>NZ_BGZJ01000001.1:0-1047500 GCF_003402575.1 Mesosutterella multiformis
GCTCGATCTTGACGAACGGACACTCTGGCTGACTGAAGGTTCGCCCTGCTCCACAAAGGCGAGATCCTACACACTGAAGTAATCCTCGTGATACGAAGAGCGCCCCTGCCTGAAGCTTTCAGACAGGGGCGCGCTGTTTCCTGGCGGATAACAGTCTTCTCTTCCCGGCTACTTCACGAAGAACGGGAAGATATAGAGAACAACCGCGATCACGCAGGACGCTGAAACAATCACTTTCCAGATCAGGTACTCACGATCCATCGCCCGTTTTTCCTCAGGCGGCGGTACGTCATCCGCACCGGACGCCGCGAGATCCAGCGTGAATTCCCCGGCTTTGCCGTACTTCCACCGGCAGACAAGATAAATCGCGATACCGAGCACGCACCAGAGCACGCCAGTGATGAAGGCGTTCGCGTCCAGCTGCGTCATCATCAGCACGTAGATCACCGCGCTCACCGGAGCCCCCGACCTTGATCCACGGAGCTTGTAGCTCCGCTTCAGTTCCGGATGCTTCTTACGAAGAGCAAGCGCGGCAATGATGCCAAGCACGTAGTAGAAGAGGTCGGCGAAAAGGGAAGCGACGCGATGTATTTCAAGCGAATTCGTCGCAATCAGCGCTACGGACAGCACACCGAGCACAATCACCGCGACATACGGCGTCTGATATTTCTTACTCGTGATCGCGAAGACCTTCGGCATGGAGCCGTCACGCGCCATCGTGAAGAGATAGCGGGGAGGCGTCGAGATCGAGGCGTCAGCGTGGAGAAGTCGCCGCCAAAGGCGATACCGGCAGCAAGGAGCGCGAGAGGGAACCCGAGGATCCCGGCCGCCTTCATCGCCTGGGCAAACGGCGCTTCCGCATCCGCGAGCGATGCGATCTGATCCGGAGGCGTGATGCCGACGAGGTACCACTGGAAAAGCGCGTTCACCGCAAAGACGACAAACGGGGCGAGGAACATCGCGCGCGGCACATTGATATGCGGGTATTTGATTTCTTCCCCCATCGCCACGCAGGCCTCAAACCCAGCAAAGCACCACCAGATCATGCAGGTCGCGGAGAAGAATCCGAGAGGTGTTGTCGCGTGAAGGAATTCCGGAGCCCGCACAAAGGACGGCAGGTGGACATTCGGAATCATCGTAAGGAACCAGATGAAGGCGACGCCCCAGAAGAAAACATGAAGCCGTTCTGCAGTTTTCCGGTGAGCTTCACGCCGAAAACATTGGCCACAATGAAGCCCGCGTCACAATGGAGGCGAGCACCACGTCGGATATCGGCAGGTCGTAGCCAAACGCGAGGAAAAGCGTTCGGAAGTAGTAACTGAAAGCGAGCGCTTCGCCCCCGTCACTGCGACAAGCGAAATGATGAAGTTCCAGCCCGCGAGCATTCCGGCCGCACGTCCAAGACCAAGAGATGCGAACTGGTAGGTGCCGCCCGCGTAAGGAAGCGCGGCTCCCATTTCCGCGTATAGGAGCGCCGGATAAATACTCACCGCGAGCGCGAGGAGCGTTGCAAGAATGACCGCTGGCCCGAGCGTGCCGACAACATTGGAACCCGTTGTAAAGAGACCGACACCGATCACAGAGCCGCCGTGATCGTCACCGCCTCCCGCATGCCGAATGTGCGTTTCAGACCCCCGGCCTGGGGGCTTGACGCCTCAATTCTGGTTTCTGTCATAGGATTTATTTTTTATATTGAGTGAAATTGGATGGACTGCCGAATCCGCGGAAGCAGGAAGCCCCGAGGCTCCGGCATCTTCCATGTTAGTGCGGCACTGTGACTCGAAGGAGCGCTCCAAAGCCGTTCTCTGACCACGGTCGACTGAGATAAGGAAAACGTCTGAGACTTTCCCCCGCTTTCTCTCTTTTCGGGTTTTCATCAGACATTTTCCGGATATCACCATCAAGTAACGTTTTTAAATTTCAACGACGCTATCTTTCGTTCACGTTTTTTTCTGAGGCGAATTATCACTTCAAGTGCAAAGCCTGAGAAAAGAATAGTGGCCCATAAAGCTTCCATAATAGAGATTGTCAAGATAACTATAGAGGGAGCTCATGAGCCACTATTATCATCTTACTCTTCGGGACAGAGTATTTATTTCGGCTTTAACGATTTCAGGCAAATCCCTGTCTGAAATTGCATGTGCGATTGGGAAAAATGTTTCTACGATCTCCCGCGAACTGAAGCGAAACAAGGCTGTATCGGCCCAGGATGGGGCTTCAGCTGCCTATGATCCCTGTGCCGCGCAGGCCCGATATCAGAGACAGAGAAAGCATTGCGGAAAGAGAAACATTCTGAAGTCTGACTCGTTGCTGACAAGGATTGTCTCAAATCTGCTGGTTAAGAAATTCTGGTCTCCGGAGCAGATTCAATACCGTCTCAGAAAGGAGCTGCCGAATCTAAGGATCAGCGCCACGACAATCTACCGAGGAATCAATTCTGGCTTTCTGGATCGCTTTGTGGATGGCCGAAAGATGTCCCGACACCTGCGACACCACGGTAAAACGCGTCACCGTAAAGGCATGACCGAGAGGCGAGGAAAGATCCAGATCACTCACAGCATTGAAGAGCGACCCTGGAAGCTCAGAACAGATCTTGCCTGGGGGATTGGGAAGGCGATACCGTCATCGGAAAAAAGGGCGGAACCTGCCTCACGACTCTGGTCGATAGGAAGTCCGGCTTTCTCTGTGGCGGGAAAACCGCTTCCAAGACTGCGGCCGATGTGTCTGCCGTAATTGAGAAATCTCTGTCAGATAAGGATCTGCGTACGATTACCGTAGATCGCGGAAAAGAATTTTCCTGGGCTGAAAAACTGGAGAAAGATCTCAGAACCAAAGTGTATTTCTGCTTGCCTCATCATCCATGGGAGAAAGGAAGTAATGAAAATACAAACGGACTTCTTAGAGACTTTTTCCCAAAAGGAATGAGTATCGATAAAATTTCTCAGGCAGAAGTTCAGAAACGGTTCAATGCTCTGAATTTCAGACCCAGAAAACGTCTCAATTGGAAGTGTCCGGCTGAAGTCTTTTATTCAGTAACTTTGCACTTGATTTGATAATTCACCGAATAAAACCGTGAACCGTTCCTCCTGACCGCCATACGAAACGCTCTGTGCCGCCTGCCGCAATATTGATACCTATAAATAAATAGAGCTTTTACAGAAACCCGTAAATCCAAGACAGAAGCCTCCATCATGATGAATAAATTACGGCATTTCTTCCTGGAATCCCTATTTGGTGATACATAAATATTTTTAAAAAGGCGTAATGTATGAATTGCAGAGAAAAGAAAAAGAAGAAACCCCGAGAGCATTTCTTCCTTCTTCTCTTCTCCGCGAAGCGGGTTTAGGAGCAGCCGGAAGCCGGTTCCGCTATTTTCCCGAAGTCCTTGCAGCGGAAGCATCACGGCGAATCCGGAGACACTGCTCCGGCATCTGTAGAAGCATGAGTGCGTACAGCCTCATCCCGTGACTCTCTCCTCGGAGATGAGGTCTTTTTCCCTCCTTCCCTGCAAGTTCTCCTCATGGAAGGAGGGATATTTCTTTTTCCCTCATTTGTCTCCCCGTTCACATTTCCCCCTCAGAAGCTTGGTCTTCAAAAAGACCCTCGGCCGGTTTTGAATCTGGCTCTCTCCTCTCTTATTCTTCACACTGTTTTGACGCGCTTTGAACGGGGGTTTCACACGGCAGGGAACACACTTTAACTGTCTCCCTTTATCTGCTGCCGGACTTCCGTCCGTCGGCACTCTGAATCCCGTGAAAAGACGTTTTCTTTCCGCTGCAGCCGAAGCGATTATTCCGGCTCTGCTGCTCGCGGCGCTCATCATCCTTCACCCGGTCTCCATTGACCTCGCGGTGGAGCGTTTCTTTGCGCCGGATGGAACGTTTCCGCTTCAGAACAGCGCAGCGCTGCTTTTCTTCCATAAATGGGCAAAACTGCTCACGGTGTTCGTAGCTTTGGGAGTTATCGCGATCGCGGTAAAAGACCGTGCCAAGATCTCCCCCCGGATTTCTGTCACTGAAGCGGGCTATCTTATTACCGCAATACTCGTCTGCGTCGGGACAGTCTCAGTGCTGAAAGATATGACCGGGGTCTACTGCCCGGTTTCCACGACGTTCTTCGGCGGTACGCATCCGATTCTTGCCCCTCACTTTGGATTCAGCCTTTCAGCCCCTGGCAACTGCTGGCCCGGAGGCTTTGCCGGAACCGGTTTCAGCCTGATCCCCTTCTGGTTTGCTTTCAGACGTCGCCGTCCGACCCTTGCCCGCGCCGGTCTCTTTTTCGCTATCCTCTTCGGAACGGTCTGCGGTGTCATTCAGATGATGCGGGGATACCACTTCCCGAGCCACAATGTGGCGACGTTCCTTCTTGACTGGAGTCTCTCCGCTCTGGTCTACCTCGCGTTTCTCGCGTCTTCGTTAAAGCGCAGCCATGCGGCTCGCTTCATTCGGATTCCTCAGAAAGCCTGAACGCTGATCCGGTTCGAAAATTAATAAGAGGGACGGTTTCCCAGAAACCGCCCCCGGAAGAGGTTTGCTTCAAAATGTCGGAAATGTCTTTTCTCCTCTCACTCCAGGCGCTTCATGGAACATTTTTTGATTCCATCATGATGGCGGCGACCCGGGTCGGGAACGCGGGAGAAATCTGGATCGCGCTCGCCGCGGTGCTTTTATGCTCAAAAAAGACCCGCCCGGTAAGCATCGCGATCATCGTCAGTCTGTTCGCGGATCTTTTTATTTCAAACGGCCTTCTGAAGTTTCTTTTTGCCCGTCCGAGACCCTGCGCCATTGAGACAGGGGTCTCTATGCTGCAGGCGTGCCCGCCTTCTTTCTCATTTCCTTCCGGTCACACGGCGGTGTCATTCACGGTGCTCGGCGTTCTGCTCGCAAGCAGGGAATTCAAAATTGCTCTCGCGGCGCTTCCCGTCGCGCTTCTGATCGCCTTTTCGCGGCTCTGGCTTTTTGCCCATTTCCCGACAGACGTTCTGGGGGGTGTTGCCGTGGGACTCGTGATTGGATATGGCACCTGGCATCTCCTTCTCCTGATCCCCGCATTCAAGCGGCTCTGGAACCGATCGAACAGAGAGGAAGCACTGACACAAGCCTGAATAAAACAGCGCCCCGAAAAATCACTAACGGGACGCTGTTTTTATCGGAAGCTCGGGATAACCAATTATTCTTCAAAAGTACCGCGAACAATAATTTCGCGATTCCGCATCATCTGACGCCCCTTGGCAAAAACATCCGTAAGTTCAAGATTGTCATCAAAAAGCAATGCATCTGCCGTTGCTCCATCGGCCACCCGACCTTGCGTAGATAGCCCATGCGAATCCGCAACATTTTTGGTGATAAAGGGAAGAACATCCTCGAGCTTCTGCCCCTTTTCCCTGACAAGCTTCTGAATAGTTTCAAGATTACATTCAATCCCGCAGACAGCCAGCCCTACCATTTCCCCCTTGTCATTGAAACGAGGTTTGGAGCCATGACCGTCTGAGCTCATCGTAATGCGGGCAGGGTCAACCCCTTCGCCAACCGCTTCAATAAAGGCATCAGCCGGGGAGTCGAAGCAGCAGGATCCGCCTGTTGTGATATCGATATAGCCGCCTGCTTTGGCAAACTGCACAGCGGAATCAAACACATACTTTGCCCTTGCGCAATGAGTCGGGCGAATATGGCGAATCGGGAAACCGCGGTCCACTATTTCCTTAAACATTTCAAATTCGCCATGAAGATTTCCGGAATGAACATGCAATACACCGATTTTTCCGGAAATCATGCCGGCAAGACGAATGTCAGCCAGTAGCTGAATAACCTGATCAACTGTCGGGAAGGATGAGCGGTGATCGCCAAGCGCAATCTTGACTCCCAGACACTCCGGAACCATAAAGATATCTTTTGCGGCCTCACCGCTCATCGTGGTCGGAGGAAAGCGGTAATTGCTCGTATACATCCATGTGGACACCCCTTCTGCGGCCAGCGCACGAATTTTGGCAAGCAGATTTTCAATTGAGCGGGTAATAAAGTCTGTCCCTGATACCCCAACAAGAGAAGTGGTTCCACAGGCAACCAATTCCGAAAGCACCAGTTCCGGTGTTCTGGACACGGGACCGCCTTCTCCGCCGCCTCCCGTGACGTGAATATGCTGATCAAAGAATCCAGGCGTCAGCAGTTTCCCTGCTGCATCAATTGTTTCCAGTCCAGGCATTACTACGTTGAGATCTTTCCCAACCGCAGCAAAACGGCCATTCACCATCAGAACGTCCTGAACCCCCAGACGTTCCGGCGCATATACCTCGGCGTTTCTAATCAGAACTGCATTCATCATTTGACTCCTGTCAGAAAGAGAATGGGATCAGGCTGCCGGAATTTTTTACGGCAGCCCGGGTTCCGTTCAGAGGAAGGCGGCTGAAGCCGCAATGTTTGTAATCAGGGCAAGCACCATCACCGGAATCGTGCGGCGCACGAGCTGGAACGGTGTAATGCCAGCGATCGATGACACGGCAATGGTGACACCCGCAATCGGGCACATCGTACGGGCAATACCCGCCGACAGCTGTACAGGAACGGCAAGCACAGCCGCGCTCATGCCGACAGAAGACGCTGCCTGAGGAAGAAGCGGCGAAAATGCAAAGAACGCTGCATTTCCTGAGCCTGTGACCAGAGTCGCAAGGACCATAATGGCAATCATGATGAAGAGCATCACCCAGACACCTGCCGATTCCATTGATGCGGCGGCGTTGATCATCGTCGTGATACCGCCGACCTTTGTCATACCAAAAGCGAAGAGTTCAGCGCAGCAAATAAGGGCCACAGTTGATGTAAATACTTTGCCCATCCCTTCATATACAGCCTTTGTCCTTCCAATCGAATCCTTCACACCCCGGGTTGTGATGAGGTCAACTACGAAAGACACAAGAATGGAAATAATGATGGCGGTCTGAAGCGAGAGTTTCACAGGCTGATAGACCATCGGGCTGAAAATAATCAGAAGAACAAGGGGCAGCATCGGAAGGATTGAATACCAGACAGGACCTGCTCCTTCAAATGCCTTTGCTACATCTTCCTGAGTCCCGGCTCCGCTTGTTTCAATACCATCCTTCTTATCAAACCAACGCTGAATAAAGAAATGTCCGATTGCTACTACAGCGATCACGCAGAGTGCAACCGGAATCTGATTCTGGACAAAATAGGTAACGACGTCTGTGTTAAGGAGATCTGCCGCCCGCATCGCATTTGAGGATGACGGTCCAAGGTCAAGACAGCAGGTCGAACCAATCACCGCAGCCGCGGAAGTCTTAGAAACCCCCAGCGCGACAAGCAGCGGGAAAATCGAAGCCATCAGCAGCAATCCAAGACCGACTGCGCTGTTAATGAAGAGTGCCATAAACTGACCAACGATATAGGTCACGGCAAGAAGCAGATAAGGCGAGCGGATCGCTGATAGCGGCTTCACACAAAGCTTCACGAGAGCCTTGGATGCCCCGATCTTATCCATGTAATACGAGAAACCTGCAATCCACATGATGTTGAGACCCAGACCGGGGAGGCGTGTCTTCATACGATCAGTGAAGGCCTGCGCAAAATCAAATCCAAGGAAATGAGTGGATGCCTTTGCCGGCACCGGATCAACTCCAAAACACGCAGCAACTGCAAGGAATAAAAGACCTGCAATCAAAAGAACGGTTGGAGGGTAATAGTTTTTGAAAATACACCACGCGACCGCCGCAATCACTGCGAGCGTTATGACGACACCTAGCATGCTTCATCTCCTTTGTGGTTGATGCATAACTCTTGAGGCACAGACCCTGATGCCCGTTTTCTTCTGCCATCCTGGTGGTTAGGGAACAGAAGATTAGGTTTATCCTGACGGACAACCTCGCGGAGGCGTGAGCTGAATTGAATTCTTCAGCATTTTTTAGAGATGACGTTATATGCACGCCTCAGCGTAATACCGCTTAAAGTCTACTCCCAATTATTGATTCGGTGCCAGACTTCCGTAGCCTCTCCGTGATCGACGATGTGATAGCGGTCGAAAGCCGCCGCCGTCGGGCAAGCGTGATTTGGGAGAATGCGAAGACGCGTATCCAAAGGGAAATCCGATTCTGAAATCGGTTTCCCGTCACGCCGGGCAATGATCCCGTGCTCCTGGTTCGCGGACGCCACCCAAAGCTCAGGGATCAGGTTCCCATTGATATCGCAGACCGCTCCGTAACCCCAGTCAACCGCCTGAGAAGCCGTGCCGCGGTCCCGGCTCATCGCGAGCCACCCGCCATCCGTAATCAGCCAGCCCTTCTCCTGCTGCCGGCCAATGACAGAGACCAGCACGGACTCAGCGATGTCCCCGATCTCGCAAACTCCCACACCATGCATAAAGAGATCAAAGATGGTCCCGACGCCGCTTCGATATTCCGTGACACCAGGAGCCTTTTCCGCGGCGCAGAGTGTCGGGGTGGAACCGACACTCACGATTTCAATCGGGAAACCGGCAGCGCGAAGGTCATCCGCGACTCGGGTAATTGCAGTCACTTCATTCTCGGCCGCGGCCTTCAGCTCGGCGTCCCCGTGCGCCGAATAGCTGCCGCCCGCGTGTGTCAGGACGCCGACAAGCGCCGCGCCATCTTTCAGATGTCGGGCTACCTCAAGAATTTCAGGGCTTCCCGGTTTCAGGCCGGAACGATGTCCATCGCAGTCAATTTCAATCAGTACCCGAAAACTGGTGCCAGCTGTCCGCGCATAGCGGCTCACGGCATCGGCCGCCTCAACGCTGTCGAGAATGATCTTGCAGTCAGCCCCAGACTTATTAATCCGATCAACGCGGGGCAGTTTATGCGGGGCGATTCCGACCGCGTAAATCAGATCTGTGATTCCGTTGGAGGCAAAAAATTCCGCCTCTTTCAGGGTGGAAACTGTGGCGGGACCAGTCGGGTCCTCAATCTGGAGACGGGCAATTTCCAGACACTTATGCGTTTTCAGATGCGGACGCCAATGCACACCGAGCTTCGCGCAGGATGCTTTGGCTCGGGCAATATTCCGGATAAGTTTGTCGCGATCAATCAAAAGCGACGGTGTATCGAGCTCGGTGAGCTTCATAGGCGTGGCCTCGAGGAAGAAAAAGAAAATTTATTTTTTATTCTCCCCCACCCCGATAGTCTGAATCACGCATAAAATCAAAAGAGTTTTGAGAAAAAATCAAAGATAAGAAACAGGAAGACCGATTTTCCAACCCTATTCCTGCCTTCTCTTTTCGGTTTTTTCAGATTTTTTAGGACTGAAAATTCATGAAACGCGTGTTGCTGCTCCTTCCCGCTCTGATTTTTGCCGCTTCGGCCGCGTCTGCTGCTGACGCTCCCCGCGGGAACACCCAGTTTGAAAGCTTTTCCCAGGTGAAGAAGATTCTGCTCAATCAGGTCTTCAACGATCACCGTACGACGATTTACTGCGGCGCGTCTTTCACGCCGGATAAGCAGGTCATTCTGCCGAAGGGATTCATCGCGGCCAAATCCCCGAAACGCGCAAACCGAATTGAATGGGAACATATTCTGCCGGCGGAAAACTTCGGAAGGGCCTTCACGGAATGGCGGGAAGGCGCGCCGGAATGCGTAAAAGGAAACGGTAAGCCTTATAAGGGCCGTGCCTGCGCAAACCGCGCGAGCGCGGAGTACCGCCTGATGCAGGCGGATATGTATAACCTCTACCCCGCAATCGGCTCCGTCAATGCCGCGCGGCAGAACTACGACTACACGCAGTTCGCGAAAGGGACCCCGAACACCTTCGGTACGTGCCCTATGAAGATTGAGGACCGGAAGGCGGAACCGCCGGACGCCGTGAAGGGGCTCGTCGCCCGCACGTATAAGTACATGGAGTGGGCCTACTCGAAGTACCGGATGAGTAACCAGACCCGTCAGCTGATGAACGCCTGGGATAAGACGTTCCCGGCAACAGCCTGGGAGTGTGAGAGGGCGAGCCGCATCGCGGCGATTCAGGGGAATGTGAATCCCTTCACGCAGGCAGCGTGCAGAAAGCCCGCAAAATAAACATTACTTGTCACGGCTTTCCGGAGTGCCACACCTCCGGAAGGTCTCTTCCAGGAGGGTTTCGGTTTGAGCCGGGCAACTGATCTTGAACTCTTCTCCGCAATCGCGAAAAGCGGAAGTCTTTCTGAGGCAGCGCGCCGTCTCGGACTGACCGCCGGCGCTGTGTCACGCCGGCTCGCCGCGATGGAAACCCGGTTAGGCTGCCCCCTGGTGCTCCGCAATACTCGCGGGATGGCGCTTACCGGGGAAGGAAAGCGGTTTCTCGCGGGCGCGGACGACATTCTGGAACGGATTGCCGCTCTTGAAGACGCTGTGACGTCAGCGCGAGGCACTCTGAAAGGAAAGCTTCACATCAACTGCAGCTGGGGGTTCGGGGAACGGGTTCTCAGCCTCGCGGCAGCGGAATTTGCCGCCGCGAATCCTGAAATCGAACTCACCCTCCTCCTCTCCGATCCTCCTCTCGATCCGGTACAGTCCGGGCTCGATCTGGTCATTCATATCGGAGAGCTCCCCGAGAGCCGTTTTCACGCCAAGCGCCTCTTCCGGAATGACCGTATCCTTTGCGCGTCTCCCTCCCTGCTTCAGAAAACCGGAAGCTCCGTCACATCACCTGCGGATCTCGCGAAGCTCCCTGCCATTTCAATCGATGAGGACCGCCTACCCGGAAACATCTGGGAGCTGAAAGGAAAAAACGGCGCTGTCCGAATCCGCTTTCATTCATCACTCCGCACAAATTCAAGTGAAACCGCAACCCGATGGGCTGAGGCTGGTCTCGGCGTTATTCTGAGAAGCCGCTGGGCGGTGTCTGACGCCCTTCAGTCCGGGAAACTGACGCAGATCCTGCCGGATCTCACAATGCCGAGTTCTGGTTACGCGTATTACGCCGGAAACCGCCTCGCCTCCCCGGCCCGGTCTTTTCTTCGCTTTCTGGTTCCCTGGCTTAAGCAGAGAGGAATCGCCTCATGACGGATAACTTCTCGAAGCCTTTCCGAATGCCGGAATCGGTTCCCCCGACTCCTGAACTCGCGGCGCAGCTTCAGAAACTTGCCCACACGGTCAGCCATCCAATGCGGGGGCCGGGCTTCTGCTTGAAAAGGATGGGAGCACCCGTATTCTCACGGCGCTTTCAGACGAGAGGTTCCCGGGGAGTGCCGGAATGCCGCCTGCTGAAATCTCATGGAGCTCCTTTTATCGGAATCTTGAGGAATCCGGGGAACGCCTGAACCCAGAGACTCCGGTGGAGACCGCGGGTGGACGCAGAGTTGATTTATCCCGCTTTTTCGAGCACTCCGCTCCCGCCTGGGCTTCTAAGCCGGGAAGGAATCGGAATCTCTGGCGCGGCGCTATCCTGCGGGAGCTCCAGAGCGCTCCTGTGTCCGTCATCAATACCTGGAGAGAACACTTCTGCGATTGGCGTCCGGTTGAGCTCCTTGAAACACGGGCAGGAACGCCGTTCTCATTTGAAGCCCGAACGGTTGGCGCGCCCTATTCGGTCCGGACATTTACGCGTCCACTCATAGCCTCTCTGATGCCGGAGGTCGAGCAGGCTCCGAGAATCCCATTCAGTCTCGGGAAAAATCCAGACTTCGAGGTGCTGTACGAGGATCAGGATTCGATTGCGATCCTGAAGCCCTCAGGTATTCCGTCAGTCCCGGGGATCCTTGAGCCGGTCAACATGAAGTCGGTTCTTGAAGAAAAAACCGGTCCGCTTTACACCGTTCACCGACTTGATCAGGGAACATCAGGTGTATTGCTCTTCGCCAAAAACGCCGCGGCGGCAGCAAGCCTCTCTGACGCTTTTGCTTCACGGCTGACCCGGAAAACCTATACCGCGATTCTCGAGGGCGAAACAGGAATCGCAGGCAGTGTGGAGACTCTCCGGCTTCCTCTCGGGGGAGATCCGTTCGATCTTCCGCGCCAGATCGTGCTCTCGGAATCCAACCGGGGAAAAAGCGCGAAATCAGCAGCGGAGATCATCGCGGTGAGTGAACACCGTGGGTTCGCCCGTACCCTCGTCCGACTGCATCCTGAGACCGGGCGCACGCACCAGCTCCGGATCCATATGGCACTGGGGTTCGGGTGCCCGATCCTCGGGGACGCACTCTATGGGAAACGGGGGCTCTTCGAGCTCAGAGAACCAAGGCTTTATCTGCACCTCGAGGAACTGACCTTCCCTCGGGTATCTGACGGAAAACCCGTCACAGTGAGGATAGATTCCGGATTCAGTTCTCTTCTCTGAGAACCAAGCGCCGAAAAAATCCCGCAGAGCCTAAACCCTGCGGGATGGAATCAGACTACCTGTATAAGGATCGCTGATTAAGCCTTGAAGGCGAGCTGAAGCGGCGGAACAACCTGCTTCTTGCGGCTCATGACACCAGCCATCCAGCCGTTCGCGTCAGGCTTCAGAGCGCCGCGGACAATATCGGCGTCGTCAGACTCCATCAGAAGCTCGGAACCTTCCTTCATGATGTCCGTCAAAACGAGGAGAACGGTGTCGCGGCCTTCAGCCTTCACTTCCTTCAGTTCGGCTGCGAGCTGGGCCTTCAGTTCCGGCGTGATGAGATCAAGCGAAATGAGGGAAAGCTGGCCGATACCGACCTTCTTGCCGTTCATATCGAAGTCCTTATAGTCGCGGAACACGAGGTCGCGCGGGGAGGCGTCGAGGTTGCTGCCGGCCTTGAACATCTCAATACCGAGCGCCTCGATGTCGTCAACACCAGCGATAGCGGCGAGTTCCTTCGCGGCGCGGATATCCGTCGGTGTGCAGGTCGGGCTGCGGAACAGCACCGTGTCAGAAAGAATCGCGCAGAGCATGGCACCGGCGATATCCTTCGGCACTTCAACCTTGTAGTAGTCGTACATCAGCTTCACGATCGTGTTGCTGCAGCCGACCGGCTGAATCCAGCATTCGAGCGGGTAGTCGCTCGTCACGTCGCCAAGTTTATGGTGATCGATGATGCCGAGGAGACGGCACTTCGGGAAGTCGTCCGGAGCCTGAGCAAGATCGGAGTAGTCGACGAGATAAACCTCGCGGCCTTCGACCGAATGCACCACTTCCGGAGCCTTGAGACCGAAGCGCTTCAACACGAAAGCGGTTTCAGGAGAAGGATCACCCTGAGCGCCGGAAACAGCATCAATGCCGCGGGCGCGGTAGAGATACGTGGCGGACAGTGCAGAAACGATGGAATCGGTATCCGGATTCTTGTGGCCTAGAACCAAAGCGGTCATGACTAACTAACCTCGAAAAAAGATGGGGACTGGGGACAGTCGGACGCGTCCCCTGTTTGCAGTGTGTAATTGAAGAATAGTACAACACCGCCCGGCTTGTGTCATGAAGGATAGCCCCGTATTGAAGTCGGCGTGAGCTCTGAATTGTTTCAGAAAACTGATGGATACCTGCGATCCTCACGTCCCCTGCCGCTCTTATAAGGCGTGACGCATGAATGGGTTATCCCACCTTGACCTCATTCATTACTCTGGCGGAACAGAGGCATCCTTCTGAAGCGCACTTTCTAATTAAATCAATAATGAAGACGTTAAATCAAAAAACGGCATCAAAAAAATTTGCCTTTTTTAATTTTCATGTGTAATATTTCAGTTCTGAGTTGCGCCCGTAGCTCAGTTGGATAGAGCACCTGGCTACGAACCAGGGGGGCGCGGGTTCGAATCCTACCGGGCGCACCAAACGAATTCAAGAAATCCCAGATAGTTCCGCTGTCTGGGATTTTTTCATGCCCGAAGCATTTCTTCTTTCAAACTAACTTTCCGCCTTTGCTGAACCCAGAAAAAATATAAGGCTGATCCACAATGAGTGAATCAGCCTTTCACAGCACTTCCGCTCCTGACCTCAGTTACTTCGTATAAAACCGCGTCAGATAATCCGCAAGTGCTGTGTCCCAGCTCGGCATCTTGTAGTTCAGCGTGTATTCAAGCTTCTTCTTCGCCAGGCGGGAATTTGCCGGACGCTTCGCTGGAGACCTGAACTCTTCAGATGTGCAGGGAATCACCTTCTGATTCACGTGCGCGAGCTCAAAAATCCGGCACGCGAAATCGTACCAGGTCGCCTCTCCTTCGCAAGTGAGGTGATAGGTTCCCACCAGCTCCGGATGACGGAGAAGCTCATTCAGGGCCTGAGCGACGGCGATTGTGCTCGTCGGATTACCCCTCTGATCATTCACGACCTTCAGAACCTCGCGGGTGCCATCCGCAAGAGAAAGCATCTTATCGAGGAAGCTCGGGCCGCCGGGACCGTAAAGCCAGGAGACGCGGGCAATAATGTGGTTCGGGCAGTGTGTTCTCACGGCCTGCTCGGCCGCCCATTTGCTCTGACCGTATACACAGTGCCCCCCTGTTGGAGCATCGAATTCCGTATAGGGAACGGGAGAATCGCCCTCAAACACATAATCTGTTGAAATGGCAATCAGCTTCGCGCCGTGGCGGTAGCAGGCAGATGCCACATTTTCAGTGCCGACCGCATTGATCCGGTAAGCCTGATCAATTTCAGTTTCGCACTTATCGACGGCTGTCATGGCTGCGCAGTGAATCACCACGTCAGGTTTATGGAGAGCAAGGCACCGATCAAAGGCGGCGGCATCGGTGATATCCGCTGTTTTGTGATTGGTGGGAATCACTTCGACTCCCTGCAGCTCATGCTGCAGAGTACGGCCGAGCATGCCATCCGCGCCGGTAATCAGTACTTTCATCGGTCAGAACTCCAGAGCGTCCTTGAAGAACGGAGCGATCTGATCTTTTGCGGACAGAACCGGTTCTTCCTTATAGGGCCAGTCAATCGCAATCGTCGGGTCATTCCAGCGGATGGAGCCTTCATCCCCCGGGTGATAGAAGTCCGTGCACTTATAGTGGAAGTGAGCGACATCGCTCAGAACGACAAACCCGTGAGCCATTCCTGGCGGAATCCAGAGCTGATTCTGATTTTCCTGGTTCAGAATGGCTCCGAACCATTTGCCAAAGGTGGGAGATCCCTTGCGGATATCCACCGCCACATCGAACACTTCTCCAAGAGACACCATAACAAGCTTGCCCTGCGGGTGCTGCTTCTGGAAATGGAGGCCGCGGAGAATCCCCTTCGTGGACTTGGAGTGATTGTCCTGAACAAAAGGCAGATTGATGCCTGCGGCTTCGTAACGCTCCTTCTGCCAGGTTTCGACAAAATACCCACGTTCATCACCAAAAACCTGAGGCTTGATGAGCAGCACACCTTCGATCGGTGTCTTTACGACTTCCATTATTTATCTCCTTCGATCAAGTTCAGCAGATACTGACCGTAGTGATTCTTTGCGATCGGTTTTGCCAGTTCAGCAACCTGTTCACTCGAAATGTAGCCCTTCCTCCAGGCAATCTCTTCCGGGCAGGCAATCATGAGACCTTCACGGGACTCAACCGCGTGAATAAACATGGCCGCTTCAAGCAGGGATTCATGCGTACCGGTATCAAGCCAGGCAATGCCCCTCGACATCAGTTCGACGCAAAGATCCTTGCGTTCAAGATAGGCTTTATTGACATCCGTAATTTCAAGCTCGCCTCGGGCGGACGGCTTCACCTGCTTCGCGATTTCGAGCACGTCAGGATCATAGAAATAAAGCCCGGTTACCGCAAAGTTCGACTTCGGGTGCTTCGGTTTCTCTTCAATGCTGATTGCCCGATGCTGATCATCGAACTCAACAACGCCATAGCGCTCCGGATCCGTCACGTGATAACCAAACACCGTAGCTCCGTGATCCCGGCTCATCGCGCGCTCCAGCATCTCAGCGAGTCCGTGCCCGAAGAACAGGTTGTCACCAAGAATCAGACACGTGTGGTAGCCCTTGATGAAGTCCTCGCAGAGCGTAAACGCCTGAGCGAGCCCCGCCGGCTTTTCCTGGACAACGTAAGTAAAGGAGCACCCCCACTGGGAACCATCCTTCAGAAGTTCCTTGAAAAGGTGCTGCTGATCCGGGGCCGTAATAATGGCAATCTCACGGATACCAGCCTTGATCAGAACCGATATGGGGTAAAAAATCATCGGTTTATCGTAAACCGGCATCAACTGCTTGCTGACGCTGCGCGTGAGCGGATAAAGACGCGTTCCGGATCCGCCGGCAAGCACAATGCCGCGCCATTTATTCTTGTTGTTTTCCACAATCAGCTCCTTCAGGACAGTTCGTTTCTGCTGCCGTAATTAGTCTTAAGCCAGTTCTTGTATTCACCGGTCTGAATGGACTCAACCCATTCACTGTTATTGAGATACCACTCAATTGTTTCGCGGAGCCCATCTTCAAACTTATGCTTCGGCGTCCAGCCAAGTTCCCGCTCGATCTTCGAGCAGTCGATTGCGTAGCGAAGGTCATGCCCCAAACGGTCAGCAACGTGCGTGATCTGTTCCTTATAAGACTTACCGTCTTTTCGCGGACGAAGCTCATCCAGAATCTCACAGATCTTCGTGACAATCGTGATGTTGTTACGCTCCGAGCGACCACCCACGTTATAGGTTTCGCCCACCCGGCCGCGGGTCAGCACGTCATAAATCGCTTCGCAGTGATCTTCCACATGCAGCCAGTCGCGAATGTTTTCACCCGATCCATAAATCGGAAGAGGCTTCCCCTGAATCGCGTTCAGGGTCATCAGCGGAATCAGTTTTTCAGGAAACTGGCGGGGACCGTAATTATTCGAACAATTCGTAATCACAGTCGGCAGACCATACGTTTCATGAAAAGCACGGACAAAATGATCACTCGACGCCTTGGAAGCAGAGTACGGGCTGTTGGGCGCGAACTTGGTTTCTTCCGTAAAGGCCGGATCCGTCATGGAAAGCGTCCCAAACACTTCATCTGTCGAAATGTGATGGAAGCGGAAAGCACTCTTCTTCTCCGCCTCGAGGGTGTTCCACCAGTCTTTCACGCAGCGGAGCAGGATGCTGGTGCCCATCACATTAGTGCGGACAAAGGAGTCCGGATCAACAATGGACCGGTCAACGTGGCTCTCCGCTGCAAAGTTCACCACCGCGTCTGGCTGATATTCAGGAAGAACCTTCCGCAGCAGCTTTTCGTCTCCGATATCGCCGTGGATAAACACGTAGTTCGGATTGCTTTCGACATCCTTCAGATTCATCAGGTTGCCGGAATAGGTGAGCTTATCGAGATTGATAACTTTATCGCCCGCGGCAATTCTCTGAAGAACGAAACAGGAACCAATAAAACCGGCTCCTCCGGTTACCAACAGTGTCTTCATGCTTGCTCCACTAACAATTGCTACAGAATGGTCCAGATCTTGAGGATCCCAAAGAGCAGATACTCGGACTTGGAACCATAATTTTTAACTTTGAGAAAAGGAATTTTTCCGAACAGGTAGACCCATCTTTTTCTGTCATGCTGCAGCAAAAAGTATGGATACGTTCTGATCGCGTAACTCCTGACCACGTTAGCCCGGTCTTCCATCAGATCAGATTTTTTATGGGTCGTATTGTCAGGCGTATTCCTGTATTTAAGCAGCGGTTCCTGGAGGTTATAGAACATCGTTACCTCCATCAGTTTCACCCACAGCATGTAATCTTCAGCTGGTGAGTAAACCGCTTCCCACCGAATGTGGTTTTTCAGCAGTACATCTTTCCGGATCATGGCCGCCGAATGAATCACTGCACAGTCAGAGAGAAGCCCTCTCTTAATATCCTCGTTACTTTCAGGAACTCTGAGCATCCGGCCACTGGGAATCTCATCTGCCCAGCTGCTGCAGACTCCCACATCGGGGTGGGAATCAAGGTAAGCTGCTTCTTTTTCCAGACGGGTCGGGTAACAGATATCGTCATGATCCAGAATGGCGATATAGTCGCCTGAAGCGAGCCCGAGAAGCTTATTCCGGCTCTCAGAAATCCCCAGATTTTCTTCATTGCTGAAGAACCGGATCCGCGGGTCTGAAAATCCCTTCACGAGACTTTCAAGCTCAGTATTGTCCGGAGAATCATTCAGGAGCAGAAACTCAAAATCACTGAATGACTGAGCCAGAACGGACTCAATCATTTCTTTCAGCTGATCGGGTTCCGTATTGTAAAGAGGGGTCAGAACCGAGATTTTAGGCATTCAGAATTCCAATTAGTCTGTTTGGCTGGGAAAGGCACCTTCGCTTTCGGCGGTTTTGGTCCTTGCAGGTCCATCCTCTGCAGGATGCGTCTGCTGAACAACTGAGACCCGCTCAAATCTGAATCGCCCGACTGAGACTGATCTTATAGGAGGTCAGCTATTTCCGGTAAAAAATTTATCGTAATGATACTGCTTTTTACAGCTTAAGACTACGTAATAATAAGAATTACAAAAGGCGGATTGGATGATATTTTCCGAAGAATCTGACTGCTGACGAAACATGCCTGATAGAGGGAAAATATTATAAAAATAATCAGATATTCATATGTTTAGAATAAAATCCGTAAACATTCAGAAGCCCCGGAGAAAATCTTCGGGGCTTCTGTTGACTGTCTGAACTGATACTCGCCTTTCAGCGGTCAGCTTTGTTACACGATAGTCCGGGGCGGCTGATCGTACACGGTCACCTCAGGAACGGCACCTTTCCAGAGCGACACTTCGACATTGGCAGTTGACGCCAGATTGCCGCGGGCAAGCTGGGATGTCGGCTTATCGAGCACCAGAGTGTTCGAATTGCCTCGGACGTCCACAACCCCATGAGCTGTCTGACGGGGATTGAACCAGCCGCCGTGATGCACCACGATAACGCCCGGGATAATCCGATCCGTAAGAACAGCTCCGGCCAGAATCTGACCGCGGCGGCTCTTCACGAGACAGATATCACCGTTCTGAATGCCGCGCGCCTTAGCGTCCTTCGGATTGATCCAGACAGGCTCCCGGTCTTCAATCGTTCCGCGGAGACGGGTGGCCGTGCAGTCAAGCTGACTATGCATGCGATAACGGCTCTTGCAGGCCATAAGGGCAAGCGGGAATTCCTTCGTCGCCGCGGCGACACCTTCAGTCGGCTGGAAATAGGTCGGATGCCCCAGGCAGTCGTTATAGTGATAGCCGGCAATCTTCGGGGAGAAGAGCTGAATCTTCCCGGATTCAGTTGAGAGCGGGTGCGCTTTCGGATCAGCACGGAAGTCCGCAAAGGAAACATAATTCCGGTTTTCTTCAGACACCGGGAAGAGAAGATATCCCTTCTTCCAGAAGGTATCGAAGTCCGGCATCTTCTGACCCAGAGTCGCTCCCATCTGCCGCGCGTCGTTATAGAACTTGCGGATCCAGTCCATCTGAGAGCGTCCTTCCGTATAGGCCTGCTTGATGCCGAGCTTGTCAGCAAGAGCGGAGAAAATGTCGTAATCCGGTTTTGCCTCCCACTGCGGTTCAATCGCCTGTTTCATAGCGATAAAGCCGTCATTGGAATATGTGCCGATATTCGTGATGTCGTTGTGTTCAAACGCCGTGCAGGCGGGAAGCACGATATCCGCGTGCCGCGCTGTAGCCGTCCAGACGATATCCGTCACGATTACGGTATCCGGCTTTTTAAAAGCTCTCGCCAGCTGATTCGTATCCGGATGGTGAGCAAACGGATTGCCGCCTGCCCACATCACCAGATGAAAGTCCGGGAACGTCACCTTTTTCCCGTCATAGTCAACTGTCTTGCCCGGGTGCAGGAGCGCGTCTGAAACGGCAGCAACCGGAAGTACCTTGCTGCCCTTCCAGGGCTTCGTCACCGGACGAACCGGCTTTACGCTGCTCGGAATCTGAGCCATGAACGGCGCTTCGCTGAGCGGAGAACCGCCGGACGAATAGTGATAGTTGGTGCCGAGTCCTCCGCCCGGAAGACCGATCTGCCCAAGCACCGAACAGAGCGCCGCGAGCATCCAGTGGCTCTGTTCACCAAAGTCAATACGCTGAATGCCCCAGCCGATCATGAACATCGTGCGATGTTCCTGCACTTCGTGAGCGAAGGAACGAATCTTTGAGGCAGGAACGCCAGAAATCTTTTCGGCCCATTCAGGTGTCTTTTTGACACCATCCTCTTCACCCACAATGTAACGGCGGAGTTCAGCCCAGCCATAGGTGTATTTGTCGAGGAAAGCCTTGTCGATCTTGCCCGTGGCATCCAGTTCATAAATCATGGCGGCCATCACAGCAGGATCGGTGCCAGGATTCGGATGAATCCATTCGGATCCCATATACTCCGCCGTATCCGTCTCAACCGGATTCACGGAAATGGTTTTCGTCCCCTTCTTCTTCAGGGCGCGGAGATAACCAGCGTAGTTGTGGAGCGTCGTGTACCAGTCAATATCATTCGTCACTACAGGATCACAGCCCCAGAAGACGACACGTTCTGAATGCTTGATCACAACATCCCAGGATGTGGACCGAGGATCACCGGTTCCGACCACATAGGGGAAGATCGTGTTAACAGCGGCGGACGAATAGCTGTTCCGACGGCCAACAAAGCCTCCCATCAGATTGAGCAGACGATGCTGGCAGGTAATTGCGGCATTGAGCTTCCCGGTTGACATCCAGCCGTATGAAGAACCATAAACCGCGGACGGACCATAGTTGTCATAGGTGTCGCGGATTGCTTTGGCTGCGAGTTCCAGCGCCTTATCCCAGGAAACCCGAACCCACTTTTCATTTTCGTCGCCACGCGTCGCGCGGGAAGCCGGACCATTCTTCAGGTAGGACTCACGAACCATCGGATAGCGGATACGAGCCGTGGAATACGGCATTTCCGCAATCCCCTGAAGGTTGACCGAAGGCTGATAGTCATGCTCAAACGGCTTGCAGCCCACAATACGGCCGCCCTTCACTACCGGACGGACAACACCCCAGCGGAAAGCCGTAATCGATTCACCTTCATTCAGCTGGGACTTTCCGAGATTAAAAGAACCTGTAAGAGAAAGGTCTGATTCCGGGAGCGGATTCTCCGGAAAGATTGCTGCACTCTCTTTTGCGGCAGGATACCCGGGATGCTCCTTCGGACTCTCCATCATTTCTGCAGAAGCAACACCGGGCGCGGCAACCGCTGCGGCAGCTGCCGTCGCTGCAGAAGCTTTGATTAATGTACGACGAGAAATCTGGGACATTGGTTTGTCCTCCTTATTGAATTCGTTTGAAGTCAGTCGGATCACCCCTGTCTTGCGCTCTCCGGTGGTAATCCTAATTGACTAGTTATTATGAAATTCTCAAATTCAATAAGAAAGCCTTTCATGCATTTGTATCGCTATACATTTATAAATATTTCTTTAATGAATAGCGGGAATTTACGTCATTTACCGTGATGCATATAGCTTATATAAAAAGCTGTATTCCTATGATATATTTTTACATTCCCAATGATTCTGATATCTTTTTTAACTACTTAAATTATTGATAAATTTAAAATATTTTTATCTCTATTTCTGGATGGAAAAGAATTTCAGGTCTCAGCTTCAAATTCTTATATTCGTGGTGTTGAAAATCAGGTATACCAGTTTTTTTGATCTGAAATTCGGGATGATAAAATTGGGCGTGTTTGATTGGAATGTGTGCCAGATTTAGAAATAAATTGTTACATTTAAGGCGCGCAAAACCTTCTTTTAATACATTAGATCTACCTATCCAAACGTTTCAGTGAACTTTTTTACAGACTGTCCTATATAGATTGCCTTGCCCCGAAGACAGTCCAGCCTTGATCAGAACCTGCACCGGGCTTTTTACGGATAAGTGTTAAATCATAAATTTATGCTTTGAAGCAGACCAGGAATTAAACATCAGTCTTATGCCTTGCGGCAGCTCAATCTCAGGCCTCCATTTCAGCTCCCTCCGGGCAAGACTGATGTCCAGGACATTCGCTGGTACATCCTGCTTTCTTCCCTCTTTAAATACAATTTCCACCTTTTTATTTAGGATATTTTCTATATATCCGATAATCTGAATAAGTGAAGCTCCCTGACTGGATCCTATATTAAATACGGTTTGGTCTCCTGAATAATTCATACAGGCCTTACAAGCTTCCAATACATCGGAAATATATATGAAGTCCCGTATAACATTACCCGTCCCCCATATTTCTATAGGCTCATCAAGAATAGCTTTCCGAAGGAAATTAGCGATAACACCCTGATTGGAATACGCCGGCTGTCCTGGTCCATAGGGGTTTGACAACCGGATTGACTGATAATTAAGACCGTATTGGTGGTGGTAATAGAAAAAAAGATTCTCAATCGTAAGTTTCTGAATACCATACAAGGATATAGGATTGCAATCATGCTCTTCCGTTATTGGAAGTTTTTCCGGAATACCATATACCGTTCCTCCTGAAGATATAAATATGATCTTTTTCAATTCACTTGATTTTTTGACCGATTCCAAAAGATTAATAGTCGGCAAAACATTATCAGTGAATTCGGAGTATGGGTCTAAATTTGAAGGCTTGGTTGTACTGATCAAATGAAATATATAATCAAACCCATTCCTGCTCAGACTATCTATTAAATTTCTGTCTTTAAAGTCTCCGCAAACAAACTTGGCTTTTAAGCCATAGTCAAGAAAATCTTTATTCGCGCCCGAACTGAAAACAGTTACCTCATTCCCCAAATTTATCAGTAAATTGGTTAGATTAACTCCCAAAAAACCAGTGCCGCCCAGTATCAAACATCTCATAACAATATCCTATCCCTATATATTAAATTTCTTAAAAGGTGAATTATCAAATCAAGTGCAAAGTTACTGAATAAAAGACTTCAGCCGGACACTTCCAATTGAGACGTTTTCTGGGTCTGAAATTCAGAGCATTGAACCGTTTCTGAACTTCTGCCTGAGAAATTTTATCGATACTCATTCCTTTTGGGAAAAAGTCTCTAAGAAGTCCGTTTGTATTTTCATTACTTCCTTTCTCCCATGGATGATGAGGCAAGCAGAAATACACTTTGGTTCTGAGATCTTTCTCCAGTTTTTCAGCCCAGGAAAATTCTTTTCCGCGATCTACGGTAATCGTACGCAGATCCTTATCTGACAGAGATTTCTCAATTACGGCAGACACATCGGCCGCAGTCTTGGAAGCGGTTTTCCCGCCACAGAGAAAGCCGGACTTCCTATCGACCAGAGTCGTGAGGCAGGCTCCGCCCTTTTTTCCGATGACGGTATCGCCTTCCCAATCCCCCAGGCGAGATCTGTTCTGAGCTTCCAGGGGTCGCTCTTCAATGCTGTGAGTGATCTGGATCTTTCCTCGCCTCTCGGTCATGCCTTTACGGTGACGCGTTTTACCGTGGTGTCGCAGGTGTCGGGACATCTTTCGGCCATCCACAAAGCGATCCAGAAAGCCAGAATTGATTCCTCGGTAGATTGTCGTGGCGCTGATCCTTAGATTCGGCAGCTCCTTTCTGAGACGGTATTGAATCTGCTCCGGAGACCAGAAGAGGGTGAGGAAAATTTTGTGGGTGACTCTGAGATAATTGCTCTTGGAGGAGCCTCAAATGAAACGAAAGACAGACCCCTTGGATAGTGTTGCAGGACAGATTTTAGAAAACGCCAAGAAATCCGGGCTTGAGATTAATACCGCAGAGGATGCGGAAAATCTTATGGCCCATATGCTCGGTCGGCTGCTGACTCAAATGCTTGACGGTGAAATGACCAATCATCTCGGTTACGAAAGAGGCGGTAAACGTGTCACCGAAAATGAGCGTAACGGGCATAGTTCGAAAACCCTCAAATCGTCCAGCCTTGGAAATATCCGTATTGACGTACCCAGAGACCGCAAGGGAGAGTTTGAGCCGAGGGTCGTTCCTAAGCATAAACGCCAGCTGGCGGGGTTTGAGGACAAGGTTCTGGCCTTGTACGCCAGAGGGCTCTCAACCCGGGAAATTCAAGGCTTTCTCTATGATGAATACGGTATGGAGACCAGTGCCGAATTTATCAGCGATGTTACGGACGCCATCCTTCCTGAGGTTGAAAAATGGCAGAACCGTCCTCTGGATCCGTTTTATACAACTGTTTTCTTTGACTCTATTCGAGTCAAAATCCGAGGTGATAATGGCATTGTTACCCCGAAAGCGGTCCATCTTGCCTTGGGCGTAAACGCCCAGGGCCGCAAGGAAGTTTTGGGGATGTGGGTCGCTGATAACGAAAGCGCAAAATATTGGCTTAAGGTCTTCACTGAACTCAAAAACAGGGGGGTGTCTGATATTCTGATTGCTGTCACAGACGGACTCAAGGGAATGAAGGAGGCGCTTGAAGCTGCCTTTCCCAACACTCTGCTGCAGACCTGCATTGTTCACCTGATCAGGAACAGTCTGAAATTCGTCGGATATAAGGATTACAAGGCCGTAGCCGGCGCGCTGAAGCCCATTTACCGGGCCGTAAACGCGGCTGATGCGCGGAAGGAACTGGACGCTTTTGCACAGTCGGAACTGGGGCTCAGATACCCTTACATCGCCAAACAGTGGATCGATTCCTGGGATAAGGTGATCCCCTTCTTTGATTTTTCCCCAAATATCCGCAGACTTATTTATACAACCAATGCCATAGAGAGCCTTAATCGGGATCTAAGAAAAGTAATTAAGACCCGAGCTGCTTTCCCTACTGAAACGGCTGCTTTGAAACTTCTCTTTCTGGCAATCCGGAAAGTAGAGAAAAGATGGGTGCGGCCTTCTCCATACTGGAGTGCCGCTATGAGAGAATTGGTTGTGCTATTTGGTGACCGAATCACCCCCTACATCGATTAACCTTGAACGAGCCGCCCACAAAAAATTACACACCCTCACCAGAATTTCTTAACCAGCAGATTTGAGACAATCCTTGTCAGCAACGAGTCAGACTTCAGAATGTTTCTCTTTCCGCAATGCTTTCTCTGTCTCTGATATCGGGCCTGCGCGGCACAGGGATCATAGGCAGCTGAAGCCCCATCCTGGGCCGATACAGCCTTGTTTCGCTTCAGTTCGCGGGAGATCGTAGAAACATTTTTCCCAATCGCACATGCAATTTCAGACAGGGATTTGCCTGAAATCGTTAAAGCCGAAATAAATACTCTGTCCCGAAGAGTAAGATGATGATAGTGGCTCATGAGCTCCCTCTATAGTTATCTTGACAATCTCTATTATGGAAGCTTTATGGGCCACTATTCTTTTCTCAGGCTTTGCACTTGAAGTGATAATTCGCCAAAAATAAACACATAGAGCCAAAGTCCAACAGAAATTACATTTTTTGCATAAGCACGGATACGCTACATTCCAGCTTCAAAATCAGTTATATAAAGCAAACTACCATTCTTCTCAGACGCAGAATAATCCTGATTATGCCTCTGATTCCTTTGTGTGGATTCCTCCCAATCCGCCCTCTTGGAAATCTAAATTAGTCTCAGGGAATCCGTAGGAACCGATTTTTCTTAAGAAAATATAGAAAAATCAGTTCTTTTTTACTTGCATCATACGTATTCATGTGATATAATAAATACGTATGAATAGAGAGGTTTATATGCCTACTAAAAGCTCGCTCCCTGATCCTCAGAATGTAGCTGATTACCCGGATAACCCCAAAGCAGTCATGGTCTCTGCCCGCGGAGTTATCCGCGTGGTTGAACGTCTGTATTACTGGGATAAGGAAAAGCATCGGGGATGCGAGAAACGAAATTATCTGGGCTACGTTGTCGGCAATCAGTTTTATTCCAATGATGATTACCACCGGCTCTTTAAGCGCGGCGGTGTTAAGCGGCGAGGGTGTGTAATTTTTTGTGGGCGGCTCGTTCAAGGTTAATCGATGTAGGGGGTGATTCGGTCACCAAATAGCACAACCAATTCTCTCATAGCGGCACTCCAGTATGGAGAAGGCCGCACCCATCTTTTCTCTACTTTCCGGATTGCCAGAAAGAGAAGTTTCAAAGCAGCCGTTTCAGTAGGGAAAGCAGCTCGGGTCTTAATTACTTTTCTTAGATCCCGATTAAGGCTCTCTATGGCATTGGTTGTATAAATAAGTCTGCGGATATTTGGGGAAAAATCAAAGAAGGGGATCACCTTATCCCAGGAATCGATCCACTGTTTGGCGATGTAAGGGTATCTGAGCCCCAGTTCCGACTGTGCAAAAGCGTCCAGTTCCTTCCGCGCATCAGCCGCGTTTACGGCCCGGTAAATGGGCTTCAGCGCGCCGGCTACGGCCTTGTAATCCTTATATCCGACGAATTTCAGACTGTTCCTGATCAGGTGAACAATGCAGGTCTGCAGCAGAGTGTTGGGAAAGGCAGCTTCAAGCGCCTCCTTCATTCCCTTGAGTCCGTCTGTGACAGCAATCAGAATATCAGACACCCCCCTGTTTTTGAGTTCAGTGAAGACCTTAAGCCAATATTTTGCGCTTTCGTTATCAGCGACCCACATCCCCAAAACTTCCTTGCGGCCCTGGGCGTTTACGCCCAAGGCAAGATGGACCGCTTTCGGGGTAACAATGCCATTATCACCTCGGATTTTGACTCGAATAGCGTCAAAGAAAACAGTTGTATAAAACGGATCCAGAGGACGGTTCTGCCATTTTTCAACCTCAGGAAGGATGGCGTCCGTAACATCGCTGATAAATTCGGCACTGGTCTCCATACCGTATTCATCATAGAGAAAGCCTTGAATTTCCCGGGTTGAGAGCCCTCTGGCGTACAAGGCCAGAACCTTGTCCTCAAACCCCGCCAGCTGGCGTTTATGCTTAGGAACGACCCTCGGCTCAAACTCTCCCTTGCGGTCTCTGGGTACGTCAATACGGATATTTCCAAGGCTGGACGATTTGAGGGTTTTCGAACTATGCCCGTTACGCTCATTTTCGGTGACACGTTTACCGCCTCTTTCGTAACCGAGATGATTGGTCATTTCACCGTCAAGCATTTGAGTCAGCAGCCGACCGAGCATATGGGCCATAAGATTTTCCGCATCCTCTGCGGTATTAATCTCAAGCCCGGATTTCTTGGCGTTTTCTAAAATCTGTCCTGCAACACTATCCAAGGGGTCTGTCTTTCGTTTCATTTGAGGCTCCTCCAAGAGCAATTATCTCAGAGTCACCCACAAAATTTTCCTCACCCTCTAAGCGGCTGGTTGAACAGGACGATGAATCCGTTAAATCTGGTTCACTCTCGCTGGATCAGCTGGGCTCTTTGGAAACAAAGCTGGCTGCAGAGTTTCCCGTTTATCACGCAATCGCCCAGGAGATCGGACTCACGGAAGATCTGGCTGCGGTTTGGGGTAAAGACAAGGCCAATGCGGCGCTTTCTATCGCGTACCAATGGCTTCATACCGGATCCAATGCTGCTTACCTTTATGAATCCTGGTCAGTCAATAAGCTGCTGCCTTATTCCAGGGGTATTTCCAGTAAGGAAATGAGTGAGTTCTTCGCCAGTCTGACAGAGGTTTCGGGCTGGAGAAAGGACTTCTTCAACGCCCGTATTTCAAGACTGCCAGACAAAGAAATGCTGTCGTTTGACGCAACGGAAATCGCTGCCGAAGCCGCTGAGATTTCCTATGCTCAATACGGCATGGGAAAAGAAGGAGGGTACCAGCGCCAGCTCGGATTGATTCTCCTGGTTGGTCATGAGTCGCATATGCCGGTGCTCTTCAGAGTGCTTCCTGGAAACATTACCGATGTGACTACGGTTCAGGACATGCTGTTCCGGTTTGATGAGATTACCGACAGCCGCAGAGTCTTTGGGGCGGTTGTTGATCGCGGTTATTTCTCTCTGGCCAATCTGGCCCGGTTTGTCGATGCAGGCAGCCGCGTCATTGTTGCGGCCAAGACTGATTCAATCTGGATTCAGGATGCCATTGAAACCGCTATGGAACACCTCTGGAGTAATGCCGCCCGTATTCCAGGCGAACATTGCTGGGGCTGGACGGTTCCCGTCCACCCCGGTTTTGAAGACGGGGGCAATCGTAAACTCTGGGTTCATGTTTATCGCAATGACTCGAAATCTCACACTGAAAATACAGCCTTCTACGACGAACTGGAATCGTTTCAGAAAGAGTGGCTTCGGTGGCGGCCGAACCACGAGGGTGACAGCTCGGAAACGTGTCCTCTTCTCAAGAGCCGGTGGATGAAATATTTCAAGCCGGGGATTGGCATCCCCGGCAGGACGCCTCTTGAACAGGATAACGACGCGGTTGACGCTGCTACACGCTACTTCGGTATCTTCTGCAATGTCACCACGATGGAGTGTTCTGCCCGCGAAGCCATGACAACATACAGAGTTCGTGATCTCATTGAAAAATCATTCAAGGGCGGCAAGACAAATATTGAATTGGATGTCGTGAGAGCTCATGGCGAGGCAACGATGGAAGGACGGTTCATCATCGGCTTTGCTGCCATGTCGATTCTCAACCGGCTCTATGTTTTGATGAAGCAAAAAACGTATACCGAAACCAAGAGCGGACTCAAAGAAATGCCGGCGCTTGCAGACGAAATGACATTTAACGAGCTGAAAAACCGACTGGCCACGCCGCGGGTTATCTTTGACAGGAACGGGGTCGGTCATTGGCTTGAGGTTACCAAGCGGCAACATGGCATTGCCGCTCGGCTTGGGTTCCCTGATTTGTATACGATGATCCCAGATTGGGCTGAAAAATAACCGAAACTATCGACTACGTATTTTTCCAGCCCAATTTAGATGGAAAGGGATAAGAGTAAAAACTGGGCACGTAGCCATTAGCAGCATTTTCCCATTCAAATAAAGCGGATAAGCAGTGAAGATCCTTCTACCCGTCCCTATCCTGGGTAAAGTTTATCCCGTGAAATAACGATTCTTCTCAGCACCTTTGAGGAAAGGATCAGCACTTTGTAATGATATCTGGATTGACTCCGTTTTAAGACTTCCTAAAAAAAGCGGTCCCGGAAAGTTAATTCCGGGGCCGCTCACTCTGTGTGCCGGTTTTAGATTTTTAGAAGAAGTACATCCCGGCGGTTACTACAATCAAGGCAAGGACACAGGGAAGCGCTGTGCGTTTCACCACTTCCATCGGATTCACATGCGCGATGCCGCAAAGAACAATCAACCCCCCGGCAATCGGGGAAATCGTGCGGCCGATACCGGCCGAAAGCTGAGCTACAGCGCCAAGCTGAACAATGGTCATACCGAAATCAGCCGCATGAGGCGTGATCGCTTCATTAAAAGCGAGAGCTGCCGCATTTCCTGATCCGCAGACAATAGCCATGATGAATGGTCCAAGAACAGCTGACGCCATAGCGACGGACTGCGACCCTTTCATGGCATCAATCAGAGAACCGGTAAGGCCGATTGACTTCATACCTGCGGCAAAAAGCGATGCCGCAGCGATCAGGATCACAACATTATTGAATCCATCCCCTGCCCCCTTGCAGAACTGCTTCGACACTTCACCCGGATCCTGTTTATGCAGAATGGCAACAATCAGGCCAAGAGCCGTGCCGATCAGCATGCAGACCGGTACCGAGAAGGTTTTCGTCGGGAGCCAGCCCACTTCCTTTGAGGCAATCACCAGAAGGAAAAGCGGGACAATCGGAATGATTGCCATGATCGGGTTGATATGGAAATTCTTCAGATCCACCTGGGCGTCTTCCGGGCGGAAATCAGCGGTTCCAACTCCTTCCTTGATGAAGTGACTGAGAATCGCAAGCGTGATCGCAGCAACCACCGCACCGCAGGCCGCGGGGAGCGCTTCACTGAAAATCACGATCATCGCGTCAGGTGACGAAATCTCACCCGCCTTGAACGCAATATCCGCCACCTGGGGGTTGAACATCAGTCCCGGGCTGATCGCGGAACCCCAGGTTCCGAGGAACACAGCGGCCGCGGCCATAACCGGGTTCACGCGAAGAGCGATAAGAGAAGGAATCAGGAGCACGCCAACGGCAGCGGCAACGCCTGCGGCTGACGGAAGCACGATATTCAGAAGCCAGGTGATGATGGCAGCCCCTGGAATCACAATCGCTGGCACATGAGTCAAAGGTCTCACGAGCGCATTAACGAGATGATCAGAGCAGTGCGTGTAAGTCATCACAGCGCCAAACCCCATCACGGTCACAATAGTCGGCACGAGCCCGCCATTCACCAGCTGCTTCACGAAGGCATCCACAGCGGTGCCGATCGTGACATTGGATCCCGCAGCGAGCCAGCCGATCCCGGCCATCAGAATGCCTGACAGCGCCAGAACCAGTCTTGCCTCATAGTTCTTGTAAATCAGATAGAAGGTCAGAATGACAATCGCCAATCCAATCCAGATCATGATGTGTTCTCCTGGTATTAATTTTTGGCAGCCCGGAAAATTCGGAATCGGCTGCAGCTTTGCTTCTCTCTTACGTCGGTTGATTCTTTTTTCAGCGATTCCAGCGGGTTTTAAGCAGCGTTCTGACATCCACTACCCTGGATGGGAGACCAAACCTCCGTACCGCATCCGCTCCGTCAGGTGTCGTCACGATGGTTCCGCCTCTCGCCACGACCTTTCCTTCCTCAAGCACAGGCTGTCCGGAAATAAAGGTCGACACGGCTTCTCTTGATACCGGATCCGCGATCGTTATATCGGCATCAGCACCGGCCGAAAAGTGACCTTTGGATGTCAGCCCCAGGCGGCAGGCCGTCTCGTAACTCGACTTCAGAACGAATTCCTGCAGTGTGAGAGCCCCGAAATCAACAAGCAGAAGCCCGTTTTTCAGGATGACATTTCGGGGAATTCCGCCGCCGTCGGTACAGAAGGAATTGACGAGAAAGGTTCCATCCTGCTTCTTCTGCGTAGCGAAATAGAAACGCGATAAAGCCGGGTTTACTTTGAAACTCACCGGCACATCCATACCGCGGGCTTTCAGGATCTCAATTCCCTTCTCAGGGGATGCCAGCGTGACAAATCCATCTACCACTTCGTGGACCGCGGCATAACCGTCTGCTACGGCCTTCAGAATGCCTTCTGCGCTGACGTCATACCCGTGGCTTTTCAGACATGACCTCGTAACACCGCTCTCAGGGACATCATCCCGGCATTTGGCACTGCAGCCGTTGATAGGAGAGAGGTAGGACTCGGTCTCAATCTCAGGGTGACGGCTGAGAAGGTCTGCGGTTTCCCGGATTTCGTCCTCAAGCGGCTCGACATTGCCGCGGCAGTATGCGTTGATATGGGCAAGATGAAACGGGCGGCCTTCTGCTGCCGCAATAACTTCCCGGACCCCTTCAAGATTGGAACCATGCTCGGTTGAACCCGCGTGGATAGCGAGGAAGGTATACGAGTCGCAGCAGATCCGGATCAGGCGCTTCATCGCGTCCGGGGTCATGGGATAGTGCCCGCCAAGAAGTTTCACCCCATAAGCACCGGATTCCAGAGACTCCTGGATCGCCCGTTTCAGCTCGTCATCCGAGGGATCTGTTCCTGAAATATTGAGCCCCGGCTTCAGCTGCTGCAGCACCGCGATCGTGAGCCCCGCCCCTTCCCGCTTCATGCCTTCAAAGACCGTTTCAAGGGGCCCCGCCATTTCCATCGCGGTCGTGACACCGGCCTTAGCCATCATGCGAAATGCTGAACTTCCCCCGAGCCAGGAACTCGCGTGCATATGACTATCGATAACACCCGGAATGACAATCAGCCCTGATGCCTCAATAATCCGAGCGGCTGCCGGAACGTCAGTCCCCAAATACGCAATCCTTCCATCCTGAACCCCCAGGTTCAGGATGCGATCGGTATGGTTCTTCCAATCAGCAACACGACCGCCCTTGATCAGCAAATCCAGCATTTTCTCTTCCTCTACGGGACACTGCGGTTCTTCCCGACTGTTTTATTTGAGAAATGCTAGGGATAGCTAATTCTTTTGGCTAATACTTTTTATATGAGGAATAATTAGGACACTTCCTAATTCATTCCTTTCAGGAGTTCTCTTCATGCGAAGCCGAATTCTTCATCATTTAGAGGCGATTCTTAAAACTGGCTCCATTGCGGAGGCCTCCCGCCAGTATTTCATTGCTCAGCCTTCGCTTTCCCAATTCGTAAAACGCCTTGAAGAGGAACACCGCATTACGATATTCGACCGATCGCAGTCACCCTGGGTGCTAACGCCGGAAGGCCGGTACTTTCTGGAAACAGAAAGGAGAATTGACGCAATCCGACGCGAGCGCGAGCAGTATCTTGAGGATCTTCAGGGGGGAGCGGCTGGCGAACTGCTGATTGGCTCCACTCCTTACCGGTCTGAAACCATTCTCAGCCGGATTCTTCCGGAATTCGCGAGACGATTTCCCAAGATCCAGCTCCGGATTACAGAAGGAACCACGAAAGGAATTGCAGATGCTGTCGCATCCGGTGCCGTGGACTGCGGTTTTGTTGTGTCGCCGATGGTGACTTCTGAACTCGATTCCGTAGTTGTCACCCACGAAGCCGTCTGGGTCGCTCTTCCGCTCACCCACCCGCTTGCCAGAAATCAGCCTCATCCAGTCCAATTCCCGCTTCCCGAAATTTCATTTGCCTTACTGCGGGATACACCGTTCATCATCATGAAACCGGGGCAGGCATTCCATAACTACTTTGAGTCACTCTGCCGAAAGTTTTCGATAGAACCCCGGGTGACGCTAGAAAACCAATCCATCACAACGGTTCCTGCCTTGGTCGCGGCTGGTGTCGGCGCTGCGCTGGTCCCTGAAACCATAAAAGAACAACTGCTCAGTCTTCCCCTGGCTCTCTTTTCCCTTGGCAGTGAACTTCACGAAAGCCGCCTCTGCCTCGTAAAGAAACATGGCCGCTATGTTTCCACACCGACCAAGCTTTTTTATCGGACTGTGACAGAGGTTCTGAACCTTCCGGAAGATGAACAGAAAGATGCCGAATGGCTCTGATACAGGCACTAAAATTCTTGCTTTGAGATCAAATAGGTAGCCGGGAGCCTCAGCCGCATAATTTTCACTGATTCGGAAAAACAACAATTAATTGTTTAATAACAGGGTATTAGACATTAAATACAAATAAGTTGTTTTACAGCATTAAATAAAACACGCTTTAATTTGATCTTTCATCAATTTTTAACCGGATATTAATAATAATTAGTAATTTTTATTTATATTTTATTTTACAACTTAACATCTTTTTAATAAGTTGAACGCCGTACTAAAAGATGTTTTTTTAATACACAAAAAAACCTCTCCGAAGAGAGGTTTTCTGTACTTGCGGATGATGACGCTGTTAAGCGAGGACAGAGGTCCTTTCGGTCAGCCCCTGAACCTGAGCCGCCTGCTTATTCGGCATGATCGAATCGCGGGCGTTCTGGATGTGGAGGAGCATTGCGGCGCTCGCCTGCGTGGCATTACCTGAAAGGATTGCATTGAGAACCCAGCCATGTTCTTCGGTCAGAATCTCAACATGACGCTTCTTATGCGCTTCAAAGATCTTTGTAATCAGGAACATGCTCTGTTTCATTTCAGAGAGAAGCCTTTCCAGACTCTCATAGTAGAAATGATTGTGAGCAGCCGCGGCGATTGCTAGATGAAACGCGCAGTCGCGGTCCATATCGCTTTCCTCTTCCTTGGAGGCCTCACCGGTGGTGTTCTTATAGTAGTCGTCCACCACGTGGTAATAGGCTTTCTGGATCCGCTCGCGGTCTTCCGCTGTCGCGCGTTCAGCCGCGAGTCTTGCGATCTCGCTTTCCAAATGCGCACGGTATTCGTAAAACTGGTTGATATCGCTCCAGTTATCGACCTGATCAATCTTCACGGCGCCCTGACTCGTGCGGATCACATAGGATCCGGAGCCCTGGCGGGACTGAATGATGCCTTCGGTACGCAGCTGGGCAAGGGCAATACGCACAACCGGACGCGACACGCCGAATTCCTTAGCTAACCTCTCTTCGGGGGGAAGCTTCGCACCGATCGCATACAGGTTATCTACGCAGATCTGCTGGAGCAGCTGCTGATATACGTAGTTGCCAAGTGAGGGGGCAGGTTTAGTCATGGCATTTCCTTTCTTGTCTTACAGACAAGCGGGAATTATTTTTTAAACTTGTAATATTAATTTGTAAAGTATTAAAACTGCTCTGATGACCGGGAACGACACTTATCGTCTCATCGCAGGGCAAAGAATTTTACCCCGAAAAGTCGGTGGCTGTCATCAGGTAAGGAGCTATGAAACTTAGAAAAAAACTGACAAATATTTATTTTTTCCGATTTTTCAAAACCAATTTTGATTTTCTTCAGGCGGAAGCTCCCTGATCTTCACTGAAGTGTTGGCAGTATGAAAAACTTTCAGTATTTCAAAATTTTATGTGTATGACGTGAAAACTTAGCTGAAAATCTCACTGCTTCCTTACAACTTCATTATTTCATGTCTGGTGAATTATCAAATCAAGTGCAAAGTTACTGAATAAAAGACTTCAGCCGGACACTTCCAATTGAGACGTTTTCTGGGTCTGAAATTCAGAGCATTGAACCGTTTCTGAACTTCTGCCTGAGAAATTTTATCGATACTCATTCCTTTTGGGAAAAAGTCTCTAAGAAGTCCGTTTGTATTTTCATTACTTCCTTTCTCCCATGGATGATGAGGCAAGCAGAAATACACTTTGGTTCTGAGATCTTTCTCCAGTTTTTCAGCCCAGGAAAATTCTTTTCCGCGATCTACGGTAATCGTACGCAGATCCTTATCTGACAGAGATTTCTCAATTACGGCAGACACATCGGCCGCAGTCTTGGAAGCGGTTTTCCCGCCACAGAGAAAGCCGGACTTCCTATCGACCAGAGTCGTGAGGCAGGCTCCGCCCTTTTTTCCGATGACGGTATCGCCTTCCCAATCCCCCAGGCGAGATCTGTTCTGAGCTTCCAGGGGTCGCTCTTCAATGCTGTGAGTGATCTGGATCTTTCCTCGCCTCTCGGTCATGCCTTTACGGTGACGCGTTTTACCGTGGTGTCGCAGGTGTCGGGACATCTTTCGGCCATCCACAAAGCGATCCAGAAAGCCAGAATTGATTCCTCGGTAGATTGTCGTGGCGCTGATCCTTAGATTCGGCAGCTCCTTTCTGAGACGGTATTGAATCTGCTCCGGAGACCAGAATTTCTTAACCAGCAGATTTGAGACAATCCTTGTCAGCAACGAGTCAGACTTCAGAATGTTTCTCTTTCCGCAATGCTTTCTCTGTCTCTGATATCGGGCCTGCGCGGCACAGGGATCATAGGCAGCTGAAGCCCCATCCTGGGCCGATACAGCCTTGTTTCGCTTCAGTTCGCGGGAGATCGTAGAAACATTTTTCCCAATCGCACATGCAATTTCAGACAGGGATTTGCCTGAAATCGTTAAAGCCGAAATAAATACTCTGTCCCGAAGAGTAAGATGGAGGGTGTGTAATTTTTTGTGGGCGGCTCGTTCAAGGTTAATCGATGTAGGGGGTGATTCGGTCACCAAATAGCACAACCAATTCTCTCATAGCGGCACTCCAGTATGGAGAAGGCCGCACCCATCTTTTCTCTACTTTCCGGATTGCCAGAAAGAGAAGTTTCAAAGCAGCCGTTTCAGTAGGGAAAGCAGCTCGGGTCTTAATTACTTTTCTTAGATCCCGATTAAGGCTCTCTATGGCATTGGTTGTATAAATAAGTCTGCGGATATTTGGGGAAAAATCAAAGAAGGGGATCACCTTATCCCAGGAATCGATCCACTGTTTGGCGATGTAAGGGTATCTGAGCCCCAGTTCCGACTGTGCAAAAGCGTCCAGTTCCTTCCGCGCATCAGCCGCGTTTACGGCCCGGTAAATGGGCTTCAGCGCGCCGGCTACGGCCTTGTAATCCTTATATCCGACGAATTTCAGACTGTTCCTGATCAGGTGAACAATGCAGGTCTGCAGCAGAGTGTTGGGAAAGGCAGCTTCAAGCGCCTCCTTCATTCCCTTGAGTCCGTCTGTGACAGCAATCAGAATATCAGACACCCCCCTGTTTTTGAGTTCAGTGAAGACCTTAAGCCAATATTTTGCGCTTTCGTTATCAGCGACCCACATCCCCAAAACTTCCTTGCGGCCCTGGGCGTTTACGCCCAAGGCAAGATGGACCGCTTTCGGGGTAACAATGCCATTATCACCTCGGATTTTGACTCGAATAGAGTCAAAGAAAACAGTTGTATAAAACGGATCCAGAGGACGGTTCTGCCATTTTTCAACCTCAGGAAGGATGGCGTCCGTAACATCGCTGATAAATTCGGCACTGGTCTCCATACCGTATTCATCATAGAGAAAGCCTTGAATTTCCCGGGTTGAGAGCCCTCTGGCGTACAAGGCCAGAACCTTGTCCTCAAACCCCGCCAGCTGGCGTTTATGCTTAGGAACGACCCTCGGCTCAAACTCTCCCTTGCGGTCTCTGGGTACGTCAATACGGATATTTCCAAGGCTGGACGATTTGAGGGTTTTCGAACTATGCCCGTTACGCTCATTTTCGGTGACACGTTTACCGCCTCTTTCGTAACCGAGATGATTGGTCATTTCACCGTCAAGCATTTGAGTCAGCAGCCGACCGAGCATATGGGCCATAAGATTTTCCGCATCCTCTGCGGTATTAATCTCAAGCCCGGATTTCTTGGCGTTTTCTAAAATCTGTCCTGCAACACTATCCAAGGGGTCTGTCTTTCGTTTCATTTGAGGCTCCTCCAAGAGCAATTATCTCAGAGTCACCCACAAAATTTTCCTCACCCTCGTAAGATGATGATAGTGGCTCATGAGCTCCCTCTATAGTTATCTTGACAATCTCTATTATGGAAGCTTTATGGGCCACTATTCTTTTCTCAGGCTTTGCACTTGAAGTGATAATTCGCCCTGCAAAAATGTTGTACGGATTAAGTTGTAAATTTCGGTAATGCATTAATCCTGTTTTTACTGGAATCCGGAACTAATTTCTGTGTGCGTTTAATTTTCAATATATTGAAAACAAATAACATATTTAATTCGTGTAATTTTCGTTCTTAGTTATATTAGGGAAAGCACCTAATAAATAACCCTCCATCGATTATTACATCATCTGCGAAATGAGAGGGAACAACAAAAAAAAGGGAACCCTCTAAGGCCCCCTTTCCCCGGATCCGATGAGAATCTCGTCTTCTCAGACGCCAGGACTCTTCCCCCGGCGCCTCCAGGCATCCAGCAGGAGCTTCACATGGGTCTGCAAATGCGGATCATACCGAAGACTCTGCGTGACTTCTGACTCAGTCAGAGGCTTTGCTCCCCGGGTGACAATCTCTTTTATTTTGGCCGCGAGATCTGCTGAATCCCCTTTCCTGAAAGCGGTCACAGCGGGCGAAGTCACCACCTCGCAGCATCCGGTCTCGTCCGTCATCACGATCGGGGTGCCGCAGAGCAGGCTTTCAATACCCACAAGCCCAAACGGCTCATACTGGGACGCCATGATCGTATAGTCGGCCGCCCGATAGCAGTTTTCAATTTCCCTGCTGTACCCCAGGTACGAAATGTTCTCACCCTCGTTATGGATTGGGCGCCCAACCACCGCAAGGTGGACCGGGAGATCAGTGGACTCGAAGAAGGATGACAGGAATGGGTACCCTTTCCGTTCGTGGCTTGAGGATGGGAAAAGGAACACAATCCGATCCTCCGGCAGACCGAAAGACCGCTTCAGTTCAAGCCTTTTCTCTGCTGATACCGGAGTAAAACGCTCGGTATCGACCGGAGGATAGATCACGCGGATCTTTTCACCCGGTATCCCGTAGTAGTCCTCAATTTCTCCCGCCATCTTCTGCGAGTGAGCGATGATGAGCTTCGCACGCTCAAAGGACCGCGTTTCCAGTCTGATCGCCCGGCGATCAAAGAAGGTGGGAGTCCGTCCGGCATCGTGAAGAAATCCGATATGCGTCCCGCCGCAGGCCACAACATCGCCCGCATCCGTTCTTGAGCAGCTGAGGATAAAGTCGAGCGCGCGTTTCGGGCATTCACGGTTCAGCCACCAGTTAAATGACTCATCCTGAATCTTATTCGGCAGGAAACTGAGCGGGCAGACAATAAGCTCTACCATCGGCACGAGATCGAGCGCCGGATCAGCTTTCTTGGTGAAAACCGTGATCTCGTGCCCCTGTCTCAGAAGCTCCCGCACCACATCCTGGGCGTAGCGTTCCATGCCGCCCGACGGGGCGAACTTATTTGTGATGATCCCGATCCGCATAAGGGGTTACCGTCCTTTAAGGTTTGCGACGTACTCTTCCCAGCCTTTTTCACGAAGAACGCAGGCCGGGCATTTCCCACAGCCATAGCCCCAGTCGTGAAAGTGCGTGTGATCGCCCTCGTAGCAGGTATGCGTTTCGTCACGGATAAAGCTGACGAGCGCGTCGCCACCGATCGTCTCAGCGAGTTTCCAGGTTTCGGCTTTCGAGAGGTTCATCAGCGGCCGCTCAATCCGGAGACTCGTTTCCATGCCGAGATCAATCGCGAGCTCAAGCGCTTTCATCGTGTTCTCGCGGCAATCCGGGTACCCGCTGTAGTCCGCCTGGCCGACACCCGTGAAAATCGCTTCCGCCCCAAGCTTCCAGGCATACGCTGCGGCATAGGTGATGAAAATCAGATTCCGCCCGGGGACAAAGGTGGTCGGAAGATGAGTCTTCTCGTTCATCTCAATCGCTTCGGGTTTCGTCAGTGCGCAGTCGGAAAGCTGTCCGAAGGCTTTCAGGTCGAGAAGCAGATCATCCTTCAGGGAATGCGTGCCAAGAATGGACTCGATCCTTGCGCGGATCCGCTCTCTGCACTCAAGCTCAACCCGATGACGCTGTCCATAATCGACACCGACGGTGTACACCGCGTCATACTGCTTCAGCGCGGCGGCAAGACACGTGGTCGAGTCCTGTCCGCCGGAAAAAAGAACCACTGCGGTCCGTGACATTCGCTAAATCTCCTTGCTGCTGGAATCTGTTTCGTTTACTTCTGATCTTTCACGCCCGGCTCAGCGGACGGTTCGGGAACCGGAGCTCCTGAAAAGGATGAGTCCGCGACGGTCGGTGCCCCGGCCGTCGAAATCCGCTCAAGAGGCGCCCCTGCCATCAGAGTCCGGGGAGTCGCGAGCGTCGGGAACCGGATCGTCATGGCACCTGACTTCGCGACAGCAATAATTTCCCCGTCTCCGAACACCTTGTGTCTGACATGGTCACCGGGACGCCAGGAGCTGCTTTCAAGCGGTTCCCCTGTAAGGAACTTGTCCTTATACATCAGGGCTTCCTTCGCGCTCTCCTCCAACCCCGGTTCAAGCGGGCGTACCAGCTTCACGAGATTCCGGTCAAGCTCAAAAAAGAACCGGCTTGGATAACGGAAAGTGCTGGCCTCACTCGTTCCCTGAGAGTGGCAGAGTATCAGAAGATCCTTCGCGCGGGTCATGCCGACATAGCAGACCCGGCGTTCCTCCTCCATCTCTTCCATGGTGCTCGTGCGGGAACTCGGCATGATACCTTCTGAAAATCCCCAAAGGAACACAACCGGGAACTCAAGCCCCTTTGCCGCGTGAATCGTCATCAGCTTCATCGCGGGCCCCTTCTGCTCTCCGATATCCTCCGCGAAGACTGAGGCCCGCTGAAGGAATTCCGGGAGCGACGTCGGATCATCCGCGTCACTCTCGTAGTTCGCGATTGCCTGCCTGAGTTCCGCGAGATTATTGAGACGCTCATCTTCGCCCGAGAGCTGCAGAGAGGCCTCGTACCCCGAGTCCGCCATGATGAGATTGAAGACATCACTCACCTTGCGGGCGGCAGCGCTCGCGCGCGCCTTCTCAATGACCGCCACATACTCCCGGATCGCCTTCGTGTTGAAAGGCTTCTCGTCAATGTGGCGCTTCAGTGCCTCGTAGTACGAGATACCTTCCCGCATCGCAAGAACTTTGAGGGCATCCGCTTTCTTCGGGCCGAATCCCCGCTTGGGAGAATTCACCGTACGAAGGAACGCCGCGTCGTCCCCCCGGGTCAGCATCCGCATGTAGCAGAGCGAGTCCTTCACTTCGCGTCTCGCGTAGAAAGCGACACCGGACCACACCCGATACGGGATACCGGCTCGGACGAGCGCTTCCTCAACGGCGCGCGAACTTTGTCTCGAGCGGTAGAGCACCGCGAACTCTTCCCAGCCGCGGCCCGCCTTATGAAGATGGAGGAGCGCCTTGACGAACCAGGCGAGTGACTCTTTCTCAGTCTTTTCGCCGTCAAAAACGACCAGGCTCGGATTCGCGGGATCCGCGTCACGCCGGATCGGCACGCCTTCCACCGGGAAGCGGTCCCGGTTATGGCGGATCAGCGAGTTTGCCGCGCCGATGATCGCGGGGAGCGACCGGTAGTTCTGCATCAGCTTGATCGTGCGGCAGTTTTTGTGACTCTTCGGAAACCGGAGCATGATCGCAGGGGAAGACCCCCGCCAGGTGTAGATCGTCTGATCCGGATCACCGACCACGAAGAGATTGCCATTCAGTTCGGAAAGAATATTGGCAAGCGCCGCCTGATCGTTACTCACGTCCTGGTACTCATCCACCATGACGTACTGAAGCCGTTCCTGCCACTTCTGCTTCACGGACGGAAAGTGGTCCAGGATATAGAAGGCCGCCCAGATGACATCATCAAAGTCGAGTCCGAAGATCTTCCGCTCAGCCCAAAGGTAGCCGTAGAAAACCTTATCCGAGATATCCGGTGACTGAAGCGCCTTCTCCCGAAGCGACTCAGGGGATGTCAGCACCAGATCCCGGATGTAATTGGAGTCGTCCTTGAAGTTTCCGATCACATCCATCGCGGCCGAAAACTTCATGAGATTTCCGGGAATCCCAAAGGTTTCGTATACCTCATTCAGCAGCTCAAGCTCATCCTCTTCATCGATCACGATGAAGTCCTTCGGGATACCGATCACATAGCCCTCGTCCTTCAGGAACCGGACGCAGAAGGCGTGGAAGGTACAGATCTGCCCCAGATCGAGATCCCCTGTCATCGCGCGGATCCGGGCCTTCATCTCCTGGGCCGCCTTATTCGTGAAGGTCACGCAGAGAATATTCTGCGGATTGATGCCGAGATCGCGCACAAGATAGACATAGCGGCTCGTCAGTGTCCGCGTCTTACCGGCACCGGGACCTGCAATCACGCAGACCGCGCCTTCCGTGGTCTCAACGGCGAGGCGCTGCTCGGGGTTCAGTTCAGCTTGCTGCAAAGCGGGAAATTCCTCTGAGGAAAAGATAAGCGGTCAGGACAGACCGTGTACGGCATCCTGAGTCAGGGCATTGTTCAGATAACCTGTTTATTTTAAAGAGCTCCGGGCGGCTGCCGGAGGTGCGCCTGTCAGATCTTTTTCTTCGTAGCAGAAAAGCTGCGTCACGCGGCCCGTCTCATCCACCTCGGCGCCAAACCTCGGCAGATGGCCGTTAAAAGCCGCTACCCGGGTAAGGAACGTGCTGAGATGCTTCGCCGGAGCCCCATTGGCGCCGCTCTCATCATCCGCAATGCGGGAGAGGAGCGTCACGGCCTCACTCCAGGGGATACCGGCCGCGATCAGAAAGGGGACCGCCACGCGAAGAAGCGGCAGCCGGAATTTCGGCGGCAGTGACTTTTCCCCATCCATCAGAGCCCGAAGCTTCTCTTCAGGCGGCATTTCGCCCTGCTTCGCGAACGCTTCAAGGCGTGAGGCTTTCTCACGCCACTCTGGCGGCACATCGGGCGATGCTTCAATCAGGCCTTTGAAACGGGTGGACTCTTCAAGGCAAACCCGGCGGAGAGCGGGAAGCAGCCGGTTAGTGAAAAGCACGCTTTTCACTTTGGGGATCGCGTCTGTCATCTGACAAGAGTCTTCGGGCGGCAGAGCGCTCTTTCGGATCATCTTTCCGTTTTTATCCCAGAAAATCTGAGTCACAGGGTCAGAAGCGTGTTTTGCGAGCACGGCGTTTCCCTGTTCCGGGGTCGCTTCTGGCGGATAGGCGAATTCAAAATAAGCCCGGTCCGAGTTCTTTCCCCTGTCACCGATCCCGGAGGCTGCACCGAGCTGCCAGGCGAAGGGAATCCGGATATCGGGAAGTGCGCCCGTGATAGGTGTAAACGCCCCAAGGGATCCTGTCCTCATTGGCTGACAGGTGAAGAGCGTGATAAAACCGGCAGGATCATCAAACCCAAACGCGATCAGCGCGGGACCGAGCGGTCCCCTGAAAACCGGCTTTGGCTTAACCGTCTTTTTCGGAACCGCGGGCACCGGACGTTTCCCGACGCGGACCCGGTCGCGGGACGGCCGGTAGCTTTCCGCTTTTGCCGCTCCCTGCACTGCATGGATACCGCGCCTCACCCGACGGATAATGAGAATCGCAAGAACCACCGCCAGTACCACGCCCAGGGCGATCCAAAAAAACGTATCTCCCACGATTCCCCTCCTTCCGCCTCCGAATGAGGCTCATAACTGCTGATATTCCGTCTTATCGGTAGAGTGTCGTATAGTCCGGTTGATTTTTCAAGCAGACCCGTGCCGGCAATTGCCGGACTGGCAATTTTCATTCGCCTCTGCGCCGGGTAAACCATGGCGAGGAGCCCTCTCTGATGCCGTAGAATAACGGATCTTCAGAGCGCTTCCCCGGATGGATGCCGGGCGGCTCCAATTCCCCGGAATGTCTTCACTGTTATGTCTGTTATCACCTCTATCCCCAAAGCTTTCCCAGACGTAAATTCGTGCATCGTCTATACGTTTGACAAACGTTTTGTCCCGTATTTCTCGGTAGCTTTGCAGTCGCTGATTGACCAGGCATCCGGGAAAAAACGAGATGTCCTTTGCTTCCATGTCGATTTGCCAGCAGAGAGTGAAGAGGAACTTCGCCGACAGTGTCCTCAGAATATTTCATTACGCTTTATCAACGTAGCTGAAGCAGTAAGCGCTTACTTTCCCGGGAACAGTTTTCGGGGAAAAGGCAACTGGCCTATCGCGACCTACTATCGGATGCTGATTCCCACACTCTGCCAGGAGTACCAGACTGTTCTCTATCTGGACGCTGACACAATCGTGGCTGGAGACATTGATCCTCTCCTTCAGCCCGCGCAGGGAGATGAGCCCGCGGCCTGTGTGCCTGAAAGCCTGACTTTCTCACGTTCCTATGGGAAAAACGACATTGACCGACAGAATGCCACTCTGCATCTGAAATACCCGGAAAAGTATTTCAATGCCGGCATGGTGGTTTTTTATCCCCGAAATATCGACGCGAAGGCGTTTAACGCAGAGGTTTCTGACACACTGGCGCACAGAAACCTCCCAATGCTGGATCAGGACTGCCTCAATATCATTCTGAACACCCGGGTTCGGATGCTCGATATCCGCTATAACCTCACGGTGCACACCTGGCCGAAGCTCCCCCCGCTGATCGGTGACCGGACTCTGAGACGCACGATTGAGTCCGCGCTTCAGTCTCCTGTTGTCATTCACTACACCACCGCGGAAAAGCCCTGGCGCTCCAAACTCTATCCCTATCACGACAAGTGGTGGAAAGCTGCCAAGGAAACGCCTTTCTATGAAAAGCTTCGCGCGGCCGCGAATGTTCATCACCGGGATGATCTGCTGAAGTTCTGCTACCACTGTCTGCTGTCCCCTATCTCTAAAAGCCATCGGGAGTCAGCCGCCAAGTACGGTTACCGGTTCTTCTCCCGCTTCTGACCTGAAACGGAGAAGAAATAATCCGAAGGAATTAAATTCCTACTTCATGCGGCCATCCCGCATCTAAAGGATTTATTTGGCGATTTTGATGAAGCGCATACCTCATCCCCTAAAATGGGGCGATAGTGGTAATAGCCTCCTCGTATTGCGGTCTGAATCTCCGGGGCGGCCAATCCGCTTTTGTCTTCTCTAACAGGGTCTCTTCCGTGCTCAGGTCGCCAGCAGACACAATTCAGCTATCGAACGGCGTCAGAATGCCCTGCCTCGGAATTGGTTCGTGGCAGGTCCCGGAGGGCAACGCGCTCCTCAATTCGCTTAGCGACGCTATTCATGCCGGCTATCGTCTGATCGACACCGCGTCGATCTATGGGAACGAGCGTGCCGTAGGCATCGCCATGCGGAATTCCGGTGTTCCCCGGAGTGACTTTTTTCTGGTCGACAAAGTCTGGAACGCGGACCGGGGGTACGAGAAAACGCTGGAGGCCTTCAGGAAAAGCACGGCGCTTCTCGGCACCTCTTACCTCGACCTCTACATGATTCACTGGCCCGCGACGCATGAAGAGCCGATTACCTGCCAGGCGATCAACGCGGGAACGTGGCGGGCGCTTGAGAAGCTGTACCGCGACGGATCTGTGCGCGCGATCGGTGTCAGCAACTTCCTCCCACACCATCTTGTGCCGCTCCTTGCCCGCGCGGAAATCACGCCGATGGTGAATTCACTTGAATTTCATCCCGGCTACCCGCAGTTCCAGGCGCTTCGCTTTTCGCACGAACACGGCATGAAGGTGCTGGGCTGGGCACCGCTCGGGCGCGGCGCGCTGATGGAGGATCCGCTCCTTCAGAGCATCGCCGCGAAGCACGGCAAGACGGTTCCGCAGGTTGCCCTTCGCTGGGCGCTTGAGCACGGGGTGGTGCCAGTTCCGAAGAGCACATCGAAAGCCCATATCGAGGAAAATGCCTCGATCTTTGACTTCACGCTGCCGCTGGACGAAATGCGCGCGATCGACAGACTGCCGCTCACGGCCTTCACGGGGCTAGACCCCGATACCGTGAATTACTGAACGCGGCCACAGAAGGCTCCCCGAAGCCCGGTTTCTGAACAAATACCTGTTCAGACCGGGCTTTTCTGCGTATTTCCGGCCACAAAAAACAACTCAGGGAAAACATAAACTAAAGTACTAGGACTTTAGTCTTGATTTTTAGGACCAAAGTGCTATATTTCCATCATCGGTTGGACGTACGCAGCCAGCCGCTCATCAATTTTCTGGAGAGAAATCATGGGTTCTATGGAAACTAGCCGCAGAAATCTTCTGAAAGCCGGCACCGCCGCTGCCGCAGCCGTTGCCGCTGCGCCGCTCACGGCTCAGGCCGCTGTTTCGGCTGAAAACACCAAGTTTGATGCCACGTATGACGTCGTGGTCGTGGGCTCCGGTTTCGCCGGCATGGCCTGCGCTTATAAGGCTGCCAAGGCAGGCCTTTCCGTTCTCATGATTGAGAAGATGGGCGTCTTCGGCGGCAACTCCGCGATCTGCGGCGGCAACATGGCCTGCCCGGTGAATCCGGTTCAGAAGGCTCAGGGCATCAAGGACTCCCGCGAGCTCTTCATCAAGGACTGCCTGAAGGATGGCCTCGGCATCAACCACACCGAACTGCTGAACGTTCTCGTTGACCGCTGCAACGACACGGTGAAGTTTGTTCAGGACTGCGGCGCTGAATTCGTGCCGAACAAGATGCTGTTTGAAGGCGGCCACTCGGTTCCGCGTTCCTATGAAATCAAGGCTGGTTCCGGCTCCGGGTACATCGTCCCGATGTATGAAACCCTCTCGAAGCTGAAGAACGTTAAGATGCAGAGCCGCACGAAGTTTGACGACTTCGTGATGAATAAGGACGGCCGCGTGGTGGGTGTTGTCTGCCGCGAAGGCTATCGCTTCAACCGCAATCTCGCGAGCGATGACGTCGAGAATAAGACCGGCAAGCGTAAGGTCTACGGCGCCCGCCGCGCTGTGATGCTCGCGGCTGGCGGTTTCTCCCGCGACATCTGGTTCCGTCAGGTCCAGGATCCGCGCGTTGTGCCGTCCACTGACTCCACGAACCAGCCGGGCGCCACTGCCGGCGTGCTCCTGAAGGCTCTCGAAATCGGCGCTACCCCGCTTCAGATCTCCTGGCTGCAGTTCCTCCCCTATTGCAACCCGCATGAGGACGGCTTCGGCGTGACGGTGAACTTCACGAACCACGCCTGCATGGACCTCGGCATGGTGGTGAATAAGAAGACCGGCAAGCGCTTCATGGATGAACACGCCGGCCGCAAGATCAAGAGCGACGCGGAACTCGAAGTGATCGGCACGGATAAGAACTACCCGATCGCCATCTGCGACGACGCTATCGTTCACGCGATCAACCCGTCCTTCGTGAAGGCTCCGCTCGCCGCGAAGACCGTCTTTGTCGCTCAGACGCTGCCTGAACTCGCTGATCACTTCGGCATCAAGAAGGATGCGTTCCTTGAGGAAGTGAAGCGCTTCAATGGCTTCGTGAAGGATGGTGAGGATAAGGACTTCCACCGTATTCTGAAGTTCAACAACGGCCTCAACATCTCGAAGCCCCCGTTCTACGGCGTTGAAGTGGCTCCGAAGATCCATCACACGATGGGCGGCCTCCTGATCAACACCAAGGCTCAGGTGATCAGCTCGAAGACCCACCAGCCGATTCCGGGCCTCTACGCCGGCGGCGAAATCACGGGCGGTGTCCATGGCGCATCCCGCCTCGGAACGGTCGCTGTGCTTGACGCTCTGACCTTCGGTATGGTCGCGGGCGAAAACATCGCGAAGTAACAGTCTCTCCTCGCTGCGGCTCCCCCGCCCTCTCCCGGGCTGGAAGAATGCAGCCGCCCCCGGATTCCAAAAGGAATCCGGGGGCGTTTTGTTTTCTCTGATATCCGGGACCTCCTGCACAGATCAGGCGGTCAGAATCGGTTTCAGATCGTAAACGCGGTCATCTGACCCGCCTCTGAGACCTGCCAGTCAGGAAGCGAGAAAATGCCGACCGTGTGATCCTCTGTCCCCGCGTCTTCCTTCGTCCGCTTCACCGCGATCCGGACCTGGTTTTTATCCTGGATGTCCTTCGGATTCACCGGGAAAATCGTCCCATCGCTCCCTTGAGCGGGCTGCAGAAGTTTTCCGTTCAGCGCGAGCGCGAGCTGCCCGGCAGAGTTCCCGAGGTCGAGCATCAGCGTGCCGCCCTCAGGCACCGGAGGGAAGTCCGATCGATCCGCCTCGGTGCTGTAGAGAAGCGGGCCTTCGCCGGCAGAGGAGTCCCAGTCCTGAGAGGCTGAAAGCAGCGCATCAGGTTCCTCTCCCCGCTTCACCCACCATCCCTCTTCTGACGCCGCGGGGAAACGCTCGGGTGTATCCGCGGCCGTCACCTCAATCACCGCGGGACGCGTGATCTTCGCCATCAGAACGGGACCAATCGCGGAACCGAGTTCAAGCGTTTCTTCCGTGAGAGCCCTGATCGATTTCGCGGGGAACGGGAGTCTCAGAATCCCGTCCCAGCCCGGCTCATCCGGTGAAAGCTCGATCTGCCAGACTTCACGCCCGGATGACAGATCAAGCGACACACCCTTTTCAACCCGGGTGATCGCCGTTTCCGAAAAGAATCCCGGGCGCCGCATGCGAAGTGACGGAATCCCCTTCTGAAGCAGATCCGCGTTGATCTCATCCCAGGGATCGGCGCGGCTCGTGTACTGCTCCACCCGGGCGATCTCGGATCGGACGGTGAACGAGTTCCGTCCCTCCGCATTCCGGATCGCGGAAGAGCCGGAAAGTCTGGGACCCGAAGCCGCAATCGCACCGCCGAAAATCACGAAATTAAGAAGCAGATCGAGAGTCGGCGCGCTGTAGCCCCGGATTTCAGAAAGAATCAGGGCGTCAGTGAGGCAGCCGCCGGCGGACAGCCGGTTTCCGGCAAGCTCTCCCGCCTCCAGATCCTCGAGCGGACGGCAGACAGGAATCGCGCCGAGGTTTCTTGCCGCCTCGCTCCAGACACCGGCCATTTCGACACTCCGGTCGGATTCGGGGTCGAAAATAACGAGGCAGTCGCAGTACGGAGTGCCCTGAAGAGTCTTTGCCGCGTCCATCACTTGCTCCTTATTCCTGGCGTCTGAGGAAGAGGGGGAATCTGCCTCACGTTTTTTCTGCAACGCCGTATGCTTAGAGTTATCAGTAAACCTGCGCCGCGAAGGAATACTCCATCGGCGCGCCGGTTGCATTATAGGGGAGAGTCTGTCGGTTCCTGACCCTCAGCTTTTTCTCCTCTTTTTATCTCTCTAAGGAGCTGCATTTATGGCTGATATCGTTGCCCGTTACGTTGGAAACAAGCGTGTTGAAGCGGAAAATCCCCGCTCTGGCGGCCGTCTGACTTTTGATCAGGGGAAACCTGACGGGCTCGGCGAATCCTATGACCCGGTGGAGGGACTGCTCGGTGCCTTCGCGGGCTGCACGCTTACGATGATTGCCTACGCGGCTGAAGCGAACGGCGCTGATGCGAAGGGTGCCACCGCTGAGTGCGACTGCACAATGGCGGAACGTCCCCATCGCATTGCCTCCATTACGCTCACGATCCGCATGCCGCAGGCTGAATACACGGATAGCCAGAAGAAAGTGATTCAGAAGTACGCCGATGCCTGCCCGGTCGGTCTCGCCCTTTCCGATAAGATCGATAAGAAGGTCGAAATCCTCTGGCCGTAACACGGTCTGAATCTGCCGCGGCATCTGCCAGGATGCTGCTGAGAAGCGCAGGGATGTGATCCCTGCGCTTTTTTGCTATCCGCCGCCAGTCTCACCGGGCATAAAATCATTACTGTAGACAGATTTTCCGCGCGGTTAAGCGCCCGGCGCTTAACTGCGTCTCTCAAAGGATATTGAATCTTGCTGCTCTCCATTCTTGTGATCGGTTTCGGTGCCGGGTGCGGCGCCGTTCTCCGCTGGGCGCTCGGGCTCTGGCTGAACAGCCTCTTCCCTGCCATCCCGCCGGGAACACTCGCTGCGAACCTGATCGGCGGCTACGTGATCGGCGCCGCTATCGCGTTCTTCGCAGCGCTTCCTGAACTGTCACCCGAGTGGAGGCTGCTCGTCGTCACGGGGTTCTGCGGCGGTCTCACCACGTTTTCCACGTTTTCCGCTGAAACCGTGACTCTCCTCACGCGGGGCGAATTCACGCTCGCCGCGATGGAGGTCTGCGTTCATGTCGGCGGATCCCTTATCGCCACGCTGGCCGGCATGGGCACCATTGCCATGCTTCGTCACCTTTAAAGAAGGAGCTGTCCATGCAGAAGGGATATCAGATTTCGTTTTTCACTGAGCAGAGCAGAAGAAAGGACGGCCGTCCCATGGGGAACTGGATTCTCGAAACCGCGAAGAGTCTCGGGATTCCGGGGGCAACCCTTTTCCCGGCTGCGGAAGGCTATGGCCGGGACGGATGGCTTAAAAGCGCGTCTTTCTTTGAGTCCGGCGAGCAGAGCGTCGAAGTCCGCGTGGCCGTTACAGAAGCGGACGCGGAACGCCTGATCGAGCGGATCCGGTCTGAAAATCTCGGTGTTTTCTGTGTGAAAACACCGATCGAATTCGGAATTTTGTAACAAATATCTCTATCAGTACTTTAAATAGGAACGAAAAGGCTCCACAGGCTGTGGGTTTTCCCGTAAAATATCGCCCTCACCTTTCATTTCTTTGGACTTTTTACCCTATATCGACTGACTGATGATCACTGCTCTTCTCGCGCACCCCTATCCCCGTTTCTCTGTAATCAGCATCCCGCTGCTTGAGGGATTGAAAGAACAATTCCCTCAAATGGATATCCGGGCGCTTTATGACCTTTACCCTGACAGTTCAATAGATCTGTGGGAAGAGAGGAAAGCAGTCGCTCATTCGTCCCTTATCCTCGTCGTACACCCGGTCTTCTGGTACAGCGTGCCCGCGCTTCTGAAGAAGTGGTTCGATGAAGTGCTCGCTTATGGCTTTGCCTATGGAAACGGAGGCGATGCCGTAAAGGGAAAAGGGGTCCTCTGGATTCCGTCACTCGGCACCGGGTACCGCGACGGCGAATTCCCGGGGGAAGTGGAAATCTCCGAAGTTGAGGCCCCGATCCGCCGCATGTGGACCTTCTGCGGCGCGAAGTGGCTCGATCCCGAGATTATCGATTCCCGGCAGCCGCTCACCCCCGAGCAGTTCTCTTCAATCATCGATTCGCTCGCTGACCGCATCGCTGACTGGGAGTCCTACCATGTTTGAACTCGCCTGGTCGAAGCTCCTTGAATTCTGGGGCGGGTTCCTGACGCACGCCTCTGCGCTCCTTCCCCCGACAAACTCCATCGCGGCGGGTATATCGTTCGCGCTGATCGCCGCGGTGATCCTCGTTCCGATCATGTCCCGGGTTGGTCTCGGCACCATGATCGGGTACCTGCTCGCCGGTATCGTGGTAGGTCCCTATGGTCTCGGCCTCGTGGAAGAAGTCGAGACGATCATGAATTTCGCCGAGTTCGGGATCGTGCTCATGATGTTCCTGATCGGTCTGGAACTCGATCCGAAGCGTCTCTGGGAAATGAAGCTGCCGGTGTTCGCGGGGGGGCCGCTTCAAATGATCCTCTGCGCGCTTCCCTTCGCGCTGCTCCTCGATCTCGCGGGAATGCCGTGGCCGGTCGCCGTGCTGTCAGGCTTCGCGCTCGCGATGAGCTCCACCGCGGTGGCGGTGCAGGAGCTCTCATCCCGCAGCATGATGGGGCAGCCCGTGGGGCAGAAGGCTTTTTCGATTCTCCTCTTTCAGGATCTCGCCTCGATCCCGCTGATTGCCGCGATTCCGGTGCTCGCGCTCACGATGGGGAGTTCGGATTCAAACGGCGCGGCAAACCCCGGCGCGGTTGACACGTTGATCCGCGCCGCGATCGCCCTTATCTTCATGGTGGGTGTCGGCCGATTCCTCACTGTGCCCTTCCTCCGGTTCACGATCCGTAGCGGCGCGCGTGAGATGCTCACGGCCTTCGCGCTGCTCCTCACGGTCGGCTCCGCCTGGATCATGCAGGCCGCAGGGCTCTCGTCCGCCATGGGCGGCTTTGTCGGCGGTCTGCTTCTCGGCAGCTCGGGTTTCCGGCACCAGCTGGAAGCCGAGATTTCGACCTTTAAGCAGCTCCTTCTCGGTCTCTTCTTCGTGACCGTCGGCATGAGTATCGACATGCATCTCGTCATGTCGGAGCCGGTGAAAGTGATCCTCGCTCTTGCGATCCTCCTGATTGTGAAGACCGGGATGCTTTTCGTCCTGGCCTTCGCGATGCGGCTGAAGGGCATCGCGAACAAAATGAATTTCGCGGTCTCGCTCTCCCAGGGCGGTGAATTCGCGTTCGTCGTCTTCTCCCTCGCCCAAGGGCAGGGCGTGCTCTCGAACTCGTGGGCCGCCATTCTCACAGTGGCTGTCGCCTGCTCGATGGGAACGACACCGATCCTGATGCAGCTCGCGTCCAAGTGGCTCCAGCGCCGGGCCCAGCGGCTTGATGATGAGGAGGATGACCGTGAGGAACTCGCCGCGGCTCCGGATCTCTCTGTCATCATCGCGGGCTACGGTGATTTCGGCGCGATCGTTGCCCGAATGCTTGTTGCCATGGGGATCACGCCGACCATTATCGATAATGATCCGGACCGCATCCGGCAGGCAAAACACTTCGGCACCAAGGTGTACTACGGTGACGCAAGCCAGCTCGCCCTGCTAAAGGCCGCCGGCGCTGATGAAGCGAAGATCCTCGTCATTGCCGTCGGCCCCGGCGGGATGACAGAAAAGATCGCGGATCTCGCCCGCGAGGCATTCCCGCACCTGCACATCATTGCTCAGGTATCAACGATCGAAAATCATCTCGAACTCCTCGCGAAGGATATCGAGGGGTACCTCGTCAATTTTGAGCCCGCGATCGAAGCTGCCCGCTCGTGCCTTGTGAGACTGAATGTGCTTTCGCCCTACGAAGCGCGCGAAATCGGCGATATTTTCAGACGCTACACCGTCAAACTCATCCGGGAAATGGTGGACACCGGGGGCGATATTGATCAGGCTGTCGCGGCCTACCGTTCAAACGATGAGACGCTTGAATCCGTGATGAAACAGATCCGGACCTATCGCCGGGAGCGAATCGCCGCGATCCGCTCGAGATCCATGCATCTCGCGGAAACTCCGGGGCCGATGCCTGAAACCGGAGCGCCTTCATCTGACGAGAAACCCGCGGAACCCGCTCCCGCAGATCCCGCTCAGGAAAAGAAACAGGCTTCCATGCGGGAGGATGCTCTCGCTGCCTGGCCGCCTCTCGAAGAGGAAAAGCCGGCGGTCACCCCGCCGTCCGAACCGGCAGCGGAACCGGAAAAGGTGCCTGCCTCAGAGACGCAGCCGGCCGCACCTTCCGCAGAAGCGCCTGCCGCGGGCACCAAGCCGCAGGATAAGAGCCCGGAAGAAACCGCTCCGGCATCCGATGCCGCGGCTCCGAAGGCTGACGCTCCGGCTGAAGACACGCTTGATCCGGCATCCGCTGCCGCGAAGAAGGCTCAGGAAGAAGCGCTGAAGGAAATTGCGAAGGAAGCCGCAAAGGCTCCGCCGCCGAACCCCGAGGAGCTCCCCGTATCCGACTACTTCCGGATTTATAAGGGGGACACGGAAACCCCGGCCCCGAAAGAGAACGGAAAAGCCTAGTCTCTCTTCTGTCTTCCTCCCGGGCGGTATGATTCAGGGCTGAAATAAAGGCGGTCTGCGCGGTACGCGGCCGCCTCTCCCTGCAGTCACTTATTTGGAGGAGACGCTTCTCATGACGGAAATTTTCAATTCCACCGAGCTGCGGCGCGAGCTTCATCCGCTTGCCGAGCTGGGACTCAACACCAAAAACACCGCGCAGTACGTTCTCGATCACCTTGAAAAAATCGGCGTTGAGGCTCATCGGGTTGGAAACACGAATGGTGTCCTCGGCGTCATTGATTCCGGCGTTCCTGGCCCCACCGTCATGCTGCGTGCTGACATGGACGCTCTCCCCTTTGAGGTTGACGGAAAGAAAACGGCAATACACGCCTGCGGGCACGACGGCCACACGGCAATGCTTCTTGAAGCTGCGAGCCGCCTCGTCGGAAATATCAAAAAGGGCAAGCTGAAACTGCTTTTCCAGCCTGCAGAGGAAACGCTGGAAGGCGCGAATGTGATGATCAAGGAAGGTGTGCTTGACGGCGTCGACTACCTGGTTGGAGCTCATGTCCGCCCGATTCAGGACCTCGAAGTCGGGACGCTCTGCCCCGCGGTGAACCACACGGCATCCTGCCCCTGCGACATTTATATCCATGGGAAAAGCGCCCACGCGTCCCGCCCGCATCTCGGCATCAACTCGATCTATGTCGGCACGGCAATCGTGAACGCGATTTCCCAGATTCAGCTGCCGCCCAATATGGCCTGGTCCGTGAAACCCACGCAGTTTGACGCGAATGACGGCGCCCTCAACATCATCCCCGCTTCCGCTCACCTCGGGATAGATATGCGGGCTCAGACAACGGAGCTCATGAAGCAGCTGATCGAGGAAGTCCGCCGCGCGGCTGAATCCTCCGCCGCCGCGTTCGGCGCCACGGTTGAAGTGAAATTCGCGACGCTCTGCCCTGCCGCGAACTACGACCCCGAAATCACGGATGAACTCGCTGAATGCATCCGCGAGGTGGCCGGTGACGACAAGCTTGCCCCGGCCTGCGGCGGAGGCGGTGAGGATTTCCACTTCTATAAGATCGCGCGTCCTGAGATGAAGAACGGATACTTCGGCGTCGGTGTCGGCGTAACGCCGGGGCTTCATAAGCAGAACATGACGTTTGATGACAAGCTTCTGCCGCTCGGCGCCGCGGTCTTCGTGAAGTTCGCGCTCCGGCATCTCGGTTAATCGCTGAGATTTCATCATAACGGTCAGATCCGACGGTTCGGGAGCCCGAGCCGCCGGATTTTTTCTGCCCCGAATCCCTTCCGGCTCAGCCCTCTGCGGCTAAACTGTTTTCACCTGTTTTTTTACTTAATTCGAGGTGAAACTGAATGCCCTGCACCACGATCCTTGCCGGTCCGAAAGCGACTGAGGACGGCGCGCTTTATATTTCGCGGAACGAAGACTGCTCACCGGATGACGCGAAGCGTCTCGTGTATCACCCGGCAATGAAAAACGCTGAAGGAGCTGTCTTCCGCTCCTTCCGGAATGACTTCACCTGGCCTCTGCCGCCTGAGTCACTCGCGTACCTTTCGGTCTCAGACTCCGCGACGGACGGCGCATCCGAGGGCGAAGCCGGTTTTAACGAAGCGGGCGTCGGCATCACCGCGACAGAAACGATCTTCGCGAGCGCTGCCTCACTCGCGATCGACCCCTATCTCCCGAAAACCGGTGTGATCGAGGATTCGCTCGAAGACTCCGTTCTCCCCTTTATCCATTCAGCGCGCGAAGGCGTACTGCTGCTCGGGAAACAGGTAGAGACTGCCGGTGCCGGTGAGGGCTGCGGTGTCGCCTTTGTCGACTCAAAGGAAATCTGGTGGTTCGAAACCTGTTCCGGTCACCGCTGGGCTGCGGTGCGGCTTCCGGACGATGCCTGCTATGTCACAGCGAATCACGCGAGACTCCAGGAGTTTGACCCGGAAGATACCGAAAACTGCCTTGGCTCCCCGGATCTCATTTCGTTCGCGGAAGAGAACGGTCTCTGGAAAACCGGTGTCCGTCCCTTCAACGTGAGAAAGGCTTACGTGGATGAGAACACCGCCCGGGATACGTACTACAACTTCGCCCGGAACCGCGTGCTTCTCGAGAAGTACTGCCCGTCTCTCCGTCTGAAGCCTGAGGAGGACCTCACCTTCCCGGTCTTCGTGAAGCCGGAGTCCAAACTCACACTCACCTCAATCGCGTCCGGTCTCCGGAACCGCTATGAAGGGACGGATTCCGATCCCTATCAGACGGATAACCCGCACACCGCCTGGAGACCGATCTCGGTCTTCCGCTGCAGCCAGAGCCACATTCTGCAGCTGAAACCCTGGCTGCCGCTCGCGGTCGGCGCTGTGACCTGGGTGTCCTGGGGAATGCCGTCTCTTGGCGTCTTTGTCCCGGTCTTCCAGGGAGCCAAGTGGTTCCCGAAGGCGTATGGCATTGGAACGCACGACGCGGACAGTGTCTCAGCCGGCTGGGCCTTCCGGAAGGTGCAGACGCTCGCCATGACGGACTACCGCGCCTTTGAGCCGATTGTCCGCCGCGTGTGGGACGCCTGGGAGCGGGAGGCTGAAGAGCGCGTGAACCGGATCCAGATCCGCTACGCCGCGCTCGTAGAGAAGAGTGCTGAAGAAGCTGACCGCTTCCTGCAGCTCGAGTCAGATCGGATTCTCGAAGATGCTCTCACCCGGGCCCGCGCGCTTGAGAACGAGCTGATGACGCTCCTCACCCGGAAGATCAGCGCGAAGTTCCCGTTTAACGGGGCCTGACTGAATTCCGTTCCTCTTCACTGATGCCAAGGCCGGAAGGGTCCCCCCCTTCCGGCTTTTTTTCTGTCAGTGCGGTGGAGCCGCGTTTCCGCTCCTGAAAGCACCAAAGCCCCGCTCAGTCAATGCCCTGACGCAATTGATGTATATCTTTTCTCACGGCTCTGATCATTACCTATTCCGGCCTAATCCCTGAAACCTATTCGCCTATAATCGATCGTGCCGGCGGTATACCGGACGCAGTCCGGAAGGCTGTCCGAAACCGATTCATTCGAAGTTCCATGTGTTTCTCTTTTCTGTGAAGGAGATCAGGAAAATGGCTTTTTCTTCGTATTACCCGCAGCTCGTCTCTCAGCGCCGTGAACTTCATCAGTGGCCGGAACCCGGCTGGACTGAATTCACGACCACTTACTATCTCGCTAAAAAACTGAAGGAGTGGGGGTACGACGTCCTCCTCGGGACGAAAGTCGTGAATCCTGATGCCGTTCTCGGCCGATCCGAAAAAGACGTGGAGGCCGGTCTTCAGGCCGCCCGTGATCATCACGTTCCGGAAGAATTCCTGAAAGCCACTGAGGGCTACACAGGGGCTGTCGGTATCTTTGACTCCGGCCGCCCGGGCCCGACGCTTGCCATGCGTTTTGATATCGACTGCATCCCGGTCCAGGAAACCACCGATGCCGCTCATATTCCGACAAAGGAAGGCTTCCGCTCGAAGCATGACGGCTATATGCATGCCTGCGGCCACGACTGCCACATGTCGATCGGGCTCACTGTCGCGAAATTCATCGTTGATCATAAGGACGAACTTTGCGGCCGGATCAAGATCGTTTTCCAGCCGGCAGAAGAAGGCGTCCGCGGCGCTAACGCGGTCGCTGAATCCGGTGTCCTTGACGATGTCGACTACTTCGTCGGAAGCCACATCGGCATGGTTGCGAAGTACGGCGAAGTCGTGATCGATCCCTGGGGCTTCCTCTGCACGACGAAGTTTGATGTCACCTACACCGGTAAGCCTGCTCACGCCGGTATTGAGCCGAACGCCGGCCGGAACGCTCTCGCCGCGGCCTGCTCCGCGACACTTCAGCTTCTCGGCATCCCCCGCCACGGCTCCGGCATGACCCGCGTGAATGTCGGCATGCTGAACGCCGGCAAGGGCCGGAACGTCATCCCGCCGAACGCCACCATGGTGATGGAAGTACGCGGTGAAACCGCCGAAATCAATGACTACATGGCTGAACAGGCCATGGCGATTATCAAGGGGAACGCCGTTTCCTACGGCGTCGATTACGACGTCCGCAAGATGGGTGCGGCCTGCGATATGAAGAACGATCCCGACATGATCGATGCGCTCCGCGAAGTGGCAAAGGGAATCCCCGAAATCAAGACGATCACGGAGAAAGCGAACTTCGGCGGTTCTGAAGACGCCTCGCTCCTCGCGCGCCGCGTGAAGGATCATGGCGGCAAAGTCGCGTTCTTTGTGAACGGCGCTGACCGCGAAGCCGGTCACCATCAGTTCAACTTCGACGTGAACGAAGAGGCGCTTGACACTGGCTTCAAGATGTTCGCGGGCATGGTGAAGAAGATCTGCGGCCGGAAGTAACAGGTCTGTCGCTTTCATTCAGCGCGGCTTCAGAGCCAGGTCTCTGAAGCCGCGTTTTTTGCGGAATATTTTTGCGTTTTCCGCAAACCGTGCGAAAATGAATTTCCATCTTCGGCTCCTCTAACCATGCCTAAATACGACGATCTTGGCAGCTGGAAAATTTTTCTTTCACTCGCGGAGTCCCGGAGTTTTTCGGTTACCGCGGAGGCTTTCGGGGTGGAACCGTCAACCATCAGCCGGACCCTTGGAACACTGGAAAATTCGCTCGGTCAGAAACTGATCGACCGCTCCGCGAGGCCTCTTGAACTGACCCCCAAGGGACTCTGGGCCGTCAAACGGATCGCGCCGATCATTCGCTCCCACGAGAAGCTGATTGACGAGATGACAGAGGACAGCACGGGGCTTGAGGGGCAGATCCGGGTTTCCGTTGCCCCTGGTTTCGCGACACGATACCTCGTTCCGATGCTCGCCCGCTTTTCCGAACACTATCCGAATATCACGTTCGAAATCCAGGTTGGCATGGGTGCCGCTGATCTGAAGAAGCAGAAAACCGATGTCGCGATTATTACCGGCAATCCGGAGGATCCGAAGCTTGTGACACTCCCCCGGGGGCGGAATATTTACTTGCCACTCGCCTCTCCCGCCTACATCAAGGCGCACGGCATGCCGCTTGAACCCGCGGATCTCGCTCACCACACGGTGTTTATCTATTCGGGCCCCGTCCGTGAGCAGACAAGAACTCTGAGGAAAGGAACTCTTGAGGTTTCGGTGCCGGCAGGGAAGACTCTTCTCAGCCCGGATATTCTGTCGATCCGTCAGGGACTGATTGACGGGCTTGGCGTATCGCTCGATATGCCGCTTGTCCAATGCTGGGAAGCGATCCGCGATGGGACTCTCGTTCCGATTCTTCCCGGCTGGCGCCGCCCGCAGGCGGAATGCTTTGTCGCTCTCTCTCGCTCCAGCTGGCATATCAGACGCTGCCGGATTTTCGCGGAATGGTTCGCATCTGAACTGAGAAAACTCTTCCGAAGCTTTGAAGAGGCGGTTGAAGGCATCGTGCCGCTTGAGGGACCGATCGGCACAAAATCTTCGAACTCAACCGGATAGAGCCGTCCTGAACGTTTCGTTTACAGCCTCGTGCGGCCTATTGCTTCAAACTTTGAATCATTTCGCAGGGGCATCCTGAGCTACCCGTTTCGTTTTCAATCGATACAATTAATCAGTCTTTCTCCTTTTCATTAAAGGCATTTTTATGGCTTCTCCGATTCGCAAAGTGGTTTTCCCCGTGGCAGGGCTTGGGACCCGTTTTCTCCCAGCCACCCGGGCGGTTCCTAAGGAAATGATCCCCGTGGTCGACAAACCGCTGATTCAATACGCAGTCGAAGAAGCCGCGAAGGCAGGTATCACTGACATGGTTTTTGTGACGGCCGCGGGGAAAGAGGCCATCATGAACCACTTTGACTATTCCTATGAACTCTGGAATGAGCTGCAGTCAAAGGGAAAGAAAGAGCTTCTCGATGTCGTCCGTTCCATCTGCCCGCCAGGCGTTCATTTGATTTTCACCCGCCAGTATTCCCCGAAGGGGCTGGGGGACGCCGTTCTCTGCGCAAAGCCTGTTATCGGAGATTCCCCCTTTGCTGTGATTCTGCCCGATGATCTTGTTGACTCCCCGAGCTCCTGCATTGGGGAACTGATCACCAAGCGGGAAGAGAAAGGCGGCGGAAACGTTGTCGCTGTGCAGAATGTCCCCCGTGAAAAGACAAATCTCTACGGTATCGCGAGTGTTAAGGCGGATGCCCCTGAGTCTGTTACAGGTCTGGTCGAGAAGCCGAAGCCTGAAGAGGCGCCTTCCACGCTGGCTGTAATAGGCCGCTATGTTTTCGAACCGTCCATTTTTGACTATCTGGAGAACGTCACTCCTGGGGCCGGCGGTGAAATCCAGCTGACAGACGCCATGGAGGCTTCGCTCGAAAGTGTCCCTATGACTGCCTGCAGATTTTCCGGGCGGCGTTTTGACTGCGGTTCCAAGCAGGGATTCATCACCGCTACGGTGCATTATGCGAAGAAAGCCGGATTCGATACGTCAGGAGACGCAGAGTAGTTCTCAGTAACGGAGTCTCTGTTGCCTCGTCAGGAACAAAAAAGGAGAACTTAAGTGAACTGACTCCCATTTTTAGGACACACCTAAAAAAAGTGGGAGTCAGTTTTTTATGAACCGAACAGGAAGACCAACAGGTAGACCAAGAGGTGGAACCAATCACGACCCAAAAATCAGGGAGAAACTGCTTAAATTATTTCAGCAAGGCTTAGGCCAGACTCGCGTAGCTCACATAACAGGAATGTCACACGGGTATGTGGGCAATTGGTGGACTATATACTTAGCTCATGGCAAAGAAGCCCTTTTAGAGCCTATGAAACAGCATAAGTATTCCTATGAAACGCGTTTGGCAGCCGCAAAAGCCGTTGTCGACGACAAGAAAGATGTCGTCAGCGTGATGAGAGCCTACAGCATCTTTTCTCCCTCTCCTTTGTACCAATGGTGTGCTCTTTACCGTAAAGGCGGGGCCGAGGCTCTGATCCAGAAAAAGCGCGGCCGCCCCGAAGGTTACAAAGTCGAGAAAGAGCCACTTACCCGTGAGCAGGAACTCGAAGCCATGGTCAGACAGCTCCAGATCGAGAATGCCGTCCTAAAAAAAGTGGCGGCCCTGAAGGCTTCAAAGTCCTTGGCAACAGGGACAAAGCGGAAATAATCAAGGAGCTTTCAGGGCAATTTCCTGCTAAAGAGATTTTGAAAGCTGTCCAGCTTTCAAAATCAACTTATTACTACCTTTGCAAACATCCTCTGAAGCCAACCAGGCCTGAGCTCAGAGAGCACGTCGTGGAAATTTTTTCTAGAACAGCCAATGGCTGCGGCTACCGGCAGATTACGATGTGCCTGCGTCATGAGCAGGGTGCTGTGATCAATGGCAAGACTGTACGGAAGATGATGCGCGAACTTGGACTGATTTGCACCATCCGACGTGAGAGAAGAACTCCGTATCGCTCTTTCAAAGGAGTAACCGACAATAAGCACGAGAACCTGATTAAGCGCGATTTTGAGGCTAAGCATCCTTGGGTCAAGCTCGGGACGGATGTCACTGAGTTTGCTCAGCCCTGGGGTAAGGCGTATCTGGCTATGGTCTACGACTTTGCGACAAAGGAAATCGTGGCCTGGGCTATCTCCCGCTCTCCAAATATGGAGCAGCAGAAGAAAATGCTCAGGATGATGCTTAGGACGATGCCCAAGGGCGTGCACCCAATCCTTCACTCGGATATGGGCTGGCAGTACCAGCATTGGTATTGGGTACGGACCCTGAAGAGCGCAGGAATCCGGCAAAGCATGTCAAGAAAAAGTAACTGCCTTGATACCTGAATTCCCGATTTACTTATACATAGCGGGATTCAGGAGGCAGTTTTCCAGTCCGAGTCGCTCAAAAACGAGTCTGTGGCGACCTAAAATTTCCCCGAGCCAAACTTTTCCTGTTGATGAGCTATAGAAACGGATCTGCCCCACATCTTCCAGCAGCTCCATGAGAGAATATTCGTCAAGCAGAGGTGCATAGGATTTCTTCCCTATTTTCACTTCAACACTCATGGCTTTGATGAGCCAGGAAACAATTGTGGCAGCGATGAAGGCTAACAAGAGACGTCCATTAACAGAAACGTCGGAGTGTCCCCTTGTAGTTGTAAAACCAACATCAGTCTTGATAACCCCAAAGCATTTCTCGATGCAGTCGCGCGTTCTGTAGATCTCCAGGATTTCTTTCGACTCAAGTTTTCGATCGCTGATCATTGAAAAGAATCCCATGTATCTGACCTTTTCATTGACAGCATCATTGTTTCTGATCAGAGGCTTTTTACCGGGTTCACTATCAGGTGTTTCATAGAATCTCAAAAGTTTGGAATCAGGGCTGGCTAACCCGTTAATCCAGTCTTCTTCAAAGGTTACCAAATCAGATAAAAATTTATCCTGCTCATTATTTGCAACTGCAAGACTGTAATAGATGTACACCCAAACACTACATGATTTTGGGTCCTCTTTCGTGCCTGGTATTGTGACCTGGGTTTGAACAGCGGTCAGGTTGTGACCGCGAACGTTGTTCGTCATATCCCAGAAAGCGGGAAGATTATCTTCGATGGCGTCCCTGATGAAGGAGTGATCAGTTTTGGCAGCCATGATGAAGTGATGCTTGTTCTTGCAGAGCAGCCGAAGATTCTCACGGCTGCAATAGCCCCGATCAAAAATTGAGATAATTTTTTTACTGACTCCGATGTTTTCCCATCGAGTCAGAAGGTCATGCATAGTGACTATATCTGGCACGTTTCCGGCGAATCGCCTGAACATCAGGGGAACACCAGAATTATGACCGTAGAGGAGCGCCAAACCAATCTGGTTTTCGTAGCCTCCGCGTTTACTAATTCCTTTTCGTACATCTGTCAGAGATCGGCTTTCAGACGCGATTCGTGTGCTGTCGAATGATAAATATTCTGTTTCAGGAAGACGCTTGGCCCGAAGAGCAAAGAGCCGATTTAATGAAGCTGTATCTGAGCCAATATCCTGCGATAACTCACTTAGTCTTTGAGACTCGATATTGTCTGGAAGACCGGCTGGCAAGGCGTTAGTATCAGAAAAAATCTTGAATCTATGCTGTGAAGTAGTGTTTTTGATGATTTGATATGCCGCCAGGCTTACCATCATGGCGGCCTTCCCCTCACCATAAACTTTCTTCAAATCATCAGTTAAACCCGAGGTTTCTGCTGCTTGAGTAAGGAGTGCGGTTGTTCCGAACGTTTTGTCATGATCAAATTTCTGACGCTTATCAGTGGTCTTTTTGACACGGGTCAGCTTCAGCTCTGCCGCATAAGCTGCGTTCGGAACAAATTTTCCATCAACAAGCTTGCCAATATATCGCCTTTTTTGTTGGCCCCGCTTTTTTTCTTTATCCCACCAATACTTATGGATTGCAACGTACTCTGTGTCTTTGATTCGGACAATACGCGCATCTTCGGGAAGGATCGGATTGTGATCAGTCATATCGCAAGGGCTGCAAAAGAGATTATATATGTCTATATTATACGTATGTTTTACCTATAAATCAACCCTTTTTTTAAATTTTCTATTTGGAAAATCAATAGACTTTTGTTAAAAAATACAGCTAACAGAGCGGGAATTTAGGTTGATAATGCCGCGACCGAACAGGTTTTTGGGCATCTGAAGGACGAATTCTTTCTTGATCAGACATGGGACTGCTATGAAGATTTTGAAAGAGACCTGGATCGTTACATTCAGCACTGGAACAACAGAAGAAGGCAGATGAAATTAAAGGGACTGACCCCGGTAGAATACCGAAATCAATCCCTTTCTATCGCCCCTTAGGATTTTTATTTAACAAGTCCTAAATTTGGGGAGCAGTTCAAAGTTCTCCTTTTTTGTTTCTGAGATAGTGGCAAGAGCAAATTTTCTCAGTCAGTCGCTACATAAATTTCTTCAGATAGACCTGTAGCTTTTTTCTGTAATGCTCTTTCCTTTTCCCTGAAAGAAACTTTGCAAAAAAACAATACTTAATGAGTTTCAGAACTGAAATTTGATTGATATTCTTTTGGTCATCGGAAGGGCCAACGATTTTCAGCATGCTCTGATGACTATGAGGATCATAGCGCTTGAAAAGACAAGCGTTTAGATCTCTTAATCTTAAGAAAGTATTCCCATAATAAACATCACTCAGAGAGGATGGGATCGCTATCAGAGGATAGTATCCATCATTTTGTGCAGCATAAGCCCAGATCCGCTCAATGCCATGCAGCAATGTACCGTCAGGAGCAAGAGGTTCTTTCGGCATCTCGTCATACGTCCAAGAACGCGAGAGAATTGTCCTTGATGCTTCTTTTTTGATCCAGAAAACGGATCCAAAGGGAGCGACTACTTGCCCCTTTTCAACGGGGACATTAATACCAAGCTTCTCCCAAAGTTTTTCAAAAGCAGATAAATTCGGTCCTATTTCATCGCCTATCGTCGTAAATGGACCAAAATTCGGAGGAGGAGAAAAAATCATCCCTAGCGATTGTTCGCGGGAGAGAAGACTGATGCAGTTATTGACGTAATCTTTGGAAAACAAAACTCCGTTCCAGCATAACCGATCGAATGAGTCCCCTACAATCTGCATTAATTGAGGGGATTTCTTATCTTTAACACAGCAGATATAGTCGTATTGATCAAAGATATCCCGGGCAGCTATGCAATAAGCCGCAAAATCCCGCCCCTTGTTGATCTTGATCCGGTATTCAATATCAAGATCATAATGACTGAATGCTTTGCGGTATGCCTCTAACGTCTCATTTGATGTAGAAATCAGACAGATATGAGTTTTAGATGGAAGATTACGAATATAGGGAATATATTTATCGACAGAGTCTTCATAGTATGCAAAGAAAATAGCAGCTATTTTTTTTGATTCCAGTACTTTGTCAATATTTTCGGATCTATCATCTAGGATAACCTGATTAAAATGAATATTACTGTTCAAGACACTTAGCTGCGTTGTGCCCAACAGGTCTTCATATATTTCGCTCACAGGATATCCCAGCTTCTCCAGTTTTTCCATCACAAGCCGGGGTATTTCTCCGCCTGTAACTTCAGTCCAGACTTCAGGTGATGAACTGAATAGTTTTCTTTTTACCAATGGATATCGGCAGTTAATATAATCGTAAGCCTGATAATACGAAGGATTCATTATTCCTTCAGGTTTAAAAACTGTGTCCCAGCTAAAACCAAGAGATTCAAGATAAGCCGTGAATTGAGTTTCGTGCCAATAAACTTCCTCCAAAAACTTATCGTAGTAATGGAGGTCTTTCCAATATTTTTCGAAGCCCTCGGATTCGATAACAGGACGTCTCAGAACAATAAAGAAAGACTGGATGTGCGCTCGGATATACGAATCCGGTTTATCAGGCTGAAGCTGGGATTTTTTTATCTCCACCTGGCGAGTCAATCCCCAGAAATCACAGGGATTGCCTGCCATTTTTTGGAAACTTTCTGAGAACGGATACACCGGACCATAGCAACTGCAGTTTGTCAGAATCAACTCATCAAACCGTCGGACCTCATTCCACCCAAGGTGGTCGAAAGCTGCCTTCCATGCACCAAAATCAATTCCTCGATTCTCACGCTGCAGAACATCCACGCCAAGACGCTCAAGCGTCTCTTTTCCTTCCTTGGACAAATTCCCATTGGCGATAACAATAATCCTGTCAGCAACCTCCTGAAGTCCCTTCAGATACGTTAGAACATATTTTCTGACAATTCCATTTTTTTCCCAAAAGGTATAAAAAGCTAATCGCTTCATAACGGGCTCTAAGATATTTTCAGTTTTCTGACTTTCCGTTGACAAATAAAAAACGGATTCACAGGCAGGTGAATGGATTTTACCGCAGATGAATCAGGTCATTAGTCCGGAGAAATCACTTAATTAGTGTAAATATTTAAATTGTTGATTAAAAATATATTTTTCCCTTATTATTTACCAAAATTAAATATTTACTTTAACACCGAATAGATATTAAAAAAACCACCGTTCAGCGCGGCGGTTTTCATCTGAATTAAATGTCTGATGTCACTCAGGCATCTTCTCTCAGTCTGTTCTCAGCCTCCCGCGACAGCTTCTTACCAAACTCAACACCCGGCTGATCAAACGGATTGAGACCAAAAAGCGTTCCCAACATCGTGATCTTATGCTCATACATCGCCATCAGGGCTCCCAGCGTCTTAGGTGTAAGGTCACTGATGCTGATCGTCGTGACGCCGTTAAACCACGGCATAGAGGGATCACGGGTCACAAGAGCTTCCGCCTGAGCCCTGGCATTCGCGATCATGACACGATGAAGCTCTTCATGGCTATGCCCCGGCTTCTCGCAGGAAATCAGGTCAATACTCGTTCTTCCGGTCCCTTCACGCAGCCACTGATAGAAAGAATGCTGAGACTCGTCACCGTGACCGCCCCAGACAGCCTGTCCCGTATTGCCAACAATCACTGTACCGTCCGCCCGGGTAGTCTTGCCGAGACTCTCCATCTCAAGCTGCTGCTCCCAGGAAACAAAGATTCTCAGGCGCTCGTCATACGGCAGCACACACTGAAGGGTGATATTGAGTCTCGTGGCGTTCCAAAAAGCAATCAGGGCAAGCAGTGCGGAAATGTTTTCGGCCACCGGGGCATCGTAGACATAGCGATCCATCTCATAGGCACCCGACAGGAACTGATTAAAAACATCGGTGCCAAGAGCAATCATATCGGGGATACCGATGCTACCCCACACAGAAAACCGACCGCCAACCCAGTCCCACAGCGGATATAAGTTCTCCACCGGAATCCGAAGATCCTTATACGCATCAGGATTAGCGGAGACCGCGATAACGTGTCTATCCCGGGAGCTTCCGGTAATTCCTGCAGCCGCAAGCCACTCATCAACGACCGACGCGTTGACCAGTGTCTCCCTTGTGTGAAAACTCTTGCTGGATACAACGACGAGCGTGCGGAAAGGATCAAGACCATAAAGAATCCGGTCCAGCTGGACTCCGTCAACACCTGACAGGAAATGGACCTTGATTGGCTGCGGTAGCCCCATCAAAGCATGATAGACCGCGCGAGGACCAACTTCCGAGCCGCCGATACCAATATTGATGACATCCGTGATCGTGTCTCCGCGGCATCCTGTCCATTTGCCGGATCTCACAGACTCCGCGAAAGCATAGGCCCGATCCCGCGCCTCTTTGACCTCATCAAAATGAGGCGACGCCGGATCCTGTGAGCGAAGCGATGTGTGAAGAGCGGCCCGGTTCTCTGACTTGTTCACGATTTCGCCCTGAACCATAGCGTGATGGGCTTCCATCAGACCAAGGCCATTTGCAAAATCAACCAGTCTGGCGAGATCGTCCTGCGTCAGCCTCTGGCGACTGAAATCCACCCGCAGTCCGCACGCTTCAAAAGCAGTGACTCCATCCCCGTCACGAAGGAACGGTAGGAGCGGCTGAGCAAATTTTCTTGGGCTATTCATCTTTTTCTCTGAACAGTTTCATCAATATGAATCACGTAACGGTCATTGTACCGGGTTGGCATATGGTTTTCACCTAAATAAGCCTACCTGTCCGATAGAGAAAAAGCTAATTGTTCAGCCTGTTTTATTTCTTCAAAAGTATTGCAGTTATCAAAGGCAGAGATATCAGGAAAAACAGCTGTCGCTGCGCCGATTTCCTTAAACCACTGACGTACCCGATGATTGCCGGCCGCGTTGTAAGCCTCCAGCTCAGGAAAGAGATCTGCTCTGACACAGGCAAACGTGGGCTGGAGTTCTCCGCAGGCTTCCGCTATTGCAGATCTGGCACCCGCAGCATTTGCAGCGAAAATCAGCTTCTCAGTGAGATCCGACGGGAAAAAGGGACAGTCACAGGGAACCGTGAAAAGCCAGGTTTCTTTCCTGGATTCCTCAGGAAGACTCGCAATCGCCGCCTCAAGCCCTGCCAGAGGCCCCGGAAAAGAGTCCGTACGGTCCGGAATGAGTTCAGTATCAGGAGGCAGAACCTTCCGGTATTCGTCAAACGACCGATTGGCGCTCACCAGAATCCTGTCGACCTGAGGTGAAAGACGACGATAGGCACGAAGCGCCAGCGGCTCTCCCTGAAAAGGAACAAGCCCCTTATCAGCCCCGCCCAGCCGTGTGGCGCGGCCCCCCGCAAGAATCAATCCAATCCGCATCATTTCTTGTGGTGCTTCTTCTTCAGCTTATTTTTGGCTTTCTTAAGTTTGGACTTCTTTTTTCTATTGGCTTTCTTCCGTCTCCAGGCCTTGATCGCCGTTTCCGGAACACCATCCTTCACTTCACCGCCAATCGGATCCGTCCACAGAATCTCAATCGGAGAATTAAGCGCCTTAGCGATGCTTTTCGCCATCCGCTCGAGGCAGTCCCGTTCAATTGGGCTTGGAGAATCGGATTCGACCCGGACAGTCAAGCCCTTCTCGCTTCTCTGAAGCGTAACCCCGGTAACCGCCGACCGATGGCTCTTATCAAGACCTACCGCCAGACGAAGGAAAATGCCGGCCTGGGCTGCCTTTTTCCAGTCGTCATCTGAAAGACGGATGAAAAAAGGATGCGATTTGCCGTAATACTTGCTGCTATAGATGATCGCCGCGAGAAGATGCGTTTCGCGCTGCGTAAAGCCGAGGAGATCAGAATTCGCGACGATATAGGCGCTGTGCTGCCGCTGCCTGAGATAAGAAATGGAAATGCCGGTTTCCTGAAGCCAGGAGGCGTATCCCAGCAGTGCCCCCCACTCTTTTGGCAGATCAGTGAGTCCGAGCTCCCGCGCCTGAGAAAACAGACTGCGGGAAAGGAACGAGACCTGCTTCGCGTGACGCACATCGATCTGGAAAGTCTTGGCAAGGCTCTTCACAGCATGGCCTCGCTGCTTCGACTCCACAGCCCGCCCCGGAATCAGTCCTTCTGTCTCAAGATACTGAATGAGAACCCCATCCCGGAGTCCGCGATCAGTGATCGAAATCTGATTGAATCCGAGCTCCTCCATCGCCGTGAGGAAAATCGCGGCACCTGGAATAATGACGCCAACCCGCTTCTGATTCATGCCAGGAAGCGCCGCGCGCTCGGCGGCTGTTGAACTGCAGATCTTATCGACAACAGCCCGGACTTCATCAATTGTGATAACCGTGGTGTCGGATGACACAGAGGTCTGTTCCGCGGTACGCATGGATAAAGCGAGACTCGCGATCGCGCCGGCCGTTCCGGAACTTGCGATCAGCTCACGGGGCTTCTTTGCCAGAAGCCGTTTGAACGGCATCACAGACTTATCGCGGACATAGTCCTGGACTTCACGGAACTTCGCCTTCGGCACGGCATCGGGAAAATCTCTGAAAAAGAGATCCGCGAGACGCACACAGCCAACACGGAGTGACTCTGCCGCGAGCAGCTCCCCTTCCCGCGACACAGAGAACTCCGTGCTGCCGCCGCCGATATCCATATAAGCGCGCGGATAGTCGGCTCTGGGAAGAGAGGCTTCAACCCCCATCGTGATCAGACGGGCTTCTTCCGGTCCTGAAATCACACTGAAATCGATTCCGGTCTCAGCCTTGACCCGTTCCGTGAATTCTTTTCCGTTTTCCGCCTCACGGACAGAGGCTGTAGCGACCGCCACCACCTTGCTCACACCGTAGGAGCGGCACGTTCTCGCAAAGGTCTTCAGTACCGAAATCGTGCGCTCAATTGCCTGCGGCTGCAGCGCCTGATTTTCGAACGCCCCCTCGCCAAGCCTCACCATCGACTTGACGCAGTTCAGAACCTGAATCCTCCCATCTCCGCCAACCTGACTCACCAGAAGTCTGAGCGAGTTGCTTCCCAGATCGATCACCGCAACACGCCGGGCACCTTCAGGAAGTGGTACCTGTGAATCTTGTTCAGACGCATCAGCCGCGTCCGGCAGCTCCAGATAGGGGGATGGTTTCATACTTTTTTTCCTTTTTTCAGGACCCGTACTTTTCGCTCATCAGCGCCTGGGCATCAACGAGAGGCTTGCCTTCGGCGGGGAGGATGCGTTCATACTCATCCCCTTCAAGCTTCCAGGTACGGGCGTTATCCGCGAGCTGAAGCTTCAGCACTTCGTTCGCGATACGCTCCTTCAGGGCTTCATCGAGCACCGGTGTCACTACTTCGATACGGCGATCGAGGTTGCGGCCCATAAGGTCAGCCGATCCCATGTAGCATAAGCTCTTCTCGGTATCCTCAAGAGGTCCGAACCAGTACACACGGGCATGCTCAAGGAACTTGCCGAGAATCGCGCGCACGGTGATGTTGTCGGAAATCCCCTTGATGCCGGTCTTGAGGCAGCAGATACCGCGCACGAGGCAGTCCACCTTGACGCCCGCGATCGAGGCTTCATAAAGCAGCCGGATCATATCGGGGTCAACAAGCTGATTGCACTTCAGCACAATGCGGCCGTTCCCTTCACGCTTATGACGTTCAATCTCAGCGCGGATAGCGCGCTCGATTCCGCTTCGCATGCAGGTCGGGGAAACGAAGAGCCGGCGGTAGTTATCACGGACAGCGTATCCGGTCATCACGTTGAAGAGGTCCGTCACATCGGAGCAGATATCCTGCGCGGACGTAAGAAGGCCAAGGTCGGTGTAGTTCTTCGCGGAGCCGGGGTTGTAGTTGCCGGTACCGATATGAACATAGGAGCGGATGCCGCTCGCTTCCTTACGGATCACCAGGCAAAGCTTGGCATGCACTTTGAGCCCCACGAAGCCGTAAACCACGTTCACGCCCTGGCGCTCCATTTCTTCTGCCCAGTTGATGTTCCGCTCTTCGTCGAAACGGGCCTTCAGTTCCACCACAGCGGTAACCTGCTTCCCGCGCTGACGCGCTTCCATCAGCGCCTTCACGATCGGGGAGTTATTGCCGACGCGGTAAAGCGTCATCTTGATACCCAGCACAGCCGGATCCTTGGCTGCCTGCTGCACCAGATCCACGACTGAAGTGAATGTCTGGTAGGGGTGGTAAAGCAGAATGTCACGCTTCGCGATGTTTTCAAAAAGCTTATCAACCGGCTGAGTATCCGGGTTGAAGCTCGCGAAGTACGGCGTGTCCTTCAGCTTCGGATAATCCAGATCATTCAGAGCCATGTAGCCCGCAAAGGCCATCGGCCCCTTGACGCTGTAAACTTGGAAGGGCTTCAGCTTCATCTTCTGAATGATGAATTCCGTGAGGTTCGAGGGCATACCGTGTTCGGTTTCGAGGCGAACCACACCGCCCCACTGACGGCGGGTCACGGAGTCACGAACAGCCTCAAGCAGGTCGTCCGCCTCGTCCTCTTCAATCTCCACGTCCGTATTACGGGTGATGCGGAACATACCCTTGCTCACCACCTGGTACCCCGGGAAGAGAAGCGGAAGGAATTCACCGATGATTTCTTCTGTCGGCACCACATCGATGCGGCGGTTTCCGAGCGGATCATCCGCCTCCATTTCATCCCCCTCGCTCGTCACGAAGAAGAAGCGGGGAATGTTATGCGGCACGCGGAGACGCGCGTAGTGATGCGTGCCGTCACGGCTCTGCAGTTCGATCAGGAAATTGATAGAGACATTCGAGATTCTCGGGAAAGGATGTCCCGGGTCGATCGCCTGAGGCGTGAGAATCGGATAAATCTCCGTCTGGAACCGCGCGAGAAGCGTTCTCTGAGCATCAGGAGAAAGCTGATCATAAGAAGCGACCCGAACACCTGCCTCAGCAAGAGCGGGCTGCAGTTTCTCGGTCCAGTGAGCAGCCGCTACATCAATAAGAGCAAGCGCCTTTTTGCGGATTTCCGTCAGCTGACGGGCGGGCGTCATCTTATCGGGGCCGGAAGAACCGGAACCCGTCTTGTACTGCTTAAAGATGTTCGCCACACGGACCATGAAAAATTCATCAAGATTCGTATAGAAAATCGAGAGGAACTTCACCTGATCGAGCAGCGGGCGGTTCGGCTCAATCGCCGTTTCGAGAACGCGCTTATTGAAGTCGAGCCAGGAAAGCTCGCGGTTCGTATAGAGAGCAGGAGAAGTGAGCGAAGTCACCTTGCGCTGAGCACGCTTCGGGCGGGCTGACGCGGCGGTCTTCGCGGCGCGGGAAGCAACGGCCTTGACCGGGCGGGATGTGGCAGCTGCAGCAGGCTTCGCGGCTCGGCGGGTGCGCGGACGGCGTGCCGCCGGCTTGGCACTCTTCTCTGCTGTAACAGGGGACTCAGTAACCTGAGCAGGTGCATTCTGATCGGAAGTTTTCTTGGAAACTGGCATATGACCCTCGCGCTGACTCTCTTCAGCTCAAAAAGCCGTTATGGGAATCTGTCTATTTTTCGGAGCTTCTTATAGGCTAAAAGAAGCCGTAAAGATAACCTTAGCACCAGAAAGTGACAAATGCATTACAAGCCGCAAAGTTGCGGGGAAAGCTCTTTCAGGAGGGGGTAAAAACCGATCGGAAAGCGATTGATAAATCAGAGGAATCAGGCGGAGGAAGAAACGGGAAAGAAATTTTCCGGCTTCCATAACGGAAAAAGGCCAGCTATCATTAGCCGGCCTCTCTTCATCACATCAGAAATTCTGGAGCGGGAGACGAGTCTCGAACTCGCGACCTCAACCTTGGCAAGGTTGCGCTCTACCAACTGAGCTACTCCCGCAGAACGAGGATGCATTTTACACAGTCTTATACAAAAAGCAAATGCCGTCACAAAAATACGGTATAAACTATTTTATTCAGTCTGTATTGGTCTTCCTGATGCGGCGGCCTGTCAGACTACAATAGGCGCACCACTCACTCAGTTTTACAAAGCAGGCTCAACACTATGAATTCCAGGCTTCTCTGCACCGTTTCCACCGCCCTGATCGCGCTCTTTTCTGCCGCCGCCGGGGCCGCGGTTCCTGATCATTCAGCAGCCTTCTGCCCCGCGAAGGGAAAGATCTCAATCGTGGACTTTGAAGCCAGCTGGTGCACGCCCTGCAAGATGATGAAACCCGCATGGAAGGCCGTCGAAAAAGAATACAAGGGGAAAATTTCCTTTGTTCATATTGATATCGATGAGCATCCGGATATCTCAAAGGCCATGCAGATCAGCGCTGTGCCTACCCAGATACTGTTCGACCGGCAGTGCAAATTTATTGACGCGCATTCGGGCTATCTGTCCGAATCCGATCTCCGTGCCACGTTTAATAATGTTCTGAAGAAGTACTGAGTGGTATCCTTTCAATAAGGTCTGGTAATCTGTAGAATAAATCGTTACTAGCAATCTGTAACGAACGGATAACCTTTTATACCTTTTCTTAGCAGTCAGCCATCAATCGGCGCCGCTAGAATGAAAGAAATAAAGCAGGGATCCGGCCCTGACGCTGCAGATCCCGCTGCGGAGCTTTGCTTTGTGAGGTCTCCGCCTGTTCACACAGAAGGAATACATATGAATCTCAGATTTCTTGCCCTTCCGGCTGCGCTCGCTGCCGTTCTTGCCCTCTCCGGCTGCGCTAACGACAACGCGCGCTACCGCGCGGATGTCTACGGTCCGGGTTCCCTTAACCAAGCGCAGGCTGTGAAAACCGTTGAAATTCTGTCGGTTCAGACGGCCCGCATCGCGCTCCCGAATGAAACCAAGAACTCTGCGGCACAGCTTGCCGGTACCGTCGCCGGTGCCGCGGCCGGCATGATTCTTGGCAATCAATTCGGTCATGGTCTGGGCTCCCGTCAGGATGCCCGCATCTTCGGCGGTATCGCGGGCGGCATTCTTGGTAACCGCGCCTCCAACCTCGCGGCTGGTGAAACCGACTACCAGCAGGGTGTACAGATCACCTTCCGGGACGGAAACCAGATGTTTACTTCTGTTCAGGTCGGCAATCCGTGTGAGTATCAGCTCGGGACCGCTGTGATGATTCAGGAAACAGCCCGCGGCTCCCGTATTCAGCCGAATAATCCGGGCGGCTGCGGATCTGCAACAACGTCTGTCGCTCACTAAGCAAGAGGTCTGGACTCCCATGGCGTCTCACACGTGAGACGCCATCCAGTCTTTTCAGTGAAATTCCGGGCTTCGGAAGGATAAAAGCATGAAAGAATCTCTGGTTCTCGCGATCTTTACAGTTGGTCTTGCCGCAAGCGGCGCGGCTTCGGCTGCCGGCGCGGTTCCTCCGGATTACGTTCCGCCGTCCGCTTCTTCTGCGGGTGTTCCTCCTGACTACAATCCGAACACGGCGACGACTGTGACTGCTCCCCGCGGATTCACTCCGCCCTCTGCCGTGAGCCAGGTTCCTCCGGATACGCAGAATTCGCGGACCACCACGGCTACGGACGGTCGGGTTACGACAACAACGACCTATCCGCCGACCCCGATTATCAAGACAGAATCCGGCGTGCTGAATAGTCTGAAGCCCCGCGCGCCCCAGCTGCCGCTTTCCGAGCAGATTGATCTCGTCCGCCGGAATCAGGCTGATATCGCAGCAAGGCGGGCGGCTGACGCGGCCGCCGCGGCTCAGGGTCAGACGTCATCAGACTATTACTACGGACGCTAAAACACTGTCTTTTTGCCTTCTCTGTTCTTAAGGCAGGATGTCAGAGACACAGAAGCTCCGGAATAGCTGATTCCGGAGCTTCTTTTTTACTACAGTCGCAGATATTTACCAGCTCATAATCTGGCCATCTGTCCGTTTCTCAGTACCGCCCACCAGGACTCCTGTCTGGCTGTCCCTCAGAATGGCCTGTCCGCGTCCCATCAGCACCTTATCTGCTATCAGAGTGACATCGTGTCCTCGTCTCTGGAGCTGCCGCACGATATGGTTCGGCGTATCCTGCTCAACCTGAACCTTCTTCCCGCCGACCCACTGCCAGCGCGGCGCGTCGAGCGCCTGCTGCGGGTTCAGACCCCAGTCAACCATATTCATGACGAACTGCACGTGGGCCTGAGGCTGCATATAGCCGCCCATAATCCCGAAGGGACCCAGGGCTTCACCGTTCTGGGTGAGGAAACCCGGAATAATGGTGTGATACGGACGCTTCATGCCGGCAAGCCCATTCGGGTGCTCGGGATCAAACCGGAAATTGAAGCCGCGGTCATTAAACGAAATCCCGGTTGACGGGTCGACGATTCCGGATCCAAATCCATAGAAATTGCTCTGAATCATCGAGACCATGTTCCCCTCGCCGTCCGCCGCGCAGAAGTACACGGTCGAGCTGTACCGGGGGTCACCCACCTTGGGATCAATCGCTTCTTCACCGATCAGCGCCCGGCGGTCTGCCGCATAGCGTTCCGAAAGTAGCTGCTCAGGCGTTACCCGCATGAAGGAGGGTTCCGCCACATATTCCTTCGTATCGGTAAAGGCGAGTTTGAGAGCCTCAATCTGGCGGTGGATCGTTGCCGGATCCTCACGGTCACCGAGCTCCATTCCCTTCAGAATTTGAAGCGCCATGAGAACCGTAATGCCGTGTCCGTTAGGCGGCAGCTCCCAGACATCCACTCCGCGGTAGTTGACTGAAATCGGGTTTACCCATTCTGGAGCATAAGCGGCAAGATCGTCGCCCGTGAGGAAACCGTTATGAGCCTTCATAAAGGCGTCAGTCCGCTCCGCGATCTCACCCGTATAGAAAGAGCGGCCGTTCGTTTTCGCGATGCTCCGGATGGTGTCCGCCATTGCCTGGCTGCGGAAAATTTCTCCCGCGCGAAGCGGGTGACCCTGAGGAGCAAAAGTCTTCATCCAGCCCTCAAACTCAGGGCGTTCTTTCGCGAGCGGCGCGAAGCGCTTAAACGCGTCATCCCAGAGGCGGCTGATGTTAGGTGACACCGGATAACCGTCTTCAGCGTAGCGCGCGGCTGGCTCCGCCACGGTTTCAAGATCAAGTGAGCCGAATTTCTCATGCAGCGCGCACCACGTTGCGACCGCTCCCGGCACATCAATCGGTTCTACCCCCAGCATCGGGATCTTATCGAAACCGCGTGCTTTCAGAGCGTCAATCGACGCAGCTCTGGGAGCCGGGCCGGACCCGTTGATCCCATACATCTTTCCCTTGTACCAGACGATCGCGAAACATTCGCACCCGAGACCGTTACCGGAAGGCTCCACCACGGGCTGCGCAAGCGCCATCGCGACCGCCGCATCAATCGCGTTGCCTCCTTTCAGGAGTGTCTGCAGACCGGCAGAGGCCGCACTCGGGTTTCCAGCGCAGCACATGCCGTTTTTGGCATAGACCACATTGCGGGTCGACGCGTACGGATAGTGAAGCGGATCAAATTCAATCATTTCTTTGCCCCTCTAAAGTTAATCGCTGAGACCGGCCGTGAAAAAACGGCGGCGGACAGGCGCATCCGTTATTTTTGCGCCTTCCGTACGCCGTTGCGTTATTCATTCAGGACGGAAACCTTTTATCCGACGAACGGAACGAGGATACCGGCAATCAGAACCGAGACCGACGACACGGTCGCAAAGCCAGCCACCAGGTACTTCGGGAGAATCGCGTCAAGAATCACCTCGCGCTCCGTTTCAGTCTCACCGACCGCTTTGGCGACTTCGTTCGCGATCAGATAAGTCGCCGGGAAGCCGAGCAGCTGGCAGACAGAAACCGCAAGCGCCATATTCTTCGACCCCAGAATCTTCCAGAACGGAAGAAGCCAGAAAGCGAGATAGAGCACGACAAAGACGGCCGCGAAAATGATGAGCGTATTGACGCCAAGCCCCAGGAGCTGCGAAGGCTTGATCGTTGCGAGACTCGGAATAATCGTCGCGAAGCAGGCCACATTGAAAATACCAAGCGACTTCGCGTGAAGCAGGATGTTCTTCGGCACGAGCCCCAGAGAAGTCACGATGACACCGAGAAGCAAAGCCCAGATCGGAGCAGAGATGTGAGTCATCTTGCCGATCACAAAGGAGAGCCAGGCGAAGAGCGCCGTAATCGCGAGGGACACGAAGACACCGTAGTACTTCTTGTTGCGTTCGAAGAAGTTGGGATTCGACAGCGTCCCGTCCTCCTTCTTCGGCGCTTCTTTCTTGTATTTATTCACGCCGGTCTTACGGAAATCTGCGACCACTGTTTCCGCTTCCTTGATGCCGAAGTGGGAGGCAAAAGGCGTGCCAAAGAATTTCTGCACAGCGTACACGATCGTACCGAGGGCCGCGGCCAGAGCAAAGCCATGCTCAAGAGCAGCAGTCGTCATGATCTGGGTCGCCACAATGCCGCCATTCACGATCGGGATCGTGACAAGCGCTTCATTCTTGCCGATCACCGGGATCAGAGCGAACCCGGTCACGACAACGAGCGCCATCGCGATGAAGGACACGGCGAGCGTCCGCCACTCATCAATCAGCTCACGGAGATTGATGGTGGTGCCAAGCGAAAACACAATGAAGAGAATGGCCCACTTGCCGAAATCCGCTAGCCCCGCCTGCTTGATGATGTCAGGCGGGATGATCCCCGTAATAAAGGCAATCAGGAAAAGAAGGAGGCTCACGAAAACGGAGGAAACCTTCGCCTTGGTAAGCACTGAGAGAAAATCTCCGATGCCGAAGAAGAGCAGGCATATAAAGAGATAGAAGAACATATTGTTGAACATGACAGCCTCTTATTACAGGGTTCGGGACCCTTTTTTCGTAGACGCACGGAGATTGGGCTCCATTCGTCCGGGGGATCGTTATAAAGATGTCCTTCAAATATCTTACGTATTCCCAAAAAGAAACCCGGCCTGAAGTTACTCAGTAGTCCCTAGGCGATACGGTACTAGATCATGTTTTCTGTAGTCTCTGACCGTTTTTTCTGTTCCGGATTTCTCCCATTCCCAAAACTAGGTACGGCTGAACTGCGGTATTCTTCTCCTTTCGGATGACCAAACAACCTTGGATCAAGAAGGCAAAATAATTCCATGTCCAAACGCTTGACTGAAAACAAACCGTCTGACACTCCCGTTACCGCGGCCCGCCCTGTCAAAAACACTGATACCCTGCCCCGCCGGATCGCGTCCTGGCTGGGTCTGCTGCTTCTTATTGCCTTCCCCGGAGTCACGTATTTCATTGAGCCGCGGTTCGGTGTCGCGGCCTCTGCCTGCCTTCTGATTCTCGCGACGCTGCTTCGGATTCTCTATAAGCCGAACGCCCTTACCGGAATCATGGCGATGGTCACGGCGATTCTTGGGATTCTTGTCGCCCTGTCGCAGAGCCTTCTGATGCTGAAGTTCTGGCCGGTTCTCGCGGTGATTCTCGTGATCCTCGCGCTCTTTATCGGGCTTGGAAAGGATGACGGCATGGTCGCCAAGGCGGTTGCGGGCCCGGAAGGCGCGAAGACGGATCCCCAGCGGGTCTACGCCCGGAGTCTCTCCTACGTCTGGATCGTGCTCTTTGTGTTGCTCGGCGCGGTTGCCGCGCTGACCTGCTTCTGGGGCAATCTCAAGTCATGGGCTTTCTGGAATGGCGGTGTCGCCTGGTTTGTCATCCTGATTTTCTATGGCACGGAGCGAGCCGCCCGGGGCTTTATTCTTCGGGATCTCGAGCGCCAGGCGGAAAAGAACCGCGAGACGCTGCGGCAGATGCAGCAGAAGTAAAACGCTTCAGCTCTGACGGCCGGATGCCGCCAGAGTTTCGAGCATCTCAGGCTCCGGACGCCACAGCGCGACCGGAGCCTTTCTTGAAAGCGCGGTCACCCGCATCCAGCCGTCCGTGAGGTCCGTACTGACCACCATGCCGCGGATCCGCGGCTCGTGATCTTCCCAGTAAAACTCTCTCGGGCAGTCCGCCTTGACAGCGCACTCGTACGCCCCCCAGGCCCTGAAAAACGCGGTCCCGATATCCGGCTCCGCTTTGACACGCGCCGCTGTCTCGTGATTAAAGGCTACGTCCGCGTAGCGAAGGAGAGGGCGCGAGAGATCTATTTTCTCGAGATCCGCCGCGCAGATTTCTGAGTCAACGAGGCACGCCACGCGGTTTCCGCTATGCGTGATCGATGTCCGAAGCACACCGTCCGGAAGCACGATCCGGGGAGCGCGGGGCGGATCCTCAACAATCTGAATCGAATGACGCGGAATATCGGGGTACAGCTTCTCAGCGAGCAGCCGGATCAGAACCCGGGCCCAGATATGCTGGTTACGGCGGAGAGGCTTTGTGAAACGCGCTGCCCGCGTGAGCTGCTCATCCGAAAGAAGCCCGAGACACTCAGGTGTCACAGGTCTCTCAGTGATCTCAATCTCCGCGTAAACGGGAAGTGTTAGACGGCTTTCCATCTGCCCTGCTTAGTGGGTCGTATCAAGCCTTGCGGTACCCGTGAAGCGGCTCGCACCGGAATTCACTTCAGCGATATCTCCTGTTCCCTTCTTCCAGAAGAAAATCCGCCCCTCGTCAGACGTGAGGAGCCGGTCGCCGACCTTAAGCAGGATCGGACCCACGCCCTGAACCTTGGCGCCGCCCGTCACCTCAATCCACTCCCGGCCGTCTCCGGGCGCGGCGGCTTCAGCTGTCGCTGTCAGCGCACCGGGCTTTACAGCGCAGACCGGAACCGCGGTTCCAGGTGTCATCGAGCAGCGGCGGACCGGATAAGTCTTCCCATCCGGAGCCTGCAGCGTACCATCACCCGCGAGTCCCTCCGGGAAGAGCGTAATGCGGAGATCCGGGATCAGATCCTTTGCCTTCGCCTCACCGATTCCGCCGTCTGTCCGGAGGTTATCAATCGACGTGTAAGCCTGCCAGGTTTCTGAGGCCTCCGGGATCAGCGGCATCGGCTTTGCTTCGGGCACCCGGAATTCGTACCCGGCATGCGTTTCAATCCACTGCCGGAGCGTCTGATGAAGCGTTGCTCCGCCGCTCGGTTCCGTGACATTGATGAACGCCGCGTCCACCTCGCGGATCGCGATCAGGAAGTCCCGCTTACCGGGCTCTGCCATATTGCCGATATCGAGCGCGATCCCGGGGACATCTCCCGGGAAAGCCACACTCTTCACGCGAAGCTGAATTTCGTCCGTTCCGGATCCGACAGCACCCGGGGCTGAAACCATCGTGCTTTTCGCCTCTTCAAGCCACTTCGAGACCGGTTCAACGCCGGACGGTGTTTCGATACCCACGCGGGTTGCCATCGCTTCTGGAATCCGAAGGACCAGCCTGCGGCTCAGAATCGAGGAGTCTTTGTTCCGGGCGTCGAGCGTAATCAGAATCGCAGGGCTCCCGTCATCGATGCCCTGACCCGTGATCACGAATCCAGGCTGCATCGGCACAGGAGCCGCGGCCGCCGCATCGAATTCTGTCGAAAAGGATGTCGTGGGATCAGGTGACTGCGCCTGGACAACCGGGGCCGGCTGCTTTACGTCAGAGGTCGAAAGATCCGTCACCGGGGCGGTTCCGGGAGTTACGGTCTGAGAACCCGCCCCCGAAGTCTCACCACTCCCAAGAGGGGGCTGCCAGATCGGCACCGGAGTCTCGCAGCCTGAAAGGAGAAGCAGAGCAGCAGCTGCCGCGGCTGCGGTACGAGAGACACAGGAAACTTTCTTCATCGTTTTCTCCTTAAATAGACTGTTCACGGACGTTCTGAATCGGGATGGAAACCTTTCGGGCTATTTCGCGGCGGAAGCGCTCTGAGAGGCTGCCGGGCTCTGAGAAGCCGCGGCGGCCGACGCGGGAGCTGACTGCGTCAGAGGCACCCCGAACCGGGGACCGTCCTCCTGGAAATAAAGCACCTGCGTCTTCACGACCTGCCAGATGCAATAAAGCACCACGATCGCTGCGATGACCCGAAGCACCTCGAAAAAGATCCGCTTCAGTTTTTCGTCGTCCAAAATTCCTCTCCCTCTTGATTCCGGGCTCTCAACGGCCCCTATCAGAATAATCCCTTATTCTACCTGCTCACGCCTCAGGACTTCCCGAGACTGATCGGCGCTTTTGCTTTTGGCAACACAATTGTCATCACGCAGCCGTGACCGATCGCGGTGTTCGGGGCCGCCATGGCGTGGCCTTTATGGCGCTCGGCGATATTCGCCACAATGGAGAGCCCAAGCCCCATGCCGGACATTTTCCCCGTGTGAAGCGGCTCAAAGAAAAGATCCGCCTTTTCCTGCGTGAGTTCGAGCCCGTTATCCGCGACTGACAGATGCCACATGCCGTCAACATCCTTAAGCGAGATATGGATCTGCGGATCCGGGCAGCCATGAAGCGCTTCTGACGCGTTTTTCAGAAGATTCAGAACCGCGAGCTGGATTTCCCAGGCATCCACCTCAGCCCAGGAGTACGGCAGGCAGGCGAGCGTAATCGGCGGCGCGTCAGGATAGATGTGGTGGAATTCCTTCGCGGCCTTTTCGAGCACCGGCTTCATATCGAGTACCTGCATCACAGGATCCGGGTGTTTCGCGTAGCCGCGGACGCGGTCAACAATCTCTGACGCCCTTGTGCCCTGCCCGACGATTTCCTCCAGCGCCCCTTCAAGCACCTTGGGATCCACGGGACCGCGGTGAAGGCGCCGCAGAAGACCGTTACCGAAATTATTAATGGCTCCGAGCGGCTGCTTCAGCTCATGCGCGATCATGGAGGACATCTGACCGATGATACCGGTGCGCTCAATCGCGGCGATATGCTCGCGCGACGCCGCGATTTCCTGCTCGTAACGCTGCCGCTCCTGCATTGACTTCCGAAGCGCGAGGGTCTTCCGGCGCACCATCATCTGAAGCACTGCGGCGTATGACACCACCATCAGGATAAAAATCAGGGCGACCGCCACCTCAGCCGCGTTTTCCTTCACAAACCGCTGAATGCTCCACTGCGCGAGATACTGATACGGTCCGATCTTCAGGCGATAAAAAACGTCAAGAACGCTCTGCATGGAAGCAGGCAGCGCCCACTGCGCCTCTTTCCCGGTATGCGGCATCAGGTAGAGCGCGGTCGCCATCGTTTTCTGGGTATTCCCGTCTGTCTTCTGCAGCGACGCCACGGTGAGAGACGGGAAAACGTCTGTTGAGTGAGAGCACTGAAGCTCAGTTTCACGCCTGGGATTGATGATCCGGAAGTCCGAGAGACTGATCTTCTTCTGACGGTCTAGCGCTTCAAGAACACAGGCCGGAAGAATTCCGGCCGCGGCTTTCCCGGACAGCACGTCGCGCGTCACATTTTCGTACGGGGGGCCCGTGAAGTAGAGCTCCTGCAGGTAGCCCGGCGCGTAGCCGCGGCGCGAGAGCTCATAAAGCGGCACCAGATACCCCGGGAAAGAATCCGGACTGATCGCCGCGACCGCGTGATCACCGAGCTGCGCGAGCGACTGCACATCAAGACTCTGCGCCTTCGTAAAGAAAACCGCGGAGGCCACACTATTCACGTCACGCGCTTCGACAGGCCAGAAAGACGCAATCAGACGGAGATTGTTTTCCATCTGCGCCTGGGCAATGAAGTCTGACTGCCCGATCACGAAATCCACATCACCGTTCCGGATCGCCTCGGCGAGTTCCCCTCGGGTGAGTGTCATGAATTCCACCCGCCGTGATCCGAAAGCCTCGCGGATACGGTCTTTTGTGCGATCGAGGAACCCGCCGTCGCCTGGCTGCAGCACGTTCACCGCGGTGGTCTGCTGGATTCCGATCCTCACCGTGGCGTTGGCATCCGCGGGGGACGCCGAGACGTCCGAAAACGGCCCGGGGCTCATCATCTGGGGCGCATAGTCCGGATCCAGCACCGAGCGGCTCGGCATCGGAACCGCGGTTTTTCCAGCGGGCTGTGACCGGGGAGCCACAAGTTCGGCCGCGATCGGTTCCGCGACCGCCGGAAACGCGATCGCCGCCGCCATGAGGACCGCAACGGCCTTCCTCAGAGAAACCCCCGCAAGACACGAAAAGGCATGCCGCGGAGTGAATCCGCGGCATGCCTCAGATAAAGTCGGTCGATCAGATCGCATCAGCGAAACGCCGCTCCGGAAATCAGACTCCAGGGATCGGAATGTGCTTTCCGGGCTTACGGTGATCCAGAACGCGGATAACTTCGTAGTCACTCACGAGACCGGCAGGAGTCTGCACCGTCTTCACGTGAAGATTCACGATCAGGATGTCATCCGCATTCAGGCGGAAGACGCCGTTATCGATGATACGGAGGAAGTCCTTATCCGCCATGCGAGCGCGGATCGTCTGTTCACCATCGAAGAAGGTCCAGATCTGATCATCGCGGAAGTTGGAGGTCGGGAGCATCAGAGCGCGGGTGTGAATGTCATCCACGAGCACCACTTCCTCTTCCTTCGGAACCGCGTAGAAATCCGCATCCTCACGCGCGAGCTTCACGGTCACATTGCCGGTCGCGCGGTTACGGATCTCAATCGCCTGCACTTCCGGATTCTTGAAGACTCCGGCGAGCTGCTCAACCGCCTCACGCACACCGAGGTGGCGGAAAAGCTTGTAGGTATGGGTCGATACCTCGTAGGTATCGCGGCCGCAGGTGATCAGAACGGTTTCATCCTTCAGCGTGACCGCGTCAATACGGCGTCCGGCAATCTGCTTCAGCAGCTGAAAGAGTCCCAGCAGAGACGTGTTTTCCGTCTCCAACCAGCCCAGAGCCTCGCCGACAGAAGATTCCGGCGGATTGATGAACTCAGCGACGCCAGCCAGCTGAGCGCGGCGCGCCATACCGAAATTCTTCCTGAACCCGAGATCAACGCTATAGGCCGTAAGCGACGGATCGCGGCGCACGTCCACTTCCGGATCAATCAGATAGCCGTAGAGCGCCCGGGACCCCATCGTCAGCAGCTGGTCCACGCCGATAATCGCCTGCGCGAGCGGCTGATTGGTAGTAGTCGTTTCAACCTTCTGCGCACCGGCAAAGGCAATATCAAAAGCGGCAATCATGGCTTTAAAAAAACCTCAGTTCAGGTTTCCACGGAGAACGAAAGAAATCTTTCGCTCGTGTACGGGTAACAAAACCCGGCGCATAAAGGACCGCCGGGCGGAAAATTCATACAATGATAAAACGGAATGCGGGAGGCTGCACCTCGCGGCGTTCCGCTTCATACAGATTCTTTTATTGAGCCGGGGGGATCAGAGGCCGGATGTCCGCCAAATCAGCCGCCAATCCAGAAATTGAAGGAAGCGCAGTGATCCTCTCCGCGGAGAGGACCGCTCCTGGCATCGCGCCTCTCGAGTCACTCGGCCTCCCGTCGCTTCTCGATGGGTCCCAGGGACGAAACCGGGGACCGGAAGAGAAATCCGCGCTCGACGCTTCAAACGACCTCGAAGCGATCCACGCCTGGCTCGCCTCGCGCGCCTCAAACCCCAACACCCGAAGCGCGTATCAGAAAGAGGCTGAGCGATTTCTCCTCTGGTGCATCATGGAGAAAAACACGGCGCTCAGCTCGGTAACCGTTCCTCAGGCCTCTCAGTATCTCCGGTGGCTTGAGGATCTCGCGCGCCTCACGCCGGAAGCCTGGAGCCGGAAGTGGCGGGTTCCTGCCGCGCAGTGGATTGGAAAGAAGAGCGAAAGACGGGATTCCCCCGCTTGGCGCCCTTTCAACGGCCCGCTTTCCCACACAAGCCGGCGTCAGGCTTTGACTGTGGTGAGGCTCCTCTTCAGTTTTCTCACGAAAACCGGCTACCTCCGCACCAATCCTTTTGATCAGGTCCCGCAGCGCATCCGTTTTCTCCCCGGGGAAGGCGCGCCGAAAGAGTTTTCTGACCGCTCGCTTACGCCAGAGCAGTGGGGTGACGTCCTCCGGTGCCTTGACGCCATGGAGGATGGGATCGAAAAGTCGAGGCTTGAAACCATTCTCATGATGGGAAAGGGACTCGGCATGCGGGCAAGCGAAATGCTCTCCTCCACCGCGGGCTGGATCACGCAGCGCCGGATCGGGAATGAATCCGTCACCATTATTGAGGTGATCGGAAAAGGGGACAAAGTCCGCCGCCTGCCCTTGCAGCAGGAGCATCTCGACGCCTTCAACGCCTATCTGAAGATCCGGGGGCTTCCCCCGATCGGAAGCTGCCCCAAGGGAACCCCGCTTCTCGCGAGTCTCGGAAAGGGAAAGCGTCCGAAAAACGCGACAGACGCCCTCTCCCGCTCCGGGCTTCACCGCATACTGAAAAAGTTTCTCGAGGAAGCGGCGCTTCTCGCGGATCAGAAGAATCCGATCGACGGCGCGAAGCTCCGCACAGCATCCGCTCACTGGCTGCGGCACACCTTTGCTGAAACCGCTCTTGAATCCATGCCGGTGAATGTCGTGCAGACGGCACTCGGTCACTCCTCTCTCTCCACCACGTCGCTCTACCTCGTACCGGCGGACGCCCGGGTGATCCAGGAATTCAAGAAGGTAAAACCGATCTGAGTCAGCCGCTCAGGACCGGAAAGCCGAGCGGTAGCTTTCCAGAATCTTTTCAAGCGCGAGCTTGTTATTGAGGGGCACCGTGGAGGCCCGTTTCAGGGACTCAGTCTCATCGAGCCAGTGAAAGAGCGCCTGAAGATCCGCGCGCGGCGCGATCGACTGCAGTTCGGGGGTCTCGCCGACAAAGTAGGACGGCTGAAGACCGGACTTCACGCGGATCAGATCCGTGCCCCAGCGGGAAAGAAAATCCGCGCAGGCGTCGAGCTTCCAGCCGGTGCCGACACCCGGCGCGACCTGAGTGATATCCAGCCGTTTCCCCGCCTTAAGCAGGTTCAGGAAAAGCGTTCTCGCCTCATCCGGCACGATCTTATGACCTCGGACCACGGCAAGCGGATTCCCGCCCGCTTCGGCAAGCTGCTCATCAAAGTCCTTCAGCCCTTTGGATTCAAGCCAGGAGGAGGCTGCCTCCGGATCCGGCTTTCTCGCGTGAAGCAGAACGCAGCGCGAGCGGAGGGTTGGGAGAATGGCGTCGAGATCCTCCGCGATCATGATGAAACTGAGATCAGGCGGCGGCTCCTCCACCATCTTGAGAAGAACTGACGCGGCGTCCGGCCGGATACGGTCCGCCGGCGAAATGAGAATGACGCGTCTCGGGCTCCGGTGAGGCTTCAGCGCCACGTAGTCCCGGAGCTCACGGACAGCCGCAATGGAGATTTCGTCTGAGAGTTTCTTCCCGGCGCTTTCAGGGATGGGCAGATCGTGCCTCGCTGCCTCCTCTTCCGAAAGCAGAAAACGGATATCCGGGTGAGTTCCCGCTTCCGCGAGCCGGCATCCCGGGCATTTCCCGCAGGGCGTGCCGTCCTCTGCCGGATTCTCACACATCAGGCTCTTCGTAAAAGCGAGCACGAGCTCAAAGGTGCCGATATCCCGGGGCCCGCTCACGATGATGCCGCTCGGCATCCGGTGTCTGAAGATTTCCAGATCCCGGCTGAGTGCTTCCTGCCAGGGGTAAATCGCGAGCGGCATAGGTTTTTCCTTCGCTGATGTGAAGAAACGGGTGAAACAGAAAGGGGCGGCAACGCCGCCTCCTTCAGAATCCCCTCCGTTATTTCTTCAGAATGTACTGATTCACGGCGGCATTATGTTCGCCGAGCGTTTCCGAAAACTTGGAGCGGCCGGAACCGGACGCGACAAAGTAAAGATACTTTGTGTCCGCCGGATGCATCGCGGCGTGAATCGCCTCACGTGACGGACACGCGATCGGCGTGGGCGGAAGGCCGCGCTGGCGGTACGTATTATAAATATTGTCTTTCAGCAGATCGTCTTTCGTGATGTTCTTCGGGTCAGAGCGGGTTTCCAGGCCCTTCGCGTAGAGCACCGTAGGATCGGTCTGAAGCGGCATTCCGATTTTCAGACGGTTATAGAAGACACTCGAAACAAGGTATTTCTCCTGCCCCTGACCCGCTTCCTTATCGATAAGGGACGCGAGAATCAGCGCCTCATACGGTGTCCGGATGAGAGCGGTGGCCGCCGTATCGCGGTTCTGCCACTCAGAATCCAGAATCTGTTTCTGATGACGCACCATCTTCGCGAGAAGCGCGGCATCAGACTGCCCCGGCTTGTAGTAATACGTGTCGGGCGCTGCGAGCCCTTCGTAATAACTGACAGAAGCGGATTCCCTGAATTTTTTGCGGACCGAATCAATATCCTGATCAAATCCGCGGAAAACCTCCGGATCCGATTTCAGGGTGGCATCCGAAAAATCAGTGAGCTTGCGATCGAGATCCGGGCTCTCCTTAAAGAGTTTTTCAACGCCCCAGATATTCGCTCCGTCCGGAATCCGGATAACGAGGTAACTCACGCGTCCCGAGGCAAGTTTGAAGAAAAGTGAAATCAGAGGCGACTTCGGGGAAAGCTGATAGCAGCCCTTCTTCAGACCCGAAGAGGAAAACGCGCTCGCCGCCGACACCACGGGGTACAGGATCGCTTCCGGCGTCTGAACGCCGGAGAGACGGAGTTTTTTCACCGCATCCGCCGTCGTTGTGTCTGTCCGGTCAATGATCACGGAGAGCACACCGTTTTTCGGGACAGTGGTCCAGGATATCGGCTGGAAAATAAAAATCAGGGCCAGAAGAATGACCACCACGACGGTGGCTCTCCGGTCAAATCGGATCCGTTTCATGAAATAACGCAAAAATCAGCAAATACGGCAGGCGGTCCCGTGTTTTTCTCCGGACCGCTGCGGAACCAAAACTTTTCTGATGATAAAAGATTTCCGGGACCGGTTCGGGCGGAAAAAGCCCCGGAGCCGTTTCGAAAAGTTTCCAAGAGAGGAGCGGAGCCCCGGGCTCCGCACCGGGCAAAAGAAACCGGCTTCCCCGGTGTAACAGGAAAGCCGGCAAGTCCCGCGATTCCCGGACGAATCCGGGATCAGCGAAACACTCAGGCGCGGTTCATCGCGTGAAGTTCCTGCAGGCTGCGGACCTCGACATCCTTCGCGTGCTTCTGGCCTTCAACCGCGGCGGCAGCGCCCGAAATCGTCGTGTAGTACACAACGCCGAGCTGCGCAAGCGCCGTCTGGCGGATCTGGCGCGCGTCGCTGATCTGAGTACGGGATTCGTCAGCCGTCGCGATCACGAGCTGCACGTCACCGTTCTTGATCATATCGACCACGTTCGGACGGCCTTCAGAAACCTTATTCACCACACGGCAGGGAATCGCCGCATGCTGCAGAAGAGCCGCTGTGCCGCGCGTCGCGACGATATTGAAGCCCTGGTCACGGAGGTGCGTGGCAACCGACACCGCGCGGGCCTTATCGACATCGCGGACCGAAATAAACGCCGTACCCTTTTCGGGGAGCCGGTCACCGGCGCCGAGTTCAGCCTTATAAAGCGCTTCGCCGAACGACGCGCCGACACCCATCACTTCGCCGGTCGACCGCATTTCAGGTCCAAGGACCGGGTCCACACCGAGGAACTTGGTGAACGGGAACACGGCTTCCTTCACGCACATGTACTTCGGCGTTACCTCAACCTTGACCCCCTGCTGCTTCATCGTCTGCCCGACCATCACGCGGGCCGCGATCTTCGCGAGCGGCTCACCCGTCGCCTTGCAGACAAACGGCACGGTGCGCGAGGCACGCGGATTCACTTCGAGAATGTAGACCTTCGGGTTCTCGGAGTAGGCGTGCTGCACGGCGAGCTGCACATTCATGAGCCCCTTCACCTTAAGCGCCTCAGCGAGGAGTCTCGTCTCACGCTTGATCTCTTCAACGAGCTCAGGGCGGAGGCTGTAAGGCGGGAGCGAGCACGCCGCGTCGCCCGAGTGGACGCCGGCCTGCTCAATATGCTGCATGATGCCGCCGATCCGGACTTCGTCCCCGTCACTCACGGCGTCAACGTCCATTTCCACCGCGTCGTCGAGGAACCGATCGAGGAGCACCGGGCTGTCGTTGCTCACCTTGATCGCCTCACGCATGTAGGCCTCGAGATCCTTCCGGCTGTGGACGATATCCATCGCGCGGCCGCCAAGCACGTAGGACGGGCGGACAACGAGCGGGTACCCGATTTCGTCTGCCATCACGATGGCGTCTTCTTCGGACCGGGCCGCACGGTTCGGCGGCTGCAGGATGCCAAGGTCTGACGCAAGCTTCTGGAAGCGGCCTCGGTCTTCCGCGATATCGATCGAATCCGGAGTCGTACCGAGAATCGGCACACCTTCCTTCTCAAGCTTCCGGCAGAGATTGATTGGGGTCTGACCGCCGTACTGCACGATGACACCGAACGGCTTCTCAATGCGGCAGATCTCGAGCACGTCTTCGAGCGTCACCGGTTCAAAGAACAGGCGATCCGACGTGTCATAGTCAGTCGACACCGTTTCCGGATTGCAGTTCACCATGATGGTCTCGTAGCCATCTTCGCGGAGCGCGTGAGCGGCGTGGACGCAGCAATAGTCGAACTCGATACCCTGGCCGATACGGTTCGGACCGCCGCCCAGCACCACCACCTTCTTCCGGTCATCCGGATCGGCCTCACTCGCGCCGTGGTAGGTGGAGTAGAGGTAAGCGGACGTGGTCTTGAATTCCGCGGCGCACGTATCAACGCGCTTATAGGAGGGGTGCAGCTTCATCATCCAGCGGTCAGAACGCACTTCGTCCTCAGACACGTGGAGAAGCTTCGCAAGACGGCGGTCGGAGAAGCCCTTCTGCTTGAGGAAGAGGAGCTCTTCACGCGTGAGCGAGGAAAGCGTCCGGCCCTCAAGCCGCTTCTCGATATCGATGATTTCCTGAATCTGGATAAGGAACCAGGGGTCGATATTCGTCGCTTCCTGGACTTCCTTCAGCGTCATGCCGATACGGAACGCGTCACCGACATAGAAGATACGCTCGGGGCCCGCGTCGGAAATCTCATAGACGATCTGTTCGCGGTCGGATGTCTTGCTGTCAAGACCGTCCTTACCGGTTTCAAGACCGCGGAGCGCCTTCTGGAAGGATTCCTGGAACGTGCGGCCGATCGCCATCACTTCGCCCACAGCCTTCATCTGGGTGGTCAGACGGTCATCCGCCTGCGGGAACTTCTCAAAGGCGAAACGCGGCATCTTCGTGACGACGTAGTCAATCGTCGGCTCGAAGGAAATCGGGGTCTTGCCGCCGGTGATGTCGTTCCGGAGTTCGTCAAGCGTGTAGCCCACGGCGAGCTTGGCCGCGACCTTCGCGATCGGGAAACCGGTTGCCTTGGAGGCGAGAGCGGACGAACGCGACACGCGCGGGTTCATTTCGATCACGATCAGGCGGCCGTTCTTCGGGTTCACGGCGAACTGCACGTTTGATCCGCCCGTATCCACGCCGATCTCGCGGAGAATCGCGATCGAGGCGTTACGCATGATCTGATACTCTTTGTCGGTCAGCGTCTGGGCCGGAGCGACGGTAATCGAGTCGCCCGTGTGAATACCCATCGGATCGAGGTTCTCAATCGAGCAGACGATGATGCAGTTATCCGCGTGATCGCGGACCACTTCCATCTCGTACTCTTTCCAGCCGAGAAGCGACTCTTCAATCAGAAGCTCGTGCGTCGGGGAAAGCTTGAGACCGCGCTGGCAGATCCGCACGAACTCTTCCATGTTGTAGGCGATGCCGCCGCCTGAGCCGCCAAGCGTGAAGCTCGGGCGGATGATCGTGGGGAATCCCACGGTCTGCTGCACTTCGAGCGCTTCCTGCATGTTGTAGGCGATACCGGACTTCGCGCATTCAAGGCCGATTTTCTCCATCGCTTCCTTGAAGAGCTTGCGGTCCTCAGCCTTTTCAATCGCTTTCGGCGAGGCGCCGATCAGTTCGATCCCGTACTTATCGAGCACGCCGTGATTCTTCAGATCGAGCGCGCAGTTGAGCGCTGTCTGACCGCCCATCGTCGGCAGAATCACATCGGGCCGTTCCTTCGCGATGATCCGCTCAACCACCTCCCAGGTGATCGGCTCAATGTAGGTCGCGTCCACGAGCCCCGGATCCGTCATGATCGTGGCGGGGTTCGAGTTCACGAGAATGACGCGGTACCCTTCTTCCTTCAGCGCCTTGCAGGCCTGAGCACCGGAGTAGTCAAACTCACAGGCCTGGCCGATGATGATCGGGCCGGCGCCGATGATGAGAATGGATTTTATGTCCTGACGTTTTGGCATTTCGCTATCCTGTCTGCCGCCTTTCCCCGAGTGGCCGGAGCGCTCCCCGGGCAAAGGCCAATATTAAGAATTACCGGAAAATTACCTGGCCGCCTTGCTTTCAGCGTACGTACGGACCATCTGTCCGAAACGCTCGAAAAGCGGGGAAATGTCCTGAGGTCCCGGGCTCGCTTCAGGGTGACCCTGGAAGCTGAAGGCCGGAGCGTCGGTAAGCTCCATACCCTGGAGCGTGCCGTCAAAGAGCGACTCGTGCGTCACACGGACATTCGCGGGAAGCGTGGAGGCGTCGACCGCAAACCCGTGGTTCTGGCTCGTGATGTATACATGCTTCGTCTTCACATCGATCACCGGGTGATTGGCGCCGTGGTGACCGGTCTTCATCTTTACGGTCTTTCCGCCCACCGCGAGACCGAGGATCTGGTGCCCGAGGCAGATACCGAAGAACGGAATGCCGGACTTCAGAATCTTTTTCGCGGTTTCAATCGCGTACGTGCAGGGTTCCGGATCTCCCGGGCCGTTCGAGAAGAAGAAGCCATCCGGGGAATACTTCATCGCGTCTTCAAAGGAAGTCTTCGCGGGCAGCACGGTAACGCGCAGTCCCTGATTCACGAGAAGGCGGAGAATGTTCTGCTTCACGCCGAAGTCGTAAGCCACGATGTGGAAGGGAAGCTCAGGCTTCGTGTAGGAGGTAGCGCCCGTGTCGTTATCGATCTGCCAGGTGCCTTCGGTCCACTCGTACGGAGCCTTGGTGGTCACAACCTGAGCGAGATCCTGACCCACCATGCCGGTGTAGCTCTTCGCGGCTTCCACAGCGGCATTCAGTTCCTCGTCAGTCAGCGTGCCGTTCGCGGCCGTCAGAATACAGGCTGCCTGCGCGCCGCGGTCACGGATGATCTGGGTAAGGAGACGGTTATCGACTTCGGCAATGCCAACCACGCCGGAACGGGTGAGGTATTCGGAAAGCGTTTCCTTCGCACGGAAGTTCGAGACGATGGGAGAAAGGGTTTCGATGACGAGGCCCACCGCGTAAATGCGGCCCGATTCGGTATCTTCGTTATTCACGCCCACGTTGCCGATATGCGGATACGTGAGATTGACGATCTGACCGGTGTAGGACGGATCTGTCAGGATTTCCTGATAGCCCGTCATGGACGTATTGAAAACGACTTCAGCGATGGTACGACCGGGCGCGCCGATGGAACGGCCGCGGAACAGCGTTCCGTCGGCCAGGGCCAGTACAGCCTCAGGCCGGTTGTCCTGAATGAGTGAGCTCACGTGCTTCTCCCGTTACGTTAAACAGTGTGCCCGGCGGGCAACCGACGGGTTCCTCGCTTTCGGGGCGCACGAGCCGGAACCAGCTTTGAAGGGAAAAGAAGGCACCGGCTTACAGATTGTGTTGCTCGAGACCTCCGAAACCGAAAGTCTGTTGCGGTTAACTGATTATTATACTGTGAGACGAACGTCTCTGGAAATGCCTGGTACCCGGGACGGGACTCGAACCCGTATGCCGAAGCGAGGGATTTTAAGTCCCCTGCGTCTACCAATTCCGCCACCCGGGCACTCGCTGATGCAGATATGAAAAAAGGAAGCCCTTGAAAGCTTCCTCTTCTCGAAAATGGAGCGGGAGACGAGTCTCGAACTCGCGACCTCAACCTTGGCAAGGTTGCGCTCTACCAACTGAGCTACTCCCGCATCAGTACGCCTGCTGAATTATGGAGGCGCGAGGCAGAATCGAACTGCCGTGAACGGATTTGCAATCCGGTGCATAACCACTTTGCTATCGCGCCACCACGCTTCCTCAGCATTACTGAAGAATCCTGGAGCGGGAGACGAGTCTCGAACTCGCGACCTCAACCTTGGCAAGGTTGCGCTCTACCAACTGAGCTACTCCCGCATAGGAATACAAATTCTACGGATAAAAAGCCGTTTGTCAAGGCTTCGTCTCCAAAGATTTTTTCCCTCTACTGGTTTTTCGTTACGATTCCGCCCTTAACGGATTGACACGCACCTATATAATTAATGAGATAGGACACTTATTTACTCAATCAGAAAAGCCATGCCGCTGAGCCGCCGAAATCTGCTGACACTGCTTCTGACAGCCGCCATACCTGGGCTGCCGGCGGCTGTCTGCGCTCAGCTTCCGGATCCGGCTCTGAGAAAAACGGAGTCGAGCGAGGATACGTCTTACCCCGCGATGCCAGAGGTTCAGGCTTACATTGAGGAAACCGCCGCGGCGACTCAGCTTCCTAAGTCCTTTATTGAAGAGGTCCTCTCGCAGGCTACGTATTCCGCCCGCGTGGAGCAGCTGATGACACCGAAGCCCCGGAAGCCGAATGCGCCGAAAACCGCGGTCCGCGGCGACTGGCGGGTCTATCAGCACCGGATGGTCGGAAAGTCCCGGATTGAGAAGGGATCGGAATTCCTCGAGGAAAACGACGAGGCTTTCGGAAAGGCGGAGGACCGCTACGGCATTCCGCGGGACATCGTGGCGTCGATCATCGGCGTTGAAACGGTCTACGGCAGAAACCAGGGCAGTTTCCGCGTTCTGGATTCCCTCTGCACGCTTACTTTCGATTACAAGCGCCGCGCGGATTACTTCAGGACGGAACTCACCGAGTTTCTCCTGCTTCTTCGCGAGCAGCATCTCGATCCTGCTACGGTCTATGGGAGCTTCGCGGGCGCAATCGGCATGGGGCAATTCATGCCCTCCTCGGTGCGCAAGTATGCCGTCGACTTTGACGGGGACGGTCAGATCGATCTCGTTGGGTCGAGCGCTGACGCGATCGGCTCAGTGGCGAACTACCTCTCAAGCCACGGCTGGGTCCGGGGGCTTCCGCCGTTTTTCTCCTGCACGCCGGACAGCGACGCCGATATGCGGCTCGTCACAGGCGGCATCACCACTGATACGACGTTTGACCACGCGCTCCGGGCCGGGTTCATTCCGGATTTCGAGCTCAACATCCCGGGTGACGAACCTCTGATGATCGTTGATCTCCCGTACCGCGACCAGGATGGAAAGCAGGCGACAGAGTACCGCCTCGGGACCCGGAATTTCCAGACGATCCTGAACTATAACCACAGCTATTTCTACGCCAGCGCGGTATCAGATCTCGCGGAGGAAATCGAAACGATTTCGATGGACAGCGCAGCGGCCAGCATGGCGTCAAGCTCCGCCTCTTCCTGAAACCGGTGATCATTTCCCGGAATGCAAAAACCGACCCCGGTTCTGTACCGAGGTCGGTTTTTTCTTGCCTATCCCGAAAGCGCGCGGGAGTGACGTATCAAACGATCTTCATATCGAGCGTACCGACACCCGCGATGCCGCCCTTCAGGAAATCGCCCTTCTTCACGGGACCGACACCAGCCGGCGTTCCGGTGAAGACAATATCACCCGCCTTCAGTTCCCAGAACTTCGAGAGATGGCTGATCAGCTCAGCCGGCGTGAAAAGCATCTGATCGATATTGCCGTCCTGCTTTTTCTCGCTGTTCACGTAGAGCCAGATCCCCAGATTCTGCAGCTCCGGTGTCCGTTCAATCGGGCGGAGCGCCGTGACGGGGAGCGCGCTGTCAACCGTCTTCCCCTTTTCCCAGGGCTGCCCTTTGTCACGCATTCTGAAGTGCCAGTCGCGGCGCGTAAAGTCGCAGCCGACCGCGAAGCCGTAGATCGCCTTTTCAGCTTCTTCAGGCGTGAGGTCGCGGCCGCCTGACTTCAGCGCGACAACGAGCTCAATCTCATGCTGGAAATTATCGGACTGAGGAGGATACGAGATTTCAGCCACGGTTCCTTCCGGAACCGGCACAACCGCGTCAACAGGCTTCAGGAAGATCACCGGCTCGTCCGGAGCGTTCAGCTCCTTATTGTGGGCCGAGTAGTTGTGACCGATGAAATACACGCGATGCAGGGGGAAGTAAAGATTCTTCTCCCCCACGATCGGCAGAACGGCCTGAGGGGGCGGTGCAAAAAGAAATGACATAGGAACTCCTCTGATAAAGGGCGGCTCGCGCCGCGTCCGCATGATGCTTCATTTGCCTGCGGCCCTCAGGGCTTAGGCGGAAAAGCCAGCGTCAGGCTTCTTCCTCATCACGCTCAGGCTTCACGGGGTTCGGACGGCCCTTCCACCAGAGATAAGCCTGATAGACGTAGCCCGAGACGGCGTAAATGCAGAAGATGATGAAGATCGAGAGTGACGGATTGCTCGAAATAATGATGAAGAGAATCGCCGCGACGAAAAGGAACCAGAACGGCACGGTTCTCACAACGGCAAGGCTCTTGCCGGAGAAGAACGGCGCGTTGCAGACCATCGTAAGGCCGGCGAAAACCGCGAGCACCGCGGCCATCCAGGGAAGCGCGTCACCCGTCCAGGCGGGGAGCTTGTTATCAACCGCGAGCCACACAAAGCCTGCGATCAGTGCGGCAGCCGCCGGGCTCGGAAGCCCCTGGAAGAAGCTCTTATCCACGACCTTCACATTGGTATTGAAGCGGGCAAGACGGAGACCGGCGCCCAGGCAGTAAATGAAAGCCGCGGCCCAGCCGATCTTTCCAAGGCCGGAAAGCGCGAACTGATAGATCACGAGAGCCGGCGCCACGCCGAACGCTGTCATATCCGCGATCGAGTCATACTGCACGCCAAACTCGCTCTGCGTATGAGTGAGGCGGGCGACACGGCCGTCACAGCCGTCAAAAATCATCGAGAAGAAGATCGCAATGGAGGCAATATCAAAGTGCCCGGCCATGGCCTGAACAATCGCGTAAAACGCGCAGAAAAGCGACGCCGTCGTAAAAAGGTTCGGCAGAACGTAGATGCCCCGCGTGCGGACAATCCTGATATTGCGCTTTCCGATTTCGGTAAGCGGAACTCGCTGACCCGGGATGTGTTCTGAAGTCATTTTTATCGTCTTTTCCTGAATAACTGAATGCAGACGCGGACGCCGGGGCTTACCCAGGCATCCGCTTTGCTTTTTTGGGGGAACGGTCAGAGCGCCGAAGCCTTACTTCGCTGAAGCGTCAGTCGTCTTCGCGGGTTCAGCCGCGGCAGGAGCGCTTGTCTCAGACTCCGCGGGAGCGGCAGCCGCCGGTTCGGACTCCGAAGGCTTCGCCGCGGCAGGAGCTTCCGGAGCTTCTGCTTCAGCTGCAGGGGCTGCGGGGGCCGCGGCCGGTGCAGCGGGGGTTTCACTCTGAGCGGCAGCAGGTGCTGTCACAGAAGAGTCTTCCGATTCATCGAGCGGAGCCTCGGGTTCATCCAGAGCCTCGCCAAGAACCGCGAGGACGGTTGTCGTGCCCCAGACCTTCTCCCCGATCACAACCTTCGGGCGGGCGTTCAGCGGAAGGTACATATCCACGCGGCTTCCGAAACGGATAAAGCCGTAACGATCACCCCGGTTCAGATGATCGCCTTCCTTCACGTAATTCAGAATGCGGTGCGTCACGAGACCCGCGATCTGAACGAACGTCACCAGGTTCCCATCATCCGCCCGCACCACAAGGCCGCACTGCTCGTTCTCAGCGCTTGCCTTATCGAGCGACGCGTTGAAATACTTGCCCGGGCGGTACACCTTCTTCAGCACGGTGCCGTCAACCGGAGACTTCTGGCTGTGGACGTTGAAAAGATTCATGAAGACGGAGATCAGAATCGCGTCACGTCCCGTATAGGGATCCTTCGCCTTTTCAACCTTCAGAACCTGGCCGTCAACGACGGAAAGCACAAGCTTCTCGCCCTGGGGAATTTCACGCGCCGGGTCCCGGAAGAACTGAACCACAAGAATAAAAAGCGCCCAGAAGATGACGCTCAGAAAGCCCCAGCCCATTGCCGTCGCGAGAAGCGCAAGAACGCCCGTGCCCGCCATGAAGGGCCAACCCTCTTTCGCAAAGATGGGATGGGGATAGATTCTTTTATCCATAGATATTGATCTCCAGGATCTCACCAAAAACGTATTTCCGATAGGGCATTCTATCAGGGTGACCGCGCAATTTCTCTACACCTCCCCCGTATCCGTTTTCATTCCGCACCGGGTATCCCGGCAGATACGCTGTCGCCCCGGAGAACCCATATTCCCCGGGGCGACGGAAAGCTGCTGAAATGACTCAGCAAGAGCGATCAGTTCTTGCTGCGGTCAACCAGACGGTGAGCGGTGATGAAGGGCATCATCGCGCGGAGTTTCTCACCCGTGGTCTCGATCGGATGACGGGCGGTCTGGGCACGCATCGAACGGAGCACCGGATAGCCGAACGCGCACTCTTCAAGGAACGCCTTCGCATAAACGCCGGACTGAATATCCTTGATGCACTGTTCCATCGCGGCACGGGAGGTTTCATTCACAACCTTCGGACCCGTCCAGTACTGGCCGAATTCGGCGTTATTCGAAATGGAGTAGTCCATGTTCGCGATACCGCCTTCGTACATCAGATCGACGATCAGTTTCATTTCGTGGAAGCATTCGAAATACGCCATTTCAGGCGCGTATCCGGCTTTCACGAGGGTCTCAAAGCCCGTCTTCACGAGTTCAACGATACCGCCGCAGAGCACGGCCTGTTCGCCGAAGAGGTCCGTTTCCGTCTCTTCGCGGAACGTCGTTTCGATGATGCCCGCCTTGCCGGCGCCGTTGGCGGAGGCGTAGGAGAGCGCGATATCCATCGCGCGGCCGGACTTATCCTGGAAAACAGCAACAAGCTGCGGCACACCGGCACCGGCGGCATAGGTGGAGCGGACCGTGTGGCCCGGAGCCTTCGGGGCCACCATGATGACATCGAGGTCCTCACGCGGAATCACCTGGCCGTAGTGAATGTTGAAGCCGTGGGCAAAAGCGAGCGCCGCACCCTGCTTGATGTTCGGCTCAACCTGCTCACGGTAGGTCTTCGCGATGTTTTCATCCGGGATCAGCATCATGACGACGTCAGCGCCTTTCACGGCATCTTCAACGGACGCGACTGCGAGACCGGCAGCCTCAGCCTTCTTCCAGGAAGCGCCGTTCGGGCGCAGACCGACCACCACATTGACGCCGGAGTCATGCAGGTTCAGCGCATGGGCGTGTCCCTGGGAACCGTAGCCGATGATCGCGACCTTCTTGCCCTTGATGATGGAAAGGTCACAGTCCTTGTCGTAATAAACCTTCATGCTTTTTCTCCAGAGGCGCGGGGCCTCGTCAGATGGAAGACCGGCTTCGGTCTTCCGGTAAATTCAGATCAGTAAATAAGAAACGCTTTTGCTGCTAGGACTTCAGAATGTGTTCGCCGCGGCCGATTCCGAGAACGCCTGACCGGACAGTTTCCAGAATTTGCTTCGGATCAATCGCGGTGAGAAACGCGTCAAGCTTCCCGGCGTCGCCGGTGATCTCAATCGTGAAAGAGCGTTCCGTCACGTCGATGATGTGACCGCGGAAAATATCCGTAAGCCGCATCATTTCATCGCGCTCACGGCCCGCAGCCCTGACCTTTACGAGCATCAGGTCGCGTTCCGCGTAGGGCGCCTCAGTCAGATCCACCACCTTCAGCACCTCGATCAGCTTATTGAGGTGCTTTGTGATCTGTTCCACGAGCGCATCGTCACCGTGGCTCACGATCGTCATGCGCGAGAGGTGTTCAGACTCGGTCGGCGCGACCGTAAGGCTGTCAATGTTGTAACCGCGGGCCGAAAAGAGTCCCACGACGCGCGAAAGCGCCCCGGAGCGATTCTCGAGGAGAATCGAAATCACGTGTCTTTCTCCGCTCATTCTCATTCCTCCCTCAGAATCATTCGGGTGAGACCTTCTCCAGGCCCAACCATCGGGTACACGGGTTCATCACGCTTGATCTGAACATCGAGCACGCAGCATTCGTTCCGGTTTTCCCCGAAAGCATCCTTAAGCGCCGCGTCAAGCTCCGCGTACGTGCGGCAGCGGTAGCCGACGTGGCCATAGGCTTTCGCAAGCGCCACGAAGTCAGGCTGCGGATCCAGCGTCGTTTCGGAAAGCCGGCCGCCGCAGTAAAGCTTCTGCCAGACCGCCACCATGCCGAGGTATCCGTTATTGAAGATCACGATTTTCGGCGCAAGACCGTAACGCTTGCAGGTGATCAGCTCCTGAATGCACATCTGGATCGACCCATCGCCCGTGAAGCAGACGACCGGTTTATCCGGGAACGCGACCGCGGCGCCGACCGCGGCGGGCAATCCAAAGCCCATCGTGCCCTGACCGCCGCTCGTCAGAAAATGTCTGGGCTCGTCGAGCTTCAGGTACTGGGCGGCGTACATCTGATGTTCGCCCACATCCGTTGTATAGATCGTGTCTGCGGGGGCTGCGGCCTGAACCTTTTCCACCAGCGCTTCCGGCATGATCGACTTGCTGTCAGCCGGATAGTCAAGCGACTTCCTCGACCTCCACTCGTCAATCTGGTTCCACCAGGGCGTGAGGAGCTCGGTGTTCTGCCGGTAGTCCTCTTCTTCAAGAAGGCTCACCATGTCAGCGAGCACCGACTTCACGTCGCCCACGATGGGGATCTGAGCCTTCACGCGTTTCGAAATAGATGAAGGGTCCACATCGATATGAATGACAGTTCTCGGACGGCTTTCGAAATCCGGGACATTGGAGACCAGACGGTCCTCCATCCGGGAGCCGAAATTAATGAGAACCTCGCTGTTCTGCAGCGCGTAATTCGCTTCCAGCGTTCCGTGCATACCGGCCATGCCGAGGAACTTGCGGTCCGACCCCCGGAATCCGCCAAGCCCCATCAGGGTCGAAATCACGGGAATCCCAGTCAGCCGGGCAAACCGGTTCATCAGTTCTGAGGCATCCGACAGCACCACGCCGCCGCCCACAAGGATCAGCGGACGGGCAGAGTCGAGAAGCGCGTTGAGCGCCTTCCTGATCTGCCCCATGTGACCGCGGGTAATCGGCTTATAGGTCGGAATATCCACTTTCTCGGGATAGTCGAAAACGCATTTCTGAAGCTGAATATCCTTCGGAATATCAATCAGCACGGGACCCGGACGGCCGGTCGTCGCGATATAGAAGGCTTCCTTGATCGTTTTCGCCAGATCCTCCACATGACGCACAAGGAAATTGTGCTTCACGCAGGGACGGGTAATGCCCACGGTATCGCACTCCTGGAAAGCATCGGTGCCGATGAAGGAGGTGCCAACCTGGCCTGAAATAATGATGAGGGGGATGGAATCACTGTAGGCGGTCGAGATGCCGGTCACGGCATTCGTCGCGCCTGGACCCGACGTCACGATAAGGACGCCAGGCTTTCCGGTAGCGCGCGCATAGGCATCAGCGGCGTGCGCCGCTCCCTGCTCGTGCCCCGTCAGGATGTGCTGGAAAGCGCTTTGCTTGAAGATTTCGTCATAAATCGGGATGACCGCTCCGCCCGGGTAACCGAAAACCTTTGTCACCCCTTCCTCGGCGAGCGCCCGACAGACGATCTCAGCGCCTGTAATCGGCGTTCCGGCCGCGCGGGCGGCCGTCTCACTGGCATTCATATAGTTGCGTTCCTTTCAAACCTAATCTGGATTTGATTGGGAGACCTCCGGGACTGCTTTTGGCCAGCCTGTCGGTCAACTCGAATTGCTGCCGCATCTGCTCAGGTCCGTTCTGCGGATCGATTGATACGTGTTCCTGGTTTTGATAAAACCAATAATAAAAAATATACACTTTTGAACATTGGTTTGCCAACAGGAAACTCAGCAGAACTACAGGGAAACAACTAGACAGAACCGGGTATTATCAATATTCTTTCAATTCGTAGCAGAATTTCTGAAGGACCTCCCGGCGCGACATTTCCTCTGCCTCTCGAGAGATATTTCGGTTCTTCTTCGGAGAGTCTCATAAAGATCCCCCTCTTCTCCGGGACTCCCCTCACAAAAAATCAAGGACAGCAACATGGCGAAATCAACCGAATGGGGCTCGCGTATCGGCTTCATTCTCGCTTCCGCGGGCTCAGCCATCGGCCTCGGCGCAATCTGGAAATTCCCCTTCTGGGCGGGCGCGAATGGCGGCGGAAATTTCATCATTCCCTACATCATCTTCACCTTTACGATCGGTGTTGCTCTCCTGATGGCTGAGGCCTCGGTCGGCCGGGCCGGCCGGGGTTCCGCTGTTCAGGCGATGAAGAAGATGGGAGGCCCCTTCTTCGCGATCGCCGGTTTTATCGGCGTGATCTCTTCCTTCATCATTCTTTCCTACTATTCCGTGGTCGGCGGCTGGTGCGTGTCGTACCTCATCGGGTCGCTCACGAACAGCGTGCTTTCGAGCGACGCGGAAACGCTGAAAGAGGGCTTTGCGGTTCTCGTGTCGGATCCGGTAAAAAATGTCTTCTGGCACTTCTGCTTCCTCACCCTCACCTGCGGCGTCGTAGCGCTCGGCGTTGAGAAGGGGATTGAGCGGATTGCGAAATTCCTCATGCCGCTCCTCTTTATCCTGATGGTGGTGATCCTTATCCGAAGCCTCACTTTCCCCGGCGCGATGAAAGGAGTGGAATTCCTTTTCGCGATCCACCCGGAGACGATGAGCGCGTCGACCATCCTGAACGCTCTCGGGTTTACGTTCTTCTCGCTCTCACTAGGCTGCGGCACAATCGTCACGTACGGCTGCTACGTGAAGGAAACAACGGACATTCCGTCCTCTTCCGGCTGGATCGCGTTTCTCGCGCTTCTCGGCTCTATTCTTTCCGGTCTCATGATTCTGCCCGCGGTGTTCGCTTTCGGGCTTGATCCGAATGCCGGTCCGGGACTCGTCTTTGTGACGCTGCCGATTGTGTTTGATTATTTTCCGGGCGGGGCGTTCTTCGCGGTCCTTTTCTATATCTGCCTTCTCACGGCCGCGCTCACGAGCTCGATCTCCATGCTGGAAGTCGTGATTGCGTACCTTGGAAATGAGTGGAATGTGAGGCGCCCCCGCGGGTGCTTTGCCTGCTGGATCGCTCTTTTCCTCTTCGGCTGCGTTTCCGCCCTTTCCTTCGGACCGTGGTCAGATGTGAAAGTTTTCGGAAAGACGCTTTTCGACGCGCTTGACTTCCTTTCCTCGAACATTCTGCTTCCGATGGGCGGTCTCTTTATCGCGCTTCTCACGGGCTGGATCGCCTGGCCGAAGTTCAAGGAACAGCTGAACTACGTGAAGAACCGGGGCACGGCCTACACCACCTTTATCCATGCGATGGTGGCGATCATCGCGCCGATCGTGGTGCTTCTCGTGATCTACCAGGGGTGCTTCGCCTGAGGGCACCCACGTTTTCAGACCCAGTAAGAAGGGGCAGTTCACCTTGAGTGAACTGCCCCTTTGCTTATTCAGGACCCCGCCTGGTCTTCGTACCGGGAAACCTCAATCAGATTTCCATCGGGATCCCGGAAGTAAACCGAGAGGATGGGACCTGCGGCGCCGGTGCGCTTCACGGGGCCGAGTTCGATCGGAACACCGTTTTCAGAAAGCCGCCGCCGCACGGCATCGAGCGGCCCCTCCGTGATCAGGCAGAGATCCGCGGATCCCGGCGTGGGGCGGAGAGCGTAAGGCGCGATTTCAGCCCCCGCCTGATGGAGATTGATCTTCGTATTTCCAAACTGAAGCGCGAGCCGCCCTTCTCCAAACCGCACGGGTTTCATGCCAAGAACCGCTTCATAAAACCGTACTGTCGCCTGAGGGTCCCTGACTGTCAGCACCAGGTGATCAAGCCGCACGACAAGCGGCTCTTCGTTTTCAGTCATCGCATTTCTCCTTCCCAAAAAACTAAGGCCCGGCCGCAGGTAGCGCGGGCGGGCCTCGAGGGCTGCCGGGCGAAAAGCCCGGCGGCGTCAGAACCAGGAACGATCAGTCCTCTTCAGCCTTTCTGCGCTTATCGGCTTCCTTCGCGAGGCGCTTCTCTTCCTCAAGCTGGCTGAGATACGCGTCATCGATGTCACCGGTCACATACCGGCCATCGAAGCACGAGCAATCGAAATCGGAGATTGCCGGGTTCATGTCGGAAAGCGCGCCCTTCAGGCCGTCGATCGTCTGATAGACGACCTTATCAGCGCCAATGATACGGGCCACCTCATCCGCACCCTTGCCATCGCCGCAGAGGAGTTCCGAGCGGGTCGGCATATCAATGCCGTAGACATTCGGGAAGCAGACACGGGGAGCGGAGGACGCGACATACACTTTCTTCGCGCCGGCGCTGCGGGCCATGGCCACGATTTCGCCCATCGTGGTGCCGCGGACAATCGAGTCATCCACGAGCAGCACATTCTTATCCTTGAATTCGACCGGCATCGGGTTCAGCTTCTGGCGGACGCTCTTCTTGCGGACCGTCTGGCCCGGCATGATGAACGTACGGCCGACGTAGCGGTTCTTGATAAGACCCTCGCGGTACGGAAGGTTCAGGCGGGAAGCGAGCTGCTGCGCGCACGGGCGGGCAGAGTCCGGAACCGGCATCACAACATCGATGTCCTTCAGCTCAATCTCGTGCGCCACCGTGTCAGCGAGATATTCACCAAGACGCAGGCGGGCGCCGTAAACGCTGATGCCGTCAAGCACGCTGTCCGGACGGGCAAAGTAGACGAGCTCGAACGCGCAGGGGGTGAGCTTCGGATTCTCAGCGCACTGGCAGCGCTCGATGTTGCCGTTCAGATCGATCCAGATCGCCTCGCCCGGCTTCACATCGTCCTCGAAATTGAAGCCCGTGCCGGTAAGGGCGACGGATTCAGAGGCCACCATGTACTCGGTGAAACCGCGTTCATTCGTATAGGAGCCGTAGCAGAGCGGACGGATGCCATTCGGATCACGGAACGCGAGAAGACCTTTTCCGGCAATCAGCGCGACGCAGGAATAGCCGCCGCGGATACGCTTATGAACGCCGCGCACCGCCTGGAAAGCCTTTTCAGCGGTGAGCGTGGTGCCGACCACGAGGTGGCTGATTTCATCCGCGAGGACGTTCAGCAGCGCCTCACTGTCACTCGACGTATTGATGTGACGGTGATCGAGCTCATAGAGCTCCTGCTTCAGGCGGGAAGCGTTCGTGAGGTTCCCGTTATGCGCAAACATGATGCCGTACGGGGCATTCACGTAAAAAGGCTGCGCCTCGTCAGACGACGTGGAGCAGCCTGCAGTGGGATAGCGGGTATGCGCAATGCCGGCATTCCCGAGGAGGTTTCTCATGTTGCGGGTACGGAAGACTTCGCGCACGAGACCCATCGCTTTATGCTGATGGAAGGTCAGACCGTCCAGCGTTGCGATGCCGGCAGCATCCTGACCGCGGTGCTGAAGGAGAAGAAGCGCGTCATAAAGGCGCTGATTTACGGGGCTGTCAGAGACCATCCCTACAATGCCGCACATAGCTCTTTTATTTCCTCGAGAATGATGGAAGGAGAGAAACTGCTTATTTTACTTGAAAGAAAAGAAAGCACACTGATGAAAAAGCGAAAAAGCTTCCTCTATTTAAGCGATCCCGCATGATCTTCCAGACGGTACTTCGCGTTCCAAAGGGCCTTGGCGGAGTCCTGCTGCTTTTTCGCGATGTCCGCGATCTGCACGAGCGTGTCCGGCATCAGCGGGCGGCACATCACGAGCCCTTTTTCAGCGTACGGAATCAGTTCGCTCTGCTGCCACATCCGGGATTCAGGGGATGATGTGAAAGAGGCGACAAATACGCCTGCCATCACGATCACCGCTCCCCGGATGAAACCGAAGATAAATCCAAGAGCCCCGTCGCCGACGCCGCCTGAAACCGCCTTGATCACCAGTCTGAGAAGCGAACCGAAAACCGCGAACGCGGCAAGCGTCACGAGAATCACGATCACAGCGCCGGCCGCGGTCCGCCCTACCGGTCCAAAAGACGTGATCGGAAGCACCTGCCCCACATCCGCCGCGTGACGGAACGCGAAGATAAAGCCCGCGATCCAGCCCGCGACCGAAAACACTTCCTTCACAACGCCGCGCCAGACACCGAGAATGGAGGACGCCGCAAGTACCGCGAGTATCACCCAGTCGAGCTGATTCAGTGTTCCGCTGTCCATATGGAAAATCCGAGCCTCAGAGAGGCAGAAAATTGAAAGGCGCTATTTTGCCTGATGTACGCCGCCTGTGCGGATACCGGCCATAGCGAGTTTCGCTTCCGCGGCTTCCGCCTGATCACGCGTCTTGAAGGGACCCGCGGTCACACGGGTGAGTGTCGTGCTGCCGGACTTCACGCTTGAAGTGCTGAGCGACACGCCGTTCGCGCGGCCGTTTGCCACAACCTTCTTCGCGGCCGCGGGATCCGAGAACGCCCCGACCGGGATCACCCAGCGCTGCTGGGAGGCGTCAGCCGAGGCTTTCTTCGCAGCGGCTTCCTTCTTCTGCTGCTGCGCGATGGCAGCCTGCAGCTGATCATCACGGGCAGCTTTCGCGGCCTTCGCTTTCTTTTCGATTTCAGCTTTCTGGCGGGCGTTCTCTTCCTGAGCCGCCTTCATCCGGGCTTTGGCGGCGTTATCCGCGGCGAGTTTCGCCTTGGCAATGTCAGCCTGAGTCTGGGACTGGGGAACCGCGGCGGCAGGAGCCTGCTGAGTGCTCGGCGCGGTCTGAGCCATCGGCTGGGCAGCGCCAGGAGCGGCGGGGACTGTGGCTGAAGCGGCCGGCGACGCGGCAGCGGGAGAAGAAGTGAGCTGAGGCATGGCAGCGGTCGCGACCGCTGCGGACGCCGGCTGCGCCTGTGCCGCCTGGGAAACCGCGGGAGGTGACGGGATCTCGGTCTTCGCGGGAGACTCCGCTTTCACCGCCCGTTCACTCACCACAAACGGTCCGGCAATCACGATCGCGGAAAGAATGACAGCGGCCCCGACCGCAATCCGGCGAAGCCGAACACCGCCCGGAGCATCGCTCTCTGTATCGGACCGCTTCACGGCATTGACTCCGTTTTCCGGAACCGCTTTCGGAGCCTGCGGCTCCTCTTTCTTTTTATGCCAGAAACTGATCCCCATTACCCGCTTCTCCACAACCGCTCCGGCCAGGATCCTTCCTCAAAGGAAAGATCCGCGCCAGAGAAATGCCTACTCTGTCTGTTTTATTTTCGTCTAGGGGACGATATCCACCTGGAAGCCGTCTTTCCGGAGAGCTTCAATCGCGGCAGAAACCGTCACGAAAGACCCGAATACGATAATTCTATCAGCGTGAGAGGCTTCTCCCCTCGCAAATTCAAGCGCGGAGGGAATATTTTCAAATTTTCTTACATGTTCGGCCGGTACACCGGCGCGGAGAAATTCCTTTTCGAGGTCATCCGCGGTGCTCGCTCGGGGGCCGGTGAGCGACGCGATCCGCCACTCATCGATCTCATCTTTCACGATACCGGCGACATGGAACCGGTCCTTATCCTTCAGCATGCCGACCACCGCGATCGTTTTTCCGGGCGTCTTATAAAGCGGCGACGCGAGGTTCCGCGCAAGTTCATGAGCGGCGTGAGGATTGTGACCCGCGTCCAGAATAATCGCGGGGGACTCGGCAACACGCTGGAAGCGCCCCGTGATCACCACGCGGCGGAGTCCCGTTTCAATTGCTTCGCGCCCCACATGGATGGCTTTCAGTTCGTCCGCAGCCTCCAGCATCGCGAGAGCACCGGCCGCGTTCGCGATCTGCATTTCTCCGGCAAGCGCCGGGCGGGGGAGCGCCTTGAGTGACCAGGTGCGTCCCTCGTAGTCAAACGTGCCGTCCCCGTGCTCCACCGTGCGGAAGTCACGGTTGACGCACCGGAGATCGGCGCCGATCTCTTCGGCATGCTGCAGAAGTGACTTCGGAGGCTCAGGATCCGCGCAGACCGCGGCGTGGCCAGGGGCTGCCCGATAGACAAAAGACTTTTCGCGGCCGATCGATTCACGGTCAGGTCCGAGGAACGCTGTGTGGTCAATTCCGACCGTGGTCACAATGGAAACCGTGGGATCAATTGAATTGATGGCGTCAAGCCTTCCGCCAAGTCCGATCTCAAGCACTACCGCGTCAAGCTTCGCGTCCATAAAGAGCTTCAGAATGCCCAGTGCCGTGAATTCGAAGTAAGAGAGAATCAGGTCACCCCGCTTCTCTTCCACCTCCTCAAACACGCGGCAGAGTTCTTCATCTGTTGCCTCACGCCCGAGAAGCCAGGCCCGCTCATTAAACCGCAGCATATGAGGCGACGTATGCATTCCGACCCGGAGACCGGCAGACCGGAAAATAGATTCGAGCATCGCGCAGGTGCTCCCCTTCCCGTTTGTGCCGGCCACGGTGAAAACCGGGCAGTCAAAGTGAATGCCCATCCGGGAGATCATTTCCGTCATCCGGCCGAGCCCAAGATCAATCACCTCGGCTCCGCCATGCATTGCTTCGATATAGTCGAGCCACTCACCGAGCGTCTTCCTGCTTTCCATTTTTCCTGAGACCTATAAGAAAATTCCGGGCTCTAATGCAGAAAGCCTCCGGAGCGGTTTTCTCCGGAGGCTTAACTGAGAGCCAGGCTTGATTTTAGACTGCCGCAGGCAGGTCATGCGCCCGGGGCGGCCGTTTCGCGAGCATCGCGAGGACGCGGCCGATCGTGGAGCGCATCTCCCGGCGGTCGACAATCATATCGATCGCGCCCATCTTAAGAAGGAACTCGGCGCGCTGGAAGCCTTCAGGAAGCTTCTCGCGGACGGTCTGCTCAATCACGCGCGGACCAGCAAAGCCGATCAGGGCACCCGGCTCCGCGATCACGATATCGCCCACAAAGGCGAACGACGCGGAAACACCGCCCATCGTTGGATCAGTGAGGACCGAAATGAAGGGAAGACCGGCCTTTGAGAGCTCCGCCACAGCGGCAGATGTCTTCGCCATCTGCATAAGGGATTCGAGACCCTCCTGCATGCGGGCACCGCCAGAAGACGCGAAGCAGATAAAGGGGCAGTTGTGGTCGATCGAATAGCCGACACCGCGGACAAAACGCTCTCCGACCACAGACCCCATCGATCCGCCCATGAAACCGAATTCAAATGCGGCGGCGACCACCGGGTAATGCTTCAGCTCACCAGCCATCACGACCAGCGCGTCAGTTTCCGTGGTTTTCGCGCGGGCTTCGGCGATACGCTTCGGGTAGGGCTTCGAGTCAACAAACTTGAGAGGGTCTTTCGCGAGGATTTCGGCTCCGATTTCCTCTTTCGGGCTATCGTAGTCGAGGAACGCCTCAAGACGCGCGCGGGCACCCATTCTCATGTGATAGCCGCACTTCGGGCACACCATGAGAGAGGCTTCCAGTTCGTGACTGTAGATTACCTGATCACATTTCGGGCATTTATTCCAGAGGCCTTCAGGAACGCGGCTCTGCGTCGCGTTGGTTTCTTTCTTGATTTTCGGTCGAAGGCGGTCAATCCAGCTCATCGAAAGCTCCCTTTTGCTTAAGTCACACTAGGGTACAACAAAAAAACCGTGCGGGGGTACCCGCACGGATGGTAATCCGAAACAGTCCGGCGGTATCCGGACCGCTCCGATGTGTCTTAAATCCCGCTATGCGGCGTCAAGCGCCGCGCGGATTCCGGCGAGCCACCGGCCGGCAGCACCCACAGCATCATCCGGGGTCTTATCCATCTCACGGATCAGGGCGGAACCAATGATGACGCCTGAGCAGACGGAAGCGATCTCGCGCGCCGTCTCGCCGTTACTGATACCGAACCCCACAGCCACCGGGCACTTCGCGTAACGCTCGATTCTCGCGACGTTTTGTCTCACCGAAGCGATATCGAGCCGGTTTCCGGCCCCCGTGGTTCCCTTCAGCGACACGTAGTAGAGGTACCCGGTCGCGAGACGGCAGACCTGTTCAACGCGTTCATCTGAAGAGGTCGGCGCGAGAAGGAAAATCGGATCCATCCCGGCCTTCTTCACCGCCTCATAAAACTCCGGCACCTCATCAAACGGGTAGTCGACAATCAGGACACCATCAACCCCCGCCTCTGCCGCGTCGCGGATAAACGCTTCCTGACCGCGGCACTCCACCGGATTCGCGTATCCCATGAGAACGATCGGCGTGTCACTGTCCGTCTTCCGGAATTCCTTCACGCAATTGAACACGAAGTCGAGATTCGAGCCGCGGCTGATCGCCCGCTCAGACGCCCGCTGAATCACCGGACCGTCCGCCATCGGGTCAGAAAACGGCATGCCGAGCTCAATCGCGCTCGCCCCGGACCGGACGAGTTCATGCAGCAGCGGCACCGTGGATTCAAGCGACGGGTCACCCGCGCAGATATACGGAATCAGGGCCTTTTTCCCGGCAGCCTGAAGGGACGCAAAACGCTTTTCAAGACGGCTCATTTCTCTTCTCCTTCATGCGCCTTAAGGTACTTCGTCACGATTCCCAGGTCCTTGTCACCGCGGCCCGAGAGGTTCACGAGGATCTTCTTATCCTTCGGAAGCGTCGGGGCAAGTTTCAGCGCGTAGGCTAGCGCGTGGCTCGACTCAAGCGCCGGGATGATCCCTTCAATGTGGCAAAGCTTCTGGAAGGCGTCCATCGCTTCGTCATCCGTGATGCCCACGTACTCGGCGCGGCCGATATCCGCGAGATAGCTGTGCTCAGGACCGACTCCCGGGTAATCAAGCCCCGCGGAGATTGAGTAGGCCGGCGTGATCTGCCCATCCTTATCCTGAAGCAGATACGTGCGGTTTCCGTGCAGAACGCCCGGCTTCCCGCATTCGATTGACGCGCAGTGCTTCCCGGAAAGGAGCCCTAGCCCCGCCGCCTCAACGCCGATCAGCTTCACGTTCGGCCGATCAATGTAGTGATAGAAAGCGCCGATCGCGTTTGAGCCGCCGCCCACCGCGGCAACGATATAGTCCGGATCCCCGCCCGTCAGTTCAGGGAACTGCGTAAGGCACTCTTCAGACACAATCGCATTGAAGTTACGCACCATCTCAGGGTACGGCGCAGGACCCGCGACCGTGCCGATGATGTAGAACGTGTCGTCCACATTCGTCACCCAGTCGCGCATCGCCTCATTCAGCGCGTCCTTCAGTGTGCCGCTGCCCGTCGTCACCGGGCGCACCTCAGCCCCGAGGAGCTTCATGCGGGTGACATTCGGGGCCTGGCGTTCGATATCTTCCGCGCCCATGTAGACACAGCACTTCATGCCGTAACGGGCAGCCACCGTCGCGGTCGCGACGCCATGCTGCCCCGCGCCCGTTTCCGCGATCACACGCTTCTTTCCCATGCGGCGGGCGAGCAACGCCTGCCCCATGGTGTTGTTGATTTTATGGGCACCGGTGTGATTCAGGTCCTCACGCTTCAGATAGATCTGAGCGCCTCCTGTCACCTCCGATAGCCGTCTGCACCAGTAAATCGGGGAAGGACGGCCGACATAGTGCTTGAGCTCGTCGCGCCACTCCTTGTCGAATTCAGGATCATTACGGTAATGCTCATAGGCATTCTTCAGCTCCGTAAGCGCATAGATCAGCGTTTCCGACGCGAAAACGCCGCCATAAGGACCAAAGTGTCCTTTTTTGTCAGGCATGTTGTACATGTGCGATTCCTTTATCGACAAAGAAGCCGGAGAGGAAATCTCTTCCGGCCGGAGACGCCTCTGCTGCAAGCACTCAGCGAAGCGCTCCTAAAAAATCATGGATTTTCTGTCTGGACTTGATTCCTGGGGAATCCTCGACGCCGGAACTGACATCCAGCGCCGCGGGGTGAAGGAGCGAATAGGCTGCTGCGGCGTTTTCCGCATTCAGCCCTCCGGCGAGTACAAGAGGCAGCGTGAGAGACGCGGCTTCAGACCGGGCCAGCTCCCAATCAAAGGCGGTGCCGTTGCCGCCAGGCGCTGCGCCGGAATCTGGCGCAGGGCAGTCGGCAAGAATAGCCGCCGCATCCGGGTAGCGGGCTTCAGCCCGCAGCAAATCCCCCGGTTTTTCAAAGTGTACTGCTTTCATGTAAGGAAGCCCGAACGCGCGGCAGAACTCCGGTGTCTCATCACCATGAAACTGCAGAAGCACTTCGGGATGCCGGCGCGTTACCGCGAAAACCTCGTCCGGATCCGGATTCACGAAGAGAAGAACAGGGGTCACGCGGTCCGGGAGCGTCCGGATCAGGGAGTCGAGCCGGTCGGACGGCACGTAGCGGGAACTTTTACGGAACAGCACGAACCCGGCCGCGTCGATTGGGAGCGACGCGACACTGCTGATATTTTTTTCATCCGTGAATCCGCACACCTTGACCTGCACCGCGTGCGGTCCGGAGCCGCTGCTCCGGAGTAAAAACCGGCCCTGCATCCGAAAAACTTTCCTCGCAAAAGAAAGCAATGTGAAAAAAAGTTTATCAAAAGCGGCAGGATATGATCAGAAAGGTCCCATGAATGTGGGGGAATAGCGGGGGAGTCCGGCCGCGTCTCCGGCCTCTCCGTAATTCACGCCGACGAGATAAAGCCCGTCAGGCGCGTAGGTTGGAGCGGCGAGCGCCCGGTTGCGGGCTTCGAGGACATCGGCGAGCCACCCGACCGGTTTCTTGCCGATGCCGACATAAACCAGGCTCCCGACAAGATTCCGCACCATGTGCTGCAGGAAGGCATTGGCTTCAAAACGGATGCCGATCATGTTCCCGCGGACCGTGAACCGGATAGAGTCAATCCGGCGGACCGGAGATTTCGCCTGGCACTCAGCCGCCCGGAAGCTCGTGAAATCGTGCTCTCCCAGAAGGACCGCCGCGGCCTCTTCCATCTTCTCCACATCGCACGGCCTGAAGCACCATCCGGCCCGTCCGGCAAGAAGCGGCACCCGGACCGGCTCATTCACGATCCAGTACTCATAGGTCCGCCCGATCGCGGAAAAACGGGCTGAAAAATCCTCCGGCACGGGCTTTGCCCAGCGCACAGCGACAGCGGGTGGAAGGAAACTGTTTGTTCCCCTCACCCAGGCGTTCATCGGGCGTTCAACCGGGGCTTCGATATGCACCACCTGCCCTGTCGCGTGAACCCCGGTGTCAGTGCGCCCCGCGCAGATTGTAGGAACCGGCTGCCCGATACCCGCGAAGGCTCCAAGCGCCTCTTCAAGCGTCTGCTGCACGGTCGGCCGGTCAGGCTGCACCTGCCAGCCGCTGAAAGGGGTCCCATCGTACTGAATTCCAAGCGCGATCTTCATCCGTTCAGACTCCGCGCTCTTTCTTCACCGCGGGCGGCAGCTCATCGAGGAACTTTTTCGCTTCAGTGCTGAGTTCCGCGACGCCGCCTTTCGCCACATCGGTCGCGAGTTCCCGCGCCTCATCAACCGCGCCGCGGGACAGGAAGTCCCGCGCGAGCTTCAGCTGCGAAGCCAGCATCTCGCGATAGGCGGTCTTGGGATCCAGGGGATCCTCTTTCTTCTCAGGCTTCGGAAGTTCCGGCCTTGCGGGCGGCAGGGATTCGTCAGCCGACCGAAGTCCTCCTCGGATCGCGGCAATGCTTTTCGCCGCGTTATCCGCCGCTTCATGAATCCCTGAGCTGCCGGTCGACGCTTCCTTTTCAGCTGCCATCACGGCGTCCACCGTATCTGTCACGGCTTTCAGCCCGGCCTCTTCCGTCTTCACCGCCGAGTCCCGGGTTCCGAAAGGCACCACCGTCACCGGGTTCCAGAGTTCTTCCTGAGCGTTCCGGATTTCCTCAAGCTTCTTATTGCGGCGGCCGCGTCTCATAAACCAAAGGAGCGCGAGCATCAGAATGGCCGCTCCGAGGGCTGCGTATGAGGCCCAGGACGAGTCCTCTTCCTGATCGGCCGGGACCGGAACATGGGGCACTGCGGGAATTTCCTGAGTCACGTCAGAGGCCGGAGCGGGAGTCGCGCTCTGCTCAGCGCTTTCCGGCGCTGTAATCGACGGCATCGGGGCCGACGCTGACGGTCCGGGCGTGTCGCCCAGAGCGGGAAGCGAAGCTGCAGCGATCGCTGCGGCCAAGGCCGAAGCGAATAATCGTTTCAGAACCGGCATTTGATCAAAAATCCTTTATTTCTTCGCCTGACAAACCGCGGTCTGCTGACCGTGCTCCGCAGGCATCTGTCCCGCCTAATTCTAAAGAAACCGGCCCCCGGACGTATAGCAGTATGAAATCCGCGGTGTCCGAACAGATTTTCTCCGGATAAGCGAAGAGCTCCGGGAGTGACGCTCCAGGAGCTCTTTTCTGAACTTCAGAGACATCCGGAAGCGGGGGGGCGCTCCGGATGCCTTTAACAGCTCAGGCCGCCTTCTTGAAGTCAACCAGAATGCGGAACATACGGCGAAGCGGTTCAGCGGCGCCCCAGAGGAGCTGATCACCCACCGTAAAGGCGGAAATATATTCCGGCCCCATCGCGAGCTTTCTGATACGGCCGATCGGCACGGAAAGCGTACCGGCGACGGTGGACGGCGCGAGTTCGCGGATCGAGACCTCGCGTTCGTTCGGGATCACCTTCACCCAGGGATTCGCGGCGGCGAGCTTCGCTTCGATCTCTTCAACCGACAGGTCCTTCTTCAGCTTCACGGTGAGAGCCTGGCTGTGGCAGCGCATCGAGCTGATACGGACACAGAGACCTTCAACAATGAGGGAGCCGGGCTGCGGCTGGGCCGGACGGCCGAGAATTTTATTCGCTTCAGCGCCGCCCTTCCATTCTTCGCGGGACATGCCGTTTCCGAGATCCTTATCGATCCAGGAGAGGACAGAGCCGGCAAGCGGAGCGCCGAATGCGGCGGTCGGGAATTCAGGAGAGCGGAACTGCTCGGAAACGCGGCGGTCGATCTCAAGGATGGAGCTCTTCGGGTCAGCAAGCAGATCCTTCACGGAGCCGTAGAGGCTTCCCATCTGAAGGAGAAGCTCACGCATGTTCTTCGCGCCGGCGCCGGAGGCTGCCTGGTAAGTCATGCTGCTCACCCACTCAACGAGATCCTCGCGGATCAGACCGTCCATCGCCATCAGCATGAGGGAGACGGTGCAGTTGCCGCCGATAAAGTCGACACCGCCGTTCTTCAGGGACTCGCGGATCACCGCGTCATTCACCGGATCGAGAACGATCACGGCGTTAGGCTCCATACGGAGGGCGCTCGCGGCGTCAATCCAGTAGCCCTTCCAGCCGGCAGCGCGCAGCTGCGGATGGATCGCCTTCGTATAGTCACCGCCCTGGCACGTGAGGATCACGTCGCAGCGTGCGAGATCATCGATCTTATTCGCGTCGAGCAGCACCGGCTCCCCATTCGGAAGCGCAGGGGCCGCGCCGCCGGGGTTCGAGGTCGAATAGAAAATCACCTTGTCCGCGAACGCGAAATCGTTTTCCTCACGCATTCGGTTCGTCAGCACGGAACCGACCATGCCGCGCCAGCCCACCATACCTAGGATCATGTTGTTTCTCCCAAATTCCGCCCTGCGGAGCCGCCCGCAAGGGGGCAGGCCAGGCTCCGGGACACTTTGAATTATTTGAAAAGCCTGAGATTCCGATTAAAGAAAATCAGGCTCGCTTATACAGCTTACCCCCTGAAGGGCTGTCCTTGCAGGGGGAGTCGGGTTAGCGAGAAGTAATGCGGATATCAGCGAAGCGCGGCGCGGATCGCATCCCCCATCCCGGAGCAGGAAACCTTCTCGCATCCTTCGCTCCAGATGTCACCGGTGCGGATACCGTCAGAAAGCACCTTGCGGATCGCGGCCTCAATCCGGTCAGCCTGCTCATCCATGTGGAAGGCATAGCGGATCATCATGGCGGCGGATTCCACAGTGGCGATCGGGTTCGCGATATTCTTCCCGGCAATATCCGGGGCCGACCCGTGAGAGGGCTCAAAAAGCCCGGTGCCCTTCTCGTTCAGAGACGCGGAGGCGAGCATACCGATGGACCCCGTAAGCATCGCGGCTTCGTCAGAGAGGATGTCGCCGAAGAGGTTTCCGGTGAGCACCACGTCAAGCTCAGTCGGCGCGCGGACGAGCTGCATCGCGGCGTTATCGACGTAGAGGTAATCAAGCTTCACCTCAGGGTACTGCTTCGAGACTTCCGTCACCACTTCGCGCCAGAGCTGAGAAGTCTCAAGCACGTTGCTCTTATCCACGCAGGTCAGGTGCTTACGGCGCTGCATGGCGGTGCGGAAACCGACGTGCGCGATCCGCTCCACTTCGGGGCGGGAGTAACGCATCGTGTCGAAACCTTCCTCAGCGCCCTTGAAGGGGCCGTCCGGCGCCTCACGGCGGCCGCGCGGCGTACCGAAGTAAACGTCACCGGTGAGTTCACGGACAATCACAAGATCAAGACCCGACACCACTTCCGGGCGAAGCGTCGACGCGGACACGAGTTCCGGGTAGCAGACCGCGGGACGCAGGTTCGCGAAGAGGTTGAGGTTCTTTCGGAGACCGAGAATCGCCTGCTCGGGGCGGAGCGCGCGCGGCAGCGTGTCGTACTTGAAGTCACCCACGGCGCCGAAGAGCACCGCGTCCGCTTCCTTCGCGAGCGCCAGAGTCTCAGGCGGCAGCGGATGCCCGTGATTCGCGTAGGCGACACCGCCCACATCCGCGTACTCGTACTCAAAATCCTCGCCCAGCGCTTTCAGCACCTTCACCGCCTGCTCAACAATCTCGGTACCGATGCCGTCACCCGGGAGTACTGCAATTTTCTTTGTCATAACGTGCTTCTCAATTTTTCTTTAAAAGGTTTACAGAAACGGCCGCCGCCTTACTCCGCGCCGCCGGGGAATGTCTTCACAAGCCAGGGCTTCTCAGCGAGACGCTTCGCTTCGAACTCTCGGATCGCCTCAACGTTTGAGGAAAGGGTGATGCCCACATCATCGAGCCCCTTCATGATCGCCTGACGGCGGAATTCGTTGAATTCAAAAGGCGTCTCACGGCCATCGGGCTCAATCACCACCTTCTTCTCAAGATCCACCGTGAGCTTATAGCCCTCGGTTCCTTCCGCGCCGGCAAAAAGCCGGTCAATCGTCGCTTCATCGAGCGTCACGAGCACGAGCCCGTTTTTCAGGGAGTTGCTGTAGAAGATATCCGCAAACGACGGCGCGATGACCGCCTTGAAACCGTACTGAATCAGGGCCCAGGGAGCATGCTCACGGGACGAGCCGCAGCCGAAATTCTTCCTCGCGAGAAGAATCGTTGAATCCCGGTACTGGGGCTTATTCAGCACAAAGTCCGGATTCAGGGGGCGCTTCGAGCAATCCATGCCGGGCTCACCCTTATCGAGGTAGCGCCAGCCATCGAAGAGGTTCGGACCGTACCCGGTTTTATAAATCGACTTCAGGAACTGCTTCGGAATAATGGCATCCGTGTCGACGTTTGAGCGGTCGAGCGGGCAGACGATTCCGGTATGACGTACGAATTTTTCCATGATTTTTCCTTTCCGCTCCCGATTACTTGAGATAGTCGCGAATATCGACGAAGTGACCCGCCATTGCGGCTGCGGCCGCCATCGCGGGGCTCATCAGATGCGTGCGGCTGCCCTTGCCCTGACGGCCTTCGAAGTTGCGGTTTGAGGTCGACGCGCAGCGGTCGCCCGGATTCAGCTTATCGGCGTTCATCGCGAGGCACATCGAGCAGCCAGGCTCCCGCCACTCCCAGCCGGCGTCGCGGAACACCTGATCAATCCCTTCAGCTTCACACGCGGCCTTCACGAGGCCGGATCCCGGCACCGCCAGCGCCTGCTTCATCGTGGGGGACACCTTCCCGCCCATGCGGCGGATGATGTCAGCTGCGGCCCGGAAGTCTTCGAGACGCCCATTCGTGCAGGAGCCAATGAACGCGTGATCCGGACGGATCTCCTTAATCGGAGTACCGGGTTCAAGACCGATATAGGCAAGAGCCCGTTCCCAGCCTTCGCGCCGCACGGGGTCCGGCATATCCTTCGGATCCGGCACAACGCCCGTGATCGGAGCCACCATTTCAGGAGACGTTCCCCAGGTCACCATCGGCTCAATCTCTTCCGCCTTCATGTCGACCACGATATCGAAATGCGCGCCTTCGTCAGAATGCAGCGTGTTCCAGTAGGCAACCGCCTTGTCCCAGAGCTCGCCCTCGGGCGCGAGCGGACGGTTCTTGATGTACTCAAGCGTTTTCTCATCCACCGCGACAAGACCCGAGCGGGCACCGGCCTCAATCGCCATGTTGCAGAGCGTCATGCGGCCTTCCATTGAGAGGCCGCGGATCGCGGAACCCGCGAATTCAATCGTGCAGCCCGTGCCGCCCGCCGTACCGACGCGGCCGATAAAGGCAAGCGCGATGTCCTTCCCGGTGATGCCGGGCTGAAGCTTTCCTTCAACCCGCACCAGCATGTTCTTATTCTTCTTCGTGAGAAGCGACTGCGTGGCAAGCACGTGCTCAACTTCCGATGTTCCGATCCCCATCGCGAGCGTACCGAGAGCGCCGTGCGTGGACGTGTGGCTGTCACCGCAGACAATCGTCATGCCCGGGAGCGTCGCGCCCTCTTCCGGTCCGATCACGTGAATAATGCCCTGGCGGCGGGAAAGGAACGGGAAGAAAGCCGCCGGAGGATTCTTTTTCAGGTTATCGATCAAGGTCGTCACCTGAAGCTTTGAAATCGGATCCTCAATGCCGTCAAGCCCCTTATCCCAGCCGGTGGTCGGCGTGTTGTGGTCCGTTGTCGCCACGACAGAAGTCATGCGCCAGGGCTTGCGATGCATTTCGGCAAGGCCTTCAAACGCCTGGGGCGACGTCACTTCGTGCACGAGATGGCGGTCAATATAGAGAAGCGTGGTTCCATCAGGCTGTGACTTGATGACATGCTCGTCCCAGAGCTTGTCGTAGAGGGTCTTTGCTGTCATAGCAGTGATTCCTTCGTAAAGAAATAGGTATTGCGATGTGGCGATCCCCGGCCTGCGGCCGATTCTTTTTGTGGCTCTCGCCGGGGTACCGATGTTTCTCTCAGCGGCCGTTGCGGCCGCCTGCTCCGGTTTATAGGGCGGAGCCGCCCTTCGTTAGTCGTTCGCCCGAGGCGCGGGCTAGCAGCAGGAAATCCGCCGCGGTGAGGGCCGCGAGCGCTTCAGCGATGGGGGACGCGCGAAGACCGACGCACGGATCATGGCGTCCGGTCGTCGAGACTTCAACGAAGTTCCCGTGAATATCACGGGTCATCTGAGTCTTGCGGATTGAGGGAGTCGGCTTTACCGCGATATCAGCAACGACAGGAGCGCCAGTCGTGATTCCGCCGAGAATGCCGCCCGCGTGATTCGTGGCAAATCCGTCAGAAGTCATCTCATCGTTATTTTCGGATCCCCGCATCGAGCAGACATTGAATCCTTCGCCGATCGACACCGCTTTTACGGCGTTGAGGCCCATGAGAGCGGCCGCGAGTCTCGCGTCAAACCGGTCATAGATCGGTTCGCCAAGCCCTGCGGGGAGAGATGTGATTTCAAGATGGATTTTCGAACCGATCGAATCGCCCTCGCGGCGGAGACCGTCAAGAAGCGCTTCGGCCTCCTGAATCAGATCGCCGTTCTCCGTCGCGGCAAAGAAAGGATTCTTTTCCCGGGCATCCCAGTTCTCCACCGGGAAGAGGATCGGTCCTACCTGAGTGACACACGCGCGGATCTCGGTTCCGAAAGCCTCGCGGAGAAGCTTCTTCGCAATGGCACCGGCTGCCACGGTCGGCGCAGTGAGGCGCGCAGACGACCGCCCGCCGCCCCTCGGGTCGCGGATACCGAACTTCGTCCAGTAACCAAAGTCCGCGTGTCCGGGTCTGAATTTTTCGGCGATGGCGCTGTAGTCGCGGCTCTTCTGATCGGTGTTGCGGATCAGGAGCGCAATTGGCGTGCCGGTCGTACGGCCTTCATAGACGCCAGAAAGAATTTCCACGGCATCAGGCTCCCGGCGCTGCGTCACAAAGCGGCTTGTGCCGGGACGGCGCCTGTCGAGCTCAGTCTGGATGTCGGCCTCAGACAGCATCAGTCCAGCCGGGCACCCGTCCACCACGCAGCCGATGGCGGGCCCGTGGCTTTCACCGAAATTTTCCACCCTGAAAAGGCGTCCGATCGAAGAACCCGGCATGCTTGTCCTTAAAGACTGATGTCCTCTGTTGAATCCGCCTGAAATGGCGGTGTTTTCGTACAGCGTTCTTTTGATTGTATGTGATTTGCCGCGGTTTTGGGGAGTCTTCTGAATTCAGTAAAACCGAATATGATGAGGCATTCCATCATCCACCTAAAAAAATGAGGTTTTCCGAATGACTGATCCGATCCAGGCTGACTGGCTCCTTGCAACGCTGGAAGACACGCGGGACGCGCTTGATACGGCGATCGACTCCCTTTCCCGCCACCCGGAAGAAGCTGAGGAAATTCTGACGGAAGAGATCGCTGCGGCCTACGCCAAACTGAACTACGCGGTGAACACCGCCCGATGCGGGGCGGAAGGCCTTGACACGATGGAGGATGACGAACTGGTCGCCTATCCAGTAAAAGAGCTGCCGTTCTGAGGCAGCTCTCCTGATGCTTTATTCTTCGTCCGCCCGATCTTTCGGAGGGCGAAGATCCCGCGGGCGGAATCCGAAGAAAACCATGCCCGCGCCGTAAACCGCGGCACCGAACGCGCAGATCGCAAGCACCTTCGCGGCACGCCGTATCCAGGGATCGGAAAGCGCTGACCAGTCGATATTCCACTGCACGCCAAGCAGCACGCAGAGCATGACAAATGACGAGCAGATGATCGCGAGGAAGTGCTTCTTCCACCCGGGAAGCGGGCGGTAAATGCCGCGCTTCCGAAGCAGATAGAGCAGCGTTCCTGAATTCACAAGGCTCCCGAGACCGACAGAAAGAGCGAGTCCCGCCTGATGGAAAAGCGGCACCGTGATGAGGTTGAAGACCTGCACGCAGACGAGACTCAGCGCCGCCACCCGGACCGGCGTCCGGATATCCTTTCTCGCGTAAAACGCCGGGGCCACGATTTTCATCGCGATAAGCCCAAGAAGCCCCACCGAGTAACCGATTACACCGTAAGCGGTCTGCCGGACATCCTCTCCGGTAAAAGCGCGTCCTCCGAAAAGGAACGCAACAAGCCCATCCGCGCAGGCGAAAAGCCCGATCGCGGCCGGAATGCCAAGGAGCACGATGAGCCGCAGGCCATGGTCAAGGAGTTCGTTATAACGATCCTCATTCCCTGCGGCGTGAGCGGCTGAGAGTGACGGGAGAAGCACCGTGCCCACCGCGACCCCGAGAAGCGCCGTCGGAAATTCCATCAGACGGTCCGCGTAGTTAAGCCATGTGACCGCGCCGCGCTCAAGATGCGACGCGATATTTGTGTTGATCAGAATGGAAAGCTGCGCCACGGCAACGCCGAACAGCGCCGGCACCATCTGCTTCATGGTCATGATCACTGAAGAATCAGCGAGCGCGGTTCTGAATCCGGTGAAGGATGGAATCATGCCGATCTTCTTCAGCGCCGGAAGCTGAAACGCGAGCTGCGCGATACCGCCGAGAATCACCGCGATCACCAGTGCGTAGATTGGCTGCGACATGTGGGGCGCGAGAAGGAGCGAGCAGGCGATGAAGGAGAGATTAAGGAGCACCGGGGTGACCGCCGGGATCCGGAAACTCTTATAGGTGTTCAGCACCGCGGCGCTCATGGCAACCAGGCTCATAAACGCGATATAGGGGAACATCCACCGGGTGAGCGACGTGGCGAGAGAAAATTCCTCCGGATCCGAACGGAACCCTGCCGCGATCAGCCAGACCAGCACCGGCGCGATCAGAACGCCGAGGATACTCACCAGAATGACAACCGGGGCCAGAATCGAGAACACATGATCCACGAAGCGCTTCGTCCGCTCTTCGCCCTCCGTCTGGCGGACAGAAGCCACCATCGGGACGAAAGCCTGCTGAAACGCCCCTTCCGCAAACAGCCGCCTGAGCAGATTCGGGAGCCTGAAGGCCACGTAAAACGCGTCAGTCTGAACGGACGCGCCGAAGAATCGGGCGATCAGCATATCGCGCACGACGCCCGTAATGCGGGAGACGAGCGTAAGAAGCGAAATTGAGGCAGCGGCTCGGAATAGATTCATGAGTGAAAAGACAGCGGCATTGTCCCGACTGACGGCATCCGGGCCGTCGGCAAGACAGGTGTTTCCGGAAAAGAAAGGGTGAGTTTAGCGCTTTTACGCGGATAACTCCCTTCTTATTGAACAAAAAGTCTTTTTCTGCTATATTTTGCGTTTCTGCCGCATGGCAGACTTTAAACATAAGCCCCACCGGGATCGAGATTCCGCCGGGCAACTTCGAAAAGGAAATTCAAAATGGCAAATACCAAGCAGGCTCGCAAGCGCGTTCGTCAGGACATCGAGCACAACCTCCGCCTCACCGCTCAGCGCACCCGTTATCGCACCGCCATCAAGGCTGTCGAGAAGCTCGTCGCCGCTGGCAACAAGGCCGCTGCTGCTGAAGAATTCAAGAAGACCTCCGGCATCCTCGACCGTCTCTCCTGCCGCCACGTTCTCCACAAGAACGCCGCTGCCCGTCAGAAGAGCCGTCTGTCTGCCGCTATCAAGGCGATGGCCTAATAGCGTCCGATCCGGAAGGAGCACTGGTCTCCTTCCCGCCGGAAAAAAAGCGCACTGATTTCAGTGCGCTTTTTTTTGTATTCAGTAAAGATGAATCGCAGCCGGCAGGCGTAGTGGAACCCGATTCTCATTACCTTTTTCGTCTCACGACATTATCATGAAAAGAAACAGGATTGAGAATTGAAGTTATGACACCTTTTTACTATGTCGCCCTGTCTCTCATAGCGCTGTATCTCGAGATCCGGGCGTATCAGATTCTTCGCGGAAAGAATCCGGGGCTGCGGATCTTTCTCGCGGTTCTCATCGCGCTGTCGATGGGACTCTACCCCTACCTCATGATGCTTGGGGTCACGCACCCGTGGCCGAACGCACATGAAGCTCTCTCAGTGATCGGGGTCTTTTTCAGCACAGCGGCATTTTTTTCTGTTTTCCTGCTGATTCTGGATGTCATCTGGCTGATTTCCTTCATCATCACACGGCTTTTCCGCGGGCGGCGCTGCGGAATCCGAATGCCGCTTAAGCTCTATGGAGGACTTCTCGCGCTCTGCGCGGTGTTAGCGGTCTGGGGCGGATGGAACGTGAAGACGGATCCTCCGGTGAAAAATGTTGCCGTCACCGTACCCCGGCTCCCTGCCGATCTCGATGGCCTGAAAATTGTGCAGCTCACCGATATTCACGTTTCCCCGCTTTACGAAAAAGAGCGGTTTACGGATCTCGTGAAGAAGGTGAATGCCCAGAATCCTGACTTCATCTTCATTACGGGCGACATCGCGGACGGCACGCCGCAGTCACGCCGCGCCATCATGCCGTTCCTTCACGATCTGAAGGCGAAGATCGGGGTCGTGATGATTCCGGGGAACCACGATTACTATGTGGATTACACGGCCTGGCGCCACTACTACAAATCGATCGGCGTTCCATTCCTCGAAAACGGACATGTCGAATTCCGTAAGGGTGACGATGTCATCACGGTGGTCGGCATGACGGACCGCTCCGGTATCCAGTACGGATACCCGGGACCTGATATTGAAAAGGCGACGTTTGGCGCTGACGCGAGCAACGCGCTTCGTATCGGACTGATCCACCGGCCGGAAGACGCCGCCAAATGGGCTGATCCGCGCTGGGGGCTTGATCTCCTGCTCGCGGGCCACACGCATGGCGGTCAGATCTTCATCATGTATCCGTCTGTCTGGCTCCAGAACCACGGCTACGTCCGGGGGCTTTACCACGTCGGGAATATCCCGTTCTATGTGTCGCCTGGCATCGGCTCCTGGAGCGGCACACCGACCCGCATCGGAGCGCCGACTGAAATCACGCTTCTCACGCTCCACAGCCCCGAAAAGACGCACTGAGGCTGCTGGGCGTTCCAACGAAAAATGCCGGCGTTCTTTTTAAGGAACACCGGCATTATTGTTATTCTTTGTCTTTCGATTGCTTTCTACGCCGCCGCGAATGACGCCGGAAGCACGTAAAAGAACACCGACAGGAACTGCAGCAGTGTGCCGGCAAAAACGAAGACGTGCCAGATCGCGTGATTAAACGGGATCCGGTTCATCACGTAAAAGAAAACGCCGACTGAATACGCGAGGCCGCCCGCCACGAGAAGCCAGAGACCGCCCGCGGGAAGAGCCGCAACAAGCGGCTTGATCACGAGAAGCACGAGCCACCCCATCGCGAGATAGATCAGGCAGTTGATAAAGTTTCCCCGCTTCATGAGAATCGGCTGCAGGAGAATACCAACGGCCGCGAGCACCCACTCCGCAATGCAGAGCGTCCAGCCGAGCGTCCCCTGAAGCGTAATCAGGCAGAACGGCGTATAGCTCCCCGCAATCAGAAGATAGATCGATGAGTGATCAAAGACCTGAAGGATCTTTTTCGCTTTTCGGTTCGTAATTGCGTGATAAAGGGTCGATGCCGTGTACAGCACAATCATCGAAGCCCCGAAAATTGCCACCGCCGTTACCGCAACCGCAGACTGGCTGCGGAGCGCGGCAAGCGTCACCATGAGAATCAGCCCAACCACGGAGAAGATCGCGGCGACACCGTGCGTCACACTGTTCGCGATCTCTTCGCCGAGGCTGTAGCTAGCAGTCTGATCAGCCATCTATATTGATTTCCTATTGGAAAGCCGGATGGCATGGCTCTGATTTTTCTTCAGAACCGGAACATGAATCGCCGTCCGACGTGTTTCATTCTGGACGGGATGACCGCGGGAAAAGCCCCCGCTTTTTAGGTAAAAACCCGATGATCTATAACGGAATGTTGCCAGAAGCTCCTGCGGCAATGTTTCGTCACAGGATCTCCACTTCCGGGGTGAGCTCGATTCCGAACTTCGCATTCACCGCATGGATCACTTCGTCGCAGAGCGCCTTCACTTCTTTCCCGGTCGCCCCTCCCCGATTCACGAGTACCAGCGCCTGTCGATCCCAGACCGCGGCGTTCCCCAGAACACGGCCTCGGAATCCGGCGGCATCAATGAGCCACCCGGCCGCGAGCTTTGTCCGCCGTCCCCCCAGAGGGTAAGCAACGAGCTGCGGATAATCTTCAAGCAGCGCCCTCGCCTGCAGCTCAGGCACAACCGGGTTCTTAAAGAATGAGCCGGCGTTCCCGAATTCCTTCGGGTCAGGGAGCTTCGAGCGGCGAAGCGCTTCGACCGCGACGAGCACTGAGCGCGGCGTCACTTCCTTTCCTTCAAGCGCGGCGGAAAGCCCCTTATAGCCCGTCACCGGGGTCCAGTCCTTTTCATTCGGAAGCCGGAACGTCACGGAGACGATCACCCAGTTCTTTCCTTCCTCACTCTTAAACACTGAGCTCCGGTAACCGAAGTCACACTCTTCCGTGGAAAGCGTCCGGAATTCACCGCTTTCAAGATCAAAAATCTCCACCGCATCAATCCGCTCCGCGGCTTCAATCCCATAGGCCCCGATATTCTGCACCGCAGCGCCGCCGACTGACCCCGGAATCAGCACGAGGTTCTCGAGCCCCGGGTGCCCGGATTCAGTCATCCGGCTCACAAGCGGACTCCAGTTTTCACCAGACCCCGCTCTGAAGCGATACTCACCGGCGTCACCCCGCGGGAGTTCCTCAACCCCCGTTATACGGTTCAGGGCCACGAGCCCATCGAAATCTTTCGTGAACAGAATATTTGACCCGGCCCCGATAATGAGGAGCGGTTCATCCTTCTCTCTCACTGTCCGCAGCGCTTCAAGATCCTCACGGGACTCAAGTCTCACCAGGCGTTTAGCCCGGGCTTCGACTCCGAAGGTAGTGAAGGGAGAAAGAGAAATCTGGTGTTCCACACGCATGGTCAAATCTTCTGAAAGAATGAAAATCCGGGGCAGAGCCCCGGGAAAAGTTCTTTATAACGCAGTTTGCCGGAAGAGGGAGAGGTTCCGCGGAGCATCTCTTCCCCTATCCTGCCTATTTCCTGAGCCGTTCGGTCACCCGCCGCACCACTGAGTCGGTATCGAGGCCGCACAGTCTGAAAAGCGCATCAATCGAGCCGTGCGGAAGGAACCGATCCGGGACTCCGAGCTGCAGCACCGGCACTTCGGCATCAGCCTCCGCCAGCACTTCAAGAACGCCGTCCCCCGCGCCGCCTTCAATCACACCCTCTTCAGCGGTCACAAGAAGATCCGCGCGCCGTGCAGCGTCAAGAATCGCCTCACGGTCAAGCGGCTTCGCGAACCGCATATCGATCAGCCCCGCACGCAGCTGCTTCACCGCGTCCATGAGCCGCCAGGTCATCGCGCCGAACGCGAGGAAAATGACCTGCTGTCCCTCAGGGACATCATCCGGGAGTCTCACCGCCTCAACACTCTTCCCGATCGGGATCGTCTCGCCGTTCACCGCTGTCACCGGAGTTCCGGGCCCCTTCCCGCGGGGGTATCGGACGGCGGTCGGTGTGTCGAGGCTATACGCGGTATTCAGCGCGAGCCGGCACTCGTTTTCGTCTGACGGCGTAAACACCGTGAAACCGGGGAACTGCCTGAAGCAGGCAATATCAAAGAGCCCGTGATGAGTCGGACCATCCGCGCCAACGATGCCGCCGCGGTCCACCGCGAAAACCACCGGCAGGTGCTGAAGCGCCACATCGTGCTCAATCTGGTCATAGGCACGCTGGGCAAAGGTGGAATAGATCGCGACCACGGGCTTCATGCCGCCGCAGGCAAGACCCGCGGCGTAAGTCACGGAATGCTGTTCCGCGATCGCCACATCCCGGAACCGCTTCGGGAAACGCTTCGCAAACTCGTCCAGGTCAGAGCCTTCCGTCATGGCAGGGGTGATCGCGTACGCTCTCGGATCCTTCTCCGCGGTATCACAGATCCAGCGGCCGAACACGTTGGAGAACGTCGGAGCCGAACTCTTCTTCGCCTGCACGCCGGCCTCAGGATCAAAGTGGCTCACGCCGTGGTACGTCGTAGGATCCGCTTCCGCAAGCTCGTACCCCTTCCCCTTCTTCGTCACCACGTGGAGCACAATCGGGCCCCGCTGTGTCTTCAGATTCTGAAGCACGCGGACCAGGTACGAAATATCGTTTCCATCGATCGGCCCGAAATAATTGAGGTCGAACGTGGAGAAGAGGGAGGAAGGAGGCGACACAAAATTCATCGCCTGCTTCTCAAAGCGTTTCGCGAATTCCCAGAGACTCGGAAGATGCGACAGCACCTGCTTCGACCGCTCCCGCGCTCCAAGGAACGCAGGAGTTGAAACGAGCTTCGTCAGGTTCTTTGAAAGCGCTCCGACCGGGGCTGAGATCGAGTAATTGTTGTCGTTCAGAATAATGAGGAGACGGATCTGATCCTTCCAGGACCCGGCGTCATTCAGGGCTTCAATCGCCATGCCGCCGGTGAGCGCCCCGTCGCCAATCACAGCGACATGCCACCGTTCGGTAGCACCCTGCAGATAAGACGCGACCGCCATGCCAAGCGCCGCGGACACCGAGGTAGACGCGTGCCCTGTGCCAAAGGCGTCATACGGGCTTTCGGAGCGCTTCGGGAACCCCGAAATGCCGCCCGTCTGCCGGAGCGTCGCCATCGCTTCGCGCCGCCCTGTGAGGATCTTATGAGCGTAAGCCTGATGCCCCACATCCCAGACGATCGGATCATCCGGGGTATTGAAGACATAGTGAAGCGCCACGGCAAGCTCCACCGCGCCGAGACTCGACGCCAGGTGACCGCCCGTCTGCGAGACTGAGTTCACAATGAAGTGACGGAGCTCAGCCGCGAGCAGGGGCAGATCCGCGCTGGAAAGCTTCCGCAGATCCTCCGGGGAATTGATCGCCCCGAGGAAACGGTAGGGGTAAGCGTCCCGGGCGTTGATTTCGCCTGCCGTCTCAGTTTTCTTTTCTTTCAGGTCTGTACTCATCAGCGGTCCCGATTGACAACATAGCCCGCGATTTCCGCGAGCCGCTTCGTCGAGCCGGCATAACCCGGCAGTGATTCAATCTGATCCAGAGCCGCAAGCGCTTCGCTGCAGCTCTGCTGGGCAAGGCTTCTGGCCCCCTCAAGTCCAAGAAGCGACACATAGGTGGGCTTCTCTTCTGCTTCATCCTTTCCGGCGGTTTTTCCAAGAGTCTCCGCGCTGCCTGTCACATCAAGCACATCATCCACCACCTGGAACGCGAGTCCGATTGCACGCCCAAAATCTGAGAGCGAGTCGAGAAGCTTCCGCTCATCCGTTTCAGGGATGTCTCCCGACACCGCGCCCATCAGAACCGCGGCCCGGATCAGAGCACCGGTCTTCATCGCGTGAAGCCGCCGCAGATCCTCAATCGCGATCGCGGCATTCCGGCTTCCGGTAAGCGACAGATCGTACGCCTGACCGCCGCACATGCCGCGGGATCCGGCCGCCTCCGCGAGAATCCGCGTAAGGCGCACTGCTGACCGCGGCTCAACCGGAGCGTCCGCGATCACCCGGAACGCCTCTGCCTGAAGAGCGTCACCCGCGAGCACCGCTTCGGCAAAACCAAACTTCGCGTGGGTCGATGCCTTGCCGTGCCGCAGAAGATCGTTATCCATGCAGGGAAGATCGTCATGCACAAGCGAATAGGAATGGATGCATTCAAGGGAAAGCGCTGCTGCGTCAGCCGCCTCAGGCTTCGCGCGGGTAATCGCGGACGCCGCGTAGCAAAGCAGCGGGCGGACGCGCTTCCCTCCTTCCAGGATCGACCAGCGCATCGCTTCATGCAGCCCCTGCGGGAAGACATCCGAACCCGGAATTCCCGCTTCGGCCACACTTTCAAAATGCGCCTGGCGTTCCTTCATCCAGTCCCTGAAAGACACTTCAGACATCTGTTTCTCCTTGGCGTTCATTGCGTCAGAAAGGAACGTCGCCGAAATCATCCGAAGCGGCAGGCGAGGCGGCAGCGGAGGCCGCAGGCTCAGCCCGCGACGCGCTGTCAGGCCGGAGGTCTGACGCCTTCACAGGGGAGAGCTTTCCCTCTTCATCCAGCTTCCGGATCCGTTCCTCAGCGCGGTCAAGCTTGGCACGGCACGCCTTCGTGAGCGCAATGCCGCGGGCATAGCTTTCAACCGACTCTTCAAGTGTCAGTCCGCCCTGCTCCATACGGCCGACTAGCGATTCAAGTTCGCTCATCGCTTCTTCATACGAGAGCTTCTCCGGGTCCTTCTGCGCCTTAACCGACATCCGCACAATCCTCAAACCAAAAAGAATTCACCATGGGGGTATTTTACCGGGCTTGATGGGTATGCAACACGCTTTCCGGAGCCAATGCGCTCCGGGACACTATGTGAAATCGGTATCCTGAAGGATCGCAGCTATTCTCACCTGACCGGCATCGCTAAAATGTAAAAATCTTTGCCGCCGGCGGCGGCTGTTTCCGGTTTTCAAAGGTTTTCCCCATGCAGTCTCTCTGGATGCTTCTCGCGTCGCTTTTCTTCGCCCTTATGGCCGCCTGTACCAAGTGGGGTGCCGCAGACTACGGAACTTTCACGCTTGTCTTCTACCGTTCCGCGATTGGCTGCATCGCGATTGCCGCCTGGATCATCGCGACGAGACGGGAAATCCGGACGCATTACCTCTGGGGACACTTCAAGCGCTGTTTCATCGGTATCGGGAACCTCGCTTTATGGTTCTGGACGCTGGGCAAGCTGCCGCTTGAAACCGGCATGACACTGAACTACACAAGCCCGCTCTTCATGGCGCTTTTCGTCGTCGCGGTCTCCTATAAAAAGAAGCTCCCGGTCGCCTGGAGCCTGATCGCCGCGATTGCTGTCGGGTTTGTCGGCATTCTGATGGTACTTCGGCCCACTGTCTCTGCGGGACAGGAGCATATCGCTCTGATCGGTCTTGCCTGCGGCATCCTTTCAACCTGGGCGTATCTGCAGGTCCGGGATCTGAATAAACTGCACGAACCGGTCTGGAGGATTGTTTTCTACTTCACGTTTTTCGGTTCCCTCTTTGGGCTCCTTGGCTCGTTCTTTGAGCCGGGCGGCATTTCGGTTGTGCCCTCTTTCCGTGGTATCGCGGCGCTCGCCGGTACCGGGCTCTTCGGGCTATTTGCGCAGCTCTGCCTTACGCGGGCGTTCGGCGCCGGGAATCTTCTCCTTACCTCTGTGCTTCAGTTCTCGGCGATTGCTTTCTCTGCCGTAATCAGCGCGGTGTTCTTCGGGGAGTCGATTCCGCCAGTCGCGATTCTTGGCATCGCGGTCATCATCGCCGCTGGCTCCGCAGCGACACTCCTCACGAAGAGCCACATGAAAGCCATCGATCACAAGTAGAGAGGATGCGGCGGGCCATGCACGCGCGGCGCTAAAATGTGCGCCTTCATTGATTAAATTCTTCACCCGCCTGCCGCGGAGCTTCGCATGCGATCATTCTGGATGCTCGGGGCGTCGTTCTTCTTCGCCCTTATGGCTGCCTTTGTGAAAATGGGGGCAAGCCACTTTTCATTCTTTGAACTCGTCGGTTACCGGTCGCTTTTCGGTGTGATTCTGATTGGAGGGTGGATCTTCGCCACTCACCGCACAATCCGGACGCCTTATATTTTCGGTCACTTCAAGCGAAGCTTCATCGGCACCTTCTCGATGACGATCTGGTTCTATTCGATGGGGTTTCTGCCGCTCGCTACAGGTCTCACGCTGAACTACACGAACCCGATCTTCATGGCGCTCTTCGTATTTGTGATGGTGCTGAGACGGCACGCGAAAATTCCCTGGGGGCTGATCATCGCGACCATTGCAGGGTTCGCCGGTGTCGTCCTGATGCTGCATCCGACTGTTGAAACCGGACAGATCAAACCGGCTCTGATCGGCCTCTGCTCCGGATTCCTCGCTGCCTTTGTGGGACTTCAGATCCGGGAACTCGCGAAGCTTCACGAGCCGACCTGGCGAATCGTGTTCTACTACACGTCGTTCGGCACGCTCTGGGGCTTTATCGGTCACCTCATCGCGCACGGGAGCTTCTCCGCCATCAATATGCAGAGCCTCCTCCCGCTCACCGGCATGGGTATCTCGGCCACCATCGCTCAGCTCTGCATGACGCAGGCCTACGGCGTGAAGAACATTCTCGTGTCGTCTGTCCTTCAGTACTCCGCGATTATTTTCGCAACGATCTTCGGTTACTTCTTCTTCGGTGACCGGATTTCGCTTGACGCGGGCGTCGGTATCGCGATCATTATCGCGGCCGGCATCGTAGCAACACTTTTTATCAAGAAAAATCAGGCAAAGCACGGCTAAGGATCTCGCGCGGGGACTTCCCGCGCTATCCTTTACCGATCAGTAACTTTTTCCAGAAGGATACCCGGAACGCCATGACTCTTCGCCGTTCGATTTTTGCCGCGGCCATTGCCGCCATGATCTCGACCACTGCTTTTGCTGCCCCTGGCGCCGCCGCGTCTCTTGCCGGCACGAGCTGGATGATGGAGCTTCCGAAGGGCTCAAGCTGCGAGGTGCCGCCTGAGATTCAGTTCAGGAAAGACGGCTCAATTGCCGGAAACGCGGGCTGCAATGACTTCAAAGGAAGCTGGAAGGCGGATGGCGACTCGCTTTCCGTGAACTATCAGCCGACCACGGACCGCCGCTGCGCGAAAGCGTTCCTCGAACCTGAGGCCGCCTTCACCACGGCCCTGAAGGGCGTGAAGACTGTGAAGAAGGATGGCAAGGGACTTCTTCTTATCAATGCCGAAGGGAAGACTCTGCTTCGCATCGTGCCGTCAGTCGCCGGCGCCTGCGACTGAGACCTCGCTCCCGCTTTGAAGCAATAAAAAATCCTGGAATTTTTTAAGTTCCAGGATTCTTTTTTTCAGCGAAGAGGCGGAAAACCGCCTCTTCCCGCAAGCGAGCAATTAGTTATTGTTCGCCGGGCTGTGGCAGATCGTGCAGTTCCAGCGCTGGGGGGCAACGGTCATCTTGCCGTCTTTGCCCTTCACCCAGTGGTTGGCCGGCATTTCAGTGCCTTCCTCACCCTTCTTTGCCTTGCCGATACGACCGTAGTCGTCGGCGTGGCACATCACGCACATGTTCTTGTCCTTCGTGATTTCCATGCCCTTCGTGTCATGCTTGATCAGGACATTCACGGGACCGGCGGAAGCCGCCGTCTGAGTCTGGGCAGCGGCCGCGTTGCCGGCGAGCGCCACACTGAACATAGCTGCAATACCGCTCAGAACCGCAGCCTTAAGAGCTTTTTTCATCATGATTAATTCCTCTTTTCCGCCTCCGGATCCCGCCGACTGGCGGCGGAGAACCGGAAGCTGGTTACGGTTAGATATCAGGCCTTCTCAACACGGATTGCGCACTTCTTGTAATCCGGTTCAAGAGAGAGCGGGCAGGTCGCGTCGAGGCAGAGCTGGTTCATCTGAACGTTCTCGTCAAAGAACGCAGCGAACGTGATACCGCGGGTAACCGGCATACGGCCGCCGATGCAGGCCTTCGCGAACACCGTGGCGCGGCGGCTCGTGATCTTGATGCGATCGCCGTCCGCAATGCCGCGGGCCTTGGCGTCAGCCGCGTTCATGTAGAGCATGCCTTCCGGCAGGGCCTTATGGAGCGCCGCGACACGGCCGGTCATCGAACCGGTGTGCCAATGCTCCATGAAGCGGCCCGTATCAAACCAGAGGTCGTAGTGCGAATCCGGCACTTCAACCGCTTCAGCATACGGACGGAAGAAGATCTTCGCCTTGCCAGGCAGCGGCTTCGGAGTCTTATCCGTCACAGCGTCGAGGTTGCCGGAAGGAATCGCCTTCATCAGCGGGCCGTAGAAGAGGAAGTCCGCGCCGTTGCAGAACGGGTCATACATGCCGTTGAAGCGGTAAGAAATGCTCTTGCCGTTGATGTAGGGCCAGACAATGCCGTGTCCCTTCACCACTTCATCGAAGTGAGCGATCTGGTGAGCGCCCTGAGTGAACTGCCAGTACTCCTCGTACAGAGCCTTTTCCGGGAACCAGCCGTCACCGAGATCCTCAGCCGTGCCGCAGTGAACACCCTTATAGAGCGGATCCGGCCAGGCAACCTTCTTCGCGAAGGCATTGTGGAAGACCACATCGTAGAGCGAGGCCTCGGGGTCGATACCCATCGCCTTTGCCTTGTCGAGCACATTCGGGAGGGTCTTGCCGCCCGGCAGCTTCTGCTCGCACCAGCATTCCTTCACCTTGAAGCGCTTCGCGAATTCCAGCATCATCCAGACGTCAGACTTGGCTTCGCCCGGAGCCTGCACCATCTGAGACCAGCCATTCGTACGGCGTTCGCCGTTGCCGTAAGCGCCCCACTTTTCGAAGATCATCGCAGCCGGCAGGATAAGGTCAGCCGCGTTCTTAGCGGAGAACGTCGGGTAGGCATCCGCCACCACGATGAAGTTCTCGGGCTTACGGGCAGCCTTCAGCCAGTGCGTGGCATTCGGGAGGGACTGGAAGATGTTCACGACCTGCGTCCAGAGGACGCGCATCGAGCCGTCTTCAAGACCGCGGACCATCTTCATCGCGTCGAAGCCCACCTGGCCATTCAGCGTGCCTTCAGGCAGACCCCAGATCTTTTCAGCCTTGGCGCGGTGCGCGGGATTCGCGACCAGCATGTCAGACGGCAGACGGTGAGAGAACGTGCCGACTTCACGGCAGGTACCGCAGGCAGAAGGCTGACCGGTGAGCGAGAACATGCTGCTGCCCGGCTTCGCCTGCTTGCCCATCAGGAGGTGAATCGCGTAGAGCTGCTCATTGATCCACGAGCCGCGCTGGTGCTGGTTCGTGCCCATGCAGCCAGTCGACAGCACACGGTTCGCCTTGTCGCAGTAAACGTCAGCGAGCATCTTCAGCTTCTTCGCGAAGTCAGAAGTGGACTCGTCAGGATTGCCCTTCGCGACGCGGGAAACGAATTCAAGCGTATAGGGTTCAACACCCTTCTTGAAGTCTTCGATCGTGATCTGCCAGTGATTGCCGGCGGGGCCGCCCGCATTCTTCTGCTCAACCGCTTCACCCGGAGCCTTGCGCTGGGCGATAGCTTCATCCTCAGAGAGGACCTTCTTCACCTGCTTCGCCTGGGTATCACGCTCAGCCGGATAGGCAAACTTCTCGGTCGGACGCATGCCGTAACCGATGTCATACGGACCGGTCGCGAAGATGCAGTGCTTCTCGATGAAGTCCTTGTCGTAGCAGCCGCGGTGCATGATTTCGCGAAGAATGTAGTTCGCGATCGCGAGGTCCGTGTTCGGCTTGAAGATGATATCGACGTCAGCAAAACGGGAGGAGAGCGTCGGATGGGTCTGGATATTGAAGATCTTGTAACCCGGGTTCGCGCGCTTCGCGGCAACGATGCGGTTCCAGAGCACCGGGTGGGCTTCCGCGGGGTTGTTGCCCCAGAGGACCAGGTTCTGCGTGATTTCCAGATCGTGATAGCAGGCGGACGGCTCGTCAACACCGAAGGTCTGATACATACCGACCACGGCGGAAGCCATGCACAGACGGGCGTTCGGGTCGATGTTATTCGAGCGGAAGCCAGCCTTCAGAAGTTTCACAACGGCGACGCCTTCCGGAATCGTGTACTGACCGGAACCGAAAATGCCGACGCCGGTCGGGCCGAGTTCCTGATAGGCCTTGCGCCAGTGCTTCTCGAGCTCGTCAAACGCTTCCTTCCAGGACACAGGCTCAAACTTGCCGTTCTTATCGAACTTGCCGTTCGTACGGCGCATCAGGGGCTGCGTGAGACGGTCCTTGCCGTAGATAATCTCAGAGTTGTAGTAGCCCTTCATGCAGGTGAGACCGCGATTCACTTCGCAGTCCGGATCACCCTTCGTGGCCACAATCTTGCCGTTCTTCGTACCGACCAGGAGGCCGCAGCCCGTGCCGCAGAAACGGCACACGCCCTTCGTCCACTTGATGCCCTGCTCAGCGGCAGCGGCTTCATTCGCGGCAATAACAGTGATCGGAATGCCTGCGATCTTGGCTGCGGAAGCAGCGACGCCAGCCTTCATCAGACGGCGACGGCTCACGCGGACCGCAGAAACCGGGTTCTGGTTCTCCATTTGCTTCTCCTCTTTATACCCCGCAGAGCGGCTTATTAAGTGTGTGCCGCTTTCTGTCGGGTGGCGTCCGCCAGAGAATGCTGCAGGAGTCTCCCGAACTCCTATTTCCCCGGGTTTCAGCCGTTGATAAAACTGCTTTAAATACTGCTTTGTAAATTACTGCTGTTCTTCTTCCGTATCTTCCAGGTTCGCGACCAGAGAGACATTCTGGATGCCGGGAAGCGTGATCAAATCCTTGAAGAGATCCGCCTCGCTCTGAATCGTTTCACCTTCAATCACGGCAATAAAGCGTTCGGCGTCAGGATCACGGTGATAAATCTCGAGACCCTTCCCTTCCACGCTTTGCACGGCTTTCTCCAGTTCTCCCGGATTTGCCGTGACGAGTACGCCTGAATAAAACATCTTTCTTTTGTTTCCTTCGTGTGAGATGAACACATCCGGCAGCCTTTATTCCTCGTGAGAAACCGAGGCGCTGCCACAGGGAAACTCTCCTGACAGAGCCCTTGTCCGAGCTCTACCCCGTAGTGAGGAGCTTCCTTAGCGCTGCGGACTTAAGCCGGCAGTCCTAAACAGACTCCCTACGGTAGGTTTATGAAAACTGTATTTTAAAGACAGTATTACTCCCTGAGTAGTCTCTCGGGGATTTCACTGAAGCGTATCGAAATTGATACTTTCTACCCTATATAGCTATCACAGTTAGGTTTTGGGATTAAAGTCTTATACGTTTCTTTATTCAATTTATTCATAGCGTTAATAAAAAAGGAGTCCCGAAGGACTCCTTTCCCCAGACCTGTCCGGTCTAATGAGCCGCCTCCCAATTCTCACCTACGCCGACCGACGCAATGAGGGGGACACGAAGTGTTGCAACTCCGTCCATGATTTCGGGAAGCTTCTCTTTCACGGTCTCCACTTCATCCTCCGGCACTTCAAGGACGAGTTCATCATGCACCTGAAGCACCATGCGGCTCTTAAGCCCTGAGGTTTCAAGCCACTTCTCAACCGCCACCATCGCCATTTTGATCAGATCGGCGGCCGTCCCCTGCATCGGGGCGTTAATGGCCTGGCGTTCCGCGCCGGCCCGGACCGCGGCCCGTGAGCTCGTGATATCCGGCAGCCAGAGACGCCGCCCAAAAGCCGTTTCCACGTATCCGCGTTCATGCGCGAGCTTCCGGGTCTTTTCCATATACTCACGCACCTTCGGGTAACGCGTGAAATACTGATCGATATAGCCCGCGGCCTCGCCCCGGCTGACACCGAGATTCTGCGCGAGGCCGAACGCGCTCATCCCGTAGATCAGGCCGAAATTGATCACCTTCGCCATCCGGCGCTGATCCGGCGTCACAGCGTCCGGCGCGACACCGAAAACTTCTGAAGCCGTGGCGCGGTGCACATCCATCCCGTGCCGGAAAGCCGAAATCAGCCCGGGATCTTCGGAAATATGCGCCATGATCCGAAGCTCGATCTGGGAATAGTCAGCCGAAATGATTTTGCAGCCCCTCGGAGCGATGAAAGCCTCGCGCACCTTGCGCCCTTCCTCAGTCCGGACCGGGATGTTCTGCAGATTTGGGTCCGAAGATGCCAGACGCCCGGTCACCGCGGTAGCCTGTCCGAACGTCGTGTGCACCCGGCCGTCTCCCTCGAACACCATCTTCGGGAGCTTATCGGTGTAGGTGCTCTTCAGTTTGCTGAGAGCTCGGTACTCAAGAATCGTCTTCGGAAGCGGATAAGTGAGCGCAAGTTCGGATAGCACATCCTCACCCGTTGAATAGCCGCCCGAAGCCGTTTTCTTGCCTGCCGGAATCGCAAGCTTCTCGAAAAGGATGTGAGAGAGCTGCTTAGGCGACCCGAGATTAAATTTTTCTCCCGCCTCACTCCAGGCTTTCTCTTCAAGCTTCTCAATCTCTTTCCCCAGCGCCTTGCTCTGACGGTGGAGCAGCTCTGTATCGATCAGCGTTCCGGTCCGCTCCATACGGAAGAGCACACGCTCGGTCGGAAGTTCGATCTCCTCATAAATGCTCGTAAGCTTCTGCCCCGGGTCTTCCGCGAGCTTCATCGTGAAGCGGGCATGAAGCGTCCGGATTGCCGCAGCCTGCTCGACACCACACCGGGCGGCCTTTTCGGGTTCCACCTCGTGAGTCGCCTTTTTCGACGCGCCTTTTCCGAAAACTTCTTCAGTTCCCGGAATATCGCGGTGCAGCCAGCGAAGGCTCAGACGCTCAAGCTCATGGCGGTTATGCGATTCAAGCACGTAGTCTTCAAGCCTCGTGTCATCGAGCCTGCCGGCCCCTGGCGCGAGAAGACGGATCCCTTCATTCGCCATCACGTGAAGCACGAATTTGGCGCTGTGCGCGACTTTCCTCGCCTTTCCCTCGAGCCAGGGCTTCAGCCCCTCGATCACCGTCTGCTGCTCAGGAGTCCGGATTCCGGACTCGCCTGTCAGCGGCACATACCAGCTCCCCACGGGGCCCGCGCTGATCGCGAGTCCCGTCAGACGGGCGCGGAGCGGTTCCGTGCTGTCCGTAAAAATCTGCATCCCCGCGGGGATCACCGAACTCTCCGCGGCGGAGAGCGATTCAAGCGCTTCTCCGAGTGTCGGCTCATCCACAATCAGCTTATAGGCAACCGGGTCCTCAGCGGACGTCGGCGTGAGCGGCATCAGATCTGAATCCACCTTCGGAGGAAGCGCCGCGAAGAGATCCATCTGAGCCCCGGGCTGCGGCCCCTCTTCGCCCGGCTTCTTCACAGCCCGGGCGAGCTGCTTCTTCGCGCGGCTTCCGCCTGTCTTCATTTCCCAGCGGCGATAGAGCGCCTCAAGCGTCTCCTCATCCGGATCCCGGATCACGAGATCCGCTTCTGTCTTCACTTCCGGAATTTCAACCGCGGTACGGATTGTGACGAGATCGCGCGCTTTATCAAGGAACGGAAGTCCCTCACGCAGGTATTCGCCGATCTTCCCCTTCACTTCAGAGGCGTGCTCGCGGACACCATCAAGACTCCCGTACTCAGAGATCCACTTTGCCGCGGTCTTCGGACCGCACTTATTGATCCCGGGAACGTTATCGACCTTGTCTCCCATGAGCGCGAGGTAATCAATGATCCGGGAAGGGGGAACGCCGAATTTCGCGGTGACGCCCGCTTCATCGAGCACCTCGTGACTCATCGTATTGATCGTCACGATTTCGCCGTCCTCAACGAGCTGATTGAGATCCTTGTCTCCGGTCGCGATAAAGCTCTTGATGCCGCGGGCCTTCGCCCGGGTGGCAAGGGTTCCGATTACATCATCTGCCTCAACGCCTTCCTGAACGATGAGCTTCCAGCCCATCGCCACGACAAACTCCTGAATCGGACGGATCTGGCTCGCGAGATCATCCGGCATCGGCGGACGGTTCGCTTTGTACTCCGGGTAGATGTCAGATCGGAACGTCTTCCCCTTCGCGTCAAAAACACAGACGCCGAAGTCCGGCTTCACGATTGCCCGAACGGCTCCCAGCATTGAGACGAAACCCTTGATCGCCCCTGTCGGCTCTCCGGCACTCGTTCTGAGATCGGGCAGCGCGTGAAACGCCCGGAAAAGGTAATTCGATCCGTCTATTAATAGCAGCGTCTGTGACATGGTCTGTTCCTGTGAAACGGGATGCCCTGAAGATGGCGTCCGGGAACAACTCTAAACGGGTTTCCCGTTTTCTGCATTGCTTAGCCACGAAAAAGGCCATCCGGCTCTGTCATCCCCCGTGGAGCATGGCACAATAATCCTAAAAGCCGCGCACTATGCGGCGCACGAACAGCCGAGTTCCCCATTGGGCCCCCGGTGCATTTCAAACCCCAAGGAGGGATTTCATGCTTAAACAATTTGCCCTTGCGGTTATCGCATCCGCCGCTATCGCTCTTCCGGCGATCGCGGCTCCGGCCACTCCCGCCCCCTCCGCGGATGCCGCGGCCAAAACCGCGAATCCCGAGGACGCTAACCCCCTGCTTCCGACGAAAGCGGATATGGAAAAGGCCCGCGCTGAGCGCGAGGCTGGCAAGGCTCCTGAACCGCCTGCCAAAAACACTACGATTCAGCAGGTGCGCGATCAGAATAACCGTGTGGTCGAGTACATCGTGACTCCGGGTTCCACTCATATCCCGTATACGATTGAGAACCGTTCAGAGCGCCCCGCTGACGACACGCCGGGCGGCAACCCGAAGAGCACCACCGGCACGACCCGTCAGATTCATTTCGGCTGGTAGCCCCCTCTTTCACGGACAGACATCATGGCTGTATTTACTACCGTTCCTGAAATTTCCGCGAAAGACTTTATTTCGCGCTGGCCGGCCGGAGCCTTCCGCTCGATCACACCGATTGCGTCCGGCATCGAAAACACGAATTACTTCGTGGATACAGACACCGGCCGCTGGGTGCTGACGATTTTTGAGAAGCTCACGGATAAGACTCTTCCCTTCTATCTCTCGCTGATGGAGCACCTTGGTGAAAAAGGCTGCGCGGTCGCGCGCCCTCTCCGGACGAAGAACGGCGACCTTTTCGATCACTATGACGGAAAGCCCGCTATTCTCACGAACCGCCTGCCGGGAGAAGACGGCCGGGAAGTCACGGCTCCGACCTGTGCCTCGATGGGTGAAACGCTTGCCCGCATGCATCTCGCGGTTCAGGACTTCAAGCTCTGGCAGGAGAACCCACGGGGTCTTGCCTGGTGGATAGAAACCATCCCGAGAATTCTTCCCATTGTGCCGGCCGACATCCGAAGCGGGCTCGCCCACGAGCTTCAGGCTCAGATCGCCCTTCAGGGAGGAGAAGCTTGGAAAGCGCTTCCCGCCGGAGCCTGTCACTCAGACCTCTTCCGCAATAACGCGAAAGTCTCCGATATCGGTACCGGGCACGAGCGCGTTACCGGGGTTTTCGATTTCTTCTTCGCGGGCTGTGTCCCCTTCATTTATGACCTCGCGGTCACGATGAATGACTGGTGCACCGATATGAAGACCGGGGAATTCATTCCGGAACGCGAAAAGGCGTTTCTCGACGCGTACGCCTTCGTGCGTCCGCTCTCGGGACTCGAAAAGCAGATGTGGCGCGGGGTGCTCTGCGCCGCGGCATTCCGCTTCTGGGTGAGCCGTCTTTCTGACTTCTATGAACCGCGGGACGCCGCGCTTCTGAAGCCTCACGACCCGGAAGAGTTCCGCCGTATTCTCGTGAACCGCCAGGTCTGTGATCTTTACTGGCCTGAAGCCTCGACCGACTGAGCCCATGAGACTATTTGAACAAATCCGACTCGGCACGGGCTGGTTCCGCGACAGTCTGAAGACTGTCAGGCTGCAGCCCCTGTCCTTCACTGCTGTTGTCATCGCCTACGCTGGCATCATGGGGCTTCTTGGCCTGATCCCGATCGTAGGCATTGTGTTCGCGGGGTTCTTCTGGCCGTTCGGCACCATCATGATTGCCGGGGCGGGCCGCGATACGCTCGCGGGGAAAATTCCGAGCACGCGGCCGCTCGCCGAATCCTTCGCCAAACCGGATACGCGCCTGCGTCTCGTCCGGGCCGGCATTCTTTATTCGATCGTTCTCGTCACGGCAGCCGCGATCTGGCAGTTCCTCGGCGCGGATGAAATCGCGCAGTGGCAGATCACGAAAGATGACCGCGTGGTCTGGAGCTCCGCGCTTCAGCATATTCCGTACGGAGCCATCATCGCCTCCACGGCTTTCTACATTCCGTGCATGATGGCAATGTGGTTCACGCCGCTCCTCATCTATCTGAAGAATATGACGATCGGAAAGGCGCTTTTTTATTCGTTCACCGGCTGTCTTACCAATCTCGCGGCCGTGATCACGGCGCTCTTCCTTGCCTTCTTCACTTTCTCCGTGATGATCGGCTGCGCCTCGGTGCTGCTCGGTGTCATGGGAGCCGGATCCATCGCGATCTTTGTTCTCCTCCCGGTCACACTCCTCGGAACGGCAATTTTTTACGGTACCTACTACCCGATGTGGCGCTCCGTCTTCAGTGAGGTGTCTCACAGCGACACCGCGCCTGACTACGAGATGCCCACGCGGGTCTGATTCCGGCAATCTTCTGGAGATCATCCATGGCGTCTGTCAACCAGGGTACGGGGAGGAAATCCTCCCCCGCGTCCTTCACATCCATGACGCCGCCTGAAGCCCGGGCGGCATACGAGAAGCTGGCCGCCGCGACACCCAGGCGGGCAGAGGTGGAAACGGTCCGCGATATCGAGATCCCGGCAGAAACCGGTACCTTCCGTGGACGGCTTTACCGTCCGAAGGAAGCCCCGGTTCCGGGAGGCGCGGTGCTTTTCTTTCATGGCGGCGGCTGGGTAATCGGCTCTGTTGACACGCATGACGCTGCGGTCCGGAGTCTCGCGGCAGCCTCCGGGCTCACTGTAATCTCCGCTGACTACCGGCTGGGGCCCGAGTCCCCGATGCCGGCCGCGGCGGATGACGCGCTTGCGATCTTCCGCTTTATTCAGTCTCACGCGTCTGATTACGGCATCGATCCCGGAAAGCTCGCTCTTTCAGGTGACAGCGCCGGGGCGTCTCTTGCCGCCTCAACCGCGGTTGCCTCCGCTGACACTCCTCAGCGTCCGGCGGCCCTCCTTCTCTTCTATCCGTCGCTTGATCAGCGGCGGGAAGCGGAGTCACTCGCTTCGCGCCGGATTTTTTCCGAGGGCGGGCCGGTGACAAAATCGCTTTCTGACTGGTTTGCCTCGTACGCGCTGAAAGGCGTGAGACGGGACGACCCCCGGGTGTCCCCAATGGCCTCCCGGTCACTCGCGGGGCTGCCCCCCACAATGATCATCACCGCGGAACACGATATCCGTCACGACGAAGGAAGGCTTTTCGCGCAGAGGCTCGATGCCGCTCGCGTCCCGGTCATCTGGTGCAGTATCCAGGACGCCGCGCACGGGTTCCTTGAAAAGATCGGGAGCCACGCCGCGAAGGAAGCGCTTCAGGACGCCGCGTTCTTCCTGAAGCAGCGGCTCAGCACCCCATAAGCTTCACTCTGAAAAAAGTTCCGGCTGCGAAGGCGTGCCGCGTACGCCTTCGCTCCGTGACACCGATAACCCAACGAGCCGAACCCCCGACGCGGGAATCGTGACATCCGAAAGCAGCTCTTCAGAAAGCCGCCTTACCTCACGGGGATCCTGTATCGGGTGCCCCGCCATTTTCGATCGGGTAATCTGACGGAAATCCGCGAACTTCAGTTTCAGTGTCAGCGTGTCCCCGAGGAATCGGTTGCGGGCGAGCCGCCTCATGAGACTCATTTCCACCGGCAGCAGCTCCCGAAGCACGTCTTCCGCACTTCCCGCGTTCCACTCAAGCGTTGTCTCAGCGCCGACTGACTTCCGGTCACGGTTCGGGTTCACCGGCCGGGGATCAATTCCGCGCGCAAAGCTGTAATAGATTTCCCCTGCGGACCCGAAAAGCCGCACCAGTTCCGAGAGCGGCTGCCGCCGCAGTTCCTCTCCGGTTGAAATCCCAAGACCATGCATTTTTTTCGCGGTCGCGGGGCCGATTCCCCAGAAAGACTCAATCGGAAGCTGGTCAATAAAGCGCAGCGCATCTTCGGGCTTCACCTCAAAGAGTCCGTCAGGCTTCTTCCAGTCGCTCGCGATTTTCGCGAGGAACTTATTAAAGGAAACGCCGATCGACGCAACAAGCGAGAGTTCCTCTCGGATTTCACGCTTGATTCTGAGCGCAGCCTCTGTGCCGCTCGCGAACGGAATCGGGCTCTCCGTGATATCCAGAAACGCTTCATCGATCGAAATGGGCTGCACCAGCGGCGTGTAGCGGCGGAAAATAGCCTGGATCGCGCCCGACACTTCCTTATAGCGCTGCATATTCGGGTGGATGAAGATGAGATTCGGGCACAGCTCTTTTGCGCGGTAGGACGGCATTGCCGAGTGAACACCGTAACGCCTGGCTTCATAACTCGCGGTCGCAACCACTCCCCGCCCTTCTCCCCTGCCGACCGCTATCGGACGGCCCCGGAGTTCCGGATGGTCGCGCTGCTCGACAGACGCGTAGAACGCGTCCATGTCGACGTGGAGAATTCTTCTGTAAGCCATATGGAAAAAGAATACAACTGCCGTCCTGCTCAGCAGACTCCTTTAAGGTATCATGAGTGACCTTGCCCCGGGCTGCAACGCGGTGTCTTTTCAGCCCTTTTCAAGGGGCTCGCCGCATCACACACTAGCTGTCTCCCGGCAGGAGTCCGGATAATTCTCGCATGTCTTCAGAAAAACCATCGGCCAAACTTCATATTGATGATGAAATGAAGGGAACTGCCGACTTTCCTCTTTATGGCGAACGGATCGCTGACATCCTGCCGCCTGAGCACTTTCTCTGGCAGCTTCAGGGAAGTTTCCCCGGGTTCGATGATGAGCTTGCCGGGATGTACCGCTCGCAGAGGAGCCTGAAGCACATCTCGAAAGCGAGCTGGCCTGAAGACATACTGATTCCGGGCGACTTCTACATGCAGGGAATCGTGATTCCGCAGCTGCGCGGACTGCTCCCGCCGCTCTCCTCAAACCCCGAGGATCATCCCGAAACCGGCACCGTGGAGGTGCAGGAAGAGGGTGGGTTTGAAGGACAGGATGAGGAAGCTGCGGAGGATTTCGACCCGGAAACCAGTTTCCCGGAAGAAGGAGAAGAGGAAGAGTGGCAGGATCCAGTGAGCGGCGAAAATTTCGAGCAGGTTGTGTCGAGCATTCAGTCACGGCTCGCTGCCGGCAGCTGGGAAGTCTATAAGGACGTGATCGCGTACCCGCCGGAAGTTTTCCGTCAGATCGTGCGGGACGGAGAGGGGCTTACGGGATTCATCCCCAAGGCGCTCCTCAATAACCTTCACACACTCGCTTTCTGGCTCTCCTTCTCAGGACTTGATTTCGAGCTCCATGGTGAGCGGTGCCTCGGCTGCTTCATCTTCCGGGGGCAGAACATCGCGGGCGGCATGTCGCTTAACCTCGGCTTTGTAACGAAGAACTCATACTATGACTACGCGATCCCGCTCACCGTGCACGCGTCACTCGAATACATCATCGAGAGTTCCACGGAATTCATGGCTCAGGACCCAGCCACCGAACCTCCGATGAGCGAAAAGGAAAAGGCCTCCGTGAACGAGGATCTGAAAGATGCCTGGAAGCGGGTCTTCCCGGTGATCGTGCATCTCTTCACGCATTTCCCGGAAGACCTGTCGGTCCGCCGCCGCGGAAGCCCTTCACGCGCCATCATGAAACCTGAAGGGATGAACAGCCCCGTGGTGAACTATTGGAAGTGGGTTCCGGAAGAGGAGCGCTTCCGCTACGATCGGGTTCCGGCGCTGCTGAAGGGAAAACTCCGGAACGTATTCCTCCGCGAATTCGTCGAGGGGGAAAAGAACAGCCCGATTGAGGTGGCTCCTGAACCTGGTGTCCCGCCGACACTGAACTGAGAGTCCGGGAAAACGATTTTCAGGCAAAAATTTCGGGAGGCGACTTGATGTCGGCCTCCCGTTTTTTATCCCGATTCAGACTCAGCCTCGTGTCCGGGTCTTCATGAGACGCTGACGATCGCGTTCCCACTGCTTCTTCGATTCATCAGCGCGCTTCTCGAATTCACGCTTGCCTTTTGCAAGTGCGAGCGTCATCTTCACGCGGCCCCGGCTGAAATGAAGATCCAGCGGAATCAGCGAGTAGCCCTGCCGCTCCACGCGGCCGATCAGGCGCATGATTTCGCGGCGATGCATCAGCACCTTGCGTGTACGGGTAGGATTCGCGCGCTCGTGCGTTGAGATTTCATCCGTCGGGTTCATGTGGGCGTTGCTCAGCCACAGCTCGCCGCCATACTCATAGACGTGGCTGTCGCCGATCTGCACACGGCCCGCGCGGACGCTCTTCACTTCCCAGCCTTTCAGAACCAGACCGCATTCAAACTTTTCTTCAATCGCATAGTTGAAATGCGCTTTTCGGTTGACGATATGTGGATTGTCAGATGGCACAGCTTTTACCCGAAGGAATATGTAAAAAAACACGTAGAATGACGGATCATTTTAGCAATGTATGGCGTGATACGTCCGGAGGTGAACTGATGACGGAAGAGCTGATTCGGATCCGCGTCTGCGGGATTGATAAAGATGGTGCGGGCCGCGAGTACAGCATCACGGTTCCATCCGGATCAACCGCGATGGAGGCCGCACTGGAAGGGGCCCGGAAGTTTGGGCTTCAGATGCCGGAAGAGGCCGCGCTGTCGCTCTGGGGACGCCGTGCGGATCCTTCGGCCCCGCTTTCAGACGGCGACCGCGTCGAAATCACGCTCCCTCTCACCATTGACCCGAATGACGCCCGACGGCTCCGGGCGGCCCGAGCGGGACACCGGGCGGCTTTTGCCCAGGGCCGTCACGGCGGAAAGCACCGGCTCGCCTGAAGCAGGGACCCTAGATTTCCTTTCCGGCAAACTGAGCCTCATAGAGTTCAGCGTAGCGGCCCCGCTGCTTCAGCAGCTCCTCATGCGTTCCGGACTCAGCGATTCGCCCCGAATCCATGACTACCACAAGATCCGCGTCCTCAATCGTTGAAAGGCGGTGCGCGATCACAATACTCGTGCGGCGCTCCATCACGCGCTGCATCGCACGCTGAATCGATTTTTCAGTCCGGGTATCCACGCTCGATGTGGCCTCATCCAGAATCAGAATATCCGGATTCGCGACAAATGCCCGGGCAATAGCGAGCAGCTGCCGCTCACCCGCGCTGAGCGTCACGCCGCCTCGGCCGATTCTGGCATCGAGCCCGCCCGGAAGCGCCCGGATCAGATCATCACAGTGACTCATCTCGGCTGCCCGCATCAGCTCCTCATCCGTCGCGTCACGTTTCCCGTAGGAGAGGTTATTGCGGACCGTATCTGAAAAAAGCACGGTATCCTGCAGCACAACGGCAATCCGCCGCCTCAGGCTCTGACGCGAATACCCGCGGATATCGTGACCTCCGACCAGGATCGAACCGCTGTCCGGCTCATAGAACCGGAGAAGGAGGTTGGAGAGCGTCGTCTTGCCGCTTCCCGTCGCGCCGACAAGGGCGACCTTCTTTCCAGCCGGCACTCTGAGACTGAGATCATGTATCACCGAGTGCCCCGGCTCGTAGGAGAAGTTCACATGCCGGAACTCAACTTCTGAACCTGAAATAACGGGCGCTTCCGCGCCGTCCTTCGGCTCAGGCTTCTGATCAAGAATATAGAAAACGCGCTCCGCCCCGGCCACCGCGGTCTGGAGCTGCCCATACACCATGGAGAGCTCATTCACCGGGCGGCTGAACTGTCTCACATACATAAGAAACGCGGCAATCACGCCCACGGTGATGACGCCCTTGAACGCGAGCCATCCGCCGAAGGCCGCCACGATGACAAAGCTGATATTCCCGATCGCGTTCATCACCGGTCCGAAGATTCCGCTCAGGGTTTCGGTCCGGACCCCGGCCTTTGTCAGACGTTCAGACGTCTCTTCAAACGACCGGATAACGGAAGCCTCCCGCCCGTAGGCCGAGACCGTACGGAAACCGGCTACCGTTTCTTCCACGGTGCCATTCAGGGTTCCAAGCTCCTTCTGCCGGCTTCTTGAATTCCGGCGGACCGGTTTGGAGAGAAGACTGGTCGAGAGCACCGTCAGCAGTACGCTCACAAAGCTGAGAAGCGCGAGCTGCCAGCAGAACCAGAGCATCACGGCCGCTGTTCCGGTAATCATGAGAATTCCGGAAATGAAGGTCGGCAGCGACATAGAGACGGTGGACGAAATGTTATCGATGTCGTTTGTCATCCGGCTCATCAGGTCGCCGTGGGAGTGGCGGTCAATGAAGGCGATCGGCAGCGTGATCGTCTGACTGAAGAGATCCCGCCTCAGACGCTTGATGAGACGCTGCCCCAGCTTCGCGCAGAACCACCCCTGCATGGTCTGCAGCACGCTGTAGAAGACGGAGAGCCCGGCAAAGAGCGCGAGAATCCGGAGGAGACTCCCTTCCCTCTCCCCCGCGATGATGTCAACCGCGTGACTCTGAAGCGCCGGGATAATCAGCGCGCAGGCGGTTCCCATCAGCACCACCGCGAGAATCACGGTGAGCAGCATCTTCTCGTGACCGAAGAACTTCAAAAGCCGGATCAGGGATTCACGGCCGTGCTCCGCTTTCTCATGCTCAGCGAACCAGGAACCCCGGCGTGAGCTGCCCGAATTCTTCTTTTCCATTTCACGCCCTCCCCGACTGAGAGGCCGCGATTTCCTGATACGCGGCGCAGTTTTGGAGGAGTTCATCGTGAGTCCCGACTCCGGCTATCCGCCCCTTCTCAAGCACAATGATCCGGTCCGCCCGCCGCGCCGTGGAAATCCGCTGAGCAACGACGATCTTCGTAACACCCGGGGCGAACCTAGACAGGGCGCTGAAAAACGCGGCCTCGGTTTTGGTGTCAAGAGCGCTTGTCGCGTCATCCAGAATGAGAATTTCAGCGGGCTTAAGAATCGCCCGCGCCAGTGCGATCCTCTGCCTCTGGCCTCCGGAGAGACTGGTGCCGCCCTCAGTCAGCAGCGTATCGTAGCCTTCCGGCAGCTTCGCGATAAATTCATCCGCCTGCGCGGCCGCGGCCGCCGCGCGGATTTCCTCGTCCGTCGCGTCAGGCTTCCCCCAGGAGATGTTTTCTCTCACCGTCGCGCTGAAGAGCTCACTCTTCTGAAGCGCGAAGGAGACTTTCCCGAGAAGCGCCTCGCGGCTATAAGATCTGACATCCAGCCCGTCAATCAGCACGGTTCCGGCATCCGGGTCATAAAAACGGGGTATCAGCCCCGCAAACGCGGTTTTCCCGCATCCCGTCGCCCCCATGACGGCAACGGTTTCTCCGCTCCGAATCCGAAGCGAGACACCGGAAAAGATGGGAGACGCGAGTCTCGGGTACCCGAAGGTGACATCCCGGAATTCCACTTCGCCCTGAGGACCGGGGCCTGTCGCCGCGTCACCGTAGCGGAATCCTGGCGTTACGGTCAGAACTTCCCTAAGACGCCGCCAAGAGGCAAAACCCCGGGCAATCATCTGAGAAAGCATCACGAGAATCAGAATGGAAACAAGAAGCCGCCCGGTGTACGTGATACCCGCCATGATTTCACCCGGTGTCGCCGCGCCGGATCCCGTCAGAACGGAGCCCCGGTAGAGGAGCGCCACCACCACGAGACTCATCAGGAGATTCATCGCCGGGCTGAGAAACGAAAACGCGAGCAGGATCTTCAGCTGCATCCGGATCAGGCGGTTATTGGCCCTTCCGAAGCGGATCCGCTCGTAAAGCTCGCGGCCGAAAGCCTTGATTACGCGGATTCCGGAGATATCTTCCTGCAGGATTTCATTCAGCTGATCGAGCCTCGACTGCAGCTTCGGAAAAAGCGGTTTCACCCAGGCGACGCAACCCGCGGCGCAGAACGCCATCACAGGAACCGCCGCAAGAACAATCAGCCCGAATTCCGGATTCAGGCGATGCATGAAGTAGATGCTTCCCGCAATCATGAGCGTGGTGCGGACGCCGCCCCGGATCAGCTGGGAAACGAGCGACTGAACCTGCGAGACATCGTTTGTCATGCGGGTAATCAGGGTGCCGCTCCCGAAGGAATCAAGCTGAGGAAAGGAAAACCGCATAATCCGCCGGAACACCTTCTTTCTCACATCGTTCCCGATATTCTGTGACGTGAGGTTCACGAATACGCTGTTCAGCGACCCGCAGACAGCGCCTCCCGCCACAATGGCGATCATGGTGAATCCGAGAAGCAGAATATCCCGGGCGCTCCCCTGCCCGCCATCCGTCAGCCCGAGAACCCCCTTATCGACAAGGGTCTGCATGAGAGAGGGCAGAAGAAGGTCCGCCGCTACTTCAGCCGCCATAAAGAGCACGGCTAGGAAGGCAAAAACCCGATACTTTCTGAAATACGGCCACATGGTCTGAATACGCGCGGTTAAGGGACCGGGGAATGCCCGGAATACAAAAGTCCTTATGTTAACGATTCTTATTTACGTTTGTAAGGATCTGCCGCGAAAAAGCCCCTTCTTTTAAAACCCGGGGCTGTTTTCCGCCGCTCTTGAAACCATTCTCCGCTTCTTTCCGGCGTTCTGCCCGGCAGACCCCCTCCAGGCGGGGATTCCGCATTAGGTTTCCCGCGGGAATTCAGGGAAACTTTTTATATAGATATTTATTTAATAACCTATCCAGACAAAAACAAACCCTGCCTCAGATTGAAGAAGCAGGGCTGCGCGTCTGGCGGAAGGGGTGAGAGCCATCAAATACTTTAAACAAAGGGATTTTATACAATTTAGATTTTTATGTGGTACTTTGTGTGGTACTTTCATGTTTTGCTAGCCTCCACCTTGTTCGGTTTTTTCTCTGAATCCGAACACAAGCACCTTTCTACTATCTCAAAAACGCTAAGACAACTGAGACAGTAAGACAAATTCAATATTTTTATATAAATCAATTATTTATGTAGTTTTTGTGGCGCTGTGCTTTCCAAGACAACACTAAGGCAGCCAAGGCAATAACTAAAAAGCGGCAATTTCCAAAAGTTTTCTCTTGGTCGTTGCCGCTTCCTGAGCCTCAGATCTGAATCAATTTAAGCACCTTAAACCGGCGCCTCAGTGATTCCATGGCATCACTGTTTGCCAGCTCTTCCTCCAGCTCCCCGTCATAAACCGCAACATCAAAGCGCTCGCGGTAGAACTCTAGCAAGTCTTCTATATCGGTTTCTGCCCACTCTGTGCGGCGGACATTCTCACCTACGGGACGCCGAGCAAGGTGCCGGTCTACAACTTTCGCCAGATCAATCATTGTCATTCTCCTTCCTCGCCTTCGCCCTCAGAGGAAGCCCAGCTCCATCCATGATCTCGTCAATACGCTCAAGATTGTCAATCAAGGCGATCACCCGGTATTTTGTTTCTGCCGTTAGCCCGAAGGAGAATGCAGCTGATTTCCTCCTGATTGAGTAAATCTGGTGGTGCTTGTCGGTGCTGTAGAAAAGGCCGCGCTTTTCTATCGCAGAAATGGCGTTGCTTTTCGGAAGCCCGCGCCCTGCCCTTGCTATGACATCATCAAACTGCTGGGAATCGTAGATTACCATTACCCCCTCCAAGCTTTCCGGCGTACCCTGCACTATCAAGCGGCCGAAAGCAGGGCTATAGCTAGCGACCAGATCACAGATCTTCCCATCCGGCCAGTAGATCTGATAACTCTTTGCAGACTTCTTCGGGTCTTCCTTCAGCGACTCTATAAAAGCCGCTTCCTGAGCTTCCGGTGTTTCTGCTGATGACGCCCACGCCTCGAAGCAAACACGAGCGGCGTCCACGGCATCCCCTTCGTTCCACGGCAACACGCCGTAAGAGATAGCCAGCTCACCAGCCACCGCGACAATTGCGAACGCATGCAACACACGCCCCATGGTTGCAGACGAAGAGGCTTCTGGGTATCCCTTTTCGAACGCCGCCACGCCTGCCCTCAGGTTTTCCTTGAAGGCCACCACACCGCTATTCTGGATGTCATCAATCAGCGTCTGAAGGAACGCCACGCCCGCCGTCCCATACACCGGACAGTTGCCGCAGTGGGAATCAATCCAGTTCCGGCGGCCTTCCGTTGCCAGCCCTTTAGGAAAGGTTTCAAAAATACCCTTGCTAGGATCTTCGGGATCTGCCTGAGCTGGGATATTGATGAAACGCACCAGCTCACCGGTTGCGGTTCCGGAATCCGCGCCTCTACCTGCCGTGCGTTTAATCTCTTCCAAGGATCCCTCGCCTGAAGACAATGCGTAGAGGCTCCACGCCTTGGACTCTTTCGCGTTCCCTTCCCGGTCGGAACGGCTACGATCAACACCATTCCCGATAGTGTAGGAAACTCCTCTGACAGCATCCTTAGCCTGCCCTAGCTCATCAAGGATCAGCGGCAAGTTGTTGTACTTCTTAGCTAAAGCTGAGGCTGCATTGGCTGATAGATTCCATGTGTTCACCCAGCTGGCGCCTCCCCAGACGGTCGATGCCGCCTTGAGGCCAGTGCTCTTTCCGGTCGAAGTTTTTCCAAAAAAATGAAAAATCCGGCTCGAATCGCCGATAATAGGCAAGACGGAGGCGGCCAGAGCTACGCAAATTGCAAAGCTCAGTCTCTTGGAGTGTGGAGCAATCTCACTGTTTAACCGCTTCCACTCTTCAAAGGTTCCCTTTGCCGTCACCGCCGGTGCGGCCGCCGCTGCCCCCAGCTCTGCGTCTGCCGCCCTGCGCGCCTTGACCGTTAGCCCGTCCCCCAGAACAAAGCAAGAAAAGTTTTCGTCCGCCCAGCCGCCGCAATCCACGGTTCGAATAGTCGGAAGCTCATCAAGCGGATAACTCATCAGGAATTGGTTCACGGGCGCCATCCCCCCACTGCTGGAAGGTACGCAGAAAGGCAAGCCCTCGCTTAGAAGGCGCTGGGTAAGTTTCGAGCCGCCCGCCCCAACTTCAGCCATGGAAATTGGCATCCGGTGAGTCTTGCCGTTATCATCCTTGAACTCAACAACGCGCCCCCAACCCTTACCGTCACGGCCGCAGGACTTCCCGACTACATCAAGCCGGGCGCACACGATGGTTTTGCTCTCTCCTTCGCCGCCATTCTGCGAACAACTGCGCACCCGATAGATGCCATCTTTCTCGACCTTGAATTTGTCACGCCCGTCACACCGGCTGGGAAACTCGTAGCAAGCCCCCCGCGCATATTTGGGTACGGCGCCTTCCGGCTCCTTAATTTCTAGTTTTTTCTCTCCCATATATTCAGCTCCTAGCTATCAGAAAATCGTTGTAGTCCTTCGGGTTACCGCGCCCCGTCCACGCCTTGAACGCCGCCAGCTCATCTCTCGAAAGCCCTGCTGGGCCGGGACAAACAAATAGCTTTGAACGCGGCACTATGCTCGTCGCCATCCGCGCGGCCATTTCCCCTACTCCGTTAGCGTCCCTGTCCCCACACAGCCACAAAGTGGCCCTTGGATAAGCTCTGCTGATGCCTAAGGCCGCCTCAGGCATGAACCCGGCGCACATTCCGGCCAAGCAGGGAACGCCGTACAAGGCCCGAACCGATATAGCCGTTGCCACGCCTTCCGCCAGCCCTACCGGCGTCACTGCATCCGAATGCGCCGGAACATCATCCGGGCGCCACACACAACCCTTGAAACGCCCGCCTTTTAGGAAAAACTTGCTCCCGTGCTCATCAATCATCTGGAGCGCCCAGACCTTTCCGAACTCATCCGAAACAGGCACCAGCAAAAGCCGACTTCCTCCCCCAAGGCGCTGAGGTCCTCCATCTGCATGCGGAATATCCGCCGCGTTGATGAGCGCCTGTACATCAGTCCGGCTTATTTCTCGCGCGGGGGCGCCGGGCAAACCCAACACCTTCTTGGTCTTCAAATAGGGGTGAGCATTCGAAGGCGAGGACGCACTCAGAATTGAATTCGCCAGAACAGAAACGGCCTCCTGCCGCTCAGCTTCTTCCCCCGCCTCCCTGACCCTGCAAGCCTCTCTTTCGGCTTCCAAGCGCTCCCACTCTTTACGAGAAATCCGACCGTTGTGCCTATCCTTGTAGCCGTAGAAAAAGAGCGCTGTCAGCCCTGTCTTCCAGTTAGTCACCAAGCCACCTTTGCCATCCGAGAAAAGCTTGATGCGACCATCACCACGGCCGCGCCGGTCGTTAATCAGGTTCGCGGCCATGAACCCGGCCCTCGATAACGGCCGTGGTTCTACGCCCAAGGCCGTGCAGGCCTCTTCTACCGTTGCGTACACAGGTAACTTCTCCCTCACGGCTTCACTCCCTGTGCGTAGCCGCCCACTGGCGAACTTCCTCGATATTGAAAAGCGGAACCTTGCCGAACTTCAGGGGGCGCGGGAACTCAACTACCGGGTTCTTTCTGAGACGGTCAACGGTTGACCGGCTACATCCGCCCAGAAATTCACACACCCACGATACGGGGGCATATTCGGGCGTGGTCTTTTCGATTTCTTTTTCTGCTTTCATGCTTTCACTCCAGTAACATGAGGCGCCGGTTTCCGCACCGATGCGGTTTGCCGCATTCCTCGTTTTTCTGAAGCAGATTTAAGCAGTTAAATTTCCAAAAAAACAGACTTCTGGGTTAGAAACCCTTGGGCGAGTTTCAAGAAAACTCTTCCCATGGTTTCGCCCTTTTCGATTCCTAACTCCGCGCCAATAAAGACAAAAAAAACCGGCAAGGGCTTTCCATTTATCCCCTGCCTTATTGAGCCAATGATTCTTGTCAGCTCAGCTTTCGTAATCGAAGCGTTCTACGGCCCAGAAAACCCTAAAGTGGGTTTCAGTCGGCGATATCATAACTGAATGTATTAAAAAGAATTTAAACCCATCAAACCGTTTTTCTCGGGCGACCGCCCAGATTTACGCCGAAGATGATGCGATTAAGCACCTTCAATTGGATACCAGAAAGCTCCCCTCCCTGACTGGAACCCCAGCCGTGCCTTTTAGCAGACAGCTTAAGGTTTGCCTCAACAATTTCTTTCGCTGATTTTGTGTGAAGCTCGTCTGAGGGTATCGTGTCTGCCACGGCTACGGCATTAACAACATCTGCCAGCGCCGGATGCTGCTCCATTACACCCAGAATTTCTTCCCCCGTTAATCCGTTCCCCGCTTTTTCGGTTTCAGCCGATTGGCCGACGCCTTCGTCAGCCGCAACGCCTGCCCGTTGCTCACGCTCTTCCTTAGAATCCAGTGGAAAAGGAATGCCCTTACAATTGCAGAACCTCTTTAACAAGGGAACGGGAATCCTTGTCAGCGATAATAGATCGACATTACTCACATCACGGAAAGCACCTAACGAAAGCTGTTCCCCAAAAAATTTTGGGCTTATGATTTTCATCGCCATTTTAAAAGCCGCTCCTCAGATACTTAAAACGGAATATCTTCTATGGCAGGCTCAGTATCCCATGTCAAACCTTCTTTCATCGCCTCTTCAAATGCGCGAATAGCCCGCCAATCTTCTCTCGCTTCCGCGAATGGATCCTTATATGGCGGATACCCTGCCAAGATCCGGGCAAACTCTTCAATAGAAAATTCACTTCTTGCTCTCAGGGCAAGCCATAACTTGGAACCTTCTTCCAATTTGGGACCTTCAACCAATTCGGAACCCGCTACCAACTGCATGATCGCAACTCTCCTGAGCTTATATATTGTGGTTAATTCACATCATTCGTCATCATATAGTAGCAAGTCCGCTCGCTGTTATCATCCTGCGCTCTTTTCTTCCCGCTCCGAAGGGTTCAGTTGTATTAAAATGTCTTAATTATTGTCTTAATTTCTTAGAACTGAGTTCTTATTTATTTTCATTATATATCAGTGATTTATATAATTTTGTCTTATGCCTTAGCTGTCTTAAGCCTTTACAGCCCCTTTTAGGCTCCCAAGTGACAAATAAAAGGGAGGGGAATGGGAACAGCCTAAAACAGACAGAAATAGAACTCTGAAAAATAAAACATCCAGCGCTATAGTGCTGGCGTAACAAGGCTAGGCAACAGGCTGGTATCAGCGCCTAAAACAACTGATAATCTGGCGCCCTGAGCAACCTCAGAAAACACCAAGTTTTTACTAGTACGCACGCCAGCACCATACCTCTGTCGGCTTGATGACGGAGAACAACTCAGGATGGACTGGAACCGAAGCGGTATCGCTCAATGTCATTTAGGAAATGCTCAACTCGCTCCGGTTTTATGACGCCGGTACGGATGCAGTAATCAAGTAACTCTTCCCTATAGCGAGGGTTTGTAAAGGAACGCCAGACCGTATCGCGGAAAGCCTCCCCCTTGCCAAAATCCACCGGCGCCCGATTCATCCACTCAGCCACTTCATCAGAGAACCACACAGTTCTCTGAGGCGACAGCACGCGAGGGCGCGAAAATTCTGGGTCCAACTTAACGCGGCGCCAAACGGTCGAAACCCCCATGCCTGTGATAATGGCAACCTGATAGACGGTAAGCGCAATGCGTCCGGCATTCCAGTTAGCCGGGACCTCAACCCGTTTTGTCCCTTTTGCTGTTCGAAGCGTCCCCTTGATAACTGCCGGTTTCTCCATATTCAAGACCTCGATAGTTATGTCCGGACATATTATCTCATCTTCACGGGCTAACGCGCGCGCGAGAGATCACTCATTTTTCAAGCTGGAAGACCACCAATATTGGCTTGAATGGTTAAAAAAGGTTTCCAAAAAATGAAATTCGTGCGCAAAAAATTGACTAAGGGCGCGGTCTCGAGGGCTTTCGATTTCAAAATCTGATCCCCCTACCCCTGTTGACGTTTCCGGGCAGCGCATAGAACGCAGCCACTGGAGCAGCTCATACCGTGCGTAACTGTTTCAGGTTACAGCCGCGCTCCAGTGCTTCCAATAACCCGCAGCCCACGCAATGGCTCAATTAACTCTGGGCGCTGCGGGGTTTTCTCCGTTTTATGGCATCGGATAGAAGTTCTCGCGCGCGCGAGCAATGTCAGGTTTTATCAGGTTCTCGCTGCCAATCTTTCTCAATGAAGCCGGTGTTCCTTTATACCCGGCCCGCCTGATGGCACTGCGCGCGCGTTCTAGTTGCGACATTAGCCCCGGGATGGCACCGCCTGCGGGTGGGGAAGCTAAGTAATGTTAAGAGCTTTATTGATGTTGCTTTCATTGATCAGGCCGGACGATACAAGAAACTCAATCAGCTCGCGCCTGTATCGAGGATTCCTCATAGCTTCAAGCACACAGTCCCGGAATCTTTCGCCCTTACCAAAATCGGCGGGCGCAGCATTCAAGTATTCATCCAGTTCATCCGAGTACCACGCTGTTTTGTGCGCACCGATTCGGCAAGGGCGGGGAAAGGCGGATTCAGTCTTCACCTTCCTCCAGACAGTTGAAGGCGCCAAACCTAAAAGCGCTGTTACCTGATACACGTTCAGGCACGTGCGCCCCTTGTCCCAATTATCAGGAACGTTAACCGTCCTTTCCCTTCCTCTGCTTCGTAATGTTATCTGCATTCAGTCCACCGCCGTAATAATATGTTCGGACATATAAGAATTGTCCCATATTCACATACGCCCGCACGGACCGTTGTAAAAACCCCTGCTAAAGCCCCCTCGCTTTCTGTACCCGGATATCTATTTCCGGCTATTTTAGAAAACCATAGGTTCAAGCAACTGAAGGCGCCGCCGGAAACGGCCCCTAAGCGCTCACATAAGGCCGCAAAAACGCACCGTTGGCCCGGGCTGCTCCCAACATCATGCACGTGCGCGCGGACCGTTCAGAAAATCCAACTTTTTCCCACTCGCTGAAGCGGTCGCAGGCTCTGGGAAAATAGCAAAAATCGCAGGCACTCCGCCGGTAATGTTGGTGCACATACCATCCGGGGAATACAGAATTTTATAATCAGCAGGCGCCGATTCCGGAATGCTATGAGGGGGTATCTGAAGCTATTGACGACCGAACCAGACCTCCCCCGGGAAAAGATCAAAAACCTCGGGCACTCAGTCTCCTAAGTTCGCCCTCTGATCGTCCGAGAAACGTTGACTTTTATAGACCAGTAGGCACTGGGTTTGGGATGCTACGGATGGTGCGTCTGAATTACCCCGCAACAACCTTTCTTGTAGTCGCAATCATCTTGTCTTTGTATTTCACTATATTGGTTATTGTCAGTTTTTCAATGACGCGGATGTAGCGTTCCATGTAATCGAAGTTGATATTGCCATCGGATGCAACGGGCAAGGTGACTTCGCAGGGTTTCACCCGAGGGTGTGTAATTTTTTGTGGGCGGCTCGTTCAAGGTTAATCGATGTAGGGGGTGATTCGGTCACCAAATAGCACAACCAATTCTCTCATAGCGGCACTCCAGTATGGAGAAGGCCGCACCCATCTTTTCTCTACTTTCCGGATTGCCAGAAAGAGAAGTTTCAAAGCAGCCGTTTCAGTAGGGAAAGCAGCTCGGGTCTTAATTACTTTTCTTAGATCCCGATTAAGGCTCTCTATGGCATTGGTTGTATAAATAAGTCTGCGGATATTTGGGGAAAAATCAAAGAAGGGGATCACCTTATCCCAGGAATCGATCCACTGTTTGGCGATGTAAGGGTATCTGAGCCCCAGTTCCGACTGTGCAAAAGCGTCCAGTTCCTTCCGCGCATCAGCCGCGTTTACGGCCCGGTAAATGGGCTTCAGCGCGCCGGCTACGGCCTTGTAATCCTTATATCCGACGAATTTCAGACTGTTCCTGATCAGGTGAACAATGCAGGTCTGCAGCAGAGTGTTGGGAAAGGCAGCTTCAAGCGCCTCCTTCATTCCCTTGAGTCCGTCTGTGACAGCAATCAGAATATCAGACACCCCCCTGTTTTTGAGTTCAGTGAAGACCTTAAGCCAATATTTTGCGCTTTCGTTATCAGCGACCCACATCCCCAAAACTTCCTTGCGGCCCTGGGCGTTTACGCCCAAGGCAAGATGGACCGCTTTCGGGGTAACAATGCCATTATCACCTCGGATTTTGACTCGAATAGCGTCAAAGAAAACAGTTGTATAAAACGGATCCAGAGGACGGTTCTGCCATTTTTCAACCTCAGGAAGGATGGCGTCCGTAACATCGCTGATAAATTCGGCACTGGTCTCCATACCGTATTCATCATAGAGAAAGCCTTGAATTTCCCGGGTTGAGAGCCCTCTGGCGTACAAGGCCAGAACCTTGTCCTCAAACCCCGCCAGCTGGCGTTTATGCTTAGGAACGACCCTCGGCTCAAACTCTCCCTTGCGGTCTCTGGGTACGTCAATACGGATATTTCCAAGGCTGGACGATTTGAGGGTTTTCGAACTATGCCCGTTACGCTCATTTTCGGTGACACGTTTACCGCCTCTTTCGTAACCGAGATGATTGGTCATTTCACCGTCAAGCATTTGAGTCAGCAGCCGACCGAGCATATGGGCCATAAGATTTTCCGCATCCTCTGCGGTATTAATCTCAAGCCCGGATTTCTTGGCGTTTTCTAAAATCTGTCCTGCAACACTATCCAAGGGGTCTGTCTTTCGTTTCATTTGAGGCTCCTCCAAGAGCAATTATCTCAGAGTCACCCACAAAATTTTCCTCACCCTCGGTGATTCGGTCACCAAATAGCACAACCAATTCTCTCATAGCGGCACTCCAGTATGGAGAAGGCCGCCCCCATCTTTTCTCTACTTTCCGGATTGCCAGAAAGAGAAGTTTCAAAGCAGCCGTTTCAGTAGGGAAAGCAGCTCGGGTCTTAATTACTTTTCTTAGATCCCGATTAAGGCTCTCTATGGCATTGGTTGTATAAATAAGTCTGCGGATATTTTGGGAAAAATCAAAGAAGGGGATCACCTTATCCCAGGAATCGATCCACTGTTTGGCGATGTAAGGGTATCTGAGCCCCAGTTCCGACTGTGCAAAAGCGTCCAGTTCCTTCCGCGCATCAGCCGCGTTTACGGCCCGGTAAATGGGCTTCAGCGCGCCGGCTACGGCCTTGTAATCCTTATATCCGACGAATTTCAGACTGTTCCTGATCAGGTGAACAATGCAGGTCTGCAGCAGAGTGTTGGGAAAGGCAGCTTCAAGCGCCTCCTTCATTCCCTTGAGTCCGTCTGTGACAGCAATCAGAATATCAGACACCCCCCTGTTTTTGAGTTCAGTGAAGACCTTAAGCCAATATTTTGCGCTTTCGTTATCAGCGACCCACATCCCCAAAACTTCCTTGCGGCCCTGGGCGTTTACGCCCAAGGCAAGATGGACCGCTTTCGGGGTAACAATGCCATTATCACCTCGGATTTTGACTCGAATAGCGTCAAAGAAAACAGTTGTATAAAACGGATCCAGAGGACGGTTCTGCCATTTTTCAACCTCAGGAAGGATGGCGTCCGTAACATCGCTGATAAATTCGGCACTGGTCTCCATACCGTATTCATCATAGAGAAAGCCTTGAATTTCCCGGGTTGAGAGCCCTCTGGCGTACAAGGCCAGAACCTTGTCCTCAAACCCCGCCAGCTGTGGCGTTTATGCTTAGGAACGACCCTCGGCTCAAACTCTCCCTTGCGGTCTCTGGGTACGTCAATACGGATATTTCCAAGGCTGGACGATTTGAGGGTTTTCGAACTATGCCCGTTACGCTCATTTTCGGTGACACGTTTACCGCCTCTTTCGTAACCGAGATGATTGGTCATTTCACCGTCAAGCATTTGAGTCAGCAGCCGACCGAGCATATGGGCCATAAGATTTTCCGCATCCTCTGCGGTATTAATCTCAAGCCCGGATTTCTTGGCGTTTTCTAAAATCTGTCCTGCAACACTATCCAAGGGGTCTGTCTTTCGTTTCATTTGAGGCTCCTCCAAGAGCAATTATCTCAGAGTCACCCACAAAATTTTCCTCACCCTCGTGCAAGGGCAGCCCAAAGGGTACACGAGTGTTTTCCAAAAGGTCCGGGAAAGGGGATCGCTCCGGTCCATGCTTTAAAAGCCTTTCTCGTTTAGGCGTCGATATTGATCGCAACCTTTCTGGTCGCCGTTGTCGCAGGCTTTTCCAAACCACTCTTTCGCCACGGCCTTGTTCTGCCGGACGCCCTGACCTTGTTCATACAAGACTCCAAGGTTGCCCTGGGCGGGGGCATAGCCCTGTTCAGCGGCTTTCCTGTACCATTTCGCCGCTTCTTGATAGTCTTGCCTGACACCTTGGCCGTTGGCATACGAGACTCCAAGGTTGAACTGGGCGTCGGCATAGCCCTGTTCAGCGGCTTTCCTGTACCATTTCGCCGCTTCTTGATAGTCTTGCCTGACACCTTGGCCGTTGTCATACAAGACTCCAAGGTGGAACTGGGCAGCAGCGGCTCCCTGTGCAGCGGCTTTCCTGGTCCATTTCGCCGCTTCTCGATAGTCTTGCCTGACACCTTGGCCTTTGGCATACAAGACTCCAAGGTTGAACTGGGCGACAGCATCGCCCTGTTCAGCGGCTTTCCTGTACCATTTCGCCGCTTCTTGATAGTCTTGCCTGACACCTTGGCCGCTGTCATACAAGACTCCAAGGTTGAACTGGGCGTCGGCATAGCCCTGTTCAGCGGCTTTCCTGTACCATTTCGCCGCTTCTTGATAGTCTTGCCTGACACCTTGGCCTTTGGCATACAAGACTCCAAGGTTGAACTGGGCGACAGCATAGCCCTGTTCAGCGGCTTTCCTGGTCCATTTCGCCGCTTCTTGATAGTCTTGCCTGACACCTTGGCCGTTGTCATACAAGACTCCAAGGTTGAACTGGGCGACAGCATCGCCCTGTTCAGCGGCTTTCCTGTACCATTTCGCCGCTTCTTGATAGTCTTGCCTGACACCTTGGCCGCTGTCATACAAGACTCCAAGGTTGAACTGGGCGACAGCGGCTCCCTGTTCAGCGGCTTTCCTGTACCATTTCGCCGCTTCTTGATAGTCTTGCCTGACACCTTGGCCGTTGTCATACAAGACTCCAAGGTTGCTCTGGGCGGAGGCATAGCCCTGTTCAGCGGCTTTCCTGTACCATTTCGCCGCTTCTTGATAGTCTTGCCTGACACCTTGGCCGTTGGCATACGAGACTCCAAGGTTGAACTGGGCGACAGCGGCTCCCTGTTCCGCCGCTATTTTGGCCCACTTTGCCGCTTCGGAGTAATTTTTAGCATCATAAGCAGCCTTTGCGTTTTCTAAGGCTCCTGCCCAAGCGGACGAAGGCGTCCCGGCTAAAAGGCAGAAGGCAGTTCCGATAGAAGCAAGGCAGAGTTTGAGATTCATCGCTGTTTTTCCTCTGAAAGTAAGGAGAACGAGAAATACCATTTGACTAGGGAAATATGCATCTCCTTCTGCAGGAGACGGATACCTTATGCAATAGTAAGCTTGCGGTCTTAAAACCGTCTACTCCCATCTACCCCGTATTAGTAAGGAGTTCCCTGCGAGCGACTCCTCCCCGTTGTGGAGGGAAGACGATTTTGAGGACCTGTACTTATTTCGCTCTGAACTTCGCCCAATCTTTCGGACATTCATTGAAAAGGAAATTCGCCCATGCCTGCATCATCTGGCGGCGTTGTTCTGCGTATTTTGTCCTCAGGTAGGCATCCCCGTTACCGCCCTTTGTGTGGTGCAAGGCAGCCTCCGTTAGATCTCTGCTGTATCCCTGCTCTGCCGCCCATGTCTGGAACGCCGCCCGTGCCGTCCCGTGCATTGTCATCAGTCGCCCGCCTTGCTCTTTGTCGACAAAGCCGTTGCCTCCAGCCTCTCGATCTCTTACGGACAGATTCTTAATGATTCTGGCGCAGGCCGCTTCGCCTACAACTTTTCCGCGTAGACTGCGAAAAACCGCATCCTCATCAGAACTCATCCCCAGCGCCTCCAGCCTCGAAAGAATGGCTAACGCCTGCTTGCTGAGCGGGACAACATGGGCCCCGTTGGCCGCCACTTTCATCTTCTGTGCCGGTATCGTCCACAGTGCGCGGCGCTTATCGATATCAGCCCAAACTGCATGACATTTGGCGCCGGCACGGGAATTTTTGATTACATTCCCCTGCCTTGAAGCAGTCAAAAGGATAAACAGGCAAGCCATGCCGCCCACGTCATTCACCCTCCCGCTTTCCACCAGAAGCCGGACAAAGCGGGGCAAGTCTTCCAAGTGGCACATAGGGTGATGGGTGGTTGCTTTGCACTGCCCAGCCTTTGGGAGCCTGTCTTTCAAGACTTCACTCGTTGCCGGATTCCCTAGGGCGGGACTGCGATAGCTGTTCTCCAGCCTCAGGCACCAGCGGAAGAAGGGGGAAAGAAGGTGCTGGGCTTTCTTGCCCGTTGAAGGCGACTTTATCAGCAAAGGTGTCAATACCTGTGCTATGGCCGCCGGGGTAACCTCATTAACCCCTTTCCCTCCCAGCCCCGGAGATAAGTGAAGCCGGTAGAGGCGTTCATAATCCGGAAGCATTTTCGGCGACTTCCAAAGATCCATTTTTTCGCAGTAAGCAAAATATTTTGGAAAAAGCTCATCCAGAGTATGTTCGGTAGGCTTATCATTCTTTACTTCCTGAGAAACCTCTGCCCTTGGATCACGCCCCTCAAGAATGTCTTCCCGGATTTTCTGGGCTTTCTCCCGAGCTTCGGCCAGCGTTACCGCGCCTACCTGCTGTTTGTATGTGTACCTGCCCAACCCAAAGGTCTGCTTGGTTCCGCCTGTCCGAATGACAAACTTCCACGCCCGGCTAATTTCGCCAGCTTGAGTTTTCCTCACAACCAGCAACAGCGTCCCTGCAACGCCGCCCACATTGTGTTCACCGATCGCTTCTGATTTTTGCCGAACTTCCAACGGCGTAAGAACCCGTGCTGTTCTCATCCCTCCTCCCATGTAGCTTTATGTGGTACTTAGAGTTTAAACAAACTCACGTGTGGTACTTTGGATGGTACTCTGAAATTTGATTAAAGGCGCTTTTCAGTGATGATGAATGAAGGGACTTGAACAGAAAATAAGCAAAGAAAAAGCCCGAAAACCTTATGTTTTCAGGGGTTTACGGGCTACATTTGATCATCAATGGTGATGTAGGAAGACCATTGATTTTGTGTACTTGGCGGAAGGGGTGAGATTCGAACTCACGGAAGTTTTGAAGCTTCGTCGGTTTTCAAGACCGATGCATTAAACCGCTCTGCCACCCTTCCATTGACGATGGATTTCGAATTCTACCGTCAGAGGGGGATAAAGGCAAATGCCCTGCTCCCCCTTTGCGAAGAATCAGACCTCGCTCGGGCCGTTCTCAAGATTAAAGGCGTGATGCAGCACGCGGACCGCGAGTTCCGTGTACTTTTCATCCACCACGAGGCTCACCTTGATTTCGGAGGTGCTGATCATCATGATGTTGATGCCCTCTTCCGACAGCGCCTTGAACATGCGGGAAGCCACACCGGAGTGGGAGCGCATGCCGATGCCGACCACCGAAATCTTGGCGATGTGATCGTTCGTCTCGACGGGGCCGCCGCCGACAACCGGGATCACCTTCTTATTCAGCACTTCAAGCGTGTTCTCCAGGTCACCGCGCGGAACCGTGAAAGTAAAGTCCGTCTTTCCTTCAACGCTCACGTTCTGGACAATCATGTCCACTTCGATATTCGCTTCAGCGATCGGTCCCAGAATGTTCGACGCGACGCCGGGCATGTCCGGAACGTTATGCAGCGTAACCTTGGCATCGCTGCGGGAAGCGGCAATGCCGGACACGAGAGCTTTTTCCATCATTTTGGGATCATCCTCATAGGTAATCAGGGTGCCGGAGACGGCCTCGACTTCGACCGGCAGATCCGGATCTGTGAGGCTGGAAAGGACTCGGCAGGGAACCTTGAACTTGCCCGCGAATTCAACGGAGCGGATCTGCAGCACCTTGGAACCGGCGCTCGCGAGTTCAAGCATCTCCTCAAAAGAAATACTGTTCAGACGCTTTGCTTCCGGCACAATGCGGGGGTCGGTCGTATAAACGCCATCCACATCCGTAAAGATCAGGCACTCGTCAGCGTGAAGCGCTGCCGCGATCGCGACAGCGGACGTGTCCGAACCGCCGCGGCCAAGCGTCGTAATGTTGCCTTCGGGGTCCACACCCTGGAAACCTGCCACCACAACCACGCGGCCGCGCTTCAGCTCCTCACGGATTCTGAAATCATCGATCGTATCGATGCGGGCCTTCATATAGGAGTTATCGGTGTGAACAGCAACCTGCCATCCGGTCAGGCTCACCGCGTCGACCCCGATATCTTTCAGCGCCATCGCGAGGAGGCCGATAGACACCTGCTCACCGGTTGTCGCGATGACATCAAGTTCGCGGGGATCCGGGCGGGGCGACACTTCCTTAGCTAGGGCCAGAAGGCGGTTGGTCTCGCCGCTCATCGCGGAGACAATGACCACCACCTGGTGGCCTGCCTGGCGCCACTTAGCGACACGGCGGGCGACATTGCGAATGCGCTCGGGAGAGCCCATCGAAGTGCCGCCGTACTTGTGAACAATCAGAGACATGGTTTGTTTCTCAGTGGGACATAAATTAAGGTCCCGAAAGAGGAAAGCGGGAACATTCACCCGCCTCCGGTTTCGGGAAGCGTATTAAGAAAGATAGCCCAGAGAACCCTCTGCCGGGTATAAAACTTTCACTGATCCCCTGAATGCAGTAGGGAAAGTTATTTACTTTTCCTGGACTATATGCCAAAGAGCGGTTTATCCGGCTCCCAGGAGACGACCCAGCGGTCCGGAGATGTGCGTCCGGAGCCGTCCGGATGCTCAAGCTTCCGGACTTCAGGGCCGAGCCCCGCCGCATAAATCAGATCCTCGCCGCACCAGAGAAGCGGGAGATCCCCCCGCTCAAAGGACGGAATACCGGCCGCCTGATAGAGATGCTTCAGATTGCGGCTCGGGCGAAGCCGGTAAAGCTTGATCTTCTCGCCGCCCCGTCTGGCCCGGACTTCAAGAGGGCCCGTCCGCAGCAGTTCCCCGGGAAACCCATCCTCGTCCGCTTCCGCGGGTCTGAAGGCGAGAACACCGCCCCAGGGGGCCAGTTCCACCTCGCGTTCGCCGTTCCAGACAAAAGAAACGGTTTTCGACGTATCACGCACCGGTTTCGCGTAAGGATGAAGAACAATATCCGCACCCCAGCGGCGGATATCCCAGGCGCCGAGCCGGATCGTGAGCGCGGTGTCTGAGTGTGTCTGCTTCGCCTGACGGAGCGCCTCGATCAGCGTCGCGCGAGGGGGCGGCTCAATCCCGTAGGAGGAAATCCAGGCCCTGAGGCAGAGCGCCTGACGGGGCACCGAGAGGTTGAGGAGAGAGGCGATCTTCAGCGCCCGGGGGCGGGTTTTATCCGTGCAGCGGGCAACGTCTTCCGCCGCCACCGAATGAAGCACGGTGCCCGCTTCCGTCACAAGTTCCACCGAGCGGCTCGCGGCCTTTCTGAATCCGGGCCGGGCCTTATCCAGCACCGGCAGCACTTCATGCCGGATCAGATTCCTGAGAAACGCCGTATCGTCGTTACTCTCATCATCCACCCAGGCGAGCTCCCGGGCCTTCGCCCAGGCTTCAATCCAGGCTCTCGGAATATCGAGCCAGGGCCGGGCAAGAAGCAATCCGTTTTCGCCGAACTCCCGCACAGCGGGCATGCCGGAGAGTCCATCGACCCCGGCCCCACGCATCCACTGAAGGAGGAAAGTTTCAAGCCTGTCATCCTGGTGATGCGCGGTGAGGATGACATCAAGTTTCAGCTCACGCGCGGCAGACGCGAGAGCCCGGTAGCGTTCTTCTCGGGCCGCCGCCTCAAGCCCCTTTCCCTTCCGGTCCACGCGGACCTGGTACGCCGAGAACGGAATGCGGCGGGCGTCGCAGAACGCCCGGCAGGTGGATTCCCAGGAGTCGGCATTTTCTGAAATGCCGTGATTCACGTGAAGGGCATAAAGGCCTTCGATCAGGCCGCCCCAGCGGCGGGACCGTGTCAGCCGGTGCGCGGCTTCAAGTAGCGCCATGGAGTCGCGGCCGCCTGAAAAAGCGATTCCGACTTGAAGCGGCCGCTCAAGAGGCTGAAGGATATCGTCAGAACGGCCCCGGATCGTGGCGCAGACCTGTTTCAGGCTTTCCGCCAGCGCTTCAAGAAGCTTTTCCTCAAGCGTCCGTACGCCGGGAACCGCGTTCTGTGCTTTTCGCTCCATCCTCGCTCCTTCCGCCCCTCACCGGGGGACGTGCTTAATTGGCCTCTTTCTTCTCCGCTGCTTCAGCCGATGCCGCGCCGGTCGCTTTCGCCGCGCGGGACTTCGCAGGCTTCGTTTCCTTGGTGTCCGCGGCTTCCTTCGCTTCAGGAGCCGCCGGAGCCGCGGTCTTTGCCGCGGCTTCGCGTTCCGCCTTCGCCTCAGCGATCTTCGCGGTCTTCGCGGCATCGCGGGCCGCGATCGCCTCGGCGCGGATCTTCTCCGCTTCGGCAGCTGTCACCGTCTCGTACTCGCCGTAACGCATGATGCGGTTCAGACGGCGGGCGATCAGCTTCTCAGGCGTAAAGCGGCGCAGATATTTCATCCGGTCCGTCAGATTCTTGCGGAGCGTCTTCGCCATCAGTTCCGGATCGCGGTGAGCGCCGCCCATCGGCTCCAGCACGATCTCATCGATCAGCTTCAGTTCCTTCAGGCGGTCAGCGGTCAGCGCGAGAGCGTTCGCGGCTTCAGAGGCGCGGCCCGCGTCCTTCCAGAGAATGGAGGCGCAGCCCTCAGGGCTGATCACGGAGTACGTCGAATACTGCAGCATCAGAACGGAGTCCGCCACGGCGATCGCGAGCGCGCCGCCGGAACCGCCTTCACCGATGATCGTCGTGATAACCGGAACCGAGATATGCGTGAGCTCTACGAGATTCCGGCCGATCGCCTCGGACTGCCCGTGCTTCTCAGCGTCAATGCCAGGGTAAGCGCCCGGGGTATCAACAAACGTGATGATCGGGAGACCGAACTTCTCGGCAAGCTTCATCAGGCGAAGCGCCTTCCGGTACCCTTCGGGGTTTGCCATGCCGAAGTTGCGGTACGTACGGCTCTTGATGTCACGGCCCTTCTGATGCCCGATCACCATCACGGGGTCACCGCCAAGACGCGCGAGACCGCCGACAATCGCCGGATCATCACTGTAGCGGCGGTCGCCGTGCAGCTCATAGAAATCGGAGAACATCATCCGGATGTAGTCGAGCGTATACGGGCGGTTCGGGTGGCGGGCCACCTGGGAAATCTGCCACGGGGTCAGTTCCGCGTAGGTCTGCTTCAGAAGCTCGGCAGACTTCTGCTCGAGACGGTCGACCTCTTCACCGATATCCATTGACGGATCCGACTCCTGCATGGAGCGCAGTTCGTCAATCTTTTCGTCAAGAGCCTCAATGTCCTTTTCAAAGTCAAGGAAAGTTTTTTTCACGATTTCATCCAATAGATAGCCGGCGGCCGGAAGCGCTGAGGCTCCCGGGACGCGGGCCTTGTCTTTCCGATATTCCCTGTAGTTTAGCGGCTATGGGCTGAAAAGAAAAAAGCGGGACCTCATCCGTACGGACGAAGCCCCGCGTTACCCGGCGTCTTACTGAGACTCAGCCGGGACTCTTTTTACGCTCTGCGCCAGACAGTGCCTTCCGCCTTGTCGAGCAGCGTAATGCCCTTCGCGAGCAGCTCGTCCCGGATCTCATCCGCGCGGGCAAAGTTCCTCGCTTTCTTCGCGGCCGCGCGCTCATCGATGAGGCGGCGGATCTCCGCCTCATCAAGCCCTTCGGTCGCTCCCTTCAGGAACACCGCCGGATCCTTCTGCAGGATATTCAGCACAGCGCCGAGCCCCTTCAGCTGCCGCACGAGAGCCGGATCCCCGGTACGGTTCACTTCGGTCGCGAGACTGAAGAGCTGCGCCACCGCGACCGGCGTATTGAAGTCATCATCCATCGCGTCCGCGAACGCCGCGGCATTCGGCTCATTCCAGTCGAGCGGCTTCCCATCACCCTCGCGCCCCTGGAGTGCCTCATAAAGCCTCGTGAGTCCCTTATGGGCGTCGACGATCAGGTCCGGGTTAAAGGAGATCGGGCTCCGGTACTGCGTCCGGAGAAGGAAGAAGCGAAGCACCTCAGCGCCGTTTCCAGCCCCGAACTGCTCATCGGTTTCCTTCAGCGCGTCGCGGATCGTCCAGAAATTGTGGAGCGACTTGCTCATCTTTTCTTCTGTGCCGTCCGCGGAACGGACGCGAAGCGGACCAGAGTGCATCCAGTAGTTCGCGAACTTCTTTCCGTTCGCCGCTTCGCTCTGCGCCACTTCGTTCTCGTGATGCGGGAAGATGAGGTCAGGACCGCCGCCATGAATATCGAAATTTTCCCCGAGATAGTGGCAGCTCATGGCTGAGCACTCGATATGCCAGCCCGGACGGCCGGCACCCCAGCGGCTTTCCCACTGCGGCTCACCCGGCTTCGCTTTCTTCCAGAGCACAAAGTCGAGAGGATCACGCTTCCCTTCCGCGACATCAATACGCGCGCCGGACTGCAGATCATCGATGCTCTTTCCGGAAAGCTTCCCGTAGGCCGGGAACTTACGGACCGCGTAATCCACGTCTCCGTCGCCGCCGACATAGGCGTAGCCCTTATCGACGAGTTTTCCGATGATGCCAAGCATCTGCGGAATGAAATCCGTCGCGTGAGGCTCATAGGTCGGGGGAAGGCAGCCGAGAGACTCCATATCTTCCTGCATCGCCTTCGTATAGAAATCCGTCAGTTCTTTTGTCGAAATGCCTTTCTCGGCCGCGCGGCGGATGATCTTGTCATCCACATCCGTGACATTCCGGACAAAGGTGACCTCGTTTCCCCGCTCCATCAGCCAGCGGCGGATCACGTCAAACGCCACAAAGGTGCGGCCGTGCCCGATGTGGCAGTAGTCATAGACCGTCACCCCGCAGACATACATCCCCACCTTTCCCTCTTTGATGGGTTTGAAGGTTTCCTTTTTGCGGCTCATTGTGGAGTAAAGCGTCAGAGGTTTCGTGATAGTCATATGGGCAGTGCCCCTCCAGGACAGAATTGGCTCTCGGATCGGAAAGCCGCGGACGCGGACCGCGGGACCTCTCTTCCCGCGGTTCCGGTGCTTTCCCTTTCGAGCGGTTAAAATCGTGGGAAAAGTATAGCCGTTCAGAATCGCCCTCAGCGGACAGCGGTCCCGGTTTTGCCCGGCCGCTTTGCGGCTTTTCTCATTTTTTCTAGGTCTGATACCTCATGCTGAAGCACACTTTCAGAAGCGCGGCGCTTGCCCTCTTCATTAGCCTCGCGGCCGTTCCGGCTTTTTCACAGACGGTCCTTTACCCGATTCCCGAGCAGCAGAAGGCTCCGGAGACTGAGCAGGACTATCCGATCTTCGTGAACCGGATGATCGCGGACGGAAACTACACGAAGGCGCTCCAGTACGCGGATGAGGGCCTCGCCAAAAATAAGCGGAATGTCGCCCTGATGTTTAAGCGCGCGACGATTCTCGAGCACCTGGGACGGCGGGATGAAGCGATGGCAGCCTATCAGCAGCTGATCAACGCCTACCCCGAGATTCCGGAGCCTTATAACAACCTCGCCATCTTGACGGCTGACGGCGGCAAGGGCGATATCGATCACGCGATTGAGCTCCTTGACCGGGCGATCACCGCGAACCCGAACTTCGCGACGGCACACGAAAATCTGGGAGACCTTTACGCGCTGAAGGCTCTGCAGAATTACCGTCTTGGGATGCCGGCGAACACTCCCGCAAACCGCGACGCCCGCCGCCGCGTAAGTGAAAAAATCGCGATGCTGCAGATAGCGACCGGGAACGACCCGGACCCGGATCTGCTGAAGCAGCCGGGGGCGGAAAAGATTCCGGCGCTTCAGGAAAAGCCCGCGGCGAAAGCGGACCCAATTGAAGCGAAGCGGAGCGCCGCCGCGGCTGCCGTGCTGAAGAACCGCGCGGCACAGAGAACCGCTCCGGCCAAAGCGGCCTCCAACGCGGTGACCACGACCACTGGCGGCATCACGGAAACGGTTCAGAAAATCGCGGCTCCCGCGGCTGCCTCCCCGGCACAGGCTTCAGCACCGCAGCCTGGCAGCTACAGCGCGAAGGAAAACGGTACCGGGAGCACCACGAAGAGCACGCTCTTCAAGCCGCTTCCCGAACTGAACTGAGACTCAACACACCGGGCATGAACCGCTACAATGGGATGCCTCTCAGGCGGGAGTCCGAACCGGCTCTTTTTTCCGGTTTCTTCCCCCGCTGAGCCACTTAATTACCAGTTACCAGCAAGAGGACTGACAGCATGATTCGTCTTACGACCAACCAGGGCACGATTGAACTTGAGCTCGACAGCGAAAAAGCTCCGATCACCGCGAAGAACTTCGAACGCTATGTCACCGAAGGGTTCTACGACGGCACCATCTTCCACCGCGTCATCAAGGGCTTCATGATCCAGGGCGGCGGCTTCACGGCCGGCATGAGCGAGAAGCAGACTCACGATCCGATCGTGAACGAGGCGAAGAACGGCCTGAAGAACGACAAGTACACGATCGCGATGGCCCGCACGAGTGACCCGGACTCCGCTACCGCCCAGTTCTTCATCAATGTTGCCAATAACGATTTCCTCAACTACAACCCGGGCAATCCGGGGTATGCTGTTTTCGGCCGTGTGACGAAGGGCACCGAGGTGGTGGACGCCATCGCCAAGGTCCGCACCGGACGCCGCGGCTGGTACGACGATGTGCCGCTTGAAGACATCGTCATCCTCAAGGCCGAAGCGCTGTAACAAGGCCTCCGGGCGCAGCCTGCGCCCGGGGAACGGACCTGCAAAGGAAAAGGAATCGCTTGAGAAATGGCTGAAATGATTGCGCCGGCTCTTGCCGGCACCAAAGAAATAGCTCCGCTTGAAAATCCGGTTTTCATCTCGGACCTGCATCTCGCTCCGGAGCACGATAAGACGCTGATGCAGTTCTTCCGCTTCATGAAGACGCAGGTGCCTTACTACAGCGAGCTCGTGATTCTCGGCGACCTTTTCGATTTCTGGCTCGGTGACGACACCATTTCGTCCGCGGAGTCCGTAGTCAAGGCGCTCGCCTACGCCTCCTCCATCGGGAAGCGCGTTCTGATTGCCCAGGGGAACCGTGATGTGATGCTCGGCCGCGACTTTGCCGCGGCCTGCGGCGCCACGCTTCTCGCGCCTGAAGTCGCGGTGAAGTGCATTGGAAAAACCATTCTTCTCTCGCATGGCGATGAGTGGTGCACGAAGGACGAGGAGTATCAGAAGTTCCGCGCGATGACCCGCGACCCGCAGTGGCAGCTCTCCGCCCTCAGCCTTCCGGTTGAGAAGCGTATTGAGCTTGCCCGCCAGGCGCGCGCTCAGTCCGAAACCACAAAGGGCAGCAAATCCGCCGCCATCATGGATGTGGTGGATGTGGATGTCTACAAGGCCGCCAAAGCGCATAACGCGGATATCGTGATTCATGGTCACACGCATAAGCCGGCGAGCCACGAACTCGCGGATATCGAGCGCTGGGTGATTCCTGACTGGGATCTCGATTCCGGCGAAGGAAAAGATCACTGGGGCTATATCCGCACGGTGAACGGTCAGCGCCTGCAGATCATCATGTAAGCTGCGCGCTGCCCGCGCTATTGAAGGAGAAGATTCCGCGCCTCACGGCCGGATCTCCTCCTTTTTTTGTGTCCGCGTTATTCTTAGATTCAGCCGGAATCCGCTCTTACTCCTGAAGGAGACTCTATGTCTGCGACACCTAACCCCATGACCGATACGCTTCGCGCCCACACCTCAGTCCGGGCTTTTACTGATGAACCGGTGAGCCAGGAAGATCTCGAAGCGATTTATGAATCCGCCCGCGCGGCAAGCTCCACCTGCTTTCTGCAGGTCACCACGGTTATCCGGATCACGGATAAGGAACTGAAGGCGAAGCTCGCGGAACTCGCCGGCAATCAGAAGCACATCATTGCGGCTCCTGAATTCTGGGTGTTCTGCGCGGATTATCACCGCGATCAGGTCCTCGTGCCGAAGGCGGATCTCGGCTGGACCGAGCAGCTGATTGTGGGCTGCGTGGATGCCGCGATTCAGGCTCAGAACGCCTTTGCCGCGCTTGAAGCTCTGGGGCTCGGCGGTGTTTACGCGGGCGGCATCCGGAATCACATTGAGGAAGTGGACCGTCTCCTTAAGCTTCCGCAGAACACCTTCCCGGTGGTCGGCCTCGCGTTCGGACACCCCGCTCATAAGAATGAACTGAAACCCCGGCTCCCCGCCTCCATCACGCTCTGCGAAAACGCCTATCAGGAACCGGATCCGGCGGAACTGAAAGCCTACGATGAGCAGATGAGGAACTATTACCAGCATCGCTCGTCCAACGCGAAAGACACCGCCTGGTCTGATGAGCTCGAAAGAATTCTGCTTCGCGAACGGCGTCCGTTTGTCCTCGATTTCCTGCAGAAGAAGGGATTCGCGGAAAAGTAAGAGAATCCGCTCCCAAAAGAAAACCGGCATTTTCAAGGAGTCTCCCCGAAAAATGCCGGTTCTTTTTTATGAAGCAGATCAGTCCGCCGAATGGACTTCAGAGCGCCGAGTCAAGGAATGACCGTTCCGCGGGATCCTCAATCGCCGGAGCGTCCGCTTCATCAAGCCCCTTCAGTTTTGCGATTTCTCGCTCCAGGCGATTAATCGTATTGCGCTGGACATCCAGCTCCTTACGCACCTGATTAAAGGCCCGCGTCACCGGATCCTCAGCGCCTTCGACAACACCGTATGCGCTGAAGTGCTCGTGATCCGCCTGCTTCGCGGCTTTCTTTTCACCGGCCACGTGGCCCGGAACGCCGACAATCGTCGCGTTCGCCGCGATCGGCTTCAGGCAGACCGCGTTCGAGCCGATTCTGGCGTTTCGTCCGACAGTCCATCCGCCGAGCACCTTCGCGCCGGCACCGACAATCACACCGGGTTCAAGCGTCGGGTGACGCTTTTCACCTCGTCCGAGACTCGTGCCGCCGAGCGTCACGCCCTGGTAAATCGTGCAGTCATCTCCCACCTCGGCGGTTTCGCCGATCACTGTGCCCATACCGTGGTCAATGAAAACACGGCGTCCGATTTTTGCCCCCGGATGAATCTCGATCCCGGTGAGAAACCGGGCAACATGACTCACCCAGCGGGCGAAGGTATACCAGCCCTGGATCCAGCACCAGTGACTCAGCCGCCAGAACTGCACCGCGTGAAACCCGGGATAGGCGAGTAGCACTTCAAGCGTGCTGTGGCACGCCGGGTCTCGCTCCCGGATGATCTGGATATCTTCTCTCACTCGCTCAAACATGGAAATCAGTCCTTAAGGTTCTGGCAGGATTCGCCTATATTACCCGACTTTTTCACTCGGGTTTAAGCGGGCGTCGAAATTTATTTCAGCTCGGATTTCTTCCCGGCTTTCTTCTGCCCCTTCCGTTCGGTTTTCGGGCAGATGATGGCCGCGCACACGCCCCGCAGCATGTCGACTTCCGGCTGCGTAAGACCTGCGCGGGCAATAATCCGGCGGGTCATCGGCATCAGAAACTTGGGTTCTGCCGAATTGAGAGCCCCGCAGGCTGTCATCGCGCGGGCCCAGTGCTCAAGGAAGCCTTCAATCGCGGGCACTTCTGCCGGGGGATCCCGGTCGAAACGGGTTTCCCAGTCGTAGAGCTTGCCCTCTTCCCCAGCCCGGCTGCGCTCCGTCATATGAAGTTCATACGCGGTCACCTGCACGGACTGCGCAAGATTAAGGCTCGGGCTCTCAGGATCCGCGGGGATGGCTGCGATCCCCTGACAGACCTCGATCTCCGCGTTCGTGAGACCGCTGCGTTCCGTACCGAACACAAACGCGATGTCACCGGGTTCAGACGCGAGGAAATCGCAGGCGCGGGAAGCCGCGGACCGGAGTTCCTCGATCGGGGGACCGTACTCACGGTCATACCCCGAAAGCGCCCAGGCAAAGGTAACTCCATTCAGCGCCTCAGTCAGCGTCGCGACTGAATGGCTCTCCCGCAGGACGTCGACCGAGCTTGTCGAAAGCGCGATCGCGTCCGGATGCTCCCGATAATCCGGGTGCTTCGGATTCACCACCCAAAGGTCTCTGAAGCCCATCGTTTTGATTGCCCGGGCGGCGGCACCGATGTTCGCGGGGAGACTGGGGTCGCAGAGGACAAACCTCACCCGGGAAGCCTTGTTAGGAGTCTGCATTTCCTGATACTCACGCATAAAGCTGAATTGAAACCTGAAGATGGTAACAGCTTTAGGCGAGGGTGCCGCCTCCCATCCCCGCTTTTCCGCTGTATCCTTCTGTCGCCGGAATTATTTTTACTCGTTAAAATAACGGTCTCTTTATTGCAGGGAAAAATCACGCCTGGGCACTCTATCGTCCCCCCTCGTTCTCTTTTCCCCGATCCACTTATCCCATTAACAACCAGGTGCATCTGAACATATGGCCAACATAGACATCGCCATCCGTGCGGCCCGCGAAGCAGCCGACATCATCAACCAGGCTTCCCGCAACATCGAAAACGTCAACGTCCAGACGAAAGCTCTTCATGACTACGTCACCGACGCGGACAAGGCTGCCGAGCGCGCTGTCATCGATATTCTGTCTCACTACTGCCCGGATCACGCCATTCTTTCCGAAGAGGCCGGGCTTGTCGGTCAGACGAATTCCGAGTTTGTCTGGGTCGTGGATCCGATCGACGGCACGACGAACTTCATTCATGGCTTCCCGCAGTACGCCGTGTCGATCGCGCTGAAGCGCGGGAACGACATTCTCGAAGCTGTGGTCTACGATCCGCTGAAGGATGAGATGTTCACCGCGACCCGCGGCGAAGGTGCTCGCCTCAATAACCGCCGTATCCGCGTTTCCGGCCGTACGAGCTTCGGCGCTTCGCTGATCGGCACGGGCTTCCCCTTCCGCGGCGGTGATGACTTTGAGGGCTATGCCCGTGTCTTCACTTCTGTCGCGAAGCAGACGTCCGGTATCCGCCGCGCCGGCGCTGCCTCGCTCGACCTCGCTTATGTCGCCTGCGGCCGTCTCGACGGCTTCTGGGAAAGCGGTCTGAAGCCCTGGGACATTGCCGCCGGCTCTCTCCTCGTTCTTGAAGCCCGCGGTCTCGTGACTGACTTTGAGGGAGAAGACCACTATCTCGACACCGGCTCCATCGTCGCCGGTACGCCGAAGATCTTCGGAACGCTCTTCCCGATCGTTACCAACAAGGTCGCCTGAGTACGGCAGCGGTCTGAAACTTCAGACACTCTCTGAATCGGGGCGGTTCATTTCTGAATGAGCCGCCCTTTTTCTATTCTCTCTTGGCATACAGGATAAAATTTCACCCTGCCCGCTTTTCTTCAATCCCCGGGAGACGCTTTACAAAGTGACCAAGCCCAGCCTTAACCAATCCACAGAGAACGCTGATCTCTCCACGCTCACCCCTGCCATGCGGCAGTTTATTGAAATCCGCACAGAGGTCGCGAAGCAGCATCCGAATATCCTGCTCCTCTACCGGATGGGAGACTTCTACGAAACGTTTTTTGAAGACGCGGTGGAAATCAACAGGCTTCTCGGCATCACTCTCACGAGCCGCGGAAAGGATAAGCCGGATGCCATTCCGATGGCGGGCGTCCCCTTTATGACGCTGGACTCATATCTCGCGCGTCTCGTGAAACTCGGGAAATCCGTGGGAATTGTGGAGCAGATTGGGGACCCGGCAGCGGTCAAAGGCACGATGCCGCGGAAACTCGTGCGGATTGTGACCCCCGGCACCATCACAGAGGATGAGCTGCTTCCCGCGAAGGCGGACGCCGCGCTAATTGCGGTCTGCCCGCCATCCGGAAAAAAATCCCCGCAGTGGTCCGTGGTGTCCCTTGTACTTTCCAGCGGCGCGTTCAAGGGTTTCTGCTGCACAGAGGACGAGCTTCCGGGCGAAATCGCCCGTATCTCGCCTCAGGAAATCCTGATACCGGATTCCTGCCGGGAAACCGCGAAGTCTTTCTCAGGAGCCGCGCAGCTCACCCCGCTTCCCGACTGGCATTTTGACCCGAAGCACGGAACCGATGAGCTGCTCCATCACTTCAATATGGAGAATCTCGACGCCTGGGCGGTGAGTGAAAAGCCAGGGGTTCTCGCGGCCGCCGGCGCCATTCTGGGGTACGTGGAACAGACTCAGGTGGACGCGGTGCCGCATATCCGTCCTCTCGTCTTTGAGGAGTCGAGCCGCTTTGTCGGCCTTGATCCCTCAAGCCGACGGAATCTTGAACTCACAGAACCGCTCCGGAGCGAAAACGGACCGACCCTTTTCTCCACGATCGATCACTGCCACACCTCGATGGGATCCCGGATGCTGCGAAGCTGGATCACGCAGCCGCTGCGGGATCCAACGGTTCCCCGCGCGCGGCACGAAGCCGTTCGGGAGATGATTGAAAACGAATCACTCCGCGACGCACTTTCCGAGCCGCTTAAAAACCTTCCCGATCTGGAACGCGTGGCGTCCCGTATCGCGCTGGGTTCCGTACGGCCAAGAGAGCTTTCCGGGTTACGGGACGCGCTCCCGGCTCTGCAGAGGCTCTCTGAAGCCGCCGCGCTCTCACGGGTTCCGCTTATCTCCGACACCGCGGCAATCCTGAAACCCGATCCCGCGCTTACCGATCTCCTCGGGAGAGCGCTTCTTGAACTTCCCGCCGTTACGCTCCGGGATGGACGCGTGATCGCGGATAGCTTCAGTGACGAGCTGAAAGAACTCCGGGAACTCCGGGACAATGCCGGCAATGTGCTCGCGCAGATCGAAGCGCGGGAAAAAGAGCGGACCGGCATCCCGACACTCCGGGTGGAATATAACCGTGTCTCCGGCTACTACATCGAGGTCTCCAGGGCTCAGGCCGATAAGGTGCCGGATGACTACCGCAGACGTCAGACACTGAAGAACACCGAGCGCTTTATTACGCCGGAACTCAAGTCGCTTGAAGACAAGGCGCTCGCCGCCAAAGACCGGGCGCTCGCGCTCGAGCGAAGCCTCTACCAGGGGCTGATCGAGTCCTGCAGCGCGTATGTTGATGCGCTGACGCGGGCCTCTGAAGCCGCGGCAACACTTGACGCCCTCCTCTCCTTCGCGAAGCACGCGGCTGATATGGAGTGGACGTGCCCCGAGCTCTCGGACGCCCCTGGGCTCATGATCGAAGGGGCCCGGCACCCTGTGGTTGAAAAGGCGCTGGAGCACTATGTGGCAAACGACTGCTCGCTAGAACCCGGGCGGCGGCTTCTCGTGATCACCGGCCCGAATATGGGCGGCAAGTCGACCTATATGCGCAGCGTCGCGCTGATCGTGATTCTTGCGCTCGCCGGCTCCTGGGTTCCGGCGAAGCACGCCCGTATCGGTTCGATCGACCGGATTCTCACCCGCATCGGCGCGAGTGACGATCTCGCGCGCGGTCTCTCCACCTTCATGGTTGAGATGGTGGAGGCCGCTGCGATTCTTCATCAGGCCACTGACCGGTCACTCGTTCTCATGGATGAAATCGGCCGGGGCACATCAACCTTTGACGGTCTGTCGCTCGCGGGTGCCATCGCGCGGGAACTCGCGGACCGGATCCGCTGCTACACGCTTTTCGCGACGCATTACTTTGAACTCACGATGCTCGCGCAGACCTGCGCGGAAGTCGCGAATGTACACGTCAAAGCGGTGCAGAGCGGCGGAAAAGTGGTTTTCCTGCACGAAGTCACTGAGGGGCCGGCAAGCCAGAGCTACGGTATCGCGGTGGCGCAGCTCGCCGGGGTGCCGCAGCATGTGATCCGCGAGGCGAAAGCGATGCTTCGGGAACTGGAGAAACGGGCGGAAGAGAATGGCCCTGAACCGGATCTTTTCTCCTCTCCGGCGGCTTCACTTCCGGAACCCGAAATCGAACTGGAGGAGGAACGTGAGAGTCCTGAGGTGGAGAAGGCCCTCTCCATCCGGGATGATCTCCTCGCAATCGACCCGGATACCCTCACTCCGCGGGAAGCGCTCGCTTCACTCTACGAACTCATCCAGAAAGCAAAGAAGAAGGATTGATAGAGAGAAGGACACATGGCAGGGATCCGGATCCGCCGATTCGGATTTCTGCGCATCCTCTGACTCTCCATTGATGTCCGCAGCTTCGCTGGCCAACAGGCGGTTATCTCCTCTCACGCTTAAATCGGATACGGCATCCTTTGCTCCCTCTGGAAAGCCGCCCTGTTTTTCAGCCGCTCCTATCACTTCTGTATTGTTTTCAGGCCGCCTTCTCCAAGAGAGAATACGCTGAAACGGATGCTTACCTTCCCCATCTGAATGCGGCTCAAAAAGGCTCATTCGTTGTTTTCTTTCATGCTAGATTGATGTTCAACGTGATTGAGGAATGGGGCATCAGGTTGCTTCTACAACTGCAGAAATCCCCGATACCTAAAGAAAACCTCAAGCCTGAAAACCGACATACAGATTGATGGAGTAACACCATGGAATACAAGTTCACGAAAGACAATTTCGAAACCGAAGTGCTGAAGAGCGATAAGCTCGTGCTGATCGATTTCTATGCCGACTGGTGCGGTCCCTGCCGTACGATGGGTCCAGTTGTTGACCAAATTGCCAAGGATTACGAGGGCAAAGTGAAGGTCGGCAAGATCAATGTCGACGAAGAGCAGGAAATCGCGGCGCAGTTCGGCATCCGTTCGATTCCGTGCTTTGTCTTCATGAAGGATGGCGAAGTGGCGGATCACGTGGTCGGCGCTGTTCCCAGCGACGAGCTCACCTACCGTATCGACGAGCTGACGAAAGCAGCCTGATTCCAAAGAAAAAGAAGGGATCTCCGTCTGGCGATCCCTCTTCTTCAGGCACCGACGCGAAGCAGACTTCGCCTCGGTGCTTTTTCTTTACTGGTACACCGATCAGGTGATCAGTCTTTCAGGAAGTAAGTCACGGTCGTCACGACACGAACCTTCTTCTCATACGGCGTGCTCTGATTGGCATCCGTAATGGAGAACTGTCCCTGGTTCGCGGACTTGATCTTTCCGATATGGGAACCCGAGTCCGCCGCGAACTTCTGCGCCACCTCGCGCGCGTTCTTCGTCGCTTCCTCAACCATCGCAGGCTTCACTGTGTTCAGTTTGGTATAGAGGAACACCGTATTCCACTTATCCGTGGTCACCGGAACGCCTTCGCCGATCAGCTCCTTTTGGGCCGCCATCAGACGGCGAACCTGATCCACTTTTGTGGAATTCACCGTAATGGAGCCGGTGAGCGTATAGCGCGGACCGCGCATATCCATCCCCTCAGCGTTCCGGTCCTGAATTTCCGGGGCCCCAAAGCTGAACTCGGAGTCTTCAAGCCCGCTCTTCTTCAGGAACGCCACCACTTTCTGGCTGTCCGCCTCAACCTTCGTATGCGTGGTGAGAAGGTTGTCGCCGGTTTCCTTGAAGGTAATCGGCCAGATCACCTGATCTGCCGGGACTTCCCGCTCAGCAAGGCCCTTCACCGTGACAACCCGGGTCTGTCCCAGATACTGGGAAACGCCGGTATAAAACATGCAGCCAAGAAAGATCAGACCAACCGCTACGCCGGCACCAATCAGACCGCCAGTGGTCCATCCGGAATTTTTTTCCATCACGCAACTCCTTCAATCCGAGAGATCAGAAGGAAAAGCCTCAAAAAGCTTTTCTTTCCCACTATTATTAGGGAGCTTCCCGGAATTGAAAAGACCGGCTTTTTTATAAAGTGTTACAGAAAAGGCATAATATGCAATTAGATCAGGAATGGGATGACGTTGAAGTAGACGAAGGTGGTATCGATCCGAATGATTTCTCCCATTACCTCGAGACCGATGAGGTGCTGAGAGGATTCGCGATGATTGCTCTCAAGCGCGGCTACGAGATGATTGACGCAGGAGAGGATCAGGGCGTTGTGGCTGAGGCGTTGGTTCTGCTCTTCCACGAGTCTGAAGTTCCGGATGCCTTCGATATTTTCAGCTGGGCCTCTGACTACTTTGAAAATGTCGACTGGAACGACTTCATGAATAACTATGTTTCAAGCCCCGCAGAAGGTCTCTTCTCAGAGGAAGAAGCCGGTGCGATCCGTGAGTCGCTTGACCGGGCGCTTGAGCAGACCCAGATTGAAAACGCCTGACTGAGGGCGTTTCTCCGCGTTTGGTTCTATGTTCCCGCAAGCTTTTCCCGATCCAGTACAAGGCGGCTTGCGGGGAGCAGATAAAGGAAAAACGCGAAAGCGAGCGACGCGGGGGCCGCGCCGAGAACGGAGAGCGGAATAGCGCCCGCGATTGACCAGGGAATCAGAGGCGCGATCACAATCGCGCTGTCCTCAATATCCAGCGCGAGCTTCTCCTGATCCGGTCTCACGCCAGTGCAGAGATCATGAGTCAGCATGACGGCGAACGACTGATTGCAGGAGACCCCGCAGGCAAGAATCGCGGCCAGCGTCACCGCACTGACAATTGTTACCCGGGCCGCGACTCGTTCAATCAGCCCCCGGATCCCCTGAAGCAGCCGGGTACGAATGAAAATCCCGGCGTACGTTGCTGAAATACAGACAATCGCGATCCCCTTCGCGAAGGACACCATGCCGCCGCCATTCATCAGATGAGCAACAGTGGCATTTTCTGACTGGTAGCCCAGTACAAGCATTCTGAGAATGTCAGAAATTCCCATATGCTGAATGAAAAAGCAGATGAGAGAGGCCGCCGCGACGCTGATCCCCATGGTGAGCCTGACGTTGACGCGAAAAAGTACGAGCCCCACCACAATCAGAGCCGGAATCACCGTAATCCAGGAAGAAACGAAAACGGAAGCGAAAATTCCGCGGATCTCCGGAACCTGGCCGCTCCCGAGATAAAGAAACCCCATCAGAAGGTAAAGGAGAGACGCCAGAATAAAAGCCGGCGCTCCGGTCACCAGCATTCTCTTCAGGTTACATCTCAGGTCCGTATGCGTGATCGCTGAAACCAGCATGGCGCTGGTCGACATCGGAGACCACCGATCCCCAACAAAGATTCCTGACATCACAGCACCCGCTGTGAAAAGCGGCGAAACGCCAAGTGACGCCCCGATCGTCATTGAGATCACGCCCATGGTCGCGACGGTGCCGAAAGACGTTCCCGTGAGAACCGAGAGCAGTGTATTCGCGAAGAAAATGAGAACGAGGAAAAATTCCGGACGGATGAGGTCGGATACAAAAATCACGATATCCGGAATCGTGCCCGCTGCCCGCCAGCTCGCGGTCAGCATGCCGATAAAGAGAAACGTGATGAGGATGCCGCTTACCGTACGGACACCCTCAATCGACATCTCCCAGACTTCCTTGAGGCCATACCCCCGGAAGACCGCGAAGCCCGCGAAGAGGAGATATCCTCCCGCAAGCGCATACAGAATGGAAAGCCCGGACGCGACGCAGAAAACCAGAAGCGCGCTGAATAACAGAAGCACTACGGCCTGAGGCATCGCGTCTCCAATCTCAGGGATTACTTTTTCAGGGAAATGGCAGCGGCCGCTTTTTCAAGCGCTGCCTTCAGTGTTCCAACGTGACTCGGCGCTCCGGCCTTTGCCGCATAGAGGAGCGTTACCCGATCAGTGCCTTCCGGAATAGAGCGAATAAATTCCCCAACCGCTGGGGAATCCTCGAGCTCCTTCGCGTAGCGCTCGGAAAAAGTCTTAAAACGCCCTTCTCTATCCTCGTGAAACCACTTCCGGAGATCCGGGGATGGCGTGATCTCTTTAGCCCAGCAGCTGATATCGGCATCCGCCTTCTTCACCCCCCGGGGCCACAGCCGGTCAACCAGGACACGGTAACCATCTTCAGGTGACGCGGGATCGTAAATTCTTTTGAGAACAAATTCCATAGTGACTCAGTCTCCAAAGACATTACTCAGACGTAATGCCTTATCTTAGGCGGTTTGGAAGCGTCTATGGATCCCTCTTTTTAGTTTTGGAACGCGGCATCCTGAATATTGGGTTCCCTGCATATCGTCATCGGCAGGGCTATGGCAGGTGAATTATCAAATCAAGTGCAAAGTTACTGAATAAAAGACTTCAGCCGGACACTTCCAATTGAGACGTTTTCTGGGTCTGAAATTCAGAGCATTGAACCGTTTCTGAACTTCTGTCTGAGAAATTTTATCGATACTCATTCCTTTTGGGAAAAAGTCTCTAAGAAGTCCGTTTGTATTTTCATTACTTCCTTTCTCCCATGGATGATGAGGCAAGCAGAAATACACTTTGGTTCTGAGATCTTTCTCCAGTTTTTCAGCCCAGGAAAATTCTTTTCCGCGATCTACGGTAATCGTACGCAGATCCTTATCTGACAGAGATTTCTCAATTACGGCAGACACATCGGCCGCAGTCTTGGAAGCGGTTTTCCCGCCACAGAGAAAGCCGGACTTCCTATCGACCAGAGTCGTGAGGCAGGCTCCGCCCTTTTTTCCGATGACGGTATCGCCTTCCCAATCCCCCAGGCAAGATCTGTTCTGAGCTTCCAGGGGTCGCTCTTCAATGCTGTGAGTGATCTGGATCTTTCCTCGCCTCTCGGTCATGCCTTTACGGTGACGCGTTTTACCGTGGTGTCGCAGGTGTCGGGACATCTTTCGGCCATCCACAAAGCGATCCAGAAAGCCAGAATTGATTCCTCGGTAGATTGTCGTGGCGCTGATCCTTAGATTCGGCAGCTCCTTTCTGAGACGGTATTGAATCTGCTCCGGAGACCAGAATTTCTTAACCAGCAGATTTGAGACAATCCTTGTCAGCAACGAGTCAGACTTCAGAATGTTTCTCTTTCCGCAATGCTTTCTCTGTCTCTGATATCGGGCCTGCGCGGCACAGGGATCATAGGCAGCTGAAGCCCCATCCTGGGCCGATACAGCCTTGTTTCGCTTCAGTTCGCGGGAGATCGTAGAAACATTTTTCCCAATCGCACATGCAATTTCAGACAGGGATTTGCCTGAAATCGTTAAAGCCGAAATAAATACTCTGTCCCGAAGAGTAAGATGATGATAGTGGCTCATGAGCTCCCTCTATAGTTATCTTGACAATCTCTATTATGGAAGCTTTATGGGCCACTATTCTTTTCTCAGGCTTTGCACTTGAAGTGATAATTCGCCCATAAAAATTACAATCTCTCATCAGGCAGACGACCCGGTTCCATTCCCCGTCACTCTTCGTCTATTTTCTCTTTCCCCGCATCAGGAGCTGTCAATGGAATTTTCTGGATGGCTTGGCTTTCTTTCAGCCAGCATCTTTCTCGCTTTTGTCCCCGGACCGGATAACATTTTTGTTCTCCTGCAGTCCGCGACAAACGGCTTCAGATCCGGTTTCTTCGTGATTCTGGGGCTCTGCACGGGACTCGTATTCCAGACACTCTGCGCCACGCTGGGGCTTGCGGCTGTAGTCGCGGCGAGCACGTGGCTCTTCGGAGCTATCTGCGTGCTCGGAGCACTCTATCTTCTTTATATCGCCTGGGGAGCCTGGCACGCTCCGATCGTGGCTGAACCCTCAGCCCGGGTTTCATCCCTCGCTCCGCAGGCTGCCTGGCGGCGCGGCACACTGATGAACATCACGAACCCCAAGGTACAGATCTTTTTTCTAGCGTTCTTTCCTCAGTTTCTGTTCGAGGGGGCCGGCGCCGCGCCGGTTTGGGTACAGATGCTCATCATGGGAATCACATTCATCGCAGCGACACTGCTTGTCTTCACCCTGATCGCGTTTTTTGCCGGGGCTTTGTCTCTTCGGCTGAAGAAACCCATGTGGCAGCGTGTTCTGAACAAGGGATCCGCCGTTATCTTTGTTCTTCTCGCGATCTCAGCGCTTTATCAGATCGTGTCTCATCAGACGGGAGCGTAATTTTCTCCCCCCCTTTCCCCCTCTGACACAAACCAAGATGCTGGATCGGGCGGTCTTCAATTGCCAGAGTCCATCCTGACAGTTAAGTTCCTCGCATTGCACCCACAAAAAAATCCCAGCCGGTATCGGCTGGGATTCTGGATCTTGGTGGGCTGGCGGGAGCAAAGAATCCCCTATTATCAGGGCTTACAGACGGGTTAAAAAAATTTACCCATCATCTTACCCATCATAAAATTCTTGCTGGGCGCCGAGGATTCAAGTGCAACTTTCCTCATTTTCCCTTGCTGACATTTTTCTACGGTCGCTCAGGAAAAGGGTAAAAACCTCTAAAACCCCCTTTTTCTCCCATCTCTTATTTTATCTTGCGGTCCAAAAAATTTTGCACGCGCAAAAAAATCGTTAAAGACGCGGTCTAGGTTCGGCTGAGTTTTTTATTTTTACCCGCCTCGGGGTGGTCAATCCTCTCGTTCTGTCTCTTATCTCACCGACAGACGGTACAGTTACAACCATCCGTTTTTTCCGAGCGGAACCCGAGTCTGCAAAATTTTCTGTATTTCCAGGAGAAACAGTTCGTTAATCTGCTCTTCTACCTTCTGGTACTGTTGTAGGTGTCGTAAGTAAGTTTTCTGTTGCATCCGCTGCGGCGCGGCCAAATGCCCTCCCTCCATCCGAGATAGGATTTTTTTCTTTTTCAATCGAAGCCTTTCCATTTTGTCGGCTTGGGCACTCCAGTAAGTAAGCCGCATGCAGTGCCGGCAGCCCACGTCTGAACCAATGTACAGCGTTCCTACTCGCTGTCCGCATCTCGGGCACACAAACCATCGGCGTACCCCACCGAGATGGCAAGGTTGCTCAATCGTTTCGACCGAAACCGCTAGATGCTGCCACGGTCGATCCTTTGCCTCTCGAACCTGAAAGGTTACGCGTACGCTGTTGCCCTCCAGCCCGATCAATGCACTGCCGTATGAAGAATCACCAACCTTCCAATTGATGACCCGTGGTGCCTTTAACAATGCAGCCTTATTCACCTTGATCCAACTCATCGGGATAGAGCGCATATCTTCTACTGCGTACCGTGTGCGCTCAGGGCGCCTCCCACTTCCAAAGCCTCCCATTTTCTCAAATCCATTGTGAATGCAAACCGTCAGCCTTTGATAACAGCATTATCTGTCAAAATAACTTTCGCCACTCTTTCAGTCTTACATGGAGTGGTAAAACATGCGATATTCGCAGGAGTTTATAGATAACCTCGTGGCCCGCATTCTGAGCAAAGAGCTTCGAATCTCTGAAGCCTCCGTTCAGTACTCGATAGGCAAATCAACAATCAGGTACTGGCTCGAGAAGGCAAAAGAGAAATCAGACTGCGTCACGCTGCCTAACACAGGAATTTCCAAGCCCATGGCCGACCTTAAGCTTCCTAAGGGTGTGACCTACCTGCAAGCCCATACCGCTGTCAACGCCAAAGCATTCCTGAGCGAGACTGACTTCGGTCAATACTGCCGTAAACACGGCTATCTCGCATCCACTGTGGACGCCTGGGCCGAATGGTTCAGCAAACACCCGGATGCCGTAGACAAGAGACAGCATGAAGCCCAGGCTTCCGCTATTACCGAGCTCAAGAAGGAAAACGCAAGACAGGCTCAGGAAATTTCCAGAAAAGACAAAGCATTGGCTGATGCTGCGACGATGCTGATGCTGTCAAAAAAAGCCGAGGCGATCTGGGGGGAAAAGGAAAACTGATCAGTGCCCAGGATCGTCAGGAAATTATTTCACTGGTCGATTTCGGTCAATCGCTGGGACTGTCGCAGAGGCTGTCCTGCGAAGCAGTTGGAATTACTCCGCGTACATTGCAAAACTGGCGGCATGCCCCTGATGGCGATGGACGGCTCGACCGGAGCAATTTTACGAGCTCCCGGCAAATCCCGGAGGATTTGCGGGAGCAGATCGTGGAGCGATTCTGTCGGGAGGATGTGCGCGATCTCAGCCTGACGCAGGCTTTCTACAAGCTTCTGGATGAAAACAAGGAGTACTGGTGTTCTCTCTCTACGCTTTACCGTCTTTTCAGAGCGCGGGGATTGAACGCGCGCCGCGCTCCCACCCGGAAAGCCCGTCTCCGCAGCAGGCCGACCGCTTACAGCGCGGAGAAGCCTAATGAAGTATGGACCTGGGACATCACCTATCTTCGCTCCAGCACTTACACGGGCTGGTTCTACTACGCGTACGTCATTGTCGACGTCTATAGCCGTATGGTTGTGAGTGCCAGGGTGTTCGACGCAGACAATGCTGATTTTGCCGTGCGCTTTCTCGGAGATGCCTTCAGAAAATATGGAATCAGGCCCGGACAGCTTGTCGTGCATTCAGACAATGGCGCGAGCATGAAAGCCGCGCCCACTATGGCTTTGCTTGAGAAGAACGGAATTATCTTCTCGCACAGCCGTCCGCGAGTCAGTAACGACAACCCGTATTCTGAGTCCTTTTTCCGTACGCTTAAGTACAGCGGCGATTGCCTGTATCCCCGAGACGGCTTTAACAGCGTCGAGGAAGCTGAACAATGGGTGCAAAGTTTTGTGGAACATTACAACGAGCACCACAGACATCGCGGCATCCGAATGGTTACACCCGGACAGCGTTACCGCTGCGAAGATGCGGAGGTGCTGCGCCGACGCAGGGAAACGATGCTGGAGGCTCGCAGAAACCACCCGGAGCGCTGGATCGGCGATTCCGTGCTGAACTGCACTCCGATCGGCAGGGTATGGCTTAACCCCGAAAATGGACAGCTTGAGGAAAAGCGTTTGCCGGGGGCTGCTTGAACAAACACTGCAACCTATTTTTTTACGAACAATTTCGGCGAAAGATCATTTGACACTCACCGATGGATTTATAGCAATGATGTCTCCGTGGTGTGCCGGGCAGACGATGAAGGTCGCGTCTTTCCTGCCGTAGGGCTGGATGACGTCAAGGTTGATGCATTGTTGCTCACACCTATCGCAGTTTGCTGTTTTCGACGGAGGCGCCGGTTTTACCAGATCTGCGTCAAGCAACGCCTTCCACCTGCTATCGGACCAGCCGCCCTCTTCTCTCTGCTGTTCGCTAAAGGTAAGAGTTCGCCTTTCAGGAGAAACAGAAGCCAGGAGCTGACGCAGTGGATCATCAGAAGGAAGTGGCGCTGGTTCTCTCTTCTTTGGGCGTGCCATCACCCACCCTCTTATGCGGCTCGATGCCTGACATGATAAACATTTGTTGAATCATGCTATCAATCTCAGCCGAAGCCAGGTTGCACCAACAAGGACATGTCACAGCCACTCGCTTTGATCTGGTGGAACCGTTTTCGGTCTTGTACCTGACTTTGATTTCGGCCTGAGATACCTTGTAGGGGTCAAGAGACTGACGTTTCTTGAATTCGGAGAGCATCTCCTGAATATCCTGCGAACCGCCTTTAGGAGGCGCCTCGAAGATAATCCTGCGGTTTTTCGCGAGATGAGTAAGGCGCAACTTGGCGATATCCGCCGAGACGATCCGACTGGTGGGAGGCCAAGTGAACGAAAAATCTGATGAAAGCAACGGAGTCAGATCATATACACTCAGGTCTGTTTTTGAACAGGAAAGCTTGCTAATCCCCAGGCATGATTCTGCGAAAATGGCCTCCAGGTCTTCGTAAAGCTTTGAGAATCCCTTGCAGTATATCGACAGAGATTCCTCAATCGAGTCGTATAGAAAAACCAGCTTCTTGGCGCGTTTAACGGGCCTGGATGTGAGCTTTCCACGTTGCCATTCTTCGCTGCTACGAGCAAAGTCTTCAAACGACGCGAAGAAATAGATGCGATCGTCGCGCTCGATTTTTTCGACATCACAACTTTTCCCGCGGCTATCCGTCTTTGCCAGAAAGGCGCCAATTCTTTCCTTGAGTGCCTCACACGCTTCGCGAGATGTATCCAGACCATCCGCTGGGACATTGTTGCGTTTTTTCCAAAAACGGCTCGAAATACGGTCTGCAAATGCTAAATCGACAGCCTGTGGCCAAATACTTTTGCGCTCGATAAAAGTCCTGAATACCCTAGTTTCAATGGTTTCGGCTTCTTTTTTGCATTCATCCCCGTTTTTTTCTATTGGTGCCAGAGTGTCGAAGCTGAGCAGAGTCTGAATCGCGTGAAGGCCAGTTTCATCAGACATCGCGATCACTTCGCCGAGCTCGCTCTCTACCTTATCTCGGACCTCCGGCTGCAGTCCCTGCCAGGCGACGATCTTACCCTGTCGCGAGCTTGATCTCTTTGCAAGGGCTGAACTTTTGCAACCGTAGACAGAGCCGAAATACCGGGCCACAAGGTCTGCGGGGTATTTCCGAAGAAAGGTTTGAATGGAAAGCGTTTGGCTCATGGGGCCCCCGAGAATGAAAACGGGATCTTGACGAGAAATTGACTATCCGACATCAAAACAGACCCAACTATAGAAAATAGCTTACCCGAACCGCAGAGAACTGACTTTCCTCAAGAAGGTAAATGTTTTATCCGAGTCTCGTTTTTTGATCCTACGGGTCCTGCCAATCCCTCCCGGCTCATGCCACTCGCTTTATTCTTCCTGTTGTATTGTCCATACGGTAGTTCAGGATGTCACCCTTTACGATGTGTTCGGCAACTGCGACCGCTGTGTCGCGATCCACCGCAAACCATTCAACCGGTTTGTATGGAACGCCTTTAGAGCTGATGATCGTGATGTTGACTCGCTGCTTAGCCAGAAAAGCATGGATCAGGTATTCCACCTTCTGGGGATTGAGGTTATAGCAGTCAAGGGAGGCTAGAACTCTGACCGGCGCCTCAAGATAGGTAGGGTCGTTTTCCGCGTTCTTAATTCTTTCGTTGACGCTTTGGGTCGAATACCCGATTTTTACGAGCCGCCCCTGATTCTTAAGGTCTGCAAGAGCCGGAGCCTTGGTTTCGCTAGCGAGGATATAGATGCAGCCTGTCGCCCGATCTTTGCGAGAAAGGCCTAAGAAATTATTTTCCACGGTTGAAGGATCGGGAATAATGCGGCGCCCGTTGCTGTCTTGATAAAGCGCTCTCGCAAGCGAGAGCTTCAGGATGTTGGTTTCAACTCCATTTTCAAAGATGACGCGATAGCGAGGATTGTCCTGCCCTGCTCGGTCCTGCCCCTCTTTCAGGACGCTGTCCACAAAACAAAGAAGGCCGCTCAGGATGAAGAAATCGCCAGGCACAATCTGGGAACTGCTTTTGAAACAGGCCGTCTGAGCCTTCCTGTTGATGATGTCACGCTGCATATCCCGGAAGAGTTTTTCAAAGTTATAGAAGTCTTTGCAAGGCTTCCGGTTCGCAATTTCGTCCGGCCAGTGTCTTGCGTCTGCCCGCTGCTCGGTCACATGCTCGATCTGAAAAATAGAGGGATCCGAATCCCCCAAAAGCGCTCCGGCGGCGTTCAATACATCATCAAAACTGGATACCGTGGCAGAAACTGGAAGACTTTCTTCTTTGGCGTGTTCTTTGGTGTGGACGCTGGTACTTGCAAGAAGGCCATAGCAATCGAGGTCAGAAACTTCTGCTGCAAGCTTTGCATTTCCCTCAAAGGGTTTTCAGGCGCGCTCCAAGCTGCATTTCATTGATATCTGTCGCACCGTAGAAAGGGGGGCGGCCCGTCCGCTCCCGAAAAGCGTTGATTTCCTCGAACTGTCTGCGGGCAAGCGAATCGGCTGGCGCAGACTTTTTCTTCATCTCGGGCTTCAGGTCATTCAGAATCCCCTGAGGATCACAATTTCCTGAAATAATGTCATCAAAGGAAAGCGGGGATTTGAAGTCAGGCATTACTTTTCCCTCTCTTTCAGGCCTGCTGGGCCAGCTTCTCGGCGCGCTTCTTCGCGATGAAGGCAAGTACCTCAGCGAGCCGTCTCTCATAGGCGTCCTCGGAAGAAAGCGAGGGCTTCTTGCCGCCATGTTCCTGCACAAACTCTTGAATATTAGGCCAGAGGAGAACCGCTTCTTCTTCTGTGACACCTGAACGGTTTGAGACCACGATATCCTGAATAGTCTTCAACATCGGGGCGTCGACCGACTTGGAGAGGATCTCATAGGCTCCCTGGAAGGGATTGATCTTCGAAATGAGATCGATATTGAGTTTTTCGATGTTGATGAATTTTTCACCCACCTTGAGAAACTCGGATACACGGCGCTGCGGATCACGGCCTTCTTGATTCTCATCCCCTCCGGCAGAGCCTGAATCTAGAGAGTCCGAGACCATGGAGCCTGAATCGTCAGCTATTTCTACGCCTGGAGGAAGCTCGTCCTCGGGAACGAGGCCGCCGTTGCTGTGGATCGCCATGGCGGTCTGCGCTGCCTTCGCAATGGTCTTGGCTTCATCCGGGGTGATGTCAGGATAAAGCTGAGTCACTATCTTAGGGAGCGTTTCCTCCGTGAAGAGCTCTGGCGTGCTTTCTCCTGTGATCATCGGAGCAATAGCCCTGGTGTTCTGCAAGGCTGCAGTGATGACGTCTTGAGTGCCACCGTTGGCAAGAATCTGAGCGACCCTGGCGCTCACAGGCGCCTCCGAATCATCGATAATCACGGTGCCTGGCGGGAGAGCTTCCCCCGACCCGATGAGGGAACGAGGCTTGAAGGTAATATTGGGAGCAAGAATCTGCTCCATCAATAGCGATACCGTGATCGCCTTCAGCATGTTGTTGACCGAGTTTCGAACGTCCTCATCCTCTGCATCGGGCTGTGCGATGAGGTTTGTAAACTGCGCGTGAGTCTTGCCCTCACAATCACGGGTAGCGCGACCGATAATCTGGATGATCTCGGTAAGCGATGAGCGATAGCCAATTGTGAGTACGTGTTCGCACCAGGGCCAGTCGAAGCCTTCTTTTGCCATGCCAAGCGCGATGATGATGTCCATCTGGCTCGCGTTCTTGATGTTCCGGAGATAGGTCAGAACGTTTTGACGGATCGGCGTATCGGTTACTAGGTCGGCTACAAAGAGAATCTTTCCACTGCGGGTTTTCACGCGATAAATGCCAGTTTCAGGATCCTGTCCCTGCACATCGCCGATGACATCCATGATGCGATCTACTTCATCCAGCTTCTGGCCCGTAGACTCCATCGAGTTGACGTTTGGGATGTGAATGATGGTCTTTTTCGTAACATCCAGGACTTCTTTGAGCGCGTCAAAATAGCGTCCCTGATAAAAGTGGTAACCGATGCCCAGAGACTTCAGATATTTGTAGCCGTTCAGCTGTTCGTAGTAGGTATAGGTGACCTGAGTGAACTTTGCTTCATCCTCCGGCGTCAGAATCGGTACGGCGTCACCCCGGAAATAAGAGCCTGTCATCGCGACGATATGGGCGGTGGAGCGCGCCATCAGATCACTCACAATGCCGCCCAAAATGTTGCCTTCCTCTGCCGAGGCATGGTGAAATTCGTCGATTGCGACCAACGTCTGGTTAAACTTCCGAGCACTTCCGGCTCGGTCATAAGCAAACCGAAAGGTTGCATGAGTGCAGATGAGGGCTCGCGCCGACGGATCTTCGAGGAATTCGATCACGCGGTCTACCTTACCCTCGTTTCCTGGAGTGCAGAGGTTGTAGCGAGGATCGACCTTCCAATCGGCAAAGAAACCATGAGAGGTAAGGTCTGTATCCTTAAAGGAACCGCCAATCGACATCTCGGGCACGGCAATAATGACTTTTTTCAATCCCTGCTTGAACAACTTATCGAGCGCGATGAACATGAGAGCACGGGACTTACCAGAAGCAGGCGGGGCTTTGATAAGAAGATACTGCGCATCCCTCTTTTCATAAGCACGGGCTTGCATCTCACGCATGCCCATGTTATTTGGAGCCGTGCTTTTGCCGGTCTGGGCATAACGAACGGTAAGAATATCTGTCATCTTGTTCATTCCTCATTAAAGAGGGAAGAGTCGTCTTCGTGGGAAACCAGCTTTTCGTAGCGCCTGAAGAGATGCGATAGACGCTCTTCATCGCTCTGGAACGGTTTCCTACGGTAAAGGCGTTCAACCGCGACATCAAGCTCGTAATGAGCTTTTCTCAGGTCGGAGGGCATTTTGTCCGGATCATAGAGATCAGCAAGCGTTGTCCCAGGATAGGACTCGCGGATCATGAGGATGTTGCGAGCGAGATTTTCAATCTGCTCTCGCTGCTTTTCCGAGACCTGCGGCCAAGGGAAAGTGTTGTAGCAGAGATTGCGAGAATAGCGATACCGCGATTCTAGCCGCCCGCATACTGTCCGCATCCATACCATGTGCATGCGGGATTCGAGAATGCCGAAGTCATAGGGAGTACCGTTTGGCACCATATGGCAAAGATCCGTAAGGATCGTGTCGCTACCGATGAACCCCATAGGAATATATTCCCGTCGTTCAGAAGAAACGCGCGGAACAACAATGCAGCTTTCTGGGTTGTTCAGGTCCCGGAACTCATGAGGCCGTTGTGCAAGCTTGCGGCAACCAGGATCTCTGCTTGCAAGTCTCACGGACCTACATCGCTCTATTCGTTCGGCCACTAATTGAATTTTTAGAATCTCTTCTGGCGCACTGTGAAGCCACAGGCAAAATCGTTCTTCACTATGGAGCAGTTCGCGCGATCCGATTAGCTTTTTGATATACGGACGGAGCTTTTCAACAGCCCAAAATGTTGCATAGTCTGCAGGCTCGATGATGAGGTTACCGCCATCGTTCGGCATGTTTCCCAAGAACATCGGCTTATCTGCTGAAATAGCTGAAGAAGCCTTTCTTATGAAAACAGATTCTTTCGCATCTAACAGATAAGCGTTGATCTGGTTTACTTGTACCGTCACTGGCTCTGCCTGCGGATTTTCATACTGATAGAGGAATTTCCTCTCCCTTTCCTTCTTGCTGAAACCGACAACAACACAATAAACCCCGGCATTCCCGCGGGCCTCGTTCCGCCACTGGAAAGTCTGATGGGCGAAGTTGATATGAACGCCTTCGCTGAAAAGTTTTCCCCACAGGGGTGCTACCTGCTCCCCCTGGCAAATAGAGTTTGTTGAAACAAAAGCGCACTCAATCCTAGGATTGACCGACATAAGCTGTGTTGCCTTCTGGTACCAACAGGTCACATAGTCAAGTTTTCCCGCATCTTTAACATCAGGGAAAATTGCGAGTACTTCCGCTTTTTGCGACTTGCTGATGCGCAACGCGCCACCAAAAGGCGGATTGCCAATAATGTAACTGAGTTGCTTTGCTGGAAAGACTGTGGTCCAATCGCTTGTGAGTGCATTGACACAGGCGATATTTGCTTTGGCCTCAAGCGGGAGCGATGGCGACACCGCTCCGAGCAATGCGCCAAACTTCTGCTTCATGACATGCTCCATGAGCCACATGGACACGCGGGCGATGTACGCAGGGAATTCTTCCAGTTCCATCCCGTAAAAATGGTCGATTGAAACCTTCGAGTACTGGTTCATCCAGTCGGTCAAAAGAGATCTACCGCGATCTGGATCTGTATCCAGGATTGCCTTGACCGCCCTAAGTTCGAGCATCTTCAGTTCTCGATAGGAAACCACAAGGAAGTTGCCGGATCCGCAGGCAGGATCTCCTATCCTGATCGAAGCGAGCTTCTCCTGAAACTCCTTTAGCCGCTTTTTTCTCAGAGACTTTGTCTTGATGCCAAGAATGTTTTCGAGCTCTGCATTAAGCCCGTCAAGAAACAAAGGGCCAATCACTTTGAAGATGTTCTTTTCGCTTGTGTAGTGCGCCCCGAGTTCACGCCTGAGTTCAGGATCCATCACCGACTGAAACATGGAACCGAAAATGACGGGTGAAACTTCCCTCCAGGAGAGCTTGCCGCCAGCAATCAGATGCCGTCTGACGTTTGTATTGAACTTCGGAATGCAGCCCCGTTCGCTGAAAAACTCTTCATTCACAAAGGGGAACTCTCGAATCGTCGCGGGAAGGTTTAGACGGCGCCGATCCTGTTCTGGCGTGCCCAGGGCCGCGAAGAGCGTCTCGAAGAACTGTGGAAGATCGCTTCCATCTTTCGCAGTCATGGATTCAAGCGCCACTGTCATCTGCCCAGGCTTAGGGAAAATTCCCGTATCCTCTGCGAAATAGCAGAAGAGCAACCGAGCGAGAAAGACGTTCAGCCCGTGTAATTCGTCATTCTCATAATGATTCAACTCTCGTATCGCATCGTAGAGTCGCCCCATTTTTTCGCAGGCTTTAATGTCTGCAGGATGTGCAGCATATGCGAGCGGCTTCTCGTATTGACCTGTAAGTGGAAGGAAGAAATCAAAATTGTTTGCAAGATCCGAAAAATCGATATCGATGCTGTCGTCTACCCGGCGATCATAGGCTACGAGTCTTTCAAAGTCGGTAACGATAAAGAAACGAATCTTGTATCTTTCCAACTCGGGGGCGTTCAGAAGGCTTTCAAGCACCTCGTTAGGGTCCTGCCCCTTCGCCTCCCGGAAAAAAATCTGTTTGGTTAGGCCATAGTCGCCTTCGCGAAGAGCAATATTCCGGTCTGGATCGTTATGTTCGAGCTTTTGGATAGTGGTCCTGGGAAATCCGTAAAGCTTCAGGAACTTGAAGAAAAAGGTGCGGTCAGGCTCTCCTGAGGTGATTTCTCTGAGGCCTTTGATGATCTTCGCCTGATTGAGCGCCGCCATTGTTAATCCTGCCAAATCGGTTCACGTGGAAGAAAGGGAAGCTGCCGCCATCTCCGTCGATTTGTTCATGAGCAGCCCCGTTGAAAATGTGTAACAGCCCCGAAACGGTTGGGTTCTCCCAAAGCCGCTTTCACATAGCTCTCAATTCTACTGATGCTCGTAAGCACCTGGAAAAAACATTGAATGGCAAAACAGCCAGACACAAAACAACCCAGGGCTGCTGTCCGAGAGGTTTCTCTGGTTTTTTACCTTTTTTCCCGCGGTCTCAAGAAAATGTCGACACACGCTCAAAAGCTAGTTCAACAAAAAATCAGGTTTACTCACTCGAAACTTTAAGAACCACCCGGGTTATTTATGGATCTCCGACATGCAAAAATTCCCCCAGGCTTCCATGATCCGCCGGCGCTCTTTGGCTAAGGGAGCGCGATCGTAGGCGCCGTTGTAGGCATCATTCTTTGCGTGGAGCAAGCACATTTCCACGGCCTGCTGATCAAAACGGCGATTGTTCTCCAATTCATCATCTTTCGCCCACGTGCGGAATGAAGCGCGCGCCGTACCATGCAGGGTGATCACGCAAGGTTTGCCCATTTTTGAAGATTTGATGGGATCTATCCAGCCCCGATGGTCTTTTTGTAAGCGCTTTTCGTGAAGACCTCGCAAAAACATGGTTAAAGCTGCATCAGAAAAGGCGCTCCCATGAGAGCTGGGGAAGACATAAGGACTATCTTCATAACGCACTAGCCCCTTCAGGAGCTGTAAAGCAAAGGAGGACAGAAATATAGTTCGGTCTCTATTGGGCACTTTAATTTTGTCATGGTCCAACGGAATAACCCATATTCCCTGTTCCAAATCAATTTCGTCCCACTGAGCCATTCGCACGGCTTGAGACCGAGCAGCGGTCAAAATGGCAAATTCACAGGCCCGCGCCGACATGGAATCGTATCCATGAATCGTTGCCATCAGTCTGGGGATCTCTTCGACCGGACATGCCGCATGGTTTTGCTTGGGCTTTCTGTTCTTCTGAAACGGCTCCATTAATACGCCGAGCGCTCCTGCCATATCGGCAGGGTTTTCCCTATTCTTTCGTTTATGAAATGCGATCGCCCATTGAAAGATCTTTCGAGCATGCGTACGTGCTTTTTTGGCCGTTGACGGCGCCGACTGCCAAATGGGAGACAGACATTCCCGGATATCCTCCGGAGTAATTTGATCAATGTTCTTGGCACCGATAATGGGGAAAAGGTGTCTGCTGAGGATTTGGCGAGTGTCTTTTTCCCCGCGATGATTCTTTGACCAGTAGCCATGGTTAACGCGATCCTCCACCCACTCATTGGCTATTTTTTCAAAGGTCTGCTTTTTTTGTTCGAGCTCTGCCTGAGCTGCCTGCTTAGCAGCCAGTCTTGCTGCCCTCTCCGATTGTCTTTCATCTATTGGGTTGGTCCCTTTGGCAATTGACGCACGTGCATCAGCAGCAGCCTTTCGTGCCTGTGCGACAGACACTTCAGGGTAATTACCTAAAGCATAATCATGGCGCCCGCTTTCGTCTTTGTATCGGAGGAAAAAGAACTGCTGATGGGGAGTTTTTCTGATGTAAAGCCCTTTCACTCCGCCAATAGAAAAGGTTCCGTACCCCAAATGCTTAACCTCAAGTGCCGTCAGCTCTTTTGTGATTTTTGGCATGGGAGGAACCTCCTTTTTATGATGGGTAAAAATATATGTGATTTTTTAACTCTTATTTACCCATCATACCACCCATCATAAAAACATGGATTTCTTTAGACAGACTTGGACGGCTATAGGCGGAATTCGCTTGTAATTTATTGATTTAATAAAAAATCCCAGACGTCCTAAGACAGTCTGGGATTAGTGTCTGGTGGAGCTGGCGGGAGTCGAACCCGCGTCCGCAAATTGTCCAAAGACGGTTCTACATGCGTATCTGATGAACTTTAAATCTCATCTTCATCCATGCCCACCAGCAGGCCATATGAAGACCAGCCGCTTGATCTTAATCCTGCCGTCACGGCTCCAACAGGATCCAGCCCGAGTATATGGCGCTGCTGTCAGTTTTTAGGCTGACCCGGCCCTCAGGCGAACCGGTGCAGCGTCCCGCTGGTATTAAGCAGCGAGAGCGTAACGCTTGTTATTGGCGTTTATTACTTTTCCGAACTGTTTAACGAGGATCTCGGACCTCGACATGCCCCGTGCTCCTTCGTAATCCACGTCGAAACCAAGGCAGCCCCAAGGAAGGTCTATTCTACCCGCTTTTATTTTTTCCGGTGAGACAGAAGACGCTTTATTTTCCAAAGAGCCCGAGAAGTCTGCGAATCTCATCCTCGCGGACTCCCTTTCGTGCCACAAGATCGATACGCATCGTACGGTAAGGTTCTTCCATCGGATCCGCCTGAATCTCTGTCTTATAAGGAGATCCGGCAAAAAGCGATCCCGGCACCGCGCTGAAGCCCGCGCCTTCGGAAACGAGACGGATAATCGTTAAAAAGTCCCCCGCCTCCTCAATACCGATCGGAGCCTGACCGGCGTCTGACAGCCATGAAAGCATCCGGTCTTTGCAGACTGATTTTTCAGGAATCACGAGGAACGGCACATCGTCGAGATCCATCTGAGACTCCACCGGAATATGAGAATCCGGATAAATCAGCATGATGTCCTCAAAGAAAAGGGGCCAGCGATTAAACGCATCATCTTCCTCTCCCCTGACAGTGAAGCAGGCGTCGAGCTCTCCCGACATAACCGCGTCGAGCACATCTGTATCCGATTCTTCAATGACCTGAACCTGACCATCAAACGTTTCATGAATCTTTGGAAGAACGGTTTTCAGCCGGGATTCAAGGACTTCCTTCGAAGCCCCGATTTTCAATATTTCTGCAGATGCCATGCCGGAACCCTTTTACTGTGTATAAGTGAGCGTGACTATTATTCCTGCCGGAGGGCTTTCTGTCATCAGGGAGATGGTGAATGTCCTCCGGGATACCTGGCGCAGCTGATATCAACTGCCGTAAGAAAAACCGGAGAGAGGCTGCCCTATCTCCGGTTTCGTTCTGAACGCCTGAACTGTTTTTACTTCACATACTTCAGGTACGCCCCATAGCCTTCCTTCTCCATTTCCTCTTTCGGGATAAACCGGAGAGACGCGCTGTTCATACAGTAGCGAAGTCCGCCCTTATCAGACGGCCCATCCGGAAACACGTGCCCGAGGTGAGATCCGCTCGCGGCTGATTTCACCTCAGTCCGCACCATACCGTACGACGTATCCGTCGTATTTTTCAGAGCGGACTCTGAAATCGGCTTCGTGAAGCTCGGCCACCCGGTGCCGGAATCAAATTTGTCTGAAGAGGAGAAAAGCGGCTCTCCGCTCACAATATCCACATAGATCCCTGCCCGGTGCTCATTCCAATAGGCGTTATGGAAAGGCGGCTCGGTGCCGCAGTTCTGCGTGACGTCATACTGTTCTGGTGTCAGGCGATCCTTGAGACTCTGCGATCCGGCCTTTCGAAATCCCTTATGGGTCGGCTGATACTTGGCTTTCTCAGCCTCTTCCATCAGGCGCCGCGGAATATGGCAGTAGCCGTCCGGATGCTTCACGAGAAAATCCTGATGGTATTCCTCAGCCCGGTAGAAGGAGGTCAGCGGCTTCACTTCAAGCGCCAGAGGCTTTGAATATTTGGCTGAGAGCTTCTTTACCTCATCCTCAATGATGGGTTTATCGCCTGGATCGGTATAAAAAATGCCGGTCCGGTACTGGGTTCCGATGTCATTCCCCTGGCGGTTAAGGCTTGTCGGATCAATGGTTTCAAAGAAGAGACCGAGAAGGAATGGCAGATCAGCTTTTTCAGGGTCGTAAATGACATGCACTGTTTCCGCGGCTCCGGTTCGGCCGGTACACACGTCTTCATAAGTTGGATTGGCAACGGTGCCATTGGCGTATCCCGACTCAGACACCCTGACACCAGCAACCTTCGACATGAAGTGTTCAGTTCCCCAGAAGCAGCCGCCGGCGAGATAAATCTCCTTCTCTCCCGCCCGGGGCTTTTCCGCGGGAAGCATTCTTGTATCTTTTTCCATGGATTGGGCTCCTCCCCTGCTGCAGGCAATCAGAAGAGAAAACGAAGCCGCTCCCAAGGCCAAAGTCCGTCTCAGCATCGTCTCTTCCTCCCTTCGGGATTAATAACCATTTTCAATATCAGCAGTATAGCGTCCGAATCTTTTTCTTATAAGGGCATCAATGTCGCTACCTACAGTGAAGATATCTGACGCAAATTCAGTCAGTTTCCCGGTCTAAGAAGACTCCCGGTGCATAGAGTTTTCCGACAGAAATAAGCCTCTCGCTTTTCTGAGTCTCCATTTAAAATGATTCCCGTTTTCTACCACCCCCAACACAAAACACAGGGTTGCCATAACCAGCTTGAAAGAAATTCCCGGACTTGATAACGCTAAGCTAGAAAAGGCGGTTGCTATCCGCAAGGCTTATGACGAGAACCAGATTTCACTTGAAGAAGCGCAGCGTCAGCTGAAGAGCGAAATCCAGTCTCTGAAACCCTGGGAGATCGCCCAGATTGAACAGAACATCAGCCCTGAAGAAGGCGATGAAGCCTGCCGTCTGAATCGGATTTCCGATATTTTCAAGATCTACGGTCCCATCATGGATCGCAGCCGTCCTGAGCTGCCCGAGGATCATCCGATTGCCCGCTACTTCCAGGAAAACGATAAGGAACGCGGCATTGTCAAAGAGATTGAGGATCTCGCGCAGTATCCCGTGATCCGCAATCAGTGGCTTGATATTTATGATCGCCTCGCCGAGATCAAGAAGCATTTTTCCAGGAAACAGAATCAGCTTTACTCGGTTCTTGAAAAGAAGGGCTTTGACCGCCCGTCCACTCATATGTGGCTCTTCGACGACACGATCCGGGATGAAATTCGCGATAACCGCGCGCTTCTCGAAGCTGGGTCTGATGACGAATTCCTCTCCCGTCAGCAGGCTCTGATTGACGATCTGACCGATCTCATGAATAAGGAAGAGCAGATTCTTCTTCCGACTTCCCTCATGCTGATCAGCAATAAGGAGTTCGATGACATGCGCTCGGGAGACGCCGAGATCGGCTACGCCTGGCTTGAAAATACCGGCGCTGCCCCTGCAACTGCCCCGGTTGCTTCGGCTCCGGCCGCCGCGGCTGAAGCCACGGGTTTCGTCAGCGATCTTCAAAAGCTTCTCGCTAAGTACGGTCTCGCCTCCGGAGCCGGCTCTGATGAGAAGCTCGAAATGCGGAACGGAAAACTCACGCTTGATCAGGTGAACCTCGTACTGCAGAACCTGCCTCTTGATATCTCCTTCGTCGACGAAAATGATCTCGTCGCGTTCTACTCCGATACGGAGCATCGAATCTTCCCCCGAAGCAAGAACGTGATCGGCCGCCAGGTCCGTAACTGCCACCCGAAGACGAGCGTGAAGTATGTGGAAGAAATCCTCGCGAAGTTCAAGGCCGGAGAAGAGGATGTCGCTGACTTCTGGATCAATAAGAAGGACGCGTTCATCTACATTCGATATGTCGCCGTGCGTGATGCGGATGGCAAGTTCCGCGGCGTTCTTGAGACGATGCAGGACTGCACCCGTATCCGCGAACTGACGGGATCCCGCACACTGCTCACCTGGAGCAACGAAACCCATGCCCCGGAACGGGTCTATGGCATCTCGGAACCCGGTACGAGCGACGACGCCCCTGTAACGAAGGATGGCAATCTGACTGGCAAAGCGTCTGACGCGGCCGATACGCCCTCCATCATTGAGACCCTGACGGAATCCACCCGTCTTGAGGATATCCTGAAAGCCTTCCCTTGGCTGAAGGATGAGCTGTCTACCATTTCGCCTGTCTTCAAGGCCCTTAAGACGCCGCTCGCAAGGATCATGATCCCCAAGGCAACAGCCGGTGACATGAGCCGTCACAGCGGTCTTTCTATTGAAGAGCTGAAGTCCGCATTGCTTGCTCTGATTGCCAAGCACTAAAAGAAGCCTTTTAAGCTCTTTCAATCCCCTTTGACTTCATATGGAGTGTCAAAGGGGATTTTGTTTTCATTGCTCATGAATTGTCGTGACAGTGTTCCCCTCTAAGCCTACAGCTCTTATCCAATGACAAATCGATGCAATATCCGTAGGTGAAACAGGTTAATATTGTCAGGATTCAGGGCGCTTCGCTGAAAGAATCAGCAAATGCCCTCCCGTTTATGACCGCTTTCTACGTGAATTCTGAAGCGGTCACGGCAAGGGAATTAAGTCATCAAAAATAGTACTTGATTTCAATCTAGGCAAGATCGGTGTCAAAGCGCTGTTTTTCAACATTTTGAGTCAGAAATTCAGCCTTATCTGTTTGATGCCCTCTCCGTATGCTCTTGAACTTGCCGCTTATTTAGTTTTTAAGACCTTTCATGATACTGAGGAATCTTTTTTCTGGTTCAAGCCTGAAAAGACTCTTAGGCTATTTGCCCCCCTATAAAGGCATCATCGCGCTTTCCATTTTTTTTATGGTATCAGCAGGCGCAGCATCTTCTTTGATCGCCTGGCTGCTGGGTAAGCTGACAGATGTGGGGTTCTATAACCAGGCTGCCTGGATTATCGTCGCAGCACCTCTTGGACTGATCGGAGTGTCATTCCTTCACGGCGGCAGCATGTTTATGAGCAACTATCTGCTCGGGAAAGTCAGCCAGTCCGTATCCGCCACACTGCGTCAGCAAATGTTTCATCGATTGCTACGATGGCCTTCTGCAGCCTATCAGAACAACTCCACCGGTGCCATCACGTCCAAATTTGTGTTTGAAGCAAATGTCATGCTCTCAAACGCGACGAAGTCCTGCATCATTCTGGTTCGTGATTCAAGTCAGGTGGTCGGTCTGGTGGTCACTCTCTTCTGGCAGGACTGGAAACTCTCCCTTGTAGCTTTGATCGTCGGGCCGCTGATCTTCGTACTTCTTAGATATGTATCGAGAAAAATAAAGTCAGTAATGGCATCGTGCCAGGAATCTTTTGCGAGTATTCTTTCACGCGTTAAGGAAGTATACGAAGCACACCGACTGATCAAGATTTCCAATACGTATAAAGCTGAATACGACCGTTTTTCTCACATCAATAATGAAATCTACAAAATGATGGTGCGAATGACGAAAATCACAACGCTTGGAACTCCAGCGTCTCAGGTCCTATGCATGATCGGAATTGCGGTTGTTCTGACATTCGCGGTATTTCAGATGCAGAATGGTGCTCTGGATCGAGGACAGTTTGTTACGTTTCTCGCGGCTCTCCTTCTTCTCATTCCTCCTGTCAAGAATCTGGCTGGCATGAATACCGGCTTCATCATGATCAGGATAGCTGCAGACAGTATTTTTGCCACTCTGGATGAAAAGGAAGAAGAAGATAGGGGAAAGACAGAACTGGAATACTGCAGCGGGCAGGTAATCTTTGATCACGTATCTCTACGCTATCCTAATTCTGAACGTGACGCCGTACACAACTTTAACCTGACAGTCAATCCTGGCGATTCTGTTGCTCTTGTAGGCTTCTCGGGATCAGGAAAAACATCTCTGGTCAACATGATTCCACGATTCTGGAATCCAACGTCCGGACGTATCCTTATTGATGGCTACGACACCCGTGATATCACATTAAAAAGCCTGAGAAAACAAATCGCTATTGTTTCTCAGGATGTCATCCTCTTTGACGACACGATACGGAACAACATTGCCTACGGAGTTCCCAATGCGTCAGAAGAGCAAATTAATAAGGCCATTGATGATGCTGCTCTGAGAGAATTCATCGATGCACTGCCAAAAGGTTTGGAGACTCCGGTTGGCGAAGCAGGAAATTTCCTCTCAGGCGGGCAGAAACAGCGAATTTCTATTGCACGCGCCATTCTGAAAGACGCTCCTATCCTGATTTTGGATGAGGCAACCAGCGCTCTTGACAGCATCAGCGAAACCCATATCAAAAACGCTTTGGCAAAACTGATGAAGGGCAGAACAGTGTTTATTGTCGCTCACAGACTTTCAACAGTATCCGGAGCCACAACTATTGTTGCGATGGCTGAAGGGGAGGTGAAAGAGGTTGGGACCCGGGATGAGCTGATGAAAAAAGGCGGTCTCTTCGCTAATCTCTGCCATCTGCAATCTCTTCATGTTTTGGAAACAGAATGATTAACATACTGAAGCATAGAGACGAAAACCTGGTGAGGCTTTATAAGTACTTTCTTCCTTATAAAGGAAAAATAGCCATTGCCAGTATTTTTCTGATTGCCACCGCGTTAACTTCATCCGCTACAGCCACCCTTTTAGGTAAGCTGACAGACGTGAGTTTTTACCAAGGAGGAAGCTGGCTGGTTTTTGCTTTGCCTGCTGCATTGATCGCGGTCACCCTGGTGTTTGCCATTTCGACAGTCCTGAGCGCCTATATCATGTCTCAGGTAAGCCAGTCTGTACTGGTGACCCTTCGAAAAGAACTCTTCAACAGCGTACTGCATTGGCCGGAATCCCAATATCAGAAAGTATCTACTGGTCTCATAAGCTCAAAGTTTGTAAATGAATCTACCATTGCCCTTTCAGGGGCAGCGGATTCAGTTACTGTCATGATTCGCGATACTGTCCAAATCATCGGTCTTCTATGTGTTCTGTTCTGGCACGACTGGATTCTGACTTTGGTCACGTTTGTCATTGGACCGGCATTGTTTATAGTGCTTCGTCTTCTATCCAAAAAAGTCAAAGTCGTTGTTAAACAAAGTCAGGAAACGCTGGGTAATATGATCTCCCGAATCCAGGAATCATATGAAGCGGAACGAATTGTCAAAATCAACGACTCATATGATTTTGAAGATGAACGGTTCTCAAAAGTTAACATGAGAATCCGCCGCTTGGCTCTGAAAACCAATATTCTGCAGGGGCTTCCTACGCCTCTGACGCAGATTCTGACAATGGTCGCGGTTGCATTCGTCGTGGCAGTAGCGCTGATTGAAGCTCAAGGAGGTGCGCTGACATTCGGTCAGTTCGTAACCTTCCTGTCCGCCCTTCTACTGATCAAAGCTCCTGTTCAACATCTCGCAGGACTTAACTCTACTTTTGCAAGTATTTCTGTGGCCGCAAAAAGCATCTTTGATGTCATTGATGCCAAACCTGAACTAGATACTGGCAAAAAGGAGCTCAAAGAAATTCACCAAGGAATTGCCTTTGAAGACGTACATCTCAGATACCCTGGGCAAGACGCAGACGCACTGAAGGGAATTTCTTTTACCGTCAAAAAAGGTGAGTCAATCGCCTTGGTGGGGCAATCAGGTTCCGGAAAGACATCTATTGTGAACCTGCTTCCTAGATTTCTGGAAGTAACTGGGGGCAAGATAACAATCGATGGAATTGATATCAGAGATTACACACTTGAAAGTCTCCGATCGCAGATGTCTCTCGTATCACAGGATGTATTCCTCTTTGAAGATACTATAAAAAACAACATCACATATGGTGTGAAGAGCTCAGTAACTGAAGAAGAAATCGATGCCGCAATAGATGCAGCTGATTTGAGAGGACTGGTTAAGAGCCTTCCTAAGGGCATCGACACATCCGTCGGAGAAGGAGGAAAGCTGCTTTCAGGGGGACAAAGGCAAAGAATATCGATAGCCCGGGCCATCCTAAAGAATGCCCCGATTATTATTCTTGACGAAGCGACTAGCGCTTTAGATAGCAAAAGCGAAAACGAAATCAAGAATGCATTGAAAAATCTGACCAAGGGGAAAATCTCAATTACAGTTGCACATCGCCTTTCAACTATCGAGGATTGCAATAGGATATATGTAATATCAGATGGAGAAATAAAGGAAGAAGGAAATCATCAGTCTCTTTTAACAGAAAATGGGATTTATGCCAAACTCTGTAAAATGCAGGAAGTTTAGGAGAAAATAGTGATTAAAATTTCCTACTACAACAGTGACAGATTGATTTTCTGGAAAATACTGAAGAGGGATTGTGTAAATTTTTTTAGTGGTGAATTATCAAATCAAGTGCAAAGCCTGAGAAAAGAATAGTGGCCCATAAAGCTTCCATAATAGAGATTGTCAAGATAACTATAGAGGGAGCTCATGGAGGGTGTGTAATTTTTTGTGGGCGGCTCGTTCAAGGTTAATCGATGTAGGGGGTGATTCGGTCACCAAATAGCACAACCAATTCTCTCATAGCGGCACTCCAGTATGGAGAAGGCCGCACCCATCTTTTCTCTACTTTCCGGATTGCCAGAAAGAGAAGTTTCAAAGCAGCCGTTTCAGTAGGGAAAGCAGCTCGGGTCTGAGGGTGTGTAATTTTTTGTGGGCGGCTCGTTCAAGGTTAATCGATGTAGGGGGTGATTCGGTCACCAAATAGCACAACCAATTCTCTCATAGCGGCACTCCAGTATGGAGAAGGCCGCACCCATCTTTTCTCTACTTTCCGGATTGCCAGAAAGAGAAGTTTCAAAGCAGCCGTTTCAGTAGGGAAAGCAGCTCGGGTCTTAATTACTTTTCTTAGATCCCGATTAAGGCTCTCTATGGCATTGGTTGTATAAATAAGTCTGCGGATATTTGGGGAAAAATCAAAGAAGGGGATCACCTTATCCCAGGAATCGATCCACTGTTTGGCGATGTAAGGGTATCTGAGCCCCAGTTCCGACTGTGCAAAAGCGTCCAGTTCCTTCCGCGCATCAGCCGCGTTTACGGCCCGGTAAATGGGCTTCAGCGCGCCGGCTACGGCCTTGTAATCCTTATATCCGACGAATTTCAGACTGTTCCTGATCAGGTGAACAATGCAGGTCTGCAGCAGAGTGTTGGGAAAGGCAGCTTCAAGCGCCTCCTTCATTCCCTTGAGTCCGTCTGTGACAGCAATCAGAATATCAGACACCCCCCTGTTTTTGAGTTCAGTGAAGACCTTAAGCCAATATTTTGCGCTTTCGTTATCAGCGACCCACATCCCCAAAACTTCCTTGCGGCCCTGGGCGTTTACGCCCAAGGCAAGATGGACCGCTTTCGGGGTAACAATGCCATTATCACCTCGGATTTTGACTCGAATAGCGTCAAAGAAAACAGTTGTATAAAACGGATCCAGAGGACGGTTCTGCCATTTTTCAACCTCAGGAAGGATGGCGTCCGTAACATCGCTGATAAATTCGGCACTGGTCTCCATACCGTATTCATCATAGAGAAAGCCTTGAATTTCCCGGGTTGAGAGCCCTCTGGCGTACAAGGCCAGAACCTTGTCCTCAAACCCCGCCAGCTGGCGTTTATGCTTAGGAACGACCCTCGGCTCAAACTCTCCCTTGCGGTCTCTGGGTACGTCAATACGGATATTTCCAAGGCTGGACGATTTGAGGGTTTTCGAACTATGCCCGTTACGCTCATTTTCGGTGACACGTTTACCGCCTCTTTCGTAACCGAGATGATTGGTCATTTCACCGTCAAGCATTTGAGTCAGCAGCCGACCGAGCATATGGGCCATAAGATTTTCCGCATCCTCTGCGGTATTAATCTCAAGCCCGGATTTCTTGGCGTTTTCTAAAATCTGTCCTGCAACACTATCCAAGGGGTCTGTCTTTCGTTTCATTTGAGGCTCCTCCAAGAGCAATTATCTCAGAGTCACCCACAAAATTTTCCTCACCCTCCGGGTCTTAATTACTTTTCTTAGATCCCGATTAAGGCTCTCTATGGCATTGGTTGTATAAATAAGTCTGCGGATATTTGGGGAAAAATCAAAGAAGGGGATCACCTTATCCCAGGAATCGATCCACTGTTTGGCGATGTAAGGGTATCTGAGCCCCAGTTCCGACTGTGCAAAAGCGTCCAGTTCCTTCCGCGCATCAGCCGCGTTTACGGCCCGGTAAATGGGCTTCAGCGCGCCGGCTACGGCCTTGTAATCCTTATATCCGACGAATTTCAGACTGTTCCTGATCAGGTGAACAATGCAGGTCTGCAGCAGAGTGTTGGGAAAGGCAGCTTCAAGCGCCTCCTTCATTCCCTTGAGTCCGTCTGTGACAGCAATCAGAATATCAGACACCCCCCTGTTTTTGAGTTCAGTGAAGACCTTAAGCCAATATTTTGCGCTTTCGTTATCAGCGACCCACATCCCCAAAACTTCCTTGCGGCCCTGGGCGTTTACGCCCAAGGCAAGATGGACCGCTTTCGGGGTAACAATGCCATTATCACCTCGGATTTTGACTCGAATAGCGTCAAAGAAAACAGTTGTATAAAACGGATCCAGAGGACGGTTCTGCCATTTTTCAACCTCAGGAAGGATGGCGTCCGTAACATCGCTGATAAATTCGGCACTGGTCTCCATACCGTATTCATCATAGAGAAAGCCTTGAATTTCCCGGGTTGAGAGCCCTCTGGCGTACAAGGCCAGAACCTTGTCCTCAAACCCCGCCAGCTGGCGTTTATGCTTAGGAACGACCCTCGGCTCAAACTCTCCCTTGCGGTCTCTGGGTACGTCAATACGGATATTTCCAAGGCTGGACGATTTGAGGGTTTTCGAACTATGCCCGTTACGCTCATTTTCGGTGACACGTTTACCGCCTCTTTCGTAACCGAGATGATTGGTCATTTCACCGTCAAGCATTTGAGTCAGCAGCCGACCGAGCATATGGGCCATAAGATTTTCCGCATCCTCTGCGGTATTAATCTCAAGCCCGGATTTCTTGGCGTTTTCTAAAATCTGTCCTGCAACACTATCCAAGGGGTCTGTCTTTCGTTTCATTTGAGGCTCCTCCAAGAGCAATTATCTCAGAGTCACCCACAAAATTTTCCTCACCCTCAGTTCATGAGCCACTATCATCATCTTACTCTTCGGGACAGAGTATTTATTTCGGCTTTAACGATTTCAGGCAAATCCCTGTCTGAAATTGCATGTGCGATTGGGAAAAATGTTTCTACGATCTCCCGCGAACTGAAGCGAAACAAGGCTGTATCGGCCCAGGATGGGGCTTCAGCTGCCTATGATCCCTGTGCCGCGCAGGCCCGATATCAGAGACAGAGAAAGCATTGCGGAAAGAGAAACATTCTGAAGTCTGACTCGTTGCTGACAAGGATTGTCTCAAATCTGCTGGTTAAGAAATTCTGGTCTCCGGAGCAGATTCAATACCGTCTCAGAAAGGAGCTGCCGAATCTAAGGATCAGCGCCACGACAATCTACCGAGGAATCAATTCTGGCTTTCTGGATCGCTTTGTGGATGGCCGAAAGATGTCCCGACACCTGCGACACCACGGTAAAACGCGTCACCGTAAAGGCATGACCGAGAGGCGAGGAAAGATCCAGATCACTCACAGCATTGAAGAGCGACCCCTGGAAGCTCAGAACAGATCTCGCCTGGGGGATTGGGAAGGCGATACCGTCATCGGAAAAAAGGGCGGAGCCTGCCTCACGACTCTGGTCGATAGGAAGTCCGGCTTTCTCTGTGGCGGGAAAACCGCTTCCAAGACTGCGGCCGATGTGTCTGCCGTAATTGAGAAATCTCTGTCAGATAAGGATCTGCGTACGATTACCGTAGATCGCGGAAAAGAATTTTCCTGGGCTGAAAAACTGGAGAAAGATCTCAGAACCAAAGTGTATTTCTGCTTGCCTCATCATCCATGGGAGAAAGGAAGTAATGAAAATACAAACGGACTTCTTAGAGACTTTTTCCCAAAAGGAATGAGTATCGATAAAATTTCTCAGGCAGAAGTTCAGAAACGGTTCAATGCTCTGAATTTCAGACCCAGAAAACGTCTCAATTGGAAGTGTCCGGCTGAAGTCTTTTATTCAGTAACTTTGCACTTGATTTGATAATTCACCATAAAAGTAATACACTCTTTAAAATTATATAAAAATAAACTGTTACCCATCAACTTTTTCACGCAGATTGTACCTTTCCCATTGATCACAGGACACTTTCTCTAACCTAAAATTTCTTTAGGGGGAAAGCTATGACGATCAAGAAGAAAGTGGAAACTTTAAGAACTAGTTCTGCGACTAGTCGTACGACTAGTAGTTCTTATTAGGAGACTTCCGGGATTGAGGCTGAGAAATTAGTGCCCGAAGTTCCCCGCATCTTGATGATCCTGATGACGCGGTGTCAGAAGATTCGTCTCCAGTGGTTGTCGTCAGGGAAACCAGGAAGCGCTGGACAGCTGAGCAGAAGCTGTCGATTATCAGGCTGACCTATCTGGACGGAAATACCATGTCCTCTGTCGCGCGGCAGTACGGCATATCCCCTGTGATGCTTTTTGCCTGGAGATCAAAGGCGAAGAAAGGGTTACTGACGTCAGGGCACAGTGCAGGTGAGAAAACTGTCCCAGCTTCTCAGTATGCGCAGGCGCTGGATAAAATCCAGCGCCTGCAAAAACTGCTTGGGAGAGCTGTTTCTGATAACGAGCTCCTCAAAGAAGCTGTGGAGATGATGTCAGGAGAAAAATTCAATACGCGCTGAGCCTGATACAAGAAGGGCACCCAATCAAGGGGTTTCCAGGGTGCTTGGTTTAGCACGCTCAAATCTTGAGATCATGCTCCACCGGAAAGAAAACTGGACTGACAAGAGGATAAAAGCCAACAGGACGGTCTCGCAGAGTCTGACCAATCTATTCTTTCTGACGTAATGGGAGTGCTGAAGGTATTTCCTTCGTTTGGGTACCGCCGAATCAGCGCGGTCATAGCCCAGAGGCGCAGAAACCTGGGCAAGCCACCGATACCATAAACGAATCTTCCGGATAATCCATCAATTTAATCTGACTTTGCCTCAGAAATTACCGCTGCATGGCTTTTCCTCCGATCACCGGGGACATATTGCTGTCGCTGAACTCGATCGCCGCTGGTGCTCAGATGGTCTCGAATTCAGATGCCTAAATGGTGAGATCGTCACCGCTACCTTCGTAATTGATTGCTGTGACAGGGGGTGTCTTTCTCTTGTCGCAAAATCAGGCAAGGGATTGACCCCCGCTATGGTGCGGGACGCCTTGATTATCGCCACAGAAAGAAGATTTGAAAATCTTTCAGGAAACCACGTCCTTGTGCAATTTCTGACGGATAACGGGGCAGCCTACACATCCATATCGACTCAGACCTCGTTTGCAGACTGGGGCTGATTGATTGCAAAACTCCGGTCTGCAGGCCGCAAAGCAACGGCATAGCAGAGGCTTCTATCAAAATCCTGAAACGGGATTATCTCCCTTTCAAAGATTTAACCAGCGCTTATACCGCAATGGAATCATTAGGAAAAGTACAGAATATTTATAACAGAATTCATACTCACTCGGCATTGGATTACCTGTCACAAAAGGATTTCCGTGAAATCAGATGTCCGTGCCCTAACCCTCTATCTCTTCCACTCCACAGGTATAAGTACAAACTTTAGCATTCAAGATTCGGGCTTGCTTAGAGCAATAGCAAAAACCCCCGAAACTCTTAAGAGTTTCGGGGGTTTACTTACAACTGGCGGAAGGGGAGGGATTCGAACCCTCGATAGGGCCAGGCCCTATGCCGCCTTTCCAGGGCGGTACATTCAACCACTCTGCCACCCTTCCAGGATGGGTTCCACTAAGGCTTTCAAGCCCGTCCCGAATAAAGGTTTACGTCTTCAGGACAACCAGCGTTACCGGCTAGCGAGACTTGAAATTATACGGATGCATATCACATTGTCAAGGCATAGCCACAACATTTTTTTCTGATTGCTGTCATAGGGACCGAGGGTGAGGAAAATTTTGTGGGTGACTCTGAGATAATTGCTCTTGGAGGAGCCTCAAATGAAACGAAAGACAGACCCCTTGGATAGTGTTGCAGGACAGATTTTAGAAAACGCCAAGAAATCCGGGCTTGAGATTAATACCGCAGAGGATGCGGAAAATCTTATGGCCCATATGCTCGGTCGGCTGCTGACTCAAATGCTTGACGGTGAAATGACCAATCATCTCGGTTACGAAAGAGGCGGTAAACGTGTCACCGAAAATGAGCGTAACGGGCATAGTTCGAAAACCCTCAAATCGTCCAGCCTTGGAAATATCCGTATTGACGTACCCAGAGACCGCAAGGGAGAGTTTGAGCCGAGGGTCGTTCCTAAGCATAAACGCCAGCTGGCGGGGTTTGAGGACAAGGTTCTGGCCTTGTACGCCAGAGGGCTCTCAACCCGGGAAATTCAAGGCTTTCTCTATGATGAATACGGTATGGAGACCAGTGCCGAATTTATCAGCGATGTTACGGACGCCATCCTTCCTGAGGTTGAAAAATGGCAGAACCGTCCTCTGGATCCGTTTTATACAACTGTTTTCTTTGACGCTATTCGAGTCAAAATCCGAGGTGATAATGGCATTGTTACCCCGAAAGCGGTCCATCTTGCCTTGGGCGTAAACGCCCAGGGCCGCAAGGAAGTTTTGGGGATGTGGGTCGCTGATAACGAAAGCGCAAAATATTGGCTTAAGGTCTTCACTGAACTCAAAAACAGGGGGGTGTCTGATATTCTGATTGCTGTCACAGACGGACTCAAGGGAATGAAGGAGGCGCTTGAAGCTGCCTTTCCCAACACTCTGCTGCAGACCTGCATTGTTCACCTGATCAGGAACAGTCTGAAATTCGTCGGATATAAGGATTACAAGGCCGTAGCCGGCGCGCTGAAGCCCATTTACCGGGCCGTAAACGCGGCTGATGCGCGGAAGGAACTGGACGCTTTTGCACAGTCGGAACTGGGGCTCAGATACCCTTACATCGCCAAACAGTGGATCGATTCCTGGGATAAGGTGATCCCCTTCTTTGATTTTTCCCCAAATATCCGCAGACTTATTTATACAACCAATGCCATAGAGAGCCTTAATCGGGATCTAAGAAAAGTAATTAAGACCCGAGCTGCTTTCCCTACTGAAACGGCTGCTTTGAAACTTCTCTTTCTGGCAATCCGGAAAGTAGAGAAAAGATGGGTGCGGCCTTCTCCATACTGGAGTGCCGCTATGAGAGAATTGGTTGTGCTATTTGGTGACCGAATCACCCCCTACATCGATTAACCTTGAACGAGCCGCCCACAAAAAATTACACACCCTCTAGGGACCTCTGTCACCCTCTCAAAGTCATCCTTTTTCATCCTGTCATGCGTTCTTCTTTTCTTCTAAAATACTGTCCCCTACGACAAAAAGAGACGCCGAAAACGTCGCTATTCATAAACTCTGTTTCTCTAGAGGTACTTGTTTCATGGCACATGTTGTCTGTGATGGCTGCGTTAACTGCAAGCACACTGATTGCGTGGACGTCTGCCCGGTAGACGCTTTCCGCGAAGGTCCCAACTTCCTCGTGATCGATCCTGATGAATGCATCGACTGCGCGGTCTGCATTCCGGAGTGCCCGGAAGCCGCGATTTTCGCGGAGGAAGATGTTCCTGAAGATCAGCAGGAATATATCCAGATCAACGCGGAGCTTTCCAAGCAGTGGCCTTCCATCACCCGCAAGAAGCCCGCTCCTGATGACTGGGAGAAATGGTCTGGCGTGCCGAATAAGCTTCAGTACCTGAAGAGGTAAGCGAACGGTGGCTGATAAGACTCAGAGCCTCGCAGACCGCATAAACGACGCGCTGCCGCAGACCTTCTGCCGGCAGTGCGGCTTTGCGGGCTGTCGTGAGTACGCCGAAGCGGTTGCTGCCGGCCTTGCTCCCATTAACCGCTGTCCCCCAGGCGGCGATGAGGGCATTCATGCGCTTTCTCTTATCACGCATCAGCTCTACCTTCCTCTTGACCCTGAGTACGGTCGGGAACTTCCTTTTGCTGTCGCCCGGATCCGCGGTGACGAATGCATTGGCTGCGGCCGCTGTCGCAAGGTCTGTCCGGTAGACGCGATCACAGGCGGTCCCAAGCGTCTTCACGCTGTGATTGAGGATGCCTGCACCGGCTGCTCGCTCTGCCAGGCCGCGTGTCCGATTGCCTGTATCAGCATGGTGGAAACCGGGGCCGAGTGGACGCCCGAAAAGGCGTCTGCCGCCTCAAACCGTCATCAGGCCCGCAAGTCCCGCCTTGAGAGAGAATCCCTGGAACAGGAAGCCCGCTACGCGGCTCTGGGTCAGGGGGATCTCGCCCGCAAGAAGGCGGCTATCGAAGCCATCCTCGCGCTTGCCGCCAAAAAATAAGTTTCATCCAAATTCGGGAGGTGCTTTCACGTGAATTCAGCCGATATCCGGGAAATTTTCAGGCGCCTCGCCGAACTTCGTCCTGATCCCAAAAGCGAACTGAACTACCGGACGCCTTTTGAGCTCCTCGTTGCCGTTGTGCTTTCCGCGCAGGCGACCGATAAGAGCGTGAATGAGGCCACCAAAGTTCTTTACGCTCACGCAAACACCCCTGAGGCGATTCTCGCGCTCGGAGAAGAGGGACTCATCCCTTATATCAACAGGATCGGTCTCTACCGGAACAAAGCAAAACACGTGATCGGGCTCTGCTCCGAGCTGATCAAGCGCTTCAACGGCGAAGTTCCGGAAGACTTTGATGCGCTCTGCTCCCTTCCTGGTGTCGGGCACAAGACAGCAAACGTTGTTCTTAACGTCGCGTTCGGTCATCCCACAGTTGCTGTAGATACCCACATCTTCCGTGTCGCGAACCGGACCGGCATCGCCCCCGGGAAAACACCGGACGAAGTATCAGAAGCTATCGTCCGCGTCTGCCCGAAGGAATATCTCCATAACGCGCACCACTGGCTCCTTCTTCACGGCCGCTACTGCTGCACCGCGAGAAACCCGAAATGCTGGGAATGCCCGATCCGGGATCTCTGCGAATTTGACGAAAAGACACCTGCGCCGGAGGAAAAACCGATTCCTCATATCCTTCCCAAAAAAGAAGGCCGGAAACCGCGCGCCGCTTCCGCTTCCCGGAAGAAAAAGTCATCCTGACGCTTTTCCTCCATCACTCCAGGCCGGTTGCAGTTTCCGCTTTCTCTCAGCTCCGCTAACATAGATAGATTACGTTTTGAAATTTCCTCTCGGAATTTCGACGCGGTTTATTAGCGGCTAAAGAAAAAAGAGACAGCATATATGGAAGGAACGAAGCACCTCACGCCCAGGTATTCCCAGATGGCCCTTGGCCTTGCGGACGACATCCTGGGACCGATTCTCGCTGACGGCTCAAAACCGGATTTTATTTCGTTCGGCGGCGGTCTTCCCTGCCCAGAAGGTTTCCCTGTTGAAGCGCTGCGGGAAGCCTCCGACTGGTGCCTGAAGACCTACCCGAGCCGGTCTCTGCAGTATTCGGGACCGGAAGGAGAACCGGAACTCCGTGAGCAGATCGCCGCTTACGAAACTTCCCGCGGGAATCCGACGTCGCCTGACGAAATTCTTGTCACGTCAGGCAGTCAGCAGGCGCTTGATCTCTGCGGCCGGGTTTTCTGTGACCCGGGTTCAAAGATTCTGATTCAGCGTCCTTCCTATATTGGCGCCCTGGAAGCTTTCAACCTCTCTCAGCCGACGTACGTTGAAATGCCGTCTGATGCTGAAGGCGCGGCTCCGGCTGAAATCGGGGAAGAAGCGCGCGGTGTCCGGTTTGCCTATACGCTCGCCACTTACTGCAATCCGACCGGACAGACGATGAGCGCTGAGCGCCGGAAGCAGCTGATTGAAAAAGCCGAGCAGTACGATTTCTGGATCGTTGAAGACGATCCTTATGGCGAACTCTGGTACGAAAAGAAGCCTCCGATCTCCATCCGGAATCTGGCGCCGCACCGCACGATCCGCCTCTGCTCCTTCTCGAAGATCCTCGCCCCGGGTCTTCGCCTTGGCTACATCATCGCGCCGCGTGACGTGATTCAGATGTTCTCGAAGATCCAGAGCTACGCTGTCCTCTCCACTCCCTGCATCAATCAGCTCGTCGCTGCCCGAGTGCTCGCAAGCGGCCTTCTGAAGACGCATCTCCCGGAAGTCCGCGCGATCTACCGCGAGCATTCGTTCGATATGCAGCAGGCGCTTTCTGAATTCATGCCGAAAGACCCCGGCATCAGCTGGACCAGGCCAGAGGGCGGCATGTTTATCTGGCTTACGCTTCCGAAGCCGATTGACACGTTTGCCATGCTTCCGAAGGCGCTCCGGATGAAGCTTCTCTATGTGCCGGGATTCGCGTTCTACCCGAACTCCCCTGAGCAGAACCATATCCGACTTTCCTTTGTGACTGTTCCGAAGGAAAAGACGATTGAAGGTGTTCAGCGTCTCGCGGCTCTCGTGTCGGACGAACTCCGACGCCTCTGATCCCTCAAAGCAAAAAGGAACACCACGCCATGGCTCTGCCAAAAATTGAAATTCTGACGACAGGCGGCACGATTGCAGGAAAGGGAGAGAGTGAAACCGGCTCTTCTTACCACGCGGGAGAAGTTCCTGGAGACGAACTTGTCCGCTCAGTCCCTGGGCTCAGCCGGGTTGCTGATATTACAGTGCGGGAAATCGCCTCCATCCCTTCTCAGGACATGACAGAAGGCGTGTGGCTCGCCCTTCTCTCCGCGATCCGTGAGGACGCGGAGAAGTTTGACGGGTTCGTCATCACGCACGGCACTGACACTATGGAAGAAACCGCTTTCTTCCTTAGCCTCACCGTGCCGGCAGGAAAATCCGTTGTGATCACGGGAGCCATGCTCCCCTCCACCGCTCTTTCTTCTGACGGTCCTAAAAACCTCTATAACGCGGTTTCTGCCGCCGCGGCTCCCAAATCGTCTCGCTATGGTGTCATAGCCGCGATGAACGGAGAACTCTTCGCCGCCCGGGGGCTCTTCAAATCAAAGACGGTGGCGCTTGACACATTCAGTACCCGTTTCGGAGGTCCGATTGGCTGGACGCAGGGCGGTGTCACGCACTTCAGCGTGAGTCCCGCGCCTGAACGATCCCTTCCCTCTTTCCGGGACCTCGGGGCAATCCGCGAGAGTTCGCTTCCCAAAATCGCCTGCATCGCGGTCTGGGCTGGTTCTGACGGCGTTGCCGCATCCGCCTACATGGATGCCGGCTATCAGGGACTCGTCATTGAAGGTTTCGGTGACGGCAATATCCCCGGAGGTCTCCTCCCCACGCTGCGGCTTGCCGCGGAATCGGGGCTTGCTGTCGTACGGTCCAGCCGCTGTGCTTACGGCCCCGTGCTGGAAGCAGGAGAAATTAACGACGCTGAAAACGGATTTGTCTGCGGCGGAGCGCTTTCTGCCGCTCAGTGCCGTATTCTTCTGCAGCTCGCTCTCCTTAAGAACCCGAGAGCCAAGCGAACAGACCTCCAGAAACTCTTTTCCCAGTTTTAACCGACGCGAGACTATTCTCCATGCCGATACCCAGCGAATTCACCCCCATTCTGCAGTCACTCCCCCTTGTCTCATCCGAGTGGGATGAAGAGAACCGCACCCTGGTTCTCACGACCGGACTTCGCTATCCTGGCACCGAAGAGTCTGTGATGATCTTTGTGACAGAAGACGCTTCTATCGGCGGCTGGCAGGTGGATGACGGGGGATCAGCCGCGCTGCTCCTTTCTGACGCCGGTATCGCTCCGAACGCTCCCGGCATCACTGCGTATCTCAAGACCGCCTACGAAGAAAATGTTCTCATGATGGATGCGGGGCATAACTTCGGTATTCCGGTGTCGGATGCGGATGACCTCCTCGAGTCAGCGCTTGAAGTCGCGTCAGGCTCCCTGATGCTTTACGCCGTCGGCCGCTTTGGAGCCGCCTCTGAGTAATTGACCTCGCGATGTCTGAGTCTCTCGAATCCGCTTATCGGGGGCGCTTCGCGCCTTCCCCCACAGGGCTCCTTCACGCGGGGAGCCTCCTCGCCGCTCTTGCCTCGTGGCTTGACGCCCGGGCGCATGACGGCACCTGGCTGATCCGGATTGAGGATATCGATCCCCCGCGGGATATTCCCGGTGCCGGTGAGAAGATTATTGAGACACTCAGCCGCTTCGGTTTTGAGTCCGATGAACCGGTGCTGTGGCAGCATGACAGGCTTGACGCCTATCGGGAAACCGCCGCCCGGCTGGTTTCTGAAGGAAAGGCGTTTGGCTGCGCCTGCTCGCGGCACGATATCGCGGAGTGGCATCGGATCCACGGGGGCGATCCTTCGGTCTACCCGGGGATCTGCCGAAACGGCACCGGAGGTCGTAAACCCCGGGCCATCCGCTTCCGGGTTGATTCGGAGCCAGTCTCTTTTACGGACCGGCGTCTCGGGACGCTCACCCAGAATCTCGAAAAAGAGCTTGGCGACTTCGTGATCTGGCGAGCTGACAGTCTCCCCGCCTATCAGCTCGCGGTCGTCATGGATGACGGTCTGCAGGGCGTGACAGATATTGTCCGGGGTGAAGACCTCTATGGGAACACACCGCGTCAGATCGCCCTTCAGAGAGCTCTGGGACTCCCGACTCCGCGTTACCTCCACCTTCCGCTTGTGCTGAACGACCGGGGTGAGAAGCTCTCCAAACAGGGAGGGGCGACACCGGTGGATCCGGAGTCGCCCCTCATTGAACTTGAACGCGCCTGGCGGTCTCTGGGTTTCCGACCGCTCGGAGCGGATTCTGTTCCCGCTTTCCTTCGCGCCGCGCTTCCGCTCTGGCGCGAAGGCTGGGGAAACCGTTAGTCGTTCTTCCGGTTTTCTTCAGGAAGCCGCACTTCAACCGTTGTGCCCTTGCCGGGTTCGGAATCGATCACGAGTTCCGCCCCGATCTTCTTCGCGCGCTCTTCCATGATGGAAAGACCCACGTGACGGGCTTTCCGTTCCTCAGCGAGTTTCCGGTCAATACCGACGCCGTTATCCCGCACGCTTGCCACAAAGTCGCGGTTATTCATGATCCGCACTTCAACCTGAGAGGCTTTGGCGTGCTTCCGGATGTTGGAAAGCGCTTCCTGAATAATGAACGTCACCTGAAGCTTCTGCTTCTCGGTGAGGTTCGGGCCGTTACCGGAGAACTGCACCTTGGCGCTGACACCTGACTGCGCCTCAAAGCGCCGGGTCACGGTGAGCAGCGCGGTCTTGAAGTCTTCCTTATGAATCTTCTCGCGGAAATTGAGGAGCAGCTCGCGGACGTTCTCGTAACTCTCCTGGACACCCGCCTTGATCTGCTTCACGGTCTCATCCACCATCTGCTTATCGTTCCCCGCGAGCGCTGACTCAAGGAGCTGCACCTGCATGTTGAGGAAGGAAAGTGTCTGAGCGATCGAGTCGTGCAGACCCTGCGCCATGAAGGTGCGCTCCTGAACCACAGCAAACTGCCGCTCGCGTTCGTTCAGCCGATGGTTATCAATCGCGATGCCGAGATGCGTGCCGAAGGACTCGAGCTGCCGGAAGGCGGGCGACGCAATATCGCGGTTATCGCGGAAGAACACCTCAAACGTCCCGAGGCTTGTCTGGCCATTCCGGATATGGAATCCGTAAGACACCTGGAAGCCTTCTTTCACGAGTTCCTTCGCGGTGTCACGCGTTCCCTTCAGCAGATCAAAGCGTGTGGGAAGCGGCTTCTGATACGCGCGGTAAATCGGCGCGTCCGTGTCGCTCTCGCGGGACGACAGTTCCAGGAACCGCCCGGAGAGTCCGGACGAGGCCACAATGGAAAGCTTTCCGCTCTCATCCACCAGGCGCACCGCGCAGGCGTCGCTCCCGGTGTAGCTCCGGATCCGGTCGATAAAGCCCTCATTCATATCTTCGATTGACACGGCCTGCGAGAGGAACGTCGTCATCTCGTAAAGCTGCGAGAGGTTCGTGTTCTTTTCCTGCACTGAAGCGGTCTTCTCCGCGACCTTCGCTTCCAGATTGTCGTAGAGATCCTCGAGCCTCGACGCCATGCGGTTGAAGCCCTCCCCGATGCGGCCGAATTCGTCATTCGTTCCGACGTTCACACGGGCGGAAAGGTCTCCCGCGCGCACCTTATCAATCACCTCTCCGAGCTTATTCACCGGGCGGATTACCCAGCGCTTGAGGAGGAAGAGAATCACGAAGAGGCTGCCGATAGCGAGCGCGATGATCAGCGTCTGCAGATACCGCATCTGCCAGAGATAGCGAACGCGGTAATCTTCAATCCGATCCTTCAGGTGATTCAGAGCGCCGGTGTAGGAATTAAAGATCTCGGTGTCAATCGTCGCGCCGTTCTCCCGCTGCTGAAACAGCTGCGGACGCGCCTGCGTCTCCCAGACCTGGGTCGCCTTATTGATGGAGTCCTCGATATCCGGCGTATTCGGCACCTTGAAGGGCGACCAGAGATCGATATCGTGAAGCCCCTTGATCAGCGTGTTCGAAACCCGGATTTCCTCATCAAACATCTCCGGCGCGTAATTCGTGTTCGTGAAGACATTCGCGCGGTGGAAGTGGATCTTGATTTCGTTTACCTGGTTCAGCGCGGCGGCGGACGACTCCGCGTTCCAGCTGAGCAGCATCGTATAGGCCACAACACCGACCACAAAAGAGACCCACGCCGCCGTGAGTGCGAGAAGCCTCATTGAGAGGCTGTGAAACTTCTGAACCTGCATAGGAAATATTTCCGGATTTTTGCTGCCTGAACCGGGCAGATAACTGTAGAAAAATTCGCTGAATACTATACAAAAGAAAAGCCGCACGGCGAATAATTATTTTTCCGCCGCACGGCTTCAAAGGGACTAGTCCCTCTTTCGTTCAGCTCAGAGGAGCCTTACATTCCCCTCTTCATCCTCAGGGGGCAGGTTTTCAACGGCAGGAGACGGATCCTTCCCCGCGGGCAGCGCCCGGAGCCCCGTTACCCGGATCAGGCGGGGAGAGACACCGCGTCCCTTCCTCGTCCGGTGCAGCGTGTATTCAGCAAGCTTCGCGCCGCTCACCGTCTCTTCACGCGGCTGCTTCGCGCGGCCCTCTCCGATCACCGCGACACCGGAGGCTGTAATCGGGATCGCCGCGACTATCTTCTCATCCGGCTCAAGCCCCATCAGAGAAACGCCGAGGCCGCCAGACGGCAGCATCCGCATTTCGGAGATCGGGAAGACAAGAAGTCTGCCGTGCTCAGAAAGCACCGCGATAAATTCGTCCTCCGCCTTGATCGGCACGGGTTCAAGCGCCCGTCCTTCATCGACTCGGACAAAGGATTTGCCGCTCCGGACACGCGCCGGCATATCGCCGAGCTTCGAAATAAAGCCGTAGCCCTTCGTTCCGGCGAGGAACATCTTCTGATCGGCAGGGCCGCAGAAGATACCGACAATCTCGGTTCCAGGCTCAAGATCGATAAAGCTCGTGAGAGGCAGCCCGTCGCCGCGCGACCCGGGTAGCGCCGAAACGGCGATTGAGTAGGAGCGCCCCGAACTCGAAATCAGAATGAGCGTCTCCGTGCTCCGGCATTCGATCGAACGTCCAGGTCCGTCACCGATCTTGTAATTCATGAGCGAAATATCATGCCCATGCCCGGACCGCGTTCGGATAAAGCCCTTCTCGGAGAAAACAATCGTGACCGGTTCATCGAGCACCTGAGGCGCGGCCTGAAGCGGAGCCGCTTCTTCGACAAGCGTCCTGCGGTCATCCCCGTAGGTCTTCGCGTCAGACTCAATTTCGCGCGCCACCGCAGTGGCAAGACGCCGGTCAGACGATAGAAGCCGCGTCAGGCTCTTCTCTTCATCCCGGCACGACTCAAGCTCAGACTTGATCTGAGCCTCGGACAGCCGGGAGAGCTGCCGCAGCTTGATTTCCAGAATGTCCTCAGCCTGACGCTCAGAGAGACTGAAGCGGCGCATCAGTTCGGGCTTCGGCTCATCGCTCTCCCGGATCACCGCAATCACCTCATCCACGTGGAGAAGCGCGATGGTGCGGCCTTCGAGAATATGGATCCGATCCTGCACCTTCGCGAGGCGCGCTTCCGTTCTGCGGCGGACCGTCGCCACGCGGAACGCCACCCACTCGGAAAGAATCTCAAGAAGCGGTTTCTGACGGGGTTTCCCGTCACTCCCGATCATCACGAGATTCATCGGCGCGTTGCTCTCGAGACTCGTCTGCGAGAAGAGCGCCGCGATAAAGGCGTTCCGATCGACTTTAGACGTCTTCGGCTCAAAAACGAGCCGCACCGGCACGTTTTTATCCGACTCATCGCGGACGTGCGAAAGGAGCGCGAGCATCGCGCTCTTTGTCTGCTGCTGCTCCGGAGTCAGCGTCTTCTTCCCGGCCTTCGGGCGCGGGTTCGTGATCGTCTCGATTTCAGAAAGCACCTGAGCGGTCGAAGTCTGCGGCGGAAGCTCCGTCACAATGAGACGCCACTGGTTATGCGACATCTCCTCAAACTCATACCGGGCGCGGACGCGAAGCGTGCCGCGGCCGGTCCGGTACGTTTCCCGGATCACCGAAGGAGAAGAAATAATCTGGCCGCCGCCCGGATAGTCCGGGGCAGGGAGCACCGCGAGCACGTCATCAAGCGTCGCGTCAGGCTTCTCAAGAAGCAGCTCGCAAGCCGCAGCCACTTCCCGGAGGTTATGAGGCGGAATTTCCGTTGCCATACCGACCGCGATGCCGCTCGCGCCATTCAGCAGTACAAACGGGAGCCGCGCCGGGAGCACCGCCGGTTCCTTGAACGCCCCGTCGTAATTCGGGATGAAGTCCACCGTGCCAAGATCGATTTCAGAAAGCAGCAGTTCGGAAATCTTCGTGAGGCGGGCTTCCGTGTAACGCATGGCGGCAGGGCCATCACCGTCACGGCTTCCGAAGTTTCCGTGACCATCCACAAGCGGATACCGGAGGCTGAAAGGCTGCGCCATGCGGACCATGGCGTCGTACGCCGACTGATCGCCGTGCGGATGGAATTTACCGAGCACATCGCCGACCACACGGGCGGACTTCACATAATTCTTATCAGCGGAGAGATGGAGCTCCTTCGCCATATCGAAGAGGATTCTGCGCTGCACAGGCTTCTGCCCGTCGCAGACATTCGGGAGCGCTCGGTCTGTCACCACCGAAATGGCGTAATCGAGATACGCGCGGCTCGCGAACCGGGCGAGCGTCAGCTTCCCCTCATCCTTTTCATCCGTCTCGTCCTCGCCGAGGAACTGTCCCATCAGCTGCAGGGCAGACGTTTCTTCAGCGGTTTCGGGTTCGTCACGGGAATCCGCCGCAGTCTCGTTCTCGTCCTCATCCACCGCTTCCATCTCTTCAGAATCCTGTTCCTCACCATCCGTAAACAGGGATTCCGTCGCGCCGTCTTCCGGATTCATGTCTTTCTTCGTCATTCAGTGCTGTTCCTTGTTTATCAGATGTCCGCGCGGGCCCGGTCACCGTAGCGTTCAAGCCACGTTCTCCGGGCTCCCGATTCCTTATGCCCCATCAGCATGGTCATCACGCTTTCTGTCTGAGCCTTGTCGACTTCACCCCAGGAGATCGGAAGAAGGCAGCGGGTATCCGGGTTCAGGGCGGTTTCTCCGAGTTCTGCCGCGCTCATCTCACCCAGGCCCTTGAATCGGGCAATGGTGAGATCCTCAGGATTGATCTTTTCCTTCGCGAGCTTCTGCTGCGTCCGGGCGAGTTCCCGGTCATCCAGGCAGTAGATCCGTCGCATCGGGCGGCGTCCCCTCGCCGGCACATCCACGCGGAAGAGCGGCGGCATTGCCACATAAACATGCCCCGCCTCAACAAGTCCCGGGAAATGCCGGAAGAAAAGCGTGAGGAGAAGCACCTGAATGTGAGATCCGTCGACGTCCGCGTCAGCAAGAATGCAGATCTTGCCGTAGCGGAGGTGCGAGAGATCCGCGTCGGACGCTTTCTTATGCGGGTTCACACCGATCGCGGTCGCGATGTCATGAATCACCTGGCTTGAGAAGAGTCTCGTTGGGGACACTTCCCAGGTGTTCAGAATCTTCCCCCGAAGCGGAAGCACGGCCTGGAATTCCTTATCGCGGCCGACCTTCGCGGAGCCTCCGGCGGAGTCACCTTCCACGAGATAGAGTTCGTTCCGCGTGATATCCGAGCTCTCACAATCCGTGAGTTTTCCAGGGAGCACCGCGACGCTCGATCCCTTCTTCCGGTCAATCTTCGGCGCGGACTGCTGACGCTTCTGCGCCTGATGGATCACGAGTTCCGCGAGCTTCTTCCCCTCTTCCACATGGTCATTCAGCCAGAACTCAAACTGCGGCGTCACAAAAGCGCTCACGAGTTTCAGAGCGTCACGGCTCGTCAGCTTATCCTTTGTCTGCCCCTGGAACTGAGGATCCAGCATCTTGCAGGAAAGCACATAGGACGCGCGGGAAAAGACGTCTTCCGCGAGAAGCTTCACGCCCTTCACGGCGAGCTGATGCGCATCGATGAAGTTCTTCATCGCCTGAAAGAGGCCGTCCTTCAAGCCATATTCATGCGTACCGCCTGAAGGCGTCGGAATGAGGTTCACATAGGACTCACGGACAAGCGGACCTTCCTCCGTCCACGCGACCACCCAGGAGGCACCCTCGCCTTCAGAAAAGGCTTCGGTATCAGGGCCTGCAAACCCTTCCGCCTCAAACGCGGGCACCGCGGGCGGAAACGCCATTTCGGATGCCAGATATTCGCCGAGCCCCCCTTCGTAAAGCCAGCGCTGATCGGTTCCGGCAATCTCGTTATGGAAGATCACTTCGCAGCCCGGCATCAGAACGGCTTTCGAGCGGAGCAGCCGCACGAGCTGTGACACTGGGATCACGGGAGAATCAAAGTACTTCGGATCCGGCCACGCAGTTACCCGGGTTCCGGTCTCGCTCTTACGCCTCGGGCTCTTTCTGGAAGCGAGCGGCTCATCGACAAACCCATCCTTAAAGGTAATCCGGCTTTCAAGCCCGTCGCGCCAGACCACCACTTCCATATGGGTGGAAAGCGCGTTGGTCACCGAAACGCCGACACCATGAAGACCGCCTGAAAACGCGTACGCGCCGCCTGACGCTTTATCAAACTTGCCGCCCGCGTGCAGTGACGTAAAGACCAGCTGCACCACCGGCTGCTTCTCTGTCGGATGCATGCCGACCGGAATACCGCGGCCGTTATCCTCAACCGTTACCGAATTATCCGGATGCAGCCACACCTCAATTTTTGAGCCAAACCCGGCGAGCACTTCGTCACTCGAGTTATCGACCACTTCCTGAATAATATGAAGCGGGTCGCAGGTGAGGGTATACATCCCCGGTCTTTCTTTCACCGGTTCGAGCCCCTTCAGGACCCGGACGCTCGACTCTACGTAGCTGCCAGCTTGTTTGCGTGTTGCCATGTTTTCTCTGAAAGGGGAAGAACGGGATCCGGCCCATTCTTCAGGTGACAATAGGAAGCAGCCTGGGAACCCGGAACGGGTTCTCAGGCATCTGAGACGTTCAATATTACCGCAAGACCTTTGCCTGACGCCTTCGGACTCAGAAAGCCTATCAGGGGGAGACGCCTGAAAGAGCGGCCTCAGAGATCCTTGATGAGAGAAAGGAACTCAAGGCGGGTCGCGGTGTTTTTAAGGAAATAGCCCCGCATGACAGAGGTCGTCATCGCGCAGTCATGCTCTTTCACGCCGCGCCACGACATGCACTCATGCTTCGCTTTCACGATGACCGCGAGGCCATACGGCTTGATGAGGCGTTCGAGCTCGTCGGCGAGCTGCACCGTCGCCTCTTCCTGAATCTGCGGGCGGGAGAAGATCCAGTTCGCGAGACGCGAGAACTTGGAAATGCCGATCACGTGGTCTGACGGAATCACGCCGATCCAGCACTGTCCCATGATCGGAACAAGGTGATGCGAGCAGGCGCTCCGGATCGCGATCGGTCCGACCGTGTAGATCTGGTTCAGCTGCTTCACGTTCGGGAACTCGGTGATCCGGGGGCGCTCCGTATAACGGCCGGAAAAGACTTCGCCGAGATACATCTTCGCCACGCGGTGAGCGGTCTCACGCGTGTTGTGATCGTTCTCTGTATCAATAAGGAGGGTTTCGAGCACGCCCTGGATTTTCTCCTCGAGCTCTGCCTCGAGCTGCGGCATTTCACCTTCGCGGATGTACTGCGCGATATTGTCGTTCGCGGCAAAGGGCGCGCCTGCCTCCCTGATGCGTTCACGAATCACGCTTGAAATCGGCTTTTCCTGATTGATGCCTTTTTCCATCCTTCTTACCTTTATTGATAGACAAGTCGCAGATACTGATTCAGGTCGAATCAGTTTTGGCGCTCAGCGGGAGCACCAATCTGAGAAGTTTAGTGGATTTCGGAAATTCCCATGCCGCCTGAGACAGATGTATCAGCAGGCTCGGAATTTTCTTCTTGGGGTATTGCAAAAATGAAAAAATCCAGAACCTTATCATTCGGTTACTGGATTATGGGCAGTACCATCCGCTGAGATTCTGAGGTGTAAAAAATCAAGAACTTACGGATACGTCCCAAAAATATTCATTCCTCTCTGCAGAAATGATGTCGGTTGGGACGTCTTAGATGTTTCTGTTCCTGCCAGGACCGTTATTCTCAGCAGGTCGGACATCTTACCCCAGCCACGAGCTGAAGTGAAGGCTGTCAGGCAAATGTCTGGGTTCTATCTCTTTCTTGCAGTACGTTGAGACGTCATAGAGCTGCGAACGAAATGCAGCCCCTTCAACCCGGATTTGACGCAAGGACATTTCCGGGACCATCCGACACAGATATGGGTGTCTTTTCCGTTCGAAGGCTTTATGTATTTCCGTAACTGAAGAGCAGCGTTTTAACCTTACGAAAACGCTTTAATTTTTATCCAGTTGGAATTATTCGGATAAAAAAAATGGTGCCCCCGCTGAGACTCGAACTCGGATCTAACCCTTAGGAGGGGCTCGTTCTATCCAGTTGAACTACGGGGACACCGGGGTTCCCGGACAGTCTCCGGGAACAGGGGTGACATTGTAGCCAAAAAAAGGTTTTTCCGCGACACACCGGATTTAACCGCCTTCCATTTGCGGTAGGATGATTCCGAAGCACGCGGTTTTCCTCTTTTTTAAGGCTTCAGCGCAAAACATGCAGATCCCATTAGATAACCTCAAAAGCAGTCTGCGGGACCGTATCGATCTTCTGATCAAGATCGGATTCGGTGTCGCTGTGGCGATCGGCTGCTACTTCGTGGTCGCTCCGTTTGCGACAGCAATTCTGATTTCCGCCATGCTCTGCGTCGTCACCTGGCCGTTCTTTATCCGGGTCGACACCATGCTCGGGCACCGGAGAACGCTGTCCGCTGTTCTCATGGTCGCGTTTCTTGCCGTGATCGTTCTGATCCCGCTCACTATTCTGGTCATTTTCCTCGCCCAGCAGGTATCAGCAACCATCATTCTGATCCGGGACTGGGTGGCGGCCGGGATGCCGCTTCCTGATTGGCTCTCCACGCTCCCCTGGGTGGGCGAATATCTCCACGCCCCGGTCGGGAAGATTCTCGAGTACCCGGAAGTCACCACCGCGCTGAAGCAGATCGCGACGGCCGCCTCGAAAGGTATCCTCACCTCAACCGCGTCGATCGTGAATGTCATTATTCAGATCCTGCTGATCGCGGCTATCGCTTTCGTCTTCTATCGGAACGGTGAATCGCTTGCGAATAAGGTTCAGGGGATTCTCGATAAAGTAGGCGGCAATCTTTCAAACGCCTTCAGCTCAATCCTTGTCAATACGACACGCTCTGTCGTATTCGGGATTTTCGGTACCGCTCTTGGCCAGGCGCTCCTCGCCTATATCGGCTTTTTCATCTGCGGTATTCCGAATAAAACACTGCTCGCGTTCCTCGTCTTTATCCTTTCCATGGTTCCGATGGGGCCGCCGCTTGTCTGGGTACCTGTCGCTATTGCGCTCTATCTGAAGGGAGAAATGGGATACGCCATCTTCCTCGCGCTCTGGGGAACGTTCGCGGTGTCAAGTGTCGATAATTTCCTGAAGCCCATGCTGATTTCGCAGGGGACTCCGCTTCCGATGGCGCTCGTGTTCCTCGGCGTGTTCGGCGGTCTTCTCTCCTTCGGGTTTCTTGGCATTCTGCTGGGGCCGATCTTCCTCTCGCTCGGTTCCGCCCTATTCACAGCCTGGTTAGCACAGCCTGAGAGACCAAACTCAAGTCAAACGAAAACAAAAAACGAGGAAAATACTCAGCCCACAGAATCTCATTGAAATAGGATTATTCATTGAATCCTACGAGAAACTGATCCCACAGATCGGCTGTATCGACGGTCTTAACTTAAATTGCCACCTATGAAATCCTCCCCCAAAGTCGCAATTATCCTTCCGGTTTTCAATACCGAAAAATATCTGAAAGAATGCTTAGACTCGATTATCAATCAAGATTACAAAAATATAATAATCTATGCTATCGATGACGGATCAACTGATAACTCTTTGAATATTTTAAATTATTACAGTAATAAAAATCCGGCTATACATGTACTCCACCAGAAAAATTCCGGCGTTTCCGCAGCCAGAAATCTAGCTCTCAACAGTATTGAACACGATGAATCTATAAAATATGTCTCCTTTGTAGATTCTGACGACATAATCTCGAAGGACTTTGTTTCGACTTTTGTGAAAGAGCTGACTTCAAAAAATGCAGATTATGGCGTTTGCGGGGTAATTAGTTTTGATAAAATAAATCGTTCTGACGATCACTTAAAATATAAAGAAACGATGGAACTAAGAGATTCTGACATATTCGAACAATATTTCAGTCTTGGAAAATGGAAAAACCAAGGCTCAACCAGTCATATCTTTATTGCCAATAGATTCTACAGCTCATCAATTGTAAAACATCTCCGATTCAACCCAAATCTTAAAGTTGGAGAAGATGTTGATTTTATTATAAATTTTTTAAGAAAAGCGCAAACTGGAGTATACATTCCGCAATGCAACTACTTTTACCGATTAAGAGCATCATCACTCTCAAAGGCTGATATATCGCCTTTGGAAAATATGCTGAACCTTGAGAATGATCTAAAAAAATCTCCAGAAAATTTATATCTAAAAAATTATATAAAAAAATCAATATTAGATGCTTGGTGGGGAACTTTAAAGCATGCATATACCACCAATAATGCAGAAGAAAAAATCACTTGCAAGAATAAATTCAGCACTATAAGAAAAATCAACGCAAGAATCTACGGAAGCAAATACGCAAGAAGATTGCTTATTTACAGACTGGGAGATAGTTTTATCAATTTATATTTTAAAATGAGAAAAAACAAAAATAATAATAATAATAAAAAGATATTTTATTTTGAATAAAATATTATAATAGTCAAATAATTAGCCTGAAATCCACCCAAGGATTTCAGGCTTTCGTTTTTTCAGAAACGGGCTTTTTCTGATCAGATACACATATCGTGCTTTCGATAATGCTTCAGCTCATCAATCGACTCCTGAATATCCGAAATCGCCTGATGCTTCGTTGACTTCACAGAAGTCCACACATCCTCAGGCTTCCAGCGGCGGACGAGCTCCTTGATGGATGAGACGTCAATCGAGCGATAGTGGAAGAAGTTCTCGAGCCTAGGCATCCAGCGCGCCATGAAGCGGCGGTCCTGGCCGATCGTGGAACCGCAGAGCGGGCTCTTCCCCGCAGGGACAAAGCGGGAAAACGTTTCGATGCAGATATCGGACGCTTCCTCTTCATCAATCGTGCTCGCAAGCACGCGGTCAATCAGACCGGACTTCCCGTGCGTCTTAGTATTCCACTCATCCATCGCGTCGAGGATTGACTTGTCCTGATGGATCGCGATCACCGGTCCCTCGTGAATCACATTCAGCTGCGCGTCCGTGATGATGGCCCCGAGCTCAATAATCCGGTTCACCTCGGGCTGCAGGCCCGTCATTTCAAGGTCAATCCAGATGAGGTTCGTTTCAGAGAAGAGCGGATCCCGCTTCGTATCAGTCATTTGCATTCCTTTTTACCAAACACGCGGCGGCCGTCTTCCGGACCGCGGTCTGTCATTTTCGCACTTTGCGCGGATCGCCGCCGGAATTCTATTTGCAGCTCCGCCGTTTCCGGGGTATGTTTGCAGAATCAATCACAAAGGATCCTACATGGCCCGACCCGCAAAACCCAAAAAATCCGCCGCTTCCGAGTCCCTGCTGACGGGACGCGTCACACGGAGCCACGGACGGCACCACTTCGTGCAGGGGCCTGACGGGGCACTCTACGAGGCCCACAGGCGGGGCCGGAAGGGAGACGTCGTGGTTGGAGACATGGTGCGCTACTCAGAACCTTCTGGCGGCGTTGTGGCGATCGAGGAAGTGCTTCCCCGCACGAGCCTCCTCTTCCGGAGTGACGAATGGCGGACCAAGGAGCTCGCGTCTAATATCGATCTCGTCGCGATTGTCTTCGCGAGCCGCCCGACCTTCAATCCGTGGTTCATCTGGAAGGCGCTCCTCGCCGCGACGAAAGCCGGCATCACGCCGATCGTGATCCGGAATAAAACGGACCTTGAAGAGGGGCGGGAAGAAGCGGACGCCGCTCTTCGGCAGCTTGAAGCCCTGGGATACGAAACCCTTTCCATTTCCGCGGGATCAAAGCCTGAAGAAGCAAAACCGATTCTCGAAACCCGTTTCGCGCATCACAAAACGCTTTTTGTCGGGCAGTCCGGCATGGGAAAGTCCACGATCCTCAATCTCCTCATTCCAGATGCCGGTGCTCGGACGCGGGAATTCTCCGAAGCACTCGACCTCGGGAAACAAACCACCACTGTCACCTGCTGGTACGACTATGGGGAAGACGGAGCCATTGTGGACTCCCCCGGGTTCCAGGAGTTCGGGCTTGAGCATCTCGATTTTGACGATGTGATTCTCGGGATGCCGGATATCCGGCAGTATGTCACGGGCTGCCGCTACTTCAACTGCCGGCATCTGAATGAGCCTCAGTGCGGTGTGAAGGACGCTGTGGCGCGGGGAGACATTGACCCAAAGCGTTACGAGTTCTACCGAGACACTGTGGAGCGCATACTGAAGCGCCCGAAGTACTGAGACTCCGGGCGGTTCTGAATTTCCTGCTTGGGCGCTGCATTACGCCGGCGCTACTTCTGGCACTTCGGGCAGTAGCGCGTGCCGCGTCCCGCGATCTTTGTCAGCTGGATCTCGGTTCCGCAGACCGTGCAGGGTTCGCCGTCACGGCCATACACCCGGAGATTCTCCACGTTTCCGCCTTCATGCCCGGCCCCATCGAGGAAATCCCTGAAGGTCGTGCCGCCGGCCTCAATCGACCCCAGCATCACGGACCGGATGGCCTCGCAGAGCTTCGCGGATTCCGCCTTGGTTACCCGGTCCGCGTGTCTTGAGGGCCGGATGCCGGCAAGAAAGAGCGCCTCATCCGCGTAGATATTCCCGACCCCGGCGACCACCGTCTGATCCAGAATCACCGCTTTGACAGCGCGGGAGGTCCCTTTCAGCTTCCGGTAAAGATAGTCCGGCGTAAAAGCGTCCCCGATCGCGTCGGGGCCGAGCGTGTCGTACCTCGAAATTCCGGTCTTCCCTTCGCTCGGAATGATCCAGAGGTCGCCAAGCGTCCGGACATCCCCGTACGTCAGTTTCCCGCGCTCAAGGCTGAACCGGATCCGGGTATAAGGCGGATCCGGAAGCGACTCATCCTCCTGAAACACGAGACGCCCCGTCATCCGGAGATGCACCATGAGGCTCTCCGGACCATCCAGCCTCAGAATCAGATACTTCCCCTTCCGGTCAGCGGCCCGGAATACCCGGTCCGTGAGAGTGCGTCTGAAGGCGTCTTCCGTCCGGTTCTTGATGAGACGGGGAAGATCCACCGTCACCGCCGTGATTCTGTCCCCGGGAAGCTTGGTGTCAAGGTAGCGTCTTACGGTTTCAACTTCTGGCAGTTCCGGCATTCCGATTCTCCTATCAGAAAAGAAAAAGCGATCAGTCCTCTTTCTTCGGCACAAGCGACGTGAAAAGCCCGGTGCCCATCGCGTTCTGGGGCTTTGCCTCATCCACCTTATCCAGCTGCTCCGCGATCTTCGCGCGGGCTTCGTCCACTTCCAGACGGTCCTCCGCCTCTTCCTTCACGGAGTCATTCGCAACCTTGAGGAAATCCGGAATAAAGATGTCAGACTCGGCGATATCGCCCTCTTCCACCAATTCCACGCGCATCACCTGGATCTCAAAGCGGAGCGTCCAGCCGGCGTAGGGGTGATTGCCGTCGAGCACCGCCATGCCGCCGCCGACATCCGTGATGATGTAGCCGCGCCCGTCATCCACCGGCACGCCGGGGATATGCGAGAACCGCATGCCTTTCTTCGGATTCTCGACCCCAAGCTTATCGACCGGGACAAGGTGCACGAGGTTTTCATCAAAATCCCCGAAGCTCTCCTCAGGTTCGAGCACGAGATCAAAGCGATCTCCTTCCTTATGCTTCAGAAGCGCCTGATCCATGCGCGGGAAAACGTCTTCCGCCCCGGCCCGCAGCGTCACGCCTTCCTCTCCCGTCTGATCGACGATATGGTCCCGGAGATCCCAGACCGTGACGAATACGGTGACGAGATCACCCTTTTCAATCTTCTTAGTCATTCTTTCCTGATTTCCTATTCTTTCCGCCGAAGGTTCAGGCGGCATCCGATGCGTTATTTCTTCTCTTCTGAATCCCGGCTTCCGACTTCATGCATCACCGATCCCTCGCGGGCATTCTCAGTCAGACGCCTGAGGAGTCTCGGGTCATTGATTTTCAGCAGTCCTTTCGGATTTTCGCCCCAGGCGTTCTCCCCCGCGCGGCTTTCCGTGATGAGAAGCGGAATAAAACCGATCGGGAAAAGCGCGAAAACGAGAATCGCCCAGAAGCCCGAGTGCGACATGTCGTGAAGGCGGCGAGCGGTCGCGCAGACCGCGAACCAGAGACCGATCGCGATCAGACCGCCCCCGAGCATCGGGGAGGCCCCGGACCGGAGCCCAAGCCACGCCGCCGCGAAGCCCGCCATCATAACAGCGAGCCAGAGTGCGAGTGCGCCTCCGAACCGGGCGCGTGTGAGACGCCCTGCGGTGGTCCAGGCGGCAATGTCCTTCAGTAACGGCGTTTCAGATAAAAGCGCCACAGAGAGAATCCTCCAGAATTACATAGAAAAAGGCGCAGCGAAGCCTCTTCTCACCCCAAATGCCCGGATGAGGAAAGGCTTCCCGCGCCCTTCAGTGGATCAGCCGGGAGGGAATTCTGTCCTTCGGACAGACTCTTCCCTCGCTCTGCCGATCAGCGGGTCTGTTCGCCAAGAAGCGTCAAAATCTTCGGCGCAACACCGGTCGTATCCGGACCGCCATTCGCGTTCAGCACGGTCACCCGGGTCTGATTGCCTTCGTCCGTCAGTTTGATCTGATAGGTCGGCGGTTCAACCGTCTTCGTCTGGCTGAAGAGGTTCGTGAAGAAGCCCTGTTCGCGCTTCTTCTCGGCTTCGTACGTCGGATCCAGATACTTCACGAGGAACCAGCCCTTCGTGCGGTCGCGGTCAGACACGGTGAAGTTCATGCGGTCAATCGCGAGGGCCGTACGACGCCAGGCGTGATCGAACGGTTCCTTGATGATGATCGCGGCGGCCTTGCCATCCGCGCCATTCACGATTTCGCTCTTATAGACCGGAGCCGCGGCCTTAGCGGCTGCCGTCCCCGCGGTCTTCTCAAGCGCTGCCTGCTTCGTCGACGGGAGATCCGCCTTCTTCAGATCGGGGTTGAACTCAGACTCAATCTTCTGAGCGAGCTTCGTCGCCATTTCGGCTTCAAGCTGCGGGTCACGCGGACCCGGCTGCCACACCGTCTGGTCGCCCTGATTGCCCTTCACCACTTCCACCATCGAGCGGTGCGTGATGTAGACATCCGTCGACCCATCCGGATTCCGTTCGAGGCGGCAGCGGTACTGATCACGCTCACCGGTCGAATAGACGGCGTCAATCAGCTTACCGAGCGTCGCGCGGATGATGTCCTGCGGGAGACGGGCCTTGTTTTCAGCCCATTCCGTTTCGATGTAACCGGTCTTCGGATCCTGATTCTTGATCGTGAGGCCGACAGAAGCCCAGAAGTCCTGCACCACGGGCCAGAGCTGCTGCGCCGGCACCTGGGTGTGGACCCAGCGGATATCGCCGTCACGCATCACCTTGGCGGTCACGGTTTCGGGGAGCACAGTCGACTGAGCGGCAGAGGTGCGGTTCGCGGCCGCGGCCTGCTGCCCCTGCTGCATGCTGCTCGCCGACACGTCACGCGTCCGCTGCGGGACGTTATAGAGGTTATCGTGCGGAACCTGGGAGAGATCCGGCGGAACTTCAAGCGGCGCGCGCGAGTTGCTTGACTCGTACTGAACCTTGTCGTTCGTGAACTGGGCACCGAGGTAAGAACAGGCGTTCAGGGCAACCGGAGTGACAGCAAGCACTGCAACACGCAGTAATTTCATCTTCATAACAGAATCCAAAAACCTCTTTTTACCGGGCAGCCTGTGCGAGAGATCTCTCAGACGGCCGCCCGGGGCGAGTCAAAAAGTAGTGAATTAAATGAGCCCGGCAGAAGCGAGCGCCGCCTCGACCTTCTTCTGACCCGCGGGAGTGAGCCAGGTGAGCGGGAGACGGATACCGGCCGGAATCTTCCCCATGCGGTTCAGAGCCCACTTCACCGGAATCGGGTTCGATTCGCAGAAGAGCTCCTTATGAAGCGGGAGGAGACGGTTGTTGATCGCGCGGGCCGTGGCGATGTCGCCCTTAAGCGCCGCCTCAACCATTTCATGCATCAGCTTCGGAGCGACGTTCGCGGTCACCGAGATCACGCCCTGGCCGCCTGCGAGCACGAGAGCGAGAGCCGAGTCATCGTTACCGGAGTAAAGCGCGAAGTCCTTATCCTTCGGAAGCGCGGCAAGCAGCGCCTCAGCCCGGGCGAGGTCACCCGTCGCGTCCTTCAGGCCGACAATGCCGGGAACCTCAGCGAGGCGCAGCACGGTGTCGTTCGTCATATCGCGGCCCGTACGGCCCGGAACGTTATAGAGGATCACCGGCAGCCCGCCCTCTCGCGCCACGGCGGAGAAATGCTGGAAGAGACCTTCCTGCGTGGGCTTGTTGTAGTAAGGGACCACCTGCAGGGAATACTGAGCGCCGACTTCAAGCGCTTCACGCGTTAGGCGGATCGCTTCAGCCGTGCTGTTCGCGCCGGTACCGGCGATCACGGGAACGCGCCCCGCGACAGCCTCAACCGCGGCCTTCACCACCGCCGTATGTTCCTCAAAGGAGACCGTCGGGCTTTCGCCTGAAGTTCCCATCGAAACGATGGCGTCAGCTCCCTCGCTCACCTGCCAGTCAATCAGCTTCTGATAGCAGTCATAGTCAATAGAACCGTCATCCCGCATCGGGGTCGCAATCGCAACCAGAGCACCAGTAATCATGTTTTCTGACCTTTTGTTTCAGAACTGCCTCCGCTTCCGTGTCGGGTCACTCCCGAGAGCCGTCCGGAGACATCGATTGGGTGATTTTAAAGCAAAGTCCTCATACTTTCTTCTAGGGGAAAGCGGCGAGCGGAAACCGCTCAGCCTCCCCGTCGTCCTTCTCCCGAACGGCCACAATCCGTTCGACAAAGGAGTTCGCGGCCCGCCCTTCCTCAAACGCCGTCACGGTGAGCGGGGAAACCAGCGTGAGGAGCTCGCCTGACTTCAGCCAGTGATCCGGATTCGCGGGTTTCCCATTCGCCTCGGCGTGCGCCTTCGTGAACGTCTGATAGATCAGGACGCCGCCCGGGGCGAGATGCCGCACGAGTTCCGGGAAAAGCGGACGGTTCAGGTAATTTACCACGATGATGCCGGAGAAGAGCTCGTCCCCGAGGGGCCACGATCCCGTCTCAAGATCCGTCTTCCGGAACTCAATCTCAGGGAACCCGGACGCGCGGAGCGCGAAGTCATCATCCCGGTCCACTGCGAGCACCGGGTAGCCGTAGAGCGCCGCGAGCACCGAGTGCCGCCCCAGACCGCACGCGGCATCAAGCACCCGGCCGCCGTCCCGCGGAATCGCGGGAAGAAAGCGGGTAACCCAGGAAGAAACCGAAGGGAGTGATCCGTTTTTTGCCGTCGTCATGCTGCGAAATGCTCCTTACCGAACCGCGTCATCAGAGACCGATGAAGAAATTCACGACCGCGCGGCCGAACGCCACAAGCGGCCCCGTGAAGAATCCTGCGCCGCCCACAAGGCAGAGTGCGAGGACAATCCACATTCCATAGGGCTCAATCCGATCGAGATACTTCCCGACGCTCCAGGGGAGAATGCCGACCGCGACGCGCCCGCCATCGAGCGGCGGGATCGGGATCAGGTTGAAGGCCATGAGGAAGATATTGATGCTGATGCCGTAGACCGCCATCTGAAGGAAGAACTGCTCCTGGACTCCGGCAATCACGAGAAGCTTCAGAATGATGCCCCAGATCACGGCCTGCAGGAGATTGCAGCCCGGGCCCGCGAGCGCGACCCAGATCATGTCGCGCTTCGGATTGCGGAGTGCACCGAAATTCACCGGCACGGGCTTCGCCCAGCCGAAGATGAAGCCGACACCGCCCGCCGCGGCAGAGCCCGCGAGCATGATGAGCGGCAGAATGATCGTGCCGAAGGGGTCAATGTGCTTCGCAGGATTCAGCGTCACGCGCCCCATCATCCACGCCGTGTTGTCGCCGAACTTCCGGGCGGCGTAGCCATGCGCGGCTTCATGCATCGTGATCGAGAAAATCAGCGGAATCGCGCAGACCGCTATGAGTTGAATGATCGAATTCATGGTACAGAGAAGTCTAACAGCGGGGCAGGAAAATCCGGCTCCGCTGTCTGCGTAAAATTGATTGCAGTTTGTTGCAGGAATGAGGGCAGCGCGTGCCCCCGTCTCCTAGAGAATACCCGCAAGTGCCGGAAGATGCTTCCAGACGGGATCCAGATCCGCGGGGAGAGTGTGAATTTCACCGGGGCGCGGCCTTCCGCCCCCGATCGTATGGAAGTCGGACCCGAGGCTCGCGTAGAACCCATACTGGCGTGCGAAATCAGCGAGCATCGCTTCGGTTTCGGAACGCTGGCTCCCCGAGCAGACCTCAATTCCGAGGCCCCCCGCTTCGTAGAATTCCTTCATAAGCTGACTGAGCGGCGTTGCTTCCGGAAGCTTATAGCGGCCCGGGTGCGCAAGCACCGGGATGCCGCCCGCGTTCAGGATGATCGAAATGCCTTCTTCAAGCGACGGCCACACCGTTTTGATGAACGCGGGGCAGCCGTCCCCGAGATAGACATCAAACGCTTCCTGAACGGTCTTCACGTAGCCATTCATCTTCATCCAGCGGGCGAAGTGGGCGCGCGATAGCGTCCCCTTCTTCGCCGCGAACCGGAGCGCGCCTTCGTAGGCGTCCGGGAACCCGAGTTCCCCGAGGCGCTTCCCGATATCTTTCCCGCGGTTCACACGCTTCTCCGCCACATCGGCGAAAACGCGCGCGAGCTTCCCGTCCTCATACCGGATCCCCAGCCCCACCACGTGGATCGAGCGCTCGTTCCAGAGTGTTGAGACCTCAATTCCAGGAACAAACGTGATGCCATGCTTCACGGCCTCGCTCTTCGCCTCCGGGAGTCCATCCACCGTATCGTGGTCTGTCAGCGCGAGGAGCTTCACCCCGCACGAGTCCGCGAGCGTAACGAGCTCCGCGGGCTTCAGCGTTCCGTCGGACGCCGTGGAATGCGTGTGAAGATCGGTTTTCATTTAAAAGCCTTACGTAGTGCGTGTGACTCGTTTATCTTAGGACATCGGCAGAAATCGGGGAGAGAAGCGCTATCCCCTTTTTGGATTTTGGGGAAAGTGATTAGGTACGGTTTTCATCTTCTCCCGCGTCGCTTGAAATTCCCCCTCTCCGCCCCCATATAAGGTTTTTAAGACTCATTGATTTCTCTTCTTTTCATAAGGGAAAAGGACACGGCAACGTATGTTTGACACGCTCGAGCACTTCTACTTTCCTAAGGCCAATGCACGTGGCAGCGCGATCCGTCTGCAGGAGACCTGGCAGACGATTCTGGAACGTCGCGCGTACCCAGAACCCGTGCAGCGTCTGCTCGGCGAAATGACGGCGGGAGCCGCGATGCTCGCGGGCTCCATTACGTTTAACGGCCCGGTGCTGCTCGAGATCGCGGGTGACGGCCCGGTGCGTCTCGCGATGGTGGAAGTGAAGCCAGATCTCGGGATCCGCGCCGTGGTGCGGCTGAATGAATCTGAAGCGGATAAGATCCGCCCGGATTCTGACCTCAACTCGCTCGTCAACGCTCACGGCAAGGGCCGCTGCGCGCTGACGCTTGTGCAGCCGGACCCCTCACTCAGAAGCCAGAGCTACCAGGGGATCGTCGACCTCGCGGGGTCAAAGACCGTGGCTGAGGCGCTTTCCGCTTATATGACGCAGTCTGAGCAGGTGGAGACCCGGATGTGGCTGTCGTCTGACGCCACTGCGGCCTCCGGCCTGATGCTTCAGAAGGTCGCGGCGGAAGGCGGCAAGGGCACGGACCCGGACTTTGATCCGGAAGACTGGAACCGGGTGCAGAAGCTCGCCGAAACGGTGACCCCGGATGAGCAGCTGAAGCTTGAACCGCGTGAAGTCCTGAAGCGCCTCTTCTGGCAGGAGAATCCGCAGATGGGAACGCCGAAAGCGCCGAAATTTGAGTGCGGCTGCTCACGTGACCGCGTGGGCGGCATGATCCGGGCGCTTGGGGAAGAAGATGCTCTCGCGCTCGTTGAAGAGCAGGGAAAGATTGAAGTCACCTGCGAATTCTGCGGGAAGACCTACGCGTTTGACCCGATCGACGTTCATCAGCTTTTCGATGAGCACGCGGCAAAGGGCACCGAAACCCGTCACTGAGTTCTGTCTCTCTGACTAAAACAATGGGCAGGAATTCCAAAAGGAATTCCTGCCCATTTCTTTTCCTGCGTCCGGTCTGAAGCGAAGCGGAAAGCTACTTCTTCTCCGGCTTCTTCTGAGTCTTCGCCGCACCGCCCTTCGAGTCGAGGGGATCATGCGCCGCGAACGCCTCAGGCTCCACAGCAGGCGCGTCGTCCGTTTCCGTCGGATTCGCTTTCTCAAGCGCCCGGCTTTCCGCCTTCACGGCCTCAGCCGCACGCGCCGCCTCTTCCGCTGCCTGCTTCGCCTGCTCTTCAGGCGACGCCTTCACGCGGAAAAGCACTTCGCCGTTCCGGACCATATAGAGCTCACGACGCGCCCGCTCCTCGATAGCGGTCGTGCCTTCCTTAAGAGACCGGACTTCGGCGACCAGCGCCTCGTTCTCAGTCTTCTCGTGCTCGATATCCTGCTTCGCCTCGACGAGCTTATGCTCGAGCTCCCCGACGTGAAACCACCCGCCCTGGCCGAACCAGAGCGGTTTCTGAATCAGGATCGCGAGAGCCCAGACAGCGACGGCGAGCCAGATGCGCCACTTACGCATGCTGCGATTGCCTCAGAAAACGCTTTCCGTTTTAGATCGAGAAAGCCTTGCGGCCCGGATACACGGCGGCTTCACCGAGGCGTTCTTCGATACGGAGGAGCTGGTTATATTTCGCCATGCGGTCAGAGCGCGACATCGAACCGGTCTTGATCTGGCCGGCATTGAGGCCGACCGCGATGTCGGCGATCGTGGAGTCCTCGGTTTCGCCGGAACGGTGCGACACCACTGCGGTGTAGCCCGCGCGGTGAGCCATGCGGATCGCTTCAAACGTTTCGGAAAGCGTGCCGATCTGATTCACCTTGATGAGGATCGAGTTCGCGACCCCCTTTTCAATACCTTCAGCGAGGATCTTCGGGTTCGTGACGAAGAGGTCATCGCCCACGAGCTGAACCTTCTTACCGAGCGCCTGCGTGAGCTTCGCCCAGCCTTCCCAGTCGCCTTCCGCCATGCCGTCTTCGATCGAGATCACGGGGTACTTCTGGACCCAGCCCTCAAGCACCGCGATCCACTCTTCAGCGGTGAAGGTCTTGCCCTGCTTCGTGAGGGTGTAGAGGTTCTTTTCCGCGTCATAGAACTCGGAGCTCGCGCAGTCGAGACCGATCGCGATATCGTCGCCCGGACGGAAGCCGGCCTTCTCAATCGCCTCAACGATCAGCTCAATCGCTTCCTCGTGGCTCGAAAGAGCCGGAGCGAAACCGCCTTCGTCACCGACCGCCGTGCTCATGCCGCGGCTGTTCAGGATCGACTTCAGGGCGTGGAACGTCTCAGCGCCGTAGCGGACCGCTTCGCGGAAGGTCGGAGCGCCGAGCGGAATGATCATGAATTCCTGCAGATCGAGGTTGTTATTCGCGTGAGCGCCGCCGTTGATCACGTTCATCATCGGGACGGGGAGCGTCACAGCGCTCGTGCCGCCGAAGTAGCGGTAGAGCGGAAGGCCGGACTCTTCAGCAGCGGCGCGGGCAACCGCCATGGAAACGGCGAGAATCGCGTTCGCGCCGAGACGGCCCTTGTTCTCCGTGCCATCGAGCTCAATCATCGTGCGGTCGATGTAGCTCTGATCCGACGCCTCAATCCCGAGCACCGCGTTCGCGATGTCTTCGTTCACGTGACGGACGGCCTCAAGCACCCCCTTGCCGCCGAAACGCTTCGGATCCTTGTCGCGGAGCTCGATCGCTTCGCGGATGCCGGTCGACGCGCCGGACGGAACCGCCGCGCGGCCCATCACGCCGGACTCAAGCCACACATCGCATTCAACGGTAGGGTTGCCGCGGGAATCGAGAATCTCACGGCCGACAACATCAACGATTGAACTCATGTTCTTTCCTTCCTTTTCTGCAGAAATGCCAAAGACAAACTAAAGCCGGGCGCTTCGCCCGGCCTCTTTTTTTTATGAGAACTGCTCTTCGAGGTACATGCCCGGCTGCTTCACGACGCGGTCAATCGCGGTAAGCGTCGCGAGAAGCTCCGGCATCCGTCCGAGCGGCACGGAGTTCGGGCCGTCGGAAAGCGCCTTTTCAGGGTTCGGATGCGTTTCCATGAAGATGCCGGCGACACCCACGGCCACAGCCGCGCGGGCAAGCACCGGAACGAACTGGCGTTCGCCGCCTGAGCTCGACCCCTGGCCGCCCGGGAGCTGCACGGAGTGCGTGGCGTCAAACACCACGGGGCAGCGCGTTTCACGCATGATCGCGAGCGACCGCATGTCGGAAACGAGGTTCCCGTAACCGAACGACGCGCCGCGCTCGCACACCATGAAGCGGTCTTCCGAGAGACCGGCTTCCGCCGCGGCAAGCTTCGCCTTTTCAACCACGCGAGCCATATCGTGCGGGGCAAGGAACTGCCCCTTCTTGATATTCACGGGCTTCCCGGACTGGGCCACCGCGCGGATGAAGTCGGTCTGGCGGCAGAGGAACGCGGGCGTCTGGAGGACATCCACGACACAGGCCACTTCGGGGACTTCCGCCTCGGTGTGGACGTCTGTCAGCACCGGAACGCCGACCGTCTCACGGACCTTCTCGAGGACGGCGAGGCCCTTTTCGACCCCGATCCCGCGGAAGCTCGTGGCGGACGTACGGTTCGCCTTATCGAAACTCGCCTTGAAGATGTAAGGGATCCCGAGTTTCTCCGTGATCTCCTTCATGCGGAACGCGATATCGAGGCAGAGCGCTTCGCTCTCAATCACGCAGGGACCTGCGATCAGGAAGAACGGGCGGTCAACGCCGACTTCAAATCCGCAGAGCTTCATTCAGCCTTCTCCTCAGCCGTCGCCTTGCGGTCACGCTCAGCGATGGCGGCCTTCACGTAAGCCGTGAAGAGCGGGTGTCCTTCACGCGGGTTCGACGTGAATTCCGGATGGAACTGCACACCGATGAAGAACGGGTGATTGTGGATCTCCATGATCTCGGGGAGATGATCCTTCGGCGTACGGGCCGCGATCACCATGCCCTTCTCCTCGAACTGGGAGACGTAGGAGTTGTTCACTTCATAGCGGTGACGATGGCGTTCGGCCACGTGGTCACCATAGATCGAATGAGCGAGGGTGTCGGCTTCCACCGGGCACTCCTGACGGCCAAGGCGCATCGTGCCGCCGAGGTCGGAGTCTTCGTCGCGGTGCTCAACCTTGCCGGTGCGGTCATGCCACTCGGTGATGAGGGCGACAACCGGATGCGGCGTATCGACATCGAACTCGGTCGAATTCGCGCTGCCGAGACCGCAGACGTGACGGGCGAACTCAATCACCGCGCACTGCATGCCGAGGCAGATACCGAGGAACGGGATCTTGTGGGTGCGGGCGTATTCGATCGCCTTGATCATACCTTCAACGCCGCGCTTGCCGAAGCCGCCCGGAACGAGGATGGCGTCAACGCCTTTGAGGCACCCGGTGCCGTTCTCTTCGATGTCAGTCGAGTCGACGTACTTCACCTTCACGTGGGTGTCCGTCGTGATGCCGGCGTGGATCAGGGCTTCATTCAGCGACTTGTAGGAGTCAGCGTAGTCGACATACTTCCCGACCATCGCGATCGTGACAGAGCCGTTCTGCGGCTCCATATAGCGGTGAACGATGTTCTTCCACTGGCTGAGATCAGCTTCCTTCGCCTTGATGCCGAGCTTCTCGCAGACGATATCGTCGAGGTGCTGCTCATGCAGAATCAGCGGCACTTCGTAAATCGTCTTCGCGTCGTACACCGAGATCACGTGATCCATCGGGACATTGGAGAAGAGGGAAATCTTCGCGCGCTCGTTTTCAGGAATCGGGCGGTCCGCGCGGCAGAGGAGCACGTCAGGATACACGCCCTCTTCACGCAGCTTCTGCACCGAGTGCTGGGTCGGCTTCGTCTTCAGTTCGCCGGCGCTCGCGATGTAGGGGCAGAGCGTGAGATGCATGAAGCAGGTGTTATTGCGGCCGACGCGGAAGGAGAGCTGACGGATCGCTTCAACGAACGGCAGGCTCTCGATATCGCCCACCGTGCCGCCGATTTCGATCACCGCCACATCGGGGTGGCCGTCAAGCGAATTACGGACGCCGCGGAGGATGAACTCCTGGATCTCGTTCGTGATATGCGGAATCACCTGCACGGTCTTGCCGAGGTACTCGCCGTGGCGTTCCTTGTGGAGCACGGACTCGTAGATCTGGCCGGTCGTGAAGTTATTCGTCTTATGCATCTTCGTGGAGATGAAGCGCTCGTAGTGGCCGAGGTCAAGGTCGGTTTCCGCGCCGTCTTCCGTCACAAAAACTTCGCCGTGCTGGAACGGGGACATCGTACCCGGATCCACGTTGATGTACGGATCAAGCTTGATCATCGTCACCTTGAGTCCACGGGATTCCAGGATGGCAGCGAGGGAAGCCGCAGCGATTCCCTTGCCGAGAGAAGAAACAACACCGCCAGTCACAAAAACGAATTTGGTCATCGTGCTCTCACGAAAAGATGAAGAACTTTAACCCGTCAAATTATAAAGGAGGCGATCTCCCATTTGGAGCTCGCCCCCATCACGAATTTGCGGATTGAGTCAGGAAAAAACAGGAAATTATACGCAATTCAACGATCAAAGCGAATGCGGGGATCCGGGTGGATCTCGCAGGCATCCCATTCGGGCTGTATCGACACGTGGTCAATCCCGAATTTCTCGGCCATCTGATGCCGGATCGCGTCGAGCACCGTGGGCCAGTGATCGGGGTCCGGAATGTGGACATGAGCCTGGATCGCGGAGTGTCCCGGAGCCATCGTCCAGACGTGAAGATCGTGCACCCGCATGACACCTGGGACCGCGGCGATCGCGTCACCCACCGCTTCATACTCCACGCCTTCCGGCACGGCGTCGAGCAGCACCCGGGTCGACTCTTTGAAGATCCCGATCGTCGCGCGGATGAGGAGGCAGGCCACAATGATGGAGAGCAGCGGGTCCACGATCGTGGGGCCGCCCATCCAGACGATGAAGCCCGCGAGAATCGCGGAGACGGAGCCGAGGAGGTCGCCCATCACGTGAACGAGCGCCGCGCGCGTATTCACGTTCTTCTTATCGCGGGAAAGCGACCAGGCAACGCCGACATTCACGATGAGGCCGATCGTCGCCACCATCATGACGGAGCCGCCTGAGACCGGCTCCGGATTCATCATGCGTTTTCCGGCTTCAATCACGATCCAGACGATCACGCCTGACATCACGATGCCGTTCACGAACGCCGCAAGCGCCTCAAGCCGCCCGTGGCCGAACGAGTGATCCTCGTCCGCTCCGTGACGCGAAAAGATATTCGCGACGAGCGCGAAGAGGAGTGACATGGAGTCTGTCACCATGTGACCCGCATCCCCCACCAGGGCGAGTGAGTTTCCGAGCCACCCCGCGACGAGTTCAATCGCGGAGAACCCGAGCGTCAGCGCGATCGCGAACCCGAGAACCGAGGTCTTTACCTTTTCCCCGCTGTGGTCGTAAATCGAGTCGCCCGCTTCGTGCGACGAGTAAGGTTCCGTCTGGCGGTGAAAGACAGCAGCCATGGTGACCTCCTTTTCCGTAGTTCAAAAATCAGAGAAACGCCCCTTGGGGAGCATTCTCCTCAAGGGGCGCTGAAGAATCAAGCGACCGGCAGGGGAAAAGCCCCGGCCGGTAACTGATCCGGGATTACTTGGAAGACTTCTCGTCCGCCTTGCCGCCAGTCAGCATCGGGGCCATGGAGCCCGCGCCGCCCGCGAGCAGACCCTGCTTCGCGTAGATGCCGAGCTTCGCGCGGGTGTCGACGATGTCGAGATTACGCATCGTGAGCTGGCCGATACGGTCCACAGCCGTGAACATCGAGTCACCCTTCTCCATCGTGAGACGTTCGGGTTCGTAGGTGAGGTTCGGGCTTTCGGTGTTGAGGATCGTGTAGTCGTTGCCGCGGCGGAGTTCAAGCGTCACTTCGCCCGTGATCGCGCGGGCAACCCAGCGCTGAGCGGATTCGCGCAGCATGATCGCCTGGCTGTCGAACCAGCGGCCCTGATACAGCAGGCGGCCGAGGCGGATGCCGTTCACGCGGTACTGCTCGATCGTGTCTTCGTTATGGATGCCGGTGACGAGGCGCTCGTAGGCGATGTGGAGCAGCGCCATGCCGGGGGCTTCGTAAATACCGCGGGACTTCGCTTCGATGATGCGGTTCTCGATCTGATCGGACATGCCGAGACCGTGGCGGCCGCCGATGCGGTTCGCTTCGTACATCAGCTTCACGAGATCCGTGAACTCAACGCCATTCAGGGCGACCGGGCGGCCTTCTTCAAAGCGCACCGTCACCGTTTCCGGCTTGATCTCAACCGACTCATCCCAGAAGGCGACGCCCATGATCGGGTCGACAATCTTCATGGAGGAGTTGAGGTGCTCGAGGTCCTTCGCTTCGTGCGTCGCGCCGAGCATGTTGGAGTCGGTCGAATAGGCCTTCTCAGCGGACATGCGGTAGCTGAAGCCTTCGGCCTGCAGGAACGCGCTCATTTCAGCGCGGCCGCCGAGTTCAGAGATGAACGTCGTGTCAAGCCAGGGCTTGTAGATCTTCAGATTCGGGTTCGCGAGGAGACCGTAGCGGTAGAAGCGCTCGATATCGTTGCCCTTATAGGTCGAACCGTCGCCCCAGATGTTCACGCCATCCTCACGCATCGCGTTCACGAGCATCGTGCCCGTCACAGCGCGGCCGAGAGGGGTCGTGTTGTAGTAGGTCTGACCTGCGGTGGTGATGTGGAAGGCGTTCGCCTGGATCGCCGCAATGCCTTCGGCAACAAGCTGCGGACGGCAGTCGATCAGGCGGGCCTTCTCGGCACCATACTCCATCGCGCGCTTCGGAATGGACTCGTAGTCGTTTTCGTCAGGCTGGCCAAGATTGGCCGTGTAGGCGTAGGGAAGAGCTCCCTTCTTCTTCATCCAGTGCAGGGCGCAGCTGGTGTCGAGACCGCCGGAGAACGCAATGCCGACCTTCTGGCCGACCGGAACGCTTTGGAGAATAGTTTGTGACATTGACGTATCAGAAATTGTTTCCGGCTCAGCCGTGAGCCGGACATGGACAGGAAACGGAGACGGCGATCTCCGTCATATGCTTAACCTTTTCATTATCACCGGAATCCCCAGCCGAGTGTTAACGGAGCCGTCATTTTTTTGGGATCCCGGGATGAGCCGGAACGCTAGCGCTTGATCCCGGTCCGTTTTTCTAGGCACTTTTCCGCACGGAAGAGAGCCCCAATCGTTTTCGCGTCGTCGATTTCGCCGGTTTCCGCCATCCGGACCGCTTCCTCAAACGGGATCCAGGCAAGGTCTAGGAACTCACCCGGGTCGAGATGCCGGCTCCCTTTCCGCGGGTTCTCGGCGAGGTAGAGCGAAATCACTTCGTTCGAGTACCCGATCCCGGGGCAGATCGTGCCAAGCGGCGTCCACGTATCCGAGGCGTACCCCGTCTCTTCCTCGAGCTCACGCGCGGCGCAGAGCGCGGGATCCTCCCCCGCCTCAAGCTTCCCGGCGGGCACTTCCCAGAAGGCGCGTCCGAGCGGATACCGCCACTGACGCTCGAGCAGGATCTTCCCCTCCTTCAGGAGCACCACCGCGGCGGCTCCCGGGTGACGAAGGTATTCGCGGGTCGACTCCCTCCCATCCGGAAGTTTCACCCGATCGCGGTACACGTGGAGCAGCCGTCCCTCAAACACCGCTTCTCCCGAGAGTCGTGACTCCCGGAGTTTTTCATCCTCTTCCTTCAGCCGGCTGCGATCCATACCGCGTTCTCCTCTTAAAAAGACAAAAGCCTGCGGGAACGCATCCCCCGCGGGCTCGAAAGAAAAAAGCCCGCAGGAAAGATTCCCTGCGGGCTAATTCTATTTCTTTTCCGATGCGGGCACCGAAGCGCCCGGCATCAGAGAACAGCCGACAAAACTGATTACTCAGCCTTCTCGACGTTCTTGCGGACGAGACGCTCGCGGATGCGGGCGGTCTTGCCGGCGCGGTCACGCAGGTAGTAGAGCTTCGCGCGGCGAACAGCACCGCGGCGCTTCACTTCCACAGCGCTCACGAGCGGGGAGTAGGTCTGGAACGTACGTTCCACGCCTTCGCCGGAAGAGATCTTGCGGACGGTGAAGGAGGAGTTGAGGCCGCGGTTGCGCTTGGCAATCACGACACCTTCATAGACCTGAACGCGGGTGTGGTCGCCGTCGCGGATCGTGACGGAAACAGCCACCGTGTCGCCGGGGCCGAAAGCCGGAATCTGCTTGTTGAGGCGGGCGATTTCTTCCTGCTCGAGGACTTCAATAATATTCTGTGCCACTTCTAAATCTCCAGAACCATCACTTCGTCATTTGGGTAATTTGTTGGTTGACGAAGTAGGATGGGTAAATAATTAAAGCGCGTCAGGCGGCATCGCCCTTTTCCGCGCTTTCCTTCATCCGGCGGACAATCTCGCGAAGCGACTTGAGGTCGTCCTTTGAAAGCGATCCGCAGGAACGTGCAATTTTAATCAAATCAGGGCGGTTCTTGCAAGTCGCTTCGAGCGCCTTATCGCGATTCCACCGATCCACCACGGCGTGGTTCCCCGAAAGCAGCACCTCCGGCACCGGTTTTCCGCGCCAGACTTCGGGCCGCGTGTAGTGCGGATAGTCCAGGAGCCCGGTCGAAAAGGACTCGTCCTCAGTCGAAAGCTCCTTGATCGCGCCCGGGATCCGGCGCACCACCGCGTCGATCAGGCAGAGCGCGGGAAGTTCTCCCCCCGAAAGCACAAAGTCCCCGATGCAGTACTGCTCATCCACGTAGTCCTCAAGGAACCGCTCATCGATCCCTTCGTAGCGGCCGCAGACGAGTGTCAGGGGGTCGGACGATGCCACCATGCGGGCAATATCCGCGTCTTCGAGCTTCTTTCCGCCCGGCGCGAAAGCGATCACGCGGCCGCGGTTTCCGCTCACGCGGATCCGGTCAATCGTCTTCGCGAGGGGATCGGCCATGAGGATCATGCCGGGGCCGCCGCCAAACGGCCGGTCATCGACCGTGCGGTGCGGGTCATGCGTTTCGTCCCGCGGGTTCCAGAGGTTCAGCGACCAGAGGCCGCGCTTCATCGCGCGGGCGGTGATCCCGGACTCCGTCACGGCTCGGAACATCTCGGGGAAGAGACTCACTACATCGAATCGCATCATGCTGCCGCCTTCCTCCCTTTTTTATGACCAGTCCGCGTGCCACTCGACCTGGATCAGTTCCGAGTCGAGGTCGATATCGAGAACATACTCAGGGATCAGCGGAATGAGGTGACGCTTCGCTCCCTTCACGGCGAGGAGGCTCTGCACGCCGTTCGTTTCAAGCGTTTCTACCGTCCCGAGCTCTTCGCCTTCCTTATTCACGACGCGGCAGCCGATCAGATCCTCGTCCCAGAATTCGCCTTCCGGCAGCGGCGGGAAGTCCTCACGGTCGATCAGGATCGTGCCCTTCCAGTTCTGAGCCTCTTCAGGCGACTCACAGCCCTTCCACTTCGCGATCAGGCCCTTTCCGTGGGGCTTCACGCCTTCCACTTCAAGCGGCCGGGGTTCCGCGTCCCGCGGGCCCCTGAACCACCACTTCGTGCATTCCAGCAGCAGCTCTTCATCGGTTTCCGGCGCGACACGGATCCAGCCCTTAACGCCGTAAGGCGACAGCGACCGCGCGACTTCAATCAGATCAGCCATTCAAGCGTCCCCTGAAAATTCCAGACAAAAAAATAGACCCTCTTCTCCCAACGCCTAGATACCGGGTTAAGCACTCGCAGCGGCGAGACACGTAACACGCCGCAAAACCCGGACGTCAGGAGAAAAAGGGTCGATCAGAACCAGGAGCAGATGCCGGAAGGCAATCAGACAGCCGCTCCGCGCGGTTCTGAATCTGAAGCTCTGAGCCTTAAATTAGGCAGCGGCTTCTTCAGCGTTCTTGGCGTCAGCAGCAGCCTGAGCAGCGGCCTTCTTGGCAGCGTTCTTGGCGGCGGTGGCGGCCTTCGCTTCGGCGCTTTCCGGAGCGGCGAGAGCGACGCGGTTCTTGAACAGGCGGGCCACGGTGTCGCTCATCTGAGCGCCCTTGGAGAGCCAGTAGTTCACGCGGTCTTCTTCAAAGTGAAGACGGACGTCGGCACCGGCGGCAACAGGATTGTAGTAACCAAGACGCTCGATGGAGTGGCTGTCGCGACGCATACGGGAGTCGGTCACAACAACGTTGTAGAAAGGACGCTTCTTGGAGCCGCCGCGAGCCAGACGGATAACAACCATGCTAATTACCTCGTAACTTATCAAAAGTCAGTTGAAAATCAGCCGGTTCCTTCTTGGGTATGGACCCGGCTGACAAAAATAAATCGACCCGGCGCGTGTATGCGCACGAGTCAGGAACTTGGCATTTTATGCGAAAAGGAGAAACACTGCAACTCTCTGCCCCTCCGGGATAAACCCATTGGGACAAAGAGATGCGTCTCTTTCAGAGATCCTGCTTCAGGTCCCCTTTCGCTTCAGCTGCCGCGCGCTGAATCCCCTTGCGGTCTGGCTTTCCGGACCGGGTCTGGGAAATCTTCGGAACAAACACCGCGTGACGGGGCTTCCAGTAGGGAGAAAGCCCCTCACGCTTCAGAATGGCACGGAAGTCAGGGAGCGCGATCGGGTGATCGGACTCCACTTCCACGGTCACCGCGCTTCCGAGATCCTCGTCCGGAAGCCACGTGACCGCGAAGGGGACCGGCATTTCAGACCGGATCGCGTCCTCAAGCGCCTCAGCCGGCACCTTGATTCCGCCCGTATCGATCACGTTATCGACGCGGCCGAGCACCCGGAACTCCTTGCTCCCTTCAGCAAACTTCACGATATCGTTCGTCTCGATTCTCGGGACGTCGATCGCCGGAGCGCTGATCACGAGTGTCCCGCGGGAGGATTCGGAAAGCGTCACGCCGGGGAGCGGCTCGTACCAGGGGCCGGCCTTTGGGCCCGAGAGCGGCCGCAGCGCGACGTGCGAGAGCGTCTCCGTCATCCCGTAGGTGGACCAGACGTGATGCGGGAAGGTCTTCAGAATGGCGGCGAGCGTGTCGTCCGTCGCCGCGCCTCCGATGATGAGTTCCCGGACACCGCGCATCAGAGCTTCTTCCTTCGGGGTCTCGAGCGACGCCTTGACCTGAAGCGGGACGAGCGCCGCGAAAACCGGGGATTCCGTGAGCCCCTCAAAGGGGTGCCGCGACGGATCCTGAACGATCACGCGGAGCCCCGCGAGAAGCGCCCGGACCACCACCATCTGCCCCGCGATGTAATCCATCGGAAGGCAGAGGAGCGCGGTGTCACCCGCTTTGAGCCCGAGACGCTCTACCGTCATCCGGGCACTCGCGAGCATCGCGGTCTTCTTCGCGTGAATTTCCTTCGGTACGCCGGTGGATCCTGACGTATGAAGCACCACTTCAGGGTCCGGCCCGCACCAGTGAAGGCAGAACTCGAGGACCTTACGGATTTCGTCGTTCGTTTCCGTGCGGAGCGCCTCGCGGAACCCCTCCTCACCGGAAATCACGCGGCCGTTGATATCGATTGACTGAGGAAGCATCTTCACCTCCGATCCGCTTACGGAAGGCGGGGAGACTTGGAGAAGTCAGGCTTACGCTTCTCGAGGAACGCCTTTCCGCCCTCCTGGGCTTCGTCCGTCATGTAGTAAAGCATCGTCATGTCGCCCGCGAACTGCTGGAGACCGAGTTCACCGTCAAGCTCCGCGTTGAGGCCGAACTTCAGGAACCGGAGCGCGAGCGGGCTGTACTGCTGCATCTGCTTTGCCCATTCGACAGTCGTTTCCTCAAGCTTATCGAACGGCACCACGGTGTTCGCGAGCCCCATTTCGAGCGCTTCCTTCGCGCTGTACTGACGGCAGAGGAACCAGATTTCGCGCGCCTTCTTCTGACCCACGATGCGGGCGAGGTAGGACGCGCCGAGCCCCGCATCAAAGCTTCCGACCTTGGGGCCGGTCTGACCGAAAATCGCGTTTTCAGACGCAATCGTGAGGTCGCAGACCGTGGCGAGGACGTTGCCTCCTCCGATCGCGTAGCCATTCACCATCGCGATCACGGGCTTCGGAAGCGACCGGATCTGCTTCTGAACATCGAGCACGTTGAGACGCGGCACGCCGTCCGGGCCCACATAGCCGCCGCGGCCCTTGAAATGCATGTCGCCGCCCGAGCAGAAAGCCTTGTCGCCTTCACCGGTCAGCACCACGACTGAAATATCCTCACGCTCGCGGCAGATCGCGAACGCCTCTCCCATCTGGGCGACCGTCACGGGCGAGAAGGCGTTACGCACTTCAGGGCGGTTAATCGTGATCTTCGCGATGCCTTCAAAGAGTTCGAACCGGATGTCGGAATATTCCTTGATCGGTTTCCAGGCAAAAGTCATCTTCAGTTCCTCAAAAAAATGTCATGCAAAAAATCGGAAGGGGAGGCTGAGCTCAGGTAAAAAATAAGCTCAGCACTCCCCTTTCCGCGCCGTCCGGGAAAAACCAGGCGGCGCGCTAGTGTTCCTCAGCGGTTTTCCGCCGCTTGATAACGTTCGTCACACGGGCTGTGGAAACGAGGTCTCCCGCTTCATCGAAGAGATCCACGTTCCAGACATGCAGCCGGTACCCCGTGCGGAGCGCTGTCGCCCGGGCGGTCACAAGCCCTCCGACCGGCACCGCCTTCACGTGGTTCGCGCTCACATTGATGCCGAGCGGCATCGCGTCCTCTCCCGCGATACGGCGGGAGCCCGCGCCAGCCATCGTTTCCTCAAGCGCGAGCATCGTGCCGCCGGAGCAGTAGCCGTAAGGCTGCGCCACCGCTTCCGTCACCGTGAAGCGGGCCTCAACCTCACCCGGCTTCACTTCCGGCAGGATCTCAAACCCGAGCGTCTTCTGAAGTCCCACGGCTGCCACGCTCAGAGCGCCTTCGTGAGTTCTTCAACGGCCGAGGCGGCATCCGCGACGAGACCGTAATCCGCTACGTCGAAAATCGGAGCCTCAGGATCCTTATTCACCGCGACGATGACTTTCGACCCCATCATGCCGGCGAGGTGCTGCAGAGCGCCCGAGATACCGAAAGCGATGTAGAGATCCGGAGCCACGATCTTTCCGGTCTGACCCACCTGCCACTCGTTCGGGCAGAGGCCGTTATCAACCACGACACGGGTCGCGCCGATCGCGGCGCCGAGCTTATCGGCGAGCGCCTCAAGCGCCTTGAAACCGGCTTCACCGTCAAGACCCTGGCCGCCCGCCACCACGCGCTTCGCGGTGAGGAGGTCAGGATGGTCACTCTTCATGATCTCAGCGGAACGGAACGTGTTCTTCGCAAACGCTTCAACCGGAGCGAGGTCTTCGACAGAGGCCGCGCCGTCATCCGCCGCGGCTTCAAAGGACGTCGTACGGACCGAGGCGACAACCGGGGCGCCGGAGGTCTTCACCGTGGTGATCACACCGCCCGCGTAGATCGCGCGCTTGAAGGTCGAGGCATCGATCACGTCCGAGATTTCGGTAAGCGGCGAAACGCCGAGCTTCGCCGCGACGCGCGGCATCGCGGCGCGGTTCAGGAACCCGAGTGCGAAGAAGATATGGGTGTAATTGGACGCGACCGCGAGCACCTGGGAGGCAAGGGTCTCAGGGGACAGATGGTCGAGCGAATCCGAATCCGCCGCAAGAACGCGGGTAACGCCGTGGAGTTTGGCTGCTGCGTCAGAAGCCGCGCGGGCTCCCTTTCCGGCAATCAGAAGATCGACGTTTCCGTCGATACGGTTTGCCGCCGCGACGGCGGCACGGGTCGAAGAAGCGCGGAAGCTTCCCTCAGAAAAATCACTGACAACAAGAATCGACATTTCTATTCAATAGTTCCGAATGGGGTTAGAGGACCTTCGCTTCGTTGCGGAGCTTGTCAACGAGTTCCGCGACGCTGGAAACCTTGACGCCGGCCTTGCGGGCGGCGGGGGCTTCATACGCGGTGACCGTGAGCTTCGGCGCGGTATCGGTGCCAAGCGACGCGGCTTCAATCGTTTCAACAGGCTTCTTTCTCGCCTTCATCATGCTCGGAAGCGTCACATAGCGGGGCTCGGCAAGACGAAGATCTGCCGCGAACGCGGCCGGAAGCGTGAGAGCGCGGACTTCGGTGCCGTCACCCGTCTGGGAGCTCACGACGAGTGCGCCGTCTTCAAGCGCGATCTTATCGGCGTTCGGTCCGAACGGCAGATCAAGGAGCGCGGTCGTCATCGCGCCGGTCTGCGCGGCGTCATCATCGATCGCCTGCTTGCCGAACGCGATCACATCCGGATTCTCTTTCCCGATCACGGCCGCGAGGATGCGGGCCACGGCGAGCGGCTCAAGCGCCGCGTCCGTCTTCACATGAATGCCGCGGTCAGCGCCCATCGCAAGCGCGACGCGAAGCGTATCGACCGCCTTCGCGTCACCGATCGTCACGGCAACCACTTCGTCCGCCTTGCCGGCTTCCTTCAGCTGCACGGACGCCTCAACCGCGATTTCATCAAAGGGGTTCATCGAACGCTTGACCATGGGCTTCTTATCAATATCAAGCCCGCTGCCGTCAGGCAGAGCGTGGACCTTCACGTTGTAGTCAACAACTCGCTTTACTGCGACCAGCACCTTCATTATGAAAAAACTCCTTGCGCTTTCAGGGCGCTTCGGGGAGTTCCCGCGCGAAGCGCCTTCTGTTTAAGAGATGGCAGGAATTATAAAGGGACAGAAATCCGGGATCCGGATTAAAAAATGCGACTTTCGGCGTAGAACCATCCGTAACAGGGCGTCCCAAATATCAGGGTTCCGCGCCCACAGAGCCTTTTTAATCTGTCAAAATAAAAAGATGTTGCCGTGATCCGGATGTGAGCGGAAGTTCCGCGCTTTCCCGGCTATCCGCGGCCCGCCCGCTGCCTGTTCCTCCCGGAAGTTTTTCTGAGTGCGTTTACCTCCTTCCGGATGCTGGTCCTCGCCGCCGGCCGTGTCAGATTCGTGTTTTTCTCTTTTTGTTATCCAAGTAATCTCTTGAGGAGATATCCATGCTTTCTGATATTGAAATCGCGCATTCCGTCAAACTGAAACCGATTGAGCAGCTCGCTCACGAAATCGGTCTGACTGATGCCGAATTCGAACCCTACGGCCGCGACAAGGCAAAGGTTCACCTGAACCCGGAGCGTAAGCCCCACGGGAAACTGATCCTCGTGACGGCGACCTCCGGCATGCCGGCCGGCTCCGGAAAGACCACGACCTCGATCGCCCTCGCCCAGGGCCTCCGCAAGATCGGGAAGAATTCCTGCCTCGCGCTCCGCGAACCGTCTCTCGGCCCGTGCTTCGGCATGAAGGGCGGCGCGGCTGGCGGCGGCTACTCCCAGGTTCTCCCGATGGAGTCGATCAACCTCCACTTCACGGGTGACTTCCACGCGATCACCTCGGCGAACAACCTCCTCGCCGCGGTCCTTGATAACTGCCGCTACCGCGATCAGCTGAACATCAAGGAAATCACCTGGAAGCGCGTGCTCGACATGAATGACCGTCACCTCCGCTTCATCGTGACGGGCCTCGGCGGCTCCGCGAACGGCATTCCGGCGGAAACCGGTTTCGATATCACGGTGGCCTCTGAACTGATGGCCGTGCTCTGCCTCGCGAAGAATGAGGACGACCTCCGCGCCCGCATCAATAAGCTCGTCGTGGCGACGAAGAAGGACGGCACGCCGCTCACCTGCGGTGAAGTGGGCTGCACGGGCGCTCTGATGGCGCTGCTCCTCGAAGCGACGAAGCCGAACCTCGTTCAGACGATCGAAGGCGGCCCCGCTTTCATTCACGGCGGTCCGTTCGCGAACATCGCCCACGGCTGCAACTCGGTTGCCGCGACGGAAGCCGCTCTGACGGTCGGCGACTACGCGATCACGGAGGCAGGCTTCGGTTCTGAACTCGGTGCTGAGAAGTTCTTCGATATCAAGTGCCGCTCCGCTGACCTTCACCCGAGCGCCACGGTGCTCGTCACGAGCCTCCGCGCTCTCCACTGGCACGGCGGCGTGCCGCTTGCTGAGATCGGCGAAACGAATCCCGAGGCGCTGAAGAAGGGCCTCTGCAACCTCGATCACCACATCCGCAACATGCAGGCCTTCGGCCCGAACGTCGTGGTCGCCCTGAATCACTTCGCAAACGACGACGAGGCGGAAGTCGAAATCGTCCGCAGCCGCGTGAAGGAATTCGGCGCGCGGTTCGCGATTTCGGACGGTTTCGCGAAGGGCGGCGAAGGCTCGATGGATCTCGCGCGCGAAGTGGTTGCTGCGTGCGAGGGTGACCCGAAGCCGATCAACTTCGCGTACGAAGCGGACGCTCCGATTCTCGACAAGATCCAGTCAGTCGTCACCCGCTGCTACGGCGCGGATGGCTTTGATCTCTCCGAAAAGGCGAAGAAGGATCTGAAGCAGATTGAGGAGTGGGGTTTCGGCCGTCTTCCGGTCTGCATCGCGAAGACCCCGCTCTCCCTCACGCATGACGCGAAGCGCCTTGGCGCACCGAAGGGCTTCCGCATTCCGGTTGAGCGTCTGATCCTCAACGCGGGCGCTGGGTTCGTCGTCGTGACAACGGGCTCCATCCTCCGCATGCCGGGCCTCCCGAAGGCTCCGAACGCCTTCAAGATCGACGTGAAGAACGGCCAGATCACGGGCCTTTCCTAAGCGTCAAACCGTTTCAGACCGCCCCGCCTTCGGAAGGCCGGGCGGACTGAAAACCCTATAAAAAAACGGACCGCAGCTTTTGAACTGCGGTCCGTTTTTTGTATCCGGAAACTTTTTCTCAGCGATCCTGATTCTTCAGCTTCTCATCCGGATAAAGGAAGGGAATAGCGGCCTTCGTGTAGATCACGAGCGAATAGAGCGTCAGGATCACGGCGATCCAGATCAGCCAGGAGCCGATTTCCCCGATATTGATAGGACCGAGCGGGTCGTACCAGAGGAGCAGCGGAATCGACACCATCTGAGCGATCGCCTTCACTTTCCCGTACCAGTTCACCTTGGTGTGGGAGGAAGCGCCGATCTTTGCCATCCATTCACGGAGCCCTGTCACCGCGATTTCGCGACCGACAATGATGAGCGCGACAAGCATCCCGACGCGGTCGAGCGCGAGCAGCGCGATGATCGCCGCGCAGACAAGGAGCTTATCGGCGACCGAATCCAGAAACGCCCCCATCGGCGTGGTGAGATCGTATTTCCGCGCGATATAGCCATCGAGCGCGTCAGTGATGGCCGCCACGCAGAAAATCACGCACGCGATCACGTTCTGGGCATGCTGGCTGAGGAACGGAATATAAAAAACGCCGACAACGAAGGGGATGAGCGCGACACGGGTCCAGGTGAGCGCCATGGGCACGTTAAAGCGTTTTCTTTCCTTCGTGACGGAAGCGGTGGGGGAATTTGAATCCATTGGTACGACAAGAGCCTTTGCGAAAGAGCTGAATAACAACACGCGGGAACATTCTAGCGCTTTAAGGACGTGAAACTTCTCCTTTTCACGCGGATCGTCAGGCGGACGCCTCGCCGTGAAGGCTGAGATAGATCTTCTCGGCGAGCTTTTTCGAAATGCCGTCAACCGTTTCGATTTCCTCTACAGACGCGTTCTTAAGCCCCTTCATGCCGCCGAAACGGGCGAGAAGCCTCGAGCGGCGCTTCGCGCCGATCCCTTCGATATCCTCGAGCTGGCTCCGGTTCCGGGTCTTCGCGCGGCGGGCGCGCATCCCGGTGATCGCGAAGCGGTGGGCTTCGTCACGCACTTCGGCGACGAGCATCAGCGCGGCTGAATGCTCTCCGAGTACGAGCGGCGCACGGCCGCTGTCCTTCGGGAAGACAAGCGTTTCAAGCCCCACCTTGCGGCCTTCACCCTTAGCGACGCCGACGATATGCGAGGTATCGAGCCCCAGGTCCTCAAACACTTCTCGCGCCATCTCGACCTGACCGCGTCCGCCGTCAATCAGCACCACGGTCGGGAGCACCGCTTCGCCCCGGGACACGGGGAGGTAGCGCCGCGTCACCACTTCCTTCATGGCCGCGTAGTCGTCCCCTGCTTTCACGTCATCGATATTGAATCGCCGGTACTCCGAGCTATCCATTTTGAAATTCCGGAAGACGACGCAGGACGCGATCGTTGCTTCGCCTGACGTGTGGCTGATATCGAAGCACTCCATCCGGAAGTCCCTGAGATCGCCGCTCTCAGGCATCATGCCGAGGGCGTCCGAAAGCTGCTTCAGGCGCGCGGTTTCGTTCTGCTCGATCGCGAGGCGGCTCTCAAGCGCGATGCGGGCATTCGCCTGCGCCATCTCGAGCCACCGCTTTCTCGGTCCCTGCGGATCATGGATCACCGGGACCCGGCGTCCGGCGATTTCGGTGAGGAGAGAAGACATCTCTTCCGGATTCCGGGCGTCCGCTGTAATCACAAGCGTCGGCACGGGCAGATTCTCATAGTGATGCGACACAAAGGCTTCGAGCACTTCTCCCGGGTCCTCCGCCGCGGTGCCGCGCGCGAGTGTCGGGAAGAACGCCCGGTCACCGAGGTGCCGGCCACCCCGCACCATCGCGAGATTCACGCAGGCAGCGCCCGACTTGATATAAACCGCGAGAATATCGGCGTCCGTGTCGCCTCCTGTCGTCTCAACGGTCTGCCCCTCAAGGACCGTGGAAAGCGACGCGATCTTGTCCCGCGTCGCCGCGGCCGCCTCGAACCGCAGCTCAGAGGCTTCCTTCGCCATCTGGCTCTGCAGCTCATTCAGAATTTCAGAGCTGTTCCCCTCAAGGAACCGCTTCGCGCGCTTCACGTCCCGCGCGTAGTCTTCCGCTGAAATATTCCCGACGCAGGGCGCGGAACAGCGCCCGATCTGACCGAGGAGGCACGGACGCGACCGGTTCTGGAAGACGCCCTCCTCGCAGGTTCTGAGAAGAAACACCTTCTGCAGGATCGAGATGGAATTCCGGACCGCGGCACTATTCGGGAAGGGGCCGAAAAACGAGCTCTTCTTATCGACGCCGCCGCGGTAAAAACTGATCCTCGGGTATTCTTCATTCCCGATCTTCAGGTAGGGATAGGTTTTGTCGTCCCGGAAAACGATGTTGTACTTCGGGTCAAGCGACTTGATGAGATTATGCTCGAGAAGCAGCGCCTCGGCCTCCGACCGCGTCACCGTCGTCTGCAGCCGATGAATCTGCGACACCATCAGCGCGATGCGGGGCGAGAGGTCGCTCTTCTGAAAGTAGCTTGAGACCCGGCGCTTCAGATCGCGCGCCTTTCCGACATACAGACAGTTGTCATCCGCATCAAAATAGCGGTACACGCCGGGAAGCGGCGGCAGATTCTTCAGGATCGCCTGATAATCAAAATCAGCTGGAGGGGTTCCCTTTGGCATGACGTATTTAACCTGATCGAAGGCCGCGGAAACGGCCGGGAAGCCTTGCGCTTCGCCTTGCTCCGCGGCCGGCATGAAACTTAAGAGACAACCGGACGGTAACGAATGATAGAGGCTGCAGGAAAAACAATTGAGCCCCGGGTGACGTGCGACATATTCTGCCACGTGATCGATAACTTCGGAGACGCCGGAGTCTGCTGGCGGCTGGCGCGCGGACTCTCGGAAGAAGAAGGGTTCCGTGTGACCCTTTATATCGATGACGCGGTGACACTTTCCAAAATCACATCCGGCGTCCCGGCAGAACTCCCGCCCTCCGGCGCTGAATCGCTCGGCATCCTCGTCCGACGCTGGGAAGACTCGGAAACCGCGGTGCCCTCTGACGTCGTGATTGAAACCTTCGGCTGCCGGCTCCCTGACAGTTTTGAAGAAGCGATCGCGAGGGAAACGCTCCACGGTCACAAAGTCGCGTGGCTGAATCTCGAATACCTCTCCGCCGAAGACTGGGTGGAAGAGTGTCACGGACTGCCCTCCCCTCACCCGAGACTCCCCGTCACGAAGACCTTCCTCTTCCCGGGATTCACCCGCCGTACGGGGGGCGTGATGATTGAGAACGGGCTTCTCGACGCGCGGGACCGGTTTTCCGTCTCTGACCGGCGTGCGCTTCTTGAGGCTCTCGGCGCGAGGGAACCCGACGCCCCGTTTAATCTCTTCTTTTTCTCGTACCCCACGGCTCCGATCGCGCAGCTCGCCGAGGCGCTCGCTTCTGACCCCCGCCCCGTTCAGGTAATCGCGGCACCAGGCCGCGCGGGAGAGATGCTGGGCGAAGCGCTGGGCCGACTTAATCCCCCTCAGGTCACCTTTTCTCCCGTCCCCGCGGTTCCGCAGGAGTCGTTCGACCGGGTGCTCTGGGCGTGCGACGCGCTGATCATCCGGGGCGAGGATTCGTTTGTCCGCGCGCAGCTCGCGGGGAAACCTTTCCTCTGGACCATCTACCCGCAGGAAGAGGACACGCATATCGTGAAACTGAACGCGTTCCTCGACCGGATGGCGGTGGAGTATGGGGAAGACGCGGCCCGCGTCTGGCGGGAAACGAGTCTCGGATGGAATCAGGCATCGCTCACTCCCGGTCTCTGGTCCCGGTTCCGGGATCTCACGCCGGAACTCACGCGCGGCAGCCTTCTCTGGTCACGCCATCTCGCGTCTCTGGGATCCCTCACCCGCGCGGTCGCAACAGCTGCCAAAAAAGGGCTAAAATAATCAGCTTGAAATTCTTTCATGCCGGGCTTTCGTTTGCCGATCTCGATGCAACCCTCATGTGCCAGGCATTATTAAAGGTAAAAGTACATCTATGAAAACCGCACAGGAACTCCGCGCCGGCAACGTCTTCATGGTCGGTAAAGAACCGATGGTCGTTGTTAAGGCTGTCTATTCCAAGGGTGGCCGTGGCGCCTCTACCGTCAAGATGAAGATGCGCAATCTTCTCACCGGCGCCAACACGGAAACCGTGTACCGCGCTGACGACAAGTTCGAAGACCTCGTTCTCGAGCGCAAGGAAGTGACCTACTCCTACTACGCTGATCCGTCCTACGTCTGGATGGACGCTGACTACAACCAGTACGAAGTCGGCGAGGATGCCATGGAAGAAGCGAAGAAGTATCTCCAGGAAGAAATGCCTGGCGAACTCACCTTCTACAACGGCCAGCCGATCTCCGTCGAACTCCCGACGAAGCTTGTCCGTGAAATCGGTTACACCGAGCCCGCCGTCAAGGGTGATACCTCCGGCAAGGTGATGAAGCCCGCCAAGCTGAAGGACACCGGCTACGAACTGCAGGTTCCCGCCTTCATCAACGTCGGCGACAAGATTGAAATCGACACCCGTACGGGTGAGTACAGCAACCGCGTGAAGTAATTCCGCGCCGGGCCGGAGAAAAACCGGCGCCGCTTTGCTGCACAGGGCCTGAAGTTCCGCTTCAGGCCCTTTTCTTAACCTCAGGACATTTTTCGCGATGTCGCTCAAGAAACAACTGAAGAAGCTTGGCTATAAGAGCCGCGCGCTGCAGATCAAGCTCACGGAAGCGGTAACGGATCCTCTCCGGAAGCGAAACGCGGCAGACCTTGGCATTTTCCGCCCGCTTCCGATTCCGGATCCGATGACGGTGTCTCTCACCGAGGCGCTCATGAACCGGCACACTGACCGGCAGTTCGCCGAGCAGACGATTTCCGATCAGATGCTCTCAAACCTCCTCTGGGCGACAGACGGCATCAACCGGAAGGACGGCCGCCGCACGACCCCCTCTCCCTTCAACTGGCAGGGGATTGAGATCTATGTCGTGAAGTCAAACGGCGTCTGGCTCTGGGAACCCGAGCGGACGAGTCTCCGCTTCATCAAGGGAGGCGATCTCAGGACCGCCGTCGCCCCTGTAGATCCGCTCGTCTCCCGCGCCCCGGTGCACCTCGTCTATGTCGCGAATCTCGAGAGTACGAAGATCCGCGCGACGGAATCCGCGAGTGAATTCCTCTCCTTTATCCGGAGCGACCGCTTCAAGCGTATCGGCACCTGGACCCAGACCTCGGTCCGGAACGCCGTGATGATCGATGTCGGCGCGAAAGTGCAGGCCTGTTACCTCGCCTGCGCCGCGATGGGGCTTGGCACCGTCTGCCGCATTACGCTTGACCGGGGCGCGGCGCGCGAGGCGCTTTCGCTTAAACCCCGTCAGATCGTGATTGCATCGCAGTCCGTCGGACACACGCTCTGAAAATCCAAGACTCCGGAGCAGCTGCTGGCTGTCCCCAGGCATCAAAAAAGCCGCAGGCGTCAAACCTGCGGCTTTTATTTCCTGCGCGGTCCGCGTCAGATCATCAGATCTTCGCGAGACGCTCCAGCGCTTCAACGGTGTCCGCGGGAGAGCCGAACGCGGTCATACGGACATAGCCTTCACCGGCGGCGCCGAAACCGACACCCGGCGTGCAGACCACGGCTGCGTTCTCAAGGACCTTATGGAAGAAGCCCCAGGAGTCCGTGCCTTCCGGCGTCGCGACCCAGAGGTACGGAGCGTTCTTGCCGCCGATCACTTCAAGACCCATGCGGGTAAGGCCTTCATGCATCACCGCGGCGTTCTTCTGATAGATCCCGATCGTCTGGCGGATTTCCTGCTTGCCTTCTTCGGAATACACCGCTTCGGCAGCGCGCTGCACGATATAGGGGCAGCCGTTGTACTTCGTACCGTTTCTGCGGCTCCAGAGGGGCTTCAGAGCGACCTGGCCGCCCTTGCCGTCCGAGATCTTCAGTTCTTCCGGCACCACCACGTAGGCGCAGCGGAGACCCGTGAAACCGGCGGTCTTCGAGAAGCTGCGGAATTCGATCGCCACTTCGCGGGCACCCTCGATTTCATAGATGCTGTGCGGAACGCCCGGTTCCGTGATGTAGGCTTCGTAGGCGGAGTCGTACAGAATCACGCTGCCTTCGCGGCGGGCATAGTCGACCCAAGCCTTCAGCGCGTCGCGCGTAAGCACCGTGCCGGTCGGGTTATTCGGGTAGCAGAGGTAGATCACATCCGGACGGACCTTCGGGAACTCCGGCACAAAACCGTTCGCCTTCGTGCAGGGGAGGTAAACGATGTTCGACCACTTGCCGTTCACGTAGTCACCGGCGCGGCCGGCGATCACGTTCGAGTCCACGTAAACCGGGTACACCGGATCGGTCACGGCAATCACGGCGTCGTTTGAGAAGAGCTCCTGGATGCTGCCGACATCCGACTTCGCGCCGTCGCTCACAAAGATTTCAGACGCGTCCACCTTGATCCCGCGGTCCTGATAGTCATTCTTCGCGATCGCTTCGCGAAGGAACGCGTAGCCCTGCTCGGGACCGTAGCCGCGGAAGGTCGCTGCGTTCCCCATCTCGTCCACGGCAGAGTGCAGCGCGCGGATCACCGCGGGGGCGAGCGGCTGCGTCACGTCGCCGATGCCAAGGCTGATCACACGCTTCTCGGGAGCCGTCTTCTTAAAGGCCGCGACCTGATGAGCGATTTCCTGGAAGAGATAGACGCCAGGGAACTTGAGAAAATTGCCGTTAACAGTTGTCATGATGTTTCTTTATCTGTTTTTTTGAGCCCGGAGCAGCGCCTTCGGTATTGAAGACCGTGCTCAGACGAGCAGGGGATAAAAGTTTTTCTGGTGAATTTCGAGTTTAACGGAATTGAGGTGCCTTGAAGCGCAAAACGGACCCCGAAATACGGGAATTTTCCGCAATATCCTCCGCCATATCTCGTGTCCCGCGGGATAACGGCCTGAAAACTCCAGCTGTTCTATAATTTACTTGCTAATCAATCAGTAAAAAAGCCCTTCCGTCCGAATGGGACACGAAAGGGCTCAGCGCATAACCATAAGCATAACAAGGGAGCAGACATGCCGGGATCCAGAAATCGGGACGACTTCATCGCAGCCGCAAAGAGCCTCTTTGCCTCACGGGGGTTTGATGGCGTCACGATGCGAAACATCGCGGACGCTCTCCGGACGCTCTCGGACTCACGCAGGCCGCGCTCTATTACCACTTCACGAGTAAGGACGAGCTGTATCTCGCAGTACTCGAACGCACGGCGGAAGGCACCATCGCGAACCTCAAAGCCGCGGTGAAATCGCACCGAAAACCGGTGGCGCGGCTTCGCGCCCTGCTGACGGAACTCTGCCAGGCGCTTTACGAGGATCAGGACCGAGGCCGCCTCCTTCTCCGGTCGCTGATCGATGAGGATAAGGAGCGGGGCAAGGTGCTCGGTGAAGGGGTGTTCGGCGAAGGCTTCAGGCTCTTCCAATCGGAGGCCGCAAAGATCTGGCCCGATCTTGACTCGGGGGAAATCGCGCTCTCTCTCATCGCTTCCTGTTCCTATGCCTATACGCTTTCCGATATGCGGCTTCACCTTCCGGGGATCGCGAAGGAAACGCCGTCGCCCGAAGACTACGCCGATCACCTCATCCGGGTGCTGAAGATTGGGGACGCGTCATGAAATCCGCTTTTCTCGCTGCGCTTCTCGCGATACCGCTCATCCTCACCGGATGCTCCGATCAGCCGGGAAGCCCCGCGGCGGATAAAAAGGCTGAGCCGCTCCAGGTGGAAACGATCCGCCCCGTGATGGAAACAAGCGCTCCGAGAGAGTTTCCGGGATCCGTTGCCGCGTCCCGCCTCCTCCCGATGGCGTCCCGCCTTCCCGCTTATATCCGATCCGTTCCGCATCAGGAAGGGGATCTCGTGAAGCGAGGCGATGTGGTCGCGGTGCTCGATGACTCTGATGTCCGCTCGATCCGCGAGCAGGCCTACGCGGACGTGAAGGCCGCCTCGATCCGGCTCCGCGACGCGGAAACCGATGTGCAGAAGTTTGAGGGGCTGTATCGCGACGAAGCGGCGAGCGAAATCGAGCTCCGGAAGGTCAAGCTCCTCCGGGATCAGACGGCTGAAACGCTTCGCGCCGCACGCGCCCGCCTCACGCAGGCAAATGAGCGGCTCGGCGACGCCGTGATCCGGGCTCCGGAACCGGCGCGCGTCCTTTCGATTCAGCTGCAGCCCGGAACGCTTGCGGTCCCGGGGCTTCCTATCGTGACACTTGAGTCGCTGGACGGCCAGGTGTTTGAAATCCATCTGCCGGCCGAGCTTCTCGGCTCTGTGAAACCGGGCGACCCCGCGGCTGTGACGCTGGACGGCCGGACTGATCCCATCAAAGGGACCGTCACGCAGGCCGTACATTCCGCGGATCCCGTGACCCGCACTGGGGTGGTGAAAATCGCGCTCCCGAAGGGAGACCGGATTCTCACCGGGACCTTCGGCCGCGCAGCGATCGCCGGGAACGCGTCTGAAAAAGGCATTTTTATCCCGAAATCCGCGATCACGAACCGAGGGGGGCTGGATGGCTGCTTCGTAATCCGGGACGGTCACGCGGAATTCCACTGGCTGAGGCTTGGCACCACGCTCCCCGACGGATCGCGTGAAGCCGATGCCGGGCTGAAAGGGGATGAAATTCTCGTGAAGTCTCCGCCTTCATCGCTTACGGACGGCGCACCGGTGAAAGCGATACCTGATCCTGCCGCCGCAGCCGGAGCCGCGCCGTGAGTAAGCCGCTGAATCTCCCGGGGCGCTTCGCGCGATGGTTCGTGGACTCAAAACTCACGATCCTCATCATCATCGCGTCACTTGCCGCCGGCATCATCGCCGTACTAACCACGCCCCGCGAAGAGAACCCGCAGATCTCGATGCCGGCAGCCGAAGTGATCATCACGCTTCCCGGCGCGAAGCCCGCCGAAATCGAGGACCTCATCGTGAAGCCCGCGGAACGCGTGATCAACCAGATTCCAGGGGTTGATCACGTGTTTTCGACCGCGATGGATTCGGCTGCCGTGATCAGCGTGCAGTACAAGGTAAACGAAAACAAGGAAGCGAGTCTCGTGAAGCTTTACGACCGCTTCCGGAGCGCGAGAAACGAGTTCCCGAAAGAGGCGTCAGACGCCCGGATCATCAGCGCGGATGCGGATGACGTGCCGATTCTTGCCGTGACACTCACAGGTGGCGGCTACGACGACTACGCGCTGCGGCGGATCGCCGAGCGGTTTGTGGAGGGGCTGACGAGCCTCAAGGATGTCTCGACGTCTTACGTCTATGACGGCCGGACGCGGGAGTTTGAGGTCACAATGGATCCGAAGAAACTCGCGTCCTTCGGGATCCCCGCTGAAGCCGTGCGGCTCGCCCTCAAAACCACGAATATCGCGGCGCCGCTTGGATCAGAAGCCGCCGCGGATACCGGCCGCACGCTTCGCTACGACGGCTTTGTGACATCGGCCGCTGACCTGAAGCGCCTCGTGATCGCGTCTCCCGCGGGGCGGCCAGTGCTGCTGCAGGATGTGGCAGACGTCACAGACGGACCGTCATCCGAACGCACCGCACTCAGCCGCTGGGCCCCGGGGCCGGCGTCGAAACTCGCGAAGTCTGCCGCGGGCGAAGCCCCTTCTGTCACCTTTGTGGCGGCGAAGAAAAAGGGCACAAACGCCGTTGTGGCGACCGAAGCGATGCTCGGACGCATCCACCGGATGCAGGAGCAGTTCCTCCCGAAAGACGTTCACCTCATCATCACGCGTAACGACGGAGCGAAGGCAAACGAAGCCGTGAACTCTGTGATCGGTCATATCGCGGTGTCGATCGCCGCAGTCTTCGCGATCACCTGGATCTTCCTCGGGTTCCGCGCGGCCTGCATCACCGGGATCACGATCCCGCTCATTCTGTCGCTTACGCTTTTCATCAACGAAGCGGCGGGACTCACGATCAACCGGGTGTCGCTTTTCGGCTTTGTGATCGCGCTCGGGCTTCTCGTCGATGACTCGATCGTGGTGATCGAGAATATCGACCGGCATTACGCGGCGGATCCCACCGCGGACCGGGCGACACTCGCCGCCCGCGCGGTGTCTGAAATCGGTTATCCGACGATCCTTGCGACCTTCACTGTGATGCTCGTTTTCTACACGCTGATTCCGTCGCTCTCCGGGATGCCGAAGCAGTACTTCTTCCCGATCGGCTTCATGGTGCCGACCGCGGTGTTCAGTTCCCTCATCATCGCGTATTCCGTCGCCCCGTGGACCGCGAAGCGGATCCTGAAGGTTCCGGATCATAAGGAAGAGCCGAGCCCGGACGGCCGCCCAAAACTCGGGAAACTCGGTCACTTCTACTATCGGACCGCCGGGTGGCTCGTCGGAAACCCGAAGCGAACCAAAATCTTCCTCGCGGCGCTCACGCTCCTTCTCATCCTCTCGTTCCTGATGCCCGCCTGGCAGTTCATCCGGCCGCAGGGGATCTCGGGACCGGTGTCACTCTTTGGCGTTGAGACCGGGTTCCTTCCGAAGGACGACAAGAACACCTTTAACGTTTCTCTCAAACTCGCGGACGGCACGCCGCTTGAAGTGACGGACCGCGCGGTGCGGGATACTGAGGCGATTGTGAAGCAGATTCCGGAGGTAACGGACGTTCTCTCCTGGTCCGGGATGCCTGGTGTCCCCGACTTCACCGCCATGTTCCGAGGCAGCACTCAGCCCGGGAGCAACATCGGCGCGGTGCGCGTGAATCTCGTTGATAAGGGCGAACGCCACCGGACATCGATCGAAATCGCGGCGAAGCTCCGAAAGGACCTGAAGGAAGTCTCCGCCCGGTACCCGGAATCCACGATCCAGGTGGTAGAGGATCCGCCGGGACCCCCGATGAGGGCCACTGTGCTTGCCGAAATCTATGGGAACGACGGTGAGCAGCTTCGAGCCGCAAGCGAAAAGGTGAGAAACGCCTTCCGCTCCACGTACGACATGGTGGAGACGACGACAACGGAACCGACCGATATTCCTGAGGCGCGCTTCGAAGTGGATCAGGAGAAAGCGTCGCTTGCCGGTGTCTTCCCCGCGGAAGCCGCTCTCGCGCTCCGCCGCTATACGGCAGGGGAAACGGTGGGCTACGGCCACGCGCCGGGCGAACGGACTGCGCAGCCCGTGATTCTCCGCGCGGACTACGGGAACAAGGTGGATCCGGCGGAGCTTGGCGGTCTCACCGTGAAGAATAAACTGGGACTCGATGTACCGCTCTCAGAACTCGTCCGCGTGACACACACCACGGCTCCCCGTCCGATTCTGAATAAAGACGGCACTCGGGTGGTGCTGGTCGGCGGTGAACTCGGAAACTCGGTCCCGGCCTACGCGGTGCTCGATCTGAACCACCGGCTTAACGGGATGCCGGTCGGAAACGGCGACCGTCTCGCGACCGGAAACCTCGGCCTGACGCCGGTCCGCGCCGACCTTTCCCGAGCCCCGGTGCAGCTCCTCTGGGATGGTGAGATCCGGATGACGCTTGACTGCTACCACGATCTCTTTATCGCGCTCTCGGCCGCCGTCATGCTGATCTTCTTCATTCTCGTCGCGTACTACCGGTCGTTTATTCTGCCGGCCGCCGTGATGTCCGCGATTCCGGTCTGCTTTATCGGGCTCTTCCCGGGGCACTGGCTCACGGGACAGATCTTCTCCGCCACATCGCTGATTGGCCTTGTGACACTGACGGGCGTTCTTGTCCGCAATTCGCTTCTTATCGCGGACTTCGTGACGGAATACATGCGGGAAGGGATTTCGGTGCGGGAAGCGGTGCTGCTTGCCGGTGCCGTCCGTCTCCGCCCGATTCTTCTCACGTCGCTCTCCATTATTTTCGGTTCCATCATCATGCTGATTGACCCGATTTTCGGCGGCCTTGGCTGCTCCTTCATCTTCGGAACGATCGCGTCCACGGTGTTCACGATGGCGCTCACTCCGGTGATGCTTTACTGGTACTACACGCGCTGGCCCTATAAGGAGGCGAAGGATGAAGAGTAAAAGAACCGTATCACTCGTCCTCCCGCTCGCGGCGGCGGTCTTCGCCGCCCTATCGCCCGCCCCTGCGGCCGCGGAATCGATGTCCGCCGCGGCAGACGCCGCTGTTGCCGCGTCCCGCCCGCTTAAAGCCGCGGGAAGCCTCAGCGCCGCGGCGCGCGAGAATCTCGATGCCGCAAAGGCGGAGCGGATGCCATCCGTCACGCTCTCCGCGAACCACTTCCGGTTTGAGAGCGGTCTCGGAATGAACGTGAACCTCTTCGGGTTCTCGGCGTCGGTCCCGGTGAGCGAGAATCACACGACGGGGTATGCGGTTTCCGCGGCCCTTCCGCTTTACACCGGAGGCCGGATCTCAAAACTGATTGAAGCGGGTGAGGCGGCAGCGGACTCCGCGTCCTACGTCGAAAAGACGACAGAAAACGAAGTCCGCTATCAGGCCTCCCTCCACTATGTGGCGGTCGCTGAGGCGGAAGCTCTGCTGCGCGCCGCGGAGAAGCACGAAGCCGCGGTGGCTTCGCATAAGAAGCAGACCGAGGCGAGGCTTAAAAAAGGGATGGCGGTGAAGAACGAACTCTATGCCGCCGAATCCGCGCTCGCGACAGCGCATGACGCGGTGATCGCGGCGAAGACCGCCCTCTCCACCGCAGAGGCGTCCTATAACCGGCTTCTCGGGCGCGAGCTCGATGAATCCGTGACGCTCGACCCTATTCCGGAGCCGCTGATCTCTGAAACGCTTCCGGAACTGACAGACGACGCTGTGCGCTCCAGCACGGAGCTCGCCTCACTCTCCGAACAGGTCAAAGCAGCGGACGCCGCGGCCGGGGCCGCGCGGGCCCGCAATCTCCCGCAGGCCGCGCTTGTCGCGGGCTACGGGAAGCAGAACGGGCACTATCTCACCGAAGAACGAAGCTCCGGGTGGATCGCCGGCGTGGTGGTTTCCTGGACCATATTCGATGGCGGCATCGGGTCATCACGCGCCGCAGCAAGCGAAAAGACCGCGGGAGCGCTGACTGACGCCAGGGCTGAGGCGGAGTCAGTCTTAAGACTTGACATGAGAACCGCGTGGCTCGCCTGGGAAGAGACAGAGTCGCGTCTTAATGCCGCCAAATCCTCTCTCCGGTTCGCGGAAGAGAATCTCCGTGTGACATCCGAACGCTATGGCGCGGGGCTCGCGCCGCACACCGAAGTGCTGGATGCCGAATCCATGCGGTCCGCCGCAGAAGCGCGGGTCGTTCACGCGGCCTCAGAACGCGTCCGGGCGTGGCTTCGCATCAGGAAGCTCACCCACTCGGTCTGATCGCCTCCTGGGGCCGTTTAAAGCCCGTATCCGCCTATTCTCACCAACGCCGAGGTTCTTCCCCGGCGTTTTTTTGTCCCCGTCAGCAGAAAAAGCAATGGCCGGCTTGATTTTCATTGGTCAGCGGCATCCCCGGCTGTCAAGACGAAAAAAATCCCTGCCAGGGCGATCAGCCTTGACAGGGGTTGATATTTTTCTTCCGGACAGCAAAAAAGCCAGAAAATCATCAGATCTTCTGGCCTTTCCCACGTTTCCGTGCAGTATTCAGTTGGCGGGGGTGGTAGGACTCGAACCTACGGATATCGGATTCAGAATCCGATGCCTTAACCAACTTGGCGACACCCCTGTCTTTTTAAGCACCGGTCGCTCGCGCTTCCGACACTCCCTAACCGGCGTTCCTTGCGGAACACTCAGTTAAAACTGGTGCGGTCGATGAGAGTCGAACTCATATGGATTTCTCCGCCACCCCCTCAAAGTGGTGCGTCTACCAATTTCGCCACGACCGCATTAGATTGTTAATACGTTTTGCGCTGTTTTGTTTTGCGCGTCACGTAGGATTGTTATTTTACCTAGGAATTTCGTTTTGGGAAGGGGTGGTAGGGTTATTCCTAGTATCAGCCGTATTGGAGGCAGCCGGAGCCGGGGCAGCAGCGCCCGAAGCCGCCGGAGCGGACGGGGCAGCAGCGGGGGCAGACGGAGCCGCGGCCGGAGCAGACACGTCAGCCGGAACGGAGGACAGCGTGCCGAGCACACCGCCGTTATCGCTCGCCTGGCGGGCATTGTGATGCGCGAAGGCACCGGAACCGATCGTGATCGCGATCGTGGACAGGAAGAACACCGCGCCGATGATCCAGGTCATCTTCGACAGGAAGCTGCCGGAACCGGCGGCGCCGAAGATCGAGCCCGAAGCGCCGGAACCGAAGGCGGCGCCGAGATCAGCGCCCTTGCCGTGCTGCAGCAGCACGAGAACGATCAGGGCAATGGCGGAAAGCACCTGTACGACCAGGCCAATGCTCATTAATAAGGACATTCTTTTTCCTCTATAAACCGATATCACCGCACTGCGGCGCAAATCCGATAAAAGTTCCCTGCGTCGAGCGACGCCCCGCCTACCAGGGCGCCGTCCACATCAGGCAGAGCGATGATCTCTGCAGCGTTTTGGGGCTTCACGCTCCCGCCGTAAAGAATGCGGATCGCTCCGCCCTTCACAGGGTCTGCTTCCTCGAGCGCGCCGCGGATCACGGCATGCACGGGTTCAATCTGGTCAGTGCCCGCCGCGACGCCGGTCCCGATCGCCCAGAGGGGCTCATAGGCCACGGCGCCCGCTTCGAGCGCTTCAATTCCTGCAACAGAAAGGACTGCGGCGATCTGTCTCAGAACGACTTCACGGGTGCGGCCCGCGTTCCGTTCCTCGAGCGTTTCGCCCACGCAGAGAATCGGATGAAGCCCGGCGTCATACGCCGCCTTCACTTTCTCTGCCACGCGTTCGTCCGTTTCGCCGTAAAGCGTCCGGCGCTCCGAATGCCCGACAATGCACCACCAGGCCCCGAGGTCACGCAGCATATCGCCGCTCACCTCGCCTGTGAAGGCACCCGTGCCAACCCGGTCGCTCACATCCTCGGCTCCGACATGGAATTCACCCGCGACGGGCTCCGAGTCGAGCTTCGGCGTGAACGCGAGAAGGTACGCCGACGGAACACAGAGCCCGCTTTCACAGCGGACCGCGTCCTTGCGGCAGAGCTCCCGGAACTCCCTCAGCCAGGCGTCTGACGACGCGAGGGAGCCGTTCATTTTCCAGTTTCCAACAACGAGCGGAATACGGCTCATGGTCTCCCGATCCTGTTTCAGAAAAGACTAAATATTTTACTTGAAGAAAGTTCTTTCGAACAACTGACGCAGATCAAGTGCTGAGAAAAGCCGGCCGTCACTCCGAAGGGCGTTTGCCGCCATTTCTGGAATAACGGACCGGCTTCGATCCTGAGCGGAGAGGAAGGCGGCTTTTCAGCCCCCTCCTCTTCAGGCGTCAGATGTCAGACATCAGGGGCATCAGGCCTGCTGAATGTCAGAGCCTTCCTGAGCGGCGCGCTTCTCATCATTGATGAGCGCCTTCATGGACAGACGCACACGGCCCTTTTCGTCAGCCTCGATCACCTTCACGCGGACCTTCTGGCCTTCCTTCAGGTAATCGGTGACCTTGTCAACGTGGACATTCGCGATCTGCGAGATGTGGAGCAGACCGTCCTTGCCCGGGAGGAGCTGGACGATAGCGCCGAAGTCGAGAATGCGGGTGACCGTGCCTTCGTAGATCTGGCCCACTTCGACTTCCGCCGCGATTTCCTCAATACGGCGCTTCGCTTCTTCAGCCTTCGCGGTATCCGCGGACGAAATCGTCACGGTGCCGTCTTCCTCGACGTCGATCTTGCAGCCCGTTTCCTCAACGAGACCGCGGATCACGGAGCCGCCCTTGCCGATCACGTCACGGATCTTCTCCGGATTGATCTTCACGGTGATCATGCGGGGAGCGTAGGTGGAAAGCTCACGCTTTTCGCTGCCGACCGCTTCCTTCATGAGGCCGAGGATGTGCATACGGCCGTCGTGAGCCTGCGCGAGCGCGAGCTTCATGATGTCCTCAGTGATGCCGTCGATCTTGATATCCATCTGGAGGGCGGTCACGCCGTCTTCCGTACCGGCAACCTTGAAGTCCATGTCGCCGAGGTGGTCTTCGTCACCGAGAATGTCGGTGAGAATGGCGAACTTGTTGTCTTCCTTGATGAGGCCCATGGCCACACCGGCAACGAGGCCCTTCAGCGGAACGCCGGCGTCGATCATCGAGAGGCAGCCGCCGCAGACCGAAGCCTGGGAGGAGGAGCCGTTCGATTCGCAGATTTCAGACACGACACGGATCGTGTACTGGAAATCGTCGTAATCCGGAAGCACAGCGGCGAGCGCGCGCTTCGCGAGACGGCCGTGGCCGATTTCGCGGCGCTTCGGGGAGCCGATACGGCCGGTTTCGCCGGTCGCGAACGGGGGCATGTTGTAATGGAAGATGAAGCGGTCGCGGCTCTCAGCGGTGAGGCCGTCGATGATCTGCTCATCCTGCTTCGTGCCGAGCGTCGTGAGGGCGAGAGACTGCGTTTCGCCGCGGGTGAAGAGCGCGGAACCGTGGGTGCGCGGAAGGACGCCCATGCGGATTTCGATCGGACGCACCGTACGGGTGTCGCGGCCGTCAATACGGGGCTCGCCGCGGAGAATACGGTCACGCACAAGGTGCGCTTCCATTTCAAACAGAATGCCGTCCACTTCGTTCTGATCGAACGTGGGTTCGGCGCCGGCGGCCTCAGCGTCCTTCTTCAGCGTCTCATGCACGAGTTCGTACACGGCGCGGATCTTCTCGGAACGGGGCTGCTTCTGGCGGATATCGTAGGCGGCCTTGAGACCGTCGAAAGCGAGTTCGCGGATACGGGCAATGAGAGCCTCGTTCTTCGCGGGCGGCTGCCAATCCCAGGCGGGCTTGCCGGCTTCTTCAACGAGGCTGTTGATCGCTTCGATCGCGACCTGCATCTGCTGGTGGCCAAAGCTCACAGCGCCGAGCATCACATCTTCCGGCAGACGGTCGGCTTCAGACTCCACCATCAGCACGGCGCGGGACGTACCGGCAACGACGAGGTCGAGCTTGGAATCCGCCATCTGGGAGACGTGCGGGTTGCAGACATACTGGCCGTTGATGTAACCAACGCGGCAGCCGGCGATCGGGCCCTTGAAGGGGATGCCGGAAATCTGCAGAGCGGCGGAAGCGCCGAGCATGGCGGGGATGTCCGGATCCACTTCGGGGTCAGCGGACACGACCGTGCAGATCACCTGCACTTCGTTATAGAAGCCATCCGGGAAAAGCGGGCGGATCGGGCGGTCGATGAGGCGCGAGGTCAGCGTCTCGTGTTCAGACGGACGGCCTTCACGCTTGAAGAAGCCGCCGGGGAAACGGCCGGCCGCGTAAGCCTTCTCAACATAGTCAACGGTGAGCGGGAAGAAGTCCTGGCCTTCCTTCGCTTCCTTCTTCGCGACAACAGTGGCGAGCACCACGGTGTCGCCCATCTGCACGACGCAGGCGCCGGAGGCCTGGCGGGCCACTTCACCGGTCGTGAGCGTAACGTCGTTGTCGCCGAAACGGAAAGTCCGGGAGACCTTATTGAACATTGTCATATTGACTGTATTCCTTAGAGAAGTTTTCCTTTCGCCTGACAGGTCAGCCTATGTCGTGACGGCACGCTGCGGCATGGATTCCCTCTTCGCCAGAGGTCCGGGGCCCTCTGCCCGGATGTCCTTCAGACGCTTTCTGAAGGGATCCATGTCGCAACGCGCGAAGCCATCAGCGCCTGCCGGATAAGAAAAACACTTTTATTAAAAGAAAACTGCGGCCCGCTCAGGTAAAAACTTGAGCAGAACCGCAGCCATCGAACCATACTGCAGATGCAAAATTACTTGCGCAGACCCAGAGAGTCGATCAGCTTGCGATAGCTCTCAACGTTGGTACGCTTCAGGTAATCGAGCAGCTTGCGGCGGCGGGACACCATCATGAGCAGGCCGCGGCGGGAGTGGAAGTCCTTCGAGTGGGTCTTGAAGTGCTCGGTCAGGCCATTGATACGGGCCGTGAGAAGAGCAACCTGAACCTCGGGAGAACCGCTGTCGCCTTCAGCGCGCTGATACTGCTTGATGATTTCCTGCTTGTTGATTTCAGACATTTGTCTAACCTTAAAAAATAAAACGAGCGATTACAGGTGTTAGAACCTGCATCGTGGAAAGCGCTGATTGTAGCGCAAAAAGAAAGTTTCCGCAGAGAGCGGCGGGGCGGCTCTCTCCTTCTTCCCTCCCCGCTCGCTGACGCGGAAACCCTTCTTCTCTTACGGAGTCGGAACCGCGCCGATCTGCGCGTTCACCGGATCCGCCTTCTTCAGTTTGTTGAGCGCCGCGATATAGGCCTTGGCACTCGCCGCAATAATATCAGGATCGGCTCCGACACCGTTCACGACACGGCCGTCGCAGGAAAGACGCACGACGACGTCGCCGATCGCTTCACTCGTCCCCGTGATCGCGTTGACGGAGTAGAGATCAAGCCGGGCGCCTGACTTCACGTGCGCCTCAATCGCCTTGAAGACCGCGTCGATCGGACCGTTGCCGTAGGCTTCGGTCGTGATCTCGCCGCCCCCTTCCGTCATCACCACTTTCGCGTGCGGCCGCTCGCCCGTCTCGGACTTCTGATCGAGGCTCACAAAGCCGTAGTAGTTATTCATCGGGTGGGAGCCTGACGGCGCGAAGAGCGACTGGATGTCCTCATCAAAAATCTCGCTCTTCTTATCCGCGAGGTCCTTGAAGCGGAGGAACGCCTCATTGATTTCCACTTCGCTCGTCACCGGAATGCCGAGCTCCTGGATACGCTGCTTAAAGGCGTTGCGGCCGGAGAGCTTCCCGAGCACGATGCGGTCCTTCGACCAGCCCACATCTTCAGCCCGCATGATTTCGTACGTCTGGCGGGCCTTGATGACGCCGTCCTGATGGATACCGGACGCGTGGGCGAAAGCGTTCGCGCCGACGATCGCCTTATTCGGCTGCACCGGGAAACCGGTGACAGAAGAGACGAGTTTCGAGGTCGGCACGAGTTCCTTCGTGTTGATCCGGGTTTCGAGCTTAAAGTAATCGGGACGCGTCTTCACCGCCATCACGACTTCCTCAAGCGCGCAGTTGCCGGCGCGCTCTCCAAGGCCGTTAATCGTGCACTCGAGCTGCCGCGCACCGCCGACCAGGACGCCTGAAAGCGAATTCGCGGTCGCCATGCCGAGGTCATCGTGGCAGTGCACGGACCAGATCGCCTTATCTGAATTCGGGACGCGAGTGCGGATATCGAGGATGAACTGCCCGAAGAGCTCAGGGATCGCGTAACCCACCGTGTCCGGGAGGTTGATCGTTGTGGCGCCGGCCTTGATCGCCTCTTCGCAGATCCGGGCGAGGAACGCCGGATCGCTACGGGACGCGTCCTCAGCCGAGAACTCCACATCATCCGTGTATTCACGGGCGAGCTTCACGGCCTTCACGGCACGCTCCACCACCTGATCCGGCGTCATATGAAGCTTCATCTCCATATGAATCGGGCTCGTCGCGATGAACGTGTGGATACGCTTCCGCGCAGCGCCCTTGATCGCTTCGCCGGCGCGCTCAATATCGCGCTCAACCGCGCGGGAGAGTGAGCAGACGGTCGACTCCTTCACGAGCGAGCTGATCCGCTGGATCGCGAGGAAATCGCCGACCGACGCCGCAGCGAAACCCGCCTCAATCACGTCGACCCCGAGACGCTCCAGCTGCTGCGCGATGCGGACTTTTTCGTCCCCGGTCATCGTTGCGCCAGGGCTCTGCTCGCCGTCGCGAAGGGTCGTGTCAAAAATTACAAGCTGGTCCATTCAGAACCTCCAATCAGGTGTTTTCAGGAGCTTTCTCCGGGAACCCGCTCCGGATCCGTCTCCGTTTGGTTATTGAAAATAACAATATCACGCACATATGAAAAACGCCCAATTCCGGGTTGGGAATCAGGCGTATGTGAGAGGCTCTCTTCTCGTGAGGGATGCGGGCGTGTGACACTGCGCCCGCGTCCGATACTGACGCAGAGCCTCTCCTTACATTAGGAATAGCCAGTCGATAAAGATGAAGGTAGGAACGAGGATTCCCACGCTCCAGGCCATGTAGCCGAAGAACGACGGCATTGCGACACCGCGGTCCTTCGCGATCGACACCACCATGAAGTTCGGGGCGTTGCCGATATAGGTGTTCGCGCCCATGAAGACGGAGCCAAGCGAAATCGCGAGAAGCGTCGCAGCGCCCTGCGTCATGAGGGCTCCGGCATCACCCCCCGCGAGGTTGAAGAACGCGAGGTAGGTCGGCGTGTTATCGAGGAAGGACGAGAGCGCGCCGGTAATCCAGAAGAAGACCGAGTTATTCATCGTGCCGTCCGCGTTCGTCACCATCGCGACGAGCGGTGCGAAGGGACCCGCGGCCCCCGCCTTCAGCATCGCGAGCACCGGCCCCATGCAGACGAAGATCCCTGCAAAGAGCTTGGCCACTTCAAAAATCGGTTCCCACGAGAACTGATTCATCTTCCGCACTTCTTTCGGCGTGAGGACGATGGAGGCGATCCCGCAGAGAAGGAAGATCGTGTCGCGCGCAATGCTTTGGCCGGTGAGCGTCACGCCGAGGAACGACACTTCAATCCCCGACTTCCAGACGCCCGACATCAGCACCGCGAGAATCACAATCGCAAGCAGCATGAAGTTCACGCCGCCCCGGATCTGGATCGATGCTTTTTCGCCGTGCACGGTGTCCAGTGCCGGAGCGCCGTTCGGATGCTCTTTCTTCCAGAAGACCGTATCGATGATGAGGTAAAGGACGGAAAGGATCCCGACCGTAGTCACCATCGGGAGGAGCGTATGCTCCGCGGTCCAGAAGAAATCAACGCCTCTCAGGAACCCCATGAAGAGCGGCGGGTCGCCGAGCGGCGTGAGGGAACCGCCGATATTCGCGACGATAAAGATGAAGAACACAAACGTATGCACGCGGTACTTCCGGTGCTCGGTCGCCTTGAGAAGCGGACGGATCAGGAGCATCGCGGCGCCCGTCGTTCCCATGATGTTCGCGAGCGCCGCGCCCACGATAAAGAACGCGAGGTTTCCGACCGGGCGGCCCGAGAAGCTTCCCTTGATATGAATGCCGCCCGCGACCACGAAGAGCACGCCGACAAAAAGAATGAACGGGATAAAGTCGCCCACGATCGCTTCATTCAGAAGCACCGCGCTTTCATGCACGCCGAACACCGCAGCGAGCGGCACCATGGCGAGAGCCGCCCAGGCGAGCGACACCTTGCCGTAGTGGTGATGCCAGAAATTCGGAAGCAGCAGCGGAAAAATCGCGATCGAGAGCAGAATGCCCGCGAAGGGCACTGCCCAGATCAGCGAAAACTCCGTGCCATGGCCTTCAGAGGCGTAAGCCGCTGCCGGCGCGAGGGCCGAGGCCAGGGTGACGAGAATTCCCGTCCAGTTCTTGTAAGTCATTCAATCGCTCCTCAGAGGTTCTGATTTGGGTTTCTTCTAGGGGAGTGAAGCTAAAAATTAACTCCAACAGGTAAAAAAAATGAGAAGGCGGCTGGCGGGGTTACCGCCTGAGCTGCCTTCTCAGTATCCTACAGGTTTATGCAGCCCTCATGCAGACTTTTACATGAGGTATAGCCAGTCGATCAGGAGGAAAGTCGGGATCAGGATCCCAACGCTCCAGGCCATGTAGCCAAAGAACGACGGCATCTTCACGCCGCGGCTCTGGGCAATCGAGAGCACCATGAAGTTCGGCGCGTTGCCGATATAGGTGTTCGCGCCCATGAAAACAGAGCCGAGCGAAATGGCGAGCAGCGTCACCGCGTCCGCTCCCATCAGCACAGTCGGATCACCGCCCGCGAGGTTAAAGAACGCGAGGTAGGTCGGCGTGTTGTCAAGGAACGAGGAGAGAGCGCCGGAGAGCCAGAAGAAGGCGGAATTGTTAAGCGTTCCGTCCGAGTTCGAGACGAGCGCGACGAGCGGCGCGAAAGCGCCCGAGGACCCTGCCTTCAGCATGGCGAGCACCGGCCCCATGCAGACGAAGATGCCGGCGAAAAGCTTCGCCACTTCAAAAATCGGATCCCAGGAGAACTGGTTCTTCTCGCGGACCTCTTTCGGGGTCAGGATGAGAGAGGCGATGATGCAGAGGACGAAAAGCGCGTCGCGGGCCATCCCCTGACCGGTGAGCGTCACGCCGAAGAACGTGATGGAGAAACCGGACTTCCAGACACCGGAAAGCAGCACCGCGCCGATCACCACTGCGAGGATCATGAAGTTGATGCCGCCGCGGATCTGAATCGCGGCCTTTTCACCGCGCTTCGTATCCACGATCGGAGCGCCGTTCGGATGCTCTTTCTTCCAGCAGATGCTGTCGATCACGAGGTAAACAACGGAGAGAATGCCGATCGCGGTAAGCATCGGGATCAGCGTATGCTGCGCTGTCCAGAAGAAACTCACGCCGCGCAGGAACCCCATGAAGAGCGGCGGGTCGCCCAGCGGCGTAAGCGAGCCGCCGATATTCGCCACCATGAAGATGAAGAAGATGAACGTGTGCATCCGATACTTGCGATGCTCCGTCGCCTTGAGAAGCGGACGGATCATCAGCATCGCGGCACCCGTCGTTCCCATGATGTTCGCGAGCGCCGCGCCCGTGATAAGGAACGCGAGGTTTCCGACCGGGCGGCCGGTGAAGTTCCCGCTGATATGAATGCCGCCGGCCACGACAAAGAGCGTGCCGACGAAAAGAATAAACGGAATGAAGTCACCCACCAGCGCTTCATTCAGGGCGACGATACCGTTATGAAGCCCGAAAGCGAGCGAGAGCGGAATAATCGTCACTGCGGCCCAGGCAAGCGAGACCTTGCCGAAGTGGTTGTGCCAGAAATCCGGGAAGATCAGCGGCACGAGCGCGATGGAAAGAAGAATGCCGGCGAACGGAATCGCCCACACGATGGACAGATCGGATCCCTGCATCTCAGATGCGTGGGAGACTGCCGGCATGATCGCGGCCATCAGGGGCAGCGCGTATCGAGCCAGTCTTTGTAACAACATCAATCGCTCCTCAGGTGAGTTCTGAAACTCTCTCGGGCCACACGCGCTGTCAGGGGTGTGACCGGGACAGTTTGCAGACGCCTCTCCGGGCGACTTTCAGTGGCGAGACAGCATTTCGATTGTAACGAAAGTTTTTCGCACTGAAAGTATGTTTTACATGAAATTTCCGGCTCATGCAAAAGAAATTCAGGACCTTTCCAGTTTTTTGGGTCTACAAAAAAGGACCGGCTGAAAAGCCGGTCCTTCTGTTTCTGGTCGGAAACCACAGGCGTCTTACTTCGACGCGGGAGACGCCGGTTCTCTCGGATCCAGCCCGAAAACCTGACGGAGGTAAGCGAGATACGTCGGATCCTCGCACATGCCCTTTTCAGGCGTATCCGAGATCTTCGCGACAGGCTGACCGTTCGCCTCAATCATCTTGATCACGATGTTGAGCGGCTGCGGACCCACGTCATTCATGAGGTTTGTCCCGATCCCAAAGGAAAGGCGGATACGGTGCTTGAAGTGACGGTAGAGATCGAGCGTCTTCGGGATATTGAGGGAATCTGAGAAGATCAGCGTCTTGCTCTTCGGGTCGCACTTATTCGCGGCGTAATGCTTGATCATCGCTTCGCCCCAGACAAACGGATCGCCGGAATCGTTCCTCGCGCCATCGAAAAGCTTGCAGAAATACATGTCGAAGTCTTTCAGGAACGGCTTCAGACCGTAGACATCCGACAGCGCGATCCCGAGGTCTCCCCGGTACTCCTTCGCCCACATATCGAAACCGAACGTCTGGCTGTCGCGGAGTCGGGGGCCGAGCGCCTGGCAGGCCTGAAGGTATTCGTGCGCCATCGTTCCCATCGGCGTGAGGCCGAACTTCTTCGCGAAGAACACATCACTCGTCCCGGCGAAGTGGCTACCGAGCGTATCCGACATGTAGCGGATCACATACTCCTGCCACGCGCGGGAGAAGCGGCGCCGGGCCCCGAAGTCTGAAATAAAGAGCCCGTCGTTATCCGGTTCCTCAAGCACCATGCGGCACTTTTCCTCGAGCCTCCGGCGGCCTTCCGCGAACCCATCCATCGGGTCGTGATGCCGGAAATAGACTTCGCTCACAATCGCGAGCACCGGGATCTCAAAGAGAATCGTGTGGAGCCAGGGGCCCTCGATCGAAATATCGATGCCGCACTCATAGTCATCGCTCGCGGTGACCGTGATGTACTTCCGCTTCAGGTGGAAGAGGCTCAGAAAATCGACAAAGTCGCGCCGGATATAGCGAAGGCCCGCGAGATACTCAAGCTCACTCTCAGGGAACTTGAGGCTGCAGAGATGATCGATCTCTTCATTGATTTCGCGGAGGTAAGGCCGGAGATCCACTCCGTGGTTCCGGCACTTGAACCGATAGCGCACAATGGCGCCGGGGAACTGATGCAGCACGCACTGCATCATCGTGAACTTATAGAGGTCCGTATCAAGGAGCGACTCGATAATCATCCTTTCTCCTCCCCCGCTCTGGGGGCTATTAATCCGGCAGCCTCCGGAAGAGTTCAGCGCGCTGAAGACACTTCCGGAGCGTTTCTATCTTTCCTACGCATTGTCGCACAGCGGGCGGGACCGGGGAGGACGGACCCCGTCCCCCATTCCGGCGTCCGGCATTCTGCCTAGCGCCGGGGGCCGGATTTATTCTTCCCAGTCGACGAGATCCGCGTCGGTCGCGGGAACCCGCTTTTTCGCGTCAACGTAAACCGGGTCACTCTGAAGCGACTCCATCGACTCGATCGCGCGCCGCGGCGAGAGGCGGGAAGCGCGGGCCGCGAACTGCGGCGTCGCCTTCCACTCGAGCCCCGAGAGGAGGTCGTCTGTCTGCGCAGCGTCGTTACAGAGGATCAGCGCGTCGCACCCGGCGCGCAGCGCGGCCTCAGCCCGCTGCACAATGCCGCCGAGCCCAAGCGCCCCGCCCATCGCGAGGTCGTCCGAGAAAATCACGCCCTGGAAACCGCACTTTTCGCGGAGCACATCCTGAAGCCAGCGGCTGGAGAAAGTCGCCGGAATCGCATCCACGTCCGGATACATCACGTGAGCGGTCATCACGGAGTCGAGCGCAGAGCCAAGCCACGCGTAAGGCTTCGCGTCCTGGCCAATGATTTCCGCCTGGAACCGGGTATCTTCCGGCAGCTCCTTATGGCTGTCAGCGTTCGCCCAGCCGTGCCCCGGGAAGTGTTTCCCGCAGGTCGCCATGCCGGCCGCGTGCATACCGTCAATCATCGCGAGCGCGAGTTCCGCGACCACTTTGGGGCTGCGGGAGAAAGAGCGGTGACCGATCACGCAGGAGTGACCCCAGTCGAGGTCGAGGTCCGGTGCGAAGGAGAAATCAACGCCGTGCGCGAGGAGCTCCGCCGCGAGCACGTAGCCGTGAGACCAGGAGGCGCGGATCGCTTCCCCCGCGTCATGCTCATACATCCTGCCGTACTGGGCGAGCGCCGGAAGACGCGTGAACCCGTCGCGGAACCGCTGCACGCGGCCCCCTTCGTGGTCCACCGAAATCAGAACGCCGGGTTTCGCCTCATGAATCTCGCGGCAGAGCGCCCGGAGCTGCTCCGGGTTCTCAAAATTCCGCGTGAAGAGAATCACCATGCCAACGAGCGGCGACGCGATTCTGCGGCGGTCGTCTTCCGTGAGCGTCGTGCCGCTCACATCCATCACTACGGGTCCCAGCATTCCTTTATTCCTATTCTTTTCAGTCAGTCAATCAATGAGTCGGTTTTTAAATCCCTATGCGCGCCTCCGGATGGCGCGCGTCGGGGAGAGTCCCCTCAGGCTCTCAGAGTCTCTTCAGTTCCGAGAGAATGCGGCGGGTATTCAGCGGCCGGTCTCCGAGGAGGCTCGCGATCACGCCCCGGAAGAGGCTTTTCGCGGCCCAGGCCGAGAGGGGGTTCGAGAAATCCAATTTTACGACGGACTTCAGCGTGTCCGACGCGTAATAAGGACCGCTCTCCGGCGCCGACGCTCCGGCGTACACGAGCTCTTCGCCCCGGAGTACATAGAAGCCGTCGCGGAACTCCGCAGGGAAACCGTACCCCGCGTAGCGAAGGAGCCGGAACTCAAACGTGCGGAGCGCGGCTTCAATCGCGGGGGGCGCGGATTCGGTCGCAAGCACCTTAAGCGCGTCCCAATACGCGACAAAAAGCCGTTCCTCGGGATCCTCACGCGGGGTGAGCCGAAGAAGGAGCTCATTCAGGTAGAAAGCGGAGAGAAGTGAGTCCCCCTCTACCGGGGCAAAGCCTCCCATCCATTCCACCTTCATGAGAGTCTTTGTCGCGCCGCTCCCGTTCCAGCTGATGAGGAGCGGGGAAAATTCCGAGAGGATTCCCCGCATGGGGCTTGTCGGACGTTTCGCCCCGCGGGCCCGGGCGAGGATCCGCCCATGGTGCCGCGTATAGAAGTCGACGAGAAGACTCGTTTCGGACCAGGGCTCCATCCGGAGGACAAAGGCGGGTTCACCGGTTACCCGGTCACCGCCCCTCCGGTTGATGTACCCGCCTAGCAGCGTCTGGGGATTCGTGTTTCCCGCCATGATTCCGGTTTACTCGTACCCCAGGGTCTTCAGAGCGCGGATATCGTCGCTCCAGCCGCGGCGGACGCGGACCCAGACTTCGAGGTGAACGGGTTTGCCGAGCATCTTTTCAACGTCGGCGCGCGCGAGACGCGAGATTTCGCGAAGCTTCGCGCCCTTTTCGCCGATCACGATCGGGCGGTGCCGTTCGTTATCGACGAGAAGCGTCGCGATGATTTCCGCGGACTTATCCGTTTCATCCCACTTATCGATCGTCACGGCGATCCCGTACGGGAGCTCGTCGCCAAGAAGACGGAACGCCTTTTCGCGCACCGTTTCCGCGACGAGGAACCGCGGGCTCTTATCGGTGTAGAGATCGGGGTCGTAATACGGAGCGTCTTCCGGCAGATACTTCTTCGCTTCTTCGAGAAGCTCTTCGCACTGCTTGCCCTTCTTGGCCGACGTCGGAATGATCGCGGCGAACGGGAACTTCTGCATCGATTCCGCCATGAGCGGGAGGAGCGCCTCGCGGTTCTTCAGTTCGTCGGTCTTATTCAGCACCAGGATCACCGTGCTTTCGCGCGGGATCAGTCGGAGCACTTCCTCATCCGCCTTCTTCCAGCCGATCGCGTCGATCACGAAGAACACGACGTCCACTTCAGAGAGCACGCCGCGCACCACATTATTCATGTGGTGAATCAGGCCGCCCTTATATTTGCTCTGAAAGCCCGGGGTATCGACAAACACGAACTGCGCGTTGTCGCGCGTCAGGACGCCGAGCACGCGGTCACGCGTCGTCTGCGGCTTGTGGCTCGTGATCGAGACTTTCTCGCCCACGAGGTAGTTGATCAGAGTGCTCTTCCCCACATTCGGGCGCCCCACGACGGCGATGTAGCCGCAGCGGAACCCCTTCGGGTAAGGCCTTTCCTCAGGAATCACGACAGACGGTGCCGCGTCTTCCTGCTTTTCTTCATTCGCCATCTCAATATTCTCCAGAAATACGGTTCAGGGCTCGGAGCTCCGCCATCAGGCAGACGCCGGCTTCAGTTTCGCCGCTTCAGGCTTCTCCTGAAGGGCCTTCAGAGCGGCCGCCGCGGCATGCTGCTCCGCGTCACGCCGGTTCGTGCCGGTGCCTTCGGTCCGAATGCCGAAATGCTCCACCGCGCATTCGCAGACAAAGGTCTGCGAATTGGCCTGCCCCGTGCAGCTCACAACCCGATAGGCCGGCAGCGGCAGGTGATTCCCCTGAAGGACCTCCTGCAGCTTCGTCTTCGGGTCTTTTCCCATGCGTTCGGGGAGGTCCGCGAGGATCTTCGCGTAGAGCCTCAGGATGACGGTCTGAGCCTGCTCAAAACCGCCGTCCAGAAACACCGCGCCGAAGACCGCTTCCATGGCGTCCGCGAGGATCGAGGGGCGGGTGCGGCCGCCTGACTTCACCTCACCCTCGCCCATCAGGAGGAAATCGCTGATACCGACATCGGCCGCGATTTCGTCGAGCGCCTTTTCGCAGACGAGATTGCTCCGGACGCGCGACAGGCGCCCTTCGCTGAAGTGCGAATCGAGTTTGAAGAGCTCGTAGCCGATCGTGCAGCCGAGCACCGAGTCCCCGAGGAACTCGAGCCGCTCGTTATGATCCGCGCTGAAGCTGCGGTGCGTCGTCGCGCGCCGCAGCAAAGCTCTGTTTTTAAACTGATAGCCGATCCGTTTCTCCAGCTCCTGCAGTTCTAGCATAGTCTTTGTTGCCTCGTATTCCTGCTTATTCAAAGTGTCCGACGCGGGACATGTGGAAGATGTTCAGCCAGATGAAGAACGCCCGGCCGACAATATTTTCTTCCGGAACAAAGCCCCAGTAACGGCTGTCGTCGGAGTTGTCGCGGTTGTCGCCCATCACGAAGTAGTGGCCGGCAGGCACCGTGGTCTCAAAACCGGCATCCGTATAGTGAATACGGCCCGGGTGGGTCTGCGCTTCCATCGGCGTTGTCGCGTCCGGAGCCCGCGGATCCACTAGCATGCGGTGGACGTGGCCCTGAAGCGTTTCCTGGCGTTCGTTAAGCGTCACCATGAATTCCTGATCCACGTAGTCGCCGATCGGTTTCTGCGGCTGCTCAACGCCATTGATATAGAGGATCTTGTCGCGGTACACCACCTTGTCGCCCGGGACCCCGACGATACGCTTGATGAGGTCGGTGCCCGGCTGCATCGGGTGATCAAACACGATCACGTCGCCCGCCTTCGGCTTCGTCCCTTCGGTGAGCTTGGTATTGAGCACCGGGAACCGGATACCGTACTCGTACTTATTTACGGCGATGAAGTCACCGGACTGAAGCGTCGGGAGCATTGAGCCGGACGGAATCCGGAACGGCTCCACAACGAAACTGCGCACCACGAAGACAAGCAGAATCACGGGGAAGAGACCCGCTGTCCACTCGAGCCACACCGGCTGACGCTTCGCTTTGTACTCCACCACCTTCCGTTCGTCGGAGAGCACCGGATCCGCCGGATCCATCCCGGGGTGCGCGGCATCAAACTCCGCCACCGCAGCTCGCGCGGCTTCCGCGCGCTTCTTCTTCCAGACGAAAATGTCGCCGAACCAGAAGACGCCCGTCACGACCGTGAGGATCAGCAGTATCAGAGGAAAATCCATTCCTTGCTCCTAAGAGTTTTCTTATTCTTGCTTCGATGAGCCGGGCGGAAAGCCCGCAGCCGCACATTTCTCAGTGAATGCGGCCGAACCGTCTCATATTGTGGAAATTGGCCCAGATGAAAAACGCCCGGCCAATAATATTCTTTTCCGGGACGAACCCCCAGTAGCGGCTGTCTTCGGAATTGTCCCGATTATCGCCCATCACGAAGTACTGGCCTTCGGGAATCCGGCAGACCACGCCCCGGCGGCTGTAGCGGCAGCTGTCAGTTGGGCTCATGCCGGCGACGGGCTGCACTTCGGACGAGATATTGGGATTTAGCACGATCGCGTGCTTTTTCCCGCCGAGCTTCTCGATCCGGAGAATCTGCCAGTTGTGTTTATAGCCCTTCGCGGCCTCAACCGCTTTCCGGGGCGGACGCGTGAGCGGCGCGGGTTCTCCGTTCACCACGAGCTTCTTATCGAGATACACCACCTCATCCCCCGGGAGCCCCACCACGCGCTTAATGTAGTCGAGTTTCGGGTTCGGCGGATAGCGGAACACGATCACGTCGCCGCGTTCAGGCGACGATGCGTCGATCACTTTGAGGTGCGAGAGCGGAAGCCGGATCCCGTACGAGAACTTATTCACGAGGACGAAGTCCCCCGGGATCAGCGTCGGCTCCATGGAGCCTGAGGGGATCCGGAAGGGTTCCACGACAAAGCTCCGGAAGATAAAGATCACGAAGAGGATCGGAAAAAGCCCCGCCGAGTACTCAAGCCACTTCGGCTGCCGCGCCGTGCCGCCGGATGAAAGATGGCGCGCGGGCGCCCACACCCAGCGGTCAAGCACCCAGAGGATGCCTGACACCGCGGTGATCAGAGCGATTGGCAGCGTGTAGTCCATGGCGATGGCTTCCGGTTTCGCGTCGCGGCTTGATCAGCCGTTCTTATCCGTCCCCATCTGCAGCACGGCGAGGAACGCTTCCTGCGGAATCGTCACGTGACCCACCTGCTTCATGCGCTTCTTACCGGCCTTCTGCTTTTCGAGCAGCTTCCGCTTACGCGTGATATCGCCGCCGTAGCACTTCGCGAGCACGTTCTTACGGAGCGCCTTCACGTTCTCTCGCGCGATGATCTCAGCGCCGATCGCGGCCTGAATCGCGACGTCATACATCTGACGCGGAATCAGTTCGCGGAGCTTCGCCGCGATCTCGCGGCCGCGGCGTCGGGCGCTTGAGCGGTGAATGATCGAGGAGAGCGGATCAACCTTGTCGCCGTTGATCAGCATGTCGACCTTCACCACGTCACTCGCGCGGAACTCGAGGAAGTCGTAATCCATCGAGGCGTAGCCGCGGGTAAGCGACTTCAGCGTGTCGAAGAAGTCGAGCACGATTTCGGCGAGCGGCAGCTCGTACGTCAATACCACCTGACGGCCGTGATAAGCGAGGTTCTTCTGGATACCGCGCTTCTCCTGGCAGAGCTTGATCACCGTGCCGACAAATTCCGGCGGCACGAAGATCGTCACCGTGTCGATCGGCTCACGGATTTCCTCAATGCGGTCAACCGGCGGGAGTTTCGACGGGTTCTCGATCTGGACGACGGAGCCATCGGTGAGCTTCACTTCATACACCACGGACGGTGCCGTCGTGATGAGGTCCTGGTTGTATTCACGCTCCAGGCGCTCCTGCACGATATCCATGTGAAGGAGGCCAAGGAACCCGGCGCGGAAACCGAAGCCGAGCGCCTGGGAGACTTCAGGCTCAAAGTGCAGCGACGCGTCATTCAGCTGGAGCTTCTCCAGCGCGTCGCGGAGCGAATCGTATTCAGAGGCTTCAACCGGGTAGAGACCCGCGAACACCTGAGGCTTCACCTGCTTGAAGCCGGGGAGCGGATCGGTCGCCGGGTTCTGCGCGAGCGTCACCGTGTCACCGACACGGGCGTCACGGATTTCCTTGATGCCCGCGATGATGAAGCCCACTTCGCCCGCCTGAAGCATCTCGCGCGGCGTGGATCGCGGCGAAAAGACACCGAGCTGCTCCACGAGATGCGTCGCGCCGGTCGCCATCAGCTGGATCTTATCCTTCACGTGAAGCGTTCCTTCCTTCACGCGGACCAGCATCACAACGCCCACATAGCTGTCGTACCAGGAGTCGATCACGAGGGCCTTCAGTTTCCCGTTGCGGTCACCCGTGGGAGGCGGAATCCGCTTCACGACGGCTTCCAGAATGTCGTCCACGCCCATGCCGGTCTTCGCGGAGCAGAGGACCGCGTCATCGGCCTCAATACCGATCACGTCCTCGATTTCCTCACGCGCGGCATCCGGCTGCGCGGACGGCAGGTCCATCTTATTCAGCACCGGTACCACGGTGACCCCGAGGTCAATCGCGGTGTAGCAGTTCGCGACAGTCTGCGCCTCAACGCCCTGCGTCGCGTCAACGACGAGCAGCGCTCCTTCGCAGGCGGAAAGCGAACGCGAAACTTCATACGAAAAGTCGACGTGCCCGGGAGTATCGATCAGGTTCAGTTCATAGACCTGTCCGTCCTGCGCCTTGTAGCGCAGCGACGCCGTCTGGGCTTTGATCGTGATGCCGCGCTCACGCTCGAGATCCATCGAGTCGAGCACCTGGCTCTCCATCTCACGGTTCGAGAGGCCGCCGCAGCGTTCGATCAGACGGTCGGCCAGCGTCGATTTGCCGTGGTCGATGTGGGCAATAATGGAAAAATTACGGATATTCTGCATGTGTGTATCGTAAACCGCCCTCAAGGGTCGGGAAGCCGCATCCAGCTTCATCCGGCCGCGCGGCAGCGGACCCGGATCCGGGTCTCAGAGGCCGCCCTGCCGCTCGTGTAGGGTGAATGCGTGATTCTAACATGAGGGGCGCAAGGCCCTGAAAAATAAAGGCGCCGCGAGAGGCGCCTTTATTGCTCGCGGAAAGGGCCTCCCTGAGAAAACTCCGCGGGCGCCCTTCCGTCGTTACGCGAATCAGTCCACGAGACCGTAAATGATCGTGGAATTCGTGCCGCCGAAGCCAAACGAATTCTTCATCGCGTTCTTCACCGGCATCTTGCGCGCGGTGTTCGGGCAGCAGTCAACCGGGCAGGCCGGGTCCTGGTTCTCGACGTTGATCGTCGGAGGAACAATCTGATCGCGGAGCGCGAGGATCGTGAAGACGGACTCGATGCCGCCGGCACCGCCGAGGAGATGCCCCGTCATCGACTTCGTGGAGCTCATGACGAGATTCTTCACGTCGTCACCGAACACCTGCATCACGGCCTTGCTTTCGTTCGCGTCGCCGATCGAGGTCGACGTGCCGTGGGCATTCAGGTACTGAATGTCAGAGGGCTTGAGACCGGCGTGGTCGAGCGCCATCTGCATGCAGCGGGTCGGACCGTCAACGGACGGGGTCGTGATGTTGTAGGCGTCGCCGGAAAGGCCGTAACCCTTCACTTCACAGTAGATGTGGGCGCCGCGGGCCTTCGCGTGCTCGTACTCCTCAAGCACCACGATGCCGCTGCCTTCGCCCATCACAAAACCGTTGCGGTCCTTGTCGAACGGACGGGAGGCCTTCTCGGGCTCGTCGTTGCGGCGGGACAGGGCGTGCATGTTATCGAAACCGGAAATGCCGACCGGGCAGATCGGGGCTTCAGCGCCGCCCGCCACCATCGCGTCCGCGTCACCGCGGGCAATGATGCAGGCCGCCTCGCCGATCGCGTGAAGACCGGTGGAGCAGGCAGTGGCGTAAGCGACGTTCGGGCCCTTCAGACCCTTCAGGATCGAGAATTCGCCGGACGCCATGTTGATGATGCAGCCCGGGATCAGGAACGGAGACACGCGGCGCGGTCCCTTTTCCTTCAGGGTGTTCGCGTTTTCGCAGATCGTCACGAGGCCGCCGATGCCGGAACCGATCGCGACACCGATACGGTGAGCGTTTTCTTCCGTCACCACGAGACCGCTGTCCTCGAGCGCCTGGGAACCGGCCACAGCGCCGTACAGCACGAACTTATCGAAGCGGCGGGCTTCCTTCGCGGGAACGTAGGCGCTCGAATCGAAATCACGGATTTCACCCGCGATCTGGCAGGAGTACTCAGAAGCATCAAAACTCTGAATCTTCCGGACACCGGACTTACCGGCAAGCGCGTTCTTCCAGGCTTCTTCAACGCTGTTACCAAGGGGGCACACAATGCCAAGCCCCGTCACGACCACACGACGCATAACGACAAACTCCAAAAATTCAACGCAAAAAAAAGGGAAACCAGGCTCGTTCCCGGCTTCCCATTCCTCAGGCCAGCCGCTTCTCCGGATAGTCTTTCAGCCGGGGTTCCCGACAGAAAGCGAAAAGCGAAAAGCCAGCGGACATCAGGCCTTCTGATGTTCCTTGATGTAATCGATCGCCTGCTGGACGGTGCGCAGCTTTTCCTGTTCGCTGTCCGGGATCTCGATGCCGAAGGCATCTTCAAGGGCCATCACGAGTTCAACGGTGTCAAGGCTGTCAGCGCCCAGATCTTCGATGAAGGCGGACTCATTCTTGATGTCGGCTTCATTGATGCTCAGCTGTTCAGCAACAACCTTCTTGACACGGGCTTCGATATTTTCTTCCATTTAAATCTCCGGGATCAAATAAAAAACTTCTGCGACGTGGAACGGTTCGGAACATTTCTTATCGATACCCGGTTCCATGCAGGATCAATAATTTTGATTATCGCAGAATTATATAAGACCTCTGGAAAAAATTTCCAGAGGGGATGAGGCGGCTATCCCATGTACATGCCACCGTTCACCGGCAGCACAGCGCCCGTAACATAAGCGGCGGCGGGACTTGCGAGGAAGCAGGCGGCATTCGCGACATCATCCGTTTGACCCAGTCGGCCAAGCGGAATCTGGGCGGTCATGGCGGCGCGGTGCTCTTCGGGGAGGTTCTTCGTCATATCGGTATCGATGAACCCCGGGGTGATGCAGTTCGCCGTCACGCCGCGGCTGCCAAGCTCGCGGGCGATGGAGCGCGTGAAGCCGATCAGGCCAGCCTTCGCGGCGGAGTAGTTCGTCTGGCCGCCGTTGCCGCTCGAAGCCACAACAGAGGACAGATTGATGATGCGGCCGTAGCGCGCCTTCAGCATCGGGCGGCAGGCCGCGCGGCAGAGGTGGAAAACCGAGGTGAGGTCGGTCGCGATCACGTCATCCCAGTCGGCGTCCTTCATGCGCATGAGGAGGCCGTCGCGCGTGATGCCGGCGTTATTCACGAGGATATCGAGCTTACCGAATTCCTTCACGATCGAAGAAACGAGCTCTTCAGCTTCAGCGTAGTTCGTGACATTCAGCACGACACCGCGCCCCTTTCCGGCAGCGGCGAGGCGCTCCGTGATCCCGGCAGCGCCTGACTCACTCGTCGCCGTACCGATCACAAAGGCACCCATGCGCGCGAACGACTGCGCGATCGCGTCACCGATACCGCGGCTCGCGCCCGTTACGAGGGCAATGCGGCCTTCCAGCGCGTTCGAAGCAAAAACCTGATTTTCCATCTTTCCTTCCTTTATAACTTTTACCGATGATCAGCCCGCGGCACTGAGGCTCTGAAGCGCGGCTTCGAGCGTCTCAGCGCTGTGCACGGGGTAGCACGGAATCGAGGGCACGCAGCGGCGGGCGAGACCCGTGAGGACCTTGCCGGGACCGCACTCAATCATATGCGTGACACCGAGCTTCTCCATCTCATGCATCGTCTTCACCCACTGCACGGGGCTGCAGGCCTGACGGGCGAGCGCGTCGCGGATCGAGTCCGCGGATCCGTGCTGCGCGGCGTCCACATTCGCGATCACGGGGACGCGGGGTTCAGCGATCGCCACTTCAGCCAGCCGCGCCGCGAGCCGGTCACGGGCCGGCGCGAGAAGCGAGCTGTGGAACGGAGCGGACACGGCGAGCGGCAGCGCGCGCTTCGCGCCAGCCGCGCGGGCGAGTTCGCAGGCACGCTCCACCGCGGCCTTCACGCCCGCGATCACGACCTGACCGGGGCTGTTGAAATTCACGGGTTCGACGACACCAGCCTCTGACGCCTCACGGCACACGGCTTCGACCGCGTCGTCCGCGAGACCGATGATCGCGGCCATGCCGCCAAGACCCACCGGCACCGCTTCCTGCATCGCCTGGGCGCGGAACCGCACGAGCGGCACCGCGTCTTCAAGCCTGAAAGCGCCGGCCGCAGTGAGCGCCGAGTATTCGCCGAGGCTGTGGCCCGCCATCACGGCGGGTTCCGGGATACCGGCCTCGCGCGCCGCTTCATAGAAAGCGACCGAGCAGGCAAGCATCACGGGCTGGGTATTCACGGTCAGCCCCAGCTTCTCCGCGGGACCTTCAGAAATCAGCTTCTCGAGGTCCTCACCAAGGGCCTCGCTCGAACGAGCCATCACCCGGGCGACGGCGTCGTTGCCGGCAAAGCCTGAAAGCATGCCGACGCTCTGCGAACCCTGTCCCGGGAACAAAATTGCCAAACGCATGGAAAAAATCCTGTTAAGCCCGGTTATCGGGCAGTGACGAAATAATAACAGCGTAGCGCCGCGGATTGAACCGGGCGCCTTTACAGGATGAGAAGCGCGGTGCCGCAGGTCATCCCGGCTCCGACCCCCTGGAGGAGCACCGTGTCACCCCGGCGGGCCATCCCGTTTTTTACAGCATAATCGAGGGCTAAGGGGACGGAGGCGGCGCAGGTGTTCCCGTGCTGGAAGACGGTCTTCACGACAGAGGCCGGATTAACGCCAATACGTGAAGCCACGGCGTCCATGATGCGGACGTTTGCCTGGTGCGGCACGTAGAGATCGATGTCAGAGGCCGCGACCCCGGCTTCCCGGAGCACGGCTTCTGCCTGGGATGAGAGCGACTCCACGGCTTCGCGGAACACGGCCCGTCCATCCATCTTAAGGAAGGGGGACCCCAGCGCCTTGCCGCCCTCAAGCCTCCCCGGCACCGCGAGGTAGTCACCCTTCCCGCCGTCCGCCGTGAGGCGCGTCATGAGAATGCCAGGCTTATCGGACGCCTCAAGCACCGCGGCTCCCGCCCCGTCCCCAAAGAGCACGCAGGTCGTGCGGTCACGCCAGTCAAGAAGACGGGAAAAGGATTCAGCTCCGACCACCAAAGCCCGGCGGGCCGCGCCTGAACGGATCATCGAGTCCGCGACCGAGACCGCGTAAGCGAACCCGGAGCAGACCGCCTGGATATCAAACGCCGCGCAGGGCGGAATCCCGAGCGCGCTCTGCAGCCTGCAGGCAACCGCCGGGAAGACTTCGTCAGGCGTCGTCGTCGCGACGATCACGAGGTCAATCGTCGCGGGGTCAATCGCGCCGCCTTCCAGCGCCGCGCGTGAGGCGCTGACAGCAAGCGACAGCGTCCCCTCCTCACCGCTCACAAGGTACCGGGTCTCGATCCCGGTGCGGGACCGGATCCATTCATCAGAAGTTTCCACTCCGAGCGACGCGAGCTCGCGCGCGAGCTCATCATTCGTGACACAGCGCGACGGAAGCGCGCTCCCCGTGGATATCAGGCGGGAAAATTGGGAAAGCGGCATGCTGATGCATCCTCCTCAAGTTTGGCGTATGACGGGGACTTCGGGCGAAGGGATCCCCTGATGTTTTTCGGAAAATAAAAAAAGGAGAAGACCGGAAGGTAAATTCCGATTTTCTCCTTTTCGTGATGCGTCTGAGGGAAGCTCTTTTCTGCCGGACGTACACCCGGACCCTGTGGCAGCCCTTCCCGCTATTGAGAAGGCTGATGCTTTGCAGACTAAGCCACGGGCTTATTGCTCCGCATTGGCCGTGGGGCCCATGCAGTTAACGCTGCGTCAGGCCGCAAGTCCATACCGGCGGAACCGGCTTCCCCGAAGAATATGAATTACTCTTCGTCCTTCTTCGTCTCAATCACTTTCTTGCCGCGGTAGAAACCGTTCGGGCTGATGTGGTGACGGCGAGTCACTTCACCAGTCGTCGGTTCGACGGCGAGTGCCGGATTGGAAAGGAAATCATGAGCGCGACGATTGCCACGGCGGGCAGTCGATTTTTTATTTTGCTGGACAGCCATTTTTAGACCCCACGTTGAAAACAGCGAATTATAACCGTTTATCCCCGGGTTTGTAAAATCCTGAGGAAAAACCTAGTGTTTCTTTAATGATGACAGGACTGCGAAGGGATTGGGCCGGGCATCTTCCAGCTCTTCCTCCTCATCCGTCGGGAGCTCGGGAGCCTTGCAGACATCGTGCGCCGGATAAAGCGGCAGCTTGAGCAGCAATTCTTCCTGCACCCAGTTAGCCACATCAAAGTGGCTAGATCCTACAACAACTTCATCCTCGCCGTCTTCCGAAATGGGCATTGAATCCGCTTCAGACTCGGTTTTCGTAAAAAGAAACGACGTTTTCAGATGAACATCAACAGTGAGCGGATCACCGCACCGGCAGCAGGAGCCGATCAGTTTCCCTTCGATGCGGAGAATGGCACCGGCGAGATGTTTGCGGCCCTCGGTTCCGGTCGCGCTCCACTCAACCTGCCCCTCGGTGAACTGGCCGTCATGGCCCGCGAGGAGCGGCAGCTCGGCCGCTGTGAATTTTCCGGACGCAGTCCCGCGCTCCTTCGAGAGGCGGAAGACATCGATCTGGACAGCAGACATGCGGAGAACTCCCTTAACTGGTTTCAGTACAATAAGGCCCACTATGATAAAGAAGAATCCTGAACTTGTTCTGGCCTCAAGCTCGCGCTATCGCCGCGAACTGCTTGAGCGGCTCGGCATTCCGTTTACCGCGGAAGCGTCTGATATTGATGAAACGTCGCGCGAAGGCGAGACGCCGGTGGAAGCCTGCCAGCGGCTCGCGGTGGAAAAGGCGAAGTGGGTCGCCGCGAAGCACCCCGGTGCCTGCGTGATCGGTTCAGACCAGGTGGCGGATCTCGACGGCGTCCGTCTCGGGAAACCGCATACGCGTGAGCGCTCGATCGAGCAGCTCCTCGCGATGCAGGGTCACACGATCGTTTTCTCCACGGCGCTCGCCGTGATCGCGCCGGACGGCACGGTGCGGGAAAAACTCTCGCAGACCCGCGTGAAGATGCGCCCCCTCACCCGCGAGACGATCGAAGCCTACGTGGACCGCGAGGAGCCTTACGACTGCGCGGGATCCGCGAAGATCGAGAAGCTCGGCATCGCGCTCATGGAAACAGTGGAGTCGGATGATCCGACCTCCCTCATCGGCCTCCCCCTCATGGCACTCACGACGCTTCTCACGCAGTCCGGCGTCACGGTGCTTCCGGGACTTAAAGCCTGATCACCGCCGTTCTGCTCACTTTTATACAGAAGCCGCACCGGGAAACCTTTCCGGGTGCGGCTTTTTTCCGGGCTCCTGATCAGAACCCCGGCTTTACTTCAGGAGGTCCTCAACGCCGATCGCGCGCGCGAGTTCAGGCACCGTGTCCACCACGGCGATCGGGTGAAGCTTCTCAAGCGCCTCGCGCCGCCCCGCGCCCCAGGTGACACCGACCGCGGCGGCGCCTGCGTTATTCGCCATTTCGAGGTCATGCACCGCGTCTCCGATCATCACGATTTTCGAGATCGGGACGCAGCATTCGTCCGAGAGCTGCCGCAGCATATCAGGAGAGGGCTTTGACTGCGCCTCATCCATCGTGCGGCTCGCGCAGAAGTAGCCATCGGACCCGGTTTTCGCGAGCACCCGCGCGAGTCCCGCACGGCTCTTTCCTGTCGCAATCGCGCTCCAGAGGCCGGCATCTTTCATCGCGGTGAGCATCTCCCGCATCCCGGGGTGCAGCCCCGTGATCCGGTCTTCCTCTTTTATATAAGCCTTCCAGTACTCAGCTTTATAAGCCGGGTAGATCGCGTCCGTGCAGTCCGGCACCGCGCGGCTCATCATGTCTTTGTGGCCGAGCCCGATCACGCTTTCCGCGGTTTCGTAGCTCGGGACCCCGAGACCGAGAACCCGGGCAGCCTCCTGGATCGCGCACGCGATGGCGTGCGTCGTATCCATGCAGGTCCCATCCCAGTCAAAGACAAACAGTTCAAACGGTCTTTCTTTCATTCAGCACCCGGATCAGTTCTTCGCAGGCTTCAGGCAGCGGCGACTCAATCTTCATTTTCTCATGAGTCACGGGGTGCTCGAAGGCAAGGCTGTATGAGTGAAGGAACATCCGGCGGAAGGGAATCCCGAGGAGTCCTTTCGAGACTTCGCGGTTGAAGTCAAAGTCACCGTACTTGTCGTCACCAACCAGCGGGTGACCGCTTTCCGCGGCGTGCACACGGATCTGATGCGTGCGGCCGGTGAGGAGTTCCACGTCGAGGAAACTCACGTCGCCGTAGCGGCGGATGAGCGTAAAGATCGAGTGCGAGGGGACGCCTTTCTCCGGATCCACCCGGACGCGGCGCTCACCCTCCTTCGTCACGTATTTGAAAAGCGGGAGGTTCACATGCTGCCGGTCATTCACCCAGTCGCCCTTCACGAGCGTCCGGTAGTGCTTCTCGATTCCGCCTTCCCGCATCGACTTCTGAAGCCTGACAAGCGCCTTGCGGGACTTGCAGACGATGATCGCGCCCGAGGTATCGCGGTCCAGCCGGTGCGCGAGTTCAAGGAACGGCTGATTCGGACGGCTCGCGCGGAGCCGCTCGATGAGCCCGAACGCGATCCCGCTGCCGCCGTGGCAGGCAAGGCCCGCCGGCTTATCGACGATCAGGAGATGCTCGTCCTCGAAGAGGATCGGGAGCGTGTCGTCTGAGATCGGCGCGGCGCGCGGCACGAGATCCCGCTTCTGCGGCACACGGATAGGCGGTACGCGGACGATGTCATCCAGCGCGAGCCTCGTCTCCGCCTTCACGCGCTTCTTATTCACCCTCACTTCACCGCTCCGCAGAAGCCGGTAAATGTGGCTCTTCGGCACGCCTTTTGCCACGCGGAGGAAGAAATTATCCACGCGCTGCCCGTCCGAATCTTCCCCGATCCGGATCCACGTCACGCGGTCCGGCGAAAGCTCCGTCACCCGGGAGGATGAAATGATGAATTTTTCTGCAGAATTTATCTCTGACATTGTCCCTATCCACTATACTTACGGACATCGATTCAGGCGCGGACCCCCGGAAGCCATCCGCTTCCAAGCAACCCTTGAGAGTTTTCCCTGCATCCCGCTAGGGATGCGAGGTTGATCGACCTGCCGTTGCGGTCCCCTGTCGATTTGTCGGGGATGGAGGCATTGTAGCCGTCCCGGGCGGGATTCTCATCCTTCGCTTCAAGTCTCGGCCTTGCGTCAGATGCAACCTGAGCGCGGAAACGCGGGCGAAGAAGGGGTACGCCCCGACATCAGCAATTTTTTAAAAATGGGATTGCCCGCAGCTCGCGCGGAGCGGACCCGGCCGGAGTGCCGGATGACTGCCGTGCTTGAGGAGAACGGGAATCCCGAACACAGTCCGCGGCGAGCACCTCGGACTGTGTCTGCGAAGAATGCATGGGTGCCGCATGCCGCCTGAGTCTGACTCTCTCAGACGAGTGACCGTGCTGCGTGTGCCTGGGTTGTACGGCGGTTATTTTTTCAGCTTTTTGATGATTAACCTGTGACTAGAGAAGAAAGACAACTGGATTGCCGAATACGGGCTGCCGAGGCGGGGATGCTGCAAGCGTTTCCCGCCGCCGTCCTATCGCGCATGCGGCTTCAGATGCCTTCAGCGGGCGGCGGAGCCGTCCGCGTTCTGCGCCTAGATCAGCCATAACCCGGCCTTCCTCCGGGCCGGTCACCTTATTCAGTTAGGGGGCGCGGGTCCGAAACGGGGTCCACCGCATTCATTCCGCACGCTTACTGCGCCCGCGACAGAGGCGCTTAGGAGTGCTCCAGTGAAGCGCATGCTATTTAACGCGACGCAGGCCGAAGAAACCCGCGTGGCGATCGTTGACGGACAGAAGCTCGTCGATATTGATATCGAGACCGCTGGTCACGAGCAGCATAAGTCCAACATCTATAAGGGCATCATCACCCGCATCGAGCCGTCGCTTGAAGCGTGCTTCGTCGACTACGGCGAAGAGCGCCACGGCTTCCTCCCCTTCAAGGAAGTTTCCCGCAGCTACTTCAATAAGGACGTGGACGTTCATACGTGCACGATCCGCGAGGCGCTGCGCGAAGGCCAGGAAATTCTCGTGCAGGTGGAGAAGGAAGAACGCGGCAACAAGGGTGCCGCCCTCACGACCTTTATTTCGCTTGCCGGACGCTACCTCGTCCTGATGCCGAAGAACCCCCGCGGAGGCGGAGTTTCCCGCCGTATCGAAGGAGAAGAGCGCCAGGAACTGCGTCACCTGATCGAAGAGCTGAAGCTCCCGCAGGGGATGTCGGTTATCGCCCGCACGGCCGGCATCGGCCGCACGATCGAGGAGCTGCAGTGGGATCTCGACTATCTCCTGAAGCTCTGGAACGCGATCTGCGACGCCGCGACTCCTGAATACGAACTCGTCCGCGACGAAAACGGCCACCGCGTGGTGTCCTACGTGACGGACCCCGTCGTGAACGGCCAGAAGCTCCGCCGCGTGAATCCGTCCCCCTTCCTCATCGTTGAGGAAAGCGCCCTTGTGATCCGCGCGATCCGCGACTACTTCCAGCCCGAGGTCGGCGAGATTCTCGTCGACACGGACGAAATCTATGACCAGGCCCGTCAGTTCATGCTGAACGTGATGCCGGACATGGTGGGCCGCGTGAAGCGTTACCGCGAGGAGACTCCGCTCTTCTCCCGCTTCCAGATCGAGCACCAGATTGAAACCGCGTACTCCCGCACCGTGACGCTGCCCTCCGGCGGCGCGATCGTGATCGACCACACCGAGGCTCTCGTCGCGATCGACGTGAACTCGGCCCGCGCGACCCGCGGCGCTGATATTGAGGAAACCGCCTTCCGCACGAACTGCGAAGCGGCGGACGAAATCGCCCGCCAGATGCGTCTGCGCGACCTTGGCGGTCTCGTCGTGATCGACTTCATCGATATGGAAGACGCCCGCAACCAGCGCGCGATTGAGCTCCGCATGAAGGACGCCCTGAAGGACGACCGCGCCCGTGTGCAGATGGCGAAGATCAGCCGCTTCGGCCTCATGGAACTCTCCCGCCAGAGACTCCGCCCAGCGCTCTCTGAAGGCCACCACATCACCTGCCCGCGCTGCAACGGCCTTGGCGTCATCCGTGACACTGAGAGCTCCGCGCTCCAGGTTCTCCGCATCATCCAGGAAGAAGCCACGAAGGACGGTACCGGCGCGATCCACGCTCAGGTTCCGGTCGATGTCGCGACGTACCTCCTGAACGAGAAGCGCACCGAAATCGCGAAGATCGAGCAGCGTAACCGCATCCCGGTCATCCTGATCCCGAACACCGTGCTTGAGACCCCGCACTACCACATCGAACGCATCCGCGCGAATGACGAACGGATGGAGGACGATGTTGCGAGCTACAAGCGCGCTGAAGACATCCAGCCGGTGTCGACTGACCCGTACGCCCTGAAGTCTGACGAAAACAAGCCCGCCCGTCCGAAGCAGGTCCCCGTGATCAAGAACATCACGCGTGACACGCCGGCGCCGGCTCATGTTGAGCGTAAGAAGGAAGAGGAGAAGAAGGAAGCGCCGGCCGCGAAGGCTGAGGCTGCCGCTCCGAAGGCCTCTCCCGCGCAGGCCGAGGCTCCGAAGAAGGGATTCTTCGCGCGCCTCATCGACATTCTCCTTGGCTCGAGCGAACCGAAGGCTGAGACCGCCGCTCCGAAGGCGGAAACTACCGCCGCAGCTGCCGCTCCCGCGGCCGCCGCGAAGCCCGAAGCGAAGAAAGACGAAGCGGGAGAATCCCGCCGCGGCCGCCGCGGCAACCGCCGCCGCTCGAACGCCCGTACGGAAGGTCCGGAACACGAGTCCGCACCGGCCGCTGAACGCCGCGCGAAGGCCGCTGCCGCTGAAACGACGGAAAACCGCCGCAGACGGAGCCGCCGCCGTCATTCGGAAGAGACCGAAGGACAGGTGAACGGTCAGGCTCAGCAGCAGGGCGCTCAGGCTTCGGAAGAGAAGAAGCAGCCCCAGCAGCAGGCCGCCGCTCAGGACGCCCAGGCCCAGCAGCCCGCTCAGGATCAGCAGCAGAACGAAGGCCGTCGCCGCCGCCGTCATCACTCTCACCGCACGCGTGAGGAGGATCAGCAGACGCAGCAGACCGCCGCTCAGACCGTGGCTCCCGCGGAGGATGTGACGGAACGCGAAGTGCGCGAGTTTGAGACCCGCGCGGCGAAGCTCGCCGTTGCCCCGGCGACATCCGGCGAAAGCGTTTCCGAGGTGAAACCGATCGTCGCGGCTGTCGCTCAGGCGGTGGACGCCGTTCCCGCTCACGAGGCTCCGAAGGACGAGAAGGAAGGCGGAACGCGTTCCCGCCGCAGCCGTAACCGCCGCCGCGGCGGAAAGTCGGGTGCCGAGCGCGCCGCGGACGCCGTGAAGACGGAAAACACGGCCGCAGCTGAAGCCGCGGTCCCCGCCGTTGCCGCCATCGCTCCTGCCGTAGCTGAAGCCGTTACCGCGGCTCCGAGCCCGGAAGTGAAGGCTGAACCCGCCGCTCCGGTCGCTGAGGCTCCCGCAGCACCTGCCGCGGAACCTGAAAAAAAGTCTCCGGCCGAAGCCGAAACTGCGGTACAGTCTGAACCCGTAGAAAGCGCTCCGGAAGCTGTGCCGGCTGCGGCCGAAATGGTGGAAACCGTGACGGCTGCCCCGGCTGAAGCCGAATCCGCCGCTCCCGCTCCCGCTGAAGAGAAGCCTGAGGCTTCCGTCACCGGAGCCCGGATCGCGGACGGCGCCACCGGTATCGAGGCTGAACTCGCGTCTCACGGCCTGCAGGTCGTTCACACCCGTCCCGAACTCGTGGGCGAAGTGAGCTACACGCAGCCGAAGGCGCCGGGACGTCCCCGTCCGGTGCTTCCTCCGGTTGAGGCGGTCGAAATGATCCAGGTCGAGACGAAGAAAGACGCGTCTTAATCCGATCAGCCCCAGGATCGGGGCACCGCAATAAAAAGGGCGCTGGGGTTTCTAGAAATTCCAGCGCCTTTCCTTTTTCTTTCGCTTTCCTTTTTCTCAGGTGAGATACATGGCGTCTGAAAACCTAACCGATAACTCCCGCGTGATTCCGATCGTGAGTGAGTCGCTCAAAGCCCTGCCGATACCGCTGAATGGCGGTATCCGGGAGAAAGACGGCTACTGGATCGACATGCTCGGGCGGCCGCTGACCGATATCCGTATTTCGGTCACCGATCACTGCAACTTCCGCTGCCGCTACTGTAAGCCGAAGGAGATCTGGGATAAGTTTGACGCCTATCTGCCGCATGAGGAACTGCTGAATTTTGAGGAGCTCTACCGGATCTCGCGGATCGCGGTGGAGCATGGTGTCCGGAAGATCCGCCTCACGGGCGGTGAGCCGCTCCTCAGAAAGCATATTGAGGATCTGATCGCGAAGCTCGCGACCCTCAGGACTCCGGACGGAAAGAAAGTCGATATCGCGATGACGACAAACGGTTCGATCCTCGCGAAGAAAGCGCAGGGCCTCAAAGACGCGGGGCTTGACCGTCTCACGGTGTCGCTTGACGCGCTCGATGAAAAGATCTTCCAGGAGTTCAACGACGTCGGTTTCCCGGCCGCGAAAGTCCTCGAGGGGATTCACGCGGCGCGCGAAGCGGGCTTTGAGCACGTGAAGGTGAACACCGTCGTGAAGCGCGGCATCAACGAGAATCAGATTGTTCCGCTTCTCGAACACTTCGCCGGCACCGGGGTTATCGTCCGCTTTATTGAGTATATGGATGCCGGCACGTCTAACGGCTGGCGGATGAATGACGTCGTCCCGACAAGCGAAGTGATCCGGATCGTGAGCGAACGGTTCAAGGTGACGCCTCTCACGCCGAATTATCAGAGTGAAACCGCGCAGCGCTGGCGTTACGGCGAGGGTGACGATGAGTTTGGCTGCATTTCGTCCGTCACACGCCCCTTCTGCCGCAACTGCTCCCGCGCCCGTCTGTCGATCGAGGGCGCCGTGTACCTCTGCCTCTTCGCGGACCGGGGTTTTGATATCCGCACGATGCTTCGCGGCGGCGCGAGCGACGAGGAAATCGCCGAGGCTCTCGGCCGCATCTGGACAAACCGGAGCAACCACTACTCGGAACTCCGAATGAACGGAATGCCTCTTCCGGTCAAAAAGGTCGAAATGAGTTATATCGGTGGCTGACACTCTGTCGTTAGAATAAAGGTTTTGCCACTCGCAGCTCTCTCTCGGAAAATACCGGAAAAATACTCTGCTCCCTTCCGTCTGAGACAGAAAGAAAAAAATGCACTTCAATCCCACAGCGATAACCTTCATCGGCTATCTCGTGCTGATGGTGATGATCGGCTTCTATGCCTGGCATCACACGAGAAGCTTTGGTGACTACATTCTCGGCGGCCGAAAACTAGGCGGCCTCGTAACCGCGCTCTCAGTCGGCGCGTCCGACATGAGCGGCTGGCTCCTGATGGGTGTCCCGGGCGCGGCCTACATCGCCGGTGTCAGCGAATCCTGGATCGCGATCGGTCTCACGATCGGCGCGTGGCTGAACTGGAAGCTCGTCGCCGCGCGTCTCCGCCTCTACACCGAGGTGTCGCATAACGCGCTCACGCTCCCGGATTATTTCCGGCAGCGTTTCGAAGACAAGTCGCACTGGCTCGCCGTGAGCGCCGCGGCCGTGATTCTCGTTTTCTTCACGATCTACTGCGCCTCCGGCATGGTGGCCGGCGCCCGGCTTTTCGAGAACACGTTCCATCTGCCCTACTCCACCGCGCTCTGGCTCGGCGCGATCGCGACGATCGCCTACGTCTTTATCGGCGGATTCCTCGCTGTGTCCTGGACCGATACGATTCAGGCCTCCCTCATGTGCATCGCGCTCATCGTGACCCCGGTCGCTGTCATGATCGATCTCGGAGGCGCTTCCGCCGCCACGAGCCAGGTCGCCGCGATCAACCCGGATATGCTGAGCATGATGAACGGTCAGACCACAATCGGCATCATTTCGCTTCTCGCCTGGGGTCTTGGCTACTGCGGCCAGCCGCACATCCTCGTCCGCTTCATGGCGACGCGCTCAATCCGCGTGATTCCGAATGCCCGCCGCATTTCGATCACCTGGATGATCTTCTGCCTCGCCGGGTCGGTGGCTGCCGGGTTCTTCGGCGCCGCGTTCTTCGCGGGTCACCCGGAACTCGCCGGTGCTGTGACGGAGAACCACGAACGGGTCTTTATTGAACTCGCGAAGGCGCTCTTCAATCCGTGGATCGCGGGTGTGCTGATGTCCGCCATTCTCGCGGCTGTGATGTCGACACTCTCCTGCCAGCTCCTCGTCTGCTCCTCAACGCTTACGGAAGACTTCTACCGCCGCCTGATTCACCCGAAGGCGAGCAACCGCGAACTGATGCTTTTCAGCCGCGGCATGGTGCTTCTCGTTTCCATCATCGCGATCATCATCGCGCGCGACCCGAACAGCCTCGTGCTGTCGCTCGTCTCCTACGCCTGGGCCGGTTTCGGCGCCTCGTTCGGTCCCGTGATCCTGATCTCCCTCTGGTGGAAGCGCATGACCCGTAACGGGGCTCTCGCCGGCATGCTGGTCGGCGCGATCACGGTGCTCGTCTGGCACTACTTCGCGTGGTTTGATCTCTATGAGATTCTCCCGGGCTTTATCCTCGGGTCTCTCGCGATCATCGTGGTGAGCCTCCTTGATAAGGCTCCGGAAAAGGAAGTGACGGACGCGTTCAATACGGTGGAACGCCGCCTCGTCGAAGAGTCCTAAAAGTTTCTTCGCATAAAAGGCAAAAAAATCCGGTCATGCAGCGAAAACTGCATGACCGGTATTTTTTTGTCCTGAGAGAAGGCGCCGGAGGTTTCATCCGGCACCTTCCATTTCCCCGTCAGGCGTTCGGGGTTTCTTCCGCCTTTGTCACCGAGAAGGCGAGTTCCTTCCCGTTCAGGCCCACGTTCACCGTGTCGCCTTCCGCAGCCTTCCCTTCGAGGAGGAACTGCGCGAGCGGCGTTTCGAGCGCGTCCTGCACTTCGCGGCGGAGCGGCCGAGCGCCGAACACCGGATCGAACCCGGCCTTCGCGATTTCCGCGAGCGCCGCGTCGGTCACCTTCAGCGTGATGCCCTGCTCAGCCACACGGTCAGCAAGCTTCTGCACCTGGATACCGGCAATCTTCTGAATCGCCTTTTCACCGAGCGAATTGAAGACCACGATCTCGTCGATACGGTTGATGAATTCCGGACGGAAGTGCTGCTTCACTTCTTCCATCACGGCTTCCTTCACCTCGTCATGCGGGCGGCCGGCCATCTGCATGATTTCCTGCGAACCGAGGTTCGAGGTCATCACGATCACGGTGTTCTTGAAGTCCACCGTGCGGCCCTGACCATCCGTCATGCGGCCATCGTCGAGCACCTGCAGCAGGACGTTGAAGACGTCCGGGTGAGCCTTTTCGACTTCATCGAACAGGATCACGCTGTAGGGGCGGCGCCGGACAGCTTCCGTGAGGTAGCCGCCCTGGTCATAGCCGACATATCCCGGAGGCGCGCCGATCAGACGGGCGACACTGTGCTTCTCCATGTATTCCGACATATCAATTCGGATCATGGCCTTTTCGCTATCGAAGAGGAACGAGGCGAGCGCCTTCGTGAGCTCGGTCTTGCCGACACCCGTGGGTCCAAGGAAGAGGAACGAGCCGTACGGCCGGTTCGGGTCCGAGAGTCCTGCGCGGCTTCTCTGAATCGTTTCCGCGACCTTTCTCACGGCCTCATCCTGACCGATCACGCGTTTCGACAGTTCCTCACGCATGTGAAGGAGCTTCTCACGCTCGCCCTGCATCATTTTCGACACCGGGATGCCGGTCGCGCGGGACACCACTTCAGCGATTTCCTCAGCGCCGACGCTTGTACGAAGGAGGTGCGGCTTATCAGGCGACTCATCCTTCTTCACCTGGCTCGCTTCCTTATTCAGCTTCTTCTCAAGCTCCGGGAGCACCGAGTACTGGAGTTCCGCGAGGCGCTCGTACTGAGCGTTCCGACGGCATTCGTCCATCTCGCGGCGGACCTGATCGATCTTGTCGCGGGTTTCCTTTTCGCCGATCGCGTCCGCCTTCTCGCGCTTCCAGATCTCTTCGAGGTCTGAATACTTGCGGGAGAGCGTCTCGATCTCTTCCTCAATCGTCGCGAGGCGCTTCTTCGAGGCGTCATCCGTCTCTTTCTTCATCGCTTCGCGTTCGATCTTCAGCTGAATCAGGCGGCGGTCGATCTTATCGAGCGCCTCGGGCTTCGAGTCGATTTCCATCTTCACGCGGGCAGCCGCCTCATCGATAAGGTCAATCGCCTTATCCGGGAGATAACGGTCCGTGATGTAGCGGTTCGAGAGCTCAGCCGCAGCCACAATCGCCGGGTCCGTGATCTGGACGCCGTGATGGGCTTCGTACTTCTCCTGAAGACCGCGGAGAATGGCGATCGTGTCCTCAACGGACGGCTCCCCGATCATCACCTTCTGGAAACGGCGTTCCAGCGCCGCGTCCTTCTCGATGTACTGACGGTATTCGTTGAGAGTCGTCGCGCCGATCACATGGAGTTCGCCACGCGCGAGCGCGGGCTTCAGCATGTTGCCGGCGTCCATCGAGCCTTCGGTCTTGCCGGCTCCGACCACCGTATGCAGCTCATCGATGAAGAGAATGATGCGGCCGTTCTGCGCGGTCACTTCCTTCAGAAGCCCCTTCAGGCGTTCCTCGAATTCACCGCGGTACTTGGCGCCGGCAATCAGCCCCGCCATGTCGAGCGACAGAATCACTTTGTTCTTCAGCGTGTCCGGCACTTCGCCGTTCACGATACGCTGCGCGAGACCTTCAACGACAGCGGTCTTGCCAACGCCCGGTTCACCGATCAGGACCGGATTATTCTTCGTACGGCGCTGCAGGATCTGCATCGTGCGGCGGATTTCATCGTCGCGGCCGATCACAGGATCGAGCTTCCCCTCGCGGGCCTTCGCGGTGAGGTCAATCGTGTACTTTTTAAGCGCGCCGCGGGACTGTTCGGCGTCCGCGTTATCGGCCGCCTGGCCGCCGCGCACTTCCGTGATCGCGGCATCGAGCGCGCGCCGGGTAAGACCGTTCTCGCGGGCAATACGGCCGGCATCGCTCTTCTCGTCCGAGAGGGCAAGAAGGAACATCTCGGTCGCGATGAATTCATCGCCCCGCTTCATCGCCTCTTTCTCGGTGAGGTTGAGAGCGTTCGCGAGATCGCGGCTCACCTGGATATCGCCCGAGGTGCCGGAAACCTTCGGGAGGTTTTCGATCGCCTGGTCGGCTGCCCGGGTAAGACCGGAGACGTTCACGCCCGCGCGCTCGAGCAGGCTCACCGCGGAGCCATCCTTATCGTGAAGGATTGCGGCGAGCAGATGCACGGGCTCGAGAAACTGGTTGTCGTGCGCGAGAGCTAGGCTCTGGGCATCGCCCAGAGCTTCCTGGAACTTCGTGGTGAGTTTGTCTTGACGCATAGGTTTATATCTTTCCTTTAGGAATCGCCGGAATTAGGCTTCCGTCGTTCGTAGTTCCTATATGGGGACACAGAAACCATTTTTCAAGGGGGATTCGTTATCAAAAGTAAATTTTTAATCCCTGCGTAATAGGCTGAACCGGAAAAAGAAAAACCGCAAGGGAACAAATCCCATGCGGTTTCGTAACTTCTTTTTGTGTTTCGGAAAAATGGCTTACTGCCAGCGCGCCTTCGCCTTTTCGTCGCTCTCACGCGCATCCACCCAGCGGCTGCCCGACGGAGTCTCTTCCTTCTTCCAGAAGGGAGCCTCAGTCTTCAGCCAGTCCATGATGTATTCGCACGCCTCGAACGCTTCGCCGCGGTGCGCGGACGTGACGAGGCAAAGCACAATCTGATCGCCTACCTCAAGACGCCCCACGCGGTGGATCACGACGATGTCATCAAGCTCCCAGCGGGCGCGGGCCTTATCCGCGATCGCGGTGATCGCGGATTCCGTCATTCCCGGATAGTGCTCGAGCGTCAGCGCGAAGATATCGTCCCCCTGGTTCCGGTTACGGACAACGCCCGTAAAGGCCACCATGGCGCCGGCTGAGCCTGAGCCCTTCCGCAGCTCCTCCATTTCGCGCGACACATCGAAATCCTCGTGCCGCACGATCACCTTCGTGATCCCCATAGGACTAGCCTCCGGTGACAGGCGGGAAGAAAGCGACTTCGTCGCCATCCTTGATCGCCGCGGTTTCGTCCGCCATCACCTGGTTCACGGAGAAGCGGATACGCTTCACACTTTCAAAGCCGCTCTTCCAGGGATCGCCCTGCCCCACGAGGTAATCGCGGAGCGCGCCGACCGTTTCGACTCCGGCGGGCACTTCAACCGTTTCAGAAGGACGGCCGACCGCGTCGCGGCAATAAGCGAAATAAAGCACCTTGACTTTCATTTGAGGATCCTCTTTTTTGTTGTATTAAAGGAGGGAGAGTTCCGGATCGATCTGAGGAACTGCTGGGCCGGGAGCTGCGACACTCCGCCTCAGGCGAGGAACTCTGCCAGTGGATAGTAGTCCACGAAATCCCCCTGCCGGATGTCCTTCCCGACAGGGACGTCCACGATGCCGTCCGCCTTAGCGCAGGAAGAAAGCACCTGGGAATTCTGGTTCGGGAGGATGCAGAGCCCTCCCTTGTCGTTACGGTACACGCGGATAAATTCCTCACGGTCACCGGCCTTCCAGTTGAAGTCCGCGCGGACCGCGATCGGACGGTGAAGGTCAGCGCGGCCGCCCTGACGGACGCGAAGGAACGGGCGCACCATCATGAGGGTTTCGACAAACACGGCAACCGGATTCCCCGGAAGACCGAGGAACGGAACGCCGGACACTTCGCCGAACGCGAATGGCTTTCCGGGTTTCACGGCAAGACGCCACATATCGATGTGGCCGAGCCGCTCCACCGCGGGCTTGATGTAATCCTCTTCGCCGACACTCATGCCGCCGGTCGTGACGATCACATCGGTCGAGCGCGCGGCCTTCTGGAACGCTTCCACCGTATCCTCGATCGAATCGCGGACCGAACCCACGTCGTTCACTTCGCAGCCGAGCGCATGGAGAAGCGCCCGCAGCTGATAACGGTTCGAGTTATAAATCGCGCCTTCGCGGAGCGGCTCGCCGGGACGCGCGAGTTCGCTGCCGGAGCAGAAGATCGAGACACGGAGGCGGCCGTAAACGCGGAGATACGCGCGGCCGGTCGACGCCGCGATACCGAGATTCGCGGGCGTAAGCTTATCGCCCGCGTGCAGAATCGTTTCGCCTGCCGGGAAGTCGCTTCCCGCAAGGCGGACGTTCGTTCCCGTCTTCACCGGAGCCTTGAAGATCACCGTGCCGTCCTCGTTCTTTTCAACGAGCTCCTGCTGCACGACGGAATCCGCTCCGGGCGGCACCTGAGCGCCCGTGAAAATGCGGGCAGCGGTGCCGGCTTCAAGCTGCGTGCCGACGGAACCCGCGGGGATCCGCTGCGACACAGGGAGCGTCACCGGGTGCTCGGGAGAGGCAGACGCGAGATCCGCCGCGCGGACCGCGTAGCCATCCATCTGGGAGTTATCCGCCGGCGGCACGTTCACCGGTGAAATGATGTCTTCCGCAAGCACCCGGCCCTCGGCGTAAAGCGTCGGAATGGTTTCAGTCCTTCCGATCGGGGTGACTTTGGAGAGCAGGTTCTGCAGCGCTTCACGGTAGGAAATCATTTCCCGGTTACTCCTTAACGTTATCTTTCTCTTTCATCCAGCTATCCCGCAGGCTCACGATGAAATCCGCGACCTGCCGGGGTTCGTTGAGGTTCAGCCACGGCATTCCGGGCGGAATTCCTTCCGGAGTGTCAGAGGCAACCGCAACAATATCACCTCTCTTCGTCCAGAGCGGGGCTTCTTTATGAGGCCCCCTCGAGACTTCGATACGGGGAAAGTCGCCGTCATCCTTGAATCCTTCGAGCAGCACGAAATCCACCGGCTTCATCGCGCGGAGAATATCCCCGAGCGGCTTTCGGCCTTCCGGCGTCTCCTCCATCAGCGCCCAGCGGTCAGGCGTCCTGAGGATCACCTGCTCGGCGCCCGACACCCGGTACCGGTACGTGTCCTTCCCGGGGGTATCGAGATCCACCTGATGATGCGCGTCTTTCACGCAGGAGACACTGTAGCCGAGCGAACGGAGACACTCAACCACCTTTTCGTTGAGGGTGGTCTTCCCGCTTCCGGAGTATCCCGTGATGCCGAAGAGAAACAATTTTGATTACTCCTTTGTATGACGGTCGATGAACTGCTTCACGTTCTCCGTTTCAGGATCCATCACTTCGCAGCGCTGCGGAAGGCTGAGAAGGTCGGCGCAGGAGGCGGGGATCGCAGGCACCGTACCCGTCGCTTCGATAATCGTCTTCGAGAACTTCGCGGCCTGAGCCGTCTCGAGACACAGGCACTTTACCCCCGGAAGACGCTTCTCGCGAGCCACCTTGAGGCCGTCCGCGGTATGCGGGTCGATCATGACGCCGAGCCGCTCCCAGGTGTCGCGGATCGTGGCAAGACGGTCCGCGTGGGTGCTCTTTCCGGCGGTGAAGCCTGAGGCGAGGACGCGCTCCCAGAGTTCCCCGGTGAGACGGAATTCACCCTCCGTCGCCATCACGTGCCAGAGGCGCTTCAGCACCTCAGGGTCGCGGCCGACGATATCGAAGATGAAGCGCTCAAAATTCGACGCGCGGCTGATATCCATTGAGGGCGAGGAAGTGACGTACGTATGCGCCGCGTCTCTCGGGTGATAGACACCGGTTTCAAAGAATTCGGTGAGCACATCGTTTTCGTTCGTCGCGACGATAAGGCTCGCGATCGGGAGTCCCATCTGCTTCGCGATCCAGCCAGCGAGGACGTCGCCGAAGTTGCCGGACGGGACGGCAAACGAAATCGCCTCGCCCTTTTCGGCCGCGGCAAGCCACCCCTTGAAGTAATAGACCACCTGAGCGGCAACGCGCGCCCAGTTGATGGAGTTCACGGTGCCGATTGAATGCGCGGACTTGAACGCGTGGTCGTTCGAGACCGCCTTCACGATGTCCTGCGCCTGATCGAACGTCCCGCGGACCGCGATATTGAAGATATTGGGGTCTTCAAGCGAATACATCTGGGCGCGCTGGAAGTCACTCATGCGGCCGTAAGGCGACAGCATAAAGACGCGGATCCCTTTCCGGCCCCGCATCGCGTATTCGGCTGCGGACCCGGTGTCGCCGGACGTCGCGCCGAGAATATTGAGAGTCTTCCCTTCACGCGCGAGGAGATGCTCGAAAAGCGCCCCGAGGTACTGCATCGCCATGTCTTTGAAAGCGAGCGTCGGGCCGTTCGAGAGTTCCAGAAGACCGATCCCGTCCTCAAGCCAGCGCACCGGCGTGATGTCCTTCGGATCATCCCCCTCACGCGCGTTGCAGTAGGTCTTCTCGGTATAGGTCGAGCGGCAGATTTCCTTCAGCGCCGCCTCATCGATCCCGCTCGCGAAAAGCCGCAGCACTTCAAAGGCGAGCTCCGCGTACGGGAGCTTCCGCCAGGATTCGAGCGTCTCGGCTGTCACCTGCGGGTAGCTTTCCGGCATGAAGAGGCCGCCGTCAGACGCGAGCCCCCGAAGCACGATTTCATCATAGGACGCCCCGGTCGATTCACCGCGGGTGGAGAGATAGCGGATATTGCTTGCCATGTTGTCCTCTTATTAATTCAGTTCTTCTTTGCGAAGGAGAACGATCTTGCCAGTCACGCAGTCAAGCGCCTCGATCCGGCGGATCGCTTCCTGAACGGCCGCTTCCCAGGCGGTGTGCGTCATCAGGACGATCGAGGTCGATCCCTGACCCGCGACCGCTTCCTTCTGAATGAGGGATTCGATACTGATCCCCATATCCGCGAAGACGCGGCTCACGTCGGCGAGCGTGCCGGGGCTGTCCGTCACGCCGATACGGAGGTAGTAGGAGCAGACCGTCTCGCCCATCGGGAGCACGTCGACGTTCTCAATCTTTCGCTTGTAGCCGAGCACCGGAACCTGGTGGTTGGAGGACACGCCGATCATGCGGACCACGTCCACGATATCCGCGATCATAGCGGAGGCGGTGGGTTCTGACCCCGCGCCCGGGCCGTAGTAAAGGGTGGAGCCCACGGCGTCGCCCTTCACTTCAACGGCGTTTGTCACGCCGCCCACGTGGGCGAGGAGCCGCCGCTCAGGAACGAGCGTCGGGTGGACGCGAAGCTCAATCCCGGTCCCGCGGCGCTTCGTGATGCCGAGAAGCTTCACGCGGTAGCCAAGCTGATCCGCGAACTCGATATCCACGTTCTGCAGATCGCGGATCCCTTCGATATAGGCCTTATCAAACGAAATCGGGCCGCCGAACGCGATCGAGGAAAGGATCGAAATCTTGTGCGCTGCGTCAATGCCATCGATATCGAACGAAGGATCGGCCTCCGCGTACCCCAGCTTCTGAGCCTTGGAGAGCGCCTCAGCAAACGAAATCTTTTCCTTCCGCATGCTGGTGAGGATGAAGTTTGAGGTGCCGTTGATGATGCCGACCACCGACTGAATGCGGTTCGCGACAAGCGACTCACGCATCGCCTTGATGATCGGGATGCCGCCAGCGACCGACGCCTCAAAGGCGACGATCACGCCCTTCTTCGCCGCGGCGTCAAAGATCTCGTCCCCGTGCTGCGCGAGAAGCGCCTTGTTCGCGGTGACGACGTGCTTCCCCGCGTCGATCGCGGCAAGAATAAAGGAGCGCGCGGGTTCGATTCCGCCCATCGCCTCGACCGCGATCGCGATCTCGGGATCCTCCACGATTTCATGCCAGTCAATGCCGAGCGACCCCACGAGCGGGACGAGGTCAGAACGGTTCTCGGGGTGACGGCACGTCACATACTTCACTTCGATCCTGGCGCCGGCTCGCGCGCTGATCTGCTCCTGATTGCGGTTAAGCACCCGGCAGACACCGCCGCCGACGGTTCCTGCGCCGGCCAGACCGATTTTCACTGAATCCATGAGTTAAAGCTCCCTGCTTATTTTGAGAGTAACGCCATCCGCCCGTTATTCACCGCGATCCGATAGGGTGACCGCGCCCGAGCGCTGCTTATTTTTTTCTGCAGCGGCAATTTGAAAATCGTACCAAATATCAAGACCTATAGAAAATCAGAGGGCGGGCTCCGGATCCCGGATATGCGATTTTTTGCGGGAGTTCACACAGCTGTCAATTCGCCGCGTTATATTGGTCAGTGATACAGACACGCAAATATGAGGAAAACTATGCCTCTGCCGGCTTCCCCGAAAGTTCCGGGCGACATGCTCGCCGACTATCAGAGTGAAAATGACCTGCCGCTGAAGACTCCGCCGAAAGCGGAAACCCCGGCCGCAGAAAAGCAGCCGAAGAGGCGCCGCCGCGGGAAGGCCCCCGCCGAGGCGCTCGAAATGGCAGCGCCCGCCGCCGCGGTCACAGAGAAGAAACCCGCCCGCCGTAAGAAGGCGGCCGGGAAAGCAGCCGTCCGGGCCGCCCGCAAGGCTGAAACCGCCGCGGCTCCGAAGGTTCAGCCGCCGATCACGCTGGGCACTCCTTCTGAAACGAAGCTCCCGTCGCTTCGCCGCGGCCGCGCGCTGCCGGACCCGAAGATGCCCCGTATGTTCGCGCTCGACACGAATGTGCTCCTCCACGATCCGACCTGCCTCTTCCGGTTTGAGGAGCATGACGTCTTCATTCCGCTCACCGCGCTTGAGGAACTTGACCGCCATAAGACCGGCATGAGCGATATCGCGCGTAACGCGCGCCAGGTTTCCCGCACAATCGATCAGCTGATGGAAGCGGCCGGGAACCCCGATCTCTCAGAAGGCCTTCCGCTTTCCGCCCTCGGAAACCGCGAGGCGAAGGGAAAGCTCTACTTCCAGACCGGACGCCTGAATGTCGAACTCCCGCTCCCCTCGGATCTGAAGACCGGGTCCGGCGACAACGCGATTCTCTCTTCGGTGCTTGGCATCACCTCGGTCCTCAAGGACCACGTCGTGATCCTCGTCTCGAAAGACATCAATATGAGGATCAAGGCCGCGACGATCGGTCTCCCCGCTGAAGACTATTTCAACGATAAGACAATCGACGACTCGGACCTCCTCTATAGCGGCAAACTCTCGCTCCCCGGGAACTTCTGGGAAACGCACGCGAAGGGGATGAAATCCTGGCAGAAGGACGGCTTCACCTGGTACCGGGTGAAGGGGCCGCTCGTTCCCCAGATGCTCGTGAACGAATTCGTGTATTCGGAAAGCGCCCAAGGGGGCTTTGAAGGCATTGTGAGCTCGGTCGACCGCGATGAAGCGGTGTTCCGGTCACTCAAGAACTACACGACCCCGAAGAATAACGTCTGGGGCATCACCGCGAGGAACAGCGAACAGAACTTCGCGCTGAACCTCCTCATGAACCCCGAGATTGACTTCGTATCGCTCCTCGGTCAGGCCGGCACCGGCAAAACGCTCCTCACGCTTGCCGCGGCTCTCACGCAGACGCTTGATGAACGCCGGTACTCGGAAATCATCTTCACCCGCGCGACGGTCTCGGTAGGTGAAGAGATCGGTTTCCTCCCCGGCACAGAAGAAGAGAAGATGGTGCCCTGGATGGGGGCTCTGGAAGATAACCTCGAAGTGCTGAACCACACCGATGCCTCCTCCGGCACCTGGGGGCACGACACGGCGCAGGACATCATCCGCTCCCGGATCCGCGTGAAGTCGATGAGCTTCATGCGCGGCCGCACGTTCCTCAACCGCTTCCTCATTATCGATGAGGCGCAGAACCTGTCGCCGAAGCAGATGAAGACTCTTATCACGCGAGCCGGCCCCGGCACGAAGATCGTCTGCATGGGGAACATCGCGCAGATCGATACGCCGTACCTCACGGAGGGGAGCTCGGGCCTCACCTACGTCGTCGATAAATTCAAGGGCTGGGCGCACGCGGGTCACATCACGCTGCAGCGCGGTGAACGGAGCCGCCTCGCGGACTTCGCGTCCTCGGTCCTCTGACCCCCTGCTCTCACCCATAAAAAATCCCGGATCCAAAAAAAGATCCGGGATTTTTTGTCCCTGCTGCCGTTTCGTTACGGCTGCGGTGCCGCGGGCTGTGCGGCAGGAGCCGCGGGAGTCGGAGCGGGCTTAGGTGACGAGGCTGCGTCCGGGTTCTTCATCTGCGACGCGGTTACCTGCGGGAAGTCATTAGACGGCGCGGGAGCGGCAGGAGCGGCGTCTGACGGTGCGGCGTCCACAGCGGGAGACGAAGCGTCGTCAGAACTCTTCGACCGCTGGCCCTGCGGCACTTCCACGATCCGGCCTCGCTCAGAAGGCTGTCCCGGGTGGCCTTCAAGGGGCGCTGCCCCATTCGGCGCCTGAGGAACCACGGCGGCAGCGGAGGCAGCCGCGCTTGAACCCCCGAAGAAACTCGTGATGCCGGAGTTCGTCACGATCGAGAAAAGGACAATACCCACCATGATGAACGCGAGCGCGATCTTCACGCCGATCCCGACTGCCATCCCTATCCAGGTGGCGAGACCCACGGTTCCCGCCTTCAGCATGTCGCGGCCCGCCATGATTTCACCGATCACCGCTCCGATCAGCGGGAAGAAGACAATGCCCCAGATCCCGGTAACCAGCCCCACCACGGTGCCGATCACAGCGCCCCAGAGGCCGGCGCGGCTCGCGCCCGCCCGCTTCGCGCCGAGAATCTGCGCGAGGATATCGATGCCGATACCGACCGCGGCGAGCAGCGCGAGAATCACGACCGCCGTCACCGAGATCAGCTCATAGCCGCTCGCCCAGCCGATCAGCCAGCTGCCGGCAAAAATGATCGGCAATCCCGGAATCGCGGGGATCACGGTTCCGGCGAGACCCACAGCGATAAGGGCGAGAGCCCCGAGATACAGTAGGTATTCCATGTCTTCCTATCCTTAGGCAGGTTCCTGCATGTCGTCCGGCACATAGCCTTCAGGCACCTCTGCCCGGTTTTCGAACGACGTGTACTTCCCGTTGAACGTAAGCTTCACGGTCCCCACAGGGCCGTTACGCTGCTTGCCGATGATCACTTCGGCGAGCGTCGGATCGGATTCCTTGTTGTAAACCCAATCGCGATAAATAAACATGATGACGTCAGCGTCCTGTTCGATAGCGCCCGACTCGCGAAGGTCGGACATCACAGGGCGCTTGTCAGGGCGGCCGTCAACCGAACGGTTGAGCTGGGAGAGCGCGATCACGGGAACGCGGAGTTCCTTTGCGAGGCTCTTCAGGCCGCGGGAAATTTCAGAAATCTCGGTTGCGCGGTTTTCTTCGCGGCGGCTGTAGCTGCCGCCCATCAGCTGCAGGTAGTCGACCACGATGAGGCCGAGCTGTCCGGTCTGCGCCATGAGGCGCCGGGCGCGGCTTCGGAGCGAGGTGACGCTGAGCGCCGGCGTGTCATCGATATAAAGCGGTGCCTTTTCCATATCGGCGACCGCGGTCGTGAACCGATCCCAGTCGCCATCCTCATCGAGGCGGCCCTTGCGGACCTTCTGCGCGTCGAGGCGCCCATGCGAGCAGATGAGTCGCATCGCGAGCTGCTCGCCGCTCATTTCCATGGAGAACACGGCAACCGGCCAGCTGTTATCGCCCGCCATCGCAACATGCTCCGCGATATTCAGCGCGAGCGCGGTCTTACCCATCGAGGGGCGGCCGGCGATGATGATGAGATCGCCAGGCTGCATGCCGGACGTCAGCTGATCGAGGTACCGATAACCGGTCGAGACGCCGGTGACATCGTTCGCTGACTTCGTGCGGTAGCGCTCCGCGACGATATCTGAGACGTTCGCCGCGAGTTTATTGAGTCTCACGAAGCCTTTGTTCCCGCGGTCCGCGCTTTCATTGATCTGGAGAACCAGTTTCTCCGCGTCATCAATGATGTCCTTCGTCTCGCGGCCTTCAGGAGCGAGAGCGGACGCGGCGATCGTATCCGCGGCGGACACGAGCTGCCGCAGCATCGAGCAGTCGCGGACGATTTCCGCGTACGTGCGGATGTTCCCGGCGCCAAGCGAATTGCTTGTCAGCGCGTTGAGGTACGGGCGGCCGCCCGCGGCATCCGCCCGCCCCGAGCGCTCGAGCTCGTTATAGACCGTGATCACGTCCGCGGGCTCACCCCGGAGGTGCAGCGCCGCGATGGCGTCAAAAATCACGCGGTGGTCGGCCCGGTAGAAATCCTCAGCCGTAATAATGTCGGAGATCTGGTCAAACGCCTGGGTATTCAGCATCAGACCGCCGAGAATCGTCTGTTCACTCTCGACAGAATGCGGCGGAACACGGACAGAATTCGCAGGAAGATCAGAACTGGAAAAAGGATCAGGCATCAGATTGCGCTCCATAGAGGCCGGAAAGGAGCAAGCGGGCCCCATGATGCAAAACGCCCTCTGAAACACTTTTCAGAAAGGCGAAAGCGGGTTAAATAATAACAGTAAAGCAGGAAGGGGAAAAAAATAGGCCTCCTTTCGGAAGCCTATTTTTTTCTCCGACAGAATCCCCTTGCGGAGGCTCTGTCAGGAGTCGGACGTTCCGGAGATTACTCTTCGGCGACGACCTGAACCGTGATGTCAGCGGTGATGTCGGAGAGCAGAGCGATCGTGATCGGGTACTCGCCAACAGCCTTGATCATGCCGAGCGGCGTGCGGACCTGGCTCTTCTTGATCGTGAAGCCAAGCTTATCCACGGCTTCAGCGATGTCGGAGTTGGTCACGGAACCGAACAGACGGCCGTCAACACCAGCCTTGGAGGCGATGGTAACGGTGGCGCCATTCAGCTTTTCCTGGAGAGCCTGGGCATTGGCCAGACGCTCAGCCTGAGCCTTCTCAAGGTCAGCGCGACGGGTTTCGAACTCGGCGATAGCGGCCTTGGTGGCGCGCTTGGCGTGACCCTGGGGGATCAGGAAGTTGCGGCCGTAGCCGTCCTTGACCTTGACCACATCGCCCAGATTGCCGAGGTGATGAATGTTTTCAAGCAGAATAACTTGCATGTCGATATCTCCCCGGGATTACTGATTGTCGGTGTAGGGAAGGAGGGCGAGGAAGCGGGCACGCTTGATCGCGGTATCGAGCTGGCGCTGGTAGATCGCCTTCGTGCCGGTCAGACGGGCGGGCATGATCTTGCCATTTTCCTGGATGAAATCGCGCAGCGTGTCGATATCCTTGTAATCGATCTGCTCAACGTGAGCAGCGGTAAAGCGGCAGAACTTCTTCCGCTTGAAGAGGGCATTGCCCTGGGAGGGACGGCGGTTGCCGGTACGACCCTTGGAACCAAAAGCCATTTTGAACTCCTAACTGAATTCCGTTATGTAAACAATGAGGCGCTGCGTGCGGCTCGAGCGAGGGGTGATGTACCCTTTGAGGGTTATCCTCGCGGGAAGCGGAAGCTGATAGAGCTTTGCCGCTACCTCTCCGTATGCGACCACCAGGGTTTCGAAATTGAGGCGGCGCATGCCGCCTGCTTCCCGGACTTCGCCTGAGTGGTGAAGAATGCCTTCAAAAACCTGCAGTCCGGACGGTGTGAATCTCGGCTCTTCGGAGCGGATGATTTCGCCGTCAAGGACCAGCTCATTCATGTCTGGCAGTCCTCTTTAAAGCGCCTCTAGCCGAATTACTCGGCGTCCTGAACGTCGGATTCCTCGTCTTCAGCTTCGTCGGAAGCGTCATCAGACTTGTGGGAAGCCTTGCTGTTCGCGCGAGCGGCCACGGCAGCCTTCTTGGCCTCTTCCTTCTCGACAACCTTCATCATCGGGGAGGGAGCGGTTTCGGCGTGCTTCGTCTTCACCACGAGGTGGCGCAGAATGGCGTCGTTGAAACGGAAATTGTTTTCGATGTCGGCGAGCGTGGCGTCAGAGCACTCCACGTTCAGGAGAACATAATGAGCCTTGACCAGCTTCTGGATCGGGTAGGCGAGCTGACGACGGCCCCAATCCTCGATACGTTCAATCTTTCCACCCTGTTCGAGAACAAGGTTCTTGTAGCGTTCGATCATCGCCGGAACCTGTTCAGACTGATCAGGATGCACGATGATGCAGATTTCGTAATGACGCATTGATCCTCCTTGCGGAAAAAACCGCCCAGGGCGTCTCCCGGTGCGGCAAGGACTAACGAGAAAACGGTTATCTTACTCTAAAAATTAAAATTTTGCACGCGAGGGATTATCCACCCGGGCGGCCTTTTCACCGACCCGCTGACGGACAGACTCAAAGAGGCAGACACCGGCGGCAACTGACACGTTGAGAGACTCAACCGACCCCATCATCGGAATCGCGGCGAGCGCGTCGCACCGTTTGCGCGTGAGCTGACGGAGGCCTTCGCCCTCAGCGCCAAGCACCCAGGCAAAAGCGCGCTTCTGATCGAAGTCATAGATCGAGCGGTCGGTCTCACCCGCCGTTCCGACCACCATGACACCCGCGTCACGCAGCTCCGCGATGGCGGAGGCGAGATTCACGACATACACCACCGGAACCGATTCCTCGGCACCTGCGGCGGCCTTCGCCGCGGCCGGCGTCACGTGGGACGAGCGGTTCAGCGGCGCGATCACGGCCTGCACCCCGGCGGCATCCGCCACACGGAGACAGGCGCCGAAGTTCCGGGGATCCGTCACGCCGTCCAGAATGAGGAGCAGCGTCTTATCGGTGATGGAATCGAGAAGCTCATCAAAGGAGAGCGTCTTCTCGAGCACACTGCCCACCGCGACGATCCCCTGATGCTGCACACCGTGCCCCGCGATGCGGTCCAGACGCTCCGCGTCCGCGCCCACCGGGCGGATGCCGGCGGCCTTCAGCTTTTCGCACATTTCGTGCATGCGGCGGTCATGCCGGCTGCGGTCCACATAGACTTCGTCAATCGACTCCGGGTTCAGTCTGAGCCGCGCCGTCACGGCGTGAAAACCCGCGAGGACCGCTTTTTTATTACCAGCCATTCAATCTTTTCCTTTAGATATCAATTCTTTTTCTTGCAATCCGTTCAGAGTCTCGGTTCGCCTTTCCAGCGCCTCGGCCCTTTCCGTCTCTGCACATCGCGGCGCTCAAAATCAATCCGCCGCAGATCAACGTCGACGCCTGCCACCTGCACTTCAAGCGGCGTTCCGAGACGGATCACTTCGCCTGATGCACTGCCTTCAAGGAGGCAGTCGTCGCTGTTATAGAAGTAGTAGTCCCAGCCGAGGTTCGAGACCCGGATGAAGCCTTCAACAAAGAGATCATCAAGCGTCACATAGACGCCGTTCGGCGTGACGCCGGTGACCTTTCCAGAGAACCCGCGGCCGATGAAGTCCTTCATGTACATGCACTTCAGCCACGCGGTGACGTCGTAACTCGCTTCGTCAGCGCGGCGCTCCGCGGCGGAACACATCTTGCCAAGCGTTTCCCAGGCGGCATGCTGAGCCGTAGGACGCGCGTACGGTGTCGCTTCAGGCTTCGGCGCTTCTTTCTTCTTCCCCTTCTGCTTCAGAGAGAATTCGGAATTGAGAAGGTCAGAAGGCGACACCGCGACTTCGGGCTTATAGCGGCGGCGGGAGAGAATACCACGGATCGTCCGGTGCACGAGCAGATCGGGGTAGCGTCTGATGGGGGAGGTGAAATGGGTGTACGCCGGATACGCGAGACCGAAGTGGCCGTGAAGTTCCGGTGAATATACGGCGCGCTGCATGCTTCGGAGCAGCGCGGTCTGAACCGCCTCTTCGTTCGGCGTCCCGCGCACTTTCGCCATCACGGCTTCGTAGTCCGCGGGTTTCGGGGAGGACCCGCCGCCCATCTTGAGACCGAATCCTGAGAGCGTCGTGCGGAGCAGCTCAAGGCGCTCTTCGGACGGCCCTTCATGAATTCGGAAGAGACACTCCGTCTTCTTCCGGACAATAAAGTCCGCGGCGCAGGTATTCGCGACCAGCATCGCCTCTTCAATCAGGCGGTGCGCGTCATTATGTTCACGCGGCAGAATCGCGGTGATGCGGCCGGTTTCGTCTGTCTGAATATAGGTTTCGCGGGTTTCAAAATTAATGGCGCCGCGCTTCTTTCTTGCCTCTGCGAGCACCTTATAAAGCGAATAGAGATTTTCGACGTCCGGATAGACCTCATGAATCTCGTCCCGTGCTCCTTCCTTATCCTGGAGCGCGTTCCACACCTGGGTATAGGTCAGGCGGGCGTGCGAATTAATGAGACCGGGATAGAACTGATAGGCCGTCACTTCACCCTTCGCGTCAATCAGCGCGTCGCACACCATTGTGCAGCGGTCGACCTTCGGGTTCAGCGAGCAGAGACCGTTTGAAAGCTCCTCAGGAAGCATCGGAATCACGCGGCGCGGGAAGTAGACTGAAGTCAGCCGTTCCTGCGCGCTGCGGTCGAGGGCTGTGCCAGGCTTCACGTACCAGGACACATCCGCGATAGCGACAAGCAGCCGGTAACCGCCAGACACAAGAGGCGCGCACCAGACCGCGTCATCGAAGTCCCTCGCGTCCTCGCCGTCAATCGTGACAAAGGCAATATCGCGGAGGTCGACACGCTTTCCGGCATCCTTCTTCAGCACATGATCCGGGAGCGCCCGGGCTTCTGTCAGCACATCAGGCGCGAAGATGGACGGAAGCCCAAAGCGGCGGGCCGCCATTTCAATCTCAACCGACGCGTCGCTCGCGGACCCGAGAATTTCCTCGACCTGAGCGCGGGCCGGTTCTTCAAGCGTCGGCTGCGTCGTGATCGCGGCGACTACACCCTGCCCCGCGAGCGCTGAGGCACCTGAAAGCCTGATCTGCACATGGACCCGCGGGTCCGATGGATCGAGCCAGAAATCTGTCCCCTGCTTCCGGACCACGCCGACCACCTTCCAGGTGTTGTGTTCCGTCACTTCTTTGAGAGAGACAAGGTTCCGTCCCTTGCTGTCAAACCCGAGTCGCGCGACTCTCACCCGGTCGCCGGGGAACACCGCGTCCCCCTGCCCCTGGGAGAAGACGTAGGAAACCCCTTCGTCTCCGGTTCCCGTATCCGGGTCAAAAAACACCATGCCGGACCGGGTGCCGGATACCGTGCCCTCAAGCCACGCGGAGCCGTGGGAAAGCGAAATCTTTCCTTCGTCATCCGCCACCGCCGTGCCGTCATCAATCAGGCGCTCCAGCGCCGACAGCACCTCATTCTTCGTCCGGCTGCGGGACCGGTCGTGCACCAGCGCGTAAAGCTCATCAAAGGCGAGCGGCGTTCCCGCCCGGCCGAGAACCGACTCGAGCTCGGAAGCGGCGGTTCCCGTCAGAAATGCGGTCAGACCGCCATCATCAACCCTGGTCCTGGGCCTTCTGGACGAGGTTCCTGTATTTTTCCGGATTTTTTTTCTTCTATCTATTGACAAAATTATTCTCTTCAGCGATAATTACATCCTCGTTTGTGAGGATGTGCCCGGGTGGCGAAATTGGTAGACGCACTAGCTTCAGGTGCTAGCGCCTTCACCGGCGTGCTGGTTCGAGTCCAGTCCCGGGCACCAATCATACTGGAAAACATATGATTGTGCGGTGAACCTCAGAAACGAAAGCCATTAAAGCCTTTTCGCGATTGCGGAGAGGCTTTTTTGTTACCCGCAGAAAACGCAGCTCAATCAGCCAGTTCCCGCTTTCATCATACGCCGGGGATACGTTCTCCCCGCCGTACAGTCAAAAGCCGCATCTCCGGTAAGGAAATGCGGCTTTTTCTAAGTTCTCAGCAGAATGGCGAACTTCTGCTGTTCTCTTTTACGAGATTAGAACTTGTGGACGAGGCCGAAACCAGCCTGAGCGGCGCTGGCCTTGCGGTCCTTGGCGTTGCGGTCCTTGGCGTTGGACTTTTCCTGAGCGTAGCCGGCAGCAGCGTAGACGCTGGTGCGCTTGCTGAACGCATAGGCGTAGCCGAGAGCGGCGTTCCAACGCTTGAACTTGGCGTCGCTGTTGTCAACGTTCTTGGCATCACGATAGCCAACCGTGCCGAGCACCGTGCCGCCGAAAGCCGGAACGGCCGTCGACAGTTCAACACCCCAGCCTTCAACGCCAACAGTCTTGGAGTCGGAGAGCAGGCTGAAGGAATCAGTGGCGGAAGCCTGGTTATCGAAGTAGGTGGCCTTGGCAAAGACCTTGGCAACGCCGAAGTCGTAGTTGCCGCCGAGGATCACGCTGTAACCGTTATCCAGATTCTTGTAGGTCGCGTTGCTGTTGCTGTACAGGGTGTAGTCGCCGGCGAGAACGACGGCAGCCTTACCAGCCTTGTAGCGCAGACCAGCAGCAGCGTAGCGATCGGCAAAGCTCGTGTTTTCACGGGTAGTCGTATCCTTCTTGGAGTCAGCCTTGAAGGAGTACATGGCGGCAGCCTGCAGACCAGAGAAGGCCGGGGTCTGATAGGCGAGTACGTTGTCATAACGGCCGTAGGCAGTGCCAGTGGAGCCAGCCTGGCTGCCGACAATACCGAAGCCGGACGGGAAGGCAGACACATCACCAAGGTAACCGAGCGTGCCGTTATCGGAATTAACGGAACCAAGGCGACCAGCATACAGAGTACCGTAGGCACCGGAGACGTTCACCTGAGCTTCACGGCCAAACAGGCGGCCGTCCTGACCGGAAGCGCCGTCGTCAGAGTTGAAGCCGGATTCGAGCACAAAACCAACCTTGGCATTGCCAATGTCTTCCGTGCCAGTCAGACCCCAGCGGTTGCCCGTGGAGAAACCGGACGTCATTTCAACCGTGTTGGTAGAGGACGTATCGTTATCAAGATTCTTGTGGGTATAGGCGAGGCCCGTATCCACGCGGCCATACAGCGTGACAGACGGAGCCGCGAAAGCGGAAGCGGCGAAAGTGCCAAGCAGAGCGGCGGCGACGAGAGACTTCTTCATGAAAAATTCTCCAGTGTGAATTTTCTTGGATTAATGGCAAATCGTTATGTGATCTGCCTTGAGAGAAATATTGCAAATAGGCAGTTTCAAAGTCAATGAGCCTTCAGGGGAAGACTATACCGTTTACAAAAATTTATTATTTATTTTTAAATAGTTATAAAACAAAACACAGAGGGGGTAATACCTCAACAAAGTGTTGTATTCTTGCAACAGCCCCCTGTTTTCCGTACAAAAAAGCAATTTTAATCAGACATTTCCAACCTAACCCTCAACAAAAAACCGCATCCCTTACGGAATGCGGTTTTTCCTTTCAAGTTCTCAGCAGAATGGCGAACTTCTGCCGATCTCTTCTACGAGATTAGAACTTGTGGACGAGGCCGAAACCAGCCTGAGCAGCATTGGCCTTACGATCGAGGTTGTTAGCCTTTTCCTGAGCGTAGCCGGCAGCAGCGTAGACGCTGGTGCGCTTGCTGAACGCATAGGAGTAACCAACAGCGGCGTTCCAACGCTTGAACTTGTTGGAGCTGTTATCCACGTCCTTGGCGTCACGATAACCGACGGTACCGAGGAAGGCGCCGCCGAAAGCCGGAACAGCCGTCGACAGTTCAACACCCCAGCCTTCAACACCAGCAGCGTTCGAATCCTTGATCAGATCGAAGGAGTCAAGGGCGGAAGCCTGGTTGTCGAAATAGGTGGCCTTGGCGAAGACCTTGGCAACACCGAAGTCGTAGTTGCCGCCGAGGATCACGCTGTAGCCGTTATCCAGACCAGCATGGGTGCTGTTGCTGTACAGGGTGTAGTCGCCAGCGAGAACGACAGCAGCCTTGCCAGCCTTGTAGCGCAGGCCAGCAGCGGCGTAGCGATCGGCAAAGCTTGAATTCTCACGGGAGGTCTTATCCGTCTGAGAATTTGCCTTGAAGGAGTACATGGCAGCAGCCTGCAGGCCACCAAACGTCGGGGTCTGATAAGCGAGGGCGTTGTCGTAACGGGCATAAGCCGAACCAGTGGAGCCCTTCTGCGTGCCAACGACACCGAAGCCGTTCGGGAAGGCGGACACATCGGTCAGGTAGCCGATAGAGCCGGATTCAGAAGCGATGGAGGCGAAGCGGCCAGCGTACAGAGTACCGTAGGCACCGGAGACGTTCACCTGAGCTTCACGGCCGAAGAGGCGGCTTTCCTTGTCGGAAGAGACACCGTCATCGGAGTTGAAGCCGGATTCGAGAACGAAGCCAACCTTGGCGTTGCCGATATCTTCCGTGCCCTTCAGGCCCCAGCGGTTGCCGGTGGAGAAGCCGGATTCCATCGAAACCGTGTCGGTGGAATCAACACCAGCCTTATCCTTATCCAAGTGGGTATAAGCAAGGCTCGTATCGAGGCGGCCGTACAGCGTGACGGACGGAGCAGCGAAAGCGGATGCCGCGAAAGTGCCAAGCAGAGCAGCGGCAATGAGAGACTTCTTCATGAAATTTTCTCCAGTAGTTTGAATGTGTGTATTGCTAACTACAGTTTTAAGGGCTTTTGGAGTCACCCCAAATGCATGATGCAAAAATATTTCCTCACCAGTCATAAGGGTAAACCCTTTATTATTGGTATAAAACTTAAATTTTTTATTTATTTTCAATAATTAAGACAATATTACAACTATTTTTCGTATTCCTTTAATTCCACATTTTGTGTTGTTTTTATGCAACAAACAAACAGAAAACGGCTTTAGGCGAACACCACCGAAATAAAAAAACGATATCTGATAAAGAGTTACAAAGTGAAACAAGACTGTTATTGACTTGTACAAAAATTCAGGAGCAACTATTAAACGCTTTACTTTTGTGATCCATATTTCAGAAATTCCTCCTGTCGCCCTCTTTCTCCTGTCATGTCGATGCCGCCTTCCTTAAAACGACAAAACCGCATCCCTCACGGGATGCGGTTTTTCAGTTCTCAGCAGAATGGCGAACTTCTGCCGGTCTCTTTTAAGAGATCAGAACTTGTGGACGAGGCCGAAACCGACCTGGGCACCGCTCGCCTTGCGGTCGAGAGCATTCGCCTTTTCCTGAGCGTAGCCAGCGAGACCGTAGACGTTGGTGCGCTTGCTGAAGGCATAGGTGTAACCGACAGCCGCGTTCCAGCGCTTGAACTTGTAGGAGCCGTCATCGACGTCCTTGGCATCACGATAGCCGACTGCAGCAAGGAAGTTGCCGCCGAAGGCCGGAACATTTGTGCCGAGTTCAGCGCCCCAGCCCTTCAGAGCCTCAGCCTTCTTCAGATCGCGGGAATCGCTGATCAGGTCGAAGGAGTCGAGAACGTTCACCTGGTTATCAAAGTAGGTGACCTTCGCGAAAGCCTTCGCGACACCGAAGTCGTAGTTGCCGCCGAGGACGAAGCTGTACCCGTTATCAACGCTGCCATAATCCTTAGCGTCATTGCCGTACATCGTCATGTCGCCGGTGAGGACAACAGCGGCCTTGCCAGCCTTGTAGCGCAGGCCAGCGGCGAGGTAGCGGTCAGCATCGCCGGAATTCTCACGGGCATCAGCAACGTTCGAGTCGGAGGCCTTGGTGTCGCCCTTGAAGGAATACATGATGGCACCCTGCAGGCCGCCGAACGTCGGGGTCTGATAAGCCAGGGTGTTGTCATAGCGGCCATAAGCCGTGCCGGTGGAGCCCTGCTGGTTGCCGACGAAACCGTAGGCAGACGGGAAGGCGGACACATCGCCGAGATAGCCGAGCGAGCCGTTATCGGACGCGATAGAGCCAAGGCGGCCAGCATACAGGGTACCGTAGGCACTGGAGATGTTCACCTGAGCTTCACGGCCGAAGAGGCGGTTATTCTGTCCGGACGTGCCGTCATCAGAATTGAAGCCGGATTCGAGGACGAAGCCAACCTTCGCGTTGCCGATGTCTTCAGAACCCTTCAGACCCCAGCGGGAGCCGGTGGTCACACCGGAATCCATGGAGAACGTGTCGGTGGAACCGGCAGTGTTATCCAGATTCTTGTGGGTGTAGACAAGACCCGTATCAATGCGGCCGTACAGCGTGACGGACGGTTCAGCAAAAGCAGAAGCCGTGAAAGCGCCGAGAAGGGCGAGAGCAAGTAGAGATTTCTTCATTATGTGTGACTCCAAAAAATATATCTGAAGGGAAATGCATCTGAGTGAATCTCCCCTCTGACTTCATGATGCGGCCGGAAAAAAAGGAGTCTTATGGTACAAACCCTGATTGTAAAACACTACGAAAAATAACTTTTTGAAGGAATTCAGATTGCTGGCTAAGTGTATGTAACTAGGTGATACATTTGTGTAAATTGTAGCCGTTGCCAAAAAGCAACAGATTTCCCTCAGATACACATTTAATTACAGTCACCGGCCTTTCCTTTACAGGGTGAGAGACCTGAAAAAAAGAAATCCCCGCCTCATTTCTGAAGCAGGGATTCTGTACAGAAGCCATCGGCCGCCGCCTCAGGAAAGAAGCAGCGGAAGATGAATTTCCGCAGTGTCAGGCGGGATTACTTGCCGGCGATCGCGCGCTTCTCACGGAGCCGCTCGATACCGAGATCGTCATAAGCCTCGAACGGCTGGTGGATCCAGGGGTTCCCTTCGAGGTAAGAGACGAAATAATCCGGCTGGAAGATGGAGCGTTCCTTCCACCAGAGCACAGCGATACGGATCTCGGTGATTTCCGGAAAGTCGCTCTTCAGGTGCTTCACCACCTTTTCAAGCGTGATGCCGGAGTCCACCATGTCATCGACCAGAAGGACCTTTCCCTTCAGAGCCTCGGTGCCGGTGATGCAGCTGCTGATATTCAGCTCGCCCTGCACCGTGCCGGACATCGCGCGGTAAGAGCTCGTCGACAGCACGGAGAGCGGCTTCGAGTAGACGCGCGAGAAAATATCCCCGGGGCGCATGCCGCCGCGAGCGAGACAAAGGAGAGAATCAAATTTCCAGCCGCTGTCCGCAACCTTGAGGACGAGCTGTTCATTCAGGTCGATGTAATCCTGCCAAGATACAAAGAGATCCGCCATGGCTTTTCAAATCCAACAAAAAAAGGAAGGCAGCGCTGCGTTTTTTACTGCAGTGCCGCCTGTGTGATGCTTATAGGCTGTCGGTCTGATCCGCTTGCCCGCGGATCAGACTTTCCCCTGTTTATGGGGCTCAGGCTTCAAACGGATCGCTGAGCAGAATGGTCTGTTCACGATCCGGACCAGTGGACACTGCCGCGATCGGGCAGCCAGCCACTTCAGAAAGGCGCTTCAGATAGCTGCGCGCCGCAGCGGGGAGTTTATCCCATTCTTTGATGCCATAGGTACTGGTCTTCCAGCCGGGGAAGTCTTCATAGATCACTTCGCAGCCCGCGACCTCTTCCGCGCCGTAAGGCATCACTTCGAGTTCAACGCCGTCCTTCTTGTAGCCAACGCCCAGACGCACGACATCGCACTCATCGAGCACGTCGAGCTTCATCACGGCAAGACCGGTCAGACCGTTGATCTCGACCGCACGGCGGAGCGCCGCGCCGTCGAACCAGCCGCAGCGGCGCGGACGGCCCGTCACGGCACCGAATTCACCGCCGCGCTGACGGATGCGTTCACCCTCTTCATCGAGGAGCTCGGTCGGGAAGGGACCCGCGCCGACACGCGTGCAGTAAGCCTTGGTGATGCCGAGGACGTAGTTGAGGTGATGGGGGCCGACACCCGCGCCAGCCGTGGCGTAACCCGCGACGGTGTTGGAGGACGTGACAAACGGATAGGTGCCGTGGTCGATATCGAGCATCGAACCCTGGGCGCCTTCGAAGAGGAACTGCTTGCCTTCGGCCATCAGCTTATTCAGCGTATGGGAGACGTCCATCACGCGCGGCTTCAGACGATCCGCGAAGCCCAGCACCTCGTCGATCACCTTCTGCGGGTCGAGGGCCTCAGCGTGGAGGAAATGCGTCAGTTCGAAGTTGTGGTACTCGAGAGCCGTGCGGACGCGCTCTTCGAAGAACGGGACGTTGTAGAGGTCAGCGACGCGCACCGTACGGCGGGCCACCTTGTCTTCGTAGGCCGGACCGATGCCGCGGCCGGTCGTGCCGATCTTCTTCTTGCCGAGGTTATTTTCACGGGCATGGTCAAGAGCCACGTGGTACGGCATCAGAAGCGCGCAATTGCCGGACACGTGGAGGCGGGACTCCGCGTCCATTCCGTGTTCCTTCAGCTGATCGAGTTCGGAGAAAAAGGCGGACGGCGAAAAGACAACACCGTTGCCGAGGTAGCACTGCATCGTCGGATGCATGACGCCGGACGGAATGAGGCGAAGCACGGTCTTGTTGCCGTTCACGACGATCGTATGGCCGGCGTTGTTGCCCCCGTTGAAGCGCACGACGCCGTCGACCTTGGAGGTGAGCCAGTCGACGATCTTGCCCTTGCCTTCGTCACCCCACTGGGCGCCGACGACCACTACATTTTTTGCCATCTTTTTCTCCTAAATGGACTTGGCGGAGACAGGAACCACCTGCCACTCACCCTTTTCGAAAACAATACGCTCCGTTACCTGGAAGCTCTCAGCGAGCCCGGCAGGGTCTTCTCCCGGCAGCAGCTGCACGACGATTCTGCCGGCATGACGGAGTTTGCGCACGAGACTCTCAAGCTTCGGATCTTCTGACGCCGGGGGCGCAATGACCGCGAAGGGAAGTTCGGGCGTTCTGAGCACAGCAAGCTCACGTAGATAGAGTGTAAATCCAACTGCCGGTCTAAAGCGTCCGAACGCTAATCCAATTCCGTCATAGCGGCCGCCCCGGAGGAGCGGTTCGGGCAGATCTTCAACAAGACCGGCAAAGGAAATACCCGTGTAGTAATCAAATCCTGTCACCGAGGCACCGTCAATCGTGACGTCGTCGGCTCCGCAGCGCTCCGCGATCCACCGAAGCTCATCCACGGCCTTCTCGGCGTCCGGGTTCCCCTTGCAGAGCGCGAGAACGCGGTCCAGCGCGTCGTCGCCGCCATAAATGAGGCAGAGTCCGGAGAGCGCTTCAACGGTCTTCGCGGAGAGGGGCGCCGCGGCAACAGCGAGTCCCGCCGGATCCTTATCGGAAAGCGCCGCGACAACGGCGTCCTGGATCGCGGGGGTAAGCGCCGGGTCCGATTTCAGGATGGAACGCACAATCCCGGTGTGGCCGATTGCGAGATGTACGCGCCGGATACCGACTTCGCGCTGCATATCCACGGCGAGCCGCACCATTTCAAGATCGGCCTCCCGCCCTGTCGCACCGAACATTTCGGCGCCGGCCACATACGGCTGACGCGTAGCGAGCGGGTGACGAGGCCGAGCGTGGAGCACCGACCCCGCGTAGCAAAGCCGTGTGATCCCGGTGCGGTTCAGAATGTGGGCATCGATACGCGCCACCTGAGGCGTGATATCGGCGCGGAACCCGGCCTGACGGCCGCTCGCCTCATCGACAAACTTGATCGTCGTGCGATCGAGCCGGTTGCCGGTACCGGTGAGAAGAGAATCCAGGAACTCGAACATGGGCGGACGGATAGCTTCAAATCCGTGAGACCTCATCACTTCGAGGGTGCGCGTACGCAGGGTTTCAAGTTCCCGCGTCTGCCGGGGCAGCATGTCGGCAATATGATCCGGTAATACCCAGTTCGTCATTTGGAAAAAATCCTATCAAAGCGAAGCAATATCGGTTTGCAGCAGCCAGATAACCGCGAGGCCGCAAAGCACGCCGACGATCCCAAGCTTCTGGATCGCTGAGTCAGGCACCTGCTGCAGAAGCGACAGTGCCCGCTTCCAGCGGCGGGGCGAGATCATCGGCATCAGGCTTTCGAAAATCATCATGAACCCGAAGGCGACCAGAAGCTCCTTCAGTCCCATCATGGCTTTGTGCCTCCAGGAAGTCCCCGGAAGTCGGGCATCGGGGCGAGCTTTTCACCAGGCTTCTCTTCAGAACGGGCCTTTTCAAGCGCCGAGGAGAAATCCCGGATTCCAGTCACACGGTCTATTTTCTGATAATTCGCGTTCGCCGCGGCATCGGCTTCAGACTTCATCTGAGCGGCGCGGCTGAGCGCCGCGGAAAGCGTCTGACGGGCCTTCGCGTCGGCCGCGGCGCGGATCTCTGACGCGCTCTCCTCGACGAGGCGGCCCGAGGCCTGCACCTGGCCATTCAGAATCTTCGCAGTGGCGTCAAGGGCCGAAGCCTGGCTCTTCGCGTTGAGGCGCACTTCAGCGACTCGCACGGATTCAATCCGCACGCCGCGCTTCAGGAATTCAGGCGCCACTTTCGCCATCACCTGGGACGAGATCCAGACGCCGCCCCGCGTGATGAGAGACGCGTCATTCAGCCCGGCGGTTTCGCCGGCTGACGCGGTCTGCACGGCCTGCGTGATTTCGCGCGCCGTCTGATCGCCGCTTCCCTTGAATTCCTTCCACCAGACTTCAGGCTTCACGACACGCCACACCACATCGTAGCCAAGCGTCGGAATGCTGCCTTCACCCTTCGGCTCAAGCGCCGACACCTGAAGCGACTGCCCGCGGCAGTCAATCATCGCGGTCCGCTCAATGGGGTCCGGGAGTTTCACATGAAGCCCAGGCTCCGTCACCTCAGCAGACACGGATTTGTTCCATCCAAGCACGAGCGCCGCCCTTCCCTCTTCAACCGTGAAGAAGGAAAGTCTCGCGGCGAGAATCGCTGCCAGGGCGATCACAAAGGCTGCTATCAATTTCTTCATGATCATCGTCTCCTAGCGTCCGCGGTTACGGAGGTAATCGCGGCGGTCCGTGGTGCTTTCACGCTCATTCGCGGGATCCTCGCCCGGAGTTGTCACGTTCGAAGCCGCGGCCTCTGCGGCTGCCTCAGCGGCGGGTGACGACGCGGGAGCGGAAGACGCGGCAGCAGGAGCTGCCTTCTTCTCCGCGTCAAGCTTCTTCTGGGCAATGATCTGGGCTTCCGTCACCACCGGAACCGCGGATTCCTCACCCGGTTTCCCTTCAGGAGCCTTCGGTTTCGCGGCACGGATCACGGCCATCAGGTCATCAAGCTTCGCGTTCGCGATCGATCCCTTGTTCGGAAGGGCTGCCGCGAGCCCGGCATTCCAGGCCTGCTCAATCGCGTCGCGCTTCGCGGCGTCAGAAGCCTTTTCGCCATAGAGGTAGCTGATATAGCGGCTGTCCATTTCGGAAACCCGCACAACGCGCTCCCGATAGGATTCAGCATTTTCTAAGATGGCGCGCGACGTGTTGACAGACATCGCACCCGCGAGTTCAGCCCACCTCTGAGCATTCCCGAACGCGTTTTCACCCGCGTTCTGCGCCTCAAGCGCCACGCGTGAGGCCTCACGGACTTCAGTCGGGATACCGGCGTTCGTGACCGACACGGATTCGATATGGACACCGAGACCGAGGCTGTCCGCTTCCTTCTGGACCCGCTTCGCGAGATCGTCCTTCAGGAGCGCCGCCCGGCCGCTCAGCACGTCATGCACCGTCATATCGGTGAACTCCTGACGGAGCGCGCGGCGAAGCGCCGCATCGATCACTTCCGAGGGATTCACCATATGTTCGAGATAATTCCGGACACCGTCAGACGCGACCTGCCACTTTACGGTGGCGGTGGCGGAAACAAAGCTGCCGTCAGCGGTAAGGAGATAACCTTCGCCCGCTTTCCCCGAGAAACTCACGTCCTGGCTGTGCACGAGACGCGTATCCACCATGCGGACTTTCTCAAAGGGCCACGGAAAGTGCCAGTGCGTGCCAGGGCCGACCAGTTCCTTGAACTGACCTGTCGCGTAAAGCGCGGCGGTTTCGCCGGACGGCACGGAGTAGAAGCCGGCGCCGAGGTACGCGCCGACCGAGAAAATGGCAACGATCGCGACCAGCGCCGCGATGCGGCTCGAACGCCTGCTGCGATCAATCTGGGGGATATCATCCGGGCGCGGGGAATCCGGGGTTCCGGGCTTCTTTCCAGTCTGCTGGGCACCGGATGCCTGGGGGCCGTTCTTTCCACCGTTTGCCCAGATGGACTGCAGGAGGTCATTAAACGCCTTCCACTCAGCGTCAAGGTCCTTTCCGCTCTTCTTCGCGGAGGATTCCTCAGTGTCTTCGGGGCGGCCGGAGTGAGAGTCACTGTTCGGGGTTCCCGGATTGCGGATTTCGGGCTTCTCGGGCTGCGGCTGCGCGCGACGGGGCTCCTCAGGCTTCTGAGGAGGCTCCGGCGTTCCGGTAGGTTCCGAACCGGTTCCGCTCACTTTCGGCGTTTCCGGCTCATTCTTACCTGAAGAAGATTCCTTCTCCGGATCTTTCTTTTCCGGTTCCGGGTGTCTTCCCCAGCGGTAATCATCAATAGACATAAAGAAAAAATCCTGAGGGGGATGTCCCCGAAATTCCTGCGCGCAAGCGCACCCCTGCCGTGCCCCGAAGGGTACAGCCTGCAAGTCTTTCAGTCTAACACCTGATCCGCCCCGGGCACCCCCTTTGGGGATCCCGCCGGGACGGGAAAAGGCGCATGAATCAAGCCGTCGGTTTTCCCGCGCGGCGGGCTTCGGCTTCGAGCTTCGCCTGTTCCCAGGGCTCAAGCTCACGGGCCTTCACCGGGTGATCCTTATGCCAGTGCTCGGCAAACTCCAGAATGGCGGCCCGGAGCTCATCAAGCCCCTCGCCCGTCACGGCGCTCACGCCCACGGAACGGACACGTCCCTTCTCATCCCGAACAACACCGGCCGCGGCCGGAGCCCGGTCGATCTTGTTATAGACAAGGATCGTCGGAATCGTATCGGCATCAATCTGGGAAAGCACCTGATTCACGGAGTCAATCTGATCCTCGCGGACTTCGCTTGAAGCGTCGACCACGTGAAGGAGCAGATCCGCGTGCACGGTTTCCTCAAGCGTTGACTTGAAGGCCTCGACGAGCTGCGTCGGAAGGTCACGGATAAAGCCGACGGTGTCAGAAAGCACCACCATCTCGCTTCCGCCCACCCAGCAGCGTCTCGCTGTCGTGTCGAGTGTCGCGAAAAGCTGATTCGCGACATAGGCGTCAGACCGTGTCAGGCGGTTGAAGAGCGTGCTCTTCCCCGCGTTTGTATAGCCGACAAGCGACACCGTCATCTGATCGCCGCGTGTTCTCGAGCGACGCTGCGTGTCACGCTGCCGCTCCAGCTTCTTCAGCTGGACCTTCAGCTGCTTCACGCGCTCAGAAAGCATTCGGCGGTCGAGCTCGATCTGCTTTTCGCCCGGGCCGCCGGTCTTCGAAAGACCGCCGCGCTGACGCTCAAGGTGGGTCCATCCGCGGACAAGACGGGTCGACAGGTGCTCGAGCTTCGCGAGCTCCACCTGCAGACGGCCTTCACGGCTCTTTGCGCGCTTCTGGAAAATTTCGAGAATAAGCTCGGTGCGGTCGAGAACGGCGATATGAGCCGCCTTCTCGATATTGCGCTCCTGGGCTGCCGAGAGCGGCGTGTCGAATATCAGCACGTCTGCTCCAGCCTCCCGGGCCGCGGTCGCGATTTCTTCAATCTTTCCGCTGCCGAGATATGTAGCAGGATCGGGCTTGTCGCGGTGAGCCTCCGTGAGGCCCACCGGGATCAAGGCATCCGAGGTGACGAGAAGCGAAAGCTCCTCGCTTGCATCCGGCCGGAAATCCCGGCCGAGGCTTACGCAGACAAGCCAAGCCTTTCCGGGGCGGTCATCCCGCTCCCGGTCTACCTGAAATACTGTCAGATCAAGACTCCGGAGTGTTCGTGATAGTGACGGAGCGGGTCGGCACGACCGTGCTGATCGCGTGCTTGTAGACCATCTGCGTCACGGTGTTGCGAAGCAGCACGACGTACTGGTCGAAAGATTCCACCTGACCCTGCAGCTTGATGCCGTTGATCAGATAGATATTGACCGGGATATGTTCTTTGCGAAGTGCGTTAAGGAAAGGATCCTGAAGAAGCTGTCCCTTGTTATTGTTGGCCATAATGTTTTTCCCAGCGCTTCTGCGCTTGTTCTTTGTTTGCTACACCCGCCAATAAAAAAGCGGGTGACGAAGTGTGTGTGCTGACAAATAAAGACCTGTCTGCACCCAATTATCATACGTCTTTATGAGGAGCCTTGCCGGACCCGAGAATTTCAATCCGGCGGCGGAGACCGTCACGGATCGTGTCAAGCGACGCCGTCGCCTTCCCGAGTTCCCCCTCAGAGACAAACCCCTGCAGCTCGCGGACCGCACGGGTGATTTCCTCATCCAGCTCCGCGGTCTTCTGCGAGGTCTCGGCGGTCACCTTGGGCTGACTCGCGCAGAGCGCCTGGACTTCAGAGAGACGCTCCTGAAAGGGTTCATTCATCTCTTTCCCGGCAACCTCGGCGAGCCCCACCTTCCAGATCGTGCAGACACTCGGGCGGTTCTTGATCGGCGCGCCCCAGTAGAGACGCGTGAGGAACCGCGTGAGCAGCGTCCGGAAAACGATCGCCACAGCGGCAATCCCGGCAAGCCACGCCGCAACCATCGGATGACGGAGTCCCACGAACGCCGCGGCCAGGCCCGCGATCGCAAGCGTCACCACAGCCACCGTGAAGGAAACGGAGGGAGCGCCGAGCCCCGTTTGATCCCCGATCCGGCTCTGCGGATAAGCGATAGCGTTCACAAACATCGCGAACGCCGCGGCAAGCACCACCTCAACCGCGAGCAGCACATTCGCGTCGGGGTTACCGAGCGGCACGCCGACCCAGTAGATCACCCCGAGCGAAATGAGGAAGACGACCACAGTCAGCAGCCAGGCTGACAGCTTGGTTCTTTTCATAGTGCTGCCTTCTTTTTACTTTTTCTTGCCGTTTGCGGGCTTCGGATCCGCGTACGGGTTGCGGCCGGTACGGAATTCAATCTTGAGAGGCGTACCCGCGAGATTGAACTTATCACGGAACCAGCTTTCGAGATAGCGGCGGTAGCTGTCGCCGATCTGCTGGAGCGAATTGCCGTGGATCACGATCACCGGCGGATTCGTGCCGCCCTGGTGGGCGTAACGCATCTTCGGGCGGACCTTGCCGGCACGCGGCGGCTGCTGACGCTCAACAGCCTCAATCAGGGCGCGCGTGAGCTTCGGAGTCGGCAGCTTCGCGATAGCGGCCTGATAGGCTTCCTGAACCGCCTTCATGAGGTGGTTGAGGCCGTTATGCTTCAGGGCGGAGATATGCACGAACTTCGCCCAGTGCAGGAACCGGAGCTTCATATCGAGCTGCTGATCAAGCTGCGAGCGGTCGTAGGCGCTCATGCCATCCCACTTGTTCACGGCGACGACGAGCGCGCGGCCCGAGTCGAGCGCGTATTCGGCGATGTGGGCATCGTGCTCAGCGACACCGCTCCGGGCGTCAATCACGAGCACCACAACGTTCGAATCGGCGATCGCCTGGAGGGTCTTCACGATCGAAAACTTCTCGATCGCCTCGAAAACACGGCCCTTCTTGCGGAGACCGGCCGTATCCACGAGCGTGAACGGATGACCGTCGTACTCGAAGTCGATATTGATCGCGTCGCGGGTCGTGCCGGGCATATCGAACGCGATGACGCGCTCTTCACCGAGCAGCGCGTTCACGAGCGTCGACTTGCCGACATTCGGGCGTCCGGCGATCGCGACACGGATCCGGTGTTCGCCCTCTTCCTCCTCGGCGGGCTTCTCTTCCTCCTCATCCTCAGGGAAGGGGGAAAGCACGGTTTCCATCAGGCTCGCGATACCCTGACCGTGAGCGGCTGACACCATAAACGGCTCGACACCGAGACCGAGTTCATAGAATTCAGAGCCCGCGATCGCGCTGAGGCCTTCAGCCTTATTGACGGCAAGATAGATCTTGCGGCCCGATTCGCGCAGCGTCTGCGCGATACGGTGATCCTGGGGCGTAACGCCCGTTCTCGCGTCGACAATAAAGATAACGGCATCCGCTTCTTCAATCGCCAGCTCGGCCTGAGACGCCATGTGGCTCACCACGCCCTCGGGTCTCTGGGGCTCAAAACCGCCCGTGTCGACCACGATATAAGGGCGCGGGCCCACCTTGCCGTCGCCGTAGTGGCGATCACGCGTCAGGCCGGCAAAGTCCGCGACAATGGCATCCCGAGTCTTGGTGAGCCGGTTGTAGAGTGTGGATTTCCCGACATTCGGACGACCGACAAGCGCAATAACCGGAAGCATGAGAGAAATTTCCTAAAAAATAAAATCCGCTGTGCTGTCTTTAGCGGCTGGTTGACCGGATGAACGCCAGTTCTCCGTCAACCGTTTGAAAAATGGCTCCGTCGCCATAGGCAATCGGAGTGGTGTAAATAGCGCCCGAGAGGCGGCCGCGGCCCATCTCACGCCCGGTGATCGGGTCAAGGAGATGCACGTAACCGTCATAGTCGCCGCTCGCCACATAGGAGCCGACGGCAACCGGGGCGGAGTTCTGACGGTACTTCATGGTGTCGTTCTTCCAGAGCTCGCCGCCCGTCGCAAGCGAATAGGCGTGAATCGTGCTCTTCTCGTCCACCACGTAGACGGTCTTCAGGTCAGCCGTCGGACCGGTGACGGCGTCAACCTTTTCGGTCCAGCGGACAGAGCCGTTCTGGGCGCTCATGCAGGTGACACGGCCCTGATAGGAGGCCGCGCAGAGAACGCCGGACGTGACGAGAGGCGCTCCCACGACGTCATTCAGACGCTCAACCTCGGTGATGCCGGAAGGCATCGAGATCGACGCTTCGAACGCCACCTTGCCGGTGAGCGAAATGCCGATCAGCTTGCCGTTCGCCTGGCCGACAAGAATGCCGTCAGCGAAGAAAATCATCTGGCGCGGCGCGCGCACCGAGAGGATCGGCACCTGCCCCTGGTAGTACCAGGCCTGTTCACCCGTGCGGGCATTGAACGCCGTCACGCGGGTATCCGACGTGTGCACGATCACGAGATCGTGGCCGACAAGCGGCGGCATATCGACTTCTGACGGCATCTTGCGGCGCCAGAGTTCCTTGCCTTCGGCGGAGAGCGCAACGACGTTCCCCTGATCCGTGCCGACCGCGACAAAGTAGCCGTCGGAGCCAACGCCTGCCACCACCTTCTCCTTCAGAGAGGCGGTCCAGACCTTGGCGCCGTTCGACGGGTCAATACGGAAGACTTCATTCGAGCCCGCCGCATAGAGTCCGTTGCCGGCGAGTGCCGGTGTCAGGAAGGAGTGCTCAGAACTGCCGAGCTTCGTCGACCAGACCGTATTCACGGAGGCAGTCTGCTGAATCTCAGTGAGCTTCACCGGAGCCCGGGGGCTCTCGGAAGAGAAGAGGGAACAGCCGCCCAGCGCGAGCGCAAGGCCTGCGGCAATTGCGGTGCGAAGTAATTTCTGACTCATGTGCTCTCACACTCCAAAAATGTTGATTGATCAGCCGGCAGCGGAAGACTTGGCAGCCGGGGCAGAAGAAGCCGGAGCGGAGGCAGCGGCAGAAGAGGCAGCAGCGGAAGCCGCGGCAGGCGCCGGGGCGGCTGCGGTGCCGTCCTCAGGAAGCGAATCCAGCTTCAGACGCAGCAGGTTCTGCAGCGGGTCACCGTCACGGGCCGCGGCAATGCCATCCTGCCAGGCCTTGCGGGCCTCGGCGTTCTTACCCATCGCCTGGTAAACGTCACCCAGACGGTCATCGATCACGAGGCGCTCAGTGTCGGTCGAGGGCGTGAACCCCGTGAGCAGCGTCAGAGCCTTGTCGTACGCCTTCTCATCCATCAGGAGACCGGCGAGACGGACACGCGCGATCGCCTCAAACTCCTTGCGGTCACCGTGATCCACCACCCACTGAAGCTTCTGCTTCGCGGTGGCGATATCGCCGTTATCGGCCGCATAGCGGGCGGCGACAAAAGCCGCCATCGGACCGTAGACCGTGGAGCCGTACTGATCGATCAGGCCGTCGGAAATCGACTTGATGTTCTTGCCGTCCTGATTGTTCACAGCCGTTTCAAGCGCCACATAGGCAACAGAAGCCTTGGCGGTCTGGCGGTGGTTCCACCACTTCCAGCCGTTATAGCCGGCGACGCCGACGCAGGCGAGCGTGATGACGACCAGAACGGGCGTGCCCCACTTTTCCCACCAGCCCTTCAGGTTGTCGATCGACTCCTGTTCCTCGAGGTTGTATGCCATGTCAAAGGTCCTTCGTTTCGAGTGCTAAAAGTTCGCTAAAAATCGTATCGCAGGCGTCGTCGGCCGGGAGCGTTTCCTGATGCGCAAACCGGGCATCCTCGCCGCGGTCGCGGAGACGCTTCACGGACACCGTGCCGTTCGCGGCTTCAGTATCGCCGATAATCACGGCAAATTCAGCTCCGGAGGCATCCGCCTTCTTCATCTGGCTCTTCATGCTCGCCTCGCCGCCGTGAACAATCGTGCTCACGTCGAAGTCGCGGAGCGACTCAGCCACGGTGACCGCGGGGTCAAGCGTGCCTTCGCCCGCGTGGATCACGTAAACCGAGCAGTCAGGGGTTTCCGGCTTCACGCCGAATTCCTTCATGAGCTCGAGAACGCGTTCCGCTCCCATCGCGAAACCGACGCAGGGCGCGGGCTTTCCGCCGAGGATCTCCATCAGGCCATCGTAGCGGCCGCCGCCGCAGATCGTCGCCTGGGAGCCGAGACGGTCCGTCGTCCACTCAAACACCGTGTGACTGTAGTAGTCGAGGCCTCGGACGAGACGCGGGTTCACCGTGTACTCGATCCCGGCGCGTTCCAGCTGATGCTCGATCCCGGCGAGAAACGCACGGGACTTTTCGCCAAGGTAATCGATCAGACGGGGAGCGTTATTCGCGAGCTCCTGCATGTCCGGATCCTTCGTATCGAGAATACGGAGCGGATTGAGGTAAAGGCGGTGCTTCGCCGTTTCGTTCAGCTGATCCTGATGCGCCTCAAAGTACTTGAGGAGCGCCTCGCGGTGCGCGGCGCGTTCCGCAGGCTCACCGAGAGAATTGATTTCAAGCTTCACTTCCTGAATGCCCAGCGCCTTCCAGAGGCGGGAGGTCATGAGGATCATTTCCGCGTCGACATCAGGACCCGCGAAGCCGAGAGCCTCGCAGCCGAACTGATAGAACTGACGATAGCGGCCGCGCTGCGGACGCTCGTGGCGGAACATCGGACCGAAGTACCAGACACGGCGCGGGGCGTCGTAAAGCATGTTGTGCTCGATCGCCGCGCGGACAATGCCCGCGGTGTTCTCAGGACGCAGCGACAGCCGCTCACCGTTCAGGGAGTCTTCGAAGGAATACATTTCCTTCTCCACGACGTCAGTCGCTTCACCGATACCGTGCGTGAAGAGGTCCGTCGACTCAAGCACCGGGGTCCGCATCGGGCGGTAGCCGTACTCGGTCGCGATGTCGCGGGCCGTATCCTCAAAGAATTCCCAAATGGCGCTGTCCATCGGCAGCATGTCATTCATGCCGGTTACAGCCCTGATTTTTGCTTTTGAAGCCATCCCAAGTAATCCTTTCTTGCTTCAGTAAATGGTCCGCTACTCGCCCTTCGGGCCGTAAGTCCGGCGGACATAGTCGGTTAGGAGCTTTTTGAACTCCGTATCAATATCCTGCCCTTTAAGGGTGCCCCAGTGCTTTCCGTCCATGTAGACAGGCGCCACGGGGTTTTCGCCGCTTCCGGGGAGCGAAATGCCGATATCGGCGTGAGCGGATTCGCCGGGACCATTCACCACGCAGCCCATCACGGCGACCTTCATCCGTTCAACTCCCGGGAATTCGCTCTTCCAGACGGGCATCTGCTCACAGATAAATTCCTCGATGCTCTTCGCGAGACGCTGGAAGAGATCGCTTGAGGTCCGGCCGCAGCCCGGGCACGCCGTCACTTCAGGCGTAAAGCTGCGGAGTTCAAGCGACTGGAGAATCTGCTGCGCGACACGCACTTCCTCAGCACGCGATTCGCCGGGCTTCGGCGTGAGCGACACGCGGATCGTGTCACCGATCCCCTCGTTCAGCAGAATGGAGAGCGCCGCGGCGCTCGACACCATGCCTTTCATCCCCATGCCAGCCTCGGTGAGGCCGAGATGCAGACAGCAGCGGCTGCGGCGCGCGAGTTCTTCATAAACATGCACGAGATCAGGGACGCCGGAAACCTTCGCGGAAAGCACGATCTTTTCAGCGGGAAGCCCCACATCCATCGCGCGCTTCGCGCTCGCCACCGCGCTTTCCACCAGAGCCTCACGCAGCACGTCAGAGGGCGGCAGCGGCACGGGCCGCTTCGCGTTCTCATCCATCATGCGGGCGAAGAGCTCCTGATCGAGCGACCCCCAGTTCACGCCGATCCGGACAGGCTTATCCTCTCGGATCGCCACTTCCACCATCTGGCAGAAATGCTCGTCCTTCGCGTCCCCCTTGCCAACGTTTCCCGGATTGATCCGGTATTTCGAGAGCGCGCGGGCGCATTCCGGCACATCGCGCAGGAGTTTATGCCCGTTGTAGTGGAAGTCGCCGATAAGAGGCACGCTGCAGCCCGCCTGATCGAGCCGGTCGCGGATCACCGCGACCGCCTTCGCCGCTTCCGGCGTATTCACCGTCAGACGCACCAGCTCGGATCCCGCGCGGGCGAGTTCCAGCACCTGGGCCACCGTCTGCTCGACATCCGCGGTCGGCGTATTCGCCATCGACTGAACCACGATCGGGTGGCCCGAGCCCATAGCGATATCCGTGTTCCCCCACTTCACATGGACGGTCGGCGTCACACGCCGGCCGGGGAGCGAAATCGTCGCAATCTGTGCCATCTTTCCGTTTCTCACTGAAGGATGAAGCGGGCGACCGATCCCTTCGTGTAGCCGGAGAGATCAAAGGGCGTGCCGTTGAGAGACACTGCGCACTGAGTCGAATTGCCGACCGTCGCGCGGATCGGGAGCTTGCCGGTAAAGGACTTCTCGTCCCCTGCCTTGATGTTCCCCTGGAAAATGGTCTTGCCATCCGCGTCGATCAGCTTCACCCAGGAGCTGCCGATCGTACGGATCGTCACGTTGCCGGTGCCGGCGGGAGCAGCTGCCGTGTCAGCAGTCTTCGCGGACGCCGCGGCGGTCTGAGCCGTGGCAGCCGGGCTCGAAGCCACGGGAGAAGAAGCCGCAGCGTCAGGAGCTGACGCCGTGCCGTCCGGATTCGCTGTCAGAGGAGCGTTCGCCGGCATCGCGTTCGAGGGAGAACGCGGGCGCTGAAGCGCCGCGGTTCTGCCGGACGCTTCCTGCATCTGAACCTGAGCGGCTTCGGTGTTGTCACCGCCAAGCTTCGAGAGAATCCCTTCACGCCATCCGCCCCAGACCGCGCCGATCAGAACGATCACCACGGCGAAAGCGAGGAACACGCGGAACCCCTTCTTTCTCGGGCTCGCATGGAATTCCACTTCCTTCTCCATCTTCCGCGCGGGGACTGCATCCGCAGCCGCCGGAGCCTGCGCCGCGGGGGCCTCAGGCGCGAAGTCACGCGCAAAAGCGTCTGTCACCGGCTTCGGGTCCGCGCCCATCACGCGGCAGATGTCGCGGATAAAGGCCCGGACGTAGACAGGTTCCGGAAGAAGCCGCATCTCTTCGCGTTCCATCGCTTCGAGCTGTCCGCGGCTGATCTTCGTGCGGTTGGCGACATCGTCAAGCGACAGTCCGGCCTTCTCGCGCAGGCTGCGCAGCAGCTTGCCGAATCCAGGCTGAGCGCCGGCCGCCGGTTCCTTCGCCGTCTGTTCTTTCTGTTCTTCCATCATTTCTCCTCGGCTTTATTGAGAATCGAGGCCGCCTCTTCCTTCTGGCGGACCAGCCGTATCGCACGATGGGTGCGGTCCTTCACCTGGCCTGCGAGCTGACCGCAGGCCGCGTCAATATCATCACCCCGGGTCTTGCGGATCGTGGTCACGATGCCCGCGTCATTCATCCGGCGCTCGAAGGCAAGCACCGTATCGCGGTCTGACTTGAAGAGACCGGATCCCGGGAACGGGTTGAACGGAATGAGATTCACCTTGCAGGGGACGTTCCGCACGAGGCGGATCAGCTTATCCGCCATCTCGAGCGAATCATTCACGCCGTCCAGCATCAGGTATTCAAAAGTAATGTAATCGCGGGGCGCGTACCGGAGGTAGCGGCGGCAGGCCGCCATCAGATCCTCAAGCGAATGCTTGCGGTTCACCGGCATGATCTTGTCGCGCAGCTCGTCCGTCGGCGCGTGAAGCGACACGGCGAGAGCCACCGGAGCCAGCTCCGCGAGCTTATCCATCTGGTTCGTGAGGCCGCTCGTCGACACCGTGACGCGGCGGCGCGAAATGCCATAGGCGTGATCGTCGAGGAACAGACGGATCGCGGGCACCACAGCTTCCAGATTCTGGAGGGGTTCGCCCATGCCCATCAGCACGACGTTCGTGATCACGCGCTCATTCGGATTATCGGTTCCCGCTTCGCGCCTCAGTTCGCGTTCAGCCCAGAAGAGCTGGCCCACGATTTCGGAGGTCTTCAGGTTGCGGGCAAAACCCTGTTTGCCGGTCGAGCAGAAGAGGCAGCCCATCGCGCAGCCCGCCTGCGTCGAAATGCAGAGCGTACCGCGGTCCACTTCAGGGATATACACCGCCTCAACGGCGTTGCCGTTGCCGACATCGAAGGCCCACTTGCGGGTGCCGTCGGAGGAAATCTGTTCACGCATCGGTTCCGGAGGACGGACTTCAGCCATCGCCTCCAGCTTCTCGCGGAAGGACTTCGCGAGATTCGTCATCTTGCTGAAGTCACTTTCAAGGTTGCGGTGGATCCATCGTGTGAGCTGGACTGCCCGGAAAGGTTTTTCCCCGAGGCTGTCACACCACCTGGTGAGTTGCTCCCGATCAAAATCAAGGAGATTCACTCGCTCTGCCGCCATTAGACACCTGCCTCCACGGCCCGTCGGGCCCATGAATCAATGAAACTTCAAAAAACTGCAATCCCCTCCCTTCACCCGCGGGCGAAGGGAGGGGGTACTAGCTAACTGCGCCTGACTGCCGCCGGATTAGCGGGAGTGAATCGCGAGAGCCGGGAAGAAGTAGGCGATCTCGCGGGCAGCGGTCTCGGGAGCATCAGAGCCGTGCACGGCGTTGGCGTCGATCGACTCAGCGAAGTCGTGACGGATCGTGCCGGGAGCAGCCTTCTTCGGGTCGGTGGCGCCCATCAGTTCGCGGTTCTTCAGAATCGCATCTTCGCCTTCGAGCACCTGGATCATGACGGGGCCGGAGATCATGAAGGAAACGAGATCCTTGAAGAAGGGACGATCCTTATGAACTTCGTAGAAGCCTTCGGCTTCAGCCTGGGAGAGCTGACGCATCTGGGCAGCCACGATCTTGAGGCCCGCGTCTTCGAAACGGGTGTAGATCTTGCCGATCACATTCTTGGCGACGGCATCGGGCTTCACGATGGAAAGAGTACGCTGAACAGTCATTTTTAGTCCAATTGAAAAACAAAGAAACACCGCCGGGGCACCTGACGAGAGGCTGCCCGGAGGCAAAAAAGAATTCTTCCGACAGGCAGCCAGCCCTCAGTTATCCCGAAGGGGCTGCCGGATGAAAGGTGCTTATTTTAGCATGTGTTAGGAGCAGACTCAGGCAGCTTCCGCGGGACGGGAATCCCCTGATTCCGCCTTATCTTCCGCCTTTTCAGAGGGAATCGGCTTGGGTCCCGGCACAAGCACCGCCATGCTTTCGACGTGCCCCGTGTGCGGGAACATATTCATCACGCCGGCCTCAAGCAGCCGCCATCCGCCCTGATGCTGCAGAATCGCGCAGTCACGGGCAAGCGTCGCCGGATTGCAGGAAACATACACCACGCGTTCCGGACGCTTATCGGTCGCGGCAAGCACCTGGCAGACCGCCTGAGCGCCTTCGCGCGGCGGATCAAGAAGCAGGCGGTCGATTCCGCCCATCTTTTTCCAGATCGCGTCCCAGTCCTGCTCAGACCAGGTGAAGAGGTTACGGGCAACGAAATCCGTTTTATCCGCGAGACCGTTTTCCGCGGCGCCGGCCTTCGCGCGCGACACGAGTCCCTCGCTTCCCTCAAGACCGATCACGCGGGCGCTGCGTCGGGCGAGCGGAAGCGTGAAGTTGCCGAGGCCGCAGAAGAAGTCCACCACGCGGGATTCAGGCGTAAGCCTGAGGAGTCTCACCGCGCGGCTCACCATGGTTTCGTTAAGGGCGTGGTTCACCTGCGTGAAGTCCGTGGGCTTGAAGGCAATGCGGACATCGAATTCGGAAAGATAAAGGCCGAGCGCGTTTTCAAGCTCCGGACGGATCGGGGCAGCCGAATCCGGCCCCTTCGCCTGAAGCCAGATATCCGCGCCGTACTGGTCGCCGAACGCGAGGAGCTTCTCCTCGTCCCCTTCACCGAGCGGCTCAAGGTTACGGAAAACCAGCGCCGTGCGGCCGTGACCGTCCACCGCCACTTCAATCTGCGGCAGACGCTGACGGATCGTGAGCGTCGACACGAGTTCGCGCAGCGGATCAATCATGTCGGAAACATGCTTCGGGAGGATCGCGCAGCTATGCATATCGGCAACGTAGGACGAGCTCCGCTCATGGAAGCCGACCAGCACCCCGCCTTTCTTCGTCACGTCGCGCACCGTAAAGCGGGCGCGGTGGCGGTAGCCCCAGAAGGGACCGTAGATCGGGGGAAGGATGTTTTCAGGCTTCGTTTTACCGATATGCCAGAGGGCATCAAGCAGCACCCGCTGCTTGATCGCTACCTGAGCGAAGGGATCGAGATGCTGCATCGCGCAGCCGCCGCAGCACCCCGGCTCCAGACCGAAATGCGGGCAGCGGGGCTTCACGCGCAGCGGCCCCTCGTTATGCAGTTCCACAAGGCGTCCGATCTCAAACGACGTCTTATTGCGGATCCGCTCGTAAGTCACTACTTCGTGAGGCAGAGCCCCTTCGACGAAGACCGCTTTACCTTCGCGATGCGCTACGCCGCGGCCGTCCTGATCCAGGCTCTCAATCTCGACCGTAAAACGGTCGCGTGGTTTTTTGTTTTTATGAAAAGAACGCGCCATTATCGCTTTTCCTCAATCGTCATACATCCGGGGGTCTGCTTCCAGAAAATCAGAAGCCCGGAACTTCCTGATAAAAATGGAAGTACCGGGCGCGCCATATTAGCGGATTTCAGAAATTACCGCAGATAGGGAGAAGGATCGACGGGCTTGCCGCCAATACGCACTTCGAAGTGAAGCACAGGCTTCGAGGCATCGAATCCGCCCACTGTGCCGATCTTCTGGCCGGCCTTCACGTGTTCACCCTTCTTCACGTTGATCGTCTGCAGCTGACCGTAGGTCGTCACAAACGTACCGTCGCCGTGGCGGAGAATCACGAGATTGCCGTATCCCTTGAAGGCGGTTGAGGTGAGGAGCACTTCGCCGTTCGCGGCGGCCTTCACGGCCGTGCCGCGGCGGCTCGAAATATCAATACCGCGGGTCGCGGGGGTGAAATGGCTCACAACGTCACCCGTCACAGGCCAGGAGAGCGTCTCCTGAGTGCCGGGAATCGGGGTCGGTGCATGAGCCGTGGCTGCCGGCACCGCCGCAGGGGCCGCAGCACCAGCGGGAGCCGCCGGCTGCTTCACGCCTACCGCCTGAGAGGCGGGAGCGGTTGTCGGCTGAGCCTGATGAGCGGCGACCGGGGCTGTCGCCACGCGGACCGCCGGGCGCCCAGCGCCCGGAATCTGCAGCGTACGGCCGACCGCGAGCTGGCGCGGATCCGAAATGCCATTCACGCGCATCAGCTCATTCACGTTCACGCCGTGGTTCTTCGCGATGCGGTAAAGCGTATCGCCCGCCTTCACGGTGTAGGTGTTCCCGGATGCGGCAGGAGCCGCGGACGACATAGCGGAACCTCCGGAGAAGCCGCTGCCGCCTGAAAGCGGCACCACCTGAGCGCCGGAAGAGGACGCCGCGGGCGCGGCCGGCACGGAGGCGGGACCGGACTTGATCGTGCCCGTGGTGCTGTTATCCGACACCGGAGCAATCTGAGTCGACGTACAGGCCGTGGCGAAAACGGCGGCAAGCGCGCTGGCGATTAAAAGCTTACCTGCTGAAGACATGAAACTCTCCCCTAAAGACTGTTACGGATGGCCTTTCCCCGGAAGCGCCTCATCAAACCAGGATGAAGTCGCCGACAGCCGGCCGTAATGCGTTAAATCAATCTGCAGCGGCGACACGGAGACAAAGCCGTGCTGCGTTGCGTAGAAATCAGTTCCCGGTCCCTGGTCACGGGGCTTGCCGGCCCGTCCAAGCCAGTACACCTGCTCTCCCCTCGGGTCGAGCTCCGGTACAGCATGATCCGCGCTGTGACGGCGGCCAAGCCTCGTCACGCTGATGCCGGAGAGCACGCTGTAAGGCATGTTCGGAATATTGACATTGAGAAGCACGGGATCGGAGGACTGCTTCTTATTCAGAAACTGTTCTACCACAGTCTGAGCGACTTCCGCGGCAGACTCAAGTTCCATCCAGCCGCGGTCAATCTGCGAAAAAGCGATCGAATCGACGCCGAACTGGTAGCCTTCGATCGCCGCTGCGACGGTGCCCGAATACATTGTGTCGTCGCCCATGTTGGCGCCGGAATTGATCCCGGACACCACGAGGTCCGGACGGTCGTTCAGAATCCCGGTGAAGGCGAGGTGCACGCAGTCAGACGGGGTGCCGCTCACCGCGTAGACATCCCGCGCCACCTCGGTCACCCGGAGCGGCAGCTGAAGCGTGAGGGAGTTGCTCGCTCCCGACTGGTTATGCTCGGGCGCGCAGACCGTCACGCGGCCGAACTTCGCCATCGCTTTCGCAAGCGCCTGAATGCCGCGGGCGGAGTAGCCGTCGTCGTTTGAAATCAGAATGTGCATCAAATCCCTCGTGCAGCCCCTGCGTTCAGCGTTCTTCTGCAGAAGCCGTTTTCAATCAGTAATTGGTTAATGATAATGGCATAGGAACAGCCGGTCACGCAAAAGCACAATTATTCCGGGGTTCTTTCTCACGCCGAATGGCGTCTGAGTCTATACTTTCAGCCATTGACTGATTAGTTGTTCAGATTTTTTCTCTCCCTATCCATGAAGCTATCCGCCTGGGCCCATCAAAGGGGCATTTGCTATCAGACTGCCTGGAGAATGTGGAAGACCGGAAAACTCCCGGTTCCCGCCTGCCAGCTTCCGTCCGGCACCATCGTTGTTGACGATGTGCCGGCTGCCGGCGGCGTGGGGCTCTACGCCCGTGTCTCCTCGGCAGCCGAAAAGGACCGTCTGAAGCGTCAGATGAGACGGCTCGAAGTCTATGCGGCCAGCATGGGCTGGAGCGTCATTGATAAGGCTTCTGAAATCGCGACCGTGACGAACGAAAACCGCCGCGGTCTTCAGAAGCTCCTGAAGAACCGCCAGATCCGAACGATCGTGGTTGAAACCCCGGATCGGATTCTCCCGTCCGGCTTTGATTACCTCGACCTTGCGCTGCAGTCTGACGGACGGCGCATCATCGCCCTTGATGAACAGTTCTCAGGGCACGATGACGAAACGACGCTTGAGGAACTCCTCGACACGTACTGCGCGAAGATCTACGGACGGAAAGGAGCCGCCGCGAAAGCGAAGGCCCTGATCGCGCTGCTGCACGAAGGCGACCTCGATATGCTGAAGGCGTCCGAACGGGCGTCTGAACGCGCGGCCGAGCGGGCCGCTGCCGCCGCAGAACCGAAGGAAGAAGAGACGGAAGTGACGCTCTGATTCCGAGCGGCCGCTTTCCCGCAAAAAAATATCCGCGGTATCGCTCATCAGCGACCGCGGATTTTTTGTGCCTTCATCACGCAGACAAAGGAAAAGGGAGGTAACTTCCGTTACCTCCCTTCCTGGAATTGGTCGGTGGTGGGACTCGGATACCCCTATTTTTAAAGGGGCTAAGCGGATATCATTACCTGTTTGTGGCTTAGTTTGTGGTAATAAATCCCTATGCTCTCCAACAATTAGGGGTAAACCCCTGAATTGAGGGAGGGGTAGGAGGGGTAATCTCATATCCATACATTTCTTTACTCTTAGGAGAGAAACATGCGTACACAGAATAAAGGTACAAGGTCCTCACGCTTCAGGATAACCACTATAGCTATCGCTGTTGCTTCATCTTTTGCCATGACTCCGGCTTGGGCTGCTGACAGCGATATCGTTGATAAGGGAGCTCAGGCTATCGCTTATGACATTTCCCCTGCAAACGATGGTACCAATATTGCCATTGGTAAGAACGCCAAGGTGTTTATTGGTGGGGGGACGCAGGAATCCATGTTGTCGTTCGGGGAAGATGTCTCCTTTACCAACTTGGGACTTTCCATGAACATTCACAGCAACACGGATGCGAAGCAAAACCTCCCCTCTGGGATAGCTGTAGGAACCAATACCTACGCTCGTACCGCCTCTATCCAGATCGGTGATCATACTCTTGAGAAAAACAAAATTGCGATTGGTGATACCACTGCTGACAAACTTCGTCAGTTGGGTGTCGCCGCCACAACGATTGGCACTAATTCCTATACAGGTGGTGGTTTTGCCACGACGATTGGTAGTTATAACGTTCAGTCCAGCCCATATGCGGCCAGTGGAAATTATGACACGCTTAATAACTCAACGAAAAATGCCTTCGCAACTGTCATCGGTACGCTTAATTCCAACGAGTCTATGACGGGCACTTTGTCAAGCGGCGTCGCCAACTATCTTGGTGGTCTGGCTAACAAGGTGACAAACAGCAATGGCGCTGTGGTCATTGGTGCTGGGAACACGGTCAAAGAGTCGTCTGCTGGCATTAATTCATCCGCTTACTCAGGTCATTATGACTCGGTGGCCGCAATGCAACAAGCTTTGATCAACGGAATACAGCAGTCTTCTGGCGGTGCAACTTTGGTCCTGGGCGGGGGAAATCAGGCGGAATATACTCAAGCCTCACAGCTGATCGGCGTTAACAATACGCTCAAAGGCACGTCCAGTTCCGTAAGCCAATACAATGCGCTGAACGGCTACAAGAACACGGCTGAAAACGTTACGCAGACTTATATCACTGGCTTAGGAAACACCGTGTCCGATAGCCAGAGTGACGTTGTGATAGGTGACTATCGGTGAGTGTCAAATGATCTTTCGCCGAAATTGTTCGTAAAAAAATAGGTTGCAGTGTTTGTTCAAGCAGCCCCCGGCAAACGCTTTTCCTCAAGCTGTCCATTTTCGGGGTTAAGCCATACCCTGCCGATCGGAGTGCAGTTCAGCACGGAATCGCCGATCCAGCGCTCCGGGTGGTTTCTGCGAGCCTCCAGCATCGTTTCCCTGCGTCGGCGCAGCACCTCCGCATCTTCGCAGCGGTAACGCTGTCCGGGTGTAACCATTCGGATGCCGCGATGTCTGTGGTGCTCGTTGTAATGTTCCACAAAACTTTGCACCCATTGTTCAGCTTCCTCGACGCTGTTAAAGCCGTCTCGGGGATACAGGCAATCGCCGCTGTACTTAAGCGTACGGAAAAAGGACTCAGAATACGGGTTGTCGTTACTGACTCGCGGACGGCTGTGCGAGAAGATAATTCCGTTCTTCTCAAGCAAAGCCATAGTGGGCGCGGCTTTCATGCTCGCGCCATTGTCTGAATGCACGACAAGCTGTCCGGGCCTGATTCCATATTTTCTGAAGGCATCTCCGAGAAAGCGCACGGCAAAATCAGCATTGTCTGCGTCGAACACCCTGGCACTCACAACCATACGGCTATAGACGTCGACAATGACGTACGCGTAGTAGAACCTGCCCGTGTAAGTGCTGGAGCGAAGATAGGTGATGTCCCAGGTCCATACTTCATTAGGCTTCTCCGCGCTGTAAGCGGTCGGCCTGCTGCGGAGACGGGCTTTCCGGGTGGGAGCGCGGCGCGCGTTCAATCCCCGCGCTCTGAAAAGACGGTAAAGCGTAGAGAGAGAACACCAGTACTCCTTGTTTTCATCCAGAAGCTTGTAGAAAGCCTGCGTCAGGCTGAGATCGCGCACATCCTCCCGACAGAATCGCTCCACGATCTGCTCCCGCAAATCCTCCGGGATTTGCCGGGAGCTCGTAAAATTGCTCCGGTCGAGCCGTCCATCGCCATCAGGGGCATGCCGCCAGTTTTGCAATGTACGCGGAGTAATTCCAACTGCTTCGCAGGACAGCCTCTGCGACAGTCCCAGCGATTGACCGAAATCGACCAGTGAAATAATTTCCTGACGATCCTGGGCACTGATCAGTTTTCCTTTTCCCCCCAGATCGCCTCGGCTTTTTTTGACAGCATCAGCATCGTCGCAGCATCAGCCAATGCTTTGTCTTTTCTGGAAATTTCCTGAGCCTGTCTTGCGTTTTCCTTCTTGAGCTCGGTAATAGCGGAAGCCTGGGCTTCATGCTGTCTCTTGTCTACGGCATCCGGGTGTTTGCTGAACCATTCGGCCCAGGCGTCCACAGTGGATGCGAGATAGCCGTGTTTACGGCAGTATTGACCGAAGTCAGTCTCGCTCAGGAATGCTTTGGCGTTGACAGCGGTATGGGCTTGCAGGTAGGTCACACCCTTAGGAAGCTTAAGGTCGGCCATGGGCTTGGAAATTCCTGTGTTAGGCAGCGTGACGCAGTCTGATTTCTCTTTTGCCTTCTCGAGCCAGTACCTGATTGTTGATTTGCCTATCGAGTACTGAACGGAGGCTTCAGAGATTCGAAGCTCTTTGCTCAGAATGCGGGCCACGAGGTTATCTATAAACTCCTGCGAATATCGCATGTTTTACCACTCCATGTAAGACTGAAAGAGTGGCGAAAGTTATTTTGACAGATAATGAAACAAGGCTGTATCGGCCCAGGATGGGGCTTCAGCTGCCTATGATCCCTGTGCCGCGCAGGCCCGATATCAGAGACAGAGAAAGCATTGCGGAAAGAGAAACATTCTGAAGTCTGACTCGTTGCTGACAAGGATTGTCTCAAATCTGCTGGTTAAGAAATTCTGGTCTCCGGAGCAGATTCAATACCGTCTCAGAAAGGAGCTGCCGAATCTAAGGATCAGCGCCACGACAATCTACCGAGGAATCAATTCTGGCTTTCTGGATCGCTTTGTGGATGGCCGAAAGATGTCCCGACACCTGCGACACCACGGTAAAACGCGTCACCGTAAAGGCATGACCGAGAGGCGAGGAAAGATCCAGATCACTCACAGCATTGAAGAGCGACCCCTGGAAGCTCAGAACAGATCTCGCCTGGGGGATTGGGAAGGCGATACCGTCATCGGAAAAAAGGGCGGAGCCTGCCTCACGACTCTGGTCGATAGGAAGTCCGGCTTTCTCTGTGGCGGGAAAACCGCTTCCAAGACTGCGGCCGATGTGTCTGCCGTAATTGAGAAATCTCTGTCAGATAAGGATCTGCGTACGATTACCGTAGATCGCGGAAAAGAATTTTCCTGGGCTGAAAAACTGGAGAAAGATCTCAGAACCAAAGTGTATTTCTGCTTGCCTCATCATCCATGGGAGAAAGGAAGTAATGAAAATACAAACGGACTTCTTAGAGACTTTTTCCCAAAAGGAATGAGTATCGATAAAATTTCTCAGGCAGAAGTTCAGAAACGGTTCAATGCTCTGAATTTCAGACCCAGAAAACGTCTCAATTGGAAGTGTCCGGCTGAAGTCTTTTATTCAGTAACTTTGCACTTGATTTGATAATTCACCTACAAAAAAATTCAACTTATCCAAACAAAACATGATGGATCGTGCTAACTCATGCGCCGGATTTTCCTGCAATGCGCAGTTTTTCCGGCCGGGTCTCTGCCAGGGCTTTAACTGCCCGACTATTCAGCAGAGGATCGGGTAGAGAGTGACCTCACGGTCACTCCCTCCCACACCGCATTGCCCCAGTGAGGGCTACGGACATGCCGTTCGGCATCCGGCGGTTTTCAAACGTAAGAGGCGGGCTTACTGCATCTCGAGGACGCTGAAAAGCCCCATCCGCTTGAAGAAGCTGTTGTCGAACGCTTGCCGCATGTGGAGGGCTTTCGAATTCCACCACGCCCCGCGGCCGTTGACCGAGCTCTTCCATGCTCTTTCGGGGCCTATGCCCCTTCTGATCAGATTTCGCTCTCTCGTCCGCGGGTTCTTCCACGCAATCCATATGGGCTTGCTCAGATGTCGTCTGATGTGAGTGTCTAGTTCCTCGAAGACGCCCTTGCGTTCGTCCAGTCTGAAGTACTGTCTCCATCCTCGCAGGACTGGGTTTAGTCGCGCGATGGTTGCGCGCAGGGAAGTTCCTCGCGCACAGTAGAAGATGTTCTTCAGTTTGTCACGGAGCCGTCCGAAGCTTTTCGGATGCGCGCGGGGCGCACCTGTTGTGCCGACGAAGGTGTAGGCGAGAAATTTCGCTCTGTTGGGGCGAAACACGCCGCTCTTGCCGCGATTGACTCGCAGCTTGAGCGTCCCCTCTATGAAAGCGATTAAGTTCTCGAGCACTCGTTCCCCCGCTCTCCTCGATCTGACGTAAACATTGTTATCGTCAGCATACCGGGTAAATCGCAGACCCCGCTTTTCGAGGTATTTGTCCAGTTCGTCCAGGACGATCAGGGACAAAATCGGGCTGAGCGGCGACCCCTGCGGAGTTCCTTCATCCCTCGCCTGTACCATGCCTTCCGTCATGATGCCCGTGCGAAGGTATCGGCGGATGAGCCTCAGGAGCATCTTGTCTTCGATGTGCTTTTCCAGTTTCGACATCAGGCGATCATGGTTGACGGTATCGAAGAATTTCGCGAGGTCCATTTCCACCACGTAGCTGTACCCTTCGGCTATGTACCTTTGGGCCTGTTCGACGGCCTGATGGGCACTCCTCCCGGGGCGGAATCCATAACTGAATTCCGAAAACGTCGGGTCGAAATGCTCAGTCAGCACCTGAGCGATGGCTTGTTGGATCACTCTATCCTGCGCCGTCGGGATGCCGAGCATTCGCGTGCCCCCGTTCGGTTTTGGAATGTCGACGCGCCTGACCGCGGCAGGTATATACCTGCCCTCGCGGATGTGCGCGCGGATGCTTGCTCCATGTCTTTCAAAGTGAGCCGGCAGTTGTCTGACGGTCATGCCGTCAACCCCCGCGGCTCCCTTGTTTGCCATCACCCTGCGACATGCTTCGCGCATGTTTTCGGGTGATAGGACTTCTTCCAGCGTTATCACTGGTTACCTCCTGTGTTCGTCCAGTGCACAGGCCCCGTCGCCCTTTCGACCCATCTGGCCGCTCTCGTTCGGTTTCGGATTCCGTCCGTTGCCGCCGGAGGCGATCTACTTCCTATCGTTCGACTTAATGGGATGGTCAGCCCCTGCAGCGGAGCATTATTCAGCGACCATCCATCATGAAACCTTCATTAGAAAACAAAAGGAGCGCCCTTATTTCTCAGAAGATAACCCCGCCCGGGGTTATAACTGAGTTATCCCAAAAAGAGGAACGCTCCACCATGAATTCTACCTTCTCAGGCAACCCCGCTGTTGTCATCGGCATTGATCTTGCCAAAAGCCACTGCGATGTCGTCGGCTACGACAAGGACCGAAAGATGGTGCTCCAGCGCCCCCGCATCTCACACAGGAAACTGCTTGAGATGCTCTCAAACATGCCCCGCGCCGTTGTTCTGATGGAAGCCTGCGGCGGGAGCCACTGCTTCGTCCGCAAGGTCAAGGCGCTGGGCACGACGGCCGGCTCCTGAACCCGGGCGACGTGAAGCGCATCCGGGGCGGCCATCAGAAGAACAACATGCTTGACGCGGCCTACATCGCCTGGGCCTGGTATATCCCCGGAATCGCATTTGTGGCCGCGAAAACACAGGCCCAGCAGGATCTCCAGGTCCAGTAGCGCATTTATCAACCCAAAAGTTCTGCAATAGAGCCACGAAAGCCTTCGTGGCTCTGGCTCATCAAATGCCGAGCAGCTTCAGGAACAGTTGGTCGCGCTTCACGGACTCGGTGCTCCAGCGCCTCATTCCCCGCGGCGTCATCACGGAGGTCGTCTTCACGCAGTCAAACCACTCGAGGACTTGAATCAGGGACCTGGCCTCAAGCCATTTCTTGAGACTGACTTCCAGATCGAGCTCGGTCTTCGTCTTCCCATCCTTTTCCGTGCCGAGCCGCTCCTTGATCTCGCCAATCCGCTTGGTGAGGTAGCAGTGGTAGCCGAGCGCGACAAACTGCACGAAGAGCCTGCCCTGAAGGCTGTCAGGGTGCCAGACGCGTGGGCGGCTCCCGTCCATGCCATTCTTTTGGACATTGAAGAGCTCCTCAATCTTCTCCCTCAGCCTGTAGGACTTCAGCGCCTCCTCGGCGTCCTTGACCTCATTGGAGACAAGCGCGAAGAAACCGAAATACTTCCTGGCCTCGCGGAAGGCCTCGTCTCTGAAGGCCACCTTCAGCTTCCCGCCGCGGCCCACGGTCGAACAGTGGAGGAACTTCTCCGCCTTCTTTTCGCCCGCGGGGGAGAGCTGCTCGCCAGCCTCGACGAGCCTCTTGAGCTCGAACAGGTCGTTCACCAGCCTCTGCTCGTCCTTTGTGGCGCGGTCCCTGGAATAGCAGACATGGACATAGAGCCTGCGGCTGAAGGTCTCCGCCTCGCCGGCGGCAATGCCGCCGCGGCTCCTCTGCCTGACGACGGACAGCTCCTTCATGACCATTTTCGAGGCGCAATGGACCGAAGTGTCGAACGAGCAGACGGAGGACACCGAGTCGAGCCTGTCGCGCAGCTCGTCGACGATCTCCCGAATCCAGAGGGTGGAGGGCGAGGCGAGCGTCAGGAACTTCATGCTGTTCCGTGCGAACTCCGCCATGTTCGCCTGGCTGTAGAAGCCGTTGTCCGTAACTACGACGGGCTTGTCGATGTCGAAGCACTGGAGCTGGCGGATGGCGTTCTGGATGGAGATGACGTCCGGCACGTTCCCCGGCTGCTTCGCGAAGGCGACGGGCTGGCGGTCATTCACCGAGTAGAGCGTGAGCAGCTTGACGGTGTCCAGCCCGTCGCCGTCCTTGTTGAATCCCTGGCGGGCCTCGGCCTGCCCCGAGCTGTAGGTCGAAACCGTGGTCGAGTCGAAGGCGATGCTCGGGGACGTCTCGAGCCTTGCCGCCCGGGAGGCAAAGAACTTCTGCTGCCCGTCGCCATCCTTGCCGACCTTGTCGAAGAGCTCGCTGCAGGCGCTTTCGCCCAGGCCTTCCTCGTAGGGCGTCGGGTGGCCGACCTGCCAGGCCTCCATGCGGGGGATCGCCGCGCCGTCCGTGGCGATCAGGTAACGGGCGATGGTGGCGATCTTCTGAGCCGCGGCCGTCCCGAAGGCGCTTTCAAGCCCCTTGTCGATCCCGGTTTCCCTTGCGACAAGGTCCAGGATGTCAGCCAGGCAGGCGTGCTCGATGGAGGCGGAAGCCTCCTTCTTAGACCTGCTTTTAGGCCTTGTCGGAACAATTTCGCCTGTCTCAGGGTCTAGTTTGCCCAAAAGCTTGTTTTTCAACGTGACGGTCTTCTGCGTCTCCCGGTCGTACTGCGTGTGGCGCTCGTAGACGTAGACATCCCCATTGGCGCGGGTTACGCGGCGCTGGCCGACATGGATTTTTCCGGTATAGGTGCGGGACATGGCTGGCTCCAATAATGTTATCTATATTATATATAGTAACACTAAATGGGTCGAGAAAAAAACGCAGAAAACATCCCCTTTCTGCGGTCTACTCAGCCGAAATCAACCGAACGTGTGCCTGTTGTAGAACTTTCAGGATATGGATTAGATTTCCCACCGGCCAGCAATTCCTGCCCTTTGGCTATAGTCGCAGACAAAGCATTAAACTCACTTTGCTTTGTTTTTTCCTGTTCGATAGCTACGAGCCTCTTATCTCTCGATTTGTAGATTAAAACCCCAGAAACAAGAAAAACACATATAGCAATCGTTACTTCGATTTGTCCACCGTCCATTTTCCCAACCGTATTAGCAAAAATTGCATTCCAAAATTCAGATGTCGGAATATTTTCTAACCAGCTGCCATCTTTAGTTGTTAGCTTTATTTCGAAAAGTTGCCGTTCATCTGGGGTTAATGTCCTAATATCGGTCGTTCCGTGCAAAGCGTAAGCCGCTAATCTGAAAAAATCTTCTTGGATTTGCCACAGAGACCGTAATTGTTCTCCAGGGATGAAATTCCCGTAACCTTCTCCTTCTACGTGGATAACCAGTACTCCAAGTTCTGGAGATAGCTTAAGCTGTTTTTGGCCTGGTTTAACGCCGGCTTCAGCAAATTCCAACAACTCCTCAAAATTGTTGATTTCGATCGTCCCTGAACTTAAAGAATTTCCCATGGCGAAGCCCTCCTAAAGCTTATAGCACTGCCTGTTTATCCGACATGAACCAATGACATGCAGAATTTTCCCCAAGCATCGTAGACCTCACGCATATCACCCAGAGCCTGCTCCCGATCGTACGCGCACTGGTAGGACTCGTTGCGGTGATCCAAGCAGCTTTCTCTCAGATCGCGCGAAAACGGCTTGTGGGAGTATCCCTTGGCATCCTTGGCCCAAGTATTGAAAGTTGCCCGCGCGAGCCCGTGGAGGGTCACTATACGGGGTTTGCCGGTCTTCGCATGGAACTGATCAGGGTCTACCCAGCCAATCCCGTCAATTCTTTTCTGTTTGTCGTGCATGCGCTTAATCAGCGCCCGGACAGAATCACGGGAAAAAGGAGAATTTCTCCCCTTGTTCACATTGGGGAAAATATAGGAATCTGGAGACCTCCCTACCCGTGGGGCTGATTCCAGCAGCTGAACGGCTTCTGGGCAAAGCGGTGTTTTGCGGTCAAAGGGAATCTTTTCGCTCTTCACCTTCATGCGGGCACGGGGAATAACGTGCAGCCACCTCCCATCATCATCCTGCTGGATTTCCCCCCATGTTGCTTCACGCGCTGTTGTGTTGCGCGCTGAAGTAAGGATCGCGAATGCAAGACAGCGGGCCGTCTGACTAACCGGGACAAGCTGCATAAGTGCCTTAAAGAAAGCCGGCATACGTTTCGGCGGCAGTGCCGGCTCGTGCCCACCTTCCGGTCGATTTAGTGGCAGCAAATCCCCTAAACGCCCGTCCACCACTTGGCACGGGTTAACCATCGGCGGGATCATCTCCGAGCGTATTGCCCAATCAATCGCTCTTTTAGCGTCGCTAAGGATCCTTTCGGGCGTGTCAATCATGGTTCCCCACTTTTCCCCCAGGGCATCACAGAACATTTGAGGTTTCAGGTCTACAACCGGACAGTCTCTGATTTCTTTAGGGATGTGATTCCTGAAAAAGCCATCCCAAACCAGATCGCGGGATTTTTCAGCGTTTTTCCACCTCCCCCTCTTTGTGTTGAACTCAATCCACTTCCAGATAAGTTTTTCAAAGGTTAGTGCGTCCTCCTCTTTTTGAGGTGCCGGGGAGGGGCGTAGCGCGTCTCTGGACGCTTTCTCCTGCTCAGATGGGTCAATCCCTTCCGCTATCAGTTTCCTCCATCTGAGCCCCTTCTCGAAGGCCTCAGCGAGTGACATTTCGGGATACTTCCCGAGAGTAAAGACCCGCTTCAAACCACGATCCCGAAGCAGGAAATAACGGGCATATGTCCCGTCCTTGAGCTTCCTGACTCCAACATAAAGCCCGGGGACAATCCCGCATGAAGCGTCAGCCGTCAGGGCTTTCAAACGCTTGTCAGTCATCCTGTTTGCCACGCGCATAACGCTCAATCTCCGTAATCGAATGTTTTTAAATAATAAATACGATTATTACCACAAAAAATTCCGTTATGTCTGGGGAGAAATTGAAGTTTCCCCGCTCATTTGTGGTAATGATTGTGGCATAGATTCTTAGATAATGACACGCCTTACAGAGAGGATTAGAGACAAAGACAACACGCGTATTGTGTCTTAAGCTCTTGTTTTTATTGAGTTGCCGTAGATGAATACAAAGAAAAAGGAGGCAACTTTCGTTGTCTCCTTTCCTGGAATTGGTCGGGGTGGTGGGACTCGAACTCACGACCCCTTGCACCCCATGCAAGTGCGCTACCAGGCTGCGCCACACCCCGAGAGAGATGAACTATACCACAAAATCTTCATAAAAGGAAATTTTTGATGGAATCCCTGATATTCCGGAGTTCCTCGACCACATTCGGGCTCACGGCGGCTCTGCCTTCAGTCGCCTGAGCGACTGCTGTCTTCCGGTGCTTCAGATGCTTCTTCGCGCCGGCCAGCGTATAGCCCTGATCATAGAGGAGCGAGCGGATCTCACGCGCCGTGAGAATATCCTTCTTCTCATAGCGGCGGCGCGAACCGTGACGGCCCGGCGAAAGCTGCTTGAACTCATCCTCCCAGAACCGGAGAACCGAAGTCGCGACTCCGACCAGCTCAGCCGCTTCGCCGATCGTGAAAAAGCGTTTCTCCGGAATCGGCGGAAAAGCTCCGATTTCTTTCTCTGACATGCCCTTTTCCTTCTCTAGCTGACCTTCCGATTCTAACCGCTAAAAGGACGGGCTTAAAGAAAAGCGGCAGAACCGTTTTACCGGTTCTGCCGCTCTCAAACACTCGGATTACAAAGCGATTTTAATTCGCAGACTTCGCCGGGAAGCCGGCAAAGACTGCATCGCGGAGCTTAGCCGATGCGTGGAACGTAACGACACGGCGGGCCGTGATCGCGATTTCCTCACCCGTCTTCGGGTTGCGTCCGGGGCGCTGGGGCTTGTCGCGCAGCTGGAAGTTGCCGAAACCGGAAAGCTTCACGGGGCTGCCATGCTCCAGGCGGGAGCGAATCTCGTCGAAAAACACATCGACAAGCAGCTTCGCTTCGCGCTTCGAAAGACCCATCCGGTCAAACAGAATATCGACCAGATCGGCTTTCGTCATCGTCGTCCCGACGGTGGGGGAAAAATCATTCTCTTCAATAGCCATTTCAAAGGTTACCTAATTAAGCACGAAGTTTAATGCCAAGGGGTTCAAGTCCAGCGATCACCGCTTCAGTCGCGCCTTCGATCTGGGCTTCAGTCACAGCCTCTTCACCGAAGGACTCCAGCACGAGGCGGAAGGCCATCGACTTATCGGCGGAAGGCTGATTTTCCGGATGGTACACGTCGAAGAGACGGAAGTCGGTGAGACAGGCGAGTCTCACATCCGTTCTCCGGGCGGCGCGCACCGCGTCGAAGATCTGCTTCGAAGTCACAGAGGCCGGCACTGCGAGCGAAATATCGCGCAGCGACTTCTGGAACTTGGAAACGGGCTTATGCTCGGGGACCGGCACGCTGAGCAGCGGCTCTACATCGATCTCGAACACCACAGGGCAGAGGGGGAGATCATACGCCTGCTGAAGCCTCGGGTGCAATTCGCCGATGAGACCGATCCGTTTTCCGTCAAGATACACCCCGGCGCTGCGGCCCGGGTGAAGCGACGGGAAGACTTCCGGAACAAAATCAAGCGTGAGCGGGAAGGCGAGGCGTTCGAGGTCACCCTTCACATCGAAGAAGTCCACGCGGCGGGACTTGATGCCCCACTGCGGAGCGTCCGCGGTGCCGTAGGCGAGACCGGCGAGGTGCTCGGGCTGACGGACGCCCTTCACGGACGTGTCAGAAGGCTCAATCGTCGGATCCTGGAAGAACACGCGGCCGAGCTCAAACACGCGCACACGGTCTTCCTTGCGGTTCAGGTTGTAGCGCAGAATGTCGACAAGGCCGCCGATCAGCTGCGTACGCATCACGGAGAGCTGCGAGGCGATCGGGTTCAGCAGACGGATCGGGGCAGCTTCGCCGCCGAAATCCTTCTCCCACTTCTCTTCGACAAACGAGAAGTTCACGAGTTCCTGATAGCCGCGGCCGGCAAGCTTCAGACGCAGGTCATGCTGCGTGCGGCGATCCTCGCGGGACGGCAGCATCACAGCGCGCTCAAGCGGCGGATTTTCCGGCAGCTTGTCGTAACCCCAGAGACGGGCCACTTCTTCCACGAGGTCCTCTTCGATTTCGATATCGAAGCGGTACGTGGGAGAGGTCACCGTGAAGAGGTCACCGTCACGCGTGTACTCAAACCCGAGACGCTTGAAGGCTTCTTCCATGAAGTCGGTCGGAATGTCCACACCGACGAGCTTGCGGCAGCGTGCAGCGCGGAACTTCACGACGCGGCGCTCCGGGAGATCGGACTCAATGTCGCTCACCGGGCCGACGCGCGTGGTGTCGGTTCCGCAGATCGAGAGAACGAGCGCCGTGATGTACTCGAGATGCTCACGGGTCGTTCCATAGTCGACACCGCGCTCGAAACGGAACGAGGAGTCAGACGAGAAGTTGAGCTTACGGGCGCGGCCCTGGATCGCGGCCGGACGGAAGAACGCGGACTCGATGAAGAGGTTCACCGTGTCATCCGACACAGAGTCCGCCGAGCCGCCCATGATGCCGGCGATCGCCTGCGAACCGTTATCATCCGCGATCACGCCGTAGTACGGGGTCAGGTCAACGGTCTTGCCGTTCAGGAGCTCAATCTTCTCGCCTTTCTTCGCCCAGCGCGCCGTCACGGTGCCGGAGAGCTTATCGAGGTCAAAGAAGTGAGTCGGACGGCCGAGCTCGAGGAGCACGTAATTCGAAATATCGACGAGAGCCGAAATCGGACGCTGACCGCAGCGCTCAAGCCGCTCCGCCATCCATTCAGGCGTCTTCGCCTTGGCGTTCAGCCCCGTGATCACGCGGCTCGTATAACGGGCGCAGAGGTCAGAGGCCTCAATCTTCACGGCATGAGCCGCGTCAGTCGTCACAGCGGCTTCATGGATTTCCGGGAGCTTCAGCTCAGCCCCCGTCACGGCGTGGACTTCACGCGCGATACCGGTGAGAGAAAGCGCGTCACCGCGGTTCGGCGTGACGTTCAGATCCACCACGACGTCGTCGAGGTGAGCGTACTTGCGGATATCTTCGCCGATCGGGGCGTCTTCCGGCAGAAGCCAGAGACCGTCATGATCCTCGGACACGCCGAGCTCACGGGCCGAGCAGAGCATGCCGTTCGAGGGCACGCCGCGCAGCTTCGCCTTCTTGATCTTGAACCCGCCGGGGAGCTCAGCTCCCACCATCGCGCAGGGCACACGCACCCCAGCTCGGACGTTCGGCGCGCCGCAGACGATCTGGATCAGTTCGCCAGTGCCGGCGTTCACCTGGCAGACATGCAGGTGATCGGAATTCTCATGGTCGCGGCATTCAACGACTTCAGCAATCACGACACCCGTGAAATCGGGGGCCGCCTTACGGGCTTCGTCCACTTCGAGGCCGTGCATCGTGAGCGCGTCCTGGAGCTCCTCGCTCGAAATCGCGGGATTCACATACGTACGAAGCCAGCTTTCAGAAAACAGCATTTTTCTTCCCCATTACTCGTTGAACTGGCGAAGGAACCGGAGGTCGCCTTCAAAGAAGAGCCGCAGGTCGTCGATGCCGTAGCGCAGCATCGTGAGACGCTCAAGACCCGAGCCGAAAGCGAAGCCGCAGTACTGCTCGGGATCGAGCCCGTAGTTGCGGACCACGGTCGGGTGCACTTCGCCGGCGCCGGAAATCTCAAGCCACTTGCCCTTGCGGGAGCCGGTGGTGAACATCATGTCCACTTCAACAGACGGCTCGGTGAACGGGAAGTAGCTCGGACGGAAGCGCACGATGAGGTCGTCGGTTTCGAAGAACCGGCGCAGGAACATGGAGTACACGCCCTTCAGATCCGCGAAGCTGATGTTTTCGCCGAGCCACAGTCCTTCGACCTGATGGAACATCGGGGAGTGCGTGGCGTCGGAGTCAACGCGGTAGGTACGTCCCGGAGCAATCACCTTGATCGGCGGCTTGTGGGTGCGGGAGTAACGGACCTGCATCGGGGAGGTGTGCGGGCGCAGCGGCAGCAGCAGCCCCTTCTCATCCTTCATGTCGACGTAGAACGTATCCTGCATCGAGCGGGCCGGATGGTTGAGGGGGTTATTGAGCGCCGTGAACGTGTACCAGTCGTTCTCGATTTCGGGGCCGGAGGCCACGTCGAAACCGATCGAACGGAAAATCTCTTCAATACGCATCCAGGTGCGGATCACGGGGTGGATGCCGCCGGCGGGAGACGTACGTCCCGGCAGCGTCACATCGATCGCTTCCTCGGCAAGCTTCTTCTCGAGAGCGGCCTGCGCGAGCGCTTCGCGGCGGGCGTTCAGCGCCTCTTCCACAGCACGCTTCGCGGCATTGATCTCAGCACCGGCCGCCTTCCGCTGGTCGGCTGCGAGATCCCGCAGACCCTTCATCATTGTCGTGAGGGTGCCGGACTTCCCAAGGAATTTCGCCTTGGCATCTTCCAGCGCTGCAGGCTGCGTCGCTTCAGCGAAAGCCTGCCGGGCGGATTCAATCAGTTTGGATAAATCTTCCATTTTTTGATTCCGATACGGAAAACGTGGGCAGCAGCGGTCTGCTTTCTTGCCCGCAATACAGAAGAAGATAACGAAAAAAGGGGCGGCCCGGTACTGCTGGCCCGCCCCTTTTAAAGCTGGAGCACCTCAGCCGAGGCTTCAGCGCTCCTGTGCTTTGACAAGTGGATTCACCAATTAAGCACGAGCTGCCTTGGCCTTTTCGACCAGAGCAACAAAGCCTTCCTTGTCAAACACAGCCATATCAGCGAGCACCTTGCGATCAAGGAGGATGTTCGCCTTGTGAAGGCCGTTGATGAAGGCGCTGTAGGTCATTCCGTTCTGACGGGTAGCCGCATTGATACGGGCAATCCACAGACGGCGGAAGACGCGCTTCTTCGCACGGCGGTCACGATAGGCGTACTGGGCGCCGCGCATGACGGCTTCCTTGGCCACACGGAACACATTGTTGGCACGAAGGCTGTAGCCCTTCGACAGGGCGAGCAGCTTCTTATGACGGGCACGAGCGGTTACACCACGCTTAACTCGAGGCATCTTTTTATTCTCCTATCCAGATCAGGAAGCGATGGCAAGCATGCGCTTGACGTTGAGCTCATTGCACTTCGCAACCGTCACCATGCCGCGCAGGTGACGCTTGTTCTTGGTCGTGCGATGGGACAGGATGTGACGCTTGGTCGAGTGGCCAAACTTGATGGAACCGCCGGAGCGCACTTTAAAGCGCTTGGCAGCAGCCCGCTTGGTTTTCATCTTCGGCATTTGCCGTTTCCTCTTTATTGATGACTCAAAGGCGCCTTCCGGAAAAAGTTTGGATGGTCTTGAACTGCCCTTGAATCACTTCTTCTAACTCCGACACTTCCCGGGTTGGGAGAAGTTTCGGAGGTACTGCAAAACTGGTCAGAAATGCCGGAGGAGAGAAACGCATCTCCCCCGGACGATTTCGTCTGATTACTTCTTGCGCTTCGGCCCGAGCACCATGATCATCTGGCGCCCTTCGAGCTTCGGATTCTGCTCAACCTGAGCGATATCACCCAGCTCGGTCTTCACGCGGTCCATAAGTTCCACGCCGAATTCCTGATGGGCCATTTCGCGGCCGCGATAGCGGAGCGTAATTTTAGCCTTATCTCCGCCTTCAAGGAAGCGGCGGACAGCACGGATCTTCGTCTGAAAATCGTTTTCGTCGGTCGCGGGGCGGAACTTCACTTCCTTCACCTGCGTGACCTTCTGCTTGGCCTTGGCTTCCTGAGCGCGCTTCTGTTCCTGGTACTTGAACTTGCCGTAGTCAATCAGCTTGCAAACCGGCGGACGCGCCTTCGGCGCGACTTCGACCAGATCCACGCCGAGCTCTTCAGCCTTGTGAAGAGCGTCGTACGTGTTCATGATGACGCTGGTTCCGTCCGGCATCGTGACTCGGACCTCGGGGACCCGGATTTCACGATTCAGACGATGACGATTTTCCTCTTTTGCAGGGTTATCCCTACTATTTGTTATCACTTATTAACCTCAATGTTGGTGTGATCGGCGACCTGAGCCGCGAGCAGCGCAGCAAAGTCGTCAAAACTCATAGCACCGATATTCCGGCCGCCGCGCTCACGGACAGCCACTGTACCTGCCTGCTTTTCCTTCTCACCCACAACCAGGATGTAAGGAACTTTCGTCAGACTAAGTTCGCGAATTTTATAGTTGATTTTCTCACTGCGCAAATCCTCTTCTACTCGATAACCCGCATTGAAGAGTTTCTGATAAACCTCGTGAGCGTAGTCTGCCTGGGAATCCGTAATGGAGGCAACCGCTACCTGAGTCGGTGCGAGCCACGGCGGAAGGGCTCCGGCGTAGTTCTCAAGCAGCATACCAATCCAGCGTTCCAGAGAACCGAGGATAGCACGATGGAGCATAACCGGGACCTTTCTCTGGTCATCGGCATCAACATATTCCGCTCCGAGACGGCCCGGCATCTGGAAGTCAACCTGAACCGTACCGCACTGCCAGCTGCGGCCGAGGCAGTCACGGAGGTGGTACTCAACCTTCGGGCCGTAGAAAGCGCCTTCACCCGGCAGCACCTTGTACTTCACACCGGCGCGGTCGAGAGCGATCATCAGATCCTTCTCAGCCTTGTCCCAGGTCGCGTCGTCACCGATACGCATTTCAGGACGCGTCGCGACGAAGTACTCAATATCGTCGAATCCGAAGTCCTTGTAGACCTTCTTCACGATCGCGGTGAAATTCACGCATTCGTCGAGAATCTGATCTTCCGTGCAGAAGATGTGGCCGTCGTCCTGCGTGAAACCGCGGACGCGCATCAGGCCGTGCAGAGAGCCGGACGGCTCGTTGCGGTGGCACTGACCGAATTCACCGTAGCGGATCGGCAGATCGCGGTAAGAGCGGAGCGCGCTCTTGAAGATCTGGATGTGGCCCGGGCAGTTCATCGGCTTCAGAGCGTAGATGCGGTTCTCAGACTCCGTCGTGAACATGTTGGAGCGGTACTTCGCCCAGTGGCCGGACTTCTCCCAGAGGGAGCGGTCGAGAAGCTGCGGAGCCTTCACTTCCTGGTAGCCGTTGTCGCGGTAGATGCGGCGCATGTACTGCTCGATCACCTGCCAGAGGGCCCAGCCCTTCGCGTGCCAGAAAATCATGCCCGGGGCTTCTTCCTGGAGGTGGAAGAGGTCCATGTCCTTGCCAAGCTTGCGGTGGTCGCGGCGGGCGGCCTCTTCGAGCATGTGCAGATAAGCCTTCAGCTCATCCTTCGTCGCGAACGCGGTGCCGTAGATACGCTGCAGCATCTCATTCTTCGAGTCGCCGCGCCAGTAAGCGCCGGCCACCTTCATCAGCTTATGCACCTTCAGCACACCGGTGCTCGGCACGTGAGGCCCGCGGCACAGATCCGTGAAGTCGCCCTGCGTGTAGAGCGTGATCTTCTGGTCTTCCGGAATCGCCTTCACGAGTTCGACCTTATAGTGCTCGCCGAGCTTATCGAAGAAGGAGATCGCCTCGTCGCGCGTCACTTCGCGGTGCGTGATCGGGAGGTTCTCCGCCACGATCTCGTCCATGCGCTTTTCGATCTTCGCGAGGTCTTCTTCCGAGAAGGGCTTCTTGCAGGAGAAGTCGTAGTAGAAACCGTTTTCGATCGACGGTCCGATCGTCACTTCGGCTTCCGGATAGAGCTGCTTCACTGCCTGAGCCATCAGGTGAGCGGTGGAGTGGCGAATGATGTCAAGACCTTCCTCATCCTTACCGGTGATGATCGCGACAGAGGCGTCGTGATCCACGGTCTCGGAGAGATCCACAAGCTTTCCGTCCACGCGGCCGGCAAGCGCCGCACGGGCGAGTCCGGCACCGATCGAAGCGGCAATCTGCGCCACTGTCACGGGGCCTTCAAACTCGCGCTTTGAACCATCCGGCAAAGTAATTTCCAACATTTGACACTCCCTTTTCAACCCCTTCAGACAGGGACTTCTCTTTCAAAAGATTTCTTGCCCAGACTGTTTGCCGCCTGAAGAGCGGCAACTCTGACCGCCCGTCAGGCGGTTCTGCCGGCCGGTCCGCCCAGGTAAAGGATATCGGCCGCCGGCTCGGGCTGCAAAGAATAAAAAAAAGTGCGGCCCGAGCCGCACTTTCTTTTTTAAAGCAACAGAACTGCTGTGTGACTCACCATCGGTTTTAGATGATGGTCAGTGTAGTTCGATTCATCAGAGAAAAATCTAACAACACAGCACTCCCAGAAAAATTTGGTAGGCACGATTGGACTCGAACCAACGACCCCCACCATGTCAAGGTGATGCTCTAACCAGCTGAGCTACGTGCCTGAGAGAATTAGAATTCTACGGATCCAAAATAAAAAAGCAAGAGTTCCCCCTAAAAATATTTTATTTTAGGGGTTTTCACTAGCTTCTATGGGCCGAAATGACCCCTTTCACCTCAAGAATCTCCTTCAGGGCCTGCTGCATCAGCGCGGCACCGGCCACTTCCACCCCGAATTTCAGGCGCGCGACGTTCTTCACAGTCTGCGTGTTGACGTTCGTGATGTTGATCTTCAGGCGGATGAAGACATCGGTCACATCTTTCAGAAGACCGATACGGTCGCGGGCGAGAACGAGGATCTCCATCGGGTAGAGAGTGTCCTCGGGCGCTTCACCCCAGGAGACCTCAATCAGACGTTCCTTCGACTGCTCCATCAGGTTCTTCACGTTCGGGCAGTCAGCGCGGTGCACAACGACACCGCGGCCGCGGGACACAAAGCCCACGATCTCGTCAGGCGGCACCGGATGGCAGCACTTCGCGAGCTGCGTGAGAAGCGATCCGACACCAGCAACAAGAATCTGTCCGTTATCGTGATGGGCACGCGGCTGCGCGGGCTTCACCGGGATCACCGGCTCATCGGCCGCCTTTTTCTGCGTCTGAGGCACCACGACCGCTTCGATCGCGCGGTTCGAAATCTCGTCCTTCGCGATGGTGAGGCAGAGATCATCCACGGACTCAAAACCAAGCGTCTTCGCGAGCGACTCAAGGTTATAAGTCGACTTCCCGAGGCGCGCGAGTTCGGTATCGAGCTCATCACGCCCGCGTGCGATCTGCTCCTGGAGGTGCAGCTGGTTGAACCACGTTCTCACCTTGCCGCGGGTCCGGGCCATGGCGGCGAACCCAAGCTCCGGATTCATCCAGTCCTGCGACGGGCCGCCGGACTTCGCCGCGATGATTTCCACCGTGTCGCCGGTCTTCAGCTTATGCGTGAGCGGCACGATCGCGCCGTTCACCTTCGCGCCTCGGCAGCGGTGGCCGAGCTGCGTGTGGACCATATAGGCAAAGTCCACCGGTGTGCTGTTCGCCGCGAGTTCCACAACGCGCCCCATCGGGGTGAGCGCGTAGATCAGATCGTCCTCGACACCCGGCGCGCGCGGCGGCTCAACGTCCGAGTGCCACGCGAGCAGCTGACGGAGCCAGACAACTTTCTGCTCTTCAGCGGAATTCACGCCAAGCGAATTGCCCGCTTCCTTATAGCGCCAGTGGGCCGCGAAACCGAGTTCCGCGAACTCATGCATCTCGCGCGTACGGATCTGGATTTCGACCGGAAGCCCGTTTGAAGCCTTCACAACCGTGTGCAGCGACCGATAGCCGTTCGGCTTCGGATGCGCGATATAGTCGTCGTACTCTGACTGAATCGCGGTGAAATTTTCATTCAGGATCGAGAGCACCTCGTAGCACTGTTCGACCGTATCCACGATGACGCGGAGCGCCCGGAGGTCGAAGAGCCGCTCAAACGGCAGGTGCTTACGCTCCATCTTGAGCCAGATCGAGTAGATATGCTTCGAGCGGCCGGAGACCTCGCCCCGGATATGGTGCGCGGCGAGCAGCGACCGGATCTTCGTCACGGCCTGCTGCACGAAGGCGAGGCGCTCGGCGCGGCTCGCGTCGAGGTGCCGCACGATCTCCTGATAGACCTCAGGCCGCGTGAAGCGGAGCGACAGGTCCTCGAGCTCCCACTTCATCTGCCAGATACCGAGGCGGTTCGCGAGCGGCGAGTAGAGCTGGAGCGTTTCCGCGGCGTAGATCTTCGCGTCATCCGACGGGTGCATCACAAACCAGCGCAGCGTCTGCAGACGGCTCGCGAGACGAAGGAGCACGACCCGGAGGTCGCCGCACATCGCGAGCAGCATCTTTCTCAGCTTCTCGGGCTGGGACGCGGCATTCGCTTCCTTGTTGCTCGAACGGGCCTGTTCGGAGAGCTTCATCAGACGCTGCAGATCGGTGCAGAGCTCGAGCACCTTGCCGCCGAAACTCTTCTCAATCCACTCCTCAGGATTCTTCAGATAATCCTGCACGGAGGAGAGATAGGCCGCGGCAATCAGTTCATCATCATCCCGGATGCCCCGCAGAATGCTGGCCATGCCGTCTGCGTGCGACATACGGGGTTCGCCTGTCTCAAGGCATTGCCCCGCGTAGAGCGGTTCCACCATCGAACGGGCAAGCTGCCAGTTCACTTTAACCGGCGCTTCGGTTTTCTTGTTATCTGGTGCCATCGGACAAATCTTCTCTGCGGTTAATGAGGAATAAACGCCTTCAGACAGGCCTCGCGTGGGAATCCCCTTGCGACAGCCCATTCTATGGCGGCGTGCTTATATCAGTAGAAATCCCGAATCCGGTTTTGCAAATTAATACAAATTCAGATTCTAGGCGAGACTGCGGACGGATTAGGCCGCAGAAATATTCAATTCATGACGCCGATGCGGCGAAGCAGCGTGGCAATGTCAACGCCATTACGGACGTTCAGCTTCCGGGTGGCGGAGCCGCGGTGCACCTTGACGGTCTTCTCGGCGATATTCAGTTTCTCGGCGATTTCTTTGTTCTGGAGCCCCTCGGCAACAAGCTTCACCACTTCTTTTTCGCGCGCGGTCAGCGTCTCAAAGGCCGCCCGGTCCGCGTTATCGCGCTCATCCGCCTCAACCCGCTCGAGGTCGCGCTTCACGGCGGCCTCCACCACGGCGATCAGCCGGTCGCCGTCCACCGGTTTCTGGAGGAAATCCGCGGCGCCCTGCTTCAGCACGTGCACCGCCATATCGACGTCGCCGTGCCCGGTGACAAAGATCACCGGAATCCTGAAACCCCTGGAGTCGAGCAGATCCTGCAGTTCAAGGCCTGTCATGCCCGGCATTCGGGCGTCGAGCAGGAGGCAGCCTGGACGGGCCGGATCATCATGCTTCAGAAAGTCGTCAGCGCTCTCGTAGCATGCGGTCTCGTAGCCTGCGGCCCCGAGCAGGAAGGCGCTCGACTGCCTCACGCCTTCGTCGTCATCCACGATTCTCACCAGCGGCGATTTACTTTCCGACCCCATTTTTCTCTCCAACCCGAAGTCAACCAAAACCCGCCCCCGCTTCTCCAGGCAGAGGCATCCCCACTTTTGTATTGTGAACCTATGCGGGGATGAATTTCAAAAAATTAAGAAAAAAGGCCAGGGACTGAGTCCCCGGCCTTATTCCGGAACACGGATAAAACCGGGAGAATCCCGGTCTCTTATCCGTTAGTTCTTCAGGCTGTGAATCGGAGCCGGGATACGGCCGCCGAGGTTCACGAAGCCTGCGGAGTCACCGCCAGGAACGCGGATGACGGCCGCTTCGCCGAGCAGTCCGCCGAAGACCGCCACGTCGCCCACCGTCTTGCCGGGGACCGGAATCACGCGGACAGCGGTCGCCTTGTTGTTGATCATGCCGATCGCGGCTTCGTCAGCAATGATGCCGCCGATCGTCGAGGCCGGGGTGTCACCCGGGATCGCGATCATGTCGAGACCGACCGAGCAGACCGAGGTCATCGCCTCGAGCTTCTCGAACGTGAGCGCGCCGCTGCGGGCAGCGGCTTCAATCGCCGCGTCCTCGGACACTGGGATGAAGGCGCCGGAGAGGCCGCCGACGTGAGAGGAAGCGAAAACGCCGCCCTTCTTCACCGCGTCATTCAGCATCGCGAGAATCGCGGTCGTGCCGGGAGCGCCGATCGAGGAGAGACCGAGAGCCTGGAAGATTTCACCGACGGAGTCACCGATCGCCGGGGTCGGAGCGAGCGACAGATCGGCCACGCCAAACGGGATGCCGAGTTCCTTCGCCACGTCGCGGCCGATGATTTCACCGACGCGCGTCACCTTGAAGGCCGTGAACTTGATCGTTTCGGCAACATCGTCCACCGTGATATGGCGGCCGTTGTTCTTCTCTTCGATCAGGCGGTCAAGCGCCTTCTTCACAACGCCCGGACCGGAAACACCGACGTCGATCACGACGTCAGGCTCACCGATACCGAGGTAGGCGCCGGCCATGAAGGGCACGTCCTGGGGAATGTTGCAGAAGACAACGAGCTTCGCCGCGCCGATACCGTCGCGGTCCGAGGTCGCCTGGGCGACATCAAGCACGCGCTGGCCCATCAGGGCAACCGCGTCCATGTTGATACCGGCCTTCGTGCTGCCCACGTTGATCGAGGAGCAGACGCGGTCCGTGGTCGCGAGGGCTTCAGGCAGCGAGTCGATCAGGTTACGCTCACCGGGGGTGATGCCCTTCTCAACGAGAGCGCCGAAACCGCCCACAAAGTCGACACCGACTTCCTTCGCGGCAGCGTCAAGCTCGCGGCAGACGGCGGCAAGCTGATCGCGCGTGAAGGAGGAGCAGACCGTACCGATCGGAGAAACCGAAATACGCTTGTTCACAACCGGAATGCCGTAGCGGTCGCCGACCATGTTGCAGGTCTCAACGAGGCGCTTCGCATACTTGCTGATCTTCGCGCGGAGACGATAGGCAAACGTGTCGTAGTCGGTGCTCGCGCAGTCGAACAGGCTGACACCGAGCGTCACCGTACGCACGTCAAGGTGCTCGGCCCGGGTCATGTTGATGGTGGAAAGGATCTCGTTTTCAGAAATCATTGTTGTTTTTCACCCTAAAAGAGTCTTCTGCCGCTCTTGCAGCCGAAATGGAATTAATGAATTTCGATGTGATGCATCGCATCAAAAATGAGGTGATGCTGCATCGTGAGCGAGAGGCCCATGGCCTTGGCGCGTTCCGACATCACGCGGTGCAGCGCGCGGGCGTCAACCGCCTTCGGCACGCTCACTTCAAAAATCTGAACGGACTCACCCTCACCGAGCGGCTTCGCGCGCAGATCGTGAATGTTCACGCGCTGCTCACTCATGATGCGGGAGAAGGTCGACACGATGTCGTTGCCGTCTTTGCCCCAGATCGTCACCACGTAGGATTCGGACTCCGGCACGGAATCCTTCGGCAGTTCTTCAAAGTCGCGGATCACAAGGGAGAGGTGGAATTTGCGGGCTTCGAGCGCCTTGCTGATTTCCTCGTTGAGCGTCTCGTTGGACAGGCCTTCAGGCTTATTCAGCAGATAAATGCCCGAAAACTGGTCGTGCAGCGTGGACTGGGTCATTTCTTCGATATTGCAGCCCAGACGGGTAAGGGCGGAAGAAACGGTGGCAACAATACCGGGCTGATCAAGACCGATGACGGCGACAAGCGCGCTGTTATTTTTCGTATACTGGGTCATTTTCCTTAAGACTTTGCAGGTCAAAGTATTAGAACGTGAGTGTAACTCTATATGGCGTTTCAGTTCTTCTGACGCTCCGGGAGAAACTCACGCATTCCCGGGAATGCCGCAAGAGAATTCGCCTGGAGGGCTGAAAGAAGCTCGTCGCGGGGCATGCCCCGGAGCTGAGCGAGTTCATCGAGATACCCCGCGATATCAGCGGGTTCAGTCCGGAGGTTGCCGCTGTCGCGCCTCGCGCCTGAAGGCATATCCGGAGCGTCGGTTTCAAGCACGATGCTTTCAAGAGGAAGCGTAGCCGCAAGACGCCTGATCCGGCGGCTGCCGCTATACATCATCGCGCCGCCGAATCCGAGTTTGAGTCCAAGCGAAATCAGAATCCTCGCCTGCTCCTCGGAGCCATTAAACGCGTGCGCGACACCGCCTGAAACCGGAATCCGACGAAGCCACTTGGTGACCCAGTCGACAGACCGCCTCACGTGAAGCGAGACCGGCATGCCGGTATCCCGCGCCACCTTCAGCTGGGCGACAAACACCGCTTCCTGTTTCGCGCGGTCCAGATCCGGCACAAAACCATCCAGCCCGATCTCCGCGACCGCCACCACGCGGCTCGCGGGATCCGCCATTTCGCGCCTGAGCGCGTCACGCAGCTCGTCCGCCACTTCAGGGGTCACCGTGGGACGGGCGGTCGCGAGCGGATGAACCCCAAGCCCGACGCACCACCCGGACTCTGCCCCCACCCGGAGGCATTTCGTCCAGTCGCCTGAAATTCCCGCCGCGATGAGCGCGCAGCCGACACCCGACTCTTTCGCCCGCCGGAAGACATCCGGACGGTCATGATCGAACTGCTCAGACTGCATGTGGTTATGCGTATCGATAAGACAGGCCACGGCTCACCCTCCTCCCGGTCACTCCTCAAAGGGCTCAATCGAACCGCCCTTCAGCCTCAGAATCCGGCCGCAGCGCTTCGCGAGTCCCAGGTCATGCGTCACGATGATGATCGCGGTGTTCTTTTCGCTCGCGAGACTGAGGAACCGGTCCCAGACCGCCTGCGCGGTGTCCTGATCGAGGTTCCCTGTCGGTTCGTCCGCGAGAATGCAGGCGGGAGAGGTCACAACGGCGCGGGCAATCGCGGTTCGCTGCCGCTCGCCCCCTGAAAGCTGGGACGGCAGGTGATCAAGCCGCTCCCCGAGCCCGATTTCCTCCAGCACCGCCTTCGCGGCAGCGTTGGCTTCCGCCTCGGGTGTCCTCCGGATATAGAGCGGCATCGCCACGTTTTCGAGCGCCGTGAATTCCGGAAGCAGGTGATGGAACTGATAGACAAAGCCGAGACGCCGGTTTCTCAGGTCACCGCGCGCCTTCTCATCCATCCCTCCGATATCGACACCATCCACCACCACGCGCCCGGCGTCGGCGTCATCCAGCCCGCCGATACAGTGAAGGAGCGTCGACTTGCCGGCGCCTGACGCCCCGACAATCGCGACGGTTTCCCCAGGCTTCACGCGGAGCGACACATTCTTCAGCACCGGTGTTTCACGGTCTCCCTCACGGTACGCCTTGGCGAGACCCTCAACCTCAATCGCAAACTCACTCATATCTCAGAGCCTCAGCAGGCCGGATGCGGGACGCACGCCAGCTCGGATAAACGGTCGCGGCAAGCGACAGGAAAAGAGAAAAAACGGCAATCGGAATAATGTCGGACGCCCGGGGTTCGGACGGCATGCCGGAAATCAGGTAAATCGACTGCGGGAGGAATTCCACATGGAAAACCGCCTCAATCGCGGACACGATGGAACCGAGATTGCACGCGATGAGTAGCCCGATCGCGACACCGGATGCCACACCGATCACGCCGATCACCGCGCCCTGGATCATGAAGATCTTCATGATGGAGCCAGGCGAAGCGCCAAGCGTCCGGAGAATCGCGATGTCTGACTGCTTCTCGGTCACGGTCATCACGAGAGTCGACACCAGCCCGAACGCGCCCACGAGCACGATGAGAAAGAGAATGATCGACATCATCCGCTTCTCCACCTGCACTGCGGCGAACCATGTCTTGTTTTCCACGGTCCAGTCGCGGGCGAAGTACCCGGGCGGCAGCGACTTCATGAGACTCTCAGCGACAGCGGGGGCTTCCTGCATATCCGCCACGCGGACACGGACGCCCATCGGGCCCCCGGTGCGGAAGAGCGCCGCGGCGTCCTCAATATTCATGAAGAGCATCGTCGAATCGTATTCGAAGTGCCCAGCCGTAAAGATCCCTGACACCGTGAGCGTCCGGACCCGCGGGATCATGCCGGCGGGTGTCGTGGTGCCCTGAGGGACGACGAGCGCAATCTTATCTCCGGGCGCCACGCCAAGCCGTGCGGCGAGCACCGACCCGATCACCGCGTGGAAGCTCCCCGGCGTAAGTGAGTCAAGCGTTCCGGCGGGCATCGTGGAAGCGACTTCACTCGCCTTCACCTCTTCCTTCGGATCGACCCCTTCCACCATGGTGCCGATCACGCGGTCACCAGTCGAAATCAGCCCCTGCCCTTCAACGAAGGGTGCGGCTCCCCGCACTTCGGAGTTCTTTTCCGCGACCGCGGCAAGCGACCTCCAGTCCGACACGGGACCCGTGCCGCTTGAAATCTGGATATGCGGAATGACAGACAGCATCCGGTCACGAACCTGGGTCTGGAACCCGTTCATCACGGAAAGCACAATGATCAGCGCCATCACGCCGAGCGCGATTGACACGACAGACGTCGCTGAGATGAAGGAAACAAACCGGTCCTTCCGTCCGGTTCGCCGGCCGGAACGCGTATAGCGGAGGCCGATCAGAAATTCAAAAGGCAGAGACACGGAGCTCAAATCCTGAAGTGTTGACTGTTGACTCCGGGCGGATCCCGGAGCTGTGCACACATTCTAAGCAAGAGCGGACCTAACCCGGGACCGTCTTCCGTCTAAAATAGGATCCCTATGTCCACTGCCTATTACCTGCTCCCCGGTGCCCGTCTGCCGAAGGACGTCGCCCCCGCTGTCATTCCTCGAATCGACCGGTCACTTCTCGACCCCATCCTGGAAGGTCTTGGCACCCCTGTCTGCCAGAGGCTTGCCGAGGGGCTGACGCTGCCCTTTGCGCGCTGCACCCATCACCTCTGGTTCTGGGGCGTGGTGCCGCGTGGGAAAACGACTCCGGCTCACGCGGCCTACGTGTGGCTTGAGGATCACGGTCCGACGCTCGCGACGGAAATCTGGTCCGTGACGCCGTGCGTTGAGGAGAACGGCGTTTACCGCTCGCTCGGAAGCGATCCTCTCACCGCGGAAGAAATCGACCGCTGCTCGGAACCGCTCCGGAAGACGCTCGCGAAATTCGGTTTCGTCCTCCAGCAGTGGGATACGCTCTGGTACGCCACCCGCATGAAGGACTGGGAGGCCGTGCTCCGCCCCTGGGAGTGCCAGGACGGCATGGGGCTGGATGAAGGCGCGATCGCGGGGGACCGCGATATGGCGCTTGAGTGCCTCAGGGCGTGTGCTGAGACAATGGCTGGCACCGAGATTACCGCGGGCCGGAAGGCCGCTGGCCTCCCCGCTCCGAACGCCGTATGGATCGCGGGAGGCGGGCGTCAGATCCGCTTCTATCCGCCGACCCTGATCCGCGCCGTGATGTCCGACGAGCCGGTCCTCCGCAGCTGGGCGATGGAGGCCGGGATGCTCTGCCAGTTCGTGAGCCGCACGACAGGAAAAACGTGGCCTGAGGAAGCGGCCCCCGGTGACATGATCGCCGTGATCAGTGACCTCTGGGAACCGTGGCTGCGGGGTGACTGGGACGCGTGGCTCGCCGCGCTCCCCGGTGTTGCTTCCAAAATCGCGGAACTGAAGGCCGCCGCGATTGAGCGGAAGACTGAAAGCACTGCTATCGTAGCCTGCGGCCTCGGCACCACCGCGACGCTCCTCCCCAAAACCGAAGGACTGAAGAGCCGATTCCTCAGCCGGTTTGCCAAAAAAACGCCCCCCGACTACTCCTGGCTCACGGATTCAGACTGAAAACACTATGAAGACCCGCTTTATTACCCGACACTACGATCCGGCCGCCGCCGCAAGGCTGCAGTCGGAAGGTTTCTCCCGTCCTCTCGCTCAGGTGCTTGCCGGGAGGCGGATTGTCGGGAAAAGCGAAATGGATACGGGGCTCGCCGGACTGATTCCGCCCACCGCGCTCCCGCACGCCGCGGAAGCCGCCTCGATGCTCGCGGACGCTCTTGAGAAAGGGGAATCGGTTGCCGTTGTCGGCGACTATGACTGCGACGGGGCAACAGCGAGCACGGTGGCTTATCAGGGACTGCGGCTTCTCGGGTTCCGGCCTGAGAAAGTGTCCTGGTTCATTCCGGACCGCATGTCGATGGGGTACGGCCTTTCCCCCGTGGTGGTCGACGCGCTCACCGAAAAATACGGCCGCCCTGACATCATTCTCACCGTGGATAACGGCATGGGAAGCGTGGAAGGCGTGGCGCGCGCAAACCAGCTCGGTATCCGCGTGATCGTGACAGATCACCATCTCCCGGGCGAATACCTGCCGGCCGCGGCCTGCATCGTGAATCCGAACGGTCCTGACGGCGCCGGTGCGCCGGGGAACCTCGCCGGTGTCGGTGTGATCTTCTACGTCCTGATCGCGCTCCGCGCGGAGCTCCGGGCCCGCGGCGCCTTTGCGGCCGGGCAGCAGCCGAAGCTCTCCAAGCTCCTTGACCTCGTCGCGCTCGGAACCGTGGCGGACGTTGTGCCGCTTGACCGCAATAACCGCATTCTTGTGGCTCAGGGACTGAAGCGTCTCCGGAGCGGCAGGGGAAGCGCGGGGCTCACCGCGCTTTACACGCTCGCGAATCAGAATAAGCGCGATATTTCCCAGATCTCGGTCCGTGACCTCGGCTTCACGCTCGCGCCCCGGATCAACGCCGCCGGCCGTATCGCCAATATGGAGATCGGGATCCAGTGCCTCCTCGCGGGAGAGGCGAACGCCACTGAACTCGCCTCACAGCTTGAGGACATCAATGATCAGCGGAAGGCGCTCGAACGCAGCATGCAGGAAGAGGCGCTGGATTCGCTCTCCGACGCCGATATCGAGCACCGCATGAGCCTCGTGCTCAGCCACCCGGACTGGCATCAGGGGCTTGTCGGCCTCGTCGCGAGCCGCGTGAAGGAACGGACTCACCGCCCGGTGATCGCTTTCGCGCCGACCAAAAATGGCCTTCTCCGCGGCTCCGGCCGCTCCATCCCGGGGCTTCACCTCCGGTACTGCCTCTCGCGGATTGACACAATGTTTCCGGGGCTGATCCTTCGCTACGGCGGCCACGCGCTCGCCGCGGGTCTCACGATCCGGGGGGACGGCCTTGAGCAGTTCCGCGACGCGTTTGAAAAGGTGGTGTCGGAAAATATTTCTCCCGAGCTTCTCACGGAAGACATCGTTGTGGACGGCGCGCTCGCGCCTGAAGAGATTTCCTTCGGTCTCATCCGGGAAATTGATTCTGTCGTCTGGGGGCAGTCCTTCGAGGCGCCGCTTTTCGCGAACGAATTCGATATCGTCCGCCAGACCCCGCTTCGGGGCGGCGAGCATCTCAAAGCGACCGTGTCGACCGCGGGTCAGCATTTCGACGCCATTTTCTTCCGCCACAGCACGCCGCTTCCGGGACGCGTGAAGCTCGCCTATCGGCTGGACGTGAATGAGTGGATGGGCCGGAAGTCGCTCCAGCTCATGATTGAAAACGCTGAGGAGTAGGCGCCTCGCCTCCGTCCTCAGACTGACACGGGGTCAGGGTATTTCACCCCTATCCGGAAAGCCCCCGCGCGGCTTTGCGGCGCCCCGTTCTACTTTATAATTTTCCTTTTTCGTTTCTGTACAGTAAGAGATATAAATGGAAGCTGAACAGCTTAATCAGATCGGGAACAGCATCAACGATCTGGGAGACCGACTTTCCGGTCTCAGGGGGTATCTTTGACATCGACCTCAAAGCCCGACGTCTTGAAGAACTGAACCGCGAGATCGAGAACCCCGATCTCTGGAATGACCCGAAGCATGCCGAACAGGTGTCCAAGGAGAAAAAGCTCCTTGAGGATACGGTCGGAACCTACCGCCAGCTTGAATCCGGCATCCGCGACGCGGGCGAACTCTTCGAGATGAGCCGCGAGGAAGAAGACTGGGATGCGGTCGCGAGCGTCGGTGAAGACGTGAAGTCGATCGAAAAGAAGGTTGAGCAGCTTGAGTTCAAGCGCATGTTCAATAATCCGATGGATTCTTCGAACTGCTACCTTGAAATTCAGGCGGGCGCAGGCGGCACGGAAGCCCAGGACTGGGCCTCGATGCTTGAGCGCATGTATCTGAAATACACGGAAAGCAAGGGCTTCAGCGTGAAGCTCACGAGCGAAACCGCGGGCGACGTCGCCGGTATCAAGAACTGCTCCATTTATATTCAGGGTGACTGGGCCTACGGCACGCTCCGCACCGAGACCGGCATTCACCGTCTCGTGCGTAAGAGCCCGTTCGACTCGAACGCCCGCCGTCACACGTCCTTTGCTTCTGTCTACGTGTACCCCGAAGTGGATGACTCGATTGAGATCGAAATCAATCCGGCCGACCTCCGTATCGACGTGTACCGTGCCTCCGGTGCCGGCGGCCAGCACGTTCAGAAGACGGAATCCGCTGTCCGAATCACGCATATCCCGACCGGTATCGTGACGGAGTGCCAGGACGAACGCTCGCAGCATCAGAACAAAGACCGCGCCATGCAGCAGCTGCGCGCGAAACTCTATGAGTTCGAGATGAATAAGCGCCGCGCCGAGCAGCAGAAGCTGGAAGACGCTAAGGACGACATCGGCTGGGGTCACCAGATCCGCAGCTACGTGCTCGATCAGAGCCGCATCAAGGATCTGCGCACGAACGTTGAAAACACGAACACCACCGCTGTGCTGAACGGCGACCTCGATCAGTTCATCGAGGCGAGCCTGAAGCAGGGCGTCTGACGCCTGGCGCTCACGGAATAATTTTTAAATCAGGAACTGAAATGGCTGAAGAACAGAAGATTGCGCCGGAAGCGGATTCCGCCGCAGAAGAGAATCACATCATCGCTGAGCGCCGCGCCAAGCTGCAGCTGCTCCGCGACGCGAACGCCGCCTACCCGAACGATTTCCGCCGCAAGGACTACTTTGCCGATCTGCACGCGAAGTACGACGCCGAAGACCGCGAAACGTTTGAGGCTTCCGAAAAGGTTGAGGTTCAGACCGCCGGCCGCATCATGCTGAAGCGCGTGATGGGCAAGGTCTCCTTCCTCACCGTGAAGGACATGACCGGCACGATCCAGTACTTCGTCACGCGCGACGCGCTCGGCGAAGAGGCGTACAAGAACTTCAAGACCTGGGACGTGGGTGATATCGTCGGCTCCACCGGCTATCTCTTCAAGACGAAGACGGGTGAACTCTCCGTTCACGTCGAGACGCTTCGTCTCCTCACGAAGTCGATCCGTCCGCTTCCCGACAAGCATAAGGGCATCACGGATCCGGAACTGATCTACCGCCAGCGTTACGTCGATCTGATGACGAATGACGTGTCGCGCAACCGCTTCATCACGCGTTCCAAGATGATCACGGCGATCCGCGACTTCATGACGCAGCACCGCTTCCTCGAAGTCGAAACCCCGATGCTGCACCCGATCCCGGGCGGCGCGAACGCGAAGCCCTTCATCACGCATCACAACGCGCTTGACGTTGATCTCTACCTCCGAATCGCTCCGGAACTCTATCTGAAGCGTCTCGTGGTGGGCGGCATGGAACGTGTCTATGACATGAACCGCTGCTTCCGTAACGAAGGCATGGACGTCCGTCACAACCCGGAATTCACGACGATCGAGTGGTACGCCGCGTACTGGGATTACCGCATCCAGATGGACTTCACCGAAGAACTGATCCGCTACGCCGCGATCAAGGCAACCGGTTCCGCCGTTGTCCAGTATCAGGGCGTCACGGTGGATCTCTCGCAGCCTTTTGACCGTCTCACGCCGAAGGAAGCGATCATGAAGTACTCGGACTACACGTCCGAGCAGATTGATGATGAGGCATTCCTCCGCGCTGAACTCGCCCGCCGCGGCGAGCCGCAGAAGGATTTCGTCGGCTACGGCACGCTCCTCATGGCGATGTTTGACCTTGTCGCCGAAGCGAAGCTGATCCGCCCGACTTTCCTCATCAACTTCCCGACCGAAGTGTCGCCGCTCGCCCGCGCCTCAGACAGCGATCCGAGCATCTGCGAGCGCTTCGAGCTCTATATCGTCGGCCGCGAGCACGCGAACGGCTTCTCTGAGCTCAATGACCCGGACGATCAGGCCCGCCGCTTCAAGGCTCAGGCTGACGCGAAGAGCAAGGGCGACGATGAAGCGATGTACTACGACGCGGACTACATCCGCGCCCTGGAGTACGGCCTCGCCCCGACCTCCGGCTGCGGCATCGGTATTGACCGTCTCGCCATGCTCCTCACGGACGCTCCGAGCATCCGTGACGTGCTCCTCTTCCCGCAGATGCGTCCCGAAGCGGATCTTCTGAAGTAAGAGCGCCATGACCGATACCAAGTGGCGGATTGGGAAATCCTTCGCGAAGTATTCGAAGCAGGCTTCCGCCTCACTCGATCCTTCGCGGAAGAGCCTTGTGATCGGCGGCAGAGCAGCCGGGTCGGTGTCTGAGGACGACGCCCGGCTGATCGCGGAACGGATCGAGGGTGCGGCCTTCGACGGCGCGTCGCTTTCGATCGGCGCCGCGTCTGACAGCGAGGAAACGCTCTCCGCGATCCTCGCGCTCGCCGCGGCTCTCCTCCGGGACGAAGGCCGGATTCACCGCTGGCGCGGCGAACTCGTGGACGTTCAGATGCCGGAAGGCGGTCCCCGCATCGCGGTGCTTGAGCGGAGCGCGTTCCGTCTTCTCGGTCTTCTTACGGTCGCCGTTCATATGAACGGTGTCACGCCGGACGGCCGTATCTGGACCTCGCAGCGCTCAGACACGAAGGACATCAATCCTGGCAAATGGGATAACCTCGCGGCCGGCATGGTGGCAGCAGGCGAAACCCCGCTTGACGCTATGAAGCGCGAAGCCGCGGAAGAGGCCGGGCTTACGCCTGAGGACTATGAGCTCGTCCCCGAGACCGTGTTCCTCACGAGCCGCCCGACCGAGTCCGGCTGGATGCTGGAACGCGCCTACTGCTACACCGCACGGCTCCGTGACGGCGTGACGCCTCATAACGTCGACGGAGAAGTGCAGGCGACGGAACTCCTCGACGCGGACGCCATGGCGGAACTCATCGCCCGCGGCAAGGTGACAAGCGAAGCGTCGCTCGCCGCCCTCCACTGGCTCGCGGCGAAGACTGGGAAAACGCTTCCCGAAGGTTTCTATCAGGCGTTTGTCTGAGCGAATTCCTTCATCTGCGGTTAAAAAAATGAGCGCCGGAATCCTTTCCGGCGCTCATTTTCTTTTATCTCACTCGGGTGTCAGTCTCAGCAGGCAAGCGCTGCCACCATCACGGCCTTGATCGTATGGAGACGGTTGCCGGCCTGGTCAAAGACGATAGAGGCCGGGGACTCAAACACCTCTTCCGTCACCTCGACACCGGTCGCGAGTTCCGGATGCGCGGCGATCACGGCCTGACCCACCTTTGTTTCCGCGTTGTGGTACGCGGGGAGGCAGTGCATGAATTTCACGCGCGGGTTGCCCGAAGCCTTCAGGAGCGCGGCGTTCACCTGATAGGGCATCAGGTCATGAATACGCTGATCCCAAACGTCCGCGGGTTCACCCATCGAAACCCAGATGTCGGTGTGGATGAAATCGACGCCCTTCACGGCTTCTTCCGCGTTTTCCGTCAGCGTGATCTTCGCGCCGCTCTCGCGGGCAAAGGCCTCGCACATATCGAGCACCGACTTCTCGGGCCAGTAGGCCTTCGGGGCACCGATGCGGACATCCATGCCCATCTTCGCGCCGATCATGAGAAGCGAATTCCCGGTGTTGAAACGGGCGTCACCCATGTAGGCGAAGCTGATCTGGTTAAAGGGCTTGTGGCAGTGCTCACGCATCGTAAGGAGGTCACAGAGCATCTGCGTCGGATGCCATTCATCGGTGAGGCCGTTGAAGACCGGAACGCCGGCGTACTTCGCGAGCTCTTCCACGGTCTTCTGGGCAAAGCCGCGGTACTCGATCGCGTCATAGATCTGCCCGAGCACCCGGGCCGAATCCTTCACGCTCTCCTTGTGGCCGAACTGAGAGGCCGACGGGTCAAAGAATGTCGTATGCGCGCCCTGATCGGCCGCTGCCACTTCAAAGGCGCTCCGCGTACGGGTTGAGGTCTTCTCAAAAATCAGGGCGATATTTTTTCCCTTCAGACGCGGCACTTCGTAGCCGCCTCGCTTCGCCCGCTTCAGGTCTTCCGCGAGGTCGACGAGATACGTGATTTCAGCAGGAGTGTGGTGACAGAGGCTAAGCAGGCTGCGATTCCGAAGATTGAACGGCATTTTTTGATCCTTATAAGAAAAGCCTCGCAGGAGGGGCTGCGAGGCTTTCAATAATAACGCAGAGCGGCTGTCGGGAAATCAGACCGAGGCCGCTTCAGCGCCTAGCGCGGCAGGCGTTACTCACGCTCATCGAGCCACGCCTGCAGGATCGCTTCGAGAATCGCTTCAGAGGATTTCTCGGGATCATCCGAGAAGCCGGGGAGCGCGCACACCATATCGTGCAGTTCCGTGAAGCGAAGCGTCGTCGGATCGAGATCGGGATCGTTGTCGTAGAGGGTCTCCGCAATGGTCCCTGTGTCCTTCCAGGTGAGCGCCATATCAGTCGTCCTCGGAAACCTGGTTACGGGTGTACTTCGGGACTTCGATCGTGAGATCCTCGTCCGCCACCTTCACCTGGCAGGAGAGACGGGACAGAGCGCCGACGCCCCAGGCCTTATCGAGGCAGTCGTATTCTTTATCAGACGGCTCCTCGAGCGAATCAAAACCCTTGCGGATGATCACGTGGCAGGTGGAGCAGGCGCAGGACATTTCGCAGGCATGCTCAATCTTCACACCGTGCGAGAGAAGCCCGCGGATCAGGTTCTCACCCGTCGCCATTTCAAACTCCGCGCCCTCAGGACAGTATTTCGGGTTCGGCAGGACAGTAATCTTCGGCATCAGATGCCTCCTATTCGTTAAATGTCATTCACGTTCTGGCCCGCGAGCGCCTTCTGAATGCTGCGGTCCATACGGAGTTCGGCAAAATGCTCGGTACCCTTGGCGAGCGCGTCCATCGCGTCCTTGATCGCCTGGGTGTCATCTGCTTCAGAAAGCGTAAGCGTGTGGCGCACGAGGTCAAGAATCTTCGCTTCTTCTTCCTTCGAAAGCAGATCGCGGTCAGCGGCAAGCGCGGAGACCGTTGATTCAACAATACGCTTCGCTTCGACCTGTGCTTCACGCAGATCACGCGCGGCCTTGTCTTCCTCAGCGTTCTGGTTGCCTTCGCGGAGCATCTTCACGATGTCGTCATCGGTGAGACCGTAGGACGGCTTCACTTCAACGGAGCTCTCAACCCCGGTCGTCTGCTCACGGGCGCTGACAGAAAGCAGTCCGTCCGCATCCACCTGGAACGTCACGCGGATACGCGCGGCGCCCGCCACCATCGGAGGGATGCCTCGGAGCTCAAACCTCGCGAGCGACCGGCAGTTATCAACGAGCTCGCGCTCGCCCTGCAGTACGTGGATCGCCATCGCGGTCTGACCGTCCTTGAACGTCGTGAAGTCCTGGGCGCGGGCCACCGGAATCGGGGTGTTCTTCGGGATCACCTTCTCAACGAGACCGCCCATCGTCTCAAGACCAAGAGAAAGCGGAGTGACATCGAGAAGGAGGAAATCGTTTTCCACTTCGTTGCCAGCGAGCTTATTCGCCTGGATCGCGGCGCCGATCGCCACAACCTTATCGGGATCGATGCCGGCGAGCGGCTCTTTCCCAAAGTAGTCGCGGATCAGACGCGGCACCATCGGCATGCGGGTCGCGCCGCCGACAAGCACAACGCCCTTCACATCAGCGGCATTGAGCTTTGCGTCAGCGAGCGTCGCGCGGACCGCGTCAAGCGTCTTCTGAAGCAGCGCCTTCGTGGCGTCCTCAAATTCAGCGCGGCTGAGCGGAAGTGACACCTCGCGCCCATCCTCAAGCTTCACGTGGAATTCAGTCGATTCGGCATCAGTCAGACGCTCTTTCGCGGCGCGGCTTTCTGCGAGCAGCCGGCGCTTATCCGCGGGAGTGAGGCTGGTATCCGAAACGCCCGTCTTTGCGATAGCCCAGGAGAAAACCGCGCGGTCAAAGTCGTCGCCGCCAAGCGCCGAATTGCCGCCCGTCGCGAGTACCTGGAAAACACCCCGGTCAAGCTTCAGAATCGACACGTCAAACGTGCCGCCGCCGAGGTCATAGACGATGTAAATTCCTTCCGCTGCCTTATCGAGGCCATAGGCCAGAGCAGCGGCCGTCGGCTCATTCAGCAGACGGAGAACATTGAGGCCGGCAAGGCGCCCCGCGTCCTTCGTCGCCTGACGCTGCGCGTCATCAAAGTACGCCGGGCACGTAATCACGGCGCCCACAAGTTCCCCTTCGAGATCCGCCTCAGCCCGGGCGCGGAGCACCTTCAGGACTTCTGAGGAAACCTCTTCAGGCGTCTTCACGCCGGCCGCGGTTTCAATCTTCACCATGCCGGGGTTATCAAGCAGACGGAACGGAAGATGCGAAGGATCCGCAATTTCCGAAAGGGTCCGCCCGATCAGCCGCTTCGCGCTGGAAATCGTATTCTGCGGGTCTTCGGCCGCGCGCTGAAGCGCCTCGCGTCCGACCTGCACCGTGCCGTCCGGGAGATATCGGACAACGGACGGAAGAAGAGCCGAGCCCTTCTCGTCCTCGAGCACGACCGCTTCGCCGTTCTTCACGGTCGCAACGAGAGAATTCGTGGTTCCAAGATCGATTCCGACCGCCAGATGGACGGAGTGCGGAACCTCAGACATTCCGGGTTCTGCGATCTGAAGCAAAGGCATGGATTTTTTCCTTATTCTTTTTTCTTACTGATGGATGGCGGCGGCAATGTCGCGGGCCATCTTGTCGACGAACATCAGGCGGCGGACTTCAGAAACCGCTTTTTCGGGGCTCTGCTCATCATCGAGAAGGGCTGCGAGACGGTCCACGAGCGCTGTCTTCTCCTCCTGCACAACGGAGGCGAGTTTCGCGAGAGCTTCAGGGGAATTCTTCCCCGCCTCAAACTTTTCGCGCCACTCCATCTGCTGCATGAGGAAGTCGACTGGCATGCGGGTGTTGTTCTCGGCGTTCACGGGGAAGCCCGCGGACTCACAGAGATAGACCGCCCGCTTCAGGGGATCTGAAAGTGTGGAAAGCGCTTCGTTCGCGCGCTGAGACCACTGCTCGGCCACGCGCTTCATCGCGGGAGTGGCCGAAGCGAAGCGGTCGGGGTGAACCTGGAGCTCGACCCGGCGGTAGCCTTCATCGAGCGCCTTCTGATCCACCCGGAATTTTCTCGGCACGCCGAGAAGCTGGAACATATCAAGCTTATCCGCCATGACCGGGGCGACCTTCTTCAGACGCTGAAGGACTTGCCGCAGCCGCAGTGGTCTTTTTCGTTCGGGTTATTGAACTTGAAGCCTTCCTGAATGCCCTCGCGGGTGTAGTCGAGCTGGGTGCCGTCGATGTAGACGAGGCTCTTCGGATCCACGATCACCTTGATGCCGTGGGAATCGAACACCTGATCATCCGGTTCGAGAACGTCAGCGAACTCGAGCTTGTAGGCCATGCCGGAACAGCCCGAGGTCTTCACGCCGACACGCAGGCCGATGCCCTTGCCGCGCTTCTCCAGGAACTGGGAAACGTGCTTGGCGGCGGCTTCAGTCATAGAAACGGTCATTCTTCTGCTCCTTTGCCTGGTAATCAGGCCTTCTTCGCCTGCTTCGCGCGGTAATCGGCGATAGCAGCCTTAACGGCGTCTTCGGCAAGAATCGAACAGTGAATCTTCACCGGCGGGAGCGCGAGCTCTTCGGCGATTTCGGAGTTCTTCAGGGCGGCCGCCTCGTCGAGCGTCTTGCCCTTCACCCACTCGGTTACAAGCGAGCTCGAGGCAATGGCGGAACCGCAGCCGTAGGTCTTGAATTTCGCGTCTTCAATGATGCCGGTCTTGTCGTCCACCTTGATCTGAAGGCGCATCACGTCGCCGCAGGCCGGGGCGCCGACCATGCCGGTGCCGACGTCATTCGCGTCGGAATCGAGCGTGCCGACATTGCGGGGATGTTCGTAGTGGTCGATGACTTTTTCGCTATAGGGCACTTTAGTGTCCTCCTTTCAACGCTCCGGGCGGTTTCTTCCGCCCGGATACCGGTTAATTACTGAATCTGTTCCGAAGGAAATCCGGCCTTACATCTTGGCCCACTGAACCTTCGTCGTATCGATGCCCTTCTGGTGCATTTCCCAGAGCGGGGAGAGTTCGCGAAGCCGCGTCACGGCCTCCGTGAGCTCCTTGATCGTGTAGTCGATCTCTTCCTCAGTCGTGAAGCGGCCGAGCGTGAAGCGGATCGAGCTGTGAGCGAGTTCATCCGGGCGGCCGAGAGCCTTCAGCACGAAGGACGGCTCAAGCGACGCGGAGGTGCAGGCGGAGCCCGACGACACAGCGAGATTCTTGCAGGCCATCATGAGGGATTCACCCTCGATGTACTCGAAGGAAACGTTCAGGTTGAAGCCCACGCGGTGTTCCCAGGAGCCGTTCAGCACGACGCACGGGATGTTCTTCTGGATGCCTTCCCAGAGGCGGTCGCGGAGCTTGCGGATGCGTTCATTCTCCTCGTCCATCTCCTCCTTCAGGATGCGATAGGCTTCGCCCATGCCGACGATCTGCTGCGTCGCGAGCGTGCCGGAACGCATGCCGCGTTCGTGTCCGCCGCCGTCGATCTGGCATTCAATACGAACGCGGGGCTTGCGGCGGACGTAAAGAGCGCCCATGCCCTTCGGGCCGTACACCTTGTGGCTCGACATGCTCATGAGGTCGATCGGTTGGTTCTTCATATCGAAGTGGAGCTTTCCGATAGCCTGCGTAGCGTCGACGTGGAAAAGCACGCCGTGCTTGTGGCAGATCTCACCGATTTCGAAAATCGGCTGAATCGTGCCGATTTCGTTATTCACGCCCATGATGGAAACGAGCGTCGTATCCGGGCGGATGGCGGCTTCAACAGCGGCCGGATCCACGAGACCGTCACCGTCGACATCGAGGTAAGTCACCTCGTAGCCTTCGGATTCGAGACGGCGCATCGAGTCGAGAACAGCCTTATGTTCCGTCTTCTGCGTGATGAGATGCTTGCCCTTATCCTTATAGAAGTGAGCAGCGCCCTTCAGAGCGAGGTTGTCAGCTTCCGTGGCGCCTGAGGTCCAGACGATTTCACGCGGATCGGCGTTGATCAGCGCTGCGACCTGACCGCGGGCCTCTTCGACCGCCTTTTCTGCTTCCCAGCCGTAAGCATGGCTACGGCTCGCCGGATTGCCGAAGATCTCCGTGAGGTACGGAATCATTTTCTTTGCAACCCGCGGATCAACCGGAGTCGTCGCGGAATAATCCAGGTAAACAGGCAATTTAAGCATTTAAAAGTTTCTCCTCGCTGTAAGGACGCTCAGTTACTTCTGAGTTTCCTTTTGGGCCGTATTCTTATGGCTCCGCCGCATAGCAGCCGGGTCAATTTTCACGTAGGCAATGCCGGACTGGGCAAGCTTCTGCCGCTCTTTGTTCTGCTCGACGAGTTTCGCGAGCGTCGCCTCAGAAAGCACATCTTCGAGTTTCTGATTGAGCGACGCCCAAAGCTCGTGCGTCATACATTCAGCGCCGTCGTGGTGACAGCTTGATTTGCCGCCGCACTGCGTCGCGTCCAGATTGTCCTCAACAACATTGATGATGTCGGCAGCCGAAATCTCGCAGGCACCGCGGGCAAGGCGGTAGCCACCGCCAGGTCCCCGGACGCTGACAACGAGTCCGGCGCGACGCAGCTTTCCGAAGAGCTGCTCGAGGTAAGCAACCGAAATCGATTGCCGCTCGGCGATCTCCGTCAGCGAAACGGGGTTCTCGCCGGCATGGATAGCCATATCGAGAAGAGCCGTTACAGCAAAGCGTCCTTTGGTCGTCAGTCTCATTATTTTTCGGTTCCCTATTCAATCCCACCTAGATGAAACACAGAGATCATACACCAATACCCGACAATTTAACTCAGGATTAAGAACGACGTGAGCCTTATTCGTATGGGTGAAAAAAAAGGCCGTCAGGAGACGGCCTCTAAATAAGGGGAAAAAATAAAACCTCTGAAACTAGTGCTCCGCTTCTCCCTTCTGAGGCTGGGGAGCCGGGGCATACATCGATACACGGCGCTTCACGATTTCAAGCAGCCCCTGGCAGGCATCCTCACAGTAGTCGAGCACAAGGTTAAAGCCATTCGTACCGCCATAGTAGGGGTCAGGAATGACCGCGGCATCGTACTCGCTCGCGTAGCGCATCAGCAGGTGCAGCTTATGGCGGAATACCGGGGGGCACTGGCGCTGAAGCTCTGAGAGATTCTCCCAGTCCATCGCCAGAATAAAGTCCGCGCTGGAATAGTCATCAAGCGTGATCTGGCGCGCCCGGTGAGCGGACAGATCGTAGCCGCGCTTGCGTCCGGCCAGCTGAGAACGGACGTCAGGCGCTTCGCCGACGTGATAACCATGGGTGCCAGCGGAATCCACTGCGACTTCGGAACCTATGCCGGCGTCTGTCACCATTTTGCGAAAAACAGCTTCGGCAGTGGGGGACCGGCAGATGTTGCCCATGCAGACAAAAAGGACTTTGATCATATATTCCGAGAGTAAAAAAGTAGCTGTCCGCCGCCAAGGCGGGCAATTATCCGCTCTATCGTACCGCTTTTATTTACGAATTCAAGAGTAGGAATGATACGGATTGTTGCAAACGCCGTTCTTTTCCGTGTTTCAGGCCTTTTCAGGCAGGTCCGGAACCGATGCGCCGAAGAGCCTTTTCTTAAGCGCATCAAGCTGATCACGGACTGCCGCAGCCTTCTCAAATTCGAGATCACGGGCATAGGCCGCCATCTGCTTCTCCAGCTGCTTCACGCGCTGAGACACCGCCTTTTCGTCCGAGAGATCCGTTGTATCCTCCTCCGCCTTCACTTCGGGCGCCCGGTAGACGCCGTCAATGATGTCGCGGACTTCCTTCTTGATGCCCTTCGGGACAATATGGTGCTCTTCATTAAACGCCATCTGCTTCGCGCGGCGGCGGTTCGTTTCCGTGATAGCGGCCTTCATGGAGTCCGTCATCTGATCCGCGTAGAGAATCGCCTTGCCTTCCAGATTCCGGGCCGCGCGGCCGATCGTCTGCACGAGACTCCGCTCGCTTCGGAGGAAGCCCTCCTTATCCGCGTCCAGAATGGCGACGAGTGACACCTCAGGAATATCGAGGCCCTCGCGAAGCAGATTGATGCCGACCAGAACGTCAAATACGCCCTGACGGAGATCCCGGATGATTTCGACACGCTCCACCGTATCGATTTCAGAGTGAAGGTATCGCACCTTCACTTTGTTCTCGGCGAGGAACTCCGTGAGGTCCTCGGCCATCTTCTTCGTGAGCGTCGTGATCAGGACACGCTCCCCCTTGGCGGTGCGCTCATAGATTTCAGAAAGCACATCATCCACCTGGGTCTTCGCGGGCCGCACTTCAACCTCCGGATCCAGAAGCCCAGTCGGACGCACCACCTGCTCCACCACCTGAGCCGAGTGCTCGAGCTCCCACTGCGCGGGAGTGGCCGAGACAAAGATCGAACGGCGCATCTTATGCTCAAACTCATCAAACCGGAGCGGCCGGTTATCGAGTGCTGAGGGAAGGCGGAAGCCGTATTCAACGAGCGTCGTTTTCCGTGAGAGGTTCCCGCGGTACATGCCGCCGATCTGCCCCATCGTCACATGGCTCTCGTCAAAAAACATGATGGAGTCCGCGGGGAAATAGTCGAGCAGGCACGCGGGCGGCTCCCCGGGCTTCAGCCCTGAGAGATGCCGCGTGTAGTTCTCAATGCCCTTGCAGAACCCCACTTCCTGCAGCATCTCGAGGTCAAAAAGCGTCCGCTGCTGAAGGCGCTGCGCCTCGACGACCTTTCCCTCCTTCTGGAAAAATTCGACGCGGTCCCGCAGTTCCTCCTTGATGGACTCAATCGCCCGCATCACGTCATCCTTCGGCGTCACGTAGTTCGAAGCCGGGTAGACCACGAAGCGCGGCACCTTCTGAATCACGTGCCCGGTGAGCGGATCGAAGAGACTCACCTCATCCACTTCGTCATCAAAGAGCTCAATCCGGACCGCTGTTTCCGAGTGTTCCGAGGGGAAGATATCGATCGTGTCGCCCCGGACGCGGAACGTGCCGCGGCGGAACTCCATATCGCTTCGCTTGTACTGCATGCCAACCAGCTGCCGCACGAAGTCCTCACGGGTCTTTGTGTCACCGCGCCGGATGATGAGACGCATCTTCGTGTAGCTCTCCGGCTCCCCGATGCCGTAGATCGCGGACACCGTCGCCACGATGATCACGTCACGCCGCTCAAGGATCGATTTCGACGCGGATAGCCGCATCTGCTCAATGTGGTCATTGATCGCGGAGTCTTTCTCTATATAGAGATCCCGCGACGGCACGTACGCCTCCGGCTGGTAGTAGTCGTAGTACGACACGAAGTACTCCACCGCGTTTTCCGGGAAGAAATCCCGGAATTCGGAGTAGAGCTGCGCCGCGAGCGTTTTATTCGGCGCCATCACGAGCGTCGGCACCCCGGTGCGCGCAATGATGTTCGCCATCGTGAAGGTCTTTCCGGACCCCGTGACACCAAGAAGCGTCTGCCCCATCAGTCCGTCATCGAGCCCCTCACAGAGTTTTCTGATTGCCTCAGGCTGATCGCCGCTCGGCTCATAAGGCGCATGAAGAATGAAAGGGGAATGGGGAAATGAAATGACTTTATCCACGGAACCTCACTTTTTTAACGCATTTGTTTGGCATTACCCGGCGTGCCATAAGGAGAAAATCGTAGCACCTGACGCTCTTTTGGGAACGGCCGGGGCATACACTCTGTATATACTTTTATTCACGGCTTTTTTCCATAACCCACTCCGAAGCACTCCTTCCCGACTGCTTGTGACGCCGGGACGCCGATGCTTCTCTTTTATTGCTGGAATCACATCAATATGACAGATAAGCTCTTTGCAGAAGTTGCTGGTGCCCCTGAAGACCCCATTCTGGGTGTCGGTCAGCAGTACAAAGCCGATCCCCGCGCCGAAAAGGTGAATCTGAGCGTCGGTGTCTATCAGACAGAAGAAGGCAAGATCCCGGTTCTTCGCGCTGTGCGTGAAGCCGAAACCCGCCTCTACAACGCCGCTGCCCCTCACGGCTACGGTCAGATTTCCGGCAATCCGGCTCTCGGCGCTTTTGTCCAGGAACTGCTGTTCGGCAAGGACTCTGAAGTCGTCCGCTCCCGCCGCGCCTGCACGGTGCAGTCACTCGGCGGCACCGGCGCTATCAAGCTCGCCGCTGACCTCCTCCACTTTGTTGTCGGCAAGACCAAGGCCGCGACCTCCGTTCCGACCTGGGGCAACCATAACGCCATCTTCAAGCAGGCTGGTTTCGACGTTTCCCACTATCAGTACTACAACAAGGCTGACGGCACGATCGCCTTTGAGCAGCTGCTCGCTGACCTCCGCGCGAAGGAAGCCGGCACTGTCGTCATTCTGCACGCCTGCTGCCACAACCCGACCGGCCTCGACTTCACGGCTGACCAGTGGAAGGAAGTCCTCCAGATCGTGATCGACCGCGGCCTCGTTCCGCTCCTCGATATCGCCTACCAGGGCTTTGACCGCGGTCTCGAGGAAGACGCTTTCTCGATCCGGCTCTTTGCTGAATCCGGCATCAGCTTCCTCGTTTCCTCCTCCTTCTCCAAGTCCTTCAGCCTGTACGGCGAGCGTGTCGGCGGCCTGACGGTTGTCTGCCAGAACGCTGATGAAGCGGCCCGCGTGCTCTCTCAAGTGAAGCAGATGGCCCGCGCCAACTACTCCAACCCGCCGAACTACGGCGCCTCCCTCGTCGCCACCGTTGCCGGCGACCCGGTGCTCCGTGCTCAGTGGGAAGAGGAACTCGGCGAAATGCGCGCCCGTATCCGCTCGATGCGTGTTGCCCTGAAGAACGCGATGGACGCCGAAGGCTCCCCGCGCGACTTCAGCTTCGTGACGGCTCAGGACGGCATGTTCTCCTTCACGGGCTTCACCCCGGAACAGGTTGAGCGCCTGAAGAAGGAATACGGCATCTACGCTGTGGCGAACGGCCGTATCTGCATTGCCGGCCTCAATAACCACAACGTGCAGTACGTGGCGAAGGCCTTCACGGCGGTTCAGAAGAACTGATTGCGGCATACCGTAAATACGTCAGAAAAGATTCCTTCAAAATTTTTTTCTTGACATTACGAGGATAAATCTGTAAAGTTAATTCTCGTTGATTCCCCGATAGCTCAGTCGGTAGAGCAACGGACTGTTAATCCGTGGGTCGTTGGTTCGAGCCCAACTCGGGGAGCCAGAATTCCAAAAGCCAGAAAGCGAAAGCTTTCTGGCTTTTTCTGTTTCAGCTCCGAAAACCGGGGCTTTCCGGAAACGAAAAGGGCGCATCGCTGCGCCCTTTTCTGTTATTAAATCAATAAGTCACTAATCCGGAATGCCGCGTCCGAATCCCATCCGAAGACCCAGTTCGCGTGCCCGCTCGCGGGTGAGTACATAGCCATAAATCCTGCGGCGTCCATCCGGATCCTTTTCGATATAGACGCCCTGGAGCTCAGGCGTAAATCCTGGAAGCCGGTTCACCCCCTCTTCAAGCGCGAGGAAGTAGTCGAGCACCACCCCCTCCCAGACTTCACCCGGAACGCAGGTGATGACGCCGGGGGGATACGGGAGCGCCCCTTCGAGCGCAATCCGGCCCCGGGCTTCAGAAAGCGGAATCAGTTCACAGTTCCCGCGCACCAGCTCGTAATTCGCCGCCTGGGGAAGCATCGCGCGGTGCGGCAGCTCATCCTTTCTGAACATCGCTTTCTGGATCGACTTCAGGTCGTACTCGCGGTAGTAGTCGTGAAGCTCCTGGCAGAGATCCCGGATCGTGTAGTCGCGGTACCGCTCAGCGTGATTCCGGTACAGAACCGGGAGCACTTCGGAGAGCGGCGCGTTCGCGTCCAGGAGCCGCTCGAAATGCGCGATCCGGTTCACGAGGTTCTCCATCTTCGCGAGATCTTCCGCCGGGGTCATGAGGAAGAGGATCGAATTCAGGTCCGCCTTCTCCGGCACGATGCCGTTCTCACGCAGGTACTCAGCGAGGATCCCGGCCGGCACGCCGAACGGCTCATACTCCCCGCGCTCGATATTGATGCCGGGGGTCGTGAGGAGGAACTTGCACGGATCCACGAAGTACTGATCGGGGCCGTAATCCTCAAAGCCGTGCCACTTCGCGCCCGGCTCATACTTGAAGAACCGGAGATCCCTTGCGATCTGCTCAGTCGGATAGCTGTCCCAGGGCTTCCCGTCCACCTCGGGAGGAATAAACGGGCGGATATAGCGGCAGGTCTTCAGGAGATACTTTCTCGCCTCGATCCCGACCTTCACGCAGTCATCCCAGAGCAGACGCCCGGACGCGCCGGCATGCATCTGAGCGTTGACGTCAAGCGCCGAGAAAAGCGGATAGAAAGGGCTGGTCGACGCGTGCATCATGAAGGCTGAATTAAGCCGCTTATGCGACACGTAGCGCTTCTGCCCCTTGATGTGGCTGTCCTTCTTATGGATCTGTGAGGTCTGAGAAAAGCCGGCGAGCTGCTTATGCACGGACTGCGTGACAAAGATCCCCGGATCCTCGGGCCCGAGTTCAAGCAGGAGCGGCGAGCAGTCCTTCATCATCGGAATGAACTGTTCGTACCCCACCCACGCGGAGTCAAAGAGGATGTAGTCGCAGAGGTGCCCGATCCGATCAACGATCTGACGCGCGTTCCCGATCGTGCCGTCATAGGTCCCGAGCTGGATCACTGCGAGGCGGAAGGGGCGCTTCGCTTTGGCGCGCTCCGGATCCGCTTCCGCCGCGATTCTTCGGATGTAATCCTCATCGAAGCAGTGGTTATCGATCCCGCCGATGAATCCATAGGCGTTCCGCGCGGTTTCGAGATACACCGCCGTGGCACCCGCCTGAATCAGGGCGCCGTGCTGCACGGACTTGTGGTTATTGCTGTCGTAGAGCACCAGATCGCCCGGCGCTAGAAGCGCGGTGAGCACCACCTGGTTTGAGGCGGACGTCCCGCCAAGCACAAAGTACGTGTTATCGGCGTTAAACACCTTCGCGGCGTTCCTCTGGGCTTCGTACGGATAGCCCTCGTGAATCAGGAGATCTCCCATCGACACGTCCGCGTTGCAGAGGTCCGAGCGGAAGATGTTTTCACCGAAGAAGTTATAAAACTCCCGCCCCACGGGATGACGGCGGAAAAACGCGCCGCCCTGATGACCCGGGCAGTCAAATTGGCTCTTCCCCTCCTCCACATACTTCTCAAGCGCGCCGAAGAACGGCGGGAGAAGCGAGTCCTCGTAGCGCTGCGCCGCGGCGTCGATCTGACGGCCGTTATAGGCGAGATTCGTGGGATTGTTATCAATCACCTGGGAAACCTGCCCGATCAGATCCGGGGGAAAGGTCCCTGTACCGTCCTTCACGAGGACAATCGGGATCTCGAAGGCGTGAGCCTTGACGCGGGAGAGCAGACCGCGGTCCGCCTCGGTCGCCGTCATGACGATGACGGAAGATTCCGTCAGGTCAGAGGAACGGATATCGACAACGGTTCTTTCCGCCTGGAAGGCTTTGCGCGCTTCAGGCGTAGCTGCGATGGAAAGTTTTTTCAATTTTCCCTCTTCAATCGATGGGAACACCCCGGATCCTTCGCTTTGCGACTCTGCAGCCAATGAGGAAGGGCGGATCTGCTCCGGAAGGAGTTGACGATCAGGTGGTTCCGCTCTGGGCGAAACCGGCGTTTTCATGATACCAACTGAGGGGGTAACGTCCGCAGAAATTCTTCAGTAATTCGTAAGCAATTGACGGGAAAAATTTCGGCGCAAGGCGGGGCGATACAGCGTAAAGCTTTGAAGAAATAAAAAATCCGCACTGCGTAAACAGTGCGGATTTTGTGAAACTGGTGGAGAAGAGGAGGATCGAACTCCCGACCTCAGCGATGCGAACGCTGCGCTCTCCCAGCTGAGCTACTTCCCCGTGAGATTCAGTATTTTACAGAAATTGCCGGAAAATGCAAACCTGTCATCAGCGAACGGCCGCATTCCCGTGTTTCCGCAAATTACTTCTTCCAGGTTCCGTTGCGGACGATCACGCGATAGCCATCGGGATCCTCAAAAGCGGCTGAGTCACCGTCAGCGTACAGCTGCGGATTCGTCACCTGCTGGAAGCCGGCATCGAAAAGCTGCCCGAGCGTCTTCTTCCAGACTTCGTGCTCCGGAATGGAAAGCACAATAAAGTGATTGGGAGTCGGAGCGCGCGGCACTTCATCCTCGCCCCGCTTCTGCGAAAACTCGAACTGGTAGGGCCAGTCCTTGTGCCCGCAGATCACGCCGTCCCAGCCAACCTGGGCCTCATAGCGGTCGAGAACCTCGAACCCGAGCCCATTGCAATAGAAATTGATGAGCTTTTCGAGATTGTTCGTTGAGCGGGAAAGACGAATCTTCGGAACGACGGAATCCATGTAACGCCTCCACTGAAGGAAAACACATATAGTTAACATTATGGACAGGAGAGGCCCTCAAGGCAAAGATTTATCACCGCTCCAAAGCCCGGATTCCGGCCCAAACGCTCTATATGGCTGAATATGAAACAGATAGATTTCCACTTCAATGTCGGCAACCGACTCTTCTACGCCTGCCGTTTCGTGAATAAGGTCTGGGGAATGGGACTGTCAGTCGCTGTATGGAGTTCAGACCGGATGCGGCTCGATGACTTCAACCGCCGTCTCTGGGCGTTTGAGGACATGTCCTTTATTCCGCACGCCTTCGCAGGGGGGCTCGACGCGGAGTCGGCCCGCGTGATTCTTTCCCCTGATCCGACGGCTCTTCCGGATTCCGATGTGCTGCTGCTTCTCGATGAGGGAACGCCGCCTGACTACGAGAATCTCTTCCAGCGGTTTGACCGTGTGGTGGATATCGTCTCCTCCATCCCGGAAGAAACCGAAGCGGCCCGCAACCGCTATAGAATCTATCTTCATCACAAGTATCCTCTGAAGGCTTACGACCAGGGAAGGCGCTGAACACCATGACGGTTCAAAATTCAAACCCCATCCACACTCCGGTTCTCGCCCATCCTCTGCCCCTCAACTGGGGAAAGCTCAGCAGTCTTTCCGCTCCGATTGATCTGGCCGGAATCTCCGAGCTTTATCAGAGAATCGCTCCCGCCGCTGCCCCGCAGACAGAAACCCCGGCAGCAGCTCCCCGACAAGAAGGTGTCACCATGCAGAATAACGGCTCCCCGGCCCCGTCCTTCAATACTCCGAATTTCGGCAGGACAGAGCCTCAGAGTCCCGCTCCGAGCACCAGTTTCCCGCCCGGAGTACCGGTTTTTTCGGGTGACGGCGGCTTTGATGAGCTGATGCGTGAGCCCCAGAAGCCGGCAGCTCCCGCGCATCCTGCGGCTCAGGCTCCCCGCGAGGAACCTGTGTTTTCGAACCCGCAGAGCGCACCGGCCGCTGAACCGTCCCCCTTCGGCGTGTCGTCCTTCAAGACCCCGTCCTATGTGCCGCCCCACCAGCCGGACCCTGTTCCGGTTCAGCCGGCAGCGCCCCAGCGTGATCCGTCGCAGGAACTGGTCTCCTATCTGCAGCCGATTCTGGAACGCGCCATTTCGGACCGGCTCAGCACCGTGATCGACGCCGCGGCCCGGTCTGCGGCCGATGCCGCGGCGGACCGGATCCGCGCTGAAGTGCTGTCGAAGATTGATCTCATCGTGCGCGACGCGGTCGAGCACGAAACCTCCCGTTTTCTGAGAATGAGAAGGTAACAGCCGGCCTTCCGCCGGCTGGATGACGGCCGGCTCCCCATCCTCACCCGGGAGCCCCGTCTCACACTATTCCGCCGATTCACTCCGGATCGGCCCCGAAACACCACAGTCCCTCTGTTATCTCTGCCTGAAACATGAGAAAATAGCGGGTTACTTTATGTATTCGTATGTCAAGGCTCCTTTGAAATGACTACTCCTCTGATGACAGAGCTCGCCAAGAGCTTCGAACCCGCTTCCATTGAAGCGCACTGGTACCCGGAATGGGAAAAGCGCGGCTACTTCCGCGCCGGACTCGATCAGAACAAGCCAAGCTTCTCGATCCAGCTCCCGCCGCCCAACATTACGGGCATCCTGCACATGGGGCATGCGTTCAATCAGACCGTCATGGATTCGCTCACCCGCTATCACCGCATGGCGGGCTACAACACGCTCTGGCTCCCGGGCACCGATCACGCCGGCATTTCGGCTCAGATCGTGGTCGAGCGCCAGCTTGAAAAACAGGGAATCGATCCCCACTCCCTCACCCGCGAAGAGTTCATGCAGAAAGTGCTCGAGTGGAAGGAATTCTCCGGAGGCACGATTCTGAAGCAGATGCGCCGCCTCGGCGACTCCGTGGATTGGGAGCGCACTTACTTCACGATGGATGAGAAGCTTTCGCGCGTTGTGCGGAAGACTTTCGTCCAGCTTTACCGCGAAGGCCTGATCTACAAGGGCACGCGTCTCGTGAACTGGGATCCGAAGCTGCAGTCCGCGGTGTCCGACGTCGAAGTGGAGCCTGAAGAGGAAGACGGACATCTCTGGGAAATCCGCTACCCGGCAGCCGATGGCGGAAAGGACGTCATCGTCGCGACGACCCGTCCTGAGACGCTGTTCGGCGACGAGGCGATCGCCGTGAACCCGGAAGACGAACGCTACAAGGATCTCGTCGGCCACACGGTTCATCTGCCGCTCTGCGACCGTGAGATTCCGGTTATCGCTGACTCCTACGTGGACCGCGAATTCGGTTCCGGCTGCGTGAAGATCACCCCGGCCCACGACTTCAACGACTTTGAAGTCGGCCGCCGTCACAATCTGCGCTGCATCTCGATTCTCACGAAGGACGCGAAGATCAATGAAAACGCGCCGGCGAAGTATGTCGGCATGGACCGCTACGAAGCCCGCAAGGCCGTGCTGAAGGACCTCGAGGAGCAGGGCCTTCTCGTCGGCACGAAGGCGATCCGCCACATGGTGCCGCGCGTTCCGCGTACCGGTGAAATCGTTGAGCCGATGCTTTCCGAGCAGTGGTACATGGCGATGAGCAAGCCCGCGGGCGAAGGCTCCACCCATCCGGGCAAGAGCCTCGCCGATATCGGTCTTGAAGCGATGGAATCGGGCGATGTGAACATCTTCCCGGAACAGTGGCAGGGCGTGTACCGCCACTGGCTCACGAACATCCAGGACTGGTGCCTCTCGCGCCAGCTCCTCTGGGGCCATCAGATTCCGGCCTGGTATGACGAAGCGGGCAACTGCTACGTCGCCGAGACCGAAGCCGAGGCTCAGAAGCAGGCGGGTGAAGGCGTGAAGCTGCGCCAGGACACCGACGTGCTCGATACCTGGTTCTCGTCCGCCATGGTGCCGTTCTCCACCCTTGGCTGGCCTGACCCGCAGGGTGACGACAAGATCGCTTACGATCTCTACCTCCCCTCCTCCGTTCTTGTGACCGGCTACGACATCATCTTCTTCTGGGTCGCCCGCATGGTGATGATGACGAAGCACTTCACGGGCCGCGTGCCGTTCCATGACGTGTACATGCACGGTCTCGTGCGTGACGCCGAAGGCCACAAGATGAGCAAGAGCGAAGGCAACACGATTGACCCGCTCGACCTGATTCAGGGTATCGATATCGAAGGCCTCATCAAGAAGAACACGATGGGTCTGCGCCGTCCTGAAAAGGCTCCGAAGATCGCGGCGAAGCTCCGCAAGCAGTTCCCCGAAGGCCTGCAGGCCTACGGCGCTGACGCGCTCCGCTTCACGATGGCCGCCTACGCGACCCTCGGCCAGAATGTGAACTTCGACACAAAGCGCTGCGAAGGTTACCGGAACTTCTGCAACAAGCTCTGGAACGCCACCCGCTTCGTGCTGATGAACGTTGAAGGCAAGGACTGCGGCTTCCAGGGCGGCGAAATGTCGCTCAACTATATTGATCAGTGGATCATCACCGAACTCTCGCGCACGATCGAAGCCGTGACGAAGGGCTTTGAGACCTATCGTCTCGACCTCGCCGCGAACGCGATCTACTCCTTCATCTGGGATGAGTTCTGCGACTGGTACCTCGAGGCCGCCAAGGTCCGTCTGAACAACGGCACCGAGGCTGAGCAGCGCGCCACGCGCCACACGCTCGCCTCCGTGCTTGAGGCGACGCTGCGTCTCGCCCACCCGATCATTCCGTTCATCACGGAAGAGCTCTGGCAGAAGGTGTCGCTCATCACCGGCAGCCGCAAGGCTGAGGATGAAGCTTCCATCATGGTCGCTCCGTACCCGAAGGCTGAAGACTTTGCCCGCAGCGACGACGCTGACCGCGCCGTGGCTGTGACGAAGAAGATGATTGAAGCCGTGCGTTCGCTCCGCAGCCAGATGATGCTGCCGCCCTCTCAGAAGGTGCCGCTCGCGATCCAGGGCCCGAAGGAGATCGCGGCCGCTGTCGCTCCGTTCCTGCAGGGTCTTGCCCGTCTTGAGTCTGTGGATCTCGTGGACAACATCGATACGCTGAATCAGGGCGCTATCGCTCCGGTCTCAATCGTTGACGACTGGCGCCTGATGCTCGTCGTGAAGATCGATGTGGCAGCTGAGCGCGCCCGACTCGAGAAGGAAATCGAGCGTCTTCAGAACGAAGTCCGCAAGTGCGAGGCAAAGCTCGGCAACGAGCGCTTCGTCTCCAAGGCTCCGGAAGCGATCGTCAATCAGGAGAAGGCGCGTCTCGCCGACTTCCAGAAAGCGCTTCAGAACAACACGGAGCAGCTCGCGAAGCTTCCCGCCGCCTGATCGCGGTGAGTGTCTGAGGGCATGATCCCTCAGGCCGACATTCCCGGGTGAGGACTCTCCTCCCCCGGGAATTTTTTGTCCCCCTTCAATCCGCTATGATTCAGAGCACCGGAAAAATGGATTGCGAGGTAATGACAGCATGCAGGTGAATACTCTTCTGAAGCCGACCTGGATCATCCCGATTGTCCCCGAAGGCGTTGTGCTTACAAAGCACGTGATCGCGATCGCAGATGGAAAGATCGCGGCAATCGTTCCTGAATCCGAAGCCTCTCAGTTTGAGGCGAAGGAAGTCGTGGAGCTGCCAGGCGAAATCGTGATGCCGGGTTTCGTTAACCTGCATTCGCACGCCGCCATGAATCTGCTTCGCGGCGTCGGCCCTGACCTTAGTCTGATGGACTGGCTGCAGAAAAAGGTGTGGCCGCTTGAAGGCCGCCTGATGAGCCCGGAATTCGTGTACGAAGGCAGCCGCCTCGCCGGAGAGGAAATGGTGCAGAGCGGCGTCACCTGCACGAACGACCATTACTTCTTCCCGGTGGACGCCGCGGCGGGGCTTCGCGAGAGCGGCATGAAGTGCGCGGTCTCCGCGTTCCTTATCGGTTTCCCCTCCGCCTGGGCGAAAACTGACGACGAATATCTGAAGAAGGCGGGGGAAGTGATTGAGCACTTCCGGGGTGACCCGATGGTGCATGTCACGGTGAGTCCGCATGCGCCTTATACCGTGTCTGACGACGCGATGAAGAAGCTCGCCGCCCTGAGTGAACGGAATAACCTCCCGATCCATATTCATGTGCAGGAAACCGAGAGCGAAGTGAGCAACTCCCTGAAGCAGTATGGGATGCGTCCTATTGAGCGGCTGAAAAAACTCGGAATCGTGAATGAGCGCCTGATCTCAGTTCACTCCGTGCATCTTTCTGACAGCGATATCGATACACTCGCGAAAGCGGGGTCGAGCGTCTGCCACTGCCCAAGCTCCAACCTCAAACTGGCAAGCGGTTTTGCTCCTGTTGCTAAAATCATGGATGCCGGAATCAATCTCGGCATCGGCACTGACGGAGTGGCGAGCAACGACAAACTCGATATGCTTGGTGAGACACGTCTCGCCGCCCTCCTCGCCAAAGCTGTTGCCAAAGACCCCACGGCGGCCCCGGTACACAAAATGCTGTACGCCGCGACCATGGGAGGCGCCAAAGCCTTGGGATGGGACCGGGAAATCGGCTCTCTGGAAGCAGGAAAATCCGCCGATCTCTTCAGCTGTCTCCTCGAGGAAATTACCAGTATTCCGGTACTTGAACCTGCGGCTCAGTTGCTTTACAGTGCAGGTAGGGAAAGTATCACCCACGTCTGGATCAACGGTCAGCTTGTTGTAAAAAAACAACAAAAAGCCGAGTCCTTTAGGGGGATGTCCCGTACGAAAGCACTCGACATCGCTCACACGTGGCAGAATAAGTGTTAAGTTGTAGCCTGTGCGGTACACCTTTTTTCATAGAAGGCGCTTATACTTGCACAGCGTGCACGCAGTTATCAGCAGAGGGGGCGAAACCCTGCGTACTGCATTAGATAATGGTCTTCCGTAAGGGAGATCAAAAAAAAGGAAAGAGGAAAAAATGAACACTTCCGCGAAGATTGGTGGCCTGCTTGCTGCCGTCATGCTCGCCGCTTCTGGCTCCGCCATGGCTGCTGAACCGGTCAATCCCTATGTCACCTCCAGCGATGGCAAGGTTGTGATGGATCCGTTCGGCCTTTGCTGGCGCACTGGCTTCTGGACTCCGGCTCTGGCCGAAGCCCTGGGCTACAACGGTGCTGGCTGCCAGTGTGATAAGGAAATCCTGAGCAAGGCCGCCTGCACGGCTCCGGCTCCTGCTGCTGCCCCGGCTCCGGCTCCTGCTGCTGCCCCGGCTCCGGCCCCGGCTCCCGCTCCGGCCCCTGTCGCTGTTGCTCCGACCAAGGAGAAGGTGACCCTCTCCGCTGACACCCTGTTCGACTTCGACAAGGCCACGCTGAAGGCCGAAGGCCGCAAGACCCTGGATGATCTCGTCTCCCGTATGGCTGGCGTTGATCTCGAGGTCGTCACCTCCACCGGCTACACCGACCGCATCGGTAAGGACGCTTACAACATGAAGCTGTCCCAGCGCCGTGCTGACGCCGTCAAGACCTACCTGGTCAACAAGGGCGTCAACGCCAACGTCATTACCGCCACCGGTAAGGGCAAGGCTGACCCGGTCGTGAACTGCCCGAATCCTTCCAAGAAGGGCAAGATCAAGAACTTCAAGCAGCTGATCAAGTGCCTGCAGCCGAACCGTCGTGCCGTCATCGAAGTGACCGGTACCCGCGTCGCCAAGTAATTGAAAGCTGACTCTTAAGTCTTCGGACTAAAGAGCTGAACCTCGTCCGGTTTCCGGGCGAGGTTTATTTTTTGTGTCTTTTCTGTGGAGCCTGCCGTGTCTCAGAAATCCCTCACCTCTTTCCTCTTTGATATGGACGGAACACTGGTAGATTCCGCCGCGGGGCTTGCCGGAGCCGTGAATGATGTCCGCGCTTCCTTCGGATTTCCTCCTCTCCCTGCCGCGGATTTCCGCGAAGCGGCATCAGAAGGATCCGCGGCTCTCCTTCGCGTCGGTTTCGGTGTGACGCCTGAGAATCCCCGCTACCCGTCGCTCCGGGAATCATTCTTCACGGCTTACGAGGCACGCTGCCGGAAGCCAACTCTCTTTCCAGGTGTCACGGAGCTCCTTGCCGCGATCGACCGCAAAGGGCTTGTCTGGGGCATTGTCACCAATAAGCCGCAGGAATTCGCCGAAGCGATTGCCGCTTCCACCCCCGCCATGGCGCGCTGCGCGATCGTCGTCGGCTCCCGCCCCGGCGTTCCTCTGAAACCGGCCCCTGACGGGATCCTCCGCGCCCTGAAGGAACTCGCCCTGAAGCCTGAGCAGACGCTCTACACCGGGGACGACAGACGGGATATCGAGGCCGGCAAAGCGGCCGGCACATCCACTCTCCTCGCCCTCTGGGGTTATCGCCCGAAGGACGCGGACACGTCACTCTGGGCTCCGGACTTTACGGCCTCGTCTCCTGAGGACATCATCCGGCTCCTTCCCTGAGCGCGGCCGAAAGACCGCTTTATGCCCGGCTCATAAAAAAAGTAACGCATTGATATAATGCCCGTTCCTCTGGAAGCCCCCCAATAGAGGGGCCGGATGGCGCTCTCCCGTCCCGGCCGCCTTCTTCCGGTCTTCTTTCTGCCATCGAACCATCGCGGCCTTCGCCGCGGGAAAACTCATGAAAACTCAGAACCCCCCGATGACACTCTCCTACAAACTGATTCTTACCCTTTTCTCGGCCGCCTTTGCCGCGTCCCTGATCGCCTGCTTCTTCCGCTTCCCGGCTACGGCCGGCGGCATTGAGGGAGTCGCGGTCTGGCTGCTTTATCTTCTCTACATGGTGATCGCGGTCGCCCGCCAGGCAAACCGCCTGATCATCCGCACGCTGCTCGTTCTGATGACCGCAAACGTGGCGCTGGCCGCGGTGCTTCTCATCTATCTCGCGCTCCGTCCCGCCGCCAACCCCTGCCCTCTTGTGCTGGGACCGCTCGGTCTCCTCACGCTCGCCGCGGACTTCACCTTCCATATCTGCCTCTATAAATTCTTCAGTTTCCACGAGGCGCTTCGGAACGGCAAACGCGAAATCTGACACGGAAATCATTTCCTCACATATCGTTACTTCGTACGCTATTTAAGAACTTCTTATTTTCGGTTAATACTCGAAAAAGCCCTCGTCTGACAGGATGCAGGGCTTTTTTCATGGTGTGATCCAGTACCTGGATAAGAGCACCGGAAAGACTTTTTGCCTACTCACACGAACTGACTCTTCACTCTTTATCTCCTTCTATTTCTTTCTTTTCTGCTCTCAGAATGGGTTATTTTGGTTTAAATCTATTAGACTGATCTCAGTCATAGTTGGAGAGTTCTGACCCACGCGCTGTCACGAGCCTGCGCGCCGACAGAAAAAAGAAGGATCAAATGATGAAGCTCAACCGTCTTTCCAAGGTTGCAATCGGCGTCGCCGCGGCCTGCGGCGTTTATTCTGCGATCGGTTTCTGGGGTGTTTCCGCGGGACTCAAATGGGCGGCTTCTAGTCCGGTGTCCGACATTCTTGGGCGCAAGGTTTCGATCCAGGAAGTGAAGTTCAACCCGTGGACTCTGGAGCTCTCGGCTAAGGGAGTGGAGATGGCGGGGCGTGACGCCTCGGATCAGCCCGTCTCAATCGGAAGTCTCTACACGAATATGGCGGGCTTCTCTTCACTCACGCGCTTCGGCGTCGTGCTCGATGAGCTGAAGGTTGATCACGTGAGCGGGCTGCTCTCGATTGATGAAAACGGAAAGACGAATTTCCAGGACATCATCGATAACATCAACCGCCGCTTCCCGCCGACGGAAGAAAAAAGCAAGGAACCCTTCCGCTTCAGTCTCAACAATATTTCTCTCACGAATTCAGACTTCCACATCGTGGTTCCGTCGCATCACGTGGATGAGAAACTGACTGAAATCAATCTCGGTCTTCCCTTCATCGGGTCTATCGGCACGGACCGCGATATCTACGTGAAGCCCGAACTCACGCTGAAAGACAATGGGACGCCGTTTGAGCTGCATGGCGAATCTCTTCCCTTCAAGAACACGAAGGCGACCCGGGTGCATCTCGCGCTCGACGGCTACGATCTGCCGCACCTCGGTGCCATGCTGCCGCTGGATATGGATGTCACCTCCGGCACTCTGAAACTGAATGCCGACATTACGTTTGCCCAGGGCGTGGATGGAGGAAAGAACACGATCCTCGTCGACTTCACGGGAAACGCGGATGACTTCGCAGCCGCTATGCGGGGTTCTGAAGCCAAGACGAACGCGATTGCCTTCAAGAGCCTCAAGATCGATCAGGGATCGGTCGATGTGATCGGCCGCACGGCAACCGTAAACGGCATCACGCTTGAAAGCCCCACGATCGCGCTTGAGCGGCTTGCTGACGGATCAATCGCCTGGGCGAAGGTAGCGGGAACGTCAGATAAAGCGGAGCCGCCCAAGACGGATGACGCAAAGGCGGATGAAAAGAAGCCTGAGGACACCACGCCCGCTTTCGCCTGGACCGTGAAGAACGCCGCCATCACTGACGGTACGCTCCGGTTCATTGACCACGCGGCGCATGACGCCCGGATCGACGCCTCAGCTCTCAATGCCACCGCTGAAAATGTCACGATGATCCCGGGGCAGACCACGAACTTTGATCTCTCTGCGAAGATTCTCGACGGCAGCCTGAAGACGAACGGCAGCCTCGATATCAGCGCTCTGAAGGGAAAGGCCTCGGTTGACGCCCAGAACCTGAACCTCGACCGGATCTCAGGCTACGCGGAACTCGCCGGTCTCACGATCGCGAGCCGAGCGACCGCGAAGGTCGATGCCGAGTATTCGCTGATGGAAGAAAAGCCCTCGGTGAGTGCCGGCGGCACACTGAATCTGAAGAATTTCGCGCTGACGAAGAAGGGGGAGAGCCCGCTCTCCGTCAAGGCGGATAACGCCCGGGCTGAAAGCTTCAAAGCACTCTACGACGGTGATGTATCGCTTGACCTTGGGAAGCTCGCGCTCGCGAAACCCGCGGTGGAACTCCCGAAGAGCTCCTTCAGCGCGGGTTTCGGCGGAATCGACGCGCAGAATTTCTCGCTTGGCTGGAAGGGCAAAGATGAGGCGCTCAGCCTCGGTGCCCGGACGCTCGCGCTCGCCACTCCGGAAATTCACGCCGGCAGCTTCTCCGGCAAAGCGGGCCGCCTCTCCGGAAACACGGTAAAGGTCGGCTGGAACGGCAAACAGGATACCGTGACATTTGACGGCGGCAAGGTCCGTGCGGAAAAGACTGACCTCACGGCCGGAAACTTCAAGAGCACCATCACGGATTCGAACGCTGCGAAACTCGCGGTCAACTGGAACGGAAAGAAAGAACTGCTTGGTGTGACATCTCAGACCACTGGACTCGCCGGGATCGACTTCAAGGCTGATCCGGTGACAGGCGGTTCCACCGCTGTGAACGCCCAGGCACTGTCGCTCAGCGTTGTCACCCGTGAGGACGGCGGCGTCTCCGTGAAAGCGGCTGACGTGAATTCCAAAGGCACCCGGCTTCAGGTCGCCGGCGGCACTCCTGTGAAACTCGCCGTCGGCACGCTTGACGTTAAGAAGAGCGCGCTGGATATCAAGAAAGCGCTTGCCTTCACGGGATCCAGCGTTTCTGCGGGGGACATTCAAAGCACGGTCGACCTTCTTAACTTCAATACGGGCCACGCTGACATCAACTCCATCAGCTTCACGCGTGACTCCGACATGAGTCTCAAGGTCGCGAGCGCGAACCTCAGCAAGGCGCAGGTGATTTCGCCTGTGAACGCCGCAAAGGTGTCGACGCTTTCGGACACCGTCTCCGCGTCGAATCTCGACTGGAAGAGCGGCGCGTCCGGCCACGCCAATCTCGCCTTTCTCAATATCAACTCCACCGCCTTTGAAATCTCAGGCGGCAAGTCGAAGTTCGGCCGCGTGGACCGCACGACGGTAACAGGCGTCGAAGCACCGGCTACCGGCACCATCCGGGTCTCCGCAGTTGAGATCGCAAAGCCCCGCATGATGCTCTCGCGTGACGCGAAGGGGAACCTGGATATCGATCCGCTCCTCGGAAAGCGGAAGGCTGCCACTGAAGCGAAGAAAGTACAGGCTGTGGTGAAGCAGAAGGTGGAGGAAGCAAAGAAGAAGGCCGGTGTTTCCGCCTCGCAGCCGATCCGTATCGGCGAATTCCGCGTGACCGACGGGGGCTTCTCCTTTGTCGACAATTCGATCAAGCCTGCCGGCCAGTTCCGGTTCGCCGATCTCAATACCACAGTGAAACCGGTCGCGATCGGAGGCGAAAACACGCCTTCCTCACTCACGATGACCGGCGTCGTGAATGGGGTTTCCAAGATCAACGTCACAGGCAGCGGCTCGCCTTTCGTGGATAAGGGGAAACTCACCGCCAAGGGGACAATCTCCGCGGTCTCGATGCCGTTCTTCTCGCCCTACACCGTTCACTATGTGTCCTACCCGATTCAGAAGGGCAACCTCACGATCAAGTCGGATATCACACTGAAGGATAAGACGTTCCTCGATGTTGACAACCACATCCTGATTGAGCAGCTCGCCTGGGGCGACTACATTCCGAATGACACTTCGACCAGCCTCCCTGTGACGCTTGCCACCGCGCTCCTCACGGACGGTCAGGGAAATATCGAATTTGATCTGCCGATCTCGGGCAACCTCGCGGATCCTGAGTTCTCGTTCTCGAGCCTCATTCTCACAGGGCTTGAAAACCTGATCATCAAGGTCGTGGCAGCGCCTGTAAATCTGCTCGCCTCGATCGGAAACCTCGCGCTCGGCGGTTCTTCCTCCAGCGCCGCGGCTTTCGTCCCGTACATGTCCGGCAGCGGCCACATGACGGCCGATCAGCAGAAGAGCACGCTCGCCCAGATCACGAAGGCGCTGAAAGATAACCCCAAGATGAAGGTCGAAATCACGCCGGTGGTCAGTGTGAAGGGTGACGACAACGCGCTCCATCAGAACACGTACCGCGGCCTTCTGAAGATCGTTCAGTCGACGCTTCCTGAAGCTGAACGGAGCCGTGAGAAGGCGGTCGACGCGCTCTATGCCCTCCAGTTCCCCAACGACAAGGCAAGCCATACGCTTGAAGAGAAGGAGGCGAAGCTTTACACCGCTGTGCAGCCTGACGAGAGCAACCTGCATAACCTCGCTGACTGGCGCTCGAGGAACCTCTCGAAAGCGCTTGCCGAAGCGGGTATTGCGGATAAGCGGATCTTCATCACCGCCCCTGAAATGGATAAAAAGGGGAACCTCGGCGGCGTGAAGATCAAGTTCATCAAGTAATCGGCGTAACAAAAAAGGATCCCCGCGATGGGGATCCTTCTTCGGTCTGCAGGCCCGGCAGCAGTGCCGGGCCGCTCTTTTTTATCAGAGCGTATCCTTCTTCGACGTGAAGGAGTCGCTGTAGGTGCAGTCCTTATCGAGACCGGCTGCCGTCAGCGCGTTCACGGCATCCGTCACGAGACGCGGCGTACCGCAGATGTAAGCGTCATACTGGGACGCATCCGGGTGATCCGCGAGGAACTGATCCTGCACGTGACCCACGCGGCCAGTCCAGCCTTCGGACTCGTCCGGGCGGCTGAGCACCGGGCAGTAGTGGAACCACTCGTGCTCGGCGTCCCACTTGCGGCAGAGCTCATCCATGTAGAGGTCGACCTTATGGCGGCCGCCCCAGTAGAGATAAACCTGGTGAGGCTTGGCGCTCGGGAGCTTGATGAAGTTTTCAATCATCGCCTTCGCTGGAGCGAAGCCCGTGCCCGTCACGAGGATCAGGATATCGTGCGGGGTGCGCTTATGCAGGCGGAAGTCGCCCGCGGGAGCGGCGATTTCAAGCTTCGTGCCAACCTGGATCGGCTCACCCTTGACGCCAAAGAGACGGTCCGTGAAGAGACCGCCCGGGACGTGGCGGATGTGAAGCTCAAGGCCATTCTCAGCCGGCGTATCGCAGGCGATCGAATAGCTGCGGCGTTCCTTGTTTTCCAGAAGAATGTCGACAAACTGTCCGGGGATGAATTCGATCGGCTTGCCGGAATCGGCCTTCAGCACGAGGCGGATCACATCGGGGGCCACACGGTCCATCGCGGCAACCGTAACGGGGATGTTGCGCACGAGCTTCTTGATCTGCACGGCGATTTCCACGTCACTCGCGGCTTCCGTGCTGCAGGTCAGAATCTTCGGACCGTGGGACGGCACGCCTTCCTTGCTGCCCGGGGCATACGTGATGAAGTCGCCAGAGACAACGTTAGCGGAGCAGGAGCCGCAGAAACCGCTGCGACAGGCGTGAGGGATGTCATAGCCAGCGCGCTCGGCGGCATCCAGAATCCGCTCGCCCTTCTCAGCCGGAAAAGACACATCGGTTCCGGAAATTTTCACCAGAAAAGCCATTCTTTGATTTTCCTTATCGTTTTTCCCGCGGGGGGTCGTTCCCGAAGGAAAGGTATCCATGTAATTCTGAAAAGAATACCAGTACTCCACTGAATCAGCACGGCTTATTCCGGTGACACTATCCCACTTTCGGGGTAAAGTGCGATACACAGTAAATGCTCTTTCCAAAAGCTTTTTTCGGAGACGAAATGACGGATTCATCTATTGAGGCGATTTCCCCAAAGGCAGTGGCGGCGGCCCTCTCGCGGGTCCGCGCCCAGAGACCGCTCGTGCAGTGCATCACAAATGACGTCGTACAGGAAATCACGGCCAATGTGCTTCTGGCAGCCGGAATGTCCCCGGCCATGGTGCCGGCTCCGGAAGAAGCCGCAGCCTTCGCTCAGTTCGCTGCGGACGCTCTGCTCTGCAATGTCGGAACACCTTCCGAAGAAAACAGCCGGGGCATGAAGCTCGCCGCGGCGACGATGTCTGAAGCCGGAAAGCCCTGGACACTCGACCCCGTGGGCGCGGGCGGCACCGCCTGGAGAGATGATCTGATTTCCGATCTGATTGACCTCAGGCCCACCGTGATCCGGGGAAATGGTTCTGAAATTCTCGCCTGCGCCGGGTTTGCCCATCAGTACAAGGGCGTCGACTCACTCGACTCCAGCCGCTCGGCGCTCGACGCCGCCAAGGCGCTCGCCCAAAGATCAGGCGGCATCGTCTGCGTGTCAGGCGAAACGGACTACGCGACTGACGGTACCCGCGTGCTCGCGGCGGTGGGCGGCAACGTCATGGCGACGCTCGTGGTGGGCACCGGATGCTCGCTCTCCGCGCTGACCGCGGGTTTCGCCGCGAAAGCGGAGGATCCGCTGGTCGCCACCATCGCCTGCTGTCAGTTCGTGAAACGGGCCGCGGAAATCGCCGGGAACGCCTCCCGGGGCCCGGGTTCCTTCCACGACGCTTACCTCGACGCGCTCTATACGCTGCAGCCCGAAAACTTTCTTGAAGAGGCCGTCTGATGGCGCTCCCTGATCTGTCGCTTTACCTGGTGCTGGACCCCGTACTCTGCGGAGGCGCGGACGGCATGGTGTCCACCGCGGTCGCTGCTGCCCAGGGAGGGGCCGGCATTATCCAGCTCCGGGCTCCGGACTGGAAGAAGCGGGAGCTCGCGGCCTGCGGACGAGCTCTGATCCGCGCACTTGCGCCCTATGGCGTGCCGCTCGTCGTAGATGATCAGGTGGATGTGGCGATGGCAATCGGCGCGGCCGGCGCTCATGTCGGACAGAAGGACCTCCCGGCAGAAGACGCTCGGCGCCTCATGGGGCCGGAAGCGATCATCGGGCTCTCGGTCTCAAACGCGGCGGAGCTTGAGGCAAGCCGCAGCCTCGCCGCGGCCGGCGTGGTCGACTATCTCGGTATCGGTCCGATCGAAAGCACCTCCACGAAACCCGACGCAGCCGCGCCTCTCGGGCTCCCGGGGTTTGCCGCTCTCGCTGCCGTGAAACCCTGCCCGGTTGTCGCGATCGGCTCCGTGAAGATCCATAACGCCGCGGCTCTCGCCGCGGCCGGAGCGGACGGCATCGCGGTCGTTTCGGCAATCTGCGGCACCGCGGACCCCCGCGCCGCATCAGAAGCGCTTCTCGCGGCTTTCCGTTCAGGATTGAAAAAATAACCTGAGGTGCCAGGAAGAGCCCCGTTTCCCTGGATTGATTCCGCCGCTAAAAGAAGGCAGAACCGCGGGGCAATCCTGATAAAATCGAGCTGCTGACCATACGGTCTGAGGCTCACGCCCGGACCGTACGGAACCTTATTTCTTTTGAGGCAACCGAAGAATGGCTTTGTTCTCTGAAAGCAAACTGAAAAAACTCCGCTATCCCTACAACACAGCAAGGATGGTGAGTCTCGTGAAGGCAATCGAAACCTCGGATGCGGGCGGCAAGTACTGGTCCAAAACCGAGGCTGAAGAGATCACCGCGGAGCTGAGCCGGGAAACCACTCCGGGCTCCAAGGCGTCGGATTTCATCCAGAAGCGCGCCGCGCTCGCCTTCTCCCGGATGTCGAAACGTTCCCCGACGCTTCTCACGATGAAGCTGAACTACGGCTCCCGATCGCTTGTCGCGCTCTGCCTCATTCTCGGTTCCTACCTGCTCGGCGCTTTCGGTGAACGGTTCCTCTCAACCGGCGCGGAGATCAATCTCTTTTCACCGATCTATCTCTTTATCTTCGGGTGGAGCCTCTTCCTCTACGCGGCGCTCATCATCCTGGAGCTCGTAAGCATTGTCCGGCGCCGTCATATCGAATTCCCGCTCCGCACGACACTCGCAAAACTTTCCGATGGACTCTTCGCCCCGAAGATCATCACCTCCGGTATCCGTCAGGCGTTCCTGAAAATCTGGACTCCGACCGTTCTGAGACTCTCCCAGTTCCGCATCGCCCGCATTCTGCACTGGGCGTTCCTCGCCTTCACGGCCGGCGTGATTTCCAGCATCATCGTCCGGGGTCTCGGCCACAACTATCTGATCGGCTGGGATATCGTCGGGCTGCATAATTCGCCGGATAACGTCTGCGATATCTTCAATACCCTCTTTGGCTGGATCCCCGCGGCACTGAATCTCGGCCCGCTGCCGGACGTGAACACGGTGGCCGCGATGCGTCTCGACCGTCTGCAGGACGCCGCTACAACCTCAGCCGCCGCGGCTGCCGCTTTCGCGCCCGCTGCCTCCTGGCTCCCGCGTCTCTTCATTCTCTACGGCGTTGTCGTGCTGATCCCGCGTCTCCTTCTGATCCTCTGGGATACGATCGGGATCCAGATCCGCTCCGAACGCCTCCCGTTTGAGATGGATGGGTATTTCGCGGATATCCTCCGCACCGCTGAAGCGGCTGTCGCAGGTGCTGCCGCTGCCACAGCGGCCGCCGCCGAAACCGTGCACGAAGCCGCCGCGTCGGATGTGAAGGACGCGGTCGAAGTGAAGCCTGATGAGGAATCCGGAAAGCAGTCCTGATTCCTTACGAAGTCTTCTTTCCTTTTAGCCGCTTTCCAATCCGGAAAGCGGCTTTTTTGATGCCTCCATCAGGAGCACCGCCTCGCCCCCTTCCTTCAAAACGTGAAGCAATCGGGTTCAGACGGCTTCAGGGGACCTCCTGCCTGACCAAACCTTAATCCTCCCCTGCTCCGCGCTCTTTCCGCCCTCAAAGGGGGCTCTCCGCCGCGCCAATCCCGGGTTCGGCGGATATCCGTCTCCGGGGTCCGCTTCCTGCCGCCTTACGGGTAAAAAATTCCCGGGCTGGAAAAACCAGACCGGGAATCTGAAGATCAGAGTCTTTCAGAAAGCGGATTCCTTACGGAACCATTTCGGAAATCTCAGCCTTCTTCACCTTGTGCACGAGGTCTTCACGCTTCACCTTCAGGTACATGGCGATAGCGGCCGCAACGAACACGGAAGAGTAAACCGAGCAGCAGATACCGACCGTCAGAGCCAGAGCGAAGTAGTGCAGCGCCGGGCCGCCGAAGAAATACATCGACAGCGTCATGCACAGCGTTGAGGAATGGGTGATCACCGTACGGGAAATCGTCGCGGTAATAGCTGAGTTAATCACCTCAACCGTGCTCGCCTTTCTCATCGTCCGGAAGTGCTCACGCACTCGGTCGAAAATAATCACGGACTCGTTCACCGAGTAACCGAGCACGGCGAGCAGACTGGTCAGCACCTGCAGTGAGAACTCCCACTGGAAGAACGCGAACAGACCGGCAACAATCACCAAGTCATGCATATTCGCGATCACGGCGGCGACTGAGAACTTCCACTCGAACCGGAACGCGAGGTAGATCATGATGCCCAAGCAGACAAGCGCGAGAGCGGTGGCGCCGTCAGTGGCGAGCTGCTTGCCCACCTGAGGACCGACAAACTCGACGGAGTGCTGCTTCACGCCCGGAGTCTGGGCGGAAAGAATATCCATCACCTGCTTCGCCTGCTGGCCGGAGGTTTCATTTCCCTTCAGCGGCACGCGGATCAGGATGTCTTTGGCCGTACCGTAGTTCTGCACGGAGACCTCAGGCGAGATCTTCTCAGCCAGAACCTTTCGGATCTGATCCGTGTCAGCAGCGCTCGGATACGTCACTTCAATGTTCGTGCCGCCCGTGAACTCAATCGAGAAGGCAAGCCCCTTCGTCGCAAGGAAGAACACAGCGAGGCAGAACATGATGACCGATGCAATATTCAGGTACAGCGAATAGTGCATGAACGGGATCGTTCGGCGAATGCGGAAAAATTCCATTATTTATCTCCTTGATCCGTTCGGTTATTTACCCGCGGACCCGGTGCCGGCAACCTTCTTGGGAGGGTCGGGGCGCCAGATCTTGCCGATGTGAATCTTCTTCAGGTGCTTCTGACGGCCATAGACCAGATTCACAAGACCGCGGGAGACAAACACCGCCGTGAAGAGCGAGGTCAGAATACCGAGACAGTGCACCACAGCGAAACCGCGGATCGGACCGGAGCCGAAGATCAGCAGAGCGATACCGGCGATGAGAGACGTCACGTTCGAGTCCACAATCGTCGCGAAGGCTCTGTCATAACCTTCCTTGATAGCCACCTGAGGCGTCCTCCAGGCTCTCAGTTCCTCTCGGATACGTTCGTTGATCAGCACGTTCGAGTCGACGGACATACCGATTGAAAGCGCGAGAGCGCCGATACCCGGCAGCGTGAGCGTTGCCTGCAGCATCGAGAGGATGGCAACAATCAGGATCACGTTGAAAAGCAGCGTGATCGCTGAAATGATGCCGAACACCTCGTAGTACATCATCATGAAGATCGACACCACGATGAAGCCGTAGATCGACGCCTTGAAGCCCGCGGCAATGTTTGCCTGGCCGAGGCTCGGGCCGACAAGTCGTTCTTCCACGATTTCCATCGGAGCCGCGAGTGAACCGGCTCTCAGCAGCAGAGCCGTATCCGTCGCTTCGATCGTCGTCATCGCGCCGGAAATCTGCACGTGACCGCCGCCGATTTCCTGACGGATCACTGGGGCCGTCACCACCTGGCCGTGTCCCTTCTCGAAGAGGATGATCGCCATGCGCTTGCCGACGTTATCGCGGGTCACTTCCTTGAAGATCCGGGCGCCCTTGTTGTCGAGCGTCAGATTCACGGTCGGTTCCTGCGTCTGGGAGTCGAAGCCCGGCTGTGCGTCCTGAAGGTTTTCACCGGTCAGCAGCACGCGGCGGCGGACGAGCACCTGGTGGTTCTCGCGGTCAGTGAAGACCTCGTCACCGAACGGAACCGTGCCGGATGCCATCTGGGTATAAGCCTCAGGCGTGTCATCCACCATGCGGATTTCGAGCGTTGCCGTACGGCCGAGAATGTCCTTAGCCTTCGCCGTATCCTGCACGCCCGGCAGCTCAACCACAATGCCGGTCGCGCCCTGCTGGGCAATCACAGGCTCCGCAACGCCGAGTTCATTGATTCGGTTATGCAGCGTGGAGATATTCTGCTTGATCGCGTAGTCCTGAACGTCGCGGATCGCCTTATCGGTCATGCGGGCAACAATCTGATAGTTGCCGCCGTCCTGACGGTCTTCAAGCGCGAGATCCGGATCGGTGCCGCGGATCAGATCGAAGGCCTTATCGCGGGAGTTCTCATCCGGGAACTGCATCACGATCGTGTCGCCGGAGCGGTCAACGCCGTTATTGCGGATGTCCTTATCGCGGAGCTGCGTGCGGATATCGGCCGCGTTCGAGTCAATACGCTTCTGAATGGCGGCCTTCATATCGACTTCGAGACGGAAATGCACGCCGCCGCGAAGGTCAAGACCGAGGTACATCGGCTTGCCGCCGATCGCCGAGAGCCATTCCGGAGTGTTCGGCACGAGGTTCAGCGCGATCACATAATCCGGGTTCGTCGGATCCGGGTTCAGAGCCCGTTCCAGCACCTCACGGCCCTGAAGCTGGAGCTCGGAGTCCGTCACGCCGAAACGCACGCGGACGCTGGCGCTCGACTGCTGGCTGCCGGCATCCAGGTGGACGGCCTGAGGCTTGATTCCTGCGGATCGCAGCGCGTCCTCAACCTTCGCCATGGTGGCATCCGTTACCTTCACCGTCGCCTTTCCGGGAGAGACCTGAATAGCAGGCGACTCGCCGAAGAAGTTCGGGATCGTGTAGAGAATACTGATGACGAGGGCAAACAGGATGATGAGGTATTTCCAAATGGGATAACGATTCATCTTGACTACCCAAAACCCGGCCTGATAAGCCGGGCATAAAGAATAATGCAGACCCGCTCGGGCGCTGTATCCAGCGTGAGCAGGGCCTGCCTCAGGAAGCCCGGAAAGGCTTCCTCAATAAATCTGTCCTGCGCGAAACCGGCTTCTCAGAACTTGACGGTTCCCTTCGGGAGCACGTTCGCGATGGTCTGACGGGCCATGACGATCGTCACCGGGGTGCCTTCGACGGTCGAGATCTGGATCTTGACGTTCTGTTCGTCGAGATCAGCGACCTTGCCCATGATGCCGCCGGCGGTCATCACTTCATCGCCCTTGTTGAGACCTTCGACCATCTTCTGGTGTTCCTTCGCGCGCTTCTGCTGCGGGCGGATCAGGAAGAGCCAGAAAACGACGATGATGAGAATGAGGGGCAGGAACTGCATAAGAGCGGCGGAAGCACCGCCGGCTGCGGCGTCCGCCGCGAGAGCATCAGAAATCAGAAACATGAGGTCTCAAGTCCTTGTTTATTCATTAGCCGAAAAGGGTACAGTCCCCCGGCCGGAAATCAATCAGCTGATTATAAAGGAATAGGCCTCCCCGCTGTGCCAGCCGGGGAGGCCCTTCAGAGTGCGGAGCGTCAGCCGACGCCGCGGGCGCGGTCGCGGTAGAACTGCTCTTTCCACTCCTCAAACGTTCCCTTCTCGAGCGCGTCGCGCATCTCAGCCATCAGCGTGAGATAGAAGTGAATGTTGTGGATCGTATTCAGACGGGCTCCGAGAATCTCACCCACCTTGTGCAGGTGGTGGAGGTACGACCGATCGTAGTTGCGGCAGGTGTAGCAGTCGCAGCTTTCATCGAGCGGCGCGAGGTCCTTGATGTACTTCGCGTTCTTGATCTTCACGTCGCCGTAGCGGGTGAAGAGCCAGCCGTTTCTCGCGTTCCGGGTCGGCATCACGCAGTCGAACATGTCGATGCCCTGGGAGACGCCTTCAACCAGATCCTCAGGCGTACCGACACCCATCAGGTAGCGGGGCTTGTCGTCCGGGAGCTGGCTCACGATCTCCTCTTCGATCCGGTTCATCTCAGCCTTCGGTTCTCCGACCGAGAGGCCGCCCACCGCGTAGCCGTCAAAACCGATATCGACGAGTCCGTGAAGCGACTCTTCGCGCAGGTGCTTATACATGCCGCCCTGAACGATGCCGAAAAGCGCGTTCGGGTTCCCGAGGCGGTTGAATTCGTCCTTGCAGCGCTTCGCCCAGCGAAGCGACATGCGCATCGAATCCGCCGCCTGCTTCTCAGTCGCGGGCTTGCCGTCGATTTCGTACGGCGTACATTCGTCAAGCTGCATCACGATGTCGGAATTCAGCACAGTCTGGATCCGCATCGACTCTTCAGGCGACAGGAAAAGACGCCGGCCGTCGATCGGGGAGGCGAACTTCACGCCCTCCTCGGTGATCTTCCGGATACCGCGAAGCGAGAAGACCTGGAATCCGCCCGAATCGGTCAGGATCGGACGATCCCAGTGCATGAAGTCATGCAGCCCCTTATGGAGCCCAACCACTTCAAGCCCCGGACGGAGCCAGAGGTGGAAGGTGTTGCCCAGAATGATCTGGGCACCGTTGTCCTTCAGCTCCTCCGGCGTCATCGACTTCACGGTGCCGCAGGTGCCGACCGGCATGAAGATCGGCGTCTGCACGACGCCGTGATTCAGGTGCAGTTCACCGCGGCGGGCTTTGCCCGACGTTTTCAGAACTTTAAAAGATAGCGCCACGGGCGTGTCCTCCGTTATTTGGCCTGGGGGGCATTTTCGAGGAACATGGCGTCCCCGTAAGAGAAAAACCGATATTTGTTTTCAATCGCGTGACGGTACGCGTCAAGGATCCGCTCGCGGCCCGCGATGGCGGAAACGAGCATCACGAGAGTCGACTTCGGGAGATGGAAGTTCGTGATCAGAGCGTCGATCGTATTGAACTTGTAACCCGGGGTCACAAAGAGCGTCGTATCGCGGGCACCGGACTGAATCCGGCCCGGAGCCACTGCCGCGGCTTCAAGCGTGCGGAGCGACGTGGTGCCGACCGCCACAATGCGGCCGCCCTTCGCCTTCGTCTCATTCACCTTTGCCGCCACTTCAGGCGACACCGAGTACCACTCGGAGTGCATCTTGTGCTCAGAAAGCTTCTCCTCACGGACCGGCTGGAAGGTGCCGGCGCCGACGTGCAGCGTCACATACGCTTCGTCGATCCCCTCTGCCTTCAGTTCATCGAGGAGCTCGCGCGTAAAGTGCAGACCCGCGGTCGGCGCGGCCACCGCGCCCGGGATCTTCGCGTAAACCGTCTGATAGGTCGACTCGTCCTTCGCGTTCGCGTCGCGCTCAATATAAGGAGGCAGCGGCGTGCTGCCGAACTTATCAAGAAGCGGCAGCACAGCATCCGGGAACTCGAGCTCAAAGAACTCGCCCTCGCGCTCACCCACCTTCACCGGGAGCTTCTCACCCTCGTGGTTCTCGAAAATCACTTCCGTCCCCGCCTTCGGGGACTTGCTCGCGCGCATCATCGCGATCGCGCTCTTCTCTCCGGTCACGCGCTCAATCAGAGCCTCAACTGCGCCGCCCGTGGCCTTGTGACCGCGGAGACGAGCCTTGATCACGAACGTGTTGTTCATGACGAGGAGATCGCCCGGGCGGAGGAGCTTCTTGATGTCGTGGAAAAGGAGATCTTCGTATCCGCCCTCAGGCACTACATGCAGCAGCCGGCAGTTGTCGCGCTGTTCCAGCGGAAACTGGGCAATAAGTTCTTCGGGAAGATCGAAATCAAAATCAGATAGATATTGTTCTGTCATGGCTTGACTGGCCAGATAAAGAAAGGAAACGTGGAATTATACGCAGTGGGCAGATTTCGGCAGAGAGAGACGTAAATTTGACAGATGTCAAATCTTCTCAAACGTTAAATGAGAATTATTTTCAATTGGTGATAGTATTTGGCTCATCAGTTCCACGGGGTCGGGACTGGTTAAGCAGTTGGATCGGCAGAGCTTCTCCTCTCTGCTGGTTTTCAGGTATCTCTTTTAGGGGCGGCGTGGACAGACGGCCGCCCCCTTTTTTTTGCGGTTTGGACCAAAGAGAAACCTTTTTTGGCATAATATGACGTCTTTGCATCATGCATTGTCACATTGCCCGGGTGGCGGAATGGTAGACGCAGCGGACTCAAAATCCGCCGACTAAACATCGTGAGGGTTCGAGTCCCTCCCCGGGCACCATCTGATTTTTCCCATTCTCTTCCGCTCTGCCGCATTCCGCGGCCAGGCTTCCCGTACCCTTCAGACATTTATCTCGTGATATCAAACGAGAGCTGGACATCAGACGCTTTTCCCCGGATAACACGGCACTCCACCGGAATATGTCCATAGGTCTTCGAGACCCGTTTATAGAAAATCAGCGGCATATTGGCGATATTCGGAGCGAGAAGGCGCTTCGCGAGTTCCTCTGTCCCGATATCCCAGGCAATAAAGTTCGAGGTCTCCACAATCTCAACCCCGAACTCCCGCTCGTAGAAGCTGTAGAGCGATTCATCCGGCTCCAGATTCTTATCAAACCGCTCGAATGTCAGCCCCTTGAAATAGTCTCCCCGCAGATAAAGCTCATCGATCCCCTGAAATTCGCCGTTTTTATCGATCTGGTGACGGAACACATGAATCACGGGGTCATCTTTCTTCAGACGAAGACGGACAGAGAACTCGTCTCCCGCGGGAATGGTTTCCAGAAACAGAACCTTTCGGTCCACCATGATCATCGGCATCCCATCCCGGGTCTGGAAAGGCTGAAAACGGTTCCAGAAGCCCGCGCCTCCGTCCCGATAGGACCGGACATAGGTGCCAGAGCCCTGGCGCCGCCAGAGAATGCCTTCGTCGCAGAGTTCCCCCACCGCGTGACGAAGCGTTCCGACACTGACTCCGAGTTCGCGCGAGAGCTCGCCTTCAGGCGGCAGCTTCGCCCCGGGAAGCCACTCGCGTGTCTCCAGACGCTTCAGGATCTTCCGTTTCGCTGCTTCGTAAAGCGGTACGCCGTTACCCATCTTCCCTCCTCTCCTTTCGCCCGAAGTATACGGATATCGTCCGGACTTCCGCTGCAAAAGATATACATGACTTCGGTTTTACCCGTTATTTTAAACAGCAGACGTCACAATACAGACTGATACGCGGACACTAGATCCGCTTCAGTCCGGCGGTTTCACCGGAATTTCAACTGGAAGGAGACTCGAAGATGGCAGATGCATTTGACCGCTACGTACCCGAAATGATCGAAACCCGGCGCCGTATTCATAAGCGTCCGGAGCTTGGCTGGACAGAATTCGAAACCACCGCGATCGTCGCGAAGAAACTCACCGAACTCGGTTTTGAAATTCATCTCGGACGCGAAGTGGTGAATCCTGACGCGGTTCTCGGGCGTGATCCGAAAGCGGTTGAAGCAGCCATCACCCGTGCCCGTGAGGCCGGTGTTCCGGAGGAGCTCCTCAGCCGCATGGATGGCTACACAGGCTGCGTCGGTATTCTCGACACCGGCCGCCCCGGTCCGACGCTCGCCTTCCGTCACGATATGGACGCGCTCCCGATTCAGGAGATCACGGATCCCGCTTCTGACCATCTGCCCGCGCGTGAAGGCTTCGCCTCGACCTTCAAAGGCAAGATGCACGCCTGCGGCCACGACTCCCACACCGCGGTCGGCCTCGGTGTTGCGCACTGGCTCGCGGATAACAAGGATCGGCTCTGCGGCCGCATCAAGCTGATCTTCCAGCCTTCTGAAGAAGGGACGCGAGGCGCGGGCGCCATGGTGGCAGCCGGCGTCGTTGATGATGTCGACTGGTTCTTCGGTGCTCACGTCGGTGTCACCGCGAAGACCGGCCATATCCAGCTCTGCGCGGACGGCTACCTCGCGACCACGAAGTTCGATGTGAATTTCACCGGTATTCAGTCTCACGCCGGCGCAAAGCCTGAGGCCGGCCGCAGCGCGCTCCTTGCCGCCGCGAACGCCGCGATCATGCTGAACGCCATTTCCCGCACATCAGAAGGCGACACCCGGGTGTCCGTCGGCCGTCTTGACGCCGGTGAAGGCCGCAACATCACGCCGGCTCACGCTCACATGGAGTGCGAGGTCCGCGGCTCCACGCATGAAGCAAACGAATTCATGTTCTCCCGCGCTCAGGAAGTGGTGAAAGGCGCGGCCGACATGCTCGGCGTGAAGTATGACCTCATCAAGACCGGTCAGGCAACGACGCTCGTCACAACGCCGGAGGCCATGGAGACGATGCGGAAAGCGGCTGAGGCGGTTCCCGGTGTCACCGTGGAGGATATCCACCACTGCGGAGGATCCGAAGACTGCACGCTCTTCATGCGCCGGGTCGCGGAGCATGGCGGGAACCCGGGCTTCTTCCTCTTTGGCTGCGAGAACAAGGGGCACCACCGTCCGGATTTCGATATCCAGGACACGGTGAACCTGAAGCCGGGCTTTGAAGTCTTCACGAACATTGCCACCGCGGTCTGCGGGCGCAAAGACTGACATCTGACACCCAGGGCACCGCTGCCCCAGAGGTAAAAAAAAGGGCGATCCGTCGGATCGCCCTTATTTTTGGCTTTCTCAGGCCGCCTTCTCAGGCCCCTGCTCCGGAAGCCAGAGTTTCACCGCCGCGCCTCCGTCCGGCATATTCGCGGCGGACACCTTCCCGTGATGCGCCTCTGCGATCACGCGTACCAGGGCGAGCCCAAGCCCCGCCTTCCGCTCCCCGCTTTCCGCGGGAGGCGCAGAGGTGGCCTCCCCTGCCGCCACTTCAGCCGCGAAGGCTTTGATGCCCTGCGGAATGCCCTTTCCGTGATCCCGCACCACGATCTCGACCCCATGATTCTTCCCCTGAGCCGAAATCTCAACCGGCGTTCCCTTCGGGGAATACTTTTCCGCGTTATCGATCAGGTTCTCGAGCGCCCGCATGATAAGCGACCGGTCGATCCGGACCTTCGGGAGATCAGAGGACACATCCGTCTGAATCGTCTTCCCGGAATCAATGCTCCAGAACTGTCCCGCGGCTTCCGTGATGAGCTGCGAGATATCGGTCTGCGCGAGATCGAGTTCCGCGTTCCCGGCCTGCAGCCGCGCCATCTCCTTCAGGTTCCCGGTGAGACGGCGAAGCAGCGCGGCCTGCCCCTGAATAGAAGAGACCGCGGCGGAGTACGGGCTCCCGAGCAGCTCAGGGAGGAGTTTCTCCGTGGTCTTCAGAATCGAGTTCACCGGAAGGCTGATATCGCGGGACACGGCGCCAAGCAGCGTCGCGCGCATCCTCTCGGCTTCTCCGCGGATCATCGCGTCTTTCGCGATATTTGAGTACTCGATTCGCTCTATGGTCTGAGCGACCTGCACCGCGCAGGCGTCAAGCAGCCGCTTTGTATCGGGGTTCTCCAACGTCAGGGCACCGGTCGGACTGAGCGCCATCACACCCCAGCAGCGCCGCCTCGTGAGGAGCGGAATCATCCGTTCCTTCGCGGCTGAGAGTGTCATCGTTCCAAGCCCCGCTTCCTGCGAGTGGTCGTAAGACCACTGCGCCACTTCAATATCGGGGAGTTTCTTCGACTTGAAGCTCAGCCGGTCATCGTGATCCGGGAACCCAAGCGAGATATCGGCCTGAAGGAGCGGCGAAAGATGACGCTGCACCACTTCCGCCACCTGTTCCACCGTGATCGACTTCGTGAGTTCCTTCGCGAGCTCCGCCACCGCGGAACTCCGGAAGTCACGCACGCAGGCGAGATCCGCCTCGCGGCGCAGCTTCCCTGACATCAGACCGACATAGACCGCCGTGATGAGGACAAGGAAGAAAGTGAAGATGTACTGCGTGTTATTCGTCGTGAACTTCAGAATCGGCGGCACGTAGAAGAAGTCAAACGCGAGCGCCGCGAGGAACACCGCCCAGGCGGCCGGCCCGCAGCCCCAGACGGCGCCCACCGCGACCGCCATCAGAAGAATCAGAATGATGACGTTCGCGGGCTCGAAGATGGAGAGCAGGAACGCGGTGGCGACAAGCGTCGCCACGCAGGCGATCGTTGCCCAGAGGTAATTGATCGCCGGGGCGTTCCCTTCACCATTCAGCCACTTCGAGCGCTCGCGGGTCTTGGAATCCTCGAGCGCGATCTGCACCACGTCGAGATCCGGGTATCGGGTAAGAAGCTTATCGGCGACCCCCGCGCGGAAAATCGCGAATTTCGAGCGGGGCTTCGCGCCGAGCACGATCTTCGTCACATTGCGGCGCCGCGCGTACTCCGCGATCACCGCGACCGGATCGCTCCCTGAAAGCACCGTGGTTTCGGCTCCGAGCTGACCGGCGAGATTCAGCACATCGAATACCCGCTTCTTCTCTTCACTGTCTGGTCTCGAAGGATCCTCCACGTGGACCGCGATCCACTCAGCCTTCATGCGGTTCGCGAGACGCGCCGTTTCACGCACGAGACGCGCGCTGTCGGTGCTCGTGCCGATCGCGACGAGCAGCCGGTCTTGCGCTTCCCACACGGTCGCGATGGCGCTCTCCTGGCGATACGCCCGCATCTGAGCGTCCACGCGGTCCGCCGTGCGGCGGAGCGCGAGTTCGCGGAGCGCGATGATGTTCCCCTTCCGGAAGAAGTTATGCGCGGCGCGTGCCGCGATATTCGGGAGATAGATCTTCCCTTCGTCCAGCCGCTTCAGGAGTTCGTCCGCCGGAATATCGACAAGCCGCACTTCCCAGGCTTCATCAAAAATCCGGTCCGGCACGGTCTCGCGGACCGTGATCCCGGTGATGCCGGCCACCACGTCATTCAGGCTCTCGAGATGCTGGACATTAAGCGCGGTGTATACATCGATCCCGGCTTCGAGCAGCTCCTCCACATCCTGCCAGCGCTTCGCGTGGCGGCTCCCGGGGAGATTGGAGTGCGCGAGCTCATCCACCACGAGGAGCTGCGGGTGGCGCTTCAGTGCCGCCTCAATATCAAATTCGTGAAGGTTGCTGCGGCCCTGAACGGTCCGCTTCGGAAGAATCTCAAAGCCGTCCAGCAGCTCACTCGTTTCCTCGCGGCCATGGGTTTCCGCGAGTCCCACCACAACGTCGACCCCAGCCTTCAGCTGCGCCTTCGCCTCAGTGAGCATCGTGTAGGTCTTGCCAACCCCGGCGCAGGCGCCGAAGAAGATCTTCAGCTTCCCTCGGCCGCTCTCATCCTCAGACTTCTGTATGGAGGCCAGAAGCGCGTCCGGATCGGGTCTCTCTTCGGTATCGTCTCTCATGGTGCATGCCTCCTCTCTGTCAGTCTTTTAGTCGGTCTAGCGGCGCTTTCCGCGCTTTCCGCTCTTGCCGCTCTTCTCGCTCTGCCGGATCTGCTCCGCTCGCCTGTCAAGCTCCATGTTGAGCGCGAGAACATTGATGCGCTCTTCCCCAAGGAAACCGAGGAACGGCTCCTCAGTCATATCGTGCACGAGCTTCTCGAGATCCTGCTTCTTCATTTTTCTCGCTTTCGCCACGCGCTCCACCTGCCAGAGCGCGTCTTCGGGCGTGATATCCGGGTCAAGCCCGGAGGCGGAGGTTGTCGCGAGATCCTGCGGCACCGGTCCCTTCGCGTCGGGGTTCGCCTTACGCTGCGCCGCAACCCGGTCGCGCACCTTATTGATGAGCCAGGGGCTCGTCGGACCGTCATTCGAGCTCGTCGACGTCATGGCGTTATTCGCGCCCCCCGGGATCGCGCTCGGGCGCCCCCAGAAGTACTTCGGCTGAGTCCACTCCTGCCCGATCAGGCGGCTTCCGACCGGTTTCCCGTCCTTATAGACGATCGACCCGTTCGCCTGCTCCGGGAAAGCTTTCTGAGCGATCACGGTGACCAGCGCGGGGTAACCGACACCGCAGACAATCCCGAGAAGGAGAAAGATGATGATCGCGTTTTTCGCTGCTTTCAGAACCATGGCCTTTGCTCCTAGAAGATCCCGAGATAGGCCAGCGCCATATCAATCGCCTTGATCAGCACAAACGGCACAATCAGGCCGCCGAAACCGTACACCACGACATTTCGCCGCAGAAGCCTGATCGGGGAAGAAGCCTTGTAGTGGACGCCTCGGATCGCGACCGGGATCAGCAGCAGAATGATGAGCGCGTTGAAGATCACGGTCGACAGCACCGCGCTTTCCGGTGACGAAAGATGCATCACGTTCAGCACGGAAAGCTCAGGATAAGTCGTCGCAAAGGCGGCCGGAATAATGGAAAAGTATTTCGCGATATCGTTGCTCACGGAGAACGTGGTGAGCGCGCCGCGCGTGAGAAGCATCTGCTTGCCGATATCGATAATGTCGAGAAGCTTCGTGGGGCTTGAGTCGAGATCAATCATGTTCCCGGCTTCCTTCGCGGCCTGCGTGCCGTTCCCCATCGCGACCGCGACGTCCGCCTTCGCGAGCGCCGGAGCGTCATTCGTTCCGTCACCCGTCATGGCAACGAGTTTCCCCTCGGCCTGATAGCGGCGGATGATCCGAAGCTTATCCTCCGGGGTCGCTTCACCCACGTAGTCATCAAGCCCCGCCTCGGCTGCCATCGCGGCTGCCGTATAGCGGTTATCGCCTGTCAGCATCACAGTCCGGATACCCATGCTCCGCAGCTGATTGAACCGCTGCCGGATACCGGTCTTGATCACGTCCTTCAGTTCCACGATACCGAGAACCCGGCCGTTTTCAGCGACGATAAGCGGGGTCGCGCCGCGGCGGCCCATGCTGATCGCTTTCTGCTCAGCCTCTTTCGGAAGCGCCATCCCTTTCTGCCGTAGCCAGGCGCTGATCGCGGACATGGCACCCTTACGGATGCTACGGTCTCCGAGATCGAGCCCGGACATGCGGGTCTGGGCGCTGAACGCGACAAACTTCGCGCCCTTGAAGGAATTGATATCGATCTGCACGTTGTAGCGCTCTTTCGCAAGCCGCGTGATCGAGTAGCCTTCAGGCGTTTCGTCCGCGATCGACGCGGCGGCCGCGGCCGCCGCGAGCTCCGCGACCGTCACGCCCTGAAGCGGCACGAAAGCAATGGCTTCGCGGTTACCGACCGTGATCGTGCCGGTCTTATCAAGCAGCAGCACGTCAACGTCACCCGCTGCCTCAATCGCGCGTCCCGACATCGCGATCACGTTCGCTTTCAGCATGCGGCTCATGCCGGCAACGCCAATCGTGGACAGCAGACCTGCGATCGTGGTCGGCACCACGCAGACAAGGAACGCGACCACCGTGATCACGCGGACCGGCGCCCCGCGGGACGCCATTTCAGAGGCATAGAGCGAGAACGGCACGAGTGTCGCGCAGGAGAGAAGGAGGATCACGGTCATAGCGATCAGCATGATCGTGAGGGCCACTTCGTTCGGCGTCCGGCGCCGCCGCGCGCCGTCCACCATCGAAATCATCTTGTCGAGGAAGGAGTCCCCCGGTTCCACATTGATCCTCGCAATCAGCCGGTCAGAGAGCACACGAGTGCCGCCGACAATCGCGGAATTCGGGCCGCCCGGCTCACGGATCACCGGAGCCGATTCGCCTGTCACCGCGGACTCATCGACAGACGCGACCCCGTCAATCACCTCAGCGTCCGCCGCGATCACGTCCCCCGGCTCAATCAGAATGAGGTCACCCTTCTTCAAGTTCTCGGCGAGCACAAGTTCAGGCGACGTCACATCGTCCACTGACTTGATGCGCTTCGCGAGAATCTCACGCCTTGTGCCGCGGAGCGCGATCGCCTGCGCCCGGCCCCGCTCCTCCGCAAGCGCTTCCGAGAAGTTCGCGAACCAGAGCGTGATCCAGAGCCAGATCATGAGTGACATCGAGAAAAAGATGTCGTGGGCGTGCCTCGGATACGAGTGCGGAAAGATAAGTTCGTAAACCGTGAGCACCGTAACAATCACGGCGCCCATCCACACGATGAACATCACCGGGTTCATCATGAGTGCCACGGGGTTCAGACGATAGAGCGCGAGCCACATCGCGTGCAGGATGTGGCGCGGCGTGAAGAGGTGGCGCGTAAGCGACTGGTTTTCCCGATCCATTTCGTTTCTCTCCCTTACGAGTGATAGCCCCAGAAGAGCTGGATCGATTCAACAATCGGACCGAGCGACTGCGCGGGGAAGAAAGTGATCATGGAGAGCAGCACAGCCACCATGATGAACATGAAGGAGAAGACCGGGCCATCCGTCTGGATCGCCTGAACGGAATTCATCTGACGGGGTTTGGACGCCATATTGCCCGCGATCGCGAGGAGCGCGGTGAGCGTCACCATTCGGCAGATCCACATGCAGATCGCGAGCGCAGTGTTGTAGAAGAAATCGTTCGCCGCGAGTCCTCCGAAGGAAGACCCATTGAAGTTCGAAACTGAGGAGAAGGCGAAAAGGATCTGCGTGAAACCGTGCGGACCCGGTGCGGAAACCGCGTCAACGCCCTGAGGCGTGAGGCAGGCAATGGCCGTACCGATCAGCGTGCAGATGGAAGGCATCAGAAGCGAGACACAAACCATCTTCATGTCATAGGCATCAATCCGCTTCCCGAGATACCGGGGCGTTTTGCCGACCAGCATACCGAGAATGAAGACCGCGACGATCGCAAGCCCGAGCATCGTGTAGAGACCGGAGCGGGAGCCGCCGAAAATCACGTCACCCACCTGGATCAGCCAGAGCGATACACCGCCGCCGATCGGCATCATCGAGTCAAATGACCCGGCAGAGGATCCGGCAGCGCTTGCGGACGACCCTGTCGCGAAAAGCGACGTGAGAAGCGTGCCGAAGCGGACTTCCTTCCCCTCCATGTTCCCGAGCCCGTGCGATACGCCAAGCTCTGTCACCAGAGGATTCGCCGTGCTTTCTGACCAGGCGATCAGCATGAAGGCCCCGATAAAAAGCACCATCATGCCAAAGAGAATTGAGAAGCCGGATTTCACGTTTCCCGTCATCCGGCCATAGGCAAAGACAAGGCTTGCCGCCATGAGCAGCATCAGGATGATCTGGATCATGCAGACCACCGCGGTCGGTGCGGCAAAGGGATGAGCCGAATTCGCGCTGAAAAAGCCGCCTCCCGTGACCGCGAGCACCCGGATCGCTTCCTGGCTTGCCACCGGACCCACGGCAATCTTCTGAATCGGGCCTTCGATCGTCTTCACGACGGTCATCGCGTCAAACGTCTGCGTGCAGCCCTGCCACACGGCAATGATTGAGCAGATTACGGCGAGCGGCAGGAAGAGCCACAGCACGCAGCGCACCATGTCTTCCCAGGCGTTCCCGAGCGATGGATCGCGGCTCTGGATCAGGCCGCGGGCGAAAGCAAAGGCCGCCACAACACCGGTTGAGGAACTGAGAAAGGTGAGCGTACAGAGGCCGAACGCCTGCGAGAAAAGACTCATCACGTTCTCGCAGTCGTATCCCTGCCACGTGGTGCTTGTGGAGAAGGAGACCGCCGTATTGAAGGCGAGATCGGGGGCCAGCCCCTTGAAATTCAGCGGGTTATAGGGAAGATAGCCCTGAAACCGGAAGATCAAGTACCCAATCACCGTGCCCACTACGGTGAGCGCGATGAGCGAAACGCAGTACTCCTTCCAGTCCATCGGCTCACGGCCGGATTTCCCGAGAGGCCAGAGAAAAATGGACTCCACCCGGTACATCCAGGGGAATTTCTGCGAGAGCGTTCCGTCGAAAACCGCGCTCATGTAGATCCCGATCGGCACGCTCAGCGTGAAAATCACAGCAAAGAGCCCGACGAGAAGCAAAACCGCGGACGTGGTATTCATTCTTCTCTCCGGTTAATCCAGAAGTTCCGCGTTGAAAAGCACGACGATCAGGTAGACGAGAGCCAGTCCCGCCGCAATGCCTGCCATCCAGTACACCCAGCTCGGATCGCCATACATGATTAATGCTCCCGGTATTTCTGGCAGAGCTTCACGAACCCTGCCGCAATAAGAACGAGAAGGACCAAAAGTCCGGCAAAGAACAGGTCTTCGAGCCTCATCTCTTTTCTCCTTTGAATGCCGAAAGCCGGCGCGTCAGGCGCCGGCATCCGGGGATCGGGGTCAGGCCCCTTTCCAATGAAAGTCGCTTATTTTATCAAGCCTTTGATCCTGCACAAGCGTCAGAAATCTGACCGCAGGTCCAAGTCCCGGAATGACGGCATCAGGCCGGATTTCATGAAGCGGCTCAAGGACAAAGCGCCGCTCATGCATTCTCGGGTGCGGCACCACGAGTTCCGGCGGCTCATCAATCGGGCTGTCACCGAAAAGCTCGATATCGAGATCGATCGTCCGGGGGGCGTTATGAACGCCCGCGGGGCGGACGCGTCCGAGATCAAGCTCAATTTTCTGCATCGCGTGAAGCAGGTCCTTCGCCGGAATCGTCACCGCGAGCACCGCCGCGGCATTCGTGTAGTCAGGACCCGTCGCGTCGATCGGAGCCGTACGGTAGAGACTGCTTACCCGCTCGACACGAACCCCCGGCACCTTGTCGAGCCGCCTCAGCGCCTCTCCGAGCGCCTCTTCGGGGTTCCCGAGATTCGCCCCCAGGCCGATCACGGCCTCCGTTTCGTGCGCCATGGATCAGCCCTCCTGAATATCAGGATCTCGCTGCGTGCGGCGGGGGGGACGCTTCTGAGGCGTCAGTTTGCGGTCTGAAGGCGCCGGGACGAAGAATCCGATCGGCGCCTCGGGCGCCGCCGGACGGCGGCGGCGTGACCGGCGGCGGCCGCGGCCGCCGTGTGAGTCATCCTCATACTCTTCGTCGCGCGGCTTCGGACCCTGGCCCGGAACCGGATTCAGAGCGAGATCACCCGACGTCGGATCTTTCTTCGGGCGGCGGCTGCGCTTCTTGGAGCCCGCGCCGCGCGCTTCCTTCTCCGCCTGCTCAATCATCTCGTGGCGGCCCGCTTCATCCGCCTCATAGAAGTTCTTCCACCACTCGACAACCTCGACCGGCACTTCACCGTTCTGGCTCCGGAGCAGCATGAAGTCGTAGGCCGCGCGGTACTTCGGATGGTTCACCTGAGCGAACGGCATCTTGCCGAAGCGGCGCTCGAACCGGTACTGCAGCATCCAGATCATCTGGATATCGGCCATGTAACGGCGCTGAATCACGAGCTTTTCGCACTGTGTCTTCAGCACCACATCGCATGCCTCGTAGAGCGCCTGGGCGCGGCTCTTGCCCTTCTTCTCGAAGGACTCCCAGCGGCGCAGCGTCTGGGGCCAGAGGAGCGTGGCAAAGAGGAACGCGGGAGAGGTCTTCTTCCCCGCGTTGATCCGCTCATCCGTACGCTCGAGCGCGAGCATCATGAATTTTTCGCCCGCGGACTCCGTATTCATCATGTCGAGCACCGGCAGAAGCCCGTGATGCAGCCCTTCCTTCCGGAACGCCTCAACGCAGGCCACGGCGTGGCCGCTCGTGAGGAGCTTGATGATTTCGTCAAAAAGACGCGCGTCCGGCACATTCTTCAGGAGATAGGCCATCTTCGGAATCGGACGGCGGGTCGACTCATCGATCCGGAAACCGAGCTTCGCGGCGATGCGGACCGCGCGCATCATGCGGACCGGATCCTCGCGGTAGCGCTCCTCAGGGTCCCCGATGATCCTCAGGCACTTGTCCTTCAGATCCTCGTAGCCGTTGTGATAGTCGAGCACTTCCTGCGTCGACGGATCGTAGTAGAGGGCGTTGATCGTGAAGTCACGGCGCGCCGCGTCTTCCCACATTTCGCCGAAGATGTTGTCGGAAATCACGCGGCCCGCGGCGTCCTTTCTCACGCCTTCGGTATCCAGCGAACGGAACGTGGCGCACTCAATCACTTCACGTCCGAAAATCACGTGCACCAGACGGAAACGCCGGCCGATGATGATGGCGCGCTTCTGGCAGGCCTTCACCTCTTCCGGCGTCGCGTCCGTCGCGACGTCAAAATCCTTCGGCTTGACGCCAAGCAGCATGTCGCGCACGGCGCCGCCCACCACATAAGCCTTGAAGCCGCGGCGCTGAAGCGCTTCACAGGTCCGGATCGCCTGCCAGGCGACGAGCTCCGGCCGGATCCCATGCACTGAGGCGGGAATGATCCGGGGAGTCTTCTGAATAACTCCGCCGGCGGAACCGCCAAGGAGACTTTTTACTTTACGCACAAATTTCTGCAAAACAGCCATTTTGAATAATTTTTATTAAGCATCTATCTTCTGGCGGTCACCCGGGAGGGCTTCTAGCCGCAACCGGTCCCCCTGAAGTCAGTCGGTCACCATTTTAGGAGCGGACTCCTCACGCACAGCGGTGTTCCTTGGAGGAAAACACTGACGCAGCAGAGTACGGGTGATCTTTTTTGAAGCTCCGAGCGCAAAGCGCTCCACTTCGAAGAGCGCTTCGGAAAGCGTTCCCATATCGCGGGGAAGGTGTTCCAGCATCCACTGACGCGCGTCATCGGGCAGATCAATCCGGCTCTCTTCAGCGAGTTTTCTGAGCGCCGCATCTTTCTGCTCATCGGTGAGCGGATGCACCTGAAACACGAGTCCCCAGGAAAGACGTGAAATCACGTCCGGCCTTCCCTTCATCTGAAGCGGCGGAAGATCTCCTGCCGTAATCAGACGGTACTGCCCGAACGGGCCGCCGTCAGAATGACTGCGCACGTCGTTCATCAGTTCAAAGAGTTTCTGCTGAGAATCCTCTCCCAGCTCCTCAACATCATCCACGGTATAAATCAGGCGGCTCTCGGAAAAAGCGGGAACCCGCTCGACGCCGGCCAGAGGATCCATGGCATGGAGCAAGTGCGTGCAGCCGACCCCGGTCTCGCCCCACAGATACAGAAACTGAGGGCCGGAGCCGGTTTCCGCCATCGTACGCAGCACGGACACCAGTTCCGCGTTGTCTCCGACAGCGAAATTATCGAGGCTCGGCGCAGGTCTAATCTGCAAGTTCAGAGTGAGCTGCTCTTGTTCCATGAATGAATATCCGGGGGACGCAGGGCAAAAACTACCCCTCCGTCTGAGGATGCATCGAATAAAATCTCTTAGAATGAGGGTAATGCGATAAACGGAAGTTTAGCGCGCCCACCTTTTCTCATGTTTCTTTGAGACATTTCTACTCATGACTCAACTCTCCTATGATGCAGCCGGCGTTTCCATTGATAACGGAGACGAACTGGTTGAGCGCATCAAGCCCTTTGCCAAGCGTACTCTGATCCCGGGCGTTCTCGGTTCCATCGGCGGCTTCGGCGCACTTTTCGAAATCAGCAAGGAATACAAGGAACCCGTCCTCGTGTCCGGCACTGACGGCGTCGGCACGAAGCTGATGCTCGCCTTCAAGCTGAACCGTCACGATACGGTCGGTCAGGATCTGGTGGCGATGAGCGTGAATGACGTTCTGGTGCAGGGTGCGAAGAACGTCTTCTTCCTCGACTACTTCTCCTGCGGCAAGCTGGATGTCAGCATCGCGGAGCGTGTCGTGAAGGGCGTCGCTCACGGCTGCGAACTCGCTGGCTGCGCTCTGATCGGCGGCGAAACCGCTGAAATGCCGGGCATGTATCCGGAAGGCGAGTATGACCTCGCGGGCTTCGCGGTCGGCGTGGTTGAGAAGAGCCAGATTATTGACGGAAGCAAGGTGAAGCCCGGTGACGTGGTTCTCGGTCTTGCCTCCTCCGGCCCCCACAGCAACGGCTTCTCCCTCATCCGCAAGATCGTTGAGGTGAGCGGTGCCTCCTGGGATATGCCGTTTGACGGCGCGACGCTTGCCGACCGTCTGATGGAGCCGACCCGCATTTACTGCAAGCAGGTCGCGAACGTGATGAAGAAGGTGCCGATCCACGCGATGGCCCACATCACGGGCGGCGGTCTCGTGGAAAATGTGCCGCGCGTTCTGCCTGAAGGCACGCAGGTCGTGATTCACCGCGACTCCTGGAAGCGTCCGGCGATTTTCGACTGGCTGCAGAAGGAAGGCAATGTGGCCGAAGACGAAATGCTCCGCGTCTTCAATAACGGTATCGGTCTCGTTGTGATCGTTCCGGCTGAAGCCGCTGACGCCGCTGTCTCTGCCTTTGAATCTGAAGGCGAAAAGGTTTATCGTCTAGGTGAAGTGGTCAATCGCGCAAACGCAGCTGATCCTGGCTGTGTCGTGATCTGACGAAGTAAAGACGGTCTGCTGTTCGCCCTCAGGCCGCCTCGCAGAAAAGGTCGGAACTTATTCCTCGGTTCCGGCCTTTTTTCATGCCCGGACGACAGGCCTCCGCAGATCCCAGTCAAGCGACAGCGCATAGGCCTTCGCGTCCCGGAGCCCCGACTCGGTATAGGGATCAAACGCCCGGATCTCATCCTTCATGGAGCGAAGCCACGTGATCTGACGCTTCGCGAGCTGCCGCGTCGCGGCAATCGCCTTATCGCGGAACACCGCGTAGTCGGTTTCGCCTGCCAGATACTCGAGCGCCTGGCGGTACCCGACAGAGCGCATCGCGGGGGACTCCCGGTCAAACCCCGGAAGCCCGGTGAGACGCTTCATTTCGTCGAGAAACCCGGCTTCAAGCATCGCGTCAAACCGCTCGGCAATCTTCGCGTGGAGCGCCGCGCGGTCTTCAGGAAGCAGCGCGATCGCAGCAATCCGGAAGGGAGGAGCCGAATGCGGCTGCTCCGCGATTATCGCGGACATCGGCCGCCCGGTCATCCGGTAAACCTCAATCGCGCGGCTGATCCGCTGCCGGTCATTCGGTTTCAGGCGCGCCGCGGTCTCGGGATCCACTTTGGCGAGCTCTTCCCGCATCGCGGGCCACCCCTTTTCCTCTCCTTCCGCTGTCACCGCTTCCCGCACCGCAGGGTCCGTCGCCGGTAGCTCGGCAAGCCCGTGAAGCAGCGCGTTCGCGTAGAGCATCGTGCCGCCCACGAGGATCGGCAGCGCGCCGCGGGACCGGATTTCCGGGATGAGCTTCACGCAGTCCTCCGTAAAGTCCGCGACGTTATACGGTTCACCGATATCGCGGATATCAATCAGGTGGTGCGGCACACCGCCCCGCTCTGCTTCAGTAGGCTTGGCGGTCCCGATATCCATCCCGCGGTAAACGAGCGCTGAATCCACCGAAATCACTTCGGCCGGAAGCTCGGACGCGATGGAGAGTGACAGCGCCGTTTTGCCGCTTGCGGTCGGCCCGAGAATCATCAAGGCGTCAAAAGCCATCAGCGCCCCCTCAGGAAAAGCCGGTCAAGGTCGTCAAGCGACATCTGAATCCACGTCGGACGCCCGTGATTGCACTCATCCGCGCGGTCTGTCTTCTCCATTTCGCGGAGCAGCGCGTTCATTTCATCAAGGTTCAGAATGCGGTGGGCACGGATTGCGCCGTGGCACGCCATGGTGGAAAGAATTTCGTTCCGATGCTTCTCAAGCACCTGCGTCCCGCCAAACTCCCGGAAGTCATCCAGAATGTCGCGGATAAGCTGCGGTCCCTCGTGCTCAATATCCGCGGCGATCACAGCCGGAACGGTACGGAGCGTGAGATGCTCGGGAGACGCCGCTCCGACATCGAGCCCGAGGCTCTGAAGCTCGGCCTCATGCTCCTCGAACGCCGCCATCTCAAGCGGATTCACGGAAAAAACAAGAGGAATCAGAAGCTGCTGCGTCGGGATGCGGGAGGCATCCATCTGACGCTTCAGTTTTTCGTAGCAGATCCGTTCGTGGGCCGCGTGCATATCAACAATCACAAGGCCCTCGCGGTTTTCGGCGAGCACATAAATGCCGCCGACCTGCGCGAGCGCGCGCCCGAGCGGGAACGGATTTTCGTCTGTCGGAATCGGGACACCCTCCGGCACCTCAACGCCGCCCGTATGGCCGGCCGGCGTGCTGACGGAGAGAGGCGCTGCCGCGGGAGCAGCTGCCGTCGGTGATGCGGGTTCAGGAGCGCTGCCAGATGCTTCAGGAGCAGAGGCTGGCGGCTGAGGCTCCGTATGAGCCGGCGCGGCTCCCGTATCAAAGAGCTTCAGATAGGCGGATCCGGGGAGCGGCGGTTTCTTCCGGTCCCAGCTCAGCGTTTCACCGCGGCTCTGCTGACCGTACCCCGGTCTCGGGCGGCTTTCAAAGACGTTATCCCGGTTCTGAGGTGCGGATGAATGGCTGAAAAGCGGCTTCTGAGGGATGGCCCCCGGACTCACACCGCCAGTCACCTCAGCCTTCACGCCGGCCGCAGCGCCGCCAGAAAGCCCGGAAGGCGCGGAGCCGCTTGAAATCGCCGGGGCGAGCGCCGCCTCCACCGCATGGAATACAAACTGATGCACCCGCTGTCCCTCGCGGAAGCGGACCTCACTCTTTGTCGGATGCACATTCACGTCGACCTGCATGGGGTCAACGTCAAGGAAAAGGCAGAAGGAAGGCTGCGCGCCGTTATAAAGCACGTCGCTGTACCCCTGCTTCACCGCGTGCAGCAGCGTCTTATCCTTCACGCAGCGGCCGTTCACGAAGAAGAACTGCGCGTCACTCTTCTGACGCGCAGCGGTCGGTGTCCCAACCCAGCCGGTTACGGTGAGCCCAGGGGCCGACGCGTAGACTTCGCGCGACGCGTCCGCGAATTCCTTCGGGAGAATCATGTTCGCGCGTTCCCGCGGCGCCTGGGCGGGGAGCGCGTGAATTACGCGGCCGTTCGCCATGAAGCGCATATCAACATCGGGGTGGGAAAGCGCCGCGTGCTCAAACTGCCGGAGACAGTGCGCGGTTTCCGTCGCTTCGGACTTCAGGAATTTCCGTCTTGCCGGGGTCTTGAAGAAGAGATCCACCACTTCGATCTGTGTGCCCTGGCTGCCGGCCGCGGGCATCACGCCATCCTCGCTGATCGACCAGGCGTGATCCTCGTCCGCCGTACGGCTGATCAGGGTGAGGCCCGCGACAGAGGCGATGGAAGCGAGTGCCTCACCCCGGAACCCGAGGCTTCGGACACTCTCAAGCTCAATCAGATTCCGGATCTTGCTCGTCGCGTGGCGCTTCAGCGCGAGCGGCAGCTCTTCCTTCGGAATGCCGCAGCCGTTATCCGTCACGGATATGCGTCTGAGACCGCCGCCCTCGATCCGGACCTCAATCCGGGTCGCACCGGCGTCAAGCGCGTTTTCGACAAGCTCCTTCACGACTGACGCGGGGCGCTCAACCACCTCGCCTGCCGCAATCTGGCTGATCAGCTGGTCCGGGAGCTCGGCGATCGAACGCCTCGCTGCCGGCTTCTCTTCCTTCTCGATTTCTTCCATTCACACTCCGCGGATCATGTATTTAGCCGATTTCCCTACACTAGGTCCAATGATGGAACCCGCCTCAGTTGTTATGATAGGGAATTTCCGGTACTACTATCTGCCAGCGGCTAAAAAGCAAATTCCTCTATGGACTTGAGCGTCATACTTCAGCTATTCACCAACATGGATGCATTCCTGGTCAATCTGGCCTCGAATTACGGAATGATGATCTATGTGGTGATGTTCCTCATCTTCTATCTGGAAACGGGCGTCTTCGTCTTTTCCTTCCTTCCGGGAGACTCGCTCCTATTCGTGGCCGGCACGGTGGCTGCCGCCGGTACAACGAGCCCCTTCGGACTGATGCTCGCCGTGATCATCGGTGCCATCGTCGGGAACACTCAGGCCTATTCATTCGGCCGCTGGTTCGGCCAGAAAATTTACACGAAGAACTTCCTCTTCCTGAAGCAGGATAAGCTCATGCGGGCGAAGGTCTTCTATGACAAGCATGGCGGAAAGACCGTGTTCCTCGGCCGTTTCGTGCCGATCATCCGCGCGTTCGTTCCGATCATCGCGGGCGCCGCGAGCATGAAGTCACTCCGGTTTGAGTTCTATTCGATGACAGGCGCCGTCGCCTGGGCGGTCGGCCTGATCGGCGCCGGATATCTTTTCGGCAACATCCCGATCGTGAGAAATAACCTCACCGTGATCCTTCTGATCGGTGTGGCGGGTGCCTTCTCAGGCCCCATCATCATCGCCTGGATCCTCCGGATGCTGCATGCGAGGGATGCCCGAAAGGGAGTCCCGGTCACGCTGCCGAAGGACTGAGACCGAAAGGTCTTTCCTCTCCACACCCGGAAATAAGAAAACGGAGCTGAATCAGAATTCAGCTCCGTTTTTCATGCCGCTTATCTGAAGCGGTCAGACTCAGTCGTCCGCGCGGGCTTCAAGAGCCGCCACAGCGGGAAGCGTCTTGCCTTCGAGGAACTCGAGGAACGCGCCGCCGCCGGTCGAAATATAGGACACACGGTCCGCGATGCCGAACTGCTTCACAGCGGACACGGTGTCGCCGCCGCCCGCGATCGAGAACGCGCCGTCATCGGTCGCCGCGGCGATGGAGGCAGCAAGAGCCTTCGTACCGCCCGCGAACGGTTCCATTTCAAAGACACCGACCGGGCCGTTCCAGACGATCGTCTTCGCGGCGCGCACTTCACGGTCGAGTTCCTCACGGGACTTCGGGCCGATATCGAGAATCATCTCGTCATCTGCCACATCGCTCACGCTGCAGACACGGAACGGACCCTCGGCAGAGAACGTCTTCGAGACGACGACATCCACCGGAAGCGGCATCGTGGCGTGCTTCTCTTCAAGCGTCTTCAGAACGCGGAGGCATTCCGGAACGAGATCGGGCTCAGCGAGCGACTTGCCGATCGGGAAACCCTTCGCGAGGAGGAACGTGTTCGCGATGCCGCCGCCCACGACGAGACGGTCAACGGTCGAGGCAAGGTGATTCAGAATCGTGAGCTTCGTGGAGACCTTGGAGCCGGCAACGATCGCCATCAGCGGATGACGGGCTTCCTCAACAGCTGCGGTCAGCGCTTCGATCTCACGGGCCAGCAGCGGACCCGCGCAGGCGCACTTCGCGAAGTGCGCCACGCCTTCCGTCGTCGCCTCAGCGCGGTGAGACGTGCCGAACGCGTCATTCACGTAGACATCGCAGAGCGCCGCGTACTTGCGGGCGAGGTCTTCGTTGTTCTTCTTTTCGCCGACATTGAAGCGGCAGTTTTCGAGCATCACAACGTGACCCGGTTCAACCGTGACACCATCCACCCAGTTGCGCACGAGCGGCATTTCGGTGCCAAGGAGCTCGGAGAGGCGGTCAGCCACGTGGATCAGGCTCTCAGCTTCGGTCGGAACGCCTTCCTTCGGGCGGCCGAGGTGGCTCACCACCATCACCGCGGCACCGGCCCTCAGCGCCATCTGGATCGCCGGAACAGACGCCGTGAGGCGGGTCTCGTCCGTGATGCGGCCCGATTCATCGTGAGGGGCGTTCAGATCGCTTCTGATCAGCACCCGTTTTCCCGAAAGCTTTCCGGCGTCAGCCAGTTCCTGCAGTGTCTTAACCCGCATGTATCACTCCGTACAAATGGTTGTTTTAACGGCTGAGGTCTTCATCCCGCCTCAGCCGGCGCACATATTCTAAAGTGAAGAACGGCTTTTTCAAGAAAAAAGTTATCGGTCTTTTCCGGCGTGCCACCGTCCGGTATCCGGCGCCTCCGATGCCCCCGTTTCCTTTACGGACTCCTGCCACTGAGTGCGGGGCCTGATGACTGCGGCGCACACCGCGCGGAGCAGCACCACATCATCCTCCGTCAGAGAGGCGCGGCTGAAGATCGTCCGAAGCCGGTCCATGATCTTCCGATGATCCCCCTCTCTTGTCATTCCGACATGAATCAGCGCTTTTTCAAGATGCGAGATGAACCCCGCAACATCCGACGCTGAAGCGGGTTCCCCCGCCTTGAACCGAAGCTCCCAGGGAAGAAGGTCAGACGCCTTCCCCTCCGTCTCTCTCAGCGCTTCCCGCACCTCATACGCGCAGACCTGGACCGCCTGCGCGAGGTTAAGGCTCGGCATTTCGGAGTCAGCCGGAATCGCCGCGATCGCGTGGCAGAGCATCACCTCTTTATTGGACAGACCATCCCGCTCAGTGCCGAAAACAAACGCGATGTCGCCCGGGGCGGAATCCCCCGCGGTCTCAGAGAGCAGCGCGGCGGACGACGCCGCAGCGGTCCGGAGCGGATAGATCTTCGGCCCGAACTCGTGGTTATAGCCCGAGAGCGCCCAGGCGTAGCGGACGCCTTCCAGCGCTTCAGCAAGCGACGCGGTCTCGCGGCTCTCCGAAAGCACATCCTCCGCCTGAGTCGAGAGCCTCACCGCGTCCGGATCATGCCGGTAGTCCTTCACCCGGGGATTCGATATCCAGAGCTGACGGAACCCCATCGTCTTGATCGCGCGGGCAGCCGCGCCGATATTCGCCGGAATGCTCGGATCCGCCAGAATGAAGCGCACGCGGTCCGCCTTGAAACCCAGATCCATCTTTCTCCACCCGAAAAAAAACGGAGGCTGCCGAAAAAACCGGAAGCCTCCATATTGCCTTCAGAAAATTTTCTGCCGGCGGATTACTTGGCGAGCGCCATCGCGCGGGCCGTGTCGATCATACGGCAGGAGAAGCCCCACTCGTTGTCGTACCAGGAGCCGACCTTCACGAAGTTCGACTTGCCTTCGATCACCTTGGTGAACGTGGCGTCAAACGTGGAGGATTCGTGCGTGTGGTTGTAGTCGTGAGACACGAGCTTCTCTTCGGTGTAAGCGAGAACGCCGTGATAGGCCGGATCCTGAGCGGCAGCCTTCATGATCTCGTTCACTTCTTCCACGGTCGTTTCACGGCCAGCGGTGAAGCAGAGGTCAACGAACGACACATTCATCGTCGGGACGCGCATCGACACACCGTCGAGACGGCCGGCGAGTTCCGGCAGCACGAGGCCGATCGCCTTGGCGGCACCGGTCTTCGTCGGGATGATGGAGGAAACGGCGGAACGGGCGCGGCGCATATCCTTGTGGAACACGTCAACCAGCACCTGGTCATTCGTGAAGGAGTGAATCGTGGTCATCAGGCCGCGTTCAATGCCGAGCGAGCTATTAAGAGCCTTCGCGATCGGGGCGAGGCAGTTCGTCGTGCAGGAGCCGTTCGACACGATCTTCATGTCGGAGGTCAGCACATCATCATTCACGCCGTACACAACGGTCGCGTCGCAGTCCGTGCCAGGAGCGGAGATCAGCACCTTCTTCGCACCGCTCTCAAGGTGATAGGCAGCCTTTTCACGCGTACGGAAAGCGCCCGTGCATTCGAGCACCACGTCCACGTCGCAGGAAGCCCAGTCGATCTCGTGCGGATCACGGGTGGAGAACATCTTGATCTTGTCGCCGTCGACCGCGAAGTCCTGACCGTCGAGGATCTCAACCTTGGAAGCGAAACGGCCGTGGGTCGTGTCGTAGCGCAGCAGGTGCGCGTTGGTTTCGAGGTCACCGAGAGTGTTGATCGCAACAACCTGCACATCATCCCAGCGCTTTTCTTCGTAGAGGGCGCGGAGAACGCAGCGGCCGATGCGGCCAAAACCGTTAATGGCAAGACGAATAGTCATCTGTAGGGTCCTTTAAAAATCGTTTTCTCAGTGAAGGAGGTCCTTGACGCGGGCAACGCCGTTTTCAACCGTCAGACCGAAGAGCGGCCAGAGCTTCGAAGCCGGAGCCGAGGCGCCGAACTGATCGATGCCGAGCGACGCGCCGTTGCCGCGGGTGTACTTGTACCAGAGTTCCGTGCTGCCCGCCTCGATCGTGAGAACGGGGAGACCAGCCGGGAGAACGCTCTCGCGGTAAGCGGCGTCCTGGGCGTCGAACCGCTCCGTGCAGGGCATGGAGACGAGACGCACAGCGATACCTTCCTCAGCGAGCTTCTCCTGGATCGCGCTGCCGAGTGACACTTCCGTGCCGGTCGCGACGATCACAGCCTTCGGGCTTTCAGCGTCGGTGAGAATATACCCGCCTTTTCGGATCAGGTCAGCCTTGGCACCTGCCTGATGCAGGAACGGAACGCTCTGACGCGAGAAGATGAGGGCGCTCGGGCCGTTCTTCTTTTCAAAGGCGCAGCCCCAGGCGACAGCGGCTTCCACCGTATCGCACGGACGCCAGACATCCAGCCCCGGAATCAGGCGGAGGCTCGCGGTCTGCTCAATCGGCTGATGCGTCGGGCCGTCTTCGCCGACACCGATCGAGTCATGCGTGTAAACGAAGATCGAACGGATCTGCATCAGGGCGGCCATGCGGATGGCGTTCTTCGCGTAGTCAGAGAACGTGAGGAACGTGGCGCCGAACGGGATGAAGCCGCCGTAAAGCGCAATGCCATTCATAATCGCGGACATGCCGAATTCGCGGACGCCGTAGGAAATATGGCGGCCAGCGAGGTTATCGGTGCCGAACGCGGTGACGCCTTCCCAGTTCGTGAGGTTGGAGCTCGTGAGGTCAGCCGAGCCGCCGAGCGTCTCGGGGAGCTTCGGGCAGATCGCGCTCAGAGCCTTCTGGCTCGCCTTGCGGGTCGCGACCGATTCAGCGGCCTTCTCGGCAGCTTCCACGGCCTGAGCGACCGTTTCCGCGTAGTTCGCGGGAAGGTCACCCGCGATGCGGCGCTTCAGTTCAGAGGCGAGTTCCGGATACGCGGCAGCGTAGCCGTCAAACATCTTCTGGTAATCGGCTTCGAGCTTCTCACCCGTCGCGCGGGCGTCGAACGCGTCATACACGTCCTGCGGAATCTCAAACGGGCCGTACTCCCAGCCGAGCGCCTTCTTCGCCGCAGCGATTTCCTCGTCGCCGAGCGGAGCGCCGTGCACCTTGGAGGTGCCCTGGAACTTCGGGGAGCCCTTGCCGATCGTCGTCTTGCAGATAATGAGGGTCGGCTTTTCGCTCTGGGATTCGGCTTCATTGATCGCCTGGTCCACCGCGTCGATGCTGTGGCCGTCGATCGGGCCGATCACGTTCCAGCCATAGGCTTCGAAACGCTTTCTCGTATCGTCACCGAACCAGCCCTTCACGTTGCCGTCGATCGAAATGCCGTTGTCGTCATAGAAAGCGACGAGCTTGCCGAGCTGCCAGACACCGGCGAGCGAGCACGCTTCGTGGCTCACGCCTTCCATGAGGCAGCCGTCGCCGAGGAACACATACGTGCGGTTATTGATCACGGGGAAGCCGGGGCGGTTGAATTCAGCGGCGAGCATCTTCTCGGCGAGCGCCATGCCGATGCCGTTCGCAATACCCTGGCCAAGCGGCCCGGTGCTCGTCTCGACCCCCGGGGTCACACCCACTTCAGGGTGACCCGGCGTACGGGAGTGCAGCTGACGGAAGGACTTCAGATCATCCATCGAAAGATCGTAGCCCGTGAGGTGCAGCAGCGCGTACTGGAGCATCGAGCCGTGTCCGTTCGACAGAATGAAGCGATCGCGGCCGAGCCACTTCGGGTCTTTCGGGTTGTGGCGGAGATGGCGGGTCCACAGGGCGACAGCGATATCTGCCATGCCGAGGGGCATGCCGGGGTGACCCGACTTGGCTTTCTGAATGGAATCCATGGCAAGTGCACGGATGGCGTTTGCGAGCTTCTGCGGCGAAACGGAAGAATTCGACATTTTTTCCGGATGTGTTTTTAAGAAGATAATGAATTGGATTTAAGATGCAGGAGGAAAGCTGCACCGGCGATACATGCGTAAAAAGCATGCAGCGGTTTTTTCAGCCCCTAGATTTTAATGACTTTCACGGTGAACTTAAACTCTGAATCTTCACTGTTTCTGTTTTGAACAAATTCATACCGCCTTTCCTATGACGATTCCCCGCTTTTATGTCCCCGGTCCCTGGACCTCTGATCGGATCACGTTCCCTGAAAAAGCCTCCCACCACGCGATGCGCGTGCTCCGGATGAGAAACGGGGATGAGGCCGAGGTGTTTGACGGCGAGGGCCGGACAGCCAGAGGCCGGACAGAGTTCAGCAGTGAGGGGACCGTGCTCATCGCCGAGTCCTACCCCGAGCACGGACGCGAGTCGCCACTCTTCATTACGCTCGCGCAGGCCTTCGTGTCGCCTGACAAGATGGAGTGGATCACGGAGAAAGCGGTCGAGGCCGGAGCCTCCCGGATTGTGTTTTTCCCGGCCGCCCGGTCGGTCACGAAACTTTCAGGCGATAAGCTCACGAAGCGTCTTGAGAAACTCCGCGCCACCGCGGTCTCTGCCTGCGAGCAGTGCGGCCGGAGCCGGATTCCTGAAATAGAGACCTTTGCCTCAGCTGAAGCGATGCTTTCCGGACTGAACGCGGATGCCCGCGTGATTCTCGCTCCGTCGAGCGACCCGGGGCTCGCGCTCGGCGCCGCGCGGTCTGTCGTCTTCGCGGTCGGTCCTGAAGGGGGATTTTCTGAGGAAGAGCTGACGCTCGCGGATGGCGCAGGCTGGACCCGGGGGCTTCTCGGTCCCCGAGTTCTCCGGACAGAAACCGCGGGGCTTGTCGCGATCGCCTGCGCGAACGCCGTGTCGGGCGACTACGACATCACGGGAAGCCGCGCCTGAAAATTTCGATTGGGAGCGGCAGCCTTGGTCAGCCGCCGAAACGGGCGCGCGTGATCCGGGTCAGAATCGATTCGATCACGCCGCCAAGCGTCCAGTCCCAGGCAAGCGAAAAGGCTGCTGAAACCGCGGACAGAATGGCTGCGCCAATCCCGACCGGGAAATAGAAGTCAAAGAAACTCCGGACCGCCGGCTCAAGCGCCGGAGAGCTGATGCTGAGATCCGTGAGATCCTCAAGAATCAGAGTCGCCGCGTAGGAAATCAGGAAAGGGGCGAGCGCGAGAAGCCCGATCACGAGCAGCACCGAGAAAACCTTCTTCACGGGACGGTTCAGCGCGATCGTCCGGTCCATCACAAAGGGCCCCTTATAGCGGAGGCTCTCCTTCCAGAGTCCGATCACAAGACCGATAAAGAAAAGCAGCGTGCTCAGATCCAGAATCAGGATCGTCATGCCCTCAATGGCTCTGAGGAGCCCGTGCATCGCGAGAAGCGGGAACGTGAGGAGGAAGACCGCAAGCGGGAAAAGCCCCCAGCGGAACGCTGTGCCGACAGCGCCCTTTCCGCCGATCTTCGTAAACTGCCGCGCGACATAGGCACAGAGTCCGATTCCCAGCGCGAGGCCGAAAGCGACGATGAGAGTCCGAATCCACATGATGCGTGCGCCCTTATGAGACCGCCGCGGCTATTTTTCGCGAATCCGGTGCAGGATCTCGTAGTCGTCCGATGTGTACCAGTATTCGCCGCTCGTGGCGTAGTTGTTATCGCGACCGGCCCCAGCGACAATGCGCCGCTTGCCGAGACCTTTCACGCCCGGCGTGGGGACGATATAGACACGATAATAGCCTTTCCGCTTGATCGGCAGTTTTTTGTTGCCGTTGCGATACCGGATGCCGTCGTCTTTATAAGGAAAGGGGCCGCCCGCTTTGATAAGTTTCAGTTTCTGCTGGGCCTCAGGCGGAAGCTCTGCGACGGTGACGTCCTCCGCTTCTCCCCAGAGACTGCCCCAGTTCCCATCCTGATCACGCCCGTTCACCAGCACAACGGCTGCGATGGCAATGGTGGCAATCACGGCGATTGCGCCGACGCTGAAGAGCGCCTTGGATTTGGTGAGCAGGCTTTTTAACATATTCGGATTCTTTTATTGACAGTCGGGCCCATCCGCCTCGGAGGCGGAGCGCCGAGCCGTCAGCTTTTGTTAACCAGACTATCGGTTATCAGAAGAAGATCCGGAAAGCCAGTCCTTAAATTCTGAGAAAGTGCCGGAAATCCGTTCGGAGATGGACTCCGCGGGTTTCTTCGCGCGCTTAAGACGAACAGCCTGATTAACGTCGCCTTCCGCGGCAAGGCGGAGACGGCTGTGTTCGCGTGTAATTTTATTGCCATAACTGCCGTCTGTGGAACTGGCGCCCACGCCGACATAGCTCTTAAGCCCGCGCTGCAGGGAACCGGTGTCGTCGATCATGTCACGCAGAAGCTCGGACCCGACCTGCATATTCGTATGGATATCAAAGATTTCGCCGCCGTGACGCTCCACCCGCTGGGAGTGCGCGTTCGGCATGATCTGCATGAGACCGCTCGCGCCGGAGCGGCGATTCTTCGCGAGAGGATTGAACGTGGATTCCGCGGCCGTGATGGAAAGGAGCAGCAGCGGATCGAGATTATTCTTGCGCCCGGCTTCAATCGCCGCGTCAATAATCTGGCTGATACGTTCTTTCGGCACCTGGTAGGCGCGGCTCACATAAGCGATAAGGTTGGCCTTGAGGTCGCTCGTCGATTCAGATGACACCTGAGCCGATGCAGCGCCCGAGGCCGCTGCACTTCCACCCTTCGGCTCCGCCGCTCCCGCAGCCGCAACAGCGGTCACCCCGGCGACCAGAACGGCCGTACGGAGAAATTTTGCAGAATGATGGCGGAGTGAAAAATAAAATGATCGGCTCAAAAGTTTCATAGCATCTTTTTTACGCTCTGGGCCCCTCGGCGGAAAAAAGCAAAAACAACACTCCGCCGCGCCCAGGAGACAGACCCAGCCGGGCCTTCCTCAAGCGTTTTTGTATTTAATTCGTCCTTTTAGGGTGGAAAATTGCGGGGGCGCAAGTTCCCCCTGACCACTCATTTAACTGACCTAGTTTAACGGATTCAGAGCTAACCCGTTTTGCAAATTGCAAATTTTGGTGACAGAGGCGGTTTCTCAGCGGAAGAAAACCGTCGCGAGAGACAGGAAAATCAGGAATCCGCCCGAATCTGTCATGAAGGTAAGAAGCACCGATCCGCCCATCGCCGGATCGCGTCCGAGCGCCTTGAGAAGCATCGGAACCGCCACACCCACGACAGCGCCAAGCAGAATATTGAGCATCATCGCGAGGAACATCACGAACCCGAGCTTCATGCCCTGAGCCGTGTCGGCGTAGAGCAGCCAGGCGAGCGACCCGGCCACCAGGCCGCAGAGAATACCGTTGCAGATCGCCACCATCACCTCGCGGCGCACCACTTCAGGCGCGTTGCTTTCCGTCACCTGGCCCATCGCCATGGAGCGGACAAGGAGCGTGAGCGTCTGATTTCCGGAGTTGCCGGCCATACCGGCGACAATCGGCATCAGGGCGGCAAGCGCCACGACCTTTTCAATCGTCTCATCAAAGGCGCTGATCACGCGCGAGGCGAAGAATGCCGTGCAAAGGTTCACACCGAGCCAGAGCCAGCGGCTCTTCGCGGTTTCCCAGACACTGCTGAAAATATCCTGGTCTTCATCCAGACCGACGGCGCCGTACGCGTCCTCTTCGCTTTCCTCTCGGATCACGTCCACCACTTCGTCAACCGTGAGACGGCCGACGAGGCGCCCCGTCTCATCCACCACGGCGGCGGACACGAGGTCGTAGCGCTCGAACGCCTGCGCGGCGTCACCCACATCGTCAAGCGGCGAGAGCGTGAGCACATCCTTCTGCATCAGATCGCGCACCAGGCTGTCGGGGTCAGAAACCAGAATCTTGGTGAGCAGCAGCGTGCCCTTGAAGTGACCATGGCGGTCCACCACGAACACCTTGTCGGAGTGATCCGGCAGCGAATCAAAGCGCCTGAGATACGCGAGCACGGCGGCAAGCGTCGACTCCTCCCGCACGGACACCATTTCGAAGTCCATGCGCGACCCGACGCTGTCCTCCGGGTACGACATAGCGGCCCGCAGCTGGGACCGTTCTTCAAGCGACAGGGTTTCCTGCACCTCGGCCGTCACATCGGGCGGCAGATCCGGCACCAGGTCAGCGATTTCGTCGGTGTCGAGAGTTTCAACGGCGTCGACCAGCTCGTCGCGGTCCATCGCGTCGATCAGGGTCTCTCGGACGCCGTCGTTCACTTCAATCAGAATCTCGCCGTCCCGCTCGCTCTTTACGAAATTCCAGAGCGCGAGTCGCTCATCAAGAGGCAGCGCTTCGAGCACCCAGGCAATATCGGACGGATGGAGTTTTTCGCAGATTTCCCGAAGTTCTTCAGCCGCCTCAGGCGTCACCGGAGCGGCCTCGGATTTCTCCTCATTCTCTCCGGACTCTTTCTTCTGGCGTTTGTTTTCCGGCAGATCCTCAAGCCGCTCGAAGATCTGCTGGACACGCGCGAGAGCGTTGCTTGCGTCATCGGGATCGCGGGTCAGAGCGGACTCATGGCCAGGTGTCTGATCAGCGGCGGCAGCGCCCTCCGCCTTTTCCTCTTCCCTGTTTTCGTTCATTTCTGCCATGAAACTCGGCTCCGATGCTGGATTACGGGCGGGATCGCCCGGAAAAGATTGTACCCGCTCAGGCACTCCTTTCGGAAAAACACTTACTTCACGACGCTTTCTTTTGCTGCCCGAAGCGGCGTGTCACCCATATAGGCCTGAATACGACTGGCCTTTCTCTGGATATAAGCTGAATTCCGGTGTACCTGATAATACTTGGGCCGGGGCAGTATAGCGGCTAGGAACGCGGCCTGAGAACGGGATAGCTGAGAGGCGCTACAGCCAAAGTAATAGCGTGACGCCGCCTCAACGCCGAAGATCCCCTCTCCGAACTCCGCGGTATTGAGATAAACCTCAAGAATCCGGCTCTTAGGCCAGATGTAGTCGAGAACGAGGGAAATCAGGATTTCCCGGCCCTTGCGGATATAGCTTTTGTTATGCGAGAGAAAGACGTTCTTCACGACCTGCTGCGTGATCGTTGATCCGCCGCCGCCCTTTCCCTTCTCAATATGCTTCTCCATCGCGAGTTCGAGCGCGTCCCAGTCGACGCCGTCGTGATGCAGAAATTTCTGATCCTCGGACGCGATCACCGCCCGCTTGATGTTATTGCCCATGCGGGCAAGTGGGATCCACTGATGGCGCAGCTTCACGCCGGGCTTCTCAGCCTTCAGGCGCGCCGCCTCAAGCTTCATGTAAGGCGTCACCTCCGGGTTGATCCAGCGATAGGCAACCGCCTCCCCGATGATGAAAAGGTGCCAGAGGAGAGCTGCCGCGACGAGCAGCAGAAAAACCGTCGTGAGGATGCCGCGGCGCTTTTTCACGGGCGTCACTTCGCTGCGCGCTCCCGGATAAGGCGGCGGATGAGATCGTAGGTCTTCGAGGTATCCGGACGCGTGCCTCTCCAGTCGGCATAGCTTTCCGCGGCCTGCTCAATCAGCATGCCGAGGCCGTCAGCCACTTTCTTCGCGCCGCCTTTCTTCGCGAGCTCCATGAAAGGAGTGGGTTCCGCGCCGTAGACGAGGTCATAGGCGAGGGACACCTCGGCGAACACCGATTCGGGAACCGGGGGCACGATGTTGGAGAGGCTCGTTGAGGTCGCGTTGATCACGAGATCAAAGTGTTCAGCCGCCGTGGCTTCATACGGAATCGCGTCAACGCCGAAGACATCCGCGAGCGTCTGAGCCCGTTCGAGCGTGCGGTTTGCCACCGCGATCCACTTGGGGTTCTGCTCGAGAAGCGACGGGAGCAGCCCGCGGACGCCGCCGCCCGCTCCCAGCACAAGAATCGAGGCATTCGTGATATTGAAGCCGAACCGGGACGTGATATCGGTGACAAAGCCGATGCCATCCGTGTTGTCGCCGAGAATCTTGTTCCCGAAAACGAGCGTGTTCACGGCGCCGCAGCTTCGCGCGCGCTCCGTAAGCTTATCGGCAAACTTATAGGCATCGAGCTTGAAGGGCAGCGTGATGTTGCAGCCCTTGTAGCCCTCATCGAGGAGCTCTTCCGCTTTTTCCGCGAACTGACCGATAGGCACCTCGATTTTCTCGTACGAGATGTTTTCCCCCAGTTCTGCCGCGAAGCTCTGGTGGATTTCTGGAGAAAAGCTGTGCTGAATCGGATTACCCAGCACCGCGTAACGGTCAGGCTTTGTCATTTCAACGCACTCCTTTTTGCCGGAATTTGGGGCTTTGTCTGTCGCAAAGCCCCCTTTTCTATCTTTCTAGCATAAGCAGGAAAAAAGCGGAACACTCCTTTTTCATTACGGTGCCGGAGCGGCGTCGGATTCCGGAGCAGATTCAGCGGCAGGTTCGGCCGCGGATTCCGGGCTTTCCGCCGGGGCTTCAGGCGCGCCGGCTTCGGCGGCTGACGCGGCGGCTTCCTCAGGCACGGCTTCCGGCGCCTCTTCCTCAGGCTCCTCGTCACCCAGCTCCTGCACTTCGTCTCTCACTTCCTTAAGGCGAACCTCGAGGACGAGCCCGATGTAGTCAAGGCCGAGGATATCGAGCACCACCTTCTTGCCGCGCGGCAGCTCCGGGAGCCCCGGCACGCGCTGCGTGAACGGGATGCCGTCAAAGCGGACGAGGTCACCCTTCACAACGATGCCCTCAATCTGCTTCACATTTTCCTGAGCGATCCAGCGAAGCGACCAGTAGCGCTCCATCCGGGTCTGGAAGTCCTTGTAAAGACCGTAAATATTCTCGAACTGCGCGACGATCATGAAGAAGTCGGAGTCATTCCGCTCGTAGGGAGGCTTCTCTCCCATCACGGTCGCGATGATCTGCTGCTGATTCACAAGGTCAACGTAGCGGCGGAGCGGTGACGTGCACCAGGAGTAGCGCGCCACGCCGAGGCCGTCGTGCGGGCCTCCGACCGTGCTCATGCGGACGCGGCCCATTCTCTGGCTGCGGTAGATGCCGGCCGTGCCGTGCTCTTCAAGCCACTCGCCCCAGACGCTGTTCGCGAAAATCATGGCCTCAGCCACCACGAGGTCGAGCGGTTCGCCGCGCCGGCGTCCCTTCACGTGAATGATGGCGTCTTCGCCCTCACCCTCCAGATCAAAGAACCAGTCAATCTTTCCCTTCACCTCAGGGCGTCCCCGCACGGCCTCGCGCTCCGCCTGCAGGTGCTTCGCGAAGTGCCAGAGGTAGCGGATATCCTCCGCGTGCGGAATCGTGAGCGTGCCGGCCTCAACCGCCTCTTCCGACACCTGTTCATCCCACTGGTCGTAACGGAGGTTGTCGCCCATCCGGATCCGCTCAAGCCGCGTATCGGTTGAGAGCACACTCATCGTCTCGTCATCCACCATCGCGTAAAGCGAGAGGCAGGGAACAAGGCGCCCCTCGTCGAGCGAATACGCCTTCACCCAGTTTTCAGGGAGCATCGTGGTCTTAAGACCCGGCGCGTAGACGGTCGACATACGGTTCCGGACGAAGAGATCCATCGGATCCCCGCGCTGCATGCCGATGGAAGGCACCGCGATATGGATACCGATCCGGGTCTTGCCGCCCTCCATGTGAGTGACGGACGTCGCGTCATCGATTTCGGTCGTGCTCGAATCGTCGATCGAGAACGGCACGGCGTCAGAGACCGGAAGGTCATCTCCCCGGCCTTCAGGCGGCTGCGGGAGGGTATCCGGGAAGCCAGCGCCCTCCGGGAAATTCTCGGCGTAGAACGAATCGACATGCCAATGCCACGGCGACGCGATCGCCTTCAGTTCGAGGAGGAGCTTAAGCGGCGTCATGCGGCGTTCGGCCGCGGCGTCAGAAAGCGCCTTCCACTCGATGCTGTTCTTATCCGCGTGAATCAGGAGCCCGATCGGATCAGCGCTGATCTCAGGCGGCACGGTGCCCGCAACGAGCTCCGCGGTGATGGCCTTCTTATGCTCTTCCTGCTTACGCTTTCTCTCAAGCGCCTCAAGCGCCCGCTTCAGGATTTCTTCCGGTGCCGCCTTGAAGCGGCCGCGGCCCTTGCGGTAGAAGTAGACCGGCGACTCATAGAGCTTCATCAGGAGGCCGGCCTTCGCGATATTTGTTTCCTCGTCCCCGAAATACTCAGCCGCCAGATCCTCGTAGCTGAACTCATCCTTCGGTGCCACCTCCCAGAGGAAGCTCGGATCGAGTTCCGCGGCCTGCGCCTGGGCCTTCTCCATGAAGGCCTGAGGCGACGGCTGCTCGAAGCTGAAGAAGACCTTGGAGCCCTTCACCTTCGTGCGCTTTCCGGTCGAAAGCTCCACCTGATAGGTTGCGCTCGTCGAAGAAAGTACAGACCCGGCCTTGAAGGAGCCGTTGTCGTCAAAAAAAAGATTGGTCATATGTGTTGCAGCCGGAATTCAGTTTGAGTCGGCCGGCGAAGGCACCGCTTCAGGGCGCGTGGCGCAGAAGTCGGTTATTGCCGGACTGTATTGGTCAAAGTTGCTGATCTGATGATCGCCCTGCGGCACCAGTACGCGTTTCGCTGTCTGGTATTTTCTGTCCGCCTCGTGCCAGTCGAGGACTTCGTCCGCGGTGGAGAGCAGCACGAGATAGCGGGTAGGCATTGTAATCGCTGGAGTATCCAGTCTGAGGAGCTGATCAGCGTAGTCCTCAGTAATCACCACACGGCGCTTTCCGCCGTATGTCTCCTGCTCACCCAGAAAATCCCGGACAAGCTCCCAGGGGCGCACCACCGGGTTCAGGAGCACCGCGCGGCACCCGGTTTTCTCCGCGAGCCACGTCGCGTAAAACCCGCCGAGACTGGATCCCACAACGGTCAGCTCCTCTGGCGGCATCCCCGCCGTAAATCTCGCGAGCATCGCCGCTACCTGATCCGGAGACATCGTGAGATCCGGAGCGAAGAAGGGGATCCCACGCCTCTTATGTTCAAGCGCGAGGATTCTCCCCTTTTTCGAGTCAGGAGAAGAGAGAAAGCCGTGAAGATATATGGTCGCCATCCAGTCTCAGCCCTCCTCCCGCTCAGGATGCCTTTTCGCGGAGCGCGGCGAGAAGCTTTCCATGCACGCCGCCGAAGCCCCCGTTGCTCATCACGAGAATGCTGTCGCCAGGCGCCGCGTAGGCTGCCGCTTCCTTTACGAGAAGATCAAGATCGGTGTAGGTGTGAGCCTTATCACCGAGCGGCGCGAGCGCCTCTGCCTCATTCCAGCGGACACCGGCCCCGGCGTAGCAGAACACCTGATCCGCGTCACTCAGAGACCCCGGAAGCGCCGCGCGCATGGTACCCATCTTCATCGTGTTGGAGCGGGGTTCAAGCACCGCGATGAGGCGCCCCTTGCCGTAGCCGATCTTCCCGCGGAGCGCGGCGATCGTTTCGCGGATCGCGGTCGGGTGATGCGCAAAATCGTCGATCACCGTAACCCCGTCCTCAGTTCCCTTCACTTCAAGGCGGCGCTTCACGCCGGAGAAGCTTTCCATCGCGGCGATCGCCTCACGCGGATCCACGCCGGCGTCGCGAGCCGCGGCGATTGCGGCAAGCGTGTTCAGCTGATTGTGACGCCCGAGGAGCGGGCTCTTCAGAATGCCGAAAGACTCACCCCGGAAGGCCACTTCGCCATCCTCGGAAATCGTCCAGCCATTCTCCGAATCAAACCGCTCCACCCGGCTCCAGCAGCCCATCTCGAGCACCCGGTCCAGCGTCGCGCTCTGACCGTTCGCGACGATGAGCGCCTTCTGCGCCATCGTGCGCACGAGGTGGTGGAAACTCTTCTCGATCGCCTCGACATTCTCAAAGATGTCCGCGTGATCGTATTCGAGGTTATTCAGAATGGCGGTGCGGGGACGGTAGTGCACAAACTTGCTTCTCTTATCGAAGAAGCAGGTGTCGTATTCGTCGCCCTCAATCACAAAGTACGGGCTCTCAGGCGACAGCCGCGCGCTGTGGCTGAAGTTCGACGGCACGCCGCCGATCAGGTACCCAGGAGCCTTGCCGCAGGCTTCAAGAATCCAGGCGAGCACCGAGCTCGTCGTGGTCTTGCCGTGCGTGCCGGCCACCGCCATCACGTGGCGTCCCTGCAGAATATGTTCGCTGATCCACTGCGGACCCGAGGTATACGGTTCCCCGGCATTCAGAATCGCTTCGAGAAGCGGGTTGCCGCGCGAAATCGCGTTCCCGATCACCCAGAGATCCGGATGAATCGACAGCTGCTCTTCGCCATACCCTTCATAGAGCTCAATACCGAGACCGCGAAGCTGATCGCTCATCGGCGGGTAGACCCCCGCGTCGCACCCCGTGACCTTATGCCCCGCCTGAACAGCGAGCTGCGCCACGCCGCCCATGAAAGTTCCGCAAATTCCTAGGATATGTATGTGCATTGGATAACGCCTGCATCCGGCCGCGTCCGGCTTCGGATGCCTCAGAAAAAAGATGCTCATCATTGTAGCGGCTGAGGCAGACCCGCTAAGGCGTCTCCGCTAGACTAGCCGGGGTGAATTGTTTCAGAGTGAAGCATGGATACTGAAATTGAAGAAGCCGCCGCTTACGCGGCGCGGCTGATTGTGGATCAGCACTGCAGCTGGGCGCTCGCCCGGACAAAACTCACCGAGGCGTTCGGCAAGCGCTGCCCGATGCCGTCGGGAGCGGATGTGGAAACCGCCGTGCGGGAGCATCTCAGCATCTTTTATCCGGATCATCCAGCGCTGCTCGCCGCGCTCCGCGCGGAGGCGGCCGCTGTCATGCGGGATCTCGCTGAGGCCGGCATCACGGCCTACCTTGCGGGTCCCGTGCTGAACGGCGCGGCGACTGATGACTCCAATATCACGCTTGAATGCTTCGCGGAAAGCGGGAAGGACGCGGAGCTCGCACTCCTCAATCTCAATATCAACTGGGAGCCGATTGACCCGCAGGCCACGCCGTCCCTTCACCCGATGGAGGCGCTCGGGTGGCTGCGCCCCATCCGGCGGGGCTCCCCGCTCTCACGCCTCCTCCCCTTCGCGCACTCGGTCGGCGTCTCTCTTGAAGTGCTGCCGCTCCGGGATCTCGGCGCGAATCCAAGGAAACGCGCCCCGGATATCTATCAGACCGATATCGAGGCTTCAGGCCGCGCGTCACTCGATGACCTTCTCAGCCTGCTGCGCGACACCGCACATCATCCGGATTAACCTATTTTTGAGAATCCGGGGTTTTCTGTTCTGCGCATTGTCTCTTACAATCGCAGTCGGAGATTTTTAACGCTTTTTAGCGACATTTCACGGCAAAATAGAGGTTGCCCGCTTTTTCCGGGACTCCCGCAGGACGCGAAAGGCACTGAGAAAAGCGAAAAATTCTGAAGTATCTCTATAAGTTATCTACTGATGCCGGTTCTTGCTGCATGACAGCCACTGCCGGCTTGTTAAGACAAAATCGGACGGCTTTCCTACCCGGTAAAAGAGCCAGTCTGAAGCGAAGGACATTATGGATCTGAGAAAAATTAAAACCCTGATCGACCTCGTGCGCGAAAGCGGCGTTGCTGAACTCGAGGTTAATGAAGGCGAAGATCATCTCCGTATTGTGAACACCCACGGCACCGCCTCGCCCCTGCCCGCAGGCACCGTGCTCACCGACCTTTCCGCGTTTTCCGCTCCGGCCGCTGCTGTTCCCGCGGTTCCGGCCGCCGCTCCCGCTCCGGCTGCCGCGGAAGCTGCCCCGCAGCCCGCAGTTCCTGCCGGCAAGCCCGTGACGAGCCCGATGGTCGGTACGTTCTACCGTTCTCCTTCGCCTGAAGCGAAGCCGTTTGTCCAGGTGGGCGACACGGTGAAGAAGGGCGACACGCTCTGCATCATCGAAGCCATGAAGCTGCTGAACGAGATTGAAGCGGAAGAAGACGGCGTGATCAAGGAAGTCCTCGTTGAAAACGGACAGCCTGTTGAATTCGGTCAGCCTCTCTTTATTCTTGGATAAAACCCATGTTTGGAAAGATTCTTATTGCCAACAGAGGGGAAATCGCGCTGCGAATCCAGCGCGCCTGCCGCGAGCTCGGCATTAAAACGGTAGTCGTTCACTCGATGGCGGACGCTGACGCGAAGTACGTCCGCCTCGCTGACGAGAGCGTCTGCATCGGACCCGCTCCCTCCTCTCAGTCCTACCTGAACATTCCCGCGATCATCGCTGCGGCCGAAGTGACGGACGCAGAGGCGATCCACCCGGGCTACGGCTTCCTCTCTGAAAACGCGGACTTTGCCGAACGCGTTGAGCAGTCAGGATTTGCCTTCATCGGACCGCGTCCTGAGACGATCCGCCTGATGGGCGACAAGATCCAGGCGAAGAAAGCCATGATTGAAGCCGGCGTGCCCTGCGTGCCGGGCAGCGAAGGCGCTCTGCCGGATGATCCGGATGAGATCCGCCGCATCGCGCGCGAGGTCGGCTACCCCTGCTTCATCAAGGCGAGCGGTGGCGGCGGTGGACGCGGCATGCGCGTGGTCCGCAGCGAAGCCGCGCTTATCAACTCCGTGAAACTCACGAAGCAGGAAGCGAAATCCGCTTTCGGCAATCCTGAGGTCTACATGGAGAAGTTCCTCGAGAATCCGCGTCACATCGAAATCCAGATTCTCTGCGACAACTTCAGAAACTGCGTTTACCTCGGCGAGCGCGACTGCTCGATGCAGCGCCGCAACCAGAAGGTGATGGAAGAGACGCCGGCTCCCGGCATTCCGCGCCGTCTGATCGACCGCCTCGGCAAGCGCTGCGTCGAAGCCTGCAAGAAGATCGGCTACCGCGGCACGGGCACCTTTGAGTTCCTGTACGAAAACGGCCAGTTCTACTTCATCGAAATGAACACCCGAGTGCAGGTTGAGCACACGGTGACCGAGGAAGTGACGGGCGTCGATATTGTCGCGGAGCAGATCAAGATCGCGGCCGGCGAACGGCTCGAGCTGAAGCAGCGCGATATCCAGATCAACGGTCACGCGATCGAATGCCGAATCAATGCTGAGGATCCGTACACCTTCGTGCCGTCTCCCGGAAAGGTCACTGCCTGGCATCTGCCCGGCGGCCCTGGCATCCGTATCGATACGCATGTGTTCGCCGGCTACACCGTGCCGCCTTACTACGACTCGCTTATCGCGAAGCTCGTGGCGCACGGCCACACCCGCGAGCAGGCTATTGCCCGTATGAGCATCGCTCTCTCGGAATTCGCGGTTGAAGGCATCAAGACCAACATCCGGCTTCACCGCGATATCATGGCGGACGAAAAAGTGCGCCAGGGCGGTGTCAGCATCCACTATCTGGAAGAGAAGCTGAAGACGCTTCATTCCTGATCGGCAGTACCCCGGCATCCTAGGAGAAAAAATGCAGGAAATTACGCTTTACGCCGACCGCGGCAATGCTGAAGCGATCGGCGACATGCTGATGGAAGCCGGGGCTAGCAGCTACACGACGCAGGACGCAGACGCGGATACGCCGTCTGAGTCCCCCCTCTTCGGCGAACCGGGTCTGGAACCCAAGGTCCAGGCCTGGAACCGCTCGCTTCTTACTGTCCTCGCGGACGATGGTTTCGACTGGAAAACATCGCTCGCCGTGATCGAAAAGGCGCTCGGCATTGAGAAGCTTGAAGTGAAGTCCGTGGAAGCTGTGCCTGATGTTGACTGGGTCCGCATCACGCAGGCTCAGTTTCAGCCGATCCAGGCCTCGCGCAGGCTCTGGATTGTGCCCTCCTGGTCCGAACCGCCGTCCCCTGACGCGCTCAATATGAAGCTCGATCCGGGCGTCGCCTTCGGCACCGGAAGCCATCCGACCACGCATCTCTGCATTCAGTGGCTCGATGAGAATCTGAAGAAAGGCGAAACCGTTCTTGACTACGGCTGCGGCACCGGCATTCTCGCGATCGCGGCCGCCATGTTCGGCGCGGGCTCGGTCGAAGGCTGTGATATCGATCCGCTCGCGGTTGAAGCCTCCCGTTTCAACGCCGAAAACAACGGCGTGACCGGAAACTTCTGCCTTCCTGACGGGATTCCTGCCGGGAAGCCTTATGATATCGTCATCGCCAACATCCTCTGCAATCCGCTGATTTCGCTTTCTCCCACACTCTGCGGCCATGTCGCCGAGGGCGGGCAGCTGGTGCTGTCGGGCATTCTCGATGACCAGGTGGACCGTATCATTGAAGCGTTCCGCAAGGCGGATCCTGCCATCACGCTCTCGCGGTGGCGTTCTGAAGAGGGCTGGAATGTCCTCAGCGCCCGGAGGGCGGCTTCGCTTTAAAAGGCTTCATCTCTATGGCTCTTGTTGTTCGCTGTCCCATCTGCGGCTGCATCTATCAGGTAACTCCGGAAGACCTCGAGGCCGACAACGGGCGGCTTCGCTGCGGCATCTGCCAGACCCGGTTTGATGCCTCGGAGACGCTTCGCAAGGTGGATGACGACGTGCTCGACGGTCTTCTGAACCGCCGCGGCTCTGCCCCCGAACCGAGAGCCGCAGAGACGCCGGCTGCTCAGCCCGCCGCGGCGCGCCCTGCGGCTTTTTCCGCTTCTCCCGCGTCCGAACGGTCCATGCCGAACGACGCTCAGGAAGAAAAGCGCCCCGTTTTCAGCCGTCTGAATTCACTTTCCCCGAAACTCGGCTCAGTCACCATTCCGACCGCCGTGAAACGGGGTAATCGTCTTTTCTGGCCGATCGGCGTTGCTGTCCTGATTCTCGTCATTCTCTGGCAGCTGCTGTCGCTCTTCGGCCCCGTGCTCGGCCGCTACGTGCCGGCTGTGCTTTCAGCCCGCCAGGCGGTCTGCGGCGTGATTCCCTGCCCCGGTCCCGGCAGTGAAGGCGTGAATCCCTTCGCGGTTGAGAATTTCGCCCTGACCCCGATCACGATGGATAGCTATGAGATCCATCTGACGCTCGCGAATAACGGCGCGGAGAGCCTTCCGCTTCCGGTGCTTGAGGTGACTTTCACCGATGACCGCGGCCTTATCGCGATCCGCCGCCTCGTAAAGCCTGAGGAATACGCGGGACAGGGTTCCGGCACGCGGCTTGGCGCCGCGAAGACGCTCCCTGTACGCTTCGCCTTCACGCTTTCCGGCAGCCACCCCGCTTCCTGCACCGTACGCGCGGTGCCCCAGAACTGATCGCGCTGGCGGGGAACCGCGATGGCTATTCTGATTTCAGGCTCCGTCGCCTATGACAGCGTCTGCTCCTACGGCGGACGGTTCGATGAGATGCTGCTCCCCGATGAGCTTTCGCATCTCAACCTCACCTTTCTCGCGGACACCCTGGAACGCTATTTCGGCGGCTGCGCCGGCAATATCGCCTGGGCAATGAAAGCCGCGGGAGGCTCCCCACGGCTTCTCGCGATGCTGGGGAAGGATGGAGCCGCTTACCGAGACCATCTGGACAAAGCCGGGATCGATTCCCGCTTCGTGAAGGACGCACCGGATGAGTGGACCGCCCAGGCCTTTATTACCACGGATTCTCTCGGAAACCAGCTCACGACGTTTCACGCCGGTGCGATGGACCTCCTCCAGGTGCCGGACCACGAAGCGCTTTCAGGCGTCTCTGCCGCGCATATCGCACCGGGCGGCCTTCGCTCCATGGCGTCTCAGGGAGAGCTCTATCGGAAGCTTGGCATCCCCTACGTTTTTGATCCCGGCCAGGCGACATCGCAGCTGTCGCCCGCGGCTCTGACGGAGCTCTCTCTCGGATCCATGCTGATCTGCGTTTCCGAGTATGAGGAAAAGCTCCTCGCTGACCGCACAGGGCTCGATAGAAAAAAGCTTGTCACGCCTTCCCGCTCGCTCCTCGTCACACGGGGAGGAGAAGGATCCGTGATTTATACCGAGGAGCGGGAGATCCGGATCCCGGCCGTACAGCCGCTTCGTATCGCGGATCCGGTGGGAGCCGGGGACGCCTACCGCGGAGGACTCCTTCGGGGACTGGAACTCGGTCTGCCCCTGGAAACCTGCGGCCGCATCGGTTCCACCATCGCGTCCTTTAAGCTTGAGGCACCGGGCGGCCAGGCGTACAGCCCGACTCTGAGCGACATCGCCGCCCGCTACCAAATGGTGTGGGGCACCCCTTATCCCGGATAACAATACGCCGTCCGATCATTGCTGAAAGGACGGCGTCTTTCTTAAAACTCCAACTGTTTACTTCGAGTCGATCGGGTCGAAAGTGAGCGTCACTTCACCCGGCATCGGCGTACCCGGCACGGTCGGGAACTTCGGGCACTTCGCGATAGCGCGCTCCACCGCGCTGTCGTAGCCCGGGAGCCCGGAGCCGCGGGTCTTATGCGGAGCACCGATCTGATCCCCGGTCGGCATCAGCCTCACGCGGTAAACCGCCTGATGCTGGCCGCGGCGGATGCCGGACGGAACGTTAAAGATGATGTTCGGACGGATACAGGCCGTCACGCGGGCGATAAAGGCCGCTTTTGCGGATCCCGAGAGATTCTGGAACTGAGCCGTACGGTCACCTGTCGGAACGCCAGCGGTCGTCTGGGAAGGCTTTCCGCCCGCCACACGGGCAAGCTCCTGGCCTCTCACCTTCGCCATCGCGTTCTGCCTCGCGGCCTGAGCGAGACGGGCAGCTTCAGCCTGACGGACTTTCTCCATCTGAGCCTTGGCAGCCGCCTGACGGCGCTGTTCATCGGCGACCGCCTTCTTCTTCGTTTCATCAGCCGCGCGCTTCGCGTCCGCGATCCGCTTCTGCTCTTCCTGCTGAGCCTTCAGCTGCTCAGCCTTCTGCTTCTTCGCCTTTTCCTGGGCCGCAACAATATCGGCCTTCCGTTCTTCCGCAAGCGACTGCTTCGGAGCCGGAGCGGGGGCAGGGGCAGGAGCCGGTTTCGGAGCCGGCGCAGGCGGCTCAGGCTTAGGTTCAGGGGCTGGGGTGGATTCCGGAGGCGGGGGCTCCGCCGCGCCGTCATCTCCCTTCACCGGACCGCCGTGCTCAGATGTGCCGCTGGTCGGGACAGATGCCCAGAGCTCCGCGTACACCTCCTCATTCTGCGTCTTCCACTGGAAGGCGAAGAGCAGCGCGACGAAAAGCGCCGCATGGATCGCAAGCGCGAGCAGAAAGGCCTTTTTCAGGTCTCTCTTCCGGGGCGTCGCGCCGGGGCGGGCGTCCGTTGCCGTGCTGGAGGAACCAAGCTTCATTTTCATAAGTTGCTACTTCCCGCCGTCAATCTGAAGGGCGAGCCCGACCCTCTCGACATTGGCTTTCTGAAGGTTCTTCATCACGTTGATCACCTGGTCATACTTCACGTCGCGGTCTGCCGAGATCACGACAGGAACAGGGTTCCCGCCGCTCGCCTTCTCGGCATCCTGAACGTAGCTGATGAGACCGGGCATATCCTGCGGCGTGAGTTTCGCGCCATCCTTGATCGCAAGCGACCCATCTGCCTGAACGACAACGGAAATCACTTTGTCAGGGGCTTTGGATGCCTTCGCAACCGTCGGCAGATTGACAACGGAAGGTTCAACAAACGGTGCCGACACCATAAGAATCACGACGAGAACAAGCATCACGTCGATATACGGCACGACGTTGATTTCTGACATCACCTTGCGGCGGCTGCCTTCCGGCCGAAGTGAACTCATGGCTCTCAGCTCCTCTGCCTTTCGAGAATGTTCAGGAACTCCTCGGTGAAGGCGTCAAACCGGTTGAAGAGACGACCGGTGGATGTGGCGTAGAAGTTATACGCGGCCACAGCTGGAATAGCCGCGAAAAGGCCGATAGCGGTAGCGACAAGCGCTTCCGCAATGCCGGGGGCCACCACGGCGAGCGACACATTGGTGAGCGTGGAGAGGCCGGTGAAGGCATTCATCACGCCCCAGACCGTGCCGAACAGACCGATGTAAGGCGAAACCGAACCGATGGAAGCAAGAATCGAGAGGCCGCTCTCGAGACTATCCATTTCACGCTGGTAGACCGCCCGCATGGCGCGCTTCACGCCGTCCAGCACGTGCGCGGAATCAATGCCGCGGTCCTGCAGCTTCGTGTACTCAGCCATGCCGGCCGCGAAAATCTTTTCTTCCGGACCGCTCTTATCGCGGCGCATCTGAGCGCCTTCAAAGAGCGAGCCAAGATCGGCGCCGCCCCAGAACCGCTTTTCAAAATCTTCCGTTGCCTTCTGGGCACGCTGCACCTGGAACCACTTCTGGAAAATCATGGTCCAGCTGATCACGGAGAGCGCAAGGAGGATGGTAAGGACAATCTTCACGACAATAGAGGCGTGAAGAATCAGAGAAATAATGGACAAGTCTGCCGAGGCTGTCATTTATGGGCCTTTTATCCCTGTAACAGAAACAGGAGTACTGAAATGTTCCGTGACAAAGCACCGAAAATAATCGGCTAAAGTATAGGCGGTGGCAGGGACAGCGTGTTTCGGGGAAACATTAGGAAACTTTTATGGAGTTCAGTCTTTTCAGCCCGAAAGCGGCTCGGTCGGCAGGACGCCGTTTTCTTTTGCTCACGTCCCTCGGACTCGCGCTGCTCGTCTCAGCCTGCGGCCCGGTGAATTCACCGAGACCCGGCACCAATGGCAGCGAAAATACGCTGTACTCCCCGTTCTCCGGCAGAAGCCCGAAAACCCTGGATCCCGCGGTTTCTTATTCATCTGACGAAACCGCCTACGTGTACAGCATATACGAGCCACCCTATCAGTACCATTATCTGAAAAGACCGTATGAGGTGGTGCCGCTCACAGCGGTGTCACTCGCGGTTCCCCGCTATTTCGATAAAGCGGGCCGCGAGCTCCCGCAGAACGCGGATCCGTCTCTCATTGCGGAAAGCCGCTACAGCATCCCGATCCGGTCCGGAATCCGTTTCGCGCCGCATCCGGCTTTCGCGAAGACCTCGGACGGGAAACCCGCCTACTTTGATCTCGCCCCCGAAAAAGCCGCCGCGCTGAAGAGCCCGCTTGACCTCCCGCTCAAAGGCACCCGCGAGCTTACGGCAGAGGACTATGTCTACGCGATCAAGCGGATCGCGTCGCCGCGCGTCGTCAGCCCGGCCTTCTCAACGCTTTCCTCCCACATCATCGGGCTCCGCGAAATGCGGGACGCCATCCGGCGAGAGGATGCCGCTGAGCACCATCCTGCGTTTCTTGATCTGCGGAAGATTCCATTCCCCGAGAATGGTGTCTCGGCTCCCGACCCGCATACGCTCGTGATCCGGATCCGGGGCAAGTACCCGCAGTTCCAGGACTGGCTCACGATGAGCTTCTTCGCCCCGGTCCCGTGGGAGGCCGAAGCGTTCTACGCGAATCCGGGATTTAAGGAGAACAGTATCGGGCTCGCCTGGTGGCCGGTCGGCACTGGTCCCTACATGATGACGGCGTACGAAGAAAACCGACGTCACGTGCTCTCGAGGAATCCGGATTTTCACTTTTCCGCCTACCCCTGTGAGGGAGCTCCGGGGGATCGTGAAAAAGGGCTGCTCGCTGACTGCGGAAAGCCTCTCCCCTTCATTGACCGCATCGTTTTTACGATGGAAAAGGAAGCGATTCCGCTCCGCACCAAGTTCCTTCAGGGATACTACGACAGCCCCGCGATTGACCGCTCGGATGTCGGACAGGGGTTCCTCGTCGAAGCCGCGGATTCGCCGGAACTCGCGCGCGAGTACGCCGAGAAAAAGATCCAATTCCCCCGCACTGTTGACCTCTCAAACGGCTACCTCGGCTTCAACATGATGGATCCGGTGGTAGGCGCCGGAAAGACGCCTGAAGAGGCCGCGCGTCACCGCGCGCTCCGTCAGGCGATTTCGATCGCGATCGACTGGGAAGAGGAAATCGCGATTTTCCAGAAGGATCAGGCGATCCCGCTCATGGGACCGATCCCGCCGGGAATCGATCCCCGGTTTAATGAGATGAATCCGGTGGTGTACCGCATGACCGCTTCCGGCCGGCCGGCGCGGCGCTCTCTCGCGGACGCCCGGGCGCTCATGGTGAAGGCTGGCTACCCCGGCGGCCGTGACCTCAGAACCGGGCGGCCGCTGACACTCGCGCTCGACTTCCAGCAGTCCGCCTCGGATGCGAAGCCGCTTCTCGACTGGTATCAGAAGCAGTTCGCGAAGCTTGGCATTCAGCTTGAAATCCGCGCGACCGACTACAACCGGTTCCAGGACAAGATGATCCGGGGATCCGATCAGATCTTCCTCTGGGGATGGCTAGCTGACTATCCGGATCCGGAAAACTTCCTCTCGCTCCTCTATGGGCCGAACGCCAAAGCGGTAACCAAGGGAAGCGGGGAAAATGCCGCGAACTACCGGTCGCCTGAATTTGACCGGCTCTTTGACCGCATGAAGTACCTCGACGAGGGACCGGAAAAAGATGCCGTCGTGCAAAAAATGATTCAGATTGTTCAGGAGGACGCCCCCTGGAGCTTCGGCTACGCGCCGCGGTCCGCGGCTGCCTACCATCAGTGGGTGGGGAACGCGAAGCCCTCCGCCATGGTCCGGAATTCGCTGCAGTACCTGAAGCTGGATACACCCCTCCGGGCTGAGAAAATCCGTGAGTGGAACCAGCCCGTCTGGTGGCCGCTCATTCTCCTCGCGCTGGGAGGCGCCGCGGCTGCCGCGCTCCTCATCCGCGCCGTGAAGAAACGCTCCCGGCTTGACGCCTTCGGCCGCGACACCGGAAAGGAGAAATCATGATCCGCTACCTGCTCCGCCGGATTGTCTACGGATTCCTGATCCTGCTCGGCGTGAATCTGCTCACCTTTCTCATCTTCTTCGCCGTGAACACGCCGGACGACATGGCGCGCATCGCGATCGGCGGCAAGTATGTATCCGCCGAAGCGATCGCGGACTGGAAGCACGTGCATGGATACGATAAGCCGCTCATCTGGAACGGCAGCGCGCCCGGCACGGAAAAAGTGACGAAGACGATTTTCTGGGAACGGTCTGTGCCGCTGCTCCGGATGGATTTCGGAACGAGCGACCGGGGCCGCAGCATCAATAAGGAAATCGCGGACCGCGCGTGGCCCTCCCTCGCGCTCGCGCTTCCGACATTTCTGCTCGGCGTGATCGCAATGACAAGTCTCGCGCTCCTCATCGTGCTCTTCAGGCGAACGCGGCTCGAGTCCGGAGGGCTCGTCGGCTGCGTCATCCTGATGTCGATCTCAAGCCTCTTCTACATCATCGTGGGGCAGTGGCTTTTCGCGCGCCTCATGAAACTCGTGCCGATCTCGGGATACGCGAACGGCTGGCACGCCGCCGTATTCCTGATCCTTCCGGTCGCGATCGGGGTTCTCTCCCGCATGGGGAGCGACACGCTCCTCTACCGCACGATGTTCCTCGAGGAGATCGGAAAGGATTACGTGAGAACAGCGCGCGCGAAAGGAATGCCCGAATCCCGGATTCTCTTCCTCCACGTTCTCCGGAATGCGTCTCTCCCGATCATCACGTCGACCGTTGCCGTGATCCCGCTTCTCTTCATGGGGTCGCTTGTCATGGAAAGCTTCTTCGGCATTCCAGGTCTCGGCAGCTACACGATCGACGCAATCAATGATCAGGACTTTTCGATTGTCCGCGCGATGGTTTTCCTCGGCACCGCGCTCTATATCCTCGGTCTGATCCTCACCGACATTGCTTACACGGTCGCGGATCCCCGGGTGAGACTGAGCTAGGAGGTCCGACATGCCGCTTTTCGTCTTTCTGCCGACTGACGCCGTGATGTGGCTCATCACCGCGGTCCTGATCGCGTCCTTCATTTACGTGCGCCGCAGCCCCCGGACCCGGGAAAAATGGAGCCGGGTCTTTTCCCGCCCCATCCCGCAGGCGTCCTGCGTGATTCTTCTCGTCTTTTTCGTTCTGGGACTCGCGGACTCCATTCACTTCAGGCCGCAGCTCGCGTCTGCCCCGGGAGAATCCCCGGCGTATTCCGCCTCCACCGTGTCGCTACTCGACAGCACCGTGGGGAACTGGATCGCCGGGCGCGAGCGGAGCTACTCCTCTCCCTTCGCGATTACCGAGTTTGATAAAACCTCGGCTCTCGTGGACGGGAAACCCGTCCGGATCTTCGCCCACCTGAAGGGGATCACACCGGATGCGAAAACCGCGTCTGACCGAAACCGCGATGTGGCGCTCCGGGCGCTTGCCGCGCTTTCGGTCTGGGCCCTCGTGTCGGCCGCAGCGGCCGCGCTGATTCTCAGCCGCACACCGGCGGTCCCCGGGGAAAAGCGTTCCGCGCGTCTCAGACGGGCAATCAGGGGCCGCGGAGGGTTCGCCGCAGCCGCATCCGGCCTCATCCTCGCCGCACTCCTTCTTCTCTTCCTCTGGAGCGCCTATCACCCGTTCGGCACTGATAAAACGGGAAACGATGTTCTCTATCAGGCCGTAAAGAGTCTCCGCACGGCTTTTGTGCTCGGGTCACTCTCCACGATCACGATGCTCCCGTTTGCCGTGTTCTTCGGGATCGCCGCGGGGTTCTTCCGCGGCTGGGTGGATGATGTCGTGCAGTACCTCTATACGACGATCAGCTCAATTCCCTCGGTGCTTCTGATCGCGGCCACAGCGCTCATGATTCAGGTTTTTATCGATCAGCATCCGCTGCTTCTCCCGACCTCCCTTGAACGGGGTGACGCGAAGCTCTTCTTCATTGCCGCGATCATCGGTGTCACGGGCTGGGCGTCACTCGCGAGACTCCTTCGCGCCGAAACCATGAAGCTCTCAGGGCTCGACTTCATTACGGCGGCCCGCGCCTGCGGTACGCCCTCCGGCGTCATCATGCGCCGGCACATTCTCCCGAATGTGCTTCACATCATCCTCATTGTGTCGGTGATCGGGTTCTCGGACATTGTGCTTTACGAAGCGGTGCTTTCCTATATCGGGGTCGGCGTCGATCCTTCGATGAATTCCTTTGGCTCGATGATCAACGCGGCACGGAACGAAATGTCCCGGACACCGACCGTCTGGTGGAATCTTTTCGCGGCCTTCATCTTCATGGTCGCCGTGGTGCTGAGCGCGAATCTCTTCGCCTCTGCGGTCCGCGACGCCTTTGACCCGAGGTCTTACAGCGGGAGCGGAAAATGACGGACGAAAAAACTCTCCTTGAACTGCGGAACCTTGAAATCGAGGTGGATACGCCGCGCGGGCCGATCCGCCCGGTGAGCGGCATTTCGCTCAGCATCCCGAAAGGGAAAACGCTCGCGCTGGTTGGGGAGTCCGGCTGCGGAAAATCGATGACCGCGCTTTCCGTCATGCGGCTGCTGCCCGGGAACGCCCGGATTCTATCCGGCACGGATACGCTCTCGGGTGAGGATCTTTTTCCGGTCCCGGAAAGCGTCATGCAGGCGGTGCGGGGCCGCCGGATCGGAATGATCTTCCAGGAGCCCTCCACGTCGCTTAACCCCGTGATGACGGTCGGGGATCAGATTGGCGAAGTGCTCTCCCGGCACCTTGGGCTGAAAGGAAAGGAGAAAACCGAGGAAGAGATCGCCTGGCTCCGCCGGGTCGGCATTCCGGAACCTGAGAAACGCGTGAACGCGTTCCCGTTCCAGCTTTCCGGCGGGCAGAAACAGCGCTGCATGATCGCGATGGCGCTTGCCGGTGACCCGGACCTCGTGATCGCGGATGAGCCGACCACGGCGCTCGATGTGACGCTGCAGAAACAGATTCTCGATCTGCTTCTCAGACTCCAGGCGGAACGCAGTCTGTCGCTTCTCCTCATCACGCATGACCTCGCGGTTGTCCGCAAGATGGCGCATTACGTCGCGCTGATGTACGCGGGAGAAATCGTGGAGCAGGCGCCGGCGGATGAATTCTTCTCTCACCAGGCTCACCCTTACGCGAAGCAGCTTCTCGCGGCTCTCCCCTCAACCGCCCGGAAGGGGAAGCTTCTCGCCAGCATCCCCGGCACCGTCCCGGACTTTCTGCAGCCGATCGAAGGCTGCCGGTTCGCGCCCCGCTGTCTCTGGGCCGTGGACGCCTGCCGTGAGGGGACGATTCCTCTGAAACCGATCTCAGACGTTCACGCCTGCGCCTGTATCCGTCCTTACTCGGAAAAGACCCGGACTGACGATGAGCCGCCGCTTCCCCCGAAGGCCGCGCCCGGCCGGACGCTTCTTGAAGCGAAAGGGCTCCGCGTCTGGTTCCCGGAAGGACGGAAACTCTTCCGCACGGATAAAGACTATGTTCACGCGGTGGACGGGATTGATATCACGCTGCGGGAGAATGAGACGCTCGCGCTGGTCGGCGAATCCGGAAGCGGCAAAACCACCGCGGGAAAAGCCATCCTGAGGCTTCTCGGAAAGGAAGCGAAAATCTCGGGAAGCATCCGGATCTGCGGTGAGGACACCGCTTCTCCGAAGGGAAAGAACCTCAAGGCGCTGCGGCAGGCCGCGCAGATCATTTTCCAGGATCCCTTTTCGTCGCTCGACCCCCGGATGACCGTCGGTGAGACGCTTCTTGAAGCGCTTGAAAGCCTGCGCCCTGATATGAGCCGGGAAGAAAAGTCAGAGCGGATCCGGGGACTCCTCAGCCGGGTGGGACTCCGGGAGGATGCCCTGAGACGCTATCCGCATGAGTTTTCAGGCGGTCAGCGGCAGCGTATCGCTATCGCGAGAGCGCTCGCCCCGGAGCCGAAACTCATCATCTGTGATGAGCCCACTTCAGCACTGGATGTCTCGGTTCAGGCACAGATTCTGAATCTCCTCGGCCGCATCCAGCGGGAAACCGGAATCGCGTATCTCCTCATCACGCATAACTTCGGCGTGGTCGAATACATCGCCGATCGGGTGGCGGTGATGAGGTCGGGGAAAATTGTGGAAGAGGGGCCGCTTGAAGACGTGCTTCAGCACCCCGCCTCCACCTATACCCGGGAGCTGCTTGACGCAGTCCCGAGACTCGGCGGTATTTAGAAGAGGTCTGACTGACCGCCCTTCGACTGCGTGTAGCCGAAGTGGCGGTAAGAGGCTTCAGTCGCCACGCGGCCGCGAGGCGTCCGCTGAATGAAGCCCTGCTGGATGAGGTACGGTTCGACGACATCCTCCAGCGTATCGCGCTCTTCGCCGACCGCGGCCGCGAGGTTATCAATACCGACAGGGCCGCCTCCGAATTTCTCGATAATCGAAAGAATGAAGCGCTGATCCATGCCGTCAAGCCCCTTCGCGTCGACACCCAGCATCCGGAGTGCGCCGTCCGCGACGTCCCGCGTGATCACGCCGCCATGCTTCACCTCCGCATAGTCACGGACACGGCGAAGGAGCCGGTTCGCGATACGGGGCGTGCCGCGGCTTCGCTGCGCGATCTCACGGGCACCGTCAGGCTCCACCTCGACATTAAGAAGCTTCGCCGACCGGCAGACAATCTTCGAAAGTTCCTCAACCGTATAGAACTGCAGCTGATTCACAATGCCGAAACGGGCCCGGAGCGGGTTCGTAAGCATGCCGGAGCGGGTTGTCGCGCCGATCAGCGTGAAGGGCGGAAGATCGAGCTTGATCGAGCGGGCAGCCGGTCCCTCGCCGATCATGATGTCAATCTGGAAATCTTCCAGCGCCGGGTAAAGGATTTCCTCGACGACAGGAGACAGACGATGAATTTCATCGATGAAGAGGATGTCCCCCTTCTCGAGATTCGTGAGAATGGCAGCAAGATCCCCGGGGCGCTCAAGCACAGGGCCTGAGGTCTGACGGAGATTCACTCCCATTTCGTTTGCCACGATGTGGGCAAGCGTCGTTTTCCCGAGGCCCGGAGGCCCAAAGAGCAGCAGATGGTCGAGCGGCTCGCCGCGGCGCTTTGCCGCCGCGATGAAGATCGACAGCTGATCGCGCACAAGCTCCTGACCGACATACTCGGAGAGCAGTGTCGGGCGAAGCGCCCGGTCGACGTTTTCTTCGTTCGGCGAAACGGCTGCCGCCGTCACGATCCTTTCAACATTTTCCATTCTTTCTGTCCTGCCTTATCAAGCCCCGGCGTACCGTCTCAGTTCCGATAGCGAAGCGCGATACGGATGCCTTCCGCGGCCGTCGCGTCAGGCGGAATATTGCGGGCAGCCGCCGCGGCGTCGCGTTCGCTGTAGCCGAGCGCCACGAGACCCGCGATAACATCGGCCTGAACGCTGCTCGGCGCGGTGCCCTGGGGACCCACGGCGGCGGCTTCGAGTTCCGGCCCCAGCTTTCCCTTCAGCTCGAGGACGAGCCTTGCCGCGGTCTTCTTTCCGATACCCGGAACACGCGTGAGGAGATCACTCTGCTCATTCGAAACGGCGGAGGCCAGATCCTGCACAGACATCCCGGAGAGGACAGCGAGCGCGGTCTTGGAGCCGATACCGCTCACCTTCACGAGCGCCTGGAAAGCGGACTTCTCCTCGCGGGTCAGAAACCCGTAAAGCAGAATTGCGTCCTCACGCACCACCATCTGCACGTAGAGCCTCACCTCACGCCCCGCGTCCGGCAGATTGCAGAAGGTCGACATCGGAACGGCAAGCTCGTAGCCCACACCGTTCACGTCGAGCACGATGCCCGTTGTCTGCTTCTCTTCAAGCTTTCCCTTGAGGATCGCTATCACGGTTTATCTCCTTTCATTTCCGCGACCCGGGCGGCCCACGCCCGGCGGGATGATTTCGCGCCGCCGCGCGAAGTGAAACGGGCGTTGCCCATCGAGGTTTTGGCGGCCCCGGTAAGCGCTGTCATCGCTTCAGTCTGCGCAGCTGTCAGCGCGCAGGCCATAGCGTCCGCCGCGTCCGCCTGAGGATTCTCAGGCAGGCTGAAGATACGGACCATCATCGCCTGGATCTGCGGCTTCTCAGCCCGCCCTGAACCGGTGACCGCCTGCTTGATTTCGGTCGGCGTGAATTCCCGCACCGGGAGCCCCGCGACCGCGGCGCTGCAGATCGCGGCGCCTCGCGCCTGACCGAGAAGCAGCGTCGACTGCGGATTCACGTTGGCAAAGACTTTTTCGCACGCCGCAATATCAGGGTGATACTCAGCCGCGAGCTCCTGAATGCAGCGGAAGATGTGGGAGAGCCTTGAAGACAGCTCTCCCTTAGGCACGCGGAAGACGCCCGCGGTGATCAGCGTAAAACTGCCGGCATTCATGTCGATCACGCTGAACCCCGTTTTATTGAGACCAGGGTCGATCCCGAGAATCCTCATTCCGCGGTTTACTCCTTACAGGATCAGAACGGACGGCCGCCGCCGAAGCCCGGGAACCCTCCCCCCATGCCGGGGAAGCGGCCGCCGGCCATGCGGAGCAGCTTCGAGAGTCCGCCCTTCTTCATGCGCTTCATCACTTCAGTCATCTGATCGTACTGCTTCAGAAGCTTATTCACTTCCTGCACAGGGAGCCCCGCACCGGCTGCGATGCGGCGCTTGCGGCTTGCCTTGATGAGTTCCGGGTGATGGCGCTCAGCCGGCGTCATCGAGTCGATGATGCCGATCGTGCGGCGGATCATGCGGTCCGCGTCAGCGTCAGACACATTCTGCTTCGCGGCCGCTTCCTGCATCGCGGCCGGGAGCTTATCGATGAGGCTTGACATGGATCCCATGCCGCGCATCTGAATCATCTGCTCACGGAAGTCATTCAGATCGAGACGGCCGGACTTTCTCACGCGGTCAGCGATCTTCTTCGCCTTTTCGGCGTCGATATTCGATGTGACATCGCGCACCAGAGCGACGATGTCGCCCATGCCGAGAATGCGGCTCGCCATGGCTTCCGGATTAAACGTATCGAAGCCGTCGAGCTTTTCGCCCGTACCGATGAACTTGATCGGCTTACCGGTCACCTGGCGGACAGAAAGCGCCGCGCCGCCGCGGGAGTCACCGTCCACCTTCGTGAGGATGATGCCGGTGAGCGGCAGCCGGTCGTTGAAAACTTTTGCCGTGTTGATCGCGTCCTGGCCCACCATCGCGTCGACCACGAAGAACGTTTCGATCGGCTTCAGGAAGGCGGACAGGTCTGACGCTTCCTGCATCATGCGCTCATCAATCGAGAGGCGGCCTGCCGTATCGACGATCAGCACGTCGAAGAAATGACGCTTTGCGTAATCGAGCGCCGCGGCTGCAATGTCGAGCGGCTTCTGATCAGTCGTGCTCGGGAAGAATTCAGCGCCGGCCTGCTCAGACACCGTCTTCAGCTGTTCGATAGCCGCAGGGCGGTAGACGTCAGCGGAAACCGTGAGAACCTTCTTCTTCTGATTGCGGATCAGCCAGCGGGCGAGTTTGCCGGCAGTCGTCGTTTTACCGGCACCCTGAAGACCGGCGAGCAGGATGATCGCGGGAGGCGTGCAGGCGAGATTGATCTCGCGCTCCTTCTCGGGCAGATCGCCGCCGATCACAGCCGTCAGCTCACGCTGCACGATGCTCACGAGAACCTGGCCCGGGTTCAGGCTTCCGACCACTTCCTCGCCGAGCGCCTTTTCCTTGATGCGGTTCGTGAGTTCACGCACGACCGGCAGTGCGACGTCGGCCTCCAGCAGCGCCAGCCTCACCTCGCGGAGCATCTCCTTCGAGTTTTCTTCCGTAATGCGGGCCTGACCCCGCATGGTCTTCACAACTTTGGCTAAGCGCTGGGTAAGAGTATCAAGCATTTTTCTGTATGAATAATAGGGTGGCCCGGGAGGGCATCCGGCGCAGACTGGTTCAATGCGCCTGCCCGCCAGAGCAGAGAATTAGCGTCAGGCGGCGTCAGCGAGACGCCGCCCGTGCTGTGTGATTTTAAAGTGTTGGGAGCTTAAATAGTGAGCCCGCACGCTTTAAAGAACGGAAAGGAGACCCCGCAGCCGAGGATCTCCGGCACCGCGAGCCGGCTCCAGTCGAAGAACGGACCCGGATCGGTCTTCCGGCCAGGCGCGATATCGCTGTGACCGGCAACGGCCCGGATCGGATAGCGGAGGATGATCGCCCGGGCGAGCTTTACGAGAGCCGCGTACTGCGCCTCTTCAAAGGGACAGAAATCCGTTCCCTCAATCTCGATCCCGATCGAAAAATCGTTGCAGCGGCTCCGGCCTTCAAAGGAGGAAATGCCGGCGTGCCATCCCCGCGCTGTGCAGGGAAGAAACTGCGTCACGGTTCCCGTACGTTCAATCAGGAAGTGAGAGGCGACATGAAGGTCACGGAGCGACTCAAAGGTCGGATGCTCATCCACTGAAAGACGGTCTGTGAAGAATCGCTGCACGCATCCCGTCCCGAACTCTCCGGGCGGAAGCGAAATATTGTGGATCACGAGAAGGTCAATCGGAGACCCCGCCGGACGCTCGTCCGAATGAGTGCTCGGGCAGCGGACGGCGCCCTCTGCCCAGCCTTCATCGCTGATTCTGAAAGACGGCTCGCAGCCAGTTTTCCTCAGCATGCTCTTCTTCTCAGTCGAGCCTCGCGCACTTCTTCGAGCAGTAGAGTTTGCCGTTCTTCACGACTCCCTCATTCTTCGGGAAGAACGTGCCGCAGTGAGGGCACTGCGCCATTTCGCCCGAGGAGGCCACATCACGGTTCCGCTCGCGCTCTTCGAGCCGGCGGCGCATCTCGCACAGTTCTTCCTCCATCTGTTCCTTCTCACGGCGCTGCTTCTGGCGGGAGAAATAGACTAAGGCAACAACAATGATGATGATCCACGGGAGTAGTTTAATCAGACCCATTTGGCACTCACTTCTCAGATGAGAATGTATTCAAGGAAGAAAGCGTATCCCAGATACGCAATCACATAAACGCCGCACAGGATCCAGAACCAGGCGAGAGCCTTTCTGCCCCGCCAGCCGAGAATCCAGTGTCCCGCGGTCAGAATGCCGCAGAGCAGCCAGCTCGCCCAGGTGAGGAAGGTCTTGTGATCGAGATGGAAGAGCGTCCCATAATACTGCTGCGTCACGAGGGCTCCTGTTACGAGAAGTACAGAAAGCACGAGGAACGCGGTGAGAAGGATATAGAAAAAAACCTGTTCCATCACCAGGATTGGGGGAAGCGTGGAGAGAATGCCGCTCTGCGGGACCGGGTCTGACGAGAAACGGAACCGCCGGTTCTGGCACTCCATCAGAATCGCCTGCACGACATCCACCGTAAGGAGCCCGTAGGTGAGGAGCCCAAGAGACAGATGCACCCGGAAGAGCGGCGTCCACTCCGCCATTTCAATCGGTTCACCAGGGAACACCAGCGGCATCAGGGCAGCCACCGCCGTGATAAACGCGCTGACACCGAACACCGGTCCGACACGCTTCACCGCGGATACAAACGCGAGCACCGTGAATCCGAGCAGCATCGCTCCGGACACTGCAGGCCCGAAACCAAAGAGCGTCTGACCGGGGGCCGGAAAGATCTGTGTCTTCAGGGCAAAGCCATGCAGCACCACAGCGGCGACGACAATAAGCAGCATCCAGGTCGGCACCTTGGCGCCCCGCTTCCTGAGTGAAGAGAGCACCACGCCACCCGAGACGCAGTAAATGGCCGCAGCGGCCAGCGACAGCAAAATTCCGTTTTCCATCATGAAAATTCTTTCCCCGCAGAGCGTCAGGCGGTCAGAGGTGCCGCGCGGCCCGGCAGGATTTCTTAGTCATGTGGGCATTTTAGGCGAAACACGATTAATGCCCACGGTCAAAAGGTTCCCTTCAATTGTGAATCAGTTAATATGCAGGTACAAGAGAAAACTCGTATTGCACTAATCCTGAATGAATACTTTTGCTCATCTACTCGGTTACCTCGTTGATCTGTTCACGGCACTGCTTGGCTCGGTGCTGCTCCTGAGGGCCTGGGTCTACGCTCAGGCTATCCCGACAGCGGATCCGATCGCGCGTTTCTGCATCGCGCTGACCGACTGGCTCGTGCTGCCGGTGGCGAAGACCATGCGCGCGTCCGGCAAGTGGCACTGGCCGGCGATATTGTCCGCGTTCGGTGTCGCGATCCTGTCCTCCATCCTCTCACGTCTCCTTTTCGGCATTCCGATGTCGATTCTCGGACTGGTGGTGTCGCCTTTCGCACTCCTGATCCGCTGGGGCACTGAGATGGTGCTCTGGGGCACCGTGATCTGGGTGGTGCTCTCCTGGCTTCAGTCCGCGTCCCCTGTCACCCGGACGCTTGGCTACCTCGTGGACCCGTTCCTGCGACCCGCGCGCCGCCTGATTCCGATGATCAAGGGATTTGACCTCTCCCCGATCCTCGTTTTCATTCTCTGCCAGGTGATTCTGATCATCATCACCCCGCTCGCCCGCGGGATTATCTGATCAATTCATTTCCCGCATAGCAAAAGCCGGATCACTTTCGTGACCCGGCTTTTTTGATGCCTTCAGCTTATCAGGCCTTCAGCTTGCTCTTGATAAAGGCAACGGCGTCTTCAACCTTCACCATTTCCTTCTGATCAAGCGTACGGCGGTTCGCGTATTCGATTTCGCCGTTCTTCAGGCCGCGGTCACCGACCACGATGCGGTGCGGAACACCGATCAGTTCCCAGTCAGCGAACATCGGACCCGGACGCAGATCACGGTCATCGAGGATCACGTCAATCCCTTCAGCCGCAAGCTTGTCATGCAGTTCGTCGCAGACCTTCTGCACGGCTTCGCTTCTCTTGTAGCCCATCGGGCAGATCGCGACCGTGAACGGCGCGATGGCGTCCGGCCAGATCATGCCGCGGTCGTCGTGGTTCTGCTCAATGGCTGCGCCCGCGACGCGGGAAATGCCGATACCGTAGCAGCCCATTTCGAGAACGCGGGACTTGCCCTCTTCGTCGAGGTAGGTCGCGTGCATCGCTTCGGAATACTTGGTGCCGAGGTAGAACACATGGCCCACTTCGATACCGCGCTGCAGCTTCAGCGTGCCCTTGCCGTCCGGCGACGGGTCGCCCTCGACGACGTTACGGAGATCCGCCACTTCGGGTTCGGGAAGATCACGGCCGAAATTCACGCCGCGGAGGTGGAAACCTTCCTCGTTCGCGCCGACCACGAAGTCGCTCATGTTGATCACGGAGCGGTCCGCGTAGATCTTCACTTCCTTCGGATCGAGACCGACTGGGCCGAGGTAGCCGGGCTTGCTGCCGAAAGCCTTGAGGATTTCGGCTTCAGTCGCGAAGCGGAAGCCATTCTTCAGCTCAGGAAGCTTGCCAGCCTTCACTTCATTCAGGCTGTGATCACCGCGAAGCAGAATGAGGACGATCTTCGCGGGAAGAACGTTCCCTTCCTCGTCGCGCTCGTCAGAAGCGAGCACCACGGACTTAACGGACTTCGTGAGCGGCAGGCCAAGGAGTTCCGTCACGAGCTCGCACTTATCGCGGCCCGGGGTCGGAACCTTCTGCATTTCTTCCGTCGCTGCGGCGCGTTCGCCGCCGACCTGCACAGCCTCCGCGAGTTCAATATTCGCGGCGTACTGGGAATCCGGGCAGTAAGCGATCAGATCTTCACCGGTATCGGCGATCACCTGGAATTCATTCGAGCGGTTGCCGCCGATGGAACCCGTGTCAGCCGCGACCGGACGGAACACGAGACCCGTGCGGTTGAAAATACGGCAGTAGGCGTCAAACATCGTTTCGTAGCTCTTGCCGGCAGCGTCAGCATCACGGTCGAACGAGTAACCGTCCTTCATGATGAATTCACGGCCGCGCATCACACCGAAACGGGGACGGCGCTCATCGCGGAACTTCGTCTGAATCTGGAAGAGATTCACCGGCAGCTGGCGCCAGGAGGTGATTTCCTGACGGGCAATGTCCGTGATCACTTCTTCAGAGGTCGGCTGAATCACGAAGTCGCGCTGATGACGATCCTTGAAACGGAGCAGTTCAGGACCGTACTTTTCCCAGCGGCCCGACTCAACCCAGAGCTCGGCCGGCTGCACGATCGGCATCAGGAGTTCGACCGCTCCCGAACGGACCATTTCCTCACGGACGATGTTCTCGATCTTGCGGATGACGCGAAGACCCATCGGCATGTACGTGTACACACCGGCGGCCAGCTTCTTGATCATGCCGGCGCGGATCATCAGCTGCTGGCTGACGATGTCGGCGTCAGCGGGCGCTTCTTTCAGAGTGGAAATAAAAAATTGACGGGCTTTCATGAAAATTCCGCTGTTAAAAATAGAGATTTGAATTACAAAACGCGAGAGGGACAACCGGCCGCGAAAGATTCACGCATTCTATAACGCAGCCGCCTGTGATGGAAACCGGGGTGGGAGAACTCCTCGCCCGGCTCCGCACACCGTCCTAGTCGCGCGTAATGACGAGATTGTCTTTGTGGATCAGCTCAGGCTGCTCAATGAAACCGAGGATCCCTTCGATCTCTTCAGTATGGTGACCGGCAATGCGGACCGTGTCGCTGCTCGAGTAGCCGGCGAGGCCCCGGGCGAGCTCATCACCCTCAGGAGACAGCACAGCGATCACATCGCCGCGCTTGAAGTCACCGCGCACTTCTTTTACGCCCACTGGAAGCAGGCTCGTATTGCCCTTCACGATGGCACGCGCAGCACCCGCATCGAGGAGCACCGCGCCTTCAATATTGAGGTGATCCGCGATCCAGGACTTGCGGGCGAGGATCCGCGGCTGATAGCAGACGAGTTCGGTTCCGATCGTCTCACCGGCCGCCAGGCGCTGAAGCACCCGGGGCTCACGTCCATAGACGATGACGGTCGACGCGCCTGACTGAGCGGCGCGCTTCGCCGCGATCACCTTCGTGATCATGCCGCCCTTCGAGAAGGAGCTTGCGGCGCCGCCGGCCATCTTTTCCAAAGCGGGATCTCCGGCACGGGCACGGTCCACAAAGACCGCGTCCGGATTCTTTCTCGGATCCGCCGTGAAGAGCCCCTTCTGATCCGTGAGGATCACGAGAGCGTCGGCTTCAATGAGGTTCGTCACCACGGAACCCAGGGTGTCGTTATCACCCACCTTGATTTCGTCCGTGACAACCGTGTCGTTCTCATTGATCACGGGAACGACGCCAAGGGAGAGCAGCGTGAGGAGCGCGGAGCGCGCGTTGAGGTAACGCGTACGGTCAGCAAGATCCGCTCCGGTGAGGAGAATCTGCGCGGTCTTTACGCCGCGTTTCGCGAATTCCGTTTCGTAAGCCTGGGCAAGACCCATCTGGCCCACGGCAGCCGCGGCCTGCAGCTGTCCAACCTCAGTCGGACGGCGCTCCCAGCCGAGGCGTCTCACACCTTCAGCGATGGAGCCTGAAGAGACGAGAACCACCTCACGGCCGAGCTTCTGCACAGCGGAAAGCTCTTCGGCGAGATTGGCGATTGCCTTCTCATCGAGCCCACGGCCGTTATCCGTCAACAGCGCTGTGCCGACCTTGATGACGATGCGCTTCGCATCCGCAACCACTGATTTGATCGCTGTCATGCCTTCTCCCCCAGGCAATGAAGGGGGCCGGAATATCCGGCCCCTCAGTTGTTACTCCGAATCAGCCTTATCGCCGGCTACTTCCTCAGACGCAGTTTCGGCGGCGGGCTCTTCAGCAGCTTCATCCGTGTTGGCAAAACGCGGATTCCGCTCGGCCTCAGCCTTGAGACGCTCGGCGCGGCGCTGTTCGTCGAGGAACTGAGCGATCGCCATCACGACTTCCTTCGTGCCTTCACGCGTTGCCGCGGAAATCGCGAAGAACGGACGTCCGTCCGGGCAGAGTGCGTCGCGCAGCTTCTTCACGAGCTCTTCGCGGTCTTCGGCCGGCACCAGGTCGAGCTTATTCACGACAACCCAGCGGGGCTTCGCGAGCAGCGTGTCACTGTACTTGCCGAGTTCACGCACGAGTGCGTGAGCCTTCTCGATCGGATCCTCACCATCAAACGGCATCGCGTCGATGATGTGCAGGAGGAGCTTCGTACGCTCGAGGTGCCGCAGGAACTCGTGACCGAGTCCGGCACCTTCTGCCGCGCCTTCGATAAGGCCCGGAATATCAGCGATCACAAAGCTGTTTTCCTGCTCGATACGGACAACGCCGAGGTGAGGCGACATCGTGGTGAAGGGATAGTCCGCGATCTTCGGGCGGGCGTTCGACACCGCCGTGATGAAGGTGGACTTGCCCGCGTTCGGGTAGCCGAGAAGACCGACGTCTGCGAGGACCTTCAGTTCGAGCTTGAGAGAACGCGCCTGGCCGGGTTCACCGAGCGTGAACTGACGGGGAGCACGGTTCGTCGGGCTCTTGAAGTGGAGGTTGCCGAGGCCGCCCTTGCCGCCAGCGGCGACCAGAGCCTTTTTACCGTTTTCGGAAAGGTCGGCGATCACTTCACCGGACTTTTCGTCCGTGATGATCGTACCGACTGGCATGCGAAGGATGATGTCCTTGCCAGCCCGGCCGTAGCAGTCGGAGCCCATGCCGTGTTCGCCTGACGGCGCCACAAACTTTCTCGTAAAGCGGTAGTCAATCAGCGTGTTGATATTCTCATCGCCGACAGCCCACACCGAGCCGCCTCGTCCGCCGTCGCCGCCGTTCGGGCCGCCGCGGGGAATAAATTTTTCGCGCCGGAACGAAGCGGAGCCATTGCCGCCGTTCCCGCCAATTACATCAATAGAAGCTTCATCAATAAATTTCACAGCAAGTTCCGTCCTTGTTGCCTGATTCTTTCGTATGGGCCTGATGCCGTCCGGCACCGATAGCCCGCTTGTGGTTTCCTGCGAGGCGGATCATTCCGCCCGTATTCATTTACTTAGGAGCCCAGCCTTCGTTTTCACCTTCCGAGATAAGTCCCGGAGCGGCTCCTTCAACACCAGTCTTTTGAGTATATCTACAAACCGCATCCGGCTTTCCTGCCGCGCGGCGCGATGACTCTGCCGATGTGTTTTCCGGCAGCTTGCTGCTTAATGGGCGATCCGAGGAGGATGGCTCCCCGGTTTCTGCCCGCCCCCTGCCGGAAGGGGCTTTATTTCTTTCCAATCAACAAAAAAACCCTGCCGCAAAACGACAGGGCTCTTGCATTCAAAGCTGCCAGCTGCCCAATTAGGCGGCCAACGGGACAACCTTGACGTACTGGTGGTTCTTGGGTCCCTTGACTTCGAACTGAACCGTACCAGTAACGGTAGCAAACAGCGTGTGGTCACGGCCCATGCCGACGTTGTCACCGGCGTGGAAGCCAGTGCCGCGCTGGCGAACAATGATGGAACCAGCGTTGATCACCTGGCTGCCGAAAACCTTGACGCCCATGCGATGAGCCTTGGAATCGCGTCCGTTGCGGGTCGAGCCGCCGCCCTTTTTATGTGCCATTTTTTCCTATTCCTCTAGAAAAAACTTAATTAAATTAAGCCGCGATCGTTTCGATCTTCAGCTCGACGTAGTACTGACGGTGGCCAGCGCTCTTCTTGGAGTGCTTGCGCTTGCGGAACTGGAAAATGCGAACCTTATCGGCACGGCCTTCGGAGACCACGGAAGCGGTCACGGAAGCGCCTTCAACCGTCGGGGTGCCGACCTTCAGTTCCTTGCCTTCGCCAACGGCGAGCACTTCGGACAGGGTGACCTTGTCGCCAACCTTGACGTCGCCGAGGAGTTCAACCTTGAGCAGGTCGCCTTCGGAGACACGGTACTGCTTGCCGCCGGTCTTGATAATTGCGTACATGTAATTCCTCACTGTTTCACTCAGCTGCTGCTGTGAAACCTTCTTGTATCGGGATAGCATCGGACGGTCTGTCCGCTGCTGCTCTAGAAATCGGTTCCCTTGAAAAGGGAATCGAGCGAGTTATTATCATAGATTTTTTATGTAAAGTCAACCGCTTTACGTTCCGCCCCCTCCCGATCTGAAAATTTAAATGAAAAAGTTCTTGACATTTTCTGAAAACGGATTATTATCTGAATTCTTCGAACCGTTTAGCTCTTAAAAACAGCTATTCTGCGAAGCTCGGGGTGTGACTCAGCCTGGTAGAGTGTCACGTTCGGGACGTGAAAGTCGGAGGTTCGAATCCTCTCACCCCGACCAGATTTCAAAAAGGAGATGTCGAAAGACATCTCCTTTTTTCGTTTCCGCTTTTACTTCCTCCTTTTCTCCTCAATACCCGCCATTACCCGGAGTTCCGATGCTCCCCGGATCCGATTCCGATTGCGTTAACGTAACTAAATAGATTACAATACTGGCATATTCACCGGCGGCTCGTCGACCTTGAAGCCCGGTATCAGCGGCTTCCTCGCGGAAACGTCGGCCTCACAATCCATCCTGGAGACACCATGCCGAAACTTGTGCTCTATGCCGCGGCAGCCATCATTGCGGCGGCCGCGCTTCCTCTTCCCTATGGGATCTATGTCTTCATTCGGATCATCGGGACGATTGCCTTCGCATACCTCGCCTATGAATCCTGGAGGCAGGAGCATGAGCTGCTCCCCTGGGCGTACGGGGCCGCTGCCATTCTCTTCAACCCCATTATTCCGATTCATCTCAGCAAAACGCTCTGGACGGTGATTGACCTCGCGGCCGCGGCGGTCATCTTCTTTTCCACTGAGAAGTTTTCGAAAGAGGCCTGATCATGAGATCCATCTTCTCCGCCATTTTGACGATTCTTTATATCGGGTACGGCATCACGGCCTTTGTATTCGCCTGGGACGCTGTCAGCTACTTTTCCGGAGTGCATTCGTTTTTCGGACTGACGCTTATCTGGTTCCTGATCATTCCGGTGCTGCTGATGATTCCATTTGCTCCGGCCGCCATGATCTGCGCCCTGATTTACTATCTCGCCGCCATTCGGGGCTGGGGCTACCTCCTTGCGATCATCTACTGCTTCCCGTCTATCGGCCTCGTGATTCTTTCCATGATCAGCGGTGGCATCGGCGCAATCTCAGGCTGGCTTTCTGAAAAATTTCATCGGTTCTGAAAACCGTCTGTCAGCGCCTCAGCATTGCGTAGAATGAATCGGGTAACTTTTTAAGAGGCTTCCGCCTTCTCCCGCTTCATCATGACAAACAGCAAACCTTGGGTTCTGGGACTCACCGGTGGCATTGCCTCCGGAAAAACGACCGTATCGGACTATCTCGCCAGCAAAGGGTGCCTTGTCGCTGATGCGGACGCGGAATCCCGAAGCCTCACCGCTCCGGGCGGCGCGGCAATGCCGGAAATCGAACGGATTTTCGGCGCGGACTTCATCCGCCCGGACGGCGCGATGAACCGCGCGAAGATGAGGGAACTCGTATTTTCAAACGATGCCGCCCGCCGGACGCTTGAATCCATCATTCATCCGCTCGTCCGGAAAGCTCTGATGGAAAAGATCCGGACCGGCGCCGAAAATTCCCCCTACGCCGTCATCGCGATTCCGCTTTTTCCTTCCATTCTTCAGCTTCGGCCGATTCTCAGCCGGCTTCTCGTGATCGACTGCCCGACGCCGCTCCAGTGTGAGCGGCTGCGGAGCCGCTCAGGCTTAAGCCGCGAGGAGTCGCTCGCCATTATCCGGGCTCAGTCCCGGCGCTGGGAACGGATAGAAGAAGCGGACGATGTGATTGTGAACGCGGGGAGCCTCCCCGAACTTTTAAGCGCGGCGGATATCCTTCACCAGCGCTATCTCAGAGCGGCAGAAGCCGCTTGAGGACCAATTGATATGACAGAAGAAAAGAATTCCGAGAAACCCTTTACCGTCAAGTGCCCGACCTGCGGGAAAGAGGTCGTCTGGAGCACCGACAATCCCTACCGCCCGTTCTGCTCGGAACGCTGCCGGATGATCGACCTCGGCGAGTGGGCGAGCGGAGGCTACCGGATTGAAGGCGCCCCCGGAAGCGCGGATCAGCTCGATCCGGGTGACTTTACTACTGAAGAGCCGGACACCGGCAAAGGCCGGGGAAACCGTTAAAACTCAAGCCACACGCCCTGAGCTCCGGACTCTTCCGCGGCAGCCGCTTCAGACGCTGACTCAGCCGGAAGATACACCGGGATTTCGTGCTCTTCGCCAAGCCCTGTGACTCCCTTGCGGATAAAGGAGAAGTCCGCGTGGTTGGCCGCGGCGAGCTTCACCTCGGCTTCGCTCCGCGCGAAACTCCCGGTCCAGCCGGAATCACTGCTCACGGGCTTCTCACCCTCAACCCAGATAAGACCGGCACCGGCTTCCTTCGCCCGTGCCACCCGGGCCTCGACATCACCGCCCTTCTGCGGAATCCAGGCCGCCACGCAGGGGAGTTCAATCCAGCCCGCGATCAGATCATCCATCGGGAGCAGCTCACCAGCAGGAAGCCGGGCCCGGTGATAGAACCCGAACTGCTGATGCTCCATGGAACGGGGCTCTCCCTTCCAGTCATGACACTTCCGGAAGTGAAGTCTCACGCGGGCATGCGGATAGTCGATCACCTTCACAAGCCACGGGGTTGACGCTCCGATATCCAGATCCAGCTCCTCGCGGAGTTCACGCGCCAGCGCTTCATGCGCGGTTTCGCCGGGCTCAAACTTCCCGCCCGGGAATTCCCAGTACCCCGCGTAGGGTTTGCCTTCGGGCCGCGACCCCATCAGGATCGTGCCGTCCTTACGGATAAGAATGCCGGCGGCCACTTCGACCGCCTTCCGTTCCACCTGCTGCTCTGCCATTTTTTACGGAAGTCCTTTCCCAAGAGCGAGCCGCGACGCGGCCGCCCGTGCAAACTGCTGCGCCACCCGGCCGGAACGGGATCCCCGCTCAAGCGCGAACTGCAGCGCAGAAAAACGCATGTCGTCAGAGGCTGCCCGCTCCGGGTCAACCTTCAGCACGGCAAGCCACTTTTTCACGATATCGAGATACTCATCCTGCGAGAACGGATAGAAGGAGAGCCAGATACCGAACCGCTCAGAGAGCGAAAGCTGCTCCTCGATTGTCTCCGCGGGATGCAGGAGGCCGTCTTCATCGAGGTGGCTCTCCAGGTTATCGCTTGCCTTTTCCGGCATCAGATGACGCCGGTTTGAGGTGGCATAAACGATCACGTTGTCGCCGCCCGCGGAAATCGATCCGTCGAGCACGGCCTTCATCGCTTTGTAGCTTCCCTCACCCGCCTCAAACGCGAGGTCATCGCAGAAGAGAATGAAACGCTCCGGACGCTTTGAAATGATGCGGACAATATCCGGAAGATCCATCAGGTAGTCGCGGGTCACTTCGATCAGCCGCAGCCCCTCTTTCCAGTACGCGGCAAGACAGGCGTGAATCAGAGAGCTCTTCCCCGACCCTCTCGCTCCGGTGAGGAGCACGTTATTTGCCGGAAGCCCCTTCACGAAGCTCTCGGTATTCGCGAGGATGATTTCTTTCTGACGGTCAACGTGGAGAATATCCGCGGCATCAATCGTCGCGATGTTTTCGACGGGCTCAAGCCTTCCGGCTGTCATCCCGAGGTACTGGCGCCTCTCCCAGCGGAACGCGGGACGGCTCCAGTCAACCTGATCCGCGGGCGGCGGAAGAAGAGACGAGATCTGCTTCGCAAGCCCAAGAAGCGACTGCTCAAGTTCTGTATTCATATCAGGCCCCTAACCGAATCAGACGCTTTCCGCCCGCGCGGCATCCGAGAGTCCCGCTTCCAGCATGGCGTAGAAACTGTCAACGGAGACCTTCCCGGCGTCCTCGTCTTCATGCGGCGCGTCAATCAGCACGAACGCTTCCGCTCCGGACGCATTGAACGCACGGCTCGCCGCTTCGTCCGCGGCGTCACGGGTCAGCGGCGCGTCGGTTGCCGCAACCACGAGGTACCCTCTCGGAGTTTCAACCCGGATGACGTCAAGCGTCACCGGAATAAATTCCACAAAGCACTTGAGAGAGGACGCTGAGGCTTCGCTGCCGTCAGAGGAAAAGCGGCGGATCGCCCGAAGCCATCCATCCTCAGACATTTCGTCCCGCACTTCCTTGATGCTTGACTTATCGGGTGCGCGGCCGTCAGAGGCGAGGCAGAGGAGCCGGTGCTTGCGGGGCTTCGCGCCCTCCCCCTTATCCCCTCTCAGGACGCAGAAGGAGTGAAGCGACTTCTCCGGTCTCACAAAGGGCATGCCGCCTGAAGACTTGACCCAGACGCCGCTTTTCTCCGGGAACCGGATACAGAGCACGTCTTCCAGCGCTCCGATCTCCACCTTGCGGATCGGCTCAAGCCCCACCCGCATCGCCTTCACCATCTCTTTTGCATTCATTCGATCGCCTTCCTTCCCGTCCGGTTCGCTCACCCGCCGGACGCCTGGTTTCCTGCCCGGATTCTCTCCGGCTGATACTGCTGACGATAACAGAAAAACCGCGCCTCCGACTGAGGCGGGCCGCCTCGCGGGATCCTCTTCCTCCGGGCGCAAAAAAGCCTGGCCGCGGATCACTCCGCCTGAGGCCAGGCTTTCATTTCCTTATCGGAAAACGGCGTCTGATCAGTTCAGCTTACCGTGGCAGTCCTTGAATTTCTTGCCGGAACCGCACGGGCACGGATCATTGCGGCCGACACCGGCGAAAGCGATATCATCCACCGTCGCTTCCTGAGCCTCAGGCTCGTTTTCCGGCGCGGTCAGAGACGTGAACTCAGCCTGGGAAGCCTGCGCGGCATCCACCTGACGCTGGGCCTCTTCCGTCGCTTCGTGTTCAGCCTCTTCAGCCTCTTCCGGCATCTGGATCTGGACCTGCATCAGGATGCGGACCACACCTTCACGCGTCAGATCAAGGAGCTCCTCAAACATCGAGAAGGCTTCCTTCTTGTACTCCTGCTTCGGCTGCTTCTGAGCGTAGCCGCGCAGGAAAATGCCCTGACGCAGAAGATCCAGAGCGCTGATGTGCTGACGCCAGGTCTGATCGAGCACCTGCAGCAGCACCGAGCGGCAGAAGCCGTTCCAGGCATCGGCGCCCACGAGTTCAACCTTCTCGTTATAGACGCGGTCAGCCTCGTCGAGCACCTTCTGTTCGAGGTCTTCATCCGTACGGCTCTCGTCCTCTTCCATCCAGGCCTTGGTGTCGAGGTTCACCGCCCACTCGCTGCGCAGCGTGGAGGTGAGGCCATCGAGATCCCACTGATCTTCCACCGTCTCGGCCGGCACATACTGGCGGACGAGGTCGGAATAGAAGCCGTGACGCATTTCGCGGACGCTTTCCGAGAGATCCTGGGAGTCGAGAATCTCGTTTCTCACCTTGTAGATCTCGTGACGCTGATCGTTCTGAACGTCATCAAACTCCAGCAGCTGCTTACGAATGTCGTAGTTGCGGGCTTCGACCTTGCGCTGAGCGTTCTCGATCATGCGGGAGAGCATCTTGCTCTCGATCGGGATGCCTTCCTCGAGCTTCAGGTGCGTCGCCATCGCCTTCATGCGGTCGCCGCCGAAGATCTTGAGGAGGTTATCCTCCATCGAGAGGTAGAAGCAGGTGCTGCCCGGGTCGCCCTGACGGCCGGAACGGCCGCGGAGCTGGTTATCAATACGGCGGGATTCATGACGCTCGGAGCCGATGATCCGAAGACCGCCGCTCTTCACCACCTGCTCGTGAACCTTCTGCCAGGCAGCCTTTTCTTCGTCAATCTTCGCCTTCTTCTGCTCTTCAGTCAGCGACTCGTCATGGCGGATCGTATCCACCACCTTCGAAATGCTGCCGCCGAGCACAATATCGGTACCGCGGCCTGCCATGTTCGTGGCAATCGTCACAGCGCCCGGACGGCCGGCTTCGGCAACGATCTGGGCTTCACGCTCGTGCTGCTTCGCGTTGAGGACGTTATGCGGAATGCCTTCCTTCTCCATCAGGTGACTGAGGAGCTCGGAATTTTCAATCGACGTCGTACCGACGAGGACCGGCTCGCCGCGCGAGTAGCAGTCCTTCACGTCCTTCACGATCGCATCGTACTTTTCCTTCGCGGTCTTGAAGACCTTATCCTGCTGATCGACACGGATCATCGGACGGTTGGTCGGGATCACGACGGTTTCCAGGCCGTAAATGTCCTGGAATTCGTACGCTTCGGTATCAGCCGTACCGGTCATGCCGGACAGCTTGTCATACATACGGAAGTAGTTCTGGAAGGTGATGGAGGCCATCGTCATGGTCTCCTGCTGCACCTTCACGTGTTCCTTCGCTTCAACGGCCTGGTGAATACCGTCGCTCCAGCGGCGGCCCGGCATCAGACGGCCCGTGAATTCGTCGACGATGATCACTTCGCCGTTCTGCACCACGTATTCCTTGTCGCGCTGGAAGAGCGTGTGAGCCTTCAGCGCGGCAATGAGGTGATGCATCAGCATGATGTTCTGCGGCGAGTAGAGGCTGCGGCCGTTCGTGATAAGACCGCGCTCGGTGAAGATCTTCTCCACCGTCTCGTGACCCTGGTCAGAGAGGTAAACCTGGTGCTGTTTCTCATCCACCCAGTAGTCGCCCGGTTCCTTCTCGCCCTTCTGACGGGTGAGGAGCGCCGGAATCTGATCCATCGCCTGATAGAGTTCGATATTGTCTTCAGCCGGACCCGAAATGATGAGAGGCGTTCTCGCCTCGTCAATCAGAATCGAGTCCACTTCGTCGACGATCGCGTAGTTCAGCGGACGCTGACGGCGGTTCCCGGGCTCGTACTCCATGTTGTCACGGAGATAGTCGAAACCGAATTCGTTATTCGTACCGTAGGTGATATCGGCGGCGTAGGCGGCGCGCTTCACAGCCGGATCCTGCTCGTTCGACAGAATCACGCCGACCGAAAGGCCGAGCCACTCATAGAGCTGCCCCATCCACTTCGCGTCACGGCTGGCGAGGTAATCGTTCACGGTCACCACGTGCACGCCCTTGCCGGGCAGCGCGTTCAGGTAAACCGCGAGCGTGGCGGTCAGCGTCTTGCCTTCGCCGGTGCTCATTTCAGCGATCTTGCCGTCATTCAGCACCATGCCGCCGATCATCTGCACATCGAAGTGGCGCATGCCAAGCACTCGCGTGGAGGCTTCACGCACAACCGCGAAAGCTTCCGGCAGCAGGTCATCCAGCGTTTCGCCCTTCTGGAGCCTGTCGCGGAATTCTTGAGTCTTCGCCTTCAGTTGATCATCGGTGAGCTTCTTCAGCTCAGGTTCCAGTTTATTGATCTGGGCAACGCGCCGACGGTACGCCTTCACCAGGCGGTTATTTCGGCTGCCAAAAATTTTCGTAAGAATTCCGTCAAACATATCGTCCCCTCGGCCGGACTAAAAACGGCATGAGGTAAATTTTGAAATCGGTAGAATTTCCACCCTTTTGATCAGGCTTACGCCTTAAGGGTACGGAAAAAGAATAAAGGATTATCGCACATAGCTATTAAGAAAAAACGATTCTCCTTCAGTTATCGGGGATTTCGCCCCGCTATACTTTCCCTATCAACGTAAATCCCAATCGGAACGAACCATGAAAGACCGCATCCGCTCGGGGGCCGGCTTTCAGCGGAGCCTCCGTTTTCTGAATTCTGACGAGCAGGGAATGGATTCGCTCGAGCTGAGGCTCGCCGTCTCGCGGCGCATCCTGCCCGCGCTGAACCGCATCTGCGAGCGCCGTTTTCTCCGCATCTCGTTTACATCCCCCGGCCAGGTCTTTGTATCGCCTGACGGCTCGGTCCGTCTGATCGTGAAGGATCAGTCTCAGGTCTATCAGCTGAAAAATCTGCTTCCGACCCTTCACCGCGAAGTGGAGAAAGCCTGCGGCTTCCCGGTGCCTGAGATCACGGTGGGCGTAAATCCAGGGCTTCACGAATCGCTCTCCAGCCGGGCGGAAACCGCCACCGGCGACCCCAGAAAAGCAAACCCGGATGCCGCTGCCGCCATCCGGGAGAAAGCCCGCGCGCTGCCTGAAGGCAGTGTCACGCGGAAGTCGCTTGAAAGTCTTGCTGAATCGCTCGAAAAGTAACTGTCCTGTCAGACAATTGCGAGATTCGGGCGGAAGGCGAAGTCAGCCGGAGCCTTTTCCGCTTCGCTGAACGTCACGATTTCCCAGGCGGAGGCATCCGCAAGCAGGGCCCGGAGCAGCTTGTTATTCAGAGCGTGACCCGACTTGCAGGCGCTGTAAGCCGCGAGCATCGGGTGACCGAGCACGTACAGGTCGCCCATCGCGTCGAGAATCTTATGCTTCACGAATTCGTCGCGGCTGCGAAGCCCGTCATTATTCAGAACCCGGTAATCGTCCATCACGACGGCGTTATCGAGTGAACCGCCCTGGGCGAGACCGATCGAACGGAGAAATTCCACGTCGTTCACAAAGCCGAACGTGCGCGACCGGGCCACATCCTTCTCATAGGAGTCGTGAGCGAAGTCGACCTTCGTGCTCTGAATCGTGGAGTCAATCGCCGGATGGTGGAAGTCAATGGAGAATTCCAGACTGAAGCCGAAATGCGGCTCAAGCCTTGCCCACTTTCCTTCTTCCTTCACCTCAACCGTCTTCAGAACCCGCACAAACTGCTTCGGGGCATTCTGCTCAACGATACCGGCCGCGTGAATCAGGAAAACGAAGCTCGCCGCCGAGCCATCCATCACCGGAATCTCAGGCGCATCCACCTCGACGAGGCAGTTGTCGATCCCAAGACCGTTGAAGGCGCTCATCAGATGCTCGATCGTGGACACGCGCGCCTGACCGACATTCACCGTCGTCGCGAGCCGCGTGTCATTCACGTTCGTCGCGACAGCAGGAATATCCACGGCAGGCGTGAGGTCCGTCCGACGGAAAACAATACCGGTGCCGGCAGCGGCAGGCTTCATCACGAGATGAATTCTGCGGCCGCTGTGCAGACCGATTCCGACGGTCGAGACAGATTCCCTCAGCGTTCTTTGCTTCAGCATAAAAAGTACCAATAAGTTCAATAGGCGGCAGAACTTGCATTCTGCCGCCGGAAAATTCAGGCGCCGGCTATTCTAGCCGCAAAAAGGGCGATCAGTGGCGTCCCTTGTTGCGCAGGTAAGCGGGGGTCTGAAGATTTCGGATTGTTTCCTCGTCGAACGTGCCGGAGAAATTCCAGACGTTCGGCTGGGAAGCAGCAGCCTGAGGCTTGGGCGCTTCAGCCTGGGGCTGAGGAGCCGGAGCGGCAGGCTTGGCGGGCGCCGCGGCAGGTGCCGCAGCCGGAGTTTCCAGAGGCTGCGCGCCAAAAAGCGGAGCCGTCTCGCCGGTCTTATGTTCAAAGTGCGGCGCAGCGGCGGCCGGAGCTGCTTCATGCTTCGGAGCAGCCGGCGTGGGATCCGCCGCGAAATGCGGCATCTCGGGCGCCGGAGCGGCCTTCACGGGTTCCGGTGCGCGGGGCGCGGGAGCGGCGGCAGCCTGAGGCGCAGGCTGAGCGGGCTGCGCAGGCTGGTCAGCCTGTGCCGGGGAACCCGAGAAAATGCCGGTCCACATATTGTCCGGGCGCATCCCGGTCTGAGCCTTTTCCTGCTCGGTGAGCGGACTGTCCATACCGGTAGCCACCACCGTCACACGGAGCTCATCCCCGAGACTGTCGTCGCGGGCCGAACCGAAGATGACGTTGGCGCCCTTCGACACGAAGTCGCTCAGGACCTTCATCACCTTTCTCGGCTCAGAGAGCTTCAGAGAGTTGCTGGCCGTGACATAAACGAGGAGACCGCGGGCACCGGTAAGATCGGAACCTTCGAGCAGCGGGCTGGAAACGGCGAGCTTCGCCGCCTCTTCAGCGCGGTTCGGACCAGAAGCCGTGGCCGACCCCATGAGGGCCGTGCCATGCTCACGCATCACCGTGCTGAGGTCATTGAAGTCAACGTTGATCAGACCCGGCGTATGAATGATTTCCGCAATGCCGTGGCAGGCCTTGTAGAGCACATCGTTCGCGGCGTTGAAGCATTCTTCCATCGTGGCGTCTTCGCCGAATTCGTCCTCAAGACGGTCATTCAGAATGACGATGAGGGAGTCGACGTATTCCTTCAGATGGGCAATGCCTTCTTCAGCGCGCTGCTTGCGGGCCGTACCTTCATAGGAGAAAGGCTTCGTCACAACACCAACCGTGAGAATGCCTTCTTCCTTTGCGATCTTGGCGATAACCGGAGCGGCACCCGTACCGGTGCCGCCGCCCATACCGGCAGTAATAAAGAGCAGATGAGCGCCGGACACCGCATCACGGATTTTTTCAGTGGAATCAATAGCGGCCTTCTCGCCAACCTGAGGATTCGCCCCGGCACCGAGCCCGCTTTCACCGAGCTGCAGAAGCACATGGGCTTTGTTCATGGCAAGAGCCTGATGATCGGTGTTGGCGGCAATAAATTCAATACCGTCAGCCCCCTGATCCACCATATACTGGACAGCGTTTCCACCGCCGCCACCCACGCCGATCACTTTGATCACCGTGTTGCGCGGATCCTTACCCAGCATTTCAAAACTACTCATTGCCCTTCTCCGTGATACTGCCGAACGGGTAACGCTGCCCAAAGCCTTGTCGGCCCGCGTTACCCTCGCTGTGTGTTGTTTCTTCCGATCTTAAAGGCGTCGTCAGAGTTTAGTATATTTTGCCCCATTCTCGGGGTTTATTGCTTAATAATTTCCGATAAACCAGTGCTTGATGGTCGAGAAAAAGCCCTTCCTCAGACGCTTCTGACCTTTTTCCTCGGAATGCCGGCCTTTCTGCTCGATGTGAGCCGCTTCTTTCAGGAGCCCGGCGACCACTGACCATGCGGGAGAATTCCCCGCGCCGCCGAGGCTCGCGACAATATCCGGAGCTCCGATGCGGCAGTTGTGCTCAAACACATCTTCGGCAAGTTTCAGGAAACCTTCAGTCTGAGTCACGCCCCCGGTGAGCACAATACCCGCCGGAATCATCTGATCGAACTTGGACGACTGGAGCCGCTCCTTCACAAAGGAGAGGATTTCCTCAAGCCGGGCCTGCACCACTTCGGCAAGCTTCTCCTGAGCGATCACCTCAATCGCGTCTCCCGGCCGGGTATTCCGACGGATATCGGAGAGATCCACAACGTCAGCGCCCGTGAATTTTGTCGGATCCGCGCTGCCGTACTTCAGCTTGATTCTCTCAGCCTCTTCCTCATTCAGCTGGAAAAGCGCCGCGATATCATGCGTCACCGCGAGACCGCCCACCGGAATAATGTCGGTGTACCAGGGCTTGTTGCCGCTGTAAACCGTGACATCCACCGTGCCGGCGCCGATATCGATCAGGCAGACGCCGAGCTCTTTCTCCGACTCCGTCAGCACCGCGTCAGCCGCGGCCCAGACCGGAATCTGCCAGTGTTTCACCTCGACACCGCTCCGCCTCACACAGCGGAAGAGGTTTGTCGCCGTGGTCGGAAGACCGCAGGCGAGATGCGCGGTTGCCTCCAGACGCTTCCCGGACATTCCCACGGGGTTCAGGATCCCGGCCTCTCCATCCACAGAGTACCCGAGGACCTGCATCTTCAGGACTTTGGCGTCTCCCTGGAGCGCGACCGCGCCGGCATGCTCCGTCGCCGCGTCGAGCTCTTCCTGCCCGATCTCAGTCCCGCGCACCGGAGTCGCCCCCGTGTTATTGAAGAATCGGAGACGGGGATCCTCACAGGCTGTATAGACCTCTGAGATATGGAGACCGGAAGTCCGCTCTGCCTCATCAAACGCCGCCCGGATGGAACCTACGGCGGCATTGATGTCGATCACGACACCGTTTCGGATGCCGGCAGACGGCGCGGAACCGAGGCCGCAGATCTTCACGACCCCGTCGGAACCGGGTTCAGCCACGATCACGGCTACCTTGCTGCTGCCTACATCAAGTGCTACCATGTTGTTGTCCATAACAGATCCGCTTATACAGACGGCCCCTTTCGTGTCGTTCCTGCGCGATCCGCGCCGGCGGGTCCTGCCCCGGCTGCCGCCGCTGGCTTCGCGCTGCCCGCCGCCGTACCCGGGGCAGACGGCTGCGCATCAGTCTTCGGCCGCTCACGCGGCAGTGTGGCTGCAAAGGCGTTGACGTAACGGGCATCGATCGATCCGGGAGGTCCTCCCATCATGCGCGAGACTTCCTGATAGTGCGCGGCAACCAGTTCCAGCCTGTCCTGCACGCGGCTGTCCCGCGTATTGCGCCCGAGCTCAATCTTGGTCGACGGGATGTCGCCGCCCTCAATCACAACAGACCAGGAGCCGCGGTCCGTGACCGACAGGTCCCGGATCTTCGCGCCGAGTTTTTCCACTGTGACGGAAAGCGGTCCGTACATCTCCACCACTTCGTGTGCCATGGCATCAGGCCCCGAGAAGGACGGGAGTCCCTGAGCCTCCGGCGTATCCAGATTCTTCAGGGCGAAAATCTCTCCCCTATCGGAAATCAGACGCGTTCCGCCCCAGATCGCAATGGGGCGGCGCTTTTCGATTTCAACCCTGATCGTATCAGGCCAGAGCCGCTCAACCTTTGCGGACGCCACCCACGGCACCTCTTCAACCGCCGCCCGCATCGGATCGAGATCCGCGAAGAAGTAGTTGCCGTTCAGCTTCTCCCAGAGCGTTTTTTCGAGCGCCCCGACGTTCGTAAAGGACGTATCCCCCGTCACTTCAATATGGTGAATATCAAAGTACGGCTGATGAACGACGTGGCGGATGCCGAGTCCGGCAAGCACGAGAAAGCAGATGAGCGCGAGAAGCCCGGCTCCCCGTCTCACTTTTCCGGATGCATTGGCCTGAGTCATGACGATCCGCCTCTCTTCCTGTCTCAGACCGCGTGGTCCAGACGGGCTTCAGACGCCACCTGGAGCACGAGCTCTTCGTACGGGATACCGACCGCGCGGGCCGCCATCGGGACGAGAGAATGCGGCGTCATGCCAGGGTTCGTATTGATTTCAAGGAGATAGAAGCGGCCGGAAGGCTCCATCATGAGATCGATACGGCCCCAGCCCCGGGCTCCGATCACGCGGTAAGCCTTTTCAACCGTTTCCGCCATGGCGCGCGCCGTCTCCTCGGGGAGATCAGCGGGGCAGGCATAGCGGACTTCGTTCCCCTGATACTTGTTCACGCTGTTGTAGTCGCCGTTCGGCGCCATGATTTCAATGATGGGAAGCGCTTTCGCGTTTTTCCCTTCGCCGAGCACGGCGCAGGTGAATTCACGGCCGTGGATACGGCGTTCAACGACGAGGTCATCCTCCACCGCAAGCGACCGGCGGATCGCGTCAGCAAGCGTCTCCTCAGTGGCGTCCTCAAGCTTCTCAACGCCAAAGGAGCTGCCGTCCTTATTCGGCTTCACGACGAGACTCCGGCCAAGACGGCGGATGATTTCCGCGGCTTCTGACGGAGCCGACACCTGAAAACCTTCCGGCACGGGCAGCCCCGCATTCTCCCAGAGATTGCAGGTTGCCTGTTTATCGATGCCGATCGCGCTCGCGAGAACGCCGGAACCGGTGTACGGGATCTGCATCCACTCGAGCACACCCTGGATCGTTCCGTCCTCGCCGCCGAGACCGTGAAGCATATTGAAGGCGCGGTCATAGCCGCCGAGCGCGAGTTCAGAGAGCGGCTGCTTGCCGGGGTCAAACGCCTCAGCGTTCACGCCCTGGGAGCGGAGCGCATTCAGCACCCCGGTGCCGCTCGAAATGGAAACCTCGCGTTCGCTCGACTTCCCGCCCATGAGGACTGCAACTTTCCCCAGATCCTTCGCCGCCATCATGCGCGGTCTCCTTCATTCTTAGACAGTTCCGTAACCTTCGATGCCACGTGTCCGATAGACCCGGCACCGAGCGTGATCACCACGTCGCCGTCCCGCACCACCTTCAGGATAGCGGCCGGCACATCGTCCACACGCTGTTCATAAATCAGATCCGCGCCGCCGGCGAGCCGAATAGCACGGGCAAGCGACCGGCCGTCCGCGCCGAAGATCGGCGCTTCACCTGCCGGATACACTTCCGTCAGCACCACAACCTGCGCCTCATGCGAGAGCAGGTGCACAAAATCCTCAAAGCAGTCGCGGGTACGCGTATAGCGGTGCGGCTGGAAAGCCACCACAATGCGGTGTCCCGGGAAAGCGCCGCGCGCGGCGGCCAGTGTCGCCGCCATTTCGTGCGGATGATGACCGTAGTCATCCACGAGGCGGAACGTGCCGCCGCCGTTTTCCGCCGGCACCGGCAGGTCACCGTACTGGGCGAAGCGCCGGCCGACACCCTTGAATGTCAGGAGACCCTTCTGGATCGCGTCATCCGACACGCCGACAAGCGTCGCCACCGTGATCGCGGCAAGCGAATTCACGACGTTATGGACACCGGTCAGATTGAGCACCACGGGGAGCGGGGCGTAGCCCGGGCGAAGCACCGTGTACTTCATCTGAAGCCCGCAGGCTTCCACGTCCACCGCCCTCACCTGAGCCTCTTCCGAGAGACCGTAGGAAATCACGCGCTTCGTGATCTGAGGAATGATGGAGCGGGTGTTCTCATCGTCATAGCAGAGCACCGCGACGCCGTAGAACGGCAGCCGTTCGATAAACATCGTGAAGGCCTGCTTCAGACGCTCGAAATCGTGCCCGTAGGTGTCCATGTGGTCCTGGTCAATATTCGTGATGACCGAGAGCACCGGAGAAAGATTGAGGAACGAGGCGTCAGACTCGTCCGCTTCCGCGACGAGGTACTCACCGGTTCCGAGGCGGGCGTTCGTGCCGGCCTGCATCAGCTTGCCGCCGATCACAAATGTCGGATCAAGGCCGCCCGCCGTAATCAGCGTCGTCGTAAGCGACGTCGTCGTAGTCTTGCCGTGCGTGCCGGCAATCGCGATGCCCTTTCTGAGGCGCATCAGTTCCGCGAGCATCACGGCGCGCGGAACGACCGGGATATGCTGGGCGCGGGCTTCCACCACTTCGGGGTTCTCTTCATGAACTGCGGAGGAAATCACAACTGCGTCGGCTCCGGCGACGTGAGACGCGTCGTGGCCGAGCCAGATCGTCGCGCCCATCTCAGCAAGATGCCGCGTCGTATCGCTTTCAGCGATATCCGACCCGGTCACGTGATAGCCGAGATTCATCATCACTTCGGCAATGCCGCTCATGCCAACACCGCCGATACCGACGAAATGCACGTTCTTAACAACAAATTTCCAGGCCATCAGGACACCCTAAAAGTACGGTCCGCACGGGACTCGATCATATCGGCCACAGCTGAGGCCGCATTGGAATGAGACAGTTTTCTCGCGGCTTCCGCCATGGAGAGCAGCTGCGCGCGGTCGATCGACGCGAGCACGGCGGAAAGCCGCTCCGGCGTGAGCGTATCCTGCCGGAGGCAGCGCGAAGCACCGTTCTGCTCCATAAAGAGAGCGTTCTGCAGCTGGTGAGACGTCGTCTTCACAACGAGCGGCACAAGAAGAGAAGCAGCGCCCGCTGAGCAGATTTCGGACACACTCGTCGCGCCGGCGCGGCAGAGCACAAGGTCAGACCACGTATAGGCCGCCGCCATGTCTTCAATGAAAGGCTGCACCGCGGCCTCGACTCCGGCTTCGGCGTAGAGCGCCTTCACCTCATCGACCGCTTTGAAGCCGCACTGATGAATTATCTCAGGTCTCGAATCCGAGGGCAGCAGGGAGATAGCCTTCGGGAGCAGGTGGTTCAGGAACCGGGCGCCAAGCGACCCGCCGAAAACCAGCAGGCGCAGCCTGCCGCCGCGGCCCGCGAAACGCTCAGACGGAGGATCAATCTTCGTGATTTCCTGCCGGACCGGATTTCCGGTGACAACCGCCTTTTTGCCGCCCCGCTCCGCCGCTTCGCCCTCAAACCCGCAGGCCAGCGCGTCAATAAAGGGCAGCACCAGGCGCACCGAGAGCAGGCTCGCCGCGTCACAGTTCATCACCACCGCCGGGATCCCCATGCGGTGAGCCGCAATCGCGGACGGCACAGCGATATAGCCGCCGGTCGAAAAGAACGCCGTCGCGCGGCGCTTCTGCAGAATCGCTTTCGCGGCAGGAAACGCCTTCGCGAGCTTCACCGCTCCGGAAACCGCTCCCGCGAGACCATGCCCGCGGACGCCGGAAAAGTCCACGGCGTCAAATTCGATTCCCTTCTTCGACACCAGCATCTTTTCCATGCCGGCCTCCGTCCCGAGCCAGGAAACCTCCCAGCCCCGGGCAATCATTTCCGCCGCAACCGCAAGCCCCGGCATCACATGTCCGCCGGTACCCGCAGCCGCAATCACCAGATGTTTGTCCGATCCCATTTCTTTCCTAAAATCCCTTCAACAAGCACGCAGACGCCGGCGTCCGCCGCATCAGACGTAGCCGCCGTGCATCTGGACCCGGTTCTCGTGATCCACCCGCAGCAGCAGCGCAATTCCGCAGAGCGTCGCGACGATGGCAGATCCGCCGTAGCTCATGAGAGGAAGCGTAAGGCCCTTGGTCGGCATCAGGCCCGTGGCCACCGCCACGTTGATGCAGACCTGGACTCCGATCCAGATGCCGATACCCTGCGCAACCAGACCCGAAAAAATGTTGTCCATCTTAACCGCAATACGGCCGATTTCAAACGCACTCCGGATAAGTCTGTAGTAAAGGAATAGCACAATCACGACGCCCACAAAACCGAGCTCTTCGCCGATCACGGCAAAAATGAAGTCCGTGTGCGCTTCCGGCAGGTAGTTAAGTTTTTCAACCGACGCACCGAGACCCGCGCCGAAAATTTCGCCGCGGCCGAACGCGATGAGGGAATGTGAGAGCTGATAGGCCTTGCCGAGCACGTTCTCTTCATTCCAGGGATCCAGGTACGCGGTCACGCGGCCGAGTCGCCACGGTGTCGCGATAATCATGCCGACACCCATCGTGATAACCATCGATCCCACGACACCGAGAATCACGTACGAGATGCCGCCCAGGAACAGAATTCCCATGATGATCGCGAGCACCACCACTGTCGCGCCAAGGTCAGGCTGCAGCGCGAGAAGCGCTGTGACGATACCCATCACAGCAAGCATCGGGATGAAGCCCTTCCGGAAAGAGTGCATGTACTCCTGCCGCGTCACGGTGAACCACGACGTGAAGATGACAGCGGCGAGCTTTGTCACCTCTGACACCTGAAGATTGAATACCGGGAACCGGATCCATCGCCTTGAGCCATTCACGCTGACACCGATCCCCGGCACCAGCACGAGAATGAGAAGAATCACCGAGATAATGCCGATCGGCTTCGCCATCTTTTCCCAGACCCGCATCGGAACGTGGTACACGAAGAACGCCGCTATGGCGCCGACCACAAGGGCCGCGATGTGGCGGATCAGAAAGTAAGTGGATGTTGTGCCGTACTTCGGCGAGTCGGCAAGCGACACCGAGGCCGAGTAGACCATGACCGTGCCGATGCCGATCAGTATGCACACCGTCGCGATCACCACCCAGTCAAAATCGAGTGATGATCCGCGGTAGTTTGAGCCCGGACGGGGCGCCTTCACTTCCTTCGGATAGATGACCTCAAACGCGAGCGGGTCCGAATCACTCTTCTTCCGATGGAATCGCTGCCGGAGTTTATCTAGCACTTGGAGGCAGCCTCCTCGGCGATCTTCGCGGCTTCGCTGCGGAACACTTCAGCGCGCACGGCATAGTTCGGGAACATATCCCAGCTCGCGCAGGCAGGTGAAAGCATCACGGCGTCGCCAGGCTTTGCCATCGCGAACGCCTTCCGGGTCGCCTCTTCAACGGTTGCCGCGGATTCAAGCGGAACGCCGGACGAACGGATCGCGTCAGCGATCTTTCCTCCGTCCCGCCCATAGGTCACCGCGCCGCGGGCATAGGTCCGGATCGCGGGTTCCAGCGGACCGAAGTCCTGCCCCTTTCCGTCGCCGCCCAGCAGCACAACGATCTTCTGACCGGCTTCTCCGAGTCCTTTAAGGCCGGCTGCGGTCGCGCCGACATCCGTGCCCTTCGAGTCATCGATAAAGTCGACACCCGACGCGGTGAGAACAAACTGCGTGCGGTGCGGCTCACCCTCATAATGCGCGAGCACCTGAAGAGCCTTCCCTTCAGCGGCGCCGGCCGCGCGGGCGAGCGCGAGGCTCGTGAGCGCGTTCATGGCGTTATGGACGCCGCGGATCTTAAGCGCGCCCGCGGGCATCAGGTACTGAAGCCGTACGCCGTCGTCAGCGGCTTCCGCCGTGGCAAGCCACTTCACGCCGTCACGCTCCGCGATCCCCCATTCACCCGGCGCTTTCGGAGCGTCGCTCCCGAAGGTTTCCGTTTTTTCACCCGGAAGCGCGCTGCCAGCCGAAAGCGGATCCTCGCGGTTCAGCACCGCGAGTGTCTCAGGCTTCAGGATCCGGCGCTTCGCGTTCAGATAAGCGTCGAAATTTCCGTGCCAGTCAATATGGTCCTCGGTGACATTCGTGATCGCCGCGGCGTCGCAGAAAAGGCTCTCCGTCGTCTGAAGCTGGAAGCTTGAGAGTTCAAGCACCCAGGCGTCGGGAAGGGTCCCTGCCTTATCGTGCTCGGTGAGCTCCGTCACGGCGTTCGGGCCAATGTTGCCTGCAGCCACCGCGCTCACGCCGCCCGCGTTCAGCATCTTCGCGGTGAGTGAGGTCGTGGTCGTCTTTCCGTTTGTGCCGGTGATGCCGATCACCTTCGGGTGATAGCCCTTCTCCTCCCGGAGACGGGCAAGCTCGCGTGCGAAAAGCTCAATTTCGCCAACCACTTCGACTCCGAGTCTCTTCGCTTCGGAGACGATTGGCGCGGCGTCAGAGAATTCAGGGGAAAGCCCCGGAGAAATCATGACAAGCGACGTGCCTTCGACCGCAGCAGGATCGAGCGCACCGCCCGTGAACGAAATCTCAGGATGCTCCTTCAGCCGGGCGAGGAGCGAAGGCTCCCTGCGGGTATCCATCACACGGACGCTCCATCCACGCTCCGCCAGATAAAGGGCGGACGCGTATCCCGACGTTCCCAGACCGAGAACCAGTGCCTTTTTGCTTTCCATTTTCTTTCTCCACCGCCGCAGCCCGGCAGGCATCAGCGGATTTTAAGCGTGGCGAGTCCGACAAGAACCAGAATCATCGTGATGATCCAGAAACGGGTCACCACCTGCGTTTCGCTCCAGCCCTTCAGTTCGAAGTGGTGATGGATCGGCGCCATAAGGAAGATCCGCTTGCCATGCGTGCGCTTGTAGTACGTGGTCTGGATCATGACGGAGAGCGTCTCCACCACGAAGACACCGCCCATGATGGCGAGCACGAGTTCCTGACGCACGATCACAGCGATGACGCCAAGCGCGCCGCCGAGCGCGAGCGCGCCGACGTCACCCATGAAGACCTCAGCCGGGTGGCAGTTGAACCACAGGAAGGCGAGACCCGCCCCAGCCATCGCGCCGCAGAACACCACAAGTTCTCCGGCTCCCGGAATGTAGTGGAAGAGGAGGTAGGACGCGAAGTCCGGGCGGCCCACGCAGTAGGCGAAGATGCCAAGCGCCGAACCCACCATTACGCAGGGGAGCACCGCAAGGCCATCCAGGCCGTCAGTGAGATTCACGGCGTTACTCGTCCCCACGAGAACGAAGTACGTGAGGATGATGAAGCCGAGCATGCCGAACGGGAACGAAATCTGACGGAAGAACGGGATCGTGAAGTCGAGTTTCCCGCTCACCGGGAGCGTGAATCCGGACCGGACCCACTCCCACATCAGGGAGAAGGTCGAGGTGTCAGCCGGCGCCTGAATGGCGAACGACAGATACACCGCGACGATGATGCCGATCAGGGACTGCCAGCCGAACTTCTCGCGGGCGCTCATGCCGTGCGGGTCGTGGTTCACGACCTTGCGGTAATCGTCCGCCCAGCCGATCCAGCCGTAACCGAGGGTCACCAGGAGCACCACCCAGATATAGCGGTTTGAGAGATCCACCCAGAGCAGCGTGGAAATCGCGATCGAGGCAAGAATCAGGATGCCGCCCATCGTCGGAGTCCCATCCTTCTTCAGGTGGGACTTCGGGCCGTCCGTACGGACCGCCTGTCCGAAATGCAGCTTCTTCAGCTCCCGGATCGTGAAGGGCCCGAAAGCGAGCCCGATCACGAGAGCGGTGAGCGCCGCGAGCACGGCGCGCAGCGACAGGTAGTCAAAAACGGCAAATGCCCGGACGTACCCGGACAGCCAGTGAAACAGAGACAAAAGCATTTTTTATTCCGAAACTGCAGCGTCTGAAAGGGCCTCTAGGACAGCCTTCACCACACGGTCAAAGTGCATGAAGTTAGAGGCCTTCACGAGCACCGTGCCCGCCTCCATCCCGCGCACCGTCTCCGCCGCCTCGCGGCAGAGGGTGTCAAGGTCCGCATAATGCCGGGCGCCGCTGCCAAACGCGCTGCACGCGTTCTGCATCAGGTCTCCGCAGGCGAGGAGCGTACCCACGCCCTTCTCCTTCGCGTAGAGGCCGATTTCCTGATGGAACTCAGCTCCCCGGGTTCCCACTTCGCCCATGTCGCCCGCAATCAGCACGAGCGGGCCGCGGCTTGAGGTGAGAACGTCGATTCCGGCTCTCATCGAGTCGGGGTTCGCATTATAAGTGTCGTCAATGAGGAGCAGTTCCGGACGAAGCTGGTGACGGACACCGCGCCGCGCGACGGGCTTGAAAGCCTGAAGCCCCTGGATTACGGCATCAAACTTAACGCCGGCCGAGAAGGCCGCGGCAGCGGCCGCAGCGGCGTTATGTCCGTTATGCGCGCCGCCGATATCGAGGCGGGTCATGGCGCTGCCTTCCGCCGCATGAATCCGGACTTCGGTCGTGCCGCCAAGCGTCATCACCTCAGCCGTCAGATCCGCGCTCACACCGGGCTGCGTCGCGTAGGTACGGCGGCGGCAGTGTTCGGAGGCCTTTTCCCAGATCGGCGCGCAGGCGTCATCCGCCGGATAAACGGCAACGCCGTCCGCGGGAAGCGCCTTGATCGAATCCGCATTCTCTTCCGCCGTCGCTTCAACGCTCGGCAGGAATTCCTGATGCTCGCGCTGCGCGTTCGTGATCACGGCGACCGTCGGGCGGATCATCGCGGCAAGTTCCGCCATCTCACCCCGGTGGCTCATGCCGGACTCCACCACAGCGGCCTTCATGCCGTCTCTCAGACGCCAGAGCGTAATCGGAACGCCGACGCTGTTATTGAAGTTGCCTTCCGTGGAGAGATATCCGTCGCGGCCATAGGCCTCGCGGAGAATCGACGCGATCATCTGAGTCGTCGTGGTTTTGCCGTTGCTGCCGGAAACCGAGATCACCGGAATTGAAAAGCGCTGACGCCAGGCCGCGGCCGATTCGCAGAACGCCTGATTCACGTCCGGCACCACAATCTGAACCGCGTTGATCCCTTCGATCAGGCGGGAAACCATCACCGCGGAGGCGCCGCGCGCCGCGGCGTCAGCCGCGAAATCCGTGCCGTCAAAACGTTCGCCGCGAAGACCGACAAAAAGATCACCCGGTTCCGTCTTTCTCGCGTCCGTGCAGACACGGGCAATTCCCGTATCGGCATCACCGTGGAGCACCGCCCCCTTAACCGCCTGGGCAACCCAGCCCGCTGTCGTGATGAACGTCATTCCGACTTCTCCTCTTTTTCCTTTGCCATGCGGCTCTGAAGCGCCGCCTCAACTTCCTCCGCGTCCGAGAAGTGATGCTTCACGCCGCAGACTTCCTGATAATCCTCGTGGCCCTTGCCGGCAACCAGAATGACGTCAGCAGCGCCCGCGCGGCTGAACACTTCCTGGATAGCCTCTCGCCGGTCAACCACAATTTCAGGCGAATGAGCGCCCGCGGCCACCGCTTCCGCGATAGTCTTCGGGTCTTCAAAACGGGGGTTATCGCTCGTCACAACGAGCTTGTCGGAGAGTTTTTCCGCGATCGCGCCCATGATCGGACGCTTGCCCGGGTCGCGGTTGCCGCCGGCACCCACGATCGCCCAGAGCTTGCCGCCGCGGGCTTCCGCCACAGGGCGCAGCGTGGTGAGCGCCTTCTCAATGGCGTCCGGCGTATGGCAGTAGTCGACAACGCCCATCGGCTCATCCGGGTGCGTGATCTTCTGAAGACGGCCGGGAGGAGGCGCGAGGCGCTCCGCCACACGGATCACGTCATCCAGATCGCGGCCCGAGGCGAGCATCATGCCGATCGCGCCGATCATGTTGTCCACATTGAAGAGACCGAGAACGCCCGCTTCCACGTGACGCTCTTCGCCAGCCCAGCAGAGCGTGAAGGCAATGCCCTTCGCGCCGATCTGAACATCGCGCGCCTCGAGCAGCTCACAGCCTTCGGGCGCCTTCGTGCCGACCGCGGTCGCCGCGATCACCCGCACGCCCGCGTCGAGCGACACGCGGCAGAGTCTGAGCCCCGCCGGATCATCAATATTGATCACCGAACACTTGAGGCCTTCCCAGCGGAAGAGAAGCGATTTCGCCTCTTCGTAGGCTTCCATCGTGCCGTGGTAGTCGAGGTGGTCACGCGTGAGATTCGTGAAGAGGGCATAGCTGATTGCGGTGCCGTCAAGACGCCCCTGCACCAGACCGATCGAGCTCGCCTCGATTGAGAATGCCTTCGCGCCGTCGCGATGAAGCTCCGCGAGCAGCGTCTGAAGCGTCACGGGATCCGGCGTCGTGAGCGGCACGCTGCTGTACGAGCGGCCATTCATCGTGCAGCCAATCGTGCCAAGGACGCCGCAGGGAGTGCCGAGTTCCGTGAGAATCGACGCCATCCACTGGCTCGTTGTCGTCTTGCCGTTCGTGCCGGTGACAGCAAAGCCTTCCATCGCGCCGGACGGATTCCCATAGTAGAGCGAGGCAAAGCGTCCGAGCGACTTCGATAGCCCTTCGACTTCAAGCGCCGGGATGCCTTCCGGAATCTCGGCGCTGCCAGGAGCGGCATCGATCAGCACAGCTCCCGCGCCCTTCTCTGCGGCTGCCTTGATGAAGTTCCGGCCATCGACTTTCAGCCCCGGCACGGCAATGAAGACATCCCCTTTCTCAATGCGGCGGGAATCCAGCCGCAGCTCGGCCCCCTCAGGCACGGTTTCCCGCACCCAGGCGAGGGCTGAAGCCAAATTGGCTACTGACATGTTTTTAAATACCTTTATTGCTGTTTATGTCCGCCGGCAAGAACGACACCAGGCTTGGCGCCGCCCTTTTTCGCGAAGGCAAGTCCCTGAAGCGTGTCAGGCCTGTCGGGCGCCACATGCATGATCCGGAGGACGCTTTCGGTGATCTGAGAGAAAACTGGTGCTGCGACGACGCCGCCCACGTGCCCCGCTTCCCTCGGGTCGTCAACGACAACCGCGACGATCACACGGGGATTGGTAGCGGGGGCAATGCCGATGAAGTCCGCCACATAGCGGTGGACATAGCGGCCGTTTTCAAGCTTATAGGCCGTACCGGTCTTGCCGGCAACGGAGTAGCCCGGAACCTGAGCGCGCACAGCCGTGCCGCCCACTTCAACGGTACCCATCATCATGCCGCGCATTTCATGCGCGGTCTTCGGCTTATAGACCTGAACCCCCTGCGCGGCCTTATCCGTCTTGAAGAGCGTGAGCGGAATCACGTCACCGTTCCGGGCGAACGCGGTATAGGCGCGCACGAGCTGCACGAGCGACACGGCGACACCGTGACCGTAAGAAATCGTGGCCTGCTCAATCGGCTGCCAGGTCTTACCGTCACGGAGAATGCCGGACGCTGCGCCCGGGAATCCGATGTGCGGAGCCGTCCCGAAACCAAGGTCACGGTACATCTGGTACATCACCTCGCGGTCCATCTTGAGCGAGATCTTCGTCGTGCCGATGTTCGAGGACTTCGCAATGACCTGACGCACCGAGATCAGACCGTAGTTATGCGTATCGCTGATCGTACGGTTGCCGATCGTGAGCTTTCCCGGACTCGTATCGATCTTCGTGTCCGGCGTGACAACACCGGTGTCGATACCCTTTGCCACAGCGAAGGGCTTCATGGCGGAACCCGGTTCGAACACGTCGGTGAGCGCGCGGTTGCGGCGTTTGTCAAAGGAAAGGTCGCTTCGCTCATTCGGGTCATAGGACGGCACATTCGCGAGAGCGAGGATTTCGCCTGTCTGAATATCGACCACGATCGCGGCACCGGCCTTCGCTTTATGAAGCTCAACCGCCTTGGAGAGCGCGTCCATCGTAATGAACTGGAGGCGCGAATCGATGGAAAGCGTGATGTCCTTGCCGTCAGAGGGTTCCTTCAGCCAGTCGTCTTCAACGATCCGGCCCATACGGTCGCGGATCACGCGGCGCTTGCCCTGCTCTCCGGTGAGCATCTTGTTCTGCGCGAGCTCGATGCCTTCCTGGCCCTTTTCCTCGAGATTCGTATAGCCAACCACGTGTGCCGACACCTGACCGTCCGGATACTGACGGCGGGTTTCGCTCGACACATGGACACCCGGGATCTTGAGCGCCTTCACCTGATTGGCGACGCTCACTTCAACCTGGCGGTGCAGATAGGCAAAGCTCTTATTCTGTTTTCTGGCAATCCGCTGCTGGATTTCGGAAACCGGCATGCCGAGAAGCTTCCCAAGCTCTGCGAGCTGCTGCGGGGTGGCCTTCTCAGTTTCCGCGGGCACCACCCAGACAGAACGGGCCGGCATCGTGGACGCGAGAACAATACCGTTCCGGTCCAGAATCCGGCCGCGGACCGCCGGCACGGTGAGCGTGCGGGCAAAGCGGATTTCCCCCTGGTGCTGCAGGAATTTCGTTCCAAGGCCGCACTGCAGATAGAAGGCGCGGCCCACGAGAACGCAGAGGAAAGCTGTGATGCAGCCAAACGCTATATAAGAGCGCTTCGGCTCAATCTTCACCGCAAGGAGCGGATCCTCATCGGGTCCAAGCTTCAGCTCCTTCTTCTTTGCTTTCCCGTCCTCTTCCCAAAACGCTTTTGCACGGGCGAGCATCTGAAGCTTCATGCGTTCTATTCTTTTTTTCGCATCCTCATTCATTGCTCATTCCCCTTCGGCGCCGCAGCAGACGGCACCGGCTTATATTCGAGAACGACCGTGTTCCGGCTCGTCGCGGGTCCGAGTCCTGCCTTCATCGCCTGAGAGGCGATGTAACCCGGAAGCGCCGCGCGGGAGATCTCCATATAGAGTTCGCTCGCGTCATCGTTCAGCCGCCTTTCTTCGTTCTGCAGCTTCTCAATCTGGGCGACAAGCGACCGTGCACGGTACTGGCTTGTGACAAGCGAGCAGGCACTGATGAAAAGCACTGCGGCGCCTGCCAGCGTCACAACGGTAAGAACTGAAAGACGGCTTTCGCTCATTTCCTCATCTCCTCAGGCAGCAGGCTGCTGCTCCAGGGAGCCGCCGTCCTAACGCCAACCCGGAGCGTCGCGGAGCGCGCTCTCGGATTTTCAGCGCATTCGGCCTCAGTCGGCCTGATGCGCTTCGCGGGCTGAAAAAGCGGAGCCGGAAGTTCGTCCGCCCGGAGCGGAATCCTCGGATCAATTTCACGTCCGGGGTTCGAAGCGTCCGAAAAGAACTGCTTCACGATCCGGTCCTCGAGCGAATGGAAACTGATCACCGCGAGATGCCCCTCGGGCTCAAGCAGCCGCCCGGCCTCGGGGAGCGCCTTCTGCAGTTCGTCGAGCTCTCCATTAATAAAGATCCGGATCGCCTGGAAGGTTCTCGTTGCCGGATGCTGCTGCGAGTCGCCGCGACTTCTCGGCACCGTCTTCGCGACGAGATCGGCCAGATGCCGCGTCGTCGTGATCGGATTCTCCTTCCGTTCCTCAGCGATTGCCTTCGCGATGCGGCGGGCGAAACGTTCTTCGCCGTACCGGTCGATTACCCGGGTGATCTCGGACTCCGACGCTCTCGCGAGCCACTGCGCGGCGTTTTCTCCCGTGCTCGTATCCATCCGCATATCAAGCGGACCGTCGAACCGGAAAGAGAACCCGCGCTGCGCGTCATCGATCTGCGGCGACGACACACCGATATCCATCAGCACGCCGCTCACGCTTCCGTCACCGAACCCAAGTTCGGCAAGCCGGTCACAAAGCTCCGAGAACGGCGCGTGGATGATCCGGAACCGCGGATCGGTAATCGCGCGGGATGCCTCAATCGCTTCAGGATCCCGGTCAAAAGCAATCAGCCTGCCTTCCGGCGCGAGCTGAGCCAGAATTCTCCGGGTGTGGCCTCCGCGGCCGAAAGTCGCGTCCACATAAAGGCCATCCCGCCTCCACACCAGTTCCTCAGGCGCCCTGTCGGCGAGAACCGGGAGGTGAACGAAACCGCCCTCTTGCCCCGAACTATTTGTCATGCCCACGCGGTAAATTCCGAAAACATATCGATTAATGGGAAAGCTGCAGGCGCACTGCCCCGCAGCCCCGGATTTTCGGGGCTACAGCTACACTTCCTCAGCTTAATTTCAAAATGTAAAGCCCCCGGGGGATCCGGTCAAGCCAAAACCCGTTATTTCATTATTAGAAAGCGGGAAAACACGGAAAAATGAGGCGATCTGTCTGAATTTTTTTATTTCAGATCATTACGGTAGGATACAGTCAGATGTGTCCGGACATAAAAAATCCCGGAGCCGCTGTAACGCAGTTCCGGGACCTCTCGAATAGGAGGCACGAAGTCCATCGGTAAGCCGGATTTTGTTGCCCGGGTTGCCCCGGTGACAGTCATTCGTCTAGACCCGGTCTCGCGACCGGGCTCAAGCCACTTACCCGCAGCCTCGCCGGACAGGGTCAGCGGCTGCCTATTTAGTGTTGCTTCCCGTAGAGATTGCCCGTTTCACCCGAACTTGATCGGCTCGTCTCTGTTGCTCTAATCCTCGCCTCGCGGCGGGCAGCCGTTAGCTGCTACGGTGTCCTATGAAGTCCGGACTTTCCTCGGGCGGGACAGGTCCCGTCCACGACTGTCTGATCGGCTTCGTGCAGGCGGTCACTATATATAGAAAACGATGAAGCCGCAAGACGGGCGCTTTTGAAAGTGCGCCTATTGTTGTACATTAACGCCTAATTATTCTCATAAAACAACTGCGTCTCTCTTCTTCTCCTATGCTTCTTAAAAGAAAACTGGCACTTGCGGCCATGCTGACCGCATTTACCCTGCCCGCCTGGGCCGATGGATTTCTTTCCAGCGCCCTCTCCGCTATCAATGAAACCACGCCCGCGGGTATGGTCTCTCAGGACAGCCGTGAGGACGGCGTAGGCGGCTGGTTCCGCGACCAGGGCCGGGGCTTCTCCAATATCGTGAAGCAGGGCAATACGGCGATTGTGCTGCCGGTTTACACCGAGCACCCCGCCTGGGACTACAACAACCGACACCAGGAAAACGGCCTCACCTGGGGCGGCGGCATTGCCCGCACCTTTGTTGACAGCCGCGGAAACGAGCGACTGGCCTATGCAGTCGCGTTCTCGGACTCTCACTACGAACTCGAGCCTTCCGTGGGCTACGGCTGGGTCTCGCGCTGGAATGTCGGCAGCACCGGTCTTCATGTCGGCGCGGGATACCTCGCCGGTCTCACGTTCCGGGCTGACTACCGCTGGCTCCCGATCCCTGCCCCGCTCCCGCTGCTCAACGTCGGGACCCGGAATTTCGGCGCCTATATGACGTACATCCCGTTCTCGAACGTCGCCTTCTTCTTCACGACGTTTAATCTCGATGATCACGCCACGCACGAAATGCCGCTGCAGCCGGGCAGCGTCTGGTACGGCCGGAATAACCTCCTCTACGCAGGCGGCTCCTGGGTCCATAACGATCTCGGCGACCCGGACAGCGACAAGGGCCGCGCGACGATGACGTCAAACGGCGGCTGGAACGCCGGTATCCGTCACTACTTTGACCGTCACTGGGCAGCTGACCTCGGTGTCATCCGCTCGAAGCACGACACGGCCTGGGACGGCGTGAAGCAGCACGACTGGAAGATGACTCAGGTGAATCTGATGGGGCAGTACCACGCGGACGCCACAAAGAACCTCCGGCTCTTCGCCGGCGCGGGCATTGGCTACGCGAAGCTTAAGCGCACGGGACAGTCCGAAGACTCTATCCATCCGGTGATCGGCGCGGGCTTCACCTGGGCCTTCAGCCGTGAGTTCCATCTCACGGGCTCCATCGTTACCGCCTTCCCCCGCTTCAAGGACATCGACGCTGTCCACTGCCCGGGCGACACCGGCCGTCCGGCTCCCACCTCATTCAATCTTTCTCTCGGAAAGACTTTCTGACATTTCCCTTCGGCTCCCGGCCTCTCGGCCGCGGAGCCGGGTAACTAAAATAGGGGCTCTTCCCGGCAAGAGCTTTCAGGATTTTCCGTTAAGGCAAAACGACAATGAATCGCAACGACGAACTCTTTGAACGCGCACAGATCTCCATCCCCGGCGGCGTGAATTCCCCGGTCCGGGCCTTCCGTTCGGTCGGCGGCTCCCCCCGCTTCATGAACCGGGCCCAGGGTCCCTACATGTGGGATGTGACCGGCAAGCGCTACGCTGACTACATCCTCTCCTGGGGGCCGATGATCCTCGGCCACGGGAATCCGGAAGTGCTGCGCGCCGTGCACGAAGCGGTCGATGCCGGTCTGACGTTCGGCACCGCGACGGAGCTCGAGATCCAGATCGCGGAGGAAATCCGCCGTCTCGTTCCGTCAATTGAGTCCGTCCGTCTCGTCTCCTCCGGCACCGAAGCCGGCATGAGCGCGATCCGTCTCGCCTGCGGCTACACGGGCCGCAACAAGATTATCAAGTTCGAGGGCTGCTACCACGGTCACTCCGACCGTCTTCTCGTGAAGGCGGGCTCCGGAATGCTCACGTTCGGTCACCCGAGCTCTGCCGGCGTTCCGGCCGGCATCACGAACGACACGATCGTTCTTGAATACAACAACCCCGCGCAGCTTGAGGAAACCTTCAAGGAGCTCGGTGACCAGATTGCCGGCGTGATCGTTGAAGCGGTCGGCGGCAATATGAATATGGTGAAGGGCACCCCGGAATTCATCCACGCGATCCGCGACCTCTGCACGAAGTACGGCGCTGTGATGATCGTGGACGAAGTGATGACCGGATTCCGCGTGGCGCTTGGCGGCGCTCAGTCGGTCTACGGCGTCACCCCGGATCTCACGATGCTCGGCAAGGTGGTGGGCGGCGGCATGCCGGTCTCCGCTTTCGGCGGCCGCCGCGAGATCATGAATCAGATCGCGCCGCTCGGCCCGGTCTATCAGGCCGGCACTCTTTCCGGAAACCCTGTTGCCGTGACGGCGGGTCTCAAGACCCTGCAGCTCATTCAGGAGCCGGGGTTCTACGACCGCATCACCGCCACGTCGAAGCGCCTCACTGAAGGCCTCACGAAGGCGGCTGCCGATAACGGTATTCCGTTCACGGCGGACTACTGCGGCGGCATGTTCGGTATTTACTTCCTTCCGGAAGTCCCGCACCGCTTTGCTGACGTGATGAAGTCTGACGACAAGCTCTTCGGCCGCTGGTTCCACCAGATGCTCGATGCGGGCTGCTACTTCGCGCCTTCTGTCTTCGAAGCCGGCTTTGTTTCCATCGTCCACACGGATGAAGTGATCGATCAGACGATCGCCGCTGCCCGCGACGCTTTCGCGTCGCTCCGCGCGGCAGTCTGATCTTCGGAGTTTTTCCCGCATGAAAGCCCCCCGACTGCTCATCGGCCTCCTCGCTGCGGCCACGCTTATTCAGACAGCCGGGGCATCCGGCGCGTTCGTGACGGGAAGCGGCGATTCGTCACCTGCCTCCGGAATCTTTCAATCCTCCGGGGCGGGCGCTGCCCCGTCACCTCTGGCCCCCGGCCGCTCAGCGGTCAAGGCGCGGCTCATTACCGCCCAGACCGCAGCGGTTCCGGGAAAAAGCCTGAAGCTCGCGGTTGAGCTGACGCATGACGCCGGGTGGCACACTTACTGGAAGAACCCGGGGGACGTCGGTTCCCCGACCGAATTCCAGTGGACGGTTCCCTCAGGCTGGAAGGTCACAGGTCCCGCCTGGCCTGAACCCACGGAAACCCAGGCGCTTTCACTCACCAATTACGGCATCTCCGGAAAGGCCCTCTACCCCTTCACGGCTTCTGTCCCTCAGAACGCCTCCGGCACGGCTCTCGTCCGGGTGCACGTTTCCTGGGTCGCCTGCAAGGAGCAGTGCGTGCCGGGGGATGCCACTCTGGAAACAAAGATCCCGGTAGCATCATCTGCCGCCGCGTCTCCCGAGGCCCCTCTGATTGAGGCCGCCGCATCTCAGGTACCGGATCCTGCGCCGAAAGACATCCGGGCTGTTAAAAACGGCTCCCGGGTTCTGATCTCGGTGCCGGGGCACCATGTTGATATCACCTTCTTCCCGGATGCGCCCGGCACGGTTTTCAAGCCGGATGCCGGTCCCGCTATCCATCAGGGAGACGCGACTGCCCGCGCCTATACCGTTTCGGTTCAGCCCGGATCGAAGTTTGGGCTTGTGGATGGACTGCTTCTCGTTGACGGCGGAAAGAAAAACGGCGGAGCCACGTATCAGCTTACTGTCACCCCGGAGTCAGGCTCTGTACCGGCAGCCGCAGCCGCCGCGGTCACTTCAGGTGGAACCGGAACCCCGGATGGCGGACTGAAGCAGCTCACCTTTCTCACCGCCGTGCTTTTTGCGGCGCTCGGCGGTCTGATCCTTAACCTGATGCCCTGCGTCTTTCCGGTGCTCTCCCTTAAGATGCTGGACCTCATCGGAGCCTCAAATGACGGCCGGCTTATCCGGCACGGTCTCGCCTTTACCGCGGGCGTCCTCCTCACCATGGGAGCGCTTTCCGGAACCCTGATCGCGCTTCAGGCCGCAGGGGCGTCGCTTGGCTGGGGCTTTCAGCTTCAGAACCCGGTGATCGTTCTCATCCTCGCGCTCCTCTTCCTCGCGATCACGATGAATCTCGCGGGTGTGTTCGAATTCACGCTCGGCAGCCGCGCGGGCGGCAACCTCGCCCTCAAAACACCGACGCGCGGCCTCCTCGGAAGCTTTTTCACCGGGATTCTCGCCGTCATTGTCGCGAGCCCCTGTACGGCTCCCTTCATGGGTGCGGCGCTCGGCTTCGCGCTCTCGCAGCCCGCTGCCATCGCGGTCACAGTGTTTCTCGCGCTGGGGTTTGGCATGGCGCTTCCGTGGCTCCTCCTCACCATCTTCCCTGGCTGGGTGAAGTGGCTCCCGAAACCCGGGGCCTGGATGGAGACGCTGAAGAAAGTGATGGCGATCCCGGTCGGCCTCGCCGCGGTCTGGCTGCTCTGGGTGCTGTCGCAGCAGCTTTCCCGCAACGGTCTCATGATCGTGGCCGGTATTCTGGTTCTTGCCGCCGTGTCGCTCTGGCTTATCGGCCGGGGACAGCGCCTGAAGCCTTTCGGCGGCCTTTATCCGGCAAGTTTCCCGGCGGCCGCCGCCGCAGCCCTCGTGCTCTATATCGGCGTCGGCCAGTTCGCGCCGGCTGCCATGAGCCTTGAAGGCACCGCGTGGCAGGCGTGGTCTCCTGAAGCCGTGCAGGCCGCCCGCAACTCCGGAAAGCCGGTTTTCATCGACTTCACCGCCGCCTGGTGCGTGACGTGTCAGGTGAATAAGAAAGCGGTAATTGACACCGAAGACGTGGAATCCGCCGCCCGGAATCTCGGCTACGCCCGGTTCCTCGCCGACTGGACCAACAAGGACCCGGCGATTTCCGCGGAACTCGCGCGCTACCGTCATAACGGCGTGCCGCTCTACATCGTGATTTCGAAGTCGGGGGCCGTGAAGGTGCTCCCCGAGCTCCTCACCAAAGACACGCTGCTCAGCGCGCTGAAGGAAGGGGCGAACTAGCCTCGGCCGCTCCGTCGGAGGCGGCGTAATTCAGCACCGCGTCAAGCACCGGCTTCGCGCCGAGCGCGTTCGGGTCATTCACGATCGCGCTCACAGCGTAAAGCGTCCCGGACGCCGACCTCACGTATCCCGCGACCGACCTCACGCCCCGGATGTATCCGGTCTTGATGTGCGCGCCGCCCTCTTCAAGCCCCCGGCGCTTCATGGTGCCGTCGACCCCGGCGATCGGAAGCGACGACATGAATTCCGGGCTCCAGGGCTTTTTCCCGGCGGCCAGCAGCACGCCGGTCAGCTGGTCGGTCGAAATCCGCGCGGTGCGGCTGAGCCCTGAGCCGTTATCAATCAGGAAGCCTTCTGTCGGAATGCCCTGCGACGCCATCCATTGGGTCACGGCGTTTCTCGAGGCAAGCCTCGTCGCGCCGCCCGGTGTTCCCGCCGAAATTCCGAGGAAGAGGTTCCTCGCGATCGGATTGATGGAATTCTTATTCATATCCCGGATCATGAGGCTGAGAGGCTTTGAAGTCAGCGTGTAGAGCACCTGCGCGCCATCAGGTGCCTTCCCCTTCATCCACTTTCCGGTCCAGACGCCGCCGAGCGCGGTCCATCCGGCCCGCATGGCCTCTTCATCAAAGATCGCCGCTCCTCCCACCACGGGCCACGGCACGGCGCTCCACGAACCTTCACCGCACGCCATCGGGTAGCTGCCGCGGAAGGAAATCCGGCCGGGTTCGGTTTCCGGGCGGAGTGTCGCGGTCAGGTTCGGGGGGCAGACACTTTCCGCGTAGGAAAGCGGCACGCGAAGCGGAAAGCTGTAACCGGCGAGATCCGGATCATGCAGCACCGCCGCAGCGCTCTCGCCTGGAAGCGGCACGAAGCTGAAAGTCACGGACTGAAGCGCGAGTCCCAGAGGATCGTGCCCTTGGTTATAGGGACGGTCCGGGTGCCCGTCAAACTCCGCGGGGTCTGCTTCGGGTTCCGCAAAAACCGAGGAATCCAGCACCACGGGGCCCGTGATCGTGCTGACGCCAACCGCGCGGAGAGCCATGAGCGCCTCACGGAACCGGGAGGCGGGGAGCCACGGAGCGCCGGACGCCCGGATATAAAGCGCGGGAACGGTTCCTCCCGTCGGAAGCGACGCCGACAGAAACTCGGTTTTCCAGACCTTCCCTGCCCCGAGCAGATCCATAGCGGCCGCGGCGGTGACGGTCTTCATCACAGAGGCTGGACTCCGGGGAACACTCCCCTCCCAGCGGATCGCGGCCCGCCCTTCCCCGTATACCGGTGTAAGGGTGACAGAGAGCGATGAGGCGCTGATTCCTGTCGAGGAGAGAGCCTCATTCACTTCGGGCGGCAGCCCGTCTGACGCCTGGGCGGCGCAGGCCGGAAACAGAAGAGTTACAAATAGACACAAATACGCTATCTTCATGAATAAATAAGGCTTTCGCCGCTCCAGAGAGTCTATCGCGCCGCAGGCGTTTCTTTTCAGTTTAAGGCCGCCCCTTGAAAAAGGGCCCCGTTCCCCCCATATAGAGGATAAGGCAGAGGCGGGAGCCCCCCTCCGGGGAATGCTGCGCCCTGCTTTTGATTTTTCTGCTTATGGAGAGTCCTTCCGGTCTCTCCCTCATATTAAGAAGCACTGTGGAGATTGAAAAATGGAAATCCGTCCTTTGCACGACCGTGTGATTGTCAAGCGCCTCGCCGCTGAGCGCACCACTTCTTCCGGCATCGTGATCCCTGAATCCGCCGGCGACAAGCCCGACCAGGGCGAAGTGATCGCAGTCGGCCCCGGCCGCCGTGACGATCAGGGCAAGCTGATCCCGATGGGGGTCAAGGTCGGCGACAAGGTTCTGTTTGGAAAGTACTCCGGCCAGGCCGTCAAGATCGAAGGCGACGAGTTCCTGGTGATGCGTGAAGACGACATCATGGGCGTCCTCGCCTGATTCAGCCCCCATTGATAAGTGATTTTGGAGAATTTAAGACATGGCAAAACAGGTTTTGTTCGGCAATGACGCCCGCACCCTGATGGTTCAGGGTATCAACACTCTCGCGAACGCCGTTAAGGTGACCCTCGGACCGAAGGGCCGCAACGTTGTTCTCGAGCGCTCCTTCGGCGGCCCGACCGTCACGAAGGACGGCGTCTCTGTCGCCAAGGAAATCGAACTGAAGGACAAGTTCGAGAATATGGGCGCCCAGATGGTGAAGGAAGTGGCCTCCAAGACTTCCGACAACGCCGGTGACGGCACCACCACCGCTACGGTTCTCGCCCAGGCGATCGTCGACGAAGGCATGAAGTACGTTGCCGCCGGCATGAACCCGATGGATCTGAAGCGCGGCATCGACAAGGCTGTCGCCGCTGCCATCGAAGCCCTGAAGGATATTTCCCGTCCGACCACCACGTCGAAGGAAATCGCCCAGGTCGGCGCCATTTCCGCCAACTCTGATGAAGAAATCGGCCAGATCATCGCTGACGCGATGGACAAGGTCGGCAAGGAAGGCGTGATCACCGTTGAAGACGGCAAGTCCCTGAAGAACGAGCTCGACGTCGTCGAAGGCATGCAGTTCGACCGCGGCTACCTGAGCCCCTACTTCATCAACAATCCGGACAAGCAGGTTGTTCTCTTCGAGAACCCCTACATCCTGATTCACGACAAGAAGATCAGCAACATCCGTGAGCTTCTGCCGGTTCTCGAGCAGGTTGCCAAGTCCGGTCGTCCGCTCGTGATCGTCGCTGAAGACGTCGACGGTGAAGCCCTCGCCACCCTCGTGGTGAACTCCCTCCGCGGCGTGCTGAAGGTTGCCGCTGTCAAGGCTCCGGGCTTCGGCGATCGCCGCAAGGCCATGCTTGAAGACATCGCCATCCTGACCGGCGGTCAGGTGATCTCCTCTGACCTCGGCCTGCAGCTCGACAAGACCACGCTCCAGCAGCTTGGTACCGCGAAGAAGGTTGAGATCAGCAAGGAAAACACCACGATCATCGACGGCGCTGGTGATGCTGAGCAGATCGCTGCCCGCGTGAAGAACATCCGCATCCAGATCGAAGCCGCTACCTCCGAGTACGACCGTGAGAAGCTCCAGGAACGTGTCGCCAAGCTCGCCGGCGGTGTCGCTCTGATCCGCGTCGGTGCTGCCACCGAAGTCGAAATGAAGGAAAAGAAGGCCCGTGTTGAAGACGCTCTGCACGCTACCCGCGCCGCTGTTGAAGAAGGCGTTGTGGCTGGCGGCGGTGTCGCTCTGATCCGTGCGAAGCAGGCTATCGCCAAGGACCTGAAGGGTGACAACGACGAGCAGAACGCCGGTATCAAGATCGTGCTGCGTGCCATGGAAGAGCCGCTCCGTCAGATCGTGAAGAACGCTGGCGACGAACCCTCTGTCGTGGTGAACAAGGTTGCTGACGGCAACGCGAGCTTCGGCTACAACGCTCAGACCGGTGTCTACGGCGACATGATCGAAATGGGCGTGCTCGACCCGACCAAGGTGACCCGCACCGCTCTGCAGAACGCTGCTTCTGTTGCTTCCCTGATCCTCACGACCGACTGCATGGTCGCTGAGCTTCCGGAAGAGAAGCCGCTCCCGCCGGCTGGCGGCATGGGCGGAATGGGCGGCATGATGTAATCTGGTCTGCCCAGACCCACTCTTGAAGTTCTGAGAGAATAAGACCGGCCCCGGAGCTCACGCTCCGGGGCCGTTTTCTGTCTGATGTGAGATTACCGGAAGGGGGCATCTCGATAAAGACACCCCGCCGTGCTCTCAGAGATCAAAGACCTTCTTCAGATCATCCGTCGTCATGCCGGAGTAAATCGCGCGGTACTCACCCTTCGCGGTCCGGAAAACGCCGAACGGGATCGTGCGGGTACCGTTCCGGCGGACGATCTTGGAGTTTGTCCAGACCTTCGCGCGGATCTTTTCCGGCAGCTTCCACACCTCTTTCTGATCAACGGGCAGGCCGCGGAACGCGGCGTCATGGAAGTGGTCCTCATGCTCGAGGAATTTCTTCCAGGGGTCAGAAGCCGAGAGAATCATGGAGCCCTGCGGCTCGGAATTGATATTCAGCACCGCGACCGGGCACCAGATGATGCGCACCTTGCTGTAGAGAGGCGTTGCCGCGCGATGGAGCTTCTCGCACCACGGGCACTGCGGGTCGAAAGCGATGTAGGCGGTGGGCAGTCCTTCGGTTCCAGGCGCAGTCACTCCGGTGCCGTCCTTCGCGAGATCCTGGTACATCCCTTCCCCATACCAGCCTTCGGGCACTTTCGGCCAGACTTTCTTCGGAGCACCTGAGGCTTCAGCCGCGAGGGCTGCGGGAGCGGCCGCCGCGGCAGCGATCGCCGCAAGCATCTGTCGACGTTTCATTCTTCTTTTCTCCTTGAGTCCGCGCCGATGGGAATTCCGGCGCAATGACTTAAATATCCCACGATCCGGAAGAATCTGCCTCGCGTCGAGGTAACATAAGGTAATTTTTCTGATTCATCCGAACTTGACGACATGAAATTCATTGATCAGCTTGAGGCCCGCTGGACCGGGTCGGACACCATGCTCTGCGTCGGTCTTGACCCGAATCCCGCGAGACTACCGAAGACCGCATCCGGCGCCGCTGTCCCGGTGTACGACTTCTGCCGCGACATCATCGACGCGACAGCGGACACGGTCTGCGCTTTCAAGCCGCAGTTCGCTTACTTCGCCGCCATGCGGGAGCTTGACGCGCTGGAGCGTCTCACCGCGTACATTCACGAGCGTCACCCGGGGATCCCGGTGATTCTCGACGCGAAGCGCGGCGATATCGGCTCAACTGCCCGGGCTTACGCGGTCGAAGCGTTCGAAGTGTACGGGGCGGACGCGGTCACGCTTTCCCCCTACATGGGCTTTGATACCGTAGAGCCGTACCTCGAGTATGAGGACAAAGGCGTCTTCCTTCTCTGCCGCACGTCGAACCCCGGCGGTGCGGATATTGAGATGCTGCAGGCGGGAGAACGCAAGGTGTTCGAGCACGTGGCCGCGAATGCCTCTGAACGCTGGAACACGAATGGAGAAATGGGACTGGTGGTCGGTGCGACATTCCCCGGGGAGCTCGCTGCGGTGCGGCGTCTCGCTCCGAAGCTGCCGTTCCTCGTTCCGGGGATCGGAGCCCAGGGCGGCGATATCAACGCCGCGGTCCGCGCCGGCGTCACATCGTCCGGCTGGGGCATGGTGATCAATTCAAGCCGGGCCGTGATTTACGCAGGGAACGGTCCTGACTTCGCTGACGCCGCCCGCGCGAAAGCGATTGAAACCCGGGACGCGATCCGGGCAGCCCAGGCCTCTCTCAAGGCCTGATGACTGATTTTCTTCAGGAAGCGGAGGAGCCTTCGGGCTCCTCCGTTTTTTTGGCGCCTGAGAGCGGAATCGCGAGCACCTTATCGATGCGGCGTCCGTCCATATCGACCACCTCAAACTTCCAGTCCGCCCAGTCGACCGAGTCGCCTTCACGCGGCACGCGGCCGAGCAGCAGCATCACCATGCCGGAAAGCGTGCTGTAGCGATCCTCATCCTCTTCCGGCACTTCTCGGATCCCAAGCCGGTCCTTCAGGTCAGGAGTCGAAATGATGCCGTCAAGAAGCCAGGATCCATCCGAACGGCGGATCGCCCACTGATCCCCGGTGTTCTCGGGCTTGAACTGCCCCGCGATCGCTTCCAGCACGTCGCGCGGCGTCACAATGCCCTGCACTTCGCCGTACTCATTCACAACGACAGAGAGCGGCGTATCGGTCTTTCTGAAGTGATCGAGGAGCTCCATGCCGGTGAGTGTCTCCGGCACATAGGTGACAGGCGTCAGCGCGCTGTTGAAGTCGGGCTGCCCGGTGTGAAGAATCTGCTTCATCAGCATCGGGGTCGAGCAGATGCCCTTTACCGTATCAAGCGATCCATCCGCGACCACGAGCCTCGAGCGGTGCGAGTTCAGAATCTTATCGATCTTCACCTGCTGCGGATCGTCGAGGTTGATCCACTCGATTTCGCTTCTCGGAGTCATGAGAGAGCTGATCTGACGGTCATCGAGGCGGAACACGTTCTTCACCATATCGCGTTCCTGAGGATCAATGACGCCTGACTCACTCCCTTCTTCGATCATCGCGTGGATTTCCTCTTCCGTCACCTGCGGTCCGATGACGTTTCCTTTCAGCACTTTCGTGAGCATCACGTTCGTGGACCAGGTGAGGAGATTCACAAACGGCTTCATGATGAAGGACAGGAACTCAAGCGGCCGCACCACTTTGCGGGACGTGTCCTCAGGAGAAATCTGACCCAGACGCTTCGGGAAGAGCTCGCCCATCACGATCGAGAAGTAGGTAATCAGCATCACGGCGAGGAAGAGGGCAAGGCCGGTTGCCACCGCGGAAGGCACTCCGAGGTATTCAAGCGCCGTGCTGATCGGGCCGGCGAGCGCCGTCTCGCCGATCATACCGGACACGAGGCCGATGATCGTGATGCCGATCTGAATCGTGGACAGCGCGGCAGTCGGATTATCCATCATGCAGAGAATCTTCTTCGCCACTCCGTCACCATCATCCGCGCTCGGCTGAAGCCTGGCACGGCGGCAGGCAATCAGGGCCGTCTCACTCATGGTGAAAAAGCCGTTGAGGATAATGAGTGCGCAGAGCACCAGCAAACTGATTATCGCTGTCATAAAAGGTTGAGTTCTTTTTTAAATTCCTGCGTTATCAGGGAGAATAACGCAGATTATGTGTCCTTCAGAGTGAAGTTTCATTAATCCGTTTAAGGAGCCCGGCAAGAGCCTGTCTCACAGTACTCTCTCTCACCGCAGCACGGTCCCCCGTGAAATGGCACGTTTCGGATTCAATCACAATACCAGAAGCCGTTCTTTCCGCAAAACCGAAGCACACCGTGCCGACCGGCTTATCGGGTTCCGCACCGTCCGGACCGGCAATTCCGGTGACGGCCACGGTATAGGCCGCGTCAGACCGGTCAAGCGCGCCCTGCGCCATCGCGGCGGCCACATCTTCAGAAACCACGCCGCGGGAACGGATCACGCCCATCGGAACCCCCAGCATTTCGATCTTTGAGCGTTCGGTATAAGTGACAAAGCCACGGTCAAACCAGCCGCTCGAACCGGGAACGGATGTAATGGCGTAAGAAATGCCGCCCGCCGTGCAGGATTCCGCCGTTGCGATACGGGCACCGTGTTTGAGCGCCGCGCGCCCCAGCTCTTCAGCGAGAGACTCAATGCTTTTTTCTTCCATTCTTTTTATCTCCTATATCGGAATCTCAGACGAGAGCGAGTCCCGTCAGACGGGCAATTGCCCAAAGAGCCGCCCACGCCCAGAGCGCCGCGAAGAGGTCATCCAGCATGACGCCGAACCCCGTATGCAGCTTCCGGTCAACGATCGACGCGGGCGGGAGCTTAATAATGTCAAAAACACGGAAAGCGGCGAATCCCGCGGCCGCCGTGAGGAGACCCGGCGGAATCACCGCGAGCAGCAGCCACACGGCTGCCACCTCATCAATCACGATGGCGCCCGCATCCTGAACGCCAAGATCATCCCCGGTGCGGCCAGCGGCCCAGACGCCGATCAGAAAGGCGAGCACACCAGGAACCCAGAGCAGTGAAGCCGGAATCAGCGTTTCAAAGAAAAGGAAAACGAGTGCCGCGGCAAGCGACCCCCAGGTGCCGGGCCCCGGTCTCAGGCATCCCGCGCCGAAAAAGAGCGCGATCGCGTGTGATGGCGCCGAAAAGGCAAAGCGGAACCCCGGCCTCAGCCGGTAGGCAGGGTTGGAGGAAGAGTATTTTTCAAGCATCGTCAGTCATCCTCCGGGGATCGCAAGGGGCTGCTGTCAGGCAAAGTGATCGAATCCGCCGTTCTTCAGAATGACAGCGGCACCCTTTGCGTCATAGACCGTAAGCGACGTGCCGTCACCGTCAGAAGGCAGAATTTCGCCCACACGGGTGACAAGGGTATCCGCCGCAATGCCGGCCTCGAACACCGCCTTTCTGAGCGACGGAGGAGCCGTGAAAATCAATTCGTAATCGTCGCCCCCCGAAAGCGCAGCCTCACGCTGCTCCTCTTCAGGAAGTGACATCAGGGCTTCGGACCTCGGCACGTCGTCCCAGCTCACGCGGGCGCGGACGTGGGAGCGTTCAAGAATATGGGTAAGGTCCTGGGAGAATCCGTCCGAGACATCGATCGCCGCTGTCGCGAGCGGCAGAAGCGCCCGGCCGAGCGCGTTCCGGGGCTCTGGGCGGTCCATCCGGCGGCTCATCAGCCGGACAGCTTCAGGTGCCGCGGCCCAGTGGCCCCAGCGGTACTTCAGAGCGGCATAGGCGTCGCCAAGCGTACCGGACACCCAGATATCGTCTCCCGGCTTCGCGCCGGCTCTGGTGAGGCCGAGTCCCGGGGGAAGATCCCCCATCGCGGTGATCGAAAAGACGGCAGGAGAATGTTCTCCCGTCACGGGATTCTTCGGCGTACGGACCGTATCGCCTCCAAGCAGCGCACAGCCGGCTTCTTTCGCCAGCTCCATCAGCCCCTCGGAAAAGGCTTCAATCCATGCGTCATTTTTATCGGGAAGACCGATAGAGAGGAAAAAGGCCCGGGGTGTCGCGCCGGCGGCCGCAAGATCCGAAAGATTCACGGCAAGCGTTTTGTAGCCGACATTCCGCGGATCAGCGTCCGGGAGGAAATGCGTTCCCATCGCCAGCATGTCAATCGTGACAGCGATCCGGCTGTCGCCGAAATCGATAATCGCGCAGTCATCCCCAATTCCCTTGCAGAACCAGGGCCCCGCCGCAGAACCAGAAGAAAAGAACCGGTCAATAATCGAAAATTCGCCGCTACGCTCCGCCATTGATACGCCTCATTCCATACTGCTGGATCCGGACGGAAGAACTTCCGTCCGGTCTTTCAGACATCCGGTCAGGCAGCCCGGCCGCGGGCCGTTTCTTCCGGACGCAGATCGCGCGCGACCTTGTCGAGCACGCCGTTCACGAACTTGTAGCCGCCTTCAGCCGAACCGAAGCGCTTCGCGAGCTCAACCATCTGATCAAGAATCACGAGGTACGCGGTTTCGGGGTGATAGCGGAGTTCGGTCGTGCCGAGCAGCAGAATCGCATGCTCCACCGTGCTCACCTGCTTCAGCGGACGGTTGAGGTACTGGGAGAACTCGGCTTCGAGCTCTTCGCGGTTCGTGATCGCTTCGGTCAGCAGAGCGCGGAAGAGCTCCTGATCGCAGTGATCAAATTCCTCAGGCGTCAGGTCGCCCGCTTCGGTGTCCTCCTGGTTGATCAGGGAGGGAACAATCAGAGCGAGCGCTTCAGGCGAGCTGAGCGGATTGACCAGCCACTCGTAGAGACCGAGCAGCGCGAACTGCCGGGCAAAAGCCCGGTCACGGTTCGTCGGGACCCGGGCGGCTTCAGTCTTGTTGCTTTCCGTCATGCTTATTCGCCTGCCTTTTCTTCTTCGTCTTCGGCTTCTTCCGTCTCGTCATCCTCTTCGCCGTAGGCGGGGAATTCAGTCGCAAGGTTCGCCATCTCAACCGCCACCTGAGCGCAGGCCTTCGCCTTGCCCTCAATGCGGTCCTCGCACTGTTCGTCGTCTTCGGTCGTGAGGATGCCGTTCGCCACCGGAATGTTGTAGTCGAGAGCGACGCGGGTGATGCCCGACGCGGACTCGTTCGCAACCAGCTCGAAGTGATAGGTCTCACCGCGGATCACGGCGCCGAACGCGATCAGCGCATCGTATTCGCCGGTCTGCGCCATCTGCTGCAGCGCAAACGGGATCTCGAGAGCGCCCGGCACATGGCAGACAGTAATGTCCTCTTCCGCCACACCAAGGCGCTTCAGCTCGCCGAGGCAGTACTCATACTCGCCCCGTCCTGCATACTCGTTGAAACGGGCGATAACGATGCCAATGCGAAGACCCTTTCCATCCAGGTTCTGGGGGATTTCATCGACTGCCATTTCTGACTCCAAAATAAAAAATGATTCAACGCGGCACCGGTGTCTCACCGGTGCCGCCTATATGCTTATTCTATCGCAGGGCAGGGGTTTTAAGCCTCAGACACCGGGCTTTTGACGACTGTCCTGCTGTGCCGGCATCTCTTAGAGAATGTCGTCGCCCTCACGCAGCTCCATGTTCCGCTGAACATAGCGGGCGATCAGGTCAACCTCGAGGTTCACGAGGCTCTGCGCCTTCAGGAAGTGAAGCGTCGTCACTTCCATCGTGTGCGGGATGAGATTGATCGAGAAACGGGGACCGACAGAGGTGTCTTCCACTTCGTTGATCGTGAGGGAGACGCCGTTCACCGCGATCGAACCCTTGTAGGCAATGCAGGGGGCGAGCTTGCGCGGGGCAAGGATCACGAGCTTATAGCTCTCAGCCACCTGCTCAAGCGACACCACCTGCCCGATGCCATCCACGTGGCCCGACACCAGGTGTCCGTCCACACGGTCGCCAAGGCGCATGGCCTTTTCCAGATTCACGGGGCCAAAGGTATCGAGTCCGGCGGTCTTCGAGAGCGACTCAGCCGACACATCGATCCGGAACCAGTCGTCGCCCTTCTCAACCACCGTCATGCAGGCGCCGTTCACGGCGATCGATTCGCCGATACCGACCTGATCAAGCCCGAGATCGGGAGCGGAAATCGTGAGCCGCACGCCGTTGCCGAGCTTCTCGGGTTCGCGCACTTTGCCGATCGCCTGAATAATTCCAGTAAACATTAGTCTTTCCTCTGATTGCGTAAGTCAAAGCACAGGTCTTCACCGAGACGCGACACGGAGCGGTAAGCCCAGCGCTCAGCCTCGGCGAGACGCTTATAGGGACCGACGCTCCACATCCCGCGCCCTTCTCCGATCAGAATCGGGGCGGTGTAGACCACAATTTCATCCACCAGTCCTGCGTCAAGCAGCGCGCCGTTCAGCGTCGCGCCGCCTTCCGCAAGAAGATCATTCACTTCACGGCGTCCGAGTTCGGACACCAGGGCTCTGAGATCGACCCGGCCGTCACTTCCCGGAAGCTCGATCACTTCAGCGCCCCGCATTTCCAGTTCCGCCTTCCGCTTCGGATCCGCTTTCGCGCAGACGATCAGACAGAGCCCATCCTCACCGATCACGCGGGCCGTAACCGGCGTGCGGAGCGACGAATCCACCACAACGCGGAGCGGCTGGCGGATTTCCGCCGGATCCCGCCCCGGCAGCCTGACATTCAGCCGGCAGTCGTCCGCGAGCACCGTACCGATACCGGTAAGGATCGCGCCCGACTCGGATCTGAGCCGCTGCACGTCCTGGCGCGCGGCCTCTCCCGTGATCCACTGGCTTTCGCCATTCGGAAGCGCGGTGCGGCCGTCAATCGACGCCCCCACCTTCAGCGTGACCCAGGGCGTGCCCCGCGTCATCCGGGTGAAGAACCCCCGATTGCTTTCCCAGGCCTCTTCCTCAAGCACGCCGCAGGCGGTCGGGATTCCAGCCGCTTCGAGCATGGCAAGCCCCTTTCCGGCGACGAGCGGATTCGGATCCTTCATGGCGGCGACAACGCGTCCCACACGGTGGTTGATAAGCGCCAGCGCGCAGGGCGGCGTGCGCCCATAGTGAGAGCAGGGTTCAAGCGTCACATACACCGTGGCGCCTTCGATATTCACACCGCGCCTCTCCGCGTCGGTGAGCGCTTCAATCTCCGCATGGTGGCCGCCCGCCTTCTGCGTGAAGCCGCTCGCGATGATTTCCCCGTCCCTCACGATCACACAGCCGACCGCCGGGTTCGGGGGCGAGAGCGGCCTTCCTTTCGCGGAAAGCCGTATCGCCTGCTCCATGAAATAGCTGTCAGGATGCTGCATCCGTCTTCTCCCTCGGCTCAAGCGCCTCGCGAAGGAGCTCGGCGAACGCCTCGGGCTTCTCAACGTTGAAGTAGACCGACGCGAAACGGATGTAGGCAACCTTATCGAGCTGCCGCAGCTCATCGAGCACAAACTGCCCGACGCGGTCGCTCTTCACCTCGCGTTCGCCCAGCGCCATCAGACGCTGCTCAATGCGGCCCACCGCCTCGTCCACCTTCTCACGCGGGACCGGGCGCTTGCGGAGCGCGAGCGTCATCGATGCCCGCAGCTTGTCGCGCGTATATTCGGTTCTCGCGCCGCCCCGCTTGATGATGGTCGGCATAGCAAGCTCCACGCGCTCATAAGTCGTGAAACGCTTGCCGCACTTCGGGCACTTACGGCGCCGCCGAATCGTCCAGCCTTCTTCCGAAGACCGGGAATCAATAACCTGAGTATCTGGACTGTGACAGAAAGGGCATCGCATGATAAACCTCAGGCAGGCGGTCCTCAGAACGGGGCCGGCCTGCCGGAAAAAGCAGGCAGCCTTCCTTTCTGACGGGGGCTGCCTGCCTGTGTGCTGCTACAAAGAAGCGCCGTATCAGCGGGCGTAGACCGGGAAGGCCTTCGTCAGCTTGGCAACCTCAGCCTTCACGTGCTCGAGCACCTCGGCATCTTCCGGATGATCCAGCAGCTCGGCGATCAGATCAGCCACTTCACGCACCTGCTCTTCCTTGAAGCCGCGGGTGGTCATGGCGGCGGTGCCGAGACGGATACCGGAGGTCACAAAGGGCTTCTCGGGGTCGTTCGGGATCGCGTTCTTGTTGGCGGTCATGTGGCCGGACTCGAGCAGAGCCTGAGCGGCCTTGCCCGTGATGTGCTTCGGGCGGAGGTCAACCAGCATCACGTGGCTTTCGGTGCGGCCGGAAACGATACGCAGACCCTTCTTCGTAAGTTCGTCAGCCATGGCGGCGGCGTTCTTCACGACCTGGGCGCCCCAGGCCTTGTATTCGGGGGTCAGGGCTTCGCCGAGAGCGATCGCCTTGGCGGCGATCACGTGCATCAGGGGGCCGCCCTGGATGCCAGGGAAGACGGCCGAGTTGATCTTCTTCTCAAGCTCAGGCTTGCAGAAGATCACGCCGCCGCGCGGGCCGCGCAGCGTCTTATGGGTGGTCGTGGTCACGATATCGGCGTAGGGGAACGGGCTCGGGTAGACACCGGCCGCAATGATGCCGGCGTAGTGAGCCATATCCACCATCAGGTAAGCGCCGACGCTGTGAGCGATATCAGCGAAACGCTTGAAATCGATGCGGAGCGAGAAAGCGGAAGCGCCGCAGATGATGATCTTCGGCTTGTTTTCCTTCGCGAGACGCTCGACCTCTTCGTAGTCGATGTCTTCATCGGCATTCAGGCCGTACGGCACGCAGCGGAAGTACTTGCCGGAGAAGTTGAGGTGCATGCCGTGGGAGAGGTGGCCGCCCGCGTCAAGAGACATACCCATGAAGCAGTCGCCCGGCTCCATCAGCGCGAACTGCACAGCCATGTTGGCCTGAGCGCCGGAGTGCGGCTGCACGTTCACGGCCATCTCGACACCAGCCGGCTCGCAGAACAGCTTCTTCGCGCGTTCCTGAGCAATGCGCTCAACGACGTCGACGTTCTCGCAGCCGCCGTAGTAGCGCTTGCCCGGATAGCCTTCAGCATACTTGTTGGTCAGCTGGGAGCCCTGAGCAGCCATAACTGCGGGGGAAGTGTAGTTTTCCGACGCGATAAGTTCGATGTAGTCTTCCTGGCGGTTGTTCTCCGCTTCGATAGCGGCCCAAACCTCAGGGTCTTCGGCTGCGATGGAGATCGGCTGATACATAAGTGTTGCCCTCACTTAAAAAAATAAAAAATTCTTCCCCCGACCCCGATCCGAGGTCAAACAGGAAAGAATATCAATCAAGTCTGTAGATTATAGGAGAAGAACGGCTGCCGTCTGAAGCGGATTCCGTCTCTTCCATCAATTCTTTGGCGCAGCGGGAAGCCGGAGCCAGATCGTGACGGGACCGTCATTCGTGAGCGAGACTTCCATGTGGGCGCCGAACACGCCTGTCTCGACGGGGATGCCCTCGGTTCTGAGCGCTTCGGTGTACTCCTCATAAAGCGCGCGTCCGAGTTCAGGATCCGCGGCCGGCGTAAAGCTCGGCCGCGTTCCGGACCGGGTATCGGCTGCGAGCGTGAACTGCGAAACGACAAGCGCCTCACCCTTCACGTCAGCCAGACTCCGGTTCATCTTCCCCGCCTCATCCTCAAAGATCCGCAGCCGGGCGGTCTTTGACGCAAGACGCTTCGCGAGATCCGGGGTGTCCCCCTTCTCCGCGCAGAAAAGCACGAGATACCCCCGGCCGCACCGGCCGACGGTTTCACCCGCCACCCGGACTTCGGCCTGGGACACTCTCTGAAGAAGCGCGATCATCGGGCTGCCGTTACTTGACGGAAACCTTGGCCCACTTGCGCTTGCCGACCTGAACAATGAAGTTCATGCCGGAGGTGATCTTCATCGTGCGGTCGGTCACCTTGTCGCCGCCGATCTTCACGCCGCCCTGATCAATGTTGCGGTTGCCTTCGGAGGCAGAGGCGACAAGACCGGCTTCCTTCAGAAGCTTGCCGAGCGGAATCGAGCCGCCCTCAGCCACCACGGTGACTTCCGGAATGTCTTCCGGCATTTCACCGGACTTGAAGCGGCGGTTGAACTCTTCCTCAGCCGCGACAGCCTCAGCCTCGTTATGGAAGCGGGCCACGATTTCGTGCGCGAGAGCCGCTTTCGCGTCACGCGGATTGCGGCCCTGGTTCTGGCACTCATCCTTGATGCGGGCAATTTCCTCGTTGCTCTTCAGCGAGAGAAGGTCGTACCAGTTCCACATCAGATCGTCGGAAATCGACATGACCTTGCCGAACATGCTGTCAGCGGACTCGGTGATGCCGATGTAGTTGTGCTTCGACTTGCTCATCTTGTTCACGCCGTCGAGGCCGACCAGCAGCGGCATCGTCAGAATGCACTGCGGTTCCTGGCCGTACTGGCGCTGGAGCTCGCGGCCGACGATGAGGTTAAAGCGCTGGTCAGAGCCGCCGAGCTCGAGATCGGAGTGGAGCGCGACCGAGTCATAGCCCTGCATCAGCGGGTAGAGGAGCTCATGCATCGCGATCGGCAGGTTTTCACGGAAACGCTTCGCGAAGTCATCGCGCTCAAGGAGGCGGGCAAGGGTGTAGCGGGAAGCCAGCTGAATAAGCCCCACGGAGCCGAGCGCGTTTGACCACTCGGAGTTGTAGCGGACTTCGGTCTTATTCGGGTCGAGAACGCGGCCGGCCTGATCGAGGTAGGTCTCGGCGTTCACTTTGATCTGCTCAAAGGAGAGCGGTGGACGGGTCACATTGCGGCCCGACGGATCACCGATCGACGCGGTGAAGTCACCCACGAGGAAGATCACGGTGTGACCGAGATCCTGAAGCTGGCGAAGCTTATTCAGCACCACCGTGTGGCCCAGATGGATATCAGGGGCAGTCGGATCGAGACCAAGCTTGCAGCGCAGCGGCGTACCGGTTTCTCTTGCCCGTGCCAGTTTCTGCAGAAGCTCATCCTCAATCAAAAGCGTATCGGCGCCGCGCTTGATGAGTGCGAGCGCATCCCGGTCTTCCTGAGTTACGGTGTATTTCTTCACCTGATCTGTAGCTTTCTGTTCTTCTGCCATCGGTGTATCTAAAGTCCTGTTAACGACCTTTGCCAGGTCTGAATCAAGAGAATAAAAGCCTGTCGGGGCTTATGGTATGTCCAGCCGGCAGGCCTGCTCGGGGCGGGCGCGCGTCACTCGGCGCCGGATCCGCCCTCGGGCGGTGCCTTGTCTTATAGCAGAAAAAGACCGCTCCGGGGCGCTGAGACTCCGGAGCGCTTTTCCTCTCACCCTCCTGCCGCTTCCGGCGGAGAGACCTGAGGCGCGCCCGAAACAGGCTAGATTATCCTCCAAAAAATGTAAAAAAGATTTACATCTGACATTTTTCTGGTTTCGCTGTCCGGGTTGAGGCATTCCGACTGTTATACTCGGTAGGTTTTCCAATTCATCTAATTATTTCCGTCACTTCATGCTGCCCCACTCGATCATCGCCGAGAAGTTTTCCCGCCTCAGGGAAGGTGCAGCTGTGCTTTGCCGGAGGATCCGGGTCACGTGCCGCCGCAGGCACTTCACCCGAGGGCAGATCGCCGTTGCAGCCATTGTCGCTGCCCTCCCGCTTTCCGCTGCTCTTGCTACCCTGACGGTCAGCACGAGTCCCGAGACGGAACAGGCGCCGTCGGCCGCGCCTGCCGCAGCAGTTACTCCTGCCGCTCCCCGGGATGCGTCGCTCATTATTAATAATGCTGAGACGGCTTCTTCACTCATGGCCCGCCTTGGCATCAATGACCCTGAACTCGAAAAGTTCATCTATTCCAACCCTGACGCCGCGGTCTTCGCTTATCCGAGACGCGGACAGTTTGCTCTCGCCCGTGTGGCCGGGAACGGTCAGGTGATCTCCCTCTCGATGTATGTCGAGGGAGCCCGGAATAAAAACATCAAGACCACTATTACCCGTGATGCAAAGGGTCTCTCCGTTGCATCCGCTCCTTTCAAGTTCGACAGCCATAACTCGATGGCCGCGATCCGCGTGGGCCGCTCTTTCGCGGCTGAAGCGCGTGAGGCGGGGGTCCCCGCTGACATCATCGCGGACGCGAACCGTGTGGAGTACCGCAACAGCCCGCTGCTTCGCAAGGCGGGCCGCGGTGACACCGTGAGCCTGATCTACGAGAACCGCTTCATTGACGGTCACCTCGTCAGCACGGGCCGCCTCCTCGGTATCGAGCTCCAGCACGGCAAGGAAGTCACCCCGCTCTACTGGTTTGAAGACGGCACAAAGGGCGGCGGTTACTACTACGCAAACGGCGAAACGACGGAGCAGACATTCCGCCGCTACCCGCTGAACTCCTTCCGCCTCTCATCCCCGTTCACGACGAGCCGCCGCAATCCGGTGACCGGACGGGTCCGGGCTCACGAAGGCGTTGACCTTGCAGCTCCCCGGGGCACCCCGGTGTACTCGGTCTCTGACGGCATCGTTGAGGCCGCGGACAGCTCGCTCTCCGGCTACGGCAACCGAATTGACATCAATCACGGCAACGGCTACTCCACACGCTACGGCCATCTGAAGGGCTACGCGAAGGGGATCCGTCCGGGCGTCTTCGTGAAGAAGGGACAGCTGATCGGTTACTGCGGCTCCACCGGTATTTCCACCGGCCCGCACGTTCACTTTGAATTCCATGTGAACGGCACCCCGGTGAATCCGGTCAAGGTCGCGATCCAGACGAACGACAGGATTCCGTCCCGGTACTACGCCGCGGCCCGTCCGCGGGTTACCGCGCTCGCGCGTCAGATGAAGCAGCTTGACGCGGTGCAGACCGCTTCAAACGGCAAGACGGTTCCCGTGATGAGCGCGGACCAGGTGAAGGCGGCACTTGCCGCAGCCGACACCCCGGCCGTGAAAAAGAAACAGCAGGGCTGATCGGCGAAAACCGGCCAGCCCCGCATTCAGGCCCTGCCCAGACGCTAAGATATGGCTGAAGGCAGGGCTTTTTACTGCCTGACAAAAACCTTTTCTCTCGGACATTCCCCCTTCGCCATGACGACATCCGAATCCTTTATCTGCATCGGCATCATGTCCGGTACGAGTCTCGACGGCGCTGACGCTGTCGCCGCAGACTTTTCCTCTCCTGTGCCGGTGATCCGCGGGCGCGCTCACGAGCCTTTCTCCCCGGAACTCCGTGCTGAGCTGCTCAGCCTCTGCGCCCCGGGTGAGAACGAGATCGAGCGATCCGGAGCCGCCTCGGTGAAACTCGCCCAATGCTACGCGAAGGCGGTTGAGTCGCTTCTCGCCTCAAGCCGTATCCCGCGCGAGGAAATCCGCGCGGTGGGGGCTCACGGGCAGACGATCCGTCACTGCCCCGATCAGCATTTCTCCATCCAGCTCAATTACCCCGCGCTCCTTGCGGAACTCACGGGGATTGATGTCGTCGCTGATTTCCGGAGCGCGGACCTCGCAGCCGGAGGCCAGGGCGCGCCGCTCGTTCCGGCGTTTCACGCCAGAGCCTTCCGCTCGGACACCTTCCGGGTGATCGCCAATATCGGCGGCATCGCGAACCTCACCATCCTTCCCCCGGTCTCATCCGGCGCTCCTGTGGCGGGTTTTGACTGCGGCCCCGGGAACATGCTGATGGATGCCTGGTGCTTCCAGCGGACCGGGCGGTTCTATGACGAGGACGGTGCCTGGGCGAGAAGCGGGCTTCCGCAGCCGGACCTTCTCGCGTCGCTCCTCTCTGACCCCTACTTCAGTCTCCCTCCCCCGAAGAGCACGGGGCGCGAGCGCTTCAGTCTGAGCTGGCTGAAGTCCCATATCGCGGAATGCGGAAACCGACTCATGAGAACGCGTGACGTGCAGGCAACGCTTCTCAGGCTAACGTCACAAAGCCTCGCCGAAGCCGTGATCCGCTACGCGCCGGCCGCGGAAGAGGTGTACCTCTGCGGCGGAGGCGCGCTGAACCCTGCGCTGCGGGAAGACATCGCGCGGCTCCTCCCCACGCAGCACGTCGGGACAACGTCCGAACTGGGTATTCCGCCCATGGATGTCGAGGGACTCGCTTTTGCCTGGCTCACCTACGCGAGACTCGCCGGAATCCCGGGAAACTGCCCGGACGTGACGGGTGCTGCAGGAAGCCGGGTGCTTGGGTCGATTTACCCGGCACCCCGAAAATAAAAAAAGAACCTGAAGCATCACTCTGCCTCAGGTTCTCTTCACCGGAAACGCGCCGGCCGGTGTATCCCGCCGGCGTTTTTTCCGCGCGGTATCAGACGTTGAACGAAGAACCGCAGCCGCAGGTCGTCGTGGCGTTCGGGTTCTTGATCACGAACTGCTTGCCGTCAAGATCATCCTTGAAGTCAACGGAAGCGCCGACCAGGTACTGGTAGCTCATCGAGTCGACGAGGAACGTCACGTCACCCTTCACGATACGGGTATCGTCATCCTCAGCCTTCTCCACGAACTCGAAGCCGTACTGGAAGCCCGAGCAGCCGCCACCCTGAACGAAGATACGAAGCATCAGATTCACATCGGGATTCTTCTTCTTTTCTTCATCGAGGAGCCCCTTCACAGCATCCACAGCGGCATCGCTGAACTGGATCGGGTCGGGCATCGCGGCGAAATCCGGAACTTCGCCCTCAGTATTCTGCGCAACAGCTTTTTCCTCAGCCATATCTCTCTTAATTCCTGTATTCGTCGTACTGCTGTTTCCGGTCTGCTGGCCAGGCCAATATTCTGCGTCCGACGGAAACCTGCCCTCGGGGGATCTCGAGGGAATCTCTTATAAAACTGCGTGCTAATAATATCAGTTCCCTGAAAAGACCATGAGGCTTTGTCGGGTATTCTGCCCGCGGCACGCCGCGGGTAAAAAAAACGCACCCGAAGGTGCGTTTTTTCTCTGCCGGGGATCCGGAGAGAAGCCACACGGAGCGGCTCCGGTACCGGATTCCGGAGAAGCGTATTAGCGCTTGGAGAACTGCTTCGCGCGGCGGGCCTTGCGCAGACCAACCTTCTTACGTTCGACTTCACGAGCATCGCGCGTGATCAGGCCGGCGTGAGAAAGCGTGGGCTTGAGGGCGGCGTCGTAGTCAACGAGGGCGCGGGCAATACCGTGGCGGATGGCGCCGGACTGACCGGTTTCACCGCCGCCGCTGACGTTAGCCATCACGTCGAAAGCTTCAGCGTTCTCAGTGAGAACGAGCGGCTGACGAACGATCATGATGCTCGTTTCGCGGTGGAAGTAGTTGGCGATATCACGACCGTTGATGACGATCTTGCCGGAACCCTTCTTCAGGAAGACACGGGCGACGGAGCTCTTGCGACGGCCAGTGCCGTAGTTGTAATTACCGATCATCATTCAACCTCAGATATCCAGAACCTTGGGCTGCTGCGCGGTATGCGGATGCTCAGCACCAGCGTAGACGTGCAGCTTCTTGATCATGGCATAGCCAAGCGGGCCGTGGGGCAGCATGCCCTTGACAGCCTTTTCAAGAACGCGACCCGGATGCTTTTCCTGCATCTGACGATAAGAAGTCTCGTAGATGCCGCCCGGGATCATGGAGTGACGATAGTACTTCTTCTTCTCTTCCTTGCCACCAGTAACGACGATCTTGTCAGCGTTAATGACGACAATGTTGTCACCCGTATCAACGTGGGGCGTGTATTCGGGCTTGTGCTTGCCACGCAAGCGCAGCGCGATTTCGCTAGCAAGGCGGCCGAGCACCTTACCGGATGCATCAACCACGTACCATTCGCGCTTAACCTCAGCCGGCTTTGCCGAGAAGGTCTTCATTTGCGATTCACCTATATTCAGGAACTTGGTGCGGCATGGCGTCCGCGCCAAAAAGATTAAAAACAGTCTTGAGGAACAGTTTCCTCAGAGCGTCTAGCTTCCCCGCTCCGCTGCGGCATCCGGTGTTGCAACACTGGAAATTGAGCTGTCCGCGGGGATAATTAACTGCCTACCCGACCGGGCAAGTGGAATTGGGGCAAGCACACAGCCAGTGGACAGTCAAGGCGCGAATTTTACAATAAAACTGCGCCCTTTGTCTAGCCGGCTTTTTTATACGCCGCTCCAGGATTCCGCTCTCCGGCCGTGAGGCCGTTTTCCTTACTCAGCCTTATCGGCCTTAGCGGCGGGAGCGTCGGCTTCCGCTTCAGAAGCTTCGACTTCTTCAGTCTCGTCTTCTTCGTAATCGTCTTCAGCCGTGTCTTCCACGTCTTCAGCGGTTTCAGCGTCGGCAGCGAGCTTTTCCTCGGCGGCCTCAGCGGCGCGTTCCTTCACCTTGCGGGTGAGTTCAATCACGAGGCGCAGGGCGTCGTTCACGTCCTTCGCGGTCGGGAAGAAAGCGGCGACTTCGCTGTCGATCTTCACGATCTGACGCTTGCTGTAGTCTTCGCGATCCTGGAAGCGGCCTTCACCGAAAGCACGGGCACGGGGGCCAGTCTTCGAGCTGTAACGGTCGTCGCGGTTGAAACGCGGACGGTCGCCGCCGAAACGCGGACGGTCATCGCGGTTGAAGCGCGGACGGTCACCGCCAAAGCGGCGGTCGCCGCCTTCAAAGCGGTTTTCACGGTTGAAACGGGGACGGTCTTCACCAAAACGGTCTTCGCGGTTGAAACGCGGGCGGTCATTGCCAAAGCGGTCTTCGCGATTGAAGCGCGGGCGGTCTTCACCGAAGCGGCGGTCGGAACGGTCAGAATTCCATTCGCGGCGTCCGCCAAAGCCTTCACGGTGAGAGTCACGATTTTCCCAGGGCTTACGATCCATCATTTCTATATTCCTTATTAATCAGTATGTTAATTTTTCAGTATGCTCGTCGAGCGAAATTTGAAAATTAATTATTTTTAAACTGCAGTTAAATAAATGCGCTTTTTTCGGTTGCGCGGGCTACACTATCTATAGCGGAGACCGAATTCAAAGACCGATTCAGTTACTGAAAAGCTATTTGAAAAGGTTTGCGCCATAACACTTGCTTCTATAAAAAAGGAGGTCTCACATGCTTCAGACGCCTCAGGTTGTTTTCCACGGCATTTCTCGTTCTCCAGCAGTCGAGGCTGCTATCAACGAAAAAGTTGAAGCTTTAACTAAATTCGACAGCCGCCTTGGTGCTGTCAGGGCAACGATTTCACTGGACGGACATCAGACGACCAATGAGTTCAATGTGCGCCTTGATTTCGTCACTTCCGGCAAAAACGTTGTTATTAACCGTAAGGGCACCGATGTTATTGCTGCCCTCAATGAGGCCTTCGATATAGCGGAACGTTCCATTAAGGAAGAAGCCGCGAAACTGCGTCAGCCGTAAATCACCTTAGCTGACTCAGTAGGTCAAGAGCCGTCCAATTCCGGGCGGCTCTTTTTTTACCCGGGCTCAAGTATACCTTCTCCGGATAAAACAAAGGGAGCCCATTCTTGAGCTCCCAGTGTAAATGGCGTCCCCAAGCAGATTCGAACTGCTGTACCGACCGTGAAAGGGTCGTGTCCTAGGCCTCTAGACGATGGGGACCTTTTAAATTTTGGTGGAGATAAACGGGATCGAACCGTTGACCTCTTGCATGCCATGCAAGCGCTCTCCCAGCTGAGCTATACCCCCAAAAGAACCAGTATTATATCTATCTCAGAGTCAAAAAGCAAGTGATCAGCGAAAACGCTTACTGCTATCTTTCTCTTGATAAGATGGGGTTTCTGTCGTCAGGCAGAAGCTCCAAAAAATCCGTGGTGGAGATAAACGGGATCGAACCGTTGACCTCTTGCATGCCATGCAAGCGCTCTCCCAGCTGAGCTATACCCCCACAGAGGATTGACATTATATGGGTGATTTTTGGAAATAGCAAGTTTTTTGAAAAATATTTTCGCCTAACCGCTTTTTCCCTTTTCCTCCCGTCTCTTAGAGAGGTTAATCTTTCGCTATGCTTTTCTCTTATCCGCGGGGCTTTCCCACTGATAAAAGATCTTCTGACACAGCGGCTGAAAAATATCAATGACACGCGTTCGTAAAAACCTGAAGGCAGACAGTCTGCCAGTCTCTTCCGCAGCAAAAATTTCCATCCGGGGCGCAAGACAGAACAATCTGAAGAATATCTCTGTTGATTTTGATCTCGGAAAACTCACCGTTGTCACCGGTGTTTCAGGTTCCGGCAAGAGTTCGCTGGTCTTCGATACGCTCTACGCCGAGGGCCAGCGCCGCTATGTCGAGACACTGAGCCCCTACGCGCGCCAGTTCCTCGACCGCATGGACCGGCCTCATGTCGATCGGATTGACGGCGTGCCGCCCGCGATCGCGATTGATCAGACGAACCCCGTACGGACATCCCGCTCCACGGTCGGCACGATGACGGAACTGAACGATCACATCAAGCTGCTCTTCGCGAAGTGCGCGTCGCTCTACTGTCCGAAGTGCGGGAAGAAGATTGAGGAGGAGACGCCGAACTCTCTCTGGAAAAAGATCCGGGAGGCGGCCGAAGCCGCGTCGGACCCCAGGCTCATTCTTACGTTTACGTCTGTTGTGCCGAGAAAATTCGGCCTGAAAAAGGCGATTGATTCACTCTCAGCCCAGGGCTTCACCCGAATTCATAAGCAGACCGCCACCGCCTCAGGCTGGACGCTCGAAGTCATGGTGGACCGGTTCCGCGCGAGCCGCGTTGAGGAAAGCCGCGCGATTGAGGCGCTCGAGCAGGCGCTTGAACGGGGCCACGGCTCAATCGCGGTGCACCCGCTGAATGATGAAGGCGAAGAGGCGGACACCTGGAAATACACCCGGGGGCTCGCCTGCGCTGACTGCGGCATCAGCTTTTCCCACCCTCACCCCTCCTCCTTCAGCTTCAATTCGCCGCTTGGCGCCTGCGACACCTGCCACGGTTTCGGCCGCGTGATCGGGGTGGATTTCGGGCTCGTCATTCCGAACCCGCGGCTCAGCATCGCGGAGCACTGCGTGAAGCCCTGGAGCACTCCGTCCTTTGCCGAGTGCCAGAAGGATCTTGAGCGCTACGCGAAGAAAGCCGGCATCGCGCTCGATGTCCCGTTTGAGGAGCTCCCGTCCGAAGACCGGTGGTGGATCCTCGAGGGGGATCCTGACTGGACGGGCGACTGGGATCATCAGTGGTACGGTGTCCGCCACTTTTTCGAGTGGCTGGAAACAAAGTCCTACAAGATGCATATCCGCGTGCTGCTCTCCCGCTACCGCAGCTACACGCTCTGCCCGGACTGCCACGGCGCCCGCCTGAAGCCTGAGTCGCTCTACTGGAGAGCGGGCCGGCTCTCAGACGCCGAGGCTGCGCTCCTCCCGCAGGGAGAAGAGCGGAAGCTCGAGCGGTTCCGTCCGAAAGGCATGACCGTTCCGGACGCGGTGCTGAATCAGCTCCCGGGGCTCACGGTCCACGACCTGATGATGCTGCCGCTGTCACGCCTCCGCCGTTTCTTTGACAGCCTTGCTGCCGATCCGGACCTCCCGCCTGAAGCCGCTCCGATTCTGAAAGAGATCCGCTCGCGCGTCATCTTCCTCTGCGCGGTCGGGGTCTCGTACCTGTCGCTCGACCGTCAGAGCCGTACGCTTTCAGGCGGCGAAATCCAGAGACTCAACCTCACGACGGCGCTTGGCACCTCACTCGTCAACACACTCTTTGTTCTTGATGAGCCGTCGATCGGTCTTCACCCGCGGGATATGGACCGGATCAACGCGATCATGCGCCGCCTCACGAAAGCGGGCAATACGCTCGTCGTGGTGGAGCACGATCCCCAGGTCATGCTGAAGGCGGACCGCATTATTGATATGGGACCAGGGGCCGGCGAAAAAGGCGGCAACATCATTTTCTCGGGTTCCCCGAAAGAGATCTTCAGCGCGAAGACGCTGACCGGCGACTACCTCTCGGGACGGCGCCGCATTGCTCTCAGAGGGCAGAAGCCGGTGTCAAAGAAAGCACCTTCCATCCGTCTCACCGGGGTCACCGCGAATAATCTCCGCGATATCGATGTCTCGTTCCCGCTTCACTGCCTCACCTGCCTCACCGGGGTGTCCGGCTCCGGGAAGTCAACGCTCGCGCAGGAAGTGCTTGTCCCAGCGCTCCAGAAGCGGCTCGGCGTTCCGACTGAGGCCCCGGGACCCTATAAGGACATCAAGGGATTTGATCTGATCGAAGGGGTGGACTTTGTTGACCAGTCCCCGATCGGAAAAACCTCCCGCTCGAACCCCGTGAGTTACGTCGGGGCCTTTGACCCGATCCGGAAACTTTTCGCCGCCACTGACACCGCCAAAATGCAGGGCTGGGGTCCGGGAACCTTCAGTTTCAATTCGGGCGACGGCCGCTGCCCCACCTGTATGGGGTCCGGTTTTGAGCATGTTGAGATGCAGTTCCTCTCGGACGTCTATCTCCGCTGCCCGGACTGCAACGGACGCCGCTACCGCCCGGAAATCCTTCAGGCAAAACTTGAACGGAATGGCCGCAGCGCCTCGGTCGCTGATGTGCTCGAAATGACGGTGTCCGAGGCGTGCGACTTCTTCCGGGATGATCTCGAAGTGATTTCGCTCCTTCAGCCGCTGATCGACGTCGGTCTGGAGTATGTGCAGCTCGGGCAGCCCGTGCCGACACTCTCAGGCGGCGAAGCCCAGAGACTGAAGCTCGCCGGGTTCCTTGCCGCGGCGCTTGCCGAAAACGGGCGCCGGAAGCCGAAGGATGCGAAGGGCCGGCTCCTCGTCTTTGATGAGCCGACCACCGGACTCCACTTCTCGGACGTCGAGAAACTCCTTCTCGCTATGCGGAAGCTGATTGCCGCCGGGCATTCGGTCCTCGTGATTGAACATAACCTCGACGTCATCGCGAACGCCGACTGGATCATCGATCTCGGTCCGGAAGGCGGTGAGGCGGGCGGCTGCGTGGTCGCGGCCGGCACCCCGGATGACATCATGGCGGTCTCCCGCTCCTACACCGGGCAGGCGCTGATTTCCTACGAAAAGGCGGTTGAGAGCGGCACGCCTTATCAGGAGGACTTCACCTCCACCGAGATTGACGCCGAAGCCGCCCTCCCCGCCCAGGCTCATATCGCGAAGAAGGGCGAAATCTCGGTGCTCAATGCCCGGGAGCATAACCTCAAGGATCTCTCAGTCGACATTCCCCGGAATGAACTCACGGTGGTCACCGGACTCTCCGGCTCCGGGAAGTCGACACTCGCGTTCGACATCGTCTTTAACGAAGGCCAGAGACGCTATCTCGAGTCTCTTAACGCCTATGCCCGTTCGATCGTGCAGCCCTCGGGCCGCGCGGATGTGGACGCGGTGCTCGGCATTCCGCCGACTGTCGCTATCGAGCAACGCACGTCGCGCGGCGGCCGGAAGTCCACCGTGTCGACGATGACAGAGCTCTATCACTTCCTTCGCCTCATCTATGTGAAGCTCGGCGTTCAGACCTGTCCGAACTGCCACGTGGAGGTGCGGCCTCAGACGCCGGCCGCCATTGTGGAGGCGATCCGCAAGGCCGGAAACGGAAAGAAAGTGATGCTCCTCGCGCCGCTTGTCACGCACCGCAAGGGTATCTATACCGAACTCGCGCAGTGGGCCGTGAAGCACCACTACGACACGCTTCGGGTGGATGGGAAGATCGTCGACGCGCATCACTTCCCGAAGCTCGCCCGCTATAACGAACACAGCATCGAACTCCCTGTGGCGGAGCTTGATATCTCGGAGCGGACGCTTCCCGAACTGAAGGCTCACGTGGCAACCGCGATTACGCTCGGCAAGGGCCAGGTCGCATCCATGATTCTGGAGAACGGCGAACCCGTAAACGATACCTTCAAGATCTGGTCAACCCGGCGCGCCTGCCCGATCTGCGGCACGAGCTTCCCGGATCCGGACCCCAGACTCTTCTCCTATAACAGCAAGATGGGGTGGTGCCCGACGTGCTTCGGCACCGGGCTGCAGCTCTCCGGGTTTGATGCCGAGCAGACGGGGGAGGAATCCGCCTGGGCGAAGGCTGAGGGCGAAGAGGAGAAGGTCTGCCCCGACTGCCACGGTCTGCGGCTCAATCCGGTCGCGCTGGCCGTCCTGTTCTGCGGAAAGAACATCAGTGAGCTCTGCCAGATGAGCGTGAAGGAGGAACTCGCGTTCTTCCACGCGCTGAAGCTCGACCCCCGGGATGAGGCGATCGCGCATGACGCGATCCGGGAAATCATTTCCCGGCTTGAGTTCCTCGATCAGGTGGGGCTTGGCTACCTTACGCTCGACCGCGCGGCGCCGACCCTTTCAGGCGGCGAAACACAGCGTATCCGCCTCGCCTCGCAGCTCGGCTCCAACCTCCTCGGTGTCTGCTACGTGCTGGATGAGCCGACAATCGGTCTGCATCCGAAAGATAACGGCATTCTGCTGAACGCCATGGATCATCTGTCGAAGAAGGGCAACACGCTTCTTGTCGTGGAGCATGACGAAGACACGATCCGGCGCGCGGACCACGTGATTGATATCGGTCCCGGCGCAGGAAGCGAAGGCGGGCGCCTCGTCGCAGAGGGCTCGGTCGAAGACATCATGAAGTGCAAGGAATCCGTTACGGGCCGGTTCCTTGCCTCCCCTGAAATCCATAACGGCATTCCGCACCGCCCGGTGCGCCCGGGAAAGACACCCACGATTGCCGTGCTCGGCGCCTCGCTCCATAACCTCCGGATCCCGAAGGTGGAGTTCCCGCTGAACCGGCTGACAGTCGTCACCGGCGTATCCGGTTCGGGGAAATCCAGCCTCTGCCGCGACCTGCTCCTTCGGAATCTCCAGGACGCGCTGCGGGCAAAGGACTCCGCTCCGGTCTGGACCGGATGCCGTGAAATCACAGGCTGGGAAGCTGTCAGCCGGGTGCTGGAAGTTGATCAGACACCGATCGGAAAGACACCCCGCTCCTGCCCGGCGACGTATGTCGGCATCTGGGACGGGATCCGGAAGATCATGGCGGAGGCGAGTCTCGCGAAAGAGCGCGGCTACACCGCGAGCCGCTTCTCCTTCAATACCAAGGGCGGCCGCTGCGAAACCTGTCTCGGCCAGGGACTGCGGACGATTGAGATGAACTTCCTGCCGGAAGTAAAGGTGCTCTGCGAAAGCTGCGGCGGCAAACGCTTCAACCCGCAGACGCTTGAAGTGCTCTGGAAGGGAAAGAGCGCCGGCGACATCCTTCAGATGCAGGTCCGCGAGGCGGTTGAGTTCTTTGCGTCAACGCCTTCTATCCAGCGGCCGCTTAAGCTGCTTGAAGAGGTCGGTCTCGGCTACCTCACGCTCGGACAGCCCTCCCCCACGCTTTCCGGCGGCGAGGCGCAGCGTCTGAAGCTCGTCACGGAGCTCTCCAAAGTGAAGGATACGGAGTATGTGTCGGAGGATGAAAACACCACCGGTACGCTCTACGTTCTTGATGAACCGACGGTCGGTCTTCATATGGCGGACATCCAGAAGCTCATCAATGTGCTTCATAAGCTCACGGACTCCGGAAACACCGTGGTCGTGATCGAGCATAACCTCGACGTGATGTCAGAGGCGGACTGGATCATCGATATCGGTCCTGAAGGCGGGACAGCCGGAGGCAAGGTGGTCGCCGCGGGAGCCCCGCTTGATGTCGCGGAAAAGGGCACCGCGACCGGTGACGCCCTGAAGGAATTTTTCGGGACGCATAAAAAAGAAGCGGCTGCGTAAAGCAGCCGCCTCCTGATCCGCTTCCGCCTGTCTGTCAGGCGGAAGCCGGCTTCGCCGCGGAACCTCCCGCGGCTTTTTCCTTTTCTTTCTCGGCTTTCAGGCGATCCGCTTCTTTCTGATCCTCGAGGAACGTGAGAAGCCGGGCCATATCCTCGATCGAGATCTTCTGCGTCTGATTGCTGCGGAGACGCACGTCGAGCTGCGGGAACGGCACTTCGATCCCTTCCTCATCGAAACGCTTCAGCACATTGATCAGCACCTGCGTGCGGAGGCCCACTGTGCCGTCACCGACATTCGGCACCCAGACACCGGCTTCGAGGTCAATCGCACTGTCGTCCAGCTTCGTGATACCAGTCCAGCCCTTGCGGTTCTTGATCACGCGATCCGGCTTATTCGCTTCCTCATTCAGGATCTGAAGCGCCTTGTTGAGATCCGTGCCGTAGGCCACCGACACCCGGATCATGGCGATACAGACGTTATCCGTGTGGTAGTAGTTCTTCACTGAGCTCGTCACAAACGTTTCATTCGGGACAATGTCCTCAATGCCGTTCCAGTCACTCACCACGGTGTAGCGGGTATTGATTTCGGTGACGATACCCTGGAAACCGCCGATTTCAACGAAGTCACCGATCTTGATCGAGTGATCAAGAAGAATGATGAAGCCTGAAATATAGTTGCTCGCGATTTTCTGCAGACCAAAGCCGATACCAACACCGAGCGCGCCGCCGAAGACCGAGAGCACGGTGAGATCGATGCCGACTGAACTCATTGCGATCAGGATCGCACAGACCATCAGAATCCAGCGGGCGATTCGCGAGAACACCACCTGCAGATTCGGAGCGAGCCCCTTCGTTCGTTTCAGCACGCCTTCAAGGACGTTCGCGATCCAGTTCGCGACGCCCAGCGTGAGAAGCGCGGAGACGAGACCCGAGAAGAGCGTCCAAAGCGTGAGATTCTGAGTCCCGACTGGAATCGACTGATCGCGCATGAATTTCACGATAGTCGGCAGAATGCCCGCGAATTCGAGGACTACCAGAATCCAGAACACCCAGGACACGACGGTGGCAAGACCATGCGTCACCACCTTGTCGCCCAGCATGCCCCGCAGGATGTAGAGCATGATCCGCAGGAACGCGAAGGCGTAAAGCACCATGTAGCCGAGTTCGGCGAACACGAGCACTTTGTGATCAGGAAGGATATCCGCCTCGCGGAGCGTCCAGTCAAGCATCCAGAGGATCGAGGCACCGATGAGTGAGAATGACAGATGAGACGCGATATCGATCGAGTAGCTCTTCACGCGGTCCCGCAGCCGACCGGACCCCGGTGGCGGCAGCAGCTTCTGCAGCTTCGCTTTGAAGCGTCGGGAAATAAAGAGCGACAGCAGTACCGCTACGGCAAACGCCGCAATCTGCCAGATGTAGTCCGCAGTCCATCCTCCCTGCAGCACCTGCACAATCTGGTGAAATATCGCCTCTGTTTCACCGATCTTCGAGATCGAGGAAGCTACCGTCATTCAGTCAATCCTTGTTGTTTTGGGGTTAAAAAATCAATTGCCGGGACATCACCGCCGTTCGACCTTGGCGATCGCCACGGCTGCGAGTATGAGTGTTACCAATATTGGTGTTATGGCCGCCATAATCGGCGGGAACGTACTCAGGATACCAATATAAGAGAACAGATTGTTCAGCGCGTAGAACGCGATGCCGATCATGACGCCCACAAAAATCTTGAGCGACACGCCGCCCGAGCGGGTGCTCAGGTACGCGAACGGCATTGAGAGCGCGAGCATCACGAGAATCGAGAGCGGATAGAAGACTTTCTTCCAGAAAGCGACTTCATAGCGGCTCGTGTCTTCGTGATTCTGTTTCAGGTGATGCAGATAGGACCCGAGATCCAGAATCGGCATGTGATCCGGATCCGCCACAATCACGGAAAGAATCCTCGGCGCGAGCGTCGTGCTGAGCACCATGCTCGGTTCCGTATGCCGGACGACCGGCTTCGGTATCGCTTTGGGGTCGCCACCGAGAAGCGACGGGAAGTCAGTTACCACCGCGTCCTTCAGCACCCAGCCCTTTCCTTCCTGATAGGAACCCGAGGGCGCCTCAATCATCCGGTGAAGCTCGTTTCCGGTCGTGAATTCGTACACCCGCCAGCCGTTTGCTTCCTGCGCGGCGCCTGACTTAAGGCTCTGCACATTCACGTAACGGGACAGCACGAGTTTCTTCGAATTGTCATACACCTGATCGCGGGCCCAGACGCCGGAGTCGTAACCCGACGCGGTGAGCGGCCGGCTGTAAATCTTCAGCTGAACTTCCTGACGGAGAGCGTCGCTCTCCGGCGCCACGAATTCGCCAAGCAGATAAGTGAAGCCAACCAGAATCAGACCAGGCACCATGAGCGAACGCGTAAGCGAAAGCGGGCTCATGCCGGCCACACGGAGAATCGTGAATTCGGAATTCGCGGCCCAGCGGCTCATCGTGTAAACGGCGCCAAGCAGCACACCGATCGGCATCACTTCATAGAGATGCGACGGAATGGAGAATCCGGTAATCGCCAGAGCCTGCAGCATGCCGTAGCTCGAACCGATCTTATCCACCTGGTTCACAAGGTCGAAGAAGAGGAAAAGACCGATCAGCGCCATCAGCACGAGACTCGTCGACAGGATGATCTGAGAGGTCAGATGTCGTGTAATAACCCGCATAATTTTTTCCTCACTCCATCCGATCGCGCCAGTAGCCGATTGTCAGTTCCCGCGGCAGCCAGCGCTGAAGCCAGATTCTCCGGATGAACAGGAAGGCGGTCAGAAGCAGCACGGATCCGTGAAGCGCGATCAGGCCCGACCACCAATGCCACCGTCCTTCCGTAATCCAGCTTTCCATAATGTTGATGAAGTTCAGATAGAGAATAAAGACGAGAACCGCCACCACCACATTGAGAGACTTGCCGGCTCTCGGATTCGTGAATGACAGAGGAATGGCAAAAAGCACCAGGTTAAGCGCCATCAGCGGCCACGAGAGCCGCCAGAAGAACTGACCGAGATTCTTCGGACTCGGGTCATTCAGGAGATAGCTGGTCGGAAGCGAATGCGCCTTGTCAGGCGACAGAATCTGGTCCGGCTTGATATCCAGACGGATCCCATAGGTTCCGAAACCCGTCACCCGATAGGACTTGGCGTCAGGAGCGATTTCGTACCGCTTTCCATCCGTCAGCTCCACGTAGCGGTCACCTTCCTTATTGATACGGAGACGGCCTTCGGTCGACGACACAACGGTTGCTTTCCCGTTCCGATTCAATTCAGAAACGAAGATGCCTTTGACGTTCTGCGTATCCTCGCTCACCTGCTGAATAAAGAACACGCGGCGGCCGGAACTCGACTCGATGAACTGTCCGGAGGCAATACGGCTCGTGTCGTCACGCTGCGAAAACTGCGCTTTGCTCACATCCATCTGACCGCGGGCCCAGGGCGTGATCGCAAGCGCCACCACCGCGGTGAGAAGCACCACAGGAAGCGAAAAGCGAAGCACCGGACGGATCCAGGAGAGGAGCGACAGACCGCCTGACGAGAACCAGACAATCATTTCGTTCTGCTGCCAGCTGCGGATCAGCGCCATCAGAATCGCGAGGAAAAGCGACAGAGCGAGCAGAGGCGCCAAAGTTGTGAGTGACGTGTAAAGCACCATCTGGAGGATGGCCCCGGCGTCAGACTTACCGACCGCCACCTGGCTCATCACCCGCACGATGCCCACCGTAAGAACGATAGAAAACAGCACGGTAAAAACACCGCCTGCTGTATTCATGAATTCTGAGATGAGCGAGCGCCTGAAAATCATAAAAATGGATCCCAAAGCTCCCCGGCAGATGGGGAGAAAAGCGGCCACGAAAAGACAAACTTACATTTTACGGCATGAAGGAAGAATCTTTGCGGAAAGGCCTTTTTGGTTCAAAAATTCTTGCAACAGATTCTTACTAAGTTCTACTAAAATAGGGAAATTCACCAAGTGGATCTTACCCCTCAAATCCAGAAGTCTATAAAAGCAATAAGAGCAGCCTTCCACGGTGGATGCCTTTCCTGTTTATCTACTTTCGGAAAATGAAAAAATCTGACTTCGGTGTTATCGCCGTCCTCTATCTAGTAGGAATCGCGTTCCTGGTCATGACGCTTAAGCTTCCCACAGGAGCCATGCGTTATCCCCTTTTCCTCACGGTCGTCTTTCTGGCGCTGGTCTCGATTTATCTGATTCAGCAGGTCCTGCACTACATCAAGACCCGCGAGATCGTTGATGACCTGAAGCAGAAATTCCAGGACTTCCAGGCTGTCCAGTTTTTCGGAGTCTGCGCGTTCTGCGTGATTTATCTCATTCTGATTCAGAAGCTCGGCTACTACCTCTCCAGTGTGCTCTTTATGCTGGGCTGTATGCTGTTCCTCCGCGTGAAGCCGCTCTTCGTGGTCCTCTCCACCGCGATCCTGATGGGCATCATTTATGGTGTCTTTACCGTCTTCCTCAAAGTCCCGCTTCCTGTGGGACTTATTTTTGGCTAGGCCCCGCGGAGATTAACCAATGCAAGAAACTCTGAGTCTCATGGGGCTTGGCTTCGTCAATGCCGTTACCCCGATCAATCTTCTCATCATGTTCCTGTCGACCGCCATGGGTATCACCATCGGCTGTCTGCCGGGACTTTCCGCCGCCATGGGTGTTGCGCTGCTCCTGCCGATCACGTTCGGCATGGATCCGGCTTCCGGCCTCATCACGCTCGGCGGTATTTACTGCGGCGCTATTTTCGGCGGTTCAATCAGCGCCATTCTGATTCATACGCCTGGCACGCCGGCTTCTGCCGCAACCGCTATTGAAGGCTACGAACTCACGAAGAAGGGACAGGCCGCGAAGGCTCTGACCGTCGCCTGTGTGGCTTCCTTTATCGGCGGTCTTCTTTCCTGCATCTCGCTCTACTTCTTCTCTCCGCTTCTCGCGCAGCTCGCGCTGCAGTTCAAGAGCCCTGAATACTTCTGGCTCTCGCTCTTCGGCCTCACGATCATTGCCGGTGTCTCGAATAAGTCACTCCTGAAGGGCCTGATTTCAGGCGTCCTCGGCCTGCTGATCTCCACGATCGGCATGGATCCGATGGAAGGTGTCGAGCGCTTCATGTTCAATCAGAGCGAACTCTATAACGGCATCAACGTGACCTGCGCCCTGATCGGCCTCTTCTCGATGTCACAGGTGCTGGTGCTCGCCGAAGGAAAGATCAAGGAGCGCGGACGTCTCCCCCAGAAGATCGGACGCTTCGGTCTCTCCAAAGCTGAAATGAAGCAGATCGCGCCGACCACGATCCGCTCCTGGATCATCGGCAACATCATCGGTATCCTGCCAGGCGCGGGCGCAACGATTGCGAGCTTCATTGGTTATAACGAAGCGCGTCAGTTCTCGAAGCATAAGGAGGAGTTCGGTCACGGCTCCATTGAAGGCGTCGCGGGTTCCGAAGCCGCCAACAACGCTGTGACGGGCGGCTCTCTCATTCCGACTCTTACCCTCGGCATCCCGGGTGAATCCGTTACCGCGGTGCTGATGGGCGGCCTCATCATTCATGGCCTGCAGCCGGGGCCCGAGCTCTTCACCACGTACGCCGACATGACCTATACGTTCTTCGCGGGCTTCGTGCTCGTGCAGTTCTTCATGCTCGTGATCGGACTCTTTGGCAGCAAGATGTTCGCCCAGATCTCGCGTCTCTCTGACGCCATTCTGATTCCGTCGATCTTCCTGCTCTGCGTGGTCGGCTCCTACGCCATCAATAACAGCACCTTTGACGTCGGCGTCATGGTGGTCTTCGGTGTGATCGGGTACCTCGCTCACCACTTCGACCTCAATAACGCCGCCATTGTGCTCGGCCTGATTCTCGGTCCGATCGGGGAAAACGGCCTCCGCCGTTCCCTCATGATCAGCAACGGAGATCCTTCGATTCTGTTCTCGTCCGTCATCTGCTGGGTGCTGATCGCGCTCTGCGTGGTCGGTATTCTGTCGCCGCTCTTCTTCAGTAGAATGGAGAAGAAGATGAAGGATTCGAACTAGAACCTTATCGGAAGGGGATAGGCGTCGAGCCTGTCCCCTTTTTATTTTGCGGGCTTTGCGGCCCTTTTCTCACACAGGAAGAACTTATATGCAGAAAAGAACCTTTCTATCGATGCTTGTAGCGGGTGCTGTTTCGGTCCCTCTGTCGTCGCACGCTGCCTGGGCTCCGTCCGGCGAAGTTTCGGTTATCGTTGCTTATAAGGCTGGTTCCGGCACCGACGTGGGCGCCCGTCTGCTCGCCTCGGAAGCTGAGAAATTTGTGGGCCGTCCGCTCGTTGTGAACAACGTTCCGGGCGCTGACGGCAAGATCGGCTGGACGCAGCTTTCCCGCGCGAAGCCGGATGGCCGCACGATCGGCTTCATCAATCTGCCGACCTTCACGACTCTGGCCGTTCTTCCTCACTCCCCGCTTTCCACCTCCAAGATCGTTCCGATCTGCAACCACCTGAAGGAAACCGGTGTCGTTGTGGTCCGTGCTGACAGCAAGTGGAAGACCCTGAAGGATCTCGTCGCTGAAGCTAAGAAGAACCCGAACCTGCGCGCTTCCACGAATGGCGTCAAGGCTTCCAACCATATCGCCGCTCAGCTGCTTGCCCGCAGCGCCGGCTTTAACTACAAGGCCATTCCGTACGGCGGCACTGCTGACCAGCTGCTCGCTCTGCGTCAGGGCGAAGTGCAGTTCTCCTGCGCAAAGATCGGCGACGTGCTGAAGCTGTCCACCGGCCGCAGCCCGGTCTTCCGCATCCTCGGCGTCTTCGATACGAAGCGTGATCCTTCCCTCAAGAATGTTCCGACGCTGAAGGAACTCGGCTACTACGGCAAGTGGTACGGCTCCGCCCGCGCTCTCGTCGCCCCGGCCGGCACGCCTCCTGAAATCATCAACTTCTACGTAAACGCTTTCCGCCGCACGCTGACTGACAAGGCGAACATCGCCGCTCATGAACGCGCCGGCCTCTCCATCGACTTCCTCGATAACAAGCAGCTCGCAGCTCTGATCAAGGAACAGGAAGAGTTCTCGCGTGAAGTGACGAAGATCTTCTGATCTGCTCCCCTGAATGCCGGCTGATGCCGGTACAGAAAGAGCGAAGCCCGAAAGGTTCTAATGCCTTCCGGGCTTTTTCTTTGCCTGTGCTAGGGAGGACTGAAATCGGGGCAGTGCCCGGTTTCATCTCTGTCAATAAGAGCCTTGGAGACCTGGGAGAGATCTTCTTCGCATTTAATCGGAGATAGACCGATAAAAACGATATGCTCCGCGATCCGGCCCCTGTCTCTTATCGCTATTGAAATCCGAAGACAGAGAAAGGAGGAGCGCGAGCTCCTCCTTTCTTTTTCCCTGGTTTTTCAAAAGCGCATAAAACAAAACCCTCGAAAGAAAACTTTCGAGGGTCTTGAAGGGGGAGCCTGACAGTGACCTACTTTCACCGGAAATACAACCGACTATCATTGGCGCGAGAGCGTTTCACCGTCCTGTTCGGAATGGGAAGGGGTGGGGCCACTCTGCTATGGCCGTCAGGCAAAGGCTTTGCTTTCGAAGCTTTTTAGGACTTCACAAGCGAATTCTTTGGGAAGGAATGAAATCACATGGCTTGCTTTTCCACATTCACACATTTCTTTCTTTTTGCAAGCTTCCTTTCAAAACCATTTGCTGTCATTTAATCAAGCAGCACGGTTATAGGATCAAGCCGCACGGGCAATTAGTACCAGTTAGCTTCACGCCTCACAGCGCTTCCACACCTGGCCTATCAACGTCCTGGTCTCGGACGACCCTTCAGGGAGGTCAAGCCTCCGGGAAGACTAATCTTCAGGCAAGTTTCCCGCTTAGATGCTTTCAGCGGTTATCTCTTCCGCACATAGCTACTCGGCAATGCGACTGGCGTCACAACCGATACACCAGAGGTGCGTCCACTCCGGTCCTCTCGTACTAGGAGCAGCCCCTGTCAATCTTCCAGCGCCCGCGGTAGATAGGGACCAAACTGTCTCACGACGTTTTAAACCCAGCTCACGTACCTCTTTAAATGGCGAACAGCCATACCCTTGGGACCGGCTACAGCCCCAGGATGAGATGAGCCGACATCGAGGTGCCAAACACCGCCGTCGATATGAACTCTTGGGCGGTATCAGCCTGTTATCCCCAGAGTACCTTTTATCCGTTGAGCGATGGCCCTTCCATACAGAAGCCACCGGATCACTATGACCTGCTTTCGCATCTGCTCGACTTGTCTGTCTCGCAGTCAGGCACGCTTTTCCCATTGCAGTATCCTCACGATTTCCGACCGTGATTAGCGTACCTTCGCACTCCTCCGTTACCCTTTAGGAGGAGACCGCCCCAGTCAAACTGCCCACCATGCACGGTCCCCAGCCAGGATTACTGGCCCAGGTTAGAACCTCAAACAAATCAGGGCGGTATTTCAACGACGGCTCCGAATGAACTGGCGTCCATTCTTCAAAGCCTCCCGCCTATCCTACACAGATCGGTTCAAAGTCCAATGCAAAGCTACAGTTAAGGTTCATGGGGTCTTTCCGTCTAGCCGCGGGGAGATTGCATCATCACAAACATTTCAATTTCACTGAGTCTCGGGAGGAGACAGTGTGGCCATTATTATGCCATTCGTGCAGGTCGGAACTTGCCCGACAAGGAATTTCGCTACCTTAGGACCGTTATAGTTACGGCCGCCGTTTACTGGGACTTCGATCAGGAGCTTGCACCCCATCAATTAATCTTCCAGCACCGGGCAGGCATCACGCCCTATACGTCGACTTTCATCTTTGCAGAGCGCTGTGTTTTTAGTAAACAGTTACAGCCACCGATTCTCTGAGACCTCTTCACCCTTTGGGTTTCTCTCCCATCAAGCTACAAAGGCACACCTTCTTCCGAAGTTACGGTGTCAATTTGCCGAGTTCCTTCTCCCGAGTTCTCTCAAGCGCCTGAGCATATTCAGCTCACCCACCTGTGTCGGTTTACGGTACGGTCGCCGTTGAACTGAAGCTTAGAGGTTTTTCCTGGAAGCGCTTCCAGTGGCTTCGCCTTCAAAAGAAGGCCCGATCCTTCGTCCTGGGTATACGCCTGCGGATTTGCCTGCAGGCACCCATCGCTCGGAAGCCGGGACATCCAACACCCGGTCCACTCTGGCTGCTCCGTCACCCCATCGCATTCAACGCCGGTTCAGGAATATTAACCTGATTTCCATCAGCTACGCTTCTCAGCCTGGCCTTAGGAACCGACTCACCCTGCTCCGATTAACGTAGAGCAGGAAACCTTGGGTTTGCGGCGAGCGGGCTTTTCACCCGCTTTATCGTTACTCATGTCAGCATTCGCACTTCTGATACCTCCAGCAGACCTTACGATCCACCTTCGCAGGCTTACAGAACGCTCCCCTACCACTCATACTCAAAGTATGAATCCGCAGCTTCGGTTATCAACTTAGCCCCGTTACATCTTCCGCGCGGAAGGACTCGATCAGTGAGCTATTACGCTTTCTTTGAAGGATGGCTGCTTCTAAGCCAACTTCCTGACTGTTTTAGCCTTTCCACTTCGTTTTCCACTTAGCTGATATTAGGGACCTTAGCTGGCGGTCTGGGTTGATTCCCTTTTGAGTCCGGACGTTAGCACCCGGTGCTCTGTCTCCTGCGCGAAGCTTTCTGGTATTCGGAGTTTGCCATAGTTTGGTAAGACGCCATGTCCCCCTAGCTATAACAGTGCTCTACCCCCAGAAGCTCATGCGCAAGGCACTACCTCAATAGTTTTCGGGGAGAACCAGCTATCTCCAGATTTGTTAAGCCTTTCACCCCTAACCACAGCTCATCCTCTGGTTTTGCAACACCAGTAGGTTCGGCCCTCCAGTGTGTGTTACCACACCTTCAGCCTGGCCATGGTTAGCTCATCTGGTTTCGGGTCTATGCCATGCGACTGAATCGCCCTGTTCGGACTCGCTTTCGCTGCGCCTCCCCTAGTCGGTTAGGCTTGCCACATAACATAAGTCGCTGACCCATTATGCAAAAGGTACGCAGTCACCCCGAAGGGCTCCTACTGTTTGTATGCATGCGGTTTCAGAATCTATTTCACTCCCCTCCCGGGGTTCTTTTAACCTTTCCTTCACAGTACTAGTACGCTATCGGTCGATCACGAGTATTTAGCCTTGGAGGATGGTCCCCCCATGTTCAGCCAGGGTTTCACGTGCCCCGACCTACTTTTCGAATCCTCAGTACCTTGAGATGAACGTCCCGTACGGGGCTATCACCCACTATGGCGAGCCTTTCCAGACTCTTCCAGTGTTCTTCTCAATATCGAATTCAGGCTGTTCCGGTTTCGCTCGCCGCTACTTCCGGAATCTCGGTTGATTTCTTTTCCTGCAGCTACTGAGATGTTTCAGTTCGCCGCGTTCGCCTCCATACGCTATGTATTCACGCATGGATCAAGCTAAAGCTTGGAGTTCCCTCATTCGGAGATCCCCGGATCAAAGCTCGTTGTCAGCTCCCCGGGGCTTTTCGCAGACTGCCGCGTCCTTCATCGCCTGTGATCGCCAAGGCATCCACCACATGCACTTAGTCGCTTGATCCTATAACCCTGCCGCCTTTTACCCGGCACGGTTTCAATCGACTTGTAACGTGTCGCTGTTCTCTAAATGTTGCTTCGGTTTCTTGGAGAAACTTGCAAATTTGTGAATGCAATCACAACCCATGTTCAAAACTGTTCTGAAATACCCTCATCAAGTATCTCAGACATTTAGAACTTTCATTCCTTCCTAATTGTTAAAGAACAACAGAACCCTTACAGGTTTTGTTTGAAAACAGTTTCAGTCAAAACTGCTTTCAACCAGAACCTGGAAGAAAAGACTTCCAGTGAGAAAAAACTGGTGGAGACAAACGGGATCGAACCGTTGACCCCCTGCTTGCAAAGCAGGTGCTCTCCCAGCTGAGCTATGCCCCCGGATTTCGTGGTGGGTCTGGATGGACTCGAACCATCGACCCTCGCCTTATCAAGACGATGCTCTAACCAGCTGAGCTACAGACCCAGTCGACCCTTCTACGCTCTGTTTTATAACGAACGATAAGTGTGGACACCTGTCTTGAGAGTTTCGCTCTCTTAAAAGGAGGTGATCCAGCCGCACCTTCCGGTACTGCTACCTTGTTACGACTTCACCCCAGTCATGGAACCCACCGTGGTCGCCGTCCTCCTTACGGTTGGACAAACGCCTTCTGGCAAACCCCACTCCCATGGTGTGACGGGCGGTGTGTACAAGACCCGGGAACGTATTCACCGCGGCATGCTGATCCGCGATTACTAGCGATTCCGACTTCATGCAGTCGAGTTGCAGACTGCAATCCGGACTACGATCGGTTTTCTGGGATTAGCTCCGCCTCCCGGCTTCGCTGCCCTCTGTTCCGACCATTGTATGACGTGTGAGGCCCTAGCCGTAAGGGCCATGAGGACTTGACGTCATCCCCATCTTCCTCCGGTTTGTCACCGGCGGTCTCATCAGAGTGCTCTTGCGTAGCAACTGATGACAAGGGTTGCGCTCGTTGCGGGACTTAACCCAACATCTCACGACACGAGCTGACGACAGCCATGCAGCACCTGTGTTCAGGCTCCCTTGCGGGCACCCCAGACTTTCATCCGGGTTCCTGACATGTCAAGGCTAGGTAAGGTTTTTCGCGTTGCGTCGAATTAATCCACATCATCCACCGCTTGTGCGGGTCCCCGTCAATTCCTTTGAGTTTTAATCTTGCGACCGTACTTCCCAGGCGGTCAGCTTCACGCGTTGGCTTGGTTACCCAGGAATTGCTTCCCGAACAATCAGCTGACATCGTTTAGGGCGTGGACTACCAGGGTATCTAATCCTGTTTGCTCCCCACGCTTTCGTGCATGAGCGTCAGTCATGTCCCAGAGGGCTGCCTTCGCCATTGGTGTTCTTCCGCATATCTACGCATTTCACTGCTACACGCGGAATTCCACCCTCCTCTGACAAACTCTAGCCGTGCAGTCACAAATGCAGTTCCCAGGTTAAGCCCGGGGATTTCACATCTGTCTTGCACAGCCGCCTGCGCACCCTTTACGCCCAGTAATTCCGATTAACGCTTGCACCCTACGTATTACCGCGGCTGCTGGCACGTAGTTAGCCGGTGCTTATTCTTCAGATACCGTCAGCGGGACGCATTATTCGTGCGTCCCTTTTCGTCTCTGACAAAAGCGGTTTACAACCCGAAGGCCTTCATCCCGCACGCGGCATGGCTGGATCAGGGTTTCCCCCATTGTCCAAAATTCCCCACTGCTGCCTCCCGTAGGAGTCTGGGCCGTGTCTCAGTCCCAATGTGGCTGATCATCCTCTCAGACCAGCTACTGATCGTCGCCTTGGTAAGCTTTTATCTCACCAACTAGCTAATCAGACATCGGCCGCTCCTGTCGCGCGAGGTCTTTCGATCCCCCGCTTTCACCCTCAGGTCTCATGCGGTATTAGCTGATCTTTCGATCAGTTATCCCCCACAACAGGACACGTTCCGATGCATTACTCACCCGTTCGCCACTCGCCGGCAGGAGCAAGCTCCCCCGCTGCCGTTCGACTTGCATGTGTAAGGCATGCCGCCAGCGTTCAATCTGAGCCAGGATCAAACTCTTGAGTTCAATCACTGCTATTACTTCTTTGCTTCAGTTTCCTGAAGCGTCGCGCTCAAAATTATCGACTGGTAATTTTTCAGAAGTTATTCACTTCTGCATCATTCCATTCGTCTTTTCAAGCACCTGATTTTTTATGAGTTGAAACTCGATCAAAATCAGATGCCCACGCTTATCGGTTCGTTATTGTGTTTTTAAAGAACATCGCTGCGGTAGCAACGAGAGTGTGAATATTACAGATGCTTTTTTAAATTGTCAAATTTTTCTGAAAGTCTTTTTTATCTATCCGGAAAAATCTAATATCACAGCTACCGAACCTGATTGAAACCAACGAATTATTAAGCTGAAACTGAATATGCCTGAAATTGAATACCGGATTGAGTCTGCGGATACCGACCGCCGTGAGTTTCACATCGCGATCCACTTTACGCCCCGTAAGGAAAACTATCCGATTACGCTCCGCATGCCGGCCTGGACTCCCGGAAGCTATCTGCTACGGGAATATGCCGGATCTATTTCCGATATAGAGGCATATCAGGGTGAAACGCCGCTGAACGTCATCAAGTCTGACAAAGCAACCTTCGTTCTCGCGAATACTTCCGGTGACAGAACTCCGGTAACGATCCGCTACGCGCTGACCGCTGTTGATCCTTCTGTCAGAAAAACCTGGATCAGCACTGACCGCGCTTTCATTTCCGGTGCCGCAGCCTTCCTGCAGATTTCAGGCGAAGAAAACACGCCCTGCCGGATCGCGGTTTCTCCCGCCCCCTGGGATAAGGTTTCCACTGCGCTTCCTCAGATCATCCACGACGGAGAGCCCTTCCTGTTCAGCGCGAAGGACTATGACCATCTGATTGACTGCCCGATTCTGCTCTCACGGGACTCCGACACCCTGTCCACTGAGTTCTCCGTTCACGGCGCCGTTCACCGTCTCGTGATTGCCGGATGCCCCGAAGCTGACGCCGCGCGCCTTACTGAAGACCTGAAGAAAATCTGCGCCACAACGATCGAACTCTGGGAGCCGGAAACCAAAAAACCGCCCTTCTCAGACTATCTCTTCCTTCTCACCGTCAGCGGCCGCTGGGGCGGACTTGAGCATCGGAACAGCGTGGCTGCCGAGGCGCCTTTCTCCGCCCTTCCGATGACGGGAGCTGAGGCCCCTGACCGGTACACCGATCTTCTCGCCCTCATGGCGCACGAATACTTCCACGCCTGGAACGTCAAGCGGCTGAAGCCCGCCACCTTCCTTCCTTATGACCTCACGAAGGAAAACTACACACGGCTTCTCTGGTTCTTTGAGGGGTTCACGGAGTACTACGAGGAAATCATTCTCTTCCGGGCGGGACTCGCGTCTGAAAAGAAAATCCTTGACCGTCTTTCCGCCATGGCGCTCACGGTTTACGGTCAGTCCGGCTGGAAGCATCAGTCCGTGGCAGCATCAAGCTTTGACACCTGGATCAAGTACTACCGCCCGGACGCCGGATCGGCCTCCCACGGTGTGAGCTACTACCAGGGCGGCGCCATGCTCGCCTTCGCGCTCGATCTTCATATCCGAAACGTCACGGAGAACCGGATCACGCTTGACGACGTCATGCGGAAAATCTGGAACCTCAGGACTGATGAATGCCTTGGACTGTCAGAGGACGCGGTCGAGCTTTCGGATGCCATCAGTGAAATCGTGGATCGCCCGGCAGTCGCCGTCGCACAATGGCTTCGGCGCTTTACGAGAGTCGCCGGTGAAGCTCCGGATTGGGACAGCATTCTTTCCCTGCAGGGGCTTGAAATGAAGTCTGAGCCGTATGACCTTGTGCGGGACGGCCTCGGTCTCAGATTCACCGCGTCTGACGGATTCCCCACGGTCAGCAGCGTAACTGCCGGCCTTCCCGCCTCACGCACCGGCATCCTCCCTGGCGATCAGCTGATCGCCCTGGATGCCTTCCGTATTTCCAAAGCCACGCTTCCCGAACTCTTCCGGCAGCTGGGCACCGGGTCTGCGCATAAACTCACTCTCTTCCGCACGGATCGGATGATGACTGTGGACATCAGCCCCCTCGAAACCGCGTCTCCAAAGGCCCGCTTTGAAAGAAAGACGCCGATGGAGCACAGCTGGCCATCCGCCGGTCTTTCCCAGACCCACTGAGAAATCAGAGCCCGCTCTTCGTCCAGTCGACTGGCTTTTCTCCCTCCGAGAGAAGCCAGTCATTCACCTTCGCGAAGTGACCGCAGCCGATAAAAGGCACCGGCCCCCGTCTCGCGGAGAGCGGCGACGGGTGGTTCGAGCAGAGCACGAGATGCGGAATGCCGCTTGCCTCAATCAGCTCCTTCTTTTTCTGCGCGTAGCCGCCCCAGAGGAGGAACGCCTTGGGCGGCGCCTTATCGGCAAGTGTCCGGATAATCCGGTCTGTCAGAATTTCCCAGCCTTTTTTTGCATGGCTTCCGGCCGCGCCTTCCTCGACAGTCAGCACCGCGTTCAGAAGGAGAACGCCCTGCGACGCCCAGCCTGAAAGATCGCCGTCAGACGGAATATCGGAACCGAACTCAAGCGCGATTTCCTTATAGATATTCCGAAGGGACGGCGGAACTTTTACGCCCTTCTGAACCGAGAACGCGAGACCCTGCGCCTGCCCCTGCTCGTGATACGGATCCTGTCCGACGATAACCACCCGCACCGCATCTGCGGGAGTGAGCGTCAGAGCCCGGAAGGGGGTCGGGGGAAATATCACGGCCCCGGCTTTCCGGCGCGCGTCAAGATAGGCGTCCAGCTTTTTCCCTTCAGGAGAATCAAAAAAATCCTTCAGGAGCGGCTGCCAGCTCGGATCCGCGGACTGAATATCAAGCATAGAAAAGCTCCTTCAGGGCCTCTCCCGGATTCTCCTTCCTCATGAACGCTTCACCGACAAGGAAAGCGCTGACGCCGGCCGCGAGAACTCGCTCCACATCCGCTTTCTCGTGAATACCGCTTTCCGACACGGCAAAGCGGTCGTCCGGAATCAGCCGCTTCAGTCGCTCGGTCGTCGCGAGCGATACCTCAAATGTTTCAAGGTTCCGGTTGTTGATACCGATCAGCGCTCCCGGAATCTGAAGCGCCTGCTCTATTTCCGGTTCGCTGTGGGATTCGATCAGCACATCAATTTCCACTTCGGAAGCTGTCTGGGCGAGTTCCCGCATCTGATCCGCGGAAAGCGCCGCCGCGATCAGAAGAACCGCGTCAGCACCCCAGGCGCGGGCTTCCAGCACCTGGTACGGATCAAGCACAAAGTCCTTCCGGAGAATCGGGAGAGTCACGGTCTGCCGCACTTCGCGGAGCACCCCCGGTCCGCCGAGGAAAAACTCCTCCTCCGTGAGCACCGAGAGACAGGCCGCGCCGCCCGCCGCATAGGACGCGGCGATTTCAGCGGGCCTGAAATCCGGACGGATCAGCCCCTTTGAAGGACTCGCCTTCTTCACCTCCGCAATCACCGCGGCCCCTCGCTCGGATGCCGTGCGGCGAAGCGCCTCCGCGAATCCCCGGCAGGGGGTTCCCAGAAGCGGCTTCACTTCCGCGAGGAGCGACGCTTCAGGAAGCCTCTCCTTCGCCCGCCTTACGGATTCCCGTTTGTGATCCCAAATAGTCCTGAGAATTCCCTGCATGCTTTCTCCGTTTTCCGGTCCTGATCAGGCCTTGACCGCTGTGCCGCCAAGTTCTTTCGTCTTCTCAACGAAGAGCTTCATCTTCGCAAGCGCCTCACCCGACTCGATCGCCTTTCTCGCCATTGCAATGCCCTGCTCAATAGAGGACGCCGTACCCAGCGTGAAGAGACCGACACCGGCGTTGAAGATCACACTGTTCATCGCGGGGCCTTCTTCCGCATGCAGTACGCTCATCATCTTCGCCACGGACTCCTCAGGGTTATTCACCTGGAGGTGACGCACCGAGCTCATCGGGAGATTGAAGTCTTCCGGATGGATGTTGTACTCACTCACCACCCCGTCCTTCAGTTCACCCACCATCGTGGTGGCACCGAGACTCACCTCATCCATGCCGTCGCAGCCGAACACCACCACAGCGCGCTTGGTGCCGAGATCCCGCAGCACGCGCACGCAGATGCCCACAAGGTCCTGATGGAAAACGCCAAGCATCTCGCAGCCCGCGTTTGCTGGATTCGTGAGCGGTCCCAGAATATTGAAGATCGTTCGGATTCCGAGTTCCTTGCGGACCGGGGCCGCGTACTTCATGGCGGCGTGGTGGAGCGGCGCAAACATGAATCCCATATGGGTTTCTTCAATGCACTGCGCGATCTGCTCTGGCTTCAGCATGATGTTCGCGCCGATTGCCTTCAGGGCATCCGCGGCACCGGACTTCGAGGAGACAGAACCGCCGCCATGCTTCGCCACGCGGCCGCCGGCCGCGGCAATCACGAACATCGAGGTTGTTGAAATATTGAACGTGCGGGCGCCATCACCGCCGGTTCCGACAATATCGAGCAGCGACTCGGGATCCCTGACATTCACTTTCGTGGAGAGATCACGCATCACTTTCGCTGCCGCTGTGATTTCCCCGATGGTTTCCTTCTTGACGCGGAGTCCGACGATAAGGCCGGCGATCTGAGCCGGGGTGAGCTTACCGGTCATCAGATCCATCCAGAGGCTCGTCATCTCGTCCGCGAAGATTTCGCGATGTTCAACAGTTCTCTGGATTGCTTCAGAAATAGTGATTGCCATGACGCTGCTCCTTAAAAGTGAGGGTCACTTGCCTGATGGATCAGGCGATGCCGGCCCTGAAAAGTTACCCAAAGCTCCCATACGGAGCTTCATAAGATTGATTCGGCAGGCGATGTACTGATTGCCCGCGCTGGTTCCTGAACCGGACATTGCGGACTCAAACCCGCACTGGCGGCGCAGATAAAGATCAAATGCCTTGTTTGCTTCTGCGAAGTCCCGGGAAACGGGACCTGCCGTACGAGACTTCTTTCCCGAATCTCCTGACGCCTGATCAAGCTGCTTCGCCTGATCCTTCACTGCAGCCAGGGTGTCCGCGTAGTCTCTCTGGGTCCGATCCAGTTCCTTCTGAAGGCACTGGCGGACCTGAACGCGGTTATCAGCTGTTTTGTAGCAGTCCGAAAGGGCATCTGCCGAAGCGGCGCCGGCGACTGCCAGGAGCACCAGAGCCACAGCCGAATTCGAGAATCCTTTCATGATCAAATCCTTATATGCAGAAAGTTTTTAAGCATTTCCATGCCATGCTCTGTCGCGATGGATTCGGGGTGGAACTGCACCCCCTGAATATCCAGCTCCCTGTGCCGGATACCCATGATTTCTCCGTCGGAACTGGTCGCTGTCACCGCGAGGCAGGCTGGAAGCGTTTGAGAATCAATGACAAGAGAATGATAGCGAGCCACCCGGGTTCCCTGTGGGATTCCCGTGAAGACTCCCTCATTTGTGACAGTGATTGCGTCGGTCTTTCCATGCATCACCTGACGGGCAAGGACAATCTTTCCGCCGAACACTTCACCGATCGCCTGATGTCCGAGGCACACACCGAGAATCGGGAGCTTCCCGGCAAAGTGCCGGATCGCTTCCTCGGAAATCCCGGCGTTTGACGGAACGCTCGGCCCGGGGGACACGCAGAGGAAGTCCGGCTTCAGCGCCTCGAGATCCGCGATCGTCACTTCATCATTCCGAAACACCCGGACATCCTCTCCGAGCTCTCCGAAATACTGCACAAGGTTATAGGTAAAGCTGTCGTAGTTATCGATCATCGCGAGCATTTTCTTTTCCTCCCCTCAGATCGCCGATTCCAGACCGTCTTCCACCATTTCGGCGGCGCGGAGCACGGCTCTTGCCTTGGTTTCCGTTTCCCGGTGTTCATTTTCCGGAACGGAGTCCGCCACGATGCCGGCCGCAGCCTGCGCGTAGAGGATCTTGTCCTTGATCACCGCGGTGCGGATCGCGATCGCCATATCCATATCGCCGGCAAATGAGAAATAGCCGACCGCACCGCCATAGATGCCGCGCTTCACAGGCTCAAGCTCATCGATGATTTCCATCGCCCGGATCTTCGGAGCGCCGGTGAGTGTCCCCGCAGGGAATGTCGCCTTGAAGACATCAAAATTATTCAGGCCGCCGCGCAGCTTCCCATCCACTTCGCTCACGAGATGCTGAATGTGGCTGTACTTCTCAATCACAAACTGATCCGGAACCGTGACCGAGCCGATCTCCGCCACGCGTCCGATATCGTTCCGGGCGAGATCAATCAGCATCAGGTGCTCAGCGCGCTCCTTCGGATCCGTGGCAAGATCGCGCTCGAGCGCCGCGTCCTGCTCCGCGGTCAGCCCGCGGCGGCGGGACCCGGCAATCGGGCGGATGCAGACATGTTTTTCTCCATCCTTCCCGACTTCGCCCCGGACAAGGATTTCAGGCGACGCGCCGACCACGTGGAAGTCACCGAAGTCGTAGTAATACATGTAGGGCGAAGGATTCAGCGACCGAAGCGCGCGGTAGAGAGAAATCGGTGCGTCCGCGAAGCGGCGGGAAATTCTCTGCCCGATCTGCACCTGCATCACTTCGCCGTGCGCGATATAGTCCTTCGCCTTTTCAACAGCCTTCAGATAGTCGGCCTTATGGAAGTCACGCCGTTCAGCCTGGCGGGCACTCGGGCCGGCATAGAGATTTTCGGCCGGCCGGTGCAGGCGGCTTCTCAGTTCACGCAGCCGGTTCATGCCTTTCTGGAAAGCTTCCGGCTCATTCGGATCCGCGTGGATGATGAGATAGATGCGGCCCGAGATGTTATCCACCACCGCTATTTCCTCTGTCTGCAGGAGAAGAATATCGGGGACCCCGAGATCGTCCTTCTTCGGCTTCGCGAGCTTTTTCTCGATCAGACGGATCGTGTCATAGCCTAGGTATCCGACGAGGCCGCCTGAAAACCGCGGGAGGCCAGGACGGGGAGCGACACGGATGCGGCCGAGATAGGCTTCAATCGCGTCAAGCGGATTCCCTTCCAGCGTTTCGACGGTCTTCCCGGCCTCTTTCACGATCGTCTCGGGACCGTTGTCGCCGATCCTCACCTCAATCCGGCGCTTCGCCGGGAGTCCGATGAAGGAGTAGCGTCCGAAGCGCTCGCCTCCGACCACAGACTCAAGCAGGAAGCTGTCCGGACAGTCAGCAAGCTTCCGGTAAATGGAAAGCGGGGTATCGAGATCGGCGAGGCATTCGGCGACCATCGGAATACGGTTATAGCCCTGGGAGGCGAGTGCCTTGAATTCAGACTCCAGCATGATGTGCTCCGGTTGCAGCAGCGCCGTCGGCAGACCGTGTTGGATACAGTTAGGCCTCTCGGGTTCCGTTCCGTGCGTGTCAGGTGAGTGCACAGATACGGCTACAGCGCTGTCAGTAGTAAATCAGGAAAAACTGAGGTGAAGCAGAGTGGCTTTCAGTCCGCGCCATTGCGGCGCGGCGGAAAACCTACAGACAGGATGTGTTTAGAGACGCCATGACCATGCTCCCCGGGTCTGGCCGACGGATGTGGCTGAGACCCGGACGCTGCGCACTGCTGAAATCATCAATGTGGCAATCGTCTGCATGGTTGGGTAAAGATATTTGGTTGGATGCTGAAAGTTAATGCCGTGAGGAGGAAAAACTCTTTGCGGCGAGATCCATGGATTTGAATATATCACAAAAACCGTTCTGCGGCCCCCACTTAGCGATCGGCTCGCCTTCGTTATACCCTGTTTCCATCAGCATCACGGGCATACCGGCATTCGCCGCGGCCTGAGCGTCGTTCCGCGAATCCCCGAGCATCATGCAGTCCGCGGGATCAAGTCCCATGCGGGACGCCGCGAGGAGCAGCATGTCAGGCGCGGGCTTCGGAGTCGGCACATCGTCCGCGGAAAGCCTGAGGTCTGTCGGAAAATACGGGGAGAGTCCTGCCTGCTCGAGCACAGCGTCGATCAGGACACCGGCTTTGTTCGTCACGAGCGCGAGTTTCAGCCCTTCCGAGCGGAAAATTCCAAGCGCTTCGAGAACACCCGGAATCGCCCGGGTGTGCGAGCAGCCCATGCCGGCGAGCGTATTCACATACTCCTTCACGAAGCGGTCCCGCTCTTCAGCCGTGGCGTCCGGCTTTCTCGCGCGCAGCACTTCGGCCGCGAGGTGAATCGCGCCCTTTCCGATGTAGCGGCCCACTTCTTCCTCTTCCATCGGTTCGAGCCCCCTGGACTTCAGCACTTCGCAGACCGCGAAGTGAAGATCCGGGAGTGAATCCACCAGCGTTCCATCCAGATCGAAAAGCGCTCCCTGGACACGGCGCGCGTCAAAACTCAGCATGTATTTTCCTTCCTCTTTCCTTCTTCTCAGGCCTGAACGGACTTCACAGCCGCCCGCATAGCCTCGATCACCTCGCGATAGCCTTCCTTCGACTTGCGGCCGAAGATCGCGGATCCCGCCACAAAGGTGTCAGCGCCGGCGCGGGCAATTTCACCGATGTTATCGGTCTTCACGCCGCCATCCACCTCAACCCGGATCGCGTGGCCGGTTTCCTCGAAATGACGGTCGGCGAGAGCGCGCACTTCACGGATCTTCCGGAGAACGCCCGGAATAAATTTCTGACCGCCGAAGCCCGGATTCACGCTCATCAGAAGAATCATGTCGATCTTATCGAGCACGTAGTTCAGGCTTTCCACCGGAGTCGCGGGATTCAGCACGAGACCGGGCTTCGCGCCGGAGTCGCGGATCAGCTGCAGCGTACGGTCAACGTGGCGGCTCGCCTCAACGTGGAACGTAATCCAGTCAGCACCCGCCTTCGCGAACTCCGGTACGAGGCTGTCCACCGGCTCCACCATCAGATGCACGTCAATATCCGCCTCTGTATACGGGCGAATTGCCTTCAGCACGCACGGGCCGATCGTGAGATTCGGTACATAATGGTTGTCCATCACGTCGAAGTGAATCCAGTCCGCCCCGGAAGCGATGACATCGCGAACCTCTTCGCCAAGCCGGGCAAAGTCAGCGGAAAGGATAGACGGGGCGATGCGGATATCTTGCATGGTATTCTCCAAAGCCTTGTTTTCTTCAGTGGAACGTATTGTAAGAGAGCAGGCCGAGATAGGTCCGAGCCTGAACGCAAAAAAGACGGTTGAGGAGTAACGAATGATGCGCCGATTGACCAAGGTTTCCGCGCTGGCCGCACTGGCCGCTCTGGTTCTGGCAGGCTGCCAGACCGTGAAACAGCCGACCACTCAGACAACGCCTGCAGGGCCTTCTGCCACGCCGGTTGCGGAAGGGAAACCGGTCCCTGGCTTTACGCCCGCGAACTTCGGCCGTCTCCCGGTGTCTGACGCACCGGACTGGGATAACGCCCGGAAGGCGTTCCGCCGCTCCTGCGCTTCCCGCTCCTTTGCGTCTTCCCCGCTCTGGAGCACGGCCTGCGAGAATGCCCGCGCCGCGGTGTCAGCGCCTGAATTCTTCCAGCAGAATTTTGATCTCTGGGCCGTCTCGTCTGACCAGAAAGCGAATGGCGCCACGGTATCCTCGGACACCACGGGCCTCATGACGGGGTACTACGAGCCGATTCTCGACGCGTCGCCCACCCGGACGTCTCACTACACCTGGCCCGTCCTCGCGACGCCTCCTGATCTGATCGACGTGGAGCTCTCGTCGCTCTACCCCGAACTCAAGGGAAAGCGGATCCGGGGCAAGATTTCCGGCCGGAAACTGATTCCCTACGGATCCCGCTCTTCCATTGATCAGCGCACCGATCTCTACCCCTACGCGATCGCCTGGCTCGCAGATCCGATTGATCAGCTTTTCCTCCAGATTCAGGGCTCTGGCCAGCTTCGGGTGAAGGGCGTCGGCCTGATCCGCGTTTTCTATGACGATCAGAACGGGTACCCGTACCGCGCGGTCGCGCGCTGGCTGATTGACCGGAACCAGATGACAGCGCACGAGGCCTCGATGCAGAGCATCCGGGCCTGGGCCAAGGCTCATCCGGATCAGGTCCCGCAGCTTCTCGCCTACAACCCGAGCTATGTCTTCTTCCGCCGGGCACCTGTCACCGATCTCTCGGTCGGTCCCCAGGGCGGTCAGGGCGTGCCGCTCACCCCTGGCGCCTCGGTTGCCATTGACCGTCATGTCTGGGTCTACGGGACACCGTTCTTTGTTTCCGTTTCGCAGCAGAACCCGGATCTGCACTTCAACCGCCCGGTCATCGCTCAGGATACGGGCGGTGCGATCCGCGGCATCATCCGCTTCGACTACTTCTGGGGCTCCGGAAACCAGGCCGGTGAAAATGCCGGACGACAAAAAAGCACCGTGACCGCGTGGGTCATGGTGCCTAAGGGGCATTCGCCCGCTGAAGTTCTCCGGAAGTAATCCGGGGTTACTTTCCAGGATTCCGTTCGCGCAGTGCCTTCACGAGATTCTCGTACGAAGGCACACCGCCCAGCCGGCTCCCATCCGGGAAGATGAGAGTCGGAGTTCCCGCCACGCCGATCTTCTGCGACAGCACCGTATTGCGGTCAAGCACGCTGTCATCACAGTTCGCCTCAGCAGGCTTCACTCCCTTCGTCATCAGATTCCCCCAGGCCGCGCCCGGGTTCTTCGCACAGACCACATTCTTCGCGAGATTCCTCGACTGCTTCATGGGGAAGACGTAGGTGTAGACCGTGACATCGTTCATCTTCGCGAAATACGATTCGAGCAGCCGGCAGTACATGCAGGTAGCATCCGCGAACACTGCCACCTGATAGCGCCCTGAGCCGTGCACCACACGGATCGCGTCCTTCTGCGGCAGCGTCTTCCAGTCCACGCGGCTGATTTCGGCAATCCGCTTCTCCGTCAGGTTCTCACGTGTCGCGATATCGACCGCGTTCCCGAGAAGCAGATAGCGGACATTCCCATCGACGTAAAACACCTGATCCGGCGCCACCGAAATTTCCCAGAGCCCGAAAGGCGTTTTCGCGACGGTGGTCGGTCTCACGCCAAGACGCTCCACAACGCGGCTCTTTACCTGATCCGTTTCCGGGTCAGAAGAACCGGCCGCAAAGGAAGCGACACTGGTGAATGCAAGCGCTGCAGCGAAGGCGCCCGCAGCAATCTGGGAGATACGCGGCATATCAAATTCCTGAATCAATCAATTCAACGAGAACGATACCCGACAATGCGGGTCCATCTGAGGTTTTTTTCCTCACTAAATGCAAAAAGTGAAAATAAATTGGCATTTTTATTTTTTTTATGGTAAAGTTCAACTCCTATGCGTGGTCGGGTAGCTCAGTCGGTAGAGCAGCGGATTGAAAATCCGCGTGTCGACGGTTCGATTCCGCCCCCGACCACCACGGATTCCAAAAGCCGCAGATCGAAAGATCTGCGGTTTTTTTCGTTTATCCGGCAAAAAATAAGGAGCATCACGCGATGCTCCTTTCTTTTCATCCGGCTCTTTCAGGTATCAGCGAAGGCGACCGCGCGTCACGCGGTCATTGCCTCCCAGGTCCTTCAGTGTCTCCGCGTCAGAGAGTCCCGCCTCAGTGAACACTTTCCGGCAGGCCTCACCCTGATCAAAACCGTGCTCCACCATGAGGCAGCCGCCCGGAGCGAGATGCGCCGCGGCGCCTTCCGCGATCTCCCTCAGGTCATCCATCCCGTGATTCCCGCTTACGAGAGCGGTCTGCGGCTCATACGTCAGATCACTGAGGTACGGACTCTCGGGGTCAATATACGGAGGATTGGAAAGAATCAGATCAAACTTCGGAGCGTCAGGCGGAAGCGCCTTGTACCAGCTCCCCTGAAGGAACCGGACACCGGACTTCCCGGCGTTCCCGCGCGCCACTTCAAGCGCCGCCTCAGACCTATCGCTCGCCCAGACCTCCGCCTTTGGATTCTCAAGCGCCACAGTGATCGCAATGCAGCCGCTACCAGTCCCCATATCAAGGACCGTCGGACGCCTGAAGCGCTTCAGCTCTTCAAGCGCGAGCTCCACGATGAGCTCGGTGTCCGGTCTCGGAATGAGAACGTCAGGCGTCACGCGGAAGCTTCTGCCATAAAACTCCTGCTCGCCCGCGATATAGGGGTAGGGTTCACCGGCAAGGCGCCTCGCGGCGTAGCCCCGGAAGGCCGTTTCGGCCTCTGGCGTCACCTCTTCCTCCGGATGCGCCACGAGTCTCTCCACCCGTACATGCATGGCCAGCGCGAGAAGCAGCCGGGTCTCAAAGATCCCGATCGTTTCCCGTGTTTCCCGAAGCAGTTCCTCAACCCGAGCCATCGCGCCGTTTCTCTCAGGACTTGCGTTCGGCGAGCGCCGCGAGCTGCTCAGCCTGATGCTCCGTGATCAGGGCCGAAATGATTTCGTCGAGATCACCATCCATGATCTGATCGAGCTTATAGAGGGTGAGGTTGATGCGGTGATCGGTCACACGGCCCTGCGGATAGTTGTAGGTACGGATTCGTTCCGAACGGTCGCCGGAACCGATAAGGCTCTTTCGCTCAGAGGCCTCAGCCTGCTGCTGCTCAGCGACCCGCATGGCGTAGAGGCGGGAAGCGAGCACCTGCATCGCGCGCTCCTTATTCTGACGCTGGCTTCGTTCGTCCTGGCACTCCACGACAAGACCAGTCGGCAGGTGCGTGATTCGGACCGCGGAGTCCGTCTTCTGCACGTGCTGTCCGCCGGCGCCTGACGCGCGGTAAACGTCGATACGGAGTTCAGAGGGATCAATATGCACCTCTTCCACCTCGTCAAGCTCCGGGAGCACGGCCACCGTGCAGGCGGACGTGTGAATACGGCCCTGGGATTCGGTCGCCGGAACGCGCTGCACACGGTGTCCGCCCGACTCAAACTTCAGTTTCGAATAGGCGCCGTCTCCGATCACGCGGACGATCACTTCCTTATAGCCGCCAAGATCACTCTCGCTCTTCGAGACAATTTCCGTTTTCCAGCCCTGACGCTCGGCATAGCGCATATACATGCGGAGCAGGTCGCCCGCAAAAAGCGCCGATTCATCGCCGCCCGTGCCGGCACGGATTTCCAGGAAGATGTTCCGCTTGTCGTTCGGATCAGTCGGCAGCAGCATGATCTCGAGATCCTTATCGAGCTGCTCAAGCTTCTCGCGGCACTCCGTGAACTCCGCCTGGGCGAGTTCCTTCATGTCGGGATCCGACAGGAGCTCCTCGCTCTCCGCGCGCTGCTTCTCATACTTTTCGTACTCGCGCACCTTCTGCACCACGGGCTCGATTTCGGCGCGTTCACGCGAGAGATCGCGGAACTTATTCATATCGCTGCCCACTTCGGGGGAAGACAGCATCGCGTCGATTTCCTCGAGCCGTCGGCCGAGCGAGCTCAGCTTGGCGCGCATTGATTCATTCATAACTTTTTAATCCGTTCCAGTGAGTTACCGGGCGCTTTGCGCCCGGTAACGGTATTTCAGTGCAGCTGCTCAAAGGGCGGATTTTACGCCACGCCGCCATCCCGGCTGCTGCGGTAGAACTCATTCAGAATATCGTTCTCGCGGGCGCGCTCCTCTGCGCTGAGGCCCGTGCCGTTGCGAAGCAGCGTCGTCGGATCGTGAATCAGCTTATTGGTAAGCGCGCGGGACAGCTCCTCAATCACGGAAGCCGCATCGTGACCGGCCGCGAGATGACGCTGAGCCTTTTTCACTTCAGCCTCCCGCATCGCCTCGGCTCTTGAGCGGAGCGCCTGGATCGCGGGCACTGCGTCGCGGGCGGCGAGCCACCCCTCAAACGCCTGAACCCGGGACTCAATGATGTCCTCGGCTTTCGTCACCGCCATGCGGCGGCTTTCCTTGCCGGATGCCACCACTTTGCCGAGATCATCAATCGTGTAGATGTAGACATCGTCAAGCCGCGACACTTCCTCCTCAACGTCGCGCGGCACCGCGAGATCGATGATGAGGATCGGGCGATGGCGCCGGGCGGCGACAGCGCGCTGCATCATGCCAAGCCCGATAATCGGGAGAGAAGACGCGGTGCAGCTCACGATCACGTCATACTGCGAGACGATTTCCGGGAGCGTCCGGAGCTCAACCGCTTCAGCGCCGAACCGGCGGGCGAGCGCCGCGCCTTTCTCGAGCGTGCGGTTCGCCACCGTCACTTTCTTCGGGTGCTGGGCACAGAAGTGCGCCGCGCAGAGCTCGATCATTTCGCCGGCACCGACGAAAAGCACGTTCTGATTGGCGAGGCTGCCGAACAGCTGGTTCGCAAGACCGACTCCGGCCGCGGCGAGCGACACCGAGTGTGAGCCGATCGCGGTCGCCGTACGGACTTCCTTTGCCGCGGCAAAGGTGCCGTCAAAAAGATGCCCCAGCATCAGCCCGAGCGACTTCGATTCGCGGGCGATACGCCAGGCCTTCTTCATCTGGCCCACAATCTGCGTTTCACCGAGCACCATGGAGTCAAGACCGCTCGCCACACGGAACGTATGACGGGCCACATCCGACTGGCGGTACTCATAGGTGTGCGGGAGGAATTCCTTCAGGTCAATGCCCTTCTGACGCGCGACAAAGCTGCAGAGCGAATGCAGCGCGGCATCGCCGTTTTCCGCCGCGAGGAAGAACTCAGTTCTGTTGCAGGTCGACAGAATCAGCGCTTCCCGTATTCCGCCTTCTTCAGGACGGGCATAGGTACTGCGGAGCGCAGAAAGCGCTCCGGGAATTTCTTCCGGAGAGAATGCCACCGCTTCCCGGATGGAAAGCGGGGCCGTCGTATGGTTTAAACCTAAAGCAAGCAGCTGCATCGGAGGCGTCTGAGACGGCTGTCTCTTCCTCAGGAGGGGGAAGAGCGCTGTCTTCTATCTGTTTTTTGTAATCAACCCTGATACCACAGGGCATTCTGAAACTGAGATTCTGAAACTGCGTCCGCCGCTCGGCGGACACCTCAAACCCAAGGCTTGGACAGCAGGGCTTCTCTGAGCCTTTCCGACTGCCAAGTAGTCGGATTTTTGAGGATAAAAATCATCAGTCTGCGGGTCTGCAACATTATATGTGCTTTTGACCAATGACCTGCGGCTGATGACGGATGGAAACTCCCCCTGCCCGGGGCCGGGAGAAACCGATCCTGCGGAGAGAATACACGGGACTGCTGAATTTCCGATTAAAGCCGCCCGCGGATCCGCCGGGAGCCCTGCCGCGGGAAGGAGAAAAAGCGGTGCCCCGCGGCCAGGACCCTGGCAGTAACTTCCATAACTCGCTGAGCAGCAAAGAAAAATCCCGCACCGCGGCAAGCGGTACGGGATGTATTCTGGTGCCCGTTGTCTGACTCGAACAGACGACCTTTCGCTTACAAGGCGAATGCACTACCAACTGTGCTAAACGGGCAGAGAGTGAAACTATACCCGATTTATTTGATCTTTTGTATCAGAGTCGGGCGCTTCGCACTCGCAGATGTTGCTTCCGGAGCCTCGGGAGCGGCCGTCGGCGGTTCGTAGGGAAAACCGATGGCACTCTCAGGATGCTCAGCCGGGTAAGCCGCGATGATCGCTCTTACCGGAAGAACGATCTGACGCGAAGCCTCACCGAAGCGGGCGTCGAACCGGAACTCATCATTCCCGAAGTCAGGGTTATGCACGGCTTCGGAGGCCACGCTGAGCGTGATCTTTCCGTCCTGCACAAACTCCCGGGGAACGACCGTTTCATCATCCACCTGCGTGAGAAGATAGGGCTCAAACCCGTTATCCTCACACCAGTCGATCATCGCCCTCAGAATGTAGGGCTTGAAGGGGATCTGGTTGTCGTCTGCTTCAGCCATATCAGCGGCGCATAACCTTTTCAGAAGGCGTCATCGATTCCATGAACGCCGGACGCGAGAAGACCCGTTCAGCATAGATCTGGATCGCCTTCGCGGTCTTCGGGAGCTCGATCTTGTAGTAGTCGAGACGCCAGAGGAGCGGAGCGATGCAGATATCGAGCATCGAGAAATCTTCACCGAGGAAATACTTGTTCTTCGCGAGGTGACCGGAGAACTGCTGCAGCTGAGCCGAAATCGACTTGCGGGCAGCTTCCCTCGCTTCTTCCGAAGAAGCGTGATTTTCCAGCACGCGGACCGGCTGGTAGAGCTCACGCTCAAAGCCGTAAATGAACATGCGCGTACGGGCACGGGTAATCGGATCCGGCGGCATCAGCTGCGGATGCGGGAAACGCTCATCAATGTATTCATCAATTACATTGGCTTCGTAGAGGATCAGATCCCGTTCATTCAGGACAGGAACCGTTCCGTACGGGGTCATTGCCCGCACCTCAGCCGGAATGTTGAACATATCGACATCGCGAATTTCAAAATCCATGCCCTTCTCGAAGAGCACGAAACGGCAGCGATGGGAGAACGGATCCGTCGTGCCTGAATACAGTACCATCATAAAAAGCTTTTCCCTACCAAAAGACAGAACCTACCGGTTACCGGCAGTCCGGCACACAAAAGTCAAAGTGCTTTCATGCGGTTTTAAAGATGTCATTTTAAATCAATCGCGAGAACAGCGGAGCCGCAGAGAGGGGGTAGCGCTAACCGCGCACTCGCTTTACTATTTTCAGTATCACACTCTAAGGATCCTCTCAGTATGTCATTCTTTAAAGAATTTCAGACCTTCATCTCCAAGGGCAACGTGATGGACATGGCTGTCGGTGTTATCGTCGGCGGCGCTTTTAACCAGATTATCGGGAGTCTCGTGAAGGATATCTTCAACCCGATTCTCGGCTTTCTTGTCGGGAAGCCCGATTTCACGAACCTCTTCTGGGTTCTGAAGGCTCCTGAAAATTACACCGGCCCGTATACATACGACGCCCTTACCAAGGCTGGCGCCACCGTTTTCGGTTACGGCGCTTTCCTCACCGCGGTGATCCAGTTCCTGCTGCTCGCTTTCGTCGTGTTCCTCCTCGTGAAGGGCATGAACGCCTTGCGTGAAGCCGCCGAGAAGAAGAAGGAAGAGGCCCCGGCCGCTCCCGCTCCGACTCCGGAAGATATCGCTCTGCTGCGTGAAATCCGTGATCTCATGAAGAATCAGCCGAAGGCCTGATCACCGGTCTCCCGATTCCGGATAAAACAGTTCGCCCCGCAGGATTCCCTGCGGGGCGTTCTTTTACTGGCGGTCGTCTGAGGGAGCCTGCTGAAGCGGCGGTCTCACCTGGAGCGTCACCTTGGTTTTCCACCGGCGGCCGTCACGGGTGAAATTGACATCCACCGTGGTGCCGGGAGGAATCGCCGCCACCTGGCGCATCATGGCGGCAACATCAGAGACGGGCTGCCCATTGATGCTCGTGAGAATGTCGCCCTCACGGATCCCGGAAGCCCAGGCCGCGGCGTCCTTCTTCACGACCGAAACGAGAACCCCCTTCCCGGCCTCAATATGCTTCGAGGCCGCAATCTCAGGCGTTATTGCCTGAGGCACAAGACCGAGATAGCCGCGCCGCACCTTGCCGTTCTTCATCAGCGCGGGAAGCACCTCATTCACGAGAGCGGACGGGATCGCGAACCCGATGCCGACCGAGGCGCCTGAATTCGTATCCGGAGAAAAGATCGCGGTATTGATGCCAACCAGCTGCCCCGCGGTGTTGATGAGCGCGCCGCCTGAATTCCCGCGGTTAATGGCGGCGTCTGTCTGAATGAAATCCTCAAAGCTGTTCAGCCCGAGACCGTGACGGCCGAGAGCCGAAACAATCCCCATCGTGACCGTCTGCCCGACGTTAAAAGGGTTCCCGATCGCGAGCACGACATCTCCCACGTGAAGCACGTCACTGCTCCCGAATTCAATCGCTGGGAAATCGCTGCCGTCAATCTTAAGAAGCGCGAGGTCGGTTTCCGGATCCGTACCGACAAGCTTTGCTGAACAGTCACGGCCGTCAGGAAGCGCCACCGCGATATCCGAAATGCCGTCGATCACGTGGTTATTCGTCAGAATGAAACCCGTGCGGCTCACAATCACGCCGGACCCGAGAGGGGACGTTCCGGAGTGGCCGGAAGGTGTCTGACCGAGCTCCCGGTCTTCATCATCCACAGGCTGCGTTGTGTAGATATTGACGACAGAGGGCGCCGCGCGGTGCACCGCGTCAGAGTAGGACACCACAACGCCATCCGTCCGGAGCGGCTGCCGAGGCTCATGACCTTCGTGCGTGAAATGCTCAAGCAGCACCCACACGAGCGCTGCGGCAGCGCAGACTGTCACTGCTTGGGCGAAAATAAGCCAGAGCCTTTTAAACATAAGGAAAATCCATGCGGAACCGAACGCTCGTAGAAAAACTGAATACGCTGCTCGAACCGGAGCGCTTCCATGATTATGCGCCAAATGGACTGCAGGTCGAGGGAAAGGGTGAAATTTCCCACGTTGTGACTGGCGTTACCGCGAGCCTCGCGCTGCTTGAGGCCGCGGCGGATCTTCACGCCGACGCCGTGCTTGTGCACCACGGCTGGTTCTGGAAACGGGATACTCCCTGCATTACCGGAATCCGCTATAAGCGGATCCAGACCGCGCTCAGCGCCGGTCTGAATCTCATTGCCTACCATCTGCCGCTCGACGCTCATCCGGAGCTCGGCAACAACGCTCAGATCGCGAAGCGTCTCGGCATCATCCCCGAAGGCCAGTGGGGTGAAATGGATCTCGGCTGGACGGGGACGCTGTCCGCGGGCAGCCTCACCGCGAAGGAGTTCGCCGGTCTCTGCGAAAAGACCTTCAGGAGGACGCCGCTTCTTGTCGGTCCCGAGGACAAGGTGGTCCGCCGCATCTGCTGGTGCTCAGGCGCCGCTCAGGGGTTCTTCGAGGAAGCTGTGGATCAGGGCGCGGATCTCTATCTCTCGGGCGAAATCTCCGAGCCCACAGTTCATATCGCGGAGGAAACCGGCGTTCCCTATCTCTCGTGCGGCCACCACGCGACTGAACGTTTCGGCATTCAGGCGCTCGGCGCCTGGGTGGAGGAGAACTGCGGGCTGCAGGTGACGCATATCGATATCGATAATCCCGTCTGATCCAGGAAAGAAACCGGGAATAAAAAATGGGAGCCCGCTGGGGCTCCCATTTTTTCTGACTGAATCAGCGGTCTCAGGATCCGGAAGAACCGGCGTTCTGTTCAGCAGCCTTCTTTTCAGCCTCTTCCCGCTCACGCTTCTCAAGCTCAGCGATTTCTTCCTGCTCAGCTTCCATGAAGGGTTTCGGGTTCTTCTTGCCGAAGAGCTGCACGAGCCAGATGCCGGCCTGATAGAGAATCACGAGCGGCAGAGCGAGCAGCGTCTGCGAGAGCACATCCGGCGGCGTGAAAATAGCCGCGATCACGAACGCGCCCACGATGATGTAGGGGCGGGCCTTCTTCAGCGCCTCGAGCGACGCGATACCCACGTGGTTCAGCACCATGACGACGATCGGCACTTCGAACGTGAGACCAAAGGCAAAGAACATCGTGATCACAAAGCTGAAGTACGAATCGATATCCGGCGCGAAGTTGACGGACTCAGGCGAGAACTGCGCGATGAACCGGAAGACAAACCGGAACACGACGAAGTAGCAGTACATCACGCCGACAAAGAACATCGCGACCGAGGACACAAGCACCGGAAGCACGAGTTTCTTTTCCTGCCGGTAAAGCGCAGGCGCCACATAGGCCCAGGCCTGATAGAGCACCACAGGGAGCGCGATCAGGAATGAGACAAAGAGCGTCACCTTCAGCGGTACGAGGAACGGCGCCACGACGCCGGTCGACAGCAGCTTCGTTCCCGCGGGAAGCGCCACCATCAGCGGATGGGAGAGCGCGTCAAACAGCTGCTTCATGAAAGGGGAAAGGACGAGGAACACGATCACGACCGCGAGGATCGCTTTCACCATTCTGTTCCTCAGTTCGATCAGGTGCTCGACCAGAGGCTTTTCGTTCCTCGGATCATCCGGCGCCTCGATCGGCAAATTTTTATCAGAATTCTCGCTCATGGGGGAACCTGGCTAGCGGTAAATGCGGGGACGGTTGACGCGGGCCCGGGGTGCGTACTTCCGGTTATTGCCGACAAACTGGTGGCGTTCAAGCTGCAGACGCTGCTGCATCTTCTCCACCTCTTCGGCGAGTTCATCAACCGAAGGACCGGCGATATACCGCTTATCGAAAATCTTGGTGTTGGAGCTGGAGCCCGAGTCGTCCCAGGCGAAGTCGCTGCTGTCGAACTCGGTGCCGCTGTACTGCTCGGCTCCCGCGCCGGTGCTTTCGCCGACCGCGGTGGTCGGTGTGCCGGCAGACGGCGTGTCGTTGAACGAATCAATCCCCGTGGCCACCTTCGGCTTATCAGCCTCATAGGCCTTCTCGGCGTCATTCAGATTCTTCTGAGCTTCGCCCGCCACGGAATTGACATCCTTCTCAATCCCGAGCGCGGCCGAGCGAACCGACTCATTCAGATCCTCAGCGATATGCTGGGCATCGTCCTTGATTTTCTTCAGTTCGGCAAGCTCCGACTCGCGGTTGATATCGTCCTTCATCTGCTGGACGAACCGCTGGGCCTTTCCGATCCACTGACCGGCCGTCTTGGCGACGACAGGGAGCCTTTCCGGACCGAGTACCACCAGTCCGACAATGCCACAGACTACGAGTTCACTGAAACCGAAATCAAACATAAATGCCTAACCAGTCGCTGGCAAAAGTGGAATAACCCCCGGTCCAGTGCGGGCCGGGGGAGCATGTCTGAGAGACTCAGAAAGAATCAGGCCTGCTTCTTTTCTTCAGGAGCCTTTTCTTCCTTAGCGGCAGCGGGCTTCGCTGCGTCGGAGGCGACAGCAGCCTTGGCGTCAGCAGCCGGCTTCTTGTCGTCGGTGGCATCGCTCATGCCTTCCTTGAAACCCTTGATGGCGCCGCCAAGATCCTTGCCCATGTTCTTGAGCTTGCCGGTACCGAAAACGAGGACAACGATGGCGAGAACAATCAGCCAGTGCCAAATAGAGAGAGAACCCATGATTATTAGCTCCTACGCTTCCAAGGCTGAGGTCCACCCAGCACATGAATATGCAAATGAGGTACTTCCTGACCGCCGTCGCGGCCCGTGTTGATTACGATGCGAAAACCATTGCCGCAACCCTGCTCGAGAGCAAGCTTCTTGGCAAGAACTAGCATTTTACCCAAAAGTTGACCGTCTTCGGGGGAAACTTCAGCGAGAGACGTAATGTGGCGCTTGGGAATGATAAGGAAATGCACAGGCGCGGCAGGATTAATGTCGTGGAAGGCAAAAACTTCCTCATCCTCATAGATCTTCTTGCTGGGAATTTCCCCGCGGGAGATCTTGCAAAACAGGCAGTCATCATTCTGCATAAAACATCCTCCAGATTTGGATTTTAGTCTTTCGGGGCCTGGGTCTTGCGGTTCGCCTTCTCGACGAGACCGGAGACGCCCTCGCGCCGCGCGAGTTCCTGCACGACGTCCTCAGGGCGCAGCCCGTAGCAGGAAAGCACCACCATCGAGTGGAACCAGAGGTCAGCCACCTCGTAGACGAGATGCTCCTTCGCCTTCTTGCCGTCCGCGACGTCCTTCGCCGCCATGACGACTTCAGTCGCCTCTTCCCCCACTTTCTTCAGCATGCCGTCGGGAGCCTTCGAGAAAAGCTGCGCGACGTAGCTCTTCGACGGATCCGCGCCGTGGCGTGAATCAATGGTATCGGCAATCTCTTCGAGAATGCCTGTGCAGTTTTTTTCTTCCATACGATTCTCTTCTTTTCAGTGATGACCGTACATCGCGTTCGGATCGCGGAGGACCGGAGCGTTTTCCTTCCAGACGCCGTTTTCATCGAGCGTCCGGTAGAAGCAGCTCTGATGCCCGGTGTGGCACGCGGCGCCGCCGAGCTGCCGGACTTCGTAAATCACGGAGTCACCGTCACAGTCGAGCTGCACCGAGAGCAGCTCCTGAACGTTGCCGCTCTCCTCACCCTTCCGCCAGAGGCGGTTACGGGAGCGTGAGAAATACACGCCGCGGCGGGTCTTCACCGCTTCGAGCAGCGCCTCGCGGTTTGCCCAGGCGAGCATCAGCACGCGGCCGCTCTCTGAATCCTGCGCCACCACGGGCACGAGCCCGCGGCTGTCAAACTTCACATCTTCAATCCAGGCGTCCGTCATGCCGCAGCCTCCGCGCCGAGCCTCATGCAGATACCCTGAGACGCCATGAAGCGCTTCGCCTCTTCAATCGTGTACTCACCGAAGTGGAAGATCGACGCGGCGAGCACCGCGTCCGCGTGCCCCTTCAGCACGGCGTCCGCGAGATGCTGCAGGTTCCCGGCGCCGCCTGAGGCAATCACCGGAATATTCACAGCATCGCTCACCGCGCGCGTGAGTTCCAGATCGAAGCCTTCCTTCGTGCCGTCCGCGTTCATGCTGGTGAGAAGAATCTCACCGGCACCGAGCCGCTCCACCTCTTTCGCCCACTCGACCGCGTCACGGCCCGTGGGCTTCCGGCCGCCGTGCGTGAACACTTCCCAGCCTTCGCCCGACGCGTTCTTTCTCGCGTCGATCGCGGCCACGATGCACTGGCTGCCGTAGAGCGCCGCTGAGTCTCCGATCAGATCGGGATTCAGCACGCCTGCCGTGTTGATGGACACCTTATCAGCGCCCGAATTCAGCAGCCGGCGGATATCCGACACCTGACGCACACCGCCGCCCACCGTGAGCGGAATGAACACCTGGGAGGCCACCGCTTCAATCACCGAGAGGATGATGTCGCGGTTATCGGAACTCGCCGTGATGTCGAGGAACGTCAGCTCATCAGCCCCCTCACGGTCATAGCGCCGGGCAATTTCCACCGGATCCCCGGCATCCCGGAGGTCAACGAAATTCGTGCCCTTCACCACGCGTCCGGCAGTGACGTCAAGGCAGGGGATGATCCGCTTAGCTAGCATGAAAAACCTCTTTTCAAAAGGGTTGACGCTTTTCTCAAAGCTCGTCGTCGTCCCGGATCGGGCCGCCGCCCGTGACGTACTCAAACGCCTCACGGAAGTCGAGCGTGCCTTCGTAGAGCGCCTTGCCGAGAATGACACCGGAGACGCCGTCAGACTCCACCTGCATGAGGGAGACGATGTCATCGATGTTCTTCACGCCGCCTGAGGCGATCACCGGAATCGGGGTCGCCTGCGCGAGGCGGCTCGTCGCCTCGACATTCACTCCGCAGAGCATGCCGTCACGGGAAATATCCGTGTAGAGGAACGCCGCCGGGTCATGCGCCGCGAACTTCTTCGCAATATCGAGCACGTCGATCCGGGAGGTCTTCTCCCAGCCATCCGTCGCGATCTTGCCGTTCCGGGCGTCGAGCGACACGATGATCGCGCCGGGGAACGCGTCGCAGGCGTTCGCGAGGAACCCCGGCTGCTTGATCGCGGCCGTGCCGATCACCGCGTAGGCGAGACCCGCGTCCATGTAGGACTCAATCGTATCGAGATCGCGGAGTCCGCCTCCGAGGTCAATCTCCATCACGCCGCTGAAGTCACGGATGATGTCGGAAATCACGCCGTGATTCACCGAGCGGCCGCAGCGGGCGCCGTCAAGATCCACCACGTGGAGACGGCGCGCACCGAGCTCTGCCCAGTGCCGGGCCATGTCCCGGGGGTCTTTGGAGTAGACCGTAATGTTCTTATCGAGATCCCCCTGGACCAGACGCACGCAGGCGCCGTCCTTGATGTCAATGGCAGGGATGAGATCAAGCATCTTGTGAACCTCTTGGAATCAGTCTTGATAAATGAGATTGAGTGTAGGAATCAGGGATTCCAGTGGATAAAGTTCGCATAGAGCTTCAGGCCGTCGGCCGCGCTCTTTTCCGGATGGAACTGCGTTGCGAAAATATTGTCCCGGGCGACCGCGCTGGTGTAGGGAAGCCCGTAGCTCGTCATGCCGGCAACGATGCTCATGTCTTCAGGCGCGGCGAAGTAGCTGTGCACGAGGTAGAACCAGGCGCCGTTTTCGACACCAGCCCAGACCGGGTGCGGCTGCGTCTGATACACCCGGTTCCAGCCCATCTCGGGGACCTTCAGCCGGGAGCCGTCAGCGGTGCGCATGGCACTCGCGGGGAACCGGATCACGCGGCCGCGGAAGAAACCGAAGCCCTTCGCGTCTCCTTCCTCGCTTTCCTCAAAAAGCATCTGCAGACCAATGCAGACCGCAAAGACTGGCTTATTCACGAGCGCGTCGCGCACCACGTCCGCGAGCCCCGAGTCAAGCAGATGATGCATGCAGTCTGCCATAGCGCCCTGGCCCGGCAGCACAATGCGGTCAGCCGCCCGGACAGCGGCCGGGTCAGAGGAAACAGCAACCGAGGCGTCGCTTCCCGCGACCGCTTCGAGCGCCTTGGAAACGGAGCGGAGATTCCCGCTGCCGTAGTCAACGACGACGACCTTCTTCATAACGTTCCTTTCGTAGACGGAATCACGCCCGACATGCGCGGATCAGGCTCAAGCGCCATGCAGAGCGCTCGTCCGAAGGCCTTGAAGATCGTCTCGGCCTGATGGTGGGCATTGATACCGCGCAGGTTATCGATATGAAGCGTGACCTGCGCGTGGTTCACAAAGCCCTGGAAGAATTCGCGGATGAGCTGCGTATCGAGCTCTCCGATCATCGGGGCCGTGAACGGGGCTTCAAACACGAGCCCGGGCCGGCCCGAGAGATCGATCACGACGCGTGACAGCGCCTCATCGAGCGGCACATAGGCAAAGCCGTAGCGGCGGATGCCGCGCTTATCGCCTAACGCCTGAAGAAGCGCCTGGCCAAGCGTAATGCCGATATCCTCAACCGTATGATGCCCGTCGACCTGCAGATCGCCCTTCGCGCTGATGGTGAGATCCACCAGCCCGTGACGGGCGATCTGATCGAGCATGTGATCCAGGAACCCGATTCCCGTATCAATCTCGGAGCGGCCCGTGCCGTCGAGATTGATGCGGACGTCAATCGCGGTCTCCTGCGTCTTGCGGCTCACTTCCGCGGTCCGTAGTGACTGCATAAGCGCCACCTCCTGGCGGTTATTTCAGACGTTCAGAAGTTACTTCTTCAGCCGGTAGTCGGCGCTGGTCGCGTGAGCGATCAGGTGTTCGCCGCGGGCAAGCACATCAGCGACCGGGGCAAGCGCCTGCGCGCCGGCTTCGGACACGTGGATGATGCTCGTGCGCTTCAGGAAGTCATAGACACCGAGCGGCGAGGAGAAGCGGGCCGTGCGGGAGGTCGGAAGCACGTGGTTCGGACCGGCGCAGTAGTCACCGAGCGCCTCAACAGACCAGCGGCCCATGAAGATCGCGCCGGCGTGGCGGAGATGATCCACCCACTGCTCGGGGTTCTCAGTCGAAATCTCAAGGTGCTCAGGCGAAATCGTATCGGCCACCTTGCAGGCCTCGAGCAGATCGCGCGTCACGATGATGGCGCCGCGGTTCGCGAGGCTCTTCTCGATGATCGCCTTGCGGGGCATCGTCGGAAGGAGCTTTTCGATCGACTTCTGAACTTCAGCGGCAAAGGCCGCGTCAGGCGTCAGCAGAATGGCCTGCGCAAGCTCATCATGCTCGGCCTGCGAGAAGAGGTCCATCGCGATCCAGTCAGCCGGCGTCTTGCCGTCGCAGATCACGAGAATTTCGGAGGGGCCGGCGATCATATCGATGCCGACGCGGCCGAAGACATAGCGCTTCGCGGCCGCCACATAGGCGTTGCCCGGGCCGACGATCTTATCGACCGGATCCAGGGTCTTCGTGCCATAGGCGAGAGCGGCAACGGCCTGAGCGCCGCCGATCGTGAAGGCGCGGGAGACACCCGCGAGAGCCGCCGCCGCGAGCACGAGCTGGTTACGCTCACCGCCCGGGGTCGGGAACACCATCTCAATTCTCGGGACGCCCGCCACGTGAGCCGGCATCGCGTTCATCAGTACGGAGGACGGGTAAGCGGCCTTGCCGCCCGGCACGTAGAGACCGACCGAGTCGATCGCCGTGATGCGCTGGCCGAGCACGCTGCCATAGGAGTCGGTGATGGTCCAGCCCTTCTCAAGCTGGTGCTCGTGGAACTCACGGATACGCTTCGCCGCGGTCTCAAGCGCCTGCTTCTGGTCCGCGGGCAGCGTTTCGAGAGCCTGCAGCATCTCCTCACGCGTAACGATGGCGTCTTCCATCGTCTTCAGATTCAGATGATCGAAGCGGTTCGTATATTCAATCACGGCTTCATCACCGCGGGCCGCGACGTCCTGCACGATCGCTTCCGCGCGCCGCGTGATTTCCGGGTCAACCGAAGCGTCCCGGGCCACGAGCTTCTCAAACTGAGGCTCAAAATCCTGATCAAGGGTGGATAACTGTTTAATCATTTTTATTGCTTGCCTTTCTGATGTTCTCGATAATCGGGCTCAGCTCAACACGCTTAAGCCCCATTGAAATCTGATTGACAATCAGGCGCGAGCTGATCGGGGCGATCTGCCGCACTTCTCTCATATTATTCGCTTTCAGGGTGGCGCCTGTAGCCACAATATCGACAATCGCGTCGGCAAGTCCTGCGATCGGCGCGAGCTCCATCGATCCGTAGAGCTTGATCAGATCGACATGCACACCCTGCTGTGCGAAATAATCTCTTGCCCACTTCATGAACTTTGTGGCGATGCGGATGCGTCCGCCGCGTCTCACGAGTCCGTCGTAGTCGAGGCCGTTCGGCGCCGCGACACTCATCCGGCACTTCGCGATCTGCAGATCCACCGGAATGAAAAGGCCGTTGCCGCCGTGCTCATAAAGCGTATCCCAGCCGCAGACACCGATGTCGGCGGCTCCGTACTGCACATAGGTCGGAACATCGGTCGCGCGGATCACGACGATGCGAAGATCATCGCGGTTCGTCGCAATCATGAGCTTGCGGCTCTTTTCGGGATCCTCAACCGGGTAAATCCCAGCCGCGGCGAGGAAGGGAAGCGTTTCCTGATAAATCCGCCCTTTGGCGAGGGCCATGGTGATCATTCTGAGAATCTCCTGATATCCGCGCCGAGGGCCTGAAGCTTCAGCTCCATGCGGTCGTAGCCGCGGTCAAGGTGATAAATACGGTCGACGATCGATTCGCCTTCGGCGGCAAGCGCGGCGATCACAAGCGACGCTGAGGCCCGAAGGTCAGTCGCCATGAGGCGCGCGCCCTGCAGCTGCTCCACGCCGCGCACCACCGCGGTGTGCCCTTCCACCTGGATATCGGCACCGAGTCTCTGGAGCTCAGGCACATGCATGAAGCGGTTTTCAAAAATCGTCTCGGTAATCTGAGCCGTGCCATCCGCCACGCAGTCAAGCGCCATGATCTGGGCCTGCATATCGGTGGGGAAGCCGGGGTGCGGCTCCGTGCGGATCGACACCGACTTCGGGCGGCTGTTCATCGTTACATGGATCCAGTCCGGACCCGTTTCAATCTCAGCCCCCGCCTCGCGGATCTTGTCGATCACAACGGAAAGCGTGTCAGGAGCGACATTGGTGAGCGTCACATCACCCTTCGTCGCGGCCGCGGCCGCCATGAAGGTACCCGCCTCAATGCGGTCGGGGATCACGGAGTGTTCCGCGCCGTGAAGCGAATCGCAGCCGTCAATCACAATGGTCGACGTGCCGTCACCCTCAATCTTCGCGCCCATCGCGCGCAGGCAGTTCGCGAGATCCACCACTTCAGGCTCACGCGCGGCGTTTTCAATCACCGTGCGGCCTTCGGCGAGGACTGCCGCCATCATGATGTTTTCGGTTCCGGTGACCGTCACCATATCGGTCACGATCTTCGTCCCCTGCAGCCGGCCGCTCTTCAGATCCACGAATCCGTGATCAATCTGCACGTCGGCTCCCATCTTGAGGAGCGCCTGAATGTGCTGATCGACCGGACGGGCGCCGATCGTGCAGCCGCCGGGGAGCGACACCCGGGCCGAGCCGAACCGCGTGGCGAGCGGGCAGAGCACGAGAATCGATGCCCGCATGGTTTTCACGAGCTCATAAGGGGCGACGGTGCTCGTCACATTCGCGGCGCACAGCCGGACGGTTTCCCCGTCCTGATGGCAGGTGACGCCCATGCCTTCGAGCAGGCTCAGCATCGTCTTCACGTCCGCGAGATGCGGCACGTTATGCAGCACCAGCTCGTCCGCCGTCAGAAGGCTTGCGGCCAAGATGGGGAGTACTGCGTTTTTGGCTCCGGAGATCCTGACAGATCCGGAGAGGCGATTGCCGCCGATAATCCTGAGCTTTTCCATAGAAAAAAATTTGACCAGCTGAAAAATAAAAAACGGAAACCGCCCTTATTGCTTGGGGCAGTTTCCGTAAATCATAACCCGGGACGGACCTCGGCCGGGATCAAGCGGGATCCCGTGTGCTTCCGGGAGCGTCCGATCCCAGTATATCCGTGACACCGTACAGCAGACAGAGATCGCGAAGACCGGATGGCATATTGCGGATCTCAAAGGCGACATGGCCTTTCTCGCAGAGCCGCTTCCATCGCAGCAGCGCCGCGACGGCAGAGGAGTCCGCGTGCGAAATCCCCTCAAAATCAAAGACCCCGTCACCTTCTGACACGGCCTTCGCTCCGAGATTCATGACCTCGGGAGCGTTATTCATCGTGATCTCAGAGCCTGGAATCTTCATTTCCGCCTCTTACTTCTTCGCCTTCTGGTTGAGGGACGAAGTCTTGTCGTTCATGGAGCGGATCAGGGCAGGAATGCCGCCGTTCGCGAGAACACCCGCGAACTGGGAGTGATAGTTCTGCACCATCCAGACACCACCGACATTCACGTCGATGATCTTCCAGGTGTTGCCCTCGCGCTGCATGCGGTACTCAACCGAAATCGGCTTATCGGTCTTCGAAACCATGCGGGTCTGAATGATCGGCGTGGAGGAAGCGGCGGCGCGGCTCGGCACGAGCTCAGCCTTGTAGTCCTTCACGGAGCTGAAAGCACCCGAGTAGACGCGCGTCAGCAGGCTGCGGAATCCATCCTGCAGCTGCTGGCGCTGGGAGGCGGTGGCCTGACGCCACTGGGGGCCGACGGCCGTGCGGGTCATCTTCGCGAAGTCGACAACCGGCATGATGCGGTTATTCACGAAAGTGTGAACCTTCGTCGGATCCGCCTTCACGAGCGCCGGATCCTTGCGGATGTCATTCAGCGTGTCGTTCATCAGCTCGACGATCCAGGCAGACGGATCCTTGTCAGTCGCGGACGCGGCAAACGCGGCGGGCGACAGCATAGCGGCGGCGCCGAGCGCGGCGCCGGCAATAAAACTACGACGGGTCAGCATTTTTAATTCTTTTCCTTATTCAAAATTCAGTCAGTTTTGTTTCGCCGCGGGAGCGGGGGCCGCTGCGGCAGGAGCCGGTTCGGCAGCTTTCGCCTGAGTCTTCGCGGAAGCCGCGGGTTCATCAGGCGCCGGGCTGTCACCCGGATCCTCGAGGAACGTATTATCGGGCGGCACGCCGTCGTTCACGAGCGTCGCGCGGTACTGCAGGTAACCGTTACGCATCTGGGCGTACGGGTCAATCGCGGAGTCAATCGCCTCATCGAGGTCAAGGAGCCTTGTCCTCGTGTCGAGCATATCAACGCCCCAGATTGTCCAGCCGACCCAGTCAGGATCGATCCAGCTCTGAATCGACGTTACATAGTTCCCGCCGAGCCCCACCGTATCGCGGACAGTGGAAGGACCGAGGAACGGCAGCACGAGGTACGGACCGTTCCCGACACCCCAGGTACCGAGCGTCTGGCCGAAGTCCTCTGAGTGCGGCGTGAGATCTCCCATGCTCGCGACGTCAAAACAGCCGAAGACGCCGAACGTCGAATTCACAATAAAGCGCATGAAAGACACGAAGGCGCCGTTCCCCTTCCCCTGCAGCACGTTATTCACGGCGTTCCGGGGTTCGGTGAGGTTATCCATCATGTTGCTCACGCAGGTACGCACGGGCTTCGGTGTCACCGCCTTGTAGCCCTTTGCCACCGGACGGAACACATAGTGATCCACCGTGGTGTTGAAGGCGTACGTCTGGCGGTTCATCGTCTCCCACGGGTCCGCTTTGTTTTCTCCCGAATTCGGCGGAACGCTTGCGCATCCCGCGAGCATCGCCGCGGCAAGCGACGCAATCAGAGCTGTTCTCTTCATCGTTCGCATCTTATTCCGCCTTTTCCGGCGCCGTTCCCTTCTTTTCAGCAGTGTTGAAAAGGAACTGGCTCACCAGATTCTCCAGCACAATGGCGGACTGCGTCTGTTCGATGCGGCCGCCATTCTTCAGGTTGGCGTCATCGCTGCCAGCCTCAAGACCAATATACTTTTCGCCAAGCAGCCCGGCCGTCAGGATGCGTGCCTGGCTGTCCGCCGGGAACTGGTACTGGCTGTAAATATCCAGCGTCACCACGGCCTGGAAGGTCTTCGGATCAAGCTCGATCGACTTCACGCGTCCCACGGTGACCCCCGCGCTGCTCACCGCCGCACGGGGCTTCAGGCCGCCGGCGTTCGCGAAGACCGCGGTGACTTCATAGGTCTTCTGCCCGATATTCAGCGACAGCATGTTGCCGGCCTTCAGAGCCATAAAGAGAAGCGCGACCACTCCGAGGATCACGAATAAGCCGACGAGAAAATCCGTTTTTTTCTGTTCCATTTTTTTATACCGTTTCTCTTTATGAAGCGAACATCATCGCCGTCATAATGAAATCAAATGCGAGGATGAGGAGCGAGGAAACAACCACCGTACGGGTAGTCGCCCGCGAGACTCCCTCCGGCGTGGCGCGCGAGGTGTAGCCCTGGAAGAGCGCCACCAGACCCACGATCATGCCGAAAACAATGCTCTTGATGACGCCGTTGCCGATATCAGAGAAGACATCGACCGAGGCCTGTATATGAGACCAGTACGCGCCGCTGTCAGACCCGATCAGCCACACGCCGACCACGTAGCCGCCGATAATGCCGACCGCGTTGAAGATCATCGTGAGGATCGGAAGCGAAATCATCGTGGCGGCGAACCGCGGCGCGATCACGCGCTGCATCGGGTCAACGCCCATCATCTCCATGGCGGAAAGCTGCTCGCCGGACCGCATGAGCCCGATCTCCGCGGTGAGCGATGTGCCGGCACGTCCGGCAAAAAGAAGCGCTGTCACCACGGGGCCGAGCTCGCGGATCAGCGCGAGCGCGACAAGAACGCCGAGCGCCTCTTCGCTGCCGTAAGTGACGAGAATGTCATAGCCCTGAAGCCCCAGCACCGCGCCGATGAAGAAACCCGACACCGCGATAATGAGCAGCGAGTGGTTCCCGAGGAACATCATCTGCTGCACGACAATCGAGAAACGCTTCAGGCTCGCTGGGAACTTCCGGATCACCTGCCAGGAGAAGCGCCCGAAGCGTCCCGTGTGGACAATCTGATTCAGGACCCAGGCACCCACCGCGCTGATCTGCTCTGTCAGCCAATTCATCGCGTCACCCCCAGATCCTCAGCAAGGGGCGGCGCCGGATAGTGGAACGCCACCGGACCGTCAGGCAGGCCGCCGAGGAACTGACGGACGTACGGATCGTCCGACTTCATCAGTTCATCCGGCGTCCCCTGAGCCGCAACCTTCTTATTGGAAATCATATAAACGTAATCAGCGATCTCAAACGTGGTCTTCACGTCATGCGTCACAACGACGCTCGTCGCGTGAAGGGCCGAGTTGAGATTCTTGATAAGCCTTGCCGTGACACCCATCGAAATCGGGTCAAGACCGGTGAAAGGCTCGTCATAAAGGAGCAGCTCCGGGTCGAGCGCGATCGTGCGGGCGAGCGCCACGCGGCGCGCCATGCCGCCTGACACCTCGGACGGCATCAGGTGAGCCGCTCCTCGGAGTCCGACCGTATTGAGTTTCAGGAGCACGAGATCGCGGATCGCCTCTTCGTCGAGCGACGTCTGCTCGCGCATCGGGAACGCCACGTTCTCGAACACGGAGAGATCCGTGAAGAGCGCTCCGAACTGAAAGAGCATACCCATGCGGCGGCGAAGCCCGAAGAGCTTCTCCCGGCTCAGCGCGTGGACATCTTCGCCCGCCATATAAATATGACCGCTCCAGGGCTTCAGGAGTCCGCCGATCAGCTTCAGAATCGTGGTTTTGCCCATGCCTGAACCGCCCATCACCGCAACGACCTGTCCCTTCCCGAAGGAGAGTGACACATCGTCCAGGATCATGCGGGATCCGAACCCGAAGGTCATATGATCAATTTTGAGAAATTCTTGCATCAGCCTTCTGTCCAGCGGCCCAGGGCCGCCCGAACCTTATTATTGTTTCTGCCTGAACGATCGTTCAGGTATAGCTTGTGAGGATTATCGCACAGAAAAGCAGGCTTCTCAGGACTGTAAATGCCGGATTTGGGGGTCTTTTAATTCCCGGCGCGCTCTGACAGGCTCACAGGAAGCCATCTCACCGGACGGGCAAGACCGAGCGCTTTCAGTTCCGGGGAATCGGCCGGCACCACCGGGAAGTCATTGATAAGGTTATCGGGCGGCATCACGGCGCGCTTTGTTTTGAAGTCGATATGCGCCCACTCGGTCGCGGCGCGCGTGAGCACGGTGCGGCCGCGGACAACCGCGTAGCGGCGGAGGCAGATCGGCCCCGCCGTTTCCTGAAGCCACGTGTAAACCGAGAGGTGATCCCCGAGAAGCGCCGGGCGGAGGTATTCAATCCAGTGCTCGCGCGCGACCCACACATGCTGCTCCGCCATATAGCGTTCCTGCGGCCAGCCCAGCGCCGCCGAGTGTTCGATCGCCACTTCTTCCATCCACCGCAGATACTCGCGGTTATTCACGTGACCAAGGATATCGATCGAAGCCTCCGTGACCACGATCTTCTTCTCATAAATTGCGATTGCCATCTGCCTTGATTCCTTCCCGCCGCGGCCGGCCCCGGCCCCGCGCTGCTCTTTTTCTTTCTTCACTCACCGGAAGCGAGTCAACAAACGGCGCCGATCCGATCGGCCACCCGCGTCTTGTCTTCCACTCCGCCTCCTCGCCGAACGGCTGAAGAGACTCCATATTAAAGAGTTCCTGGTAAGCCCTGCACGCCGCGTCCCGCGGCGCGCGGGATTCATCCCCCGAGTCCGGCTCGGTCAGAAACGGATCTGTTCTGAATCCGGCGTGATGCGCGTAGCTTGACCAGACATACTGTTCAGGCCGCTTCACAAACCCCTCTCGCACCGGCAGCCCCTCCATATATAGAGTGAGCTTCTGAAGCGACGCCGGCTCAAGCACCGACGAGTGAAACCGCCCCTGCCAGACAGGGCCCGTATGCGAGTGCACCCGGTTATACCAGACCGCGTAGCGGCGGGAAAGCCGCCGCATAAAGATGCTGAGAGAGGAAACTGACCGCGGCGACGCGATCAGCCGCACGCTTTCCGGAAGGAGCAGATAGGCGTACAGCGCCACGCCGGACTCCCGGGCGCAGCGCTGCAGGCACTCAATATAGAAGAGACAGTCGTCATCGCTCCGGAAGACCGGCACCCCGGCCCCGGACTGCAGGATATGGTGCGGGAGACCCGGAATCGTGAGCCTCGCGAGTCTCGCCATAGCAGGATTCCCGCTCAGGGAACGTAGCCGCCCTGAAGCAGCGTTTCCCGCAGAATCGTGTCAGGCACCTCCTGAATGGCGCTTTCCCCGATTTTCTTCAGAACAATAAAGCGGATATGGCCCCCGAAACTCTTCTTATCGCCCCGCATCGACTGAATGGCGGCCTCAAGCGGCAGCCCCGGAATCCGGACCGGAAGGCCGGCTGCCGAGACGACAGACTCAATCCGCGAGACATCGGCGTCTGTCAGGTACCCGAGGCGACGCGAAAGATCCGCAGCGAGCACAAGCCCGCAGCCGACCGCCTCACCGTGCAGCCACGTGCCGAACCCCGCGAGCTTCTCAATCGCGTGTCCGAAGGTGTGACCGAGGTTCAGTGTGGCGCGGATCCCCTCCTCTGTTTCGTCCCGGGCGACGACAGACGCTTTCAGGCGGCAGGAGCCCGCGATCACAGAGGCGAGCGCCTCGTGATCGAGCGAGCGGAGATCCTTCATCCGGCGCTCCACCTCATCAAAGTAAGCAGCGTCCCCGAGGAGCCCGTGCTTCACGATTTCACCGAGCCCGGCCGAAATCTCGCGCGCGGGGAGTGTCTCAAGCGTTTCCGTATCCGCGAAAACCGCGGAGGGCTGATGGAAGCAGCCGATCAGGTTTTTCCCGGCCGGGAGATTGACACCGGTCTTTCCGCCCACCGAACTGTCCACCTGAGCGAGGAGCGTTGTCGGCACCTGCACGAAACGGATCCCGCGCATCCAGATTGACGCGGCGAACCCGGAAATGTCTCCGACCACCCCGCCTCCGAGCGCGATGATGAGAGACTTCCGGTCAGCCCCCGCGGCCACCAGGCCGTCCAGCACCTGCTGCACGGCGGTAAACGTCTTATAGCTCTCGCCGTCCGGAAGCACGACACTCGACACAGGAGCCACGCTCTGGCAGGAAGTTTCAACCGCGGCGAGGTATAGCGGCGCTACCGTGGTGTTCGTCACGATCACGATCCGGGTGGGGCGAAGGGTCTTCACCCGCTCACCGATCGTCGCGAGAAGCCCCGGCCCGATCTCGATCGGATAGCTCCGGCTTCCGAGTTCGACTGTTATTTCAACCATCTGCTACTCCCTATAGATTCTTATCGGCATCCTCAATCAGCTTCTTCAGCTTGGGGTGCTTCAGTATTTTGGCGACAAGAGAACCGGATGAGGCGCCGGAACTCCGGAAACTGATATCGGCGGTGGCGCAGTAAATCGGGGAACGGATTTCGAGGAGCGACTCAATCCGGGCGCGCTTATCGTCAGCCATCAGGTTCGGGCGCGTGGCGTCTCCCTGTGTGCGGGCGAGGACATCGTCAGGCGACACCCGAAGGTAAATCACGAGTCCGCTCTGCGCAAGAAGCCGCTGGTTTTCAGGTGAAAGCGCGGCGCCCCCGCCTGTCGCGATCACCGTTCTCCGGCGGCCGGCGAGGCGTTTCAGGAGATCAGTCTCCATCGCGCGGAACGCGGGCTCCCCCTCTGAGCTGAAGATCTCTGAGATCCGCTTTCCCTGCTCACGCTCGATCTCCCGGTCCATATCAATGAAGTCCCAGCCGATCCGCTGCGCGAGCGTCCGCCCCACTGTGGTCTTTCCGGCACCCATCATGCCGATCATGTAGATCACCTGCTTCATGCCGTCCGCCTTCTCCCCGGTAACGGATATCTTTTTCAACGTTCATGATTTCTCACACCTTGGTAAATACCTGAGAGTGGGAGAAACTTTTTCCCTCTTATAATGAAGCTTCCCATGGTTCCTTTGCAAACCGGATGCGATAAAACGCCTGATTGCGTGATATCCCGGCCGGCATTTCTGCTTCCGTGAATAATCTGGACAACACACCAAAGAAGAAGCGCAGTCTGTCCCGCACCCTCGTATGGCTCGGCGGGATGATCACGGCCTGTGTCGCCTGCGGCCTGCTCCTTTTCACTTTCCTCTTCGCCATCGTCTACGCCCAGCTGCCTGACATGACGTCCCTCCGTACCTATCAGCCGAAGCTGCCGCTGAAGATCTGGTCCGCGGACGGTCAGCTGCTCGCGGAATACGGTGAGGAACGCCGGGACTATGTCCCGATTCAGGAGCTCCCGCGCCAGGTGAAACTCGCCATTCTCGCGGCTGAAGACTCTGACTTCTATGAGCACTCGGGCGTTGATCTCTCCGGCATCGGCCGCGCGCTCGTCACGAACATCATCACCGGACGCAAGGGCCAGGGCGGTTCCACGATCACCATGCAGGTGGCGCGTAACTGCTTCCTCTCGTCCGAGAAGAGCTACATGCGTAAGCTCTACGAAATCGCGATCGCAACGAAGCTCGAGCATGAGCTCACGAAGGATCAGATTCTCGAAATCTATGTGAATCAGATATACCTCGGTCAGCGCGCCTACGGTTTCGGCTCCGCCTCGCAGACCTACTTCGGAAAGCCCCTGAAGGACCTCTCGGTCGGTGAGGCTGCGACGCTCGCGGGTCTGCCGGTCGCGCCGTCTGCCTATAACCCGGTCGTGAATAACCGCCGCGCCACGATGCGCCGCAATTACGTGCTCGGCCGTATGGCTACGCTCGGCTTCATCAGCGAACAGACGAGCCAGCAGGAACAGGCAAAGCCCGTCTACGTGAAGGACGCGATTGCTGAGGCGATCGCCGGACGCCACTCGGTGCAGCTCCACGCTGAGTACGCGACGGAACTCGCGCGCCAGCTGGTGTACGACATCTTCAAGGATGACGCCTACACGCGCGGTCTCAATGTCTACCTCACGATCAATTCGAATGATCAGAAAGCGGCCTACAACGCGGTCCGCGCGAACATCATTTCGTTTGACCGCGCTCACGGCTACCGCGGCGCCGAGGCCCAGATGACGCTGCCCGCGAACCCCGCGGATCAGGAAAAGGCTGTGAAGGAAGCGCTCCGCAAGGTGATTTCGAGCCCGAACCTGCTTCCGGCTGTGGTGCTCAGCACTTCACCCCAGATCAAGGCGGTTTTCGCCTCCGGAAAGACCATCACGCTCGACCGCGCCTCGAACTCTTTCGGCGCCGCCTACCTGAAGTCGAGCGCTCCTGAAGCGCTCCGGATCCGTCCGGGCGCGGTGATCCGCGTGAGCCACACGAACAGCGGCTGGACGCTCGCCCAGGTGCCGCAGGTTCAGACCGGCTTCATGGCGACTGACTTCCGGAACGGCGCGACGCGCGCGCTCGTCGGCGGCTTCGACTACGACCTCAACATGTTTAACCACGTGACGCAGGCCTGGCGTCAGCCGGGTTCGAGCTTCAAGCCGTTCGTTTACTCGGCCTCCCTTGAAAAGGGCTTCACGCCGAACACGATTCTGCAGGACACGCCGTTCACCGTGGATGCCCGTCAGGCGGGCGGTACGGCCTGGTCGCCGAAGAACTACGACGGCCGGTTCGAGGGTCCGATGCCCCTTCATACCGCGCTTGAAAAGTCGGAAAACATCCCGGTTGTCCGTGTGATGGACGCGATCGGCCCGAAGTATGCGCAGGAATTCATTACGCGCTTCGGCTTCCCCGCCTCGCGCCACAGCCCGACCCTCTCCACCGCGCTCGGTTCCGGCACGGTGACGATCTGGCAGATGTGCGAAGCCTACTCAATCTTCGCGAACGGCGGCTACCGCGTGCAGCCCTACCTGATTGACAAGATCGTGGATGAAAGCGGCCGCGTCATCATGACGCAGGCGAACCGCGAGTCGGGCGATGAGACAATCCGCGCGATTCCGGCCCGCAATGCCTTTGTGATGTCGACACTTCTGAATGACGTCGCGCGCCGCGGCACCGCGGCCCGCGCGGGTTCCGCTCTTGGCCGCCCGGATGTCGGCGCGAAGACCGGTACGTCAAATGACTCGAACGACGCGTGGTTCGCGGGCTTTGCCGGCAACCTCGTCGCGGTCGGCTGGATGGGTTATGACCAGATGCATTCCCTCGGATCGAGGGCCACGGGCGGCACGCTCGTGCAGCCGGTCTGGATTGACTTCATGAAGACCGCTACCCGCGGGCAGCCGATCTTCAACCGCCTGCCCCCGCCTGGAGTCAGGCAGAGCGACGGTGAATGGGTCTACTCCGAATCGAGAGAGGTGTCGCATGACAGCGCCTCCCCGAGCGGGGAAAAGAGTGAGTCAAGCGATCCGCTCAACTCCCTCCTGAAACTCTTCTAGCCCCGTTACTCAAACGTCACAGTCTCGCCGGACAGCTGAGAAGCTGCCCGGCCGAGCACACTCCAGAAATCCTCACCGTCTGAATCCTTCCATGCTTCGCCGTCCCAGGAGAAGTGAAAGCCTCCCGTCACCCTCGACGCAAGCCACACCTGCTCAGTCGGTGTCTGAATGTTGATTACAATTTGTTCACCACTGTCGAATTCGATAGTGAGAACATTGCCGGAGCGATCCGCGTCAGCCATGGAAAGCGCGTCGGAATCTTCAACTTTCCGAAGGAGCGCCTCCGCTTTTTCAATGAAAAGAGTCTGATTCATGATCCAGAAAAGAACCTTTATACGTACTGCCCTGCTCTTAGGTCTTGCATCCCCGCTCTTGCTGACGGGCTGCGGACTGAAGGGGCCGCTTTATCTCCCGAAGAAGAGATCCGTTCCAAACGGGGCGGGGGACAGTATTCCCGTTTTGAATACACCGATCGAGAAGAAAGACACGGACGGCGGATCTGCTTCGAACGCTTCCGATTCTACTGAAACCAGAATTACTCTCACGCCCGGCGGCAGCCAGGCAGCCGAGGCCCCCTCGCCGAAGCGCTGATTCCCCCTGCACCGCCGCACTTACTTACATCAGGAAAAAACATCATGACTTCCTTCTGGCTCCCCGATGAAACGGGCTTTTCCTATCGGAACGGCGCGCTCTTCTGTGAGGACGTTCCCGTGACGGAACTCGCCGACAAGTATGGCACCCCGTCCTTCATCTACAGCCGCAAGGCCATTGAGACCGCCTTCCGCGACTACGACGGCGCGTTTGGCTCTCATCCGCACCACATTCTTTACTCCGTGAAGGCGTGCTCGAATATCGGCATCATCAGCCTGCTCGCGAAGCTCGGTTCCGGGTTCGACATCGTGTCGGGCGGCGAACTCCTGCGCGTGGAGGCCGCGGGCGGCGACCTGTCGAAGGTTGTTTATTCCGGCGTCGGCAAGACCGATAAGGAAATCGCTCTCGCGCTCGAAAAGGGCATCCACTGCTTCAATATCGAAAGCGTTCCGGAGCTGAATGACATCGCCCGCGTGGCCGCTTCCCTCGGAAAGGTGGCCCCGATCGCGGTCCGCGTGAATCCGAACGTGGACGCGAAGACCCACCCCTACATCTCGACCGGCCTCAAGAACAATAAGTTCGGCGTCGCCTACGAGAAGACCGTGGAACTCTATAAGCAGGCCGCCGCGATGCCCTCCATCCGCGTGGTCGGCATTGACTGCCATATCGGAAGCCAGATCACGGAGCTTTCGCCTTTCGCGGACGCTGAGGAAAAGATCCTCGATATCGTCGATCAGCTGGCGGCCGAAGGCATTCCGCTCGAACACATCGACTTCGGCGGCGGTCTCGGCGTCTGCTACAAGGACGAAGTGCCGCCCTCCAAGCGCGAATTCGTGCGTCTGATCCTCGATCACCTTGAAGCCCGCGGCTATAAGCACCTCGCCGTGACGCTCGAGCCGGGCCGCTCCATCATCGCGAACGCGGGCATCCTGATCACCCGCGTGATCCGCGATAAGACCGGTGAAACGAAGAACTTTGCGATCGTCGACGCCGCCATGAACGATATGGGCCGCCCGATGTTCTACGAGGCCTGGATGGGTATCGTGCCGGCCGTGCCCCGGGATGGCGCCACCCGCACCTATGATGTCGTCGGTCCGATCTGCGAAAGCGGCGACTGGCTTGGCCGTGACCGTGAGCTCTGCATTGAGCCGGGTGACGTCCTCGCGATCACGTCCTGCGGCGCCTACGGCATGGCGATGAGCTCCAACTACAACTCCCGCCCCCGCGCGGCTGAAGTGCTCGTGAGCGGCAGCACCTCGCAGGTGATCCGCGAGCGCGAGAAGCCAGAAGATCTCTGGCGCGGCGAGCATCTCCCGACGCTCTAAAAAAGCTTCCCACTGCGCCTTAATTCAAGGTACACTAGGTTAACGCCGGTTCCGTGAAAGGAGCCGGCGTTTTTTGCGCGCGCAAGATTTTGGTTAGGAGATTTTTTTAATGCATATTGACAACACCCTGCGGCTCGACTTCAAGGACGTACTGATCCGTCCGAAGCGCTCCACCCTTATTTCCCGCTCGGAAGTAGATATCACGCGCGACTTCAAATTCCTGCATGCGCCTGTTGCCTATCACGGCATCCCGGTCATCGCGGCCAACATGGACACGACGGGAACCTTTGAAATGGCGAAGGCGCTCGACCCCTTCATGCTGTCGGCCGCGCTCGACAAGCACTACAGCGAGGATGAGCTCGTGAAGTTCTTCACGGAGCTCGAACGCAAGGCCACCGCTTTCTATACGCTCGGCATCGGAGACGATGACTGGGAGAAATTCCAGAGCGTGAACCGCAAGGCCCCGGGCGCCGTGCAGTATGTCTGCATTGACGTCGCGAACGGCTACACGGAACGGTTCGTGAACTTCATCAAGAAGGTCCGCGACACGTATCCGGATCTCGTCATCATGGCGGGCAACGTCGTGACGGGCGACATGACCGAAGAGCTCCTGCTCTCCGGCGCCGATATCGTGAAGATCGGCATCGGACCGGGCTCCGTCTGCCTCACCCGCAAGATGACCGGTGTCGGCTACCCGCAGCTCTCCGCCGTCATTGAATGCGCGGACGCCGCGCACGGCCTTGGCGGCCGCATCTGCGCTGACGGCGGCTGTACGACCCCGGGCGATATCGCTAAGGCCTTCGGCGGCGGCGCTGACTTTGTGATGCTTGGCGGCATGTTCGCGGCTCACGATGAATGCGCCGGAAAGACGATCACGAAGGACGGCAAGACGATGAAGCAGTTCTACGGCATGAGCTCCGAGCAGGCGATGGAGAAGTGGTCCGGCGGCGTCGCCAAGTACCGCGCCTCCGAAGGCAAGGAAGTGTTCCTGCCGTCCCGCGGCCCGGTTGCCGGCACCGTCCAGGAGATCCTCGGCGGCCTGCGCTCGGCCTGCACCTATGTCGGCGCCCGCCGTCTGAAGGAACTCACGCTCCGTACGACGTTCGTGCGCGTGACGCAGCAGCTGAACGAGGTGTTCGGCAAATCCTGATTGCCGTTAATGCGATAATCTTCAGCTGAACATTCAACCTCATACATACCCGATAGGATCCGTCGTGAGCATCTACGAAAGCGCTGTCTTCACTGTTTCCTCGAGCAAGCTCGACAACCTTCCGCCGGCAAGCGTGCCGGAGATCGCCTTTGCCGGCCGTTCCAACGCCGGCAAGTCCACCGCGATCAACACGCTCACCCGTCAGGGAAAGCTTGCCTTCGCTTCGAAGACCCCCGGCCGCACCCAGCTCATCAACTTCTTTGAGCTCGCGACCAAGGACAAGGTGACCCACGAACGGCATCCCGTCGCGTATCTCGTCGACCTTCCGGGCTACGGCTACGCGAAGACCACGGCGAACATCCGTTCCTCCTGGTCTGACCTCGTCGGCGGCTACATCTCGGAGCGCAGCGCGCTGCTTGGCGTCGTGCTCATCATGGATGCCCGCCGTCCGTTCATGCCCTCCGACGAATGGGTGATTGAGTTCATGAGAAACCGCCCCACTGCGAAGATGGTCTGGCTCATCAATAAGGAGGATCAGTTAAGGACGGTTTCAGAACGGCGTGATGTAATAGCGGCCGTGAAGAAGCGCGCGGAAACCTGCGTGAATCCGGTCTCCGTGCAGTACTTCTCCGGGCTGAAGAAGACCGGTGTGGAAGAGCTCCGGGCAACCCTCGACGGGTGGCTCGGTCTCTGATCCTTCCGGCTAATCCCAATAGACGCGTCCAGCGCGGCACAGCCCGCCCCCGGACGCTCTTGTTTTAATACCTTTGAGGCAATTCGATGCAGACTCTTGGTCAGTTTCCTATGGTGCGCATGCGCCGCAACCGTCATGACAGCTTTTCCCGCAGACTCGTCCGTGAAACGACGCTTTCTCCGAACGATCTGATCCTGCCGGTTTTTGTCCAGGAGGGCGAACACCGCCGCGACCCCATCCCGACGATGCCGGGCGTTTCCCGTCTTTCGATCGATGAACTGCTCGAAGTCTGCCAGGAGTGCGTTGATCTTGGCGTGCCGATGATCGCACTCTTCCCGCATATTGAACAGGAACTGAAGACGCCGGACGGCCGCGAAGCCCACAACCCGGACGGTCTCATTCCCCGCACGATCAAGGCGGTGAAGGAGAAGTTCCCTGAGCTCGGCATCATGACTGACGTCGCGCTCGACCCCTACACGACGCACGGCCAGGACGGCCTGATCGACGACACGGGATTCATCATGAATGATGAGACCGTGGAGCAGCTCGTGCTGCAGTCCCTCTGCCAGGCCCGCGCGGGCGCTGACGTGATTGCCCCGTCTGACATGATGGACGGCCGTATCGGCACGATCCGCCGCGCCTTTGAGAAAGAGAACCTGATCTATACCCGGATCATGGCTTACTCCGCGAAGTACGCCTCCTCGTACTACGGCCCGTTCCGCGACGCCGTGGGTTCCTCCTCGAACCTCGGCCGCTCGAACAAGAACGTCTACCAGCAGGATCCGGCAAACGGCAACGAAGCCCTCTGGGAAGTCGGCTATGACCTGCAGGAAGGCGCGGATATGGTCATGGTGAAGCCTGGCATTCCGTACCTTGACGTGCTGTGGCGCGTGAAGGAAGAGTTCAAGGCTCCGACCTTCCTCTACCACGTGTCGGGCGAATACGCCATGCTGAAGTTCGCGGCTGCCGCAGGCGCAATCGATGAAAAGAAGATCACGATGGAAACGATGATCTGCGCGAAGCGCGCCGGCGCTGACGGCATCCTCACGTACTGCTCGCTCGATGTCGCCCGCTGGCTGAAGGAAGGCTACGAGTACTGATCCGGACACTCACTTTCCGGTAAAGAAAAACCTGGCGCAAGCCAGGTTTTTCTGCTGCCTTCTCAGAAGCTGTTCCTGAAGTTCCGGAGCTTCCGTCCCTCACGCTTCGTGGGGCGCCCTCCCCGGATGCTTCCCGCGGGCTCCGCGGCAAGCTTCAGAATATCCTTCCTTGAGCGCCTCAGCGCCTTGCTCGACTCGGTTTCCTCATAGAGCTTCGCGGCGTCTGTCGCCGATCCCCGCTTGTCACTCAGCCCCGTGACGAGAACTTCCATCGTGTCCTCGCCGCGAGTGACTGAAAGAAGCTCCCCGGTGCGCAGCTGCCGGGACGGCTTGATCCGGTCCCCGTTCTCACGCACGCGTCCGAGCTCAAGCGCTTCCTGGGCGAGGCTCCGCGTCTTGAAGAAACGGGCGGCCCAGAGCCACTTATCGATTCTGACAGTTGAATTTTCAGACTGATCCACGGCGTTCCCCGCAAGAAAAAACGGATCTTCCCCTTTGCAGGAAAAGACCCGTTCGATTCAAACTGCCGGCAGTCCGGAGACTGCCGGCGGCTTTAAGCTGAATCAGAAATTACTTGTTTTCTTCTTCAACCGGCTCAGCCTTCGGAGCAGCCTTTTCGGTCAGTTCCATGTAGGCGATTGGAGCGTTGTCGCCCGGGCGGAAGCCCATCTTGAGGATGCGGGTGTAGCCGCCGTTGCGGTTGGCGAAGCGCGGTCCGATTTCATCGAACAGCTTCTGAACGATCTCGCGATCACGGAGGCGGTTGAACGCGAGGCGGCGGTTGGCCAGGGTCGGGTTCTTGGCAAGGGTGATCAGGGGCTCAACCACGCGGCGGAGTTCCTTCGCCTTCGGCAGGGTCGTCTTGATGGCTTCGTGACGAAGCAGGGAGACGGACATGTTGCGGAACATGGCCAGACGATGGGCGCTGGTGCGGTTAAGCTTACGAAGACCTAAACGATGACGCATTTTGTAAATTCCTATTAGTTTTGAGATCTGCCGGCAAAGGCAGAAGAATCCCGACTCTTCTATCCTCGAGAGAAACCAGGAGGCGGACGGGTAAAGCAATGTTTTGCGAAGCGCAAAGCAGGCGGAGATTACACCAAACGCCGGCTTTGCGCAACTGCAATTACAAATTAACGCTCAAGACCCTGGGGTGGCCAGTTCTCAAGCTTCATGCCGAGCGTAAGACCGTGGGCAGCGAGGACTTCCTTGATCTCGTTCAGGGACTTGCGGCCCAGATTCGGGGTCTTCAGGAGTTCGTTCTCGGTGCGCTGGATCAGATCGCCGATGTAGGAGATGCTCTCGGCCTTCAGGCAGTTCGCGGAGCGAACCGTGAGTTCGAGGTCATCAATCGGACGCATAAGAACCGGATCAAGCGGCAGCGGATTGTTGACGGAGCTTTCTTCCTCGGGTTCAGCCTTGTCAGCAGCAGCGGTCTTGATGGAGCCGAAGATCGACAGCTGATCCTGGAGGATGCGGACGGATTCGCGGAGAGCTTCTTCCGGCGTGATAACGCCGTTCGTCACGATCTCGAGCGCGAGCTTATCAAGGTCAGTTCTCTGACCGACACGGGCCGGGCTCACCTGATAGGCGACACGGACGATCGGGCTGAAGGAAGCATCCATCAGGAGATGACCAATCTGCTGACGGGAATGATCGTCAGCGAAAGCACGCACGTTGCCCGGCTGATAGCCGCGGCCCTTCTCAACCTTCACCTTCAGCTCAAGACGGCCGCCAGTGAGGTGAGCGATCACATGATCGGGATTCAGCACCACGACGTCATGGGGCAGGTCGAAGTCGGCCGCCGTCACAACGGTATTGCCCTTCTTGCGGAGAACCAGAGAAACTTCCTCACGGCCTTCAAGCTTGAAGATCACGCCCTTCAGATTGAGGAGGACGTCGACGGCATCTTCCATCACGCCTTCAATCTGGGAGTATTCGTGCACGATACCCGTGATCTCAGCCTCGGTCGGGGCATAGCCCACCATGGAGGCGAGGAGAATGCGGCGGAGCGCATTGCCCAGGGTGTGACCATAGCCGCGCTCGAACGGTTCGAGCGTGATCACGGCACGGTTCGGATTCTTCTCATCAAGCGCGACATCAATGTTGTTCGGCTTGAGCAGTTCTGCATTAAACATAAATCGACGTTCCTATTCAATACCCTCGGCTCGTTACACCGATAAGGCTGATGGAGGTCAGGGGCTTAAAAGTAAAGAAACGCGGACAGTGCCCCAAAAGGACTATCCGCGCTTTTCCTGCACTTGACGGACCGGATCGCACTACGATCCGGACCATCAGGGGCCTGATTAACGAGAGTACAGTTCGACGACGAGCTGTTCGTTCACATCAGGAGCGAACTCCTGACGTTCAGGCAGGTTCTTGAAGGTGCCTTCAAACTTCTTGGCATCGACAGCAACCCAGCTGGGCATGGTGCCGGCGGCGAGTTCAAGAGCCTCAGCGATACGGGCCTGCTTACGGGCCTTTTCGCGGATGGAGACAACATCCCCGGGCTTAACCGAGGCGGAAGGAATATTCACGCGATTGCCATTGACAGCGATCGCGCCGTGGCTCACGAGCTGACGAGCTTCTGCACGGGTGGATGCAAAGCCCATACGGTAAACCACGTTGTCAAGACGGCTCTCGAGGAGCAGCAGCAGGTTGGTACCGGTGTTGCCGCGCATCGCTTCGGCGTTCTTGAAATAACGGCGGAACTGACGCTCGAGCAGACCGTAAATACGCTTGACCTTCTGCTTTTCGCGAAGCTGGTTGCCGTAGTCCGACATACGAGTGCCGGAAACTTTGCCGTGCTGGCCCGGCTTAGTATTAGCATCCTTCACTTTGTCTTCGAAGGGACGGCGGGCGCTCTTAAGGTTAAGATCGCCCCCTTCGCGACGCGAAAGCTTGAGCTTGGGACCGAGATAACGTGCCATTTAAAATTAGCCTCTCTTATCCTGCGGATAAAACCGCATTCAGTCTTTTCTCCCGGTTGTGGAGAAAGGACACGGAAAAATTAAAAGAAATTAAACGCGACGGCGCTTCGACGGACGAACGCCATTGTGCGGAACCGGGGTCACATCCTGGATGGAGGTAACGCGGATGCCGAGGGCATTCAGAGCGCGGATGCTGCTTTCACGTCCCGGGCCGGGCCCGAAAACCTGAACGTCAACGTTCTTAAGACCATATTCAAGAGCCGTACGGCCAGCCTTTTCGCTAGCAACCTGAGCAGCGAAAGACGTGGACTTACGGGAGCCCTTGAAACCCTGAGCGCCGGAGGAGGACGCCGCAATGACGTTGCCCTGGCGATCAGTGATCGTGATGATAGTGTTATTGAAGGACGCGTGGACGTGAGCGACGCCTTCCGTCACAACCTTGCGAACCTTCTTACGACCGCGAGCCGAAGCCGCGGAATTTTTATTAGTGTTGCCAGCCATGCTAATCCTCTAAATTACTTCTTAAGCGTGACACCAACCTTGCGCGGGCCCTTGCGGGTACGGGCATTGGTGCGGGTACGCTGACCACGGCAGGGCAGACCGCGACGATGCCGCATGCCACGATAAGTACCGAGGTCGATCAGACGCTTGATCGAAAGCTGAATTTCACGACGGAGGTCACCCTCGACGACGAACTTCGAGACCGCATCACGGATCTTTTCGAGTTCTTCATCATTGAGGTCCTTGACCAACTTGGACTGCGGGATTCCGCAAGCATCACAGATGTCGCGAGCACGGGTGAGACCGATACCATAGATGGCGGTCAGACCGATCACGGCATGCTGATTCGGCGGAATATTAATACCGGCGATACGAGCCATTTTTTACTTTACCTCTTTAGCCTTGACGCTGCTTGTGACGCGGGTCGCTGCAGATCACGCGCACAACACCCTTGCGCTTAACGATCTTGCAGTTACGGCACATGCGTTTAACCGAAGCTGCTACCTTCATTTTCATCTCCATCCATACCCTCACGGGCATGGGATCTGATGCATTCTGACAGAAACGAGAGAGCATAAACCATTTTTCGGTTTTGCACAAGCTGAAAATTGGATGTAGTGCATCCTTTTCAACTCTTTAGGTGCAATTCCTACTGGATGGGTGCTCCCCGTTTCGCCAGATCAGCGGTTTGCAGAAACCGCCTGCATCCTTTATTACGCCGGGATCACATCCCCCGGCCAAAACCTTGGAAGTTAGTCTTCCTCAGCAAACTTTCATACTGGTGGGACATCAGATAGGCCTGAACCTGGCTCATAAAGTCCATCGCAACCACCACAACGATCAGCAGGGAAGTGCCGCCGAAGTAGAAAGGCACATTGAACTTCAGATTGAGGAACTCAGGAACCAAGCAGACGAACACCAGGTAAATTGCACCACTCAGGGTCAGACGCTGAAGCACACGATCAATGTACTTGGCGGTCTGGTCGCCAGGACGAATGCCGGGGATGAACGCCCCACCCTTCTTCAGGTTATCTGCCGTTTCTTTCGGATTGAAAACAAGAGCCGTATAGAAATAAGCAAAGAACACGATCAGCGTTGCGTAAAGCAGCGTGTAGATCGGCTGTCCCGGAGCGAGAGACGCAGCCAGGTCACGGAGCCAGCGATTGGAATCACTGGCCGTCATCCAGCCCGCGACCGTAGCCGGGAACAGAATCAGGGAGGAAGCGAAAATCGGCGGAATCACGTTCGCCATATTGATCTTGAGAGGCAGGTACGTAGACTGGCCTCCCATGATCCGACGGCCAACCTGCCGACGCGCGTAATTCACCGTAATACGGCGCTGTCCGCGTTCCATAAACACCACGAAGGCGGTCACAGCCAGCACGACAGCGATCACGAAGATCGCCGCGAGCGGGTTGATAGCGCCGGTGCTCACCAGCTGCATCAGGCCGGTAACTGCGTTGGGAAGACCCGCCACAATACCTGCGAAGATGATGATGGAGATACCGTTGCCAAGACCGCGTTCCGTAATCTGCTCACCAAGCCACATCAGGAACATGGTTCCCGTGACGAGGGAAACGACGCAGGTGAACTGGAACACGAAACCCGGATTGATTACCAGGCCAGGCTGGGTCTGAAGGGCCGCGGAAATACCGAAAGCCTGGAACAGACCCAGGAAGAGCGTCGTGTAACGCGTGTACTGAGTGATCTTTCTTCGTCCGGACTCTCCCTCTTTGCGGAGAGCTTCGAGCGAGGGCATCACGTAGGACAGCATCTGCAGAATAATGGCTGCAGAAATGTACGGCATGATACCCAGCGCGAAAAGCGAGAACCGCGAGAGAGCGCCACCGGAGAACATGTTGAACAGCCCGAGAATGCCGCCCTGCTGCTGATTGAACAGCTGCTGGAGCATATCAGGATCAATTCCCGGAACCGGTATGTGAGCACCGATCCGGTATACGACGAGCGCAAGCGCGAGGAACACGAGACGCTGTTTCAGGTCCGTGTACTTCCCCTTGCTCTGCTCCTTAGTTTTACGGCTGTACGCCACGTTCTGCCCCTAGTGAAGAAATTACTCTGCGATCACCGTGCCGCCGGCAGCCTCGATGGCAGCCTTGGCACCCTTCGTCACCTTGAGGCCACGGATCGTAACCTTGCGGGTGATGGCACCGGACAGGATCACGCGGGCTTCAGCGGTAAGCGGAGACACGACGTTCGCGTTCTTCAGAACGAGCAGATCAATCTCTTCAACAGGCAGGGCTTCGAGGTCGCTCAGGCGGACTTCTTCCACGAACCGATGGGTAAGGGAAGTAAAGCCACGCTTCGGCAGACGACGATACAGCGGCATCTGGCCGCCTTCAAAACCAACCTTGTGGAAGCCGCCAGCACGGGACTTCTGACCTTTGTGACCACGGGTCGCGGTCTTGCCCATGCCGGAACCAACGCCACGACCGACACGGCGGATCGAAGCCTTGGAGCCTTCAGCGGGCTTAATGGTATTCAAACGCATTTTTTATCCTCGGATCATTCAGCACGGACAAGGTACGAAACCTTGTTGATCATGCCACGGACCGCGGGCGTGTCTTCCAGCTCGCGAGTCTGACGGATCTTCTTGAGTCCCAGGCCCAGCACCGTAGCGCGGTGATCGGCCTTGCAGCCGATCGGGCTGCGGACCAGGGTAACCTTTACAGTCTTCTTGTCAGCCATTTCCAATATCTCCTGAATTAGCCAACAATCTCTTCGACCGTCTTGCCGCGCTTGGCAGCAATTTCAGCCGGAGACCGCATGTTGTTCAGAGCATCAAAGGTCGCACGAACCATGTTGTAGGGATTCGAGGAACCGTAGCACTTGGCGTACACGTCGGTGATACCGATCGCGTCGCAGACAGCACGCATCGGGCCGCCGGCGATGATACCGGTACCTTCAGGGGCCGGGCGGAGCATCACGCGGGAAGCGCCGTGATGGCCTTCGACGGTGTGGAAGACGGTCCCGTGGTTAAGCGGGAACTTCTTCATGTCGTGACGGGCACGATCCATGGCCTTCTGAACGGCAGCGGGGACTTCACGGGACTTGCCCTTGCCCATGCCAACACGGCCTTCGCCATCACCCACAACCGTGAGAGCGGCGAACGCCAGGATACGGCCGCCCTTGACGACCTTGGTGACGCGGTTAACCGCAATCATCTTCTCGCGGAAGCCGTCATCAGCAGCAGCCGCATTCTTACCTTGAAACTTAGCCATTGTGCTCAGTCCTTAGAACTTGAGACCGGCTTCGCGCGCGGCCTCGGCCAGCGCAGCAACGCGGCCGTGATAACGGTATCCGGAACGGTCGAAAGCGCAGGATTCAATGCCAGCCGCCTTCGCCTTTTCAGCGATGCGGGTGCCAATGATCTTGGCTGCATTCACGTTGCCGCCGTTGCTCTTAGCAGCAGCCAGCTGGTCGCGAACTTCACGCTCAACCGTGGAGGCAGAAACGAGCACGCGGCCGCCGTCGGCGCTGATGATGCTCGCGTAGATGTGCAGGTTGGTACGATGGATCGAAAGACGATTCACCTTCTGCAGCTTGATGCGGGCACGCGTAGCACGCGCGCGACGCTGACGGCTTTTCTCTTTGTTAATCATATCCGTCTCGCTTATTTCTTCTTAGTTTCTTTCAGGATCACAACTTCGTTCTCGTACCGAATGCCCTTGCCCTTATAGGGTTCCGGCTTACGGTAGCTGCGAATGACAGCTGCAGTCTGGCCAACTTTCTGCTTATCGGCACCGAACAGCACGATGGAGGTCGGCGTCGGGGTCTTCACAGTCACGCCTTCGGGCATTTCATGCACGACGGGGTGGGAGAAGCCGAGAGAAAGGTTAAGCTTCTGACCCTGAGCCTGGGCACGATAGCCCACGCCAACCAGCGTCAGAGTCTTGGTAAAGCCAACAGAAACACCGGTGTTCATCGAGCGGACGAGAGCCGTCATCGTGCCGGAGTTCTGGTTCGATTCACGGGACTCATCCTTCGCAGAGAAGTGAAGGGTGTTGCCGTCCTGCTTGATTTCAACAAGCGGGAGGATGTGAGTCGAAACTTCGCCGACCTTACCCTTGAGGGTAACGCTATCGGCAGTAATCTTGCAGTCGACACCGGAAGCAAGGACGACCGGAATTCTTGCAATTCGCGACATTCTTTATCTCCCGATTAAGCGACGTAGCACAGGACTTCACCACCCACGCCAGCAGCGCGAGCAGCACGGTCAGTCATAACACCCTTCGGGGTGGAGACGATCGCAACGCCAAGGCCGTTCATGACCTGGGGGATGTCCTGATGGTTCTTGTAAATACGGAGGCCAGGGCGAGAGACGCGCTCAATGCGCTCAATCACCGGGCGACCGGCATAGTACTTCAGGCCAATGTGCAGTTCAGCCTTGCCGTCGTTAGCGACAACAGAAAAACCGTCGATATAGCCTTCGTCTTTCAAAACCTGGGCAATAGCCACCTTCAGCTTGGAGGAGGGCATCGCCACTTCCGTCTTGTCGACAATCTGACCATTGCGAATGCGGGTCAGCATATCGGCGATCGGATCACTCATGCTCATTGCGTATCTCCTCGCTTACCAGCTAGCCTTGATCAGGCCGGGAATGTCACCGCGCATAGCGGCATCACGAATCATGGAACGGGAAAGTCCGAACTTGCGGAAGTTTCCACGCGGACGGCCCGTCAGGGTGCAGCGGTTGCGCAGGCGAACCGGGGAGGTATCGCGGGGCAGAGCCTGCAGCTGGGCACGTGCTTCCATGCGCTCTTCCATAGAGCGGGTAGCGTCATTGATAATCGCCTTGAGGGCGGCACGCTTGGCAGCGAACTTAGCGACAGTTGCTTCACGCTTCTTTTCGCGATTAATAAGTGCGAGTTTAGCCATTTGTTACCTGCCTCAATTGCGGAACGGGAAGTTGAACCCGGCGAGCAGAGCCTTGGACTCTTCGTCGGTCTTCGCCGTAGTAGTAATACTGATGTTCATACCGCGGACAGCATCGATCTTGTCGTACTCGATTTCCGGGAAGATGATCTGTTCACGGAGACCGATGTTGTAGTTGCCGCGGCCGTCAAAAGCACGGCCGGAAACGCCACGGAAGTCACGAACGCGCGGGAAGGCGATCGTCACGAGGCGGTCCAGGAAGTCATACATACGCTCGCCGCGCAGCGTGACCATGCAGCCGATCGGCATGCCTTCGCGGATCTTGAAGTTCGCGATGGCCTTGCGGGTGTACGTGATAACCGGCTTCTGGCCAGCGATCTTGGTCATATCGCCAACGGCGTTGTCGACGACCTTCTTATCATTCACCGCTTCGCCAACACCCATGTTCAGGGTGATCTTGGTGATGCGGGGCACTTCCATAATGGACTTGTAGCCGAACTTCTTGGTCAGTTCGGGAACAATCTTTTCGGAGTACAGAGTATGAAAACGAGACATCTTGACTCCTTACGCCTTGGCGCCGACGACAGAACCGTCCTTGAACACACGGACTTTCTTGCCATCAACGATCTTAAAGGACACGCGTTCACCCTTCTTGGAAGCCGGGTTGAACAGCATGACATTGCTCTGGTCGATCGGCATGGTCTTGTCAACAATGCCGCCAGGCTGATTGATCATCGGGTTCGGGCGGACAGCCTTCTTAACGACGTTCACGCCTTCAACGAGGATTTGACGTTCATCAACGCGGGCAGTTACCGTGCCCTTGGTGCCCTTGTACTTACCAGTGGTAACGATGACTTCGTCACCTTTACGGATACGCTGCATCGTTACGCTCCTTAGATCACTTCAGGAGCAAGCGACACGATCTTCATGAACTTCTCGGTACGCAGTTCGCGCGTGACCGGTCCGAAGATACGGGTGCCGATAGGCTCCTTCTTATTGTCAAGCAGAACGGCCGCATTCTTGTCGAAGCGAATGCAGGAGCCGTCCGGACGGCGGATGGCGGCGGCGGTGCGAACTACGACTGCGTCATAGACTTCGCCCTTCTTGACACGGCCGCGGGGGGCAGCGTCCTTAACCGTCACTTTGATAATGTCACCAACGGTGGCATAGCGACGCTTTGAGCCGCCAAGCACCTTGATACACATTACTGAACGAGCGCCGGTGTTGTCGGCGACGTCCAGATTGGTTTGCATCTGAATCATGGCTACAAATACCCAACTTATGCCGCAAAATGCGGACAGTATTGGTCCCGTACGGGAGAAAGCTGGAACAGTTCAATGTAGGAAACATCGGCCATCCCAACTGTGAGCTGACTTTTCAAAAAGCATTCTTGAAAAGTAGAGTCTAGGATTATGCCCTAAATTTTCAATGTTTGCAACTCGAGGCCGCCAGTTTCATCGGGACCGATTTGATAACAGGGTCAACCAGTTAGGAAGACGACTGCTACCTCGGTTTCTGCAGTCTTTCACAGCCTTTTGAGGGACTTCAGAGAAAAGAAAACTCTCTCAGACTGATTTCGGGACTGCAAGAATCGAGCAGTATAGTTGATCTTCCCAAGTGTTGCAACGAGGAAAGCGTACTTTTTTGAGCTGAAAGGAATTTTCAGCTCCCCTTTCCATTTTTCCCAGGACTCTCCAGGCAAATTAAAAGCGCCGGCAGAATTTCTTCTGACCGGCGCTTCCAGATTCAATATCTGCCGAGGCAGGTATTAGATCTTAACAGCCTTGTGCACGATGCGGACGAGGTTCCAGTGAACCGTCTTGGAAATCGGGCGGGTAGCCGCGATTTCAACCGTATCGCCTTCCGCTGCGGAATTGGCTTCGTCATGCACGTGGACCTTGTTGGTCTTCGTGACATACTTGCCATACAGCGGATGCTTGACGCGACGCTCAACCAGGACGGTGATCGTCTTGTCCATCTTGTCGCTCACCACCACGCCCGTGAGGGTGTGGCCGAGAGTCTTTTCAACTTTTTCTTCGGTCATTATTTAGCCACCTTCTGAGCGAGAATCGTCTTGATACGCGCGATTTCGTGACGCGTATTGCGAATCTGGTTGGTGTTATGAAGCTGCTGCGTGGCCTTCTGCAGGCGGAGCTTGAAAAGGGCTTCGCCCTGTTCGTTCAGCTCTTTCTTAAGTCCAGCTACGTCGAGCTCTTTCAGTTCTTTAACGTCCATTGCCGTCTCTCCTTACATGCCGATCTGGCGAACAACGAACGTGGTCTTCACCGGCAGCTTGGCAGCAGCCAGGGCAAAGGCTTCACGAGCCACGGACTCATCCACGCCGTCCATTTCATAGAGCACACGACCCGGCTGAATCTGGGCGACCCAGTATTCAGGATTGCCCTTACCGTTGCCCATACGAACTTCAGCGGGCTTGGTGGAAATGGGCTTGTCCGGGAAGATGCGGATCCATACACGACCACCACGCTTAATGTGGCGGGTAATCGCACGACGGGCCGCCTCAATCTGACGGGCCGTGATGCGACCGCGTTCGAGCGCCTTCAGGCCGAAGTCGCCGAATGCAACATTCGCGCCGCGCGTGGCCAGGCCGGGATTACGGCCCTTCTGGTCCTTGCGGTACTTAGTGCGGTTGGGTTGCAGCATTGCTTATTCTCCGTCTTTGGCCGGAGCCGCAGCTTCAGCCTCATTGTTACGACGCGCAGAGCCGCGGCGAGCACCCGTACGGGCCGGACGATCGCCGTTGTTGCGACGGCCACGACGACCTTCGCGTTCAGGAGCCGGTTCCATCGCGGCATCGACACCAAAATCGTCACCCTTGTAGATCCAAACCTTGACACCCACCACACCGTAGGTGGTGTGGGCTTCGGCAAAGCCGTAGTCAATGTTGGCACGAAGGGTCTGAAGCGGCACACGGCCTTCGCGGTACCATTCGGTACGGGCGATTTCAGCGCCATTCAGACGACCAGAGGACATGATCTTGATGCCCTTGGCACCGAGACGCATCGCGTTCTGCATAGCGCGCTTCATGGCGCGGCGGAACATAATGCGCTTCTCGAGCTGCTGGGTGATGGACTCAGCAACGAGCTTGGCGCACAGATCAGGACGGCGGATTTCTTCGATGTCGACGTGAACAGGCACGCCCATCATCTTCTGAACTTCAGCCTTCAGGACCTCGATATCAGCACCCTGCTTGCCGATCACAATGCCCGGACGGGCCGTGTAGATCGTGATGCGGGCGTTGTTAGCCGGACGCTCGATGAGGATACGGCCAACAGAGGCGTTCTTCAGCTTCTTTTCCAGGAAGCTGCGAACCTTCAGATCTTCACCCAGCGTGCGGGAGAAGTTGCGGCCAACCGCATACCAGTGAGACGTCCAGTTGCGCGTCACCGGAAGACGGAAGCCGTTGGGATTAATTTTCTGACCCATAATTCACCTTTACTTAGCTTTCGCGTCACTGACCGTCACGAAGACGTGAGCGGTCTGCTTGCCGATCCGGCAACCGCGGCCCTTGGCGCGCGCCTGGAAACGACGCAGCGTCGAAGCCTTCTCGACGTAAATCTTGGAGACATACAGCTCATCGATGTCGGCACCAAAATTGTGCTCGGCGTTGGCAATGGCAGATTCCAGAGCCTTCTTGATGATGACTGCAGCTTTCTTCTGGGTGAAGTTCAGGATGTTCAGAGCCTTATCCACGGGCTTCCCGCGGACGAGGTCTGCAACCAGACGGCCACGCTGGGCCGACAGGCGCACACCGCGAACAATAGCAGTAGTTTCCATCATTTCCCCTTACTTCTTATCTGCAGCGGCAGTGTGACCATGGAAGGTACGAGTCATAGCAAATTCGCCCAGCTTATGACCAACCATGTTCTCATTGATGTACACCGGAACGTGCTGACGGCCGTTGTGAACGGCGATCGTCAGACCAATCATTTCCGGAACGATGGTAGAACGACGGGACCAAGTCTTGAGCGGGCGCTTATCGCGGCTCTCCTGGGCCTTGGTAACCTTTTTCATCAGGGAAGCGTCTACAAACGGTCCCTTTTTCAGCGAACGAGACATTTACGCCCCCTTATTTCCGATAACGACGCTGGACAATCATGTTGTCCGTGCGCTTGTTGTTACGAGTGCGATAGCCACGGGTAAGCTGACCCCAAGGAGTCACAGGCGCGCGACCGGTACCGGTCTTGCCTTCACCACCGCCGTGCGGATGGTCAACCGGGTTCATCGCAACACCACGGACCGTCGGGCGGATACCACGCCAACGCTTCGCACCGGCCTTGCCGAGTTCACGCAGGTTGTGGTCGTCGTTGGAAACCGTGCCGATCGTCGCGCGGCATTCAATGCCGATGCGGCGGACTTCACCGGAACGCAGACGCACCTGAGCATACTCGCCTTCACGGGCGATCAGCTGAGCGTAGGAACCAGCAGCACGAGCAAGCTGAGCGCCCTTACCCGGGAAGAGTTCGACGCAGCAAATCGTCGTACCAACCGGAATATTGCGGAGCGGCAGGCAGTTGCCAACCTTGATCTCAGCTTCGGAACCGTTCACCAGCTTGTCGCCAGCCTTCAGGCCCTTCGGGGCGATGATGTAGCGGCGTTCGCCGTCAGCGAACAGCACGAGAGCGATATGAGCGGTACGGTTCGGATCGTATTCGAGACGCTCGACGCGGGCGGGAATGCCGTCCTTGTTACGAACGAAGTCGACGATACGATAAGCACGCTTGTGGCCGCCACCCTTATGACGAGTGGTGATGTGACCGTAGTTGTCACGGCCGTCAATGCGGTTCTTCTTTTCGGTCAGAGCAGCGAACGGCTTGCCCTTATGGAGTTCCGGGTGAACGACCTTGACCATGTGGCGACGTCCAGCGGACGTCGGCTTCATGCTGACGAGAGCCATTACTTCACCTCCTGCGCGAAGTTAATGTCCTGACCAGGCTTGAGGCACACATAAGCCTTGCGGACGTCGGAGCGACGACCCTCAAAGCGGCCAAAGCGCTTCTGCTTGCCCTTCAGGTTGATGACCTGGACGGATTCGACCTGCACCTTGAACAGCAGTTCGACGGCGTCCTTCACTTCCTTCTTGGTCGCGTCTTTCACGACGCGGAAGGCGATCTGGTTATTCTTGTCGGCGAGCATCGTGCTCTTTTCAGAGACGATCGGGCCAACCAGCACCCTGTTAAGACGTTCCTGGCTCATCCCAGCATCTCCTCGAGCTTAGCGACCGCAGCCTTTTCAACCACAACCTTCTTGTAGTGAATCAGGGACAGCGGATCAGCGTAACGCGGCGTGACGACAGAAACGTTCTTCAGATTGCGGGAAGCAAGGTAAAGATTGTCGCTGACATCGTTGGCAATAAACAGTGCAGAATCGGCAACACCCAGAGCCTTGGCCTTGGCAGCAAACGCCTTGGTCTTCGGGGTATCCACATCGAGAGAATCAACCACGACGAGGCGGCCGTCAGCAACGAGCTTCGACAGAATCGAGGCGATCGCGGCGCGGTACATCTTCTTGTTGATCTTCTGGCTGAAGTTTTCTTCAGGCAGATTCGGGAAAGCACGGCCACCCTTACGCCACAGCGGAGAAGAGGTCATACCAGCGCGAGCGCGGCCGGTGCCCTTCTGCTTGAACGGCTTCTTGGTGGAATGATGCACTTCAGCACGAGTCAGCTGAGCGCGGGTGCCCTGGCGGGCATTGGCCATGTAAGCGACGACGATCTGATGAATCAGGGCTTCGTTGTACTCACGACCAAACACGGCGTCAGAAGCCGCAACCTTCGCGGTTTCCTGGCCCTGTTCATTAATAACATTCAGTTCCATTCGGTCGCTCCTTAAGCCTTGACAGCGGGACGAACAATGACCTGGCCATTCTTGGCACCAGGCACTGCGCCGCGGACGAGAAGCAGGCCACGGGCGGCATCAACGCGGGCCACAACCAGATTCTGGGTGGTGCGCTGCACATCGCCGAGATGACCAGCCATACGCTTGCCGGGGAACACGCGGCCCGGGTCCTGACGATTACCGGTAGAACCGGGAGAGTTCGTCGTAACCGAGTTACCGTGCGTAGCGCGACCGGACTTGAAGTGGTGACGCTTGATGACGCCGGCGAAGCCCTTACCAATCGTGTGAGCGGTCACATCGACCTTTTCACCGACCGTGAAGATTTCGACGCTCAGAGTCTGGCCAGCCTTGAATTCGGCGACCTTATCAGCATCAACGTGAAATTCTTTAAGAGAAGAACCGGCTTCAACGCCGGCTTTGGCGAACTGGCCCGCAAGAGCCTTCGTCACGCGGCTGGGACGGCGGGTACCAAACGCGACCTGGATCGCGTTGTAACCATCGGTAGCTTCCGTCTTAACAGCTGTGACTCGGTTGTTCGACACATCGAGCACCGTCACGGGAACGGAAACACCTTCCTCCGTGAAAATGCGCGTCATGCCGACCTTGCGACCAACAAGGCCAAGCTTATCACTCATTATTTTCTCCACCCCGGCTACGATTGGCCGGGACCGTTACTAAAAAACACCACCAATAGAGCCTTGGCGGCAAAAAAGAGGTGCGATTTTAACCCGATACAGAATTTCCTGCAACCGGGCTGGTTCAAAGCTGATTACTCAACCTTGATCTTGACATCCACGCCCGCGGGAAGATCAAGCTTCATCAGGGCATCAACGGTCTTATCCGTCGGATCAATGATGTCCATCAGACGCTGGTGCGTACGGATCTCGAACTGATCACGGCTCGTCTTGTTGACGTGCGGCGAACGGAGAATATCGAAACGCTGGAAGCGGGTGGGAAGGGGAACCGGGCCGCGAACGACGGCGCCAGTACGTTTGGCGGTATCAACGATTTCCTGAGCGGACTGGTCGATAAGTTTGTAATCGTAGGCCTTCAGGCGAATACGGATGCGCTGGGACTGCATTTTCTAGTATATCCTGCAAAAAAGAACATAAAAAGAACAACAGGATCGGGAGTATATCCCGATCCTGTGCATCATGTCAACTGATTTAGATCAGCTAACTGATTCTTTCGTAAAAGTATTACTCGATGATCTTGGCAACGACGCCAGCACCCACCGTGTGACCACCTTCACGAATAGCGAAGCGCAGACCTTCTTCCATAGCGATCGGAGCGATCAGCGTCACAGTCATCGTGGTGTTGTCGCCCGGCATCACCATTTCGGTGCCCTCTTCGAGCTCGATCGTGCCGGTCACGTCCGTCGTACGGAAGTAGAACTGCGGACGATAGCCCTTGAAGAACGGGGTATGACGGCCGCCTTCTTCCTTCTTCAGAACGTACACCTGAGCAGCGAACTTGGTGTGCGGGGTGATCGTGCCGGGCTTGGCCACAACCTGGCCGCGCTCGACGTCTTCACGCTTCGTACCACGCAGCAGGCAGCCGATGTTGTCGCCAGCCTCGCCTTCGTCGAGGAGCTTGCGGAACATTTCAACGCCCGTGCAGGTCGTCTTCTGGGTCGGCTTGATACCGACGATTTCGATTTCATCGCCGACGTGGATGATGCCGCGTTCCACACGGCCGGTCACCACGGTGCCGCGGCCAGAGATGGAGAACACGTCTTCGATCGGCATCAGGAACGGCTTGTCGAGTTCACGGACGGGTTCCGGGAAGTAGGAATCCATCGTCTCGGCCAGCTTGAGGACGGACGGAACGCCGTACTCGGACTGATCGCCTTCGAGGGCGAGCTTGGCGGAACCGCGGATGACGGGGATGTCATCGCCCGGGAACTTGTACTCGGACAGCAGTTCACGAACTTCCATCTCAACGAGCTCGAGCAGTTCGGGATCGTCGACCAGGTCGCACTTGTTCAGGTAAACGATGATGTTCGGCACGCCGACCTGACGGGCGAGCAGGATGTGCTCACGGGTCTGGGGCATCGGGCCGTCGGAAGCAGCCACCACCAGGATGGCACCGTCCATCTGAGCGGCGCCCGTGATCATGTTCTTCACATAGTCAGCGTGCCCCGGGCAGTCGACGTGAGCGTAGTGACGCTTTTCGGTCTCGTACTCAACGTGAGCGGAGTTAATCGTAATACCACGGGCCTTTTCTTCAGGAGCCGCGTCAATCTGATCATAGGCGAGAGCCGCGCCGCCGAACTTCTGGGCGAGGACGGTCGTCAGAGCAGCCGTCAGGGTGGTCTTGCCATGGTCAACGTGACCAATCGTGCCCACGTTCACGTGGGGCTTGCTACGTACATACTTCTCTTTTTCTGCCATTTTCTATCCTTGTTGGATTCGCGAAACTGATTGTTTATTTTATCAGTTACGCAAGGTTACTTAGCTTTTTCAGCAATCACAGCTTCAGCCACGTTACGCGGGGTTTCCTCGTAGTGGTCAAATTCCATGACGTAGGTCGCACGGCCCTTCGTGAGAGAACGCAGACGGGTCGCGTAGCCGAACATTTCAGCCAGCGGAACCATCGCGCGGATGGCCTTGCCGCCGCCCTGCTGATCATCCATGCCGTCGATCTTGCCGCGGCGGGAAGAAAGGTCACCGACGACGTCGCCCATGTACTCTTCAGGCGTTTCGACTTCAACCTTCATGATCGGCTCGAGCAGAACCGGGTTGCCTTCACGCATACCGTCCTTGAACGCCATCGAGCCGGCGATCTTGAACGCGTTTTCGTTCGAGTCAACTTCGTGGTAGGAACCGAAGTACAGCGTAGCCTTGACGTCAACCACCGGGTAGCCGGCCAGCACGCCAGCCTTCAGGGCATCTTCAATACCCTTCTGGACCGCGGGGATGTACTCGCGCGGAACCACGCCGCCCTTAATGGCGTCAACGAATTCGAAGCCCTTGCCGGCAGGCTGCGGCTCCAGCTTCAGCACAACGTGACCGTACTGGCCGCGGCCGCCCGTCTGCTTGACGAACTTGCATTCGGCCTTTTCAACCACGGAGCGGATCGTTTCACGGTAAGCAACCTGGGGCTTGCCAACGGTGGCTTCGACGTTGAATTCACGACGCATACGGTCAACCAGCACGTCGAGGTGGAGCTCGCCCATACCGGAAATAATGGTCTGGCCGGATTCTTCATCGGTGTGCACGCGGAAGGACGGATCTTCCTGAGCCAGGCGGCTGAGGGCGAGAGCCATCTTTTCCTGGTCGGCCTTGGTCTTCGGCTCAACAGCCTCAGAAATAACCGGATCCGGGAATTCCATCTTTTCAAGGATCACCGGGTGCTCGGTGTCGCACAGCGTGTCGCCCGTGGTCACGGTCTTCAGGCCGACGGCAGCGGCGATATCGCCTGCCTCAACCTGCTTGATTTCGTGACGCTGGTTGGCGTGCATCTGCAGCAGACGGCCGAGACGTTCCTTCTTGTCCTTCGTGGAGTTCAGCACGGTTTCGCCGGAAACCATAATGCCGGAGTACACGCGGATGAAGGAGATCTGACCAACGAACGGGTCCGTCATGATCTTGAAGACCAGGGCGCTGGCGAAGTCATTGTCGTCAGCGTGGCGGAGAACCGGCTTGTCATCGAGGTCGAAGCCCTGGACCGGCGGAATGTCGATCGGGGACGGGAGGAACTCAACGACAGCGTCGAGCATGCGCTGCACGCCCTTGTTCTTGAAGGCGGAGCCGCAAAGCATCGGCTGAACCTTGTTCGCGATCGTCAGAACGCGCAGACCCTGAACGACTTCTTCGTTCGAGAGCGTGCCGTTTTCGAGGTACTTGTCCATCAGCTCGTCAGAAGCTTCAGCGGCAGACTCGATCATCTTCTCACGCCATTCGTTGGCGGAGTCAACGAGATCAGCGGGGATGTCTTCGTAGTCGAACTTCATGCCCTGGCTGGCTTCGTCCCAGATGATGGCCTTCATTTCGAGAAGGTCAACAACGCCGCGGAAGTTGTCTTCAGCGCCGACCGGAATCACGATCGGCACGGGGTTGCCGTGCAGACGGTTCTTGATCTGATCGTAAACGCGGAAGAAGTTCGCGCCGACGCGGTCCATCTTGTTCACGAACGCGATACGCGGCACGTGATAACGCTCGGCCTGACGCCAAACGGTTTCGGACTGAGGCTGAACGCCGCCGACGGAGTCATAAACCATGACAGCGCCGTCGAGCACGCGCAGGGAACGTTCAACTTCAACCGTGAAGTCCACGTGCCCAGGGGTGTCGATGATGTTGAAGCGGTAGGCGTCCGGGTACTGCATCTTCATGCCGTGCCAGTAGCAGGTGGTACAGGCGGAGGTAATCGTGATGCCACGTTCCTGTTCCTGTTCCATCCAGTCCATCGTCGCCGCGCCATCATGCACTTCGCCGATCTTGTGGTTTACGCCGGTGTAATACAGAATGCGCTCGGTCGTGGTCGTCTTGCCCGCGTCGATGTGGGCAGAGATGCCAATGTTGCGATAGCGCTCAATCGGAGTGGTACGCATAGTTTGATTTGTCCTTTTCTGGACAGAAAATGGGGATTGCGCTTTTCTGTCCAGAACTTAAATGGATTAGAAGCGGAAATGAGAGAAGGCCTTGTTGGCTTCAGCCATACGATGGACTTCGTCACGCTTCTTCACGGCACCGCCGCGACCTTCGGAAGCGTCGAGCAGCTCGCCGGCGAGGCGGAGCGGCATGGACTTTTCAGAGCGGCTCTTGGCAGCTTCACGGAGCCAGCGCATGGCCAGAGCCATACGACGGACCGGACGGATCTCAACCGGAACCTGGTAGTTGGCACCGCCGACTCGGCGGCTCTTCACTTCAACCAACGGACGGACGTTATTGAGTGCAGTGGTGAAAACTTCCAGGGGGTCCTTACCGGACTTCTCTCCGATCTGCTTCAGGGCGCCATAAACGATGCGCTCTGCGACGGCCTTCTTGCCGTCCAGCATGATCACGTTAACAAACTTGGTAATTTCAACGCTACCGAACTTAGGATCCGGCAAAACTTCGCGTTTTGGTACTTCACGACGACGGGGCATAATTCCTCTCGTTAAATATCTTCAGTCATTTTGGGCCTTTTCTGGCAGGCCTCGATTTCCAGCAGCCACATGATGCAGGCTGCGACTTACTCGGCACCTGGAGACCATTCTCCTCATGCCGTTTAGCATCGAAAGCTGATTAGGCAGCCTTCGGGCGCTTCGCACCGTACTTGGAGCGGGACTGCTTACGATCCTTCACGCCCTGGGTATCCAGAGAACCGCGAACGATGTGGTAACGCACACCCGGCAGATCCTTCACACGGCCGCCACGGATCAGAACTACGGAGTGTTCCTGAAGGTTGTGGCCTTCACCGCCGATGTAGGAAATGACTTCGAAGCCGTTGGTCAGGCGAACCTTCGCAACCTTACGCAGAGCGGAGTTCGGCTTCTTCGGGGTGGTCGTGTAAACACGGGTGCAAACGCCGCGCTTCTGCGGGCTGTTCTTCAGCGCAGGGCTCTTGCTCTTATCATGCGTAAGAGTGCGAGGTTTGCGCACAAGCTGATTAATAGTTGGCATTAAAAACGTCCGTCAAAAAAACTTAAAAGTTTTGAAAATCAAAAACTTTTATAGGTTTAACAATGCAAAAATCTTTCCTCTTCACGCGGTTTGGAGAAACACTCCTCCCCTTGTGGTCGAGAAAAGACATGTGAGTATCGCCTTTAAGTGCGGAATTGTCAAGTTCCAGACGAAAAATTTTTCGTTTAAGCGCTTGAAATATATACCCCTTACGAGCGATCCCCTATGAAAAAGGCCGCCGCAGGATTCTGCGGCGGCCTTCATAAGCCAGTGGCTTAAATGCGCGTCTTAGTTGTCAGAGGCCGGAGATTCAGGCTTCTGAGCGGAAGCGCTCTGAGCAGCCTGTTCGGTCGCGACAGCCACCTGTTCGGCAACGGTCGCTTCGGCGAGCGCCTTGGCTTCTGCAGCCTCGGCAGCTTCTCTCGCCTTCACAGCCTTGTGATAGGCAAGGCCGGTACCGGCCGGGATCAGACGGCCGACGATCACGTTTTCCTTCAGGCCGCGCAGGTGGTCAACCTTGCCCATAATGGCGGCTTCGGTGAGCACTCGCGTCGTTTCCTGGAAGGAAGCGGCCGAAATGAAGGAGTCGGTCGAGAGCGAGGCCTTCGTAATACCAAGGAGCAGGTTCTCATAGGTCGCCGGACGCTTGTTCTGGCTGATCGCTTCGTCGTTCGCGTCGAGGAGTTCAGCGCGTTCGACCTGCTCACCCTGGATGAAGCCCGTGTCGCCCGGATCAGCAACGATCACGCGGCGCAGCATCTGGCGGACGATCACTTCGATATGCTTATCGTTGATCTTCACGCCCTGCAGACGGTACACGTCCTGAACTTCGTCGACGATGTAGCGGGCCAGAGCCTCAATACCGAGCAGACGCAGAATGTCATGCGGATCGGCCGGTCCGTCAACGATTTCTTCACCCTTCTGGACAACCTGGCCGTCATGCACCAGCACGGTCTTGTCCTTCGGGATCAGGAATTCGTGATCAACACCTTCGTTATCCGTGATCATCAGGCGCTGCTTGCCCTTCGTTTCCTTGCCGAAGGTCACCGTACCGGTCACTTCAGCCAGCATACCGGCGTCCTTCGGAGAGCGGGCTTCAAAGAGCTCGGCAACTCGCGGCAGACCGCCCGTAATGTCTCGGGTCTTCTGGGATTCAACCGGAATACGGGCAAGCACTTCGCCCTGACCGATTTCCTGACCGTCCTGAACCGTGACCAGAGCGCCGACCGGCAGCTGAATCGTCACAGCGTGATCCGTACCCGGAATCTTCACCTCATTGCCGTTCGCGTCGATCAGGTGGACCAACGGACGCAGCGTGCCGGTGGAACCGCCCTTCTTCGAACCGTGGCTCGAGGTGGAGCGCTTGGAGTCGATAACCACCTGCGTGGACAGACCGGTCACTTCATCGGTCTGGCTCATCACCGTGACGTTGTCGATCACGTTTTCAAAGCGGATCTTACCGGCGTATTCCGAAATAATCGGACGCGTCATCGGATCCCAGGTCGCCATCTGCTCGCCGGCCTTCACCAGCTGGCCTTCATGCACGGACAGCGTGGCACCGTACTGGATCTTATGACGTTCACGCTCGCGGCCCGTCGTGGCATCCGTCACAACGATCTCGCCGGAACGGGAAATCACCACGAGTTCGCCCTTGTTCGACGTGACGTAGCGCATCGCGGAGGTGAAGTTCACCTTACCGGAAGCCTTCGCTTCAACGCTCGAAGCCACAGCAGCACGGCTCGCCGCGCCGCCGATATGGAACGTACGCATCGTCAGCTGCGTGCCCGGTTCACCGATGGACTGGGCAGCGATCACGCCGACCGCTTCGCCTTCGTTCACCAGCGTGCCGCGGCCGAGATCGCGGCCATAGCACTTGGCGCAGATGCCGTGGCGGGTTTCGCACGTAAGAGGCGTACGGACCGTCACTTCATCAATGCCGGCGGCATCGATCTTGTCGCAGATGTTCTCATCGATCAGCGTACCAGCGGCGGCGATCAGCTCATCCGTTTCCGGATTGTTGATGTCTTCCGCAGCCACACGGCCGAAGATACGGTCGCGCAGAGCCTGCACCACATCGCCGGATTCGACGAGAGCGCGCATCTTCACACCATTCTTCGTACCGCAGTCCTGCTCCGTAACGACGAGGTCCTGCGTCACATCCACCAGTCGGCGGGTGAGGTAGCCGGAGTTAGCCGTCTTCAGAGCCGTATCGGCCAGACCCTTACGGGCACCGTGGGTCGACACGAAGTACTGCAGAACGTTCAGGCCTTCACGGAAGTTAGCCGTAATAGGCGTTTCAATAATGGAGCCGTCCGGCTTCGCCATCAGGCCTCGCATACCGGCCAGCTGACGGATCTGGGCAGGAGAGCCTCGGGCACCGGAGTCAGCAGCCATGTACACGGCGTTGAACGATTCCTGGGTGGTCTTGTTGCCGTGGCGGTCGATAACCGGCTCGACAGACAGATCCTTCATCATGACCTTACCGACTTCATCAGCGGTACGGCCCCAGATGTCCACCACCTTGTTGTAGCGTTCGCCCTGCGTCACGAGACCGGAGGTGTACTGAGACTGAATCTCTTCCACTTCCTTCTCAGCGGCTTCAACGAGCTTCTGCTTCTCGGCCGGAACCTTCATATCGTCAACGCAGATCGAAACACCGGCCTGCGTGGAGAGGTAGTAGCCGCGGTTCTTCAGAGAGTCAACGAAGTCCACCGTCGCGCGGAGACCGCAGACACGGAAGCAGGTAGAAATCAGACGGGCGATTTCCTTCTTCTTCAGCGTCTTGTTGATGTCAGAGAACTTCATGCCCTTCGGCAGGATTTCAGACAGCAGAGCGCGGCCCGCGGTCGTTTCGACACGGATCGTGCGTTCCTTCGTCTCACCGGTTTCGCGGTTCAGGTCGTACTCCTTCACGCGGACCGTGCAGCGGGTCTGCAGCGTCACGATACCGGCGGAGAGAGCGCGGCGGACTTCATCCACGTCCTCAAAGAACATGCCTTCGCCAGGCGCGTTGACGCGGGAGCGGGTGCTCCAGTAGAGACCCAGCACCATATCCTGAGACGGAACGTTCGCCGGATCACCGTTAGCCGGGAAGAGGACGTTGTTCGTCGAGAGCATCAGCGTACGGGCTTCGGTCTGGGCTTCCAGAGAGAGCGGCACGTGAATAGCCATCTGGTCGCCGTCGAAGTCGGCGTTGAACGGCGCGCAGACGAGCGGCGGGAGCTGGAGAGCCTTGCCGCTGATCAGACAAGGTTCGAACGCCTGAATGCCGAGACGGTGCAGCGTAGGCGCACGGTTCAGCATCACGGGGTGCTCGTAAATCACTTCTTCGAGAATGTCCCAGATCACCGGATCCTGGGTCTCGACCATCTTCTTCGCAGCCTTGATCGTGTTCGCGAGACCACGCATCTCAAGCTTGTTGTAGATGAAGGGCTTGAAGAGCTCGAGAGCCATGGGCTTCGGCACACCGCACTGGTGCATCTTCAGTTCCGGGCCCACCGTAATCACGGAACGGCCGGAGTAGTCCACACGCTTACCGAGCAGGTTCTGACGGAAGCGGCCGGACTTACCCTTGATCATGTCAGCGAGAGACTTGAGCGGGCGCTTGTTCGGACCGGTCATCGCCTTGCCGCGGCGGCCGTTGTCGATCAGAGAGTCGACAGCTTCCTGCAGCATGCGCTTTTCGTTGCGCACGATGATGTCCGGGGCCTTCAGCTCGAGCAGACGCTTCAGACGGTTGTTACGGTTGATCACGCGGCGGTACAGATCGTTCAGATCGGAGGTCGCGAAACGGCCGCCGTCGAGCGGCACGAGCGGACGCAGATCCGGCGGCAGCACCGGCAGCACCTCGAGAATCATCCATTCCGGATGAATTCCGGAGCGATGGAAACCCTCGAGAACCTTCAGGCGCTTCGCATACTTCTTGATCTTCGCGTCGGAGTTGGTGTCCTTCAGCTCAGCGCGCAGCGTCTCGATTTCCTTCGGAATATCGATAGACTTCAGCAGCTCGCGGATAGCCTCGGCACCCATCATGGCCTTGAATTCGTCACCGAACTCTTCGGTCTTCGCGGCGTAATCGTCTTCCGTGAGGAGCTGACCGCGCTTCAGCGGGGTCATGCCCGGATCAACAACGATATAGGCTTCAAAGTACAGCACGCGTTCGATATCGCGCAGCGGGATATCGAGCACCATGCCCATACGGGACGGCAGGCTCTTCAGGAACCAGATATGAGCCACCGGGCTCGCGAGCTCGATGTGACCCATGCGTTCGCGGCGCACCTTGGACAGCGTCACTTCGACGCCGCACTTCTCGCAGACGACGCCGCGATGCTTCATGCGCTTGTACTTACCGCAAAGGCACTCGTAGTCCTTGATCGGCCCGAAAATACGGCAGCAGAAAAGACCATCACGCTCCGGCTTAAAGGTGCGGTAATTGATCGTTTCCGGCTTCTTCACTTCGCCGTAAGACCACTCACGGATCTTTTCCGGCGAAGCGATCGAAATGCGCAGGGCATCAAAGTGATTGTCCTGCTGCACCTGCTGAAACAGATTGAGAAAGGCGTTATTCATCTCGAAAACCGTCCTTAATTTTTCTCGTAGTCAATGTCGATGCCGAGCGAGCGGATTTCGCGCACCAGAACATTGAAGGATTCCGGAATACCGGCATCAATCGACAGATCGCCCTTGACAATGTTTTCGTACATCTTCGTACGGCCGTTAACGTCGTCGGACTTCACCGTCAGCATTTCCTGCAGCGTGTAGGCTGCGCCGTAAGCTTCAAGAGCCCAGACTTCCATTTCGCCGAAACGCTGTCCGCCGAACTGAGCCTTACCGCCGAGCGGCTGCTGGGTCACGAGAGAGTACGGACCGGTGGAGCGGGCATGCATCTTGTCGTCAACCAGGTGATGCAGCTTCAGGTAGTGCATGTAGCCAACCGTCACCGGGCAGGTAAAGGCGTCACCCGTGCGGCCGTCGTACAGCGTGGCCTGTTCACGGTTCGGCGTGAGCTGGAGGCGCTTCACTTCGGAATCCGGGAATGCCATCTCCAGCATCTGCTTGATCTGCTCTTCGCTTGCACCGTCGAACACCGGCGTAGCAAACGGGATGCCGTGCTTGATACGGTTCACCATGGCGATCACTTCGTCATCGGTGAGGCTCGCGATGTCTTCCTTCTTGCCGGTCATGTTGTAGACCTTCTCCAGGAAGGCGCGGATTTCCTTCACCTGCTTGCCGCGTTCGCTGTCGAGCAGTTCCTGCAGACGCCAGCCGAGGCCCTTTGCAGCCCATCCGAGATGGACTTCCAGCACCTGGCCGATGTTCATACGGGACGGCACGCCGAGCGGGTTCAGCACGATGTCCATCGGACGGCCGTCAGCCATGTACGGCATATCCTCAACCGGGTTCACCTTGGAGACCACACCCTTGTTACCGTGACGGCCTGCCATCTTGTCGCCAGGCTGCAGGCGGCGGCGTTCGGCGATGTAAACCTTCACCATCTTCAGCACGCCCGGGGGCAGTTCGTCGCCGCGGGTGAGCTTGTCCTTCTTCAGGTTGTAGGCTTCGGCGAATTCCTTCACCTTGTTCTCCAGAGCCTTCTTCGTGAGGTCGATCAGCTTCTGATCATCCTCAGTCTCCATCACGATGGAGAAGAGCTGCTGGTAGTTCAGGCCTTCGAGGTATTCAGTGGTCAGGACCGAGCCGGCACCCAGGCCGTTCGGAGCCGTGAGAACCTTCTTACCGGTGATCTGACGGCGGAGACGGGCGCAGGCGTCGGTCTCAACAATACGGCGTTCGTCGTCCAGATCTCGCTGGTAGCGCTTCAGTTCGTCTTCAATAATCGACTTCGCGCGGGAATCGCGTTCCACGCCTTCACGGGTGAAGACCTGAACGTCGATCACGGTGCCGGACATGCCGGACGGAACGCGCAGCGACGTATCCTTCACGTCGGAGGCCTTCTCACCGAAGATCACGCGCAGCAGCTTCTCTTCCGGCGTGAGCTGGGTTTCGCCCTTCGGCGTCACCTTGCCGACCAGCACGTCGCCAGCCTCGACCTCAGCACCGATAAACACGATGCCGGCGTCGTCGAGACGGTTCAGCTGCTGCTCAGGCAGATTCGAAATATCGCGCGTGATTTCTTCCGCGCCGAGCTTCGTATCACGGGCAACGACGGAGAGTTCCTCGATGTGGATCGAGGTGTAGCGGTCATCAGCCACGACCTTCTCGGAGATCAGCACCGAGTCTTCGTAGTTGTAGCCGTTCCACGGCATGAAGGCGATCAGCATGTTCTGGCCGAGAGCGAGTTCGCCCTGATCGGTCGAAGCGCCGTCAGCCAGCACGTCACCCTTCGCCACATGGTCGCCGATCATCACGATCGGACGCTGATTGATCGTCGTGGACTGGTTGGAGCGGGTGAACTTCTGCAGGTTGTAAATATCAACACCCACTTCACCGGCAACGCTTTCCTCGTCGTTCACACGAATAACGACACGGTTCGCGTCAACGTAGTCGACGATACCGCCGCGGCGGGCCTGGACAGCCGTCTTGGAGTCCTCAGCGACCGTACGTTCCATACCGGTGCCGACGAACGGATACTCCGGACGGAGGCAGGGCACTGCCTGACGCTGCATGTTCGCGCCCATCAGGGCTCGGTTCGCGTCGTCATGCTCCAGGAACGGAATCATGGAAGCGGCCACAGACACGATCTGCGACGGGGCAACGTCCATGTACTGAATGTCAGCCGGACGGGCCAGAACGAATTCACCCTTCTCGTGGCAGGACACGAGTTCCTGCGTGAGGCGGTTGTTTTCATCCAGATCAGCGTTCGCCTGGGCGATGATGTACTTGCCTTCCTCAATAGCGGAGAGGTAGTCAATCGTGCTGGTCGCGACACCGTCAACCACGCGGCGATACGGCGTCTCAAGGAAGCCGTAGTCGTTCAGGCGGGCGTAAATAGCGAGCGAGTTGATCAGACCGATGTTCGGACCTTCAGGGGTCTCAATCGGGCAGACACGGCCGTAGTGCGTCGGATGCACGTCTCGCACTTCGAAGCCGGCGCGCTCACGGGTCAGACCGCCCGGGCCAAGGGCCGAAATACGGCGCTTATGCGTGATTTCGGACAGCGGGTTCGTCTGGTCCATGAACTGCGAGAGCTGGCTGGAGCCAAAGAACTCGCGGATCGAGGCGGAGATCGGCTTGCTGTTGATCAGGTCCTGCGGCGTGAGGTTGTCGCTCTCGGCCTGGCCGAGGCGTTCACGCACGGCGCGCTCAACGCGGACGAGGCCGGCACGGAACTGGTTTTCAGCCAGTTCGCCGACGCAGCGGACGCGGCGGTTGCCGAGGTGGTCAATATCATCAACACCATTCACCGGAACGGTACGCTGGACGCCGTTGTCGTCAGTCATGACGACATCGTCCTGGCCGTTGCGCAGCGCGACGAGCAGCATCATCGTATCGACGATATCTTCCGCGGTCAGCGTGGCAGCGCCGGTCATATCGGACTTGCCGAAGCGGGCGTTGATCTTCATGCGGCCGACACGGGACAGATCGTACGTATCGGTCGAGAAGAACAGGCGTTCAAACAGGGATTCGACAGCTTCTTCGGTCGGCGGCTCACCCGGGCGCATCATGCGGTAGATCGCGATGCGGGCGGCGAGCTTATCAGCCGTTTCATCAAGACGCAGGGTCTCGGAAATGTAAGCGCCGTGATCGAGTTCGTTCGTGTAGAGCGTCTCGATTTCCGTGATATTGGCGGCACGCAGCTTCTCAAGCAGCTTCTCATCGATCAGGGCGTTGGCAGCAGCGATCTGCTCACCGGTTTCCTCATCATAGATGTCCTTCGCGAGCACGCGGTCAATCAGGTAATCGTCCGGAACGGGGATTTCCTTGATGCCGGCCTGGTTGATCAGGCGGACGTGACGGGCGTTCACACGCTTGTCGCCAGGGACAATGATCTTGCCATCCTTGTCGACGATGTTGAAGCCGAGGGAATCACCCTTCAGACGCTCAGGGATGAGCGACAGACGGGCACCTTCCGCGGACAGCGTGAAGTGATCGAACTCGAAGAAGCGGGCAAGAATCTGCATCGGGGTCATACCCAGAGCCTTCAGCAGAATCGTGCCGGGCATCTTGCGGCGGCGGTCAATACGGAAGAAGAGAATATCCTTCGCATCGAACTCGAAGTCGAGCCAGGAGCCGCGGTAAGGAATCACTCGGGCAGAGAACAGCAGCTTGCCGGAGGAGTGAGTCTTGCCCTTGTCATTTTCAAAGAAAATGCCAGGGGAGCGGTGCAGCTGGGAGACGATAACTCGCTCAGAGCCGTTGATGATGAAAGAGCCCTTCTCGGTCATGAGAGGGATCTCGCCCATGTAGACTTCATTCTCCCGGACTTCTTTTACAGTCGTCGGGGCGTCACGGTCATAGATCTCGAGCTGGATCTTGGCACGAAGGCGGCAGGAGTAGCTCAGACCACGGAGCTGGCACTCTGCAACATCAAACTCTGGCTTAGCCAGGTCATAACTAACAAAACGAAGGCGGGCCAGCCCATTGTGGCTGGAAACCGGGAAGATAGAGGTAAAGGCGGCCTGAAGACCGATATCTTTGCGGGCATTCGGCTTAACATCAGCCTGCAGGAAATCTGCATAAGACCGCAACTGAATATCCAACAGGGGGGGCACTGCGAGGACGCTCGGACGATTGGCGAAGCTTTTCCGGATGCGCTTCTTTTCAGTGAACGAGTACGACATGGACACTCCGTTCGACGCGAGTCAGGGAAGAAAACCCTGCTCCAGAGAAGAAAAAGCAAGAGACGGCAAAAGCCGCTTGGATACAACAGATTATCCCAGCGGCACAATCCTAGACTTTAGTTAGGACCCAACTCTTACTCATTTAGGGAAGACTTTGAAAGAAATTCGCAAGGGCAAATTCTTTTCAAAATCGACACTAGCGATTTTATCCGGTTCGGAGAAACTCCGAACCGGATAATTCAAGCATTCAGAAAAGAATTACTTGAGGTCGACCTTAGCACCGGTCTCTTCGAGCTTCTTCTTCAGCTCTTCGGCTTCAGCCTTGGCAACGGCGGTCTTAACAGCCTTCGGGGCGGCTTCGACCAGATCCTTGGCTTCCTTCAGGCCCAGGCCCGTGATTTCACGGACGACCTTAATCACCTTGATCTTGTTCGCGCCAACGTCGGACAGAACGACGTCGAACTCGGACTTGGCTTCAGCGGCCGGGGCGGCAGCGCCAGCAGCAGCGGCGACAGCAACCGGGGCGGCAGCGGAAACGCCGAACTTTTCTTCCATCAGCTTGATCAGCTCAGAGATCTCAAGGACGGACTTGGAGGCGATCGCCTCGAGGATTTCTTCGTTAGAGAGTGCCATTTGAAATGACTCCGTATACGTTGTGTATGGTTAAATTTAAAAAACTACAGGATTAGGCAGCAGCCTGTTCCTTCGAATCTCGAACTGCAGCGACGGTGCGCACAAGACGCGCCGGAACTTCGTTGAGGGTACGCACGAACTTAGCGATCGGCTCGTTCATCGTGGCCATCAACTTAGCAATCAGTTCGTCGCGGCTCGGCATCGTGGAGAGGGCCTCGATGGCGGCAAGGTCAAGAGCCTTACCATCCATGACGCCGCCCTTGATGGCGAACGCTTCGTTCTTCTTAGCAAAGTTGAAGAGCACCTTGGCGAGGGCAACCGGATCGGCAGAGAAGCCGTAAACCAGCGGGCCGGTAAAGCTATCGGCAGCGCAGGCAAACGGAGTCTCGGCGACGGCACGGCTCACCAGGGTATTCTTGGCAACACGCAACTTCACACCGTTCTGGCGAGCTTCCTTGCGCAGGGCGGTGATTGCTTCAACGCTCAGTCCACGGTAGTCGGCGAAAATCAGGGAAGTGCTTTCGGCAGCAAGTGCCTTCACTTCCTCGATCACAGCCGCTTTATCTTGACGATTAAGACCCATGGTCTGGCTCCACTCAGAGGTGCTAGTAACTAGCACCGGTTCTTTTATGACCGGCTCACCTCGAGAGAGAGGGGAACGAGCAGCCGCCGACATGGGCCTGCGGTACAACGTAATTCACTCTCTTCGGTTTTGCCGTCTACGTTGGATATCTTATTGCGCTGCCCGTTCAGGTCGGCGCTCTTAAGACTTTTAAAGCTTGCGCTTCCAGCGGTCTTTGACATTGGCCGTGCGCTGTGGCACGGCCACCAAAGCCCTTGGGGCCTCGCGGCCCCAGCACAGCGCCCCACTTTCGGGGAGCGCCATGATGAAACTTATTAGTTGGAAAGCGTGCTCAGATCCACGCGGGCACCGATGCCCATGGTGGAGGAGAGAGCAACCTTCTTCAGGTACACGCCCTTGGCGGCGGCAGGCTTAGCCTTGTTCAGGGCTTCAATAAGAGCCTTGAGGTTGGCTTCGAGACGCGGGGTCTCGAAAGAAGCACGGCCGATGGAGGCGTGAATGATACCGGCCTTGTCAGCACGGAACTGGACCTGACCAGCCTTGGCGTTCTTGACAGCTTCAGCGACGTTCGGGGTCACGGTGCCAACCTTCGGGTTCGGCATCAGGCCACGCGGGCCGAGGACCTGGCCGAGGCGGCCGACAACGCGCATCGCGTCCGGGGAGGCGATCACAACGTCGAAGTCCATGAAGCCAGCCTTCACCTTGTCGGCGAGGTCGTCGAAACCGACGATGTCAGCACCGGCAGCCTTCGCTTCTTCAGCGCGGGCACCCTGGGTGAACACAGCAACACGAACAACCTTGCCAGTGCCTTCCGGCAGCACGCAGGCGCCACGGACGGTCTGGTCAGACTTCTTCGGATCGATACCGAGCTGAACGGCAACGTCAAAGGACTCATCAAACTTGGCAGAGGCGCAGCCCTTGACCAGGTCGATAGCTTCCTTCACATCGTAAAGCTTGCCGAGTTCAACTTTCGCACGGTTGGCAGCAACGCGCTTGGACAGTTTCTTAGCCATTACAGACCCTCCACCGTGATACCCATCGAGCGGGCGGAGCCAGCGATGGTGCGAACAGCCGCGTCGAGATCAGCAGCAGTCAGATCAGGCTCCTTGGCCTTGGCGATTTCTTCAGCCTGAGCGCGGGTGATCTTGCCGACCTTGTTGGTGTGCGGACGAGCAGAACCCTTCTCAATCTTGGCAGCCTTCTTGATCAGGATCGTCGCCGGGGGAGTCTTCATGATGAACGTGAAGGACTTATCCGAGAAGGCGGTGATCACGACCGGAATCGGAAGACCCTTTTCCATGGACTGCGTGCGGGCGTTGAAGGCCTTGCAGAATTCCATGATGTTCAGGCCGCGCTGGCCGAGAGCCGGGCCGATAGGCGGCGCAGGATTAGCCTTACCAGCTGGCACTTGCAGCTTGATAAAGCCGATGATTTTCTTTGCCATAGTTATCCTCTTGGGTTCAGTCGCCCGAGAATCGGGCTCCCCACAGTGAAATCAAATAAGCCCCTTATTATAGCGAACTCAGGTTTTAAGTCCACTATTCAAAGGAGCATCTATTTGATATAAATTAAACTTTTTCGACTTCGTCAAAAGCCAGATCAACCGGGGTCTGGCGGCCGAAGATCGACACAAGAACCTTCAGACGGCTCTTGTCATAATTCACTTCATCAACACGGCCATTGAAGTCAGCGAAAGCGCCTTCCTTCACACGAACCGTTTCGCCGAGCTCGAAGAGCACCTTGGGCTTCGGCTTCTCCACGCCTTCCGCGACCGTTCCCTTGATACGGGCAATGTCGGATTCCGGAATGCGGGTCGGGCGATTGCCGCCCAGGAATTCCATAACACGGGGGGTGTTCTTGACCAGATGCCACGTATCATCGTTCATGATCATCTGGATGAAGATGTATCCCGGATAGAGACGGCGCTCGGTCGTCACTTTACGGCCGTTGCGGATATCCTCAACCTTCTCAGTCGGGAGAAGCACTTCACCGAACAGGTCCTTGTATTCCGAATGCGAGATCCGGTCAACCAGTGCGTTGTAAGCGCTCTTCTCCATGCTGGAATAAACATGAATGGTGTACCACTTCATGTTTCCGGCAGATGCATTTTCTTCAGCGTTACCCGCTTCGGTATTAGGCTTGGCTTCTTCCGTCATTTCGATCTCCGTCCCCCTGCTGCTGATTAAATAAGCTTCAGAAGAACATCATAGAGTCCCCATTCGATGATCTTGTCAATCACGAAAAGGAACAATGCAATGATTACGACAAATCCCATCACAAGCCCAGTGCTCGTCAGGGTTTCGCGGCGAGTCGGCCAGACAACGAGGCGCAGCTCATCGTAAGAGGCGCGGCCATAGGCGATAAACCGCTTGCCCGACGGGCTGAACCAGGCAATAGCACAGCCAACCACAAGGCCGGCAGCCAGGCAGGCAAGACGCACGCCCAGAGACTGATCACTGAGGAAAGTGAAGGCAAGAACGCCGGCAACCGCCACTATGATGGCAATCGTGACGAGGACGAGATCGCGCCCCTTACTGGGCTCCTCAACCTGCTCTTTTGGTTTGCTCATTATTGGTTCTCTAACCCAACGGGGCATTCCCCCGATAAACAACTAAGCCGCGGTCACTCAATTGATCGCGGCTTGGCTTTGTGTAACTGATGGCAGGGGCAGAAGGAATCGAACCCTCAACCTACGGTTTTGGAGACCGTCGCTCTGCCGATTGAGCTATACCCCTGCAACTGCAGACCTCTCGATAGAGGTCTGCAATTCTAGCAAATTACTCGATGATCTTGGCAACCACACCGGCACCAACCGTGTGACCACCTTCACGAATAGCGAAGCGCAGACCTTCTTCCATAGCGATCGGAGCAATCAGCGTCACGGTCATCGTGGTGTTGTCGCCCGGCATCACCATTTCGGTGCCCTCTTCGAGCTCGATCGTGCCGGTCACGTCCGTCGTACGGAAGTAGAACTGCGGACGATAGCCCTTGAAGAACGGGGTATGACGGCCGCCTTCTTCCTTCTTCAGAACGTACACCTGAGCAGCGAACTTGGTGTGCGGGGTGATCGTGCCGGGCTTGGCCACAACCTGGCCGCGCTCGACGTCTTCACGCTTCGTACCACGCAGCAGGCAGCCGATGTTGTCGCCAGCCTCGCCTTCGTCGAGGAGCTTGCGGAACATTTCAACGCCCGTGCAGGTCGTCTTCTGGGTCGGCTTGATACCGACGATTTCGATTTCATCGCCGACGTGGATGATGCCGCGTTCCACACGGCCGGTCACCACGGTGCCGCGGCCAGAGATGGAGAACACGTCTTCGATCGGCATCAGGAACGGCTTGTCGAGTTCACGGACGGGTTCCGGGAAGTAGGAATCCATCGTCTCGGCCAGCTTGAGGACGGACGGAACGCCGTACTCGGACTGATCGCCTTCGAGGGCGAGCTTGGCGGAACCGCGGATGACGGGGATGTCATCGCCCGGGAACTTGTACTCGGACAGCAGTTCACGAACTTCCATCTCAACGAGCTCGAGCAGTTCGGGATCGTCGACCAGGTCGCACTTGTTCAGGTAAACGATGATGTTCGGCACGCCGACCTGACGGGCGAGCAGGATGTGCTCACGGGTCTGGGGCATCGGGCCGTCGGAAGCAGCCACCACCAGGATGGCACCGTCCATCTGAGCGGCGCCCGTGATCATGTTCTTCACATAGTCAGCGTGCCCCGGGCAGTCAACGTGAGCGTAGTGACGCTTTTCGGTCTCGTACTCAACGTGAGCGGAGTTAATCGTAATACCACGAGCCTTTTCTTCAGGAGCTGCGTCGATCTGATCATAGGCGAGAGCCGCGCCGCCGAACTTCTGGGCGAGGACGGTCGTCAGAGCGGCCGTCAGGGTGGTCTTGCCGTGGTCAACGTGACCAATCGTGCCCACGTTCACGTGGGGCTTGCTACGTACATACTTCTCTTTTTCTGCCATGGTGAACAGCTCCCGGACTTGGTAGATGCGGCTGATGAACATCAGCCAATAGAAAAATGGTGCCCGTGATGCGGATCGGACGCATGACCTCTCCCTTACCAAGGGAGTGCTCTACCACTGAGCCACACGGGCATAAATCTTGGAGCGGGTGAAGGGAATCGAACCCTCGTCGTAAGCTTGGAAGGCTTCTGCTCTACCATTGAGCTACACCCGCCCAACAGACGCGAGGTTTACCTCCCGCCCATACAAACTGGATTCTTCCCTTACCGAAAAATTGGTGGAGGGGGATGGATTCGAACCATCGTAGGCGTACGCCAACAGATTTACAGTCTGCCCCTTTTAGCCACTCAGGCACCCCTCCGGGGAAGCGAGAATAGGATTATGCGAATAACAGAACAAAAAGTCAAGCGTCAGAGTTAAATTTCTTCTTTCTGACAAATAATCGTTTTCCCTAATCAGGAGTTTTTCCTGTTGTTATCGCTGCGATTTTCCCTGTCAATCTCTTCAATCACCACTGCATCCTTCACTTCAAGAGTCGGATCGCAGGCAATCGGTTCGGGTGCCGCAGGATTCGGCTGACGGGACTGAGGGGGCTCGGCGCTCCCCGGCATATCCCCGGGCATATCGTTCCCTTCCCGGTTCCCCGGCGACAGAAGATCCGCCACCACACGGAATAGGAAGCCTGCGACAGCCACCGCGGCGAGGATCAGAACAATGGCTCCGACTATCGGGAGCAGCAGAATGCCCAGCCCGACGAAGACCGCCAGACCGATCACCCAGGCTACCCAGCCGTACGGAGAGTTCCCGCCACCGCCATAGTAATAAAAGCGACCGCTCATTCTTTCTTTCCTTTCTGAATCTTTGCCATTTCATTTATTCTGCGACATTTCTTTAAGAAATAAAGAGGCTGTCTCTGTTTTTTCCCTTGTTTTGGTTACAATGTCTAATCTTTCGCACAACGAGAGTACTCAAGAAACCTTTGAGAGCTTCGGCGGGATCGACTTCCGACGGCATTAACTCCCCTCAGCCAAGCCGATCAGGACTACAAATCGAAACAGAAACGATGGAGTCTTCAAGCCCGCATCTGCCCTCCTTACTCTTCATTGGCAGAACATCTATTTATGAACGCAGATAATTCTCTTAATTGCGCGCTGCCCGACGTCCAGTCGAGCGCTGACGGCCGTCATATCCCGATTCAGCGTGTTGGCGTCAAGTCGGTTCGCGTGCCCGTTGTCGTCGCCTCTGTCGACGGCCCGCTCCACACGGTTGCAACAGTCAATATGTACGTGTCTCTCCCCGCCGGGCAGAAAGGCACCCATATGTCCCGCTTCTTCCGTCTGCTTGACGAAACCCGCGAGCCGCTCTGCAAGCCCGTTCTCGAAGATCTGATGGCCCGGATGCTGAAGACGCTTGACGCCGTCTCCGGTCAGATTGAGTTTGACTTCCCCTTCTTTGTGCGCAAATCAGCTCCGATCTCCAAGCAGTCGAGTCTGATGAGCTACGAAGCCGGCTTTACGGTGACGTGCGAGAACGGTGAGACCACGGTTCGCGAACGCGTCCTCACGCCGGTGACGAGCCTCTGCCCCTGCAGCAAGGAAATCTCCCGGTACGGCGCGCACAATCAGCGCTCCCATATCACGATTGACGCTCTCTGCTCGGAAGCTCTTCCGTTTGAGGAGCTGATTCGCTACTCCGAAAAGAACGGCTCCTGCGAGCTCTGGTCTCTTCTGAAGCGCGAGGACGAAAAGTTCGTCACGGAATACGCTTACGACCACGCCAAGTTCGTTGAGGACATCATCCGCGACGTCGCGACTGACCTCAATAAGGACGCCCGTATCGTCTCGTACGAGCTCCAGGTGGAAAACTTCGAATCCATCCACAATCATTCCGCCTATGCGCTGATCACCCACGACCGGCGCACCTCCGCAGTCTGACGCCGAGACTTGCGCTCACGGTTATCCGGCACGCCCCAGGCGGGCGGCCGGATCCCGCAAAAAACCCCGCACGTTTTACCCGCCCTCTGCGCACTCTGCGAAAATAGAGGGATTACTTAGAACAGTCCGTTTTCCTGCAAAAATGCTCGATCAACAAAAACAGGCCCTGATTGGCCTCTTCACCCGTGCCCTTACCGCTATCGGCGCAGGTTCCCTTCCCGTTACGCTGGAGCGCCCGAAACTCGCCGAACACGGCGATGTTGCCTGTACGGTCGCTCTGCAGTCCGCCAAGATTCTTCATAAGGCTCCCCGCCAGATCGCCGAGCAGCTCGTGTCCGTCATGAAGGCGGATCCGGAATTCAGCACCCTGCTCTCCTCCGCGGAAATCGCCGGGCCGGGCTTCATCAATCTGCGCCTTGCCAAGTCGGCTCAGCAGGAAATCGTGAAGACTGTTCTCCGTCAGGGCGACGCGTTCGGCACCAATCAGTCGAAGGCCGGCCAGTCCGTCATCGTGGAGTACGTGTCCGCCAACCCGACCGGCCCGCTGCATCTCGGCCACGCCCGCCAGGGCGCGCTCGGCGACGTGCTCTCGAAGATCCTCGCCACTCAGGGCTGGGCGGTCACGCGTGAGTACTACTACAACGACGCCGGCGCTCAGATCAACAATCTGACCGTCTCCGTCACGCTCCGCGGCAAGGAACTCCTCGGCGAGCAGATCACGTTCCCGGAAAACGGCTACCACGGCGAATACATCACCGATATCGCGAAGGACTACATCGCGAAGCGCCCTGTGACGAGCTCCGGCGAAACGATCACCCCGGACGGCGATCTGAATAACAGCGCCCTCGTCCGCAAGTACGCCGTCGCCTATCTGCGCAACGAACAGGACGAAGACCTCCGGGCCCTCGGCGTTTCCTTTGATAACTACTACCTCGAAAGCTCGCTCTACTCGGACGGCTACGTCGAGGAAGCCGTGAACGCGATGATCCGCTCCGGCCACACCTATGAGAAGGACAACGCGCTCTGGCTCCGTACGACGGACTTCACGAAGGAAGACCTCGGCGGCCTGATCGACGACAAGGACCGCGTGATGAAGAAGCAGGACGGCTTCTACACGTACTTCGTGCCGGATGTCGCCTATCACCTCACGAAGTTCCGCCGCGGCTTCTCGCGCGCCATCAACATCCAGGGCTCTGACCACCACGGCACCCGCGCCCGCCTCCGCGCCGGCATTCAGGCCGCGGCGAAGGTTCTCGGCCTTGATGTGCCGAAGGTCTTCCCCGAGTGGCTCCTGCACAAGATGCTCCTCGTGATGAAGGACGGCCAGGAAGTGAAGATGAGCAAGCGCTCCGGCTCCTACATCACGCTGCGTGACCTGGTTGACTGGGTCGGCCGCGACGCCGCCCGTTACTTCCTCGTCTCCCGTAAAGCTGACGCCGAATTCGTTTTCGACGTGAACCTCGCTGTGTCGAAGAGCGACGAGAACCCCGTCTACTATCTGCAGTACGCTCATGCGCGCATCTGCTCGGTCTTCCGCCAGGCCACTGAAAAGGGCTTTAAGATTCCGAGCACGGAAGAGATGCTTGCCATGGATCTCTCGCAGCTGAATTCCGAAAAGGAAATCAGCCTGATGAACCATCTGGCAGACTATTCCGCCACGCTGTCCGCTGCCTCCGAAGCCCTGACGCCCCATACGCTCTGCTTCTACCTGCGCGATCTCGCCGCGAGCTTCCACGCCTTCTATAACGAAGAGCACGTGCTGGTTGAGGATGAAGCCGTCCGCAACAGCCGTCTCGCGCTGCTCGCCGCTGTGCGCCAGGTTCTTGGCAACGGTCTTGCTCTCCTCGGGGTCAGTGCCCCGGAGAGGATGTAACTTTTTGAAAATTCCCTTTTCTGGAAAAAGGAGTTGTTCATGAAGCAGTTTCTAACCGGCTTTCTCTGCGGCGCTGTCGTCGCCCTTCTTGTCGCCGCTGGCGGCGCCCTGTTCGTAACGGAGTCTCCGGTTCCGTTCATGAGCAAGGTTCAGTCCTCGTCGACGGAATATGTTCAGGACGCGCTTAAGGGCCGGTCCTCCGATCCGAATGAGAAGCTTTACGCTCCCGGAACGACTCCCAAGCCCGCTTCCGCTCAGGCTTCGTCCCCCGCGGCTTCCGCCAAGGCCCCTGCCCCGAGCCGCCCGGCTCAGGATGATCAGGCCGCCGATAAGCAGCTCGCGGACAACAACGCGGCTGCCCCCACGACGGTTCAGCCCCAGACGCCTGACTTCTTTGTTCTCGTCGGTGCCTACAAGACGCCTGACGAGGCTGAAACAATTAGAGCCAAAATTGCGTTCTCCGGACTTGATTCCAGCGTTTCTCACGGCAATGATGGACGTTATCGCGTCCGTATTGGACCCTTCCACTCTGAAGGGGATGCCCGCAAGGCACAGAGCACGCTCCGCGCCAATGACATTCCTGGCCAGATCATTCACTGATTTTTAGGAAACGTTCTCAAATGATTTCTCGCAGAAACCTTCTGACTTTCTCGGCCGCCTCGCTTGCCTCGCTTCCGCTGTCTGCGTTTGCTACTCCTACCGCACCGGTGGAAGGCAAGGAATACACGATGGTTCGTCCCGTTGTGCCGATGAAGGGTAAGAAGATTGAAGTGGTGTACTTCTTCTCCTATACCTGCCCGCACTGCTTCCGCTTTGATCCGATCATCGAACCCTGGTCGAAGAAGCTCCCCTCCTGGATCGACTTCAAGCTGAATCCGGTTGCCTGGGACTCCCGCCTGGACCCGTTTGTGAAGACCTACTACGCGCTCGAGTCTCTCGGCCTGCTACCGAAGCTCCACATGAAGTTCTTCGAGTCCGTCATTTACCAGACGCATAAGTACGAGAACCCGGCTGCCGATATCGCTGACTTCATGGTGAAGGCCGGCGTGAACGCCAAGCAGTGGAACAGCGCTTACAATTCTTTCGGCGTTGCCAACAAGACCCGCGCCGCTTCCCGTCTCTGGCAGTCCTACGGCATTGACGCGACGCCGATGATCGGCATTGACGGCAAGTACGTCACGGGCCCGCATATGACGCCGACCCGTGAGAGCGATCTGGTCGTCGTTGAGACCCTCGCCCAGCGTGCGAGAAAGGCTCGCCTCTAACTGGTTTCGGAGTTCTGCATGTCACTTAACGTTTTCATCACTGGCGCAACCGGCGGTATTGGTTCCGGTCTCGCCAGGGTTTACGCCGCGAAGGGCGCTACTCTCGGTCTTGTGGCCCATCATCAGGATGCGCTCGACCGTCTGATCGCCTCGCTCCCCGGCACCGGTCACAAGGGCTATGTCGCCGACGTGACCGATCGGGACGGCATCATTGAAACAGCCCACCGCTTCGAGAAGGAAGTGGGCCCCGCCGACGTCGTGATTGCGAACGCCGGTGTTTCAATCGGCGTGAAGACGCAGTACTACGAGGATCTGGCCGTCATGGACCGGGTCTATCGGATCAACGTTATCGGCATGGCGAACACCTTCCACGGCTTCCTTCCGGCGATGATCGAGAGACACGCCGGAACGCTGGTCGGCATTGGTTCTGTTGCCGGCATCCGCGGCCTTCCGGGGTCGGAAGCCTACTGCTCCAGCAAGGCTTCCGTTATCAACTACTGCGAAAGCCTCCGCATCGAAATGATGAAGCACGGCGTCAAGGTCCTCACTGTGTGCCCGGGGTTCGTCAAGACCCCGCTCACGTCGAAGAACCCCTACCCTATGCCCTTCATCCTTGAGCCGGATGAGTTCGCAAGACGCGCTGTCCGCGCGATTGACGCACATAAGACCTACACGGTGATCCCGTGGCAGATGGGACTGCTCGCAAAACTGATGAAGATCGCGCCGAACTGCCTGTTCGACCGTATTCTGAAGGGCCGCAAGCAGAAGCCCCGCGCGAAGGAGCTCGGAGTCTGATCCGGAAGCTCCGGGACTCGCCCGCATAAGGCATCGAAGTCAGACTTCGGTGCCTTTTTTCTTTCGCATGAAGTCCCGCACGATATGGAGAATCTCGGTCCCGTATGCGTCAAGCTTCTTCGGGCCGATTCCGTTCACGTGGCTGAGGGCTTCGAACGACTGCGGGTGGATCGAGGCGACTTCAGAGAGGCTCACATCAGTCATGATGCGATAGGCCGGAATCCCCTGTGCCTCCGCGGTTTCACGGCGCCAGGCGCGGAGCGCGTCCGCAAGCGGCCGATAATCCTCCCGGACTTCGATCGGCTTTCTGACGCGCCCCTGCTTCAGATCCGGGCGCGAGGGCGCGCTGACCCGCACCAGAATTGTTTCCTCACCCTTCAGGAGCGCTTTCGCGCGTCCGGGTCGCAGCACCCCTTCGCTCTTCCAGTCCGCGTTCAGAATCCGCTTCGCGATGAGAACCCGGGCGAGTTCCCGCCACTCCTCCTCACTCAGATCCTTTCCGATTCCCCAGGTGGAGAGTTTCTCGTGCCCGTACCCCGCCACAAGGCTCGTCCTTTCGCCCCGGAGCACGTTGATGACATGCGTCATGCCGAAGCAGCACCCTGAGGCTCTCTCGCATCGGATCACGCAGCTCACGAATTTCTGAGCGTCTACCGTCCGGTCCGCCATCTCAGGCGGCCTGTCGCAGTTGTCGCAGCAGCCGCAGTGGGTCGAAGACTCCTCACCGAGACAGGCAAGGAGATAATGCCTCCGGCACTCACCGGTTTCGGCGTACCCCACCATGGCATCCAGCTTCTCAAGCGACTGCTGCTTGAATTCCGGGCTGCCGTCCCCGCTCTCGATAAACTGCTGCTGGATCATCACGTCGCGCCATCCCCAGATAAGCCAGGCTTCTGACGGTTTCCCGTCGCGGCCCGCGCGGCCCGTTTCCTGGAAGTACGCCTCAATGCTCTTCGGAAGCCCGATATGGACAACAAACCGGACATCCGGCTTATCAATCCCCATCCCGAATGCCACAGTCGCCACCATGACGACCCCGCGGCCCGCGATGAACTCCCGCTGGTTCTCTTCCCGGAGCGAGGCGCCGAGCCCCGCATGATAGGGAAGCGCGGGGATCCCCATGCCGCGGAGAAAGTCAGAGATCGTATCCACCTGACGGCGCGAGATGCAGTAAATGATGCCGGTCTGCCCTGGGTGACGCTGCGTGATGAAGGCAAGAAGCTTCCGCTTCACCTCCCCGGCGCCGAATGTCACCCGATAGTGAATATTCGGGCGGTCAAAGCTCGTAATGAAAATCTTCGGATCAATCAGAAGCCGTTCCGCGATTTCCTGCTGCGCCGAGGCATCGGCCGTAGCGGTGAGCGCGATCCGGGGAACGGACGGGAAACGCTCTTTCAGAAGACCGAGCGCGCCGTATTCCGGACGGAAATCGTGCCCCCAGGTCACAACGCAGTGCGCTTCATCAACCGCGAAAAGCGAGACCCTCGCTCTCTGCAGCATCGAGATTGTCCACTCGTTCACAAGCCTCTCAGGGGTGACGTAGAGAAAGTCGAGTGTCCCTGAGAGGAACTGACTCTCAATCTCCCGGTTCTCTTCCAGAGAGTTCGCAGAACTGAGGCAGGCCGCCTCAAGCCCCCGGTTCTGAATCACGGTGATCTGATCCTGCATGAGCGCGATAAGAGGCGACACGATCACCGCGGTTCCCTCGCGGACGAGTGCGGGGATCTGGTAGCAGAGGCTCTTCCCGCCGCCTGTCGGCATCAGCACCAGCGCATCCCGCCCCTCGATCACGGCTTCGATGATTTCCTCCTGATGCGGCCGGAAATCGGCATAGCCGAATACCTGGGTCAATGCTTCTTTTGCTGAATGGAAACGCCGCATGAATTCCTGGAGGGAGGGGAAAGTGTGAGGATGGAGCAGGCAGATAATATAAACCCTTCCTCCCGTTTCTATCAGGAGGAAGGGTTTTCAGAACTGCTTAAACAGCCGGATTTTCAGGCTTACTTGGCCTTTTCGGCATCGAGACGTTCCTGACGGAGGCAGGCCGCCGCCGTAAACATCACGTCGCTCGAAGAGTTCAGAGCCGTTTCGCAGGAGTCCTGGATCACGCCGATGATGAAGCCCACGGCCACCACCTGCATGGCGGTCGAGTTATCAATACCGAAGAGACCGCAGGCGAGCGGGATCAGCATCAGGGAGCCGCCCGGAACACCGGAGGCGCCGCCGGCGCAGATCGCGGACACGAAGCAGAGCAGGATGGCTGTCCAGAAGTCAACCTGAACACCCAGCGAATTCGCGGCAGCGAGCGTCAGAATCGTGATCGTGATGGCAGCGCCGCCCATGTTGACCGTGGCACCGAGCGGGATCGAAATCGAGTAGGTGCCTTCGTCAAGCTTCAGCTTGCGGCAGAGGTCGAGGTTCACCGGGATGTTCGCGGCAGACGAACGGGTGAAGAAAGCGCAGATACCGGACACGCGCAGGCACTGGATCACGAGCGGATACGGATTCTTGCGAATGCAGAACCAGACCATGATCGGGAAGACCACGAGGGCGATGAAGAGCATGCTGCCCACGAGGAGGAGAAGCAGCTTGCCGTAACCCACGAAGGCGCCGAGACCGACCGTAGCGACCGTGTTCGCGACCAGACCGAAAATACCGAACGGAGCGATACGGATCACGATACGGACGACCGTGGTCACAGCTTCCGAGAAGTCCTGAATGATTTCTCGGGTCGTGTCGTTCGCGCTGCGGAGGATGAAGCCGAGAGCAATAGCCCAGGAGAGAATGCCGATGTAGTTCGCGTTCGCGAGGGCCTTCACGGGGTTATCGACGATGTTGAGAACGAGGTTCTTCAGCACTTCGGCAATACCGCCCGGGGCAGTCGCCTCAGCGGCAGCCACGAGGTGAATCGTGGTCGGCCAGAGGAAAGACGCCACAACGGCAACGATGGAGGACGCGAGCGTGCCGATGGCATACAGCACGATGATCGGCTTCATGGACGTCCGGGTGTCAACGCTCTGGTTCGCGATGGACGCGGCAACCAGGAAGAAGACCAGCACGGGGGCCACGGCCTTCAAGGCCGAGATGAAGAACGTGCCGAGGAATCCGAGGGGCACGGCGATGCCAGGCGCTACCAGGGCAACGATGATGCCGATCACTAGTGCGAACAGGATCTCCTTGACAAGAGACCCCTCCAGGAACGGCACGAGGATTCGTGAGAATTTCCGCATATTGACTTTTTTTCTTAGGACCAGGGGGGATACGCCCTTTTGCAACAATTTTTTGCAGGACGTATTCATTAGCATACCTGTTTTATTTAACTCTGTATTTTGTGGTCATCCTCCGATCCCCTATCTGAGGGATAATGTTCAAATTTCTGTACCTACCGTTTCCGGCACCACCGCATGAGCAGTCTTAAACCCGCCACCCGCTTTGTCCTTGCCTGCATCTTTATGGATGCCCTGGGCTTCGGGCTGATCATTCCTGTACTGCCCCGGCTGATCGGCGATCTGGCAGGCACCCGCGATCTGCAGACCTACTGGTACGGCGCGATCATGGTGAGCTACGGCATCATGCAGTTCCTCTCCTCGCCGATCCTTGGCGCGCTTTCAGACCGTTTCGGCCGGAAGCCCGTGCTGCTCACCGGTATCTTCGGCCTCTCCATCATGCAGTTTGTGCCGGCCTTCACGTCGTCGCTCCCGCTTGTGCTCGCGTCCCGCATCGCGGGCGGCATGCTGTCCGCGAACCTCGTCGTCGCCCAGGCCTACATTGCGGACATCACGCCGAAACAGCAGCGCTCCGCCGCTTTTGGGAAGATCGGTGCGGTCTACGGACTCGCCTTCGTGATCGGCCCGGCGCTCGGCGGCATTCTCGGGCAGATAGACCCGCGGATTCCTTTCGCCTTCGCGGGCGCCATCTGCTGCCTGAACTTCATCTACGGTTTCTTCGTGCTGCCGGAAAGTCTCACGACGCCGGATATGCGTCCCTGGACTTTCCGCCGCTTTAATCCTTTCATCGGGATCATCGCGCTCCTGAAGGTAAAGCCCATCATTCCGATGGTGCTGATCATCGGTCTCATCTATCTCTCGCAGTCACTCATGCAGTGCACCTGGGCGCTCTACACAGAGTTCCGGTACGGTTGGACACCGCTGAATATCGGTCTCTCGATGTTCGTGCTCGGCCTCTGCATCGCGTTCACTCAAGGGTGGCTCCTTCCCGCCCTGATCCGCGTTCAGTCTGAGAAACACCTCGTGATCGCCGCGCTTTCGATTGGGTGCCTCGCGCTTGCGGGGATCGGTTTCACCACCTGGGGCATCGTCGCCGCGATTCTCGCCTGGACGTTTTCGCTCCTTGGAATCGCCTCTCCGATTATTCAGAGCGCGGTCTCGCGTCAGGTCTCTCCCACCATGCAGGGCTCCGCGATGGGCGCCATCAGTTCCCTTAACTCATTCTCCGGTGCCATCGCCCCGGTGATCTCCACGCCGCTTCTTGTCTACACGGCAAAGGGAACAGATGAGCTGATTCCGCCTGGCATCCCGTACTATCTCGCCGCTTCGCTCCTTCTTCTGAGTGTCGTGATCGCGCTCCTCGCCCGGCGTCAGTTCCGCTGAGATCCGCGTTCAGTTTCCATCAAGCAAAAGAGGCAGGTTCCGTCAGGAACCTGCCTCTTCGCTATACCGATATCAGAAGATCCGGACTCAGATCTCTTCCTTCTTCATATCGATCGCGCCGCACGGACACTCGTTCGCGCAGATGCCGCAGCCCTTGCAGAACTCGTAATCGATCTTGTAGCCGCGGCCCGGGCCGAGCTTCTCAATCACATTATCCGGGCAGACACCGTAGCAGTTGTCACACTCGAAGCAGTTGCCGCAGCTCATGCAGCGGCGGGCTTCGTAAAGCGCGTTCTCTTCGGTGAGGCCCTTCAGCACTTCCTCAAAGGTCGTCTGACGGCGGACCATATCAAGCATCGGGCGGACCGTCTTCGGAGCGTCCGAGAAGTACCACGTGTTCAGATTGCTGAATTCGGCAGGCTTTCCGCGATAGGGTTCGGCGTACTTCTCGCCGCGCAGCCAGGCATTGATCGCGCGGGCAGCTTTCTTGCCGTGTCCGATCGCGACCGTCACGTTGCGGGCGCCTTCAATCGCGTCGCCGCCCGCGAAGACTCCGGCCTTGCCGGTCATCAGCGTGTCGTCAACCTCGATGCTGCCGTCCTTCGTCTTCACTTCCGAAAGACCTTCAATGAAGGAGAGGTCCGTCTGCTGGCCAAGCGCGAGCACGACGGAATCCGCAGTGATCGTTTCAAATTCGCCGGTCGGCTTCGGGGAGCCGTTCTCATCAAGCTCCATCTTCTCAATGCGGATTTCGCCGCCTTCGGCGTCCGCAATGGTGGAGAGCCACTTCATCGTGACGCCTTCCTCGATAGCTTCCTCAATTTCGAAGCTGTGAGCCGGCGCCTTCTGGCGGGTACGGCGGTAGACCATCAGAGGCTCGGCGCCGAGACGCTTCACGGTACGGGCCACGTCGACCGCGGTGTTGCCGCCGCCGTAGACCACAACGCGGCGCCCGAGCATCGGCTTCTCTTCGCCTTCCATCGAGCGGAGAACAGAAACCGCGTCAAGGATGTGAGCCGAGTCACCGGCCGGAATATAAGCGCGGCGGGCCAGCTTCGCGCCGACACCGAGGAACACGGCGTCATAGCCGCCGGCCTTCATTTCGGCCTCGAGATCCTGCACTTCGTGCGACAGCTCAAGCTTCACGCCGAGCTTCACGATGCGGTCGATTTCCTTATCGAGAATGTCACGCGGCAGACGGTACTTCGGAATGCCGTAGCGCATCATGCCGCCGGCTTCAGGAGCCGAATCCACCACCGTCACCTGATGCCCGAGGAGCGTCAGATGATAGGCGGCGGAGAGTCCGGCAGGACCCGCGCCGACCACAAGCACCTTCTTTCCGCTCGGCTGAGCCGGCACAGGCGACGCCCAGCCCTTCTCGAGAGCCTCGTCACCGAGGAAGCGTTCAACCGAGTTGATGCCGACCGATTCATCGAGCTGACCGCGGTTACAGGCAGTTTCGCACGTGTGGTAACAGACACGGCCCATCACGGCGGGGAAGGGATTATCTTCCATGATCTTCCGCCACGCGGCCTCGTAGCCGCCATCCTCCGCGAGGAACAGCCAGTCGCGGCAGCGTTCCCCGGCGGGGCACGTCGCGCTGCAGGGCGGCTCGTGGAAGTTATAGGCCGGCTTCAGCGTACGCCACGCGCCCGTATGGTTCTCGAGCGACGTGAGCGGCTTCAGCGTAATCGCAAACGGCGTTTCATCATTGATTTTTTCAGACACTTTCTGCATCCCCCTTCGGGCTCACCAGGCTGCGGAACAGTCCCTCAGGATGCTCCTCGGCCTCTTCGGTCAGACCAAACTTTTCGATATTGCGGTTCGCCATGCGCTGCAGACGGGCCACCGTTTCCGGATCTCCCTTCTTGCCTAGCAGATGGGCGAAGCGCTTCTGCAGCTTCAGATACGCCTCAACCGGCGTGGGACGGCGAATCTTATAGGATCCCGTGATTTCTCCGTTCTCAGCCTCGAATACCGGGAAGATGCCCGTTTCCGCGGCGAGACGCGCCACTTCAACGGTCTTATCGGAGGCGAAGCCCCAGCCGAGCGGGCACGGAACGAGAATCTGGATATAGCGGGCACCGTGCATGGACATCGCCTTGCGGACCTTGCGCTCAAGGTCATGGAGGTCCGCCACCGTAGCGGTCGCGACGTACGGAATGCCGTGCGCCATGGCGATCAGCGGCACGCTCTTGCCCTGGCCGAAATTGTTGCCTTCGTAGCCCGGCTGCGGCATCGTCGTCGCGGTACGTGCGGTCGGGGGCGTCGCGGAGCTGCGCTGCACGCCCGTATTCATGTACGCCTCATTGTCGTAGCAGATATAGAGCACATCGTCATTGCGGTCGAACATGCCGGAGAGGCAGCCCATGCCGATATCGGTGGTGCCGCCGTCACCGCCCTGGGCGATCACGCGGACCGGGGGCTTCCCGTCCTTTTTCGCACGGACCCGATAGGCCGCGGCCATACCGGTCGCGACAGCCGCCGCGTTGCCGAAGAGCGAATGCAGCCACGGCATTCTCCAGGCGCTTTCCGGATACGGCGTCGAGAAGACTTCTAGGCACCCGGTAGCGTTCGTCACGGCGATCCGGCCGTCGGTTTCTTCCATCGCCGTGTCCAGCGCGTAGCGGGCGCCGAGGGCCTCGCCGCAGCCCTGGCAGGCGCGGTGTCCCGATTCCAGCGAATTGAAGCGCTTGGTTGAGCTCTGCAGTGTCTTCAGTTTCTCATCCAGAAGCCGATTACCAACCGTAAAGGTGCCGGTCTGATAAAAATGGATTCTTGACTCTTCCATACTGGCCTCCTAAAGCCTACTTGGACGCAGCCTGAGCTGCGCTCCTGCGACCAACATCCTTCAGCATCTCTTCTGCTGCAGGACCGGAACGGCGGGTCTTCGCCTCGCGCGCGAGCTGGTTTTCAACGAGTTCACGGTCGAGATCCATGAAGAAGATATCCGGGAGCTTCCCGGCCGCCGCGTCCTTCAGCGTCGCCTTGATGCTGTGGCGCGTAATCGCGCGACCGCCAAGGCCGGCAATCACTGTATTCACGGCGGTGCCCGTGCCGCGGAGCGCGGATTCCACTTCCATGCCGAGAACACCGCGGCTGCCCGGGGTCACCGTGCGGTCGATCACGACCACGCGGGACGCGCCTTTCAGCGCTTCTCTCACCGCGTCATACGGGAACGGACGGAAGCTCTTCAGGCTGACAACACCCACGTTGAGGCCTTCATCCCGGAGCTCATCCACGGAATCCTTGATCGTGCCGATGCAGGAACCCATGCCGATCACGCGGATATCCGTGTCTTCGGTACGGTACGTGGAGAGGAGACCGCCGGAGCGGCGGCCGAAAATCTTTGCAAACTCTTCCTGCACGCGGGGCAGGACTTCAAGCGCCGTATTGAAACGGTGCTGCGCAAGGTAACGGACTTCGGTAAACGCTTCCGGTCCCACCATGGCGCCGATCGACACCGGATCCTCAGGATCGAGCACCTGACGCGGCTCATAGGGCGGGAGGAACTGATCCACCTGCTCCTGGGACGGAATATCCATGCGTTCGAGCGCGTGCGTCAGAACGAAACCGTCCATGCAGACCATCACGGGGAGCGACAGCTCTTCGGCGATACGGAAAGCCTGAATATGGAGATCGACCGCTTCCTGATTATCTTCAGCAAACAGCTGCAGCCAGCCGCTGTCGCGCTGGGAGAGAGAGTCCGACTGATCGTTCCAGATGTTGATCGGGGCGCCGATCGCGCGGTTCGCGACCGTCATCACGATCGGAAGACCGAGACCCGAGGCGTTATAAATTGCCTCAGCCATGAAGAGCAGGCCCTGGGAAGCCGTCGCTGTATAGGCGCGGGCACCGGCGGCGCTTGCGCCGATCGCGACGCTCATCGCGCCGAATTCACTCTCCACATTGAGGTACTCGCAGTCCTCAATCTTTCCCGCGCGCACCAGGCGGCCGAGCGCCTCAACGATATGGGTCTGGGGGGAAATCGGATAAGCGCAGACGATATTGGGGCGGCACAGGGCCACAGCCTGCGCGACGCCCTGCGAACCTTCCAGCTGCTTCAGCATTATTCTTCTCCTCCATTCTTGATAAAGTCCCAGGCCCCGCGCGCGACATCCGCGTTCGCCTGAGCGACCTTACCGGAATATTTCTGACCGTAGGCCGAGTTGATGCTTTCCAGCTTCAGCATGCCCGTCATCGCGGCAAAGCCCGCCAGCATGGCGGCGCCCGGCAGCGGGCGGCCGATGAACTTCAGCGCGAGATCCGTCGCGGGAACCGTCTTCACGTGTCCTGCGGGGAGCCGCTTCACCAGTTCGCCAAGCCCGATCTCTTCCGGGGACGAGGCGCTGTTCACGAGAACATAGCCTTCGGGGTTCAGACCGCTGAACACATCCACCGAGTCAATCAGCGTTCTGTCCTGCACCAGCACGACATCCGGTTCCTCAATCGGCTCATGAAGCCGAATCTCATGATCACTGAACCGGGCAAAAGCGGTCACCGGCGCGCCCGTGCGCTCGGAACCGAAACTCGGGAAGGCCTGGGCGAAATGTCCTTCCATGAAAGCTGCCAGCGACAGCATTTCCGCGGCAGTTACGACACCCTGCCCTCCGCGGCCGTGCAAACGAATCTGAAACATAAATGTGCGACCTCCGCTGTATGACGGATTTACGGCATATATTGGTATACCATTTCATTATCGCCTGTAATGCTAAAGAAAAAGACCTTTGATTGCCATACTTCGATAGAACAATTTCTATTTGAGAATCAATATCATTTAGGCGCTGCAGAGACCACGGGATCAGACTCCCGTTTCTTCGTTACGTTCTCTTCTATTTCCTGCCGAAATCACCTTAATAGCATGAAGGGAAACTGATAATTTGTTAAAATTCATCCCTATCGCTATTGAAATTCGGTCTATTTTCTGGGGGTGTCTGAATGGTTCCAACAGCAACGACGGTAGGCGGTTTTCTGCAAACCCTGCCTCCCGATCGGCGCGTCGCTATGGCACGCGTTTGCAGTCTTATCCGCCGCAACGCGCGCGGCGTGCATGAGAGCATGCGCTACGGTCTGGCGTTCTATGAATATGAGATGAATCCGCTGTTTGCTCTGGAGCCTGGCGAAACCAGCATGACGCTGTATATCGCTGAACCGAAGGTGCTCGAGAACTACGAAGGCAAGATTCCCGGCGTCAACACCGAAACCTGCTCGATCTTCTTCGACAACCTCAACCGGCTGCCGCTCGATGTCGTCGAGAAGGTGATCCGTGAATCTATCGTCTCGCGCCAGGAGCGGCTCCGCGAAAACCAGCCGGTTCCCGGCCAGGACGAGCTTCTGAAGATCTGGCAGATCAAAGCCGAGGCCGCCGCGGTGCCTCCCCCGATCATTCATATCCCGGTCGCCCCTGCCGAAACCGAGCAGAAAGAGTAAAAAGAGTACACAGAAAACGGGTTTTCCCGTATAAAATCCCCCGAAAAATCTTCGGGGGATTTTTTTTGCCTGATTCGCCTTCTTTGAGCGAAGTTAATCGATTTTAAGTGCTATTTAAGATGAAACAACTACTTTCATAATTTACTAAGTTTCATCATTAGGCTATTATTTTCTCAAGTTCGCCCTTCACAAAAAATACCCATGAAAAAAGGCACACGGAAAGACCAGGAAAAGCATCTGACCCTTCACCTCTGGCTCGTGATAGGGGTAAAGGTTCTCTGTATTTTTCTTCTTTGGCTGGTTTTCTTCTCACCCAGTCACAGACCTGATACGTCCGCGACTGCCGTGGGGAACGCCATCCTGGACCGGCCGATTTCGGATGCTCAGACTTCGGCTTCTGAGTCCAGCCTTCACAGAGACATACCATGATTACACCTGAACTTGTAGACCTGTCGCGATTGCAGTTCGCTGTCACGGCTCTTTACCACTACCTCTTCGTCCCGCTCACTCTCGGTCTTTCCATGATCCTCGTGGCCATGGAAGGCTGTTATGTGGTCACGGGGAAAGAAATCTATAAAGACATGACCCGATTCTGGGGCAAGCTCTTCGCGATTAACTTCGCCATGGGTGTTGCTACCGGTATCACCATGGAATTCCAGTTCGGCACGAACTGGGCCTACTACTCGCACTACGTGGGCGATATTTTCGGCGCCCCGCTCGCGATTGAGGCTCTGGTGGCGTTCTTCATGGAATCCACTTTCGCCGGTCTTTTCTTCTTCGGCTGGAAGCGTCTGAGCCGCCTGGGGCACTGGGTCTGCACGTTCCTCATGGCTCTCGGCACGAACATTTCCGCCATGTGGATTCTGATCGCCAACGGCTGGATGCAGTTCCCGAAGGGCTCCGTCTTCAACGTTGAAACGATGCGTATGGAGATGGACAGCTTCTGGACCATCATCTCGAGCGAATGGGCTCAGGCCACGTTCACCCACACGGTGAGCGCCGGCTACATGACGGGCGCTGTCTTCGTGATGGCTATTTCCGCCTGGTACCTGCTCCGCAAGAGAGACGTTGAATTCGCCAAGAAGTCCCTCATGATCGCCTGCGCGTTCGGTCTCGTGACCTCGCTCTTCACGATCCATCAGGGCGACGAATCCGCCTACCTCGTGACCCGTGACCAGCCTGAGAAGCTCGCCGCCATGGAAGCGATCTGGAACACGGAATCCACCCCGGCTCCGATTACGGTTTTCGCCATTCCGGACTCTGAGGCCCGCACGAATCACGCTGAGGTGAAGATTCCGTGGATTCTCGGCCTGATCGGTACGCGTTCTCTCTCCACTCCGGTTCCCGGCATCAATCAGCTGATTGAACGCAACGTTGACCGCATCACCCGCGGCAAGGAAGCCGTCGTGGCTCTCGAAGCCCTCCGCGCCTCCCCGAAGGATCCTGCGCTCCTCGCGAAGTTCAAGGAAGTCCAGCCTTACCTTGGCTATGGTCTCCTGCTGCGTAAGTACACGAATGATGTTGCCAATGCCACGCCTGAAGTGATTCAGGAAGCCGCGGCTCACACCATTCCGTCTGTCGGTCTGATCTTCTGGAGCTTCCGCGGCATGGTGGTCAGCGGTCTGCTGATGATCGTGCTCTTCCTGGCGGGTCTCATTTACTCGGTCAAGGGTTCTGTGGACAAGAAGTCCTGCTATCTGACGGCTGCCATGATCGGTATGCCTCTGCCCTGGATCGCGAATGAACTCGGCTGGGTGGTGACCGAAGTCGGCCGCCAGCCCTGGTCCATCTACGGCATGCTTCCTGTCGATCTCTCGGTTTCGTCGCTTACCGCCGGATCCGTGTTCGGCTCCCTCGCCGGTTTCATCGTGCTGTACTCCTGCCTGATCGTGGTGGAAGTCTGGCTGATGAAGAAGTTCGCAGGTCTCGGGCCCTCTTCGCTCGGCACCGGTCGCTACTTCTTTGAAAACCACAGATAACCGGAGAATGCCATGATTGACTATGAAATCCTGAAATTGATCTGGTGGCTCTTCATCGCCGTCCTGCTCACTGGCTTCGCCATTATGGATGGCCAGGACATGGGCGCGGGAACCCTCCTCCCCTACCTCGGTAAGACCAACGAGGAACGCCGCATCATGATCAACGCCGTCGCCCCGCATTGGGACGGCAACGAAGTGTGGCTTCTTACCGGTGCCGGCGCCATGTTCGCAGCCTGGCCGATCGCTTACGCGACCGCGTTCTCAGGCTTCTACTGGGCGCTGCTCATCGTGCTGTTCATGCTGATCTTCCGCCCGGTGGCCTTCGACTACCGCAGCAAGGTTGACAGCACCAAGTGGCGCACCCTCTGGGATACGCTCCTCTTCCTCGGCTCTGCCGTCCCGCCGATCATCTGCGGCGTCGCTTTCGGCAACCTGCTGCAGGGCGTGCCCTTCCGGATCGACACCACGATGCGTGTCTACTATGAAGGCTCGTTCTTCGCGCTGCTCAACCCGTTCGCTCTGCTCTGCGGCGTTGTCAGCATCGCGATGGTGATCATGCACGGCGCCAACTACCTCGCCCTGAAGACTGAAGGTGACCTGCAGGCGCGTTCCGCCCGCGTGTCCACCCTGAGCTCGGCCGCGACTTTTGTCCTCTTCGCTCTCGCCGGCATCTGGCTTGCGATGGCGATTCCGGGCTATACGGCCACGGGCCTGGATCCGGCTGGCTTCCCGAACCCGCTCGCGAAGTCTGTGGCGATCGGCGGCAGCTGGTTCGACAACCTCTCCGCTCACCCCTACTTCTATCTGCTTCCTGCCCTTGGCCTGCTCGGCTCCCTCCTGAGCGTCGTCTTCGGCAAGGCCGGCAAGTGGGGTTCCGCGATCGTTGCCTCTTCGGTGGCGCTCCTCGGTATCGTGCTGACGCCGTTTGTCACCATGTTCCCGTTCGTGATGCCGTCCTCGCTCGACCCGGTCTCCAGCCTTACGCTCTGGGACTGCACGAGCTCCCAGCTCACGCTTGAAATCATGTTCTTCGTCACGCTGATCTTCCTCCCGCTCGTTGTGATCTACACGAGCTGGGCCTATCACGTGATGAGAGGCAAGGTGACCCACGAGTACATCTCGGAAAACTCTCACAGCCTCTACTGATGAATCCGGGAGGCGCTGAAAATCCTCAGCCGCCTCCCCACTGAAAAGGACATAACATGAGCTACTTTTACTGGATGGCTATTCTGGGGCTGGCAATCTGCCTCTCCATCGTCGTTTCCGTAGCGAAGGACTTCATTAAGAAAGACTGAGGTCTCAGCTGATCGATAAATAAGAAAGGCACCCGTCAAGGGTGCCTTTCTTTTTGCCGGAATCCGGAGCGGGGACGCGCTTACTCTGTCGCTTCCTTCATCACAGCCGGATGAATCTCAATATTGCTACCCTGGGCGTCCGCTACCCAGACCACGCGGTCCTGGACCGTGACCGCGATACGCATATGGCGCCGGGCCAGAGCGGCGAGTGCTTCAAATTCCGCGTCTGTCACACTGTAAATAGAAAGCTTCCCGATCTTCTCCAGGTCTCCGCGGCAGGATTCCCACCAGGCTTTGATACGGTCTTCGCCGTAAGTCATGACAGCCACATGGGAGCTTCGGCTCGCGGCCTTCCGCAGCTGCTTCACAGTGGGCACCCCGAGTTCAACCCAGAGGCTGATCCAGCCCGTGTCATCCGTATCCGCGAGCGCCGGCTCCCCTTCCTTGGAGAGGCCGTCAGCGAAACGGATCGTATCGCTGTCCCAGAGGCAGTAGCAGAGCAGCCGAAGCATCATCCGTCCCTCGGTTTCCGAGGGATGGCGGGCCACCGTCAGAATACGGTTCGCGTAGTAATTGCGGTCCAGATTTGAGATATCCAGTTCCGCTTTATAAATAGAAGCACCCAGAGCCATAAAAATTCATCCAGAATAAGCGGGGGAGAGCTTACCACGTTGATTCCCGTGTATTTGCTTCCGTATCCTGTTTTTTTGTGATCCGTCCATGCCTTCTTTCGATCTGATGACCTATCCGGATTTTCCGGTGCTTGTCGCCCGCTGGGGAATCTGGTTTCTCGCCGCGCTGACGCTTCTCGGAAGCGAAACCGTCGTGGCGCTTGCCGGATTTCTCTGCTGGATCGGCATCCTTCAGGCGCCGCAGTCTTTCACCGCGGCGTTTCTCGCGGCTTTTGCCGCGGACGTGATCTTCTACTTCGCGTTCCGGAACCGTGCGGACTCTCCTGTAGCCCGTTTTTTCGTATCACAGACACTGCTTGAGAGGCGGCTCCCGCTTTATCGGGAAACGCTTCCCGCGGTGCTCTTCTACCGTTTCCTTCCGCAGAAGAAAGCCCGGTTCCCGCTTCTCGCGGCCCAGTCCCCGACACTCACCTCGGTCCGGTTCCTGATTTTCGCCGCCATTGGGTCTCTGCTCTGGGCCTCCGCCATTCTCGCGATCGGCGGCATTATGGGGGCTGCGACAGAAGCCGTCGCCGGAAGCCGTTCCGCCATCTGGAACCGCCTCCCCGGCTTTCTCCTTCTGATGATTATGATTTTTCCTCTTATTCGTTTTATCCTGTTATACGAAATGGATAAGATCACCGCGCTGAGGCAGAGTAAAAGAAAATGAGAATCCTCCTTGTTGAAGATGACCCGATGATCGGCGAAAGCGTCTCCGAGTGGCTTCAGGGAGACGGATACGCCGTCGACTGGCTGCAGGATGGCGACTCCGCGCTGCTCGCACTGCATACAACGCCCTTTGCTCTCGTCATTCTGGATCTCGGTCTTCCGGGCCGCGATGGACTCGAGGTGCTGAAGGAAATCCGCTCCAAGGAAAGCCATATTCCGGTTCTGATCACGACCGCGCGTGACACCGTGGATGACCGTATCGCCGGGCTCGATTCAGGCGCGGATGACTATCTGATCAAACCCTTTGACCTTGAGGAGCTCTCTGCCCGCATCCGCGCGCTGCTCAGGCGCTCTGCCGGCCGGGCGGATCCCCTGATCACACGGGGCCGCCTCACGATCAATCCTTCCACCCGGGAGGTGACCTTCGACGGGAAGCCAGTCATTCTCTCCGCGAAGGAGTACGCCCTTCTGGAAGCGCTCGCTGAACGGAAGGGGCTTGTGCTGTCACGCGTCCAGCTGGAAAGCAAGCTCTACAACTGGGACTCCACCGTAGGCTCAAACGCGATTGAGGTGCATATCCATCACCTCCGCAAGAAGCTTTCTGAGGACGCCATCAAGACGGTGCGCGGCATGGGCTACATTCTGGAGACCTGAAGAGCATGGGGTCTATCCGCCGAAAGCTGCTCTTCACCCTGATCTTTACGGAGCTTCTGGCCGGTATCGTCGCCGCCTGGGCGTCGTTCTACACTGCGCAGTCGCAGTTCGATCAGTTCCTTGACTCGGAGCTGAAACAGATGGCGACCGCGCTGGCTAAGCGCGGCAACATTCCGCCTTCGAGCCTCACCCTCGTCGGAAGCAACCCGGAGCACCGGATTCTCGTCCAGGTCTATGAGTCAGGCAGCAACTCTCTTTTTCTCTCCGCGAAGACTTCCCCCTTCCCGATTCTCGAGCGTGAGGGGTTCTCGGACATTCAGTATGAGGGAGCCGCCTGGCGCGTCTTCACGACGACCGCCGGTTCCGAAATCATTGAAGTCGGACAGCCTGAGTCTGTCCGCGTGAGCCTTGCCGCGTCCGCGTCGCTTGAAATTCTGCAGCCGCTTCTCATTCTTCTGCCGCTCACCGCGATCATTGTGTGGCTGATCGTAGGGCAGGGTCTCGCGCCGCTCGACCGCACAGCGCGAAGCGTCGCGAGCCGTTCTCCCGAGTCCCTGAAACCGATCAGCACCGAAGGGCTCCCCGCTGAGCTCCGGGGGCTCGTGAACGCCATCAACAGCCTCATGGAGCGCCTTTCCGCGAGCCTCGAGTCGCAGCGCCGTTTCGCCTCAGACGCGGCGCATGAGCTCCGTACGCCGCTCACCGCGATCAAGCTCCAGGCGCAGCTCGCGAAGCGCGCGAAAACCCCTGAGGCGCTCGCGAAGAACCTCTCGCGGCTTGATGAAGGCATTTCCCGCGCCACGCACCTGATTGAGCAGCTCCTCACGATCGCGAGGCTCGACCCGGATTCCGCGAGGCGGCCTTTCGAGCGGGTCTCCATCGGGGAGCTTCTCTCCACCGTGCAGCATGATCTTGAGCCGATCGCGGGCGAAAAATCGATCACGATCACCGCGGCCCCTTCTGACCTCACGATCCGCGGCATGAAGGACGCGCTTCTCATGATGGTGACAAACCTCACCGATAACGCGATCAAGTACACGCAGGAAGGCGGCCGGATCGAGCTCACCGCGCTTCAGGACGGCTCCCGGATCCTCGTCCGGGTGTCCGATAACGGCCCGGGAATCCCGGAAAAAGACCGTGCCCGCGTGTTTGAGCGCTTCTACCGGGCGCTTGGCACACATGTATCCGGAAACGGTCTCGGGCTTGCCATCGTGCAGCGAATTGCGGAAATACATCATGGACATATCGATGTAAAGGACGGCCTTGACGGGCGGGGGACAACCATGGAAATCAGTTTCCCCTCAGACAGTTAAAACCGATTGGCTTTGTTACAAATTCAGGAATCGGTTCACAACCTGAAAAGCGCAGTTCCCTTTTTTTCCACTATCTTTCTTCTATCCATTCAGAAGCGGTTCGAAGCGGTCTGTTCGAGTCGCCCAGGCAACCAATTAGGAGATTTTCAGGTGATTTCTTCCAAATTTATCAAGCCGGCCCTGGTGGCGGCGGCAATTGCAACAGCGCTTGCCGGCGGTGTCTACACGGCTTATGCCAAGAGCACTCCGGTTCAGGACGCTCCGGCCGCTCCGATTGTCAATCAGTCGAAGCTGCCTGACTTCACCGTTCTCGTGGATCACTACGGCAAAGCGGTCGTCAACATCTCGATGGTGAAGAAGGCCCATAAGGAAAAGGTGGACAGCCCGTTCGGCAATCTGCCTCCGGACCAGGCTGAAATTCTGAAGCGTTTCGGTTTCCCGATCTTCGGTGGCAATGGGGGTGAACGCACGGTCCCTGAGGAGCGCGGCACGGGTTCCGGCTTCATCATCAGCTCCGACGGTCTCATTCTGACGAACGCCCACGTTGTGAACGGCGCTGACGAAATCACGGTGCGCCTCACCGATGACCGTGAGTTCCGCGGCAAGGTTCTCGGCCTCGACACGCAGACCGATATCGCGGTGGTGAAGATCAACGCGAAGGATCTGCCCTATGTCCGCCTCGGCAACAGCGATAACGTGAAGGTCGGTGAGTGGGTGGCCGCTATCGGCAGCCCGTTCGGTCTCACGAACTCGGTGACCGCCGGCATTGTGTCCGCCAAGTCCCGCAATCTGCCGGACGAAAACCTCGTTCCGTTCATTCAGACTGACGTGGCCATCAACCCCGGCAACTCCGGCGGCCCGCTCTTCAACATGAACGGCGAAGTGATCGGCATCAACTCTCAGATCTTCTCGACCTCCGGCGGCTCGATGGGCCTCTCCTTCGCGATCCCGATCAATATCGCGACCCAGGTGAAGGACCAGATCCTGAAGAACGGCAAGGTGACCCGCGGCCGCATCGGTGTCATGATCCAGTCGCTCACGCCTGAACTCGCAAGGGGCTTCGGACTGCCTGAAGACACGAAGGGCGCTCTCGTCTCGAGAACCGATAAGGACAGCCCGGCCGCGAAGGCCGGCCTCCAGTCGGGCGACATCATTGTGGGTGTCGATGGCACGCACGTGAAGAACTACAGCGATATTCCGCGCCAGATTTCGTTCGCGAAGCCGGGTTCCACGGTGAAGCTCACCGTGATCCGCAATAAGAAGGAAATCACGGTTCCGGTGACCGTGGGTGTGGCTGACGGCAAGACGAATACGCTGAAGGCCGGCGAAGAATCCGATACGCCGAAGGCTGAAGCGAAGGCCGGTAAGCTCGGCGTTTCTGTCCGCCCGCTGACCGCTAAGGAAGCGAAGAAGGCCGGCACTTCGGGCCTCCTCGTCGGGAATGCCACGGGTGCCGCGGCGTCCGCCGGCATCGCGAGCGGTGACGTGATCGTCGCCGTGAACGGGCAGCCTGTGAAGACCGTCTCCGATCTCTCGAAGGCGATCGAAGGCAAGAAGCAGATCGCTATCCTCGTGCAGAGAGGCGGTGATCAGATCTATGTCCCGGTTAACCTGGATTCGTCTGAAGACTGATCGGTACCGGTAAATGAAAAGCGCCAGTTCAATGAACTGGCGCTTTTTTTATGCTTCTTTTTCCGCTTTTCCCTTGGCTGACGGTTTCCCGTCATTCTTCTCAAGATAAAGCAGGATATCCGTTAGGATCGGAAGTACGGTCTTCGGCTCAAACTCCGGATCCATGCCGGTATAAAACACGAGTCCGTCGAGGAAGGCCCCAACCACCACAAGGCGCTTTTCCAGATCAGCCGGCGGCTCAACACCGTGCTCACGGTAACAGGCCACCGCCTGCTCCATCAGGTGTTTACGCCCCGCGCGGTCCGCTCTCCGGATGCACTCCGCGATCTTTTTATTGCGGAAGCTTTCAGCCGCAATTTCGAACATCAGAGCGCGGTCTCCGCAGGTCAGGCGATCCTCGATCTGCTGACCAATGCTCTCCTGAACCTCTTCGCGATGGATATCCGGATCCGGATTCCACCGGATTCGGATGGTGTGAATGTAGTTATCAAGCCACCGGTTCACAATCGCTTCGATGACGTCTTCCTTGCTGTCGAAGTAGTTGTAGATGTGGCCTGCGCTCATTCCAAACGCCTTCGCGATGGAGCTCATGCTGGCGGCGTGGAAGCCCTTCTCCCGGAAGCAGCGGATAGCGGCGTCGAGAATTTCTTCACGACGCTGTGCTGCCTTTGGGCAGACTCTCGATCTTCCGGAAGAAGTGCTCATAACGGCTTCTTGCCTCCCTGTTCAGGCTGGGGGGGCGATTTCCTGACCGCCGCCCAGCACCTTGTAGAGCGTCACAATGCTGACAGCGCGGGCGAGGCGGGTGGAAATCTGAGCCTGCTGCGCGGAGAACATCGTGCGCTGCGAGTCGAGCACCGCAAGGAAGTTATCCACGCCGTGCTTATAGCGGAGATCCGCCACATCGTAGGCAGCTTCAGCGGCCTTCACCATTTCATCCTGCGCTTCCACGCGCTTCGTGATCGTGCTCTCCGTGGAAAGCGCGTCATTCACTTCGCGGAACGCCGTCTGAATAGCCTTCTCGTAAGCGGCGACCTGTTCCTTCTGATAGATCTTCGCCGCTTCAAGATTGGCTTCATTCGCGCCGCCCGTAAAGATCGGGAGCGAAATCGCCGGGGCAAAGGACCACGTGCCGCGGCCGCCCTTGAAGAGGTTCGACATATCGGTGGAGAGCGTGCCGATCGAGCTCGTGAGCGTAATGCTCGGGAAGAACGCGGCACGGGCAACACCGATATTGGCGTTCGCGGAGCGGAGGCTGCGTTCAGCGGACGAAATGTCCGGACGGCGCAGCAGCACCTGCGAGGGGAGTCCGGCCGGCATCGTGGCGGGCAGCGTCGCGCCGAGCTCGATCTTCTTCGGAAGGAGATCGGCAGGCACTTCAGCTCCCACGAGGAGACGCAGCGCGTTCTGGTCCTGCTCGAGGCTCGCGATCGCCGTCTGAACGGCGATCTTCGCCGTTGCCACAGTTTCCTTCGCCTGGTTCAGTTCGAGGCGGTTTGAGGCACCGGCGTTGTAGCTCTTTTCCACGAGACCGTAGGAGGCCGTCTGGCTTTCGAGCGTACGGCGGGCAAGGTCAAGATTGGCCTGGTCCGCGCCGATCGAGAGCCACTCGGTCGCCACTTCGGCGATCAGCGTGTTCTGGGCACTGCGGCGGGCGTCTTCGCCAGCGAAGAACGCCTGCAGGGCCTGCTCATTCATATTGCGGATCTTCCCGAAGAAATCAATCTCATAGGAAGACATCGCGAGGTTCGCCGCATAGACGTGCGAGTGACGCGGGTAGCCAGGCTGGATCGCGTCAATCGAAGAGCGCGACTGCGTGGCGGACGCCTGAGCCCCGACCGTCGGGAAGAGCTCGGCGCGCGACACCCGGTAGAGCGCCCGCAGGCGTTCCACTTCGAGCATCGACTGACGCAGATCGCGATTATTCGCAAGCGCAAGTTCAATCACCTTGCGGAGCCGTTCATCGAGGAAGAACTTATCCCAGGTGACGAGCTCCCCTTCCTTCACCCCGGCATCCCGGGGTGAGACCGCCCAGTCCTGACTGGTTTCAGTCGGGGCGGCCGGCTTCTCATAGCGCGGAGCAAGGTTCAGGCAGCCTGTCAGCATGAGCGCGGCAGAGGCCGCGCTGGCCGCTAAAAACGTCCGACGCGCGAGACGCGGAGCAAAAACTTTTTCAGACATGAATTACTTCTCCTGAACATTCTCTTTAACATCTTCCGGCAGCTGACGGCGGCGGGTGCGGAAGAGACGATTCACCACCACGTAGAACATCGGGACGAAGCCCACGCAGAGGATCGTGCCCGTGATAATGCCGCCGAGCACAGCCATACCGATTGCGTTCTGAGCGCCGGCGCCGGCACCGTGCGCGAGCACGAGCGGCACAACACCGAGGCCGAAGGCGAGTGACGTCATCACAATCGGGCGGAAGCGCAGCTTCACGGCATCGAGCGACGCTGTTATCAGGTCTTCACCTGCGTCGTAAAGCATCTTCGCGAATTCCACAATCAGAATGGCGTTCTTAGACACCAGGCCGATTGTTGTCAGCATGCCCACCTGGAAGTACACGTCGTTGTGACCCCCGAGGAGCGCCGTCATCGCAAGCGCGCCCAGCACGCCTGTCGGCACCACGAGAATGATGGAGATCGGAATCGTCCAGGATTCATACAGTGCGGCAAGGCAGAGGAACACGACGAGCAGAGACAGCGCGTAAAGCGGAGCGGCCGCCTGGCTCGCCATCTTTTCCTGATAGGAAACGCCGTTCCATTCGATCGAGAACCCGCTCGGGAGCTTGCTCGCGATCTCTTCAACCGCCTGCATAGCCGTACCGGAGGAAACGCCGACAGCCGCGTTACCCTGAATGTTCACGGCCGGATTCGCGTTGAAGCGCTCCAGACGCGGAGAACCTGAGGTCCAGCTGCCGGTCGAGAATGCCGAGAACGGCACAAGCCCGCCGGAGCTGTTTCTCACGTACCACTGGGACAGATCGGCGGCCGCCATGCGGTAGTCCGGATCGCCCTGCACGTAAACGCGCTTCACACGCTCACGGTCAATGAAGAGGTTCACGTAGGAACCGCCCCAGACAGTGCTAAGCACCGTGTTCGCCGCATCCAGCGAAATACCGTAGGACTGAAGCTTCTCACGGTCCATTTCAAGCTTGTACTGAGGCGTATCTTCCATGCCGTTCGGACGGACGAGACGCAGTCTCGGATCCTGGTTAGCCATGCCGAGGAACTGGTTACGGACCTCCATCAGTTTCTGATGGCCCTGGCCGCCGCGGTCTTCGATATACATATCAAAGCCGTCAGCAATACCGAGTTCCGGAATAGCAGGCGGAGCGAAGAAGATGATCTGCGCGTCCTTGTACTGCGAGAGCGCGATATTCGCCTTCAGCGCGACAGTCTGCGGATCCGTGCCTGCCGCCGTACGGTCAGCCCAGTCCTTCAGCTTGACGAAGCCGAGACCCATATTCTGACCGCCGCCGGCAAGCGAGAAGCCCGCCACCTGGAAGACAGAATCCGTTACATCCTTACGAGTTTTCAGGAAGTAATTGCGGATCGCATCTTCAGCCTTCGTGACATGCTCCTGCGTGCTGCCTGCAGGTGTCTGCACCGTGAACATCAGTGAACCCTGATCCTCATCCGGAACAAAGGATCCCGGCAGTTTCATGAAGCCGAAGATCACGCAGGCCCAGATGACGGCGTAGCCGACAAACGTCAGAGCAATGTGGTGATGCGTCCAGAGCACGAGATCACGCACCCAAGTCGACACGCGTTCGAACCCGCGGTTAAAGGCACCGAAGAAACCGCCCTTATGCAGGTGATTATTGTCAATCGGCTTCAGAATCGATGCGCAGAGCGCCGGTGTCAGACTCAATGCCACCAGCACTGAGAGCAGCATGGCTGACACGATCGTGATTGAGAACTGACGGTAAATCACGCCGGTCGAACCGCCGAAGAACGCCATCGGGATGAACACAGCAGACAGCACCATGGCCACACCGACCAGTGCCCCGGTAATCTGCGTCATCGATTTGATCGTTGCCGTTCTGGCATCGGTTCCGTCTTCACGCATCACACGCTCGACGTTCTCCACCACCACAATGGCATCGTCCACCAGCAGACCGATCGCCAGCACAAGGCCGAACATTGTCAGCATGTTGAGCGTAAAGCCTGTTGCCTTCAGAATGGCGAATGTACCGAGCAACACCACCGGCACGGCCACGGTCGGAATGAGCGTCGCGCGCCAGTTCTGCAGGAAGAGGAACATCACGATGATCACGAGGATGATTGCCTCGATCAGCGTCTTCACCACTTCCTTCATGGCGGCCTTCACGAAAGGCGTCGTCTCATACGGATAAACGACCTTCATGTGCTGCGGGAAGTAGCGGCTCAGTTCCGTGATCTTCGCTTTCACCGCGTCAGCCGTCTGAATAGCGTTTGCGCCGGCGGACAGATAAATCGCGATACCGGAGGACGGCACACCGTTATAGGAACCAACCACATCGTAGGACTGGCGGCCCAGCTCAATGCGGGCCACGTCGCTCAGCCGGACAACGGTACCGTCAGAGGCAGTCTTCACGATGACACGCTGGAACTCAGGAACCGTCTTCAGGAGGGACTGCGCCGTGATGGTTGCGTTCAGCTCCACAGGCTTATCCTTCGGGTGAGGCAGACCGCCAAGCTGGCCGGCCGTCACCTGAGCGTTCTGAGCCTGAATCGCTGTCACCACGTCAGTTGCCGTGAGGCCGTAGGCGTAGAGCTTATGCGGATCAAGCCAGACACGCATGGCGTAAGAGGCGCCGAACACCGTCGTCTGACCGACCCCCGTAATACGGGAGACCGGGTCCTGAATGGTATTCACCAGATAGTCGCCAAGGTCACCCGCGTTCAGGCTGCCGTCATCGGAGGTGAAGCCCACCACCATGAGGAAGCTCGCCGTGGACTTCTGCACCTGGATGCCAAGGCGGGTCACCGCTTCCGGCAGCATGGCTTCAGCCATAGAGAGCTTGTTATTCACCTGAACCTGAGCGATATCAGCGTTCGTGCCCGGAGCAAACGTGAGCGTCATCGACATACGGCCGGTGCCGTTCGATTCATTGCTCATATAGATCAGGCCGTCGAGACCGACCATCTGCTGCTCAATCACCTGAGTAACGGTGTTCTGCAGCGTTTCAGCCGAAGCGCCCGGGTAGTTCGCGACCACCGTCACCTGAGGCGGCGCGATCTGCGGATACTGCGACACCGGCATGGTGAAGATCGACAGCGCGCCAGCCAGCATCAGCACGAGCGCGATGACCCATGCAAAAATCGGCCGGTCAATAAAGAAACGAGACATTTCTATTTCCCCCGTCGATTAATGCGAGGCGGTCTGAGCGGCTGCGGAAGAGGCAGGAGCTGAAGCCGGGGCAGAGGCGGCGGGAGCGGAAGCCGCGGCAGAGCCTTCAGACGGAGCGACGAGCGCACCAGGGCGGACCTTGCCGATACCTTCAACGATCACACGGTCGCCCGCATTAAGACCGGAATTCACGATCCACTGATCACCGATCGCTTCGCCCGTCTTGATCGCGCGCTGCTCAACCTTGTTGTCCTTATTCACCACAAAGACATACGGATCGCCGCGCATATCGCGCATCACAGCGTGCTGGTTCAGCGTAATGGCCTGGGGAATATCGCCGCTCGGGAGAACCGCGCGGACATACATGCCAGGAAGGAGCGTGCCCTTCGGATTCGGGAATTCGGCGCGGAGCGTAACCGTACCGGTATCCGTGCCGACCGAAACGCCCTGGAACGTCAGCTTGCCCGTGATCGGGTACACCGTGCCGTCCTCAAGCATGATCTTCACCGGCGTGGAGCCGTCGGAAAGCTTCTTCAGACGGCCGGAGGCGAGTTCCTCACGCAGCTTCAGGAGCTCGGCAGTCGTCCGCTGGACGTCCACATAGATCGGATCGAGCTGATGAATCACCGTCATGCGCTGCGACTGATAAGCCGTCATCAGGGCGCCAGGCGTCACTTCGGAAATCGATACACGGCCGGAAATAGGAGCCCGGACGTATGTGTACTGAACATTGATCTGAGCGTTAGTGAGGGCCGCGCGGGCAGCCTTCACGGCAGCTTCATCAGTACGGACCTGGGCCTGAGCCGTATCGTCCGACTGCTTCGAAACCGCGTTCTCCTTCACCAGGGTAGCGGAACGGGCCGCGTTGGCGCGGGCGAGCGCAAGCGCTGCCTCAGCCTGGGCGAGAGACGCCTTGGCGCTCTGCACATTCGCGTTATAGACCGACGCGTCAATCTGATAAAGCGGCTGACCGGCCTTCACCATCTGTCCTTCGGTAAACAGCCGCTTCTGCAGCACGCCGTTTACCTGAGGACGGACTTCGGCGATCCGGTAGGACACCGTACGGCCTGAAATCTGTTCCTGAACCTGTACCGGATGCGGCTCAACTGTCACGACATTAACCGGCACCGCGTGCGCGGCCGCGGCGGCGGCCCCAGCTCCAGGCCCTGCGGACTGCTTGCTGCAGCCAGCGGTCATCGACACTGCGGCGATGACGGAAAGGGCAAGGGCTGTAAATTTGGATATCTGTCGTACCTTCATTTGCATGATCCCCACGACTTTGACTCTTTATAGTAGTGTTTATTAAATGAATTCAAGCGTTTAATTAATCAGTTTTCTTACCGGGAGCATCTCAGAGGGTACAATGCCCCCGCGCGCCGAGAAAAGCTGAACGAACGCTCAGTTATAACTTTGAGCATTGTAAGCAGGTTTAAATTCTGACTGAGACTGTAAGTGTAAGTAATAACCCTTAAAAATAAAAAAGCCGTGTCCCTTCTTTTCGGGACACGGCTTTTCAGTCTGGCATCCGGTCTGGAGTTATTCCACTGTCACGGATTTCGCGAGATTTCTCGGTTTATCGACGTCCGTTCCTCTCACGATTGCGGTGTGATAGGCAAGGAGCTGAAGCGCGACGACGTAAAGAAGCGGCGAGAGATCGCCGTAATTCTCGGGAAGCCTGATCACATGCATACGGTCACTCGGATCGATCGAGGAGCCCGCGTCCGCGAAGACGTAGAGCTCTCCCCCGCGGGCGCTTACTTCAGCCATGTTGGCCTTCAGCTTTTCAAGCAGACGGTCATTCGGCGCCACCGTAACAACCGGCATTGAGGAGTCTACGAGCGCAAGGGGACCGTGCTTCAGTTCCCCGGCCGGATAGGCCTCGGCGTGGATGTAGCTGATTTCCTTCAGCTTCAGAGCGCCTTCAAGCGCCACCGGATAGTGGATTCCGCGGCCAAGGAAAAGCGCATTCTGCTTTGAGGCGAAGATATCAGCGAACCCCATGATCTGAGGCTCGAGCGCAAGCACTGACTGAATGGCTGCCGGCACATGGCGGAGGCTCGCGAGACGCGTCACCTCGTCCTCCGGAGTCAGTCGGCCGCGCATCTTCGCGAAGACGAGCGTCATCAGGTAAAGTGCGGCGAGCTGCGTCGTAAAGGCTTTCGTGGAGGCCACTCCGATCTCGGCACCGGCGCGCGTGATGTAATGCAGCTTGGTGTTGTGAACCAGAGCGGACGTCGCGACATTGCAGATCGCGAGCGTCATATGCATGCCGAGCGACTTCGCGTGTTCCAGCGCGGAAAGCGTATCTGATGTTTCTCCCGACTGGGAAATGCAGACCACCAGCTGATCCTCATGAGGAACCGACACGCGGTAGCGGTATTCACTCGCGATCTCCACATCACACGGAATGCCGGCAATCGCTTCAAGCCAGTATTTCGCGGTAAGACCCGCGTAGAAACTCGTGCCGCAACCCAGAATCAGAATCCGGTTCACTTTCCGGAACACCGACTCCGCGTCAGCGCCGAAAATCGAAGGCGTGATGCCGGCCACCCCCTCCAGGGTGTCAGCGATCGCGCGCGGCTGCTCGAAAATTTCCTTCTGCATATAGTGACGGTACGGTCCAAGCGCGACGTCGTTATCGTGAGCCGAAACGATCTTCACCTCACGGTCAACCGGAACCGCGCGACCATCCTCCGTCGCGCGGAAAATCCGGGCAGAGTCAGGCGTAATTTCAGCAATATCGCCTTCCTCAAGGAAAATAAACCGTTCCGTCACGCCCGCGAGCGCAAGCACGTCAGAGGCGAGGAAGTTCTCCTTATCCCCGAGCCCCATGACGAGCGGAGAGCCGCGGCGGGCACCTACCACCACGTCAGGCTGCTTCGTGCAGCAGACAGCCAGACCGAAACTGCCGCGGAGACGCGACACAGCCTTCGCCACGGCATCGAGCAGATTGCCTTCAAAGTAACGGTAGACGAGATGCGCAATCACCTCGGTATCCGTCTGACTCGTGAACTCATATCCCTCAGACACGAGCTCCGCCTTCAGTTCGGCATAGTTTTCAATAATGCCGTTATGGACGAGCGCGATCGTGTCGTGCGAAATCATCGGATGGGCGTTCCGGACCTCAGGCGCTCCATGCGTTGCCCACCGGGTGTGGGCAATACCGACACCGCCTGAAAGCTTTTCCTCATCAGCCTGACGGATCAGGCTCGCAACGCGCTGAACCGTACGGGCCCGGTGAAACGCGCCGTCGGACTCAATCACCGCGATGCCGCAGGAGTCATAGCCGCGGTACTCAAGCCGCCGCAGGCCTTCAAGCAGGATCGGAGTGATATTCCGGCGGCTGGAAGCCGCAACAATACCGCACATATCTTTGTTCCTTATTTCTTTACGGGACGATGCCAGCCGTCGATCGTGACCTGGCGGGCCCGGGAAAGAGTTAGTTTACCTTCCGGAGCATTTCGGGTCAGGGTTGTGCCGGCGCCGAGTGTCGCCCCCTTCCCCACTTCGACCGGAGCGACGAGCTGCGTATCGGACCCGATGAAGGCGTCATCACCGATCACCGTCCGGAACTTATTCACACCGTCGTAATTGCAGGTAATCGTGCCGGCACCGATATTGACACCGGATCCCATCGTCGTGTCGCCGATGTAAGAGAGGTGATTCACCTTGCTCGCCGTGCCGATCGTGGATTTCTTGATTTCGCAGAAGTTGCCAATATGGGTTTCGCGGCCAAGCTCTGCCCCCGGACGCAGCCGGGTGAAGGGGCCGACCTTCGCTTCCTCACCGACCACAGCGCCGTCAGAATGTGTGAACGCCTGGATCACCGTGTCAGCCTCTACCCGGGTATTGCGGATGACGCAGTAGGGACCCACATGAACCCGGTCACCGAGCACCACATCCCCCTCGAAAACACAGCCGACATCAATAAAGACATCGCGTCCACACCTGAGGGTGCCGCGGATATCAATCCGGGCAGGATCCGGCAGCGTGACACCGGCGTCAAGCAGCTCCTCCGCGAGACGCTTCTGCAGGGCACGCTCTGCACAGGCTAGCTGCCTCTTGCTGTTCACCCCCATCACCTCAGCCTCGTCACTCACCGGGAAGGACGTCACCGGGACGCCATCCTTCACGGCGAACTCGATGAAATCGGTCAGGTAGAACTCGTGCTGCGCGTTATTGTTCGTCATGCGGCCGCACCAGTCGCTGAGCCGCTCGGTCGGAAGAGCCATGATACCGGTGTTTATTTCGTGGATCGACAGCTCTTCGGGCGACGCGTCCTTCTGCTCGACGATTCGGGTTACCTGGCCGTTCTGCTTCACAATGCGGCCGTACCCCGTGGGATCAGCGAGCTCAACAGTCAGAATGCCGACACCGTTTCCAGTGGCTTCGCAGAACTTCGAAAGCGACTCAGCGCGGATCAGCGGCACATCGCCCACAAGCACGAGAGTCTGCTTTTCCGCGGGATCAAGCTCTGAAAGCGCACAGCGCAATGCGTCACCGGTACCCAGAAGCGCTTTCTGCTCTGCGAACCGGATCTCGGAAATCTCTGCGAGAGCCGCTTTGACGCGTTCACTCCCATGGCCGATCACGACGACAGTGCGGGCGGGGCTCAGCGCGGAGGCAGTGCGGATAACGCGGGACACCATCGGCTCTCCGGCAACAGGCTGAAGCACCTTCGGCAGATCCGAATGCATGCGCGTACCCTTGCCTGCCGCCAAAATCACGATATTCATTTGTTTTCTTCCCAGGAGACCGGCCGGAAGCCGCTCCCGATTTCATTCTTCTGGTTCAACAACCCCGCAGTCCTGCGGACCTCTTGACTCCGGTTTCAGCTGTCTCAGCGATTCGCCCTAGCCAAAACGGAATACTCAATCGGAAACATTCTAAATAAGAAAGGCGCCTTTCTCCATGGAAAGACGCCTTTCAATGCCAAAGCAGCAGGGCCGGAGGCCGGCCCTCAGTCTCAGCGGGCCGTCACAGCGCGATACTCCACGCGCTTGCTTTCGCGGGCCCAGAGGGCAACATAGCGGCGGTTGGACTTCACCGGGATCAGGGAACCGCCGATCATGCCGATGCCAGCCACGATGAAGCCGCCAAGCACGCTCGGGAAGACTTCGCCAAGCGGGGTCACCGTGAGGATGATCCAGGTCGCGCCGCCAAGGAGGATCGACGAAATCGCGCCGAGGCGGGTCGCCTTCTTCCAGTAGAGGCCCATCACGAGCGGCCAGAAAGCGCCGACCACCGGGAACTGGTAAGCCATGGCCACCATGTCATAAATCGCCGTGCCTTCAACCGAGAGGGCATACACGAGGACGAGCAGCGTGAACACCAGAACCGTGGCGCGCATCGTGCGGATTTCGTTCTTCTCGCTGATGTGCGTGAAGTTCTTCAGCACGTTTTCCACAAAGGTGGTCGACGGAGCGAGGATCGTCGCGGAAGCGGTCGACATCACAGCCGAGAGCACAGCGCCGAAGAAGAGGACACGGAGCCACATCGGCATGTAATCGCGGATCATCGTCGGCAGAAGCTGCTGCGGATCTTCAGCGAGCATGCGGCCGGACACATCCGGCATCACAAGGATCGAAGCCACCACAATGAACATCGGCACCATCGCGAAGAAGATGTAGAACACGCCGCCGATAATCGGGCCGGCAACAGCGATCTTCCCGGACTTCGCGGACATCACGCGCTGGAACACGTCCTGCTGCGGAATGGAACCGATCATCATCGTCATGGCAGCGGAAATCCAGAAGAGCCAGCCGTGAACCGACATTTCAGGAAGCGCGTGGAAAAGATGACGGTTATTCGCGTAGGTAATCACCTTATCCGCGCCGCCCGCCATGTCACCCGCCACGAAAGCGATCACAACGAGGCCGACGACAATCAGAATCATCTGGAAGAAGTCAGTCAGCGCAACGGACCACATGCCGCCGTACATCGTGTAAAGCAGCACGACCAGCGTACCGATCACCATGCCGAGCGTCACCGAAATCGCACCTTCCGTTACCAGGTTCAGCACGAGGCCGAGAGCGGAGACCTGAGCCGCCACCCATCCGAGGTAAGAGAGGATGATGAAAATCGAGCACGCGAGTTCAACGCCCTTCCCATAGCGATGGCGGTAGAAGCTGCCGATCGTGAGAAGGTTCATCTTGTAGAGCTTGCCGGCAAAGAACGCGCCGACAAGAATAAGTGCCATACCGGAGCCGAACGGCTCCTCGATCACTCCGGCAATTCCGCCCTCAATAAAACGACCGGGAAGACCCAGCACCGTTTCAGAGCCGAACCACGTAGCGAACGTAGCAGTAATTACCATGGCTAGCGGCAGTGAACGACCAGCAAGAGCGTAGTCCTGCGTCGTTTTAACGCGAGTTGCGGCATAGAGACCGATTCCGATGGAAACGGCCATATAGAGCATTACAAAACCAATCAGAGACATTGCCCCATATCCCCCGTGAAAAACGAAGAGTTGCCGGAAAAAATATTCCTAATAAAAGCGTGCGTGGATTTTAAGAATCACACGAAAAATGTGAACCCGCTGAGGCCCCAAATACCCCGAAAAATGTCCCAAAGTTTCATCGAGATCAAACTTTAGGAAATGAGTGAAAAAAATAGGGGATGGCAGCGATCAAAAAACGTGCAGAACACTGTGTTTCCTCAGCATATTTTTACTCTTTTTCAAAAGAAAAAACCCGGCAGATTTTTCTGCCGGGTTTCTTGTGGAGGGTGAGGAAAATTTTGTGGGTGACTCTGAGATAATTGCTCTTGGAGGAGCCTCAAATGAAACGAAAGACAGACCCCTTGGATAGTGTTGCAGGACAGATTTTAGAAAACGCCAAGAAATCCGGGCTTGAGATTAATACCGCAGAGGATGCGGAAAATCTTATGGCCCATATGCTCGGTCGGCTGCTGACTCAAATGCTTGACGGTGAAATGACCAATCATCTCGGTTACGAAAGAGGCGGTAAACGTGTCACCGAAAATGAGCGTAACGGGCATAGTTCGAAAACCCTCAAATCGTCCAGCCTTGGAAATATCCGTATTGACGTACCCAGAGACCGCAAGGGAGAGTTTGAGCCGAGGGTCGTTCCTAAGCATAAACGCCAGCTGGCGGGGTTTGAGGACAAGGTTCTGGCCTTGTACGCCAGAGGGCTCTCAACCCGGGAAATTCAAGGCTTTCTCTATGATGAATACGGTATGGAGACCAGTGCCGAATTTATCAGCGATGTTACGGACGCCATCCTTCCTGAGGTTGAAAAATGGCAGAACCGTCCTCTGGATCCGTTTTATACAACTGTTTTCTTTGACGCTATTCGAGTCAAAATCCGAGGTGATAATGGCATTGTTACCCCGAAAGCGGTCCATCTTGCCTTGGGCGTAAACGCCCAGGGCCGCAAGGAAGTTTTGGGGATGTGGGTCGCTGATAACGAAAGCGCAAAATATTGGCTTAAGGTCTTCACTGAACTCAAAAACAGGGGGGTGTCTGATATTCTGATTGCTGTCACAGACGGACTCAAGGGAATGAAGGAGGCGCTTGAAGCTGCCTTTCCCAACACTCTGCTGCAGACCTGCATTGTTCACCTGATCAGGAACAGTCTGAAATTCGTCGGATATAAGGATTACAAGGCCGTAGCCGGCGCGCTGAAGCCCATTTACCGGGCCGTAAACGCGGCTGATGCGCGGAAGGAACTGGACGCTTTTGCACAGTCGGAACTGGGGCTCAGATACCCTTACATCGCCAAACAGTGGATCGATTCCTGGGATAAGGTGATCCCCTTCTTTGATTTTTCCCCAAATATCCGCAGACTTATTTATACAACCAATGCCATAGAGAGCCTTAATCGGGATCTAAGAAAAGTAATTAAGACCCGAGCTGCTTTCCCTACTGAAACGGCTGCTTTGAAACTTCTCTTTCTGGCAATCCGGAAAGTAGAGAAAAGATGGGTGCGGCCTTCTCCATACTGGAGTGCCGCTATGAGAGAATTGGTTGTGCTATTTGGTGACCGAATCACCCCCTACATCGATTAACCTTGAACGAGCCGCCCACAAAAAATTACACACCCTCTTCTTGTGAAAAAACGTACTGAAAATCAGGCTTCGACCTGCTGGATTCCAGCGAGGAGCCAGCCCTGATTTCCGTTCTCAACCGGGCGGGTAAGCGACCAGACTTCGTTCACGTTTTCAATCTCATCCGTATTGCCGCCGGAGACCTTGAGTCGGCCGGTAAAGTGAACCGCGGCCACATACTCGCTGCCTTCCGTGATCACGCCGAGAAGCTTGGCGTCGAGCGTCTCAACCGCGATCTTCAGCTCTTCGCCCTTACGGTCGCGGAGCTGATGCGTGAGAACCGTGAAGACTTCATCCGTGCAGAACTCGCTCAGCTGCAGCACGTTGCCGGTGCTCCAGGCATCCTGAAGCCGGGTGAAGTTCTTCTTGCATTCAGCGACGAAAGCGGTTTCATCAAACCCGGCCGGAATCGTGTTCTGGGCAGCCTTCTGGGAGAACTCATCCAGGACAGAACCCGGGCGGGCATTGCTCTGGAAAGCGGCCGGAGCGGCAGCGGGCGCCGGTTCAGCGGCAGGCGCGGGGGCAGCCGCCGGCGGCTCCTCGCGCTGATAATTCATGCCGGAAAGCGTACCGGTCGAATCAGCGGAACGCTGAACCGGAGTCTGACGGCGGGCAAAAATGAAGCGCAGCACGGCAAACGCCACAACAGCGATCAGGATCAGCATCAGAATGCTGGCAAAACCGGATCCAAGCCCCAGGTAGTGAGCCAGAGCCGCGATGCCGAGCGCCGCGGCGGCGCCCATCAGCATGTTACGGATCGGGCTGGCCGGCTTCGGCTGAGCCGCAGGGGTCGGAGCAGCGGCAGGAGCAGGTCTCTGCTGCTGAGGAGCAGCCTGAGGCTGCGGAGTGCTACGAGGAAGCTGAGCGGTACCCGCCGGGGCCATCTGCGCCGGGGCCGGACGGCCGAAGCTCGCGCCGCCGCCGAAACGCCGCGCCGCATCTGCATTGGTGACCAGAGCCAGCGCCATGATTCCTGCTGCCACAAGGGGGAAAAACTTCTTCATATCCTTTCCTAATTAAGAAAAAATGAGCCCAAACCAGTGAGTTGCAACGTCAGGCTTTCCTGCCGATATGGAGAGCGCAGATGCCGAACGTCAGGTTTTCCCACGTGACCGTGGAGAATCCTGCCGTCTTCATGAGCTCAGCCACTTCGGCTTGGGCCGGAAAGCGCCGGATAGACTCGACCAGGTACTCATAGCTGTCGTGATCGCCAGCTATCTTAGATCCTAGCCAAGGCATAAATTTAAAAGAGTAAAAATCGTAAAAAGGTGCAAGCCAGCGGTCGCAGTGCGAGAATTCAAGCACCATCGCGCGTCCGCCGGGTTTGGTCACCCGGCACATTTCCCGTAACGCCCGGTCTTTGTGTGTCATATTGCGAAGACCGAAAGAGACTGTTACAACATCAAAAGTGTTGTCCGGGAAAGGGAGCTGCTCGCAGTCGCAGAGCGCCACGCGGCAGTTGACACCCTCCTGGCGGAAACGCTGTGCGCCGAGCCTGAGCATCTCGTGATTGATATCAGTCGCCCACACTTCCCCTTCCGGACCGGCATTCTGAGCAAACTTCAGCGCCAGGTCCCCGGTGCCGGAGGCGATATCAAGCACTTTCCATCCCTTCTGAACACCCGCTTTGGCAATCGTGTGATGCTTCCAGAGCCGATGCATGCCAAATGACAGCACGTCATTCATCAGATCGTACTTCGGCGCGACGGAATCAAAGACTTCGCGGACCTTCTCTTCCTTGTCGGTTTCTTTTACTTCGGCGAAGCCAAAGTCTGTCTGGTTCTTTCCCGTATTTTTTTGATCTGGCATTTTTTCAGTCATGCGGCCTGCAGAAATTTATTCTCATTGATGCGGAATTACGCTCGTAGAGTCTAACGAAATTCATGGATCCCTTTCAGCCAAGCTCCGGCAGGAGCAGATCCTTCAGGTATGAAGATTCCGGATACAGCCGTATCCCTGATGGAAGACATTGAAAAACAAGGGGAAAATTGAAGAGACGACTTCAGGTGACCTGGTGCCTCCGGAAGGAGTCGAACCTTCAATTCAGCCTTCGGAGGGCTGCGTGAAATCCGTTTCACTACGGAGGCACAGAGAAGTTAATTATAGGGATATTTGGAGAATTTTGCGAATTTCTTTTTTAATACCGCTGCGGATCAACCTCAAGCGTGAGGGCGCCTCCCGAGCAGGGACCGATCACCTGAACCCATGCTCTGAGGAACTGCAGCAGCTCCCGATGGGTCCTTCCTTCGATCAGAAGCTGGGCCCGGTTTCGGTTAGCCACTTTAACGATCGTCATCGGCACGGGATCATAAATCGCGACGCCGCCCCCGTCCGGCAGTTTCGACTGAATTTCAAGCCCGGTCTCCACCGCGTGACGGAGAAGCTCAAGCGCCTGGGGCAGCTCCTTCTGCTCAGAGGTAAGAAGCGCCTGATACACAAAAGGCGGCGCCCCGTCCCTCTTTCTGATCTTCAGCATCTGGTCCGCAAAGCCCTGATAATCCTGGTGCGCGAGGAAAGTGAAGATCTCATCATCCGGAAAGGCGGTTTCGACCAGCACTTCGCTCTTCAGGCCGGCACGGCCCGCGCGGCCTGACACCTGCATCATTGTCGCGAATGCTCTCTCCCGGGCTCTGACATCAGTCGAAATCAACTGACTGTCAATATTCAGAATGACGACGAGGCTTACCTTTTTGAAGTCGTGCCCCTTCGCGATCATCTGAGTTCCGATCAGGATATCGACCTTCCCCTCATGCACATCCTGAAAGGCTTTATCGGTGCTGCGCTTGGTCTTGAAATTATCGCGGTCAATTCTCAGACGCCGGGCGTCTGGCCAGAGTTTTCCGATTTCCTCTTCAATCCTCTGGGTACCGATACCGACCGGGAGGATATCGGCTGCGCCGCACCCCGGGCAGCGCGCCGGAACCCGCTGCGTATAGCCGCAATGGTGGCAGACCAGGCTTCGCGTGTCTTTATGAAAGACCATAAAAGCGGAGCAGTGGGGGCACGCCGACTTCCAGCCGCAGGACGGGCACATCAGCACCGGAGAGAATCCCCGGCGGTTGATATAGACAAGCACCTGCTCATGCTTCTGCAGCGTTGCCCCGATCGCTTCCTTCACCTCTTCGGAAAGCACCTCTCCTTTTTTCAGCGTCCTTGTATCGACAAGACGAAGCCGCGGCGGCTCCGCTTTGGAAACCGCCTTATGGGACAGCGTGAGAAGCCGGTAGCTTCCGCTTCTCGCGCGGGACCAGCTTTCAAGTGACGGCGTGGCAGACCCCAGAATGACCGGGATACCGAGACTCTGGGCGCGCTTCACCGAAAGATCCCTCGCAGAATACCGCGCGCCGTCCCCGCCTTTGTAGGAAAGGTCATGCTCCTCATCCACCACGATGAGCGCAAGCTGCCTGAAACTCGCGAGCGCGGCCATCCGGGTGCCGACCAGAATCCTCGCCCGGCCTTCATGGACTGCCAGCCAGGATCTCGCCCGCTGAGCGTCCGGAAGATCGGAATTCAGCACGACGACAGATTCATCCGCGAAATGGCTCCGGACACGCTCTTCGAGCTGCGGCGTCAGATTGATTTCCGGAACCAGCAGAAGCACCTGATTCTGAGGTGACTGCTCGAGCACCCGGCGCATGACCTGAAGGTAGATCTCAGTCTTCCCGGACCCCGTCACCCCGAACAGGAGCCAGGTCTGGAAGCCCTTTGCCGTCAGAATCGCTGCTATCGCGTCTTTCTGTTCAGGATTCAGATCCAGTGCCGGAGCCGGGGCAGGATTTTTTTCCGGAGCCGGCAGTGTCCGGATTTTTTCAAGAGACGACTGATAACGGACGCCGGGCTTCTTTCTGAAGAAGGTGGGCAGCGCCGGTATAGCGACCTCACCCCACGTCCTGCAGTAATAGTGCGAGGCAAAGCGTGTGAGCGACAGCCATTCGGAGGAGAGAGGCGGAATCCCGAATCGAACTGCGGACACTGACCGCAGTCTTTTGTTCTCGATATCGGTCCAGGGCCGGAGCCCCGTCACAATTCCCGCCTTCTGCTGCCGTCCGACAGGAACCATGACGATATCGCCGACCGCAAGAAGCTGTTCCGCCGGGACCTTATAGTCCAGCTCCGGCAGACCCGGCACATCAACAATGACTCTTGCGAACTGCTCCGAAACGGTCATCGTTTTCAGATGTGATACTGACGGCTGTAGTGATGCACTTCGTCAACGAGTGCATGGACGAGTTCCACCGGTGTATTGAGATCAACACCGTGGCCCAGATTGAAGACATGACCGCCCTGGCCGACAGGACCATAGGCATCGAGCACGAGACGAGCCTCTTCGCGCACCGTCTTCTCATCAGAGAGAAGCACGGCCGGATCAAGATTGCCCTGAAGGGCGACCCGGTCCTTCACCTCTTCGCGGGCACGGGCAAGGTTCATCGTCCAGTCGAGTCCCACGGCGTCAGCGCCGCAGGAGGCGATATCCTTCAGCCACACTGAGCCGCCCTTCGTGAAGACCACGACCGGCACGCGGCGGCCTTCGTGTTCGCGCGTCAGATTCGCGATCACGTTGCGGATACTCGCGAGTGAATACTGCTGATAGAGCCCGTCCGCGAGGCAGCCGCCCCAGGTATCAAAAATCTGGATCGCCTGCGCGCCGGCTTCGATCTGGGCATTCAGATACTCAGTCACCGCCTTCTCATTCACTGAAATAACCTTCTGGAACAGATCCGGACGGCGATACATCATCGACTTCACGGTGAAGAAATTGCGGCTGCCGCGTCCTTCAATCATGTAGCAGGCAAGCGTGAAGGGGCTGCCGGAGAAACCGAAAAGCGGCACCCGTCCCTGCAGCGCGCTGCGGATGCTCGACACCGCGTCTGTCACATACTTCAGATCCGTTCCGACATCGGGGACGTGAAGCTTCACAACCGCTTCCTCACTCTGAACCGGAGATTCGAAAACCGGCCCCTCACCCGGAACAAATTTCAGTCCAAGCCCCATCGCATCGGGCACTGTCAGGATGTCGGAGAAGAGAATCGCGGCATCCAGATCAAAGCGATCCACCGGCTGCAGCGTCACTTCCGTGGCGTATTCGGGAGAATGGGCCAGATTCAGGAAGCTCCCCGCCTTCTCGCGCGTTGCCCGGTACTCCGGAAGGAACCGTCCTGCCTGACGCATCAGCCAGATCGGCGTATAGGGCACGGGTTCCTTCTGCAACGCCTTGAGAAGATTGTCATTAATAAGTTCTGTCATGGGGAGATCACCTGAAATTTCTATAACCGAATGGTCAAATGTGAAGATACTTTACCAGAAGGGCCAAACCGGATCCGGTAAAAAAAAACGGGGCTTTCGCCCCGTTCGCTCGCTGTTGATCAGCACTGATCAGCGCTTGCCAGACAACTTCTTGATCTCTGCCAGCTCGGCCGTAAGGGCCAGCATTTCGGCCTCGAGTCGAGCAATTTCCAGAGAACCAGTTGCATTCTGACGCTTTGCCTTGGCATCTTCGAGAGCTTTCTTGGCCTTCGCTTCATCCAGATCTTCACTGCGGACAGCAGTGTCGGCCAGAACGGTCACGGAGTTCGGCTGCACTTCAAGAATGCCGCCAGCCACGAAAATGCGCCTTACTTCATCCGATTCCGGAAGAGTTACTCTGACAAAGCCAGGCTTGATCTGAGTAATAAAAGGCACATGACCGGGAAGAACACCCAATTCGCCTTCAACACCGGGCAGAGCAACGAATTTTGCGTCACCGGAAAAAACCGTCTTTTCCGCATTGACGACATCTACTTTCAAAGTTTTCATTAAGTAGCCCCGCTGTTGGTTCAGGCTGGATCCATCGGATCCAGCCCGAGTTTGATTACTTCAGAGTCTTGGCCTTCTCGAAGGCTTCGTCGATCGTACCGACCATGTAGAACGCCTGTTCGGGCAGTTCATCACACTCGCCATCGACAATCATCTTGAAGCCGCGAATCGTTTCCTTCAGGGGCACGTACTTGCCGGGGTTGCCGGTAAACACTTCGGCCACGTGGAACGGCTGGGACATAAAGCGCTGGATCTTACGGGCGCGGGCAACCGTGAGCTTGTCATCGGGAGCCAGTTCGTCCATACCCAGAATGGCGATAATGTCGCGGAGTTCCTTGTAGCGCTGCAGGGTTTCCTGAACGCGACGGGTCGTCTGATAGTGCTCTTCGCCGATGATGTTGGGGTCAACCTGACGGGACGTGGAGTCCAGCGGATCGACGGCCGGATAAATACCGAGAGAGGCAATATCACGGGACAGCACGATCGTGGCGTCCAAGTGCTGGAAGGTCGTAGCCGGAGACGGGTCAGTCAAGTCGTCAGCAGGCACGTACACGGCCTGGACGGAAGTAATGGAGCCAGTCTTCGTGGAAGCAATACGTTCCTGAAGCTTGCCCATTTCTTCAGCCAGAGTCGGCTGGTAGCCCACGGCGGACGGCATACGGCCGAGCAGAGCGGACACTTCAGTACCGGCCAGCGTATAACGATAAATGTTATCGATGAACAGCAGAATGTCTTTGCCTTCGTCACGGAAGGACTCAGCCATCGTCAGACCGGTAAGAGCCACACGGAGACGGTTTCCCGGGGGTTCGTTCATCTGACCGAACACCATGGCCACCTTATCGAGCACCTTCGCGCCCTGCATTTCGTGGTAGAAGTCGTTGCCCTCACGGGTACGTTCGCCCACGCCTGCAAACACGGAGTAGCCGCCGTAAGCCTTAGCGATGTTGTTGATGAACTCCATCATGTTCACGGTCTTGCCCACACCGGCACCGCCGAACAGACCGACCTTGCCGCCCTTGGCAAACGGGCAGATAAGGTCAATAACCTTAATGCCGGTTTCCAGGAGCTCAACAGACGGGCTCAGTTCGTCGAACTTCGGGGCTTCGCGGTGAATCGGCATCTTGTGATCGGTCTTGATCTCGCCCATCTCATCGATCGGCTTGCCAAGAACGTTCATGATGCGGCCGAGGGTGCCTTCACCAACCGGAACGGAGATTTCCGCGCCAGTGGCGTGCACCTTCATGCCACGCTGCAGACCATCGGAAGAACCCATGGCGATGCAGCGAACGATTCCGTCACCAAGCTGCTGTTCAACTTCAAAAGTCAAACCCTGCTCGGCGAGCTTATTGTTCTCGTCCGGTTCAAGAACGAGAGCCTCGTAGACCTTCGGCATCTGATCGCGCGGGAACTGCACGTCCACCACAGCGCCGATGACCTGAACGATTTGTCCGATATTCATTATTGGATAATCCTCAGTTTCAAATCCTAGCGTTAAGACACAGCAGCCGCACCACCCACGATTTCAGTAATTTCCTTCGTGATGGCGGCCTGACGTGTCTTATTGAAGACAAGCTGCAGTTCGTTGGAGAGTTTCTTCGCGTTGTCCGTAGCGGCCTTCATAGCCACCATACGGGCACTCTGCTCAGAAGCCATGTTCTCTGCAACAGCCTGGTAAATAAGAGCTTCAACGTAACGATTCAGCAGCAGATCAAGGACTGCAGGAGCGCTAGGCTCATACTCGTAGTCCCAGGAGTACTGCTTGTCGGCAGTTTCGTCTTCAGAAGCATCAACTGCTTTCTTCGGAAGCGGAAGAAGCTGCTCGATAACGGGTTCCTGCTTCATCGCATTGATGAAACGGGAGTAGGCGAGGTAAACAGCAGACACCTCACCCTTTGCGAACGCATCAATCTGGACTCGAATGGCACCAATCAGACGGTCGAGGTTGGGCTGATCGCCCAGCGCAACCGCCTGACTCTGCACCGGCGTACCCAACCGCTGCAGAAAACCGAGGCCTTTATTACCAATAGCAGAAGCGAAAAGCTCATTCCCCTCGGCATCCCACTTTTTAATGGTAGCCAGTACATCACGGAGAATATTGGTATTCAAAGCACCCGCCAGGCCCTTATCCGTCGTGATCAGGATAAGACCGATTTTTTTGGCGTCATTGTGCGAAGCGAGGAACGGATGATGGTAGTCCGTATTGGAGGCTGCAAGGTGCGAAATAATCGTACGAATTCTTGAGCCATACGGACGAGCCGCAAACATCCGGTCCTGCGCCTTGCGCATCTTCGAGGCCGCCACCATCTGCATCGCGTTCGTGATCTTGCGCGTATTGTTTACGCTCTTGATCTTCATGCGTATTTCTTTTGTGCTGGGCATTGGGTCCTCTAGGGTCGCTTACTACGCTTTAAAAAGCACCGTTCTTCTTGAACTCATTCACTGCAGCTTCGAGAGCGGCAGCGTCGTCCTTATCGAGGACCTTCTTGTCTTCGATACGGCCAACGAGATCGGCGTGATGTTCCTGCATGAAGTCGCGCATAGCACGCTCAACACGGAGGGCATCCTTGACAGCAACGTTGTCATAGAAGCCGATGTTCACGGAGAACAGAACCAGTGCTTCTTCCCAAACCTGAAGCGGGCGATACTGCGGCTGCTTCATCAGTTCAGTCACAACGCGACCGCGTTCGAGTTCTTTACGGGTGGTTTCATCAAGGTCAGAGGCGAACTGAGCGAAAGCTGCGAGTTCACGATACTGAGCGAGGGCCAGACGGACACCGCCGCCGAGCTTCTTGATGACCTTAGTCTGAGCAGCACCGCCGACTCGGGAAACGGAAATACCCGGGTTGATAGCGGGGCGAATACCGGCGTTGAACAGGTCGGTCTCAAGGAAGATCTGGCCGTCGGTAATAGAAATCACGTTCGTCGGAACGAAGGCGGTAACGTCGCCGGCCTGCGTTTCGATGATCGGGAGAGCGGTCATGGAACCGGTCTTGCCCTTCACTTCGCCCTTGGTGAAGCGTTCAACGTATTCGGCGTTCACACGAGCAGCGCGCTCGAGCAGACGGGAATGCAGATAGAACACATCGCCCGGGTAGGCTTCACGTCCCGGCGGACGGCGAAGCAGCAGGGATATCTGACGATAGGCCCAGGCCTGCTTGGTCAGATCGTCATAAACGATCAGGGAGTCCTGGCCGCGATCGCGGAAGTACTCGCCCATCGTGGCGCCAGCGTACGGAGCGATGTACTGCAGAGCAGCCGTATCGGAAGCCGTAGCGGCAACGACGATCGTGTAGTCCATGGCACCGTGCTCAGTCAGCTGACGGACGACGTTCGCGACCGTGGAAGCCTTCTGGCCAATAGCGACATAAACGCAGATCAGGTTCTTGCCCTTCTGGTTGATGATCGTGTCGAGAGCGACAGCCGTCTTGCCGGTCTGACGGTCGCCAATGATCAGCTCACGCTGACCGCGGCCGATCGGCACCATGGCGTCGATGGACTTAAGACCGGTCTGAACCGGCTGATCAACCGACTGACGTTCAATAACGCCAGGGGCGATCTTTTCGACCACGTCGTAGGCCTTCGCATCGATCGGGCCCTTGCCGTCAATCGGCTGACCCAGGGCGTTGACCACACGGCCAATCAGCTCAGGGCCGACGGGAACCTGAAGAATACGACCCGTCGTACGGACGGTATCGCCTTCAGAAATATGGGTGTATTCACCGAGAATAACCGCGCCGACGGAGTCACGCTCCAGGTTCATTGCCAGGCCATAGGTATTGCCCGGGAACTCCAGCATTTCGCCCTGCATCACGTCGGAAAGACCATGAATACGGACAATGCCGTCGGTAACGGAAATCACGGTGCCTTGCGTACGAAGATCGGCCGAGACCCCAAGGTCTTCGATCCGCTTCTTCAGCAAATCACTGATTTCACTAGGATTGAGTTGCATTATTCAGCTCCGGAATTTATGCGGTAAGGGCCGTCTTCATCGCTTCGAGACGAGCACTGATCGAACCATCTAAGACCTGGTCTCCAACACGGATGCGGACGCCACCGATCAACTCAGGGTTGACGGTCACATCAGACACAAGCTTCTTGTTGGGGAAGCGATGGGCAAGAGCCTTAAGGAGGCTTTGCACCTCATCGTCGGTCATACCGAAAGCGGTTTCGATATGAACTTCGGCAATACCCTCCGCGTCGTTAATGAGCGTGCGGAAGTCATTAACGATCTCGGACCAAGCTTCAATTCGACCATTATCGAGAACGACGGTAAGGAGATTAGAAACTTCTTTCTGAATTTCCTCTCCTGCAAGAGCGCTCTTAATCAGATCAATCATCTGACTGGGAAGCAGGCGAGGATCTCCAAACAGCTGAGAAAACTCAGGAGTCTTGATGACGGTGGAGATATTCTCCAGAGTCTTCAGAACAGCCTTGCATTCCTCGATAGATGCGTGACGATCTTCAAGCGCCTGGAACAGCCCCTTTGCATAAGGCCGCGCTATTGTCGAAATCTCTGCCATGACTAAAGCTTCGCCTTCAGTTGATCAAGCATATCCTTATGGATATCTGCGTTAACTTCACGCTTCAAAATCTGCTCGGCACCGGCGATAGCCAGCTGAGCAACCTGATCCCTGAGAGCTTCTTTAGCACGCTGCATTTCCTGAGCCGCTTCGTCCTTCGCGGTCTGAACAATGCGATTGGCTTCAACTTCAGCCTGCTGCTTAGCCTGCTCAACGATAGACTGACCACGTTTCTCGCCATCAGCCACAATCGTCATAGCCTGAGCTCGGGCTTCAGTTTCGATAGCCTGCTGCTTCTGCGAGGCTTCGACCAGGGCACTCTGTCCCAGATCTGCAGCCCTCAGTCCCTCAGCGATCTTCTTTTGCCGATTTTCAATTGCCCTAATCAGCGGCGGCCAGATGTACTTCATGGTGATCCAAGCACCAAGAAGGAACACGACCAATTGAACGAAAAGTGAGGCGTTAATGTTCATTATTGAGTCCCGTAGAGTTGAATGATGAGGCGATATGCCACACCTATTCAACAAGTCAGCTAAAACGTAATTTGGTAACTACTTTTATTAGCCGACGAAGGGATTGGCGAAAGCGAACATCATGGCAATACCGACGCCAATCAGGTAAGCAGCATCGATCAGACCGGCGAGAATGAACATCTTGGTCTGAAGGGTATCGATCAGCTCAGGCTGACGGGCAGAGGCTTCGAGGTACTTGGAGCCCATGATGGCGATACCGATGGAGGCACCCATAGCACCCAGACCGATGATAATGCCGCAAGCCAGGGCAACGATAGCAACGTTAGTCATTTAAAAAAACTCCTTGAGATCTTCAAAAACGAAGGTTGTTTAGAGTAAGAAAGATAAAGAAAAAATAGATCTGTTAGTGGCTATCATGCGCCTGACCCAGATAAACCAGCGTCAGCATCATCATGATGAATGCCTGCAACAGCACAATCAAAACGTGGAAGAGCCACCAGCCAAGCCCGGCCACAATCTGCCCAAACACGCTCAGGGTGCCGCCCAGCAGACCGAAGCTGAAGGCATAACCACCAAGAAGCGCAATCAGGAAGAAGAGCAACTCGCCAGCATACATGTTTCCGAACAGTCGCATGCCCAGGGAAACGCACTTGGCGAGATATTCGATAATGTTCAGAGCGAGATTGAACGGCCAGAGCAGAGGATTCGCACCGAACGGAGCGGTCACCAGCCCCTTGAAGAAGCCGCCGACACCGTGCGCCTTGAAGCCGTAGTAAATCATCAGAACCAGAACGCCGACAGAGATGCCGAGCGTGCCGTTCAGGTCCGCGGTAGCCAGCGGACGCATATGTTCAAAACCAAGCCAGCCAGCGATCATCGGGATCAGATCGACAGGGAGAAGGTCGATGCAGTTCATCAGCGTGACCCAGATGAAGACGGTCAGCGCGAGAGGAGCAATATAGGAACGATCGCCATGAACCAGAGTCTTGGCCTGATCATTCACAAATTCCACCAGCATTTCGATGGCACACTGGAACTTGCCGGGGACGCCGGCAGTAGCCTTGTGAGCCGCCTTGTAAAGCAGCCACAGGGTTAGTCCCATGATTGCGATGGAGAAAAACAGAGTGTCGTAATTGATGACTGAAAAATCAACAATCGAACTCTGGTGCGCCGACGCGAGGTTGGCAAGGTGATGCCGTATGTACCCGGTCGCATTGAGAGCGCCATCAGCTGACATAGATGTCGATCCTTATCTCTTTAGTAAAAGCTGACCTGCCATAGGAGCGCTAACCACTATAAACAGGGACAACAGAAAAGCCGGCCAGTTGAGTTCTTTGTAAACAAGCGCCACAACGACCATCAGGATGGTAGTGAGGAACGTTCTTGCAAACAACCCAATCTGAAATATTTGAGCTCCGACGAGAGGACTGGTCCGCATTAGCCTTTTGCTAATCAGTAATAAGGCTGAGGAAGGCAAAATATAAATCGCGGAAGCGATTAGAGACGACAAAAAAGCATTGAGTCCCCCGATTAACAGGCAGACAATGCTTGTTATTCCGCTAGACACCCCATATATCACCAGTTCCTGAACCAAAAAATCAGGGCGGTGCCCACGCCATAAGCTCTTCATAAAACCAGCATATTGTAAGTGTGCGCAATTGTTTCAACAACTAGCATTTTTAAGTATTAAAGAGCCTTTTGATATAGATACAATTGGTGACTTTTTATACCAATTATGAGGTATAACCCAGTTTTTCGAGCAACCCATCCAGCTGATCAAGACTGCTGTAACGGATGACAATTCGGCCTTTCTCCCGGGTTTCAGACGCAAGCTTCACCTCCGCCCCCAGTGTGTCGGAGAGCGATTCTTCGATACGAATGACATCACGGCCCTTCTTGTGAACCGTCTTCGCAGGCTTCTTTTTGTCATCCGAAAGGAGAGCGGCAACCTGACGCTCGGTTTCGCGTACAGACCATCCCTTTGCGACCACTTCGTTGGCAAGCGCGATCTGATCAGCTTCTTTCAGCGAGAGAAGAGCACGGGCATGTCCCATGTCAATTTTCTCAGACATGAGGAGATTCTGAACCTCAGGCGTGAGCTTCAGAAGACGAAGCGTATTCGCCACCGCAGGACGGCTCTTGCCGAGAACCTCCGCCACCTGATCCTGAGTCATATCAAACTCACGCATCAGACGGCTCATACCGTTGGCTTCTTCGATGGGATTAAGACCTTCGCGCTGGATATTCTCAATCAGAGAGAGGGAGAGCGCTTTTTTATCAGGCACCTCGCGGATGATCACCGGCACCTTGGTCAGGCCGGCAAGCTTTGCCGCCCGGAAGCGTCGCTCGCCGGCAATGATCTCCCACTGCCCTTCCCCCACAGAACGCACAATGAGAGGGGACATCAGTCCCTGGGACTTGATCGAGGCCGACAGAGAAGCAATAGACTCCGGATCCATATGCGTTCTCGGCTGATACTTACCTGGCCGGAGCTGCTCAACACTCAGTTCCGTCAGGCGGGCACCCGCCTCTTCGCCATGATCCTTCTGGGAAGACTGAGACTCAAAAATTTCCTTCGGGCTTTCCAGTCCGAGAGCCCCCAGTCCGCGCCCCAGTCCTTTTTTCTTTATCGCCACGATACACCCTCCTTTTTTACCGGCTTACTTGAGTTTGGACAGAATTTCTGTAGCAAAAGCTTTGTAAGCCTTGGCCCCCTTGGATGAAGGATCATACAGAACACCCGGCTTGCCGTAACTCGGCGCTTCGGCCATTCGGACATTTCTCGGAATAATGGTGTTGAACACCCGATTGCCGAAATGCTCCTTCAGCTGCTCACTCACTTCCTGCTGAAGAGAAATTCGAGCATCGAACATGACCCGCAGGAGTCCGATCGCTGTGAGATCCGGATTCTTGCCCTGGTACACCATCTTCACCGTATCAACCAGATCAGTCAGCCCTTCCATCGCGTAGTACTCACACTGCATCGGAATAATCACGCCATGGGCGCAGCAAAGCGCGTTGATGGTTAAAAGTGAAATCGAGGGGGAGCAGTCAATGAGGACCACATCATAATTTTTCAGCTGAGGCTCCAGCGCATGGCGGAGGCGATAGTCTCTTTCATCCATGTCGACCAGCTCAACCTCAGCGCCTGCCAGATCCCGGTTCGCGGGAAGCACGTCATACAAACCTTTTTCCTTGGACCGAACCACGACATCATCAAAAGATGCCTCGCCGAGAATGAGCTGATAAACGGACTGCTCGAGGCTCCTCTTATCCACGCCGCTGCCCGTTGTCGCATTGCCCTGAGGATCCAGATCAATCAGAAGAACACGCTTCCCCTTAAGCGACAGAGCTGCCGCGAGATTTGTGCAGGTAGTTGTTTTGCCAACTCCGCCCTTCTGATTCACAACACAAAAAACCTTTGCCATTCTTTCCTCTATAAACTATTTGGGCAAGGACATAATCAGCCCGGAAATTCCCTGCCAGAGAACTCCCACGCCGAGACACATCAAAATAAAGGCGAAGAGACGGGACAGCGCGTCAGCGCCGGCGGCCCCAAGAGCCTTAGGAATTTTGTCACTGTAGCGGAAGCAGAACCACGTAAGCACTGTCATCGCTACGGAAGCAAGCACACTTCCGACGATACTGCCGATGCTTCCGGAAAGACTCGAACCGATAGCCGCCGCAGAGGCAATGGTTCCAGGTCCTGTCACGAGCGGCAGGGTAAGCGGATAAAAAGCCATGGAGAGCAAAGCTTCATCACTTTTTCTCACCTGACTCGCATTATTCTTAGCTTCTGCAAGGGTCGGCGCATGCAGCGCCTCCCATCCGGAGGACAGAAGCACAAGGCCGCCGCCTACCTGCAGAACCGGGACAGAGATTCCAAAAAACGACAGAATCACACGGCCGGCAAAAAGCGACACCAACAGGACAATGAGGCTGTAGATCGCCATCCGTTCTGTAATCTTCGCCCGGATTTCATCGCTTGCGCCTGGCGTAAGCGACAGAAAGAACATGGCTCCCCCGAACGGATCAATGATCGGGAGAAAAGTCGCAAACACAAACAGAAAAGACTTGACGACGTCTTCCATTTTTCAGCCGCTCATCTGAATCGATTGACCGGTGAGGATCTCTGATGACGCTCTATATTAAATATGGCGCATCAGCACAACCGAACGCTCTTCACCAAGACCGGGAATATGAAGGTCAATCACTTCCGTGACCTCTGCAAAAGACGGCAGTTCCTGCAGTTCGGCATCAGGTCTGCGCCCCTTCATGGCGAGCCACATTCCAGGTTCACCAATATTGGATTCTGTAAGGCTAACAAAATCCTTCAGCGATGAAAATGCCCGGCAGGTGACAACATCAAATTTTTCCTTGATATTCTCTACCCGCGAATGTTTTGCCCGCAGATTCTTCAGTCCGAGTTCAAGCGCTGCCTGAGTAATGAAGGTCGTCTTCTTGGCGACAGCATCGACAGAAAGCACTTTGAGTTCCGGGAAGCAGACCGCGATCACTACGGCCGGAAGACCGCCGCCGGATCCCACATCCATCAGTGACCGCATTGGCAGTCCCTGCCGCTGCATCTTCTCCAATACCGGAATGATGCCCAGGCAATCGAGAAGATGCTTTTTCACCCCCTCTTCAGGATCTCGGATGGAGGTTAAATTAAAAACCTTGTTCCATTTAAGCAAAAGCTCCAAGTAAGCATCAAGCTGATTAAATTGATGCTCGTTCAAGGACACTCCAAGATCTTTCGCTCCCTGAATCAGACTGTTTTTTGCGCTCTCATTCAGCATTGGCACCTTCCCTTTCACGCTTGCTCTTAGAAAGAAAAATAATGAGCAGAGAAATGGCCGCAGGAGTGACTCCTGAAATTCGGCTTGCCTGACCGATAGTTTCCGGCCGGTATTCCTTCAGCTTCTCCCGCACCTCAAAAGAGAGGCCGTGTACCGAATCATAATCTAAGTCAGACGGAATCCTGGTCGTTTCGTTGCGGAGATTCTTCTCGATTTCCCCCTGCTGCCGGGAAATGTAGCCTGCGTATTTCACGCCAACCTCAATCTGCTCAGCTTCGTCCGGAGTGATCGCGGGAGACGCATCACCCACATGGGTACCATCAGCAAGCTCCAGTGTCATGAGTTTCTGGTAGGTGACACTCGGACGGGAAAGCAGATTCTTCAGAGAGTATTCGTGCTCAATCGGCACACCGAAGACACGGATAGCCTCCCCTTCTTTCAGATCAGTCGGGTGTATCCAGGTCGACTTCAGGCGTTCACTTTCCTTTGCAATGTGTTCCTGTTTCTCGCAGAAGAACTTCCACTGAGCGTCGGAAATCAGCCCAAGATCGTGAGCGGTCGGGGTCAGACGGACATCCGCATTATCCTCACGGAGACTCAGACGATATTCAGCGCGGGACGTGAACATACGATAGGGCTCAGACACCCCCTTGGTCGTCAGATCGTCCAGCATGACGCCGATATAGGCTTCATCGCGCCTCGGCACCCAGCTTTCGAGCCCCTTGGCGCGAAGCGCTGCATTGATGCCGGCGTAAAGGCCCTGAGCCGCGGCCTCTTCGTAACCGGTTGTTCCATTGATCTGACCGGCAAAGAAGAGGTTGCTGATCTTCTTCGTTTCGAAAGACCGCTTCAGGTCACGGGGATCGTAATAGTCATACTCGATCGCATAGCCCGGCCGCATCAGGTAAGCGTTCTCCAGTCCCTTCATGGCATGGACCATTTCAATCTGGACATCGAACGGAAGACTGGTGGAAACGCCGTTGGGATAGTAAACGTTGGTATTCAGCCCTTCAGGCTCAAGGAATATCTGATGGCTGTCTTTTCCTTTGAATCGAACAATCTTCGTTTCAATAGAAGGGCAGTAACGGGGGCCAACACCGACAATAGCGCCCGAGTACATCGGAGAGCGATCCAGGTTTGCCAGAATAATCTCATGAACGCGGGGATTGGTTCTGGTGATCCAGCAGGGAACCTGTTCGGGATGAGCCACGGACTGATCCCAGGAGAAATAAGGAACCTTGTCCCCCATTCCGTCCTGACGCTCGCACTCCGCGAAATTGATCGTCTTTCCATCGATACGGGGAGGCGTACCGGTCTTCAGACGCCCCATCGGCATGCCGATTTCAATCAGTTTCTCAGCGAGACTGATGGACGCAGGATCGCCCATGCGTCCTGCCTGATAGTGCTGCAGACCGATATGGATAAGACCGTGGAGGAAAGTCCCCGCGGAGAGAACAACCGAAGTGCTGAAGAATCTGACACCCGTTTTAGATACCACACCTTTGACGGTATCTGCCTCCAGGATCAGATCATCCGCGGCCTCCTGGAAAATATCCAGATTTTTCTGATTTTCCAGTTTGCCGCGCATCGCGATCTTATAAAGATTGCGATCAATCTGGGCGCGTGTTGATCGGACCGCAGGCCCCTTGGAGTCATTCAGCGTGCGCATCTGAATGCCCCCCATATCAGCAGCACTTCCCATCGCTCCGCCCATGGCGTCAATTTCACGGACCAGATGTCCCTTTCCGATACCGCCGATAGAGGGATTGCAGGACATCTCTCCGAGAGTTTCAATGTTGTGCGTAAGAAGCAGCGTCTGACATCCCATGCGAGCCGAAGCAAGGGCGGCTTCTATACCGGCATGCCCGCCGCCAACCACGATGACGTCGTAGACCTTTGGAAAATCCATTTTCTATGAGAAGACCTGCGGCACTGTTTCACGTGAAACAGGACCGGTCTCCCCTCCCTCTAAAATTGAAAAACGAATATGTTCCACGTGGAACATATCGAATGAATAATTCAGTGTTAAATCGTTTTGTTCCACGTGAAACATTTCAGAGATCAAAAACTGAGACCCTGTCTTTTGTTTCACGTGAAACATTGCATCTGTACGGTGAACTATTTCCCGATGCAGAAAGTGCTGAAAATTTTTCCGAGTAGCTGATCGGAAGTAAATTCACCAAGAATCTGCCCCATGGAAACACCCGCAAGACGCAGCTCCTCAGCCACCATGTCGAGGAAAAACTGATCCTGGGAAAGATACTCTCTGACTTTTTCCAGAGACTCTTTTGTTTTCTGAAGAGACTCAATATGACGACGCCGGGCAATAAAAACACCCTGGACAGAATTCCGGAAACCCACTGCGTCAAAAATCATCGTTTTCAGCTTCTCAATGCCTTCTCCTGTTTTCGCTGAGATATAGACATGAGAATCCGTATTGCCGGGAACATCACGGAGAAGATCTATTTTATTCGTCACCGTAATGACTTTGGTCCCTGGCTGAACATGGTGTTTGATTTTATCAAGCTCGGCCTGGCTATCGAGTGTTTCCGGAGCCTCCAGATGAAGAATCAGATCTGCCCGTGAAAGCTCTCCCATGGCTTTTCTGATTCCCGCCTGTTCGATCACATCAGCCGTTTCCCGAAGACCCGCCGTGTCGACAAGGTTTACTTGTAAACCATTGATTATAATTGTATTTTCTACAATATCGCGGGTTGTTCCCGGAATATCCGTAACAATAGCGACTTCCCTTTCGGAAAGACTGTTCAAAAGACTGGATTTCCCGACATTCGGGCTTCCCACCAGTGCGATCACCACGCCTTCCCGCAGCATATTGCCCTGGCTCGCCTGCTCCAGAAGCGTACCGACCCTCTGATTCAGATCGTCGACTCTCTCGCGGATTCTGCCTTCTTTGATAAAGTCGATATCCTCTTCCGGAAAATCCAGAATCGCTTCCACATGCGTCCGGAGATCAATCAGTTTCCCCTCGATATCCCGGCACTTTTCCGAGAACTCACCGACCAGTGATTTCTCCGCAGCTCTCACAGCGCTCTCTGAACTCGCATTGATCAGATCCATCACGGATTCCGCCTGCGCGAGATCGATGCGCCCGTTTTCAAATGCCCTGCGGGTGAATTCCCCCGGTTCCGCCAGACGGAGACCGGCCTCGGCTCCGATCAGCAGAGCGCTTCGAATCAGAAGATTCTGAATAACCGGATTCCCGTGCGTCTGAAATTCAACGACATCTTCCCCCGTGTAGGAGTGAGGAGCCTTGAACCAGATCACAACCCCGCGGTCAATGACCTCCCCTGCCTGATCACGGATGGCTGAAAAATGGGCATAGCGCGGCGACGGATTCCGGATATCCGTCATCCGTTCCAGCATGAAGCGAGCCAGTTTCTCACTGCCGGAAAGCCTGACTATACCGATGCCGCTTCGGCCAACCGCTGTTGATACAGCAATGATTCCTTCTTCCTGAGAGCTCATAGTTCTGAGAGTCCGATCCGAAAAAAATAAAGGGGACATTAGATAATGCCCCCTTTTACCTGCTGCGAAACGCTTTTAATCAATCATTTAAGAAGATTTCTTTTTGGCTTCTTTCGCAGCCTTGCGTTTTGCTCTTTCTTCATCAATCTGCTTGTTCACCCACCACTGCTGGGCGATGGACAGAATGTTATTCGTCAGCCAGTACAGCACCAGACCGGAAGCGAAGATGAAGAACATCACGCTGAAGACGAGCGGCATGATCAGCATCATCTTGGCCTGCGTCGGATCAGCAGGCTTCGGATTGAGCTTCACCTGGATGAACATCGTCGCCATCATGATGAGCGGCAGAATGAACCAGGGATCCGGAGCCGCCAGATCCTTAATCCACAGAATCCAGCCGGAACCGCGAAGCTCCACAGAAGCGAGGAGTACCCAGTACAGAGCAAGGAACACCGGAATCTGAAGAACAATCGGCAGGCATCCGCCCATCGGGTTGATCTTTTCCTCGCGGTACATCTTCATCATGGCCTGGTTAAGGGCCTGCTTATCGTTGCCATACTGAGCCTGCATTTCCTTCATGCGCGGCCCAAGGTCCTTCATACGGGCCATCGACTTATAGCCAGCAGCCGACACCGGATAAAGGATCGCCTTGACGATCACCGTCAGGAGCACAATAGCCCAGCCCCAGTTTCCGGTCAGACCATGCAGCCAGGAAAGGAGCCAGTAGATCGGCTTGGCGAGGAACGTGAGCCAGCCATAGTCAACGACCAGATCAAGCCCCGGAGCAATCTGAGCCAGACGCTTCTGAGCCTGAGGACCGACATACAGCGTGGACTGTTCAGTCTTGGAAGCCCCCGGAGCGATGTCTCCCATCGGAACAATGGAGCCGATGGCGTATTCATCGCTTGCAATCTGACGGGTATAGAACTGACGCTCAAGACCTTCCTTCGGAACCCAGGCGGACACGAAGTGCTGCTGAATAATGGCCACCCAGCCGTTATTCGCCTTGGACGGATAGTCCTTCTTGTTATCCGCGATGTTCGAGAAGGTAATCTTCTGGAACTTATCCTGGGCCGTATAAAGGGCGGCACCCAGATAGCTGCTGGAGAAGGAATTGGAACCCGGGGCCGGCTTGCTGTCGCGCACCAGCTGGTAGTAGATGGACGGATTGATGGTCTTATCCGTACCGTTCACCACTTCCTGGGTGACCTGCATGCCGTAGTGGTCAGCCGTGAAGGTATAGGTCTTCAGAACCTTAACGCCGCCGCTTTCAGCCTCAAAGCGCACGCTGAGCGTCTTGTCGCCCGGATTCATCACGAGCGGACCGTCCTGCAGCTTGAAAACCGTCTTGTGTGTGGGAGCGTCAGCAACGCCGATCACACCGCTCTGGGCTTCATAGAGGCGATCCTTGGAGTGATCAAACAGCACAACGTTGTTGTGCTCAGCTTCCTTGTTGCCGAGAATGAGGCCAACGAGACCGACTTCATTCCACTTGGGAAGCTCCTTCATCTTCAGAAGCTCAGCACGAACAACGCTAGCGCCCTGTTCGTCAAACGTGAGCTTCATCAGATCCGTCTGAACATTGACCGGCTTCACGCTCTCGGCACTGTCCGCGGACGCATTGACAGCATTCGCGGAAGCCTGAGCCGAGGCAGGAATCGATCCGGCGGAAGCCGCAGCGGACGAAGCCGCAGCGCTCTGCTCCTGCGCAGGACCGAAGAAAGACGGACGGCCGTTGTAAACCTGCCAGCTATCCCACAGCATGAATAGGGATGACAGAAAGACAACCCAAAGTAAAGTTCTTTTGAAATCACTTCCCATAACAGGTCGCTCGCTAACAAAAAAATGTTGGTTGATAAAGGCCGTTTACCGTTTTTTCCAGAAATTCCAGTGGAATTTCTCGGGTACGGGATCATATCCCCAGGGACCCAGGGGATTGCATTTGAAAATGCGGATAACCGTCAGATAACTGCCACGGAGTGCGCCGAATCTCAATATGGCCTGAATACCGTAGTGAGAGCATGACGGAGTGAACCGACACTGTCTGCCTAGCCAAGGAGAAAGGCACAACTGATAAAGGCGTATCAGTTTAATCAGCAGAAACTTCATTAGGCGTCCTGAACGGCTTTTTTTACGATCCCGCCAAATCTGAGCAGAAGCTCATCGCAATCCTGGCGCAGTTCCTGCTTGAAACTTCCGAGGACGACATCTTCTCCCAGCTTGGGCAGACGGCACTTCAGGCGAAGCACGACATCCGCACAGACATTCGATTGCGCCAATGCAGGCTTGGAGAGTCTTGCCGATTCCCGAAGGATTCTTTTGACAAGCACCCGGTCCACGCCTCTGTGGGCATTGGTTTTGCCGACAGTGAAACCGAATCTCAGCCTTTCACCCGTTTCGGATTCAGGTTTGAGCAATGCGGTCAGAGTCAGCCAGCGCGACGACAAACGTACCGTTTTTGGTCCGCGAGAAGACAAAACAACCCCATAAGAGGCAGACTTTATCAATCTGCCTCTACGGGGTAGTGAACTTCTTATTGGCAACGATTCTTCCACGGCTTAGCCCTGCCGTGATGCCACGATTAAAGTGCGAGGGTATGACGGCCCTTAGCACGGCGGGCAGCCAACACCTTGCGGCCGCCTCTCGTGCGGCTGCGCACCAGGAACCCGTGAGTGCGGGCACGCTTGATCTTGGAGGGCTGATAAGTACGCTTGGTAGCCATGATGAATCCTTAAAATTTCTAAGCTGAAACGAATAGTGCCCTTGAGGCAGTACTCTTCAATTCAAAAATGTAAAACTGCCTGATAACTGAGGGCAGGATGAACGGAATGAAGGTCTCCCGGCAATTTTTCAGGGAGACACTCGTGAAATCCTGATATTACACATCAAATTAGCTCTGACTGTCAAGCTGAAAAAACAAGAGTTTATCCGTAGAAAATCCGTTTTTGCGATCACATTCATAAAACCCACAAGCTCTAGTGGTCTTGTTGATTTCTTGTACTGAACTTATTGTGCCGGAATAAAAAAGAACTGATTTTTCAGAATTTCTTAGGCTTCTGACGGACACATTACCTGTGGATAACTGGTAGAATAACTTTCCCGTACTTTCGTTTTTCCCCCAAAATTACCCACGGGAATATAAGCGAAAGAAAAAGTTTTCACTCCAGCAGTACCCTATATATGGGGTACGCGCTAAATAACCGTAAATGAAAGATTTTTGGCAAAACTGCTGCGATCTGCTCCGACTGGATGCACGAATCAGCAGCGACAAGTTCGATACCTGGATTGCCCCGCTGCAGATGGAGTCCTGGGACCCCCAGTCCGGGGAACTGGTTCTCTCAGCGGCCAGCGCCCAGAAGCGGGACGTGACGAGGTCGACCTACTCCGACATCATCACGTTCCACGCTACCCGGGCCAATAACGACAGCCCGGTCACTGTCAAATGGATTGTGAGAGAGCCGAAAGTCGAAGCCCCTGCCCCCAGCAGCAGCGTCGTGGAACAGGATTCAACCTCCTTCAATCAGCTGGCGGAATCCTGTGGACTTCTCAGCTCGCTCTCCTTTGAGAATTTCGTTCAGGGTATGAGCAACAAAGTGGCGCTCGGCGCGGCCACCTATGTCGCTAATAACCCCGGTACCAAAGCCTTCAACCCGCTTTATATCTACGGCGGCGTCGGCCTCGGCAAAACGCATCTGATGCATGCCATTGGTCTCGCCGTACTGAAGCGCAATCCCAAGGCGAAGATCCTCTGCCTCAGCGCCACAACCTATATTGCTGAATTCCTTAAGGGAATCGCGCGAAAGGACCAGAGCTTCTATCAGCGCTTCAAGTCTCTGGACCTGCTCCTGCTCGATGACGTGCAGATGCTCGGGTCGAAGGAAGGCACGCAGTCAGCCTTCTTCTCCACCTTCGAGGCGCTGGTACCCCACGGCAAACAGATCGTGCTCACAAGCGATACCTACGCGAAGCAGCTGAAGGATGTGGATGAACGGCTGAAGAGCCGTTTCGCGGGCGGCATGTCGGTGCCGATCGATCCTCCTGAGCTCGAAACCCGAGAAGCTATTCTGATGAAGAAGGCTGAACAGAGCGGAACCAATCTGCCTGAGGATGTCGCCTTCTTCATCGCGAACCACCTGAAGAGCAACGTGCGTGAGCTGGAAGGCGCGCTGCAGCAGGTGATCGCTCATGCCCGCTTCAACGGCATCGATATCTCGATTGATCAGGCCCGGACCGCGCTTCATGACCTGATTCACAGCCAGAACGAAATCACGGTTCAGGATATCCAGAAGAAGGTCGCGGACTATTACAAGATCCGTGTTGCGGACATGCACTCGAAGCGCCGTCCGAGAGTGATTGCCTACCCCCGCCAGATCGCCATGTATCTGTCGAAGAAGCTCACACAGAAGAGCTATCCGGAAATCGGCGAACTGTTCGGCGGCAAGGATCACACGACCGTGCTTCATGCCTGCAAGAAGATAGAAAGCGACCGCAGAATCAATGAAGAACTGAATCACGAGCTGCATGTGCTCGAGCAGAACCTTCAGAATTTCTGATTATAAAAATCACACAACACACTCAGAATTGGGAAATCAAGAATGCAAGTACTGAAAGGATCTAGAGAATCTCTGCTGACGCCTCTCACGACCGTGAGCGGCATTATTGAAACTCATCAGACCGTTCCGATTCTCAGCAACGTTCTGATCCAGTCTGACGGAAGCAAAGTCAGCTTCACCGGCAGCAATCTTGAGATTCAGATCAAGACCCATGCGGAGCTTGAACAGGAAGGAGATCCGGTCGCATTCACCGTTTCTTCCCGGAAGATTCAGGATCTGATCAAGAGCCTCCCGCCCACGGAAGTAACCATTTCCCTTGGCGCGGCCCGCAAGGCGATCAGTGCCGAAGGCGGCAATCAGGTCTCTCAGAAGATGGAAGTGAGCACAGAGAACAGCCGCTTCTCGCTTCAGACCATTCCTGCTGACAAATATCCGAGCTTCCCTGATGCTGACTTCACCAGCAGCGCCACGATTCCCGCCAAGCAGCTGAAGTACATCCTCTCCATGGTTCACTACGCCATGGCGAACCAGGATATCCGCTTCTACCTGAACGCCGTCCGTCTTGTTATCAAGGACGGAAAGGTGCGCGCGGTGGCGACTGACGGCCGCCGTCTTGCCTTCTGTGAAATCACTCCGGACAAGAACAGCGTTGTGTCGGAAGACGTGAGCGTCACGATTCCCCGCAAGGCGGTCCTCGAACTGAAGCGCCTTCTCCCTGAAGAGGATGACGACAAGGAAATTCCGGTCAAGATTGATTTCGCTGCCAATCAGGCCCGCTTTACCTTCAATGGCGTTGAAGTGACGACTAAGCTGCTCGAAGGAACGTACCCGGATTACGAACGCGTTATTCCGACGAATAACGACAAGGTGTTCCTGATCAGCCGTGAAGCTCTGCTGCAGGCTCTGCAGCGTACGGCTGTTCTCGCTTCCGACAAGTTCAAGGGGGTGCGCTGGCTGCTCAGCCCCGGTCTGCTTTCCATTCAGAGCTCCAACTCTGATCAGGAAGAAGGCAACGACAATATTGCTGTTGATTATCAGGGTGATCCGATCGATATCGGCTTCAACATCGACTTCCTTTCCGATGTTCTCAGCAATCTGAAGAACGACAAGGTAAAGATCGCTCTGTCCGGTCCTCAGGGTTCTGCTCTGATCACGATGCCCGAGAGTGACGACTTCAAGTATGTCTTGATGCCGATGCGTCTCTGATCGCATTCAAGAAAAACTTGATTTTTTGGGTATTTGCCCTGGACCTTATTTGAAGAAGTTATGACTGAAGAATTAAAACAGACCCCAACTGAAGATAGCGGCTATAACGCCAGTTCGATCCAGATTCTGGAAGGGCTTGAAGCGGTTAGAAAGCGCCCCGGTATGTACATTGGGGACACTGACGACGGTTCAGGGCTGCATCAGCTTGTCTACGAAGTTGTAGACAACTCTATTGATGAAGTCCTCGCCGGGTTCGCGAAGGATGTCGTGATCACCATCCACAATGATGAGTCCATCTCGGTGCTGGATGACGGCCGCGGCATTCCGAACGAAGTTAAATTCGACGACAAGCATAAGCCGAAGCGCAGCGCGGCTGAGATCGCTCTGACGGAACTGCATGCCGGCGGCAAATTCAATGAGAACAGCTACAAGATCTCCGGCGGCCTGCATGGCGTCGGTGTGTCCTGCGTGAACGCCCTGTCCACGTGGCTGCGCCTCACTGTCTACCGTGACGGCCGGGCTTATCGCCTGAATTTTGAGAAGGGCAAGGTCGTCAACCGCAAGATCGAAACGGTGAAGCTCCCTTCAGGGGAGGAAGTGACGATTTCCCCGATGGAGGATATCGGCCCGTCCCCCGATCATAAGTCCGGCACGCTGGTCGAGTTCCTTCCGGACAGCGAGATCTTCAAAAATGTGCTGCATTTCAACTACGACACGCTGCTCAACCGACTCCGCGAACTGTCGTTCCTGAACTCGGGCGCTCACATCATCCTGATCGATGAGCGCACGGGCCGGGAAGCTGATCTGAAGAGCGAAAACGGTGTCCGCGGATTCGTGAAGTATCTGAATGAGCAGGCTGACCGCACCCCGGTGAACCCGGAGCCGTTCCACGCTATCAAGACGGTATACAGCCAGGATGTTCCGGTCTCTGTTGAAGTCGCCATGCAGTGGCATAACGGCTACAACGAAGTTCTGGACGCTTATACAAATAACATCCATCAGCGGGACGGCGGCACTCACGTGACGGGTCTCCGCAACGCGATGACCCGCGTGCTGAAAAACTATATTTCAGCCGCCGGAATGGATAAGAAGGCGAAGGTTGAGCTTGACCCTCTGGATATGCGTGAAGGCCTCACCTGTGTTCTCTCAGTGAAGGTGCCTCAGCCGAAGTTCAGCTCCCAGACCAAGGATAAGCTCGTGTCGAGTGAAGTCCGTCCGGCTGTTGAAGAGGTTATCAACTCCGAACTCACGGCTTATCTGGAAGAAAATCCGGATATCGCTCAGAAGCTCTGCGAAAAGATTGTCGCTGCGGCAAAAGCTCGAGAGGCAGCCCGCAAAGCCCGTAATGTGGTGCGTAAGAGCGCGCTGAACGGCGGCGGTCTCCCGGGCAAGCTTGCAGACTGCGCCAAGGGCACGCCCTCCTCTGAGTGCGAGCTGTTCCTGGTGGAGGGTGACTCCGCAGGCGGTTCCGCCAAGGTGGGCCGCAACTCCAAGTTCCAGGCCATCCTGCCGCTCCGAGGCAAGATCCTGAACGTGGAAAAGGCCTCTGCCGACAAGCTCCTCGATTCCGAGCAGATCAAGAACCTCGTGATGGCTCTGGGAACCGGCATTGACCGGGATTTCAATATTGAAAACCTCCGCTACGGCCGTGTCATCATCATGACCGATGCTGACGTTGACGGTGCCCATATCTGCACGCTGCTTCTCACGTTCTTCTTCCGTCAGATGCCGCAGCTGATTGAACAGGGTCACGTCTATATCGCCCAGCCGCCGCTCTACAAGGTTCAGAGAAAGTCCCGGAAGTCGGATGAACGCTATCTGAAGGACGATAAGGAACTCGCGCACTTCCTGCGCGATATCGCGACGGAAGACGCTGTGCTCTTCACGGACGGCGTTGTGAGCGCTCCCGAGAATGGCATCCGCGGCACCCGCCTCGATAACCTTCTGCTCGCCTACCAGGCTGCGAACGACGCGATCAGCGTGAATTCCCGCTTCATTGACTCGGAAGTGCTGCGTGCCATCTCCAACGGCACGGAAGTTCACCTTGATACGGAAGCAGAAGCCCGTGAAAGCGCTCAGAAGCTCTCAGACGCGCTCCATGACCCCAACGTGACCATCGAGGCCACCCAGGATGCGGAAGACGCTTCCTGGCACCTTAAGATCGCGCGGAAGGTCTATGGGACTCCGCACTATACCCAGCTTGACCGCAAATTCCTTCAGACGAAGGAATATGCGGAGCTGGTGGAAAACGGCAAATCACAGAAGTCGCTTTTCAACCCCAACACAAAGATTGTGAAAACGATCAACGGCAAGGTTCGGGAAAAGGCTGTGCAGAGCATCGGTGAGATGTATGACTGGCTCACCTCCCTCGCCTATGAAGGCATCACGCTTCAGCGCTTCAAGGGTCTGGGTGAAATGAACGCGGATGAACTTGGGCACACCACGATGGATCGCAAGGTCCGCCGCATGCTGAAGGTGTCCATTCAGGACGCTGCCCGAGCCGATGAAGTGTTTGACCGCCTGATGGGTGATGACGTCCCGCGGCGCCGTCAGTACATCGAAGAAAACGCTCACAGGGTATCCAACCTCGATATTTAATCGACAGGGAAACCCACTTCTGACAAACGGGGAAGCAAACATCAGTTTTTGCCTCCCCGTTTTTTTTCAGCAGCAGGAAAAGTCTGGAATGCTCCGGACTGAAGACAGAACAAGGAAGATGCCATGACCACATCTCTAAACGCTCAAAACGAAAAACTGGTGATTGCCGTTTCCTCCCGGGCGCTGTTCGATCTGGAAGAAGAACATCGTCTGTTTGAACGGGAGGGGTTCGCAGCCTACCGGACCTACCAGGTGGAGCATCAGGATGTGCCTCTGAAGCCTGGCGTTGCCTTCCCATTCATCAGCCGCCTTCTCAAACTGAATGAGGTCTTTAAGGATCAGGCTCCGGTCCGTGTGGTTGTGCTGTCACGGAACAGTCCGGAAACGGGACAGCGGTTTTTCAATTCCTGCCGTCATTACAGCCTGCCGATTGAGGCCGGGGCCTTTACCTCGGGGCAATCCACCTTTCCCTTCATGAAAGCCTTCAATGCCAGCCTGTTCCTGTCGGCCAATATTGACAGCGTGCGTCAGGCGACCTCTATCGGGCTTCCTGCGGGCCTGGTGCTCCCTACCTCATTCCAGGACGAGGAAGGGGACACAGGGCTCCGTATCGCCTTTGACTTCGATGGTGTGGTTGCCGGGGATGAAGCGGAAAAGAAATTTCAGTCTGAGGGCATGAAAGCGTTTCAGCAGGAAGAAATTGATAAGAAGATGCAGCCTCTCCAGGCAGGACCTCTTCAGTCACTCTTCTCCAAACTTTCCCAGCTTCAGAAACTCGATGCTGAAAGAGGAAAAGACGATCCCTACTATGAGCCGGCAATCCGCATTGCCGTCGTCACCTCACGCGGAGCTCCGAGCGAGCAGCGTCTGATCACAACTTTGAAAAGTTTTGGAATGTATGCGGCAGAACTTTTCCTTCTCGACGGCATGCCGAAGAAACCGATTCTGAATGTTTTAAAACCGCATATCTTCTTCGACGATCAGCTGAAACACCTGCAGGAAAACACGATTCCCAGTGTTCTTATTCCTTTTGGGATAAATTCTAAGTAGCCAGATAAAAATCCGGACGGTTATCGATTTCTGATAACCGTTCTTTTTTATCTTTTTTCAACAGAAAGAAAATTGTAGTTATATTGTTTTTATTATCTTTTAAAAGAATAATAACAACAATAACAGTAGAAAAACTCGTTGAATATGCTTCTTTTTTATTTTTATTCAAAGAGTTATGCTGTTAAAAACTTTGTGGATAGTTTTGATGGATGCCGGGGACATCCCTGTGGACAGAAAAGAATAAAACCGGCTCTTCTGAAAGATAATTGAAGTTTTCAACAGAAAAGTCAGAATTGTTCATTCAGAAACTGTGGATAACTTGATGAATTTCCGGCTTATTTTTCCACAGAGGGTGATAAAAGAACAAAACACTGAAAAATCAGACGATTGGGTGCCGTTCGCGTGTTGATAGTCTGTGGAAAAGCATGGAATATAATGGGTGGCTAATATTATCAGACCTTTCTTCTGATTCAAAATAAAATATTTTTCATATCAGCTTAGGACTCTGCGAACATGGATAGTAGGCCGGTTCCTTGGTTTGCCCCCAAAGTCTCCCCTGCTCTGAATACGATCGTCCGCAACCTCGGACACCGTGTTGATAAGAGCAAGGGTGACGTGCTCTATGAGACCGGCTCCATGTTTGAAAGGCTGATGTATGTTCAGTCCGGGACTGCCGCCAGGGCAGTTCTTATGCCGGGGTTTGAAGACACCCCATTCTTCGTTCTGCTCGCACTTCAGGGCAGTCTGATCGGTTGCGTTGAGACGCTGTACTCCAAAGATTCCGTGATGAGGCGCCAGTGGGCCGTCAATAACTGCGAAGTGCTGACGATTCCCAAGGAAATTCTTCTGAAACTCGCGGATCATGAGCCTTCCTGGCATAAGGAGCTCGCGGGATACAACGCGGCCACGACACTCGCTGACCGTATCGGTCTCATGGTGACCCGTGAGGGAGATCCTCATCAGAGGCTGGGTTCCTTTATTTACGCCTACTGCTCCCGCAGCGGTCTTCCGATTGATGAAGAGCTCCGGGATGAAAAGAAAGACTGGCTGGCGCTTCCGTCATTCCCGCCGCGTAAACTGATCGGGCAGGTGATCGGCTGCGAGACCTCTCTGATTGATAAAGTAGTGGAAGACTGGCAGAACGAAGGAAGCCTGAAGAAGATTCATAGAAATGCCCTGATGCGGAGAACCAAGCTGTGCGAGTACTTTTACTGGCTGCAGCGATTCATCTGATCCGGGAATGCTCTTCAGAGGGCAGTTTCTAATACTGAAACGGAGACTCACATGAAAATTGCTAAGTTCACTATTCCGCTGCTGGGCTGCATCGCGGCTCTTGCCTCCACCGGCTGCGCGCCGATTCTGGCGGGCGGCGCTATGGCGGGAGGCGTATCCGTGGCGGTTGACCGCCGCTCTACCGGGGCCCAGGTCAATGATGGCATGATTGAGAACCGCGTTTCCTGGGAAATCTCGCAGAAGATCGTCCCTGAGGATCAGCACATTACGGTGACAAGCTACAACGGCAAAGTGTTGCTCACCGGGGAAGTGAAAACCGAGCTGGAAAAGAAAACCGCCGGTGAAGTGGCAAGCAAGAGCCTGGATGTCAGCAGTGTTGTGAACCAGCTGGCGGTTCAGGAACCGGTGTCTGTCGGCCGCCGGATGAAGGATTCCGGCATCGCGACCAGTGTCAGAAGCCGTCTGCTCACCGCCCAGGGCGCCCCCTACAGCCAGATGAAGATCATCTGCGATCGAGGCATTGTCTATCTGATGGGCCTCGTCACTCCGACTGAAGGTCAGATTGCCGGTGAAATCGCGGCGAAGACCGATGGTGTGAAGGAAGTCGTGAAGGTGTTTGAGTACCAGTCGGCCGCTGAGATCAAGGCCCGTATGGATTCCTTCCAGAAAGCTCCGAATACCGATTCAACAAGCACCAATTAATCCGGATCAAAGCCCGCCGGCCAGTTTTCTCAGTTCTGACGCTCTGTAGCTTGAGCGGACGAAAGGACCGGCGGCGCATCCGATAAATCCCATATTCAGAGCTTCCCTGCGGTACCGGTCAAACTCCTCCGGTGTCACAAAGCGGCGTACCGGGGCGTGTCCCGGTCCCGGTGACAGGTACTGCCCTACAGAGAGAAGCGTGACCCCGGCATTTCTGAGATCCCGGAAGGTCTGAAAAAGCTCATCCTCAGTTTCTCCCAGTCCCACCATAATGCCGCTCTTCAGCGGAATCTCCGGCATGGCCTCGTGATAGCGCTTCAGAAGCTCGAGCGATCCTTCATAGCGTCCGCCGGGGCGCACCGTTCTGAAGAGGCTGGAAACGGTCTCAATATTGTGGTTGAAGACATCCGGCGCGGTCTCGGCAAGCACCGTCACCGCGTCCTCCATATTTTTCTTGAAATCCGGAACCAGAATTTCTACCCGGCAGTGAGGATTGACCTCCCGGATGCTGCGGATGCATGCGGCGAAATGCCTTGCCCCGCCGTCCGGAACATCGTCACGCGTCACGCTGGTCAGCACCGCGTAGCTGAGTCCCAGCTTCCGGATGGTATCGGCGAGGAGCGCGGGCTCTGCGGGATTCAGGGGCAGAGGCCGCCCGTGACCGATATTGCAGTAGGTGCAGTTCCGCGTGCAGACACTGCCCATCAGAAGAAAAGTGGCGGTTCCGGACGCGAAGCACTCGCTGATATTCGGGCATCGGGCTTCTTCGCAGACCGTGGGAAGCGGAAGCCGTTCTTTCATTTTCCGGTAGTCGCTGGATCCTGATTTCACCCGGATCCGGAGCCACGAAGGAAGATGCCGGTGTCCCGTCTCTTCCGTTTTGCTTCCGTTCTTCTCCATGATCAATCCTCGTAAGGCCCGTTTCCTGCCGCTACAGAACCCAGTGCCAGAGCGCGTCGAGCAGTGCGCCGATGGTGAGCAGAATGGCGAACTGCATTTCAAGCTTCACGGTGTTAAAAAGCGTCTGGTTGAGTTCCAGCCCTTTCAGCGTCCGGAAGTCCTCATACAGGCCCTTCACCTTGCGGATGGCGAAGAGGCTGATGAGGTAAAGGAAGTGCTCAGGGTACACCGTCACGATGAGGAGCACGATGATGAAGGGGAGGAGGAGCAGATCGAGGTAAAGCCGGGGGAATCGCTGCTGCCCAAGGACGACCGCGAGAGTCCGTCTGCCGACAGATTCATCATGCACGGCGTCGCGCCAGTTGTTGACGACGAGAACGCTCGACGCAATGGAGCCGCAGGCACAGCTCGCCGCCACTGAAATAAAGGAAATCGTGCCGGTCTGCAGGTAGTAAGTGCCGTTTACGGCAATCAGTCCGAAAAAGATGAAAACCGTCAGTTCACCCCAGGGCGTATACGCAATCGGCTTCGGGCCGCCCATGTAAAGGTAAGCGGCGGCGACAGACAGCGCCCCCAGCACGAAGATCACCCAGCCACCGATGACTACCAGCGCGAGGCTGATCGCCACCACCACGATAGCGGTGAGGAGAATTGCCCGGTCAACCTGCTGGATGGTGAGCCACCCCTCGCTTGTCGCCCGGGGGAGTCCCTTTCGGTTGCCTTTCTCAGCCTTCCGCTTTGTGTAACCGACGTCATTTTCCATATTGGTCAGCGCCTGAATGGCAACCGCGACCGCAATGGTCAGAAGGCTGAGCAGCAGCCGGCCGTGGCCGGTTTCCGAGAGTGCCATTGAAATACCGATGAAAATCGGCGCCAGCGCGACACCCCATGTCTTCGGGCGGATAGCCGCGAACCAGGCCTGAATGGAACCGGGACGAATGGTCTTTTCAGTCATTTTCTATATTTTTTATCAGATGTTGAATGAGGCTTTCCTCGGCCTCTGCGTAGCTGCCTCTGAATCCGGCATGAGCCATGTCGGTGGTTCTGAGGCCGGGGTATCCGCAGGGGTTGATCCGGGAAAAGGGGCTGAGATCCATGGAAACATTAAGCGAACAGCCGTGGTACGAGCAACCACGGCTCACTTTGAGCCCCAGAGCGCCGATTTTGGCAATCCCCTGGAATTCACCGGCACCGCCTTCGCTCGGGACATAAACCCCCGGGGCGTTGTCATGAAGGCGCGCCGGGATCCCGAACCCGATGAGTGTATCCATCATGGCCTGCTCAATCCTGCGCACCAGAGGCCGGATCAGAAGATGACGTCTTCTCAGATCGAGAAGGGGGTAGGCGACTATCTGCCCGGGGGCGTGGTACGTCACTTCTCCGCCCCGGTCTGACTGTACGACGGGAAGCGTGTTACCGGGAAAGATGTTTGACGCGTCAGCCTGTGTGCCAAGCGTCAGAACGGGTTCATGCTGCAGAATCCAGATTTCATCCGCAGTCTGGCTGCCGCGGTCTTTCGTAAACCGGCGCATGGCATTCCAGACGGTTTCATAAGGCTGTATACCAAGCCGGCGGACTTTGATCGTCATTGGCTGCGGCTGTCAGAGGATGAATTTCACGCCGTCGATCTTGTTCAGCGCGAGGTAAATCTGATCGAGATGCTCCTGGGACTGCGCAATGACCCTGACCGTGACGGACTGATAGTTGCCTTTGGAAGAAAGACGGTTTTCGAGCGACTCAGGATCAAAGTCCGGAACCAGATCGAGAACACAGGCGTGGATTTCGCTTGTAAAGCCTTCCCGCGCCACACCGACCACCTTGATCGGAAAGAGACTGGGGAACTTCAGCAGTTTTTCACTGTCACTGGATGCCATAGGGCTTGCTCTCTGTATTAAGCTGAAAACTTAAGAAATTGTTGTCAATGGGGGTCATTGTAGTGGTCCAAGAGAAAAAGGCGAGTTTCACGCCGAGTGAAGCCCCTTTCTTTATTGATCCGGCGCGGGTTTGCTCATCCCTGCGTGATGCGGGGCATGACGTTTTTCTTACGTGCCCGGAGGAGACAGGCTCCACGAATACCGATCTCCTAGTGCGGGCGCGGCGCGGCGAGGCTTCGGATAAGACTGAGATCCGGGTGGCTCATCACCAGACCGGAGGCCGGGGCACGCATGGGAGAAGCTGGGAAAACGCCCGGGAAAGTCTTCTTTTTTCTATCGGACTTCCGCTTCCTGCCGTTACGCCGGCGCCGATTCCGCTGCTGGTGGGTTTCTCGTCCGCCGAGGCGCTGAGGTGCGAAGGTGTGCCGGTCTTTATCAAGTGGCCGAATGACATCTGGACGCAGTCAGGGAAGCTTGGGGGCGTGCTCTGTGAACTCGCGAAGACTCCTTCAGGAGATAATTACCTCGTGATCGGCATCGGTCTGAATCTGCGGGGAGGAGAGGATGTGGCCTCTGGCCGGTACGCGGCGGATTCAGTCAGCACAGATACGGCTGACAGGTTCTGCAGGGAACTGAGAACCCGGCTTCTCGCCGGAATGTCCGGCACCATTCTCTCGAGGCTTCAGGCGTACTTCCGGACCGGAAGAATGCCGGACTGGCAGCAATGGACAGAATACGATTACCTGATGGATCGGGAGATTATTCTCGATAACAATGCCGGGGAGCTTCAGGCGGGTATTTACCGCGGCATCTCGGAGTCTGGAGCGCTGATGCTTCAGGTGGGGGATGTCATCCGGTGCTATGCCGCCGGAACAGTTCGTTTCCCTCAGGAACAAGGCTAAGAGGACGATATGAAGGTTTTGTTTTTTATTCTGGTAGCTGTAAGCGTCATTCTCGGCGTGTATCAGGTGCATGTGATCAGCTCTATCCCCGCGAGTCTCGGCACCGAGGTGAAGGAAGTGGTTCCGGAAAGAATGAGTGATGTGCATCCGTCCGGAAATCTTTCGGCAGCGCCTCAGCAGCAGACCGCGAATCCCGGACTCTGATAAAGCGTTTCAGAGCGGATCATCGGAAAAAGAACGGCGGCTTCGTTATCCGAAGCCGCCGTTTTTCCTTAGGAAGCAGAGGAGGTATCAGAGCAGCACGCGGTCGATACCGCCTTCCTGAACAGCGTTCAGGAACTTCTGAGACCAGTCGTCACCGTAGGCCTGGCGGGCCAGTTCAACCGCGAGGAATTCGGTCTGGGTCTTTGCCTGGGTCTCGTAGCGGGAGAGGCCCTGGAAGCAGCCCGGGCAGGTCGTGAGCACCTTGACATCCCCCTGGAAGTCTCCGCCCTTCTCGCCGCAGACCTGATCACGGGCGTCGCGGATACTCTTTTCCTTCCCGAACCGGACCTGATTCGCGATATCCGGGCGTCCGACAGCGAACGTGCCGGATTCGCCGCAGCAGCGGTCCGTGAGCAGGATCGAGCTGTCATCCTCAGGTTTCAGCAGGTTGGAGATGATTCCCATGGAGTTCACGGGCATCGGGTTGTGGCACGGAGCGTGGTACAGGTACCGGGTTCCGTGGGCGCCTCCGACATGGAAGCCTTTCTCTGCGAGGTACTCGTGGATATCAACGAGACGGCTTCCCGGGAAGATCTCCTCCAGGTGATAGTCCTTCAGCTGCTTCATGCAGGTGCCGCAGGAAATCAGAATGGTCTTCACATCGAGATAGTTCAGGGTGTTCGCCATACGGTGGAAGATCACCTTGTTATCCGTCACGATGCGGCTGTTTTCAATCGGCATGCCGTTTCCGCGCATCGGATAGCCGCAGCACATGAACTGCGGCGGAAGCACGGTCTGGACACCGGCGTTCCAGAGCAGGCTGAGGCAGGCAAGACCGATTTCCGGGAACAGGCGGTCATTGCCGCAGCCCGGGAAGTAGAAGACCGCTTCCGCGTCCTCACTCGTCGTCTTCGGATTGCGGATCACCGGGACCGTGGTGGAGTCGGTGATGTCCAGCATATGACGAAGCGTGTTATGGGCACGGGGCTTCGGCAGCTTCCGGTTCACGAGCATGAAGAGCTCGCGCTTCTTGGTCGGGAAACCCGTGGTCGGCGTCGGATTCTTCATGGAATGCGCCGTGGCAGCGCGTGCCGCGTCAGAGGCGAGGCGTTCCGCCACAAAACCGAGATCCACGAGCACCGTGCGGGCGAGCTTGATGGAGGTTGGGTTCTGCAGCCTGAGGAACTCCATGCCGGCCTTTTTCGCGAAGTTGCCGCGATGGTAGCCCTGGGCCGAGAGGAAGTTCCGGATCTTGATCGTCACGTCACCGAAATTGATCTTCACCGGGCAGGGCGGCAGGCACCGCATGCAGACCGTGCAGTGATCGCCAAGGTCCGCGAGCTCATCCATATGACGCTTCGAGAGACCGCGGCGGGTCTGCTCTTCGTAGAGGTAGGCCTCGATCAGAAGCGATGTGGCAATGATCTTGTTTCTCGGCGAATAGAGCAGGTTGGCGTTCGGCTGATGCGTCGTACAGGCGTGCTTGCACTTGCCGCAGCGCAGGCAGTTCTTGATGGAGTCCGCAATATCCTGCAGATCGTTCTTCTGCATGAGGAGCGACTCGGCGCGCAGCAGATGGAAGCTAGGCGTGAAGGCGATATCGAGTCCCGCGCTGTGGCGCAGCTTGCCGCGGTTGAAGAGGCCGTGCGGGTCCACCTTGTCGAGGTACTCGTGGAAGGGTTTCAGCTCTTCATCCGACATGAAGGCGATCTTTGTCATGCCGATACCGTGTTCGCCCGAAATCGAGCCGCCGAGGCTCTTCGCGACACGCATCACCATATCGACGCCCTTATAGGCTTCGGCCATCATGTCAGGATCATCGGAATGCACCGGAATATTGGTGTGCACGTTGCCGTCGCCCGCATGCATATGAAGCGCGATGAAGAGGCGTTTCCTCAGGATCCGATTGTGGATGTCATCAACCGCCTTGCGGATATCGGAGAAGTCTTCACGGATCAGGAGTTTCTGCAGGGCATCCTTGACTTCGCGGCTCCAGGACACAACGAGCGAGTGATCCAGCAGGAAGTCACGGATCTGTTCGTGACCGGTCTCCGATTCGGGCAGATTGATGCCGATCGAGGCCGCTTCCTCGCGCACGGTGTCAGCCGTGGTTTCGAAGTTATCGAGCAGCCAGGTCCAGCCGGTCTTCGCGTTGTCGAGAATCTTATTGATGTTGCCGAGGTAGTCCGACCGGACTTCCTCAAGCGGCATTTCCATGCGTTCAGCCGCTTCGCGGAACGTGTTCGGCGCGTTGAGGTACTTCTGAACCTCAGTCACCATGTCGAGCTTATTGCGGATCGAGTGCTGGATATTGAAGAATTCGCACGCGTTCGTGTATTCGCCGAGCCGCTTCATCGGGATCACGACGTCTTCATTCAGCTTGAAGGCGTTCGTGTGGCGGCTGATGGCGGCGGTTCTTGCGCGTTCATTCCAGAACTGCTTTCTCTTTTCCGGTGTCTTCGCGATAAAGGCTTCGCCCTCGCGGCTGCGGCAGATATCAGCGACCTGCTGGGTCAGCCGGTCGAGCGCCTCTTCGTTATCCGACACGATGTCGCCCACGATCACCATCTTCGGGTTGCGGCCCGTGAGGCTCTTCACCGGGTACTCAACCGCCTTCAGATAACGCTCGTCGAGATGCTCGAGGCCTGCGAGCATGACGCCTTCCGGATGGGGATCCAGAAGCGTGGTGATCGCGAGAATGGCTTCGCCTGCGACACTCGCGGAGCCATAGAACTCGAGACACACCGTGCGGCCGAATTTCGGCAGACGGTGCAGGATCCAGCGGGCGGACGTGATAATGCCGTCGCAGCCTTCCTTCTGCACGCCAGGCAGTCCCTGCAGGTACTTATTCGAAACATCCTTGCCGAGACCGGGCTTGCGGAACAGGGGACCCGAGAGATTCAGCGTTTCACGGCTCAGCACCTTCGCCTTATCGGGATCCTCGCGGCCGTCCTTCACGACGACCTCAAACACCACGTGCTCCTGGCGGTGGATCTTGCCGAGATTGTGATTCACGCGGGTGACTTCAAGCCAGTTGCCGTCCGCGTTCACCATGCGCCACCAGGCGAGGTTATCAATCGCGGTGCCCCAGAGCACGGCCTTCTTGCCGCCGGAGTTTTCCGCGATGTTGCCGCCTACGCAGGAGCTGTGGGCGGAAGCGGGGTCAACCGCGAAGACCCAGTGATTCTCATCGGCGCGCTCGGCGATACGCTTCGTGACGACACCGGCGCCCGTGAAGATTGTCGGCACCGGTTCAGCAACGCCCGGCAGGGTCTTCATTTCAACCTGAGACATCGTCGTGAACTTTTCCATGTTCATGACGGCGGTCATCTCAGAGAGCGGCACGGCGCCGCCCGTGTAGCCGGTGCCGCCGCCTCGGCCGATCAGCGTGAGACCCAGGCTGTCGCAGGCCCGGACGAGCCCCGGAATCTCTTTCTCTTCATCCGGATAAAGCACCACGATCGGGTAGGCGACTCGCCAGTCCGTTGCGTCAGTGACGTGAGCCGAGCGGGCATACGCGTCGAATCGGATATTGCGGCGGCGGGTGTACTTGGAGAGCGTCTTCGCGATCTCCTCACGCTTGAGCTTGAGATCAACAAAATGCTTTTCAAACCTCGCCACAGCGGCTGACGCCAGTTCAATCAGCTCTCCCACAGATTCGTTCAGCGCGTTATCCGTGAGATCGCGGCGCTTATTCACTTCGGAGAGACGGTGACGCATGGCTTCGATCAGAAGCTGGCGGCGATGCGGATCCTGCAGCAGATCCTCTTCAAGATACGGGTTGCGGATCACCACCCAGATATCACCGAGCACTTCGTAGAGCATCCGGGAGCTTCTTCCGGTGCGGATCTGCGGTCTCAGTTCACAGAGCTTTTTCCAGGCATCGGAGCCCAGAAGCTTTCCCACGACTTCCTTGTCAGAGAAGGACGTGTAGTTATAGGGGATTTCTCTTTGACGCTGTAGCTGAATGCTCGAATTTTCTGCTGGCATTATTAGGGTCTCGCGAGATAAATAGTCCCGGACCGCCGGTATCGGGGACCGTCGGAAGATATGCCCGGGATCTGCAGTTGTTTTTCTCTGGCAGGAAGATCAGTTCCTGTCTTTCGTGTGCTGTTTTTGAACGCTTTTTATCGCACTGCAATTTAAACATAGCAGTTTTTGCAACACGGGTGGGTTAGCCGGAAGTCGTAAAACGTATAAAAGTATATACATTCCAACTTTGATTAAATTTGCGGTACACTTTCCTCCACATCTCCGCAAACTGGAAAAATTTATGCTCGCTCAAGAATATCTTCGTCGAATCCTGAAAGCCCGCGTCTACGACGTCGCGCAGGAAACGCCTCTCGACTACGCCGTGCACCTGTCTGAAAAACTCGATAACAAGGTGCTTCTGAAGCGCGAGGATCTGCAGCCGGTTTTTTCCTTCAAGCTGCGGGGGGCCTATAACCGCATGGTGCATCTGACGGCTGAGGAAAAGGCCCGCGGCGTGATCACGGCGTCAGCCGGCAACCACGCTCAGGGTGTGGCCCTCGCGGCAAGCCGCCTGAAGTGCCGCGCCGTGATCTGCATGCCGATCACGGCTCCTTCCGTCAAAGTGGAAGCCGTGAAGCGCTTCGGCGGCAAGTATGTTGAGGTCGTGCAGGAAGGGCGCTCATTCACAGAGTCAGCGGACTGCGCGGCGCGCCTGCAGCGCGAGCGGAACCTTGTTTTTGTTCACCCCTTCAATGACCCAGATGTGATCGCGGGGCAGGGCACCATCGCGATGGAAATCCTCCATCAGTACCAGCCTTCTGACGGTGACCAGATCGACGCGGTCTTCTGCGCGATCGGCGGCGGCGGACTGATTTCCGGCATCGCGACCTACATCAAGTCGCTTTACCCCGGCATCCAGGTGATCGGTGTGCAGACGAAGGACTCCTGCGCGATGAAGAAGTCGATCGACGCGGGACATCCGGTGGATCTTTCACAGGTCGGTCTCTTCTCGGATGGTACCGCGGTGAAGGCGGTGGGCGATGAGACCTTCCGCGTCTGCAGCGAGTATGTGGATGACATCGTTCTCGTCGATTCGGACGAAGTGTGCGCGGCCATCAAGGACATTTTTGATGACACCCGCTCGATCGTTGAACCCGCGGGCGCGCTCGGTGTCGCCGGCGCCAAGGCCTGGGCCCGCCACAACAACATCACCGGAAAGACGCTTGTCGCGATCAACAGCGGCGCGAATATGAATTTCGAGCGTCTGCGCTTCGTGACGGAACGCGCCGCCATGGGTGAAGAGAAAGAGGCGATGTACGCGGTGACGATTCCGGAAGAGCGGGGTTCGTACCGCAAGTTCTGCCACCTGATCGGTGACCGCGCGGTGACGGAGTTCAATTACCGCATTTCCGATAAGCACGTGGCGCAGATTTTCGTCGGCATTCAGACGAAGAGCCCGGGTGACGCGGATAACCTGCTCTCCCTCTTCACGAAGGCCGGGCTTAAGAGCCTGAACCTCACGCATGATGAGCTGACGAAACTGCATATCCGTCACATGGTGGGCGGCAAGAGCCCGCTCGCCGTGAATGAGCGGCTCTTCCGGTTTGAGTTCCCGGAATACCCGGGCGCTCTGCTGCGGTTCCTCACGACGATGAATCCGGACTGGAACATCTCACTCTTCCACTACCGCAATAACGGCTCTGACTACGGCCGTGTTCTGGTGGGTATTCAGGTGCCGCCAGAGGATGATGAACGCTTCCATAAGTTCCTTGAGAAGCTGGGCTACCCGTATGTCGATGAGTCCCAGAACCCGGTCTATAAGCTGTTCCTCTGAGATCCGGTTTCACTGAAAAGAAAAGAGCAGTTCATGACTGAACTGCTCTTTTTTTAGGCATTGCTTCCGGACAGAGGATTAATCATCCACGAGCACAATGTTCCCGGAATCATCCTCAAAGACTTTGTAGTCCCACTTTTTATGTCCGCTCATGTCTTCAAGCCAGGCCGCGCGGGGCAGACCGTACTCGTCCTCATAAGCCGTGATGAACTGCTGAGCCTCATAGGGAGTGGCGAAATTTTCCTCAAAGTCGCCGTAGTCCACGATGACCTGGGTTACCGTGTCGCGTCTCATGCTTCCTCCGGAATAGATGCGGCGAGGTATCCGACCGCGGCAATGAATTTCTCGGTATAGGCGAGGTCAAGACTTTCGTCAGCGTTATGAGCGTTGGAGCCCGGTCCAAGCACGCCGGTTACGGCGAACTGGGCTCTCGGGAACTGCGCCTCAAAGAGATTCAGAATCGGAATGGAGCCGCCTTCGCCGATCCGCATGGCGGGCTTTCCCCAGAGCGCCTTTGAGCTCTCGTCACAGGCACTGCGGAACCAGTCCGCCTCGGATGGCGCATTCCAGCCCGGGAGCGCGTCACCGCCCGCGATAGAAACTACCGCGTTGAACGGAGGATCCGTGAGCAGCTTCTTCTGAAGCGCGGGGAGAATGTTTTCCGTCTTCGCGGTTGGCGGCAGACGGAAGGAGAGACGAAGGGTCGTATCCGAGCGCAGTGAGTTGCCCGCCATGCTGAGCGGCGGGAGACCGGCCGCGCCGGTGACAGAAAGCGTGGGTTTCCAGCAGCGGGCGATCAGGGCTTCCTCTGTGCCGCGGCACCGGGACTGCACGGAACCATTCGGGCCTTCAGCCCACGGGAATTCGCTGATGAAGCCGTCGCCTAGCACTTCAGCCGTTTTCTTCATATCGTCCATCCGGTTCGAGGGGATTTCAACATTGAAGGCCGGATCCAGAATGGCGCCCGTACGGGGATCCTGAATGCGGTCAAGGAGAATCCTCAGAACGTCGAACGAACTCGGCACCACGCCGCTCGCCGTGCCGGAATGCATGCCCTGGCGGAGCACCCGGACGTTGAGATCGATCGCGCAGGCGCCGCGAAGCGAGGATGTGAGCCAGAGCTGTTCATAGTTTCCGGCACCGGAGTCGAGCACGCAGACAAGACGGGGGCTGCCGAAGCGTGCGGCGTTCTTCTTCAGATAGTGCTCGAGGTCGTTCGAGCCGGATTCCTCACGGGTCTCAATCAGGCCGACCGCTCTGGGGTGCGGAATGCCGGCATCCTCCAGGGCGCGGATCGCGGTGAGCGCCGCGTAAACCGAATAGCCGTCGTCCGAGCAGCCGCGGCCGTAGAGCTTCCCGTCGCGGACGACAGGCGTAAAGGGGCCGAGCCCTTCGCTCCAGCCGGTCGCGGGCGGCTGCTTATCCAGGTGACCGTAGAAGAAAACCGTATCCTCTTCGCGGCCGGCATAAAGTCCGGTGCCGGGAACCGAGAAGATGAGAGCCGGCGTACGGCCGGGTTCCTGCTGCACATCGTAAGTGCCGCGAGGCAGCATCCGGGTGCCCCAGGCAGCCGCCTCGCGGCAGACTTCATTGAGGATGCCGTGCTTCTCCCACTCCGGATCAAAATCCGTGGAGAGGGATTCACGGGAAACAAAGGTTTTGAGCGCAGGCAGTGTTTCTGCGTTCCAGATCCGGGAGGCAGCCTCCCGGAGTTTATTCATATCCATAGTTGCCATCTGCTCCTTGAATGACAGGATTAGCGCTGGGTCGCAAAGGCCGGACCGCCGATGATGCCGGCGATGCGGTGAGCCTCAGCCGTGGCGCGCTCGTGCGTCAGGTTGGCGCCGACGAGAACCCGGTAGAGCGAATCAGAAGACTGAACGATGCGGGTAGTGGCAGTCCGTCCGCCGCTTGCGGCGGACAGCATCGCTTCGGTATGGGCGGACCAGGCGCGGGCATTGTCAGGACTCGAGAAAGCCCCGACCTGCACCGACCAGAGCATGCTCGGGCGGTCGCGGGTGATCCGCTGATCGCGTTCGGTGCCAGCGGTTTCCTGCGTCACCGGGATAGTGCTCGAAGCAATATCCGTGCGGTTCCAGGTGCCGGCCGCGATTTCCGCCATCGTGATCCGCTCCACTTCGACCCGGGCCGTTCCTTTGACAGCATACCCCAGGCGCTTTGCCGCCTCGTAGGAGAGGTCAATAATTCGGTCCCCGTAGAACGGGCCCCGGTCATTGATGCGGATGATCATCGAGCGGCCGTTTTCCAGATTGGTGACGCGGGCGTAGCTCGGAAGCTCCATGGTCTTATGGGCTGCGGAGACAGAATACATGTCGAAGACTTCGCCATTCGATGTCTTCTTGCCGTGGAACTGCTTGCCGTACCAGGAGGCGATGCCGCGCTCACGCATCGGTTTGTCACCGGTGATCGGGACATAGTGACGGCCGAGCACGGTGTAAGGCCGGTTGGCGCCGCGGGCCGGTTTCTCGACCCGGGGCACAGAACCCTGCTCGGTGATGGCGGGGGCCGTGCCGGGAGCGGACGGCGGAAGAATCTCAGGGCCGCGGGATGACGGGCTGCTTCCGGAAGAAGACTGCGGGGCGTGGGTGGTAGAGCAGGCTGCAAGCAAAGCCACAAGCGCGGTCGCAATAAAAATTCTTCCGAAAGACATGACTAGTCGTCCTTATATTTTTTGTTTGCCGATATGGCCATCAGCATTCCGGTGCAGGTGGCGAGAGTGATAAGCGCCGTGCCGCCGTAGCTCATGAAGGGCAGCGGCACACCGACCACCGGCAGAATGCCGCTCACCATGCCCATGTTCACAAAAGTGTACGTGAAGAAGATGACGGTGATGGCGCCGGCGAGAAGCTTCGAGAAAGTATTCGACGCGTTGATGGCGATCTTCATCGAAAGCACGATGAGGGTGAAGTACATCACGAGAAGGAAGAGATTCCCGATCAGACCGAACTCCTCAGAGAAAACCGCGAAGAGGAAGTCACTCGTACGCTCCGGAATGAAGTCGAGGTGAGCCTGTGTGCCTTCCATCCAGCCCTTGCCGAAAACGCCGCCTGAGCCGATCGCGATCAGCGCCTGAAGGGTGTGGAAACCTTTGCCGAGCGGGTCAGACGTCGGATCAATCAGAGTCAGCACGCGCTGGCGCTGATAGTCGTGGAGGAGGAAGTTCCAGATGAGAGGCAGCGAGGCGAGCCCGGAGCCGACCATGATGAGAATCCACTTCCATGGGAGCCCCGCGAAGAAGACCACCGAGAGGCCGGCCGCGGCGACCAGAATGGCAGTGCCGAGGTCAGGCTGCTTCATGATCAGCGCCACCGGGATTCCGATGATCAGGAACGCGATCGCGAAGTCCTTGGGAGAGGTCTGATCCTGGCGGCTGTGGAAGTACCAGGCAAGCATCATCGGGAGCGCGACCTTCATCAGTTCCGAAGGCTGGATCTGGGTGATGCCGATATTGAGCCAGCGGGTCGCGCCTTTGATCGTGGTGCCGATCACCAGCGTCGCGAGAAGCAGGAAGACACCGAACGCGTAAAGCGGCACCGCGAGCTTCATCAGGTACCGCGGGTGTACGTTCGCGAAAAGAATCAGCACGAAGAAAGCGATCAGGATGTTCCGGGCCTGGTCCGCGACTCGCCACGGGTAGCTGTAGCCCGCGGAGAACAGCGTCATGAAGCCCGTGAGCGTCAGAATGGCGACGACGATCGCGAGTCCGAAATTCATCCTTGAAAGCCGCTCAAGGAACGATATCCACAGTCTGCGGACGGTCTGGAAATCTCCGGTCATGGTTTTGCCTCCGCGGCGGGTTTCGGTGACTGATCGCGCAGGTACTGGGGCGGGGGAAGGCCAAGGCTGTTCTTCCCGAGGAGCCAGTAGTCGAGCGCGGCGCGCGCGATAGGCGCGGCCGCAGTGGCACCGAAGCCGCCGTTCTCCACGAGAACAGCAAGCGCGATGCGGGGCTTGGCGGCCGGCGCAAAGGAAATAAAGAGGCCATGGTCGCGGTGCTGCTTCGCGATGGCGGCGGCGTTATAGCGCGCGCCCTGCGCGATACCCACCACCTGAGCCGTGCCGGTTTTGCCCGCCGCGATGTAGGGAGCGCCGCGGAAGGCGCCTGCAGCGGTGCCGTTCTGGGTCACGGTCGTCATGGCGTCGATGATGAATTCAATGTTTTTCTTCGACACCGGCATTTCTTTCCGGTAGGTCGACTCCATTTCCGTCGACTTGTGGGTCTTCGGGTCGTAGATCGATCTCACGAGGTGCGGCTGGAGCGCGACACCTCGGTCAGCAAGCGTTGCCACGGCGTGCGCGAGCTGCAGGAGCGTGAAGGCGTTGTAACCCTGACCGATGCCAAGCGAAATGGTGTCGCCGACAAGCCACGGCTTCTTGTACTGCTTCTCCTTCCAGGCGGCGTTCGGCAGGATGCCCTGCTGTTCGCCGAGCAGATCGATGCCGGTGAGCTGCCCGAAGCCCCACGGCTCCATAAAGTCATGGATCCGTTCGGCTCCGAGGTCATGCGCGAGCTTGTAGTAATAGATGTCGCTTGAAACCGTAATGGAGCGCCTCAGATCGAGAATGCCCTTATGAACCTTCGCGGCGTCGCGGAACTTATGGCCGCCGAGTTCATAGACACCCTGGTCATTGATCGTCGTGGAGGGCGTGATGACACCGTACTGGAGACCGGCAAGCGCCATGAAGGGCTTGTAGGTCGAGCCGATCGGGTAGATGCCGCGCATCGCGCGGTTAAGGAGCGGCTTCCGGGGCGAGGTGTTCAGCTGATTCCAGGTGTCGTAATCGATGCCGTTCAGGAAGAGGTTCGGGTCGTAGGTCGGCTTGCTCACGAAGGCGAGAATTTCGCCGGTCGAGGGATCAATCGCGATCATGGCGCCGGCCTCAGCGCCGAACGCTTTTTCCACAACCTTCTGCAGGTTGAGGTCAATCGACAGCGTGAGGTTTTTGCCCGGCACCGACGGGGTCGATTCCAGGTAGCGGACCGGACGGCCGCCGGCCGTCACTTCGAGCACTGAGAAGCCAGGCTGTCCGCGGAGCGCGTCCTCGTAGGTGCGTTCAATGCCGACCTTGCCGATGTTATAGGCGCCGCGGTAGAGCTCTTCCTGACCGTCCTTCTCAATCCGCTTCGCGTCACTCTCCGAAATACGGCCCATATAGCCGAGGAGATGGGCTCCGATCTGACCGAACGGGTACTGGCGGAACTCACGGGAGGCGAGCTCAACACCCGGGAAGCGCCACTTCTGCACGAGGAACCGCGCCATCTCGTCCTCAGTGAGGTCAAGACGGATCGGCACGGGGTCGAAGCGCTTCGACTCGGAAAGCAGCCGCTTGAAGCGCCGGATATCGGTCTGCGAGATCGGGATCACCTTGGAGAGACGCTCGATCAGCGTGTTCAGTTTTTCCTCGGTTTCGGTCGGTGTGATTTCAAGCGAGTACGACCAGTAATTCCGGGCCAGAATGATGCCGTTCCGGTCCATGATGAGGCCGCGGGAAGCCTGTACCGGGATACTCACGGTGCGGTTGCTTTCCGCCTGTGTGGTGTACTGATCGTGACAGATCACCTGCAGCCAGACAAAGCGCCCGACGAGGATCAGGAAGCAGAGACCGAAAAAGAAGACGGCAAAAATCCCCCGCCGTCTGAATTCAGCCATGCCGAATTCAGATGTGCCGGAAGAGCGGCGACGCCTCCGTTCCCTGAAAAGCTTCTTCATTTTCATAGTGTGCCGCCGCGCCGCTTAGAGCGGACTCGTATCGTCATTCTTCGATTTCCTCTGGGGAATCAGAAGAATCCATGTCCAGAGCGGCCAGAGGAGTGCCGCGAGCAGGCTCCCGAGGAACCAGCTCCAGCCCGGCCAGGCCCTCACGGCCATGCTTCGGATGATGAAGACGATCGCCTGCGTGGCGAGGAAGAGAGGCAGAATGTGGACCGCCTGCGCGAGCGGGCTGAACCAGGACAGGCGCTTGCGCGACCGGACTGCCATATAGGAAAGAATTACGTAGGCGAGCGCGTGCTGTCCGAGAAGCGATCCCTGCTGGACGTCGATCAGGATGCCGCAGAGGAACGCGATCAGCATGCCCACCCAGTTCGGCTGGCGCAGTGTCCAGAAGAAGAGTGTGATCGCGACAAAATCAGGCACCCAGGCCGCGCGGTGCAGCACGAAGTCGAGCAGGATGCTCACCAGAATGGTGGCGCCGACCCAGAGCGGATTCGCAGGCTGCAGGATGTACTCCCGGGGCTGCGTGGCAATGGTGGACGGAGAGGGAGACGGGAAGAGCGTATTCCAGAGACTCACGGTTCGTCCTCCTTCGGCGCGCTGCTTTGCGGAGCGTCGGGTTTCGGCGTGTCACCCGCGTAAGGATCCTTCACGAGACCGACCATCACGTACCGTCCGACAGAAGGTACGGCGCTCAGCTTGACCGTGACGTGCGCGAACGCGTCGCCCGGCACTTTTTCAACACTGACCACCGTGCCGACCGGCATATGCGGCGGGAAGACCCGGTCGAGACCGGAAGTCTGCACGGCGTCGCCCTTCTGGATATCAGCCGCGGCCGGCACGTACTGCAGCTCGACGATCTGATCGTTGCCGGTAGCGGCTGTCGCGCAGCGGATACCGGAGCGGGGCAGCAGCACCGGGAACTGAAGCGCGGGGTCCGAGAGCAGAGTGATTTCAGACTGATCCGCCCTCACCCGGGAGATCTGTCCGAGAACACCGTTTTCATCAAACACCGGCATGCCGGGTTCGATCTTATCGCTGCTTCCCAGATTGATATCGAGGTGATGCGTGAAGGCGTCAGCGGTTTCCCCCTGAATCACGCCGACCAGAGAACTGATATGAACCGAGCTGCGGACACCGGCCATCGACTGAAGCTGGGCGTTTTCGGCCTTCAGGCGGTTGAATTCGAGAAGGTCAAAGCTGAGCTGGGCGTTCTTCTTCTTCAGCTGCTCGTTCTCCTCAGTGAGGGAACTGACCGTCGTGAAGAATTTTCCGCCGGACGCGAGGGCGTCAACAGTCCCCTCCGTCACCGCTTCCGCGGGACGGATCACATAGGATGCGATGCTCTCTCTGAATGCTTCCAGGGTCTGCATCTTTCCGTCGACCAGCATGAGAACGACGGAAAGGCTGGCAAAGATGGCCAGCCGCATTCCCGCGGGAAGGCCCTGTCTGAAGAGGGCCGGCGTGCCGTTATCCATGGGAAATGTAACTGATAAGGGGAATGGATCCCCAGATGTGTGAAGCCGGAGATTCCGGCTTCACGGGGAAGACTGCTAGCCGTACGTAAAGGCGGTGTGGAGCCGGTCGATGTTTTCAAGAGCGATGCCGCAGCCCTTGACGACGCAGTTGAGGGGTTCTTCGGCGATATGGACCGGAAGACCCGTCTGCTCCTGGAGCAGCTGATCGAGATCGCGCAGCAGCGCGCCGCCGCCCGTGAGCATCATGCCGCGTTCAGCGATATCGGCGCCGAGTTCCGGGGGCGTCTTTTCGAGAGCGGTCTTCACGGCGCCCACGATCTGGTTCAGCGGCTCGGTCAGCGCTTCAAGGACCTCGTTGCTGTGGATCGTGAAGGTGCGCGGAACGCCTTCGGAAAGATTGCGGCCCTTCACCTCGATCTCCTTCGCTTCGGAGCTCGGGAAGGCGGAACCGATTTCCATCTTGATCAGCTCAGCCGTCGGTTCACCGATCAGCATGCCGAAATTGCGGCGGACGTAGGAAACGATCGCCTGGTCAAACTTGTCTCCGCCCACACGGACACTGCCCGAGTACACCATGCCGCCGAGCGAGATCACGCCGACCTCGGTCGTGCCGCCGCCGATGTCAATCACGAGAGAACCGGCCGCCTCCGACACCGGAAGACCGGCGCCGATAGCGGCAGCCATCGGTTCCTCAATCAGGAAGACTTCAGAAGCGCCCGCGGCCTCAGCGCTCTCCTTGATCGCGCGGCGTTCAACCTGCGTGGAGCCGCAGGGAACACAGATAATGATGCGCGGATTGGGAGCGAACAGCTTGTTAGGCTTCACCATGCGGATGAACTGCTTCAGCATCTGCTCGGTGACGGTGAAGTTGGCGATAACACCGTCCTTCATCGGACGGATGGCCTGAATGTTGCCCGGAACACGGCCGAGCATCTGCTTGGCCGAGTGGCCGACGGCGTGAATTGTGGTTTTGCCGTTGGGCCCGCCCTCCTGCCGGATTGCGACAACGGAAGGCTCATTGAGAACAATGCCCTTGCCTCTCATATAAATGAGCGTATTGGCGGTGCCAAGGTCGATGGCGAGGTCATTGGAGAAATAATTGCGGAAAAGGCTCATGCCGAACATACTGGAAATCTCATTAGAGAGCCAAAAAAAGGTAGCCTATTGTATCCGCTGCACTGTTTGATCAGTGACGGGATTTGAGAGGGATTCTATTTAGCGGATGAAGGGGACTACCGTCAACTGATCAATGATAGACTAAGCAGTGGCCTGGTGCCCGTTCGCGACACATTTTTTTCCTAAAAATTGTTCATTTCAGTAACCGTCCCCCGGTTACAGCGGGCCGAGTGTTTCTGTATAAAACGAGAATATTTCATCATGTCCCTTTCGAAGGATGATGTCCTGCATGTGGCCAATCTGGCGCATATCGATCTGTCTGAATCCCAGATACTGCAGATGCAGGGCGAACTCAATGACATTTTCAAAATGATTGAGGAAATCCGCGCCGTGAACACGGATGGCGTTGAGCCCATGCTGCATCCCCATGACGGCGCTGAGCGGCTCCGCGAAGACGTGGTCACGGAAACGGATATTCGTGAAAAAGCGTTTGTGAATGCCCCCGAAACATGCGACAGCATGTTCCTTGTTCCTCAGTACGTGGAGTCGTGAGATCAAGATGATGGATGTTACGCACTGCTCTGTCGCCGAACTGGCGGCAAAGCTTCAGAACAAAGAGATTTCTGCCGTTGAGGTTGCGCAGCAGTATCTTGACCGCATTGAAGCCCATAAGGATCTGAACGCCTTCCTCGACGTCCGTCCCGAGGAGACGCTCCGTCAGGCAGAAGCCGCCGATGCCCGCATTGCGAAGGGCGAAGCGGGCCCGCTGACCGGCGTGCCGATCGCGCATAAAGATATTTTTGTGACCCAGGAATGGAATTCCACCGCGGCCAGCCGCATGCTCGAAGGCTATCGCAGCCCGTTCGACGCCACCGTGGTTTCCAAGCTGAAGTCTGAAGGCATGGTGTGCCTTGGCAAGCTGAACTGCGACGAATTCGCGATGGGTTCGGCGAACGAGAACTCCACCTACGGCAAGTGCTTCAACCCCTGGGATCCTCAGGCGGTGCCGGGCGGCTCGTCCGGCGGCTCCGCGAGCGCTGTGGCGGCCCGTCTCGCCCCGATCGCGACGGCTACCGATACCGGCGGCTCAATCCGTGAGCCGGCTGCCTTCACGGGCGTTACGGGTCTGAAGCCGACTTACGGCCGTCCCTCGCGTCTCGGCATGATCGCTTTCGCGTCGAGCCTGGATACCGCGGGCCTCATGGCTCCGGCCGCCTCTGATATCGCTTCTGTCCTCTCCAAGATGGTCGGGTTCGATCCGAAGGATTCGACGAGCGTCGATCTTCCGGCGGAAGACTTCACCCGCGGTCTCGGCAAGGATCTTGCCGGTCTCCGCATCGGTGTGCCGCGCTCCTGGTTCTCTGACCGTCTGAATGAAGAAGTCCGCGCGAGCATCGATAAGGTGATCGCGTTTTACCGCGACCACGGCGCCGTGATTGTGGATATGGATCTTCCGACCGCGCGTCTCGGCGTGCCGGTTTACTACGTGGTGGCCTGCGCTGAAGCGAGCTCCAACCTCTCGCGCTACGACGGTATCCGCTACGGCTACCGCGCGAAGGACTGCAAGACGATGGATGAACTCATCCGCCGCAGCCGCAACGAAGGTCTCGGCGCTGAGCCGAAGCGCCGCATCATGATCGGCACCTATGTGCTGTCGCATGGCTACTACGACGCTTATTACCTGAAGGCCCAGAAGGTCCGCCGCCTGATTGCTGACGAATTCCGTACGGCTTTCGCGTCGGTTGACGCGATCATCTCCCCGGTGGCCCCGGGCGTCGCCTATAACTTCGGCGAGAAGAGCGACCCGGTGTCCGCCTACCTCGGCGACCTTTACACGGTTCCGGCTTCTCTCGCGGGTCTCCCCTGCATGAGCGTTCCCTGCGGCTTCGCATCGAACGGCCGTCCGATCGGCGTGCAGCTCACTGCGGCTCCCTTCCAGGAAGCCCGCCTGCTGCAGCTCGCGGACGCCTGGCAGCGCGAAACCGACTGGCACCTCCGGGTTCCGGCGGGTTACTAACAGTGGATGGAGAGTAAGCAAACATGCAATGGGAAGTGGTCATTGGTCTTGAGACTCACGTTCAGCTCTCGACCCATACGAAGATTTTCTCCGCGGCTGACAACGGCTTCGGCGGTGAACCGAATTCGCACGCCTGCGCGATCGATATGGCGCTGCCTGGCGCCCTTCCAGTCCTGAACCGCGAAGCGGTGATCCGCGCGGCTCAGTTCGGTCTCGCGATCGGCGCGAAGGTGGCTGAGCGTTCGGTTTTCGACCGCAAGAATTATTTCTACCCGGATCTGCCGAAGGGCTATCAGATCAGCCAGTTCGAACTGCCGATCGTGCTCGGCGGCAAGATCTCGTGCCTCGTCACGCCGAAGAAGAAGGATCCCTACGTGAAGGTGGTGGATCTGACGCGCGCTCACCTCGAAGAGGACGCAGGCAAGAGCAATCACGGCATCCGTCCGGGGCAGACCGGCGTTGACCTGAACCGCGCCGGCACGCCGCTGATCGAAATCGTGACGGAACCGGTGATGCGGTCTTCTGATGAAGCGGTGGCATACGCCCGCGCGCTCCACGCGCTCGTCGTGTGGCTCGGCATCACGGAAGGCAACATGCAGAACGGCAACTTCCGCTGCGACGCGAACGTCTCCGTGCGCCCGAAGGGTGAGGAGAAGCTCGGCACCCGCTGCGAAATCAAGAACCTGAACAGCTTCCGGTTCCTGCAGGCGGCTATCGACTACGAAGTTGAGCGTCAGATTGAGCTGATCGAGGACGGCGGCACCGTGGTTCAGCAGACCCGTCTCTACGACCCGGATAAGAACGAAACCCGTCCGATGCGTTCGAAGGAAGACTCCATGGATTACCGGTACTTCCCGGATCCGGATCTTCTGCCGTGCGTGCTGTCCCCGGAAGAAATCTCCGGCCTCAAGGCGAATCTCCCCGAGCTGCCGCAGCAGATGTTCGAGCGTCTCCAGAAGGAAGACGGTCTTTCGGAATACGATGCCGGCATTCTCACGTCGAGCCGCGGCGTCGCGCAGTACTACGACTCCCTCGCGCATCAGGTGAAGGATAAGAAGGCTGCCGCGAACTGGGTGATGGGTGAAGTGAGCGCCGCTCTTAATCAGACGGAAGGTCTTACGATCGAAAACGCTCCGGTGTCCCCTGACACGCTCGCCGCGATCATGGGCCGTGTGGCTGACGGTACGATCAACCTGAAGGGCGCGAAGAAAGTCTTCACCGCGATCTGGGAAGGTGAGCAGCCCGATGTCGACGCTCTGATCGGCAAGCTGGGTCTCAAGCAGATTTCCGATACGGGCGCGATTGAAGCGATGGTGGACGAAGTCCTCGCGAAGAATGCCGCCATGGTGGAGCAGTACCGCTCCGGCAAGGAAAAGGCGTTCAACGCTCTCGTGGGGCAGGTCATGAAGGCCGCCCGCGGAAAGGCCTCTCCGGCTCTCGTGAACGAGCTCCTGCATAAGAAGCTCGGCTGAGCGTCAGGTTTCTGAAGCCGAAAAAAAACGGGGCATTGCCCCGTTTTTTTTGGTCTGATGAAAAACTAATCAGGCGCCGTAGCGGTTGCGGTACGCGGTGACCGCTTCCGTGTGGGAGGTGAACTCCTGCGCCGCGTCAGAGCCGCTCTTCAGGAATTCGAGCAGGTTCGTGAGGTTCGCGATCGACACGACAGGAATCGAGAAGGTCTTTTCCACATCCTGAACCGCGGAGGTCTCAGTGACTTCCTCAGCGTTGCCGCCCTTCTCCATGCGGTCAAGCGCGATAGCGACACCGGCGGGGATCGCGCCGTTGTCGCGGATGATCGCGATCGACTCGCGGATCGAGGTGCCGGCCGAAATGACGTCATCCACGATCAGCACGCGGCCCATGAGCGGGGAACCAATAATGGTGCCGCCTTCGCCGTGATCCTTCTTTTCCTTGCGGTTGAAGGCCCAGGGGAGATCGAGACCGAGACGGGAAAGATTGATCGCGATAGAGGCAACGAGAGGAATGCCCTTGTAGGCCGGTCCGAAAAGCATGTCGAACTGAAGCTCACCGGATTCACGCTTCTCAAGAATCTTTTTCGCGTAGAAGGCGCCCAGGCGGTCGAGGAGGGAGCCGGTATTGAAGAGTCCGGCGTTGAAGAAGTAGGGCGAAAGGCGGCCGGCCTTGGTCTTAAATTCGCCAAAGCGAAGCACGCGGGCCTTCAGTGCAAATTCAATAAAGTCGTGTTCGAGAGTCGTCATCTTGGAGTTGCCGATCGAATCGCGGAGGGTCTTCTCCGCGGGTAGAAAAAATTTCCCGCCTATCTTAACAAACCGCCGCGGTGCCAAATTAAGAGCGCCGGGGCCGGGCCTTTCGGTGAGATTCAGGGGGAGTCTGGCCTGAAAAGCTTTACGATATAACCAACAGTTTTTTCAACCGCTCGAGCGTACGGAAACATATCCATGAATTTTGAACAGATGCTTTTTTCCCAAGGTTTCGGCACACGACGTGACTGCCGCGATCTGATTCTTTCAGGCGACGTTTCCTGGAACGGCGCCGTGGTTGAGGATCCGTATGAGACGGTGGAGCCTGAAGGGAAGAGCTTCGTGGTGAAGGGTGAGACCTGGCCTTTTTTTGAGAAGGCGATTATCGCGATGAATAAGCCTGAGGGCTACGAGTGCTCGATGAAGCCGTCCTTCCATCCGAGCGTTCTCACGCTGCTCCCCGCACCGCTCCGCAACCGGAACATTCAGCCGGTCGGAAGGCTGGATGAAGACACCACCGGGCTCCTTATTCTGACGGACGACGGCGCGTTTCAGCACTATCTGATCCATCCGAAGCACCACGTGGCGAAGATCTACCGCGCGGTGCTGAAGCATCCGGCGGAAGAGTCTCTCGTGAAGCAGCTGCTTGGCGGCGTGCTCCTGAAGGATGAGAGGACGCCGGTCGCCGCCTCTGACTGCCGGATCACGGGTGAGCACGAGATTGAGCTCACGTTGGAGCAGGGCAAGTATCACCAGGTGAAGCGGATGGTGGCTGCGGCCGGAAACCGCGTTGAGACACTCACCCGTATCCAGTTCGGGGCGCTCACGCTTCCTGTGGATCTGAAGCCGGGCGAGTGGAAATGGATCAGCAGCCGCGCTGAAATCACGGGGAAGAAGGCATGACGGGCGGGCGTTTCGCGAAGCTCGTGGAGGATCTGCGGGTCTATCTGACAGGGCCCAGCATCCGGATGTTTTTCCTCGGATTCAGTTCGGGGCTGCCTCTGCTTCTCGTGCTCGGAACGCTCTCCTTCAGACTGCGCGAGGCGGGTGTCGGACTCGCCACCATTGGCTTTATGTCCTGGATCGGCCTCGTCTACGCGATGAAATGGGCCTGGGCGCCGTTTGTCGATCGCTGTCCCATACCGTTTCTCACGAAGCATCTCGGACGGCGCCGGGCGTGGCTCATCGTCGCGCAGATCTGCCTCCTGATCGGCCTCTGCCTGATGGCTGTGATTGACCCGGTGAGGAATCTCACGGGGATCATCGCCGGAGCGCTCTTCACAGCCTTTGCTTCCGCCACGCAGGATATCGCGCTCGATGCCTATCGAATTGAAAGCGCCGACGCGCGGAGCCAGGGTGTGCTCGCGGCGTCCTATCAGTTCGGCTACCGCATCGCCATGATCTGGGCAGGCGCGGGAGCGCTCGGGGTGGCCGCTGCGGTGGCCGGGGTCGATGCCGTGGGTTACAGCGCGAGAGCCTGGGAGATGGCGTATTTCGCGATGGCAGCCTCTGTTCTCGTCGGCATGGTGACAGTGCTCCTGTCGCCTGAAAGCCCCGCGCAGACCCCGAGAGAAATCCCGGCCGCGAAGGGCCGGAGACGGACGCCGGCCGAACTCCTGAAGGAGCTTTTCCTCGCTCCGCTTTATGACTTCTATCGCCGTTTCGGCGTCTGGACTTTTGTGTTGCTCGCGCTCGTCGCGACCTACCGGGTATCAGATGTCGTGATGGGAATCATGGCGAACCCGTTCTACGCGGATATGGGGTTCACGAAGGCTGAAGTCGCCGTGGTGATCAAAGTGTTCGGTGTCATCATGACGCTGGCCGGCACCTTTATCGGGGGCATTGTTGTCCTGCGGATGGGGGTGATGACCGCGCTTTTCCTTGGCGTGGTGCTGTCCGCTGCGACGAATCTCCTCTTTTCAGCGCTCGCCCTGATCGGTCACAGTGTCGCCTTTCTGACCGTGACCGTGAGCGCAGACAATCTGGCGGGAGGGCTTGCGAGCGCCGCATTTGTGGCGTTCCTTTCCGGACTCACCAGCAAGGAATTTTCCGCCACGCAGTACGCGCTTCTCTCCTCGGTCATGCTGCTGCTTCCGAAGGCGATTGCGGGCTTCTCCGGCCTGATGGTGGAGGGAATGGGCTACAACCGGTTCTTCATGTTCACGGCGGCGCTCAGCATCCCGGTCGCGGTTCTCGTGGTGCTCGCGAAGCGCTCCGGCATGCTCTCCGCTGAGGAGAGCGGGAAGCCGCCTACTCCTTGATCGTGAAGCCGCGGGTGACTTCCGCGATTTCCGCGACGCACGCCACGAGGTCGTCGAGAGACTCTTCCGGCGTGCTGAGCGGAGAGTCGGTGTCGAGCCCCTGAATGGTTTCCGCGAGGTCACCCTGAAGTTCCGCGGGAAGGTGGCGCAGGACGCCGAGCACCGCGCCGCCGACCGCCTTGTTCTGGACAGCGCCGAGAGCCGGAAAGAGTTCCATCGAGCGAAGGAACCCGACCGCGAAAGGCGCCAGGCTGTCGCCCGCATCCGGCTCATCGTCGTCGATCAGGATGATCGGGTCGATCGGATTCCGGGTGGAGAGGCGATGGTCAATCTCCTTATAGCGGGTAAAGAGAAGCGATTCGAGCCGGTAGAGAGTGTCCTCGTCGACATTCTGAGGCTCCTTTCCTGCCGCGCTGACGATCCAGGGCATCCAGCGCTCGGGTAAGATCTCTTCCGGGCTCAGAAGCAGTCCTGTGAGGTAGCCGTCCGCTTCATCGGATGACATGGCCCCGCAGTCCTCAGGCAGGCCTGCGAGCAGGTCCTCCAGCTCGACGAACTCATCATCGCTCAGGGCAGGTACGGTATTTTTTTTCATAAGATCGATGCGCTCCGGCAGTTTTGGATGTCTTGTATTTTGAATTAGAGGTTAGTGTATGGCATTAGTTCGGTTTCATTCCAAGGCGGGTGGAGATTTCTTTTTCATGCCAGACACCCAGAAGCAGGTCTTCAAGGTGCTGGGCCGTCCCTGCACGGCAAGCGGTGCCATCTCTCCTGAGGAAGCGAAGGAGTGGATTGCCATTCTGGAGAGCGCCATCAGCCGCGAGAAGGCTGACGACAAGAAGCGTGAGGAGGATCGGAAAGCCCGCGCGAAGCGTGTAGCGGAATCCTTCCGCACGCAGGCTGTGCATCCCGCGTCGCTTTTTGATGAAGAGGAGAAACTCGAGGAGGAGGACCGTGTGCAGCGCTCCCATATCCCGCTTGGGGCGCGTGCCTATCCTCTGCTTCAGCTTCTGAAAGCCGCGGTAGAGGAAAATGAAATGGTGATGTGGGGCGTGCCTTAGGCCGTCTTTTCCTTCGCGGGGAGAGTGATCTCCAGCTGCTTCAGCTTGCGGTAGAGGTGTGTCCTCTCGAGCCCCGTCCGGGCAGCCACCTTCGACATGGAGTAACTCTCTTCCTCCAGTACGCTTTGCAGATAGAGCTTTTCAAAGGAGTCACGCGCGTCCCGGAGCTCCAGCGTAAAGGGAATCGTGGCGAGCTCGTTTCCGTTGTGGCCGTAGATCACGGCCTTGGCCTCTGACGGCTCAGACTGCGTCTCAGCATCCTGCTGCCGGGATTCCGTGTCAGCCGGCGTCTCCTGCGCGAGAGCGTTCGATACCGAGGACAGCAGGCGCTGCATGGAAATCGGTTTCTCGAGGAAATCGAAAGCGCCGAACTTCGTCGCTTCCACGGCTGTATCAATCGTTGCGTGTCCGGACATCATGATGACCGGGCAGTGGATCAGATGCTGGGAGGAAAGTTCGCGCAGCAGCGTGACGCCATCCGTATCCGGCATCCAGATGTCGAGCAGAATCAGGTCAAGCGGATTCTCTTCAATCAGCTTTCTTGCCTGACCGGCATCCTCCGCGGTAAGCACATCGTGCCCCTCATCCTCCAGGATCTCCGAGAGCAGTTCCCGAATGCCGACCTCGTCGTCCACTACCAGAAGTTTTGCCATCTGTTGCTCCTTAAAGCCGTGCGTCAGCTGTCCTGACTGACCCTGAATGCGATAGTGACCAGTGCACCGCAGACACGGCCTTCCTGATCGGTTCGATTGGCGATTTTGATATCCGCCTTGTGTTCATCCACGATTTTCTTCACCATCGGCAGTCCGAGACCTGTACCGGTCGCCTTCGTTGTGATGTACGGCTCGAAGGACTTGTGAAGAATGGTGGGCGAGAACCCGGTCCCGTTGTCGGCCACCCGCAGAAGAACGCCGGTTATCCTGCCGCCGTCCTTCATAGCTTCAGTCGAGATCACCACTTTGCCATCTGTCCGGCCGGACATGGCATCAAGCGAATTGCTGACCAGATTGTGCAGAACCTGCCGCAGCTGGGCCTCATCCGCGTAGATCCGGGGAATCGATGGATCGACCCGGACAGTGACCGGTTTCCCGGCCTGACGGTAGAGATCACCGACATCATCCAGCAGCGCATTAAGGTCTGTCGGCAGCAGCACGGCGGGCGGCAGCTTCGCGTAGTTGCGGAAGTCGTCCACCATCTGCTTCATGGCGGATACCTGCGTCACGATGGTCGAAATGCTCTTCGACAGCAGCTTGGAATCAGCCTCATTCAGTTTACCGGAGAGCTTCATTTCGAGCCGCTCGGCCGCAAGCTGAATCGGCGTGAGCGGGTTCTTGATTTCATGAGCGAGGCGCCGCGCAACTTCGCCCCAGGCCATGGCGCGCTGGCCCGAGATCACCTGAGTCATATCGTCGATCACGAGCACCAGTCCGTCAAGCGGCACGGGCTGCGAGAGATGCAGGTGAGAGGCCCGGACAAAAAGCGTAATGGGGGTCTGGGATCCGATCCGCGCGAGTTCAATTTCACGGTGAAAATCCTTGGTCTCCTCAGACGGGTGCGAGGGCTCGGTGAGGAGGTTCGCGATCACTGAGCAGATCTGCGGCGCCACGGTCTTGAGCGAGGCATCTTTTGCCGCGATGTCAGATCCCAGAATACGGGCGGCACCCTCATTCGCGGTGACGATATTCATGTCGCGGTCAATCACGACAACGCCTGAGGAAAGGTTCGAGAGAACGCTTTCCAGATACTGGCTCGTCTGCTCCAGCTGTTCGGTTCTCGTCTGAACTTTCTTCTGAGCCTCAGCGAGCTGTCCGATCATGTCATTAAAGGACTGCGTGAGCATGTTGATCTCATCGCTGCCTGAAAATTCATGAATCGGACTCAGATTGCCTCCGGCAACGCGTCTTGTGCCGCGGGCGAGCTGCCGCAGCGGATCCACCATCATCTGGGCGTAGGCGATTGCGGCAATGAAGGCCCCGAGGACCGCCATCAGCATGCTGACAGTGAGTGATGCCTTGAAGAGCGAGCGAAGGCTGTCGCGGCTCAGCACGAGTTCCTGATAGTCACGGTAGCCATTCGTGACAGAGGAGATATTTTTCTCAAGTTCCGCGGGGAGCGGCTCCTGCGCGACCAGGTAGTAGGAGTTCGGCTTCAGCTGCGTGAGCCCCGGTTTCTGAGTGTGGCGTTTCGGCGCATCGGGATCCTCGGGTTCCCAGCTGAGGCCCAGTGCGGAGTCCTGGATCGCGATAGGCGCAATCGCGAGGATATGGATTGTCGGGTCAGAAACGGAAGCGTCCTCGGACTGCTCTTCAAGCAGCGATGAGTAAGAGCCGCGAAGCCGGGCGACCGACAGATATTCCGCAGCCGGCATCTGGATTTTCAGCGTCGGACCGGTAAACGCGGTCGTCAGAATTTCCCCCTTGCCGTTCGCAATCATGACGTTCGTGAGGCCGTAGCGTTCGCGGAGCCGGGGGAGATCGATTTTCCACTCGAACTGCGGCTGGTCAGCAAGCGCGTAGCCAAGGATCCTGACGCGTTCCGCGGTCTGCTTTCTGAGATTCGCGAGTGCCGTGCGTGACAGATTGACGCCCGAGTCGAGCGCGTGTTCCACCCGGACATTGAACCAGGAGTCGATGGAGCGGCCGATGAAGCGCGAGGACACCGCATAGAGCAGCAGACAGGGGAGAACCGCGATCAGCGTGATCTGGATCGTCAGCCGGAGCGTCATCTGAGAGCCGAACTGATGACGGCGCCACTGCAGGAAGAGCCGGATGCAAAGCCACGCGGTCAGGATGACGAGCACAGAGGCCGCCACGAGGTTCAGCACCATGAGCACGAGGAAGTACCGGTCCAGAAGACTCGAATTGGTACTCGCGATCACGAGCAGCGCCACCAGCGCTATGACAGTGAGCGGGACGGCAAAGAAGATCTGGCGGTAGGCCTTGGAAACTCTGGAAGTATCCGTCTTCATGGCGACACCACTGACGGCGAAATCGGAATGCTTACCCAGTCAGAGGTGAGATCCCAGTCGGCGGCGCCGAGCTGGAGCGGACGCGGCAGCCGGCCCCGGTCAAGCCGGAACCTGAGACGGGCTGAATAGTCCTGGAAGCTTCCGGAAATCGTTCTCGGCCCAGCGACATTCCAGTGCCGGATGGCGGCGAGTGTACTCAGAGCATCCTGAAGCGAAGAGAAGGAGAGCGAGAGACCGTTTCCTCCCAGGTGATACTTGCGGGTGAGAAGGCTGTAGGTGAGCCGCTTCGTCGTGGAGGCGGAGGCCACTTCCTTATCCGTCCAGTACCAGCGCTTTTTCGTGAGCTCGAATTCGGTGACGAAGTAGAGCGCCACGCCGCGCTTCAGGGACTCTTCGGCCTGAGTCGGCAAATGCAGGGCAAAGTTGGCATTGAGGTAGAGCCCGGGAGTTTCTCCCGGGGCCTCCTTCGTGAGATTTCCTGAAGTGTAGAAAATACCTGCTTCAACCGCGCGGGACGCGGTCGGCCACGCGGCTGCGGTTAGCGCGGCCGCGAGGATGAAAAGGAATCTCTGCAGAACCGATGCGATGTTTGCCATTGGGGCCTGCTTAGTTGTTGCGGTACTTGATCAGCGCGATGAAATAACCGTCGTGCACCAGCGGTTCTTCGGTCCAATCGCCCGACAGATCCTCGTGCGGCATGAGGAGGCGGGGCGGCACGGGGCAGTAGGCCTCGGGGTGGCGGCGCAGGAAGCTTTCGATCTGCAGCTTGCCTTCTTCCGGGAAGACAGAGCAGACGCAGTAGAGCAGGCGTCCATCCTTCTTCACCAGGGGCCAGAGCGTTTCGAGCAGCTGCTTCTGCGTGCGCGACATCCGGGAGACATCGTGCTCGACATGCTGCCAGGGGATGTCGGGGTGACGCCGCGCGACACCGCTCGCCGTGCAGGGGGCGTCGAGCAGAATCGCGTCAAACTTCCGGCGGTCCCACCAGGAGTGGATATCCGCGGCGTCGGCGTTCCGGACCGTCGCTTCAAGTCCGAGGCGCTTCAGGTTCTCGTGGATCGCTTCAGTGCGGGACGGGCTGATTTCCACTGCCGTGAGTTCGATATCAGCGAGTTCCAGCATGTGGGTCGACTTGCCGCCAGGCGCCGCGCAGGCGTCGAGCACAATCTCCCCGTCCTTCGGGTCGAGCGTCTGAACCGCCAGCTGGCTGCCGGCATCCTGCACCGAGACCACGCCTTCGGCGAAACCCGGGATCTCGCGGACCGGGAGCGCTTCCTTCAGCGTGACGGCGTACATGCCGGAGCGATAGGCTTCGATTCCGGCCTTCTTCAGTTCGGCGATATAGGCGTCCGCGTTCGTCTTTCGGGCATTCACGCAGAGCGTCAGGGGAGCCTTTGACTGCTGCAGCTCAAGCACATCCTTCGCGGCTTTCCCCATCGACTTCTTGTAGCGGCTGTACCACCAGTCCGGAATATTGAACCGGACGGATTCCTGCTCACCGAGCCACTCCATCAGGGAGTCGCGCTCACGGCCGAAGCGGCGGAGAATCGCGTTGATGAAGCCTGCGCTCGGGCGGGTCGAGGGATTCTCGCGGGCGGCTTTGACCGCCTGATCCACCGTGACGAAGTCCTTATCCGGATGCTCGATCATGCGGGCAATCGCGGTTTCGAGCAGCGCCGTGACGGGCTGCGCGGGAGGACGGTTCGCGAAGTGTTCGATTACCTTCCAGGAGGCCGCCAGATGACGGACCGTATCGTAGGAGACCGCCTGAATGGCAGCCCGCAGCACGGGATCTTCCACATTCTTCAGATCCCGCTCAAGCGCGTGGTCAAGGCTGTGCCCCTCCATCATCGCCTGCTGGATATCGAGCGAATGCAGGAAAACTGTTGCTAAGTTTGCAGAACTCATTTAAACGTCTCCCCCACTTTCAAAGGAAAACTCTGCAGGAACTGTCGCCAGTTCATGCGGCCCTTGCCCGGCTTCTGCAGCATCGTGGCGCGGATCGCGCCGATGCCGGCGGCAACAACGATGCCGTCGTCAATCGACACGATGGACCCCGGAGCGGCGTCATCCGTCTCAAGCTTCACGGATTCGGCCTCCCAGAATTTGATCGTCGTGTCGTGAATGACTGAGGTGGACGTCGGGAAGGGATTGAACGCCCGGATGCGGCGGCAGATGAGTCCAGAACTAGATTCCCAGTCAATGTGGGCCTCGGACTTCATCACTTTTTCGGCGTAATTGGCGCCATCCTCCGGCTGAGGCGTGAAGGTGAGCGCGTCGGGCGTCTTCAGGTCTTTCAGCAGCAGTTCGGTGCCGAGAGAAGCGAGCCGCTCGGTGAGCGTCGTGGTGGTGTCGGTGTCCTCGATGTCAGTGTAGACCGTGTCAATCATCGGTCCCGTATCGAGCCCGGCCTCCATTTTCATCAGCGTGACGCCGGTCTGAGGATCGCCCGCCTCAATAGCGCGGGTCACCGGAGCCGCGCCTCTCCAGCGGGGGAGAAGGCTCGCGTGCAGGTTGACCGCCTTGATGGCGTGATCCGGACCGATGCCCGCCGGCATATCGAGAACCGACTGCGGAAGGATAAGCCCGTAGGCCGCGACGACCAGCAGGTCAGCCTTCTGGGCCGCAATCAGATCCTGTGCCTTCTGTGCCTCTTCGCCGCCTTTTTTCAGGCTGAGCGTAACGGGAGTGGCAACAGGAATATCATGAGCTAAAGCAAGGGCTTTGACGGCGCTCGGCGTGAGCTTCATGCCGCGCCCCGACGCACGGTCCGGCTGTGTGAGAACCAGACAGACGTCGTGTTCAGATTCAATCAGTCCCTTAAGGGCTGTTGCGGCAAATTCAGGTGTTCCAGCAAAAATAATTTTCATGTCAGACCAGGATGCTTACCTGCTCATGGAATGGTTAACTTAGGTTCTATTGTAGAAAATGCCGGCAATAACGACCAATGGCGTCACTCTCTACTATGAAGCGTACGGGAAACTCTCGGACGGGGGGACGGTTTTTCTGATCCCCGGGCTAGGGATGCAGCACTGGATGTGGCCCGATACGCTGATTGAGACTCTGGTGAAAGGAGGTGCGGGCGTCGTGGTGATGGATAACCGCGACTGCGGGCGGTCATCCCGCTGTTCGGGCCGTGTCTCCATGGGACGGGTGTTCGGTTCCATCGGAAGGACGCTCACGCGCCGGCCGGTTTCAGGTGTCTACGGGCTGGAAGAGATGGCGTCTGACGTGGTGGGACTCGCTTCAGGGCTTGGTATCCGGACCTTCCACGCGGCCGGTATATCCATGGGCGGCATGATTGCCCAGGTGCTTGCGGTCCGGTATCCGGAATCGGTGCTGAGCCTTACATCGATGTCCTCCGCGACCGGCAATCCCCGGACAGGGCTCGGCAAGTTTTCCGCGATCTGGGCCACGATCAGACCGCAGTCGCGGCTGGCGAGTGAGTCGGAAGGCGTGAAGCGGCTGGATCGCTTCATCCGGGCGATGGGATCCGTGAGTTACGAGAGAACTGATGCCGAGAAGCGGCGGCTTGTTCGGCTTATGGCCCGGAACCCTGGGGACCCGGATGGATTCAGACGGCAGCTTCTCGCGCTGCTACAGAGCGGCGACAGGCGCACTCAGGTCTCGGGAATCCGCGTGCCGACGCTTGTCCTTCACGGTCTCTCCGATAAGCTCCTTCCGCCCCGCGCGGGCAAAGAAACGGCGGACCTCATTTCCGGGGCCCGCCTTGAGATGATTCCGCGGCTCGGGCACGATCTGCCCCCCGCGCTTGGCGCGAAATACGGACATCTGATGCTCGAGAATTTTTCCCGGGCCTCGTCCGTGAAACACTGATCAGGACCGCGCGGCGTCCTCTTCAGCCTTCTTCTTCGCGGCGAGCTTCAGCTTATGCAGCTTCTTCTGGTCGCGCTCTTTCTTCAGACGGCTCAGATGATCAATAAAGACGATGCCGTCCAGATGATCGATTTCATGCTGCACACAGACCGCGAGAAGCCCTTCACAGTGACGCTCGAAGAAGTTGCCCTTCAGATCCTGGGCGCGCACGGTCACCTCTGACGGGCGGACCACTTTGTCCCAGATGCCGGGCAGTGACAGGCATCCTTCTTCATACTCAACTTCTTCTTCAGACTTTGACGTGATAACCGGATTGACGAGCGTCAGCAGCTGGTCCTTCTCTTCGGAAACGTCAATCGTGATCAGGCGGATGGGATGTCCCACCTGCGGTGCGGCAAGCCCAACCCCCGGGGCGGCGTACATCGTTTCCGCCATGTCGGCCGCAAGCTGCGCGAGTTTGTCATCAAACACCGTGACGGGATCGCACTTCACGGCCAGAACAGGGTTCGGATAAATAACAATGGGGAGTTTGGCCAAGACAGGCCTCCTGATAAATAATGCTGGATGGTGTGTGCCACACGGCATCGCACCTTTAAGATAAGTGGCAATTGTAACGTAACGGTATTTCATCATAAGCCGCCGCGCGGCTGAGAGAAATCCCGTGGGATACATCGCCTGGGAGCGTCATGACAGAGGAAGAGATTCACGCCTGGATCACCTTTTCCACGGTACCCGACATGGGGCTTGAGGATGCCGTACGGCTGCTGGGGGACTTCGGGTCCCCCGGAGCGGTTCTCGATTCAAGCCTGAGTGAGCTTCGGCATGCGGTGACCGATGAACTCGCCCGCCGTATCGCGTCAGGTCCCGAGGATGAGCAGGCTGAGGTGATCGAGAAGACGGAGGACTGGCTTCGGCGGACCTCCGGTTCCTTCGTAATCTCCATCGCGGATGAGGATTTTCCCCGCGGGCTCTTTGAAACCGGATGCTCGCCTCTCGTGCTTTACGGACTCGGGGACCGGAAGCTGCTCAGAAGACGGCTGCTTGCCATTCTGGGGACGCGTCACCCGTCCGCCGAGGGAGAGCGGGACGCTTATGAATTCGGAGCGGCGCTGGAAAAAGTGGGACTCACGCTTCTCTCCTCCATGATGGAGGGGGTTGAGGCCGCAAGTCTCCGGGGAGCGCTCGCGGATCCGGCAGGCGCCGCCGTGGTGCTCTGCGCCTCGCCTCTGAACCGGGTGTACCCGGCGTCCCTTAAGCCCATCATGATGAAGACGGCGAAGCAGGGACTCCTGCTCAGCGCGACACCGATCGGCGAATCCCTGACCCCGGAGCGGCTCGAACTCCGGTACCGGTATCTCGCCGGGATGGCAGACGCTGTGCTGCTGATGGAAGCCTCGGCTCACTCCAAGGCGATTCCGGTCGCGAAGACTGCGGGATCCTACGGGAGGGACACTCTCGCGGTTCCCGGTAACATTCACCTGCCGCTTTCCAAGGGCCCCAACCGGCTGATCCGCAGCGGGGCGAGGCTAGTTGAAAGCGTACAGGACATCGCTGGCGAGATCCGGGGACTGTCGGAGCGGATCCCGAGGCTCTCGGATGATCTCCGTTCCTAGCTGTGTCTGTAACTGTTATGCTGAAAAAAGCAAGGACCTTTTATTACTGAGCGCTTTATGGGCAAAAAACTAATCATCGCTGAAAAACCCTCCGTCGCGACCGACCTGCAGAAAGTGATCGGCGGCATGGAGCGGATCAAGACCGAAGCCGGAGATTATTTCGAGGGTGATCAGTACGTTGTGGCGAGTGCCGTTGGACATCTGCTGGAGCTTGCTGTTCCTGAGAAATACGATGTGAAGCGCGGCAAATGGACGTTTGCCCATCTGCCCCTCATTCCGCCGGAGTTCGAGCTGAAGCCGATCACGAAGACGGCTTCCCGCCTGAAGCTCCTCGCTAAGCTGATCAAGCGTAAGGACATAACGGGTCTTATCAATGCATGCGATGCGGGACGCGAAGGTGAGCTGATCTTCCGCTACATCGTGCAGGCAACCCACGCGAAGCAGCCGATTCAGAGACTGTGGCTTCAGTCGATGACCCCGGGGTCGATCCGGGAAGCGTTCGCGCATCTGAGAAGCGATGAGGAAATGCAGCCGCTCGCCCAGGCGGCCAAGAGCCGATCTGAGGCTGACTGGCTGGTCGGCATCAACGGAACCCGCGCGCTCACCGCGTTCAATAATAAGAACGGCGGTTTCTTCCTTACGACGGTCGGCCGCGTGCAGACGCCGACGCTCGCCGTCGTGGTGAACCGCGAGGCTGAGATCCGGGCTTTCAAGCCGAAGAATTACTGGCAGGTCGAGGCGACATTCGGCGCCCGGTCCGGCAGCTACACCGGTGTCTGGTTTGATCCCCAGGCAAAGAAGGATGAGACCGGCGAGAAGAAGTCAGACCGCATCTGGGATAAGGCTGAGGCTGAGGCCGTCAAGGCCCGCTGCGAAGGGAAAGAGGGCACGGTGACCGAAGTGTCGAAGCGCGTGAAGCACGCCGCGCCGCCCCTTTTTGACCTCACCACGCTGCAGCGTGAAGCGAATAACCGCTTCGGTTTTACCGCGAAGACCACGCTTGCCATCGCCCAGTCCCTCTACGAAAAGCATAAGGTTCTCTCCTACCCGAGAACCGACGCGAAATGTCTTCCGACCGATTACGTCGATGACGCCAAAAAGACGCTTGACCTGCTCAGCCAGCTGCCGCAGTTCAGCAGCATCGCGCGTAAGCCGCTTGAGAACAGCTGGGTGAAGCCGAACCCCCGTATTTTCAATACCGAGAAGATCAGTGACCACTTCGCGCTGGTGCCGCTGCCGGATCACCTCCCGAGCAAGCTTTCGGACGTCGAGGCGAAGGTCTATGACCTGATCGCGAAGCGCTTTATGGCGGTGTTCTATCCGTCCGCCGAAGTGGATGAAACGACCCGCGTGACGACGGTGGGCGAAGATCAGTTCCGGACCCGCGGCAAAGTGCTCGCGAAGGCCGGCTGGCGCGAGGTTTACGGCGGTCAGGGCGATACGGCCAATACGCTTCCGCCCGTCACTCCGAATGAAACGGTGAAGACCGGCGACATCGATATCCTCGACAAGGTGACGCAGCCTCCGGCGCGTTACACGGAAGCCACGCTGCTCTCCGCCATGGAAGGCGCGGGCAAGATGGTCGAGGATGACGCGCTTCGCTCCGCCATGCAGGACAAAGGCATCGGCACGCCGGCTACCCGCGCGGCCATTATTGAAGGCCTGATTCTGCAGAAGTACCTGATCCGCGAAGGACGCGAGCTGCGTCCGACCGCGAAGGGCATTGAGCTGCTTGCGCTCCTTAAGGGACTCAAGATTGAGGAACTGTCGGAACCGGAACTGACCGGCGAATGGGAGAGCCGTCTCGCTCAGATCGAGAAGGGGTCGCTTTCCCGCGAGGAATTCATGGCCGGTATCCGCGATATGACGGAAAAGATCGTGGCCGCGGCGAAGCAGTACGAAGGTGAATCCGTGCCGCTCAGCAATCCGATTCATCTGAAGCACCGCTGCCCGAAGTGCGGCGGTGAAGTGGTGGAAAACTTCCGCCGCTACGCCTGCACAAATCCGTCCTGCGACTTCAGTATCACCAAGCACCCGGGCGGCCGCACCTTTGAGCCCGAGGAAGTGGAGGAGCTGCTCGAGAAGAAGCAGATCGGTCCCCTGCAGGGGTTCGTAAGCAAAATGGGCCGGCCGTTCTCGGCCGTTCTGAAGTTGACGGCAGCCCCTGATTACAAGCTGGAATTTGTGTTTGATAATCCGACCCAGAGTGACGAAAATGCCGCTCCGGTGGATTTCTCAACACTGACCCCGATCGGCAAGTGCCCGGTATGCGGCGGCCGCGTGTTTGAGCTCCCGATGGCCTACGCCTGTGAGAACACCCAGAATACGGAAAAGAAGTGCACGTTCCGTACCGGGAAGGTGATCCTTCAGCAGACGGTGGCGCCTGAGCAGATCAAGAAGCTGCTTGAGACCGGAAAGACGGATCTCCTGACGGGGTTCGTTTCGAATAAGACGCACCGGAAATTCTCCGCTTACCTCGCACTGCAGAAGGGCGGCAAGGTCGGCTTTGAGTTCGAGGAGCGTGAGCCGAAGGCTGCCGGAGCGAAGAGCCGCACGAGGGCCGTGAGAAAGACGGCCGTGGCAGCGGAAGAAAAAGCCGCTCCCGTGAAGCGCCGCACCCGTACGGTGAAGAAAACCTCTGAATCCTGAGCGTTTTTTTGACCAACGGCAGGGGAGCTCAGCAGTTTTCCGTGCAATAACCCCTTTCTCTTCTGGTAGAGTTGTTCAAGGCTGTAACAAAAATGACCGGGTGGCTCCGGCTGCCCGTTTGACAGGCTTTAGCCAGAAAAGCAAAGGGGAGAAGCATGAACAGGAAACAGAAGTTGATCGCCGCGGCGGCCCTCGCCGCGGTTGCAGCAACCTGGGCCATTCCCGCTCAGGCAGGCCGGACGCTGAATGCCGTGAAGAGCCGCGGCATGGTGGTCTGCGGTGTGAATACCGCCGCGCCCGGATTCTCGGGAGCTGACAGCCGCGGGCACTGGAAGGGGCTCGATGTCGATATCTGCCGCGCGGTTGCCGCGGCCGTCCTGAAGGACGCGAATAAGGTGAAATTCGTGCCGCTCTCCTCTGAGCAGCGCTTCACCGCCCTGCAGTCCGGGCAGATTGATATCCTCGCCCGCAATACAACCTGGTCAATGTCCCGCGATGCCTCACAGGGCTCCGTTTTCGTCGCGATGGACTATCTCGACGGCCAGGGCTTCATGGTGCCGAAGAAGTACAAGATCCATTCCGCGAAGCAGCTGAATAGCGCCACGATCTGCGTTCAGACCGGCACTTCAAGCGAAAAGAACCTCGCTGACTTTGCCCGCGCCAATAACATCAAGTACAAGCCCGTTGTCTTCAGCACCACGGAGGCAACCCAGGGCGCGTTCATTTCCGGCCGCTGCCAGGCCTACACCACGGACCGCTCGGACCTCGCTGGAGCAAGACTCCGCGCGAAGAACCCGAACGACTATGTGATTCTTCCTGAAACCATCTCGAAGGAACCTCTCGGCATGGCAATCCGCCGCGGTGACGACGACTGGTTCCAGATCGTCCGCTGGTCCTTCTACACGATGGTGGAAGCCGAGGAACTGGGTATCACGCAGAAAAACGCGGATTCTCTCCGCTCCAGCAAGAATCCGAATGTCCGCCGCCTTCTTGGGCTTGAAGAGGATCTCGGGCGCATGATTGGTCTGGATAAACAGTGGTCTTACCGGATCATCAAGCAGGTCGGCAACTACGGCGAATCCTTTGAAGCGAATCTCGGGCCGAAGACTCCTCTTGGCCTCAGCCGCGGTCTCAACCGGCTCTGGACGAAGGGCGGCATCCTGATCTCGCCTCCGATCCGCTGATGCATCTTTTTTAAGCAAGGACTCCTGCCGGCCGCCGCTCGGGGTAAGCCAGCGCCGCGGCCGGCTTCGCGTCTGAATTTTTTGGGGTGTCTATGTTTTTCAGACCGAAAAAGGCTCAGCCTCAGGGTGATGCCGCCTGGCTCGCGCGTGAGCGCAGCAGGCGATTCCGGGAGCTGATGATTCAGCTTCTCGTTGCCGTGCTGTTCTTTGGATTTCTGTGGATTCTCTCCCGGAATGTCGCGGAGAATCTCGCGTCACGGAACATTCAGCATGGCTTCGCCTTTCTGATGAATGCCGCCGGTTTTGAGATCGGCGAATCGATGATTCCTTTTCAGTCCTCAGACACGCTTCTGCGGGCATTTGGGATCGGTATTCTCAATACGCTGAAGGTTTCGGTCCTCGCGATTTTTTCCTCACTGCTGCTCGGCATTGTCATCGCGTTCATGAAGCTTTCGCGTCAGCCCGTGCTTCACGCGCTGGGCTGGGCCCATGTCGAGTTCTACCGGAATATTCCGCTCATCATCGGGCTCCTCGCGATTTATCTCACCATCACGGAAATGCTCCCGGATATGGAGACCGTGATGAATTCGAGCGCGCCTGTCATGCTGGATAAGGCGGGGCTGCAGTTCCCGGTGCCGCTGCATAACGGGATGGCGCTGCTTGCGGCGGCTGCCGTGGGGCTGATTGCCGGAGAGGCCGCACGCCGGGTGACGCTTCGGAAATCCACCTTCCTCGTCGCCTGGGGGATCGCGTTCGGCGTTTTCTGCGTGACAGCGATTGCCGTGTGGCTGCTGTCAGGAGCGGTTTTTGGCTGGGCGCATCCCCATCTCGAAGGCTTTGTGGTGGAAGGGGGAGGCGCGCTGTCGCCCGAATTCCTCGCCCTCTGGCTGGGGCTCACGCTTTTCTCCTCGGCTCCGATCGCTGAGGTGATCCGGGCCGGTATTCTCTCGGTCGGCGAGGGACAGTGGCTTGCGGGCGAGGCGCTGGGGCTCTCTCCCGTGCAGACAGCGAGCTATGTGGTCTTTCCTCAGGCGATGAAGCTTTCGGTTCCGCCGCTCGCGAGCCAGTTCATGAATCTCACGAAGAATTCGTCGCTCGCCGTCGTGGTCGGCTATCCGGATGTTGTCTGCATCGGGAATACCTCGATCAACACGACGGGGCAGGCGCTCGAGATGATCTGCCTCATCATGCTCGTGTATCTCGTGCTGAATCTCGTCACGTCCGTGATCATGAATCTCATCAATGCCCGGTTCTCCCGGGGGGAGGAGGAGAAATGAAACGTTTTTCCCTGAACCCTGAGGCCCTCCGGACACCGGCAGGAGCCGCCTCGGCAGCGTTTACGTTTGCCGCTCTGATTGCCCTGCTCTGGGGCGTCTGGCGCTTTATCGACTGGGGTGTCATCAACGCGGTTTTTCAGCCTGATTACGAAGCGTGCCACGCGTCTGACGGTGCCTGCTGGGGATTCGTCGCTGAAAAGTGGCGGATGATTATTTTCGGCCGATTCCCGTACGAGGAGCAGTGGAGGCCTGCGGTCGGCACAGCGGTGATCGTGCTGATGCTGGTGCTCACGGCGGTGCCGAAATTCTGGTCGAGGCGCGGAGTCCGGGTGCTGGGTGCGGCCTGGGTGGCCGCCTTTGCCGTGTTCTTCTCGCTGATGTACGGCGGCGTTTTCGGGCTTTCTCCGGTCGACCCGGACTCCTGGGGCGGACTTCCTCTCACCGTGATTCTCACACTGATCGGCATGACGCTTTCCAGCCCGCTCGGCATTCTGCTCGCGATCGGGCGCCGCTCGAAGCTGCCGCTTGTAAGGACACTTTCCACGGCTTATATCGAACTCGTCCGCGGCGTGCCGCTGATCACGGTGCTTTTCGTGGCGGCCTTCATTTTCCCGATCCTTCTGCCGATGGGATTTGAGACTTCCACGTTCTGGCGCGTGGCGACCGCGATCGTGCTGTTCCAGGCGGCCTATATGGCGGAAACCGTCCGCGGCGGCCTTCAGGCAGTTCCTGCCGCTCAGATGTCGGCCGCGGAGTCACTCGGCCTCAGCCGCTTTCAGTGCTACGTGCACGTGTTGCTGCCGCAGGCGCTCGTCGCGATCATTCCGGCTTTTGTGAACAGCCTTCTTTCCACCTTTATGGATACGTCGCTTGTCACGGTTGTCTCTATGTATGATCTTCTCGGAAGCCTGAGGCTTGCGCTCGGAGATCCAGAGTGGAGAGAGTTCTTCGGAGTCGGCTATCTCTTTGTGGGCGCCATCTACTTTGCGTCTTCCCTTATGATGTCCGCTTACAGCCAGTGGCTGGAAAAACGCATGAAGACCGGGCGGGAAAATTCCGGCTCTGGTCTCTGAGAGAGAAAAGAAGTGATCATTTTTGAGCATGTGCTGCAGCTGGAAGGTCTGAATCGGGAAAGCGTCTGGAGGGAGCTCGAGTGGCTTCTCCGGAATCCGAAGCTTGTGCTCGCGGGCTGCGACGAGTCGAGCGTGCAGGACACCGAAACAAGTGACGGCGGACGGTGGCTGAAGCGCACAAAGCGCTTTGGCGATCTGGTGATCGAGGATCAGGTTGCCCTGATCCCGGACAGCCGGGCGGAAATTCACGTCGCAGCAGGCCCCACCTGGCCCCGCAGCTGGCAGATCATCCGTCTTGAGGAAGCCGCGGATAAGGTACTCCTCACCTTCAGTTACGAGCAGGAAAATCCTCAGCCTTCCGAAAATCCTGTCTTCGATAAGCTTCGCAACGAGGCCTACCGGAATAAGGATCAGGCGCTCGTTGACCTGATCCGTCAGCGGGCAGCTCAGCACTGAGGCAGCGCGCCGGCAGAGAAACCGGCGCGTTTCTTCTTCCATCCCTATTGATTTCTTTTGGGGGCGGCAGTTCCGGCTGCCGCTCCGGACACGGCTATGAATCTTTTACTGGATAAAATTTCCCGGGCGATTGCCGCCGACATTCACTGCACTCCGGCACAGGCGGCGGCCGCCGTGAATCTCCTTGAAGAAGGGGCGACAGTGCCCTTTATTGCCCGTTACCGGAAGGAAGTGACCGGAGGGCTCGATGACACGCAGCTTCGCGCGCTCGAGGAAAAGCTGATCTATCTGAAGGATCTTGAAGACCGCCGCGCCTCCATTCTGGAGTCCATTGAAAAGCAGGGAAAGCTGACGGATGCGCTCAGAGCCGAGATTGAATCGGCTGACAGCAAGCAGCGGCTCGAGGATCTCTACCTCCCCTATAAGCCGAAACGCCGTACCCGGGCTGAAAAGGCCCGTGAAGCGGGGCTTGAGCCGCTCGCGGATCAGCTGCTCGGCAATCCGTCGCTTGATCCCGAGGAGACTGCCAAGGCGTTCCTTTCCGAAGCCTATCCGGATCCGGCCTCGGCGCTTGACGGTGCCCGCGATATCGCGGCGGAGCGTTTCGCGACAGACGCTGAGCTGATCGGGAAACTCCGCGACTTCCTCTGGAAGACGGGTGTTCTGCAGTCTGAGGTGATCGAGGGGCAGGAAGAGGCCGGAAGCAAGTACCAGGACTACTTCCACTTCAGTGAACCGCTGATCGGAATCCCGTCACATCGGGTGCTCGCCATTTTCCGGGCCCGCACGGACGAAGTGCTGTCCGTCAAAGTGGCGCTTCCCGAGGAACTCGAAGCCCAGACACCGCACCCCTGCATTGAAATGGTGGCGGAGCATGAAGGTCTGCGGCTTTCCGGCGCTCCGGCGAGCAGCTGGTACGCCCGGGTCTGCCGCTGGACCTGGCGCGTCAAATGCCTGACGTCGCTTGAAACCGAGATCTTCCAGAAGCTCCGTGAGGATGCTGAGCGGAGCGCCATCACGGTGTTCGGCTCCAATCTGAAGGATCTGCTGCTTGCGGCCCCTGCGGGCCACAAGGGCGTGATCGGTCTTGATCCGGGAATCCGTACGGGCGTCAAGGTAGCCGTGATTTCTGAAACAGGCTCTGTTCAGGCGACTGCGGTCATCTATCCGCACCCGCCGAGAAACGACTGGGACGGATCGATTGAGTCGCTCGCGACGCTCGCCCGCCGGTTCCATCCGTCACTGGTCAGTATCGGAAACGGGACGGCGTCCCGCGAAACAGTGAAACTCGTGGATGACCTGATTCATCGCCATCCGGAACTCGGGCTTACGAAGGCTGTTGTGAGCGAGGCGGGTGCCAGCGTCTACTCCGCGAGCGAACTCGCGGCGAAGGAATTCCCGGATATGGATGTGAGCTACCGCGGCGCGGTGTCGATCGCCCGGCGGCTCCAGGATCCGCTTGCCGAACTCGTGAAGATCGACCCCAAGGCGATCGGCGTCGGTCAGTATCAGCATGATGTGGATCAGGGGGATCTCGCCCGGAAGCTGGATGCTGTGGTGGAGGACTGCGTGAATTCGGTCGGTGTGAATCTGAATACCGCAAGCCCCATGCTGCTTCGCCGCGTGGCGGGGCTGACATCAAGTCTCGCGGAAGCGGTGGTCCGGTGGCGAGAGGCGCATGGGGCGTTCGCCTCCAGAGCCCAGCTGCTCAGCGTTCCGCGCCTTGGTCAGAAGACGTTTGAGCAGGCTGCGGGCTTCCTTCGGATTCAGAATGGCGAGAATCCGCTGGATGCCTCCGCGGTTCATCCGGAGGCCTATTCAGTCGCCAACGCGATTGCGGAAAAAACCGGTCTTCCGATTGAAAAGCTGATCGGGAATGAATCGGTGCTGAAGCGTCTCCGGCCGGCTGACTTTGTTACGGATCAGTTCGGACTCCCGACCGTGAAGGACATCCTCTCGGAACTCGAGAAACCGGGCCGCGATCCGCGTCCGGAATTCGTGATGGCGCACTTCCTTGAGGGGGTGACGGAGATCTCGGATCTGAAACCTGGCATGAAGCTCGAGGGTGTGGTGAGCAACGTCACGGCGTTTGGTGCCTTCGTGGATATCGGCGTGCATCAGGATGGCCTCGTTCATATTTCCGAGCTGGCAGACCACTATGTGAAAGATCCCTCCGCTGAAGTCCGGGTGGGGCAGATCGTCAAAGTCCGGGTGCTCGATGTGGATGAAAAGCGGAAGCGCATCGCGCTTTCCATGCGTCGTGAAGGGGCGCCTAGAAGCGAACCCCGCGTTGGCCGACAGAGTGCGCCCCGGATGAAGTCTGAAAGAACGGGCGGCGGCTTCTCAGGCGCGATGGCGGCAGCCTTCCAGAACGCCTCCGGAAATCCGCGCCGGAAGTAATCCGAACCGGGTTCAAGCTACGAAAAAAGGCCGATGAAGATTTTTCTCTTCATCGGCCTTGCTGCATCAGGAATGCCGGGCAGACTCTTTCAGATTAAGAGTTCTTTTTCTGACCCATTCGTTCACCGGGGGTCATCAGGGCATTCAGCAGAATGGCGCCGAAAGTCGCGGTGCCGATGCCGCCGATCGTGAAACCGCCGATCGAGAGCGAGAAGTCGCCGGCGCCGAGAATCAGCGTCACAGCGGCGACGATCAGATTGCGGTTCTGGCTGAAGTCGACGTGGTTCTCAACCCAGATGCGGGCGCCGGACACGGCGATGAGACCGAACACAACAATCGACATACCGGCAAGAATCGGCTGCGGAATCGTCTGAATCAGAGCGCCGAACTTAGGCGAGAAGCCGAGCAGGATCGCGAGCGCGGCAGCCACCGGGAAGAGCAGCGTGGAGTAGACGCGGGTAGCGGCCATCACGCCGATATTCTCACCGTACGTCGTGACGCCCGTGCCGCCCATGGAGGAGGAAACGATCGTCGCGAGACCGTCGCCCATGAAAGCGCGGCCCATGTAGGGGTCAAGGTTGCGGCCCGTCATGGCGGTCACAGCCTTCACGTGGCCGAGGTTTTCCGCGATCAGAATGATCACGACCGGCACGATGAGCAGAATCGCGTCAGCCCGGAATTCGGGGTGATGGAAGTGCGGCAGACCGAACCAGGCGGCGTTGCTGATCAGAGAGAAATCGATCGGCTGGCCGAGACCGAGGCCGTTTGTAAGAATCGCGTAGATCACGTAGGCAATGAGAAGGCCGACGAGAATCAGAAGCTTCTGGATGAAGCCGCGGGTGTAGACCGCGACACCGCCCACACAAAGCACGGAAAGAATCGTGATCCAGGCGTTGAAGGAAGAGGTGCCGACGCTCTTGCAGGCGGTCGGGGCGAGGTTAAGACCGATCACCGCGACCACTGCGCCGGTCACAACCGGAGGCATCAGCTTTTCAATCCAGGCGACACCGGTCAGCGTAACGATGACACCCACAAGGAAGTACACGATGCCGCAGGCCATGATGCCGCCGAGCGCGACCTCGATATTGGGGTTGAGGCCGGAACCGGCCGCATAGCCCGTGGCCGCGATCACGACGCCGATGAAGGCGAAAGAAGAACCGAGGTAGCTCGGCACACGGCCGCCCACCATCAGGAAGAAGATGAGGGTGCCGATGCCGCTCATCAGTACGGCAACGTTGGGGTCAAAGCCCATCAGAATCGGGGCGAGGATGGTGGAACCGAACATGGCGACAACGTGCTGAATGCCGAGCGCGATCGTCTGGTTCGCCGGCAGGGTTTCATCAGGCGCGATGACGCCGGATGTTTTTACCTGCCATTTTGGAAAATAACTCATGGAAGGGGGCCTTTAATAAGTGGCGAAAAAAGAGTCTGAGGCATTTTAATCATCTTGACGGACGGTTCATATCAGCAAATCACAGTAAGGCTTGATAAAATTACGCACTTCGAATCAATTGAACGTTCAACAGCTTCCTCTCAAGCGGAGGAAAGAATCCAAACAAAATGACTTCTCCCAATCCCGCATTGGTGAACGACGTTGCACGCCGGCGCACCTTTGCAATCATTTCACATCCGGACGCGGGTAAAACCACGCTGACGGAAAAACTGCTGCTTTTCGGCGGCGCAATCCAGCTCGCCGGAGCTGTTAAGGGCCGCAAGGCCGCCCGGCACGCGACTTCTGACTGGATGGAGGTGGAGAAGCAGCGTGGTATTTCGGTCACGAGTTCGGTGATGCAGTTCTCCTATAAGGACCGCATCATCAACCTGCTCGACACCCCGGGCCATCAGGACTTCTCGGAAGATACCTATCGAGTGCTGACGGCAGTGGATGCCGCCGTGATGGTGATTGACGCCGCGAAGGGCGTGGAAGCCCAGACGATCAAGCTGCTTGAGATCTGCCGCCTCCGCAATACCCCGATCATCACCTTCATCAACAAGATGGACCGCGAAGTGCGCGACCCGCTCGATGTGCTCGGAGAAATCGAAGACGTGCTGCAGCTGCACTGCGTCCCGATCACCTGGCCGATCGGCATGGGCAAAACCTTCCGCGGTGTTTTCTCGCTGAAGAACAATGAGCTCGTGCGGTTCCGCCCGGGTGAAGAGCGTCTGAGCCACGATACGGAAACGATCAAGGGGCTGGATAATCCCGAACTCGATCAGCTGTTCCCGATGGAAATGGACTCGGTGCGCGAGGCGATTGAACTCGTGCAGGGCGCGGGCGAACCCTTCTCGCTCGAGAAGTTCCTCGCCGGCGAGCAGAGCCCCGTGTTCTTTGGTTCCGGTATCAACAACTTCGGTGTTGAGGATGTGCTTGAGGCACTCGTTGACTGGGCTCCGCAGCCTCAGCCGCGTGATGCCGGCGTCCGCATCGTGCAGCCGACCGAATCGCCGTTCACCGGTTTCGTCTTCAAGATCCAGGCGAACATGGATCCGCACCACCGCGACCGTATCGCGTTCCTTCGCGTGTGCTCCGGCCGCTATGAGCCGGGCATGAAGGTGTTCCACGTCCGCGAGGGGAAGGAGATGAAGATCCCGAACGCCCTGACCTTCATGGCGCAGGAAAGAAAGCGCATGGAAGAGGCTGTGGCGGGCGACATCATCGGTATCTATAACCACGGGCAGCTTCACATCGGTGACACGCTCACCGAGGGTGAGAAGCTCGGCTTTGTCGGTATCCCGTTCTTCGCTCCGGAACTCTTCCGCTCTGTGCGCTGCAAGAATCCGTTCAAGGAGAAGCAGCTCCGTCAGGGTCTGCAGGAGCTTGGCGAAGAAGGCGCGATTCAGGTGTTCACGGACGATCTGGGGCATATTTACCTCGGTGCCGTGGGTATTCTGCAGTTCGAAATCGTGGCTCAGCGTCTTGCGACCGAGTATCGGGTGGACGCGATCTACGAGTCGACCGAAGTATCGACGGCCCGCTGGCTCGTGTTCCCGGATGACAAGGGCAAGACCCGTGAGGAGTTTGAGGCAGAGCAGGCAAGCCGTCTCGCGACTGACGCGGATGGCAATCTGGTCTACCTGGCAACCTCGGTCTATAACCTTCAGACGACCCAGAAGCACTGGGAGAATGTTCAGTTCCTCACGACCCGCGAAATGGGTCAGAAGTTCAACTGACCGTTTCCCGTCTGATCCGGCAAAGAATAAAGCCGCTGCATTTCTCTGCAGCGGCTTTATTCGTTCTGAGGGATGAATCCTCGGAAGCCTTACATATCGCAGGCCTTCAGCGGAGCGCGCAGCTGGGCGCGGACGTTATCCATGCCGGAGTAGAAGGCCTTCATCATGACGAGACCGAGGAACTTGCCGACGGTGGTCACGGTGAGCTTATCGGGATCGGTCGGATCCTGGCGGATGGCACCGGCAAGACGGAGGCCGAGCATTTCCTTCAGGAGGGCAGTGTCGAGGTTGACTCCCTGGACCTCGCGGAAGTACTTGCGGCTGAGACGGCCGGCGAAGATGGAGAGCATCAGTCGGTACTGCAGAATCTGGTGCTTCGTGAACTCACGGCGGCGCTCCGTACCCATCTGGCCGGACTGAATGCGCTGGCCATAGCGGGCGAGACTGAACGTGTTCACGTAGAGCGAGTCGCCGAGGAAGGAGAAAGCGCCAGAGCCGATGCCGAGATATTCGTCATGGTCGATCACGTATTCATCGATGCCTTCATTGTCACCCGTGCGGCCGAAGGTCCACGAGGTGAGCTGACGGTAGTGCTGGCCGAGCGTGCCGAGAATCGTGTTGTACTGCTCGGATAGCTCCTGACCCTCGGCGGCGATCATGCCCTTCACGCTCTTGCGGGTCTCGCTCGTCACCATCAGCGGGTACGTGGTGACCTGCTTCGGATTGAGCTGGCGGATGAGTTCCATGTCGCGCGCGATCATGTCGAGCGACTGGCCGCGGAAACCGAACATCATATCGACGTTGCAGGTCGGGAAGAGGTCCTGGCAGGCCGCGATGCGGTCATAGACCTCAGCGCCGGTGCCGAACTTCGTACGGTCGGTGAGCTTCAGAATGCTGTCATCAAAGCTCTGCACGCCGATCGACATGCGGTCCACCAGTCCCTGCAGGTTCTTGAACAGGGGAGAGGCGATTTCCTTCGGATCGGTTTCGCAGGAGATTTCGCGGATATGCGGGAAGAGCTTCCGGGCGAGTTCGAGCGTCTGGATCAGTTCGTCCTGCAGAATCGTGGTCGTGCCGCCGCCCACGTAGACTGACTGGAAGTCGTAGCCGAGGTCCTTCGCCATCTGCATCTCGGCGCGCAGATTCTTGAAGTATTCGCGCGCCTTGTATTCCTTGAAGAGGAAGCGGTGGAAGGTGCAGTAGGTGCACAGCGTATGGCAGAACGGCACATGCATGTAGAGCAGGTACTGATGCCCTTCCTGCGGAGGCGGCGGTGATTTGAGAATCACCGGATCCACTGTAAGACCGCGGTCGATGTAGTACTGCATGATCTTGTCGGTCATGTGAACCTGCCAGTTAGGCATCAGGTGCTGAGCCTGCTGTGCGGAAGGATTAAGCGTTGTATCGATTGCCATGGATTTCTGTAAGTCAGTCAGTGAAGCAGCCCTCCTTCTCTGGGGGGAGAGGAAGGCCTTTTTAAGGATTATGGATTCTAGCGGAGTGCGGGGCCGGGAACTAGGCTTTGTACATCTGCTGGATCTCGTCAGCGAATTTGTTGCGGAGCGGACCGCGCTTCAGCTTGAGCGTCGGCGTGAGAAGTCCGTTTTCAATCGTCCAGGGCTCGGTGACGAGTGTTACGGCGCGGGGCAGAGCGTAGCGGGGGAAGTCTTTCGTGGCTTCCTTCGCGCGCTTGATCACGGCCTGGCGGGCAGCGGGCGCGCTGAGACTCTCAGGAGACTCAGGGTCAAGTGAAAGAGAGGCAGCGAGCTTCTTCCACTCCGTGGGATTCAGCACCGTGATGAAGGAGATATAGGGCTTATTCTCGCCGAGCACAAAGGTCTGGGCGAAAAGCGGATCCGTTTCGAGAGCGGATTCAATATCCGCGGGCGGCACTTTTTCGCCGGTCGATGTGACGATGATTTCCTTGATACGGCCCCGGATCGAGAGATGGCCGTCCTCGGAAAGCGATCCGACGTCACCCGTATGCAGCCAGCCGTCTTCGGTAAAGGCTTCGGCCGTTGCTTTGGGGCGTTTCCAGTAGCCCTTCATGACGCTTGGGCCGCGGACCTGGATCTCGTTATCCTCGCCGAGCCGTACTTCAACGTGCGTGAACGGGAGGCCGACAGTCTGAGGCTGGTTGTCATCGAGGCGGTTGCCGGCGATGACAGGCGACGTCTCAGTCATGCCGTAACCCTGGATCACCGGCATTCCAAGCCCGCAGAATACCTTCGCGACTTTCGGGTTGATCGCGGCGCCGCCTGAAATGGCCGCGCGCAGCCTGCCGCCGAACTGATCCATCAGCGTCTGGGAAACCTTCTTTTCAAAGAGGGGACCGGCGATCATGTTGCCGAAAGAGCGGTTCGACTTGTCGACCGGAAGTTTGTTTCTCTTGCAGAAACGGCGCCATCCGGCTTCGACCGCCCAGGAGAAGATCTTCTTCGCGGCGCCGCCCTTCTTTTCCAGCGCGTCATTCAGCTTTGCGTAGACGCGCTCATAAATCCGGGGAACCGAAATGATGACCGTCGGACGCACGGTCTTGAAGTCTTCCGCGAGGAGCATGATCGAGCGGTTGTAAACCACGGTGCAGCCCATGCCGAGCGCGAGGTAGTAGCCGAGCGTCCGTTCGAACGTGTGGGAGAGCGGCAGGAACGATAGGAAAATATCGCCTCCGATCGGCGTGAGGCAGTCCGGAGTGTCGCAGACGTTCGTGAGGAAGTTCCGGTGCGTGAGCATCACGCCCTTCGGCTTTCCCGTGGTGCCGGATGTATAGACGATGGCGCCGAGATCATCCGGTTCGGGCTTTTCCGTGAGGTCAGCCTCCGTGAGGGGCTCCCCCATCTTCAGCCAGTCAGAAAGCGTGTGAAGCTCAATTTCGCCTTCCGGTGCGGGAACCGAGGTTTCCTCGGTAAGAATGACGTGCCGCAGATCCGGAAGGATGATGCCGGTGTCGGCGATCGCCTGCCAGCGGGACAGCTTGTTTGTCACAAGGACGCTTGCCTGAGAGTCAATCAGGATGAAAGCTGAGGCGCCTGCGGTATCGATCGCGTGCATCGGAACCGGCACCAGCGCGTTCGCGAGAGCGCCCTGGTCCGCGCAGACAGCGTCGATCCCGTTCGGCAGCAGAATGCCCACGCGGGAGCCGCGTTCCAGCTTCAGCGCGGCATAGGCTTTGTGCCACTCAAGGATTCTTTCCTGCAGCTCGCCGAACGTTGTGCTGACCCATTCGCCTTTGGAACGGTCGTACTGGCGGAGCGCTTCATCATCCGGGGCGGTCTTCGCCCGGTTGGCAATCAGATCAGGAAGGGTTTTTGCCTTGCGCAGCAGGGCGATGCGATCAGCAGTGGTTTCGCTCACTTTCTTTTGCCTTTTACTCTGTAGCGTTCTGATATTGAGTTCTGAACCCGCATTCTGCGGTCACAATTAGTTTAGACCACAGAACAGCTCTCATTAATGCTTATTTTCGGCGATTTCACGCTTACTCTCGAGTTCCTGCCACCGTTCGTAGCGTTCTTCGAGAATCTGCGGGATCGCTTCAAGCCGGTCGCGGTCGGCTTTGATTTCAGCTCCGGGAAGCTCGTGGTAGGAGGGACCTGCCATTTTCTCAAGCAGCTCCTGCTGCTCGGTCTCAAGCGCGTCGATTTCCTTCGGCAGCGACTCGAGTTCACGCTCTTCCTTATAGGAGAGCTTCACACTCTTCGCGCGGGCGGGCTTCGGCTGAGCAGGCTTTTCAGCCTTCGGTGCCGCGGCTGGCGCGGCCTGCGGACGGCGGTACTTTACCCAGTCGGAATAGCCGCCGACATACTCATGCCACTCACCGTTCCCTTCCGCTGCCAGCACCTGTGTCACAGTGTTATCGAGGAACCGTCGGTCATGCGACACGAGGATCAGCGTGCCGGAATAGTCCTCCAGAACCTGTTCGAGGAGTTCGAGAGAATCGATATCGAGATCGTTCGTCGGCTCGTCAAGCACAAGGAGGTTGGCGGGCAGCGCGAAGAGCCGGGCAAGCAGCAGCCGGTTCCGCTCGCCGCCTGAAAGCGCCTCGACCGGAGAGTCGGCCCGCTGGGGCGAAAAGAGGAAATCATTCAGATAGCTCTTGATATGCTTCTTTACACCGCCGATTTCCACCCACTCGCTGCCCGGAGCGATGGTATCCGCCACGGTCTTCTTGAGGTCAAGCTGGGCGCGGAGCTGATCGAAATACGCAATATGGAGATTCGTGCCGAGGCGGACTGTGCCCTCATCAGGCTGGAGTTCTCCGAGTAGCACCTTGATGAGTGTGCTCTTCCCCGCGCCGTTCGGTCCGATCAGGCCGAGGCGGTCACCCCGCATCAGCGTGAAGTTCAGATTCCGGATCACGGTCTTATCACCGAAGGACTTCGAGACGTTCTTCAGTTCGGCGACCAGCTTTCCGCTCTTTTCCCCCGCGTCAATCGACATGTTCACCTGACCCATGCGGTCGCGCCTCGCCTCGCGTTCCCGGCGCAGCCGTTCCAGACGGCGCACTCGGCCCTCGTTTCTGGTACGGCGGGCCTCAATGCCCTTACGGATCCAGACCTCTTCCTGGGCCCAGAATTTATCGAACTTGCGGCGCGCGGTTTCCTCGATCGCGAGTTCGTAATTCTTGTGGTGCTCGTAGTCCGCGAAGTTGCCCGGGTAGGAGCGGAGAATGCCGCGGTCGAGTTCCACGATCCGGGTGGAAACCGCATCGAGGAACTCTCGGTCATGCGTGATCACCACGAGCGCCCGGGTGTTCTTGAACGTTTCCCGGATCAGATCCTCGAGGAGCGCGATCGTGGTGATGTCGAGGTGGTTCGTCGGCTCATCGAGCAGCAGCAGGTCCGGTTCCTGAGCGAGTACGAGCGCGATGGCGGCTTTCTTCCGCTCGCCGCCGGAAGCGGTTCCGGGATCCGCGTCCGCGCGGACATTCAGCCGCTGCAGGTAGGCGTCGAGTTTCGCGATCTGTTTCCAGTAGAGTTTGTCATCCGACGGATCAAAGCCGGACTGCGCGATCAGGCTCTCACGGATCGTGGGAGCCGGCGGGAAGACCGGTTCCTGTTCCAGAAGCACAACCCGCAGACCGTCCTTCACCTGAATCTCTCCGTCATCCAGCGCGGACTTTCGGGCGAGCACCTGAAGCATGGAGCTCTTGCCTGTGCCGTTGCGACCGATGAGACCGATACGCTCACCCTCCTGAACCGAAAAATCCGTGTTGTCGAGAAGCGGGTAGTCACCGAAAGCGAGGCTCGCGTTTTTTAACGTAATAAGCGTATTGGCCATAGGAATAGAGAGAGGTGTCCGGAGGAAAAACAGGTTTTCAATTGTAGGTGCAAATGCCCGTGCAATTTTCGTTCACCTCAGGTTAAAGTGTTAGGCTTCATTCACTAACGGACGGACACAGAAGGAATCGCGATGCAGGAAGCCTTGGAGCAGTGGAAGCAGATGGCATGGGCCCGGGAGTCGGGGATCGGCGAGCAGGAGTTCCCTGCGGGGGCTCTCTACATCGTGGGTCTGCCGATCGGAAACGCGGCCGATATCACGATCCGCGCACTCTGGACTCTCGCGATCGCCGACTGTGTGGCTGCAGAGGATACCCGTCAGACGCAGAAGATTCTGTCCCGCTACGGCATCACGACGCACGAAATCTCAGTGCGCGAATTTAACGAAGTGACCGGCGCTCAGACGATCATCGAGCGGCTGAAGAACGGGGAACGAGTGGCGCTCGTGACGGACGCCGGAACGCCGGCGGTATCGGACCCCGGCGCTCTGGTCGTGAAGATTGTGCTGGATGCCGGATTCCGGGTGATTCCGGTGCCGGGGGCGAGTGCCGTGATCACAGCGCTCTCCGCTTCGGGCCTCACCGCGAAAACGTTTACCTTTGTCGGCTTTGTGCCTCCGCAGGCCAAGGCCCGCCGTGAAACACTCTCCCGCTACGCGTCCCGCGGCGACGCGTTCGTGCTCTATGAGGCGCCTCACCGCATTCAGGCGCTCCTCCGTGATCTTGGCTCGGCCCTTGAGCCGGGGCGTCGCGTGGTTGTGGCGCGCGAAATCACGAAGCGCTTTGAATCCTTTACGCCGCTCGCGGCAGGTGACCTCGCGGCCTGGGCGGACGCGCATGAGCCCCGGGGCGAATACGCGATCCTGATCGACGAGGCGGAAAAGAAGGAGTCCGAAATGGGCGAAGAGGTTCTCGCCTGGGTGAGAGAAATCGCGAAAGAGCTGCCAGCATCCAAAACCGCGGCGCTTGTGTCTCGGGTGACCGGACTGCCGCGCGATACGGTCTATCAGAGCGTTCTCAGAAGCCAGGGCAAGGCTGAATAAAAGCGAAAAGGGAGGTCTCGGATGAGATCTCCCTTTTTTTCTGAGCGGCGGAATCCTGCTCTGACTCAGGGGCGAAGCGCCGCCTCGCGGGTCTTCGAGGACTTGATGTTGCGCACAAGGCTGTCCAGCATGGTGGAGAGTTCCTCCAGCATGTTGGAATTCGTGACGACACCGACAAGCAGACCGTTCTCGTCCACCACCGGGAGACGGCGGATGCCGAACTCACGCATGCGGGCAAGCGCGTCCACGATGTTCTCTTCACCCTGAGCGACGACCGCCGGGCTCGTCATCACGTCTCCGACCTTCGTGGCAGCGATATCACGGCCGGTGGCAAGAACTTCGATCGTAAGATCGCGATCCGTAATCATGCCGATCGGCTTATTGCCGCCGTCCACTACGACCAGGCTTCCCACATGACGGGTACGCATCGCAAGGGCGCAGTCAGTCACTGAGGTAGTGGCGGAAATACATTCGACGTGACGGACCGCGAGGTCGATCACCTTCATAGAACGTGCACGCATAGCAGTCAATAAGCTCTGTAAAAAAGAAAAGAAATAGACTCGCCCGGAATCCCTGGCGGGATCCGGGCAGGACCGTCTTCCTATTCTAAACGGGAATCAGTTTTTGCTCTGACGCCGCGGTTTCAGGGGCTTCGGGGGCTGCGTGAGGGCGTGAAACTCGTGGAAATCCCAGAGCGACCGGTCGAGCAGATGGGAAGGCACCACGTGGGTCATGCTCTTGAAGATGTTGTACATCCGGTTCTTGTCAATCTTCTCCCACTGCGCAAGGAGTTCCTTCATCTCGTGGCGGCAGCGGTTCTCGGCAAAGCCGCAGAGATTCTTCGGAACAATGGGGTAGCCCTGGATCTGAGCCCACTTGCGGGTGTCGGACTCATGCACGTAGGCCAGCGGCCGGATGATTACGTGCTGCCCGTCATCACTCCGGAGAACGGGCGGCATGCCTTTCATCTGACCGCCGTAGAACATGTTGAGCATCAGCGTGCTCACGATGTCATCCATCTGGTGACCGAGCGCGATTTTCGTGAGCCCCAGCTTATCCGCCGTGGTGTAGAGAATGCCGCGGCGAAGGCGCGAGCAGAGTGAGCAGATGTGCTGTCCGGACGGAATGATGCGCTTGATCGTCGCGTAGGCGTTCTGACGTTCCACGTGGAACGGAACGCCTATGCTCTTGAAATAATTCGGAAGAAGGTCGTGCGGGAAATCCGGCAGCTCCATATCGATGTTCACGGCCATGACTTCGAAATGAACGGGGGCCCGCTTCTGGAGTTTGAGAAGGGTCTCAAGGAGCACATAGCTGTCCTTGCCGCCCGATACCGCGACACCGATCCGATCGCCCTCCTCGATCATGTTGAAGTCAGCGATCGCCTGCCCCGTGAGACGCATGATCCGCTTTTCGAGCTTCTTCGCGGCAACGGACTTCTTTACCTTTTCTTTTTCTCCGGCAGGCTGCTCCGCGGTTTCCTCCGCGGCGGGAGCCGGGGACTTGTTCAGAGCCTCGGCCGGCGTGATCGGAATGGTGGTTCCAATAACTGATTCATTGCTCATTTAGGAAAAACTCCTCAACACCGGAGGCGTCAGCGCCTGTCACGGCATGCGTCTTCCGGCAGTCAACCCGTCCCGCCCGGACTCCGGGCAGAACCCGGATTTCACGGATCATCTCCTCCACCACGGTTTCAACGAGGAAGTGGTGGCTGCGGACAATCCGCCGGGCGATCTCCGCGAGCGTTGCGTAGCTCACGGTGTTCTCAATATCTTCTCCGAGCGGTTTTTTGTCCACCCAGACGCTTGCGGAAATCAGGATTTCCTGAGCGGCGGCAATTTCGTGCGGATAAATGCCGAGCCGAGCGAGAAGCCGGAGGTCCTCGATATAGATGCGGCGGCAGGAGAGCTGCAGTTCTTCAAGCGTCATGATGCGTTGTCTTTATCGGTGTGAGTCTGGGCGAGAGTATCTCTGACCGCTTTCACGCGGGCAGCCCGGATGGCGGCGGGAATTTCAGAGGGAGAAGAGGCCGCGGCCGCAATATCGCGGGTCGCCACGGCGCGCGCGGCGTCAGCGGCTCTCAGCCAGGGTTCCGGCCGAACTCCGGAAGCGATCTGCTGCACCTGAAGGAACTCCCTGAACCGGGGATAACGGCGGAAGGCATCCGCTTTTTCGAATAGACGGACAGCAGACTCAGCTTCTACCTTTTCCCGCAGCATCGCGCCGCACCGCTCACCAAGCTCCACGAGCCCGATCGCGTCAGATCCGGCCCGGAGCGACTTCGCGGCCTCGCTTCCGCGGTCTCCGGCTTCCGAAAAGAGGAGCGCGAGGCGGACCGCGGCCGGGGCATTGATGCCGGAAGCCTCGTCGAGTTTCCGGAGCAGGGCTTCGCTGCAGGGGACGTCGGGCGCGATCCTTGTCCAGGCGCCGCACTCAAGCAGGATTTTCATCATGCGGGACGGGGCCTTTTCCATCAGTCCCCGGGACAGCTCCTTCATCACGCGCTCAGGCACGAGGGCGTCAGCCTCCCCCGCCTTCACCATGTCGGTGATGAGCTGCCAGGTGCCAGGATCCACTGAAAATTCAGGAAGTCGGGCGGAAAACCGGGCGATTCTCAGGATTCTTACCGGATCCTCGCGGAAAGCCGGGCTTACATGGCGGAAGACTCTCCTCCGGATATCCTCCTCTCCGCCCCAGGGGTCAAAGAGTGTGCCGTCCTCAGACATTGCGATCGCGTTGATCGTGAGGTCGCGGCGCATCAGATCCTCTTCGAGCGTGACATCAGGCGAAGCGCTGAACGTAAACCCGTGGTAGCCGGGAGCGGTCTTCCGCTCTGTGCGGGCGAGCGCGTACTCCTCATGCGTTTTCGGGTGAAGGAAAACCGGGAAATCGGCGCCGACCGGAATGAACCCCTTCGACACCATGTATTCGGGGGTCGCGCCGACCACGACGTAGTCCTTGTCGGAGGGCGTGGCTGGGATCCCGTGACGGGAAAGAAGCAGGTCACGGACATAGCCGCCGACCAGGTACGTTTGGATTGCCATGCTGCGTTTATTCAGTATCAGTTGTCGGGGGAGGGCGGAGTAATCGTGCCGAGAAGCTCCGTGAGCCGCACGGGTTTGCCGAGAATCCGGGCGTATTCCGCCGTGTTGTTCAGCACATTCTTCACGTAGGTCCGGGTTTCGCTGAACGGAATGAGCTCAGCGAAAATCGCGCCGTCCTGGCTTGCGGACAGATTCCGGCGCCAGGTGATGGAGCGGCCGGGGCCGGCGTTGTAGCCCGCTGTGGCGAGAGTCTTCTGCCCGTCAAACCGGTCGTTGAGGTACTTGAGGTAGTAAGCGCCGAGCTTCATGTTGGTGAGCGGATCCGAGAGATCAGGATTCCCATCGCCGACACCGTAGCGCTTGGCGGTCCACCGGGCAGTGGCGGGCAGCAGCTGCATGAGTCCGCGGGCACCGGCTCCCGACGACACCGTTACCATGAAGCGGGACTCCTGACGCGTAATGCCGTAAATCCAGGCCTCGGGCACATTGGTTTCCTGGGCAATCGCGGCGACGCTCTTCTGAGACGGAATCGGGAAGGAGAGGTCGCTCTGGAAAAGGCTGTCGGGGAGTTTCCCCGCGGTGCTGATCATGCGGTCAGCGAGTCCGATCCGGCGGGCATATTCAGCGGCCGCGATGAGCTGCGGCTTCTTCGCGTCGCGAAGCGCCCAGTTCCATTCGCGGCTCGCCATGGAGTAGAGACCGAGACGGCGGAGCAGCACGGCCCGGATAATGCTCGGATTCTGCATCCACTGCCGGACGTCAGACTCCGCGACCGAGGGGCGCGCGCCGTCACCCGGATAGGGAACGTTAAGCGCATCACAGGCGAGTTTGCCGTAGAACGTGTGGTGACCGGTGATGGATGAGAGAACTTTCTCGCCCTCGCTCCTGTCGCCCTGAGCGATTTTGGCGCGGCCGAGCCAGTAGGCGGATTCGTCAGCTCCCAGCTTTTCCGGGGTCATCGAGCCGATGGCCCGCTCAACTTCCTTCCAGTTGCCGGCAGCGAGCGCTGCCTTCACGCGCCACCCGGCGACTTCGTCAGGCTGCGAGACGCGGCTGTCCATCAGGCCTTCGCCGGCATTCGTGAAGTATTGGCTTGAGTCGGAAATCGTATTGATGATCGCTGAGCGGTAGCCGAGGAAGTTCCAGAGCAGATTCCGGTCTTCCTTCGGAATCTGGCTGCCGAGCGACGCGATCATGGCCGCGGCGTCCTCTGGACGGCTGTAGCCCACAGCGAGACAGGCCGCCGTGATCAGACGGGGGTTCGCCTGCGCGTCAGGCGTGGTGACCCATTTCTCCGGGGACGAAAAGACCTCGGGAAGCGAAAGCGGCGCATTCGGCATATAGGCCTGCAGCAGGCGCTGGGCGTCCGAATTGAACCGATGCTCGATCAGGTAGGACGAGATCTCCCAGATTTTTCCCGGGTCGCGTCCGAGAATGGACTCGGCGAGCGACATGAAGGCCGGGGCGTGCGGATTCCTGGCTTCCCGAAGGAGGCTTACGCCGTACTCCGTGTTCCCCTTCCCGGCGAGAAGCTGGAAGGACTCGTGCCATGCGGCGAGATCAGGCTCCGTCTTATTCCACTGCAGCGGCGCATAAAGCGCTTCAAAGAACGCTGAATCTCCTTTCGGAGCGGCGATTCTCGCGACATCTGTTCCCAGCCGCTCAGCGATGTATTCCCCCTGATGGCTCTTCAGAAAATCGAGAACCTGGGCCTGCAGAATGGGATCCGAAGGATCGGACTTTATGGCGTCATACAGATTCCAGGACACGGCGTAGTCAACGAGCGGGTATCCGGCGAGCTGGGCAAAAAGCGCCTGCTGTGACTCGGCGGTGCCGGTGTTTGACTGACGAGCGCGCCGGAAGGAGAGAAACGCCTGGTCCTGCGCGGACAGCGGGAAATTCTGAAAAAGAAAGTCCTCCGCAGGCACAGCGATTGAAGGCGCAGGACCCAGAGGCCGCTGCTGCGGCAGCAGTGACTGGGCACTGGCTCCAAAGGCGGGAAGCGCGAGGGCCAGCAGCAGTAATGAGCGGCGGATCTGAGCTTTCATGGGTAACCGTAAAAAGGACGAGGCGGGAGAGACGGATTTTTTAACCATAGAATAAGTTTAACCATCGGCGCCGGACGAAGACGGCGGCTAACCCCGATAGGCGCCGGAATCTTTAGAGGAGGAGCGTACCAATGGATAAGAAACTGCTGAGAAAAGAGCTGCTCGCAGTGCGTCAGGAAATTGCGGCCACTCGCCCGGAGGCGGCGAAAGAACTGGCACGGAACATTGTGGGATGGCTTGAAGCGAATCCGCAGTTTTCCTCAGTGGGTCTCTACTACCCGATTCAGAGTGAGCCGGATCTGATGGAGGCGCTGGGCGCCTGGCAGTCAGAGAAGCCCGGCCGCATGCTTGCTCTTCCGGTTGTGATGAAGGGAAAGATGGGGTACTACCAGTGGACTCCGGGAGTCGAGATGGTGGAAAGCGGTTTCCACATCATGGTTCCGAAGGAGAAGATTCCGGTTGTGCCGCAGGTGCTGCTGGCTCCCTGTATCGGATTCTCTGATATCGGCTGCCGGCTGGGTTACGGTGCGGGCTGGTTCGACCGGACGCTGCCGACGATAAAGCCCGCGCCTGTCACGGTCGCGGTGTCCTATGAGGCCTGCAACGCGACGGGGAGGCTCGAAGCGGAGCCTCACGACATTCTGCTTCAGTGGATCGCAACCGAACGGGATGTCCGTCCGGCCGCGAAGCTCTGAGAATCAGTAACGGTAGTTTTCACCCTTGAACGGGCCGGTCACCGGAACCCCGATGTAGTCAGCCTGTTCCTGGGTCAGCGTGGAGAGCTGGGCGTTGAAGCGCTTCAGCTGCAGACGCGCCACCTTCTCGTCCAGGATCTTCGGCAGCGTGTAAACGCCGACCGGATAGTGCTCCGTGCGGGTATAGAGCTCGATCTGGGCGAGCGTCTGGTTCGCGAATGAGCTGGACATCACATAGCTCGGGTGACCGGTGGCGCACCCGAGATTCACGAGACGGCCTTCCGCGAGCAGAATGATCCGGTTGCCGGAGGGCAGCAGGATTTCATCCACCTGGGGCTTGATGTTGTTCCACTGATACTGGCGCATCGAGGCAACATCGATTTCGGCGTCGAAGTGACCGATATTGCAGACGATCGCTTCGTTCTTCATCCGGACCATCTGGTCATGCGTGATCACGTGGTAGTTGCCCGTGGCGGTGACAAAGATGTCAGCCTTATCGGCAGCCCAGTCCATCGTCACTACCCGATAGCCTTCCATGGCGGCCTGCAGGGCGCAGATCGGGTCAACTTCCACCACCCAGACCTGAGCGGCAAGCGCACGGAGCGCCTGAGCGCAGCCCTTGCCCACGTCACCATAGCCGACGACCACAGCGATCTTGCCGGCAATCATGACGTCCGTGGCGCGCTTGATGCCGTCGACCAGCGATTCGCGGCAGCCGTAGGTGTTATCGAACTTGCTCTTCGTGACGGAGTCATTCACATTCATCGCCGGGAAGAGCAGCTTGCCCTCCTTCGCGAGGTGATAGAGGCGGTGGACGCCGGTCGTCGTTTCCTCGGAAACGCCGCGGATATGTTTCGCGCGGGTCGAGTACCAGGCGGGGTCAGCGGCCAGGTGGCGGCGGATCGCTGCGAAGAGAGCCGTTTCCTCGTCGCTCGTCGGCTTATCGAGAACCGAAATATCCTTTTCCGCGCGGCAGCCAAGATGAAGCAGCAGCGTCGCGTCGCCGCCGTCATCCAGAATCATGTTGGAGAAGCCGCCGTCCGGCCACTCGAAAATGCGGTGGGTGTATTCCCAGTACTCATCAAGCGTCTCACCCTTCTTCGCGAAGACAGAAACGCCGTCGTCAGCGATCGCGGCGGCCGCGTGATCCTGCGTTGAGAAAATATTGCAGGAAGCCCAGCGGACTTCGGCGCCGAGCGCGAGCAGCGTCTCGATCAGCACCGCGGTCTGAATGGTCATGTGGAGAGAGCCGGAGATACGGGCGCCCTTCAGAGGGGCCTCGTCTTTGTACTCATCACGGATGGCCATCAGGCCGGGCATTTCGGTTTCCGCGATGCGGATCTCATTGCGGCCCCACTCGAGGAGCCCCATGTCGGCGACTTCAAAGTCGTGGCTGTAGGTTTTCATATCAGAATGCCTGTCAGGTAAAGGGAATACGAAATCCCGGAAGGAATCGGATTCCTTCCGGGCGGTATGTGATGCGTTAAGCGAGAGATGCGAAAGCGTCAGCAAGCTGCTGATCGGTGATGCCGGCGGCGCGCTCTACAAGGGGCAGAGCCGCAAGAGCCGCAATGCCGTTTTTCTTCAGCTGACCGATTGCCCGGCCGGCCTCAGCGCCGCTCGCCCAGCCGGTGCTTTCGAGAAGCACAGTGCCCGCGGCGTCCGTGAACTTGAAGCCGAACGTTCCGTCCGGGTTCCGGTACTGCTTGAAGGAAGCGGCAGCGGACTTTTTCTTCGTTTCCTTCACCGGAGCGTTATGCGCGGACCCCTTGAAGGCCGTGAACGGACGGAGACCGACCGCGTTGCGGAGTTCTTCGAGGAACGGAGCGGAAATCTTCCGGGCTTTTTCAGCGCCGGCAAGGAGAATCTCCTCAAGCTTCTGCGGCTCGTTGATGTACTCCTCGTACTTCGGACGCATCGGTCCGATCTCGGCCTCAATCTGATTGAAGAGCTTCTTCTTCGCCTCACCCCAGCCGAGACCGTCTGTGAGTTCGGCGCGGAACTGGGCGTACTCTTCGTCAGTCGAGAATGCCTTGAAGAGCTGCGTAAGCGAAGTGGAATCCGGATCCTTCGCTTCGCCCGGCTTCTTGTCGTCCGTCACGATGCGGCTGATCATGTCGGAGAGCGCGGAGGAGCCGCCTTCAAAGAGCGGGATCACGTTGTCGTAGCTCTTGCTCATCTTGCGGCCGTCGGTGCCGGGGAGAAGCTCCTGCTTCTCATCAATCAGCGCGTAGGGCATGCGGAAGAAGGGATGATCCTTCGGCGCGTAGAGATTATTGAACCGGGTGGCGATGTCGCGCGCCATTTCCAGGTGCTGCGCCTGATCCTTGCCGACCGGCACGAGATCCGCGTTGAACATCAGAATGTCCGCCGCCATCAGGATCGGGTAGCAGAAGAGGCCCATCGACACGCGGGCATCCGGATCCTCACCGCTCTCGACGCTCGCTTCGAGCACAGCCTTGTAGGCGTGAGCGCGGTTCATCAGGCCCTTGGAGCAGGAGCAGTCCAGCAGCCAGTTGAGGAGCGGAATCTCCTGAATATCACTCTGGCGATAGAAAGTAACGTGTTCGGGATCGAGGCCTGCGGCAAGCCACGTGGTGGCAATCTGGAGTCTCGAGCGCTGGAGGCGCACGGGATCCTGACACTTGATGAGAGCGTGGAGGTCAGCCAGAAAGTAGAAGCTTTCCACCTCGTCAGACCGGCTCTGCTGAATGGAGGGGCGAAGGGCCCCGACGTAGTTGCCCAGATGCAGGGTACCGGTAGTGTTGATGCCTGTGAGAACGCGTTTTTTCATCTCAAATGATTTTCCGTACAAACCGATAACAGTAAAAAAACAAGGCCGGCCAACGAGTGCCGGCCTTATCTGGTTTAAGGCTTTAAGTTTAGCGGCAAGGAGCCGCTCCGGTTACAGACCGGCCTTGGACTTCAGGATCTCAACCTTGTCGGTCTTTTCCCACGTGAATTCCGGCTCTTCACGGCCGAAGTGACCGTAGCAGGCCGTCTTGCGGTAGATCGGGCGGCGGAGATCGAGCATGCGGATGATGCCGTTCGGGCGCAGATCGAAGGATTCACCGACGATGCGGGAGATCTCTTCATCCGGAATCGTGCCGGTGCCGAAGGTGTGAACCGTGATGTTCATCGGACGGGCAACGCCGATAGCGTAGGCCACCTGAACCTGGCAGCGGCGGGCAAGGCCGGCAGCGACGATGTTCTTCGCCACATAGCGGCAGGCGTACGCGGCGGAACGGTCAACCTTCGTCGGGTCCTTGCCGGAGAACGCGCCGCCGCCGTGCGGGCAGGAGCCGCCGTAGGTGTCGACGATGATCTTGCGGCCGGTGAGACCCGTGTCGCCCTGAGGACCGCCGACCACGAAGCGGCCGGTCGGGTTGATCAGGAACTTGGTTTCCGGAGTGATCCATTCAGCCGGAAGCACCGGCTTGATGATGCTTTCGATCACGGCTTCCGTGAACTCGGGCTTCATCTTGTCGCCGTCGCTCATTTCAGGGGAATGCTGCGTGGAAAGCACAACGGTGTCCACAGACTGCGGACGTCCATCCACATAGCGCACGGTGAGCTGGCTCTTCGCGTCCGGACGGAGGAAGGGCAGCGTGCCGTTCTTGCGGAGAATGGACTGCTGCTGCATCAGGCGGTGTGCGTAGTAGATCGGGGCGGGCATCAGCGTGTCGGTTTCGTCGCACGCGTAGCCGAACATCAGACCCTGGTCGCCGGCACCGGTTTCGAGCGGGTCGTCAGAAGCCTTGTCAACACCCTGCTTGATGTCGGCCGACTGCTTGTCGTAGCCAACGAGAACGGAACAGCCGCGGTGATCAATGCCGTATTCGGTATTGTCATAGCCAATCTGACGGAGGGTGTCGCGGGTAACGCCGATGTAATCGACCTGAGCGGAGGTGGTGATTTCGCCAGCGAGCACGACGAGTCCCGTGGCGCAGAGGGTTTCTGCAGCGACGCGACCGTAGGGATCCTGCTCGAGAATGGCATCGAGAACGGCGTCCGAGATCTGGTCCGCCACCTTGTCCGGATGGCCTTCACTCACAGATTCAGACGTAAAAAGATAATTGCTGCCCATCGAATGCTCCCAAATTTGGAATACAGCGCCTTCGCAAAATCAAATCAGAGGGCATGCGACCGACGCTTTAGCGGAAATTGAATAAATATGGGACGTTGTCCCAGTCTTCGCCCCGCAAGTTGTCCTGTTAACTCGGCGAAGACCTGAAATAATATACCTGTTTTGACTTTCGGGCAGGCTTAAGATAAGACACTTTCAAGTCTTGCTGTTACTGAGGAGCAATCGGCCGCCTGTCGGGCGCCGGAATGGTTATTTATATGCGGCTGTTATTTCGGCTTCTATCCATGATCCCGCTTTGGATAGTGCACCCGGTTGGCGGGGCGCTTGGCGCATTGGTCTGGCGCTGCTCGGCTAAATACAGAAGGAAAATGGCGGAGAATCTCGCGCAGGCTGGTTACGATTCCGATGCCTATTCCCCTGCTGTCAGCCGTGAGCTTGGAAAGCAGGCGGCGGAAACCGCGTGGATCTGGGGCAAGCCCCGCAAGGCTCTCATGAAGCACGTGTCAGCCACGGCGGAGGCGGAGCGGATCATCGGAGACGCGCTCGCCTCAGGCCGCCCCATTCTTTTTATCACCCCTCATATCGGCAGCTTTGAAGTGGCGCCCGTGTGGCTCGCCGAGCGGTTCCTCGCGGGAACGGACCGCTATATGGCAATTCTCTACCGGATTCCGAAGAAATCCATTCTGCAGAACGTGGTGCTGCATGGCCGCGAGACCCCTGGTATCCGGCCGGCTCCCGCGACGCTGAAGGGGGTGCGGATGCTCGTGTCATCCTTCCGCGGCGGACAGGTGGTCGGTGTGCTGCCGGATCAGGTGCCGTCAAAGGGTGAGGGAGTGTGGGTGAACTTCTTCGGACGCCCGGCCTACACGATGACGCTGCCGCTGCGGCTCGCCCATCAGTTTGATGCCGTGAAGATTGTCGCCTGGGGATGCCGGATCAGCAGCCGGGGCTGGGAAATTGACGCAAGGCTCTGGAATGAGCCGCTGACCGGGAATATGAAGGATGACGCGGTGACGATGAATCAGCATCTCGAACGCGTGATCCGCCTGCTTCCGGAGCAGTATCTCTGGGCCTATAACCGCTACAAGTGTCCGGCGGGCGTGAATCCGCCGGAGGAGCAGGCGAAGGAATGAAGAAAGTGAATGAAGTGATGGCCCGGTTCTGGATCTGGGTCCTGGGTTGCTTCTACGGCACATCGATCCGGACCCGCGAGCGGTTCGGCGCGGTGATTGCCTGGATTCTCTGGTGGGCAATTCCGAAACGCCGCCATGTGGCGCTGACGAATCTGCGGCTCTGCTTCCCCGACTGGACTGAGGAAAAGCGGGTGCGGATCGCGAAGCAGAATTACCGCAATATGGGCCGCGCGGCTCTGGATCACGCGGTGCTCTGGAAGGGGACGAAGGAAGAGCTCCAGGCGATGGTGAAGTTTGAGGGGCTTGATCTTGTGACGGACACGGATAACCGTCCGCTGATCGTTGTGTCGCCTCACTTCCTTGGGCTGGATGCGGCCGGCATTACCTTCAACACGTATGTGCGCGGCGTATCGCTTTATCAGACGCAGTCAAACAAAGCCTGGGACAAGGCGGAGCTTGACGGGAGACTGCGCTTCTGCAATCCGATTCTGATCGCGAAGACCGGGCACTTTGATCTTCGCCCCGTCATCCGCGCTATGCGTGACGGTCTTCCCTTCTACTATTTGCCGGATATGGACCACGGCAGGCAGAATTCGATCTTCGTGCCGTTTTTCGGTGTACCCGCCGCCACTCTGCCGATGGTGTCGCGCCTTGCCCGGCTGACGAAAGCTCACGTCGCCATGTGCATCACGGAGATGACGAAAGAGGGTTACTGTGTGCATATTTACAGGCTTGAAGGTTTCCCGACAGGAGACTACGAGGCCGATACAGCCCGTATCAATCACGAGCTGGAACAGTGGATCCTCAAGTTCCCGGACCAGTATCTGTGGACGCACCGGCGATTCAAAACACGGCCTGAAGGCGAACCTTCCATCTATTGATTTGAGACCTATCTGACAGGAGCAGGAAAAATGAAGCTGCAATTTACCAAGATGCATGGAGCCGGCAACGACTTCATCGTGATCGACAGCACGGAAGCTCCGTTCACCATGACGACGAACCAGCTCCGATTCATCGCCGACCGTCATCTCGGTATCGGCGCTGATCAGATCCTGATCGTTGAAAAGGCGCGGACCCCGGATACGGATTTCCGTTATCGGATCTTCAATCAGGACGGCGGCGAAGTGGAGATGTGCGGCAACGGTGCCCGCTGCTTCGCGCGCTACGTCTATGACCGCGGTCTGACCACGAAGAAGAAGATCCGTGTTGAAACGATGAAGGGCATCATTCAGCCGGAACTGCAGGATGACGGCCGCGTGAAGGTCGATATGGGTGCGCCGAGATTCCGTCCGGAAGAGATTCCGCTGAATACGACGGGCCTCTCTCACCTCTCGCGGGCTTCTGACACGCTCTGGGAAGTGAAGGCTGCGGGCTACAACAACTGGGTGTCCGTGGTCTCCATGGGCAACCCCCACGCCGTCATGGTGGTGGGAGACGTTGAACAGGCTCCGGTGAGCACTGTGGGCCCCGCGATTGAAAATCATCCGGCTTTCCCGGAACGCGTGAATGTGGGCTTCCTGCAGGCTGTCAGCCGCACGGAAGGCAAGCTCCGAGTCTGGGAACGCGGCGCGGGCGAGACCCTTGCCTGCGGTACGGGCGCCTGCGCGGCTGCCGTTGCCGGTATGCGCCGCGGACTCTTCGACTCCGAGGTCGAGCTTCAGATGCACGGCGGCCGCCTGCGTATTGAGTGGGATGGCACGCCGACCGGCTCCGTCTTCCTGATCGGCCCTGCGGCAACCGTTTTCACGGGCGAAATTGACGTCCCCGCTATCTAACAGTCAGTGAGTATAGGAAACCTCCATGCAACAGCAGCCTATTGAAGTCGTTCTGGTGAAGGGCAGAGAAAAGTCTCTCCTCAAGCGCCACCCCTGGGTCTATGAGAAGGCCATTGCCCGGGTGAATGGAAAGCCGGGCATGGGGGATCTCGTCCGGATCGTGGGTCACGACAGCCGGTTCCTCGCGTGGGCCTCGTGGTCACCGAAGTCGGCGATCCGAGCCCGATGCTGGTCATTCGATAAGGATGACGTGATCAATGAGGCGTGGTTCGAGGCCCGGCTCCGCGAGGCCGTGGCGGCCCGTGAGGATCTTCGCTCCCGGTCGACCGCTCTGCGTCTTGTGTTCGGTGAGGCTGACAGGCTTCCCGGTCTGATCGTTGATCAGTACGGTGACTATCTGGTGTGCGAGATTCTCTCCGCCGGCATGGAGCAGAACCGCGAGCTGATTGCCCGCCTGCTGATGAAGGTCACCGGAGCGAAGGGGGTATTCGAGCGTTCGGACGCCTCAGTTCGTGAGCGTGAAGGTCTTCCGAAGCGTTCCGGCCTGATCAGCGGTGAGGAGCCTCCGAAGGAAATTGAGATCGTGGAGGACGGTGTCCGCTACGGGGTCGATGTCCGCATCGGGCATAAGACCGGTTTCTATATTGATCAGCGTGACAGCCGCTATACGGTTCAGCGCCTTGCCCGTGAGTTCCGTGAGAAAAACGGCCGCGGCATGCGGGCGCTCAACTGCTTCTGCTACACGGGCGGATTCTCGCTTGCCCTGATGGCGGGCGGGGCTGACAGCGTGGTTTCCGTGGACTCGTCGGGTGAGGCGCTCGCGCTGGCCCGCGAGAACACTGAGCGGAATGGCTTCCCGCAGGACAAATGCGAGTGGGTTGAAGCCGATGTCTTTGAATATCTTAGGAAAGCGAGAGACCGCGGCGAGAAGTTTGACCTCATTATTCTCGATCCTCCCAAGTTTGCATCGACTCGTTATCATGTCGAACGGGCTGCGAGAGCCTATAAGGACATCAGTCTGAACGGTCTCAAGCTTCTTCGGACAGGCGGTCATCTGCTGACATTTTCCTGTTCGGGCGCAGTGGATGCGGATCTTTTCCAGAAGATCGTTGCCGGCGCGGTGTTTGACGCCGGTGTGAACGCCTGGATTGTTGGCCGGCTCGGAGCCGGCGCGGATCATCCGCTGCTCGTGACCTATCCGGAAGGGGAGTACCTGAAGGGACTCCACCTGCTCGTAAGGCCGTGAGAACTTATTAAGTAAGGAAGAGAAAGGATGGCAGAATCAATAGCTGACACGCTGATCCCCGTAACTATCGTGACGGGTTTCCTCGGCGCGGGAAAGACGACGCTTTTAAACCGGATTCTGAAAGAAGATCATCATCACCGCATCGCCGTGATTGAGAATGAGTACGGTGAGGCCGGTATCGATGATGACCTTCTGGTTCACAGCGAAGCCGAGCAGATTGTGTCCATGAATAATGGGTGCATCTGCTGCACGATTCGCGGCGACCTCTCCCGGATTCTGACCAAGCTCCGGATTCAGCGCGAAAAGGGCGAATCCAAGTTCGACTGGGTTGTGATTGAGACGACGGGTCTTGCGGATCCGGGTCCGGTTGCCCAGACGTTCTTCATGGACGATGTCGTGGCAGCTTTCTTCCGTCTGGATGGCGTGGTGACGGTGGTTGACGCGATGAATGGCGACGCGACGCTAGATCAGCAGCCTGAAGCCCAGGCGCAGGTCGGTTTCGCTGACCGCATCCTTGTCAGCAAGACGGACCTCGTCGATGAGGAAAAGGCGAAGGCGCTTGAAGAGCGTCTCCGCGCCATGAATCCGCATGCTGATATGCGCCGCGTGAATATGGGCGACTGCCCGGTTGACGTGGTGATTGATATCCAGGGCTTCAATATCAGCGATGTGCTGAATGTGGCCCCGGATTTCCTCACGGGCGCGCATAAGCATCATCACAGCGACGAAATCAGCTCTTTCCTCTACGAATCCGACCGCCCGTTTGATCCGCAGCGCTTTGAGCATTACTTCATGTCGCTGCTGAGCGTTTACGGCCAGGATCTGCTTCGCTACAAGGGCATCCTTTACCTTCAGGGTGCGGACCGCGAAATCGTGCTGCAGGGTGTTCACATGACGGCCGGTACTCAGGCTTTCGGTCCCTGGGAGGGCAGCCCCAAGTCCCGTATCGTCTTTATTGGCAGAAATCTGCCGAAGGAAGCCCTGATCAAGGGTCTCGATGCCTGCCTCTGCTAGGAAAAAATACTAAAAATTGGATAAGCGGCGGATTTTTCCTGCCGCTTTTTTTAAATCGTGGTTTAATACGGTTTCCCCATTCCTTCTCAGGCTGAAGGAACAGGGTTCTCCTCCTCTGCAAAAGTCTGTTTTTTTAAACAGTGAGTTAGACACAAAATGGCGACCAAGAAAAAAATCATCACCGAAAAAGAGCTTCTCAGCATGTCTGAGGACGAGTACATGAACGAAGATCAGCTGGCTTTCTTCCGTGCCCGTCTTGAAGCAATGGAGGCCCAGCTGCGCCACAATGCGGGTCAGACGACGGAGACGCTTCGCCAGACGCAGCTTGCTCCCGATCCGCTCGACCGGGCCACGATTGAAGAGGAGCACGCTCTGGAGCTTCGTACCCGTGATCGCGAGCGCAAGCTTCTGAAGAAAGTTCAGGCAGCCATCAAGCGCATCGACGAAGGAGAGTACGGCTGGTGCGCTGAGACGGGTGAACCGATCGGTGTCGCGCGCCTTCTCGCGCGTCCTACCGCCACGCTGTCGCTTGAAGCCCAGCAGCGCCGTGAACTGAAGCAGAAGATGTATAACGACTGATCGCGGTTCCGCGCGCAGTCTGTTCAAAAAGAGGATCCCCTTTGCACACAGGAGGGCGGTCCTCTTTTTTTTGTTTCCGCAAAGAAAATCCGGGTTTTGGGGAATCGTTTTCCGCATGAGGCTTTAGACTTGTGAGAAACAGCGGCCGCCTGCTGATATTTCTGATTCAGCCGGAAGACCCGGGCGCTAACCGCCTTCTTCCAGAACTTTCTTGGAAATCCAAAATGCTTTTTCGTATTCTCCGAAGACTCTATCTCGCACTGGATACGACCCGTCGGGTTACGGCAAATGTCTTGTTTGCCTTCGTGATGCTTCTCGTGATCGGGCTTATCTGGTACGGCTTCCGAACGCCGTCTATCCCGTCCAGCAGCATTTTGGAGATTGATATCAATGGCAAGGTCGTGATGCAGCCCTCGGCGCTTGTCGGCGGCAGGAACTGGGTCGCGAAAATGACCGGAACCCGTGTGGAGGAAACGACCGTTTCTGATGTGACGGACGCGCTTCGGGCTGCCAGATCGGACCGCCGGATCAAAGCCGTTCTTCTCCGGCTTGACCACATGACGGGAGCGGGCCCGGCGTCAATTTATGAAATCGGCAGGGCGATCAAGGATTACGAAGCCTCGGGGCACAAGGTCTACGCCTGGTCTGACAGCTATACGCAGGCTCAGTGGGGTATCGCGTCGCACGCGAACGAGATCTATCTGCATCCGATGGGTGAAGTGAAGGTCCGGGGGCTGGAGGCGACGAGCTTCTATCTTGGCAGTGTTCTCAATAAGCTCGGTGTCACGGTGAATGTTGCCAAGGCCGGAGCCTATAAGAGCGCTCCTGAGATGTTCACGAACAGCGCCCCGAGCGAAGACGCGCTCACCGCGCAGCGGTTCTGGCTGAATGACGAATGGGCTCAGCTCTCATCGGCCATGGAAACCGGGCGCGGCCTCTCGCAGGGCTACCTTAAAACCTGGATGGACAATTACCTCGATAACCTTCGGCGGGCCGGCGGTGACGCCGCCCGGATGGCAAAGGAGACGGGGCTTGTGAACGGCATTGCAAACTGGAATGACCTCAGAAGCCGCCTCGCCGGGCATGACTGTTTCTCGGGTGCCTGCGCGGGTGAATTCACGTCTCTCGGAGAGTATCTCGGAGTGGCTCCTCTTCCGCACTCGAGCGGTGACGGCGCAGTGGGTGTCGTGACGCTTGAGGGTGAAATCACAGAGGAATCGGTCGGCAACGGAAACGCGAGCGCGAATGCGCTGATCGCGATGATTCGGGACGCGGAGATGGATCCCAGCGTCAAGGCGGTTGTGCTTCGCATCAACTCTCCGGGCGGCAGCGCACTTGCGTCTGAAAAGATCCGTGAGGCTCTGATTTCTCTTCGTAAGTCCGGAAAGCCTCTTGTGGCCTATTTCGGTGACATGGCGGCCTCCGGCGGATACTGGGTGTCGACCGCCGCTCAGCGGGTGGTGTCGAATCCGCTTTCCATCACGGGATCCATCGGGGTCTACGGCATGATGCCGACCTTTGACAAGAGTCTCGCGAAGCTTGGCGTCGGCGTGAATTCCGAATCCACCGGGACGACCGGTATCAGCTCTTCGCCTCTTGTGCCTTTCACATCCAACGCGAAGGCCGCGGCTGAACTTCAGGTAAGTGACACCTATGCGAAGTTCCTTTACCGCGTGTCGCAGGCAAGGAACATGACAGTCGAAGCGGTAAATAATGTGGCTCAGGGCCGGGTGTGGACCGGGCGCCAGGCGAAGGAGCGCGGCCTTGTCGATCAGCTGGGAACGTTTGATGACGCGGCTGAACAGGCGGCAAAGCTTGCCGGCATTGATAAGAGCTATGCGCTGAAATTCTTCGAACCGCCGGCGACCGCAGGTGTTGCGGACGCGCTTCTCGCCCAGATAGCGAGTGAAGCGGGGCTTCCGGTCTGGATAAGGACGCTTGCCGCATCCGCGATCAGCGCTGCGGATCCAACGTCGGGCGAACAGAAGACATCGGACTTCATCCAGGCGAGAACGCTCTGGCAGGTGCGGTAAGCATCGGGTCCGCTTCAGAAACCCAAAGAAAAACCCTCGCGCCGATCGGAAGATCGGCCGAGGGTTTTCTGCTGTAAGGAGCGGACTCCTTCCGGAATCACTTCCCGCCGTGGCAGACGGGGCACTCGGGATTCGGCTTCAGATTGAAAATCTGGAAGTCATTATTCAGCACGTCGACCAGCATCACCTGGTTCTTGAGCGGCTTGCCCATTCCGGTAGCGAGCTTGATCGCTTCAGAGGCCTCCAGAGCCCCCATGATGCCGGTAAGCGAGGTGAGGACTCCAAGTGTGGAGGCCTTCAGATCTTTTTCCTCGTCTTCGGGGAAGGCGCAGTCATAGCAGGGCGTATCAGACTCGCGGAAATCAAAGACACTCACCTGGCCCGCGCCGCGGATGGCGCCGGAAGTGACAAGCGGCTTACGCAGCTTATGGCACACGCGGTTGATCGCATGGCGGGTCTTCGAGTTGTCGCAGCACTCGACCACAATGTCCGCACGGGCCGCGAGCGGCTCGAGCGTTTCATCGTTGATCGACTCGGTGTAAGGCTCAACCGTCAGGTAGGGGTTGATTTCCTTCAGCGCGATCGCGCCGCTCTCGGCCTTATTCATTCCAACACGGGCATCTGTGTGGAGGAACTGGCGGGACAGATTGTTGACTTCCACGGTATCGAAGTCGGCGAGGATGATCTTGCCGGCCCCGGCCGCTGCGAGCAGCAGCGCAGCCGGGGAACCGAGACCACCCGCACCGATCACGAGAAACGTCGTGTCCTTCAACTTTTGCTGACCCTTTTCACCGAGCTCAGCAACGTTCATCTGGCGCAGATAGCGCTCTTTCTCTTTGGCTTCCATCATGAGCTATGAACCTCAAGTTTGGCGGGGGAAAATAACCTGATTATTTTACGGATTTCCCAGCGTTCTTCGAGGAAGTTTCATTACTCCGTTCGGTGGTCTTTTTGGCATCCGGCTGACTGCTTTTGGCGGATGCTTTGGCGGCATGTTCGCCTCCCTTCTTGACGGGTTCTCCCTTCAGGAAGTGCTGCGCCTGCTGGAGCGGGAAGTCGTTGTCGTCACCGAACTTGTAGACATCCTTGTCGGAAGCGGTTTCGGACTCCGCCTCTTCCTTCGCTTCATCAGTGTCCGTGGAGTTGCCGGAGACCGTCAGATGGTTGTCGAGGTCTGCCTCGCGGATGATGAAGGAGGGATAGTTGCCTTCAGCCGTATCATCAACCGCGACATCCGGCTTGATGCCGGTAGCCTGGATGGAGCGTCCGGACGGCGTGTAGTAGCGGGCCGTCGTGAGCTTGATGCCGGTGGGAGACTTCTCGGTAAGCGGCGTAAGCGGGATGACCGTCTGCACGCTGCCCTTTCCGAAGGAACGGCGTCCCATCAGCGTGGCCCGCTTATGATCCTGAAGAGCGCCTGCCACAATTTCAGAGGCAGAGGCTGAGGACGGATTGATCAGCACCACGATCGGCACGGTCTTCGCTTCCTCCGGCCCCTTTTCCGTCACCGGCAGGTTCGGAAGCGGCTGCCCGGTGAAGAATTCGCGGTTCGAATCCTCGGTGCGGCCCTTGGTCGAAACGACGAGCGTGTTGGCCGGCAGGAAGAGTCCGCAGACACCGACCGCGGCGTCAAGCAGCCCGCCGGGGTTATTGCGGAGATCGAGCACAAGCCCCTTCAGGTGATGATCCTTCTGGAACTTATTCAGGGCCTTCGCGAGATCCTCTTCCGTGTGTTCCTGGAACTGGGAGATACGGATGTAGCCGATGCCGTCCGGGAGCTCCTTCGCCTTTACGGACTGCACCTTGATGATGCTGCGGACGAGCTTGATCGTGATCGGCTTCTTTACGCCCTTACGCATGATCTGCAGAGTGACCGGGGTCTTCGGCTTGCCGCGCATCATCTTCACGCACTTGCTGAGTGTCAGGTCGTAGGTGAAGGTATTGTCGATCTTGATGATGATGTCGCCCGCGCGGACGCCAGCCTTGGCGGCCGGCGTATCGTCGATCGGGGACACCACCTGGACGCCGCTCTTGCCGTCCTTTGTCACCTCGATGCCGAGGCCGCCGAACTCGCCTTCAGTCCCTTCCTGCAGGTCCTTGAAGCCTTCGGCATCCAGATAGGCGGAGTGGGGATCCAGGCCGGACACCATGCCGGTCAGTGCCTGTTCAAGGAGCTTCTTATCGCCGACCGGATCGACGTAGAAGGATTTGATGGCGCCGAACACGTCGGTAAACTGCCGGATTTCCTTCAGCGGGAGCTGGTTCTGAGTAGCCGTATCAGTCTTGTCGGCCCACGCATTCATTCCCATGGTGAGTGCGAATCCGACAGCTGTGCCGACCGTAATCAGCTTTAACGTATTTTTGTCCATAAACAGGCGGAATTTCAGAAAAATGAATGTTCCCACCAGAGGGCTATCTCACCCATGAGGAGGGGTTAATGGTGTGACCCTTGTAGCGGATCTCAAAGTATAGACCGGGGGTATCGCCGATCGCCCCGGAGCCGGAGCGCGCGATGGTTTCACCGGCGGATACAGAACTGCCGTTGCCCTTCAGGAGGGCGCTGTTATACGCATAAACCGAGAGATATCCGCTGCCATGATCAAGGATAATCAGATTTCCAAAGCCGCGGAGATTGCCGGAGTACACCACGCGGCCCGCGGCAATGGCTTTGACTGCCGAACCTTCCTGAGCGCGGATAAAGAGTCCCTGCCACTTGCCGATGCCATTCCGGTTCTGGCCATAGCGGCCTTCAACTGTGCCGGATACCGGCATGGGCATACGGCCCCGGAGCTTCGCGAAGTTTCCGGAGAGAGAAGGCGCGGGGGCGGGTTCCGGAGGCTCTTCGACCCGTTCAGGCGCCTTGGGCGCGGGCTTGCCCTGCTGCGCGGCTTTCTTCTTCGCGAGCGCGAGCTGGCGGGCACGCTCTTCGGCCGCTTTCTTTCTCGCGAGCCGTTCCGCCTCAAGTTTCTTCTGACGGGCACGTTCCTGAGCGGCAATGGCAGCGTTGATCTGCTGAATCAGGGCAGAGAGACGCTGCTGGTCTTTCTTCAGCTCCGCAACCTGCTGCTTCTGGCTTGCGATCTGCTGCTCAAGTTTCTTCGTGTTGTCCTGGTGCAGCTTCTGATCCGCGGCGAGTTTCTGATTGCTCTGCTGCTCAGTCGCGGCATTCGCGGCAATATTTTTTGCCTGCGCCGTGGTTTTCTGTTCCTGATTCTTCAGCTGAACCTTGGTCACTTCGAGGTTATTCGCTCTCTTCTGGTGACGCTCGGCAAGATAGTCGAGAATCGCGTTGCCGCGATGGATTTCGGCTGGAGTTGAGCCGGAAACCAGAACCTCCCAGGGCTTCTTCTTTGAGTAAAGGTATTGGATGCGGGCATTGGTCGCGATGTCGCGGCGGGTATTCTCCAGACGGTTCGTCACACGTCCGGATTCCTTTTTGATGCTCGCGATCTGACTCTGTTTCTGCTTCTGCTCAGCAGTCAGCTGCTGCAGCTTCTTATTGGAGAGCGTCAGGGCGCTTTGGGCGGACTTGGCGGCAGAAGCTTCCTTCTGCTGCTTCGCCTGCTTGAGGGAAATATTCCGCTGAAGCTTGCCGATCTGCTGCTGAAGCGCTTTCTGCTGACTCTCGAGCCCCTTCTTCTGCGCGGTATTGTCGTCCGTATTCTGGGCTGCTGCCTTTGATCGGGACTTCTTTACAGACCGGCGGGGAGCAGGGGTCCGCTTCTTGGTCTTCGCGGTGCTTTTCTTACTCACGGACGCGGTTTTCTTCTGCTGCGCGGCATAAGTGACCGCCGGCTGCAGGAGAACACTGGTGGCAAAGATGGACGCAATAAGTAAGGCAGTTTTTTTCATGAAGAGGCAGAGGCGGATCAGCCCTCAGTCTGAGCGGCTGATCCTGATCGGGGGGATTAGTTCTTCGCCTTGCCCTGGGCAGCCACGGCGGCGATTGCCTTCGCGATCTCTTCCTGATTGCCGAGGTAGTAGTGGCGGATCGGCTTCATGTCGTCATCGAACTCATAGACGAGCGGCTGAGCTGTAGGAATATTGAGACCGGCGATATCTTCATCGCTGATGCCATCGAGGTGCTTGATCAGGGCGCGGAGGCTGTTGCCGTGAGCCGCGATCAGCACGCGCTTGCCGGAGGCAACCTCAGGCTTGATCGATTCTTCCCAGAAGGGGATCACACGGGCGACGGTGTCCTTCAGACACTCACAGGCGGGAATCTCAGCCTCAGGAATATCCGCGTAGCGGGGATCCTTGCCCGGCCACATCGGGCTGTCCTTCTCCAGCGCACCCGGACGGATATCGTAGGAGCGGCGCCAGATCAGAACCTGCTTTTCACCATATTTTTCAGCAGTTTCCGACTTGTTGAGTCCCTGAAGTGCGCCGTAATGGCGCTCATTCAGGCGCCAGGACTTGCGCACCGGCAGCCAATCCTGGTCGATGGCGTCCAGCGTAATCCAAAGGGTGTGAATCGCGCGCTTAAGTACGCTGGTGTAGGCCAGATCGAACTGGTAACCCTGCGTACGCAGCAGTTCACCTGCCTTCTGAGCCTCCTGGCGCCCCTGCTCGGTGAGGTCGACATCGACCCAGCCGGTAAAACGGTTTTCGAGATTCCACTGGCTCTGGCCGTGGCGCATGAGAACGAGTTTATGCATAAAGTTTTCTCTAGTTAGGGAACCTGAAGGAGATTCCTACATTCTATAATCGAATACCTTAGTCTGAACCCTAGTACGGGATACAAGGAATAGAACCGTGTTGGATTTTCTTTACCGCAATGCGGCTTTAGTCGCAATTGTATTAATTTCGGGAGCCATGCTGCTCTGGCCGATGCTGACCCGCAAAAAGCGCGGGAAGGAAGTCGACAGCACGATCGCTACCGAACTGATCAATCATAAGGACGCCCAGGTTATCGATATCCGCTCGAGCGATGACTATAAGGCAGGTCACATTGCCCGCTCGCGGAATTTCCCGGCCACGGTGATTCATCATCATCTGAACGAATTCGATAAAACGAAGCCGGTCCTTCTGATTAGTGCCGCCGGAGACGCCAAAATGGTTGCCTCCCTGCTGAAAGGCATGGGCTTTGCCAGCGTGACGGTGCTGAAAGGCGGCATGAAGGGATGGCGTGAAGCCGGCCTTCCGGTCGTGAAATAATTGAAAAAAACTAGGGTGATGTATGCAGATTGCCCTAAAATTACTACTATTAGAGTAGTTTGAGTTTCCCTAACCAAGGAATTAGCCAGATGGCAGAAGAAATCGGAAATCAGGAATCCGCTGAACAGAACGGCCCCGTGGTCCAGCTGCAGCGCTGTTACTTTAAGGACGCATCGCTTGAGATGCCGCATGCGCCGGAAGTCTTCACGGAGGCTCTTGAAGAGCAGCCTGTTGTGGATATTCAGTTTGAGGTTGCCCCGCAGCAGCTTTCCGTTCCGGATTACTACGAAGTTGTCGTCCGCGGCACCGTGACCGTGAAGTCCAAGGAACAGGTGCTTTTCCTTGTCGAAGGCAAGCAGGCTGGCATTTTCCAGATCTCCGGTATCGGTGAAGAGGACACGCGTCACCTGCTGAACGTGTACTGCCCGTCGATCGTCTATCCGTACCTCCGCGCCAATGTGGCGGATCTGATTACCCGTACCAGCATGCCTCCTGTGCATCTGCCTGAGGTGAACTTCGAAGCTCTCTATCAGCAGCGCCTTGCCCAGATGCAGCAGCAGGCGGAATCCTCCGTCCAGCCGGCCGCCAGCGGTTCCGGTCAGGCGTAATAAAAAAATCACTGCGGGCGCACCGGCGAACCCCTGAGTGACAGCCCGCAGGCGTCAAAGAGTTTCACGACTCAAAGCGAGATGCATCATGAGTATCAATGAGAAAGATTCAGCAAATACGACGGAATCTGAAAACAGCGGCAAGAAAATCCGAATCCTTCTTGTCGATGACCACACGCTTTTCCGCAGCGGTCTGAAGGCGCTTCTGCAGCGTCAGTCCGACTTCCAGGTCGTTGGCGAAACCGATAACGGCCTTGACGGTGTCAAGCTCGCCGAGCAGCTTCAGCCTGATGTGGTGCTGCTTGACCTGGATATGCCGGTGATGAACGGTCACGAGGCCCTCGCTCAGATCCTGGAAGCCCAGCCCCATATGGCGGTTCTGATGCTGACGGTGAGCGAAGACGGCGATGACCTCGTCGAATGCATGCGCCTCGGTGCCCGCGGCTATCTGCTGAAGAAGATCAACACGGACTTCCTCCTTTCCGGTATCCGTCACGCGGTTGAAGGCGACTCCGTCCTGTCTCCTGAAATGACTTCGAAGCTCGTGATGAAGATCCGCCGCGACCACGCGAGCCCCGCCACCCCGGTGACGGACGTCAACTCGCTGACGCCGCGTGAGCGCGAGACGCTCGCCTGGCTTGCGAAGGGTGTTTCCAATAAGGAAATCGCCCGTGCCCTGGATCTGGCCGAATCGACGGTCAAGGTTCATGTCCAGAGCATTCTCCGCAAGCTGAACCTGAGCAGCCGTGTTCAGGCTGCCGTGTTCGCGGTTGAGCATCACCTGGATCGTCAGTAATCCGTTTTCCCTGACGAAGCAGGGCGGGTTATCCGCCTCAGAAAGCCTCCGATCCCGTAAAAGCGGGAGGGAGGCTTTTTTCTTATTTTTATACCTCTAGATAGGTACGGAATACTAGCTTAATGGGCATAAAATACCCATGTTGTCTAATCCTTTCGGAGAAAAACATGGCGGGAAAACCTGAGACGCTGTATCAGAAAATCGTCGACACCCACACGGTGAAGCGAATCGATGACAGCACGATTCTGCTGTACGTCGACATCCACTTCGCGAATGAGTACACGAGTCCTCAGGCTTTTGCAGGACTGGTTGAGCGCGGTATCGGCGTACTGTCTCCTGACTCCCATCTCTGCGTGGTTGACCATGTCATTCCGACAGAGGATGTCACCCCCCGCGTTATTGAGGACTCCGCGAGTGCCCGTCAGGCGGCGAAGCTTGGCGAGAACTGCCGCCAGTTCGGCATCAAGGCCTTCTATGGCCCGAACGACCCTCATCAGGGTATCGAGCATGTGCTGATGGATGAGCAGGGGCTGGTGCGCCCTGGCATGGTCGTGATCTGCGGTGACAGCCACACCACGACGCATGGCTCCCTCGGGGCTCTGGCGTTCGGGATCGGGACCTCCGAAATCGAGCATATTCTCGCGACCCAGACGCTCGTCTACCGCATGGCGAAGACGATGCTGATCCGGATTGACGGACATCTCCCGGAAGGGGTAACCGCGAAAGATCTGGCGCTTGCGGTGCTGAGGAAGATCTCCGCCCGCGGCGCTCTGGGCTGTGTGGTTGAGTATCAGGGCAGCGTGGTGAATGAGCTTCCGGTCGAAGGCCGGATGACGCTCTGCAATCTGACGGTTGAGGCTGGTGCCCGCGGCGCGATCATTGCGCCTGACGAGAAGACCGTGGAGTGGGTGACCGCTCACTGCCCGGATCTGAAGGGGGAAGAGCTGAAGGCGGCTCAGGAATACTGGCGCTCCCTGAAGAGTGATGACGACGCGCATTTCGACATCGTTCATACGCTTGATGCCTCGGCTCTCGAACCGATGGTGACCTGGGGAACCAGCCCCGATCAGGCGGTCGGTATTTCGGAATCGGTTCCGGAAGCAGATTCCTTCGCGGATCCGGATTCCCACACGGCCGCTGTCAGGGCTCAGGGGTATCAGGGACTCAAAGCCGGGACTCCGATGGAAGGGATCCCCGTGCAGCATGTCTTCATCGGTTCCTGCACGAACGCGAGGCTGCCCGATCTGAGAGCCGCGGCCGCTGTGATTCGAGGACGCCATGTGGCACCGGGAGTCCGGGCGCAGGTTGTTCCGGGCTCCATGCAGGTGAGGCGGGAAGCTGAGGCCGAGGGACTCGATCGTATCTTCAAGGATGCGGGTTTTGAGTGGCGTAAGAGCGGCTGCTCGCTCTGCCTCGCAATGAATAACTTTGTTCTGGAGCCGGGGGTGCGGTGCGCTTCGACCACGAACCGCAATTTTGAAGGCCGGCAGGGTCGGGGTGCCCGGACTCATCTCGTGAGTCCGCAGATGGCGGCTGCCGCTGCTGTGACCGGGCATCTGACCGATTGGCGCAAACTTCCGGAGATCTGAAAAATGGAAAAACTCGTAAAGCTGAATGCCGTTGCCGTACCGCTCCCGATTGATAACCTCGATACGGATCAGATCATGCCGAAGCAGTTCCTGCGCGGCGTGGATAAGTCAGGTCTCGCGAAGGGCACGTTCTTCAATCTGCGCTGCTACCCGGATGGAACGCGCCGCCCGGACTGCGTTTTCAATAAGCCCGGGTACGAGAAGGCAGGTATTATTGTTTCTTCCCCGAATTTCGGCTGCGGGTCGTCCCGCGAGCACGCTGTCTGGGGGCTGATGCAGATTGGCATCCGGGCAGTGATCGCGCCGAGTTTCGGCGAGATTTTCTATTCCAACTGCTTCAATAACGGGCTGCTCGCTGCCAAGGTGTCCCGCGAGGATGGAGAAGCCATTCTCGAAGCGGTGAGCGGAGGGAAGCCTGTCAGTCTCACGATTGATGTGGCCAGCCGCACGATTTCAGACGGCAGCCGCGAGTGGCCGTTTGAACTGTCAGACCGGCACCGCGAGATGCTGCTGGAAGGATTGGATATGGTGGGATCAACGCTGAAGGATCTGGATAAGATCCAGGCGTTCCGCCGCCAGCATGAAGCTGCATTTCCCTGGATGGCAGGGCTTGCGGGTAAGGCTAAGGAGAGACTGGAGCGTGAAGGCTGATAAGGCTTTCCGCTGCAGATAGAGGAGAGAGGAGAACCGGGCCTGCGCTGTTTCACAGCACAGCGCCCGGTTCTTTTTTGCGGGGTGCTTCGGGACGGATCAGACGGATCCGGCGTAGCCGTGCTGCCGCCAGGCTTCAAACACCGCGACGGCGACAGAATTGGAGAGATTGAGCGACCGGTTATTCGGCATCATGGGGATGCGGATCCGGTTCTCTTTGAGGCAGTGATTCTCCTGCAATTCGAGAGGCAGTCCGGCGCTTTCACGCCCGAACACGAGCCAGGATCCGGCGGCGAACGTCACCTCCGGCAGTGACCGCGTGGCGTGGGAGGAAAACATATAGAGGTTCCGGGGATCCGGATGCTCTTTTTCGATGAAGTCATCCCAGTTCTCGTAAGTCTTCAGCGTGGCGTATTCCCGATAGTCGAGACCGGCGCGGCGCAGATGGCTGTCGTCGAGCGAGAAACCCAGAGGCTTGATCAGATGAAGCGTGCAGCCGGTATTGGCTGACAGCCGGATAACGTTCCCGGTGTTTGGCGGGATTTCGGGTGAAACCAGAACAATGTGAAACATGGGGAAATCTATTTGCCTGAGGATTCTGTGAGAATTTTTTTCAGTTTGGCGATGGCCTGTTTTTCCAGCTGACGCACCCGTTCGATCGAAATACCGAATTCCTTCGCGAGCGTGGCGAGGCTGACTGCCTTCACTTCCCCCTCGTCATTCTCATGGAACCAGCGGGCTTCAATGATGCGGCGGCTTCTGGGGTCGAGCTGCTCGATCGCCTTTTTGAGACCGACCTGCTCAAGCTGCAGTTCATCTGCCTTTTCCAGAATTTCAACCGGTTCATCGCTCTTATCGGACAGCATGTCGACCGCCGTGACAGAGGAGTCCCCCTCTTCGTCGAGCGGAGTATCCAGCGAAGCATCCGGTCCCGAAAGGCGCTTTTCCATTTCGAGAACCTCTTTAGGCTTGACGTTCAGCTTTTCCGCGATGTCCTCTGCCTGAGCATTGGTAAGCGCCTGATCGGTTTTCTTCATCTGCCTCAGATTGAAGAAAAGCTTTCTCTGGGCATGGGTCGTCGCGAGTTTCACCATATGGCTGTTCCTCACGATGTACTCCTGGATTTCTGCCCGGATCCAGTGCACGGCAAAAGTCATCAGTCTCACGCCCTTGTCCGGGTCGTAATGCCTGACGGCTTTCATGAGCCCGATGTTGCCTTCCTGGATCAGATCGCCATGGGAAAGACCGTAGCCCAGATAGCCGCGCGCGACAGAAATGACCAGCCGCAGATGAGAAATGATGAGCGCCTGGGCCGCATCCACATCGTTGTAATCACGCATACGGATTGCCAGATTCCGTTCTTCCTCTGCGGTGAGAACCGGGGCGCTGTTCGCCGCCTTGATATAGGCGTCGAGGTTCCCCAGATCTCCCGGCGTAAGCGCCGGGAGCTGGGTCCTTTTGCGGTAAGGAACCAGTGCGGTCTGAATGGGCTTCCTAAGCGAATTTGACGTCATTTTTCCGTCCTAACGCTTTGATGGGGAGATGATGTGAATGAAGGATCCCTCATCAGATTTTGCCCCGGTAGCCGAGGTAGCTGGTTAATCCTCCGAGAATGTTTCCCAGGAGGAATGACACCACAATGAAAGCAACCTGCCAGGAGAGCGGCAGAGGCTGGAACGTAACGGGCAGATGGTACAGCCCGAGAGCCGTGGAGAGCGCAGGGGCGATGCTGGAGATCGCGAGATCCGCAATAACAATGGAGGCGAGAGACGCGAGCAGGAAGACAAATCCAGCCCGCCAAGCATCCGGGCGGACGATGAAGGATGTCGGGGCACCCATGCTGTTCAGCCTGAGGGCTTCCTTCAGAGGCGTGGTTGCGGCAAGGCTCGCGCTGCCGAGCAGCACCATCAGAATGAGTCCGCAGAGAAGGCCGCCGGTGAGAAGGCCGAATTTGGCGAAGGCATTCTTCAGGGCCTGAATGTTGCTGTTCCAGGTGCTGTCGTAGGCAACCGAATCAACTCCAGGCTGCTTTTCAATGAACTTCGCGGTCTCGTCCACCTGCTTCTCGGGAATATCCGTGCTGACGGTTGCGAGCAGAATATTCGGCAGCGGGTTGGTGCTGAATGAGAGATCCGTGTTGTCCGTGTCTCCGATCAGCCCCAGCGCCTCATCCGGTGAAACGAGACGTACGCGGGTGATGCCGGGCTGCTTTTCAATAGTTTCCTTCAGGTTCGCAGCCCGTTCTGAGCTGACCCCCTGATTGGTAAAGATGGTCATCTCCTGGGCGACAGAGACGCCCTTCACGGAGTTGTAAGCCGTAAGGGAGAGGGTGAAAGCCACGAGCAGCAGGCTCATGGCGAGCGTCGTGATGACGAGCGAAATGAGCACCTTGCCCTTATGACGGGACACGCCCTCGAAGAGCTTCATGGTTGCCCACTGGCGAGCGGCAAATGCATTAGACATGATGCAGTTTCTCCATGTCGATTGCCGTGACGAAGGTGTCGGAAAGCGGGTTGTGGCTCACAGCGAGCACGGTGCCGCCTTCAGAGGCGTACTGGGCCAGAATCCGAAGAGCGGCGTCCGCGTGCTCCTCATCCAGATAGGCGGTTGGTTCATCAGCCAGAATGACAGCAGGCTTATTCACGAGCGACTGGGCAAGAAGCGCGAGCTGCCGCTCCCCTTCCGAGAGATCCCGGATCCGGTTATCGGCAAGCGGGAAAAGACCGCAGACCGTCAGCGCGTCGGCTGCCAGCATCATGGCGTCCCGGATGGAATGACCGCAGAGAATGGCCGGGGTGGTGATGGCCTGGAGCAGGGCTTCGTCTTCAGAAGGGAGTGCTGTCCGTGTGAAGAGACCGAAACTGCGGCGCAGCCGCTTCCAGGCCCCTGAGGACAGTGTGCTGAGGTCCTGTCCGGCAACCCGCACGGTTCCGGAGGCCGGATCCGCGAGACCGCAGATCAGCCGCAGCACTGTTGTCTTGCCGCAGCCGGTCGGGCCATAGAGATTGATGAACTGGCCCTGGGAGATCGTCAGCGTAAAGCGCGAGAGAACCGGAAACTGACCGCGGGAAGTCGTGACCTGGCTCAGCTCGATCATGCCTGAAGAAGAATTATCCATACCTTTCCTGTGTTTCAGAGCCCGGACAAATCGTAGAAAACTCCGGTTCTGAGGGATCCCGTGGCGAGGTTGAGCTCCTGGATGCGGAATACCCTGAAGAGGGCTGCCAGAACGGCAAAGCCTCCGGCAATAATGTCCCGTCTGTCCGGCTTCAGCCCCGGCAGATTCAGTTGATCAATATACCCTGCTTTGGCAAGAGCCTGAGAGGCGAGGCGGATGATGTCCGGGGTAATCGGGCCGCTGCTCCAGCCGCAGGCGGCAGCGACGCTGTGAAGCGAACTGATCGTTCCGGCGGATCCGTAGGCGCTCTTCCAAGGGTGAGATGTGAAGCGGGCTGCCTCTGCCTCAAAGACCTGGGCGGCCCGGTCGATGGCTTTTGCGATTGTCTGCTCGTTCAGTTCACGGCTTGAGAACGAGGCGATCGTCGTATTGACACAGCCAATCGGGAAGGAAGTTGCCTCGCAGAGTCTGGAGCCGTCGCCGACAGAAAGCTCTGTGGAGGCACCGCCGATATCGATCACGAGAATCGGATCGGTCGTCGGGGGATTGAGGCTCTTGATGCAGCCGAGGTAAGTGAGGCGCGCCTCCTCTGTCCCGGGAATGATGTGAATCGGACAGCCGAGCACAGGTTCAGCCCGCGTGAGAAAGTCTGACGAATTCTTCGCGATTCTGAGTGCCTGGGTTCCCACGGCGCGGATCCTGCTCAGCGGGATGCCGCGGATCAGCCTTCCGAACCGGGCGAGAGAAGCGAGCGCCCGGGTCTCCGTATCCTCCGTGAGGCAGCCGCGGCTGTCGAAACCAGCGGCAAGGCGCACGGTTTCCTTCACATAGTGATCTGACACGAGCTTCCGGCCATCGAAATGTCCGATTTCCAGCCGGAAGCTGTTGGAGCCAAGATCAATTACCGCATATTTTTCTGTCATGGAAATACGCCGTCAGGAATGGGATTCCGCTTCTTCCTCACCAACCAGAGCGCGGGCGAATTCCTCAGCCTTGAAGGGCTGAAGATCGTCGATCTTTTCGCCGACCCCGATGAAGTAGATCGGAAGGGGCGAGCTGCCGCGTTCCTGCGCGAGAGCAAGAAGCACGCCGCCCTTCGCGGTGCCGTCAAGTTTTGTCACGATAAGACCGGTCAGACCGACCGCCTGATCAAACTGACGGACCTGAGCGAGGGCATTCTGACCGTTTGTGCCGTCAATCACGAGAATGATTTCGTGAGGGGCGCCAGGCAGGGCTTTTTCCTGAGAGCGCTTGATGCGGGTGAGCTCTTCCATGAGGTTCGCCTGCGTCGGCAGACGGCCTGCGGTATCGGCGAGCACGACATCAATGCCGCGGGCCTTGGCAGAGCTCACGGCGTCAAAAATGACTGCCGCGGGATCAGCGCCCTGCTGCGACACTACATGCACCTGATTTCTCTTGCCCCACTCCTCAAGCTGCTCACGCGCAGCAGCACGGAAGGTGTCGCCGGCGGCGAGCAGTACGGATTTGTTCCGGGCCGCAAGCCACTTGGCAATCTTTCCGATGGAGGTGGTTTTACCGGCACCGTTGATGCCTGCCATCATGATGACAAGAGGATGAGCGCGTTCGATATCGAGATCCTGCTCGGACGGCTTCAGCATCCGGGTGATGATATCGATCAGTTCGCCGCGGACTTCCTCCTGGGTCTTCAGCCCCTTCAGTTTGATAGACTCGCGGAGTTCCTCGATAATTTTTTCAGAAGCGGGGAGACCGGTATCGGCCGCGATCAGCGCGTCCTGCAGGTTTTCGAGAAAGTCCTCGTCGATTACGCCGCCTGAGAACAGGCCATAAAGATTGACGCGGGTCTTTGTCAGACCCCGGCGAAGCTTGGAGAACCACGTTTCCTTGACCGGAGCCGGCTTGGGTTGCGCGGCCGGTGCAGGGGCAGGCGCCGGAGCCGGTGTCGGAGCTGGAGCCGGGGTTTCGGCAGGCGCAGCAGGCTCAGCGGGTTTTGACGCGGAGAAGTGTTTCGAAAACCAGGAGCCGCCGGACTGAGACTTGGCCTCTTCCTGTTCGGAATCAGCGTTTTTCTCGTCCTTCTTCTTGCCAAAGAAAAAAACCATAATACTGTAATGAAAAAGAAAAGAATATTTGACCCGTCAAGTTTACCAACTCGTGGGAAGAAAACGGGTGCAGTGAGGATTTTTGCAGGCAAATGGAAGAGAACACCGCTCCCCGTGATCGATCTGGATGGTCTTCGGCCGACCGGGAACAGAATCCGGGAGACGGTTTTTGACTGGCTCACCTTCCTGCTTGGAGGGTATTCCGGGAAACGGGCTCTCGATATGTTTGCCGGGAGCGGCGCGCTGGGGCTTGAATTTGCCAGCCGCGGCGGCACCTCAGTACTGATTGAGCGGGATCCCCAGAATGCCCGGAATCTCTCGGATGTCTGCGCGAAGCTGAAAGCCGGAGACGACGCGGTGGTCCGCCGGGGCGACAGCCTCACGCTCACCCGCAGCTACCCGGAACGCTCCTTTGATGTGGTGTTTATTGATCCTCCGTTTGCCGCTGGGCTTCATCAGAGCGCACTTTCGGCAGCTGCCCGTGTGCTGACGGATGACGGTCTCATCTATCTGGAAAGCCCGTCTGAGCATGAGATGCCGGTTCCGGAGGATTTTGCGGTGCTGAGATCCGGCAGCTCGGGTGCTGTCCGTTACCAGCTTCTCGCGCGTAAGGCATCGCCTCTCGCGGATCTCGCCAAGGAGGACTGAGCGTGGCAAAGGCAGTGTACGCAGGCACTTTTGATCCGGTCACTCTGGGTCACCTTCATATCATTCGCCGTGCGGCGAAGCTCTTCGAGTCTCTGACCGTTGCCGTGGCGGAATCAACCGGAAAACGCACCGTTTTTACGGCTGAAGAGCGTGCCCGGCTGGTGCGGGAAGAGGTGAGCGATCTTCCGAATGTTTCCGTCGTGATTTTTGAGGGGTTGCTGAGCGATCTTGTGAAGCGTGATGGGTTCGATGTCCTCGTGCGCGGAATCCGGGGGGTGTCAGACTTTGCCTATGAGTATCAGATGGCGGGGGTCAACTCCATGCTGATGCCGGGGGTGGATACCGTATTCCTTCAGACAGAGCCTTCGCTTCAGTTTGTCGCGTCATCCTACGTGAAGGAGATCGCATCGCTTGGCGGTGACGTCGGGGCATTCGTATCCCCCCGGGTGGCTGAAGCCCTGAAACAGAAAATTCCGGGCTTCAAGCCGTAAGTCAGCGGGATTTCAGAATTTGGACAGCACCCATTCCTTCAGTTCTCTGAACCAGCGCTCAAACACGGATTCAGATGCCGCGGGAGCTGCGGCTTTCAGCGCGGCGGGTGCTGCGGGGGCGGCAGCCTTCGGTGCCGGCTGAGGTTCGGCCGGCAGGAATTCCATCGGATCGATCAGACTCCAGACCGGACGGGAAACGGAGCCGTCCAGTGTCGCAGGGGAGGACTTCTGCTGCAGAGCGGACCACACCACCGCTTCTCCCGCCACTGAAAGCGTCTGCAGATCAATCTCTGCCCGGCCCTTTGCCGTGAAGTCATGGCCGGCCGCTTTCAGGCTCCCGGTTGACGCGATCCCATCATGAATCACGACCGGGCAGGAGAGACTCGTGAAAGGCAGAGCCTTCCGGCCGAGTCCGGGCATATTTCCGTTTGTCAGCTCGATATCCGCGTCGCCTTTGAGGCTCTTCGTCATGATCTGATCGGGGTCACCGGGACCGGATGCCGTCAGCAGGAGGTTGAGAGTGCCGCTCAGGCTGTCAGGGGCGCTGCGGTCGCCAGCGGCTATCTGTGCGGCTTTTGCCCTGATCACCCAGCTTCCGGAGGGATCAAAGGAAAGATTGCCGGTCACGTGCCCGCCCCGAAGGTCTGCTGAGAAGTCTGAAATGGTGAGACTGTCCCGGCTGAGGGCAATATGAGAGGAGACCGCGGAGGCCCGAAGGGCGCCGCGGGAAAGTTCTTCAATGCTGACAGTGGCGTGAACAGTCGCCGTACCCGCGATTCGGATAAGCGGCACAGCGATTTCAGACGGGATGCTCTCCCAGGAAAGCGTGGCAGGGGCCGTTTCTTCCTTCGGCGTCAGATCAATCTTCTTCGCGACAATCTGAGTATCGATTTTCGGAGACTCAAGTGAGCTTCCCTGGAGGGAAATAGAGAGCGGAGCATCGTTCAGCTTTCCCTTCGTATCGAGCTGCAGTGTCTGATCGGCCCAGTTGCCTCGGGCAGTGCCGGTGAGGCTCGCCTGAATGGCAGGGGCAGTGTCCGCGGCGAGCACATATCCGAGCTGCATCTGATCGAGCGAATAGCTCTTCTTATCCATGTCGACCGAGAAGGGCGAGGAGACAGAAAGCGACTGCGTGCCGCTCTCAAGCGACTGCACCGCGCTCAGCTTGGAAATCCGGCCTCGCACAATGTGATTCTGCGTGGACAGATCTTCGACCGAGAGCTGGTAGGTATTCTGTTTTTTCCCTGTAGTGGAAACAGAAGCGGCGAGCTGCTTCCCGGACCAGACCCCCTGCACATACTGGAAGTTTTCAGTCTGCACAGTGGCGTCAAACGGAGAGCTCTGCGCAGTTCCAGAGGCGTGAATCCTGAATTGCGGCAGACCGAGAATCTTGCTCCGCAGATCGAGGTCGACATTGCCGTTTCCCTCAACATTCGCGGTGATTTTGTCAGCCGGGGACGTGAAGGAAGCATTGAAGGTGACAGGAGCTGTCATCCGGGGGGCCACTTCGCCGGTTTCCAGAGACGCTATCTGCACCTGAACCGGTTCAGGCCGGAGACCGTTCACGGCAACCTGGGCATTGGTGAGGATCAGTTTCTTCACAACAACAGGCGCGATCCAGCTGTCCGTGTCCTGAATCAGCGGTGACCGGGATAGATGCTGGAGCTCGTTCTGATCCGGTGAGGCGATGGCGGAATTCAGCCCGTCCAGCGTGATGCTGGAAATATGGAGCTGACCGATGAGAAGTCCCCAGGGTGAAATGCGGATGGTGCCGGACGAGAAGCTGCCGAGATAGCTGTTATCTGTAGTGTCAGTCAGGGTGCCCTTGGGCAGAGTGACCTCAATTTTCGGCAGGTGCTTGATGGTGATCTGGCCATCGAGCTTGATATGGAGATCAAGCTTCTTGGAGGAGAAGTCCTCCAGTTTTTCCTCCACCCACTTGGGGCTCACCACGATATACAGCGCGGAAATGGAGGCGAACGAAGCCAGAGCAGCAAACAGAATGAGCCACTTGGAAAGTCTGACTAACCTGATGAGAGCAGAATCTTTTTTCATGGCGCGGCGCAAGGTCTGAAATCGGAGTACACAGCTCCTAGTTTAGACGGTTAGTGCGCCGGTCAGACACAAAAATTGGTTATTTCTTCGAGCGAAGCGTTTTCCGGATCGTGCGGCGCAGATTCGGAGCGAGCCTCTCCAGGGCATCAAGCGTCATGAAAAGCGACGATTTTCCGTGCATGGAAAGGGAACGGAAACGGGACAGCAGCTCGTTTTCCTCACGCACCGGATTGTGGCGTTCGGTAGTAATGACGAAGTTCGCATCAAACCCGATTGCGGCAAGACGCGTCATGCGAAAGAGTCCGGGATCTGATTCTCCGGTTTCGTAGCGCTGATACTGATCCAGCGGGACGCCAAGAAGCGACGCAATCTGCTCCTGCGTGTAGCCGAGCCGTTCACGCTCGGACTGCAGACGCTCTCCTAGTTCCTTTCGCTGTTTGGTGCTGGTCAAAGCCATAGTGTCAGAGGGGCAGTCGGATTGGGGGCAAAGGAACATTCCCCTGCCGCGGATCACAAAAAACAGTCTGATTGTATTCTAACAAGCCGCCACTGAGCGATTGCGGCCGACAGATATCCCGGGGCCGGATGCCCGGCCCCGGAAGAGGAATCAGACTAAAGACAGCAGAATCAGACGTTGAAAAGGAAGTTCATGATGTCGCCGTCATGGACGACATAATCCTTGCCTTCGGCGCGTTCCTTGCCGGCTTCCTGAGCACCCTTTTCGCCGTGATACTTGATGTAGTCATCGAAGGCGATCGTCTGCGCACGGATGAAGCCGCGCTCAAAGTCGGTGTGAATAACGCCGGCCGCTTTCGGGGCGGTATCGCCCTTATGAATCGTCCAGGCGCGTGTTTCCTTTTCACCGCTCGTGAAGAAGGTCTGCAGACCGAGCAGGTCGTAAGCCGCGCGGATCACGCGGTTGAGGCCCGGCTCTTCCATTCCCATATCGGAGAGGAACATGGCGCGGTCTTCTTCCGGCATTTCGAGCAGTTCAACTTCGGTCTGGGCAGAAACCGCGACAACTGTCGCGCCCTGTTCCTTGGCGATCTGACGCACGGCATCGAGATACGAGTTGTTCTCAAAGCCGTCTTCGCTCACATTGGCAACAAACATCACGGGCTTCAGAGTAAGGAGACCGTAATTCTTGATCAGCAGCTTCTCTTCGTCAGTCAGCGGCACCGTGCGGGCGGGCTTGCCTTCATTCAGGACGGGCTGAAGCTTTTCCAGCACAGCAACCAGCTTAGCGGCTTCTTTGTCAGCACCCTGCTTGGCCTGCTTGCCCCACTTCTGGATCTGCTTCTCAACGACGGTGAGGTCAGAGAGAGCCAGTTCCGTATTGATGACTTCAATGTCGGACGCCGGATCCACTTTGCCGGACACGTGAACAATGTTGTCGTCCTCAAAGCAGCGGACGATGTGGGCAATGGCGTCGCACTCACGGATGTTGGCGAGGAACTGATTGCCCAGGCCTTCGCCCTTGCTCGCGCCGGCAACCAGACCGGCGATGTCGACGAATTCGACAGCAGCCGGAACGATTTTCTTGGGGTGGTCGATTTCGGCGAGCGCCTGCAGACGCGGATCCGGAACCTCGACGATGCCCACATTGGGATCAATTGTGCAGAAGGGGTAATTCTCAGCGGCGATGCCCGCTTTCGTCAGAGCATTGAAAAGCGTTGACTTGCCAACGTTGGGAAGGCCAACGATGCCACATTTAAGACCCATTTCTTGAATTCCTAAAGATATAAGCGGAGGAGTGTCTCCTCACGCGATTGAAAATGTCTACTCTCTGCCGCAGCCGCAGGACTCGCCGGAAGATTCCTTGAGCGCGAGCGCGACAGCCTCCAGGGTGTGCTCTTCATCGAAGACACGTATGCCTGACTGGCTGAGAAGGGAGGCTGTAACGCCGATGCCGTCTTTTTTGGTGCCGCGGAAAAAGCCATCGTAAATTTTACCGTTTCCGCAGGCAGGGCTGAAAGATTTCAGCACCGCCACCTTGACCTGATTCTGCAGGCAGAGTGCCAGAGCCTCACGGGCGCCCTGAAGATAGGCGAGCGTCTGATCGGTCCCTTTGATGCTGATCACGCGGGCCTTTCCGGAAAGAACGTCCGAGCCGTCTCCTGCCTGGATTTCACAGGGCGGGCGCGGCGTGGGAAGACCACCAGAGCATTCGGGGCAGAGCGACACGATTCGGCCGCCCCGGGACACGAACTTGGTGAGAATGCTCGCGTAGTCCCCTGAGACGGCTTTTCCGTCCCAGCGTACAGGGAGGCCTAGCAGGCAGGCACTGACGAAGATAGGCGACGCCATGGCTTATTTGGCCGCTTCGTCGGGATGCTTCCCGAAGGGAGCGATCTTCCTCTGCGCAGCCTGAAAGTTGCCGTCCGCGAGATCCGCCATGCAGTCGATGCCGGCGGTGATGCAGCTGGAAATGCTCTGCATCTGTTCGGGAGTCGGTTTGCCGAGCACGAAATCCACAACCTGGATTCGGAGGCCAAGCGTGCGGGGATGACCCGTACCGATACGGAGGCGCCAGAAATTCGGCGTGGCGAGTTTCTGCGTGATGTCCTTCAGTCCGTTGTGACCGGCATTGCCGCCGCCCTGCTTCAGCTTCATGCATCCGGGCAGGAGATCGAGCTCATCATGGACGACAAGGATTTCCTCGGGCTCAATGTGGTAGTACTGGGCGAGAGCCTGTACGGCGGTGCCGGACCGGTTCATGTAGGTCGTCGGCTTCATCAGCCAGACATCGTGATGATCCAGTTCGACGCGGGTCACATAGGCGCTGAACTTCTTTTCTTCCGAAAAGTAAGCGTGAGAACGGCTGGCGAGTTCATCGGCGAACATAAAGCCCGCGTTGTGGCGCGTGCCATCGTATTCCGATCCGATATTGCCGAGACCGACAATGAGTGAGATTCCTTTCATCTGAGCGGGCATGATTCAGTAATTCCTTAAGCGTCTTACGGTACGCGTTTCAGGGCGGGGAGAGTCCAGAGCGGTCTTCTTCTCCGGCCCTGAAAAAAAAAGGCTCTTTCAAAGGAAAGAGCCTTTTCAGAGAAAAGCCGGGAAAGATTACTCGGCCTTCTTCTCGCCTTCAGCGGCAGCAGCCGGAGCGGCAGCGCCTTCAGCCGGGGCGGCAGCTGCAGAAGCAGCAGCGGCGGCGGCAGCGTCAGCGGCGGCATCAGCCTCTTCTTCCTTGAAGTCGGTGATGACGGTGGCGATCGGGGTGTCTTCACCGGGCTTCTCGACGACGGTAACGCCAGCCGGGAGGTTCAGATCGGAAGCACGCAGAATCGTCTGAGCGGTCATGTTGGACAGGTCAACATCGATGAACTCAGGCAGATCCTTCGGCAGGCAGTGAACTTCGAGGAAGGACACCAGGTGGCTGATAAGGCCCTTGCTGATCTTGACAGCCGGGCTGTTCTCGGCGCCAGCGAAGTGCAGCGGCACGCGCATGTTCATCGGCTTGTTCGGATCCACACGCTGGAAGTCGATGTGCAGAACCTGCTGCTTGTAGGGATGCAGCTGGAAGGAACGCAGCACGACGAGCTGATCAACGCCGTCCAGATTCAGGGTCAGGACGGAGGAGTGGAACGCTTCCTTGCGAAGAGCATAGAAAATCGGGTTGTGATCGAGAACGATCGGCGTGGCAGCCTGGTCGTTGCCGTAGACAATGCCCGGAAGCTTGTTCTCGCGGCGCAGACGGCGGCTCGCACCCGTACCTTGCGCTTTACGTGTGGTTGCAGTGAAATTCATGGAAAAACTCCAAAATAAAAAATGGACCCGCCGCCGCGACCAGCAGCGGGTTTCTTGCTATTCCGCAAACAGAGAGCTTACGGAGGATTCGTTGGCGATGCGGGAAATCGTTTCGCCGATCAGAGCCGCGCAGGAGAGCTGGCGGATCTTCGGGCAGGCTTCAGCTTCGGGACGAAGCGGAATCGTGTCCGTGATGACGAGCTCGTCGAGCGGGGAATTCGTGATACGGTCGACGGCATTTCCGGAAAGCACCGGGTGAGCAGCGTAGGCGAGAACACGGACAGCACCGCGTTCCTTCAGCGCGCTCGCGGCATTGCAGAGGGTGCCGGCGGTATCGACGATGTCGTCGGTAATCACGCAGGTACGGCCCTTCACTTCGCCGATGATGTTCATGATTTCAGCGACGTTGGCGCGGGGACGGCGCTTATCGATGATCGCGAGATCAACGTCAAGAGCCTTCGCCATCGCACGGGCGCGGACCACGCCGCCCACGTCAGGAGAAACGACCATCAGGTTCGGATACTGGTGAGCGAGGATGTCGTTCAGAAGCACCGGGGTGGAATAGATGTTATCCACCGGAATGTCAAAGAAGCCCTGAATCTGATCAGCGTGAAGGTCCATCGTGAGGACGCGGTCAACACCGACAGACTGCAGCATGTTCGCAACAACCTTCGCGCTGATGGCCACGCGGGCGGAACGCGGACGGCGATCCTGACGGGCATAGCCGTAGTACGGAATTGCGGCGGTAATTCTGCGGGCCGAAGCACGGCGCAGAGCGTCCACCATGATCATCAGCTCCATCAGATTGTCGTTCGTCGGAGCACAGGTGCTCTGCAGCACGAAAACATCCTGACCACGAACGTTCTCGTTAATCTCAACAGCAACCTCACCATCGGAGAAGCGGTTGACTGTTGCACGGCCCAATGGAATATTCAGGTGCTGCGTGACAGAAAGGGCAAGCTTCGGATTTGCATTGCCCGAGAAAACCATAAGGCTGTTCGAAACCATGATTTAGCTCTTAATCCTCGCAGGGCTTTCGTCCCGCAGTTGTATTAATCGTTCCATGCTGACAGTACATGGAAGGGAAAAACAGGCAAAATGCCCTTTGTTTCTGGCAGGGGAGGCAGGACTCGAACCTGCGAATATCGGAATCAAAATCCGATGCCTTAACCACCTTGGCGACTCCCCCGTCCTTGTCAAGAACCCGTCCCGCTGCGGAACCAATCCGACAGCGGATGACGTTCTAAGCTTTTTACTGCGTAGCCTGACCACTCTTCAGGAAGGTTTTCCAATACCCGTTCGGCATCTGATCCGCTCTGGAGCGGAAGAAAAACCGCTGAACCTGATCCCGTCATACGGACCGACCCAAAGGGAGAAAGCGCTTGTATGGCTTGTCTGACGGCGGGTGTGGACTGTGTGACGACAGGCTGTAAGTCATTGTGGCCAAAGCCAAAGTGAAAAGCCTTGTCCTGATAAAGGCAGGAAAGACCGCTAATTTTCGGTGATAGCGGCGGTGTTGTCAAGTCAAAATCCCGAAACGCGCGATCTGTGGCAGAGAATGCGCCGGGGTACACGATCAGGAAATCGTGCGCCGGAACGGGGATTGGCGTGATCCGTTCTCCGATTCCTTCCACGAAGGCATTTTCACCCTGAATAAAAAACGGAACATCGGCCCCAAGCTCAGTGCCCCAGGTGGCGAGATCCTCACGGGAGACACCGAGATTCCAGAGCCGGTTGAGGCCGATCAGCGTGGTGGCCGCGTCGGAAGATCCGCCGCCGAGGCCGGCGCCGGATGGAATACGCTTCGTGACGCTGATTTCCGCGCCTTTCCGGCACCCGGTCTTTTCCTGCAGGAGCCTTGCGGCCCGCAGACAGAGATCGGAGGGGTTATCCGCCATGTCTCCCGTGCGGACCAGACCGCCTTCGGCCCGCTCTGTGAGGCTTACGGAGTCCGCGAGCGAGATCAGCAGAAAGACGGATTCGAGCAGGTGATAACCATCCTCCCGGATGCCGACGATATGGAGAAAGAGATTGATTTTCGCCGGGGCCGGCAGATCGAGAAAGGCTTTCGGAAGATCAGGATGCATTGGCGTCTCGCTTATCGATAGTGACGGTGAGGCGGACAGAAGGCGCAGCAGCGCTCTCCGCTCGGGTGACACGGACAAGCTTCGGGAGACCGTCAGCCGTCTTCGTGAGGAACTCAATCCTCCAGGGCGGAGCCGACAGTTCATCTCCGGGAGGCGGTGAACTGAGCCACCCCATCATTTCGGTCACAGGGAATGAGAACCCGAGCTCATTCATCATGAGCCGCTCAGGCGTCCGGTCAGAGAGTTTCTTTCCGTCACTGGTCTCGAGCGTGGTGAGCTGCGGTGAAACCGTGATCCGGGCAAGAATGCCAGTGAGCGGATGCCCGAGCTCCAGCACCGTGGCGGAGCCTGACCGCCTGAGCGTGAAGGAGCCCGTCTGGCTCTCCTTCCGTCCCCGGAACTCCGTTACCGTACTGAAGCGTCCCTCAATCTTTTCCGCGAAACTCCCTGTCTGAGGTCCCAGGGAAGAGCAGGCCGCAGTGAGCGCGGAGGCAGCGAGACCGAGGAGCAGTGTGCGGCGTTTCATTTCAGACCGAACTTCTTACGGAAGGTGGGAAGAGACTGGTCATCCGGATGCTGTGCCGCCCACTTATCGAGCTCAGCCTGAGCCGCCGCGCGGTCCCCGGCCTGCGTGAGTACGGTGAGCAGGTGTTCAACGGTTTCCGCGTCATAGCGCAGACTGAGCGAGGACTCCAGGAATTGCTTCGCCTTCTCATAATTCTTCAGCCGGTAGTAGACCCAGCCGAGAGAATCGAGGATATAGGGGTCCCTTGGTTTCAGCGTATTGGCCTTTTCCACAAGACGGAGTGCTTCCCGCAGCTGCACATTCCGCTCGGCGAAGATGTAGCCGAGCGCGTTGTAGCCGGTGGAGGAATTGGGGCGGAGCGCGATGTACTTCCGTAGATAGAATTCGACGCCCTGCAGGTCATTCACTTTGTCAGCCTGCATGGCGGTGCTGTAAAGAAAGTCCGGCGCATTGCCGACCGTTTTTGCGGTCTGCTGCATGGCGTCATAGGCCTGCCAGGGCTGGTTCGCGGCGTTCAGCAGCTGACTGAGCGCTGTCGTGATCGCGATCTTTCCCTCATCCGCTTTGGGCTTCGCCTGCTCAAGCACAGCAATAGCCCGGTCAGGGCGGCCGGTTTTCTGATAGATATCGGCAGAGCGGAGACGGGCCGCGACGTAGTACTTGCCGTCCGTTACCTGTTCGTACCAGCTGAGTGCATCTTCGGGACGCAGCTGATTTTCAGAGAGGAAACCGAGCCGGATATAGGCGAGATTCCGTTCATCAGCCGGGGCTTTCTGCTCAGTCTTCAGGAAAGTGCTGTATGCGGTTTCAGCGATTTTGGGTTCGCCATTCTGCTCAGCCATTTCACCAAGCTGAATCCATTGGGTGCCGGTGAGCTTCTTCGTGGTGAGAAGTTTCGCCTGGGCCGTGAACTCCGCCTTTTGCTTCCCGGCGAGAAGGCTCTGCGCGTAGATAAGGCGCGTTGCGGAGTCTTCCGGTGAGTCCTTCAGAAACTGTTTCAGCATATCGGCCGAGGCCTGAGGCTCCAGCGGCATCAGGGCGATCGCGGCCTGGCGGATGACCGCCGGGTTCTGCGGGGCTGCCTTGATGGCGGAGCGGGCAAACCGTTCAGCGATATCGCGCCGGGCCCCCTGAACCGCGACACTGCAGATCGCGAGATCAACAGCGGGTTCGCTGGCTTCATAAGGTTTAGCGAGAGACGTGAGAAGCGGCAGGGCCTTATCAATCCTCTGGCCGTTCAGTGACGCGAAGATCTGCTGGAAAACAACAGACGGGCGGCTCTGGGTCTTCAGGTACTTGGCAAAGGCGGGTTCGGCTGCATCAAAGTTCCCGCTTCTCAGCGCCTCGTACGCGGCAGGCACCTCAGCTTCAGGCGTGCCGGCGGTAAGTTTTGACCAGAGCGCCAGCGCTTCACTCGCCTCTTTCGGGGCCGCTGAAAGATTGGCGATCGCGAAAGCCCTGCGGGCAATGCCTGGGTTCCCCGTCTTTTTCGCCTCTTCCATCAGCGTGAGGAAGGCGGATCCTGACTGATGACGCTGCACGGCAATTTCAGACGCAATGAGACTGAAAAGGACATCGCTGGTCAGGGCGGGGTAGGAGTAGGAGTCAGCCTTCTCCGCGGCGGCCTCTTTGCTGTCGGCCGGAATTTCCTGCGCCGAACTGAAATCCGGCGCTGAGGAAAGCATGATTCCTGCCAGCATGCAGGGCAGAACGTGGGAGAAAGCTGTTTTCATAGACCCAAACAAAGTAAAGTGGCTGTTATCAGAGAAGTCTAATGAATTTAGCGAAATCCGTAGCAGGCGACCGCGATTGTCGGGAAACACCGCCTTCGGAAATGGAACAGAAATGCATCTGGCAGAACAACTGATCAAGTGGCAGAAGCAGCATGGCCGGCATGACCTTCCCTGGCAGAAGACCCGGGATCCGTACCGGAGATGGATATCGGAGATCATGCTGCAGCAGACCCAGGTCACGACCGTGATCCCCTACTATCTGAGATTTATCGAGGCCTTTCCGGATGTCAGGACTCTGGCGGCGGCCTCTGAGGATGACGTGCTCAGGCATTGGGCGGGGCTCGGCTATTATGCCCGGGGGCGGAACCTGCTTGCCTGCGCAAAGGCCGTTATGGCGTCCGGGGGCGAATTTCCGAAAAACCGGGAGGCGCTTGAGGCGCTGCCTGGCATCGGGCGATCGACCGCGGCCGCCATTCTTTCCAGCTGCTGGGATTTGCCGGAGGCCATTCTTGACGGCAATGCGAAGCGGGTCTTTGCCCGGTACTTCGGTGTGAAGCGGGGTGAAAGCGAAACGCTTTATCAGAAGAGGCTCTGGGAAATCGCGGAGGAAACGGTGCCGCAGAAGGAGTGCGGCATTTACACCCAGGCGCTGATGGATCTTGGATCCATGGTCTGCCGGAGGTCCCGGCCGGACTGCGGCAGCTGCCCGCTGCGGGATGGCTGCAAAGGATTTGCCTCAGGTGACCCTTCCGCGTTCCCCGGCGTGAAAAAGCGGGCGGAAAAACCGGTCCGCTCTTCTTCCTTCCTTGTCATCCGATCGGAAAGCCGGCTTTGGGTTGTCCGCCGGGAAATGAAGGGGGTGTGGCAGGGGCTTTACTGTTTCCCGGAAGCGCCTCACGAAGAAGAGGCTCCCGATCCGGCCGCTCTTCTCCCGGAGGGGGCCGCGGTACGGCTGCCGCTCAGATACGCGGGACGGCTGCCTCATGAATTTACCCACTACCGGCTTGAAATGCATTTCTGGGAAGGAGATGCGGTGCCGGACACTCTGCGGCATTTTACCGGCGGAAAGTGGGTCAGTATCCGGGACGCGGACGCAGAGGCGCTGCCTTCCCCCGTCCTCAAATTTATCCAGACGAGATTCGCGGGGATCTTAGATCCGCGGGAGCTTGAGCGCCCGGTGACGGACGACGACACCGGCAATGCTTGAGAAGCGCCGGTAGAGTTCTTCCGCCACGAAAACCGAACGGTGCTGCCCGCCGGTGCATCCGATGCAGATCGTGAGATAGTGCCGGCCCTGGGCTCTGAATCCGGGGATCCATTTGCGGAGGAACGTCTCGATATCGGACACCATTTCGAGGACCTCAGGCTGGCTCTTCAGATAGTCGATCACCGGCTTATCCTGCCCGGTGAGCGGGCGAAGCGCCGTATCGTAGTAGGGGTTCGGGAGGTTCCGGACATCGAAAACGAAGTCCGCTGCGACGGGGATTCCTTTTTTGAACGCGAAGGATTCAAAGGAAATTGTCATTTCCGAGGCAGGAGCATTGATAAACTGCCGGATCCAGGCTTTCAGCATGGAAGGCGTGAGATCTGACGTATCGAGCACGAAACCGTCCTCGAGGCTCATCAGGGAGCGTTCCTGAGCAATCGCTTCCTGCAGTCCCGTCTGATCACCGGGTTCGCGGTTAAGGGGCGTCAGCGGATGGCGGCGTCGGGTTTCGGAGAATCGCTGAACAAGCGCCGGCGTGGACGCGGTCAGTGCGAGGATCCGGACATCGATTCCAAGATCCTTAAGGGCCTGACACTGGCGCAGAGCCGTCTGGGGAGCGGCCTTGGAGCGGATGTCGACAGAAACAGCGACCTTCTCCTGACCGCGGTCCCTGAGAGACTGAATCACCGGAACGATAAAGTCGACCGGCAGATTATCGATGCAGTAGTAGCCGCTGTCCTCGAGCTGCCGGATGGCAACGGACTTTCCTGATCCTGATAGACCTGTAACGGCGATAACCTGCATGACAAAAGACTCCTAACAGGCACCTCGGGGGTCGGTGCCTTCCTATGTCATTTAATTCTATCGTTAAATTTTTTTCCTCAGAGACGCGGGGAGGATTTTTTCCTGTTCACGGTACTTGGCGACAGTACGCCGTGCGACCTGGTAGCCTTTTTCCTTCAGGAGATCGGAAAGCTTGGCGTCGGAGAGAGGTTTGGCTGGCGGTTCCTCGGCGATGAGGGCCCGGATCAGTGACCGGATTGCCTTGGAGGAAACGGTGTCGCCGCTTTCAGCCGCGACGTGCGAGCTAAAGAAGTATTTCAGTTCGAAGATCCCCGCGGGAGACTGAAGGTATTTGCCGTTTGTGGCGCGGGAGATGGTGGATTCATGAAGCCCGGTGTCCGCCGCAATGTCCTTCAGCACCATCGGGGTCAGTGCCTTTTCCCCGCTGCTGAAAAATTCCTGCTGACGATTGACGATCGACTGCGCGACCCGGAGCATCGTGGTGTAACGCTGCTCCACACTGCGGATAAAAACTTTCGCCTGGGCTGCTTTTTCGCGCCAGGGCGTTTCCGCCGTGCTTTTCTTGGCCGCAGAACCGGTCAGTTCAGAGAGCTGCGGGCTGATGCTGAGGGCTGGAGTTGAAGCCGGATTTAATGACGCGGTCCATATCCCGTTTTTCCGGGTAACGAGAATATCCGGAATGGCGTACTGCACCGCATCGTTCTTGAAGTCAGAGGCCGGGTGAGGGTTCAGAGACTGAATGATCCGATAGACCGCCTTCAGCTCATCATCCGTGCAGGCAAGCGTTCTTTTCAGCTTGGCGTAGTCCTTGTGAGCCAACGCGCCAAGGCTGCCGGAAAGGGCGTTCTCCGCAAGGCTGATCAGCCGGGGAGGAAGTTCAGGAACCGATTCGCCGAGGAGCTTCAGCTGCAGCGCGAGAGACTCCGCAACCGAATAAACGCCAATCCCCGCGGGATCCAGGGACTGAAGTTCCTGAAGCGCGAGCTGCCAGGTACCAGGATCAGCCGGTTCAGTTCCGGTCTGACGGGCAAAGGTCTCCGCTATTTCCTCAAGCGGCGCCTCGAAGAGTCCGTTTTCGTCCAGTTCACCGACCAGGTAGGACACTTTTTCCTTTACCTCAGGGGCTGCTCTGAGGAAGGGAATCTGTGCTTCCAGGTGTTCCTGCAGTGTCTCGGATGTTTCCACCCAGTCAAGCGGGGAGGTGTCGCTGTTTGCGTCGCCGTGTCCCCAGGAGGCCTGGGAAAAATTCAGTTCGCCGAAGCTGTCATGCGCTGCGCTGAAGTCGCCCTCGGGATTGCCGCCCGCGTCATCACTGCTCTGAATCTCTCTCGCGTCAGGCTTCCGCACGGGTTCCTGAACCGGGCTGGCGTGCTCTTCCTGAGCCTGAGGCTCGGTCACTTCGAGAAAGGGATTGTCATCCGAAACCCGATGGATCTCGTCCAGAAGCTCGGCGGACGACAGCCCCAGCACCTCAATTGCCTGTTGCAGCTGAGGTGTCAGCACCATGCGCTGGCCTTGCTGGAGTTTCAGATCGTTCGGCATGTTCCGGATCCGGGAGAATCAGCTGTTACTGCTTTTTCCCTGTCGTGGGATAGTCGAACTCTTCGCCGAGATAGATCTTGCGGACCGTCTCGTTGTTGCTCAGCTCTTCCGGAACACCGGCGGCGAGCACATTGCCGTCGCTGATGATATAGGCATGGTCGCAGGTCTTGAAGGTCTCCCGGACGTTGTGGTCCGTGATCAGAACACCGATGTTCCGTTCCTTCAGAATCCGGATGATGTTTCGGATTTCGCTCACAGCAATCGGGTCGACGCCGGCGAAAGGTTCGTCAAGCAGAATGAATTTAGGACTTGCCGCAAGTGATCGGGCAATTTCCGTGCGGCGCCGCTCGCCGCCTGAAAGTGACATGGCTACATTCGTGCGGATGTTCTGAATGGAGAGTTCATCCAGGAGGGACTCGAGCCGCTCATTGATTTCGGTCTTGCTGAGCGGCTTGCCGGCCTCATTCTTCTGCAGCTCAAGAATGGCGCGGATGTTGTCTTCCACCGTGAGTGACCGGAAGACACTCGCCTCCTGAGGCAGATAGGTGAGGCCCATGTGCGCGCGGCGATAAATCGGCAGGTGCGTAATGTCCTTGCCGTCGAGGTAAATCGAGCCGCCGTCAGCCACGATGAGGCCAACCACCATGTAGAAGGTGGTGGTCTTGCCGGCACCGTTCGGGCCCAGCAGGCCCACGACTTCGCCGCTCTTCACCCGCAGCGACACATCCTTCACCACGACGCGGCGGCCGTAGCGCTTTCTGAGCCCTTTGGTTTCGAGAGTATGTGTGCCGGCAACGGCGAGGTTCTTATCGTATTCGGCCATTTACTTCGTCCTGTTTGCCGGTGCCAGCGTGGTGGAGGAACGCAGCTTCGTCGTATCCGAGGAGCTGGAGGAGTTGTCCTGCTTGCGGGGCGCGATCACTGTCGTCACGCGGCGGCGTTCACCGCCTGCGGTGCCGCCTTCGGCGACAGAGCGGGCGTTTCGGATATCATACACGATGGTCTGACCGGTCGCTTCATCCTTCAGCACGCCGTTTTCCGTACGGGTCAGGCGGGCATTGTTGATGAGCGTGATAGTGTCTTTTTCTTCGTTGTAGATCAGCTTGTCGGCTTCAGCATGCATCCACTCGCTGATCTTCGGATTCGGGTTGTCGCGCTGCTGCTTGAAGGTGGCGAGCTTGCCTGTCAGAACGCCGACCCGATAGCCCTTCGGCGTGATCTGCAGGTCGAGACGGTCGCCGTGCATTTCAAGCGTACCCTGATGCACCTCAACGCGGCCCGTGTAAACAGCTGTCTGCGAGACCTGGTCGCCGGAGAAATGATCGGCGGCGATCTCAATCGGCTTCGAGTTGTCTGACTGAAGCGCGCCTGCGGTAGCAGCGGCTGTAATCAGAAGAAGGGCTGTAATAAGCTTTGTTTTCATGGTTTGCGCTCAATTATTTGCGTGAGGCGATGTGCGTGTTGACGCGGCCCGTAAGTGAAATAGTGCCGTTGGCGTAGCTGTAGTCCATGCCGCTCGCTGTCGTGCTGTCGCTTCCACGATGGAAGACAACCGGGGAGTCTGAAGTGAAGCGTTCCGTATCCGGGAAGGCTGTCATCTTCTGGGTTTCGAAGCTGAGGGCCGGAGTGCTGCCTGCCGGGTCTCTCAGAATTTTAACGTTCCCTTCAAACTCGATCGTTTTCCCGGCATCGTGTGTCCAGCCGCGGTCAGAAGAAGCGTCGACCTGAGGCTTGTTCGGCGTCAGGGTGATATAGCGCGGATGATCGGCGTCTGTCCGGTCGTCCGAATAATGGATCACCTTGTCGGCGATGACACGGCGCACAGGGTTCCCCGCGCCGTCAAAGTCGGTCAGCGAAAGCTTGGTCGCTGTATAGTCCGGCGAGTTTTCACTCGGCAGGTATTTCAGGTCCTTAAGGCCTGACTGCACGGCGTAGAAGTAGCTCGCACCGATCAGAAAGGCGAGGAGGATGATTGCAACAATGGCTGAAACTCTTTCCCGCATGTCAATTACCTGAAACGGGGCGCGTCGGGATGGAAGTAAAAGCGGTCGATCAGATCATCCCAGACCCCCTGGGACATCAGAATCTTTTCCGCCATTTCCCGAACGGCTCCCCGGCCTCCCGCGCGGGAGGAAACGAAGTCGACTGACTTCAGAACTGTGTCAACGGCGTCCGCCGGGGCACAGGAGAGTCCCACCAGCTGCAGCACCGGCAGATCCGGAATGTCGTCGCCCATGCAGGCGCACTCCGAAGCGTCCAGATGGCGAGCCTGAATGAGATCCAGGAACGCACCTTTCTTGTAGGACTGGCCCTGGAACACATCTCGGACACCGAGCTCACGAAGCCGCGCGCCGACGATGGCGGACCGCCGGCCGGTGATCACGACAACATCGATCCCCGCGGCGAGCAGCATCTTGATGCCGAGACCGTCCTTGACATCAAAGTGCTTGCAGAGCTCTCCCTGGGAACCGGTAACGATCTGGCCGTCGGTGAGGACGCCGTCCACATCGAGGACGACCAGCTTGATTTTTTTGGTTTTGTCTTCTACTGACATCTCAGATTACCTTGGCAGTCATGAGGTCATGGAAATGAAGCGCTCCGATCAGATGCCCATCGTGATCGACGACAGGGAGCTGATTGCACTGCGCGCGCTCAAGGAGCGATGCGGCTTCAGCGGCAAGCGCTTCAGGGTATATGGCTTTCGGATGCGGCGTCATGACGTCCCGGATCACAATGGGACGGATGTCACCGACACGCTCGATCAGTCTCCGGAGGTCACCCTCCGTGAAGATGCCGAGCAGCTTTCCGTCCTTATCTGTCACGGTGGTCATGCCGATGCCCTTGCGGCTTATCTCCTGCACGGCGGCAAGAATCTGCGTGTCGGGCGAAACGCGCGGTACATCGTCGCCGCGGCGCATGATGTCCTGCACCCGGAGCAGCAGCCTGCGGCCGAGCGCTCCGCCCGGATGTGACCGGGCAAAGTCTTCTTTGGTGAATCCTTTGGCGTCGAGACAGGCGATCGCGAGAGCGTCCCCCATGGCAAGCGTGGCCGTGGTTGACGCGGTCGGCGCGAGATTCAGCGGGCAGGCTTCGCGCGCGACATGAACGTTCAGATTGATGTCAGCTTCGCGGGCCATCGGGCTGTCGGGATTGCCGGTAAGCGTGATGAGGAAAGCGCCTTCCCGCTTGATTGCGGGAATGATGGCGAGTACTTCGGACGTGCTCCCCGAGTAAGAGATGCCGATTACGACATCCTCACGGGTGATCATGCCAAGGTCACCATGCGATGCTTCGGCGGCATGAACAAAGAAAGCGGGGGTCCCGGTGGAAGCCATTGTGGCCGCAATCTTGCGGGCAATATGGCCGCTTTTTCCGATACCCGTGACGACGACGCGGCCGCGGCAGGCGAGGAGCGCCTGCACGGCCCGGACGAAGTCATCTCCGATGCGGTCAGAAAGAGCCGATACCGCGGCGGATTCAATTTTCAGAACTTCCTTTGCCAGAGAGAGAATCCCCTCGGCTTGGGTAGTGTGTTGGTTCATGTCGTTACAGGCCTTTGTTCTCGCTTTTTATCTTGTTAATGATACCTTTGCCGCTTGTCAAAACTGAATCCAATTTGTTGAAAACTGTTTGAAAGCGGCTTCCCTGCTCAGGAGGCGCTGCCTTCGTTCTTCACGAGGCTCTTCGAGAAATCGGGGCGGCGCCCTTCAAGAAACGCCCGGTGAGCTTCTACGATTTCAGGCTCCTGGAGCTGCTCATTGAACGCCTCAGCTTCTTTTTTGGACTGCTCGCGGGTGTCGCTATGGAGGATGCCTCTCAGAAGGCTCTTTGTGCGGATCAGGGCCTCAGGCGGCATGCGGGTCAGACGGACGGCACGGGCGGTTGCTTCCCGGAGCACATCTTCATCCTCAAAGACACCGTTCGCGATATGAAGTGCCACAGCCTGTTCTGCCGTGATCGGTTCTGAGAGGAGCAGCTTTTCAGCGGCGTGGTGATAGCCGCATTCGGCGATGAGTCTCTGCGTGATGCCGAAAAGAGGAGTCTCGCCGAGAGCGGTGAAGGGGAGTGAGAAGAGCGCGTGCTTTCCGCAGTAGACGAGGTCGCACGCCATGAGAAGCGTGACAGCAAGGCCGACTGCCGGACCGTTCACGGCCGCGATCAGAGGCTTTCTCACATTGTCGGCCACCGAGATGAGGTGTCTTGCGTTATCAACGCCGGCGCTGATCTTATTGCCGGCAACAATTTCCTCGAGATCAGATCCGGCCGAGAAGATGGTCGGGAGGCCATGAATCAGAATGACCCGGACATCCGGGTCCTTGTCGGCATCTTCAAGAGCCGTCGACAGTTCCTGCAGCGTGTCGGCTGAGAGGCTGTTGCGCTTGGCGGGCTTGTTGATGGCGATGGAACGGATGCCGTCCGAGGTTTCAATAACGAGAGTGCTCATCTTTGTTCTGCTGATGATGGTGGACAGGGAAAGACTGAGTCCGCGGGATTGCGGAGCAGGGCTCCGGGCACAGACTCATCCAATATGAATCATAAAAGCATTAAAGGAAATAAACAGCGAGTTTCCTGTTATCTTGCTTTATATGAGGGAAGCAAAAGCATTCCGGACACGGAGAACAGGCGGAAAATAAGCTGCCTGCAGGTGTGAATGCGTCGGGATGCGGTTTCCCGGATGCGATAAGACAGTGTACCGATAATGCCTTGATGGGAGAGGCTTCTCCGGAACAAGGGAGGAAATGGCGAATGAAGGTGAACAATCAATGGATCCGGGGTATCTGGTCTGATGACGGCGGAAAGACCGTGTGCTTTCCTGATCAGACGAAGCTGCCTTTCCGGCTGGAAATCTGCCGTGAGGGAACATCAGATGCGCTGATCCGCGCCATTAAATCCATGCAGGTCCGCGGAGCCCCGCTGATCGGGGCGGCAGGAGCCTGGGCCGCGGCATTCCTCTGCCGCGAGGCGGAGACTGAGGAAGAGCTTCAGGAGGGGCTGAAACGGATCGCGGAGGCAAGACCAACGGCAGTGAACCTCCAGTGGGCCGTCCGTCGGGTAGCCGCAGCGTCAGAGGGGCTTTCAGGGGCTGCGAGGGCAGCGCGCGCACAGAAGGCGGCTGAGGAGATATGCGAGTCGGACATTGAATCCAACCGGGCAATCGGCGGGTACTTTGCCGCCATTATTGAAGAGGTTTATCGAAAGAATGGACGTCCGGTCCGGATTCTGACGCACTGCAATGCCGGGTGGCTCGCGACAATCGATTATGGAACTGCGCTCTCCGGTCTTTATGTGGCGCAGGAGAAAGGGATTCCGATGGAGGTCTGGGTTGATGAAACCCGGCCCCGCATGCAGGGGCTGCTCACCGAGTGGGAGCTCCGCGAAGCAGGCATACCCTGCACACTGATCGCGGATAACGCGGGCGGGTATCTGATGCAGCAGGGCGAGGTTGATCTCGTCATTGTCGGAGCGGACCGGATTGCGTCTAACGGTGATGTGGCAAACAAGGTCGGTACGTACCTGAAGGCGCTCGCGGCAAAGGATTGCGGAGTGCCGTTTTATGTGGCGGCACCTGTTTCCACCGTAGACTTTTCGATGGCGGAGGGTGTGAAGAGCATTCCGGTAGAGGAGCGTTCCCGGAGCGAAGTCACCGATATATCAGGTATCGGTCCTGATGGGGACGTGATCCGCGTGCAGGTCGCGGGGCGGGAGACTGCGGTAAGAAATATCGCTTTCGATATCACTCCCGCGCGGCTTATCACGGGAATTGTGACAGAGAAGGGGATTTTCGCCCCTGGTGCGGGAGACCGCCCCTTTATGCCGGCCCCTGCCGGGACGCGTCCGGAGTGAAGAATGCAGGAGAAAGCGATGATTCAGACGGAGTTTCCTGTAGACACTGAGGTGCTTCGGAGCCGCATTATTGAGACGGCACGGTCCATGAATACCCAGCGCCTGAACGTGAACAAATCCGGGAATGTGTCAGCCCGGTGCCGGGCAGAAGGCGGCGCACTGGCATTCCTGATCACGCCATCCGGCGTTCCGTACGACGATCTCACGCCGGAGGATATTTCGAGGGTGACGCGTCTCCCGACCGGCGAGTGGCGGGATGAGGGGCCGCTGCTGCCTTCCTCCGAGTGGCGGCTTCACGCGGCGGTCTATGAGTCAAAACCTGAAGTCCGGGCGATTGTTCACACGCATTCGCCGAAAGCTACTGCGGTTTCCTGCCTTGAGTCAGGCATTCCGCCGTTTCACTATATGGTGGCCATGTCAGGGGCGGCGGAGATTCCCTGCGCGCCGTATGCAACGTTCGGCACTGAGGCGCTTGCGGAAAGCGTGACAGGTGCCCTGAGACACTGCCGGGTCTGCCTGATGGCTCACCATGGGGTGCTGGCGACGGGTTCTGGTCTGCCGGGGGCCTTTGCGCTTGCCGTGGAGACAGAGAATCTCGCCTCGATGTATCTCGATCTTCTGCAGCTCGGGGACGTCCGGCTGCTCCCCGAGGATGAGATGGCGCGGGTGCTGGAGCGCTTCAGAACATACGGCCAGCCGGGGAGGAAAGCGTGATGGCTCAGGAGTTTGAGAAAAGGCCTGACGGAATGCCGCTCTGGAAGGATGTGTCGGGGAAAAACGTATCCTGCACGGAAAAGGTTAAAGTGCTAGATGAAAACTACCGCGAGCTGCGGGAATCGGTTTCCGCGGCGCTCGATGACGCGGTCCTTATTGGATGCCGGGCGGACGATATCCGGACCATTCTGAAAGAGATGATTTCAGAGGTCGAAAGCAGCTATCCGGATGCCCGCCCGGAGAAGGAGAAGTGATGATGCTGAGCAGGCGGACTCTTCTTAAGCTGGTGGCGGCCGGTGCTGTGCCGGCCTTTGCTCTATGCGGCTGCGCGCATCCGCAGATGATTGATCTGGGAAGCACAGAATCCCAGGTGGTGGAGAAGCTCGGGAAACCGGATTCCATCACAGCCATGCCTGACGGCACGACCCGTTACACCTATTCCCTGCAGCCTGAAGGGCAGGAAGTCTGGTGGATGTTCTTTGATAAGAACGGGCGCTTTGTGAAGCGTGAGCAGGCGCTCGTTGAAGAGAACTTCTACCGCCTGATCAAGCCGGGCAAGACAACGATCGCCGATGTCTATCGACTCTTCGGGCACTGCACGAAGATTTTTGACTTCAAGCTGCTCAACCAGTCCGCCTACATGTACCGGTTCCAGGATGCGTCCCGTTCGGATGTGGTGCTCTGGGTTCAGTATGGGCGCGACAACGTGGTAACCGAGTGGACGATTTCCGAGGATCCGAGGAAGAATACCCGGTTCCCGATTTACTGAGAAAAAAAGAAAGCCCTGCGGGGAAATAATCCCGGCAGGGCTTCAGAACCGGTCCCCCTGAAAAAGGGGGATGGATCAATTACTGCTCGTCGTGATGATGCTCGTTGCGCAGGCGGATGTGCAGTTCGCGCAGCTGCTTCTCCGTCACCGGAGCCGGAGCGTGCGTGAGCAGGCACTGGGCGCGCTGCGTCTTCGGGAACGCGATCACGTCGCGGATCGAATTGGCGCCGGTCATCATGGCGACGATACGATCAAGACCGAAGGCGATACCGCCATGGGGCGGCGCGCCGAACTTCAGGGCGTTCAGCAGGAAGCCGAACTTCTGTTCAGCCTCTTCAGGCGTGATCTTCAGAGCGCTGAAGACCTTCTCCTGCACGTCTTCCTTGTGGATACGGATGGAGCCGCCGCCGATTTCCCAGCCATTCAGCACCATGTCGTAAGCCTGGGCGTAGCAGTGTTCCGGATCCGACTGGAGCTTGTCCACGTCTTCGGGCTTCGGGCAGGTGAACGGGTGATGGCAGGCCATCCAGCGGTTTTCTTCATCAGACCACTCGAACATCGGGAAGTCGATAACCCAGAGAGCCTTCCAGCCTTCGGTGAAGAGGCCGGCCTTCTTGCCGAACTCGCTGCGGCCGATCTTCAGACGGAGAGCGCCGAGAGAATCCCAGACGATCTTCTTCTTGTCCGCGCCGAAGAAAATGACGTCGCCATCATTCGCGCCGGTGCGTTCAATCACGGCATTCAGGAACTCGTCGGAGAGGTTCTTCACGATCGGGCTCTGGAGACCTTCGCGGCCCTTCGCCTTTTCGTTCACCTTGATGTAGGCAAGACCCTTGGCGCCGTAGATCTTGACGAACTCGGTGTAGGAGTCAATCTCGGAACGGGGCAGCTGGCAGCCCTTCGGCACGTTCATGGCGACAACCTTGCCGTTAGGCATGGCTGCGGCATTGGCGAACACCTTGAAGCTCGTGTCCTTGCAGAGGTCCGTGATTTCCTTGAACTCAAGGGAGATACGGAGGTCAGGCTTGTCGGAGCCGTACTTCGCCATCGCGTCATCCCAGCGCATAACCGGGTACGGATTCGCGAGTTCAACGCCGAGCACTTCCTTAAACACACCGCGGACCATCTTTTCGAACATGTCGCGGATTTCTTCCTGCGTGAGGAAGGAGGTTTCAATATCGACCTGAGTGAATTCAGGCTGACGGTCAGCACGGAGGTCTTCGTCGCGGAAGCACTTGACGATCTGATAGTAACGGTCGAAACCGGCGACCATCAGCATCTGCTTGAAGAGCTGGGGAGACTGCGGCAGAGCGTAGAAGCAGCCTTCTTCAACGCGGGACGGCACGAGGTAGTCGCGGGCGCCTTCAGGGGTGCTGCGGGTCAGAGCCGGGGTTTCAATATCGATGAAGCCATGCTCGTCGAGGAAGCGGCGGAAGGCCATAGCGGTCTTGTAGCGGAGGCGCAGATTACGCTGCATCACCGGACGGCGCAGGTCGAGCACGCGGTAGGTCAGGCGGGCCGTTTCAGAGATGTTGTCGTCATCCAGGCTGAACGGAGGCGTCAGAGACGGGTTCAGCACTTCCAGATCCTGGCAGAGAACCTCAACGGCACCGGAGATCAGGTCGTCATTCTTGGTGCCTTCAGGACGGGAGCGAACGAGGCCAACCACCTTGAGGCAGTATTCATTACGGACCTTGTCGGCAGTATTGAACACTTCAGGACGGTCAGGGTCGCAGACGACCTGAACGAGGCCTTCGCGGTCGCGAAGGTCAATAAAAATCACACCACCGTGGTCACGACGGCGATGAACCCAGCCATAAAGGGTGACGGTCTGCCCGATGAATTTTTCATCAACCAAACCCGAATAAACGGTACGCATAGAAGCTCCGGGTCACTAACAATAGCTGTTTGCAAAACAGCTGAACAAAACTGTGCTGCGCTGTGCGCAGGGTTCCGCAGGGAGCCCGGAGCGCAGGCAGCAACTCAGAAAAGAATTCTTTGACAAGTTTAGCGCTTGAACGCCTGTCCAGAGTAAGAAAGGCGAAAATCAGGCCTTGACGGCGTCATCAGACTCATGTTTTTCGCTTCCCGGCACGACAACCCCCATGGAAACATGGAACGTGAATGCCTCTTCAATTCCGAAGCTCGTTTCGCGGGTTTCGGATTCGGGGACGAAGATCACGTAGCCTGAGGTCGGGTTCGGCGCAGTCGGAACGAACACCGTGAGGAGGTTTTCCTCGGTTTTCGCGGCAGAGCGGATCGTGTCAGGCGCTTTGTTCACCACAAAGGCAAGTGTCCAGGCCCCTTTGCGGGGATACTCCACCATGACGACCTTCTGAAAGCTCTGCGACTGCTGGCTGAGAAAGGTGCTTGCGATTTTTTTGATGCCGCTGTAGATCGGGTGCACGATCGGGATGCGGTCGAGCAGCGCTTCCCACCAGGAAACAATCTTTTTGCCGAGAACGTTGGCGACGATGACGCCGGTGAGGAAGATGATGATGACAGCGAAAATCAGCCCGAGACCTGGAATTTTTGCCAGAAAGGCGGGCAGCTGCTGCGTCGGAAGAAAGACGAGAAGCCTGTCGCTGAATTCAATGACGCTGTCGAGAATCCAGACGGTGAAGATCAGAGGGATCCAGAAGAGGAGCCCCGCGGAGATGAACTTTTTGAACATGTCTGTAATGAAAACAAAAGCGTCAGGATCCGGGCCTGTTATTCAGGGACGATCGAGACGCATTTGCTAAGGCCTCAGGGGCGGAACGCATCCCGCCTCTGCTGCTCACTTGTTCTTGGTGTGGGCGGCCGCAACCCCGGTATGACCGGCATTGAAGTCCGTCGCAGCCCAGCCCTTGCCCTTCAGCTCGAAACCGGGGGCAGACAGCTGTTTCACAAACGTGTCTTTCCCGCACTTCGGGCATTTGGTCAGAGGCTTGTCTGACATTTTCTGAATGATGTCCTCTTCAAAGCCGCAGGAGGAACACTTATATCCATAGACCGGCATAATTCCTAAAAATCCTACAGAAACAGAAAGAGCCTGTCTTTCAAGACGGGCTGTTGCGTCATTATGACGCAATTGCCGCAGGACTGCTTGCAGTACACGTACAATATTTTGGTCACGCAGGAGCAATAAGAGGCAGTCATGAATTATCCCCGGTTTACCAAACCGTCCACTCCGGAAGAACGGGACGAGTTTTTACCTTTCCTGAAGCGTCTGGCGGATGCCGCGCTGAAGGTGATTCTGCCGAATTTTCTGGCCGGAATCCGGGTGGATGAGAAAAGCAACCATACGCCCGTCACCCTCGCGGACCGTGGGGCGGAATCTGCTATGCGCCGGATGATTGAGGAAAATTATCCGCAGCATGGCATTTATGGCGAGGAGCTGGGAATCAAGGAGGCTTTCGGTCCTTTCCCCCGTTATCGCTGGATTCTGGATCCGATCGACGGGACCCGGGCCTTTATTTCAAACAGCTTTCATTTCGGAAACCTGATAGCGCTTGAGCGCGATGAGGGAAACGGTTTTGGCCCGATTCTCTCCTCTATTGCCTTTCCGGCTGCCGGTATCCGGGCTGTTGGGTGGCAGGGCGGCGCGGTTCTTCATCGCAATGCGCTTGGCATCACTTCTGAAAATCCCATGAAGGTCCGCGAATGCAATCGGGTAGAGGATGCGACGCTCCTCGTGACCTCTCACTGGACGACATCCGAGCAGGTGGGGGACAGCCGCATGCAGACGCTGATCGACCGCGCGAAGCTCTACCGGACCTGGGGCGACTGCTTTGGGTATTTCGCCGTGGCATCCGGCGGTGCGGACATCATGATTGATCCGGATCTCTCGTACTGGGATGTGGCTGCGCTGATCCCCGTGGTTGAGGGAGCGGGCGGTGTCATCACAAGCACTTCAGGCGGCAACCCCCTGAAAGAGAAGTCCGCTGTCTGCACGGCAGGCGGAGCACTTCACGAGGAAGTGCTCCGGGCGCTCAACGCTTAAGCTTTTTCGCTTTTCCCCGCGGGTTTCAGGGGGAGTGTGATTGTGATCTTCAGGCCATGCGGAAGGATATTTTCCGCATGGACCGTTCCGCCGTGGTGCTGGGCCGCCTGCATGGTGATCGGCAGCCCTAGCCCATAGCCGGATCCGGTCGCCTGGTTAGCGCCTCTGAAGAAAGGATCAAAGATTTTGGCCATTTCTTCCTGCGGGATGCCGGGGCCTTCATCCTGAACGGAAATCTGAAGCGAGCTGTCGGACACCATCCCGCCCTGAATCGTCACTTTTCCGCCGTCAGGCGAGAACCGAAGAGCGTTGCGGACGACATTCTCAATGGCGTGCGCAAGCAGATCGGCGTTGCCGGTCATGATGAGATCATCCTTCGGAAGGTCGCAGATCACCTGAATCTTCCGCGCATCCCCCTCAAGCGACGCGTTATCGGCGATGTCTTCCACAATCTCGCTGACATCAATTTCCGAGAAGGGAATAGAGACTTCGGCGTTCAGCCGTGTATAGGTGAGCAGATCGCCGACCAGTGAGTCGAGCTTCTGCACATCACTCTCAATCCGGTCAAGCATTTTCGGCGTGATATCGGGGGAGCGCCGGGCAAGCTCAACCGCACAGTTGATCCGGGCGAGGGGCGAACGCAGTTCGTGGCTCACACTGTGGAAGAGGTTCTGCTGCCGGTCGATCAGCTGCTGGATGGTGGCGGCCATCATATCGAACTTTTTGGCGAGCTCTATAAATTCAGAGCTGCTCCCTTTGACACTCTCTGAAATCCGGACATTCAGGTCGCCCGAAGCGGCCTGGACCATGGCCCCCTCAATCTGTCTGAGCGGCCGTGTGAGCCGCCAGGCCAGTCCCGCGGCCACAGCGCTCGCAACCAGGAGCGAAATGATGCAGGTGAGCCAAAGCGGAGCGCCGTGGGGCGCGAAGAGCAGCACCCGGGTGGAATCCTTGAAGAAATTCACCGGTTTTCTTGCGGTGAAGACCAGTATTTCCTCACCCTCGATATTGAAAGACCGGATGCCGAGCGTGTTGCCCCCCTGACGTACCAGGGCACGCGCGCGCTCCAGCGCGCCGTTCGGGATTTTGTGTCCACCAAGATCGTGGTCTGTGCTGTCGACCGCGTACACACGGGCATGGTCCGGACCGGGGTTCTGATTCTGAAGCCAGCTTGTGAGAGCCGGTTTCCCGCCGAGAGACACGACTTCCTCCGCGAATATCACCCGGTCTTCGCCCGGATGATTAAGGAGCAGAGTATGGTCCGGATTCAGAAAACCCCAGGCGACGGCGAATACCAAAAATCCGGACAGCGTCATAGCGACGATCAGACCCGCAAGGGTCTGCCAGAAGAAGGTGTTCGCCTTGAAGAGAGAAAGCCGCGTTTTTTTCTGCATAGAGATCAGCTGGCGGAGTCGTCCAGCACCGACATCTGGTAACCGAATCCCCGGATGCTCGCGATGGAGATCGCGGGACCGACAGCGTCATTCAGCTTATGGCGGAGCGCGCTCACATGGACGTCAATCGCCCGGTCGTAGCGGCCCATGTCCCGGCCGAGAACCTGCGTATAGATATCCGCCTTGGAAACGCGCTGACCGAGATTCCGCCCGAGCATTTCAAAAAGCGAGAACTCGGTCGATGTCAGCTCGATATTCTTTTTCGTCGCGGTGACCCACACGCGGCGCTGTGCCGGGTTGACGGTGAGAGGACCGACAACGAGCGGCGTGACAGGGGACTCCTGGCTCGCGGTGCGGCGCAGAATAGCGCGGATTCTCGCGACCAGCTCACGCGGCGTAAAGGGTTTCGGCACATAGTCATCTGCGCCGAGTTCAAGCCCGATGATCCTGTCCGCGGGATCGCCTCTGGCTGTCAGCATAATGACCGGAATATGAGAGTGCTCGCGGATCTTGGCAAGCACTTCGGTTCCTTTCATGCCGGGCATCATGACATCGAGAATGACGAGATCAAAATTTTCCTGCGACAGCTTCAGCAGCCCATCCTCACCGTTATAGGCAGGGGAGGGAGAAAAACCTTCCAGCTGAAGGTTATCGGTGAGAAGGGAAACGAGATCGGCGTCGTCGTCAATAATAAGAATCTTGGTAGCACTGGCTGGCATCTTTAACCTCTGCAGAAAACTCTGCAAAATCCCGGTTGAACATCATAAGACTTTAATCATGGCTATACGCCAGAATCCGGTTTTAGGGCGAATTAAGCGTATTACGGGGCTGTTTTTGACGAAGATCCCTGCACCGAGGAGTAAATAAGTAATTTCTATGCAGGGGAATCACCTCCCCCTGATTTATAATAAACAGAAGTTTCGGTTTACAGACTGGGAATTTAATGCTGGTCCTGCTGTTGGTGCGGCAACCCGAAATCAGTTGAAAGAAAGGGTTAGCGAGAGTCGGTCCTCCGGTTTTTGCTAGAGCCCGAATTGTCACGAGAATTCCTTCGAACAGAAGATCACTCACAAATGCCTGAAAAGACAATCACGGTTCTGCTTGTTGAAGATGACGCTGAAGTTCGGCGCCGTTTTGAAACCACCATTAATCAAGACCCTATGATGAAGGTCGTCGGCTTTGCTTCTACTAAGCATGAAGCTCAGCAGCTGATCGAGACTCTGGATTTTGAGGTCATGGTGATCGATCTCGGCTTGCCTGACGGCAGCGGCATCGATCTGATTCGCCTAGCGAATCGCCTCCATCCCTCCTCCGACATCATGGTCATTACGGTTTATGGCGATGAACAGCACGTGGTGAGCTCGATCGAGGCAGGCGCTACCGGCTACATCCTCAAGGAAGCCGATAGCGAAGATATCACCGGCCAGATTCGGCTGCTGCGAGGCGGCGGATCTCCTGTCAGCCCGTCAGTCGCGAGAAGCGTGCTCCGCGCGCTGCAGAATCATCCGACCGGCAATGGCATCGTTCCTGATGCCGAACCGAGCCCGCTTTCTGCCCGCGAAACGGAAATTCTGCATCTTCTCGCGAAGGGTATGAGCTTCAATGAAATCGGCGAGATTCTGACGATCTCTCCGCACACGGTGACCGCTCATATCAAGAAGATCTATCGCAAGCTTCAGGTCCATTCCCGCGGTGAAGCCGTGTATGAAGCGAGCCAGATGGGACTGCTCCATAACTGACCCCCTCTTGATCTGGCCGCAGGACGCGACGCGTGGGTTCTTATCCAATCTGGATCCTAATCCTCATCAATCTAAGGCATCTCGTTTTCGGAGCTGCCCTGGTGGGGATTTTTGCGTCCATTCCCCGTCTGACTGAGACAACTGGCCGCCGCACCGCGGCGGCGGTGCTTTTGGGCGTCAGCGTTGTAATCGCGGTTCTTCTGAGTCCGCCTGCCGCGCAGCTGCAGACGCTTGGCGGAATCCCCGGACTTCTGCTGCTCGTTCTTGGCGGCGCGGCCGCAGCGGCAGCCAGGTTGAAGCCCGGTATCGGTCTCTTTTTCCCCGTTTTTGCCTTTGCCTCTTATCTTGCCGGATTTGTCACGCTTCTTCTGACAGGCCGCCCCTTCGCGCTCGTGTTCGGTGAGTGCGCGGCAGCCTTCAGCGCGGCGGCCTGGGGTATTGCGGTGGCTGAAGAGCACCGTGAAAAGGAAGCGAAGGCCCGTCTCTCTCAGATTGAGAGCGCAGCGAGGAAAGATGCGGAGTCAGAGAGCAAAGTCATTTCAGCAGCTGTCGCCGAAGCGGTGCAGAAAGAGCGTCAGCGCTACATTCAGGATATGCATGACGGGCTGGGCGCTGAGTTGATTTCGACGCTCTCCGCGGTCAAGAATGGCAATCTCCCGAAAGAGGATATTGAAAGTGCCCTGCAGTCCTGCCTTGATCAGATGCGTATCGCGATCGATGCGAGCGGAGTGAGCACAGAGGATTTCGGCACTGCTCTCGCGAATCTTCGCTACCGGCTCGCGCCGAGACTCAAGGCGGCGAAGCTGGAGCTGAAGTGGAACACGCTTTCGCTTCCTGATGAACTGTCGCTGCCGCCCCAGAAGGCCCAGTGCGCGCTCCGCATGGTGCAGGAAGCGCTGACAAACGCGATTAAGTACAGCCAGGCGACCCGTGTTGAAGTAGCCGCCAGGACGGAGGACAGCAGGCTGCTGCTTTCCGTGACGGATAATGGCGTCGGGTTCAAGCCTGAGGAGCCTGCCGCGGCGTCAGCTACCGGCAGCGGTCTGGGGCTGAAAGGCATGCGCCGCCGCATAGAGGAATGCGGCGGGACGCTGTCAATTGAGAGCCCGGAAACGGGCGGCGCCTCTGTCAGGCTCTCACTGCCGCTTTAAATCATTTATCCAGCTGCGGCGCGGGAGAATCCGATACCCAGTGCCCGCTCTTTCCGCCGGCCTTATCCAGAAGCCGGATATCGGAAAGCACCATGCCGCGGTCAATCGCCTTGCACATGTCGTAAATCGTGAGAAGACCGACCTCGACTGCCGTAAGCGCTTCCATTTCGACCCCGGTCTTGCCATAGGTCTCGCAGGTCACACGGCAGACAATGCTGGAGGCTTCCGGATGCAGATCGAACTCAGCGCTGACATGCGTAAGCGGCAGCGGGTGGCAGAGCGGAACGAGTTCGGAGGTTTTTTTGCTCGCCATGATTGCCGCAATGCGGGCAATACCGATGACGTCTCCCTTTTTCGCGCTGCCGGACGCAATGACCTGGAAAGTTTCCGGCTGCATGCGGATAACGCCCTGAGCTGTTGCTGATCGGTGAGTAATCGATTTCTCTCCCACATCTACCATGTGTGCCTGTCCCTGGGAGTCGAAGTGTGTCAGTCCGCCGTTCTCAGTCATTTTGTCGAAAATTCTCACTAAAAAGGTACAAAATCCAGCAGTCCCCCGCCGGCAATCTTCTTATGATAATTGAGTTTGTAAGCGAGTCTCCGTCTCTGCAAAACTCCAAAGGATCCGTATGAAGCCATGGATTGCTGTTGCCGCCTGCTGCCTCATGGCGGCCTCTCTGCCGGCCAAACCGCAAATGACCAGTCAGATCAATCTGCCGTCGCTCGGTGCGCCGGCCGGCTCAGGAGAACTGTCTCCGGCTGACGAGCGGAAGATCGGCGAGCAGTCCATGGAGGAGATCCGGCAAAGCCCCTATTACCTCCATGATCCCGATATTCATGAATATCTGATGAGGCTCGGTTACCGGCTGGTCGCTGCCGCGCCGGTGACGCCGTACAGTTTCCAGTTCTTTCCGATGAAGCTTGGGGAAATCAACGCTTTTGCGCTTCCTGGCGGTTTCATCGCGGTTTTCACGGGCACACTGGTCGCGGCGCAGGACGAGAGCGAGCTCGCGGGCGTTATGGCGCATGAAATTGCCCACGTGACACAGCGCCACATTGCCCGCATGCTCGAGAATCAGAAGGGAAATGTCGCGGCCTCTCTGGGCTCATTCCTTCTCGCGATTCTGGCTGCGTCGGCTGGCGGCAATTCGGGCGGTGACGCGGCGGCCGCGATCATGATGGGCGGCCAGGCCGCGCTCATATCGAATCAGCTGAAATTCTCCCGCAGCGCGGAGCAGGAAGCTGACCGAATCGGTTTCCAGATTATGGTGCGGGCCAATTTCGACCCGAACGGCATGACCCGCTTCTTCCAGAGGCTCCTGCAGCGCACCGGCCCCTATGAAGCGAATGCCTCGGCGTACCTGTCTGATCATCCGCTCACTGTTGAGCGAATCGCGGACATGGAAAACCGGGCGCGCGAGCTCCAGCGTCCCTTTATCCGGCATGACAGCTTTGATTTCTATCTGATGCAGGCACGAGCTCTGGTGCTGCAGTCCGGAAGCTCAGCCGGCCGGGATTCAGCGAAGGTTCAGTTCCAGACTGTGCTGAGTAAAAAGGCGACCGGGGTGCAGGCCGCGGTAGCGCATTACGGACTCTCGGTTGTCTATGCGCTGGACGGCGACGCGGCACAGGCGTACGCCGAAGCGCAGAAGGCTGTCCAGATGGCAGGCAGAAATGATGTCTTCCTGCAGAAGAATCTTCTTCAGACCCGATACGCGATGGCAGCCGATAAGAAGCCGGTGCTGAAAGAAATCGCTGCGCTCGCGAACGATAATCCGCTTTCTGTCATGCTCGCGAAGACCTACATCGAGGATCTCTATGAGCAGGGGATGCATGAAGAGATTCTGAAATACCTGAAGGGTCAGAGCGCGATATCCCAGGATAACGCGGACTATTTCCGTTATCTCGCGAGGTCAAGCGAGGCACTGGGCCGGCGGAGTGAGGCCTTCCGGGCGACCGGAAAGATGTACGCGCTGCAGGGCGACTGGAAGATGGCCGCCTATCAGTTCAAGCAGGCGCAGCGCGTGTCGGACGGGGATTTCTTCACGATGAGCGAGGTGGATGCGGATCTTCGCGAAGCCGAGGACCACCTGAAGCAGGATAAACCCCATCATTAATTAGTTGTTTTAGCGCATGTGCTCGGGGCTAAATAATGCGAGAATACACCCCTACGCGTATTTTTTTACCCAGGCGAAGCCTGCGGCTGAACCGCTCCCGGACGGGGAGCGCCTGAACTCTTATATATCAACAGAAATGGCTATTAAAGATTACTTGACCGTTGCAGAGCGGACTGACGAAATCATTGAAACAGACGTCGTTGTCGTCGGTGGAGGTCCGGTCGGGCTGTTTCAGGTTTTCGAACTCGGTCTTCTGGAGATGAAATGCCACGTGGTGGATTCTCTTCGGAATGTGGGCGGCCAGTGCATGGAGCTCTACCCCCAGAAGCCGATTTACGATATTCCGGCTGTTCCGGTGTACTCGTCGGCTGAGCTGACTGAAAACCTGCTGAAGCAGAATCATCCCTTCAAGCCGGTCTATCACCTGGGCGAAGTCGTCACGAAGGTTGAGAAGCAGGAGGACGGTTCCTTCCATGTGGAAACCGATCTGGGCACCCGCTTCCACTGCAAGGCCGTGATCATCGCCTCCGGTATGGGCTCTTTTGATGCCCGTCCGATGCGTGTTCCGGGCATTGAGAAGTTCGAGAACAAGCAGCTCTTCTATCGGGTGCGTGATCCGGAATTCTTCGCTGGCAAGAACATCGTGATCTGCGGCGGCGGTGACTCCGCTCTCGACTGGACGCTGAATCTCGTCGGCAAGGCGGAGAGCGTCATTCTGATCCATCGCCGCGATGGCTTCCGCGCTGCTCCCGCCCGTGTGGCCGAGATGAAGCAGCTCTGCGAAGACTGGCAGATGCAGTTTGTCGTGGGCTCGGTGACGGGTTTCGAAGAGAAAGACGGTGTGATGACGGAAGTCCGTGTGACCGGTAACGACGGCATTGTGCGCCGTATTCCGCTCGACTGCCTCCTCGTCTTCTTCGGCCTGCAGCCGAAGGTGGGCCCGATCGCTGAATGGGGTCTTGAGCTTGATCGCAAGCAGATCGTGGTCGATACCGCCCGTTTTGAAACCAACATTCCCGGTATCTTTGCGGTCGGCGACTGCAACACTTACCCTGGCAAGAAGAAGCTGATTCTGTCCGGTTTCCACGAGTGCGCTCTGGCGGCCTTCGCGGCTTCCCAGTATGTGTTCCCGGATAAGAAGGTGTTCCTGCAGTACACGACGACGTCTCCGAAGCTGCATAAGGCTCTCGGCGTGCCGGATCCCGCCCATCACAAGGGTGAAGAGGGCTCTGAAGAGTAATTCTCTTCCGGCCTCAGCCTGAGACAGGCATAGAAAAAGGCTTCCCTCACGGGAAGCCTTTTTTCATTCAGAGCGTCATCAGGCCTTGGGGGCCGCGTTCTGAACCGTGACCTTCGGAATGCCGGAGGAGAAATCCTTCGGCGTTTCTGAGAGCGCTACCGCGGTCTTTCTCGCGATGGCACGGAAGATCTCTGCCGTTTCGCTGTCGGGCTCAGCGAGCACCGTCGGATGCCCGGAGTCCGCGTCCTCGCGGATGCCGCGCTCAAGGGGGAGGCTGCCGAGAACCGGAACACCGTACTCCTTGGACATCCGTTCCGCTCCGCCTTCACCGAAGATCCGCTCAAGGTGACCGCAGTGGGGGCACTTGAAGAGCGCCATGTTTTCCACAATGCCGAGCACAGGGATATTCACCTTGCGGAACATCATGAGTCCCTTCACGGCGTCAAGCGTCGCGATGTCCTGCGGCGTGGTGACAACAATGGCGCCGGTGACCGGTACCTGCTGGGAAAGCGTGAGCTGAATGTCACCGGTTCCAGGCGGCATATCGATCACCAGATAGTCGAGATCGTGCCAGTTCGTCTGCTGCAGGAGATCGCGCAGGGCGGAGGAGACCATCGGACCGCGCCAGATAACGGGATCGGCCGGATTCACCATGAAGCCGATGGAGTTGATCTGCAGGCCGTTCGCTTCGATCGGTTCCATCGTCTTGCCGTCTTTCGACTGAGGAGTGCCGGAGGCACCCAGCATTGTGGGCTGGCTGGGACCGTAAATATCAGCATCCAGCACACCAACCTTGGCGCCTTCAGAGGCGAGGGCAAGCGCGAGATTTGCCGTGACGGTGGATTTGCCGACACCGCCCTTGCCGGAAGAAACCGCGATGATGTTCTTCACGTTCGGCAGCACGCGGAGCGTGGAGCGGACTTTGTGAGCGCGGATGTTCTGCCGCACCTCCACTTCAGAATCGATGCCGGCAGCGCGCAGCGCGTCTTCAGCCGCTTTTTTAATCAGTTCAATCTGGCTTTTTGCCGGGTAACCGAGCTCAATGATGACCGCTCCGGGGAGAACGGAAGCGATTTCACCGCTGTCCTGGAGTCCCTTGCCGGTATTGGGATCAATCACGCCGTTCAGCACCTGGGCGATAGCTTCTTTTGTTGCCGTCATGGCTCTTCCTTCTGTTGAAGAACGGGATGCCCAATTATGTCATTTCACTAAAAAATGCATGAGTCTCAAAAGAAGTAAGCAGCTTGGGGATATAAAATAGAAGATCTATTTAATTTTTCTGTGACAGCTGCGATAAGACAGAGACTTATGACGAAGCGCAATATTTTTGTAACGACGGCACTGCCGTATGCCAACGGCCCCTTCCATATCGGCCATATCACTGAGTACATTCTGGCTGATATCTGGGTGCGTCATGAGCGGATGGCCGGCAACCAGGTTTATTTTGTGGGTGCTGACGATACGCACGGCGCTCCGATGATGATCGCGGCTCAGAAGAAGGGTGTCACGCCTCAGGAGTTTGTGGCGGAAATCCGTGCCGGCCGCAAGCAGTACCTGGACGGCTTCCATGTGAAGTTCGACTGGTGGCACACGACTGACTCCCCTGAGAATGTCGAGCTTTCCCAGGACATTTATCGCCGTCTGAAGGCCGCGGGACTGATCTACAGCAAGGAGATCACCCAGTACTACGACACTCAGAAGGGGATGTTCCTCGCGGACCGCTTTATCAAGGGCAAGTGCCCGCACTGCGGCGCTGAGGATCAGTATGGCGACAGCTGTGAAGTCTGCGGCTCGGTCTATCGCCCGACTGAGCTCATCAATCCGTATTCGGTTCTCTCCGGCACGAAGCCTGAGCTTCGCAGTTCCACGCACTATTTCTTTAAGCTCTCCGATCCGAAGGCTGTGCAGTTCCTGCGCGAGTGGACGAGCGGCAATGGCGCTGACGGCAAGCCCCGCGTGCAGCCCGAGGTGCTCGCGAAGGATCAGGAGTGGCTCGGTGAGGGTGCTGAGCTTGAGGACTGGGATATTTCCCGCGACGCGCCGTACTTCGGCATTCCGATTCCGGACGCGCCGGGCAAGTACTTCTACGTCTGGCTGGACGCTCCGGTTGGCTATCTCGCCTCTCTGAAGTCCTACTTCAACAGCATCGGCAAGAATTTTGATGAATTCCTGATGGATCCGAAGACCGAACAGATTCACTTTATCGGCAAGGACATCATTTACTTCCACACGCTTTTCTGGCCGGCGATGCTGCACTTCGCCGGGAAGCCCTACCGCGTGCCGGATCACATCTACGCACACGGTTTCGTTACCGTGGGCGGTCTGAAGATGAGCAAGTCCCGCGGCACTGGCATTGATCCGCTGAAGTATCTCAATCTCGGCATGGATCCGGAGTGGCTGCGCTACTATCTCGCCGCCAAGCTGTCCGGCCGTGTCGAGGATATCGACTTCACGAAGCCTGACTTCTTCTCCCGTGTGAATTCCGATCTGATCGGCAAGTACGTGAATATTGCCTCGCGCTCGGCCGGCTTCATCGTGAAGCGCTTTGAGGGCCGCGTGCTGGATTCCGCCATGTCGGATCCGCTCCTGAAGGCGCTGCGTGAAGATGCACCGAAGGTAGTCGAGCTCTACGAAGACCGTGAGTATGCGAAGGCCATGCGCCTTGTGATGGAACTCGCCGATAAGACGAACGAGTACGTCGATCACATGAAGCCCTGGGAACTCGCCAAGGATCCGGCGCAGTCTGAGAAGCTGCACGAAGTGTGCTCGGTCTGCCTGGAGGCTTTCCGCATTCTCACGAACTACCTGAAGCCGGTGCTTCCGGGAGTGGCTGAGAAGGTTGAGGCGTTCCTCGGCTGCGGTGAACTCACCTGGAGCACGGTGGATACGCCGCTCTCCTCCGCTAACCCGATTCAGCCCTTCAAGCATCTGATGCAGCGCGTCGATATGGAGAAGCAGCTGGATCAGCTGATCTCAGAGGTGAAGGAAGAACCGAAGGTGGAAGCGCTGCCTGGCGGGGAAGCCATTGCCCCGACCTGCACGATTGATGATTTCGCGAAGCTTGACCTCCGTATCGCGAAGGTAGTGGCGTGCGAAGCCGTGGAAGGCTCCACGAAGCTCCTGAAGTTCACGCTCGATGTCGGTGAGGGAAAGACCCGTACGGTCTTCTCCGGCATCAAGGCGAGCTACAGTGAGCCCGCGCAGCTGGTCGGCAAGCTGATCGTCATGATCGCGAATCTCGCACCTCGCAAGATGCGTTTTGGTCTTTCCGAAGGCATGGTGCTCTCGGCGGCTGACGCGGATCAGAAAGCTACCCCGGGATTCTTCCTGCTGGAACCCTTCCCCGGCGCAAAGCCTGGTATGAGAATTCACTGATGAGAAGTGCGCCCCGCCGGGGCGCATGGATCGCAGTGCAAAGCCCTGCTCATTCACTTCAGATGAGCGGGGCTTTTTGCTTTCTAGAGAAGTGTTTCTTCGCGGTGAGACAGCGTGAGCCAGATGGGGGCAAAAGGCGCCGCCTGCGTGATGCGGATCATTGCTTCTTTCGCGAGTTCAAGGATCGCGAGATAGCTGACAAGAGCGTGGGCAAAGGTCGGTGTGTTTTCGAAGACATCCGTGAATTCCACGTAGGACCTCGTCTGAAGCTGTTTCAGAATGGAGGACATATGTTCGCGGACAGAAAGTTCCTCGCGGGTCACAGTATGCCGCTCCTGCAGCTTGATCCGGGCCATGACGGAGCGCCAGGCGCGCCGCAGTTCATCAAGTGACACATCCGGGAGATCCGGGGCGGATTCGGGTTTGCTGACATCCACCGGGCTGAAATCCCGGCCGCTGATCGGCAGGCGGTCCAGCTCCTGGGCCGCGAGTTTCATCTTCTGGTACTCGATCAGACGCCGCATCAGTTCGGCCTTGGGATCTTCCACTTCCTCCCCGGTATCGGCTTTCCGGAGCGGGAGCAGTAGCTGGCTTTTGATCGCCATCAGATGAGCGGCCATGACGAGGTAGTCACCCGCCAGATCGAGATTGTTTTTCCGGATCAGTTCAACGTACTGCATGTACTGCTCGGTCAGCGTCGCCATGGGAATGTCCATGACGTCGAACTTCTGCTTCTGGATCAGCCAGAGCAGCAGATCGAGCGGTCCCTCGAAGGATTCCAGAAACACCTTCAGAGCGTCGGGCGGGATATAGAGTCCGGCCGGCACTTTATCCAGCGGCTTGCCGTAAAGGAGGGCAATCGAGTCGCTTTGGGAGAGGGGCAGTGTGTTGTCCAATGTCTGTTCCATAAGGAAAAAACACGGCCGGATGCCGCGAAGGCATCTGGCCGTGCTTGGTCAGTCAAAACTGATCGCAGATGCCTTATTCGTAATCAGGCGTGTACATGTTGTCGGTGACAAACTTCTCGATGTCAGCCGGAGCCTCAATCTGAGCCTGCCCGGTCGCCAGCGCGAGCTTGATGATGTTCACGGCAACGAGGTGAGAAATCTCACGGACGCGCGTGAGGGACGGGTAGAGCGAGCCATGAGCCAGGTCGTCTTCCGTCACCATATCGGCGCAGGTGTGAGCCGCAGAGAGGAACACTTCCTGCGTGATTTCCTTGCACTGGGCGAGAATGGCGCCGAGACCGATGCCCGGGAACACGTACGAATTGTTGCCCTGACGCGGCACGTAGGTCTTGCCCTTGTAGGTCACCGGATCAAACGGGGAACCGCAGCTGAAGAGCACCTTGCCGTCAGACCAGGTGTAGGCCTGTTCTGCCGTGCACTCGGCCTTGGAGGTCGGGTTGGAAAGAGCGAAGACGATCGGGCGCTCGTTGATTTCAGTCATGGCCTTCACGATCGATTCCGTAAAGGCACCGGACTGAGCGGAGAGACCAACGATAGCGGTCGGACGCAGCGTGCGGATGGCTTCCTCGAAATCCTTCACCGAGGGGATATCCTTCGCGAACGGCAGCTTGTGGGCCGCGAGCGTATCACCGCGGGTCGTGGTGACGAGTCCCTTCGAGTCAAAGAGATACAGACGGGCGAGGGCGTCTTCACGGGAGAGACCATCCTCAACCATGGCGTCAGCGATCAGGCCGGCAACGCCGGTAGCCGCTTCACCGGCACCGAGGAAGAGAATCTTTTCATTCGACAGCTTGGACTTCTTGGCGCGCATGGCGGAGAAGAAGCCGGAAACGACGATGGAGGCCGTACCCTGGATGTCGTCGTTGTAGCAGCAGTAGCGGGAACGGTAGCGGGCGAGCAGATCGAAAGCGTGGTTGTTGCCAAAGTCTTCGAACTGGACAACGCACTTCGGCCACTTCTTGTAAACCGACTGGAAAAATTCCTCGATGAAGTCGTCGTACTCCTGACCGCTGACACGGGGGTGCTTGTGTCCGAGGTACAGCGGATCGTTGAGATAACGTTCGGTGTTCGTGCCGACGTCGAGGATAACCGGCAGCGTGCGGCGGGGATCAACACCGGCGCAGGCGGTGTAAAGGGCGAGCTTGCCGACCGGAATGCCCATGCCGTTGATGCCGAGGTCGCCGAGGCCGAGAATACGCTGGCCGTCAGTCACGACGATCATGTCGACCGCTTCCTGCGGAAGATTCTCGAGGATCTCGCTCACGTGGCCCTTGTCTTCGATAGACAGGTAGAGGCCCTTCGCGAAGCGGAAGAGGTGGCTGAACTTCTGGCAGACTTCGCCGACCGTCGGCGTATAGACGAGCGGCAGCACTTCTTCGATGTGCTCGAGGAGCAGTCGGAAGTACAGCGTTTCATTGCTGGACCGAAGCCCATCGAGGAAGAGCGCCTTCTGGAACGGCGTATCAAACGCGCGGAGCTGTTCCATCATGGCTTCGACCTGCATAGAGATCGTGGCCGGAACCGGCGGAAGGAGTCCCTTCAAATGGAGGGCAGCGCGCTCTTCTTCAGAGTAGGCGGTTCCCTTGCTATAAACTCCGTTCTGCAACAGCGTAGTACCGGTTAAATTATGAGCACCCATAACCTTTATCCTTAATTTAACTTGCTTGATAACTATGGCTTAAGCCTGAGCAGAGAACACTGCACAAGCATAAAGATAACCACCGCAATGAGCTGCAGAAGGGGTGCAGTCGCTATTGCGGTGTAATACCTCTCTTTTTTTATGGGGCGAAGAGTCGCCCCCTCTGAGAGTGGATGTAGTTTAGCGCGCCTTCTTTTTCCCTGCTTTGCTTGTCTTAGGCGCGGCTTCGGGTTCGGGCGGCAGCGCGGCCTTCAGTTCCTTCTGTCTCTGAGCGGCGAGTTTTGCCTGTTCAGTTTTCGGGAACCGCTTCTGCAGTGAAGTGAGGGTCGAATTTGCGGCGCGGATGTTGCCAAGCGCGGTCTGCGCTGAGGCCAGAGAAAGGAGCGCGTCCGGAGTCCGGGTGGAATTCGGGTACTGGCGGGTCAGGCGATCCTCAACAGCGGCTGCTTCCTTGTACTTCTGGAGCGCGAAGTAGGCGTTGCCCTGCCAGTACATGGCTTCAGGCAGATAGGTGGACTGCGGGTAGCCCGAGATCAGGCTCGAAAAGGCTTTGACACTGTCCGCGTACTGACCGCTCTGGAAGGAGGAGAGGCCTCTGTCATAAAACCCCTTCTCATTCGAGGCTGCCGCGGCCTGCCCCTGGGCAGCGGGATCGGATCCTGGTTCACCAGCCGGAGCGTTCTGCGCGGCGGTTTCAGCTTTCGCCACGCGGCCGTCAAGCTTTCTCAGACGGCTGTCGAGATCGGTGTAGAGATCCCGGGAATTTTTTTCCTGCTGGGCGATCCGGTTTTCGAGTGTTTCAAGACGTCCGGAGAGAACGGATTGCCGTTCCTGGAGACTTGCGATCTGATCCGACAGAGCGAGGCTCGCTTTCTGGCCATTCTCCAGCCGGCTGATCTGAGCCTGCATGGTAACCATGTCTTTCCGCATGGCGTTGATGGCGATGCGGGCGTCATTGTCTTCAAAAAGCGCCTGAGCGCTGGAGACATAGCCAAGGCCGGCAATCATGGCGGCGGCTAGCGGTAAAAGGCGGCGATTGGACATTCTTTCGAACCTCATCCTGTTCTGTAAAAAAGCAGCCCGGAACCAAAGGATCCGGGCTTTGGATCAGCGAACTATCAACGGTAGCGGATATCGGCGCGGCGGTTCTTCGCCCAGGCTTCTTCATTGGAACCCTTGGCGAGCGGCTTTTCCTTGCCGAAGCTCACCGCTTCCATGCGGGTGGCGGGAACGCCAAGCAGCTTCAGCTTGGAGATGACGGCCTCGGAACGCTTCTGACCGAGTGCGAGGTTGTATTCGCTGCTGCCGCGTTCGTCGGTGTTGCCTTCAACAACGATGTTGCGGTTCTGATGGCTCATCAGATAGTTTGCGTGAGCGGACAGCATCTGGTCGTACTGCGGAGCAACCGAGTAGGAATCCAGGGCGAAGTAAACGGAGCGCTGAGCAAGCGGGCTCTTCGGGTCATTCAGCGGATCCACTTCAACAGTCTTCACGGCGCTGTTATCGACAGTAACGCCCTGACCATTCTGGCTGCCTGAGGTGGAAGCAGCGGTCGTGGTCGTGCCGGCGGTCTTGGCTCCGTCAACAGGAACAGAAGAGCAGCCTGCGAGGATGCCGGCAGTGGCGAGCACGGCAACCAGGGTGCGAACTGAAAATTGCATTTTATGTTTCTCCAAAGGAAAGAAGGACTTCCTGAACTATCGGATCAAAGGTCCCCAGGCGGGTTCGCGGATGCTTCCACCGCGGCTGCGAAGCCGGGACGACATGCTTCCGTCTGCGCTGGCCATAGCGAGAACACCCTGCCTGCCGGAGACTGTTGCGTAAACAATCAATTCGCCGTTGGGCGAAAAACTTGGGGATTCATCCCCGCTGGTCTTGGTAACGGCCATGTTGCTGCCGCTTGCAAGATCCAGCACGTTCACCTGGAATCCACCTCTGGAGCGAGCAATATACGCCAGCTTTTTGCCGTCGGGCGAAAGCGCCGGACTGACGGCGTAGCCGACAGAGAATGTGACGCGGCTGGCCTTGCCGCCTGAGACCGGTTTGCGGTAAATCTGAGGATTTCCGCCACGGTCAGAAGTGAAGTAGATCCAGGCACCATCAGGGCTGAAGACAGGCTCGGTATTGATGCCGGCCCCTGTCGTGAAGCGGGTTGCCGAACCGCCGCGGGTGCTCATCAGATAGATCTGAGTGCCGCCGTCGCGGGAAAGCGCAACAGCAAGCCTGGATCCATCCGGGCTGAATGCCGGAGCTGAATTGTTGCCGGGGAAATTCGCCACCACGCGGCGGTGCCCTGACATCAGTTCGTGGATATAAACCACCGGTTTCCGGGATTCAAATGAGACATAGGCAAGGCTCGTGCCATTCGGGGCCCAGGTGGGCGAAATGATCGGCTCACGGCTGCGGAGAGCGACGCGGGGATTCTCGCCGTCGCTGTCAGCAATCACGAGCTCATAGACACCTCCCCGGTTCTGCACATAAGCGATCCGGGAAGCAAAGCAGCCGGGCGTGCCTGTCAGCCTGAAATAGATTCTGTCTGCGATCTGGTGCGCCGCCATGCGGAGGTTGCCGGTCGTGCTCGTATTGACGAAATTGTCGAGGAGCTTCCCGCTCACCACGTCGAGCAGCTTGCAGCTGATTTCCCAGCGGCCGGCGCCTTTTGGCGCGATGGAGCCGATAACTGCGGCATTGCTGTTTTCCGCTCGGAACGCCTGAGGATCGGGATTCAGCACCTGCGCATAGGACACCTCCGCCGTGGATCCGACCTGACGGAATTTGCCTGATCTCACCAGATCAGCCGCAATAACGGAGCTCAGGCTGCCAGGAGCTGAACCCGTACCGGAAAAAGCCGGAACCGAAATGGGGAAAAGCTGGGAGCCAACGCCCGTGATTTCAATATCGAGCTGCGCCCAGGCGGGCAGGCTTAGCAGACCGAGTCCGGCAGCCGAAGCGGCAAGAAAAGCGCGGCGGCTGACACCTGCTTGTTTATTGGCGACCATAGAGATGCTTCCAAATACAAAAAGGAGACAGATAACTGTCTCCTCATGCTACTACATTGAAAAAAGCCTAAAGCGCGGTGCCGCTTCAAGTCGTGACTTTTTGTTACCGCGCTTCGGCTCCTTTCTGATTAGTGGCGGAAATGACGTTCGCCCGTGAACACCATGACGATGCCGCGTTCATCAGCGGCAGCGATCACTTCAGGGTCACGGATCGAGCCGCCCGGCTGGATCACGCAGGTCGCGCCGGCGTCACAGATCACGTCCAGGCCGTCGCGGAACGGGAAGAAGGCGTCAGACGCGGCGGCAGAGCCGACGAGCGACAGACCGGCTTCCTCAGCCTTTTCCTCAGCAATGCGGGCAGAGTCAACGCGGCTCATCTGGCCGGCGCCGACACCGAGCGTCATGCCGGCGTGGACATAAACGATGGCGTTCGACTTGACCCAGCGGCAGACGCGCCAGGCAAACATCATGTCGGCAATCTGCTCAGAGGTCGGCTGCTTCTTCGTCACAACCTTCAGAGCGCTTTCCGGGCAGATCTGGATATCCGGGGTCTGAACGAGGAGACCGCCGCCGACACGCTTGAAGTCGAAGTCGTTATGGGCACCGCCGTTCGCGACAACGAGGAGTCGGAGGTTCTTCTTCTCGCTGAGGAGCGCGCGGGCTTCAGCGGAGAAGGACGGGGCGATGATCACTTCAGCGAACTGCTTGCTCACGAGCTGGGCCGTTTCGAGGTCCACTTCGCGGTTGAAGGCGATGATGCCGCCGAAGGCAGACTTGGAGTCCGTCTTGAAGGCCTTGGCATAGGCTTCAGCCGGATTGAGACCTACAGCGGCGCCGCACGGATTGGCGTGCTTGATGATCACGCAGGCCGGCATGTCGAAGGAGCGGGCAGCGTCCCAGGCGGCATCCGTATCAGCGATGTTGTTGTAGGAGAGTTCCTTGCCATGCAGCTGGGTGTAGCCGGCGAGGAGACCCGGGGCGACCTGCTGTTCACGGTAGAAAGCGGCCTGCTGGTGGGGATTCTCACCGTAGCGCATATCCTGAACCTTGACCCACTGGCGGTTCAGCACATCCGGGAACTTGGTGGCCGGCTTGTTTTCGGCATCGAGGCTCGTGAGGTAGTTGGTGATCATGCCGTCGTAGCGGGCGGTATGAGCGAACACCTTCTTCGCGAGGGCGAGACGGGTCTTGGCGGTCACGGCACCTTCAGCCTTGATCTCCTCGACGATCTTCGGGTAGTCAGCCGGATCAACGACAACTGCGACGGAGCCGTGATTCTTGGCCGCGGCGCGGATCATCGTGGGGCCGCCGATGTCGATGTTTTCGATGGCGTCAGCGAACGTGCAGTTCGGCTTCGAGATCGTCTGCTCAAACGGGTAGAGGTTCACGACGACGAGGTCGATCGGATCAATGCCGTGCTCTTCCAGAGCCTTCATGTGCTCGGGGATGTCGCGGCGGGCCAGAATGCCGGCGTGAATCTTCGGGTGAAGCGTCTTCACGCGGCCGTCGAGCATTTCAGGGAAGCCAGTGTAGTCTGCGACTTCTTCCACAGCCACGCCTTCCTTCTCGAGGAGCTTGGCGGTGCCGCCGGTAGAAAGAAGGTGGTAGCCGAGGGCGACGAGCTCACGGGCGAAATCCACAATGCCGGTTTTATCTGAAACGCTCAGAAGTGCCTGTTTCTTCATGTCGTTCTATTTCCTTAAAAATCCCTGGTCAGAGAAGTCCGTAAAGTCGGAGTTTCTTTCGCAGGGTGTTTCGATTAATACCCAAAATTGCCGATGCGGCGCTCTGATTTCCCTCACAGCGCCGCATGATGTATTCGAATAGAGGCTTCTCCACGGCACTGATCACCATTTCATGCACACGGTTCGGCTGCGCTCCTTCCAGATTGCTGAAATATTGGTCCAGCATCTCATTAAGCGCCTGGTGCAAAGGCGTTGTGGCATGTTCGCTCACGCGGGATTCCTCTGAAAAAATTTTCCGCGGGGATGTTCCGGTCCGACCCCCCGCTTGTTGTGTGCTAATGATAAAGCACTAAAAGGTCTTCTTGAGAAAAATAGAGAGCCCGGAGACTAGTTCTGAAGTATTGCTGAGGCGTGAGAGAGGGCGGAAAGCCTCCGTGCCGCCGGGGAATCTCTCCAGATACCAGAGCAAATGCTTGCGGAAAGACCGGATGCCGTTTTTTTCACCATAGAAGTCAAGATGACGCTTCAGGTGACGGAACACCGTTTCAGCTTTTTCCTGCACTGAAGGCTCACCAGGATCGACACCGGTTTCGAGATACGCGCTGATACGCCCGGGGAGCCATGGCGCCCCGAGAGCGCCTCGCCCCACCATGATGCCGTCCGCGCCGGTGAAATCCAGAACAGAAGCGGCTTTCTGAGGAGAATCGATGTCGCCGTTCGCGATAACAGGAATACGGACTGCGCTCCGGATTTCGCGGATGGTTCTGTACTCCGCCTCACCCGAGTAGCCCTGTTCACGGGTCCTTCCATGAACGGTGATCAGCCTCACGCCGGCAGACTCCGCGATACGGGCCAGTTCGGGGGCGTTCAGATGATCACTGTCCCAGCCTGTCCGCATCTTGAGGGTCACAGGGACGGAAACCGTTCCGCAGACTCCCCGGATAATCTCGTCCGCAAGGGGCAGGTTTTTCATCAGGGCCGAACCGCAGTCTGTCTTGCAGATCTTCTTTGCGGGGCACCCCATGTTGATATCGATAATGTCAGCGCCGCACTCTTCCACGAAAGAGGCGGCCCGGTTCATCCAGGCGGGAACCGTGCCGAGAAGCTGCACGATCCGGGGAGAGGGTTCATCTCCAAAGGCGATCTTCCTCTCTGACTCATTCGACTCAAGAAGGTCGGGGTTGGCCGACACCATTTCTCCCTCAACCCAGACGCGGCCGAAGTCATGAACGGTCTCGCGGAAGGGAAGATCGGTAACACCCGCCATCGGCGCGACCATCACGGCGGGCGAGAGAGAAAAGGCCCCGACGTTCATGGCTCGTTCAGCTGCTCAGGAGTGCCGATGTTCCGCCATTCTCCCGTGAAGAGCTCTCCCGTCACACGGCCGAGATCGGCGAAGTGGTAGAGCCACGGGAAGAGTTTCGCCCGGACCGCCGGAACACCTTTGAAAATTCTCGGCGAATAAATACCGATGCTCGAGAAGGTGAGCGCCTGAGGGGCACGCCGGACGAGCCCGTTTTCGAGGGCCATATCGCCTGCTGCGTGGAACGCCGGATTGGGCACCAGAACGAGGTGCGCGTCGGCGTCTCCCCTCATCAGGGCGTCAGCCCGCGCGGTAAGCCGTGAGTAGTCGAATTCCGTCACGATGTCGCCCGCCGCCACAATAAATGGCGTCACGCCATCAGGAGAAAGAAGCGGGAGCGCCTTGGCGATGCCGCCGAGGGTTTCAAGTGCTTCCTCTTCGGAATCCCCTTCCTTCGAGTAGCGGATCGTGATCCCCCGCTCGTGACCGTCCCCGAGCTGCGCCGGGAACTGATCGGCGAGATGCGCCGTGTTAACGACGAAATCCCGGACTCCGGCCCGGATGAGCGCGTCTATCTGCCAGTCGATCATCCGCTTTCCATGGAACCGGAGAAGCGGCTTCGGAGTGGAGTCGGAGAGCGGGCGCATGCGCTTCCCCCGCCCGGCTCCGAGAATCAGAGCCCGTACGCTTTGCATCAGTAGGTCCATCCTTCGGATTTGCTCGGTCCTTCGAGTCTGTCGATGATGACGAGAATCGGCTTCAGCTGTTCATAGCGGTAAGCGACGTGCCGGACATAGGCGATGAACCGGGGCGTGTCGGCAAGATACTTCGGCTTGTTATCCCGATACTGGAGACGGGCAAAGATGCCGAGGATCTTCAGGTGGCGCTGCATGCCGGTCCACTCGATCTGACGCCAGAATTCCCCGAAGTCAGCCGGAACGGGGATGCCGGCTTTTCTTGCCTTTTCCCAGTACCGTATCGAGATGTCGAGCGTGAAGGATTCATCCCAGGAGATAAAGGCGTCCCGCATCAGGCTCGCGATGTCGTAAGAAACCGGTCCGAGGAGAGCGTCCTGGAAGTCGAGAATGCCGGGCATCGGATCCGACACCATCAGGTTTCTCGGCATGAAGTCGCGGTGCACGATGACCTTCGGCTCAGCAAGCATGCTCGCGGTGAGCAGGTCGCAGACCTGATTCCAGATCTTTTCCTCTTTGGCATCGAGCGCCGTGCCGCGGTGATGCTTCACGTACCACTCGGGGAAGAGGGACAGTTCGGAGCGGATCTTTTCTTCGGAATAATCCGGCAGAATACCCGGCTCGCTGATGGACTGAAGCGAAACAAGCGCCGTGGTCGCCGCGTCAAAATACTTCGGAGCGAGTGAGCGGTCTTCGTTGAATTTGTCGAGATAGGTGTAGCGGCCGAGATCAGAGAGCAGCATGAAGCCGAGTTTCTCGTCGGCCGCCAGGATCTTCGGCGGATTCAGCCCCGCGCGGACGCAGAGCGCATCAACGCGGATAAACGGACGGATATCCTCCTTCCCGGGGGGCGCATCCATCAGGATGTAGCTGCGGGTGCCGCCGGCCGCGTCAATCCGGAAGTAGCGGCGGAAGCCAGCGTCTGAAGAGGCAGACCGAATGGTTGAGAGGTCAAGCTCATACTGGTCAGCGTAGGCGCTCAGCCAGTCCTTCAGTTCGGCAAGGCGGGTGTCAGTACCGGTTGTATTGGGCATGAATCGAAGTCCTTCACTTATTATTAGCGTTGAAATTGTACGGTTTTCGCGTGAGTCTGAGGCTTTTACAAATAGCCTCCGCCCTAGTCCGTATAATTCCCAACATACTAGAAATGTCGTTTCCTGATACCCGTCATAATGGTTCCACGCAATCTTAAAAGAAAGTTTCTGCCCATTCGCCCGATCACGCTCGCGGTCGCGGGCGTTTTCGGCGTCTATTCACAGATGGCAGGAGCTCTGCTGACCCTCCATTCGGTGCCGGAACTGGATCCCTCGCCCCGCGGAACCGTGCAGAACCCCTCAACCTACGCGATGGCGGATGAGGTCACGGGCAATCCTCAGGACGTGCTTCATCTGATCGGCAATGCGGAAATCCGCCGCGGCGGCTCTACCCTGAAGGGCGACCGCATCACCTATACGCAGGTGACTGACGAGGTGGAAGCGCAGGGAAACGTGTTGCTTTCCAAGGACGGCACCGTATTTACGGGCGATCAGGCGAATTACCGCATTGATGCGGAAACCGGCACGATGCCTAAGGCGGACTACACGTTCGGCCCGAGAGGTCTCCGGGGCTGCGCGGATCAGGTGGACTTTGTTGACGGATCCCACGTCACGATGTCGAAAGCCCGTATCACGTCCTGCCCGAAGGGTGACAACGCCTGGTGGGTGGATATGAACCGGCTCGACCTTGATCAGGGGGATCTCACAGCGGAAGGCACGGGAGCGTCTCTCTACCTCGGCGGCGTTCCGGTGATGATGATGCCGTGGTTTGAATTCCCGATCGGCCAGCAGCGAAAGAGCGGTTTTCTCACGCCGACACTCGGCATGAGTACGTCGAAAGGTATCCAGATCGCGGTGCCTTACTACTGGAATATCGCGCCTAACTATGACTACACGATCACGCCGAACCTGATGGTGAAGCGCGGTCTGATGCTGGAAAACGAATTCCGCTATCTGCAGCCCAATTACTCCGGCAAGCTCGTCTATAACATCATGCCGCATGACCGTGACTATGGTGAATCCCGGTACGGTCTGCATTTTGAGCATCGGTATGCCCGCGACGGTTTCTACGCCGGCGTGAACTACAACCGGGTGTCAGACGATGACTACATCTCTGACTTCTCCGGCAACATCCGCGAGTCTTCGGAAAACGTTCTGAATCAGGACTTCTGGATGGGTTACGGGCGTGACTTCTGGACCACCAATCTCCGTGTGACGAAGAACCAGACACTCACCTCCACCATGCAGGCGGGGCAGCCGTATGAGCGGGTGCCGCAGTTCTCGTTTAACACCTATAAGGGCGATATCGGCGGTTTCGAATACATCGGCCACATCGAGGCAACCCGCTTTACGCATCCGAATCCGAGCCGCCCGGACGGCGACCGCTTCGTGATCGATCAGGGCATCAGCTATCCGCTGCGCGGCTCCTACTGGTTCATCGAGCCGAAGGCCCGCTGGATCGGCACCTGGTACTCGATGCAGAAGTCGGATGCCATGATGGGCGATGTGGCGCTTGAGAAGAGCGCGAGCCGCGAGGTTCCGATCCTCTCCTTCGATACGGGGCTGGTCTTTGACCGTCAGACGAGCTGGTTCGGCAACGCGGCCGAGCAGACTCTGGAACCGAGGCTCTTCTACGCCTATATTCCGTATCGGAATCAGGATCGCCTGCCGGTCTTCGATACCACGCTCTCTGATCTGAACATCACGCAGCTCTTCCAGGAGAGTGTCTTCTCGGGCTACGACCGCATCAGCCAGGCCAATCAGCTGACCGCAGCTCTCACGACCCGGTATCTCGACTCCGCGAGCGGTATTGAGTGGTTCCGCGGCACGATCGGACAGCGCTTCTACTTCGATGACCAGAAGGTCGGTATCTACGACTACTACACGAATCAGCTGATGGGTATCCGCACCGATTCGAAGAGCGACCTTCTCGGCAGTGTGGGCGTCCGCCTGACCCGGACTCTGACCGCTGACGGCACGGTGCAGTACTCGTCCTCTGAGGGACGAGTTTCCCGCGCCTACGCCGGATTCCGCTGGCAGCCGAAGCGCGCCTCGGCGGTGAGTCTCTATTACCGCTATAACTACGCGCCGAACGACACCTATAACAACATCAAGCAGCTCGACCTTGCAGCTCAGTGGCCGATCACCGATAAGCTCTATGTGGTGGGCCGCTACAATTATTCCTTCAACAAGAAGGGCATCATTGAAGCGCTGGGCGGCTTTGAGTATCACGCCGACTGCTGGACGCTTCGCGCAGTGGTGCAGCGGTACATAACATCTACAAACAAATATGACAATACTTTCTTCCTGCAGCTTGAACTGAATGGTTTAGGATCGGTCGGAACCAATCCTGTTTCCGAATTGCAGGAAAGCATTCCCGGGTACCAGAGCCGGAGCCCGGTACCCAGTGTGACTGGACGGTATGAATACTATGACTAATTTCCGCATTACCAGCCTCGCGCTTGTCGTCCTGGCTGCTTCCTCTACGGCTTTTACTGCTCAGGCGCAGCTGAAGACTCCCGCCCAGAGCGCACCGACGCGCACGCTCCCGGCCGCGCCGGCAGCCGCAGCAGCCCCTGCAGCCCAGGCTGCCCCGGCGGTGAAACCCGCTGAAGGCGCCCGCCCGCTCGATGAAATCGCCGCAGTCGTGAATGACGACGTCATTACTGAGTTTGAACTGCAGCAGCAGACCCATATCGCGGCGCTCAATCTCCGCCGTCAGAACATCAAGCTGCCGCCGATGGACGTGCTCCGCCGGCAGGTTCTTGATCAGCTGATCATGGATAAGGCGGTTGAGCAGCATGCCCGCGAGGTCGGCATCCGTGTGGATGACGCGATGGTGAGCGCCGCAATCGAGCAGATCGCCGCGAATAACAAAGTGACTGTCGCCCAGATGCAGTCTGATCTCGCGAAGGACGGTGTCCCGTTTGCCGCGTTCCGTGAACAGATCCGCCGTGAAATCGTGGCGCAGCGTCTCCGTGAGCGTGAAGTGGATTCCCAGATTCATATTCCGGAGTCCGAGATCGACTCTTATCTTGCCTCTCAGGGCAAGGGTGCCGCGGCGACCGAGTATCACATCAGCCACATTCTGATTCCGACCGATGCCGGAACGGATGTCGCCAAGGCCAAGGCTCTCGCCGAAGATATTCTGAAGCGCGCGAAGTCGGGTGAGGATTTCAGTTCGCTCGCCGTGTCGTACTCGAAGGCCGGTGACAGCATGAATGGCGGTGAGCTTGGCTGGAGAACCAGCCAGAACATGCCGACCGCGCTCTGGAACGCGATTCAGGAACACCACCAGAATGGTTCTGTTGAGCTCTCCCAGGACAGCTCCGGATTCCATATCGTGAAGGTGACCGGTGTCCGTAACGGCATTGATAATCCGGCAAACGGCGGTCTCATTCATATGACCCGCGCGCGTCACATCCTGATGCAGGTCTCCCAGCTCACGCCTGAGGTGAGTGTTGTCAGCCGCCTCACGGATATCCGTAACAAGATTATTTCCGGCAAGGAAGACTTCCAGACGATGGCGCGTCTCCACTCTGTTGACCCGTCCTCGACCCGCGGCGGTGAGCTTGGCTGGCTGCAGCCGGGCGATACCGTTCCTGAGTTTGAATCCGCGATGGATAAGCTGAAGCCGGGTGAGGTTTCTGAGCCGATCAAGTCGCGCTTCGGCTATCACCTGATTCAGGTGGAAGAGCGTAAGGACGCCAAGGCGGATCCCCGCCGCGTCCGTCTGGCCGCGCTCCAGGCTCTTCGCGAGAAGAAGCTTGCCGAGGCTGTGACGAACTGGCAGCGTGAGCTCCGCGACAAGGCTTACGTTGAAATCCGCCAGGTCGGCAACTGATCGCGGCAGCCGCGGGGCAGACGGCTGCCCCGTCGGTTTTCTCCCGGGATCAGACTCCGGATAGAAGCACATCCTTTCCTCGAGAGGCGCCGGGCATCTGCCCTCCGCCTCTCGAAACATAATCAGAGAAAAGAACCGCAATGGTGCAAAAACTTGAAGGTCATCACGCCCGCAAGCGCTTTGGGCAGAACTTCCTCAATGACCCGCATTGGATCGGAAAAATTGTCGATTCGATCGATCCCCAGCCTGAGCAGGTGCTGATTGAAATCGGCCCGGGACAGGCGGCGCTCACCCGTGAAATCATCGCGAAGAGCGGACACGAAACGGCGATTGAGATTGACCGTGATCTTGCCGCCTGGCTGCGAAGCATTTTCCCGGAGACACTTGAGCTGATTGAGGCGGACGCCCTGAAGCTTGACTGGTCGAAAGTGCACCCCGGGGAAAAACTCCGGATCTTCGGAAATCTCCCCTACAACATTTCAAGCCCGCTTCTCATTTCCCTGATCGCGGTCCGCGGCCGCGTGACGGATCAGCATTTCATGCTGCAGAAGGAAGTGGTGGATCGCATGGTGAGCGCACCGGGCGGAAAGACCTATGGCAGGCTTTCCGCGGTGCTTCAGCGCTACTACCGCATGATGAAGCTCTTCGATGTGCCGCCGGGCGCCTTCACACCGGCCCCCAAGGTCACGTCAAGCGTTGTGCGGATGATTCCGATTGCCCGTGAGGAGACTTCGCCGGAAGAAGATGCCGCCTACTCGGAAGTGGTGGCGGCCTCTTTCAGCATGAGAAGAAAGACGCTCCGGAATTCGCTTGGGAAACTGCTGACGGCGGAGGAAATTGAGTCCGCCGGAATAAACCCGGGTGTCCGGGCGGAGACGCTCTCAGTGAGCGACTTTGAGTCGCTGACCCGCGTGTATCTCGCGAAGCGCGCGGCCGGCTGAGAATCGGTCGGGGTCAGAGCGGCAGATCTCCGATAACGACCTTACGGAGCGCCGCTCTCGCCTTTTCGTAGTTCGGCTTGATCGCCCGGACCTGAGCCCAGAAGCGCGCGCTGTGGTTCATTTCCACCAGGTGCGCAAGTTCATGCGCCGCGACGTAATCGATCGCGTCATTATCAAAAAAGATCAGCCGCCAGTTGAGGCGGATAGCGCCTGAGGCGCTGCAGCTTCCCCAGAGTGTCCTGGCGGAATTCAGTCGCAGCGAGGCGGCGGCGCGAGGCGCGAACTGCTGAACATAGTCGAACCGTTCGCGGATCACGCGGACAGCCTCACGCTTCATCCAGAGCGTGATGATTTCCTTCAGATGTGCCGGATCCTCGCCTTCAGAAGCGGGAATTCTGAGTTCCAGATTTCCGCTTTCAGCGGTTCTTATCTGAGGCGCGGCAACTTCGGAACTGAGTGAAATTCTGAGTACCCGGCCCCGATAGGGAAGTTCTCCCCCATCCGCGAAAACGGTTCTCGGAATACCGCTCTCCTCACGCTGCTTTGCCCGCACGGCGAGATGCTTTATCACCCAGCTGCTGTTCCTCACGAGCGACATCTCAATGAGTCTGATCGGCGCCCGCATGGGGGCGAGGACGGAAATCCCGGTGGAATCCACTCTGAAGCCGATCGTACGGCGGCGGGAGCGGTAGAGCGTATACCGTACAGAAACGGCCCCGGAGGGACTCTCCGGAGCCGGCAGATCGATGATCCGGACGGAGTCCGGTTCGAGCTTCTTAGGCATTCTTTGCGGGATGCGGAAGGAGCAGCGCGTCGCTTTCCGTGGTGATCCAGTCGGCGACCTCAGCTTCCACCGTTTTCAGATCACGGCCCTCAGTGGGGATCGGTTTACCGATCGACACCGTGATAGTGCCGGGGATCTTCGCAATGGAATTCTTCGGCCAGCAAACACCGGAATTCAGCGCGACAGGAAGAATGGGAGCGCCAGTAGCGGCTGCAAGCCTCGCTCCGCCCGTCTTGAATTTCACATGCTCACCAGGGGGCACGCGGGTGCCTTCCGGGAAGAGAATGATCCACCAACCCCGCTTAAGGAAGGCGGGGCCTTTTGTGACCAGAGTGCGGAAAGCGCTGCGGCCGTTGCTGCGGTCAATGGACAGCAGTCCGAAGGACCAGAGAGCCCAGCCGAAGAACGGAATGCGGTTGAGCGACTCCTTGTAGACATAGGCGCCGGGGTAAGGGAGATAGGCTCCCAGCCAGAAGGTTTCCCATGCCGACTGATGCTTGGACAGCACAACGACAGGGCCCTTCGGGCAGTTTTCCATTCCCTTTACCTGAACCCGGACACCGCAGATCACGCGGAGCGCGGCAATCACGAACCTGCCCCAGGCCCTCATGACGCCGTACCGGGTTTCGGCCCGGGTGAACGGCGTGAGAATGAGGACGATGAAGCAGACGGGGATGACCGTGATCGCCAGAACGATATAAAAGATGAAACCTCGAACTGTATTCACAGCCATCACCTCCGATTACTGAGCAATCTTCGCAAGCTCGGCAACCTGATTCATCAGGTGGTGGAGACGGGCGAGGAGCGCCTGGCGGTTGGCGCGCAGCGCGGGATCGTCAGCGTTCACCATGACCTTATCGAAGAACTCGTCGACCGGGGTCTTCAGCGTGGAAAGGCGGGAAAGCATTTCCTCGTAGTGGCCGGCTTCGAAGTCAGCGAGAGCGGCAGGTTCAACCTGATCGATGGCGGAGGAGAGCGCCTTTTCGGCATCGCTCTCGAAGAGCGACGGATCGATCTTGGTCGGGACTTCGCCTTCGATCTTCTTCAGGATGTTGCTGATACGCTTGTTCGCGGCAGCGAGGGCTTCCGATTCCGGCAGCTTCTCAAAGGAGCGGACGGCGGCGAGGCGGGCCGGGATCTCATTCAGCTGATCCGGGTTCAGGCTCAGCACGGCGTCGATTTCCTGAGCGGTGTAGCCCTGATCCTTGAACATGACGCGCAGACGGTCGAAGAAGAAGTCGCGGAGTTCCTTGCGGGCATCCTTGACACCTTCCACGTGGCGCTCAATTTCGAAGCCGAGTTCGAGGAGGTCAGAAAGCTTCAGCGGGAGATTCTTCTCAATCACCATGCGCAGAATGCTGATCGCGTGGCGGCGGAGAGCGTACGGATCCTTTTCACCGGTCGGCATCTGGCCGATACCAAAGAGACCGGTCAGGGTTTCGAGCTTGTCAGCGATAGCGAGCGAGAGGCTCACCGGAGTGGAGGGCAGCGCGTCGCCGGCGAAGCGGGGCTGGTAGTGCTCACGGATCGCGAGAGCGACATCAGCCTTTTCACCGTCATGCTGAGCGTAGTACTGCCCCATGATGCCCTGGAGTTCGGGGAATTCGCCCACCATCAGGGTGCGGAGGTCAGCCTTTGCGAGGTAAGCCGCGCGGGCAGCATCCTCGGGGCTCGCGTGAAGACCGATGGCGATGAGGCCTGCCATCGCGCGGACACGGTCAGTTCTTTCAAACTGGCTGCCGAGCTTCGCGTGGTACACCACATTCTTCAGGCCGGGAACGCGGCTTTCCAGCGTTTCCTTCTGGTCGGTTTCATAGAAGAACTTGGCGTCAGCCAGACGGGCGCGGACGACGCGGGCGTTGCCGGCGCTGATTTCCTTGCCGCCGTCAGCCGCAACGAGCTGCGAGACGAGCAGGAACTTGTTCATGAGGCGACCGGAAGCGTCGCGGAGCGGGAAGTACTTCTGATTCAGCTGCATCGTGAGAATCAGGCACTCTTCCGGAACCGAGAGGTATTCCTTTTCGAATTCGGAAGCGTACACCACAGGCCACTCGGTGAGCGCGGTGACTTCATCGAGCAGCGCCTCCGGCATGATGGCCGTGCCGCCGAGTTCGGCAGCCTTGTCGTTGAGGAGCTTGCAGATCAGAGCGCGGCGGTCAGCGTAGGAGACCATGACACAGGCGTTCTTCAGCTGCTCCGCATAGGAATCCGCGCTGTCGATCGTCATTTCGCCGGCAGACATAAAGCGGTGGCCGCGGGTCACGCGTCCGGCCTTGAGACCGAGGAACGTCACTGGCACCACGTCTTCACCGTAAAGTGCCGTGAGATAACGGACCGGGCGGACAAACTCAACCGTCGTTTCGCCGTCGGGGAGCTGGTAGCTCATCACGCGCGGGATCGGGAGCTTCTTGGCGGAGTCTTCAATGGCAGCCTGAAGGCCTTCCGCAAGCGGGATGCCGGGCTTCGTGTCTTCAACGTAGAGGAAGTCCTTGCCGCCTTCAGTCTTCGTGACGAGCTTGGCGTCAGCGCCAAGGCCGAGAGCCTGAAGCTTCTTCAGAAGGGGAGCCGCGGGCTTGCCTTCTGCGTCAAGGCCGATCGCCTTCGGCATCAGCTTTTTGGAGAAAGGTTCGTCGGCGGAGTGGTCAAGCACGTTCGTGATGTGAACCGCGAGGCGGCGGGGAGTGCCGTAGCAGGTGGCAACCGAACCGGCTTCCGTCAGGTGCTGGGCCGCGAGGCTCTTCGCGATTTCATTTCCGAAGGCCTTGGAAAGCGTATCAAGGGCTTTCGGCGGCAGCTCTTCCGTCTGGAGTTCAACTAGCAGATTCGTCATTTCAGGCCTCCTCCTTCTTATCAGCCTTATTCAGCATCGGGAATCCCAGGCGCTCGCGGGAGTCGTAATAGCTTTGTGCAACAGCACGGGAGATGTTTCTGATGCGGGAGATGTAGTGGGCGCGTTCCGTCACGGAAATTGCACCGCGGGCATCAAGAAGGTTGAAGGTGTGGCCGGCCTTCAGGACCATTTCGTAGGCAGGCAGAGCGAGCTGCAGGTCCATCAGGCGCTTGGCTTCGGTTTCGAAGTAGTCAAACAGCTTCAGGAGCTTCGCAGGATCCGACTTCTCAAAGGTGAAGACGGACTGCTCATATTCGTTCTGGTGGAACACGTCACCATAGGTCAGCGTGCGCTGACGGTCGCCTTCGCCCCAGCGGGTATAGACGAGGTCGAACACGTTGTCGCAGTTCTGCAGATACATGCAGAGGCGCTCCAGACCGTACGTGATTTCGCCGGTGATCGGCTTGCAGGGAAGACCGCCCACCTGCTGGAAGTACGTGAACTGGGTCACTTCCATGCCGTCCATCCAGATTTCCCAGCCGAGACCCCAGGCACCGAGCGTCGGATTTTCCCAGTTGTCCTCAACGAAGCGGATATCATGCAGCGACGTATCGATGCCGAGCACCTTCAGGCTGCCGAGATACAGGTCAACGATATTGACGGGGGCGGGTTTCAGGACAACCTGGAACTGGTGATGCTGATAAAGGCGGTTCGGGTTCTCGCCGTAGCGGGCGTCCTTCGGACGGCGGGACGGCTGAACATAGGCCGCACGCCAGGGCTCCGGCCCAAGGGCCCGGAGGAAGGTTGCCGTGTGAGAAGTGCCGGCACCGACTTCGGTGTCGATCGGCTGTAGCAATGCGCAGCCCTGCTTATTCCAATAATCCTGCAGGCGCAGGATGACTTCCTGAAAAGAGATCATTTTTTCCTAACTGCCCCCTCTTGGAGGGAAAAGATGACCGTTTTCTGCATCGCAACACAGTCATCATAGAATCAGAATGAAGCCATCATTTTAGATGGTTGGCGTTTTTTTGTTTTTGCTCCGCGATTCTCTGAAAAAGACTGCCGCAAAAAGGAGAATGCAGAGGAGAATGGCTGGCGCATTCCCGACGCGTATATAGGGAGTCGGGCCGCCGTCCGCGGTGCGGATGACCGCATCCTTTGAGACGGGACCGAGGCCGGCTTCGTACGTAATGACGCCCCGCGGGCTGATAAGAGCGGATGCGCCGTTGTTATTCACTGAGATCAGCGGGAGCGCGGTTTCCAGCGCTCTCATCCGGCTGAAGAGCAGATGCTGATACTGCACGGCTGGTGAGAACCAGGCAAGGTTCGAGCTCACGAGAAGCACATTCGGCATCCGGCTTTTTCCGTCATCCTTCCAGAAGTCCGACAGCTCGTCCCCGAAGGAGTTTTCGTAGCAGATCATCGGAGCCACGGTAATGCCCTGCAGCGGAAGATAAAGCGGTTTCTGAAAACGGTCCCCCGGCGTCTGGTCACTCATCGGAATTCCCAGCGCATGAACGAACCAGTGGAAGCCCGGCGGTACAAATTCTCCAAAGGGCACAAGATGACGCTTGTCGTAACGCTGCGTATCGGAGCCGGGAGTCAGGAGAAAAAGTGAATTCCGGAATTCACGGGGATGCGGTTCCCAGAACGCGTTGAGGACGAGTGAAGTTCCTTTTTCCGGCGCGGGAAGACGGATCAGTGACGCCTCTTCCGGCATCAGGCGCTGAATGGATGTGTTGATAACAGATTCGGGCCAGATGATGAGCGTGCGGTCTGCGATCGGGCGTCCCTCAGGAGAGGAAAGCCGCATCGCGCGGGAGATCCTCTCAGACTGAGATAGGGGTTCAACGCCGGAAAGTCCGGCGAGCGGCAGGTCTGGCTGTACGAGGCGGACAGAAAGCGATTCTCCGGGAGCGGTCCAGCTGACCGCACGCAGCGCCTGCCCGGAAACCAGAAGCGCGGCTGCGGCAGCGATGCAGGCGCATTGCCGCTTCGCGCTTCCCCGCAGAAGCACGGTTGCGAAGACGAGTCCAAGCGCGAGCGAGGCGGCGAGTTCAGAGGCATAAACGCCTCCGACCGGAGCAAATCCCTCAAACGGGGTTCCGGTCTGAATGTACCCGAAGGAAATCCAGGGGAAGGAGCAGAGCGCGGCTCCCCGGATCCAGTCAAAAAACACGAAGGCGGCCGGAAAAGCCGCCGCTGCCCGGAGCGGTCCTGGACGGACTTTGGAAACGGCAGCGGCCGTCAGAGCCGTGAATATGGAATTCGCGGCCCCCATGAGGAGCAGCGCGGCGCCTGACAGCAGAGCAGGCAGACCGCCGAAGTCATGAAGACTCTGGTAGAGCCAGGAGAGTCCGGGCGTGAAGGCGAACAGTCCGAAAATGAAACCGAGGAGCGAGGCCTTTTTCCAGGACGTCTCTTCCCTGAGACTGAAGAGCAGAGCGGCGAGACCGATAAAAGCGGCGATCTGCGAAACCCACTCCGCGCTGTGAGGAAAGAACGGAGACGCGTAAAGGAGACCGCCGGCGGCGGCCGCAGCTGCACTCAGCCAGAAATTCACGCCTGGGCTCCCTTATCGGAAGCCGCCTTGGGCGCCCGCTCCACAAGCAGCACCTTTGCCTGGCGGTCGTCCGCCCGCAGCACTTTGAACCGGAAACCGTCGATGGTCAGCTGGTCGCCCGGACGGGGAACACGCTCGAGGCGGTCAGCAATGATGCCGCCGATCGTTTCGCAGTGCGGATCCGTGATGTCCGCGCCGAAATACTGATTGAACTGCGTGAGGTGCGTAATGGCACGGATCTTCCACCGCCCGCGGGACTCGCTCACGATGTTTCCCGCATCGATGTCGACCGTGTCGAACTCATCATCGATGTCGCCGACAATCTGCTCCAGCACGTCCTCAATCGTGAGGAGACCGGTCACTTCACCGAACTCATCCACGACGAGAGCGAGATGCTGATGCTCGCGCTTGAATTCCTTCAGGAGAAGATTCAGCGGCATCGTTTCAGGGATGAACTTTGCCTCTCTCAGATGCTCCTCCAGCCGATAGTCGGGGTGGAGAAGCGCGGTAAGGAGATCCTTGGCGTGAAGGAGTCCCTTTACGTCACTGAAATCACCTTCAATTACCGGGAAGCGCGAGTGTCCGCTCTGATTCGCTTCCCTCAGCCACTTGTCCTGGGGCTCCGAGATGTCGATCGCCTTGATCTGGCTTCTCGGAACCATGATGTCCGAGGCGGAGAGCTCAGAAATCTTCAGTACGCCTTCAATCATGAAGAGCGCGTCATCGCTCAGAACGCCGTTTGTCTTTGCGGCGCGCAGCGCCGAGACAAACTGCTCGTGTGCATCGGAAGCAGGCTCGTGAAAAAGGGACGCGGTAAGCCTTTGCAGAAAGCTAGGCTCAGCCCCCTTCTGTGACGAGGGTGGGTCAGAAATCATAGTAAGAATTGCCTTTTAAAGGTCCCGGTCCTGATATGGATCCGGGAACCCCAGAGACTGCAGGATTTTGATTTCAAGGGGTTCCATCACATTCGCCTGCTCTTCAGTGATGTGGTCATAGCCATGCGCGTGCAGTGTGCCGTGAACAATCAGGTGGCAGAGATGCTGCAGGAAGGTTTTCTGCTGCTCTTTTGCCTGTTCGACCAGCACGGGGACGCAGATGACGATGTCCGCCTCCACGACGGGCTCATGCTGATAGTCGAAAGTGAGAACGTTGGTCGCATAGTCCTTGTGACGGTAGCGGCTGTTCAGTTCGTAGCCTTCCTCTTTATCAACAAAGCGGATCGTAATGTTCACCGGGCGCTCGGCGGCCGCCCTGACCCAGGAGGTCATGACGTCTTCGCTCGGAAGCTCCGGGAACAGTTCGTTCTGTAAATAATAAACAGAAACGGGTGATTCTTTTTCCTGAGCCTCTTCGGCTTCGGTTTCTTTATTCGATTCCATGTCTGCCTTTTTCCCTCGATTCCGCATCCTTCTCGTACGCCTCAACGATCCGGGCCACCAGCGGGTGGCGGACAACGTCGGCCGCCGTGAAGTAGGTGAACGCAATGCCGCGGACTCCCGCGAGCACATGCTGCGCCTGAATCAGACCGCTGTGCGTGCCGCGCGGCAGGTCGATCTGGGTGATGTCGCCCGTGATGACGGCTTTTGAGCCGAAACCGATACGGGTGAGGAACATCTTCATCTGCTCGGGAGTCGTATTCTGCGCCTCATCGAGAATGATGAAAGCGTTGTTCAGTGTTCTGCCGCGCATATAAGCGAGCGGCGCGATCTCAATCGTCTGGCGCTCCATCAGCGTGCGGGTCTTCTCAAAGCCGAGAAGGTCGAAAAGCGCGTCGTAAAGCGGGCGCAGATAGGGATCCACCTTCTGGGAAAGATCGCCCGGAAGGAAGCCGAGTCTTTCTCCGGCTTCAACCGCCGGACGCGTGAGAATGATTCGCTCAACCGTATTCCGCTCATAGGCGTCCACCGCGGAGGCGACGGCGAGATACGTTTTGCCGGTGCCCGCCGGACCGATACCGAAAGCGATATCACAGTCCTGGATCGCCTTGATGTAGTCATGCTGACGCAGTGTCCGGCCGCGGAGATCGCGCCGCCGGGTCTTAAGGGGCGCGAGGCTGTCATCCTGCGGAACGCCTTCGGTTTCCGTTCTTTCATCAACGAAGAAGAGCTGAAGGTCTTTGGCCGACAGTTCCTCACCCGTTGTGCGGATGCGGTTCAGAAGTCTCTGCAGGGCATGGATCGCGCGCCGAACGTGCGAGGTGCTGCCGCTTACGCGGAAAACATTGCCGCGCCGCGCGATGCTGACATCCAGAATGGTCTCAATCTGGCGGAGGTTGGCGTCAAGCGGCCCCGTCAGATTGGCGAGCTCTGCATTGCTCGCGTCAGCCGAAAATTCCAGCTGCCGCGTCTCTTCCTTTTCGTTTGACATCGATCAGTTGAAGTCCTTTTCCTTATTGATCAGGGTGCCGCCGAGCGTGTGCACGCGGACATCCGTAATTTTGACCTGAACCATCTTGCCGAGAAGATCGAGGGGGCCCTCAAAATTCACGACACGGTTGTTATCCGTACGGGCGGCAAGCATGCCTTCGCCCTTCTTGCTCGCGCCGGTGACGAGTACGCGCTGGATGGATCCCACCATCGCTTCGGAAATCCGGAGCGCCTGGGCATCATTCACCTTCTGCAGCTTCTGCAGCCGCTCAAGCTTCACTTCCTGAGGCGTGCTGTCAGGCATGTCCGCGGCGGGCGTACCAGGGCGCGGGCTGAAAACGAAGGAGAAACTCGCGTCAAACCGGCACTCGTCAATCAGCTTCATCGTAGCCTCGAAATCCTCTTCCGTTTCGCCCGGGAAGCCGACGATGAAGTCGGAAGTGATGCAGATATCAGGACGGGCCTCACGGAGTCCGCGGATGATCGACAGATACTGTTCCGTTGTGTAGCCGCGCTTCATCAGTTCGAGCACATGGTCGGAGCCGGACTGAACCGGAAGGTGAACATGGCTCACGATCTTCGGGATCGTCCGATAGGCATTGATCAGGCGAGGCGTGAAGTTCGTCGGGTGAGACGTCATGAAGCGGATACGCTCAATGCCGTCAATCGCGGCGATCAGCTCAAGCAGCATCGCGAAATCGATTTCGTCGCCGTCAGGCAGTTCACCTTCATAGGCGTTCACGTTCTGACCGAGAAGCGTGATTTCGCAGACGCCTTGCTCGGCGAGGCTCTTCACATCGCGGAGCACATCCGCCACGGGACGCGACAGCTCCTGGCCTCGGGTATACGGCACCACACAGTACGTGCAGAACTTCGAGCAGCCTTCCATGATGGAAATAAAGGCGGCGGAACCGTTCTTATGCGGCTCCGGCATGTAGTCAAACTTTTCGATGCCAGGGAACGACACGTCGACCTGCGAGTGGTGGCAGGTCTTGCACTTATCGAGCATGTCGGGCAGGCGGTGAAGCGTCTGGGGCCCGAAGACGACGTCCACGTAGGGAGCGCGTTCAATGATCTTTGAGCCTTCCTGGCTTGCCACACAGCCGCCGACCGCGATCTTCATGCCGGGACGCTGTTCCTTCAGAGTCCGGATCCGGCCGAGTTCGGAATAGACCTTCTGCTGGGCCTTGTCTCGGATCGAACAGGTGTTCAGAATGACGAGATCCGCGTCTTCGGCGGAATTGGTTTTGATATAGCCGCTGCTGTCAGTCATCAGGTCCACGATCCGGTTCGAATCGTATTCGTTCATCTGGCAGCCAAAGGATTTGATAAAGATTTTTTTCGCAGTCACGGTTTTTATCCGGGGGCGATCGAAAAGAAAGAGTCTTTCTGCTAGCGATCAGGTAGGGGAAGAAGCGCAGGTGTAATCCTGCGTCAAAACTGCTAATTTTAAACACTTTTAGTTTCCTGTACGGTGCCTGAGGGCAGAATCCGCAGAGAATTAGAATGTGTGCCCTCTATGCATTACTCCGGAATTCGGAACTTTATTCATGCTGGAAATTCATCAGGAAACGGGCTGCCGGCTCTGCCCGAGAAAATGCGGTGTGCTCCGTGAGGGGATTGTGACGGCTCCCAAGCGGGCGCTCTGCCGCGCGTCAGGGAAAGCTGAGGTGGCGCTCGTGTCACTGCACCGCTGGGAGGAGCCCTGTATCTCTGGAAGCCAGGGTGCGGGAACGGTCTTCTTTTCACACTGCAATCTTCGCTGCTGCTTTTGCCAGAATCACGAAATCAGCGCGGAAGGAAGCGGCTTTGCCGTGACGGATGAGCGGCTCGCGGAGATCTTCCTCGAGCAGCAGAGCCGCGGAGCGACGTGTCTTGAACTGGTGACACCGACTCACTATGTCGAAAACATCATCCGGGCGATCGATATCGCGAGAAGCCGCGGTTTCTCGCTCCGAGTGGCCTACAACACGAATGGCTACGATCTGCCGGAAACGATCGGGCGGCTGAGGGGCTACGTGGATATGTATATGCCGGACCTCAAATACTTTGACTCCCGGTACGGCGAACGCTATTCAGGAGTTCCGCATTACTTTGAGACGGCAAGCGTGGCGATCCGGGCCATGTTTGACGCTGTCGGCCGGTATCGGGTCGGTGAGGACGGCCTGATGCGGAGCGGTCTCATCGTGCGACATTTGGTTCTTCCGGGGCTTTGGCGTGACAGCTGCCGGTGTCTTGACTGGCTGTGGGAAAATTTCGGTAATGATGTCTGCGTCAGCCTGATGAATCAGTACATGCCGCTTTACAAGGCGTCGCGTCACCCTGAGATCAACCGGAAGCTTTTCACGCTGGAGTATCAGAAGGTCGTGCGTCACGCCGAGTCACTCGGATACCGCAACTGTTTCATTCAGATCGGCGAGACGGCCGAGTCGAAATTCATCCCGGTTTTCGACGGCACAAACGTACTCCGTGCCTCAGACTGAAGTCTTTTCGGTCCGCACGTTTTGTTTTGTGCTACAAAAAGAATAAGTAAGCCTGCGGAAGGCAGACATCTCGAGTAACGGGAGAAAGAAAATGGATGAAAACATGGAACTGCAAAATCATCTGCTTGTTGCGATGCCTTCACTGCGCGACCCGAATTTCGCCGGAACGGTGGTCTATATCACCGGGCACGATGAAAAAGGATCCCGGGGCTTCGTGATTAACCGGCAGACGGAACTGATGCTGTCGGACGTGCTCGAGCAGTCGAAGGTGATCGCGAAGGGCTCGCCCCGGCTGCCTGACCGCGTCTTTATCGGCGGTCCGGTTGATCCCCAGAGGGGATTTCTCCTTCATGAGAAGGCGGGGGAATACGCGGCGTCCCGTGAGATTTCCCCCACGCTGTGTGTGACACTGTCAGCCGACGTGCTGAGCCGCATGTGCCGCGGGGAAGGACCCAAACGCCGCCTTTTCCTGCTGGGTCTCGCCGGATGGCTCCCCGGGCAGCTCGAGGCGGAGATCGCGATTGGCAGCTGGATCACTGTACCCGCGACGGAGGAGATCCTTTTCGATGTGCCGCCTGAAGAGCGCTATGACTATGCGCTTTCTCAGATCGGCATCAGCCGCGAACAGCTTGAAGCTTCAGAGGAGCAGGCGGGTCATGCCTGATAAAGCAAATCCCCGGGATCTTTCCGGAACTATTGTCGCTTTTGATTTTGGACTGGCGAGGATTGGCGCCGCGGTCGGCAATACGCTGTCGCGTTCTGCCCGTCCTGTCAGGATCTTCCCCGCCCGAACGAATGCCGATAAGTGGGGTGGTGTGGAGGCGATTCTCCGCGAATGGGAACCGGTAGCGGTGGTGGTCGGCGTACCTCTCCGCTCAGGAGGGGAACGTCAGGAACTCACGGATCGGGCTGAACGATTCTCCCGTCAGATTGAGGGAAGGTTTTCTCTTCCTGTGTATCCGGTCGATGAGCGGTTCTCGTCCGTTGACGTGGAACAGGGCCGGATGAAAATCGATGATCAGTCGGCCGCTGTGATTCTTGAGCAGTGGTTCAGTGAAAATTTTTAAAGCTTTGAGGATATCCCGATGAACTATCTGACCGGGGCTTTGCGCTTCATTCTGATCGTCATTTCGATACCGTTCTTCATGTTCGTTGCCGGGGTGCGTTTCCCGAAAGCGGAGGAAGCGGAATATCGGAAACTGGTTGAAACCTGGTGCAGGAGGCTTCTCGCGATGCTGGGGGTCCGGGTGTCTTATACCGGAAGGCCGCTGCGGCACCCGGCGCCGGGAGAAAAAGGGTACCTGCTGCTTTCAAACCATATTTCCTTCCTGGATATCTTTTCCATCGATACCCTGATCTGCTCGCGGTTTGTTGCGAAGGCGGAGATCAGCCGCTGGCCTGCATTCGGCACGATTGCGAAAGGGGTGCGCACGATCTTTATTGAGCGAGGCAACCGCAGAGCTATTCTCGCGATTGCGGAGCAGATGGAGTCAGCGCTGAACCGGGGTGAAAACGTGATCTTCTTCCCGGAGGGAACCACCAGTCTTGGCAATACACTTCTGCCGCTTCACGCGAATCTGATTGAGGCCGCCGTGGCGACCGGCGCCACGGTGCAGCCTCTGGTGCTTCGCTATAAGAGCCGGGGAAAACTGACGACCCGGATGTCATACGCGGGGGATGTATCGATTTTCCACTGCCTATGGAATGTAGTGACAACGCCGGATGCGACGGTAGAGGTGGAGGTGCTTGATCCGATTGACCCTGCGGGGAAGAACCGGCATCAGATCTGCCGCGAGGTGTCGGCCCGGATGGCGGCCGCTCTTGGCGTTCGCGATCCGGCGATTGAAGAGGAACGGCGGGAACTTACTTTGCGGCCGGTTTTGAAGCAGACGGTTCGCACCAAAGCGGACAGCGTTCCATAAAGATCCGGCGGTCGCTCATCCGGATAGCGGTGAGCGATCCGCCCCAGAGGCAGCCCGTATCAATGGCGATCAGGTTGGGGCGGAGCATCAGGCCGAGCATGGACCAATGACCGATCACGATCAGCTGATCGAGAAGCCGGCGGTCCGTCCGCAGGAACCACGGCGTGAGCCCCGCGGGAGCCTGGGCAAGGCCTTCCCGTGTATCGAAGTCGAGCGTTCCGTCTTCCTTCACAAAACGGATGCGGGTGAAGGCGTTGAAAATAGCGCGCATTCTCTCGCTTCCTGTGAGATCCGGAGCCCACTGACTCGGACCATACATATCCTTCAGATAGTCTTTCCAGCCGTCGCCCGAGAGATGGGACTCGGCTTCCTGCGCGAGTTTCAGCGCGTCTTCAAGGCTCCATGACGGATGAACACCGGCATGAACGAAGAGAGCTCCCGCCTCATAAATCGCGATCTTCTGACGGCGGAGCCATCCGATCAGCTCATCGGCATCCGGTGCCTCAAGAATCGGTGTGATGGTGTCCCGGCGATGAACGTTCCCGTGCCCTGCAGCCACCGCGAGCAGATGGAGGTCATGGTTGCCGAGAAGGCACTGAGCCCTTCCGGATTCCTGAAGCTCCTTCACCCGTCTCAGCGTTTCAAGCGACTGAGGGCCGCGGTTGACGAGATCTCCCATGAAGATCAGGGGAGCGGTATCGGGAAGCTGTTCCAGCAGGCCTTCCAGGCTTTCATAGCAGCCCTGCAGATCACCGATAGCAATGACAGAAGAAGTGTTCAAACCAGCCACAGCGTATTTCCTCAAGAATTAATGCCCGCCCGACTTCCTGACACGTTCAAGAAGCGAAGTGGTGGAGCGCTCATACTCAAAACTGATGGTAAGCGCTTTTCCGCCCCAGGTGCTGACAAGTTTCGCTTCGGGCAGATCCTCAACCCGATAGTCGCCGCCCTTGACATAGATATCCGGGCGCACGGCTTCAATTGCCTTCAGAGGCACTTTGTCCGTGAAGACCGTGACGAGCGACACGCTTTCCAGCGCGGCAAGGACAGCGGCCCGGTCCTGTTCGGTGTTGATCGGGCGGTCATCCCCCTTTCCAAGCATCCGGACCGAGGCGTCAGAATTCACAGCGACGACAAGGCTTTTTCCCAGAGCGGCCGCCTGCGCGAGATACGTGACGTGTCCGCGATGAAGAATGTCGAAGACGCCGTTAGTCATGACGATCGGATGAGGAAGCTCTGACGCGCGTTCCCTCAGATCCTCGAAGGAGACGATTTTGCGGGTGAAGTCAGGAATCGGGAGATGTTCGCTCATGAGTCAGATATCCGTGCAGAAGCTGCGGAACCAGGGACTGGTGACCGCGCTCAGAAGATTATTGAAAACGGCTGTCGAGTCAGCGGAGGCGGAAGGAATCGCTTTTCCATCGGTGCCGAGAAGAATCCTCTCCCGGACTCCGGCTGCCGCGCCGGCCTCCATGTCCCGGGGGCTGTCGCCGAAGATGACGCTCCGGGCGGGATCGATCCCGAATTCCCCGATAGCGTCAAGGATCATGCCGGGCTGCGGCTTGCGGCAGCGGCAGACTCTGCGATAGCGCTCGATTTTGGCATCGGGGTGATGCGGGCAGAAGTAGACCTTTTCGATCGGGGCACCGTCAGACGCCATTTCGTTCTGCATCCAGGAGGTGAGCCTGAGAAAGTCTTCTTCGGTGTAATAGCCGCGTCCGATCCCGGACTGATTGGTCACCACAAAAAGCTTAAAGCCTGCGCGGGAGAGAATCCGGCAGGCTTCAACTGCCCCGGGAACGAACACGAATTCGTCCCGGCGGCAGACGTAGCCGCTGTCGATGTTGATGACGCCATCGCGATCAAGAAACGCGGCTCTGATATGGGAATCCATATTACGGGTTCGGGTAGCGGGCAAGAAGATCCTTCATGTAGAGGGCGGTGCCTTCCTCGACAGTCTTGAAGGTCGTCTTGCATCCCGCGCCGCGCAGGTTGGTCAGATCAGCCTGCGTGAAGGCCTGATACTTGCCTTTCAGCGCTTCGGGGAACGGAATGTATTCGATGTAGCCCTGAGACACGGCTTCTTCGAGGGTGAGCGGCTTCGTGATCTTCTTCTCTTCCGCGAGCAGCGTGTTCACCACGGTGAGCGAGATGTCGTTGAACGGCTGGGATCGGCCCGTGCCGAGGTTGAAAATGCCGGTCACCGGGTGATCGAAGAAACCCAGGATCGTGTCAATGACGTCGCCGACGTAAACAAAGTCGCGGCGCTGTTCGCCGTTGCCATACCCGAGGCAGCCCTCAAACAGCTTCACCTTGCCTTCCTTGCGGAACTGGAAGTACTGGTGGAAAGCGACGGAAGCCATGCGGCCCTTATGCTGCTCATGCGGACCGTAGACGTTGAAGTAGCGGAAGCCGGTCACCGGAGAGACGACAGCGCCGCGGGCCATATCCCGGCGCAGCACCTGGTCGAACAGATACTTCGAGTAACCGTAGCAGTTGAGCGGGCCTTCATACTTCACATCTTCAACAAACGTGGTGCTCGCGCCGTAAGTGGCAGCGGAAGACGCGTAAATGAAAGGCACCTTTTCCCGCTGGCACCAGTGATAGAGCTCAAGCGTGTAGCGGTAGTTGTTATCCATCACGTAGCGGCCGTCGGTCGCCATCGTGTCGGAGCAGGCGCCCTGATGGAAGACCGCTTCCGGACGGGGCATTTTCCCCTGACGCACGAGATCGATGAAGTCGTGCTTATCCATGTAGTCGGAGATCTGGCATTCAGAAAGGTTCAGGAACTTGTCCGCCTTGGTCAGATTGTCGACCGCGAGAATGTCGGTGTATCCGCGCTTATTCAGTGCAATGGTGTTGTTGCAGCCGATGAAGCCGGCAGCGCCCGTAACGATAATGCTCATTCAATGACTCCAGAAGGAAACAGTTCTTCGAAGGAAACGGTGGCCGTGCCGAGCTTGCCCACAACGATGCCGCCTGCGCGGTTCGCGATTTCAACGCACTTCTTGATGGGAATGCCGGCAGAGATCATGGTGGCGAGAACGGCAATAACCGTGTCGCCTGCACCCGAGACGTCGTACACTTCGCGGGCCTCGGCGGGAACCGAAAATTTGCCTTCAGAAGTATAAAGCGTCATGCCTTCCTCACTCCTCGTGAGAAGGAGGGCCTGAAGCTCCAGATGCTCACGCAGGTTCTGCGCCTTTTCCGTGAGATCTTCCTCGGACTTCCAGTGCCCGGTGACTTCAGCGAGTTCCGCGCGGTTCGGGGTGATGATGGAAGCCCCCTTGTAGCGGTCGTAGTCCGAGCCCTTCGGGTCGATAAGAATGGTTTTTCCGGCATCTCTCGCGATCTGAATCATCTTTTTGATATGCGAGAGACCGCCCTTGCCGTAATCGGAAAGAATTACGGCGTCATGCGACGCGATTTCCCGACGGAAAGTGTCCAGGTGCGCAAGCAGAACTTCCTCCTGCGGCATACTCTCGAAGTCAGCCCGCAGCATCTGCTGCTGCCGGGCGACGATTCTCAGCTTCACGGTCGTTTCCAGCTTCGGGTCGAAGTGGAGGAGCGGCCGGATCGAAGAGTGATGCAGGAGCGCCTCGAGGTGCTTTCCGGATTCATCGTCTCCAAGCACCGTGAGGAGAGAAACACCGGCTCCCATGGCGGCGATGTTACGGGCAACGTTCGCGGCGCCGCCGAGACGTTCCTCGCGGCGTGTGATGCGTACGACGGGCACGGGGGCCTCAGGGGAAATGCGGTTCGCATCGCCAAACCAGTATTGATCCAGCATGGCGTCCCCGACTACGAGGAGCCGCCGATCGTGAAGAAGTTCTGTCAAGGGAACCTCCGCTAATAAAAGAAATCTGACAGCTTGTATGGTATACGTGATTTTACGTATCAGAGGCTGAGGTGTGGGCGGGGTCATTTTTGCCGGGGAGTCTGTCCTTGGCGCTAAACTCTCGCCTGAACACGTGACTTCAGGAGAAGGTTTCAATGCAGGTGATCGATCCCAGTATTTTTAAGGCGTATGACATTCGCGGAGTGGCAGGTGAGAATCTGACCGCCGATGTGGTTGAAAAGATCGGACGGGTTCTCGGATCCATGGCGGTGGAAAGCGGTGTGGGGCCGGTCTGCGTTGGACGCGACGGCCGGCTTTCCGGCCCTGAGCTGAAGGGTGCGCTTATCCGGGGCATCGCGGCGGCAGGGGCTGATGTTTATGACATCGGCATGGTGCCGACTCCTGTGCTCTACTTTGCAACGAAGTACTTCGGATCCGGTTCGGGTGTCTCCGTGACGGGCAGCCATAACCCCAGCCGTGACAACGGCCTCAAGCTGATGCTGGGCGGGAAGACGCTTTTCGGCCCCATGATTCAGGATATCCGCCGCCGTGTGGAGTCTGAGGAGTGGAGCATTGCTTCGAAGCCCGGCAAGGTGGAAGTGAAGGACGCTGAAACGCCGTACTTCGAAACCGTTACCCGTGATATTCATCTCGAGCGCCCGGTGAGCGTGCTGCTCGATTCCGGTAACGGCGTGACGGGACCGCTTGCCATGCGTCTTTACCGCGCGGCGGGCTGCAAAGTGGAAGGTCTTTTCACGGAAGTGGACGGTCACTTCCCCAATCATCATCCGGATCCTTCGAAGCCGAAGAATCTTGAGCAGCTGATTGAGAGGCTGAAGTCGTCTGACGCGGAGGTGGGTCTGGCGTTTGACGGTGACGGCGACCGCCTTGGGGTGGTGAGCCGCAAGGGTGAGATTATTTATCCCGACCGCCAGATGATGCTCTTCGCCGCGGATATCCTGGAGAAGAAGCCCGGCAGCCGGATTATCTATGACGTGAAGTGCACGAGAAAGCTGGTTGACTGGGTGAAGAGCCATGGAGGCATCCCGACCATCAGCTGCACGGGCCACTCTTTCGTCAAGGCGAAGCTTGCGGAAACCAATGCGCCGTTCGCCGGCGAAATGAGCGGGCATATCTTCTTTAATGACGGACGCTGGCCGGGGTTTGATGACGGCCTCTACGCCGGCCTCCGCATGGTGGAGATTCTGTCCCGTACGGATGATCCGACGGCTCTCCTCAGCAGCCTTCCGACGGCCGTCAATACGCCTGAGCTTCAGGTGCCGATGGCTGAGGGCGAGAATAAGAAGTTTGTCGAGCGCCTCCAGAAGGAAGTGCATTTTGATGACGCCACTGACGAGATCCGGATTGATGGTCTCCGCGTTGAGTGGCCGGACGGTTTTGCTCTCGCCCGCGCGTCGAATACGACCCCTGTGCTTGTGATCCGTCTGGAAGGCGATACGCCTGAGGCTCTGAAGCGAATTGAGCAGGTGTTCGGCGCGGCTCTGAAGAAACTCGATCCGTCGATCAAGCTGCCTTTCTCCGCGGAATAATGGCAGTTGGTATCTGAGAAACCGGAGCGTGAACCAATGAAGATTCTGATCATTAAGTCCTCGTCCATGGGGGATGTCGTCCACGCTCTGCCGGTCGCATTCGATATCGCGCAGCATTTTCCTGATGCTGTGATCGACTGGGTGGCGGAGGAGAGTTTCCGGGATATACCGAGACTCTCACCTTTTGTAGGCGACATCATTCAGACGGCATTCCGCCGCTGGCAGAAACATCCGACCGCAGCAGAAACCTGGCATGAGGCCGGTGCGGTCAAGCGCCGGCTGTGCGATGCCCGCTACGACATTGTGATCGACCTCCAGGGGCTCGCCCGTACGGGGCTGGTAACGCATTGGGCGCATGCCCCGAAAGCAGCTGGGTTCTCTTTTGGCTGTGTGAGAGAGTGGCCGGCAGCGCTCTTCTATTCCTCCGGGATGCGGTTCCCGCTTGAGGAAACGATGGGCGCGGTGCACCGGTACCGAGCTCTTGCGGCGGCTGCTCTTGGCTATAAAGCGGAGGGGCGTCCCCGGTTCGGACTGAAGACCTTCCGCCCGAATCCGATGCCGCTTCCCGGGGCATACGCGGCGCTTGCTGTGAATACCAGCCAGGCGCGCAAACTCTGGCCCGAGGAAAACTGGATTGAAGTAGCCCGGCAGCTTTCAGAGCATGGGCTTTCAAGTGTGCTGTTCTGGGGAAATGACGAGGAGAAGCAGCGGGTTGAACGGATCGCAAAACAGGCGCCGGGATGTATTGTCGCCCCGCGACTTCCGCTTGCCGATATTGCTTCTGTGCTGGCGGACGCCTCGATTGTCGTCGGTGTGGACACCGGGATTTCACACCTCGGAGCGGCGCTTGGCCGTCCGACGATCGGAATTTTCGTTCAGACATCGCTTGAAAAAGTGCCGATTGTCGGAGATGCCGAATATGTGAACCTTGGCGGCCCTGGACAGATGCCGACAGTGGATGACGTCATGCAGCAGTGCGGGGGATTTCTCAAGTGAAGATTGGAATGAAGGGCTATCGGCTCCTCACCCGGGCAGCGGTGCCCGCCGCGATGGGGTATCTCCTTTACCGGAGCCGCCGCCAGCCTGCTTATCGGAATTTCTGGGGTGAGAGGTTCGGGTTCTCTGAATATCCGCCGCCCAAGGGGTGCCCCCGGGTCTGGGTTCATGCGGTGAGTGTCGGTGAAACGAATGCCGCTAAGCCCCTGATTGCCGAGTGCCTGAAGCGGTGGCCGGAAGCGGATTTTCTCCTGACGCATATGACCCCGACGGGAAGAGATGCGGGGAAACGCATTGTGGCGCTGGCTCCCGACCGTATCTCCCAGTGCTACCTCCCTTATGACATTCCGGGAGCGATGGAATCTTTTTTCCGCGAAACAAAGCCATCCATTGGAATTGTCATGGAGACAGAAATCTGGCCGACCATGATGGCTGAGGCCAGAAAGTGGGGAGTTCCCATGGTGCTCGCCAATGCCCGTGAGTCTCAGAAAAGTCTTGATCAGGCGCTTCGCGTCCCCAGACTGATGATTCCAGCGGTGAAACAGTTTGCCGTGATTCTGGCTCAGTCCAGGCCCGATGCCGTCCGGTTCAAAGAACTCGGGGCGGAGCGGATTCAGGTTGTGGGCAGTATCAAGTTTGATATTCAGCCGGATGCCGGTCAGCAGAAAAAGGCCCGGGAATGGAAGGCTGCGATCGGACGCCCGGTGGTGCTTTTTGCGAGTTCCCGTGAGGGAGAAGAGGCCCTTTTTCTTGAGGCGCTTCAGAAGGGGGGAAAGGCGCTCTTTCAGGGGAATCCGCTCTTTCTCGTGGTGCCCCGTCATCCTCAGCGATTTGCTTCTGTCCGGCAGCTTTTCCTGAATTCGGATTACCGGATCCAGAGCCGCTCAGAGCTTGCGTCCCCGGATGAAATTGCACCTGACACTGACATTCTCCTCGGTGACTCTATGGGGGAGATGTCCTTCTACTGCGCGCTCTCTGATATCGCTCTGATGGGGGGAAGCTTCCTCAACTACGGCTGCCAGAATCTGATTGAGCCCTGTTCGAGCGGCGTGCCCGTGATTGTCGGTCCGAGCACCTTTAATTTCTCTGAAGTGGCGGCCCGGGCGATAGAGGAAAAAGCGGCCGTGCAGGTGATGGATTTCCGGGAGGGACTTGAACGGGCGGCCAAACTGCTTGGCAGCGCTGAAGCTCTTAAGGAAAAATCGGAAAACGCGGTTCGGTTTGCCTCTTCCTATACCGGAGCGACTGAACGCACCATGACGGTTCTGGACAAGATATGGAAGAAACAGCCGCTCGGATCGTTCCCAACATTCTGAGTCTTGCCGGCGTGGATCCGTCCGGAGGGGCGGGTCTTCTTGCCGATATCAAGACGATCAGCGCGCTTGGCGGCTATGCCTGCGGCGCGGTGACGGCGCTCACTGTTCAGAATACGCGGGGCGTAAGCGGGGTCCGGATCATGAGCGGAGACTTTGTTTCGGCTCAGATGGAATCCGTGCTTTCCGATATCCGGATTGACGCGGTGAAAATCGGCATGCTGGGTAATTGCGAGGTTATTGAGGCGGCAGCGGGAATCCTTCGGGATCACCCCGTGAAACATGTCGTCCTGGATACCATTCTGGCTTCTACCAGCGGAACACCGCTTCTTGAGCCAGAAGCGGTAGGCGTCCTGATTCGGAAACTTCTCCCGCTCTGCACCGTGTTTACGCCGAACCTGCCTGAAGCCGCGATTCTGCTTGGGGATGAAACCCCGGCGGACGAAGGCGGCATGGAGAATACGGCCCGCAGACTCTGGAATCTTGCGGGATGCGGCCCAACGGTCTATCTGAAGGGCGGTCATCTCTCGGGAGACCGTATGGTGGATCTCGTCTTTGACGGAAAGGAAGTCCGCCGCTACGAATCAAGCCGGGTGAAAACAGAGAATACGCACGGCACGGGATGCGCGCTTTCCTCCGCTATCGCGGCACTGCTACCTCAGAGGTGTTCGGCGTGGGAGGCGTTTTCAGATGCGCACGATTATCTGCGCGGCGCTATTCAGGCTGCGGATCGCCTGTCAGTGGGAAGCGGACACGGTCCGGTCAACCATTTCTGGCAGAAGTAAGAGAAATTTTTTCTGAATTCCTTGACAAAGTAAAAAAAATACCGCATAATTCGTCTTCTCATGGCGGGTTAGCTCAGCTGGTTAGAGCAGAGGAATCATAATCCTTGTGTCCGGGGTTCGAGTCCCTGACTCGCCACCAGGTTTCCGAAAACCACAGACCTTACGGTCTGTGGTTTTTTTGTTGTCTGGAAAGAAAAAAGCGCCCCGGTTCAGAAACCGGGACGCTCTGCGCTGAAGCGCTTACTGGATATGACCCCAGGCGAAGTAGATCGCTTTTGATCCGCCTGATGTCTTGCCGACGACGAGGTAAATCGGGCCGATCCAGGTATCAGCTCCTAGGAAGAGGCCGTAAGCCTGCTTCCAGCCGGAATTCTGGCTTCCGCTGCTGTTATAGACCTTGCCGGCCTCAAGCGAGACACCCGCCCAGACAGGCGCTCCGATCTGCATCAGCTTGGAGCTGAGGCTCCGGTACACCATGAGGCGACCGAACTGCATCCGATCCCCGGAGTACCGTCCGTATCCTGAGCCCGACAGATTGAAGGCACCGCCCAGTTTGAAGACGCCTTCCAGTGACGAACGGCCTCCTTTCAGAGACGCATTGACGGTCCAGGGGCCGAATGTCTTCACCGCCGTACCGGATGCGTCAAACGTGTCCCGGCTGCGGCTCGTTCCCATGTCGTGATAGAAGTGCATGCCAGAGGCATCCAGCTTGTAGCCCTTCGTTGGGAAATTGACGTTATCCAGCCGATCCAGACTGAGATTGATGAAGGAGCCGAGGCTGCTCTGATTGGGAACCGGCAGTTTGTCATTTCCGACCGTACGGGTGTTCCGCAGCGTGAAGTAGCCGGTGCCGGCACTGATAGTTCCAAGACGGCCGATTTCATAGCCAAGTTCCAGAGACGCGGCCGCGGTTTTGTTCTGCCAGGAAGAAGAACGGTTGTCGCCGTTATAGAGGTCGTAGCTCTCCTTATTCGCGTAGATCCTGGGGAGCAGATAGAAGGGACTCGCTGTTCCGATCGGCTGATAGAGTTGCATTGAGAACGACACCTTTTCACCGATCTGCGCTTCGGTCCTCAGTTCTCCGCCCCAGCTGTTCAGCCAGCCCAGGGTGTGCTGCAGCATGAACTGGAAATTGTTGTCGTCATCGAAGTTCGTCTGAACGCGGCCTCCGAACCGGAATGAAGAGTAGCCCCAGGTTTTTTCCTGCGGCTCAAAGACCAGCACTTCCATCCCGTCAGGTCCCGGTTCAAACCGGTAGGGGACCGAGAGAAAATCGTCATCCTGCCAGATCTTCTTATCCGCGGCCTCGACCTGGGAAGTGGTAACAGTGTCCCCCGGCCGGATCTTGATTTCCGCGAGAACACTCTTCGGGTTCACGGTTTTAAGACCGTCAACCCGGATGTCGGCGAGCTGGTGAGGTTTATCCGTCTCGATCAGTTCGTGGCGCTTGGCGTTCCAGGCCGCGAATTCCTTCTGCGGGACACCAAGTTTCTTCAGCTGATCAAAAATCTTCCGGGCGGCATCCTCGCCGACCTTCATGATTTCCGCCGATTTGGTGAAGTCGCCTGACGTGTATTTGGAAAGATCAGGAGTGATCAGGATGTCTTCTTTCCGCAGTTCCTTCAGGCTTTTCTGGACGTTCTGCTCGGTGAGAATATTCAGCATCTGACCCATCACGCCGGCAATGCTTCCAAGGTCCTTTCTCGGGGAAAGCGGCGTGCCGACGTTGACGGCAATGATGATGTCTGCGCCCATGGCGCGGGCCGCATCCACGGGGAGATTCTGCACGAGACCGCCGTCCACAAGCAGCTTCCCCTGCCACTCGGCCGGCGCGTAAACGCCAGGGATAGACATCGAGGCGCGCATGGCTCGCGAAAGCGAAATGTTTTTCTGCAGCTCAACCGCCTTGCCGGTTTCCAGATCGGTCGCGAAAGCGGCGAACGGGATCGGAAGTTTGGCGAGGTCGTTGATCATGGAGGCCGGTTCGTTCGTCTTCGCGAGGAAGAGATCCAGTTCCTGTGTGGTGACGATGCCGTAAGGAAGGGCAAACCCTTTGGGGCCTATGCCGAGCTCGGTGTCAGAAAGTCCCTGTTCCTTATCTTCCTTTCTCCGCCAGTTGAGGTCAGCCCGATTTGGTTTTGCCGCGAACATCTGCGTCCAGTTGACGTTTTTGACGATGTTCGCCATCTCTTCCGGTGTGTAGCCTTCCGCGTAGGCGCCGCCTACCATGGATCCCATTGAGGTTGCGGTGATGACGCTCACCTTGACGCCGGCCTCCTCAAGGACTTTCAGCACGCCGATGTGTGCGAATCCCCGGGCTCCGCCGCCCGAGAGGACAAGGCCGACCCGAAGCGGCCTCTCAGCGGGAGCAGTGCTCTCAGGCGGTGTAATGACGTGAGCCGGGGGCTCATCCGCCGAGGCTGGCACAGATCCGGAAGCCAGGAGCGCGGCAAAGATAATCAGTAAAAAGGGTTTCATTCAGCATCACTCCGGCACCCGCAAAGAGGGGCCGATGATATGACTCAGAAGACGATTTCCTATAGTAAGCCAAAGATCAGGCTATTTTTTTCTGCAGGAACCGGCCTGTTACGCTTTCGGGGCAGGCGGCAATGTCTTCCGGCGTGCCTTCGCAGAGTATCCGTCCGCCGTCCTCGCCTCCGGGTCCCATATCGATCACCCAGTCAGCGCTCGCGACCACATTCATGTCGTGCTCAATCACGACAACGGTGTTTCCGGCATCGCAGATTTTCTGGAGCAGGGCAATGAGCTGCGAAATCTCCCTGAAGTGCAGCCCGGAAGTCGGCTCATCCAGCAGATAGAGAGTGCGGCCGGTATCCGTTTTGGCAAGTTCAACTGCGATTTTTACTCGCTGAGCCTCGCCTCCCGAGAAGGTCTGCGAGGACTGGCCGAGGCGGATATATCCCAGTCCCACAGCCTCGAGCGCCTCCAGTTTCCGCAGAATGGCCGGGTGATTGGCGAAGACCGGAATGGCCTGATCGACACTGAGGTCGAGGATCTCCGCGATATTTTTCCCCTGATAGCGGACTTCAAGCGTTTCCTGGTTATACCGTGTGCCGCCGCAGACGTCGCATGGAACCTGCATATCGGGCAGGAACTGGAGTCCGATCTTCAGAATGCCTTCGCCCTGACAGGCTTCGCACCGGCCGCCCTTGACGTTGAAGCTGAAACGATCCGCCCCATAGCCCCGTTCAAGCGCCAGAGCGGTGCCGGCAAAGATTTCACGGATACCCTGGAAGATTCCCATGTAGGTGGCAGGGTTTGAGCGGGATGTGCGCCCAAGCGGCTGCTGATCAATGCAGATCACTTTATCGAGGTGTTCCAGTCCTTCGATCGCGTCGACCGGAAGCGGCGAGGCTGAAGCCCGGTAGAGCTTCGCGGCGAGCGCGGGGTACAGCGTGCCATTGATGAGAGAGGACTTGCCGGACCCCGAAACTCCGCTCACCACAGTGAGACAGCCAACCGGGATAGAGGCGGAGACATTTTTCAGGTTATGTCCCCGGGCCCCTTTGATCAGGAGCTTTTTGCCGATCCGCCGTGAGCGGTTCCGCTGAACCGTGGTTTCCGGGTGACTGAGGTAAGTTCCGGTGACCGACTTCGGGTCTTTCAGAATTTCTTTCAGAGAGCCGGAGGCGATGACCTCGCCCCCGGATTCTCCGGACCCCGGCCCCATGTCGATCAGGTAATCCGCGCTCCGGATCGTGTCCTCATCATGCTCAACCACAATCACGGAGTTTCCGGCGTCACGCAGCCTTTTCAGAGAGTCGAGAAGCTTCTCGTTATCAGCCGGATGAAGCCCTGTGGAGGGTTCATCGAGCACATACATAACGCCTGAAAGACCGGAGCTCAGTTCGCACGCGAGGCGGATGCGCTGCGATTCGCCGCCCGAAAGCGTTGTGACCGGACGGTCGAGTGTGAGGTAAGCGAGACCGACCGAGTTGAGATAGCGAAGGCGATCAAGAATCGGGGGCAGAATCCGGTCGGCGACCGCCCGTGCTGTTTCCCCGAGCTCAAGCGATCCGAGCAGCGGTTCGAGTTCTGAAATCGGCATCCGGAGGAGCGAGGGATAGCTGAAGAGTTTACCTTCGGACGTAAGAAACACATTCCGTGCTTCCCGGCTCAGTTTTTCACCCTTGCAGTCGGGGCACGTTTTCTCCTTGAGGAGCGGGCCGAGAAGCTTCTCGCGGTCCGCTTTCGAAAGAGTCTCGGCTTCTTCGGTGATCAGGGATTCGATGCCGGGGAATTCTGGTTGGTCAGGGTCTCCCTGAAGCATGAATTGCCGGTCTTTTCCTGACAGCTCTTCCCAAGGGGTATCAAGCGACACGGACGCCCGGTTTGCTGCCGCTTCGAGCAGAGCAAAATGCTTCGGCGAATTCTCTCCCCAATTTGGAATCGCGCCGGCCCGAAGTGAAAGCTCAGGATGAATAATGCTTTCAATTGAAACCGCGGGAACTGTTCCTGTTCCGCCGCAGGTTGGGCATCGGCCCCGGGCGGTCTGAGGAGAGAAAAGTCCGGGCTCGAGCTTTTTCAGAGAAAAGTCACAGAGCGGGCAGCTGAAATTGGTTGAAAACGCGGTTTCTTCCCGGGTTCTGTGATTCATTGCTGAAACACGGCCTCCGGAAAGCCTTGACGCGAGATCAAGACTTTCTGTCAGACGCCCGCGGGAAGACTTTCTCAGTTTCAACCGGTCAACCACAATATCAGCTCGGAGACTGAGATCCGCGAGCGCATCAGGCGACGCCTCTTCGGTTTCAACAATGTCACTCCCGATTCTGACCCGAAGGAACCCCTGACGCGCGAGATCCGCGAGGAGCTGCTTAGGATTCGCGCGGCGGTCTGCCGGAATGGGGGACAGAAGAATAACCGGTGTTTCCTCAGGCCAGGCAAGAAGCCGTTCCGCAATGACGGACACCGGTGTCGCTTCCAGCGGCAGGTGGTGGTCGGGGCAGTAAGGCGTTCCGACCCGGGAGTAGAGAAGCCGCAGGTAATCGAGAATTTCGGTGGAAGAGCCAACCGTGGAACGGGGATTGTCGGAGCGGTTTTTCTGATCGATAGCGATCGCGGGAGAGAGTCCCTCAATGCTGTCGACATCCGGTTTATTGCGGATATTGAGAAACTGACGGGCGTAGGGGGAGAGACCTTCGAGGTAACGCCTCTGGCCCTCGGCATAAAGCGTATCGAAAGCGAGCGAGCTTTTTCCGGAGCCCGAGGGACCGGTGATGACGACCAGCCGATTCCGGGGAAGCTCAGCGTTCACGTTCTTCAGGTTGTGAGTCTTCGCTCCCCTGATGATGATCTTCTCCACGGCAGTCCCCCCTTGATCATTCAGTGCGCCTCGGCAGCCGCAGCCGGGGCCGCATGTTCTCTCTGTCTCAGAATTCGGGCCTTCAGGCTTTCGTACACGGGGTCAGCTCCCATATAGCGGGCAATCAGATTGCCGGCGATGGAGGCGACAAGGGTTACGGGAAGCAGCGTCCAGTCTCCCGTCATTTCGGTCAGCAGTGCGGCAGAAGTCAGAGGCGACCGGACGACAGCAGAAAAGAAGCAGGCCATGCAGAGAATCATAATGGTGCCGGACTGTGAGCTGAGGAGTATGCCGGCCGATTGCCCGATGGAGGAGAGGAGGCAGCCGAGGATTGCGCCTGCGGTGAGAATCGGCATCAGAATGCCGCCGGCGATACCGGAGGCAAAGCTGAAGCAGGAGAAGAACGCTTTCACAAGGAAGAGCAGAAGCAGAAAGTCGATAGAAAGCCTGAGCTGCTCCATCTGTGTCGGCGTGGGGCCGAACCCCGTCAGAACGGTTGGATAGAAGAGCAGCAGTGCCACCATCACGAACGGCACGGCGAGCCTCACCCAGCGGGAAGGCCACGGGAGGCGGTCTTCAAAGCAGGTGATCGAGACCAGAATCCAGCAGTACACCGTTCCGAGAACGCCGCTGAGAATACAGACAGGCAGGAGCACCCAGAGCTGGAGAAAGCCGAGAGGCTCAAGACCGACAAAAGGGAATACCAGCGGAAGCCCCAGGATGTGCTTCACCATGAACCAGGCACTCATCGCGGTGATCGCGAGGAACGCAAGCATTCGCCGATCCAGAATCACCTTCATGTCTTCCACGGCGAACAGAATGCCGGCGATGGGGGATGAGAAAGCGGATGTCATGCCGGACACGGCACCGCCTGTCAGATAGCGGTGCATCGTCTGAGCATGTTTTCCGTAGAAAAATGTACCGACGCCGACCCCGACCGCGGCTCCCATCTGGACACAGGGGCCTTCACGCCCCACAGAGAGTCCCGCCGCCAGAGCAGTGAGTGTGCCGACAAACTTGGTGATGAGTACACGAAGCCAGTTCATCGGCGGAAATTTCCCGATCTGGGCAAGCTCTACCTGAGGGATGCCGCTTCCGCTGATCATAGGTTCGATTTTCAGCAGGAACCCCGAGAGCAGGCAGCAGAAGATAAGCGCGGCCGCGATGAAGAGGAATCCTTCCGCCCCCTTCTGAAATTCCTCCACAACCCAGTTCGTCCCGAGACCATTCAGCACGGTGAAAGCCATTCTGAAGATACCGATCACGAACCCAGAGATGGCACCGATTACCAGGGCCTGCAGCACAAAGGCGAGCTGTCCCAGAGCACCGAGTTTCTGAGACTCACGGATCTGGATCCGGGTTTCTTCCGAAAGATGATTCACAGGACGCTTTTTTCCCGTCAGCCGGGGGAATCTCTGAAGCATAAGGAGAGGAGGCTTTTTCTCTGACGGAGCTTATCCGGGAGAGTTAAATCAAAAAGTTAATCAGATGTGACCTGCATTGTAGAACTAAATCCCCGGCGCTTAACCCGTCCGACGGCATCCGGAAGTGCGAAAGCCCGGTCCGCCAGGGATTGACGCAGCCTGCGGGAAAATAAGTCCTGAAGAAAAAAATCACCACTTATAATCATTCATCAGGGATCGTCTTCCGGGCGATTCGAAGCATTTCATCGGCGAGCGGAATTTTTTCAGTTCCGCAATTTCAATTAAAGAGACGAACTAGGCTATGGCTTCTGTAAATAAAGTTATTCTTCTCGGCAGGCTGGGTCGGGATCCCGAAACCCGCTACGCGTCTGAAGGCGGCACCGCAATCTGCCACCTCGCGCTCGCAACGTCCCGCCGCTACAAGGATCGTGACGGCAACCGCAAAGAAGATACGGAGTGGCACAACGTGGTGGTCTTTGGCCGTCAGGCTGAAATTGCCCAGCAGTATCTCCGCAAGGGGTCCGAGGCTTATATTGAAGGCCGCCTGAGAACCCGCAAGTACACGGGTAAGGACGGTATCGAACGCTATTCGACGGAAGTCGTCTGTGAGTCTCTGCAGCTTGGCGCCCGTCCTACCGGATCTGCCGGTTCGTCGGATGCTTCTGACGAGTTTGAGTCCCCGCAGCGAGCGCCGCGCGCTGCCGCGCCGACTGCTCCGGCGCCGAAGCCCCAGCAGCCGTCTGCTCCGGATGTTGATTCCTCGTTCGATGGGGATGACATTCCGTTCTGAGTCTGAGCGTGACGCGTTTCGGATAAAAAATGGCCGCCTGTAAAAGGCGGCCATTTTGTTCAGGAGGCAGATCCGCAGAAAAGCGGATCTGCACAGGCTGAATCAGGCTTTCGGAGCAGACTCGTCATCCGCGGCGCGGATGATGAGGAGCGGCACATTGCCTTCAGCTGCGATATGAGTCGCGGTGGAGCCCATAACGGCAGACTTGAAGCGGGTGTAGCCGTGGGAGCCCATTACGATCAGATCAAGCTTGTTCTTCTTCGCGAAGGCGGCGATTTCGTCGCTCGGATTGCCGACGAGGCAGACTTCAGTCGGCTTAAGGCCGGCCTTCTCGAAAAGCGGACGAAGCGGATCGACCGTTTCTGCGAATTCCTTCTTCTGCAGCTCAAGCACTTCGCTCTCGGAGAGGGCGGGGAGCGCCATGCCGGCCATATCAGGCATCACAGCGCCGGCGTAGTCATTCACAACGTTGATCAGATAGAACTGAGCGCCCTTGCCGAAGAAGTCGATTCCCTTCAGCACGTGATTGACAGCAGCCATGCCGTACTTGGAACCGTCAACAGCGATACCGACGCGGAGAGCGTCCGTGAGCGGCGCTTCCTTGCCGCGGAGCAGGAGCACCGGGCACTTCGTGCGGGCGAGCACACCGGTCGTGACGGAACCCATGATGAGTCCCTTCAGCGCGGTAAGACCGCGGGAACCCATGACGATCAGGTCGGCGGGAAGCTTGTCGGCTTCCTGGGCGATCATTTCATCCGGAGCGCCGATCCGATAGGCCTCGGTCACCGTAATGTTGTCGCGCTTCAGAACCTTGCGGGCAGAAGTGAAAACCTTGTCGGCTTCCTCTTCGTAGTAGCGGTCAAGCGCTTCGCGTCCTACGAGGCGGCTGGCGCGGGCAGGCAGCGGAACCTGAATGTTCAGCAGCTCAATCGTCGGATTGTTGCCCAAAACCGTAGTCCGGGATGCGACAAAATCAATGGCATTTTTGCTGTATTCACTGCCGTCGATAGGTAGCAGGATCTTCATAGCGAAACCCCCTTAAAATTACTGTCATAGATGAGCTGATTGATCGAATCTCGGCATCAAATAGGACGAAACCGCTTGAGACCCGAGAAACCATAGGCTCAAGCTTTAGTATCACTTTAGCGCAAAAAACACGATTTGCGCTACAGTCATACTTCCATCACATAAAAATAGAATCCGCATCAAAGAAAAGGGTAATTATGGGAACAACTACAGATAAACTGCGCTTCGGCGGGATCGAGCGCGTTTATGGGCCTACGGCCGCCCAGGCTTTCACGCGTCTCCATGTGACGATTGTTGGCATGGGTGGTGTCGGCTCATGGGCTGTGGAATCGCTCGCCCGTGCCGGCGTCGGGAAACTCACGCTCGTGGACGGAGACGTGAGTGAAGAGAGCAATACGAACCGTCAGTGTCACGCGATTCAGGGGAACTACGGCCGCTGGAAAGCTGAGCTGATGGGAGAGCGCGTCAAGCTGATCAATCCAGACTGTGAAGTGAAGGTCATCACAGAGGTGCTTGAGCCTGACACCATGGATGCGCAGCTGGGAACCTCAGATGCCCTGATTGATGCCATCGATACGCTGAAGGCGAAAGCGGCTCTGATCGCCTGGGGTCACAAGAATGGCATCTTCACTCTGACAAGCGGCGGCGGCGCCGGACGCTGTGATCCGGGGAAGATTCACGTGGCAGACATTGCGGCCGTTAAGGCGGATCCGCTGATTGGCGCTCTGCGTCGTGAACTCCGCGCGAAGTACGGTTTCCCGCAGGGCAGTCCCAAGGGCAAGTCGCAGCGGTTCAATATCCCGGCAGTGTATTCGACGGAGCCCGTCCGCCGGCTGTCCGCGGAAGACATCGCGCGTCTCCCGCCGGGTTCCGGCATGGGTACCGTGATGACCGTTACAGCGTCGTTTGGTCTGAGGCTGGCCTCCCTGGTACTGAATGAGTTTGCCGCCCGCGCGAACCATGCGGGGTCGGAGACTTCGGAAGAGTAACTGCCGGCTATGGCAGAAAAGGACGGAAGGTTATGTTCAATAAGATTCTGGTGACGACGGACGGTTCGGAACTCGCACTGAAAGGCGTTCGGGGTGCGGCGCAGCTTGCCGGACAGCTGAAGGCTGAATTGATCGTCGTGACGGTTGAGGAACCCTATTCCTACTCCAACGTGACGGCCTACCGTCCTGAGAGCTTTGAGCAGTACAAGGATCGGGTCAAAGCGGAAACCGAGGAAAGACTGGAAAGCGCCCGGAAAGCGGTTGACGCGGAGGGCATCAAGGCGGAGACCGTTGCCGTCAATGGCTCGAATCCCGCTGACGGCATTGTGCAGTTCTGCAATGAACGGAAGTGCGATCTCATTGTGATCGCGAGCCACGGCAGAAGCGGTCTTTCGGCAGTGCTCCTCGGCAGTGTGGCCCGGAAGGTTCTCACGGAAGCCTCTGTTCCTGTTCTCGTCTATCGGTGAGACAGCAAAAGGGGGCGGAATCCGCCCCTGTATGTGGGATAATAAAGCCCGCTGCAGCCCTGGTCAGCCGGGGCGTATGTTTTTATGCAATTTATTCGAATTCGATAAGGAAGCAAAGATGGCAGATCTGAATGGTCTCAATACGGAAATGGATGCCGGCAATCTGTTTGAGGAAAAGATTGTCTCGGACAGAAAGATCGGCACGATCCGCGTGATGACCCCGGTGAAGGATGACGGCACCCGCGACGAATCCCGCAAGATGATTTTTGTCGGCGAAGCCCAGATCATGACCCATATGGGCGCTCTTCCGATCAACTTCGAGATCCCCGCTGAGACACTTGCCGAAGCCGTGAAGGGTTACGGCGCGGCTGCCAAGCAGGGCGTTGAGGATACGCTGAAGAAGCTTGAGGATCTCCGTGAACAGGCGGCCCACCGCATCGTTACCCCGGGTTCCGAAGGCTTCCAGGTGCCTCCCGCGCAGGGCGGCAATGGCAGCGGACTGGTCGGCCTCTGATCAGTCTGATGCCGGGACTGGCTTCATCCGGACGGGTTTTCACCCGCGAGGATTTTGAGTCGGGAAGCAGAACGCTGCTGCGCGAGGGCCGCATGGCCAACGCGTGTGTCTATCGGTTCCGCTACCGCGGTGAAGAGTGGACGGTGAAGGATTTTTCCACCCGCCCGTGGTGGGTAAGGAAGATCCTTGCCCCCATACTCTTCTGGCGCGAACTTCGAGCTGTACGCCGGCTTGCGGGTATCGAGGGTGTGCCCAGCCGAGGATTCCGGCTGGATGCTGCCGCTATCGCGATTCAGTATCTTCCGGGTACTTCCCTCTCGAAGTCGCCCAGGTCGACGATGACGGTTGAGTTCCTGAAAGAAATGGAAGACCTGATGACCCGCATTCATCAGGCCGGGATTGTGCATCTCGATGCGCGCGGAACCGGCAACTGGGTTGTTCTGTCAAACGGAAAACCCGGTCTGATCGACTTTCAGGCAGGCGTCTGTACAGTCGGACTTCCGAAAGGACTGCGAAAAGTCCTTGAGGATATCGACATGAGCGGTGTCCTTAAAAAATGGAATGAGTTTCACCCCGAAGCCATGGGGCCGGAGCGCATTGCCCGTTTTGAACGGGGCACGAAGCTCCGCAAGCTCTGGCGGATCCGCGGTTACTTTGGAAAACGCAAGTAACAGATCCGCATGAAAAAAGCGCCCGTTCCCGGCGGTTCTGCCGGGTTTACGGTTACAATATTGTTTTTATTAGATTTATCCATAGCCACCACACATGCCTCAGTATGTCTTTTCCCTGAACAGGGTTGGTAAGATCGTCCCCCCTAAGAAGCAGATTCTTAAGGATATTTCCCTCTCATTCTTCCCGGGTGCGAAGATCGGTGTCCTTGGTCTGAACGGTGCCGGCAAGTCGACGCTGCTTAAGATCATGGCGGGCGTCGATAAGGATATTGAGGGCGAAGCCGTCCCGATGAAGGGGCTGAAGATCGGCTACCTTCCCCAGGAACCTCAGATCAATCCTGAATTCACGGTCCGTCAGGCTGTGGAAGAAGGCATGGGTGATGTGATCAATGCCCAGAAGCGCCTCGAGGAGGTGTACGCCGAGTACGCTGAACCGGATGCGGACTTTGATAAGCTCGCCGCCGAACAGGCTGAGCTTGAGGCCATCATTTCCGCTGCCGGCACGAATGCTGAGACGCAGATGGAAATCGCCGCTGACGCTCTGCGTCTTCCGCCCTGGGATGCCAAGATTGGAAACCTGTCTGGCGGTGAAAAGCGCCGTGTGGCGCTCTGCCGCCTGCTGCTGTCGCAGCCCGAGATGCTGCTTCTCGACGAACCGACGAACCATCTCGACGCGGAAAGCGTGGAGTGGCTTGAGCAGTATCTGCACCGCTTCCCGGGCACTGTTGTGGCTGTGACGCATGACCGTTACTTCCTCGACAACGCGGCTGAGTGGATTCTGGAGCTGGACCGCGGCGAGGGCATTCCGTGGAAGGGCAACTATTCCTCCTGGCTTGATCAGAAGGAAAAGCGTCTTGAAATGGAAAAGCGCCAGAACGAGGCCCGCAGCAAGGCCATCGCTCACGAACTGGAGTGGGTGAGACAGAATCCGAAGGGACGTCAGGCGAAGAGCAAGGCCCGTCTGGCTCACTTCGAGGAACTCTCCTCCTACGAGTATCAGGAACGGAATGAAACGAATGAAATCTTCATTCCGGTCGCTGACCGCCTTGGCAAGTCGGTGATTGAGTTTGAGCATGTGAGCAAGGGCTTTGGCGACAAGCTCCTGATTGATGATCTGTCGTTCGTTGTGCCTCAGGGCGCTATCGTCGGCGTGATCGGCCCGAACGGCGCCGGTAAGTCGACGCTCTTCCGCATGATTACCGGCAAGCAGCAGCCGGATTCCGGCAAGATCACGATCGGTTCGACCGTGAAGCTCGCGGCTGTTGATCAGATGCGCAGCTCGCTTCCGAATGACAAGACGGTGTTTGAAGCGATCAGCGATGGTCTTGACATCATTCAGGTGGGCAAGTTTGAAATGCCGGCCCGCTCATACATCGGCCGCTTCAACTTCAAGGGCCAGGATCAGCAGAAGCGCGTCGGTGATCTTTCCGGCGGTGAGCGCGGCCGTCTCCATCTCGCGAAGACGCTGCTCGCAGGCGGCAACGTGCTGCTCCTTGACGAGCCGTCGAATGACCTCGACGTTGAAACGCTCCGCGCGCTTGAGGATGCACTGCTTGAGTTCCCGGGCTGCGCGATGGTGACGTCCCATGACCGTTGGTTCCTCGACCGTATTGCCACCCATATCCTCGCTTTTGAGGGTGACTCCAAGGTGGTGTTCTTCCCTGGAAACTACCAGGAGTACGAAGCCGACAAGAAGAAGCGTCTCGGTGAAGCTGCAGCAGCCCCGCACCGTCTGCGCTTCAAGCCGCTGAAGCATTAAGAGAGGTATTCGGCAAAAACAAAAGGGCTTAAATTTTTAAGCCCTTTTTTCCTTATGCGAGGCAGTCTCCGGCTGAGGGGATGGGTCTGCCTCCACCGGCGTCTTCGGGAACAACATGGATTTGATTTACTACATACAGGTCATTCTGATGGGCATTGTGGAAGGCCTGACGGAATTTCTGCCGATTTCTTCCACTGGCCACCTGATTGTGGCTGCCGATGTCATGCGGTTCAGTCCGCCGGATCGGGAGACATTTATTGTCGGCATTCAGGCGGGTGCTATTTTCGCTGTCTGCTGGTTTTACCGTGAGCGGATCTGGAAGGTCGTTATGAACTTTCTCCGTCCGGGGCGTGAACAGAATCTCGCCGTGAATACGGTGGTTGCTTTCCTGCCGGCCGCGGTCGCGGGCGTGCTCTTCGCTCACTTCATTCAGAGCCGGCTCTTCAATGTCGTCACAGTGTCGACAACGCTTGTGATCGGCGGTCTCATTATTCTTGCTGTCGAGCGGATGATCGCCGCAGGAAAAATCGCCCCCCGGGTGCATGAGATGGATGACATGAACTGGCGCGACGCGCTGAAGGTTGGCGTCATGCAGTGCTTCGCGATGATTCCGGGGGTCAGCCGATCCGGAGCCACCATTATCGGCGGCATGATCTGCGGTCTTTCCCGGAAAGCGGCGACGGAGTTCTCCTTCTTCCTTGCGATCCCGACCATTTTCGGCGCAACGGTCTATGACCTCTGGAAGATGCGTGACAGTGTGGCGGAGCTTAATGTCGGAGGCCTGCTGCTCGGCGGCGCCGTGTCATTCTTCTCCGCTCTGATCGTCGTGAACTGGCTGCTCCGGTTTGTGGCTCACAACAATTTCCGGGGATTCGGCTGGTACCGGATCCTTTTCGGAGCTCTGGTGATGGGGCTCTGGTACACGGGAGTGATTCTCTAAGACATGAAAAAAAAGCCGGCGTTAAAAGCCGGCTTTTTCGTGGGCGGTCGTTTTATCGCTTGATATAAACGAGATCCCAGATTCCGTGACCGAGGTTTTCTCCCCGGGCCTGGAACTTGGTGCGGGGGCGCTCACAGAGCGGATTCCCCTGGATCGGGCAGTAGCCCTCTCCCTTCCAGTCCTGGAGCGCAGGCTCGTGGGACAGCACGTCCAGCATCTGCTCGGCATAGTTCTGCCAGTCTGTGGCGCAGTGAATATAGCCGCCCTGACGGATTCTCGTGCAGAGTTTCCCAATGAAAGGCTGGGCGACGAGGCGGCGCTTATGATGGCGGGCTTTGCGCCAGGGATCCGGGAAATAGATATGGACGCCGTCAAGCGATTCGGGCGGGATCATATGCTCGATCACATCGACCGCGTCATGACGGATGATGCGGACATTCTTCAGCTCCATTTCCTTGATGCGCTTTGACAGTGCGCCGACGCCGGCGACAAACACTTCGCAGCCAAGGAAATTGACTTCAGGATGGGCCTGAGCGATCGCTGCCGTGGTTTCTCCCATGCCGCAGCCGATCTCGAAGACAACGGGAGCTTTGCGCCCGAAAACCTCTTCAAAATTGAGCGGGGCTTCAGCGTAAGGCACTTCGTAAAGCGGGAAGACTTCTTCAAAGGCTTTTTCCTGTGCGTGGCTGATATGGCCGCGGCGCATGGAGAAGCTTCGGATATGCCTCGACTTCAGTTCTTCAAGCTGTTCGGGGGAAAGTTCATTCGGCATTTGAAACGGGAAATTCCTATGAAAAAACCGACACACTCAAAGGTATGTCGGTTTCTAATCTGGAGCGGGCGAAGGGAATCGAACCCTCGTCAGTAGCTTGGGAAGCTACAGCTCTGCCATTGAGCTACGCCCGCATAGGCATTGAATAATAACAGGGATCGGAGAAAATTGCCAATCTCCGATCTCCGTTGTTATCAGCGGTGAGAGACCTTGCGGACGGTCCAGTCACCGAGAGACTGCATGGCCTGGACGAACACGATCAGGATCACCACGACCGAGTACATGATTTCAGGCATGAAGCGCTGGTAGCCGTAGCGGATGGCGAGGTCGCCGAGACCGCCGCCGCCGATCGCGCCGGCCATGGCCGAGGCACCGACGAGGGACACGAGTGCAATCGTGATACCGGCAATAATGCCAGGCAGAGCTTCAGGGAGCAGGACCTTGCGGATGATCTGCATGCTGGTGGCGCCCATGGAGAGAGCGGCCTCAATCAGTCCCTTGTCCACTTCACGCAGGCTCGATTCCACGAGACGCGAGATCATCGGAGCGGCCGCGATCGTCAGCGGCACGAGAGCGGCGGAGGTGCCGATAGACGTGCCAACGATCAGGCGCGTGAGCGGCTGAATGGCGACGAGCAGGATGATGAACGGGGTAGAACGGACCGCGTTGACCAGCACACCGATCGTGCGGTTAAAGACCTTCGCCGACAGAATGCCCTGAGGGGAAGTGACATGCAGAAGGATGCCAAGCGGAATGCCGATCGCCCCGCCGATGACTCCAGCGATACCCACCATGATGAGGGTTTCGATGAAGGAGTCCAGCATCATATCAATCATTTCAGGCGTTAACAGCATCGTTAAGCTCCTCAATCTGAATGTTGTTGGAAATCAGATATTCGCGGACCCGGTCGTAAGCTTCCTGAGAGCAGGAACACACGACGGTGAGGCTGCTGAAAGTGCTTTCCTGGATTTCGGAAATCTGGCCAGCGAGAATATTGAAGTTCACGCCGTAGCGGGTCGCGCAGGTGGCGATCACAGGCTCCGTCGCCTCTTCGCCGACGAAGGTGATGCGCAGCGCCTTATTGCAATCGTTCGGGTGAGCCTTGAAAATGTCGCGGATGTGCTGCACGACCTGAGCCGGAAGCTCTGTGCACAGGATGCCGCTCAGCATGCTGCGGGTCGTCGGGTGACGCGGATTGCGGAAGACATCCAGCACGCTGCCCTCTTCGATCACTTCGCCATGATCCATGACGACGATGCGTTCACAGATCTGCTTCACCACTTCCATCTGGTGGGTGATCATCACGATCGTGACGCCGAGTTCCTTATTGATCTTGCGCAGCAGGGCGAGGGTGGACGTCGTGGTTTCCGGGTCGAGAGCCGAGGTGGCTTCGTCAGAAAGCAGAACAGTCGGGTCGTTGGCCAGGGCTCGGGCAATACCGACACGCTGCTTCTGACCGCCGGAAAGCTGCGCGGGATACTTCTTCGCATGTTCCGTAAGGCCGACGAGCTCAAGCAGCGGCGTAACCTTTTCCCTGATCTTGTCACGGCTGACACCGGCAAGCTCGAGCGGCAGGGCCACGTTGTCGTAGACCGTGCGGGAGGAGAGCAGGTTGAAGTGCTGGAAGATCATGCCGATCTTGTGACGGACGCGGCGAAGCTCGGAGGCGCTCAGCTTCGTGAGATCCTGACCGTCCACAATGACATTGCCCTTTGTGGGCCGGTTGAGGAGGTTGATACATCGAACCAGCGTGGATTTGCCCGCGCCGCTTCGTCCGAGGACACCGAAAATTTCTCCGTCATTGATTGTGATGGAGACATCCTTGACGGCATCGAGTGTCGTCTTTCCGTCCGGGGACTTATAGGTCTGCCAGATATGTTTAAGTTCAATCATTTCCCAAATCTCAGCATTGACAGTTCGAAAGCCTGCCAAAGAAGTTGACTTTCATGCAGTGTATCGGTGAAAAGCCGAAAAATGCGGAAAGTTCGGATTTAATGCGTGATCTTATGCCGTATTACCAAGGCCGGGCTGAAGAATCTGAATACGGTCCGGCGGCTAAGAAAAAAGGGCAGAACTGTTACGTTCTGCCCTTCTGAATTGGTGGGTGCGCAGGGGGTCGAACCCTGGACCGACGGATTAAGAGTCCGCTGCTCTACCAACTGAGCTACGCGCCCAAGCAAAGCCCGAAGGCTCTGTCGAACTAATTGTATGGTGGGTGCGCAGGGGGTCGAACCCTGGACCGACGGATTAAGAGTCCGCTGCTCTACCAACTGAGCTACGCGCCCATACTTGCAAAGCTTTCGCTTTGGTACATCGAATTTTGGTGGGTGCGCAGGGGGTCGAACCCTGGACCGACGGATTAAGAGTCCGCTGCTCTACCAACTGAGCTACGCGCCCGAAATTCTTTAGTTAACTGTAATGGTGGGTCGTGTGAGATTCGAACTCGCGACCAACGGATTAAAAGTCCGCTGCTCTACCGGCTGAGCTAACGACCCTCGCAACCCAGGCCTCTCTTGTGAAAGACAGGGATACAGCTAATCAGATCACGAATTATGTTACGGATTCCTAAAGATGTCAAGGGAATCGGAAAATAAAAAAATTTGAGCTTACAATTTGGTCTCATTGTTTAGGGTAAACACTAAAACATCTGACCTCAATAAGCCTCTACAGTATTTACGACAGCAGTCAAGATGATGTGCAGAAAAAACGATTTGGTACCCCTGCCTGACGCGCACCGGGTGTCCGAAATTCAATAATAGGATCAATCTTCCCCCGTGTCCCGGCCTTACCTAAGGGCGTCACCGGAAAGAGGGAAAGGGAACAAGTTATGGCAGCAGATAAGAAGTCCAAGGATAAGGCACCTGTCCGCGCGGTCCGCATCGAAGAGGAACAGGAGCGTCAGAAGGCTTTGAACGCCGCCCTTGCTCAGATTGAGAAGCAGTTCGGCAAGGGTTCCATCATGAAGATGGACGACACGAGCGTCGCGCAGGATATCAGCGTTGTGTCGACAGGCTCCCTCGGCCTGGATATCGCGCTGGGCGTCGGCGGCCTGCCGCGCGGCCGTGTGATCGAGGTCTACGGCCCTGAATCCTCCGGCAAGACGACCCTCACGCTGCAGGTTGTGGCCGAGATGCAGAAGATGGGCGGCACCTGCGCTTTTATCGACGCGGAACACGCGCTTGACCCGCAGTACGCTGAAAAGATCGGCGTTGATCTGAAGAAGCTCCTCATTTCCCAGCCGGATAATGGTGAGCAGGCGCTCGATATCTGCGACGCGCTGGTCCGATCCGGCGCGGTCGACCTGATTGTGGTTGACTCGGTTGCCGCTCTGACGCCTAAGGCTGAAATCGAGGGTGAAATGGGCGATGCGCTCCCTGGTCTCCAGGCCCGTCTGATGAGCCAGGCACTCCGTAAGCTCACGGCATCGATCAACCGGACTCAGTGCATGGTGATCTTCATTAACCAGATCCGTATGAAGATCGGCGTTTCCTATGGCAACCCGGAAGTGACGACGGGCGGCAACGCGCTGAAGTTCTACAGCTCGGTGCGTCTTGATATCCGCCGCGCCGGTTCCATCAAGAAGGGGGACGATATTATCGGCGCCGAGACCCGCGTGAAGGTTGTGAAGAACAAGGTTGCGCCTCCGTTCCGTCAGGCCATCTTTGATATTTACTACGGCGAAGGCATTTCCCGCGAGAGCGAGATTCTGACGCTGGGCTCTGACCTCGATATCGTTGACAAGGCCGGTGCCTGGTACAGCTACAACGGCGAGAAGATCGGCCAGGGCAAGGATAAGGCGAGCGAATACCTGAAGGAACACCCGGAAGTGGCTCTCGAAATTGAGAACAAGATCCGGGCGATCAAGGGTGTAAACCGCGTTGGGGAGGGCACCGTGAAACCCGCCTCCCCCGCCAAGGCCCCGGCGGCAGCGGCTGACAAGCCCGCTGCTGAGAAGAATTCTTCGGATGAAGTGCCGGAGGAAGAGACCCGCGTGGATGATCTGGATGAGGAAGAAGATTTCTCCCCGGATGAGCTGCTCTGAAAGTGATGGAGCAGACTCCTGAAGAGATGGGAGCCGGCCGTCGCGCCGGTTCCCGTAAAGAAAAGCCGTCCCTTCTCGCAAGAGCGGTTTCCTATCTTTCCCGCCGTGAGTATTCGAGGCGGGAGCTTGGGGAAAAGCTTCGCCGCCTGGGTTCCGAGGACGACGCCAAGGTGGACGAGGTGCTCGACTATCTTGAAGAGAAGGGATATCTCTCAAACGAACGTTTCGCTGAGCAGTTTCTGCGAGCCAAAGCTTCGCGCTACGGTCAGTCCCGGCTCCGCATGGAGCTGAGACAGCGGGGATTAAGCGGGGAGGAAATCGATCGGGCGATCGAGGGACTCGCCGGCAGCGAGGAGGACCGTGCCTGGAGTGTCTGGGAGAAGCGGTTTTCTTCTTATCCGGAAGATCAGAAAGAGAAGGCTAAACAGATCCGCTTTCTGATGTCCCGGGGGTTTTCGTATGCAATTGTGTCACGGGTACTGCAAAGAGCCCGTCAGAACATATAAGATAACTGGTTGGTAGAAATCAACTTTAAGAGGATGAAGTGCTAGCTTGGATTATTGACGTATTTACAAACATGCATTGGGGAGCGGTCGGTCAGATCATCATGATCGACATCCTGCTCGGCGGCGACAACGCGGTGGTGATCGCTCTTGCGTGCCGCAATCTGCCGAAGGATCAGCGATCCAAGGGTGTTTTCTGGGGTACGGCTGGCGCCATCATTCTGCGTGTGATCCTGATCACCTTCGCAGTGCTCCTGCTGAATCTCCCCTTCCTTAAGGTGGTCGGCGGCTGCCTCCTGCTCTGGATCGGCTACAAGCTGATCCTGCCGGATGACGATAGTGAGGAGGAGCATATCAAAGGAAATACGAAGCTCTTCAGCGCGATCAAGACGATTATTGTTGCCGACATGGTGATGTCGATTGATAACGTGATCGCCATTGCAGGCGCCGCCCAGCAGGCACATGAAGCGCATCAGACGATGCTCGTGATCTTCGGTCTGCTTGTCTCAGTCCCGTTCATTGTCGGCGGCAGCCAGATCATCATGAAGATTCTTGATAAGTTCCCGGTGATCGTGCTGTTCGGCGGCGCGATGCTTGGCTGGATCGCGGGCGGTCTCTTTACGTCGGACTCGTTCGTGGTGAACCATGTCCCCGGCGTGGAAAGCTGGAAGATGGTCGCTGAGGTGATCTGCGCCCTGATTGTGCTTCTCGCAGGTCTCTATACCCGGAAGAAGATCGCGGCCAAGAAAGCCGCTTCCGCTTCCTGAGTCAGACTGAAACCGTAAAAGAAGAGCCCCCTGAGGGGGCTCTTTTTTGTGCCTGAAAGCAGGGGCCTACCGTGCCTGGCCGTTGCTGAGCCCTTCAATAAAACCGCCGCCGAGGCAGACTTCCCCGTCATAGAGCACGGCGCTCTGACCAGGGGTAACGGCCCACTGCGGTTCATCAAACTTCACCGCAAACTGCTCTCCGTCAACTGAGGCAAGCGTGGCCGGGCAGTCAGCCTGGCGGTAGCGGGTTTTGACACCGAGCTTTGATCCGGCTTCTGGCGCGTGACCGGAAATCCAGGAAGGGGAATCCGCGAACAGATGGTCACCGAGGAGCCACGGGTGGTCATGCCCCTGCACGACCCAAAGTGTATTTGTCCGGATGTCCTTTTTTGCAACAAACCAGGGCTTTTCTTCCGAATCGCGGCATCCGCCGATACCGATCCCCTTTCGCTGACCAATCGTATAGAAAGCGAGTCCGATGTGCTTTCCGATCACACGGCCTTCAGGCGTGCCGTCAGGCGTTCTGATCTCACCCTCTTTCGTCGGCAGATAGCGCTCGAGGAATTCCCGGAAGGGGCGTTCACCGATAAAGCAGATACCGGTGGAGTCCTTCTTCTCGGCAACCGGCAGCCCGATCTTTTTCGCGATGGCGCGGACTTCAGTCTTCATCATGCCGCCCACCGGGAAAATCGCGCGGCTCACCTGCTCCTGAGAGAGACGGTGCAGGAAGTAACTCTGATCCTTCCCGGGATCCGATCCCCTCAGAAGCTGCACCGTGCCGTCATCAAGGCGGCGGGTTCTCGCATAGTGACCTGTCGCGATCCAGTCCGCGCCCATATTGACCGCGTGATCGAGAAACGCCCGGAATTTGATTTCCGAGTTGCAGAGCACATCCGGGTTCGGCGTACGGCCGGCTTCATATTCGCGAAGAAAAATGGAGAAAACGCGTTCCTTATATTCCTTCGCGAAATTCACGGCCTGAAGATCGATTCCGATCAGATCGGCGACGCTTGAGGCATCGATGAGATCCTGACGGCTAGTGCAGTACTCGCCGTTATCGTCATCCTCCCAGTTCTTCATAAAGAGGCCGACCACGTCGTACCCCTGCTCTTTCAGCAGCCAGGCGCTGACCGCGGAGTCCACGCCGCCTGACATTCCTACAACGACTTTTTCCATAACCCGATCTGACGGATGCATGCATCCAGTGATTTTCAATTAGAGCTCATAATAAAGTCTTTTCAATTCCCGCATGACAGATGCGGCCCGCTGAGGCGTTCCGCATCATGCGGACAGAGTGACAACGGGAGGTTTGGCCATGACGCTGAGGGTAAAGAGAATCCGTGATTTCTGCGGGCGGCTGGGAATTGAGGTGCCGCTGCTTTCAGCGCCGATGACGGGTATTACGACGCCGGAACTGGTAGCTGCCGTGAGTAACGCCGGAGGTCTTGGGATCCTGGCGGCCGACCTGATGAGTCCGGAGGAAATTATTTCGGCGGCTGCTCAGACGAAACGACTCACGGACCGTCCTTTCGGCATCAATCTTCGGATTCCTCCCCGTGACCGAGGATCTCTGGAGCAGGCTGAGAAAGTGGCGTATGCCCTTTCCGACCTGAGAAAGGAACTGGGACTCGAGGAAAAGGTCGACTTCAGCCGTTTCAGCGAACCCGAGTTTGAGTCTCAGCTGGAGGCGGTTCTCGAAACCGGAGTGCCTGTTGTGAGCTGCACTTTCGGCGGTTTCCGCGAGGTCTACGGAGAAAAACTGCATCAGGCCGGGGTCTATATCCTGGGAGCCGCCACGACGCTACGTGAAGCCAAGGTGCAGCGTGCGGCGGACAGCGACGCGGTGATTCTGCAGGGTGTTGAGGCGGGCGGCCCGAGGCTCTACTTTGAGAGTGATCCCGAGGAAGCCTCCGTGGGGCTTTCCGTTCTGCTTCCCGAAGCGGCCCGGGCACTGAAGCTGCCCCTGATTGCCTCAGGCGGCATTGGTTCCGCATTCTCAGTGAAAGGGGCCATGATGGCCGGAGCATCCGCCGTGATGGTGGGTTCCGCGCTGGCCTGCTCTCCTGAAGCCGGAGCCCCGAAACTGATGCGCGACGCGATGATTGCGGCGAGCGACACGGCCACCTGTCTCACGGATCTCTTCTCCGGGCGGCTGGAACGCGTGATGAAGAATGGTCTTATCGAGGCTCTCAGCAGGGCAGGTGTCCGTTCTGCCGGTTATCCGTACCAGCGCTACATCATGCAGGATATGATGGAGGCAGCCGTCAGGGCCGGCCGTCAGGATCTGCTCCGCATGCCGGTCGGACAGGCGGTCAATGCATTCTCCTGCCGCAGCGCGGCAGAAACCCTCTCCGAGATCCGGACTGCGCTTCTCGAAGTGATCGAACTCATGGATAAAGAAGGAAAGTAAGAATGGCTCAGGAAAAGTTTCTGCTGAATGGTGAATTCATCAAGTTGGACGCGCTTCTCAAGGCGACCGGACTCGCCCCGAGCGGCGGTGTCGCGAAGGAGATGATTCAGTCGGGCGATGTGACCGTGAACGGCGAAAAAGAAACCCGCCGGGGAGCGAAGCTCCGGGGCGGGGAGGTGGTATCCGTTCAGGGAAGCGGCCGCGAGATTCTCGTCGAAGCCGCCGCGTCCTGATTTACAGGCTTTCAGCGGATATTCCGCAGTTCCCGGCGGAGAATCTTTCCGACCGGGGACTTCGGAAGCGCGTCCGCAAAGACAATCTTTCTCGGACGCTTATAGCCTGTCAGCCGTTCGCGGCACCAGTCGCGGACTTCCTGTGCCGTGAGGGAAGGATCCTTCTTCACGATCACGGCCTTGATCGTTTCATCTGACGACTTGGACTTTTCACCAATCACGCCGACCTCGAGCACCTTCGGGTTCGACGCAATCACGCTTTCCACTTCATTCGGGTAGACGTTGTAGCCCGAGACAATGATCAGATCCTTTTTGCGGTCGGTGATCGTGACCTTGCCCTCCGCGTCCATCCAGCCGATGTCTCCCGTGCGGAGCCAGTCGCCGTTCATAACCTTGGCGGTTTCATCCGGGCGGTTCCAGTATCCGGCCATCACCTGAGGCCCTCTCACACAGATTTCGCCAGTGTGGGCTTCAATCTGGGCAGGATCAGCGCAGCGCCCAAGATCCTCAAAGTCATCACTCCGGATAGAGATTTCGGTTGACGGAAGCGGGTAACCGACAGACCCGTCCCAAGGGGTGTCCGGGAGATTGCCGCAGATGCCGGGGGATGCTTCCGTAAGGCCATACGCTTCCAGAATCGTGTGCCCGGTGATCTTTTCCCACTTCTCGGCGACCGGTTTCTGCACCTGACTGCCGCCGCCTACCGTCATCTTGAGTCCTGAGAAGTCGAGCTTCGAGAAACGCTCGCTGTTCGTGAGCGCGTTGAAAAGCGAATTGACAGCCGGGAAAGCGGAGGGCTTCCACTTCTCAAACTCATCAATGACGTGGTTGATGTCGCGGGGATCCGCAATCAGGACCTGGCGCGCGGCACGCTTCAGGAAGCAGAGCGTCGCGGTGAAGGAGAAGATGTGATAGAGCGGAAGCACGGTGAGCGCGGTTTCCTTGCCGATCACAAAGGTCTGGGAAATCCACGTGCCGGTCTGCTCGACGTTCGCGAGCACATTCCGATGCGTCAGCATGGCGCCCTTTGCGACGCCGGTCGTGCCGCCGGTGTACTGAAGAAGCGCGACATCCGTGTTCTTAAGCGGCACGGGGCGGAAACCGGAGGAGTGTCCCTGGGAGAGCGCGTCGCGGAAACGGACGAGATGCGGCACGCTGAAGGGCGTGATCATTTTTTTCACGTACTTCACAGCGAAATTCACGAGCGTCCGCTTGAAGAACGGAAAGAGGTCGGCAATACCGGTGGAAATCACCGTTTCAACGGCGGTGCCGGGAATGGCTTCTTCGAGCGTTTTGCCGAAAGTTTCGGCGATGATCACCACCTTCGCGCCGCTGTCAGCGAGCTGATTATGCAGTTCGCGGGCGGTGTAGAGGGGGTTCACGTTGACCGCGATGCAGCCCGCCTTCAGAACGCCGAAAAGGGACACCGGATACTGAAGAATGTTCGGCATCATGATGGCGACGCGGTCGCCGGGTTTCAGTGTGCTGAGCGACTGGAGATAGCCCGCGAGGTCAGAGGAGATGTCATTCACCTGGCGATAGGTGAGCGGCTGCTCCATGCTGATGAAAGCCGGGTAGTCGGCGTAGTCCTTTGCCACCCGTTCAAGAAGGCCAGGGATGCTGGGGCAGAAGTCCGGATCGATCTTTGCAGGAACACCCTTCGCATAATGAGAAATCCACGGAAATTCTGGCATTTTTAAGTCCTTCTGTTATGACTGGGAGGCTCTCTTTCGTAAGAGACCGTGAGGAGGAGAGTCGGAGCGGGCTAAGGCCTGTTTTCAGGCCAGTGTCAGGCAGTGCCGGGCATACGCCTCGACATCATCCCAGTTCGTAAAATCATTGACGGAATGCTTGTCGGTCGGCCCCTTCGTCATCATCATGATGAGACGGATCAGGAATCCGTCCACGGGGCCGCAGTTCGGGTAGTCAACTTTGCCGGCAAAGCACTTCATCTCGTGCGGCTTCCACGGATTGTTTTCCATGAATTTGCGCGCGTAAACGTTGCCCGCTACTGTCGCTTTTTCCGGATTACGGGCGATAGCCGTGATGTTGAACATGCTGTTCGGCTTGGCGTCGAGCTTCGCCTTGTTCTTGTTCACGAAGTTGACGAACTGCTTATTGAATTCGCCGTATCGGATGGCGCAGCCGAGGAGAATGATGTCGTAGCTGTCGAGGTCAACGCCTTCGCGTTCGGCCTCCATCACGTGCATCATGGTCGCCTTGTGCCCCTCTGCTTCAATGACTTCGCAGATCCGGCGCGAGATGCGGGCGGTGCGTCCGTCATGGCTCCAGTAGATAATCAGCACATTTTTCATGCGTAACTCCAGGCCCCGCGGTTCGGGATACGAACAGCGGCAGCGCAGCAACTATATAAAAGGGTAGAAGAGCCGGGCCGGGAGAAACGAGGCCGGAAATCGTGGTTAATACGGATTTACGCGCGGGTTTCAGAGAATGGCCAGTAAGAAAAAGCGGCACTCAAAACCTCTATTTTAAAAAAGGTTCATCTTTTCTGCCGCACAAATTTTTGGTCGTCCGCAAGGCTCTCTTATAATTCGCATCAATACAGGACTTCTCCGCCAGGCGACCCCACATGGCCATTATTTCCGCGCTTTTCTTTGCAGCTGCCCTGATCGGGCTTTTTCTTCCGGGATATACGCACGAAGTGCTCGGTCTCTGTTTCCTCGCGGCCGTCATTCTGCATAATGCCGGAAGCCTCGGCTTTTACCGTGATCTTGCCGCAGGGAAGCTGGAAGGGAAGCGGAAAAAAGATGCCGCGGTGATTCTCGCGATCGCGGCGGCCGTGATTCTCCTTATTCTTTCCGGCTGCGTGATCTTCCTGAATTACTTCATGGGAGCCTCAATCCTGCCGTCTTTCGACTGGATGACTCTTCATATCGCGGCAGCCATCGTTTCATTCCTCCTTATGCTGCTTCATATGAAGCAGGAGTGGAGCTGACAGGAAAAAAGAACGGGGCGGATAATTCCGCCCCGTTTTCCTATCAGGCTGCGTTCTTCGCGCGGCGGGCTCTGACGGCCGCGGCCAGTTCATCGAGCAGCGGCACCGTGTCCTCCCAGCTGAGGCAGGCATCCGTGACGGACTGGCCGTACACAAGCTCCTTCCCCGGGACAATATCCTGGCGGCCTTCCACCAGGTTGCTCTCAATCATGACACCCATGATGTTTGCGCTGCCGCCCGACACCTGGCGGGCGATATCCTCTACGACGCTGATCTGATTTCGGCAGATCTTGCGGCTGTTCGAGTGGCTCGCGTCAATCATCAGATACGGCAGGTGATGGGCTTTGACGAGGGCTTCAGAGGCCGCGCGGACGCTTTCGGCATCGTAATTCGGTTCTTTGCCGCCGCGGAGAATCAGATGGCAGTCGTCATTGCCGGTGGTTGAGACAATAGCCGAGATGCCGCCCTTCGTGACAGAGAGGAAGCAGTGAGGGTGAGCCGCAGCGCCGATCGCGTCGATCGCGATCTTGGTATTGCCATCCGTGCCGTTCTTGAACCCGATCGGGCAGGAAAGACCGGAGGCAAGTTCCCGGTGCACCTGGCTCTCGGTCGTCCGGGCTCCGATGGCGCCCCAGCTCACGAGGTCCGCGATGTACTGCGGGGTGATCATATCGAGATACTCAACCGCGGTTGGAAGCCCCATTTCCGTGATATCGAGAATCAGGCTGCGGGCGATTCTGAGACCGTGATTGATGCGGTAGGAGCCATCAAGATCCGGGTCATTGATAAGCCCCTTCCAGCCAACCGTGGTACGGGGCTTCTCGAAGTAGACGCGCATCAGGATTTCAAGATCAGGAGAGAGGCGCTTCCGGACTTCGACAAGACGCGAAGCGTATTCGCGCGCCGCTTTCGGATCGTGGATCGAGCAGGGGCCCACGATCACGAGCATCCGGTCATCTTTCCCATGAATGATGCTGTGACCGGCGTTGCGCGCGAGCTGCACCGTGGCTGAGGCCTTGTCCGTGCAGGGGAACTCGTGGATCAGATGCGCGGGGGGCGCAAGTTCCCGGATTTCCTTGATCCGAAGGTCGTCGGTCATGTAGCGTTCGAATTCTTGATTCATGTTTCACCTCAGCAGTTTGAATGGGGATGGGGACCGACGTACAAAAAAACCGCCGGACCCAATGTCCTGGCGGTTTGGAGATCGTTCGAGAGTGCAGAGGAAACTAGGCGCACGAAACAACTCTTTCCGCCGGACAGGGGAAAAAGTTGAACGTAAAGTAGAAACGGGCGCGGTAGTTCATTGACATTCCAAACAAAAGAGGATTGCTGCACACTTCTGAATAGCAAACCTTCAGATACTCTACACCCGCGGCAGGATGATGGCAAAAAACGTATCTGAAGGCAGCATAAGGACTTTTACATGTTGCGGGCGCGGCGGTCGCGGACGGACCGCGCGAGCTGATCGAGCAGCGGCACGGTATCTTCCCAGCTGATGCAGGCGTCCGTCACTGACTGACCGTAGGTGAGCGGCTGCCCCGGCACGATATCCTGACGTCCTTCGACCAGATTGCTTTCAATCATCACGCCCATGATGTTCGGGGAGCCCTCAGAAATCTGCTCCGCGATGTCGCTCACAACATTAATCTGGTTGCGGCAGATCTTGTGGCTGTTCGAGTGGCTTGCATCAATCATGAGGAAGGGATCATGGCCGGCTTTGACGAGACCTTCAGAGGCCGCCTTGACACTTGCGGCGTCATAGTTCGGCGCCTTGCCGCCGCGGAGAATCAGGTGGCAGTCGTCATTTCCGGTGGTGGAAACGATGGCGGAGATACCGGCCTTTGTTACGCCAAGGAAGCAGTGCGGATGGTTCGCGGCGCCGATCGCGTCCGTCGCGATCTTGATATTGCCATCCGTCCCGTTCTTGAAACCGATCGGGCAGGACAGACCGGAGGCGAGTTCGCGGTGCACCTGGCTCTCGGTCGTCCGGGCACCGATTGCACCCCAGCTGACGAAGTCCGCGATGTACTGCGGGGAAATCATATCGAGGAACTCAACGCCGATCGGGAGTCCCATCTCCGTGATATCAGAGATCAGTCCCCGGGCCACGCGGAGGCCGTGGTTGATGCGGAAGGATCCATCCAGATCCGGGTCGTTGATAAGGCCTTTCCAGCCGACCGTGGTGCGGGGCTTCTCGAAGTAGACACGCATGATGATTTCAAGGTCCCCCGCGAGACGGCGGCGTTCTGCGACGAGTCGCTCCGCATACTCACGGGCCGCTTTCGGGTCATGGATCGAGCAGGGGCCGACAATGACGAGAAGGCGGTCATCTTCGCCGTGGATAATCCGATGGGCGGCCGTTCGGGCACGCTGCACCGTGGCTGAAGCGAGATCCGTACAGGGGAATTCGTGAATCAGATGCGTAGGCGGGGTCAGTTCCCGTATTTCCTTGATCCGAAGGTCGTCCGTCATGTAGCGCTCAAATTCCTGATGCATGTTGTTATCCGTTTATCGTGATGGGTTAATGAAGAGGGGTTGGTGTTCAGGTACAAAAAAACCGCCGGAATCCGGCGGTTTTTTCTTGCGTTCTTGATCAGTGCTTGAAAACGTCAGGCGCACCAAAGAACTCTTTCCGCCGGGAGACGAAAAAAGCCGTAATAGTAGTAAGCGCCGTAAACGTGATTCAGCATTTGATCTGGAGTCGCAGTAAAAGTGTGACAGTGTTCAGAGAACTCTACTCCTAACCGGCTGATAAAAGTAATTCCGCTTCTTTCAGCCGGCTGGATATCAGTTCATGAAGAAGATCACGGTGAGGTGATAAAACACCGGTGCCGCAAAGGTGAGAGGGGCCATGCGTTCCAGAATCCCTCGCGTGATGTAGAGATTGTCGACTGAGTTATAGCGGGCGCCGAGACTCTTTTTCACGGACGAGATCACGAGGTCACCCATGATGCCAGACACAATGATGGCGAGTGTCATGAGCCCGGCCTGCCAGAGACGGAACGGCGTAAGCCAGTAAAGCGCAAGACCGCAGAGCAGTGTGATGAAGCTGCCGACAAAAACGCCCTTCGATGTCTTGTTCGGGTTCGACATGAGAGGCTTGCCTCCGAGGATCGAACTCATCAGCACCGCGAAGAGGTCACCGAAGAAGATCATCATGAGGAAGTAGACGAGCATCAGCGGGCCGCTGGAAGCAAACCGGTTGAAGTCGAGAAGCGAAATGGCCGGTGCGTGGCTCACGCAGAAAATGGAAAGCATGATGCCCCACTGCACCTTGGCAACGCGCTCCAGATAGCGGTCAGTGTCATGCGTTGCCGCCATCACGACCGGGAGCAGCAGGAAAAGGTAGACCGGAATAAACAGCGTGAAGAACCAGTACTGCTCAAAAGCGATCAGGAGGTACTGAAGCGGGATCGCCACATAGAAAGCAATCACGAGAGCCCAGTGATCGGTGTAATGGGTCGGCGTGAGAGCAATGAATTCTCTCAGGACAAAAAACGAGAGAAAGGCGAAAACAACCAGAAGCGCTCCCTGTCCCAGCCAGAACGCGACGGCAAAAATACCGATCAGCCACCAGGCGGACCGAACCCGCGAGTTAACAAGGCGGATCCGCTGCTGCTGCTGGGTTGTGGTCGCGCGGGATGAGGCCCACTGGCCGTACCCGGTCGCAACCGCGGCGAGCAGAATCAGGACAGAGAGGATGAGGAGATAAGCCTCTTCAAGATGAAAACCTAAGCGCATCATCGTGAATTCCTCCTAGGACTCAGCCAGCTGGATAACGGCATTGCGGGCGCGGTTGAGGAAGTCCTCTTTGCTGTCATCAGGTGAGTGTGGAAGCGGCGCGCCGAATCGGACTGAACAGATCGTTGGGATCGGAATCAGAGTGCCTTTCGGCATGGAGCGATGAAGGTTCTCAATGTAGACAGGGATCAGCTCAACATCCGGAAACTCGCGCATCAGACGCCAGAGACCGCTCTTAAAGGGAGAGGGCAGAGGCTGAGGACGGCGGGTGCCTTCCGGGAAGATGATGAGAGATGAACCTTCGTGAAGCGCCTGAATCAGCGGGTCGAGAGGATTGGCGTGCGCTGTATGGTGCCGGTCGATCAGCACAACCTTCAGTTCCTTGATAGCGATGCGGCGGCGCAGAGCGCCCTTTTCCCAGTAGTCCTTGGCGGCGACCGGACGGGTTTTCGCCCGGAGCTCAGCCGGAAGGGACGACCAGATCACTATCGCGTCCATGTGGCTCGAGTGGTTGGCGAAATAAATGCGCTGTGTACGTGACGGTGCGCAGCCCTGCCACTGCGGGTACGCACCTACCAGCAGTCTCGTAAGCAGGGTGAGCAGGGTTACAACCTGAAAAGACTCAAACATAACGGTCACTGAATAATCGTAGATAACCCATTATCTCACTAAGCAGCAAAATACCGGGTTGGCGCCTGAGATCGCTACTTTTTCCCAGACTCTTTCTGTGTTCCCGAATTGGCTTTTGTGACGGACAGATTGTCGAACGGCCCCTCAACCACATATTCGGAGGAGAGGATGTGAGAAAGCGGAACCTTGAGGCCGAAGGAGGCGATAAAACCGCCGATACCGGCAATCGGGTTCGCGAGGGTCAGGGCAAGTGCCGGACCCTCAATATGGATGTCAGGCAGTACGAGCACCTTGGCGTCCACTCGCTGACGGGGAAGACTGACGGAGCCCTCGGCCACAATGGACGCCGCCGATCCCGATACCGACATGTTCTTCGTCGAGAGAACGCCGGAATGAATCTGCCCGGTCATATCAATCGTGTCAAACGAGAAACCCTTGCCGAAAACATCCCTGAAGTCGAGCGTCAGCCGCTTGAGCAGAGACTGCATGGAGAGCAGAGAGAGGAACCGGCCGGCCAGACCTGGATCCACCTGCAGGAACCGGCCGCCTCTGATGTGAGAGACCAGATCGCCATTCAGATTGGCGGCATTGAAGTCCTGCGGTGCTCCCTTCCAGGAGAGATTGAGATACACCTCACCCGGAGCGCCGCTGATGACGCCGCTCGGGGCGGAGAGCTCCTTCAGAAGCCGTCCGGTATCGCGGGAAATCAGTTCGGCGCTGACCTTGGTGAGATTCTCTTTGCTGTTCTTTGTCCAGGAGCCTGAGGCTGTCAGTTTGGCTGCCCCGTTATCCGCGGAGAGGTTCTTCAGCGTCCAGACATGACCGCCGCCTGAGGTGGCAGCTGAACTCGCCACAATCGCAATGCTGCCAAGCTTCATATCCTCGAGCTGGAGATCGCGGATTCGGAGATCCATCGACGGGAGCTGCTCCGCAGGAGTCGTGGCGATGTAGCGGCGGAACCGGGTGCCGCCTTCCTCCGGAATATAGAGGTGGGAAAGCTCACCTCGGATTTCCGCAGGACGTCTTCCGGCCGCCGCGCGGTAGCGGACGTTTCCGGAAGCGCTGGAGGAATGGAGACTCGCGAGCCACCAGTCACCCTCGGGTTCAATCGCGAGGCTGACATCCGGGAACGAGCGGCGCCCTATCACGAGGTCTTTTGTTTTTGCCCGGATCTCCGTAATGGGGAGCGGGAGCTGGGACTTGGCCACAGCGGACGAATTCGTGATCGGTTCCAGTTCCTGCTGCCAGTGATTGACGTTGATACGGTCTGTCGTGACACGGACAGAGAGCCCCTTCTTCGGGAGTTTCGCAGCCTCACCGACACCGACCGCCGCGTTGAGCGGCTCATAGCCCTCCGTCTTCAGAGGCTTCATGGTCGCGAGAGCGTTCAGAACGCTGCCAGCCTTTGCGGTGAGAGAAACTGTGCCGTCCTTATTCGTATCCCAGGTGAACACTGAAGGGAGGGTTTCGTCCGCTCTCTTTTTAAAGGGATGCGGGAAATCGACAGCGATGCCCTTCATGTCGGAATTGACGGTAAAGGCGAGATTGCTGCCGTCCGCGACACGGACATGCACCTGCGCGTCCGAGCTGCCGGAAAAATGAGCGAGAACCGGATCAAGCGATCCATCACTGCCGAAGAGCCGTTTGAGATCATCAATCCCTGCGCGGGCTTTGGCATCCACCAGGATGGAGTCATCGTCTGCCATCCGGAGGGTGCCCCGCGCCGGAATCCCCCAGACTGAAGCATTCAGGCCGTCAGACCAGAAGTTTCCCTGCGTGAACCGGATGGTGCCGGAGGCGTTATCGAATTCCGGGATGTTGTTTCCAAGATCAACCCGATTGTTGTCGAGACGGACGGTGCCGGCGACAAGGGTTCTCTCGGGGGCGGAAAGCGGGATGCTGAGCGCAAGAGAGAGGGAGCCGGTGCCGGTGGCCCGTGCCGGGTCGAGGAAGTGATCAAGCCATCCAGAAACCGGGGACTGCGTGAGGTAGTGCAGCATCTGCTGCGAGCTTCCTGAGGCGCGTCCGCTGATAAAGAGGTTTGAGTCCGGAGCGTGCCCGCCCATGTGCGGGATTTCCGCGATCACGCCTCGGAGTGGCACCTGGTCCGAAATGCCGGTGTCTCCCGCAATCACCATACGGTCCGCTTCAAAAAGGAACTGTCCGTTCACACGGCTGACAATCGGCCAGTCGCCGCCGATCACCCGAGCACCGGTTTCTGTTCGTTTGTCAGAAGGCAGAAAGTCGAGGCTTGAATTCCGGAAGTTACCCGTCACGAGGAAGAGGCCGCTTTTTGCGTCCCGTCCGTTATAGGGGAAGCGGTCGATCGGGCCGTACCACTCGACTGCGGCGTTCTGGGCGGTGCCCCCGAGAAGCGCCTGATGCAGCCAGTCGATGATTCCGGCACCGGCCAGTGTCGGCACGTACTTATAAGCGGACTTGACGAGGCTGTTCGCGGCTGTGGCTGTCACGCGGATAGTTCCGCTGCCGCCGGTGTCAATCCAGTCCGCATCGCCCTTGATATTGATGTCCTGATTGTGAAGTTCAATATCGCGGAAATTCAGTTCAAGCTTCGGAGAGACAGACCAGAATGCCGTGCCGGAAAGCTTCCGGAACGGAACCCGTGGGTCCGGGAAGATGCCGGGGAAAGAGGCCTCACCGTTTTCTCCCCAGGCTTTCACCATGCCGGTCTCGGGGTTCGTGGCAATGCTGCCATTCAGATGCCGGACACCGGGCATGCCGGGAATCTCGGGATCACGGTCCGGGATATCGCGGAAACTGACATCGCGGAAGTCGGAGGTGAAATCCCAGACAGGTGTTCCTTTGGGAGAGCCAAGAAGAGCGAAGCGGAAGTTTTCGAGCTGTCCCGTGGGGGTCATCTGGCGCATGAGCGCCGCCGCGTCACTCTTAGGCGCAAACCCTTCGAGAGCAGCGGCCGCTTCCTTCAGGCCAAGCGAGTCGCCCGCCGCATTGACGGTGTCATGCGTATGGTCATCGGAGAGCGAAATTCTGGCGTCAGCCTTCAGTGTCCGGGCCGGATTCCCGGAGGACTGAATAGAAAGCTGAGGAATGGTGAAGACCGCGAGATTCTGCTTCTTATCGAGCTTTCCATCGAAAAGCGCGGAAGCGGACACGCTGAAAGACCGGTCGGTGGCGGACGCGGGTTTCAGGTTATCAAGGCTTAATGTCCCGAGGAGATGGCTCACAGAGGCGTTTGCATAGTCAGCCCAGAGTGTTCCATGAGCGCCGGCGCCGATCACCGGGAGCTTTTCCGGAAGAGCCCGGATTACCGGCATCAGATCCTTCTGCGAAAAATCCGCATAGATGCGGCCGTCCCACTTCTTCCAGTCGTCAGCGCGGCGGAATGGATGCCGGCGGATGGAGAAGCGGATATCAAGCGGCTCTGCGGTCTGTCCGGCGACAGCAAGGTTCCCCTGAAGACCGGTGTTCCAGGACTTCAGGCTCTTGATGTAAGAGATGCGGCCATCCTGAAGCTCAATCGTCGGGAATTCAGCATTCGACGCGTCGCGGTACAGGATCCGGCTTCCGCTCAGGTGGATCTGCTTCTGCGCGAGGAGCCAGCTGATGAAGCCGCCGCTTTCGGATTCGGTCCCGAAGTCAACCGTGATGCCGCCGATATCAAACTTGGCACCGGAGAGACGGGTTACCGTCAGATTGGGGCTTTTGATCGAGAGATTGACGAAGATCGGTGTAAGCCGGGGGATGGAAGACCAGTCGAGATCGCCTTCCGCTTCCGGCACCCGGAGAGCCCGGGGAGAGGCGTCAGAACTGATTTCGACGTTTTTCAGTGTGAGTTTCGGCCAGTAGGTGTCCCAGGCGGGGGAAATTTCGCCGATCCGGACATTCGCTTTCAGTGTCTTTGATAAATAGGCGGATATCTCGTCCCGATAGTCATTGACGTGGGGGAGAACCACAAAACGAAGTGCGTTGATGAACAGCGCGGCAAGCAAATAGAGTCCGATCAGCGTGGCCGCGATCACTCTCAGCCACCCGCGTGGATGCTTCCAAAAAGCATTGCCCTCCGCCTTTTTCATCCTCTCCGCCGCCCAACAAAGACCGAAAAAAATCCTACGGAAAACACTGTAACACAGCGAGGAAAGCTGAAAAGAGGAAAAGTGCTAATCCGGGCTGAAGACCCCGGCGGGGAGGGCGAGTGCAGAGGAGCTGGAATCCCGCTCTTCAGGTATGAGTTTCCATAGATTAGGGGGAGGCTTTATCAGAGGAGAGCCTTGCTGCGCCATAATCCAAAGATCAGCTGTCAGAAGTCAATCAGAAAAAAGGGTTCCCCATGCCGAAATGTGATTTCCGAGGAGTTATCGAGAATTCCCCCTTTGTTGAACGTTCTCTGAAGAGCATGTATCCGGGAACGGATGAAGCGGAGCTGCCCGCGAGGCTGGAAGCGCTCGCTCAGATGTCGCCCTCGGCCGAAGAGATCCGCTCCGAGATCCGGGAGACGGAGGACGAGGAGGCGCTTGCGCTTCGCATGCGGGAGGTCCGGCGCCGGATACTTGTGACACTGGCCGCGCGGGACGCGACCGGGCTTGGCGGTTATCCGGAGGTAGTCCGCGTGATGACAGAGCTTGCCGAGGAGACGATTCAGGCAGCTGTCCGCTGTCAGACCCGGCTGCTCGCGGAACGGTTCGGTGTTCCGATGTCAGAGGACGGCGTGCCGCAGGATCTGCTCGTCGTGGGTATGGGGAAGCTGGGCGGCGCGGAACTTAACGTGTCCTCTGATATCGATCTGATCTTCCTCTATGACTGTGATGGCGAAACCCGGCCGACAGAAGAATTCCCGGCCCGGCGGTCGCTCTCCAACCGCGAGTTTTTCGAGCGGGTGGCGCGCCGTGTGATTCCGATGCTGTCCGATATCCGCGGATGCGGTTTTGTGTTTCGCGTGGATATGCGGCTCCGCCCGAATGGAACGTCAGGCCCGATGGTCTGTTCAAGCGGCATGCTTGAGGAATACCTCTATACGCAGGGCCGCGACTGGGAGCGCTTCGCCTGGCTGAAGGGAAGAATCGTGTCGGAACCGGTCTTCGCGACCCCTGACGCCTATAAGTCGCAGTGCGCCTCGATTGAGTCACTGGTCCGCCCGTTTGTCTACCGGAAGTACGTAGACTTCAGCGCCATCTCGTCCCTTGCCGCGCTGCATGACATGATCCGCGCGGAAACCATCCGCCGCGAGCTGAAGCATCAGGGACAGGGGGTCAATGTCAAACTTGGCAGCGGAGGTATCCGCAATATTGAATTTATCGCGCAGACCTTTCAGGTGATCCGCGGCGGCCGTGACCCGCTTCTCCGCTCCCACAGCACGCTTCAGACGCTGGGGTATCTTGCGGACCGGGGAGCTCTGACCGCGAGCGTTGCTGAACGCCTGAAGCGAAGCTACGTGATGCTCCGCAATCTGGAGCACGCCATTCAGTATGTGGATGATCAGCAGACGCAGCTCTGGCCGACAGATCCGGCGGCGCGTCACCGCGTTGCCATGCTGTACGGAGAAGAGGAGTCAGCGCTGGACGCGAAGCTGCAGGAAGTGCGGGAATTTGTCCGGACGACATTTGACTCGATCTTTCACGCTCAGGAGCAGACAGAGGAATCCGCCTCTGACTGGCCCGAAGGATGGACCGCCGGGCTTCCGGATACCGAGAAGCCGCTCGCCGCGAAAATCGCCTCCCTCGGGTATCAGGATTCGGATTCACTCGCGGCCCGGGTTCTCGCTCTGATGTCGTCCCGCAATATCGGCCGGAGCAACGGGGCTCTTGAACGCATGGCGAGTGTGCTGAAGCAGGTGTTTGAGCACTGCACCGAATGGGCCAGATTTGATACGAGTACGGTGAGCAGCGATGAGGAGCTGGATCGCTGCCTCGGGCTGCTCGAAGTGATTGCGGGGCGCCCGACCTATGTGGCGCTGCTCTATCAGTATCCCGACATGCTGAAGCGGGTCGGCCGGGTGCTTGCCTCGAGCCGCTGGGCCGCGGATTACCTGAAAGAGCATCCGATCATTCTGGATGAGCTGATGGATCAGCGTGTTGAAGAGTTCAGTGACGACACGCCGGCGGACTGGTCCGCCTGGGCCGACCGCCTCCGCACCGAACTCCGGGCTGCGTCAGATGATCAGGAGCGGCAGCTTAATCTGATCCGCGATGCTCATCACGGCGCTGTTTTCCGTCTTCTGATGGCAGACCTCGACCGAAGGCTCTCCACGGTGCGGCTCGCCGATCAGCTTTCCGCTCTGGCGGACGCGGTGATTGAGGTTGTGCTGGAGCTGGCGTGGAACTCTCTCTCCAGAAAGTTTGAAGGGGATCCGAAGTTCGCTGTGATCGCCTATGGGAAACTTGGCGGCAAGGAGCTCGGCTACGCCTCAGATCTCGACCTCATTTATCTCTATGACGACGATCGGATGGATTCCGATATGGTCTACACGAGACTCGTGCGCCGGATGATGAACTGGCTCACGATGCAGACGTCATCCGGGCGTCTTTTCGAGGTTGACCTCCGGCTTCGTCCGAACGGTGCCGATGGTCTCGTGGTGTCCTCTTTTGACTCCTGGCAGAAGTACGAGCGGAATGAGGACGGCAAGGGAGCATGGACCTGGGAGCTCCAGGCCCTGACCCGGGCCCGGTTCTGCGCAGGTGACCCCTCGATCGGTGAAAAGTTTGAGGCTGAAAGGAAACGGATTCTTCAGAGCCCGAGGAACCGCGCGGAGCTTGCCTCTGAGGTGATCAGCATGCGGCAGCGGATGCTGGACGGGCATAAAAACCCGACAGAGCTTTTCGATATCAAGCATGACCGGGGCGGCATGGTGGATATTGAGTTTGCGGTCCAGTATCTGGTGCTTGCCTATTCAAAGGATTTCCCGGAGCTCGTTGGGAATCTCGGCAATATTCATCTGCTCGCCATCGCGGCGGATGCCGGGCTGATTTCGAAGGACCTTGCCCGTGATTGCTCTGAGGCCTACAGGAAGTACCGGGCCATTCAGCGTGAGGTCCGGCTCGCTCAGGGGGATGGCCCCGTGAGAGTGGATCCCGCCCGGGTTGAGGGAGAAATCGCCTCTGTGAACCAGCTTTGGAATGACGTTATCGGCGCTGCCGCGCAGACGGGTGAGGAGGCGCATCATGCCGCATCTTGAGTGCGACTATGCTGCGCCCTCCTGGGCGCCTGGCGCGCATCTTCAGACCATTATCCCGGCGAGGATTTCTCCGAGACCTGAGGTTAAGTACCGCCGAGAGCATTGGGACACGCCGGACGGGGACTTCATTCTCTTTGACTGGTGTCTGCCTGAGCCCAAAGACCCGAAAACCCCGATTCTGATTCACTTCCATGGACTGGAGGGGGCGTCAGACAGCCACTACGCGATCGCTCTGATGCATGAAGCGTCGATTCGGGGCTGGAGAGGGTGCGTGGCCTGCTACAGGAGCTGCGGCGGCGAGCTGAACCGTCTCCCGAGAGCGTATTTTGCGGGTGATACCGCTGAGTGCGCATGGGTTGTTCAGTGTGTGCACGCCCGTTTTCCGGAGGCTCCCATTTATCTCGCGGGGATGTCGCTTGGCGGCAACTATGTCGCCAAGTACGCGGGCGATATGGGGGAGTCCATCCCGTCCTACGTCAGGGCGATCGCGGCAGTCGGCGCGCCGCTTGACCTCGTGGCCGGCTCCGAAATCGTCAGCCACGGCGCGAACCGGCTCTATGCCAAGATGTTCCTCAGCACGCTGCAGGAAAAGGTGGAGAGGAAGATCCAGATTTTCGGTGACTTTATTGACGTCCGGGCCTTCCGCCGGGTGAAAAACCTTTATGAGTTTGACGAGGTTTACACCGCGCCGATCCACGGATTCAAGAACGGGATGGATTACTGGACCCGCTGCAGCGCGAAGTACGTACTGCCGGATGTCAGAGTGCCGCTCCTGCTGCTGAATCCGCTGAATGATCCTTTCCAGCCGATCTGGGCGCTGCCGACGGAAAGCGATATATCGGACTTTGTGTTCCTGGAGCAGCCCGCTGAGGGCGGTCATATCGGCTTCCCCACGGGAAAGTGGCCCGGTACGATTGACTGGCTGCCGCGTCATATTCTGCATTTCTTTGACTTTGTTGAAGGCTCTCCGGCATTAATCAGGAATAAATAAGACGTATCCCGTAAAATTTCTTCTTCTTTACTGAAGCAGCCCGCTGGACGGCGGGCTCGGATCCGTGACCGGAGGAGTCTTCCGGCCCGGCGTAAGTTAGGACGAAGAACTATGGGTAAGAAGCCTCAGATTGCGGTTTTGCTAGCGAACACAGGAACTCCGGATGATCCCTCTCCCGAAGCGGTGCGCCGCTATCTGCGGGATTATCTGAAGGACCGGCGTATTGTCGAAATGCCGCCTTTCATCTGGCTGCCCATCCTGTACGGCACGGTCCTCAGGAAGCGGCCGGCGAAGTCCGCGGCGAAGTATCGCCAGATCTGGACGCCGGAAGGTTCGCCTCTCGTTGTTCACGCGAGAAAAATCGCGGAAGGCCTGAATGAACGGATGAAGGCTTCAGACCTTCCCGTGCGTGTTGAATATTCCATGTGCTATGGGAATCCGTCGCTTGACGCCCAGATCCGGAAGATTGTGGCCGAGGGGATAGAGAAGCTCTTTATCCTGCCGCTTTTCCCTCAGTATTCTCCTCAGACTGTCGGGTCTGTCATGGATACCGTAGGCAAAACCTATCGGACACTGCGGAACATTCCGGCAACGAGAACCGTGAAGCGGTTCTGTGACCGTGATGACTGGGTGCAGGCGATGGCGCAGCACGTCCGGAATTACTGGGCGGAGCATGGCGAACCCTGGAGCGAAGGCGGGAAACTGATTTTCAGTTTCCATGGTGTTCCGGAGGAGTGTGTGAAGGAAAAGGGTGACACCTATCAGCAGGAATGCCTCGACTCCTCAAAGGCGATCGCCGCGGCTCTGAATCTCACATCTGAGCAGTGGGAAACCGATTTCCAGTCCCGGTTCGGCCCCCAGGAATGGCTGCAGCCCTATACGATTGATCGCGCGAAGACGCTCGCTTCCGAAGGCGTGAACCGTCTCGATATCATCTGCCCGAGCTTTACCTGTGACTGCCTTGAAACGGATGAGGAAGTCGATCTCGGGATCCGCAAGGTCTATGAAGAGGCCAATCCCTCAGGCCATTTTCACTACATTCCCTGTCTTAACAGCACGCCGGGCGCCATTGATTTTTATGAAAGACTCATCCGGGATGAGCTTCAGGGCTGGTTATAAAGGGTTAACCCTTATGTAAATCTGCTTCCGCCGACCCCATATAAATTTGGTAGCTCTTTTTATGCGGATTTGGAGGAATAAATGACGGAAGCAGCATGCGACAAACAGAAGGCTAAGGCACAGGACACGGAAAACGTGATGCCGGATGCTGCCCAGGCGGATGCAAAGACCGCCTGCGGGTGCGGAAAGGAAGCCGCTTCTTCAGAAGAAAAGAAGGACACGGCGGTGGCTGAGCTCACCGAAAAGCTTCAGCAGGCCGAGAAGAAGATCGCTGAAAACTACGACATGTATGTCCGCGCGATGGCGGAAGTCGAAAACACCCGCAAGCGCGCAGAAGCCGATGTGCTGAAGGCCGAAAAGTTCGGTATCGACAAGTTCGCCACGAATCTGCTTCCCGTGATGGATTCTCTTGAGAAGGCGATGGAGCATGCCCAGAAGGAAGAGGGCCCGATGAAGGACGGCCTTCTCGCCATCTATCGGCAGCTGATTCACGCCATGGAAGTTTCCGGCATGAAGAGCTTTGAACCCGTCGGAGAAAAGTTTGATCCGAACCGGCATCAGGCAGTCACCGTGGTTCCTCCCGCTGAAGGGCAGGAGTCCGGCACGGTCGCAACGGTTTTCCAGAAAGGCTGGATGATCCAGGAACGGGTGCTCCGTCCTGCGATGGTTGCCGTTGCGCAGGGTTGAAAAAAAACAAAACGTCCCCATATAGGGATTACGGGTGATCCAAACAGGTCACCTCAGAACTGATTTGACTAATGAAATGAGGCTGTTCAAGACAGCGGCCTCGCAGATAAAGGACTGGCAAATAAATGGGCAAGATCATTGGTATTGACCTTGGTACAACCAATTCAGCTGTGGCTGTGATGGAAGGCGACAAGGTCCGCGTGATTGAGAACAGCGAGGGCGCTCGTACGACGCCTTCCGTCGTGGCGTATATGGACAGCGGCGAAGTGGTCGTGGGCGTGCCCGCGAAGCGCCAGGCCGTGACGAACGCGAAGAACACGATTTTTGAGGTGAAGCGTCTGATTGGCCGTCGCTATGACGATCCGGCTGTTCAGTCCGCCATGACTCATCTGCCGTACAAGATTGTTCAGGCCGATAACGGTGACGCCTGGGTGCAGGTGCAGGGTGACCGTAAGCTTGCCCCGCAGCAGGTTTCCGCTGAAGTGCTCCGCAAGATGAAGAAGACCGCTGAGGATTATCTCGGCGAGCCGGTGACGGAAGCCGTGATTACGGTTCCGGCCTACTTCAACGACAGCCAGCGTCAGGCAACGAAGGATGCCGGCCGTATCGCTGGTCTTGAAGTGAAGCGCATCATCAACGAACCGACCGCTTCTGCTCTGGCCTTCGGCCTTGACAAGGGCGGCAAGGGTGACCGTAAGATCGCCGTGTATGACCTTGGCGGCGGCACGTTCGATATTTCTATCGTTGAACTCGCGGACGTTGACGGCGACAAGCAGTTTGAAGTGCTGTCCACGAACGGCGATACGTTCCTCGGCGGCGCGGACTTTGACCGCCGTGTGATGGACTACCTGATCAGCGAGTTCAAGAAGGATACGGGCATCGACCTCTCGAAGGATTCCCTCGCCCTGCAGCGTCTGAAGGATGCCGCTGAATCCGCGAAGATCGAACTCTCCAGCCGTCAGGAAACGGAAATCAACGTTCCGTACATCACGGCTGACGCCACGGGTCCGAAGCATCTGAATGTGACGCTGACCCGCTCCAAGTTCGAGAGCCTCGTTGAGGACCTCGTGCAGCGTTCCATCGAACCCTGCCGCAAGGCTCTGAAGGATGCCGGCCTGCAGCCGTCTGACATTTCCGACGTGATTCTGGTCGGCGGTCAGTCCCGTATGCCGCGTGTCCAGGAAGTGGTGAAGGAGTTCTTCGGTCAGGAACCGCGTAAGGACGTGAACCCGGATGAGGCTGTGGCTATCGGTGCTGCGGTTCAGGGTTCTGTGCTTTCCGGCGACACCCGCGACGTGCTGCTGCTCGACGTGACCCCGCTTACCCTCGGCATTGAGACCCTGGGCGGCGTGATGACCCCGATGATCAAGCGCAACACCACGATCCCGACGAAGCATCAGCAGGTCTTCTCGACGGCTGAAGACAATCAGCCGGCCGTGACGATCAAGGTCTATCAGGGTGAACGTCAGATGGCCGAAGGCAACAAGCTCCTCGGCGAGTTCAACCTCGAAGGCATCCCGCCGTCTCCGCGCGGACTGCCGCAGATTGAAGTGACCTTCGATATCGACGCGAACGGCATCCTGCACGTGAGCGCGAAGGACAAGGCTACCGGCAAGGCGAACCACATCGAGATCAAGGCGAGCTCCGGTCTGTCGGATACGGAAATCGACCGCATGATGAAGGAAGCCGAAGCGAACAAGGCTGAGGATCAGCGCCGCTTCGATCTGGCTCAGGCCCGCAATCAGGCTGATGCCGCCATCGCCCAGGTTCAGAAGACCCTGAAGGACCTCGGTGACAAGGTGGATCCGGCTGACCGTGCCGCCTGTGAAGCTGAGATCAAGGCTGTTGAAACCGCTCAGCGCGGCGAAAACAAGGACGCGATCAACAGCGCAGTTGAGAAGCTGATGGCTGCCGCTCAGAAGATCGGTGAGAAGCTGAACGCTGCTGCTCAGCAGCAGGGTGCCGCTCAGCAGCAGGCCTCCGGTGCTAAACCGGAAGGCGCTGCCAAGTCTGACAAGTCCGATGACGACGTGGTCGACGCTGACTTCAAAGAAGTCAAGCATTGATCCGCGCCCGATGCGGCAATGAAGTAATGTAACCGCACACAGGGTCGATTCCCCGATTAAGGGAACCGGCCCTTTTGCGGTTTTGATGCAAATTGATTGATTAGGATGCTGCAGAATTTGCGGTGTTTCTTTCCACAGCGGACGGCAAAATTAAATGGCTGATAGAGATTATTACGAGGTCCTGGGTGTTTCGCGCGATGCTACGGCTGAAGAAATCAAGAAGGCGTATCGGCGTCTCGCTATGAAGTACCACCCGGATCGGAATCCTGGGGATGAGACCGCAAAGGAAAAGTTTGAAGAGGTCGGGGCTGCCTATGCGGCGCTGTCCGACCCGCAGAAGCGCGCGGCCTATGACCGATTCGGAAAAGAAGGTCTGAATGGCGCCGCCGGCGGCCCGGATATGGGCGGCATGGGCGGAATGAACGGAGCCGATATTTTCGGAAGCGTGTTCGGAGATATCTTCGGCGACATGTTCCGCAACCAGGCGGGTGGCGGCCGCGCGGATGCGCGTTCCTACGCGTACCCGGGCGAGGATCTCCAGTATGAGCTCACGATTACGCTCGAGGATGCGGCGAAGGGCATGAAGCCCGAGATCCGGGTTCCGGTCTGGGATACCTGCGAAACCTGTCACGGTTCCGGCTGCAAGCCCGGCACCTCCAAGACGACCTGCCCGCACTGCGGCGGCCGCGGTACGGTCCGTATGTCTCAGGGCTTCTTCTCGGTTGAGCAGACCTGCCCGCACTGCCACGGCACCGGTCAGGTGATCAAGGATCCGTGCCCTGACTGCGGCGGCACCGGTCACCAGAGAAAGACGAAGACTCTCCAGGTGAACATTCCTGCCGGTATTGATGACGGCCAGCGTATCCGCCTTTCCGGCATGGGCGGTCCGGGCACGAACGGCGGCGAGCCGGGTGACCTCTACGTGGTGGTTCATGTGAAGCCGCATGACCTCTTCCGCCGTGAGGGTTCCAACCTTTACGTGGATCAGCCGATTTCCTTCGTGCTCGCGGCGCTCGGCGGCGAAATCACGGTGCCGAGTCTCGATGGCGAGTCCCGGATCACGCTGCCGGAAGGCACACAGACCGGTCAGGTCTTCCGCCTGCGCGGCAAGGGTATCAAGAACCTGCGTTCAGGTGCGAAGGGTGATCTCTTCTGCCGCGTGTATGTTGAGACGCCGGTGAATCTGAGCGCCGAGCAGAAGAAGATCCTGAAGAGCTTCGATACGAGCATCGCGAAGAACGAATCGAAGCACTCCCCGAAGCATCAGGGATTCCTGGATCGCGTGAAGAAGTTCTTTTCGGATTGACTCGAATCGTTCCTGAAGTGGATCAGGAACTGAAAATCGGGAAAACCATTCAGAGCAGCACCTCTTTCCAAAGGAAGAGGTGCTGTTTTGTTGTGGAGAACCGGGGCAGGTTCAGATGTCGAGCGGAACGCCCTGTGGGGAGTCGGTCGCCTGCTGCACGGCAGTTCTGACAATCAGCGATAGGCCGAGAGCGCCGAGCGCCGCCGCGATCAGAACGATTGAAGTGGAGACCGTGACGGAGTAGAGGCCGACCAGAGGCGAGACGATGCCGCCTGCGACAAAGCCTGAGGCGCCAAGGACCGCTGAAGCGGCGCCGGCCATCTTTCTCTGTCTCGACATGGCGATTGAAGACGCGGTTGGGAAAGTGGTTCCAAGGGACACGAGAAGCAGAAAGAAGCAGGGTTCAAGGAGCCAGAGCGAAGCGCCAGTGAGCAGCGACCCTCCGACGAGGAGCGAGAAGAGCACAAGCCCCGCGGAGCCGAAGACGAGAACCCGTTCAGGATTCATCATTTTGCTGGACACCACCGCGCCGAGACCGATACCGCAGGCATTGATACCGAACATCACGCTGTAGCCGATGCTGGAGAGCCCATAGATCTTCTGATAGATAAAGGGGGAGGAAGCGATGTAGCCGAACAGCACCGAGAAGGCAAAGCACTGCTGGAGCACCGTGAGCCTGAAGCAGCGGTCTTTGAAAACAGAGCCGAGTGAGAGGAAAACGGTTATCGGATTCCGGGGATTGCGGCGGGTCTCATCGAGTGTTTCCGGAAGCTTGGCGGCGAGCGCGAGAAGCGCGACCCCGATCAGCGTGAGAAAAACAAAAATTCCGCGCCAGTCAGTGACGGTGATGAGAAGCGCGCCGATGATCGGCGCGGTGACCGGTGCGATGCCATTGACGGATCCCATGGTTCCCATCGCCTTCATGAGCTCACGGCCCTCAAAGAGGTCAGTCGCGATCGAGCGTGACAGCACGATGCCGCTTGCGCCCGCGAAGCCCTGGAAGAACCGGAGGGTGATAAAGGTGAGGATATTGGGTGACAGGATCGAAATCACCGTGATGGCGATGAAGAGCACGAGACAGACGAGAAGCGGTTTCTTGCGCCCGAGGTGATCGGAAAGCGGTCCGATCACGAGCTGGCCGACAGCGAGCCCCGCCATGCTGGTGGTGAGGCCAAGCTGCACAAGGGCGGGCGTCGTGCCGAAGTATTCGACCTGTTCCGGAAGGGAAGAGAGGTAGAGGTCAGTAATGTAGGGGCCGAAGGCTGTCAGAAGGCCAAGGGTCCAGAGCAGGTAGGTTCTTGATATCTTCATGCTCTGGATTCTAGTGTTTTTCAGATCGGGCTCTGAACGGAAAACCTACCTATTTCCGGGACCTGCGCCGAGCGCCAGATTGAGCGCCACGGCGTTATTCAGCCCGTTCAGCCGGGTGCTGATTTCAGAAAGAGCCGCGGCGTTCGCGGATCTCTGAGCGGTGAGAAGCGATAGGAATCCGCCTTTGCCCGCTTCGTAAAGCGTTGAGGCCTGGGCGGCCGCTTTCTCAGCCGTGCTCCGGGCAACGGTCCGGCTCCTCGCTTCCTCGCTGTAGTAGGTGGCAGCCGAGAGACTGTCTCTCACGTCTGAGTACGCCTGTTCAGCGGCCATCCGATAGCTTTCAAGCGCTGCGGTTTCCGCGGCCTTTGCCTGGGAGAACCGCGCTGAGCGGCGTCCGAAGTCAAATATCGGAAGATCAAGCGAGAGTCCCACGGACCAGATCGAATGCGTGAAGAGATCAGAGAGTGCCCGTGACTGCGTCCCGGCGCTCCCGGTCAGCGAAATACTGGGGAAGAAGGCCGCATAAGCGACAGCGACTGAGGCATGGGCGCTTCGGAGCATCGCCTCAGCCTCACGGACGTCGGGCCGGTTCTGCAGAAGGGTGCTGGGGATACCGGGACGGATCGCGGGCACTTCGGGGAGTCCGTACGGAGAATCCGGGAGCTTCAGCTCAGGCTGCGCGGTGAGAAGCGCGAGCGCGTGAAGATGCTGCTCCGCGGCAAGCTTCCAGCTGCTCACCGCTGTGCGCTGCGTCTCAACGTCGGACCGAGCGGTATTCACGTCGACCTCGGTTGCCGTGCCGAGCCTGTATTTTGCTTCCGTAATGGAGAGAGTCTTTGCCAGGGACGCAAGAGTGTTCTCTGAAATCGCGAGACTCTGCCGAGCAGCGACCCATCCGAAATACTGGCGGGCGATATTGCCGGCCAGTGACAGCTCCACCGCCCGGACCGCCCAAAGGCTTGAGTCCGCGCTGGCAAGCGCCGCTTCACGGGCTTTGCGGTTCTTGCCCCAGAAGTCGATCTCCCAGGCGGCTTCGCCCTGAACGCGATGGATCTTGGACTTCTGATAAGCGCCAGACGTGGCGCTTTCCGTCCGGCCGTTGGATGCGTCAGCTCCCAGTGAAATATTTGGGTAGAGCGCGGCTCCCGTTTCCTCGGCGTACGCCCGTGCCTCTTCAAGTCTCGCGAGCGCGGCCCGGACGTTATGCGAGCGGCTGAGACCGGTTTCAATCAGGCTGCTCAGCGTCGGATCCGAGAATTCGTTCCACCAGTCGCTCCGGGCGCTGAAAGCGCCGCCCTTTACCTCAGGCGCGTTCCAGGTATCCGGCAGCGAAGCCCGGGTATCGGGAAGCGTTTTCGGAAGTCCGGGCGGCGTGGAGCAGGAGGCAAGAAGAAGCGAAGCGGCCAGGCCGGACGCAAGAGTAATGGCGGTTTTCTTCATTACAGCTCTCCTTTCCCGGGTTTGTCGGACGCGGAGTCACCGTCAGGCGGCGTGTCCTTCGTCTTCTTTCGCATCTTCGTGAACCAGGTGAAGAACACCGGAACAAAGATCGTCGCGATGAAGGTCGATATCAGCATGCCGCCGAACACACCGGTACCCATCGACTGACGGGCAGCGGATCCCGCGCCCGCCGCGGTGACAAGCGGCAGAACGCCGAGCATGAAGGCGAGCGACGTCATGAGAATCGGACGGAGTCGGATGCGGGCGGCGTTCACGGCGGCCTGGGCCGGTGTATCGCCGAGCGCCAGTCTCTGGAGCGCGAATTCCACGATCAGAATGGCGTTCTTTGCAGAGAGACCGATCAGCACAAGAAGGCCGATCTGGAAGTAAATGCCGTTGCTGAACCCCCGGAGCGTGAGTGACACAAAGGCGCCGAGAAGCGCGAATGGCAGTGCGAACACCACGGCGACCGGGAGCGACCACCGTTCGTAAAGCGCGGCCAGAATGAGGAAGACGACAAGAATGCCGAACCCGAACGCGGTGACTGATGAGCTTCCGATCCGCTTTTCCTGCCACGCCTGATCAACCCATTCCACCGTATAGCCTTCGGGGAGCACCTGCTGCGCGGTTTCCTCAACAATCCGGATGGCGTCACCCGAACTGATCCCCTGTGTCGCGGCACCCATGAACTGCGCGGCGAGGTAGCCGTTCAGACGCATCATGCTGATCGGACCCGATGTGCGTTTCACTGTAATCAGCGTGGAGAGCGGAATCATCGCGCCGCTTGAAGACCGGACCCAGGACCGGCCGAGATCCTCAGGCGTCATGCGGTAGGCGGTATCCGCCTGCACGATGACGCGGAGGAGCTTCGAGTCACGGGGGAAGTCGTTCACATAGGTGCTGCCCATCAGCGTTCCGAGCGTGTCGTAAACATCCGCGATGCTGACCCCCATGGCAACGGCCTTGTCTTCGTCAACAGAGACCGAGAGCTGCGGGGATTCAGCCTGCAGGAAGCTGCGGAGCGACGTGAGTTCCGGACGCTTGCGGAGGGCTTCGACGAATTCGTCCGAGACGGCCTGAAGCGCCTTGGGGTCATCGTTCCCGCGGGCCTCAATAAAGCCTGTGAAACCGTTCGCGCTGCCGAGTCCCGGAATGGCGGCGGGGAGCGTCGCGGTGCCGATCGCGTCCGTACGGGCGTTCGCGATCTTCTGCAGCATCTGACGGACATCCGTGGCGCTGACGGCGCGGTCTTCCCAGAGCTTCAGTTTCGCAGTGATGGAGGCTACGTCAGGCCGGAAGTCTGAAGAGGTAGCGTCACGCCCCGCTTCAGTCAGCACGGAGTCAACCCCTGGAAGTTTCTGAACCTTAGCTCCGACCTCGGCCGCGAGTTTCTGCGTTCTCGGGTAAGCGGAGCCTTCCGGAAGCCGCAGCACCATGCGGACGAGCCCCTGGTCCTCAGAAGGAACAAAGGAGGTCGGAGTGATCTGCACGAGTTCCCACACAACACCCGTGATCGCGACCAGAATGACCGCGCAGGCAAGGCTGTGCGAGAGCGCGAGCTGCACGGTACGGACGAACTTCGCCGTGATCTTATCGAGGCAACGGTTGAAGAACACGAAGAACGCGGGCTTCTCTTTGCGGTGCTTTTTATCCGGTGCCTTGAGGAAGAGAGCGCAGAGAGCCGGCGTGAGGGTGAGAGCATTGAAGCCTGAGATCACGACAGCCATGGCAACCGTGATGGCGAACTGCCGGTAGAGTTCACCCGCCATGCCGCCGAGGAAGGCGACCGGGACAAAGACAGAGGACAGCACGAGAACGATTGCGACCAGAGCTCCTGACACTTCCTGCATCGCCTTGACCGCGGCATCGCGGGGCGAGAGCCGTTCGTGAATCATCAGACGGTCCACGTTCTCCAGCACGACAATCGCGTCATCCACCACAATGCCGATCGCGAGCGTCATGGCGAAAAGCGTGAGCGTATTGATGGAGAAGCCGCAGAGCCAGAGTCCTGCTGTACAGCCGATGAGTGACACCGGGACCGAGATCATCGGGATCAGCGTGGCGCGCCAGGACTGCAGGAAGAGGAATACCACGGCCAGCACGAGAAGAATCGCTTCACCGATCGTTGTGATCACTTCTTTCAGAGACGCCTTCACGAAAACTGTGGTGTCGTCTGTCACGGTGTAGGTGAGCTTGCCCTTCGGGAAATGCTCCTTCAGCTCATCCATCCGCTTTACAACCGCGTTGGCGGCAGCAAGGGCGTTTCCGCCAGTCTGCAGGAAGACGCCGATGTTCGCGGCCGGATACCCGTTCTGCTCCGTCTGGAATTCATAATTCCGGCGGCCCACTTCGATCCGGGCTACATCACGCAGATGGATGGTGCCAAGCGTCGGGTCGCTCCTCAGCACGATGTTTCCGAACTGCTCCGGATTCACGAGCTGGTTGCGGCCGGTTACCGTGTAGAAGAGCTGCTGGTTCTCGGGGGTCGGCGCTGTGCCGGTTCGGCCGACACCATACTGCTGGTTCTGGGCCGAGATCGCTTTTTCAATATCGGACGTCGTGACGCGCAGCTTCGCCATCCGGAGCGGATCCACCCAGATACGCATGGCGGATTCCACGTTGCCGTAGACCATGACGTCACCGATATCGGGAACGCGCTTCAGTTCGTCAACGATATTGACGTTCGCATAGTCCGCCATGGCGAGCGGCGACATGCTCTTATCGGGAGACGTGAGAATGATGCGAAGGAGGTTATCGGAACTGCGCTTTCTTACCGTGACACCGACGTTACGCACAGCCTGAGGCAGTTTTCTCTCAGCCGTACGGACGCGGTTATTGATTTCGAGAACGGCGTTATTCGGATCTGTGCCGATCTCGAACGTGCAGTTGATACGGACTTCACCGCTTGAGCGGAGCGTCGTCGTGTAGTAGATCAGTCCCTGAATGCCGGAGAGCTGGGCCTCAATCGGCTGAGCCACGGTTCGGGAGAGTGTCTGGATGTCAGCGCCGTCATAGGATGCGCTGATCATCACGGACGGCGGGGTAATGTTCGGGTACTGGGAAACCGGCAGCACGCGGACAGAGATGATGCCGGCGAGCACGATCAGAATCGCCATCACGGTGGCGAAGATCGGCCTCTTGATGCAGAACTGGGAGAGCATGGCGTCAGACTCCGCGGTCAGGAGGCGGCACGGGAAGCGGCGGGTGAGCCCTTTCCGGGATCGGTGACCTCGCGGCCGTCACGAAGCCTGAGAATCTGGTCGGTAATCACATGATCGCCGGTCTTCAGCCCTTTCCGCACAATCCAGCTGGTGTCATCCCAGGGACCGACTTCCACCGGAACGCGCTTTGCCTTGTTGCCCTCCCGGAGATAGACCGCGTAAGTGCCGTCAGAAAGCTGGAGGACAGAGGCCTGCGGTACCTTATAGACAGCGTGTTCGGTCCCGGTCTGGATTCTCACCCGCACAAACTGTCCGGAGAGGATATTGGCGGGGGAGGTGATCTTTGCCCGCATCTGACGCGTGCCGAGGTCCGGTGTCACGGACTGAGATACATAGTCGAGCTTCGCGGGAATCCGCTTTCCATCCGAATTCACGACTTCAACCGCGTTCCCGAGAGTCATCGAGGCGTTCCCGAGATCGCGGTCACTGATGGCGAAGACGACCTTCAGATCCTTCTTCTGCGTGAGCGTGGTGAGCTGCGTCGACTGAGCGGTAATCAGGGCGCCCGGGTTCACGAGAGCCATGCCGGCAATGCCGTCCGCGGGAGCGGTGATCTGCGTGTGGGAGAGCGAGATGGAGGACGCGGCCGCCTTTGCCTCAGCGGCCTTCAGAGCTGCACGGGCCACCTTAGCCGTGCTTTGGGCGTCATCCAGATCTTTCTGGGGTACGGCCTGCTGCGCGTAGAGTCTGCGCGTGCGGGCGAGTTCGCGGTCAGCCTGCTCAAGCTGAGCCTTCGCCTGGTTCGCCGCAGCGCGGGCCGCTTCGAGGTCTGCCTGGAAAGGTGCCTGATCGATGATGAAAAGCGGCTGGCCGCGTCTGACGAATTCGCCTTCCTTATAAAGCTGCCGCTTCAGGATGCCGCTCACCTGAGAGCGGATCTCCACCTGATCGGCGCCCTCGGTCTGACCCATCACTTCATGCCACTCGGGAACATCTTCGGGAGTTACAGCAAGCGTAGTGACCGGCACAGGCTTTGTCGGAGCCTTTGTGTCGGTCTTTTTCGAGCAGCCAAGGACGCAAATGGCGGAGAGTCCTGCGGCCAGGATGATTTTGTACCACTTTCTGGGCATGATGAACCTTTGAGGGCCTTTTTTAAGGCGTAGATTGCCCAGATTGTATACTGCTAACGGGTTAAAAAACCTCAGTTCTTTCGAGTAACCAGGTGAGTGCTTCTCCGGATACCCGATCTTTCAGTTTTTCTCTCACAAGCCGGTGATAGTCATTCAGCTTCGCTATTTCGTCCGACTTCATCATGCGGGGATAAATGAGCCGCGTGTCGATCGGGCAGAGAGTGAGCGGACGGAATGTCATGAAGCGGCCGAATTCGCTTGAGGCCTGCGGAACCGGCGTAATCAGATTCTCAATCCGGATTCCCCAGCGTCCTTCGCGGTAAAGCCCCGGCTCATCGGAGACCACGATCCCTTCCACGGTCTTCGTGGCTTCAGAGGGAAGCGAGCGGGGAGAAATCGAGTACGGGCGCTCATGCACATTCATGAAGAAACCGACGCCGTGACCCGTGCCGTGCCCGAAATCGGCATCCACTTCCCAGAGCGGGGCGCGGGCAAAGGTATCGAGCTGAGACGCGTAGGCGCCTTCCGGGAAATAGGCGTCCAGCAGGTGAAGGTGTGAGCGGAGCACCGCGGTGTAATCCCGCCGGATCGCGTCATCAGGCCGATGAATCGGCGTGACGCGGGTGATATCGGTAGTGCCGGACTCGTACTGGGCTCCCGAGTCAATAAGAAGCACCGTGTCCCCATCCAGCACCGCGTTATGTTCATTAGACGGCTCATAGTGAGGCAGCGCGGCGTTCGCGCCCACTGCGGCAATCGTGCCGAAGGATTCGCTCACATAGCCACGGCCTTTCGCTCTTTCATCATGCAGGCGGCGGACCACATCCATTTCAGTCACTGTGGCACCCGAAGCGAGCGCGGATTCAAGCCAGGCATAAAAGCGGCAGAGCGCGGCACCGTCCTCGATCATGGCTTCGTCGATCAGACGGATTTCCTCAGGTGTCTTGCGGGTCTTGAAGAGCGCGAGAGGCGAGAGGCCTTCGGTAACACGGACCTGCTTCGGGATGCGGTTCCGGAAGTAATCCGTGGTTACCGCCGGATCAAAGAGCAGAGACGCATTTTCCGGAAGCGAGGCGATGGCGTCGGCGAACGCCGCGTAGGATCGGACTTCAAAGCCATCAGAGAGGAGCGCCGCCTTCAGATCAGCCGGAAGCCGGGCTTCATCGATGAAAAGCATGGGCTTCCCGCGGCAAAGCAGAAAGTGGGAAAGGAAAACCGGGTTGTAGTCAACGTCAGACGCCCGGAGGTTGGTGAGCCAGCCGATTTCATCGAGCGCCGAGGTCATGAAGGAGTCTGCACCAAGCGAAGCAAGCTGCGCCACCAGGCGGGAGAGTTTGCTCTGACGGGATTCGGGCGCGAGCGTATGCGCGAAAACCGTCGAGGAGGGCATGGCGGGACGATCATTCCAGATCTGGGACGGAAGATCCAGATCCTCGCGGAGCGAGATGCCTTTGGGGGTAAGAAGCCCGGTCAGCCGGTCCGCGGTTCTGACGCTGAGCGAACGGCCATTGATCCCGACAGAGGAGCCATCGGGCGCGTGACGCGACATCCACTGATCCCAGCCTTCGACCCCCGGAGCGCCGTCCTTCATCAGCGTGATGCCGGAGCCTTCGAGCTGCCCCGAGGCCTGTGTCCAGTAGCGGCTGTCAGTCCAGAGCAGCGCGTCATGCTGCGTGACAATCAGCGTTCCGGCACTCCCCGTGAAGCCGGAGAGCCATTCACGGTCAGCCCAGTGCGGCGGCAGATATTCCGATGCGTGGGGGTCTGATGTGATGGAAACCCACGCAAACAGGTTTTCTTTTTCGAGAAGCTGTCTTAGAGATGAAATTCTGTTTTGAACGTCTGACATTTCATTAATCCAATCAAAGATTCTCGCGCCGGTCGCAGATCAGAAGAGCTTTCTCAGGCTGACGCTGAAGGGAATGGTGATGATGCCTTCCGGAGTTTTGGATTCCATCATATGGATATCCTCGATACGCCACCCGGCATCACGGAACTCTGTGAGCGTAGCGGAAACGCGGAGACTGTGACAGATCAGGCGGACGCTGCCGAGCTTTTCGCCTGAGACCAGCGGATCCTCGGCCTCACAGTGGACGAGTGTCTGATAAGGCGCGTCGAGCAGGGGATCGGCAAGGTCGCTGAGTGCCCGGGGGCCGGACCTCGCGCGGTGGCGGGGAAGTGCCGTCGGCGCGGGACCGTCAGACGCCTGATCAGCTGAAGGCGAGGCGGCGGACAGGTCGCCCTGTGCAGTCGCGGCGCAGCCGCTCAGCACAGCGGCTGACAGCATTGCGAGCAGGGAAACGAGACATGAGCGCTTCATGCCCAAACTCCGAAAAAAGAATAATCCCTACATTTTAATTTCCGAAGAAATTAAAAATTCCCTGATCCCCTCTGCGGGAATCAGGAAAATGTAAGGATTATTGAATGGTATTAGCGGTTTCTTGAACGGCCGCCGCGGCGGGGAGCGAGACCCGGGGGCAGATTGCTGCGGGTGTTGCTGTCGGTGTAGCGGGAGTTGCGTTCAAAGTAGTCCGTGCTGCGGTCCGAGCGGGGGCCGCGGGAAGGACGGCGGCGCTTTTCGGCACCGCCTGCGCGGTAGGGGCGTTCGCCCGGCATGCTCTGCGGAAGGAAGAGAGCCTGATGCTCGGGCGCGAACGGATCCACCGGCTCATAGCGCGCGATGGTGTCGCGGCTGCGGGAGCGGCCTGGAGCCTTGCGGCGGGGCGTGTAGTTGATCGAGTTGCCGAAGTTATCAGGATCGAAACGGTCAGAGCGTTCAGCGCGGTCACCCCGATCCGAGCGGTCGGAGCTGCCGCGGCGGGAGGAAGCCTCAGGGCTGCGGCGGGAGGTGCTGCGCTTCACCTGATGACGGCGGGCGGCACCGCGGCGTTCAGGCGCGGAGCTGTCACGGTCAGAGCGGGAGTCTTCAGCGGAGACCTCGGAAGACTCGGAAGCTTCTTCACGGCTGCGGCGGGGAGCCGCGGCGGGGCGTCTTCTCGCACGGCTCTGCTGGGAGAGACGCTGATGATGATTTTGCTCCTCGCGGCGGTCATCCTCTGCGAGATCCTCAGGCTGGGGACCGGCGTACTGAGCGGGAACGATCAGGTTGATCTTTTCCTTCAGAAGCTTCTCAATCGCGGAAAGCAGCGGACGGTCTTCGGGCGACACCAGGCTCACGGCGTGGCCGGGGACGCCGGCACGGCCCGTGCGGCCGATGCGGTGCACGTAATCCTCAGGCACATCCGGAAGGTCGTAGTTCACGACGTGGGGAAGCTGTTCGATATCAAGGCCGCGAGCCGCGATATCCGTCGCGACGAGCACCTGAACCTTCTTATCCTTAAAGTCAGCGAGAGCCTTGGTGCGGGCGTTCTGGCTCTTATTGCCGTGAATGGCGGCAGCGGTCAGACCATCCTTGATCAGCTGCTGGCAGAGGCGGTTCGCGGCGTGCTTCATACGGGTGAAGACCAGCACCTGGGACCACTTTTCATCGACGATCAGATCACGGAGCAGTTCACGCTTCCGGTTCTTCGGCACGGCATAAGCCTGCTGTTCGATCAGGGCCGATTCCTTATTGGGGGAAATTTCGACGGAGACCGGGGAATTGAGAAGGGAGTCCGCGAGTTTGCGGATTTCCGGGCTGAAGGTGGCCGAGAAGAGCAGGCTCTGGCGGTTTTCCGGGATCAGCTTGATCAGTTTCCGGATGTCATGAATGAAGCCCATGTCGAGCATGCGGTCGGCTTCATCGAGCACCAGGAACTTCACCGCGGAGAGCGACACATGCTTCTGACCGAGATGATCCAGAAGGCGGCCCGGCGTGGCGATAAGAATATCGACGCCGCGGGCAAGGGCCGCGGTCTGGGGCTTCAGGTTTACGCCGCCGAAAACGAGGGCGGAACGGATGTCCAGATACTTCGAGTACGCCGTAATGTTCTCGTGGATCTGAGCCGCGAGTTCGCGGGTCGGAGCCAGAATCAGCGCTGTCACTTCCTTCGGCTTCGCGCGGACGCCGGACTCAGCGATCTTCTGAATGATCGGCAGGCTGTAGGCCGCGGTCTTGCCGGTGCCGGTCTGAGCGGCGGCCAGCATGTCCTTGCCTTCAAGCAGGGACGGAATGGATTTCTGCTGAACCGGGGTCGGTTCGCGATAATTTAATTCGTCAATAGCCTTAAGCAAAGGGTCAATCAGACCCAGAGAGGCAAAAGATTGGTTCACTTTGAGAGAAACCTATGAGAACTGCGCGGAGCCAGTCGTAAAAAAGAAAGCTGGTCCAGGTTTGGGGCAGTCCCCGGTTAATATATTGGAAGACAGGATGGCGCTGTTATCGGTGCGGGGTGAACCCTGGACACCTGTGAGGCGTAGGCAGATGCTTAGTTGTATCAGGCCGAAACCCCGGCAAACCTGGATTGCCGCGGGATAACTGTCAAGAATGCCGAAAATTTGCTTTTCTGCATGTGTGGCCATTGTACCTGATTACTTCTGATCGGGGGTTCTTCACGAGAGTGAAGTTTTGGAGAAACTATGAGTGAATTGAAGATTGAAGAGATCGTCGTTGGCGAAGGCGATGAGGTGAAGGACGGGGACTGGGTTTCCGTTCATTACACCGGCTGCCTCGAGGACGGAACGAAGTTTGATTCGAGCCTCGACCGCGGCGAACCGATTGAGTTTCCCCTGGGCGGCGGCATGGTGATCCCCGGCTGGGAACAGGGTATCCGCAGCATGCGCGTCGGAGGAAAGAGAAAGCTCGTGATTCCTCCCGAGCTCGCCTATGGTGAAGACGGCGCGGGTGATGTGATCCCGCCGAACGCCGTTCTCGTGTTTGACGTTGAAGTGGTCGGCGCCCGCTCGAACCAGTACCCCGAAGAGGGCGATCTGGAGATTGAGGAGCTCGAGGCCGGCACCGGGGCGGAGGCTGTGCCCGGGGACACGGTTTCCGTGCACTACACGGGATGGCTTGAGGACGGAACGAAGTTTGACTCGAGCCTTGACCGCGGTGAACCGATTGAATTCCCGCTTGGCGTTGGCTACGTGATTCCGGGCTGGGATCAGGGTCTTGTCGGCATGAAGGAAGGCGGCCGCCGCCGTCTGACGATTCCTTCCCACCTTGCCTATGGCGCAAACGGCGCCGGCGGCGTGATTCCGCCGTTCGCGACGCTCGTCTTTGAAGTGAACCTCGTCCGGGTTCAGAAGGCGGCTACGGAGCCGTAAGTGATTCGAGCCCCCGGCCGAAATGGCTGAGCAGTTCAACCGTTTCGAAAACGGGTAGCCCGACAATGCCTGAGTAGGAGCCTTCAATATGCGTGATGAAGGCTCCTGCCAGCCCCTGCACGGCATAGCCGCCGGCCTTGTCATAAGGCTCATCGGTGCCGGCGTAAAGCTTCATCATCGAGTCCGTCATCGTGCAGAACGTGACGCGGGACTCGGAAATCACGGTTTCCAGATTCTCTTCCGTCGTGCCGACAGCGACCGCAGTGCGGACGACATGCGTTTTTCCCGAGAGCAGCTCAAGGAACCGGAGCTCTTCCTCAACGGACTGAGGTTTTCTCAGAATGGTTTCACCGAAAACCACTGTCGTGTCAGCTGATACGACAGGCAGCACTTCCAGTTTTTTTTCCTCAATCATCCGGATAGCACCGAGCGCCTTTTCACGGGCGGTTCTCAGCACGTAGCTGCGGGCCGATTCCCCCGGACGGCGTTCCTCATCAGTCTGAGGGGCAGATGCCGGAGAGGCTTCCGGCGCGAGAAGGCAGATCTCGTACCCGAGCCCGGCGAGAATTTCGCGCCGGCGGGGGCTCTTGCTCGCCAGATAGATTCTTGATGTCATGCTTTAGGCCCTGTGGTAGGGGTGATTATTCAGAATCGACCAGGCGCGGTAGATCTGCTCCGAGAGAATAACGCGGGCGAGGGCGTGCGGCAGCGTCATGGAGGAGAGGCGGATCATCATGCGGCTTTCCTGCTTAAGCGCAGGATCAATGCCGTCAGTACCGCCGATCACGAAGGCAACGGATTCACCGCTGTCCTGCCAGGCGCTCAGCTTCTTCGCAAATTCGACTGTCGTCAGATCCTTGCCCCGTTCGTCCAGCGTGACGAGGAGTGATCCCTTCGGGATGGCCTTGCGGATACGGTCAGCCTCAGCGGCCATCAGGTCGCTTTTGCTCTGCCCATGCCGGGGTTCTTCCTTGACGGTTTTCAGTTCAACCTTCCAGTCCCGGGGAAAGCGGGTGAGGTAATCCTCAACCGCCGTGGAAGCCCAGGCCGGGGACCGGAGGTCGACAGCCACAATGGTGATTTTCACGGGTATCCCCCGTCAGGCCTTTTCAGTCTTGCGGACCGGGAGGGCGTATTCGGGATCAATCTTCATGTTGACCCGCTTGGCGCCCCAGACTTCTTCGAGGTTGTAGTATTCGCGGATCTGAGGCTGCATCACGTGAACGATGGCGTCGCCGCAGTCGACGAGCACCCATTCACCGGATTCCTTGCCTTCAAAACCGATCACGCTGCCGCCGGCAGCCTTGACCTTTTCTTTGACGTTTTCCGCAAGCGCCACGGTGTGACGGTTCGAAGTTCCGGAGGCGAAGACGGCGCGCGAGAACTGATCGGTCAGTTTTTCCGTGTTGAACACGACGATGTCCTTGCCTTTGATCTCAACGAGGGCGTCGACGATAATGCGCTGAAGCTTTCTGATATCCATAAAAGTTAATGCTTGGGGCGATAAAGCCCGTGTTGGTTGATGTAAAGAGCTACCCCGTGCGGGAGCCAACTCTCAAGTTTAATTGCATTTTGCAGTGAGGCGGGCTCTGCAAGAAGCTTTCGGATCTCGGAGGAATTCGCTTCATGCGGCGCCATCTGAAAGAAGCAGACGGAGCCTGAGGGCGAAGCCGTGATGAGATCGGGCGGCACTGTTTTTCCCTCAGCCCAGGAGGTGATTTCCTGAGGAACTGAGAGACGCTTCTTTCCGCGGTTGAAAACCGCGAGGTTCGCGTAGTCCGTGAGTGCCTGCCAGGATTTCCAGGTTTTCAGATTGGCCCACTGATCCTGCCCCATCAGAAGCACGAGAGGAACAGGGTTGCCGCCCAGCTTCTCCCGGAGCGCCTTCAGGGTGTCAATCGTATAGGTCAGACCGGGGCGGAAAACTTCCGTGAGATTCAGTTTCAGACGGGGATTCCCCCGGATAGCCTGCTCGATCATCCGTGCCCGGTCCGTGACGGACGTGAGTACGCTCTTCTGCCACGGGCGGGGGGCAAGGAGAAAATCAATCTGCTGAAGCTTCAGCTGCTCTAGCGCCGAAGCGGCGAGAGCAAGATGCCCCTGATGGATCGGATCAAATGTACCGCCGAGAAGGCCGATGCCTTTTCTTGCCTCAAAGGCGTCCTGGCTCATGGATTGGTGGCCTGGCTTGAAAACAGCCGGGAAACCCGTCCTTTCTCCAGCTGTACGCCTGTCCAGTTCATCTGTTCGCGGCTGTTGCTGAATTCCTCGATGGTCTTGCTCGTGGACCAGAAGTACCAGTCATCGTCTGCCGCGTAGGTGGGCTGGCCGAACTTGGCGAGTACCTGATTCCAGGTCATGCCGGGCGTGATGCCGCCGATGGAGACATTCTTTTCAGAACCCTTCAGCAGATGGCACGTGCCTTTGCCGCGCGGACTGAGACCATTTGACGCCATCTGAGCCTCAGTAACAGCGGGAGAACCGGTTGCAATCAGCCAGATTGAAAAATCATCGCTCCCGCTTCCCGTCGTGAGACAGGTCCAGTCGCGGGTGTAGTCGCCGTCTCCCTCACGCATCAGCGAAAAGTGAAGCTTCTTCGCCAGATCCCGGATGGGGGTGGATTCGAGCGTAACTTCCTCGGACCCGATCCGGATGCCCTGAGTAACCGGTTTGCCTTCAACAGGACGCCCGGCCACCAGGCTTTCGGGATAAGCGAAAGGCTCGGCAACGGAAGACGCGTAAGCGGCGGTTTGCAGACCCGCCGTGACCACTGCGCCAATAAGGAGCTTGAAAGATGAAAGTGTTTTCATAATGTGCGGAAAGGCGCGGAAACGGCGCGCCTCTTGTCACAGAAAGTACCACAAAAGCCGGGATGAGAGGCAGTGAGTCGGATGAAAATCCCCAAAAAGCAGGAAGGCTTTTTGGGGAGCTGCGACAGAACCCGGCTGAGCGGAAAAACTTACTTGATCGCTCTCCAGCCGATATCCGTGCGGTACTGCATACCCTGCCAGCTCACCTTGCGCACGGCTTCGTACGCGCGGGCCTGGGCTTCGCGAATGCCGTCACCCAGCCCGACCACGCAGAGCACGCGGCCGCCGTTCACGATCATGCGGTGCTCCGCGTCCCAGGCCGTACCGGCATGGAAGACGTGATGCGTTTCGTCATTCTCAGGGAGAGACGTGATCACGGCGCCTTTCTTCGGGCTTTCCGGATAGCCTTCGGCAGCGCAGACCACACCGAGCGCCACGCGGGAATCCCATTCGATCTTGGCCTGATCAAGGCGGCCGTCGATCGCGGCTTCAAACACGTCAGAGAGATCGCTCTTCACGCGGCTCATAATCGGCTGCGTTTCCGGGTCGCCCATGCGGCAGTTGAATTCAAGCACCTTGACGACAGGCGTGCCGTCAGCCGCGTGGCTGATCATGAGGCCGGCGTAAAGGAAGCCCGTGAACGGATGACCTTCAGAAGCCATTCCATCGATCACCGGGCGAATCACCTTTTCCATCACGATCTGATAGACATCAGGCGTCACCACGGGGGCGGGGGAGTAGGCACCCATGCCGCCGGTGTTCGGTCCCTTGTCGTGGTCAAGCAGACGCTTGTGGTCCTGGGAGGTTGCCATCGGAATCACATGCTCACCGTCGCAGGCGACGATGAAGGAGGCTTCCTCGCCATCGAGGAAGTCTTCGATAACCACGCGAGAGCCGGCGGAGCCGAAGCTGTTGCCTTCCAGCATGTCATCGACAGCCTTCAGAGCTTCTTCAACCGTCATTGCCACGATCACGCCCTTGCCGGCGGCAAGACCGTCAGCCTTGACGACGATCGGAGCGCCGTGCTGAAGGATGTACTCGCGGGCGGCCTTGTCATCGGTAAAGGTTTGATACTCAGCCGTCGGAATACCGTGGCGCTTCATGAAGGCCTTTGCGAAATCCTTGGAGGACTCAAGCTGCGCGGCAGCCTGTGTCGGCCCGAAGATCTTTTCGCCGCCCTTGCGGAAGACGTCCACGATGCCCGCGGCAAGCGGTGCCTCGGGGCCGACCACGGTGTAGTCGACGCCGTTTTCGCGCACGAATTTCAGGAGGCCTTCAAGATCCGTCGCCTTGACGGGAACGTTCGTGAGGAGAGGATCCGCATCGGTCCCAGCGTTGCCGGGGGCAACGTAAACCGTCTGAACATGTTCGCTTTGAGCGATACGCCAGGCAAGAGCATGCTCGCGACCGCCGCTGCCGACAACCAAAACTTTCATAGAGAACTCCATAGTGCGCTCATGCTATAGATGAGCGTGGAAAATAGCGCCAAATATAAAAAACGGCCGTGTTGAAGAACACGGCCATGTGAATCCTGAGCAGAAGGGCGGTCCGGCAGGCCGAACCGCGGGAGCGCCCTGATTGCTCTTACTCTTCGTCTTCCGGAAGGTCGAGTTCGGCGGAGCAGTAAACCTGGCTCACGTCGTCGTTGTCTTCCAGTTCGTCGATGATGCGCTGCATCTTTTCAGCATCTTCGCCGGAGAGAACCGTCTTGTTGACCGGCTTCATCGTGATTTCAGCGTAGATGGGGGTCATGCCGGCATCTTCCAGAGCCTTCTGCACGGCTTCGAATTCCTGGATCGTGGGGGGCGTCACGATTTCGATCGTGCCGTCTTCATTTGCCACGACGTCCTCGGCACCCGCTTCCAGACCGACTTCCATCGCCTTGTCTTCATCGGCGCCCGAGGGCAGCACGATCAGGCCGCAGTGCTTGAACATGAAGGCCACAGAGCCTTCAGTGCCGAGCGAACCGCCGTTCGAGGTAAGGATGTGACGGACATCAGACACCGTACGGACCTTGTTATCCGTCGTGCAGTCGATGATGAGGGCCGCGCCGGAAACGCCGTAGCCTTCATAGCGGACTTCTTCGTAGCTCACGCCTTCCAGCTGGCCGGTGCCCTTCAGAATGGCGTTCTTGATCGTGTCCTTCGGGACATTGGCACCGCGGGCCTTGACGAGGGCGAGGCGGAGCTTCGGGTTCATGTCGGGATCACCGCCGCCGCCAGTGCGGGCCGCGATGATGATTTCACGGACGATCTTCGTCCACATATTGGAGCGCTTCGCATCCTGACGACCCTTGCGGTGTTGGATGTTGGCCCATTTTGAATGACCGGACATGCTAGTACCTTAATGAATGTTCAGATAAAACCTCATCAACGGCGCCTGACGGTGCTGAAGATGAACAGAAAGTCAAAAGTGTCTGTATTCTAATCATCCCGACGGGGGGATAGGAAACAGAATAGGAAAAACTGAGGATTATTCCTGAGGAGATAGTTTAAAAGCACTCTGAAAGCGGTTCCAGAGGCTTTTGGTGCCGGGCGTCTACCCGAGAAGGGATAGAAAAATATCAGAATTTACCCTGAATATCTATCAAAATGAGTACAGCAATACGCTGTATCTAACACTCCTTGTTGAGAAAAGTTCATAATCCTTTTGTAGTATTGTGAGTACCCTTCCTGACCATGGATTCCGAGCTCCTGTGGAGGCGGGTGAGGATCCATGCGTAGGTAAATAAGAGGACAAAATGGTCGAAGAACACGGGCAGAGGACGCTGTTGATCGTGGATGAAAGCCCCATTTTTCGTCAGGCCCTGGCTCAGCTTCTGAAGCAGAAAGGGGTGTTTACTGACGTTGTGGAGACAGGTTCTGTATCCGAGGCAGAGTCGGATATTTCCACTCAGGACTTCACCATGGTGATTATTGATCTCGCGCTTCCTGACCATAAGGCGCTGGAGATTCTTCGCCAGGTGAAGGAGCAGAAGAAAGCCTGCAAAGGCGTGATTCTCCTGCAGGGAGCTCATAACGACGAACTGATGGCGGCGATCCGCCTCGAGGCAGATGGATTCCTGACAAAGAACCACATGCCTGATGACATGGTGACCATGATCCGCCGCGTGCTGCAGGGCGAGATGGTGATCAGTGACAGTCTGACGAATGTGCTCGCGCTGACGCTCAGAAACGGGAACGAAGAAGAGGAGCGGAATGTTGACTGCCTCACCTCCCGCGAGCAGGAAGTGCTGAGCTATATCGCCTCGGGCATGAGCAACAAGTCGATCGCGGCCCGTCTCTCCATTACCGATGGCACGGTCAAGGTGCATGTGAAACATATGCTGAAGAAGCTTGGCTTCCGCTCACGCGTTGAAGCCGCTGTCTGGGCGAGCGAGCGGGGTTTCAAGAGCCCTGACGAACCTGCAGCGGATTCGGCCGCTTCCTCTCAGCAGACCGATCTTCCTACCCGGGTGCATTTCGCCTGACAGACCGCTGCGGAAACAGCGCTTCTGAACAGAACATTTACTCGCAGTTTTTCTTTCCTTCTGAAGAAAGTTGAGGTTCAAATGGCAATTCGTAGCTATGACTTCGCCTATGGGCGTGGCCGCAAGCAGTTCTCTCTGGATGACTCGCTCGTCCTGAAGGAGATCCGTACTGAGGATTTCGCTCCGATGACGGATATCAAAGGCGGGGTGCTTGAAGCCATCCGCCATCCGATCGGATGCCCGCCGCTGGATGAAATCGTAAAGCCGGGGCAGACGGTCGCCTTCATCTGCAACGACCTCACGCGCGTTGCGAATTCGTACGACTTCATGCCGGTGTTCCTTGATGAAATGAACCGGCTTGGTGTTCCGGACGAAAACATGAAGATCGTGTTCTCGCTCGGCACTCACCGCAATATGACGCATGACGAAATGGTTGAAGCCGTGGGGGCGGAAGTCGCTTCCCGCGTGAAGATGATCAATTCGGACTGCCATGTGGATCAGGACTTCCTCTATTTTGGTCAGACCTCCCGCGGCACGCCTGTGCTGATCAATAAGAATATCTGTGACGTGGATCATGTCATTCTGACCGGCACGATTGTCTATCACTATTTCTCTGGTTACGGCGGAGGACGCAAGGCCGTTCTTCCGGGCTGCGCCGCGATGGAAACCGTGCGCAAGAATCACAGCTTCATGCTGGATCCCCATGCGGGCCTCGGCAAGACGGTGGGCAACCCTGTTTACGAAGACCAGATGGAAGGTGTGGCTCGCTTTGCAAAGGGCCGCTCGCTCTTCCTCTTCAACGCGGTGCTGAACGCCAAACATCAGTTCCTGAAGATGTTTGCCGGTGACTATGTGAAAGCCCATCAGGTGGCCTGTGAGTTCGTTGACAAGGTTTACGGCGAAGTGATCAATCAGAAGGCGGATCTTGTGATTGCCTCCTGCGGCGGCTGGCCGAAAGATATCAACGTCTACCAGATGCAGAAGACGATGGATAACGCCTCTCTCGCGGTGCGGGACGGCGGCGTTGTGGTTCTGCTTGCTGACTGCGAGGAAGGCAGCGGCTCTCAGGTGCTGGAAGAAACCTGCCGCCGTCTGGGCTCCCCGGACGCGATTGAAGCGGAGCTGGAGCATAACTTTGTGATCGGCGCGAACAAAGCCTATGCCGTGACCCGGAATATGAAGCATGCGAAGTTCATTCTGGTGACGAGCCTGGATCGCAAGATGGCGAAGGAAATGCTCTTCACGGGCGCAGTCGACACCGTTGAGGAAGCGCTCGAAATGGCGAAGACCTACGTGGGCGATCATCCGAAGATCATTCTGATGCCGGAAGGCAGCCTCACGGTGCCCCGTCTTCAGGAAGCATAATTAACCAGGCATAAAACCTGCTCTGACCCCATGTCGGTGCTCCGCCATGGGGTCTTATTTTTAAGCGATGAGTGAAAGAATTCTGTTTGATGAGGCCCGCGACGCGCGGATTGGCCTGCCGGAGGCGGTGTTCAGTGAGGGGAAGGATCCCGAGAGCCTGAAGGAGCTGTTGCTGAGGTTCCGGCGAGGATGCGGGCATCCGATTCTTTTTACGAGACTGAGTATCAAAGCCCTGGAAGCTCTTCCCGAAGATGTCCGTGAGGGATACAGCTACGACCCGATTTCCCGTACGGCGTATGGCGAAAAGCTGCCGGAGAGAGGGGAAGGTTACGGCTCAGTTGCTATTGTCACGGCCGGGACCTCTGACGCTTTTGTCTCGCATGAAGCCGGACGCACGCTTGAGTATCTCGGGGTAAGGCACGAATACTTTGAGGACTGCGGCGTGGCGGGGCTCTGGAGGCTCGAGAAACGTCTTCCCGAGATCAACCGCCATAGTGTTGTGATTGTCTGTGCGGGGCTGGACGCTGCGATCGCGAGCGTTCTCGGCGGCCTGACAGGAAGGCCGCTGATTGCGGTGCCCACTTCCGTAGGGTATGGGGCCGCGAGTGGCGGCGAAACGGCGCTTCACTCAATGCTCTGCTCCTGCGCGCCGGGCGTGGCCGTGATGAATATTGATAACGGCTATGGAGCTGCCTGCGCGGCGGTCCGGATTCTGAATTCCCGCGCTTAACCGATCAAAACCCCGCAGCTCTGGTTGATCTGCGGGGTTTATCTTTGCGATGATGAGGCGGATTACTTTTCTTTATCCGCCTTCAGGAGTTCGCGGACTTCCCGAAGCGAAACCCCCAGGCGCCGGGCGGCCGCCGCAAGATCGTCAAACTCAGGCTTCGCTCTGGAAACCCCCATGCCGGAAGCCTGCTTCAGGCGGATCGCTCCAGCCGGGGTGGACACCTCTGAGAAACTCCGTTTCAGCATGACACGGTGACGGATCTCAAAGCGGATCCCGAGCGTGGATGTGTGACGGAAGAAGAGTGACTGGATCCGGTCGAGATCCTCCGCGTGGCAAAGGCAGGAGAGCATTGTGGCAGCCCTCCCTTTCTTCATGATGATCGGAGTGAGCCAGGCGTCAAGCGCGCCGTTCTCGAGCAGGATATCCCGTGCGAAGCTCAGATCCTCAGCCGTCATGTCATCAATATTGGCGGACAGCTCAGCGACGTCGTCCGTGACAGCGTTTCCCGTTTCGGAGGATTCTCCAAGAAGGGATCGCAGGCAGTTAGGTTCCGGGAACTCTTTCGCTCCAATGCCGCATCCGCTTGCAATCGGAGTCATCGCCGGCATAGCGCCGAATTCATCCGCGAAATAGGAGATCAGGGCGGCACCGGTAGGCGTGCAGAGCTCCCCGGGGAACTTGCTCCCATAAGACGGGATCCCTTCAAGCAGCTTCGCGGTGGCAGGTGTCGGGATGGGGAGGAAACCGTGACTGGTGTACGTCAGACCGCTTCCCACACAGACCGGGGAACAGACGATTTTGTCAGCCCCCAGCATCCGGATCAGGAGACAGACGGACACGATGTCACTGATCGCGTCCTTCATACCGACTTCGTGAAAGTGAATTTCTCCCGGCGCGGCACCGTGAGCCGAGGCTTCTGCCTCAGCAATCCTCTGATAGACCGCAGCGGCGTCCTTCCGTACGTCCTCCGGAACACGCAGCTTATCAATAATCGACAGCACATCAGCAAGCGACGAATGGCTGTGATGGTGATGATGGTGGTGATCCTCTTCAGCGTGATGAACCGGCGGGTGAGCAAGAAGTGTTTCTTCCTCAACGCCGTTGATCACGACATGGGCGTGAAGGCCCGCCATTCCCTTTGAGGCTGATCTGACGAGCGTTGTTTTTACGCCATCAAGCCCCGTTCCATTGATGGTATCCAGATAAACATTCGGATCCGGGAGGAGTGATGCGAGGCTTGCGGTCAGCATATCGCCCGCCGCTCCCATGTTGCATTGCAGATAGAGGATTTTCATAGACAGCAGGATATTCGGTTTTATGGATGAATCATTATCAGCTGAATCAGAAATACAGCTGACACCGGGCAAACAAATAGGACTCCCGAAGGAGCCCTACTGTGTCTTAATTTCTCTCAGTTTTTATGTTTTGATGCAGCAAGATGAGCCGCTGTGAATTAGAGCCAGCCGTAGAGGTAACCAAGGATGGCACCGACAACAGTAGCGGTGATCACGCCAATCAGACCCGGAAGAATGAAGGAGTGATTGATCACGAACTTGCCGATGTGGGTCGTACCGGAGCGGTCGAACTGCAGAGCAGCCAGGTCAGACGGGTAGGTCGGCAGGATGTAGTAACCGTAGCAGGCGGAGATCATGGAGACTGCGATGCCGGTCGGAACACCGACTTGAACAGCGACAGGCAGAATGATGGCCACAGCAGCGGCCTGAGAGTTCACGAACTTGGACACGACCAGCAGCACCACGGCGTAGAGCCAGGGGTAGGACGTGACAGCGCCCGTCAGAGCAACCTTCAGTTCAGGCAGGTGAGCCTGGAAGAGGGAGTCAGACATCCACGCCACGCCGTACACGGCAGCGATAGCGACAGCGCCAGCGCGGAACACGGAGCTCTTGCCAACGTCAGCAGCGCGGGTGCGGCAGAAGATCACCATCAGAGCGCCGGCAGTCAGCATCATCATCTGAATGATGAGCGTCATGGACATAGCCTTGCCGCCGAACACCGGACGGAGACCCTTGGTAGCACCGAAGACAGCCACGATTGCCACGCACCCGAGGAAGATCCAGAGGGCAGCCCACTGAGACTTGGCAAACTTCTTGCCGAGCAGCGTGGTGGAGTCGCCGTAGACGTACTCTTTCTGCTCCGGATCGGAGATCAGCTTCTGGAATTCCGGATCCTTGTCCAGATCCTTGCCGCGGAACACGGAGTAGGTGGCTTCAGCGAACACACCGATGAAACCAGCCGGGATCGTGACGGACAGAATCGTCAGAAGGTTGACAGCCTGGCCGTTCGGCAGAGTGTGACCGTCAAGAATTGCGACGGCAGACACCAGAGCGACGGAAGCAGGAGAGCAGATGATGCCCATCTGAGCAGCGATCGTCGAAGCGGCCATCGGGCGCTCCGGACGGATGCCGGTCTTGATAGCCACGTCATAAATAATCGGCAGCAGGGTGTAAACCGTGTGGCCGGTACCGCACAGAATCGTGAGGATCCAGGCGCAGTACGGAGCGATGTACACCACGAGACGCGGATGGGAACGAAGAGCCTTTTCAGCGATCTGCAGCAGGCAGTCAAGACCGCCGGAAGCCTGCAGCGTAGCGGAACCCATGATCACGGCCAGAATGGTCAGAATCACGTCAACCGGGGGCTTGCCAGGCTTCACATGGAAGCAGAACACCAGTACGATCAGACCGATACCGGAGATCAGGCCGAGAGCCATACCGCCCTTTCTTGCACCGTAGAACAAGCAGATCAGTACGACTAGAAGTTCAATCCAGAATATTGTTGGAATCATTTTTCTCTCTCTACTCCGAGAAGAATAAGACGGTGTTAGTTTCTCATAAGGAGGTAGTACTAGGTAGGAAAAAAGGACTAATTCTTGATTTAGGACGATATGTAAAGATAGCTATTTTTTATCGGGTTGACTTGGTACTAATGAATTCAGGAAAAATGCTTAGATAGATTTTATATATCCGAACATATAAAGAAACCCGGAAATCGGGCATGTCGGAGGGTGATATCTTGCATTCATGAAGCACTGATTGCATAGAATCCGGCGAAACATGCTGTTTTCCACGGTGTATTCACCTGATGGAGGAGATGATCAGGGGCTTTTCCGGATGAGTACCTATAAAGAGTAAACATTTTGGGCGCATTTCAGAGAGCGGTCTGAAGCCGTGGTTCAGCCCCATTTTTCATTCCCGGCATAAAAAAAGCCCCGCATTTCTGCGGGGCTTTTCTCTGGTTCCGGTCGTCAGACCGGAGTGAGCGGAATTACTCGTTCACATCGTACCAGGGATGCTGAGGCACATAGCGTTCAGCCGGGGTTCCAAGTTTCACCTGGTCAGCGCCGATGCTGTAGTACTTCAGGGCGGTGGCGGCACCGCAGAGGATCATCAGAACTGTGATCACGATCATGGCCTTGCGGAGACCTTCACGTTCGCCGCTCCAGATGCCCCACTTCACGAGCACGCGGTACAGACCGATCAGGCCGTGCGTTTCAGCGGCAACGAGGAAGATGAAGGTGTAGAGCAGGCCGTCATGATAGGCATGCACGCCGGAAAGGTTGGGGCCGATGCCGGACGGATTGGTCAGCATGGAGATCACGTGCGGGAAGACGCAGATCAGCAGCACGACGGCGGTCACGATCTGGATAGCCCAGAGGGTGGTGTCGGTGTGGTGGATCAGGCGGACATGGTTCTTCATGTCGCGGCACTGATGATAGCTGCTCGGGAAGCGGCGCAGAGCGCAGAGACCGTGGATGCAGATGAGGAGCGTGATCAGGCCGACAAAGATCACGTGAGCCCATTCATGGGGATGGCCGCCGATAAAGGTGAGGCCGGAGGTCGCCACCAGGTTCCAGAACAGATCCTTGGAGATCTGGATGGAGCTCGTGAATGCCATGTGGCAGAAAAGGAAAATGGCCAGCAGACCACCGGTCACAGACTGGGCGACATCGCACCAGGCCGTCCACTTGGAGCGGCGGGGCATGTCCTTATCGTTGATGGCACCCTTGATGTTTTCATCCAGCGTCGGCGTATGGGCGCGGAGGATATTGTCTGGGAGTTGCATGGAACAGGTCTCCAAAATTGCAGTGTGTCGCCGTTTATTGACCGGCGTAAGTATTTTTTCTAGCAGACCATACTACTTTTGTCTGATGGCCTACATTGTGCTCTCCGCCACCGGAAGTGAATTTAACCTATATCAATAAATAAGCCCTATTAAGGAAGATAAAAGGTCAAAAAATAAGGGCTAACCCTTAAATAAAACCTGATTTATCAGGTTTTATAGAGGTTAACCCTTAAATTTAGCGAAAAACTTAAAGATCAGAGCGTGCCGAAAATTCTGTCGCCGGCATCGCCAAGGCCCGGAACGATATAGGCATTCTTATCCAGCTTTTCATCCACCGACGCGACATAGAGGTCGATATTCGGGTGAGCCTTGAAGAAAACTTCAACGCCTTCAGGAGCAGCAACGAGAGCGAGGAACTTGATGTTATCTTCCATGGCGCCGCGCTTCAGAAGCACATTGACAGCGTGCACGGAGGAGTTTCCGGTGGCGAGCATCGGATCCACAATGATGCAGCGACGGTTCTTCAGTTCCGGAGGCATACGGACCAGGTACTCGACCGGCTGCTTGTTTTCGTCGCGGTAGAGACCGATATGGCCGACACGGGCGGAAGGCATCAGAGCGAGGAGACCGTCAGACATGCCGAGGCCGGCGCGGAGCACGGGAACAATCACATCCTTCTTGCCGGCGATCACGGGGGCGCGCATCGGAGCGACAGGAGTTTCGATACGGCGGGTCGTGAGGGGGGTGTCGCGGGTGAGCTCATAGCCCATCAGCATCGTGATTTCCTTCAGAAGGATACGGAAATCCTTGGTAGAACACGATTTTTCCCGCATAAGGGTGAGCTTATGCTGCACGAGCGGATGATCAACAATGTGAAGGTGGGGATAGCGGGGATCGGTTTTCAAGGGAGACTCCAGATAAAAACGATGATTAACCGGGTAATTTTAATACCATGCATGAATTCGGAATCTGCATAAGTTTTCGGCAACAGATGTGGCTTTGCTATAGGATTGAATTATGAGCTGTCTCAAAGCGCGGAATTCGTGAGCAAATCCGCGGTGAAAGGAGAAAAAAATGACATTTCGATCCATGGGTGTTCTGATCGTTTTCCTGGTGTCGCTGCTGTTCGTCGTGGTCAACTGGGGCCCGATCATGACGCCGATGCCTATCAGCTTCATTCTCTTCACCGTCAATGCGCCGCTGGGGCTCTTCCTGATCGTGGGCGGAGCACTGGTTTTCGTGGTTTGTCTCCTCTGGATGCTCTGGAAACAGGCGACAACGCTGGTCGACCTGCAGAAGGCAAACCGCGAAGCGAGAACCGCCCGCGCCGCGGCTGAGACCGCTGAAGGCTCCCGGATCGTGAAATTTGAAGAGGGGCTTGATGAGCGCTTTGTCCGGTTTGAAAAAGATCTGCTTGAAAAGGTGGCCGGTGAGCTGAAGGCGAGCCGTGAGTCAGACGAAGCCGTGAAGAAGGATCTGCAGCAGACAATCGAGCAGATGAAGCAGAGTCTTGATGCTTCAGTGAAGGCTCTGAAGGAAGTCGAGGAACAGACCAATCAGAGACTGATCTGACACGGTTGGATTCGGAAAACTGAAAGCCCCGCAGAATCTTTTGATTCCGCGGGGCTTTTGCTCGTCAGGGAGTGTGGTTTCCGGAATTACTCCGTGAGACCGGATTCCTGATGCAGACGGGTGATGTAATCCACTTCTTCAGCGGCGCCAAGGAACACGGCGACACGCTGGTGGATCTTCTCAGGCTGAATTTCCATGATGCGGCGGAAACCGTTGGTAGCCTTGCCGCCAGCCTGTTCAATCAGGAAAGACATCGGGTTCGCTTCGTACATCAGACGGAGCTTGCCGGGGCGATCCGGATTCTTATCGTCCTTCGGGTAGGTGAAGAAACCGCCGCGGCACAGAATACGGTGGACTTCGGCCACAAAGCAGGCAATCCAGCGCATGTTGTAGTTCTTGCCGCGGGGGCCCTTCTTGCCATCAAGCAGTTCGCCGACGTACTGCTGCACGGGCTTCAGCCAGTGACGCTGATTGGAGCAGTTGATAGCGAATTCCGCTGTTTCGGCGGCGATGCGGATGTTTTCTTTCGTGAGGTAGAAAACACCGGTCGAAGGATCAAGCGTAAAGGCAGAAACACCGTGACCCAGTGTGAAAACGAGCTGGGTCTGCGTGCCGTAGAGCGCGTAACCAGCGGCAGCCTGGTTGATGCCAGGCTGCATGAAGTCAGCCTCCGTGATGTCGCGCTTCTTGCCGCCCGGGCAGGGAAGAACCGAGAAAATAGTGCCGATCGGGGCATCGATATCAATGTTGCTCGAGCCATCGAGCGGATCGAAAAGGATCAGGTAGGGACCGACAGCATATTCGTCTGAGACGCGGAGGACTTCCGTCATCTCCTCGCTCGCGAGGCCGGAGAGCATGCCGCAGGGCTCATTCGCCGTGCACATGATCTCGTTGCTGATCACGTCGAGTTTTTTCTGGTCCTCACCCTGAACGTTTTCCGTTCCGGCCAGACCCAGAACGCCGGCAAGCGCTCCCTGGGAGACTTTCCCGCGGATATTCTTCGCCGCGTCAGCGACGGAGAGCAGCAGCGTGGTGAGCTCGTGGGGAACGCTGTTCTCGCGCTCTTCGCGGGCGAGATACTGATGAAGAGTCATCAGAGCCATGTTTGAACTACTCCTTAAGTAATCAGTTCTGAAAAAGACGGTATCAATCGGTGAGACCAAGAGACTTGTCGAGGATTTCCTGGACGCCGACCGGAAGTCCGGGAATGTGCTTCGCTTCGTTAAGAACCCTGTACATCATTTGAGCGCGGTCCGGGGTGTAGCGCTTCCAGTGATCAAGTGTCCGGGCAACACGTGCAGCGACATACTCGTTGACAGAGCAGAGCTCCCTCAGAATCTGCAGCCAGAACTCGTAGCCTTTGCCGTCTTTGCGGTGGAACTCCGGCTCGTTGTTGCAGAAGGCAAGAATAAGCGCATAGACGTTATTCGGGTTCTTGATGGAGAACGCTCCGCAGTCCATCAGCTGGCGGACACGGGTAAGCGTGTCGGCTTCGCCAGGCTGTGTGCCGGCAGAGGCCTGGACCGTAAGCCACTTGTTGATAAGGATCGGGTTGCCCTGCCACTCTTTGGCGGCCTCAACCAGCATGTTGGTCTTTGCGGGGCTTGCCGAATTCACGACACTGGTGAGAGCGGCAAGCTTATCCGTCAGATTGTTGGCCTTCTCAAACTGGCCGCGAAGCGCGATCAGCGCCTTCGGATTGCCGCCCGTGATCAGGTAGTCATAGGCCAGGTTCTTCAGCGAACGGCGGCCGGCGGACTCAGAGTCCGGAGAGTAGTCACCGGGGGTCTCGTAGGATTCAGCCAGCTTGAAGAGAAGCGAGGAATAGCGGCGGCCGATCGCGGCCTTCAGCTCAGTACGGGCTTTGCGGATCGCATCCGGATCAATAACCGCGCGGGGCTCGCCGATGAGGTTTTCGGCGGGAAGCTGCAGCGTGATGGCACGGAAGGCCGGGGTGAGCGTCTCATCGGTCAGGATCTGCTCAAACGAGGAGAGCAGATTGTGATCGGCTTCAGGCTTTCCGCCCATTTCGATCACATCTGTCATGTCCTCAAGAACGCCGAGCATCAGGCGATTCATGGCATCCCAGCGGTTGAACGGATCCGCGTCATTGCGGGCGAGGAACGCCAGTTCATCGCGCGTATAGGCGTAGTCGAGGATCACTGGCGCAGAGAAATCGCGGAGAAGTGAAGGCACCGGGCGGGATCCGACGTTCACAAACGTCCACTCGTTCTCCTCATCCTTCAGTTCAAGGACACGTGTTGTGCCGAGAGGCGCGGTTTCACCCTCAAGCTGCAGAGGAATGTCATGCCCTTCGGAATCCACGAGCCCGACTGCGATCGGAATGACAAACGGATGCTTCACAGGCTGCCCCGGCGTGGCAGGAGTGCTCTGGCTCGCAACAATCGTATAGGTGCTCGCTTCCGGATCCCAGTAGGTCTTTACCTGAACCCGGGGCGTACCGGCCTGGCTGTACCAGAGGAAGAACTGTTTCAGATCGCGGCCATTCGCTTCGGCCATGGCGTTGATGAAGTCTTCGCAGGTGGCTGCACGGCCGTCGTTCCGCTCAATGTAGAGAGACAGGCCCTTCTTAAAGCCCTCTTTCCCGAGCATGGTCTGAAGCATGCGGTAGATTTCCGCACCCTTCTCATACACGGTCATCGTGTAGAAATTGTTGATCTGACGGTAGCTTTCCGGCCGGATCGGATGAGCCATCGGACCCGCATCTTCAGGGAACTGACGCGAGCGGAGGGCGCGGACATCCATAATGCGCTTGATGACAGCGGACTTACCGAGCATATCGCGCGAGAACTCCTGATCGCGGAAGACGGTGAGGCCTTCCTTCAGCGTGAGCTGGAACCAGTCTCTCAGAGTGACCCGGTCGCCCGTCCAGTTATGGAAGTATTCGTGACCGACAACGGATTCAATATTGAAGTAATCGAGGTCCGTCGCCATCTTCGGTGTCGCGAGCACATAGCGCGTATTGAAGATGTTCAGGCCCTTATTCTCCATGGCTCCGAAATTGAAGTCGTCGGTAGCGACAAGCATGAAGCGGTCCAGGTCATACTCGAGTCCCCAGCGGGTTTCATCCCAGTGGATGGCTCGCTTGATGCACTCCATTGTGTGCTCAGTCTTATCAGCATTCTGAGGCTCAACCCAGACCTGAAGCAGGCAGTCCTTGCCGTTTGCGAGCTTATAGACTTCCTCACGCTTCACCAGCTTTCCGGCGACAAGCGCGAAGAGGTAGCAGGGCTTGAGAGAGGGATCTTCCCAGATGGCGAAGTGCCGTCCGTTATCCAGATCTCCCTGCTCAATGAGGTTGCCGTTTGAGAGAAGGATCGGATACTGCTCTTTGTCAGCCCGGATTTCAACATGGAATCGGGTCAGCATGTCCGGGTGATCCGGGAAATAGGTGATCCGGCGGAAGCCTTCCGATTCGCACTGGGACATGAAGTTCCCGTTGGACATATAGATGCCCGAGAGCAGTGTGTTGGCCTGCGGATGGAACTTGTTATAGATAGTGATCGTGGTCTTCTGGCGGATACCACGGATGATGAGAGCCTCGGGTGTAACCGTATAGCGTTCCGTGGAGAGCGGGCTGCCGTTCTCAAAAACGGAAGCAAGCTCGAGTTCGCTTCCGTTCAGCACCAGATCGTGGTCTGAATCCGTGAGCGGCTCAATGCGCATCGTGTTGTAAACCGTCGTGGTGACGGGGTCCAGATTGAAAACCAAGTTGATGTTTTCCACGCGGAAGGCGGGTTCCTGGTAATCAAGCCGGTTAATGACGGCAGAACTCATATCAACAAACTCCATCAGAAAAGCCAATGAGCCACATTGTAAATGGGATGCAGACGCTTGAAAGGCCAGTCAGCGCTATAGGCAAGAAAAAACCCGACAGTCAGAAACTGTCGGGTTTTTGGATCAGTGCTTAGGACTGATTACTGGGCGGCAACAGCGCTGGAGGCGGCAGCATCAGAAGCAGCAGCTTCGGAGGAAGCGGCGGCGGAGGCAGCGGCCGCGGCGGCGGCTTCAGCAGCAACGCTGGGACGCGGCTTGCCAGCGTTCACGGCGTCAGCGTCAGCCTGGGTGTTGAGGCCCGTGTAATCATGGCCGGCCGTCTTGTGGCATTCGATGCAGTTGACGGACGTATCCTTCACGAACTCAGCGTGGAAAGCAGCCACATCCGGGTTCTTGTCGTTCTTCATCTTGGCGAGGTTATGGCAGCCACGGCAGTTGGAGAAGCCGGTGGACTTCATGTATTCCTGAACGTCCTTGCTGAGTTCAGGAGCCATGGCCTTCTGCTTGTCATAGGTGTTCATGTGACCAGCAACCTGACCAAAGAAGGACTTGGAACCGGAAGTGCCCTTGTGGATCAGCATGCCGATGTACTGGAAGCCGTTGATCTCGTGGGTGGAACCATACTTCAGGTGGCAGTCAGAGCAGCCGGCGGTCACGCCAGACGGGGTCTTGGCGTGCTGGCCCTGATGATAGGCCGCATAGACATAATCCATGGAGTGGCAGAAGGAGCCGCAGAATTCAGTCGAACCGGCCCAGTGAATCACGGAATTGAACACACCGAAAGCGACGAGGCCGATGACAGCGCCGACGAGACCGATCAGGATGGCGCCACGTTTGCAGTTTTTCATAACTCAGTACCCTACTGTGCGTACAGCCTTAGAAGTATCGGGACTCTAAAGACTGTCACTTTTGTATTTTTTAGAAAAATAGAACTGAGGCGGACCTCTCCATATCCGGCTCAGGCGCCATAATATGCCGAAGAGTTAGAAAAGGGGGCTGCAGAGGTTTGACTGTGGTCAAACTTCTTAAGAGTCACTTAAGAAACCTAAAGAAACCTCAACTTAAGAACTAGTCCATTCGCGCGATAACAACAGCGTTCGACGCAACCGTTGCCTGGGCTTCCATACCCGGGGCAAGGTGGTGGTTATGCTTCGCGAACCCGATGACAATGAGTCCGGAAGGCAGTCGGAGCGCCACTTCGCCGCCTTTTTCGGACCGCGTGCAGCGCACAACACGCCCGGTCAGACGGTTATCCAGATTGGCATCAGGAAAGCTCTTCGCGATTTCAACCGCTGTGGCCTTCGCCGCGGCAATCATCCGGACACCAGGCTTAAGCCCCAGAAGCTGGGCGCTTTCCGCAGTAACAGACGCCTTAATAATGTTCTCTTCATCAAGCCGAAGGAAAACACGGACCAGCGCTGAGCCGTGTTTCACGTTTTCCACCACGCAAGGAAGATTGTTTCTCATGCTGGAAAGAATGCCGGATGTGGTGAGGTGGTTCGCCAGAGGCTGTTCGGCATCAGTAAAGCTCCGGAGCACCTCGCTTCGGGCCTGAGCGATGCGGTCCGCAATCTTCAGAATCTGCTCCCCCGTTACGGTGAGCGTGGTTCCGCCGCCGCGGTTTCCACCGACCAGCTTCTCGACCAGCTTTCCGCCAGCCAGATTCTCAAGCGTTTCAAGCGCCTGCCAGGCCGCTTTGTAAGAGACGCCAGACGCACGGGCAGCTTCAGAAATTGAGCCGGTTTCCTTGATTCGGCGGAGGATGTCGATCCGCTTATCGGATAAAGCCGCAAGAGAGCGGGTGAATTCGATCGGGTCAGCCTTATGGCCAGAGTCAGAAGTAGTGGTCGTTTTTTCCGAATTGTTTTGCATGACAGATGGCAATAAATGAGGGTAAGATTCGCTATTCAGACGCGATTATTCTAATTTAGAATAGCGCTGTTGAGTTAGCTGTATTTTATAACTCTATGTTTTATCCACTTCCTAGACAGGTAAGAATATGAAACTTTCTACTGCTGTTGTCGCCGGCGCTGTTGCCGCCGTCTTTTCCGTCGCTCTTCCGGCCGGAGCTGAAGAAATCCAGGTTGCAGTTGCTGCCAACTTCACGGCGCCTGCTCAGGAACTCGCTCCGATTTTCGAGAAGCAGACCGGCAACAAGGTGAAGCTGTCTTTCGGCAGCACCGGTGCTTTCTTCGCTCAGATCAATAACGGCGCTCCGTTCGACATCCTGCTCGCAGCTGATGATACGACTCCCGCCAAGCTCCTTGCCAACGGCAACGGTGTGAAGGGCTCCGCTTTCACCTATGCTCAGGGCAAGCTCGTGTTCTGGTCCGCCGATCCGAAGCTCGTGGATAAGGATGGCAAGGCTGTGAAGGAAATGAAGTTCAATAAGTGCGCTGTTGCCGACCCGAAGCTCGCTCCGTATGGCGAAGCCGCTTATGAAACCCTGAAGTCCCTGAAGCTCCTCGACAAGTATCAGCCGAAGTTCGTGACCGGTAACAACATCGGCAAGACCTTCCAGTTCGTGAAGACCGGCAACGCTGAGGTTGGTTTCGTTGCACTGTCCCAGGTTTACAAGAACGGCAAGATCACGGAAGGCTCCGGCTGGATTGTTCCGTCCAAGTACTATCAGCCGATCCGTCAGGACGCGGTGCTCCTGAAGCACGGCGAAAAGAGTGCCGCTGCCAAGAGCTTCCTCAAGTTCCTGCAGTCCGCTGAAGCGAATAAGCTGAAGCAGTCCTACGGCTACGCCACGCACTGATAGGGCGAACCGCATTAAACCTCAGGTAGATTCCCAGAATGTTCAACGGCATTGAATTCACGTGGGAAGAACTGCAGCCGGTGTTTGTCAGTATTCAGCTTGCAGTCCTCACGACCATATTTCTCGTGATTCTCGTCACGCCTCTGGCGTGGTGGCTTTCGAGGAAGAAAACAACGGCGCGTTCCGTGATCAGCTCTATCGTTACGCTGCCTATGGTTCTGCCGCCTACTGTTCTGGGTTTCTACATGCTGGTCTTCATGGGACCGAACGGACCGCTCGGGAAACTTACGGAGTCGCTCGGCATCGGGCTTCTCACCTTTACTTTCCCGGGCCTTCTGATCGGCTCTATGGTTTATTCACTTCCCTTCATGATCCAGCCGCTCCAGAATTCTTTTGAGGCTCTGGGACCTGTCCCGGGGGAAGTGGCCGCAACGCTGGGCGCAACGCCGCTCGGCGCGTTCTTCAGAGTCATTGTTCCGCTCTGCAAACCTGGATTCCTTACCGGTATTGTTCTCACCTTCGCGCACACCATCGGCGAATTCGGTGTCGTACTGATGATCGGCGGCAATGTGCCTGGGAAAACCCAGGTTGTGTCGACCGAGATCTACACTTTCGTGGAAGCGATGGAGTATGACAAAGCGCATGTTCTGGCGGGCGGCATGCTGATCTTCTCCTTCATCGTGCTCTTCGTGCTTTCGATTCTGAATCACCGCTCCGGGAGGTCCAAGGCATGAGCGAAGAGAAAAGAACAGGCGGCAGCATCCGGCTGCACCTGAAACGGGGGAAAGATTTCTCCCTCGATGTTGAATTTGAGCTGAACCAGTCCGGCATTACTGTGCTTTTCGGGCCCTCCGGATGCGGAAAGACCACGATCCTCCGATCGGTTGCGGGTCTTGAGCATGCCAAGGGCAGGGTTGTCATTGGGGACGAGGTCTGGCAGGACGATGAAAAGAAGATTTTCGTTCCGACATGGAAGAGACCGCTTGGCTATGTGTTTCAGGGAGCGAGTCTCTTCCCTCACATGACAGCCGGACAGAATATCCGTTTCGGTCTTCGCTATCCCCGGGGACGGGGTACGACGGAAGAGCGTATCAGTGAAGCTGTGAAGCTTCTGGGACTTGAGAAGCTGCTGGATCATAAGCCCGCGCAGCTCTCCGGCGGCGAGCAGCAGCGAGTCGCTATTGCCCGGGCTCTTGTGCTGAACCCAAAGATTCTGCTTCTCGATGAACCGCTCTCGGCATTGGACTGGGAGCGCCGCCAGGAGATCATGCCGTGGATTTCGAGAATCCGCGACGAGCAGCATCTTCCGATGCTGTATGTCACGCATTCGGCGGATGAGATGGCGCGTCTCGCGGATAACGTCGTGCTGATGGAGCGGGGACGCATCAAGGCTCAGGGCAGCGCTCAGGATATTCTGAGTCGGTTCAAAACGCAGGCAGAAGTGGGTGAGGCCCGGGAATCCATTCTGGAAGGCCAGACGGCTGAGCGGGATGAGAAGTACGGACTCGTCCGTGTCGCTCTGTCCGATTCCGACGCGTCGCTCTGGATTCCCGATTCAGGGCTGAGTCTGGGGAGCCGCATCCGGATAGGGCTCTTCGAGCGGGATATTTCTCTCGCACTGACGCCTCACACGGACACCAGTATTCAGAATGTCATTCCGGTTGTTGTGAAGTCAGTCGATCGGAAACCGGGAGACGCGCAGGTCGGTGTACTGCTCTCTGTCGGCAGTCAGCAGCTGGTTGCCAGAATCACCGCCAGATCCTGTGATCATCTGGGTATCGCGCCTGGGTGCCGGCTCTGGGCCCAGATCAAATCGGTGGTGATCAAGTCCTGAGTTACCGCAGGATAATTGGATTCATTCGTTTCAAAACAGCAGACAGAAAAAGGGCAGGCCTATTGAAAAGCCTGCCCTTTCTTATTTAGAGACGCTGATCTCAGGCGCGCTTCGCGAGCTCAACCGCCTTGCCGATATAGGTCGAAGGCTTGAGTTTCAGGAGACGGTCCTTCGCCTCGGCCGGGATCTCGAGCTTCTGGATGAAGTCAGCGAGCACGGCTTCCGTGATGCCATCCTTGCCGCGGGTCAGAGCTTTCAGCTGCTCGTAGGGCTTCGGGACACCATAACGGCGCATCACGGTCTGAATGGCTTCTGCCAGCACTTCCCAGGCGCTGTCGATATCAGCAGCGATCGCGGGGAGGTTGATCTGGAGTTTGCCAAGACCGCGCTCGAGGGCGTTGTAGCCGACGAAGCAGTAGCCGAAAGCGACGCCCATGTTGCGGAGCACGGTGGAGTCCGTGAGGTCACGCTGCCAGCGGGAAATCGGAAGCTTGCCGGCCAGGTGATTCAGGAAGGCGTTGGCCATGCCGAGATTGCCTTCGGAGTTCTCAAAGTCGATCGGGTTCACCTTGTGCGGCATCGTGGAGGAGCCGACTTCACCGGCCTTCAGCTTCTGGTGGAAGTAACCGAGCGAGATGTAGCCCCAGATGTCACGGTCCATATCGATCAGGATCGTGTTCGCGCGGGTGATTTCCTGGAAGAGTTCAGCCATGTAGTCGTGCGGCTGGATCTGGATCGTGTGCGTATCGAAGCTGAGGTGCAGGCGGTTTTCGATCACGTTCCGGGAGAAAGCTTCCCAGTCCTTCTCGGGGTAGGCAATGATGTGAGCGTTGAAGTTGCCGACAGCGCCGTTCATCTTGGCGAGGATCTGCACGTTCGCGATGGCGTCCATCACGCGCTGCAGACGCACAGCAAAGACCGCGAATTCCTTGCCGACTGTCGTCGGGGAAGCGTGCTGGCCATGGGTACGGGCGAGCATCGGGACTTCAGCCCACTCGTGGGCAAAGCCGGCGACCGTGTCGTGAAGCTTCTTCAGGAAGTCGAGGAGTTCCTTGCGGCCTTCAGTCAGCATGAGCGCGTGGCTCGTGTTGTTGATGTCCTCGGACGTGCAGGAGAAGTGCACAAATTCGGAAGCCTTGGCGAGCTCGGCGTCGTGAGCCACCTGAGCCTTGATCCAGTATTCGACCGCCTTCACGTCGTGATTGGTGGTCTTTTCGATGTCCTTGATCTGCTGGCAGCTTTCAACCGTGAAGTTCGTCACGAGGCCGCGCAGGAAAGCCTTGCCGTGCTCGGAAATTTCGCTGAGTTCAGGCAGACCGAATTCAGAAAGGGCGATGAGCCATTCCGTTTCAACCTGAACACGGGCTTTCATGAAGGCGTATTCAGAGAAGATTTCACGCAGCGCGTCAGTCTGCCGGGCATAACGTCCGTCGAGGGGGCTGAGGGCTGTAAGAGAGGAAAGATCCATTTCGATATGATCCAGAATTGAAAGAAAAAGTCGTTAGCCGATCAATTTTAACAGTCGCCGTATGACTTTGGCGTTGATAAGGGCGCAACACAGAGAGTCTGTGCCGTGTATAGGCGAGGCATAACCGGAAAGCTCTGAAACCGATAAGATGAAGAAGAAGGGAGCCAGTTTTCGGGGCTCCCGCGAGAAGGAAGATTCCTATTTTTCCCTCAAAGGACACAGATGACAGCTGCCGCAGGTTCTCCGCTTGATGTATCAGTGGGGTTGCCGGGAGGTTGGAGTGAGGATCTTTTCGGTGACAGGCCGGATGACGGTCCGGTTATGCCTCAGCCCCAGACTGAAGAAATCCGGCGCCTCGCGAGGATTATTCCCCGCTCGGTGAGGCTGGGCTCGTGTTCATGGGCTTTCCCTGGCTGGAAGGGAATTGTCTGGAGCCGTTACAGCGGCGTTCAGGACCTGGCAAACGAAGGACTGAGAGCCTACAGCAGTCATCCCTTGCTTCGGACGGTCGGTGTAGATCGCGCTTACTACAGACCGCTCACCGTTGGACAGTACTGGCATTTCGCTGAGCAGGTGCCGGATGACTTCCGTTTCCTGGTAAAAGCGCCGGCGGCTGTTACGGACTGCATGGTGCGGGGGGCAAACGGAAGACCTCTGCGCGAGAACGCGTTCTTTCTGAATCCTGAGAAAGCAGCGCAGGAATTTGTTCATCCGGTCATTGAGGGACTTGGAAAGAAGGCCGGGCCTCTTGTTTTCGAAATGGCTCAGGTGCCTCGTGAACTGATTTCAAGTGCCGAGAAAAGAATCCGTCTGGTGGAAAGGATCGGGGAGTTTCTGAATCGGCTGCCGAAGATCGGCGAAGAGGCGGAGAATGCCTTTTACGCGGTGGAAATCCGTACCCCGATTATCTATACGCCGAGGTTTGTTTCAATGCTTCGAGGAGCTGGTGCGAGGCTTGTCACGGGGCTTCACCCGACAATGCCGGACGTCGCGCGGCAGACCAACGCCCTTCATATGATGGATTGTCCGGAGGCGGAGTCCCCGGAGGATTTTCGGCTTGCGGGGCCGCTGGTTGTGCGGTGGACACTCGCCATGGGAGACCGCTTTGATGACGCGAAAAGGCGTTACGAGCCGTTCTCAAAGATCCAGAGGCCGGACCCGGTCACACGAGAAGGCATTGCGACTCTTATTCTTGCCGCGATCCGCGGCGGACAGCCGGCCTATGTGGTGGCGAATAACAAGGCGGAGGGGTGCGCGCCGCTCGGCATGGTAGCACTGGCTGAACGGCTCTCAGAGCGGCTGACAGAGGAGCGCGACAGAGACGAGCAGGAGAAACTCCTGCCGACTCCCCCTAAAGCTCATCCCTGAGAGGCGGCCAGGCTTCTTCAAGGCTTTCCATACGGACTTCAGGAGACCAGAGCTTCTGAAGTGTTTCCGTACGGGCATCCGGATTCCCCGTGCACCAGAATCTGGAAATGGCTGAGGCACCGGCAGTTTTCCGGATGGATCCTTCCTCAGTCAGTCTCTGAGCGAGGAATCGGGCAACAGCGGGGCTCGGGTCAATGATGACAACATCTTTTCCGGCCACCGCCTGTATTTCGTCCGCAAGGAAAGGGTAGTGCGTGCAGCCAAGAACGAGCGTATCGGCGCCCTGATCAATCAGGGGGCCCACGTACTTCTCAATAATGCGGCGGGTCTTCGGCGTGTGAAATTCACCTGCTTCGACCTGCTCCATCAGTCCAGGGCACGCGACCGGGATCACCCGGTCATTTCCGGCGAAGCGCTCGATCAGGCTCTCGAGACGATTCGATGTAATGGTCCGTGTTGTAGCGAGCACCCCGACAACTCCGTCTTTTGTCATCCGTACAGCAGGTTTGACGGCGGGCTCGATACCGATCACGGGGAATGGGAACTCTGCTCTCAGCCGGTCAATGGCTGCGGATGTCGCGGTGTTGCAGGCCACGACAATCGCCTTCACGCGGTGGGCTGTGAGAAATCCCGCGATCTTCATAACGCGGTCTTCAATCCAGCTTCCAGGGCGGTCGCCCCAGGGAGCTTTGCCGCAGTCACAGGCAAAAAGGAGGTCCTCAAGCGGAAGGGCCTTACGGATTTCCCTCAGGACAGACAGACCGCCGAGACCGGAATCCAGGGCTCCGATCGGAAGCGATGGATCCCGCCAGTCATAATTGAGTGAAGCCATTTTCAGTGTTGTCCGGAGGCGGCAGGCTTTGGTGCGCTGGCTCTTGAAAGACGGTCATTCACAGCGTTCCAGAGCGAGCCCTTCGGCGGGCGGGCAATGAGGATGTGAGAGGTGCCGGCTTCATCGAGCGCATGGAGGTTGGCATACAGCCGGGCCGCATACTCAGGCTCGGATTCAGCGGACTGCAGACGGAAAACCGCGTTCGCCGGACACCGGCCAAGAATGCTTTCGGGCGCCAGTACGGCACAGGTTTCGGGAGCGAGAGATGCGGCGATTTCAGGAATCGCATCTTCGTCCGCCAGAGTCACAGGTGTGACCGGGGCGTAATGACTCTTCAGCTGACCGGAAACCTTGGGAGACGAGGGTTTCGGATTGACGACCGGGCGGCCCAGTGCTTCTTCCAGCATTTCACGGGTCACGGCACCGTACCGGAGCAGTTCGGGCTCGTCACTCGCGAGATTGATGATGGTCGATTCAACGCCGACTGTGCAGGGGCCGCCGTCCAGAATCATGTCAACTTTGCCATTCGGCTTGACACCGAGGTCATGCAGCACGTGCTCAGCCGTGGTAGGAGAAATTCTTCCAAAACTGTTCGCGGAGGGACCGACGATTCCGCGATGGCGGGGACCGGAAAATGCCTCAAAGAGGGCATGTCCAAGCGGATGGGAAGGGCACCGGAGGCCGACGCTTCTCTGACCTCCTGTGACCCATGAGCCGCAGCGTTCTGCCCGGGGAACCACCATGGTGAGAGGGCCCGGCCAGAATTTTTCCGCGAGGAGCTGAGCAGCAGGCGGCATTGGATCCGCCCACCAGCTGATGCTTTCCGCATCCGGCAGATGAACAATCAGCGGGTGCCAAGTCGGTCTCTGCTTGGCGGCAAAGACCTTGCCGACAGCCGCTTCATTATCGGCATCAGCTCCGAGTCCGTACACGGTCTCTGTCGGGAAAGCGACGATACCGCCGGACTCCAGTATGGCGACTGCGCGTTCGATCTCGCGCTCCTGCTCTTTTGTCAGCTCCATTTTTCCTACTTTTCCAAAATTACACCGGGGTCGGCAGCCTCAGGATGACAGCTACCTTTTTCGCGCGCTCAAGAGCCTCTTCGGGGGTCTTCCCAAGGCAGGTGACGTGCCCCATCTTGCGGCCGTGACGGGCTTCCGCCTTGCCGTAAAGGTGAAGTTTCACACCCGGAATAGCGAGCACCGCATCCCAGTCCGGTTCCTTCAGCCCATCAGCCGTTTCCCAGGAATCACCGAGGATATTCAGCATAACGGCCGGGGAAAGCAGCGTGGTATTGCCGAGCGGGAGTCCCGCCATCGTGCGGACCTGCTGCTCAAACTGGCTCGTCATGCAGGCCTCGATCGTCGCGTGACCGGAGTTATGCGGACGCGGAGCGGTCTCATTGGCGACAACAGAGCCGTCTTCCAGAATGAAGAATTCGATGCAGAGCACACCGATATACTTCAGGCCGTTCGCGATGCGAATGGCGTAAAGGCGGGCTTCCGCTTCGGCGTCTTCAGGAATACGGGCCGGAAGCACGGTTTCCGCGAGGATGCCGTTTTTATGATGGTTTTCGAACACCGGGAAAGTGGCGCTTTCGCCATCAAATCCGCGGCAGACGATCACGGAGCATTCGGTCTTCAGCTGCAGCTTCTTCTCGAGAATGCAGTCGACGGAACCGAGTGAGTGATAGGCCTGAAGAAGGTCTGCGGGAGTGTCGACCGAAACCTGACCCTTGCCGTCATAGCCGAGACGCGCGGTCTTCAGAATGCCGGGGAAAAGATCCGGATCAGCGTCAACGCAGTCTTCATCAGACAGAATGGCGAGGTGAGGAGCCACCGGCACGCCGGTAGAGGCGATAAACGCCTTTTCCGCGCTGCGGTCCTGGGAGATCGCCACCGCTTCAGCGAGCGGAGCCGTACGGCAGCCCTTCTCTGCGAGATATGCGAGAGAAGGCGACGGAACATTTTCAAATTCGGTGCTGACAGCGGGGCAGATGGAGGCAATTTCGTCCAGTGCTTCCCGGTCTTTATAGCTTCTCTGAATACGGCGCGCGGAAACTTCTCCCGCGGGGCTGACTTCACCCGGATCCAGAACCAGAACGTGATACCCGAGGCGCGAGGCGGCCGAACTGAACATACGGCCGAGCTGACCGCCGCCCATCATTCCAAGCCAGGAGCCGGGCGGAAGCGCTTTCGTGTTTTTCATCAGCAGGCCTCGGAGAAATCGTCGGTCGGAAGCACCATGTCGCGGGCGGCCTGGTTCTGAGAGGCGCGGAACTGCTCAAGCTTCTCAGCGAGCGTGTCGTCCGTCATCGAGAGCATTCGGACCGCGTAAATAGCGGCGTTCGCGGCGCCGGCCTCACCGATAGCGAAAGTGGCGACCGGAACCCCCTTCGGCATCTGAACGATGGAGTAGAGCGAGTCCTGCCCCCGGAGGTACTTGGAGACACAGGGAACACCCAGAACCGGGAGTGTGGTCTTGGCGGCCAGCATTCCGGGCAGGTGGGCAGCTCCGCCGGCACCGGCGATGATTGCCTTCAGCCCTCTGGAGCGGGCTGTTTCTGCGTAGGCGAACATTTCGTCCGGCATGCGGTGCGCGGAGACGACCTTAGCCTCAAACGGAATGCCGAACTGCTCAAGGATCTTGCAGGCGTTGCTCATGACATCCCAGTCGGAGGACGAACCCATAACGATGCCGATCAACGGCTTTTTATCGATTTTGCTGGTCATTTGTGATTCTGAAGACATGCGGTAAAAAAATTTGACGGAGGAAGGGATAGTGTCCCGACCTCCGTTGTGAGCGAGTCAGCTGCAGACTGCTATCTCAGCCGAGCTTGATGCCGGCGAGGCGGAACAGAGCTTCGCGATATTTCTCGCTCGTCCGCTGAATAACCTCTTCCGGCGGAACCGGCGGCTCAGACTTCTTATCCCAGCCGGTCGATTCAAGCCAGTCGCGGATGTACTGCTTGTCATAGGAGGGCGGCGAAATGCCCACATTGTACTGATCGGCAGGCCAGAACCGGGAGGAATCCGGCGTCAGCACTTCGTCCATCAGGCGGATATTGCCCGCTTCATCAATGCCGAACTCAAACTTGGTGTCGGAAATGATGATGCCCTTCGTGGCAGCGTATTCAGCCGCCTTCTTGTAGAGCGTCAGGGTGGCGTCGCGGATCGTCTTCGCGACATCGCCGCCGTAGCGCTTCACGCATTCTTCATAGCTGATCGGTTCGTCATGCGTGCCGATCGGGGACTTGGCGGACGGGGTGAAGATCGGCTCGTCGAGCTTCTGGGACATCTGCAGCCCGGCCGGGAGCTTGACACCGGAAACCGACCCATCAGCCAGGTATTCCTTCCAGCCGCCGCCGGTCAGATAGCCGCGGGCCACGCATTCGATCATGATCGGCTTCAGTTTCATCGCCACGACGGAACGGCCGCGGACCTGGTCAGCTTCTTCCGGAGCGACAACGGACAGCGGATCGATGCCGGTCAGATGATTCGGCAGCACGCCCTTCAGCTGTTCAAACCAGAAGTTCGTGAGTTGGGTCAGTACCTGTCCCTTGTAAGGAATCGGAACCGACAGGATGAAATCGAACGCGGAAATGCGGTCGGTTGCAACGATGAGCAGCTTGTCGTCGCCAACCGCATAGCTGTCCCGAACCTTGCCACTGTATACGAGGGGCAGTGACTTCAGGCTGGTTTTCAATAGACCCTGCATGGGTGATCTCCAGAGGAAGTGACAAAATAACCTGCGATTCTTTATTTTACTGCTGCAGAAAACAGTGATTGTTGCCCGCAGGGTTATTTTGCGGCGTTTCGCGCCTAGGATAAAAAGTAGTCAAGCAGTACGCCGATCCAGATACAGGCATCAGCAAAAATGGTGAGCAGCACGGCGAGGCTTCCCAGATCTTTCGCCTTCTTGGAGAGAGGGTGAAGTTCGGGGCCGATCCGGTCGATGGCGGCTTCAACTGCGGAGTTCAGTGTTTCCACGATCAGAAGGAGAAAAACAGAAAGCACGAGGAGCGCTGACTGGGTCCAGCTGACGGGAAGGAGAATGGCAACAGGAATCAGAATGACGGCGAGAATGGCTTCCTGACGGAAAGCCTGTTCAGTTGCCCAGATGGCACGAAACCCGTCGCACGAGTAGTGAAATGCATTGAAAAGCCGGGTGAACCCGGTGCGGCCTTTGAGGTCGGCTGCGTCTTGCTGTGGCATGAATTACGGTCTCAGAGAAAAAGGAAGCGGCACGGATTGCATCCGCGCCGCTTGTCTGCAGAAAAACTTTAGAGAGTCTTTTGCGTGATCGTGCCGTCTGAGTAGCCGCGGGCGAAAGCATCCAGAGGAATCGGGTGGATCTTCGCGCCCTGACCTTCGCAGCCGAAGGCGAGGTAACGGGACTTGCACATTTCCTTCTCTGCCTTGCGGGCGGCCTTCATGAAGGCGCGGGGATCGAATTCGCTCGGGTTCTCGAAGATGAACCGGCGGATGGCAGCCGTCATGGCGAGACGGATATCCGTGTCAACGTTCACCTTGCGGACACCGTGCTTGATGGCGGTCTGGATTTCCTTGACCGGAACGCCATAGGTTTCGCGCATTTCACCGCCGAACTTACGGATCTCGGCGAGGAACTCCTGAGGAACGGAGGAGGAACCGTGCATGACGAGGTGCGTATTCGGGAGACGGGCGTGAATTTCCTTCACGCGGTCAATCGACAGAATTTCGCCCGTGGGTTCGCGGGTGAACTTATAAGCACCGTGGCTCGTGCCGATCGCGATAGCGAGGGCATCAAGCTGGGTCTCGCGGACGAAGTCAACTGCCTGATCCGGATCGGTGAGCAGCTGCTCACGGGTCAGCGTGCCTTCAGCGCCCTGACCGTCTTCTTTTTCACTGGTCAGTGTTTCGAGAGAGCCGATGCAGCCGAGCTCGCCTTCGACGGACACACCGATGCAGTGAGCCGTTTCAACGATGCAGCGGGTGGTTTCGACGTTGTACTCGTAAGTGGACACCGTCTTGCCGTCAGGCATCAGGGAGCCGTCCATCATCACGGAGGTAAAGCCGTGGCGCATGGCGCTGACACAGGACGCCTTGCTGCGGCCGTGATCAAGATGCATGGCAACCGGGATGTCCGGGTAGGACTCAACCGCGGCGCGGATGAGGTGTTCGAGGAAGAGCTCACCCGCGTACTTGCGGGCGCCTGCGGAGGCCTGAAGGATAACCGGGGCACCGGTTTCCTTGGCTGCTTCCATGATGGCCTGAACCTGTTCGAGGTTATTGACGTTAAACGCAGGAATACCGTAGCCGTTCTCGGCCGCGTGGTCGAGAAGCTGGCGCATTGCAACAAGAGCCATCTATTAAGACTCCGAAAAATGGTTTTTTGGGGAAGATATCGCCTAAAAGGTGGGGATATTTTAACAAAGGAGGGTGCCTTTCATATCCCCAACCCTAGGAGTATCAACCCTGAATAACGGTCTTATCTTTTCTCACCTGGCGCTTGATGCCGGCGAGAATTCCCTTGGCCATGCTGAGCTGGTAATCGTCGTTCCGGAGCTTCTGCTCCTCCCCGGGGTTGGAGATGAAGGCGGTTTCAACCAGAATGGACGGAATCCCCTGTCCTTTCAGAACAGCAAATCCGGCCTGCTCCACCTGAGACTTATGCAGATCATTCAGCTTGCCGATCTCCTGCAGCACTGAGTGGCCGAGAGCAAGGCTGTAGTTGATCTTCCAGGTATTCGACATATCAACCAGAACGTTCTGCACGGAGCGCTCAACCCCCTGAAGGTTGATGCCGCCGATCTTGTCGGCATCATTCTGCTGCTTCGCGAGCCAGCGGGCTGCGGCGGACGAGGCTCCTTTTTCAGAGAGTGCAAAGACCGAGGATCCTTTGGCGTTCGGCGAGATCCAGCCGTCGGCATGGATGCTGACGAAAAGCTTCGCACCGGCTTTCTGAGCAAGGTTTACACGCTCTCCCAGCGGTACGAAGAAGTCGCTCCGACGGGTCATGCGGGCATCAATTTCATCATCCTGGGCAATAAGGTCATTCAGCTTTCCAGCGATGGAAAGCACGATGTCCTTCTCGTGCGTTCCCATCTGACCGCTCGCGCCCGGATCCTCTCCGCCGTGCCCCGGATCAATCATGACGAGAAGTTTTTCCTTGCCGGACTTCGAGCGCGGCGAGGAATTTCCCTGGCCGTTTCTCGCCGCATTCTGCTGATTGATAGCAACCGCGAGCGGATCATCTGAAGCCGCGATGCTGCGGTTCGGATTCTTCGGATAAAGGTCAACCACCAGGCGCTCTTTATAGGATGCGACAGGAGGAAGCTCGAAAATCTGAGGCTTGACGTCCTCCTTCAGCTCCACCACCATGCGGACAACATTCGGCTGGTACTGACCCAGACGGATATTGCGGATGTTGGGGTCGTTCGGGGACACTTCCTGCACGAGCTTCTTCAGATGATCCGAAAGAGCAAGTCCTTCAATATCAATGACCATGCGGATCGGCGGATTCTCCCGGACGACAAAGGAACGGAATTTCAGTTTTCCGTCATGCTCAATCGTGATTCGGGTGTATTCGTCCGCAGGCCAGATCCGGACATCGACGATGCCGGCCCCGTAGGCGATTTCCCAGGGAAAAAGGGAGAGCAGCAGCGTGCCGCCGCTGCCCAGTAAAAGATTCCGTCGCTTTATTGCCATGATTCCTCAACCTCTTTTGCGACAATGCCTCCCCACTCATTCTCAGGGCAGAGTTTCGCTTCGCGCCCATCACCTTTCAGATCAATGAGGATCAGAAGATCGGCTGGCGGCAGAAAGGGTTCCGCCTTATCCGGCCACTCGCAGAGCGTCATGCGTCCGGCGCCGAACAGATCTCTGAAGCCGGCTTCCTCAAATTCTTCCGGGGATTCAAACCGGTAGAAGTCAAAGTGATTGATGGCGAGCCCCTGAACAGAATACGTTTCCACCAGCGTAAAGGTCGGGCTCCGGACCCGGCCCGTGAAACCGAGCGCACGCAGCAGCGCCCGGGTCAGCGTGGTTTTCCCAGCACCCAGAGTCCCCTGCAGCCGGATATTGAGTCCCCGGTCTGTGATTTCCTTGCTGTGTTTCAGAACGGCTTCCGCCAGGCGCTTCCCGAGCAGCTCCGTTGAGGCCTCATCAGGCAGCACGAACGAAAGAATTTCTTTCTGAGTGGATTCCGGCATGTTCAGCTCTTTCCGGCAGTCACGTGCCGGGTATTTCTAGTCGAACTTTTATTTTAGGGCATCGAAAGAGGCGGATCCGGAATTGAAACAATTTTTCTTGCGTTTTTAAATTTTCTCCGCTAAAATACAAACTCTGTTCGCGAAGCCGAGTTGTCGGCTTGGCCTGGTTGCCGGTGTAGCTCAGTTGGTAGAGCAGCGCATTCGTAATGCGAAGGTCGGGAGTTCGACTCTCTTCACCGGCACCATTCAATTGACCCGTACTGATGAAAGCAGTGCGGGTTTTTTATTGTCTGAACAGAAGACTGTTGAGCAGACCTCTCAATTTTCATCTCTGCACTGTTTTATCTCAGATTCCTTCTCAGGAAACAGCCAGGAAGTTCCCGGTAAAAACTGTCTGGCGGGCTGAGATTCTCCCAAAAAGCGTGAAATCCCGTGTGCCTATAGCATCCGGGATATTTTTTTGCGTTTACCCTTTTTATGCCATTCACAATGTCGGAAAATATATACAATTGAGAAATGACAATTGGCAGACGACAGGTTTATGACCATTAACGAGCCGACTCTTCCGTGAGCCGACAGCCTGCCAAAAAAAGAAAAAGTGGAGAAACATATGCGCAGTGACAAGATGACCAAGGGCCCCTCCGCCGCTCCGAGGCTTGCACTCATGAAGGCCCTCGGCCTGACTGATGAAGAAATCGATCGTCCGCTGATCGGCATCGTCAGCTCGAAGAACGACATCGTCCCGGGGCACATGAACCTGGATAAGGTTGTGGATGCCGTGAAGCAGGGGGTTGCCCTTGCCGGCGGTGTGCCGCTCGTCTTCCCGGCCATCGCGGTGTGCGACGGCCTCGCGATGGGGCACGAGGGCATGAAGTACTCGCTCGTTTCCCGTGAGCTGATTGCGGACTCTACGGAATCCATGGCCATTGCCCATCCGTTTGACGGTCTCGTGATGGTGGCGGCCTGCGATAAGAATGTTCCGGGCCTCATGATGGCAGCAGCCCGCATCAATATTCCGACGATTATCGTTTCCGGCGGCCCGATGCTTGGCGGCTACTTCAAGGGGCATAAGGTTACGGTCTCTTCCGTCTTTGAAGCGGTCGGCACATTCCACGCCGGAAAGATGTCCGCGGAGGAACTCGGCGGTCTCGTGAATGAAGCCTGTCCGACCTGCGGTTCGTGTGCCGGCATGTTCACCGCGAATTCGATGAACTGCATGACGGAAGTGCTCGGTATTGCGCTTCCGGGGAACGGGACGATTCCGGCCGTGATGTCTGAGCGTATCCGTCTCGCGAAGAAGACCGGCATGCGCATCATGGATCTGGTCCGCGACAATGTTCTTCCCCGCGACATCATGACCCGCAAGGCATTTGAAAATGCCCTGATGCTGGATATGGCGCTTGGCTGCTCCACGAATTCCATGCTCCATCTCCCGGCTATTGCCCACGAGTGCGGAATCGAGATTGATCTCGCGGAAGCCAACGAGATTTCCAAGCGCACCCCGAATCTCTGCCATCTGTCACCGGCTGGCGAAGACACCATGATGGATCTGGACCGCGCGGGCGGTATCCCTGCTGTCATGCATGAGCTCGCAAAACTCGGCCATCTGAATCTTGACTGCATGACAGTGACCGGAAAGACGGTCGGCGAAAACATCAAGGGCCATGAAGTCCTGAATAATGAAGTGATCCGTCCTGTCACGAATCCCTTTATGAAGGAAGGCGGCATTGCTGTTCTGAAGGGCAATCTGGCTCCGGACGGCTCCGTTGTGAAGCGCTCCGCGGTTGACCCCGCGATGATGGTTCATCAGGGTCCGGCCCGTGTCTTCGACTGCGAGGATGATGCCATTGCGGCTATTTACGGCGGCAAGATCAATCCGGGCGACGTCGTGGTGATCCGCTACGAAGGTCCGAAGGGCGGTCCCGGCATGCGTGAGATGCTGAACCCGACTTCCGCCATTATCGGCGCGGGACTCGGCAGCACGGTGGCTCTGATCACTGATGGCCGCTTCTCCGGCGCGAGCCGCGGCGCCTCGATCGGCCACGTGTCTCCTGAAGCCGCTGAAGGCGGCCCGATCGCTCTTGTGCATGAAGGTGATCAGATCGCGATCGACATCAATGGCAATACGCTGAACGTACTCGTCTCCGACGAAGAGCTTGCCCGCCGCAAGGCTGAGTGGAAGCCGCGTAAGCCGAAGATCACGACGGGCTATCTGGTCCGCTACGCGAAGCTTGTGAGCTCCGGCATGAAGGGCGCGGTTCTCAGCTGATCCTGAGGCGCGTCACAAAAAGTCACAAAACACGGGACGCAGAGTCAGAAATGACTCTGCGTCTTTTTATTTAGAATGGGCTGTTCCTTTTTTTTTCGGGATAACTTCCATGTGGGTGCATCCTCAGTTCAATCCGATCGCTTTTTCCGTAGGGCCGCTGTCCGTGCATTGGTACGGCCTCATGTACCTAGTCGGTTTCGCGTTTTTCTATCTTCTTGGCCGTATTCGCGAGAAGGAGAAGTGGCGCGGTCTGTCGGGGGAAGACGCGCTTGAGGATCTGCTTTTCTATGGCATTCTGGGTGTCGTGCTGGGCGGCCGTATCGGATACTGTTTCCTTTATCAGCCGTCTTACTTCATTCAGCACCCGCTCGAGATCTTCGCAATCTGGCAGGGCGGCATGAGCGTTCACGGCGGCATGATCGGCTGCCTGCTTGCGATGCTGTACTTCAAGCACAGGCACGGTGTCGGCCTTCTGAAGACCGCGGACTTCGTGACGCCGCTGGTTCCGGTGGGGCTTTTCTTTGGCCGTATCGGCAACTTCATCAATGGAGAACTCTGGGGACGCGTGACGACGCCGGATTTCCCGTTCGCCATGATTTTTCCGGAATCCGGGACGATGCAGCCCCGCCATCCTTCCCAGCTTTACGAAGCCGGTCTCGAAGGTATCGTGCTTTTCTGCGTGATGTGGTTCTTCTCCCGGCGCCAGAAGCCTGAAGGCGCAGTGACGGGGCTTTTCTGCCTTGGTTACGGCATCATTCGCTTCTGCGTGGAGTTTGTCCGTGAGCCGGATTCCTTCCTGGGGCTCAGGGCGCTTGGCCTTTCCCAGGGACAGTGGCTGTCGCTGCCGCTGATTCTTCTCGGTATCTTCCTGATTGTCCGGGCTTACCGGGTACGCCGCTGACGGGCTGCGGCGCAGCATAAAAGGAAAGGGCCGAAGCATCTGATGCTTCGGCCCTTTTGATTGGATCCCCGCAGATTCCGGTGGGATACGTATCCTGAACCGAGGGTTCAGGGCGGTCGCCTCCAAGGCGGAAATGGTTCGAACAAACGCGTGTTCGTTAACGCAATCGGCCAATGAGATCAGCGGCCTAGCACAGTGTGCATTGGTTCTGGAACATTGGATCCCATGGTTCCGGAGCCCGCGGGGAAAGGCTTGATGACTTCTATTCTATGCCTCAACTCTCGGGCTGAGGAGGCTGCTTTTCGGCAGGACTATCGTCGCTCCCAATGCGAGCCACAGCGGCCTCACACTGTTCCCGGAGCTCCGAGAGACGGGCGGTAGCTTCACTTTCCATGGCTTTGCTGCGCTTTGCTGCATCCTCGTAGTCAAGGCGCCCCCAGATGAGATCCAGGGCAACCATGACTGCGACCTGATCGTAACCGAGGACGCGGCCAGATTCTCTGATCGAGCGCATCTGGCGGTCAAGCTCCTCGCCGCATGCGCGCAGCCGGTCTTCATCTTCGGGTTTGACCCCGAAGTGAAAGACCCGATCCATGATATTCAGAGAAAGATCTGACATAGCGGTTTGCCGTACTCAGGAAATATCAGCCAAAAGTAGCGGGAGAGGCAACAGAAGAGACAGGCTCTTCTTCGATCGGTTCGATATTGGTGTCCTTCGTCAGCTGTTCGATCAGAAGACCGATGCGGATGCCCGTATCTTCCAGCTTCTGACGGGTCTGATTGAGTTCGTCACGCGTTCCGTTAAGCTCGTTCTGAGTGTCGGAAAGCTGCTGCTTCAGCTGCTCGTTTTCCTTGTGCAGGTTGTCAGCACGCTGAACCAGCTGGGAAATGATGGAGTCAAGTGCGTCAAGTTGTTCTTGCATTTTCTGATGCCTAAGAAAAGAGAGGTAATCCTGTCGTCTGCGGTTGCAGTTACGGCAGCGGAAACGTTATTCGGCTCAGCGGCTGGCTCCGAGCACGTCGGACATGGAGTAGTACCCCTTATCCTTCGTAGACAGGAACCGGGCTGCCGTGAGAGCGCCCTGAGCGTAGCCCTCGCGGGTTGTGCTGTTATGGGTGATTTCAACCTGCTCGCCAGTGCCGGCGAAGATCACCGTGTGCTTGCCGACGACATCGCCGCCGCGCAATGCTGCAAAACCAATTGTCCCATTCTTTCGGGGTCCCGTGTGTCCTTCGCGGGAAAGAACGGCAACTTCGTCGAAATTCTGGCCCCGGGCCTGCGCGACCCGGCGTCCCATTTCAAGAGCCGTGCCGGAGGGAGCGTCCACTTTGTTGCGGTGGTGCATCTCAAAAATTTCAACATCAACGTCTGAGAGGAGACGTGCCGCTTCTTCAATCAGTTTGAAGACCGCATTGACGCCAAGAGACGTGTTCGGGGCGAGCAGCACCGGAACCGATTCCGAGGCGGCTTCCAGCGTTTTCTTTTCTTCAGCCGTAAAGCCCGTGGTGCCGATCACAACGGCGGTACCTGACGCGGCGCAGACCGGCAGATAGGTGAGGGTGGCTTCAGGACGCGAGAAATCGATCAGCACGTCGCAGTCACGGAGTGATTCGATATCATCGGTGACGGTAACGCCGGTCGTGATCCCGGAAGGAACGCCGGCATCCTTGCCGATCGCGCTGCTTCCGCTGTGACCGAGAGCTGCGGAGAGCTCCATATCAGGCGCTGCGAGCACGGCTTTCAGAAGCATCTGACCCATGCGGCCGTTGATTCCAGACAGAGCGACTTTAATCATTGGCTATTCCTTTTTGGTCTGAGCTGCGGGAGCAGAGGCCGCAGGCGCGGAAGCCGCAGGCGCGGAAGCCGCGGTGCTTGCGGCCGGAGCAGCCTTCTTGGCGGCTTCGGCTTCTTCAGCCTTCTTGTCACCGAGGATCATCAGATCGGCTTCGGTTTCATCCGGCATCTTATCTGCTTCCCAGTGATCAACACGGCCCGCCGCATTGAAGTAGACAATGAGCTTACGGGTTTCGGTTTCACCGCTGCGGCGATTCACGTAGTAGACGTAATTCCAGCGATCCGTATGGAAGCGATCCTGAAGAAGCGGCAGGCCGAGCAGGAACTGAACCTGCTCCTTCGACATGCCCTTTTCCAGCTGCCCCACCATTTCAGAGGTTATAAGATTGCCCTGATAGACATCAGGACGGTAGGGGTGCAGGAACGTCGGCGTCCATTTGGCTGCGCTGTCCCATGCCCGCGAAACCGTCTGGCATCCGCTGAGAGTCAGGCAGGCTGCTGCCAGCATTGAGCCCGTCATTAGTTTTTGCAGGAATCTCATTATCTAATCAACTTATCAAATGGCAATGCCTTGTTTCAGATACACTCGTATCATAAAGGCAAAAGCTTCTTTGTACCTAGGTTTGAGAATATGAAAGACACATCTCGTAATCAGTCTGCCGAGCTGAAGCACGCGGGGCTGAAGGCAACCGGTCCCCGGATGAAGATTCTGGAAATTTTCCAGGAAGCTTCTCTTCAGGGAAAGCGGCACATGTCAGCGGACGACGTTTACAAGGCCCTGCTCGCTGAAGACATGGATGTTGGCCTTGCAACTGTCTACCGCGTGCTGACGCAGTTTGAAACGGCTGGAATTCTGATTCGTCACCATTTTGACACAGACTATGCCACTTTTGAGCTGGATGACGGCTATCACCACGATCATCTGGTCTGCCTGAAGTGCGGAGCTGTCGAGGAATTCGTCGATCGTGAGATCGAAGAGCGTCAGAATGAAATCGCCAAGCGCTTCGGATTCAAGCTTGAGAGCCACTCGCTGTCGCTTTACGGTATCTGCTCCGCCTGCCAGAAGAAGGAAGCGGAAAGGAATAAGAAGCGCGAAGAGGGGATGGGGAAACCGGAGTAAAGCCCCGCGTATTCGTCTGAATACCAAAGAGCCGGAGAGAATCTCTTCTCTCCGGCTCTTTTCTTACTTGCTTCTGAATCGGATCGCGGGGTCTTCCGGCAGTTCGTTGTACTGCCTGTCACCGAAGACACGGATCTTTGTGTCACTGCCTTCGCTCCAGAATTCAGGTGCATGACGGATGTTTTCGTTGCTGACCCGGATACCCATCCAGTCAGCCAGCCCCTCAAGCATCCGGAACCCGGTTCGGTAGGCCGGATTGACCTGGTGTCCGTGGCTGTCAGAGGAGATTCTGAAGAAGGGCACCTCGTAATTCTGGCGATGATCGTAGCCGTGCTCAAGCTCTTTTCCTGAATCCGTGCCGGGCTTCTTCTCCATGGAGAGGCCATGGTCAGCGAAGTACACGAGAGACCAGGAGCCGCCGGCATTGGCCTTCAGGAGATCCACCGTACGCTCGACGAAGGAATCCATCATGCGGTATGTCGTGAGGTAGCAGTCCATCGCGCTGTCACCGACATCAAATGCGGCCGGCCGGCCGGAAAGCCGGGTGCAGAAAGTCGGATGGGAGCCCATCAGATGAACGAAGAGAACCCGGGGCTTGCTGCTTCCCGCTTCCTGCTTCAGCGCCGCGCGGATCTTCGGCAGCAGCATATCGTCATCCACGTTGGCGTCGGCGTAGTTCCCCTTAAGCCAGACCGTGTGATGGCTTCTGACACCGATCTGAGCGATCGGATTATCAAAGGCGCCGCCGCGCCCCTGGTTCGAGATCCACCAGGTGTCGAACCCCGCGGCATTCGCGAGCGTGACGATGTTGTTTTCCTTGCTGTAGCGGTCGGTGCCAGGCGTGTTGTAGGAGAGCAGGCGCGGGAGAGAAATGCCGGTATTGCCGCCCGGGGCAATGAAGTTGCTGAAGAAAGTGCCGTTCGCGCGGTTCAGATAAGGAGTCGTATCGAGCGGATAGCCGTAGACCGACGCGTAGTCGCGGCGCTGGCTTTCTCCGATGATCACAACATAAGTCTTGTACTGAGGCTCGGCTGACGTGACTTTCCAGGAGGGCGGCAGAGCATTTGCTTCTTCGCGGAGCTCCTCAGCCGAGTACCACATAGTGGTTCCGAAACTGTGGAAGAAGGACGCGGTCTGGATCTGATCGTAGGTCTTTCCGCTTCCATAAGACACGAACCAGGCAATCGCGCACGCGGCAAGCCCCGTGACGAAACCGGTTTTCCTCGGAATCTTCACCTGGCCGAAGAAATGGATAGCGGCAAGTCCGGCAAAAATAAAACCGATCGCCTCGGCAAAAAGCTGCCAGGGCGTATTCATCAGAAATTCCTGGGTTTCCGCCGGCGTCGTCTGCATGAGGGCGATAGCGACGAGAATGCTGGGCTTCCCGTAAAGAATGCCGGCCGGGAGGTAGCAGCCAAAGATGAGAACCAGAGGGATCGCGATAAACCAGCGGGAGATCTTCCACTGACTCAGTGTGAAGAGCGTGAGAATCACGAAGAGGATGTTTTTCCAGTCCCAGAACTCGCGAAGCGTGTGGTCTCCATAGGTGAGGCCCATCGCTGCGGGCAGCATCAGAGCAAAAATAAGCGCTCCCGCAATAGCAATCGGCCAAGCAAGGGGCGACCGGTCGAGAGACCGGAGGAAATTTCTGATAGTTGAAAGCATAGTTAAATTAATGCGTTTCCCGGGACTGCTGGGATTGAGGCGAGGAAAGACGGAGCATTTCCTTCGCGTGATCGAGCGTGGCCTGAGTCATATGAATGCCGCCGAGCATGCGGGCAATCTCTTCGATGCGGCCTTTGCTGTCGAGCTGCGTGAGAGAGCTGACAGTCTTACCGTCGACCGTCTTTTTCTCGACATGCAGGTGATGGATGGCGCAGCTGGCAACCTGCGGCTGATGAGTCACACAGAGCACCTGGCGGTCATGCCCGAGCTGCTGCAGAAGACGTCCCACCACTTCTGCGACAGCGCCGCCGATGCCGGCGTCGATTTCGTCGAAAATCATCGTCTCGACTGGCGTCGCCCGGGCGGTGATGACAGAAATGGCAAGACTGATACGGGAAAGTTCACCGCCGGAGGCTACTTTTGTTAGTGCCCGGGGCGATACGCCTTCGTGTCCGGCAACCAGGAAATCACAGTGCTCAAGACCGTGCGGACCTGGTTCCGACGGAGAGAGACTGACCTCAAGGCGTCCTCCCTCCATGGAGAGCTTCTGCATGGCCTCCGTGACAAGCTTAGAAAGACTCTGGGCCGCGGTTCTGCGGCTTGCGCTGAGAGCTTCAGCCTCGCGCATAAAGGCGGCTTTGGCTTGCGCTGCCGCGCGCCGAAGGCTTTCTGTGTCAAATCCGGACTGAATCTCCGAGATCTGGGTGTTCACCTTGTCGTGAAGATTTTTCAGTTCTTCCGGACGGACGTGGAACTTCCGCGCGGTGTCATAGTAGGCGGAAAGACGGCTGTCGAGAGCGGCAAGCCGTTCTTCATCGAGGTCGTTTCCGTCGAGATACTGTCGGAGCGTGCTCGCCGTGTCATTCACGATGCTGGAGGCGTCACTCAGCTGCTGCGCGGCATCCTCAAGCTTTGAGTCGAAGCGGCTGAGGGAGATGATTTTCTGATAGGCGTTCCCGAGGAGCGTCTGAGCCGATACATCGTCATCCACAAGCTCCGCGGTGGCGGAGCTGATGCCGCTGATGATTTCCGAAGCGTTGGAGAGCTTTGTGTGCTCTTCAGACACCCGCTCCCACTCCCCCTTTTCAGGGGCAAGCGCGTCGAGATCCTCTTTCATCCAGGCGAGTTTCTCAAGTTCATCCTGGAGGCTGGCGGCGCGGGCATTCGCTTTCTGCAGTGCGTCCGTGGCGATCTGATAGTCCTGATAGAGCCGGCGGACTTTCTTCCGCGACTCAAAGAGCCCTCCATGGGCGTCCAGAAGCCGCAGCTGTTCAGCAGGCTTCAGAAGGGACTGGTTGGCATGCTGGCCGTGGATGTCGACGAGTTTCTCCCCGAGCGTCCTCATCTGGCTTACCGTGGCCGGAGAGCCATTGATCCAGGCTCTGGAGCGGCCGCTCGCATCAAGCACGCGGCGCATCAGAATTTCATCGTCATCCGGCTCAAAGCCGTTATCCGTGAGCCAGCGCCGTGTTGATCGGTTCTGGGAAAAGATGCCGCTCACCTCAGTTTTCTTGGCGCCTTCACGGATCACGACCGTATCCGCCCGGGCGCCGAGCAGCAGCTGCAGGGCGTCAATCAGGATGGATTTTCCTGCGCCGGTCTCACCTGTAAGGGCTGTAAACCCGCCCTCAAGATTGATCGTAAGCTCAGGAACGATAACGAAATCAGTGAGTGAAAGGCTGAGTAGCACAGCAGGCTCCGGTGTAGGAGGACGGTGGAGTACTAAAGGTTACCACTAGGGTAGCGGATGATGCGCGAGCTGGTCGGCATCAGATTCCACTTCAGTTTCCGGCGAAGAAGATCAAAGTGGTTATACCCGGCCGGATGCAGCAGCGTGAAATGGTTGCGGCCGACGTGAATGTGCAGCACATCCCCGGCCTCCATCGGCATGAATTCCTGCATGTCGAAATAGGCCTGGCCGTCTTTGACCTCAGTGAGCTTGATATCAATCTGAGCGTCAGACGGAAGCACGATCGGACGGTTGGAAAGCGTGTGCGGCGCGACAGGAACGAGCACCACTCCCTTCAGAGACGGGTAGAGGATCGGACCGCCCGCGGCAAGCGCGTAGGCGGTTGATCCGGTGGTGGTCGCGTAGATGATGCCATCCGCTCTCTGGGAAGACATCTGGAGACCGTTCACGTAGATCGTGTACTCCACCATGCCGCCGATTTTGCCGTGTGTGATGCCGATATCGTTTACCGCGTTCGACTGGTAGACGACCCGCCCTTCGTGGAGCACGGATCCCTCAATGATCGGCCGGGGATCCCGGACGTAATGCCCCTCAAGCATGAGAGGAATCACGCGGCTCATTTCCTCAAGCACAACGTCTGTGATGAAGCCAAGGCGTCCGGCATTGATGCCGATTATCGGGCAGTCGTACTGAGCCAGGCGCCGGCCGATCCCGAGCGTCGTCCCGTCTCCGCCGAGCACGATGGCGACATCGGCTTTTTCACCGATAGTCTGAACGCTGTTCGGAGGGAAACGGACGGGGTCAGCAAGGATCTGAGACGCGGTCTCGTCCACAAGCAGTGACACGCCGCTCTGCGTCACCAGGGCTGCCAACGCCTCCAGAGGCCCCTTGAGGTCAGGAGAGCTTTTCGCAAAGATGGCTGCTGTTTTGAAAACGGACATGTCAGCTCGAGATAGAAAAATCTGGCATTACTGCAGGCGCATCATGCCAGAGAAGAATGGTTAAAAGAGCAGATCCCGGGGCTATCAGGCCGCGTTGGGGTTGCCCATGATGTTGTGAATGCCGCAGTCAACGTACATCACGTTGCCGGAAACACCGCTCGCGAGATCAGAGAGGAGGAACGCGGCAGCGTTGCCCACTTCTTCCGTCGTGTTCGTACGGCCAAGCGGGGACATCTCTTCGGCTTCATGAAGCATTTTGCCGAAATCCTTGATGCCGGACGCAGCCAGGGTCTTCACCGGGCCGGAGGAAATCGCGTTCGCACGGATGCCGCGGCGGCCGAGGCTGGCGGACAGGTAGCGGGTAGACGCTTCGAGAGCGGCCTTCGCGAGACCCATCGTGTTGTAGTTCGGGATCACGCGCTCGCTGCCGAGATAGGTCAGCGCGAGGATGGAAGCCTGACGGCCTTCCATCAGCGGAAGGAAGGCCTTGGCGAGGAGCGGGTAGGAACCTGCGGAGATATCCATGGCGGTGAGGAACGCTTCACGGGAGAAGCCTTCCAGGAAGTCACCGGTGATCGCTTCGCGGGGAGCGTAGCCGATCGAATGAACGAAGCCGTCAAGACCACCCCACTTTTCCTGGATAGTCTTCACAGCACCTTCGATATGTTCATTCTTCGTGACATCGAGCGGCAGAATGAAGTCGCTGCCGAATTCCTCAGCAAACTTGCCGATGCGGTCCCGAGCGTGATCGCCAGCATACGAGAAGGCGAGTTCAGCACCTTCGCGGTGGCAGACCTGCGCAATGCCGTACGCGATGGAATGGTTGGACAGAACTCCGGTGATGAGAATTTTTTTGCCGTTGAGAAATCCCATGGTGTTTTTCTTCGTTTCTAATGAAATAGGAAATCCGCCCCAGGCTGCACCGCGGCGCGGCCGGGCAGGAGCAGAAACACGATTGCTTATTTTAGAGAGTTGCTTATTCTAGCAATCTAAATCAGTTAGATAAACTTCTAGCGTTTTTTTCTTTTGACCGTTTTCCGGGCGGAAGACTTCGCGCGGGATGATTTCGCGGAAGATGCTTTGCGGGAACGGGCCGTGCGGCTCGAGGCCTGCTTGGCGCCCCTGCGAGGCATGGCGTTCAGGCGGTAGCGGCGGGCCGTCCGGTAAATAATGCGTTCCGAATTCACCCGCTCCATATCCGGAGCGCGCTGAATCACAGGCGCTGTGACGATAAGCGTCATGCCGCGGCGAAGCTTGGAGTTTCTCAGGCGGTTTGTGACAATGATCGAGCGCGGGGTGACGTTCAGACGGTCCGCGATCTCCTCAAGCGTATCGCCCTTTCTCACGCGGTAGCGGATCTGGCGGTAACGGATCTTCGGAACGGAAGGCACGGGTTCCAGGCGGAAGAAGTCGTTTCCGCCCTGGATTTCTTCCCGCGGGGACTCCGCGTCAGCCCGGACGAGGAGAAGAGAATTGTCAGCCACCTGACGGTTGCCCGGAATTCGGTTGACTTCGCGAAGTTCCTCTTCAGACATACCGGTTCCGAGCGCGATATCCGCGAGGGTTTCACCCTTCTGGAAGCGGTGCGTTTTCCAGGCCGAAACCCGTTTGCCGTTCGAACGCCACAGAGCGAGATTCTCCATGAATTCGTCGAGGTTATCCGCGGGGATCAGCATGGCGGTGTTGTGGGCGCCGACAATGACGGGCTTATTGAAGCTCGGATTGAGAAGCTTGAAGTCATCCAGCTTCATATTGGCCAGACGGGCGGCTGTCTTCACGTCGATATCCTTGTCGCGGAAGACCTGCACGAAATAGGGTTCGCTGCCGATATCGGGAAGCGTCACGCCGTAGGCCGAAGGGTTCTGGATGATCCGTTTGACCGCCTCGAGCCTGGGCACATAGTTCGCGGTTTCGAGCGGCATGCGGAGATGCGAGTAGTCAGTCGGCAGCCCTGCCTGAGCATTGCGGTCGATCGCCCTCTGCACATTGCCTTCGCCCCAGTTATAGGCAGCCAGAGCGAGCTGCCAGTCACCGAACTGCGCGTACAGCTTCTGGAAGTAGTCCAGAGCCGCACGGGTGCTTTCCACGACATCACGCCGCTCATCTTTCCAGAGGTTCTGGTTCAGGGAGTAGGTCGTGCCGGTGCTGGGAATAAACTGCCAGAGACCGGATGCCTTGGCCGATGACAGGGCATTCGGGCGGAAGGAACTTTCCACGAATGGCAGAAGCGCGAGCTCCATTGGCATGCCGCGGGCCTCAACCTGACCCACAATATGGTAGAGATACATGCCGGCGCGGGTCGCGGTCTTCGCGAAGCTTTCCGGATGCCGCGAGATCGCTGCAACCTGGGTTTCAACCCGGGCGCTTTCCAGCGTCGGAATCTTGAAGCCGTTCCGGATACGGGTCCAGACGTCAATGTTCGGTGCCGGCAGCTCCGCGGTGATAACTTCGGTGATCCTGTCAGCGGCAGGCGCGGGCGCGGCAGCTGCGGCAGGCGTGCCGGGAACCGATGCCAAAACGGGCAGGGCCTTATCGCTTGCTGCAGGAACGCCTGCTGCGGGAGCGGCCATGGAGCCGGTCGCGTAAATGCCGATGAGAAAAAGTGGGATCAGTCGCAGTTTCATTTGTTGCGTGAAAAGAGTGTTGGATGCCTCTGCGGGCAGCTATGCGATGGTACTCTATGTTATTAGGTTAAGCCGCTACGGCCGAAAGGCTTTTTGTAAAAATGTCAATCGTTGAGGGACAGAACCAGAATGAGCAAAGAGCTGAGCATTCCTGATTTTATGGGAACGCCGGCCGGAAGGTTCCTGCGGGAATGGGAGTCTTCTCAGGTAGCCGGTGTCGTGGGAGACGTGTTTGGCTACAGCGCGGTTCAGATTGGTCTTCCTGAGCTGGATCTGCTCCGGGGCAACCGGATTGCGACGCACATTCAGATTCTTCCCCCCGAATCGCGGAACCTGAAAAACTTTTCCAGTCAGGATCCTCTGAACAGAATACTGGCTGATTTTACGGAAATTCCGCTGGCCTCTGAGAGTCAGGATCTTGTGGTCCTCGCGCACGCGCTCGATTTCTGGGAAACTGATGCTCCGGCTCAGAAGGTGCTGCGTGAAGCAGCCCGTATTCTTGTCCCTGAAGGGCGTATTGTGCTGACAGCCTTTAACCGCGCGGGGCTTTGGAGTCTGCGCCAGAGACTGTCGCGGATTGGACTCGGAGGGGCTTTTCTGCCTGACGTAGCCCGACCGATCGCTTTGAAGCGGCTGCAGGACTGGCTTTCACTGCTGGGGTTTGAAGTGGACCGGGGGCATTTCGGCGCCTATCAGATGCCGAGCCGCACCGCGGCCGGGCTGCATCGGTTTGAGTGGATGAATCTGGCGGGCGACCGCTGGTGGCCCGCTCTTGGCAGCCTTGTGATGCTTTCCGCCACCAAACATATCGCTGGCCCCCGCCTGATCGGGAGCACGGCGTTCGCCGCGGCCCGTGCGCTCCGGAAGCCGGGGACACAGCTTGCGGCGGAGTCCGCATCGAGAGACGAATCCCGTAAGCTCTGATGACTGAATTAATGGATAACGTACGACTATGCAATCCCCTGTAAGCAAAACCCTGGAAATCTGGACGGACGGAGCCTGCAAGCAGAACCCCGGTCCCGGAGGCTGGGGGGCGCATCTCGTGTATGGACGCCATGTGATGGATCTCTATGGCGGAGAGGCCATGACCACGAATAACCGCATGGAGCTTACGGCGGTCATTGTGGCGCTCTCCTGCCTGAAGAAGCCGTGCCCGATTGTGATTCATACGGACAGCCAGTACGTGAAGAATGGTGTCGAGCAGTGGATGGCGAACTGGAAGCGTCACGGGTGGAAAACCGCGGCAAGGAAGCCCGTTAAGAACAGCGGGCTTTGGAAGAAGCTCGGCGATCTGGTCGATCAGTTTGAAATCGAATGGCGCTGGGTGAAGGGCCATGCGGGAGATCCCGGCAATGAGCGGGCGGACGAACTCGCGAACTGGGGAGTCGAAGTGGTGCGGGGCACGAGAGGTGCCTGTGAGATGATTCCTCCGGGTGTGCTCGAGAGTCTGGCGGCTGACATCGAATAAGAGAAGAGGCGGAACAGAAAGTGCGACAGATTTGTCTGGATACGGAAACGACAGGACGTGATCCGGAGAACGGTGACCGTCTGGTTGAAATTGGCTGTGTGGAGCTGGATGGACGGCGTCTTACGCTGGATGACCGGTTTCTGTACCACACGCTCATCAATCCGGAGCGTGAGGTTCCTGAGGAGGTTGTGGCAATCCATAACCTGACGACTGAGCGTCTGGCCGGAGAGCCGAAGTTCGCTGAAATCGTGGACAAGTTCCTCGACTTTGTCCGGGGGGCAGAGCTCATCATCCATAACGCTGAGTTCGACGTGGGCTTCCTCAATATGGAACTCGCCAGGATTGGCCGTCCTCCGATTGAGAGCATCTGCAGAATCACGGATACTCTGGCGATTGCGAGAAAGAAGCATCCGGGGCAGAGAAACAGCCTCGACGCGCTCTGCGCCCGCTACGGGATTGATAATTCGTCCCGTACGCTGCACGGCGCGCTGCTTGACTCCTGGCTGCTGGCGGAAGTCTACTTTGCGCTCACCCGCGGGCAGGGCAACCTCCTCATGGAAGCTTCCGGCCGCGGATCGGCCGAAAAACTGATGCCGCTTCCCCCTCCGGAAAGCCTTCGCGTGATTCGGGCTGACAGCCGTGAACTCGCGGCGCATGAGGAGCAGCTGGATAAGATCGACAAGGCCTGCAAGGGAACCTGCCTCTGGCGGTTTGATCCGAACGCGCCAGCTCCGGAAGAGACACCGGCAAAGCCCGCGTAAATGCCTGACAGCGACAGGATTTGACAAACCGAAATAAAAAAGTAAAATTATCAATCTCTGTATTGCGCAGTTAGCTCAGCGGTAGAGCATCGCCTTCACACGGCGGGGGTCACAGGTTCAATCCCTGTACTGCGCACCAAGATTCCAAAAAAGCGATCCTGTCGGGTCGCTTTTTTATTGCCTCAAAAAAATGCCGGCAGGATCTGCCGGCGTGATTCTCTCAGTTCTTTTTTCCGGGGCCGCTCAGGCGGATTTCCACCAGCCGGGCGTACTTCATGAAGGTGTAGATACATCCGCACGCGGTGTGGATGAAACCCGGAAGCCCATCGAGGAAGCCGAGCTTCAGGAAGTAAAACTTCAAAAAGCGGCAGAGCGGGCTGGAGAATATCTTGAACCCATGGTGATCGTCTCCGATCTTATGGAGATAGCCAGCCCGGAGATACGCGAAGCGGATCTTCTTCTGAAGAAACTCACTCAGGTTATTGGACGGATAGTGAAGGAGGTCGCCTTTCAGGCGGACCGCTTTTTTATCCGTCTCTACTTTTTCCTCAACCGGTTCGTTGTTCCAGACCGCATGGCGCCGGTCAAAGAGCCGGATCTGCCAGTCCGGGTAGCCGTCCCCGTGCTTCAGAAAACGGCCGAGGAACCAGGTCTTCCGGGCAAATTCATACACGTGCGGTGCGGCGTCAGAGCTGCGGCCGGAAAGCGCCGCCTGAATAGAGGCGGAGAGTTCAGGAGAAAGCCGTTCGTCCGCGTCAATGCAGAGCACCCAGTCGTGAGCAGCCTGAGAGACGGCGAAACGCCTCTGCGGACCGAATCCCATCCATCCCTGGTGGATCACATAAGCCCCGAAGGATCTCGCAATCTCGACCGTCCGATCACGGCTTCCGGAGTCCACGACAAGAATGTCTTCTGCCCACTGGCAGCTTTCCAGACAGTCCTGGAGATGATCCTCTTCGTTTTTCGTCAGGATGACGATGCTGAGGGGGAAAAGCTCCCGGCTGGTCGATTCTTCAGGCATGAGAACTCTCTTCGCAAAGGTGTGACAGGTAGGCTTAAGAATAAACGAAATGCGCGTCCCGGACGCCTGACACGTGGAGGAGCTGATCAATCACTTCCTGCTGCGGGTCGACGAAAGCAGGGCGGCGGGCGACGACCTGCCCGTGCATTCCGTGGGTGTCAATGCAGAACACAAGCTGGCAGCCGTATTTGCTGTTCTCAAAAGGCGCCACAGTCTTCGCGATCTCCTTGAGATCCGGCTCTTCGCTCACCTCGATATGCAGTGCGGCGTGTCTCCTTGTGCGGAATCCCGGAAGGCTTTCCGCAGAGTCGATGGAGAAGGAGGTGGTTTCCTTCTTTTCGTCCCAGCGGCTGCGGCCTGTCACGATGACAATCTCGTCCTTCACGAAGATGTCCCGGTACTGATCCCAGGCGTCTGAGTAGCAGACCGCCTCGATCGAACCGGTTCCGTCATCCAGTGTCACGATCCCCATGCGGCCGCGTTTTCCGATCACCTGCCGGAGATCCACAACAACGCCGGAGAACCGGATAGTGTCCTTCGAGCGGTAGCTCTCTTTGGCTCCTGGCGCCGGACGGCGGCCGGAAGCGAGGATCTGATGAATGGTTTCCGGAATGAATTTCCGGATCTCGTCCCGACATTCGCCGAAGAGGTGCCCCGTCAGGCAGAAACCGATCACTTCCTTTTCGAGCAGCAGCTTTTCGTGCTCGCTCCAGGGGGTAACGGGGATCCAGTTCACGATGCGCTCGGGTTCGCTCGCGTCGCCGAAGAGGCTCCCCTGGTCCGCGAAGAGCGCGGCGTCTGCGGCGGCCTTCATAGCCTGATCCAGGTTTCCGAACTGTTTTGCGCGGTCCGGATCGATGGTGTCTAAGGTCCCCGCCTTGATAAGTCCTTCAAGCACCCGGCGGGAAAGTCCCGCACTGTCCCGCTTCTTCATCCGGGCGCAGAGGTCAAAGAGATCCTTAAAGGGACCGTTTTCCTTTCGCTCCGCCATCAGGGAGAGAATCACGCCTTCGCCGACACCTTTGATGCCGCCGAGACCGTATCGGATCGTCTTGCTGTCAGGAGCAGTGAAGAACCAGTCGCTCTGGTTGATATCCGGCGGCAGGATGCTGATACCGCGAAGCTTGCAGTCATCGATAAACGTGCGGATCTTATCTGAATCCGTCAGGATCAGACACATATTGGCCGCCATGAATTCGGCCGGATAGTGAGCCTTCAGGTAAGCGGTCTGATATGCGACGTAGCTGTACGCCACAGCGTGGGATTTATTGAAGCCGTAGCCCGCGAACTTCGCCATCAAGTCGAAGATCTCGTTAGCCACTTTTTCCGAAACGCCGTTTTTCGCGGCGCCGGCGACGAAGATGGCACGGTGACGCACCATTTCCTGCTTCAGCTTTTTACCCATGGCGCGGCGGAGAAGGTCAGCGCCGCCGAGCGTGTAGCCGCCGATCACCTGAGCGACCTGCATCACCTGTTCCTGATACACCATGATGCCGTACGTTTCCGCGAGCACTGAGCCCATGCGGTCGTCGAGGTAGGTGACGGGTTCCTTGCCGGACTTTCGGGCGAGGTAGGTCGGAATCATTTCCATCGGGCCCGGACGGTAAAGAGCGTTCAAAGCCACGAGATCTTCGATCCGGTCCGGGTGCGCCTGACGCAGCAGCTGCCGCATGCCGGGCGATTCAAACTGGAAGACTGCCGTCGTATCGCCGTCCTGGAACAGTTTCAGCGTAGCCGGGTCATCGGTCGGAATACGCCTCAGTTCGAAAGACTGACCCGGGTGAAGCTTATTGATGTACTCCACGCACTTATTCAGAATCGTGAGCGTCGTGAGGCCGAGGAAGTCGAACTTCACGAGACCGACGTTCTCAACGTCATGCTTATCGAACTGGCTGATCGTGTTTTCCGGCTGACCGTCCTGGTTATAGAGCGGACAGAAATTGGTGAGAGGACCCGGAGCGATCAGCACACCGCCGGCGTGCATGCCAAGGTTTCGCGTGATGCCTTCAAGCGGTTCGGCGTAACGCATGAGCTCCTGATACTGCTCATCTCCGTCGATCTTTTTCTTGAAGTCAGGCTCCATCTCCTTCGCAAGTTCGAGCGTAACGTCCTGTCCCGGAGGCGCAGGGATGAGCTTCGCAAGTTCATCCACCTTGCCGTAAGGCATGCCGAGTACACGGCCGACGTCACGCACCACAGCCTTCGCGCCCATGGCGCCGAAGGTCGCGATCTGGCTCACAGCACTCGCGCCGTACTTGTCCTTCACGTGCTGAATCGTTTTGTCGCGGTTCCACTGACAGAAGTCCACGTCGAAGTCAGGCATCGACACGCGTTCCGGGTTCAGGAAGCGTTCGAAAAGGAGGTTATAGTGCAACGGATCCATATCCGTGATCCGCAGCGAATAGGCGACGAGTGAACCGGCGCCGGAGCCGCGGCCCGGTCCCACAGGAACGCCGTGGGTCTTGGACCAGTTAATGAACTCCTGCACGATGAGGAAGTAGCCCGGGAACTTCATCTTCTTGATGATGCTGAGCTCGTACTCAAGCCGCTCAAGATAGCGCGGGCGCACCTCGTTCCGCTTCGCTTCATCCGGGTAAAGGAATTCGAGCCTTTCCTCAAGGCCGTCATGCGCGAGATGATCGATGTAATCATCGAGCGACATGCCTTTCGGCGTTTCGAAAAGCGGGAGCTGCGGCTTACTCAGAATGCCGTCGACATTGCAGCGCTTGGCAATCTCAACCGTGTTCTCAATCGCGCTCGGAATGTCCGCAAAGAGCGACATCATTTCTTCAGGCGACTTGAGATACTGATCCTCGGTGTAACGCTTCGGGCGCTTCGGATCGGCAAGCGTGTAGCCTTCGGCAATGCAGACACGGACTTCATGCGCGATGAAATCTTCTTTTTTCTGGAACTGCACCGGGTGCGTCGCGACAACCGGGAGCTCCAGCTTCGCGGCCGTATTGCAGAGAAACCGGACGGCGGCTTCGTCGCCCGGACGCCCGGCCCGCTGCAGATCGAGATAGAAGCGGTCAGGGAAGAAATGAGCAAGCTTTTCTGCGGCAGCCTCAGCCTCGGCAGTTTTTCCCCGGCGGAAAAGTGTCTGGATCTCGCCCTCGGGACCGCCGGAAATACCGATAAGCCCCTTTGTCCCCTCTCCCGCGAGCCACGATTCCTTCACTTCACCCCGGCCCTTTACATGACACTGGTTTTCGAGCCAGGCCCTCGTGAGCAGCACACAGAGCGAATGGTAGCCGTCATGATCCATGCAGTAGACCGTGAGACGGAAGGGATGAGCGGGATCCTCTTCGTTCGTGATCCAGAGATCACAGCCAAGGATCGGCTTGATGCCCTCCTTGTGGCAGGACTCATAGAAACGGACGCTTCCGAACATGTTCATCAGGTCCGTCTGCCCGAATGCGCCGACGCCCCACTCTTTCATCTGCTTGATGGCGGGGTTAAGCCGGACGATACCGTCCGTAATCGAATATTCGGAATGAAAACGGAGATGAACGAATTTTGGCTGCATGGGGATGTCGGGATAAAGCGAAGAAGAGACTAAGCCTCGGTGGTGAGGATCCGGTGAACGGTGTTTTTCACTTCCTCTTCGGTCGGCCAGTGGCCTTCCGAGCCGAGTGTGACTGCGGCGGGATTCCAGGGACCGGTGCGGGTCGGATCCGTAACGCCGATCAGGGTGATCTGACGGGCGCCGATGCCCGCGGCCACATGGCTGATGCCGGAGTCGTTTGCGATGACGAGAGAGGCCCGTTCGCAGAGCGCGGCATAGGTTCCGAGGGTGGTCGGCTCAAGAATTCTTGCGGAAGGACAGCTTACCCGGACTTCCTCCACTTCGTGAGGAGAGGGGAGCGCGAGCGGCAGGTAACCGAGTTCCTCAATATATTTCGCAAGGCTGTCAAAGTGGTCCCAGCTCTTCTTCTGACCCTTATGAAGTCCGCGGGCAACAGGGGCGAGAAGCACGAACTTCTGATCCTCGGTGATGTGATTGTCGCGGAGAATATTGCGGGCGCCGGCGCGATGACGGGCGAGCAGCTTAAGCCCGAGCTGCGGCGTGGGCTTATCGCGCGCCGGTGTGCCGCCCCAGGCGATAATCGCTTCGCGCGCCACCGTGAAGAACCGGTTGACTTCATGCGTGACACCGGGCTCGGCGAGCCTGGCGTCAAGAAGGAATCCGCGTCCGTCTGTCGGGTAGCCGGCCGAGCGGATACCGCCCAGCTTGAAGAGCAGCGCGGAACCGAAGGAGTTCGGGAAAAGCACGCCTCGGGGAGAGTCCCCGGTACTCCGGGCAATTTCCTTCACCCGCCCCAGATCCTTCAGCACCTGTCCTTCGATCGGGTCATACCGCCACCCCATACCTGCCATGAGGTCTTCAGCAAACCTTTTCCCGATGAGCGAGGGGGTAAAGCCGCTGTCAGCGAGAAGCTGAAGCGCGGGAAGGGTCATCATGCAGTCGCCAACATGATTGGGAAGCCGGCATAGAACAGTCTTGGACATGATTATTTACGGTTGAGTTGGACTGAGGGATGAGGCATCTTCTGATGAGACGCCCCTAGCGGATATGATAGCGGCAGTGTGAAACCTACTGAAAAAAGATGACAGAGATGAAATCCGCCTCTCCCGGCCGCGCGAAGAAGCGCTGGTCTCTTGCTGACCCCAATATTGTCCGTCTGCTGAAGATGCTCCGCCCTTATAAGAAGTGGATCATCTACGCTGTTATCGCACTCGCGGTGACTGCCGGATCTTCCTCGCTGATCGCGATGCTGCTCGGGAAACTGACGGATATGGGATTCTATGAACATAATCCCTACGTGCTCCTCTGGGCGCCGGTCGCGCTCCTGGGGATCACCGTGCTCCACGGCGGGTCAACGTTCCTCAGCAGCTACTGGCTGCAGGAGGTCTCGCAGTCTGTGATGGTGGATCTCAGAACCCAGATGATGAGGAACGTCCTTTACTGGCCGGAGTCCGTCTATCAGAAGTATTCGACCGGTGAGATCGTGTCGAAATTTCTCTATGAGGCGTCGAATGCGCTGTCCGGCGCGTCCAGCCTTCTCACGCTGATCATCCGCGATGTGCTGCAGATCGTGGCGCTCCTCGCGGTGCTTGTCTGGCAGGACTGGCGGCTCACGGCCGTGACGCTGCTTCTCGCGCCCTTCATCGCGATCATCCTTCGCTGGGTGAGCCGCCGCATGCGTCAGTTCACGAAGATGATGCAGGAGACGATGGGATCGATGTCCTCCGGTCTCTTCCAGATGATTGATGCCCACCGCATGGTGAAGATCTACGGCGCCCAGGAACGGGAAGCCGACAACTTTGCCCGGATCAGCGAGGAATTCAAGCGCCTCAATATGGCGCAGCAGAAGGTGGCGGGCGCGGGAACTCCGCTGACGCAGCTTGTCACGATGAGCGCGGTGTCTGTTGTGCTTGTTGTGGCTCTGGTTCAGGCCCAGAAGGGGCTCCTCACGATGGGACAGTTCACGACGTATCTCTCGGCGCTTCTGCTCCTGATGCCTTCAATCCGCCATCTCTCGGGGCTCAATGGCTCGATCGCGAAGATGGGAGCGGCGGCTGACAGTATCTATGCGCTCCTGGGCGAACCGCTTGAGGATGAAGGCGGAAAGAAAGAGCTGAAGAGCACGGGCCGGATTGAGTTTTCACACGTCTCGCTCCGCTACGAAGGCGCGAAGGAAAATGCGCTTACGGATTTCTCGCTTTCCGTGAAGCCCGGGGAAAGAATCGCGCTCGTCGGGCCCTCGGGTGCCGGCAAGTCTTCTGTCATTCACCTGATTCCGGCGTTCTGGCATCCGACTGAGGGAAAGATTCTCTATGACGGGCTGGAGCAGAGTGAGATTTCTCTCCGGTCGCTTCGAGATCAAATCGCCCTGGTGAGTCAGGAGGTTGTGATTTTCAACGACACGATTGCCGCGAATATCGCATACGGCGCTCCGGGAGCGACTGAGGAAGAGATCCGGCGCGCGGCGGACGCGGCCAGCCTCACCTCTCTCATTGAGTCTCTTCCGGATGGCCTTCAGACGAAGGTCGGCGAATCCGGATCCAAGCTGTCCGGCGGACAGCGTCAGCGGATTTCGATTGCCCGCGCGATCCTGAAGAACGCGCCGATTCTCCTTCTGGATGAAGCGACGAGCGCGCTGGATACGGAAAGCGAAAAGTACATCGAGGCGTCGCTCGCCCATCTGATGAAGGGGCGCACGGTCTTCATTGTGGCGCACCGCCTGTCCACTATTCAGAATGCGGACCGGATCGTGGCGATGGAGTCCGGGCGTCTTGTGGAGTCCGGCACGCATTCGGAGCTTCTTGCGAAGGGTGGGCTGTATGCCCACCTTTACAATATTCAGTTCAGTGAAAAGAGCGCTCCGGCCTCTGCTCCGGAGCAGGAAAAGGAGGAAACAGCATGACGATCAAGAGCGACCGATGGATCCGCAGGATGGCTGAAGAGCACGGCATGATTGAGCCCTTCGAGCCGGGGCAGGTCAGGTACGTTGACAATAAAAAGGTCATTTCCTACGGGACCTCCTCCTATGGCTATGACATCCGGTGTGCGGATGAATTCAAGGTCTTCACCAACATCAATTCGACGATTGTGGATCCGAAGGATTTCGATCCGGCATCCTTTGTTGATGTGAAGTCCGATGTCTGTATCATTCCTCCCAATTCGTTCGCTCTCGCGCGCACGGTGGAGTACTTCCGGATTCCCCGGAATGTGCTTACGGTGTGCCTCGGGAAGTCGACCTATGCGCGATGCGGCATCATCGTGAACGTGACGCCGTTTGAGCCCGAGTGGGAGGGCTATGTGACGCTGGAGTTTTCCAATACCACTCCGCTGCCCGCAAAGATCTATGCGGGAGAAGGCTGCGCGCAGGTGCTTTTCTTTGAGAGCGACGAGCCCTGTGAGGTGAGCTATGCGGACCGCGGCGGCAAGTATCAGAAGCAGCACGGTGTGACGCTTCCCCGGGCATAAGCGTGTGAAAAATCAGAATCAGGAGAGTAGTGAGATGGTGAAAAGCGAAGACTTTCTGCCGGCTGCGTCCGGCCTTGACGGTATCGAATGGACGGAAGATACCCCGAAGCTCATTCTGAGCTACGGAGACGCGGCGGCTGAAAGGCATTCGGCTCTGACCGGCGCCTTCCTGAAAGATGTCCGGGCTGCCCGGGTGATCCGTACCGAGGGTGAGAACGGTGAGAAGCTGCTTCGCCGTCTGATTACGGCTGATGTGGCGAAGCATGCTACGGGCGACTGCCTTCTCGCCTCGATGCTGAATGCGTCAGGCGGTGTCATGCAGGAAGTGGCCGTGATTGCCCACACGGGGTACTGGGATGTCGTGCTGTTCCCGGAAACGGCGGATACGGGGCTTGCCTGGTCGAGACAGGTTGCGGTGTCTTTTGAGGCCGAAGTGGAGCAGCCGGAAGACCGTCACGTATTCTGGCTTGGCGGTCCCCTTGCTTCTGACACGCTGAAAAAGGTGGATTGCGCCGTTCCGAAGGCGGGCAGCTTCACGGAGCCGGAAGCGGGTGTTCAGGTCTGCGCCTTTGAGGATATCTTCCTCATTCAGGGAGAGACTGCGAAGCTGGATGCGTTCTGGAAGAAACTGGCCGCGGCCGGTGCCGCTCCGATCGGTGAAGAAGCCTGGGAAGCCGCCCGCACGGCGATCTGCCTTCCCGCTTTTGGCTGTGATTACGACGAATCCTCCTCTCCGCTTGAAGTGGGTCTTGGCTCGTCAGTCGACTTCTCTGATCCGGCCCGTATGTTCATCGGACGCGCCCTAACCGAGGCCCGGTACCGAGCCGGAATCCGCTGCCGCCTTGGCGTGCTTGAAATTCAGTCGGAGGATGATGCCTCGAAGCTCGACTCCGCTCCTGAAGTAGTGCTCCGCGGGAACTCCTCTGAAGGCGGGATCATCACCACATGGACTGTCTCAGACTCGGGTACTATTCTTGCCCTCGCGCTGCTCCCGGCCGAAAGCCATATCGGGGATGAGGCCGAAGTGTCCTACCGCGCGGGCGGTGAGGATCGGGTCTGCGCAGGCAAAGTCATCCGGCTCAGGTAAGTCAGCCGGTTCAGGAATCAATAAATAAATCATGGCAATCAGCGTTTTTGACATTTTCCGCGTCGGCATTGGTCCGTCCTCATCGCATACGGTGGGACCGATGAGAGCCGCCGCGCTTTTCATCCGCATGCTCTCCCACCGGGAGATGCTGCCGCGGGTCGCACGGATCACTGTGGATCTGATGGGAAGTCTTGGGGCAACCGGCAAGGGGCACTCGACCGATACGGCCTTTGTGCTTGGCCTCATGGGGCTGGAGCCTGAAACGCTCGACGTGGACGCGGAACCCGCGATTCTCGCGGATATCCGTGATAACCGTCGCCTGAAGCTGGGTGGAGAGTCTGAAATTGGGTTCGAGTGGGACCGCGACATCACTTTCAGCCCGGAAAAGATTGCCCGATTCCACACAAACGCGATCGATGTGGCGGCGCTCGACGCCGAGGGGCATACGCTTCTCGCCCGTCGCTTCTACTCGGTAGGCGGCGGCTTTGTCGTTGCCGGAAGCGAAGAGAATCCGGATATTCCGGAAGTGCCGGCTGCTTTTAATCAGGTGGTGCTCCCGTATCGCTACAAGCACATGGTGGAACTCATTGCGTTCTGCGGCCGGGATGGAAAAACGATCCCGGAAATCGTCCGCGAGAATGAACGCGTCTGGCGCACTGATGAGGAAATCGACCGTGAGCTGGATCACATCTGGAGCGTGATGAAGGAGGCAATGGACCGCGGCCTGAGAACCGAGGGGATGCTCCCCGGTGCTTATAAGGTCGCGCGCCGCGCAGCCGGCATGAAGCGGCGCCTTGAAAAGATTTCACTCACCGATGATCCGCTCGCTGTGCTTGACTGGGTCTGTTCCTTCGCCTTCGCGGTAGGGGAAGAAAACGCGACGGGCGGCCGCATTGTGACCGCTCCGACGAACGGCGCCGCGGGTGTGATCCCCGCGGTGATCGAGTTCTACCGTCAGTTTGTTTCCGGGGCGGATCAAAAGGGTATTCGGGACTTCCTGCTCACGGCCGGCGCGATTGGCATTCTCTTTAAGACCAACGCTTCAATTTCAGGCGCTGAGGTCGGGTGTCAGGGTGAAGTGGGTGTCGCCTGCTCCATGGCGGCAGGCGGCCTCGCTGCGGTGATGGGCGGCAATGCCTACCAGATCGAGAACGCGGCGGAAATCGGTATTGAGCATCATCTGGGGCTCACATGCGACCCGGTGGCGGGTCAGGTCCAGATTCCGTGTATTGAACGCAACGCGATGGCGGCTACGCAGGCGATTGCCGCGGCCCGGCTTTCCATGGCGGGCAACGGCCGTCACTATATTTCGCTCGATGAGGCGATTCAGACGATGCTCGAAACGGGCCGTGATATGTGCAATAAATATAAGGAAACCAGTACGGGAGGCCTTGCGGTCTGCATCGTTGAGTGCTGATCGCGGAAAACTCCCGCCAGAAAAATCTCCGGATGCCATTCAGAAAAGCATCCGGAGATTTTTGTTTATTGGGTTTCAGTCTGATCAGACAGCGATCGGCGCCTTGATGGCGGGCCACGGGTTGTAGCCCTCGATCACAAAGTCCTCATACCGGTAGGAGAAGATATCGGCGGGCTTCCTTGCGAGTGTGAGCGTCGGGTAGGCGCGCGGCGTGCGGGAGAGCTGCTCACGCACCTGATTCAGATGATTGAGATAGATGTGGCAGTCACCGCCCGTCCAGATGAAGTCTCCCGGTTCAAGATCGCACTGCGCGGCCATCATGTGGGTGAGGAGCGAGTAACTCGCGATATTAAAGGGCACGCCGAGGAACAGATCGCAGGATCGCTGGTAGAGCTGGCAGGAAAGCTTGCCGTCCGCCACATAGAACTGGAAAAGACAGTGGCAGGGGGGCAGTGCCATGTGAGGAATGTCGCCCACGTTCCAAGCGCAGACGATCATCCGCCGGCTGTCAGGATGATGCCGGATCTGGTCAATCACTTCGCTGATCTGATCGATCTTGTCGCCGTTTGCCGTTCTCCAGGCACGCCACTGAGCGCCGTAAACAGGACCGAGATTGCCGTCCTTATCCGCCCACTCATCCCAGATCGTCACTTTGTTGTCGTGAAGATATTGGATATTTGTGTCGCCGTTCAGGAACCAGAGCAGTTCATGAATGATCGAGCGCGTATGCAGCTTCTTCGTGGTGACGAGAGGAAAGCCTTCCGAGAGCGGGAACCGCATCTGGTAGCCGAAAACCGAGATCGTTCCGGTGCCTGTGCGGTCAGTCTTCTTCACTCCGTGTTCATAAACGTGCTTTAAGAGTGTTTCGTATTGATCGTACATGGAAGAGATGGCCTAAATAAGAGAAGTTGGACAGAAACGGAAGCCGCCGGGGCGGGTTTCGACTTTACAATGAATCAACCAATTTTAAAGCAGGCCGGATTTCTTCGAGGGGGCGGGGTTCAGCCCCTGGGCTCATGGGAGCTACGCCGAAAGCCGTCCGGCAGCAACAAAGGAAATCATCGTGGAAGAGGTCTTGATCAACTATTCGCCCCGGGAAACCCGCGTGGCGATTCTGGTGGACGGCATCCTGCAGGAAATCCATCTGGAGCGGCAGGTGTCCCGCGGGTTTGTGGGAAACGTGTATCTGGGACGCGTGGCCCGGGTGCTGCCTGGCATGCAGTCCGCCTTTATCAACATCGGACTCGAGCGGACAGCGTTCCTTCATGTCGCCGACATCACAGAAGCGCATCAGGGAGATAAGACTCTCCCGATCGAGCGCGTGCTGCATGAGGGGCAGGCCGTGATGGTGCAGGTGGCAAAGGATCCTATCGGAACGAAGGGAGCGCGGCTCACGACCACAGTGTCGCTTGCCGGCCGGAAGCTCGTTTATCTTCCCCGCGAACCCCATATCGGCGTTTCCCAGCGTATTGAGGATTCGGACCTTCGGGAAAAACTTCGTGACGAAGTGAGCCGCCTGAAGCCTGAGGAAGAAAAGGGCGGGTACATTGTCCGGACGTCCGCTGAAGAGGGGGCGACAGAGGAAGAGTTCCGCTCCGATATGCGTTACCTCAAAGTGCTCTGGGAACAGATTCAGTACAAAGCATCTCACCTGCCCGCTCCCTCGCTTCTCTATCAGGAGCTGTCACTTGAGCAGAGGGTGCTGCGCGATATGGTGCATTCGGAGACCGCGGCGATTCTGGTGGACTCCCAGGACACCTTTAAGGAACTGAAGGAATTTGCGAAGACCTTCGTCCCGATCGCCGAGGAGAAGCTCCAGCTGTACCGCGGCGAAATCCCGCTCTTTGAGAAGTATCTCGTCGAGGATGAAATCGAGAAGGCGCTTCGCCGCCGTGTGGATCTGAAATCCGGCGGTTATCTGGTGTTTGATCAGACAGAAGCGATGTCAACGATTGACGTGAATACCGGAGGTTTTGTCGGAAAGAAGGATTTCGGCGACACGGTTTTCAAAACGAACCTGGAAGCGGCGCAGACGATCGCCCGGCAGCTGAGGCTTCGGAATCTGGGCGGCATCATCATCATCGACTTTATCGATATGACGAGTGACGAACACCGGGCGGCTGTTCTTGCTGAACTTCGCCGCGGCATCGCTCAGGACCGCACCCGGATGACGGTGAGTAACTTTACTGAGCTTGGCCTCGTCGAAATGACCCGGAAGCGTACCCGTGAGTCGCTCGCTCATATGGTCTGTGAACCGTGCCCGGTGTGCGGCGGCCGGGGGGAAATCAAAACCGCCCGTACGGTCTGCTACGAAATCCTCCGTGAGGTGGTCCGTGAGTGGCGCCAGTACACCGACGCGAAGGAGTTCAAGATTCTCGCTTCTCAGACTGTCATCGATATGTTTCTGGAGAGTGAGTCTCCGGCACTCGAACTGATTCACGAGTTTATTGGCAAGCCGGTTTCACTCCTGGTGGAACCGGGTTACACCCAGGAGCAGTTTGATGTAATTCTGGCCTGAAACGGGGCAGCGGGAGAGAAGGATGAGCAACACGTTTTACTGGCATGACTATGAAACTTTCGGCCTCCGGGGTGACGAGAGACGTCCCTCTCAGTTCGCGGGGGTAAGAACGGATGAAAATCTGAACTTCATAGGTGAGGGAGAAGTCCTCTACTGCAGGCCAAACCGCGATTTTCTCCCCTCTCCGGAGAGCTGTCTTCTGACAGGCATTATTCCCCAGTACTGTGAGGAAAACGGGCTCCCGGAAAACGAATTTGCCCGGGCGGTTTTCGCCCGGCTTTCCGAACCGGACACCATTGGTATCGGCTACAACAATCTGTCGTTTGATGACGAGGTTTCCCGCTTCCTTTTCTGGCGGAATTTCCTTCCTCCGTACACGAGGGAGTATTCCGCGGGCTGCAGCCGCTGGGATCTGTATCCGATCACGCTGGCGGTCTGGGCGCTGCGGCCTGAGGGGATTGAGTGGCCGCTCAGAAAGGACTGGATTCCGAAGCTTGAAGCGAAGCGCATTCTGAAGGATGAGAATCCCGATCTCGATGGTCACACCTTCAAGCTTGAGTGTCTCACGGCCGCAAACGGCATTTCACATGAAAAGGCACATGACGCGCTTTCCGATGTGTACGGTACGGTGGCTCTTGCCGGTCTGATCCGGAAAACAAAACCGAAACTCTGGCAGTGGGCATTTAAGCATCGCGGCAAGCAGGCCGTGATTGAGGAGCTGAACCGGGGACCGGTCGTCTGGGTGGACAGCCATATCGGTCAGACGCACGGTTATCTGAAGTGCGCGCTGAAAATCGCCGCGATGCCGCACGACCCGAACCGGGTCCTCCTCTGGGATCTGGAACGGGATCCGGAGGAGCTTTTCACGCTGAGGTCTGAGGATGTGGAGAGACGGATCTTCACCTCAGGTGATGAAAATGATCCGAGGCTGCCTGTTTATACGCTCCGCGTGAATAAGTGTCCCTTCGTCTGCAGTCATCTCGGTGTTCTGAGCGGGGGACAGGCGGAGAAGTTCGGCATCGATCTCGAGGCGGTGAAACGGAATGCGGAAAAATTCACGCCTGAGAGAATGAGTGAAGTGACGGCTATGCTGATCGCCGGGCTCGAAGAGGCTCACGAGAAAGAGATCCCGGAGCCCGAGCAGGATCCTGATGAGGCGCTTTACTCCTCCGGGTTCCCGTCACGCTCGGATTCCCGCATGGTTGAGAAAGTGTCGGGACTGACCGGGGAAGCGCTTGCGGAAAGTTACCACGAGGGCAGGATTCACTTTGACAATCCGGTCTATGACCAGCTGCTTCTCCGGTATCGGGCGAGAAATTTCCCCGAAACGCTGACGGATGATGAACGTACGCTCTGGCTGCACGACGCAAAGCAAAGAATCGAAGGCAGGAAGGACAGCTACGTGGAGACTCTTGATCAGTTAGCAGTCCGGACTGGAGAACAAGGACGCCCCATCCTCAGCGCTCTATATGATTGGTCTCGGGGTGTTTTCAGGGATTTAGGTATTTAGCCTTAGTAAGATGGGCTAATATCATTATTGGACTCTGCAGAAAACTATTTTTGAACGGGGTGTATGGATATGTCTTTGAATAAGCTGAAAGTTGGTATTGTCGCCGGCATTCTGCCGCAGGCCGCTGTCGAACTGAAGACCCGGCTGATCGCGGAAGCTCAGAAGCTCGGACGTCCGGTCGAAGTGGTCATGGACTGGGAACCGCCGAGAAAAGACGCACCGGATCCCCTGTTCCATCTGCGTGATCAGAAGATGCTGTCGCTCGACGCGTCGATCCGACTTCAGAAAGAGGGTGTTGATCTGATTCTTCTGCCCTGCGTCGCGGTCCAGAAATACCTGGATGAACTGCAGGTTGAAATCACGACGCCGGTGCTTGACTGGCTCTCTGCGATCGGAGAGGAACTGAAAGTTTCGGGCGCGAAAAAGGTGGGCGTGCTGAAGTGCGCCTATGCGCAGTGCTCGGCTTCCTCTCACGCGAGAATCTTTGCCGGCGGCGCTGAGCCGGTGCCGGCGGACGAAGAGGCTCAGAAGCTGACTGGGGAGGCGATTGCTGAAATCAAGGCATCCGGTGTAACCGACAAAGCGGTCGAGCTGCTCGCCGCGGCTGCCGGGAGGCTGGGAACCGTGGACGTGGTCCTGCCAATGAATGAGGCTGTGGCGCTCGCAGCGCCGAAACTCGCTGAAAAAGGCATTCCGGTTCTCGATACGATCGGGATCCTCGCGAAAGCCGCGGCCGCTTCGGAACCGAAGCCGCTACCGAAGCCCTTCAAACTGGGTCTGATCGGCGGACTTGGACCGGCGGCGACAGTGGATCTCTTTAATAAGATCGTGAAGGCAACCCCTGCGAAGACGGATCAGGAGCATTTCAAGCTTGTGATTGAGGAGAATCCTCAGACCCCGGACCGTACCGCATGCCTTCTTGAAGGCAAGACTGACCCGACGATCTGCCTCTATCACTCAGCCAAGCGTCTCGAAGAGGATGGCTGTGACGCGATCATCATTCCCTGCAATACCGCTCACGCGTTCCTTCCTTATATGAAGCGCTACCTCAAGGTGCCTTTTGTCGATATGCAGCAGACGGCTCTTGAAGATATCGCGACCCGCTTCAAGGAACCCCGCATCGGTCTGCTGGCAACCTCCGGCACGATCAAGACCGGTATCTATTCGAAGAAGGCTGAGGCCATGGGGCTGCCGCTCTTTACCCCGGATGAAGAGCATCAGAAACTCGTGATGTCCGCGATTTACGGTCCCCAGGGCGCGAAGGCAGGATTCACGGAAGGGGTCTGCCGGGATGAACTTCTGAGCGCCGCGGAATATCTGGTGCGTGAATACGCCTGCAATGTGCTGATTCTGGGCTGCACGGAACTGCCTCTGATTCTGGATGAGACGGACGAATTCCCGATTGCTGATTCGCGGGTCGCGATTGTCGATCCGACAGCGGTGCTTGCCCGCAAGGTGGCAAAGCTTGCTATGAGCGAGAATAAGAAGCGCGGTACCCGGTAACAGCAGGCATCAGGTTTTGTGCTTTCTGAAGGCGGGCTGCGGTGTCACTGCAGTCCGCCTTTTTCTCAGAGAATTCTGAATGAAAGGAGTGCGCGGATGGTAAAGACAAAGATTGAAAAAGCGGCCTTTATCGGTCTCGGTGTCATGGGCTACCCGATGGCGGGACATCTGGCGAAGAGCGGCTTCAGCGTGATGGTTTATAACCGCACGAAGAGCAAAGCGGACCGCTGGGTGTCAGAGTTCGGGGGCAGGGCAGCGGCGACTCCCCGAGAGGCAGCCTCAGGCGCTGATATTGTTTTTCTCTGTGTCGGGAACGATAACGATGTCCGCTCAGTTGTCTATGGCGAGGATGGGGCGCTGGCCGGCATGACGCCCGGCGCCATTCTCTGGGACGACACAACCGATTCCGCGCAGCTCGCACGTGAACTCTACAAAGCCGCGAAAGAGAAAGGGGTGTCCTTCATTGACGCCCCGGTCTCAGGAGGCCAGTCCGGAGCAGAAAAAGGCGTGCTGACCGTCATGTGCGGCGGTGATGAGGAGGCGTTTGAAGCCGGAAAAACCGCGGCTGCCGCCTTCTCCTGCGCGGTGACCCGGATTGGGGAAGCCGGGGCCGGACAGCTCGCGAAGATGGTGAATCAGATCTGCATTGCCGGAATAGTTCAGGGGCTTTCCGAAGCGGCAGCCTTTGGCATGAACGCCGGTCTCGATATGGATAAGGTGTTCGGCGTTCTGGAAAAGGGTGCTGCGGGTTCCTGGCAGATGGCAAACCGCGGAAAGACCATGGTTCGCGATCAGTTTGATTTTGGGTTTGCCGTCGACTGGATGAGAAAGGATCTCGGGATCGCGCTCGCGGAGGCGTCCAGAAATGGCTCCTCTCTTCCTCTCACAGCGCTTGTTGATCAGTTTTACGGCGAAGTCCAGCATCTCGGGGGCCGCCGCTGGGATACATCGAGTCTGATCGCGCGTCTTCCGAGAAAAAAGCCCGGGTGCTGAATCCTGAAACTTAAAAAGCTAAAATAACGGACTTTAGCGTTTAAGAAACGCTGCAACTCTGTTGTTTACTCATAAAGAAAATCTGCCATGGCCGTTGAAAACGAAAACACTGCGCCGGTTAATTCAAACTTCATCCGCACGCTGATCGAGGAAGATATCGAGAAGGGAGCGACTGTGCCCCGTAAATGGTGCGGTCATCCGGCTCCTTATTCCGAGCAGGTGAAGGGAGTGGATGATCCGGCGAGAATCCGTACCCGCTTCCCTCCGGAGCCTAACGGATATCTGCATATCGGCCACGCGAAGAGCATCTGCATTAACTTCGGCATGGCCCGCGATTTCGGCGGCTATGCGCATATGCGTTTCGATGATACGAATCCGGGAAAGGAAAGCCCTGAGTACGTGGAGTCCATTAAGGAAACCGTGAAGTGGCTTGGTTTCAGCTGGGAGCATAACGGAGAAAATGATCTTTTCTTCGCCAGCTCGTACTTCAAGTGGATGTACCAGTTTGCTGAGTATCTGATCCGCACCGGCTATGCCTATGTGGATGAGCAGACCCAGGATGAGATGCGCGCGAACCGCGGTACGCTCACTGAGCCGGGCAAGGATTCTCCTTTCCGCAACCGCAGCGTGGAGGAAAACCTCCGCGTCTTCCGCGAGATGCGTGACGGAAAGCACCCGGAGGGTTCCATGGTGCTCCGCGCGAAGATCGACATGGCAAGCCCGAATGTGAATCTCCGCGATCCGGCGATCTACCGTATCCGTTTCGCTGAGCATCAGGAAACGGGCAACGAATGGTGCATCTATCCGATGTACACCTTTGCCCATCCGATTGAGGATTCGCTTGAGAACATCACGCATTCCCTCTGCACGCTGGAGTTTGAGGATCAGCGTCCGTTCTACGACTGGGCGCTTGAACGCATCGTTCCGGAACTGCGCACGCCGCAGTACGAGGAAGCGAAGCAGATCCTGAAGGATATGGCGGAAGGCCGGGATGACCGCGCGGACGCGTTCCTTGCCCGCGTTGAAGAGTCGAAGGCGAAGCTTGGCATTACCTCCGATCCTGAAGTCGCGATGGCGGAGATCCTCGCCCGCCATGGGGCCGAGTCGCCGCTTGCGGCTGATGCCGCTGACCGGAAGGCCGCTTTCGCGCTCCTTAACGACCACACCGAAAACTTCACTCCGGTGCTCCAGGCAGCGCTCGATGTTGTGCGTCCGAATTTCTTCATGCTGTCCCATCAGCATGAGTTCAACCGACTCAATATCACGAATGTGGTTCTTTCGAAGAGAAAACTGATCACGCTCGTGAAGGAAGGTCTGGTGGACGGCTGGGATGATCCCCGTATGCCGACTCTCGTTGGTCTGCGCCGCCGCGGCTACACCCCGGAATCGATCCGCAACTTCGTTGAGAAGAGCGGTGTCTCGAAGACTTCGAACAGCTGGATCGACTACTCGGTGCTCGAGAACAGCCTTCGTGAGGACCTGGATCAGAAAGCCGCCCGCCGCATGGCGGTTCTTCATCCGCTGAAGCTTGTGATCGACAACTATCCTGAGAACCAGACGGAACTCATGGAGGCGAGCAATCATCCGAAGAACCCCGATATGGGCGTGCGCAGCATTCCCTTCTCGCGGGAACTCTGGATTGAAGAGAGTGACTTCAGCCTGGACCCGCCGAAGGGCTACAAGCGTCTGACGCTTCCGAAGGATGGCTCCCCCGCGAAGCCGGTTCGTCTTCGCGCCGCTTATATCATTCAGCCGGTTTCCTGCGAAACTGATGAAAACGGCCGTGTGACGGTGGTTCATGCCCAGTACTTCCCGGAGACGAAGAGTGGGTCGACCGGTGCCGATACGGTGAAGGCGAAGGCCACGATCCACTGGGTCGACGCGAAGACGGCTCTCCCTGCTGAAATCCGGGTGTATGGACGGCTTTTTGAGATGGAACATCCCGAATCGTCTGAAGCAGATTACCGGACGCTCCTGAATCCGAACTCCAAGGAGATCCTTAAGGGGTATGTTGAACCGGCTCTCGCAGAAGCGAAGAAGGATGAAAAGTTCCAGTTTGAGCGCAACGGTTACTTTGTTGCTGATCGGGTGGATTTCACCGGAGAGCATCCTGTTTTCAATCTTTCTGTGACGCTTCGTGATTCCAAGGGCAAGTTCTGATAACTAAGACTCTTTGCTGAGGATCCCGTTTTGCCGATAGAACCCGGATGGAAAAAACCATCCGGGTTCTATAACTTTATGGGTATTTATTCAGTTTTTTTAAACTTTCGGATATAATCTGCCGCTGATTTCTTACCTATTCTGGGTAGCAGGGGGACTACTGACTGCCCGGAACCAAAATTCACTGGAGAGAATATGAAAAAAGCTTTGTTAGCTCTGGCTCTGACTGCCGCCTTTGGTGTCGCCAACGCGGCTCAGAATGTCAACACGGATGTCGTGATCGTCGGTGCCGGCGGTGCTGGTCTGGCTGCTGCTGTTGAAGCCCACGATCTTGGCGCCAAGGTGATCGTCGTCGAAAAGATGGCTTTCCCGGGCGGCAACACCACCCGCGCTGCCGGCGGCCTGAACGCTGCTGCCACGCCTCTGCAGCAGGCTAAGGGGATTTATGACACCCCCGAAATCATGTTCTTCGACACGATGAAGGGCGGCCACTGGAAGAACAATCCGGAACTCGTCCGCGTGCTCGCTAACCACGCCAAGGATTCCGTTGACTGGCTGCTCGCCCTCGGCGGTGACTTCCATGACGTCGGTCTGATGGCCGGTGCCACCAAGCCCCGTACGCATCGCCCGACCGGCGGCAACCTCGTTGGCCCGGAAGTGGTTCGCACGCTTTACACGGCTGCTGAAAACCGCAAGGTTGACATCCGTGTGAACACGAAGGCCGAAGAGATCCTGAAGAACGCCAAGGGTGCCGCTACCGGTATCAAGGTGAAGGGTCCGGAAGGTGAATACGTGATCAACGCCAAGGCTGTTGTGATCGCGGCCGGCGGTTTCGGCGCGAACAACGAGATGGTTGCTCACTACGTTCCGCGTCTGAAGGGCTTCTCCACGACGAACCAGCCGGGCGCTACCGGCGACGGCATGATCATGGCTGAAAAGGCCGGTGCCAAGCTGATCGATATGACCGAGATCCAGACCCACCCGACGGTGGTTCCGGGCAACGGCGAAATGATCACTGAAGCTGTCCGCGGCAACGGCGCCATTCTCGTGAATCACGAAGGCAAGCGCTTCTACAACGAGCTCGAGACCCGCGACAACGTTTCTGCCGCCATTCTGAAGCAGACCGACAAGAACGCGTTCCTCTTCTTCGACTCTGATATGCAGAAGTCCCTGAAGGCCACGAACAACTACATCAAGCAGAGCTACACCGTCACGGGCAACTCCCTTGATGAAATCGCTGCCAAGATGAAGGTTCCGGCTGCTGCCCTCAAGCAGACCATGACGGAATACGCTGCTGCTGTGGCCGCCAAGAACGACAAGCAGTTCGGCCGCGCTGACCTGCCCCGTCCGCTCAACAAGGCTCCGTTCTACGCCATCATCGTGACCCCGGCCGTGCACCACTGCATGGGCGGTATCAAGATCGACACGAAGACCCAGGTTTATGGCCAGAATGGTCAGATTATCCCGGGCCTCTTCGCGGCTGGTGAAGTGACCGGCGGCGTGCACGGCGGCAACCGTCTCGGCGGCAACGCTCAGGCTGATATCGTGACCTTCGGTCACATCGCTGGCCAGCAGGCCTACATCTACACCCGTCTCAACAAGTAATCAGACGGCTGTATCCCTGAAAAAGGGCTGAAAACAGACGCTTCTCCCTGAAAGGGGGAAGCGTTTGTTATTAATTGGAATTAGGGGATAATGCTAGAGGGTAAATCTGACCCTCCATAAAGGCTGACTTCGTATTATTATTACGCAGTCTCGGAAAAGGAATTCAGAAACCGATTAAAGGCTGAGTTTCCGGACCGAAGTTTTCAGAGGCTACCAACGCCTCGACATATCCCCCATTAATAGGAAGAAAACACCATGAAGAAACTGATCGTTCTCGCCGCTGCCGCTCTCCTCGCCGCTGGTGCCAACGCTGCTTACAAGGACGGCTCCTACACGGGTGAAGGCCAGGGCAAGTCTGGTCCCGTTAAGGTTCAGGTGACCGTTAAGGCCGGCAAGATCGCCTCCGTTAAGGTTCTCGAACAGAAAGAAACCCCGATGATCTTCAAGGGCGCTGAAGCCGGCGTTATCCCCGCGATCGTCAAGGCCAATGGCACGAAGGGTGTTGCCACCGTTTCCGGCGCCACGCTGTCCTCCAAGGGCATCATCGCCGCTACGAACGCTGCTCTCGCCAAGGCCAAGTAATCTGTTCTTCCTTTAGGAAGATAGATTCTCTGTCTTAGAGACGGTAGGGCGCCCTCTGGGCGCCCTTATTTTTTGCAGATTCTGCTGGAGTTGTCCGATTTATGATTTCCCGCCGTCATTTTCTTCAGGCGACGCTGCCCCTGATTGCCTCGGCTGCCGCGCCGGCTGCCTTTGCCGCTGTGAGCCAGGAGAGCGAGTTTTCCGCTCAGAAAACCACTTTCTCAATGGGCACCATGATTTTTCTTCAGGTCTACGCGCCTACGCAGGAAAAGGCTGATCTGTGGTTAGGGAAGGCGGACGATGAGATGAACCGCCTCGCCTCGCTGATGACCGTTCATGAGGCTGATAGTCCGCTGCTGGAGGTGATCCGTCACTCCGGAACCGATGTTGAGGTTCCCCCGGAAGTGGCTGAGGTGGTTGAGGATTCCATTGTTGTTGCCCGGGAGTCCGATGGAGCGTTTGAACCCACGATTGGAAAGCTGGTTGATGTCTGGAAGATCGGTTTCGGCGGAAAGACTGTCCCGAGTGAGGCGGCTATCCGTGAAGCCCTGAAGTACGTTGACTGGAGAAAGATCCGCGTGACCCGCCGGGATGGCAAGTGCTACATCTATATTGCTCCTGGTCAGGATATCGATATGGGCGGCATCGCGAAGGGCTATATCGGTACCAAAATGGCTGATTTTCTGTCGGGACTCGGCATGAAGCGCGGTCTTCTTAACCTTGGCGGCAATGTGGTGCTGATAGGCTCAGCCCCGGGGAACCGCCCCTGGAAGATCGGTCTTCAGCATCCGCTCGAAGAGCGTAATGGGTTCTTTGCGGTGGTCTCCGCTGAGAATGAATCCGTGATCACGTCGGGTGCCTATGAGAGGAAACTGCAGACGCATGGGAAGACGTACGGGCACATTCTGTCCCCTGTAACGGGTTACCCTGTGACAACCGACCTCTCGTCTGTCACGATCGTCGATAAGGATGGCGCGAAGGCGGATGCCTGGTGCACGGCGCTTTTTGCCATGGGCAAAAAGAAGTCTCTTGAACTCCTGTCCCGCCGTCCGGATCTGGAAGCCATTCTGATGAGCGCCGACTGTAAGGCGGTCTATATGACGCCGGGGATCGCGAAGCGCTGCACGATTACAGAGCCCTCCGTGATTGAGCGTACGGTTCTGGTTCGCGGCTGATTTATACGGGCTGCGTGAAAACAAACGCCTGAGGGATGGAAAATCCTTCAGGCGTTTTGTTTGTGAAGTTGCGGCGCGGGTAATCAGGGCTCGAGACTGATATCGTCGTCGTAATTTCCGGCATCAGCCGCAGCGGGCTGTCCTGAGACAATGGCGCGCAGCCCTGAGGCATTCAGAATCTGGACGTGCTTCTGGTTCACCTGAATCAGTCCGTCGTGCGAGAAGCGGGAAAGCACGCGGCTCACGGTTTCCAGCTTCAGACCGAGGTAGGAGCCGATCTCGGCGCGCGTCATGCGGAGCACGAATTCACTGCGGCTGTATCCACGGGCCTCGAATCGCTGCGAGAGATTGAGGAGAAAAGCCGCCAGACGTTCCTCAGCGTGCATGGAGCCAAGAAGCAGCATGATGCCGTGCTGCCGGACGATCTCACGCGACAGAATCTTGTGGAAATGGGCCCCCATCGAGCGGAGAGACGTTGTGACGTCCAGCACCCGGTCATAGGGCAGAACGCACACTTCGGTGTCCTCCAGGGCGATGACATCGCAGGAGTGGACATCGCTCGCGATGCCGTCGAGACCGATCATCTCGCCAGCCATATGGAAAGCGATGACCTGTTCCCGCCCGTCGCTCGACATTACCGTGCTCTTCAGGAAGCCGAGGCGGATTGCGTAAAGGCAGTCGAAATGGTCCGCCGCGCGGTAAAGCGCTTCTCCCCGCTTGATTCTCTTGCGGGTCGTGACCATGTCCTCAATGCGTTCAATTTCCTTGAGCGACAGCCGGAGCGGTAGGCAGAGTTCCCGCAGATTGCAGTTGGAACAAGCAACTCGAAGAGTCGACAAAGAAATGTTTGGAGTTGTCATCAGAGATGAATACCAGATTAAAAACAAGGGGCTTCAGCACTGCTCAGAGCCTGGTCATACTCATATAAGCTCGGATCAGTACAATGCACATATTCCTGAAGAAGACCTGCGATAAATACCTACAAAAAAGCCTGGACGGTGTCGTTTTTGTTTTTGACGCTAGTCAAGCAACTGGAACATAGTGGCAATAATATCAGGATCTTCTAACCTAGGTCATGCATTTTTTTGGAGATACCTGCATGAGTGATCTTTCTGCTAGCGGCGTTGAACTGCCGGACCTTGATTTACTGAAAAAATTTGACATCCCGGCTCCCCGCTATACCTCATATCCGACAGCTGACCGCTTTACTTCGGCGCTTACCGCCGAGGATTACGAAGAAGCTCTCCGGAACCGCGAGAACGAAAAGAATAAGCGGGCGCTCTCCGTCTATGTTCACATTCCTTTCTGTAATGACGTCTGCTACTACTGCGGCTGCAACAAGATCGTGACGCGTGATCACGACCGCGCCACGGGCTATCTCGATGTCATCGCTAAGGAAGCCGATCTCGTAAAGCAGCACCTCACGGGTGACACCGAGATTGAGCAGCTGCATTTCGGCGGCGGCACGCCGACCTTCCTCACGAATGAAGAGCTGGAACGCGTGATGTCTATCATCCGCACCCGCTTCCCGCTGCAGAAAGGCGGGGAGTTCTCTATCGAAGTGGATCCCCGCTGCTGCCCGAAGGATAAGGTTGAGAAGCTGGCTGAGCTTGGCCTCAACCGCATGAGCCTTGGTGTCCAGGATCTGAATCCCGACGTGCAGAAGGCCGTGAACCGTATTCAGCCCTACGAACTCGTTCGTGACACCGTGAACAATGCCCGGGCCGCAGGTTTCCATTCGGTCAATATGGATCTCATTTACGGCCTTCCGAAGCAGACCCGCGAGAGCTTTGCTGAGACGATCGATAAGGTGATCGAAATGTCGCCTGACCGTATCGCGCTCTACCACTACGCGCATCTCCCGAATCACTTCAAGCCCCAGCGCATGATCCTTAACGCCGATCTGCCGTCGACTCTCACCAAGGTCGAGATCATGTTTGACGCGATCCGCCGTCTCACCGCGAATGGCTACCGCTATATCGGCATGGACCACTTCGCGAAGGAAAACGATCCGCTTTCCATCGCTCAGAAGAACGGCACGCTGCAGCGGAACTTCCAGGGCTATTCAACCCGCGCTGACTGCGACATGGTGGCGCTCGGCGCCTCTTCCATTTCGAAGGTCGGCAGGATTTATGCCTGCAACCCGCGCGATATCGAACCGTACTATGACGCGATCAACAAAGGCCGCCTCGCGACGGTCCGCGGCTTCCGCCTCTCTGATGAGGATGAGCTCCGTTACTGGGTCATCATGCGGATCATGTGCCAGTTCGAGCTCGTGAAGTCCGAAGTGGAGCAGAAGTTCGGCATTGATTTCGACAAGACCTTCGCCTGGGAGCTGAAGCATCTCGCCCACTATGAGAAGCATGAGCTCGTGGAGCTTCATCCGGACCGCATCGTCGTGTCCCCGAAGGGGAAGATCTTTGTGCGGGCGGTGGCCATGCAGTTTGACCGTTATCTGCGCGAGTCTGACCGCGCGGGCGGCTACTCGACGATTGCCTGAGGAAGCTCTTCTTAGGAGTTTCTCTCACCGCTCCCACTTCAGGTAACTGCGCATACGGGTTAGAATCAGCGAATTCATTGCTGCGCAGTTTTACCTGCAAAGAAATTACTCTGCGAAGGCGGAAGCTGATTCCGCCTTTTCAATACGGACCGTTTTAATGAAATACATGACTGCCTCGGAGATAAGAAACGCTTATCTCCAGTTCTTTCAGAGCAAGGGACATACGATTGTTCCCTCCAGCCCCGTAGTGCCTGAGGATGACCCGACGCTGCTGTTCACGAATGCTGGCATGAACCAGTTCAAGAACTGCTACCTCGGTATCGAGAAGCGCGAGTACACCCGCGCGACGACCAGCCAGAAGTGCATCCGCGCCGGCGGCAAGCATAACGACCTCGATAACGTCGGCTATACCGCCCGTCATCACACGTTCTTTGAGATGCTGGGCAACTTCAGCTTCGGCGACTATTTCAAGCAGGACGCTATTCCGTGGGCCTGGGAATTCCTGACGAAGGTTCTCGAGCTGCCGGAAGACCGCCTGTGGGTGACGGTTTACGTTGATGACGACGAGGCCTACGACATCTGGAACAAGGAAATCGGCATTCCCGCTGAAAGAATCGTCCGTATCGGCGATAACAAGGGCGGCAAGTACATGTCCGATAACTTCTGGATGATGGGCGACACGGGCCCCTGCGGTCCCTGCTCCGAGATCTTCTTTGACCGCGGTCCGTCGGTTCAGGGCGGACCTCCGGGGAGCAAGGATGAGGACGGCGACCGTTACCTGGAAATCTGGAACCTCGTGTTCACCCAGTTCAACCGTGATGCCTCCGGCAAGATGAATCGTCTGCCGCATCCGAACATTGATACGGGCATGGGTCTGGAGCGTATCGCTTCCGTGATCCAGAACGTTCCGACGAATTACGACATCGATCTGTTCCGCAATCTGATGGCTGCCGCTAAGGCCGCTGTTGAAAAGGCCGGAGCTACGGACGTGGAACCCGGTACGCCTTCTCTCAAGGTGATTGCTGACCATATCCGCGCCTGCTCGTTCGCTATCGCTGACGGCGTGCTGCCGGGCAACGAAGGCCGCGCCTATGTGCTGCGCCGTATCTGCCGCCGCGCCATCCGCCACGGCTACAAGCTCGGTGCCCGCGCTCCGTTCTTCTACACGCTCGTTGAACCGCTCGCCCGCGAAATGGGTGATGTGTACCCTGAGCTCAACAAGCCGAATATCGCTCAGGTGATCAAGGCTGAAGAAGAGCGCTTCTTCCTCACGCTCGCGAACGGCATGGAGATTCTCGAAGACGCCATCGCCAAGACGACGAACGGCGTGCTCGACGGCAACGTGGTGTTCAAGCTCCACGACACGTTCGGCTTCCCGGCTGACCTTACCGCTGACGTCTGCCGTGAAAAGGGCATCAAGGTGGATACGGACGCTTTCGACCGCTCGATGGAAGAGCAGCGTGCGAAGGCCCGTGCCGCTGGCAAGTTCAAGATTGCCGCCGGCCTGGTCTACAACGGCCCGACGAACGAATTCCGCGGCTATCAGGAGCTCCGCACTGAAGGCTGCCGCGTCCTCGCGATTTATAAGGACGGCACCGATGTGACGTCGGCTGAAGCCGGCGATGATGCGGTTCTCGTGTTTGACAAGACTCCCTGCTACGCCGAAATGGGCGGCCAGGTGGGTGATCAGGGCGTGGCTGAAAACGCCTCCACGATCGCTCAGATTCTCGACACGATGACGATCAAGGCCTCCGTGTTCGGCCACAGCTGCCACATTCACGAGGGCTCGGTGCATATCGGCGATATCTTCTCCGTGAGCGTGAACGCTGAACGCCGCGCCGCCATCGCCCGCAATCACTCCGTGACTCACCTGATGCATAAGGCGCTGCGCACGGTCTGCGGCGCCCACGTTGCCCAGAAGGGCAGCCTGGTAACGCCTGAGATCACGCGTTTCGACTTCACGCACGATCACCCGGTTACCGCTGAGCAGATTGCGGAAGTGGAACAGCTCGTTAACGAGGAAATCCTCGCCAACGTCCCGACGAAGACTGAGGAAATGTCTGTCGAAGACGCGAAGAAGACGGGTGCCACCATGCTGTTCGGCGAGAAGTACGGCAAGGAAGTCCGCGTTGTGTCGATCGGCTCCTCGAAGGAGCTCTGCGGCGGCACGCACGTTGCCCGTACGGGTGACATTGGTTCCTTCAAGATCATTTCCGAAGCGGGTATTTCGGCCGGCGTCCGCCGTATCGAAGCCGTGACCGGTATGAACGTGCTCCACGTCCTGCAGCAGAAGACCGCTCTTGTGAGCGAACTCCAGCAGAACTTCCGCGGCGTGAAGGAATCCGAGCTGCCTGAGAAGGTGAGCGCCTGCATTGAGCAGATCCACTCGCTCGAGAAAGAAGTCGCCTCGCTCCAGGCGAAGATCGCCGCGAGCGCGAGCTCTGACATCGCTGAAAACGCCCGCGAAGTGAATGGCGTCAAGGTGGTGGCGGTCTCTGTGGACGGTGCCGATGCCAACGCGCTCCGCGAAATGGCTGATAAGCTCCGCGATAAGCTCCACAGCGCTGTTGTGGTTCTCGCCACGAAGGATGGTGCCAAGCTCCAGCTCTGCGCCGGTGTCACGCCTGATCTCGTGAAGAAGGGACTGAAGGCCGGTGAACTCGTGAAGTTCGTCGCGGCTCAGGTCGGCGGCAAGGGAGGCGGAAAGCCTGACTTCGCCATGGCCGGCGGTTCCGATGCTGAAGCTCTGCCGAAGGCTCTTGAGTCTGTCTACGGCTGGGTCGGCGAACGCGCCTGATCGGAGAGGCAAGGAATGAGTGAAACGGAATCCCGTCTTCATCCCGATCAGGAGATCTCGGTCGATGGCAAGTGCCCTGAGCCCGTGCTGAAAAGCGCCCGGGCTCTGAGAGGCATGCAGTCAGGAGAAATTCTGAAAGTCATCTGCCTCGACCCGGTTTCCGTTCATGACCTGAAGGCGTTTTCTGATCAGACAGGGAACGTGCTTCTCGCTCAGGAAACGGAAGAAGAGGCCGGAGCCGTTCACTACATTCACTGGCTGAGAAAACGCTGATCAGAAGGCCTTTTCAGCTGAGATACCCGGATGCTGTTTTTTTGCAGCTTCCGGGTGTTTTTTTATCCGCGCCCGGAATTCTCCCTGCCGCGCCTCAGATTTCGATCCGCGGATTGCGAAGGAGACTGATAAATAAAAATGGGGACAGGTTAAAAAATCCGAGAATTGCGTTTCAGCCTCTTCTGGAGCCGTTTTCTTTGGGATTTCAGCCGGTTCTGGCCGGAATGATGAGCCCCATCTGTTAAAATTAACCCCAACTTTTTTTGCTTGGCGGCTGCTTTCCCGGTCCGCCAATTTTCACAGGCTGGTTTATGGCGACAGACGAAAACGAAGGCAAGGCGAATCCGTCTTCCGGAAACAATTCCGGTTCCGAAATGGTTTCTCAGCTCCAGGAAGATATTCATCAGGTCAATATTTCTGATGAGATGGAGGAGGCCTACCTCAATTACTCGATGAGCGTGCTGGTCGGACGCGCGCTCCCGGATGCCCGGGACGGTTTCAAGCCGGTTCACCGCCGCGTGCTTTATGCCATGTGGCGACTCGGCAACCGCCACGATGTTCCCTATAAAAAGTCGGCCCGTGTGGTCGGCGACGTGATCGGTAAGTACCACCCGCACGGTGATACCGCTGTCTATGACACGATCGTCCGTATGGCGCAGCCTTTCTCGCTCCGCTATCCGCTCGTTGACGGCCATGGCAACTTTGGTACGATCGACCGCGATCCCGCGGCTGCCATGCGTTATACGGAAGTCCGTCTGAGCCGCATCGCCGAAGAGATGCTGACTGATATCGACCGTGATACGGTCGATATGACGCCGAACTTCGACGGTACGGAAAAAGAGCCGACGGTGCTGCCTGCCCGTTTCCCGCAGCTGCTTGTGAATGGCAGCCAGGGTATCGCGGTCGGTATGGCGACGAACATCCCGACGCATAACCTCGGTGAAACCATTGACGCGTGCCTCTACGCCCTGCATCACCCTGAGGCGAGCGTGGATGATCTGATCCGCTTCCTCCCGGCTCCTGATTTCCCGACCGGCGGCATCATTTTCGGTCTCAGCGGTGTCCGTCAGGCGTACCGCACCGGCCGCGGCTCCATGCTGATCCGCGCCAAAGTGCACGACGAAACCGACGACAAGGGACACACGTCTATCGTTGTGGACGAGCTTCCCTACATGGTGAACAAGGCCGAGCTGATCAAGAAGATCGCGGCCCTCCGGAGCGAAAAGAAGATCGACGGCATTGTGGATCTCCGGGACGAGTCCTCAAAGGAAATCCGTATCGTGATCGAGCTCCGGCGCGACGCGCATACGGAAGCGGTCCGCAATAACCTCTTCAAGCTGACCGAGCTCCAGACGACCTTTGGTATCAATATGGTGGCGCTGCTTGACGGCCGCCCGCAGCTGCTGAATCTGAAGCAGCTCGTGAATGCCTTTATCGGCCTGCGCCGCGAAGTGGTTGTGCGCCGGACCCGTTTCCTGCTTCGTAAGGCCCGTGCGGACGGCCATCTGCAGGAAGGTCTTGCCATCGCGCTGGCGAACATTGATGAGTTCATCGAAATCATCAAGTCGTCCTCTGACCGCGCCGAGGCCTGTGACCGCCTGATGGGCAAGGGCTGGAACGCGAAGATCGTGAACGAGATGATCGGTTCCGTGGCGGGCAACTACCGCGACTACCGGCCTCAGGATGTGGAACCGAACAGCGGCTTCCGCGCGGATGGCCTCTACTGGCTCTCCCGCGTGCAGACTGAACGCATTCTCGATATGCGTCTCCAGACTCTCACCGCGACGCAGCAGGAAAGCATCATTGCCGCCTATAAGGAACTCTGCGCCCAGATTGCCGACTACCTCGACATTCTTGCGAAGGATGAGCGTGTGGTGAAGATCATCGCTGATGACCTTCTCTACATCAAGGAAAAGTATGGCGATGCCCGCCGCTCGCAGATCGATCCTTCCGGCGATCCGGATTTTGATGAACTCGATCTGATTCCGAGAAAGGATGTCGTCGTTACGCTTAGCCGCGACGGTTACATCAAGAGTCAGGACCTTTCTGACTACCAGGCGCAGCATCGCGGCGGAATGGGACGTAATTCCGGCAAGCTCCGGGATGAAGATGCCGGCGATCAGCTGATTGTCGCGAGCACGCATGATCAGATCATGTGCTTCACGAATCTCGGCAGACTCTACCTGATCAACCACGCCTATATGGTGCCGGCCGGCAGCGCGGGCTCCAAAGGACGCCCGATCCAGAATCTGATTTCGCTCCAGCAGTACGAGCAGGATGATGGCAACGGCGGTAAGGAAATGGCGCTCGAACGTGTGACGAACATCCTGTCGATTCCGACCCCGGATGACAGTCACTGCGTCTTCTTCGCCACGGCCCGTCTGCCGGTGAGGAATCAGCTCCTGAGACTGAACCGCGATGAAGTGAAGCTCGAGGAACTGCCTGAGGATGTGCGTGAATCGATCCGCACGGATGTCTGCTCTGACCGGGATGAAATGCCGGGACTTCCGGATGAAAAGTGGCGTCAGCTTTCGCTCACGGATCTTCCGATCTGTGTGCAGACCGAGCTGAAAGAACTGACCGGGTGGGACACGCCTGAGAAGGAAGAAGAGCGCCGCGCGAAGAAGAACAGCAAGACCTGGAGCATGATGAATGTTCAGGATCTTTCGGAAGATATTCAGAGCCAGGCCCGCACGATCTGCGACAAGGCGCTGAATGATCTCGCGGCAAAACACGGCGCTGAATGGGATGCCGTGACGCTTGGCGATCTCCCTGCAAAGGCCAGAAACGCTGCCCGCGAGGCCTTCCGTCTCACGCTGCTCAGTGACTTCGCCCGCGAGCATTTTGTCTTCTTCGCCACCGCCCGCGGTGTTGTGAAGAAGGTGCCGCTCAGTGAATTCTCGAAGGTCCAGAACGGCGGCACGTCAGCGATCACTCTGGATGAAGGTGACGTGCTGATCGGAGCGGATCTGACAGATGGCGCCCACAGCGTGATGCTCTTCTCGGACGCTGGCAAGGCGCTTCGCTTCGATGAAAACGAAGTGCGTCCGATGGGCCGCACGGCCCGCGGTGTCGGCGGCATGAAGATCCGTCCTGAAGACAGGATCATCGCGATGATCGTCGCCAATGACGAAGGCCAGATGGTGCTCACCGCGACAGAAAACGGTTACGGCAAGCGCACTCCGATCGCCGAGTACACGATGCATGGCCGCAACACGATGGGCATGATCGCCATCGCGACCACGGAGCGCAATGGCAAGGTCGTGGCAGCCTGCCTGGTTGATGAGAATGATGAAGTCATTCTTCTCACGAAGAAGGGCAAGCTTGTCCGTATTCCGGTCTGCGATATCCGCATCTGCTCCCGCGCGACGCAGGGTGTGAAGCTCGTCAATCTGAAGGATGATGATCTGGTGAGCGTGACCCCGGTGAAGGATCAGGGCGGGGACGATGCTGAGCCTGCTCCTGAGGGAGATGATGGCGAGGGGTCGGAAGACGGTCCGGAGGATCCGTCCCCGGAAGAGACTCCGTCGCTTGACGATCTCTGATCCGGTTCAGGTATAAAAGAGAAGGAAGGGAATGCTCCTGCGGCATTCCCTTCCGGCACTTCAAGCAGGAAAAATTCAGTTTTAGGAGTCAGAGAATGAGCCGTTGCTTTAATTTTTCGGCAGGTCCCTCGGAATTGCCTCTCGAAGTTCTGGAACAGGTCCGGGACGAACTGCTGGATTTCAGAGGCACTGGCTGCTCCATCATGGAGATCAGCCACCGCAGCAAGGCCTTTACTGAGGTGCATAACGAGACCCAGCAGATGCTTCGCTCTCTGCTCGACATTCCTGAGGAGTACGACATTCTCTTCATGCAGGGCGGCGGCCATATGCAGTTCTCCATGGTGCCGCTCAACCTGATGGCTCCGGTGTCGGCCGACCCGTCCCGCAGAGGCGGCGGCTGCTATATCGTGAATGGGACCTGGTCCCGCAAGGCGGCGCATGAGGCCGGACGGCTCGGCGGTATTTCGATCGCGGCTGAAGGGGATGAAACCAACGTGCCTCAGCAGCAGGATCTCCGGATTCCGGAGGACGCCTCCTATGTTTACTACTGCGATAACGAGACTGTCCACGGGATTGAGTTCAACTATGTTCCCGATACGGGACGGGTGCCGCTTGTTGCTGATATGTCGAGCAACATCCTGACCCGGCCGTTTGATATCCGGAAATTCGGAGCCATCTGGTTCGGCGCTCAGAAGAATTTCGGCATCGCGGGTCTGACCATTGCGGCTGTCCGCCATGACCTGATCGGCCGGGCTCCCGAAAACTGTCCGGTGATGCTTGACTGGAAGAGCTATTCGAGCAAGAACTCCATGCTGAATACGCCTCCGACTTTCGCGATCTATATCGCAAACCTCGTCTGCCACTGGCTTGAAAAGCAGGGCGGCGTGCCTGAAATGGCAAAACGGGCCGCTGAAAAATCGGGTGCGCTCTACAGTGTGATTGATGCTTCAGACGGCTTCTATTCGGGGAAAGTGAAGCCCGCTTTCCGCAGCCGCATGAATGTGACTTTCTGGCTTAAGGACGAGTCGCTGAATGACCTCTTTGTTGAGGAAGCCGCGGCTCTCGGTCTTAAGAATATCCGCGGCCACCGCAGTATCGGCGGCATGCGGGCCTCGGTCTACAACGCCGTTCCGACAGAAGGTGCGACGCAGCTTGCGGACTTTATGAAGGATTTTGAGCGTCGCCATGGATAAAGAAACCCAGCTTGCAGAACTCCGCCGTGAGATCGACGGAATCGATGCGAAGATCGTTGAACTTGTCGATCAGCGCGCGGATGTCGTGCGCCGGGTAGGCGAGCTGAAGGGAGCAACCGGGACTGCTGTATTCCGTCCCGAGCGCGAGAACCTGATTCTTGAGCGCGCGGCGTCTCTCAGCCGGAATTTCGACGGTCCCGCGGTCAAGGCGATTTTCCGGGAGATAATTTCTTCCTGCAGAGCCTTGGAGCGAACGACCACGGTGGCGTATCTCGGCCCTGCGGGAACCTTCAGTGAAATGGCGGTGCTCCGGCAGTTCGGCTCCAGCGTTGAGGCCAGGCCCTGCTCAACCATCGCGGATGTCTTCCGGATGACGGAGAACAGCCGTACAGACTTCGGTGTGGTGCCTGTGGAGAACAGCACGCAGGGAACTGTGGCGGTGACGCTGGATCTGCTTCTCGATACATCTCTCACCATTGTGGGCGAGGTGTCGATTCCGATCATCCATAACCTCCTCACCCGAAGCGGCGATCTGTCAAAAGTGAAGACCGTGATGGCTCACCCCCAGGCTCTTGCTCAGTGCCGGGAGTGGCTCTCGACTCATCTTCCCGGCGCGAGACAGGTGAGCTGCTCCAGCAACGCGGAGGGGGCAAGGATTGCTTCCGAGGATGACTCGGTCGGTGCTATCGCTTCGCATCGGGCTGCGGAACTTTATCAGCTCGGTATCGCTGGCGAAGGAATTCAGGATTGGGCGGGGAACCGCACGCGTTTCCTTGTTCTCGGGCACCATCCGACACATCGCAGTCCGGAACCCGGAAAGGATAAAACGACCTTTGAATTCTCCATGGTGAATAAAGCCGGTGCGCTTTTCGAAGGGCTTGAGCCTCTGGCGCGTCACGGTGTGTCCATGACGCACCTGGAGAGCCGGCCTGCCCGGAATGGCGCCTGGGAATACAATTTTTTTGTTGATGTCGAAGGTCACATCGAAGATGAAGCGGTGAAGAAAGCTCTTACCGAAATCAAAGCGGAAACGGCCGTCTTCAAATTTCTCGGCTCCTACCCCAAGGCGCTCGATTAAGCCCGCGGCAGCTTCTCAGTCAAAATAAAAAATATTGGGAGTAACAGCATGTCAGATAACCTTTCAGCTCCGTCCTATATCCGCGGAATTGAGCCGTACAAGGCTGGAAAGCCGATCAGTGAACTCGCCCGTGAAAAGGGACTGCAGCCTGAGAATATTCTCAAGCTCGCCAGCAATGAGAATCCCCTCGGGGCGCCGGAATCCGCGCTGCAGGCAGTCCGGGAAGCCGCGACCGCACATAACGTGGCTCTCTACCCCGATGGAAACGCCTATAACCTGAAGCACGCTATTGCCAAGCGGCTGGGTGTTCCGGCTGAATGGATCATTGTGGGCAACGGCAGTGATGAGCTGATGGGGCTCACCTGTGAGGCGCTTCTCGAACCGGGCGCCAAGTCGGTTTATTCCCAGTTCTATTTCTCGGTTTACCGCATTGATACGCTCGCCTGCGGCGGCACGCCGGTTGAAGTTCCCGCGAAGGGTTTTGCGATCGATCTGGACGCCATTGCGAAGGCTGTGACACCCGAAGTCCGCGTGGTGTTTCTCACGACTCCGAATAATCCCACCGGCCTCACGATTTCCCAGGCTGATTTTGAGGCGTTCCTCGGAAAGATTCCCCCGAGCGTGACGGTGGTGCTTGATGAGGCCTATCGCGAGTTTGTGCCGGAGGAAGACCGGATTGATTCCATCGCGCTCGTGAAGAAGTATCCGAATCTCTTTGTGACGCGCACTTTCTCCAAGGCCTATGGTCTGGCGGGTCTCCGCGTCGGGTTCGGTGTGAATTCCAGCGAACTTCCTGAACTCGTGAACCGTATCCGTCCGCCTTTTAACTGCAACACCCTCGCTCAGGCGGCGGCTGCCGGCTGTGTGAACGATCAGGCATTCCTTGACCGTGTTTATGAGATGAACCGCAGCGGCGTGAAGCAGCTGGAAGACGGATTCTCGTCTCTTAACCTCGAATTTGTGCCGACGAAGAGCAACTTTGTTCTCGTTCACATCGGACCGAAGGCGGCTGAACTCAATCAGGCGCTTCTTGACCGCGGCATTATCATCCGCCCCTGCGCGAGCTTCGGGCTCCCGGAGTGGATCCGTGTCTCCGTCGGTACGGCCGATCAGAATGAACGGTTCCTTGCCGCCCTGAAGGAGCTTCTCGCGAAGCTCTCCGCCGCATAAGGAGCCGGGGTTGAAGCTTGCCGTAATCGGAATGGGGTTGATGGGGGGATCGGCCGCGCTCGCCATGAAGCGGGCCGGCACGATCCACTCGGTGTACGCCTGCGACATGAGCCCGGAGGCTGTTTCGGACTCGATCAGCATGGGTATCGCGGATGAAGGGGGATCGGATCCCGCCGAGGCCGCGCGCTCTGCTGATGTCATTATGGTCGCGACACCGGTGATGACGATGGAGTCGATTTTCCGGCAGATCGCTCCGGTGATGAAACCGGACGCTGTTGTGACGGATATCGGTTCAGTCCGGGGTATGGTCCAGGAAGGCGCCCGCCGGGCGCTTGGGGCAAAGTTTTCGCAGTATGCCCCCTGTCATCCAATCGCCGGGGGCGAAAAGCCCGGTGTCCGGTATGCCTTTGCCGACATGTTTGTCGGGAAAAAAGTCATCAGTACCGCGGAAGAGGGCATGAGCGCCCGCGCGGTCGAGATCATCGAGTCGCTCTGGAAGTCCTGCGGTGCGCAGATTATCCGCATGTCGCCCGAGCGTCATGATGAAGTGTTTGCCCTGATGAGCCATCTGCCTCACGTGCTCGCCTACGCGCTCGTCGCGATGATCACGGAGAGCCGGGATCCCGATACGCTGCTCTCCATGGGCGGCACAGGATTCCTCGACTTCAGCCGTATCGCGGCTTCGAGCCCCGTTATGTGGCGTGATATCTGCCTCGCGAACCGGAAAGCGATTTCCGAAGGACTGCGGCGGTACCGTGCCGAGCTCGAACTCTTCCAGAAAGCGATTGATGATGGAAACGCCGATCAGCTGGTGGCCGGTTTTGCCCGCGCCGCGCAGGCAAGACGGAAACTTGGCCAGGGTGACAGCCTTAAGACTCAGGTGAAGAAGCCATGAAGACTTTTCCAGAAGTGCTGACCGTGCGCCCGATTCTCAGCGCCGCGGGTGAAGTCCCGATGCCGGGTTCAAAATCGATTTCGAACCGCGCGCTGCTGCTCGCGGCGCTTTCCTCTGGACGGACTGAACTTAAGGGAATTCTGAGAGCTGACGATACGGAGCGCATGATGGAATCGCTCCGGAAACTCGGTGTTTCAGTGGAAATTGATGAAGGTAATCCCGAGTCGGTGACGGTAGAGGGCTGCGGCGGCAGGTTTCCGGTCCGCAGCGCGGAGCTTTTCCTCGGAAACGCCGGAACAGCGGCACGGCCGCTTACTGCGGCGCTGGCGCTTGCCGGCGGCAGTTACCTTCTGGATGGCGTTGAGCGGATGCGGGAGCGTCCGATCGGAGACCTTCTCGTGGCGCTCCGGTCGCTAGGGGCTGAGATTGAGTGTCTGAACCGGGAAGGATACTTTCCGCTCCGGATCGGTGAACGCCGTTCCGTTTCCGGAAAAGCCTCCTGCCACATCAGCGGCGAAGTGTCGAGTCAGTTCATCACCGCACTTCTCCTTTCCTCGCCGGTTTACTCCGGTCCTGAGGGACTTGAGATCATTGTGGATGGACATCTGATTTCGCGCCCTTACGTGCTCATGACGCTGAAGCTGATGGAGCAGTTTGGGGTTCACGCGGAAGATCAGGGTGACCGGTTCTTTGTTCCGCACGCAGAGTATCGCCGCGGCAATCCTTACCTGGTTGAGGGAGACGCGTCCGGGGCGTCGTACTTTCTCGCGCTCGGAGCGCTTTCCGGTCCGGCTGACGGTCCCGGAGTCCGTGTCACCGGAGTGGGGCGCGATTCCATTCAGGGAGATGTGCAGTTCGCGGCATTCCTCGAGCGCATGGGAGCGAGAATTGCCTGGGGGGAAAACTGGATCGAAGCGAGACCGCCCGTATCCGGAAAACTTCACGGCATTCACGCGGATTGCACGGAGATTCCGGATGCCGCGATGACGCTTGCCGCGATCGGGCTGATGGCTGAAGGGGAAACGGTGCTTACCGGTATCGGCTCCTGGCGCGTCAAAGAAACAGACCGGATTGCGGCCATGCAGGCTGAGCTTTCCAAATTCGGCGCCGATGTGAAAACCGGCGATGATTGGTTAAGCGTAACATCTCCTCAAAAGCTTCTTCCAGCAGAGGTCAGTACCTATAAGGACCACCGTATGGCGATGAGCCTTTCGCTCGCTGCCTGCGGCGGGGTTTCTGTACGCATTCTTGATCCCGGGTGCGTTTCCAAGACTTTCCCGGACTATTTTGAGCGGCTGGCAGGACTGGTGAAAACAGCCCCTCTGACGGATAAAGACTAGGCGCATTCATTCTTTAATTGACGAGGTTTTCTGATGACAGAAATGAAGGGACAGGTTCCTGTAATTACGATTGACGGCCCGACCGCGAGCGGCAAGGGCACGGTCGCGTCGAAAGTAGCGGAGGCTCTCGGGTTCCACTACCTCGATTCCGGCGCGCTTTATCGCATCGTGGGACTTGTCTGTCTGAGGGCCAACGTTGATCTGAAGGACATCGCGGCCGTCACGGCACACGCGATGGGTATCTCTCCCGTGTTTGCGGGAGGGAGGATTTCTCTTGGCAGCGAAGACATCACCAATGTCATCCGCACGGAAGATGTCGGCCAGGCAGCTTCCTGCATCGCTGTTATCCCCTCGGTCCGCAACGCTCTTTTTGAGCTGCAGCGCGAAGCGCGCCGCGAGCCGGGCCTCGTGGCAGACGGCCGCGACATGGGCTCGATCATCTTCCCGGATGCCGAACTGAAGATTTTCCTTACGGCCTCCGCGGAAGCGCGTGCACATCGCCGCTATAAACAGTTGATCGAAAAAGGGATTGACGTTACACTAGATGACCTCGTCAAAGAAATGAAGGAACGGGATCTTCGCGATATGCGCCGTGCCCATGCTCCGCTTGCGCCCGCTGAAGGCGCGAAGATACTGGATTCTTCATTCCTCACGATTCAGGAAACAGTTGATAAGATACTGTACTGGTGGGTTTCACGTTCTCACTGATCCCATCCGCAGATCTTTGATTCCATTTGCAGTACCGGTCGCAGAGGCCGTCAGGTGACGGTCCCCTGCTTTTATTTGTTTAACTCCACCCTGTGCACTTTGCATCTGGGTGTGCTGATTTTTTTTCATGTCCAACACTGAAGAAACCAAAAACACCGAATCTTTTGCCGACCTGTTTAACCAGAGCCTTGCTGCTCAGGAAATGCGTCCTGGCGAAGTTATTTCCGCCGAAGTCGTTCGCATGGACGGAAACTTTGTCGTCGTGAACGCCGGCCTTAAGTCTGAAGCTTACATTCCGATTGAAGAGTTCAAGGATGATCAGGGTGAAGTCACGGTCAAGCCCGGTGATTTCGTCTCTGTGGCCATCGAGTCCGTTGAAAACGGCTATGGCGATACGATTCTGTCCCGCGACAAGGCCAAGCGCCTCGCTGCCTGGATGAATCTTGAGAAGGCTCAGGAATCCGGTGAACTGGTTACCGGTACGATCACGGGCAAGGTCAAGGGCGGTCTCACCGTTATGACCAACGGCATCCGCGCGTTCCTCCCGGGCTCCCTCGTGGATACCCGTCCGGTTCGCGATACGACCCCGTACGAAGGCAAGACCCTCGAATTCAAGGTTATCAAGCTCGATCGCAAGCGTAACAACGTGGTGGTTTCCCGCCGCGCTGTGCTCGAAGCCAACATGGGCGAAGAGCGCAACAAGCTGCTCGCCACGCTGAAGGAAGGCGCCATTGTTAAGGGCGTCGTCAAGAACATCACCGACTACGGTGCGTTCGTTGACCTCGGCGGCATCGACGGCCTGCTCCACATCACCGACCTCGCCTGGCGCCGCGTGCACCACCCGAGCGAAGTCGTTCAGGTTGGTCAGGAAATCGAGACCAAGGTTCTCAAGTTCGACCGCGAACGCGCCCGCGTTTCTCTCGGCCTGAAGCAGCTTGGTGAGGATCCGTGGATCGGCATCAGCCGCCGCTATCCGTCCGGCACCCGCCTCTTCGGCAAGGTTTCCAACATCACCGACTACGGTGCGTTTGTTGAAATCGAAGACGGCATCGAAGGCCTCGTTCACGTGTCCGAAATGGACTGGACGAACAAGAACGTTGATCCGCGCAAGGTTGTGACGCTCGGCGAAGAAGTCGAAGTCATGGTCCTCGAGATCGACGAAGACCGTCGCCGTATCAGCCTCGGCATGAAGCAGTGCAAGGCCAATCCGTGGGAAGAGTTCGCTCAGACCCACAAGAAGGGCGATCACGTCAAGGGTCAGATCAAGTCGATCACCGACTTCGGCGTGTTCATCGGTCTTGACGGCGGCATTGATGGCCTCGTTCACCTCTCCGACCTCTCCTGGAAGGAACCCGGCGAACAGGCTGTTCACAACTACAAGAAGGGTGATGAAGTCGAGGCTGTCGTTCTCGCGATCGATACCGAACGCGAACGCATCTCTCTCGGCATCAAGCAGCTTTCCGGTGACCCGTTCTCCGACTTCGCCGGTGCCCACGAGAAGGGCTCCATCGTTGAAGGTACGGTCAAGTCTGTCGACGCCCGCGGCGCCGTCCTTGATCTCGGCAACGACACTGAGGCTTATCTCCGCGCTTCCGAAATCTCTCCGGATCGCGTTGAAGATGCCACGACCCAGCTGAAGGTTGGCGACAAGGTTTCTGCCGTCATCACCAGCGTGGATCGCAAGACCCGCAACATCCAGGTTTCCGTGAAGCAGAAGGAAGCCGCTGAGGCCCGCCGCGCTATGGATCGCATGAACAATGACGCTCCGTCCGCCGGTACGACCAATCTCGGCGCCCTGCTGAAGGCGAAGCTCGAGAGCCGCTAATCAATAGCGGAGGGATCCGCGGTTTCCGCTGCGGATTCCATTCAGGGCTTTATCCCTGATAAACGCTTCACCCGCTGCCCTCGTTTCCTCTGAGGCACGGAGAAGCAAAAAATGGAGAGAGAAGGTTTCGCTGCCTTCTCTTTCCGACTTAAGGATCACCGGCGGAATTTCTGCCCGTGGTCCTTTTCTTTTCTGTGTGGTACAGAAGCGCTGAACCGCTACAATTCTGACCACTCAATACTCGCGGAGAGCACTTCATGGAATTTGAACTTTGGTATCTGATCGCGGTCCCGCTGCTGTTTGCGGCCGGATGGTATCTGCGAGGCTATGACGCGAGACAGCGGAATGAGGAAAACAAGGACCTGCCGGACAATTATTTCCGGGGCCTGTCGCTGCTCCTCTCTAATGAACCCGATAAGGCAATTGACGCCTTTATCGAAGTGGTGAAGATCGATCCGGAGACGATCGAACTGCATCACGCGCTCGGCAACCTTTTCTGCAAAAGAGGCGAATTTGACCGGGCGATCCGAATTCATACGCATCTCATCAACCGCGCGGATCTGCCGGATCAGGATCGGCTGCGGGCGCTTTCAGAGCTTGCGAACGACTATCTGAAGGCCGGTATCTATGACAAGGCGATTGATTGCCTTGAGCGGCTTTCAAAGAATGATGAGTATCGGCTGGATGCGCTGCGGTCGCTTCTCAGAATCCGCTGCACCGAGCATGACTGGGAGGCCGCTATTGAATCCGCGCGGCGGCTTGAAAAGGAAGCCTCAGAAGACCACAGCGCCGATATCGCTCACTTCCACTGCGAGCTTGCCGAGCTGGCAGTGAAACAGAAGAATCCGGAAGCCGCGGAACGCGAGGTGTCGCTCGCACTGCTGGAGAAACCTTACTCTCCGCGCGCTCTGATGCTGGCTGGTGACTTTGCGTTCCAGAAGAATCAGGTGAAGGAAGCCGTGGAAGACTGGGAGAAGCTGCGCCAGCATTCCGAGGATCACTTCCCGCTCGTTTTCAGCCGGCTGGTGAAGGGGTACGACGCGCTGGGTGACGCGGCAGGCGCTCAGGCCGTGATCGACTACGCACTTAACCGATTCCCCACCTCTGAAGTCGTGGAGCAGGCGATGAAGCGGGCTTTCAAGGATAAGGGACAGCAGGCTGCCGCTGAAATTGTGAGCAAGGGGCTTTCCGGCCATCCGACTCTCGGCACTCTTTCCGTCGCGATGGAATTCCGCAAAATGATCGCCCCGGATGACGAACAGCTGCAGGGACTCTCTGAAATGCTGAAGAAGGAATCCGATCGCCAGGGCCGCTATCAGTGCCGTCACTGCGGATTCCTCTCGCACAGCTACCTCTGGCAGTGTCCGGGCTGCGGCGGATGGGATACGTATCCGACACTTCGGGTGCAGGATCAATCACTCAGGCGGGATAAGTAAAGTCGTACTATTTCTTACACTTTATTTACCCGGGATACGATCAGTTCTGACAGTTCCCATAAAATTAATTCATTCAGACCTGACAGTCTGAGCCCATTCTTAGGTCTTAAAGTAAAAAGGTAAGTAATGTTAAAGCGTATCGGTCTTCTGATTTTGACCAACATTGCAATCGTGGTCATGCTCAACGTGATCCTGAGCATTGTTGGCGTCGTGTTTGGAATCAACTGGGGCGGTATGGCGGGCAAGTCCATTAACCTGACATCCCTCAGCATCTACGCTCTGATCATTGGCTTTACGGGATCCATCTTCTCGCTGCTGACCTCGAAGATGATCGCAAAGTCGACGATGGGGCTGCAGATGATTGATATCGACAATCCGTCGACCAATCTCGAAGCCTGGCTCGTCAGCACGGTCCGCAAACTCGCTAACCGCGCGAAGCTCCCGATGCCTGAAGTGGCGATCTACGAGGGTGACCCGAACGCGTTTGCCACGGGTCCGTCCCGCAGCAGCTCGCTGGTCGCTGTTTCCACCGGTCTTCTTCAGCTGATGAACAAGAAGGAAGTGGAAGCCGTTCTGGGGCACGAAATGACTCACGTCGCCAATGGCGATATGGTCACGATGACCCTGGTGCAGGGTGTGATGAATACCTTCGTTGTGTTCCTCTCCCGAGTGATTGGCTGGGCCGTTGACCGCCAGGTGATGCGTAACGACAGCGACGCTCCGGGTGCCGCCTACTATGTGACGAGCCTGATTCTTGATATCGTGCTCGGGTTCCTTGCCGGTATGGTGGTGGCTGCTTTCTCGCGCTGGCGCGAGTATCACGCTGACGCGGGTTCCGCGATGCTGACCGGTTCTCCCGAGAACATGATTGCCGCGCTCCAGAGACTGGGCTCCATCACGCCGGAAGAACTTCCCGGTCCGGTGAAGGGCTTCGGCGTGAGCGGCGGTATTGGTTCGCTCTTCGCCACCCATCCTTCTATTGAAGACCGCATTGCGGCGCTCCGGGTTCTGCAGAAGTAATCGGCTCCGACGTGCGGTAGGAATCATGAGGCGTCCCTGAGGGGCGCTTCCCTGATGGAATAAAAAAACCTCGTCCTGACAGGACGAGGTTTTTTGCTGGCCGGAAGAATTTTCCGGAATCAGGCCTTCTGAGCCGCGAGCTTCACAGACCGCGCGTGATAGAGCGCGAAGGAGACAAGCGTGATGCCTGAAAGGATCAGGCCGCAGGCGCAGGCAATCCAGAATCCGAGGGGACCGAGCGGCGCGCCGAGGAAGGATTCCCGGAAAGCGAGGTTGTAGCCTCCGAAAAGCCCCACGCCCCAGAGTGCGACGCCGGAAACGATCATCGGAACCCAGGCAATCTTGTAGCCCCGGAGGATGAAGCTGCTCACTGACTGCGCGGCGTCAAACGTGTGATAAATCACGCCGCAGAGAATCAGTGTGCCGGCGATCTGCATCACAGCGATATCAGTCGTATAGATGCTGATGATGAAGTGGCTGAAGATAAAGAGCAGGCAGCAGGCTGTGGCCGAGATGGCAACAGTCACAGCGAGAGACCGGCGCGTAATCCGCTCAGCGGCATCCGGGAAACCGGCGCCGAGGCACTGAGAGACAAGAACGCTCGCTGCGATACCGATGGAGAGCGGCACCATGTAGAGGGTCGACGTAATGTTGCTCACGATTTGATGAGCGGACACCGCGACAGCCCCCATGCGGGAAATAAAGATCGCCATCAGCGTGAAGGAACTCACTTCGAAGAACACAGAGAGCCCGATCGGGAGACCGATCCGAAGCTGTTCCTTCAGCGCGTCGAAGCTCGGTCCGAACCAGCGCTTTGCGTGCATCGGCTTATAGTGAGCGCCCTTGAAGAAGTATCCGGCATAGAAAATAAGGCCGAACCAGGCGAGAACTGCATTGCCGACACCGGCACCGGCGCCTCCGAGCTCCGGCAGACCGAAGAGCCCGTACATGAAGAGAGCGTTCACAGGAGCTTTCAGCGCAAGCATCAGAAGCGAAATCCACATCGTGATCCGCGGCTGATTGATGGCAGCGTTGACTGAGATGAAGACCCGGTTGAGAAGCGCCGCAGGAACGGCTACCGCTGACGCGATCAGGTAGAGCGAGGCAAGCGACGCGATACGCCCCGTGACACCGCCAAGCTCCGTCCAGAAGGACGTCCAGCTGAGGATCCCAATACCGAAAATCGAGAGCAGCAGCACAAGGTAGAGCGACTGATTGATTTCAAAACCGATCTGCTCAAACTTCCGGGCGCCGAAGTGATGCCCGCAGATCGGGGAGAGCCCCTGCACGATGCCGACGAGCAGCATGAAAATGCAGCCCGTGGAAGCGCTGGCTAGCGCTACAGCCGCGAGGTCCTCAGCGCCGAGCCGGCCTGCCATGATGGTGTCGATCGTTGCGTTGCCCATGACGGCAAGGTTCGCCACGAAAATAGGACTGGCGAGCTTCGCAAGGCCTCCGACCGAAATATCTGGGGGGGTGAGGCGATGCGCCGCATTGATGTTTCCTGCCATGTTACTTCTCAGATTTCCTGTTGTTATTGCTGTTGAGTTCAGTGCCGCTGTTGATGGGAGAGGCGTCGCCCGGGCGGATCACATAGAACTCAGAACCGCGGTGGTATGACGTCGGGATGCCGATCTTGTCAGCCGGAATCGGTTCACCGGGACCGATGCGGGAGACGGTGTAGCGGCAGTCCGTGCTGTCGGAGAACCGAATGCCGGAGTACGCGACAAGCCCTTTGAGACTGAGCGGCAGTCCGTCACTGCGGACGCAGTCGCCGGGAAGGTAGCCAAAGATTCGGAGCTTTCCGGCGACCTCACGGGCTGCCGTGGTATGAGACCGGTCTTCATCCAGCATCTGGCTGAAGAGCGCGGTGCCGACTGTCCAGATCAGCGTGATGCCGAGAGCGGCAAGCCAGGGACCGCGCCAGAGAGCCTTCGGACGGCGGCGGAGGCGCCAGATCACGATGGCGAACCAGATCGCGGTGACGAGCGCCGTGCAGACGAGAAGCGACGGCTCAACCCAGGGCACCGTGTTGGGAGCGAGCCTGTGAAGGCTGGCGGCCATCTTCGGCGGGAACCCGGTTGTCCAGGCGATGAAGTAGCTCCAGAGACCGATCGTCGCAAGAGAGAAGATCGTGGCGGAGAACCAGTCAAGGATATTCTTCAGGGAATGTGTCTTGAGACTTGCAATGCCGAAGGAGGCGAGAATCGCGGTCGGCACCACCATAGCAGTGAGCGTGTACTCAGGCGCGGTTCCGGAAATAAAGAGGAAGAGCAGCGGGAAGACGAGCGCGATGATGGAAAGAAGAATATGCGTGCGGTGAATCACGCGGTGCCAGGCATAAATCGCGTAAAGCGCGAAAGGCCAGATCGGGCAGAGGTACCAGACGATATTGCGGGCCATCCAGAGCCAGGATCCGGCGCGCGGGAGCGCGAAGCCGGCAGCCTGAATCCGGGCGAATGACTGATACCATGCGTCAAACGAAGCGCCCGACAGAATCGCCCCGACAGGCCACACGAGGAACGTGGCAGCGGCAGTGGCGGCAATGATCAGCAGACGGCGGGTTCTGAACGGCGCAAATGCGTGAACGCAGCAGAGGATCGTGAGAATCGTGCAGGACTCAACAATGAACCAATAGAGGTTCGTGCAGAGGGCAAGAGCGCCGAGAGAAAGGCCGGTCACGAAAGAACCGGCCTTAAGGTGGACGAGTGACCAGATAACGCCGAGCAGCGTCGCGCCGGTCAGCGCAAGCAGCACGATCGGAAGACCGATTTCGTGAAGCCGGGAAACAATGCCAAAGGTAGCGATGAAGAGGAGTGTTGCGGAATCAGCGACCGTACGGCCGTAATCCCGGGGACTCGCTTCCTGACCGAATACCATCGAGATCGGGAGAGCCTCTTCCCGCCGGGCGAGATGCCATGTAGCGTACCAGACGGACCCCGTCGCGAGAGCGAACCAGAGCAGGCTCGGGACTCGCGCGAGAATCATCGGTTTGGCAAAAAGCGAGAGGAACTTGATAAGCGCCGCGCCGAGCCAGGCAATGCCCGGACCGGTGGCCGTGTAAGGAGTGCCGGCAATGGTGGGAAGGAACCAGGCGCTTGCGCTTCCTGTCGCCATGTTCCACATCAGGCCGAAAATCTGTTCGTCCCGGCTGTTCCAGAACGCGTGTCCTGAGAAGCATGCCAGAGCGAAGGTAGCAAGAACTATCAGCAATGCCCAGCGGGGGAGCTTGGCCGCAGCGGCTGCAGAAACAATAAGAGGCGACTGTCGGTTGCTAATCATTTGGCATTTTCTAAACAAATTAAAAGGGGCAGTTGAAAACTGCCCCTTGGAATACCAGGCTAACTGCGCGGCACCAATTACTTGGCGGCCTTTGCCTTGGCGGCGGCTTCGTTCACAGCCTTGGTCTTGGCGGCGAACTTCGCGCGGAACTTCTCGACACGGCCCGCTTCAACGATGCGCGTCTGAGCGCCGGTGTAGAAGGGGTGGCTGGCAGAAGAGGTATCGACCTTGAAAAGGGGATAGGTCTTGCCGTCGATATCAATGGTTTCCTTGGTCTGAACGGCCGAGGAGATGATAAAGGTCTGATTGACGGAAATGTCGAGGAACGCGACCTCGCGGTACTCCGGGTGAATGCCCTGCTTCATTTTTTATGAATTCCTAGTTAAACGTCGGTCGCCCTGACTTGCCTTGCAAACCCGCCCGTGCGAAACGGGTCTTACGGCAGGCATGCAGTCCACGTGCCAGACTGGGAAAGTCTAACATTATGAACGCCTTCCCCAGAAAAAGCAACCGTCAGAGCGAACCGATGAGAATAGATCAGTTGGCCCGCTTCATCATGTCGAAGAATTCGGCATTGTTCTTCGTTGCGCGGATCTTGTCGAGGAGGAACTCCATCGCTTCCACTTCATCCATGCTGTAAAGAACCTTGCGCAGAATCCACACGCGCTGCAGCACATCGGGCGGGAGCAGAAGTTCTTCGCGGCGGGTGCCGGAGCGGTTGACGTTGATGGCCGGGTAGACACGCTTCTCGGCAAGACGGCGTTCCAGGTGAATTTCCATGTTGCCGGTGCCCTTGAACTCTTCATAGATCACGTCATCCATGCGGGAGCCGGTGTCAACGAGGGTAGTCGCGAGAATCGTGAGCGAGCCGCCCTCTTCAATATTTCGGGCTGCGCCGAAGAAACGCTTCGGACGCTGCAGGGCGTTCGCGTCAACGCCGCCTGTGAGCACCTTGCCGGAGGTCGGCACAACGGTGTTATAGGCGCGGGCGAGTCGGGTGATGGAGTCAAGCAGAATCACCACATCCTTCTTCGATTCGGCGAGGCGCTTGGCCTTTTCAATCACCATCTCGGCCACCTGGACGTGGCGGGCAGCGGGTTCATCAAACGTGGAGGCGACCACTTCGCCCTTCACGGAGCGCTGCATTTCCGTCACTTCTTCCGGACGTTCGTCAATCAGCAGAACGATCAGAATGCATTCGGGGTGGTTCGCCGTGATGGCGTGCGCGATGTGCTGCATCAGCACTGTCTTTCCGGACTTCGGCGGGGCGACGATCAGACCGCGCTGGCCCTTGCCGATCGGAGCAATGATGTCGATCAGACGGCCCGTCAGGTTCTCGTTGCCCTTCATGTCGCGTTCGAGCTTCAGGGGCTCGTTCGGGAAGAGCGGCGTCAGGTTCTCGAACAGCATCCGGTGCTTCAGGTTTTCCGGCGGCTGGCCGTTCACCGTTTCCACCTTGACGAGCGCGAAATAGCGTTCGCTGTCCTTCGGAATGCGGACTTCACCTTCCATGGAGTCGCCGGTATGGAGATTGAATCGGCGGATCTGGGAGGGAGAGATATAGATGTCATCCGTGCTGGCGAGATAGGACGATTCAGGAGAACGAAGGAATCCGAATCCATCGGGGAGCACCTCAAGCGTGCCGTCGCCAAAAATTTGCTCACCGCTCTTTGCTTTTCTCTTCAGAATCGCAAACATGAGTTCCTGCTTGCGCATTCTCTGGGCGTTTTCGATGCCCAGTTCCTGTGCTTTTTCAAAAAGCTCAGTGATACGCAGTGATTTCAGTTCAGAAAGATGCATAGGAGTAAAGGGAAATGGCGGACAGACGAGAAGGGCCCGAACGGGCACCGGTCGTGCGGAAAGCAGTTCCGGTTCGCCGCGCTTTCCCTGAAACGAAGTTAGAAGTTAAAGAAGGGACTGGATCCAGTCGGTCAGCTCATTCTTATTCATCGCGCCGACCTGAGTCGCGGCGGGTTTTCCGTCCTTATAGACCACAACGGTCGGGATCGAACGGATCCCCAGGCCGGCAGCCACGGACGTGGATTCATCACAGTTGTACTTGCAGACCTTCAGCTTGCCGCTGAATTCTTCCGCGGCGGCTTCGATGAGCGGAGAAAGCAGACGGCAGGGACCGCACCAGGGAGCCCAGAAATCAACGAGAACGGGAAGCGTGGAGGAAGCCTGCACGACTTCGGCGTCGAAGTTTTGATCAGTAACGTTGGTAAAAGCCATAGTCGCACCCATAGGAAAATAAACCGAGCGTGCTCAGTTTCCAGGAGGATCTGTGAATTTGGAATGTGCTGCTGGAGGATCGGCCTGGAAACGGCCGATAGTTGGAAATCAAAAATGCTTATTCCGATTTTCTGGCTCATCGTATCACTTTGGAGAAAAAAAAGGAAAGCTCAGAGCCAGTCTGGATTCTCCGGGGAATTCGTGTACAATGCGTCCTCGGCGGGTCCCCTCGCATGAGGAAGCCATGAATCTGGTCAGGTCGGGAACGAAGCAGCCACAGTGGATTTTCTTCAGTGCCGAGGATAAGGCTCGCCACTTTTGTATCTGTACTATCCGTCTCGGGCAGAACATTCGTTTCCGCCGCCGGATATCCGTTTCAGTACAGTTCCCCAGCCTGTCCCCCCAAGCGATCGCCCCGGCGGTCAAATTCTGCTAGAGTCAACGATCATTCAGATATGGTTCGGCTGAGACGCCGGAAGACTGTCCGGAGATCCGACTGAAACTCCCGGGGCAGAAATGTCTGCGCTCCCGGCCGCACTCCTGCGAACATCCGGCTGCCGGATCCGCGTCTCTTCCCAATAGGAAATGACTAATGTCCTATCAGGTTCTTGCTCGAAAATGGCGACCTCACGACTTTGACAGCGTGGTGGGCCAGGAGCACGTCGTCAAAGCCCTGAGACATGCGCTGCGTGAAAAGAGGATTCATCACGCTTACCTTTTCACCGGAACCCGCGGTGTTGGCAAGACCACGCTCTCCCGCATCCTTGCGAAATGCCTCAACTGCACAGGTCCTGACGGCAAGGGTGATATCACCGATAAGCCATGCGGCGTCTGTGAAGCCTGCCGCGCAATAGATGAAGGCCATTTCGTCGATTACATCGAAATGGACGCGGCGAGCAACCGAGGCGTGGATGAGATGACGGCACTGCTTGAGCAGGCCATGTACCCGCCGACGAACGCCCGCTTCAAGGTCTACATGATCGACGAAGTGCATCAGCTTTCCAGCACGGCCTTCAATGCCATGCTGAAGACGCTGGAGGAGCCGCCCGAGTACGTCAAATTCATTCTTGCGACGACAGATCCGCAGAAGGTGCCGATCACGGTGCTGTCGCGCTGCCTGCAGTTCAATCTCCGCAATATGACGCCGCAGGAAGTGGCTGATCACATGGCGCATATCCTGCAGGTGGAGAAGATCGAAGCCGAACCCGCTGCGCTGCGGCTCCTCGCCGCCGGCGCCCGGGGATCCATGCGCGACGGTCTGTCGCTTCTTGATCAGGCGATCGCGTTCTCGGATGGCGCGGTGACACTGGCTGGTGTTCAGTCAATGCTCGGCGTTGTCGATTCCTCAATCCTCGTGAAACTGCTGCGCTGCCTGCGTGATAACGACGCGGCCGGCATGCTTTCCATCGCGGATGAGATGGCGATGCGCAGCTTCTCCTTCCGTCAGGCGCTCCGCGATATCGCGAGCCTCCTTCACAGGACGGCTATTGCCCAGCGGGTGCCGGCAAGCATTTCCGGCGACGCTGAGGCGGATTCCATCCGGGAGCTTGCCGGGGCTTTTACGCCTGACGAAGTGCAGCTCTACTACCAGATTGCGATCAACGGACGGAATGACCTTCATCTGGCGCCTGATGAATATGCGGGTTTCACGATGACGCTTCTCCGGATGCTCGCCTTCAAGCCGGCCGGAAGCCCGGTGGCGGCCCGCATCGCGAAGCTGCCTCATGGCGGGAAGCCGCTTGAGCCTCCGGCGCCGGTCTCCAAGGCGGAGTCCGCGGCCGCTGCGCCCGCGAAGGCGGAATCCCCGGCTCCGGCGCCCGCACCTGCTCCGGCACCCAAACCAAAATTGAAGCCTAAGGCGCCTCCACCGCCTCCAGAAGAAGCAAAAGCCTCACCCGATGAAGAGGAGGATCTTCCGCCCTGGGTGCAGCTTGAGCCAGCCGAGGAAACCATCCCTCCTGAAGAGCGTTCCGCCGATTCAGAGGAGCTCGACTGGCAGAGTCTGATCCGCAGCGCGGAACTTTCAGGGCTGGAGTGGCAGTCTGCTTCCCGGTCCGAATGCGTTGAATTGAAGAGTACCGGGGTGGTGCTGAAGAACAGTTCATCCACGCTGACGTTCGATAACGTGAGAAAGAGCCTTGAACGGGCGCTTTCGAAGCGTCTTGGACATCCCTTCTCGGTGACCTTCCAGACCGGTGAGGTGAAGGGGGATACCGTCTGGGCTCAGGTGAACCGGGAAGAGGCCGCGGCAAGGCAGAAATTGATTCAGGATTTCCGCAGCTCCGGCGTCGTGAGCAATATCATTAACCAGTTTAAGGGCGAGGTGCGCGAGGATTCCGTGGACTGGAATACGAAGCCGAAGCCCCTGCACTAAGTAAGAGGAAAACATGAGAGGAAACATTAATTCGCTGATGGCCCAGGCCGCCAAGATGCAGCAGAACCTTCAGCGCCTTCAGTCTGAGCTCGCCAATGTCGAAGTGACGGGAGAAGCGGGCAGCGGTGCCGTCAAGGTCACGATGACCTGCAAGTACGTCTGCAAGCAGATTCAGATCGATCCGTCGCTTTATGACGAAGACCGCGACATGATCGAGGATCTCGTGACGGCCGCTGTGAACGCCGCACTGAAGGAAGTTGAGCGTACGACCCAGGAACGCATGAAGGTCGCCACGGCCGGCATGCCTCTTCCTCCCGGGATGCGCTTCTGATGATCGCGCCACGGAATCCGGAGAACGGCTATGGCGCTTAGTCCCAAGCTGAGAAGACTCGCGGAGGCGCTCGCCGAACTGCCGGGCATCGGCCCGCTTTCGGCTCAGCGGATCGCGTTTCATCTCCTTTCGGATGACGAGCACGCCGAAGCGCACCGTCTGGCGAAGGAGCTTGAGGATGCCGCGGCGTCCGTCAGGCACTGCGCCCGATGCAATACGCTCTGCGAGTCCGAGATCTGCGACACCTGTTCGGACGAAACCCGCGAGAAAGATAAGCTCTGCATCGTGGAAACGCCGGCAGATCAGCTCGTGATTGAGGGATCGCACTCCTACCGGGGACTCTATTACGTACTCGGCGGACGGCTTTCACCGGTGGAGAACCGGGGCCCTGAGCAGCTGGGCTTCAGCCGTCTGATCGAAAGAATCAAGGAGCCGGAGGTAAAGGAAGTGATTCTGGCGACTTCTTTCACCGCCGAGGGCGACGCTACAGCCCACTACATTGCGCTCGCAGTGTCCCGCCATCGCCCGGATATACGGCTGACAAGACTCGCCCGGGGCATCCCGACCGGGATTGAGCTCGAGTACACCGATGTGGCAACCGTGGCTCACGCAATCCTGGGACGGCGTGACGCGGAGTCGCGGTAAAAGAGCGATTTTCTTGCTTTTTCCCCTATTCGGGAATAATGTAGTTCTTACGACTTTTATTCAGAGGCACCTCAAGTGCATTTCACGGCTGACAATCCGAACGCCTGCCAGGGACTTTCCAAGAAAGCCCCCGTTCGTGCTGCCCGTGAATTCCTTCTTGCCCTAGGCGGACTACTGCTACCCGTTATCCGCCATGGGAGGATTGTTTAGGGCTGAATAGAGCCGTTTTTTAAACATATTTGTCGCCATAGGCGGATACACGGATTCATCTGAGTCTGTTGTGTATCCGCTTTTTTTATTGCCTGAATCGTCTGGAGAGTACTGAAAATGACTATCACCCGTCGTGCATTCATCACTGCTGCTGCCGGCATGGCCGCCGCTTCCGCCTTCCCGTTTGGCGAAGCTTTCGCCGCGGCTCCTGAGAAGAAGAACATCAAGATCGCGGTCGGCGGTCAGCAGCTCGTTTACTACCTCCCGCTCACGATCGCTGACCGTCTCGGTTACTTCCGCGATGAGGGTCTGAATGTCAGCGTGATTGACTTCCAGGGCGGCTCCAAGTCGCTTCAGGCGGTTGTCGGTGGATCAGCCGATATCTGCTCGGGTGCGTTCGAGCACACAGTCATCATGCAGACCCGCGGCCAGCGCATGCAGGCTTTCGTGCTCCAGGGCCGGGCTCCGCAGTGTGTCTTCGCGGCGAATCTCCACACGATGAAGAATTTCCGAAGCGCCAAGGAACTGAAGGGAAAACGTATCGGTGTGACGGCCCCGGGGTCTTCCTCCCAGATCATGGCGAACTATTGCCTGAAGGCTGCCGGCATCAAGCCGAACGAGGTGTCAATCATTGGTATTGGCTCTTCCTCTGGCGCCATTGCCGCGATCCGTTCGGGTCAGGTCGATGCCTTCGTGCAGCTGGATCCGGTGATTTCGATGCTGATGGAGAAGAAGGAAATCGCGATCATTGTTGATACCCGAAAAGTGGCGGAGAGCGACCGGCTTTACGGCGGACCTATGGTGGCCGGCTGCCTCTACGCTCCGGAATCCTTTATCCGCAAGAATCCGAACACGATCCAGGCGATCACGAACGCCATGGTGCGCGCCGACAAGTGGATCGCCAAGGCGACACCGGAACAGGTCGTGAAGGTCGTGCCTTCCAGCTACTTCATGGGAGATAAAAAACTCTATATCCAGTCCTTCCTCAGCAACCGTCCGGCGCTTTCCCGCGACGGGCTGATCCCCGCGAAGGCTCCTGAAGTCGCGAAGCACGCCCTGAGCACGGTGAATCCTCAGATCGAGCGCGCGAGGCTTGATCTGGAGGCGACCTATACAAACCGGTTCGCAGCGGAAGCGAATAAGCGCTATCGCTGATCCCCGCATAGGGATTCCGGGCAGTCTCTCTCGGCAGCCCGGAATCCTTCCACCGAATTCACGCACAGAAACCCAGGCTATAAGAAATGAATACACCTGAAACCAATACGCCCGCGATAGAAATCTCGGATCTCGCCTGCACCTTTATTTCCGGCGACGGAAAGAAGGAGTCGCACTACACCGCGGTCCGGGATGTCAATCTCTCCATCCGAGCCGGTGAATTTGTGAGCATCGTGGGTCCCACGGGATGCGGAAAATCCACGATTCTCAACATGACGGCGGGACTTCTTAAGCCGTCTCACGGCACGATCCGCATTTTCGGCGAGCCGCTTTCCGGGCTGAACCGCAGGGCCGGGTATATGTTCCAGGCGGAGAATCTGATGCCGTGGCGAAGCGCGCTCGGCAACGTCATCGCCGGGCTTGAATTCAAAGGCGTGAAGAAGAGCGAGGCAATTGAGAAGGGCCGTCACTGGCTTCGCCGTGTGGGGCTCGCCGGATTTGAGGACAGCTACCCGCATCATCTTTCAGGCGGCATGAGAAAGCGTGTCTCGATGGCTCAGACACTCATCATGGATCCCGACATCATTCTGATGGATGAAAGCTTTTCCGCGCTGGATATCCAGACACGGCAGCTGATGGAAAATCTGCTGCTCGACCTCTGGTCGGGCGAAAAGAAAGCGGTGCTCTTTATTACGCATGACCTTGACGAGGCCATCTCCATGAGTGACCGGGTGATCGTGATGTCAGCCGGTCCCGCTTCACACCCGATCGGCGAATTCCTGATTGACCTTCCCCGTCCCCGGGACGTCACCGAGGTGAGAGGAGATCCGAGATTTGTCTCGCTCCACCGGTCGATCTGGAATGTGCTTCGCGAAGAAGTGCTGAAGGGCTACGAAAATCAGATGCAGAGGAAGTAAGTCATGTTTAAGAGCAAATGGATCCTTCACTTCTGGCAGGCGGTGCTTCTCGCCGTTATTTTCGTTGCCTGGTGGGCACTCACTAAGCCTGGGCTCATTCCTCCCTTTATTTTTGAGAATGACACCCAGGCGGCCTTCTTCTTCGGTGAGCCGGTGGAAATCTTCCACCGCATCTGGGACTGGTTCTTTGTGAACCATGAAATCTATGAGCACCTCGCCGTGACGCTCTGGGAAACGGTGCTCGCGTTCGCGATCGGTACGGTTTCCGGTCTTATCGTGGGTCTTTGGCTTGGCCTCAGCCCTCGGGCGGCGGCAATCGCGGACCCGTTCATCAAGGGGCTTAACTCCTGCCCGCGCGTGATTCTCGCCCCGATCTTTGCCGTGTGGTTCGGACTTGGACCGGCATCCAAAGTGGCCCTCGGTGTCACGATTGTGTTTTTCATCGTGTTCTTCAATGTGTTCCAGGGCATCCGTGAGGTGAATCCGAATGTCCTGAATTCTGTCCGGATGCTGGGCGCGAACCGCCGTCAGCTTCTCACCGCGGTGTACCTGCCATCCGCCATGAGCTGGGTGTTCTCGTCACTGCACTCTTCGGTTGGCATGGCGTTCGTCGGCGCAGTGATCGGCGAATATCTCGGTTCGGCGAAAGGTGTTGGCTACCTGATTCTCCAGGCAGAAGGCGTCTTCGATATCAATACGGTGATGGCCGGCATTCTGGTGCTTACGCTTTTCGCGGTGATTCTTGACTGGTTCGTGAGCCTTGCGGAAGCGCGTCTCATGCGCTGGCAGCCGAAGACTGCGAGTGTCAGAACCGAGCAGAGCCTCTGATAGAAAAATCTTTCCGAAGCGGCAGCTCTCCCAAGGGGCCCCTTCCGGTGTAGCCGGGCGGGGCCCCGCTATAATTGGGCGAACTGTATAGGAAGGAGTTTTAGATGCCGATGAATGCGCTTGACGTGATTCGTTTTGACCTTCAGGAAGCTGCGGAAGGTCTTAACCGGCTGATCGGGTCTCCGGAAGTCCTGGAAAATATCAGCCGCGCGGCTGATCTGATTGTGGAGGCCCAGAAAGCGGGCGGCAAGGTGCTCAGCTGCGGAAACGGCGGCAGCCTCTGCGATGCCATGCATTTTGCCGAAGAGATGACGGGGCGGTTCAGAAATGACCGCCCGCCGTATGCGGCAATCGCCATTTCGGATCCTTCCCACATGGCCTGTGTCGGAAATGATTATGGGTATGAGGCGGTGTTCTCCCGCTATGTCGAAGGTGTGGCAAAGAAGGGGGATGTGCTTCTCGCAATCAGCACGAGCGGCACGAGCCGGAATATTCTGGCAGCGGTCCGCGCGGCGAAGGCGCAGGGCGTGAAAGTGATCGGTCTCACCGGGCGCCATGACTCTCCGCTCGAGGAACTTGCGGACGTCGCGGTTGTGACCCCTGCCGGGCGCTATGCGGACCGCGTTCAGGAACTTCACATCAAGGTGATTCATATTCTGATTGAACTCACCGAGCGGCAGCTCAATCCGGAAAATTATCCGGATCCGGAGTAACGCCGGGTTCTCTTGTAAAAAAGCTTGTAAGCTTTTGCAATTGCAGTTCAAACCGTGCAGAATTACTAATACACATACTCTCTCCGGGAGAGGCTTCAGCCGTTGCGGCTCGAATCATCCCGGAAGGCCAGCAGAAAAAAGGCGGAGCGGCACAGCCAGCCCCGCTCTCCTGGTCTGAATGCGCCGGGCACAGTTCCGGCGCTTAACTTTTCACTTGACCGCTATTTCTCTGCAGGATGGAAATCCTGCGGAGGGGCGGCTTTTTATGTTTTCAGGATTGATATCATGGACCGTATCCCTATTACCGCCGCCGGCGCCCAGAAGCTGAAGCAGGAACTGGATCATCTGCGCAAGGTCGACCGCCCGGAAGTGGTGGCGGCTATTGAGGAAGCCCGTTCCAAGGGAGACCTTTCAGAGAATGCTGAGTACGATGCTGCCCGCGAGAAGCAGAGCTTCATCGAAGGCCGTATCGCCGTGCTCGAAAGCCGCATTCCCGCGCTTCAGGTGATCGACCCGAAGACGCTGAACGCTGGTTCCAAGATTGTTTTCGGCGCCACTGTGACGCTTGCTGACGAAGACTCCGACAAGGAAGTCACCTATCAGATCGTGGGCGTTGACGAAGCCGACATCGAACACAATAAGGTTTCCGTTTCCAGCCCGATCGCGCGTGCGCTGATCGGCAAATCCGAAGGGGACGAAGTGACCGTGCACGCCCCGAAGGGCGACCTCACCTACGAGGTCGTCGCGGTGGAATACATCTAAGCCACGGCTGAATTTAGGAAAATATGACTGAACTGAAAATTGACCGTCAGCAGCTGCTGAAGCTGCGCTCTGAGAGCCACGCGCTGAATCCGATGGTTCTGCTGGGGCAGAACGGCCTTACGGACGCGGTGCTGAAGGAAATCGGCAAGGCGCTCGATTCCCATGGCCTCGTGAAGATCCGTATCCCGGGTGATGACCGCGAAGAGCGGGACGCCGATATTGAACGGATCCTGAACGAAATGGGAGCTGCCCGTATCCAGACGATTGGCAAGACCGTCACGATCTGGCGCCCGATGCCTGAGAAGGAAAACTCCCGCGCGGTGTCCTCCAAGGATTCGGAGGAAGACCGTCCGAGAAGCCGCGGCGGCAAGATTCTCCGTACCGACAAGAAGCGGATCGCGAAGCGCAAGACACCGATCCGCCGCGCTCATCCGAAGCGCAAGCGTACGGTGAAGAAGGCCCAGGGCGCTGCTTCCTGACCGCGGAATACTTGAGAAGGTGAAATGCCTGTATCAACGAAGAAACTGAGATCCAACCGGGCCTGGCTTGAGAGACATCTCTCTGACCGCTGGGTGAAGCTCTCCCAGAAGGAAGGGTATCGGGCGAGATCAGCCTACAAGCTCATTCAGATCAATGAGAAAGAGCATATCTTCCACCCCGGCATGTCCGTGGTCGATCTTGGATCGGCTCCTGGCAGCTGGTCTCAGGTGGCGAGGAAGCTCCTTTCGAGGAAAGACGGTACGCTCGACGGGCGGATCGTTGCCATGGATATTCTGCCGATGGATCCTGTTGAAGGGGTCGATTTTCTGCAGGGTGACTTCCGCGAACAGTCTGTCTGCGATCAGCTGGCAGAGATCGTGGGCGATGACCGGGTGGATCTGGTCATGTCTGATATGGCACCGAACCTCTCCGGCATTGCGGCGAGCGATGCCTCGCGTTCCATGCTGCTCTGTGAGCTGGCGCTGGAATTCGCGCTCGATCATCTGAAGCCGAGGGGCGTCTTCATCGCGAAGGCGTTCCAGGGCAGCGGCTACTCTCAGTTTGTCGAAACCGTCAAGCGCTCGTTCGTCAAGGTTCAGGCTCTGAAGCCTGAGGCGAGCCGCGACACCTCTCCCGAACAGTACATCGTTGCGCGGGATCTTAAAAAGAGCCGCTGATTCATAAAGAGGAATGTGCATCCCATGCATATTCCTCACGCCGTCTCTTTTTTCCATTAGTCTTATAAACTATGTTTATCCGGCACAAAACCGAAAGCGGAACCGCCGTTTTCGTGCCTGCGATACAGTTTCTCTAGCATTGGAGCTCAGCATTGGACAATAAGATGCTTGGACGCGTGGCCATATGGGTACTGGTGGCTGTCGTCCTCTTTACGGTCTTTAAGCAGTTCGACAACCGCACCGATGTTGCCGTTGATACCACCAGCTACACCCAGTTTATGGATGACGCCAAGGCTGGGAAGATCAAGCGTGTCGATATTCAGGGCCGGAAGATTTTCGTGAAGCCGAATTCCGGCTCCGAGTACCAGATCACGTCGCCGGGCGACCTCTGGATGGTGGATGACCTGCGGAAGGATGGCGTTGCCGTGTACGGCAAGGCTGAGGAAGAGCCTTCTGTCTGGACGACCATCTTTGTCTCCTGGTTCCCGATGCTTCTCCTGATTGGTGTGTGGATTTTCTTCATGCGCCAGATGCAGGGCGGCGGCAAGGGCGGTGCCTTCTCGTTTGGGAAGAGCAAGGCCCGTATGCTGGACGGTGTGAGCAATCCGGTCCGCTTCTCTGATGTCGCAGGCTGCGATGAGGCGAAGCAGGAAGTGCAGGAAGTGGTGGATTTCCTCCGCGATCCTTCCAAGTATCAGAGGCTTGGCGGTCATATTCCGCGCGGCATTCTGCTGGTGGGCTCTCCTGGTACCGGTAAGACGCTGCTGGCGAAGGCCATTGCTGGTGAGGCTGGTGTTCCGTTCTTCACGATTTCCGGTTCTGACTTCGTTGAAATGTTCGTCGGTGTGGGCGCGGCCCGTGTCCGCGACATGTTCGAAACCGCTAAGAAGAATGCCCCGTGCATCATCTTCATTGACGAAATCGACGCGGTCGGCCGTCAGCGCGGCGCCGGTCTCGGCGGCGGCAATGACGAACGTGAACAGACCCTGAACCAGATGCTCGTTGAGATGGATGGCTTCGATACCGGTACGAATGTGATCGTTATCGCCGCGACGAACCGTCCTGACGTGCTTGACCCGGCTCTGCTCCGTCCGGGCCGCTTCGACCGTCAGGTTGTGGTGCCGCTGCCCGATATCCGCGGCCGTGAACAGATTCTGCGCGTCCATATGCGCAAGGTGCCAATCGGACAGGATGTCCGCGAGGACCTTATCGCCCGCGGCACGCCGGGATTCTCCGGTGCTGATCTGGCCAACCTCGTGAACGAGGCGGCTCTTTACGCGGCACGCCGCAACGCGCGCCTCGTCGAGATGATCGACTTCGAGAACGCGAAGGACAAGATCATGATGGGCGCTGAGCGCCGCGGCATGGTGATGACCGAGGAAGAGCGGAAGAATACCGCTTACCACGAGTCCGGCCACGCTGTTGTTGCCCGCATGCTTCCGGGTACCGATCCGGTGCATAAGGTCACGATCATTCCGCGCGGCCGCGCGCTGGGTCTCACGATGCAGCTGCCGACCGAGGATCGCTACTCCTACGATGACAAGTACATCCTGAACCAGATCGCTATTCTTTTCGGCGGCCGTATCGCTGAAGAGGTCTTCATGCACCACGCGACTACCGGTGCCTCAAATGACTTCGAACGCGCCACGAGCCTTGCCCGCGACATGGTGACCCGGTACGGCATGAGCGAGAACCTCGGACCGATGGTCTACGCTGAGAAGGAAGGCGAAGTCTTCCTTGGCAAGAGTGTCACGAAGAGCCAGCAGATTTCTGAGGCCACGATGCAGAAGGTTGATCAGGAAATCCGCCGGATCATCGACCAGCAGTATGCTCTCGCCCAGAAGATCATCACGGATAACCGTGACAAGATGGAAGCGATGGCTCACGCCCTGCTTGAGTGGGAAACGATCGACAGCGACCAGATTGATGACATCATGGCCGGCCGTCCTCCCCGTCCCCCGCATCAGGTGATTACCGGCGATCAGCCGCAGGTGGATCCGGAGCGCGCCCGTCAGAATGAGGTGAAGGAAGCGAAGGATGAGCCGCAGCAGAACGCGGTTTCTGAAACGCAGCCTCCTCAGCCTTCTGCCGTGGCTCCTGAGGCCAAAGCTCCCGAGGCGGTTCAGCCTCCGCAGCCTTCTGAAAAGAAGGATCCGGCTGACAGTCCGGACAATCAGAAATAATTGAATTTCAATCCGGCGTCTGGTAAAACAGGCGCCGGTTCTTTTTTGGAGAAAGCTCAATGACTCAAGCACAGTACTGGCCGTGCAGAACGCGGCGCTTCGATCTCAGCAAGCCTCTCATCATGGGGATTCTGAATGTGACACCGGATTCGTTTTCGGACGGAGGTCAGCATAATGAACCGAAGCAGGCCATTGCCTGGGCTATGAGGATGGCGCAGGACGGCGCGGACATTATCGATGTGGGCGGTGAGTCAACCCGTCCTGGAGCAGCCGCGGTGTCTGAAGAGGAAGAGCTGCGTCGGGTGATCCCTGTCGTTCAGGCGCTCGCGTCCCGGGGACTTGCGGTATCAGTGGATACGAGCCGCGCCCGGGTGATGCGGGAAGCAGTAGCCGCCGGAGCCGAAATCCTGAATGACGTCCGGGCATTTACGCTTCCGGGGGCTGTTGAGGCTGCTGTTGAAACGGGAGCCGGACTCATTGTGATGCACGGGTGGGATGCGGCGAAGGAAGACGCGGACCGGGGAGAGGCTGACGAAGTGTCGGCTGTCATCCGATATCTGCGGGAACGTCAGAACGTGCTGGTGGCTGCCGGAGCCCAATCAGATAAAATCTGCTGGGATCCGGGGTTTGGTTTCGGAAAGACTGTGGAACAGAATTTCGAGCTGGTGGCGGAAACGCGCCGGTTTGTTGAGGAAGGGCAGCCATTCCTGATGGCGCTCTCCCGGAAGAGGGCGATAGGTGCCGCGTCAGGCGAAGCTGATGCGGCGCGGCGCGTCTCAGGATCAGTAGCCGGAGCGCTGCTTGCAGTTGAGCGCAGTGCTCAGCTTGTCCGGGTGCACGATGTGCCGGAGACGTTCCAGGCGCTGTCGGTGCTGAAGGCCGTCCTCGCTCAGACTCATTAAGAGGTTTTATGTCTCGTAAATACTTTGGTACGGATGGCGTGCGCGGTACGGTAGGCACCTTCCCGATTGTTCCTGATTTTGTTGTGCGCGTCGGCTATGCGGCCGGTAAGGTCCTCGCGAAGCATTCCGCGGATGAGCACCCCACGGTGCTGATCGGAAAGGACACCCGGATTTCGGGTTACATGCTGGAAGCCTGTCTGCAGGCCGGCTTTTCGAGTGCAGGTGTTGATATCGTGCTCTGCGGCCCGATTCCCACGCCGGCTGTCGCCTATCTCACGCAGGCCCTGCGTCTGACTGCGGGTGTCGTGATCAGCGCGTCGCATAACCCCTACAGCGACAACGGCATCAAGTTTTTCTCGAACGAAGGCATGAAGCTGCCTGACGACATTGAGTCTGAAATCGAGCAGGAGCTTGAAAGCGGAGTCGCGAAGTGTGTCGACAGCAGCCGTCTCGGCAAAGCGGTGCGTCTCGATGACGCGGCCGGCCGTTATATCGAGTTCTGCAAGTCGACGATTTCCGGCAAGGTCGACTTCAAGGGGATGAAGATTTATATCGATACCGCTAACGGCGCTGCCTACAAGGTTGCCCCTGCGGTGTTCCACGAACTCGGTGCCGAGGTCACGTGCGAATTCAATCATCCGGATGGTCTCAACATTAACCAGGGCTGCGGCGCGACGCATACGGAGACACTCTCTGAGCGCGTAGCGAAGGCGGGCTGCGATGTCGGTCTCGCTCTGGACGGTGACGCGGACCGCCTGATCATGGCGGATGCCGAAGGCCGCGTTTATAACGGAGATGAGCTGCTTTACATCATCGTCTGCGATCGTCTGAGAAAGCACCCGGTGGCCGGTGTTGCCGGTACGCTGATGACGAATTACGGTCTCGAAAAGCGTCTCGGCGAAATGCAGATTCCTTTTGACCGCACGAAGGTGGGTGACCGCTATGTGCTCGAGCGGCTGCTTGAGAAGGGCTGGCTCTACGGCGGCGAAAGTTCCGGACACATCCTCTGCCTCGATCGTCAGACGACGGGTGACGGCATCGTGAGTGCGACGCAGGTGCTTTCCGCGATGCGCAGAACCGGGAGCTCGCTTGCTGAACTGACGCAGGACCTTCATATGCTGCCTCAGGTCCTCGTGAACTGCCGACTGGCCCCGGGCTTTGACTGGACGCGCCAGAAGCCTCTGATCGAAGCGCGGGAAGAAGTGGAAAAGATTCTTGAAGGCCGCGGCCGGGTTCTGATCCGTCCGTCGGGCACTGAGCCTCTTCTCCGCATCATGGTGGAGTCAGAAGACCGCGAGGAAGCCCAGACGCTTGCCGAACGGATCGCTTCGACCATCAAATAACCAATACTGAAGGAGCTGGACGACCGAAATGAATACAGTGCTCATCGTTGAGGATGAACGTGCCATTCTTGAACTTGTCGCTTTCGCCAGTGAGGCAAGCGGCTTTCACGCGCTGAAGGCCGGAAGCGTCGCAGAGGCAAAGGAAAAGCTTTCGGTCGAAAAGCCGGACATTATTGTTCTCGACTGGATGCTGCCGGACTGCTCGGGACTCGAGTGGCTTGTGCAGCTCCGGGCGTCAGAGGACTATGCCGAAATTCCGGTGGTACTCCTCACTGCGCGCGGAACGGAAGAGGATCGGGTAAGCGGCCTCGAAGCCGGGGCGGATGACTATGTCGTGAAGCCTTTCTCGCCCCGTGAGCTCGTGGCGCGGCTTCGCGCGGTGCTTCGCCGCAGAACGGGAAGCGTCGGGACTGACACGAAGGAGAGTGTCCTTCAGTGTGGCCCTCTCACCATGGATGAGCTGAAGTTCGAGGCGACGGTAAGCGGGCAGCCTGTGAAGCTTGGCGTGATTGAATTCAAGCTCCTGCAGCAGATGGCAAAGACACCGGGCCGGGTTTACAGCCGTGAGCAGCTGCTCAGCCGCGTGTGGGATGACGATGCGGCAACCATTGACGAGCGAACGGTAGATGTGCATATTCTCAGACTTAGGAAACAGCTTTCCGCGACTGACGCGAAAGACATGGTTGAAACGGTCAGAGGTCTTGGTTATCGGGTAGTTGATCCGAAAAAGAGCCTCTGATCCGAGGAGATTCGATTTGGCTGAGATGAAGCGCTCCCGGCTGGCAGTGCCGCTGGTGTTTGTGCTCGTCATTATTGCTGTCGTGGCCATAGTGACGGGGTTTACGTTTGGCCCGGTAGAGGCGCTCTGCGTAGCGCTTGCCGGTGTGATCTGGCTGTTTATTCAGAATCTGTTCTTTCTGTTCCGGCTGATCGGCTGGCTTGAGAATCCGGTGGCAGATGAAATCCCGTCAGCCGGGCGTGAGACTCCGTGGCGCATTGTTTTTGAGATGCTGCGGGATGAGCGTCACCAGTTTGAAAAGAACGCGAAGCATCTGCAGACGCGTGAAACCCGGTACCGCAAGACGCTGTCGTCACTCCCTGACGGCATCACGCTGGTGAAGAGCGACTGGCGGATTGACTGGTGCAATGAGTCGGCTGAGGATCAGCTGGGGCTCGACTCGATGAAGGACCGCGGGCAGCCGGTCTACAAAGCCTACGATTCGAAGGATTTCATCGATTACCTCACGGCTGGCAATTTCGATAAGCCGCTTGTAATCCATAACAGCGAAAACGCGCAGACGATTGAGCTGCATGTCGTGGTGCTGGGACGCAAGAATGCCGTGATTGTGACTCACGATGTCACGGATCGCGAGAAGCTGGATTCGATCCGCCGTGACTTTGTGGCGAACGTAAGTCATGAGCTGAGAACGCCGCTCACGGTGATCAATGGCTTTATCGATCTCGCCATCAGTTCAAAGGATCCGGGCCCGGTCAGGATCGGGCGCGAGCATCTGGCGCTGATGAAAGAGCAGGCTGACCGGATGAGCCGCCTCGTGAATGATCTTCTCACGCTCTCGAAACTTGAGGAAAGCAGCCCTGACCGCGCGCCTGAAACCGTGAATGTCCCGGTGATGATCCGCGAGACCGCCAAGGAAGGCCGTGCGATTTCGGGCGGCCGCCACGAGATCACGGAGAGCGCTGAGCCGTTCTGCCTGAAGGGGTACAAGGATGAAATCTTGAGCGCCATCGGGAACCTTGTCGCGAACGCTGTCCGCTATACGCCGCCCGGCGGCCATATCAGCATCACCTGGAAGCGGTCCCCCGAGTGGCTCGAACTCGCTGTGAAGGATGACGGTATCGGAATCGCGCCCGAATTTTTGCCGAGACTGACTGAGCGCTTCTACCGCGTGGATAAGAGCCGGTCGAGAGATTCGGGCGGCACTGGTCTCGGACTCGCTATCGTGAAGCATGTCCTGATACGGCATGGCGGTCACCTGAAGATTGAGTCGGAGCCTGGCAAGGGTTCGACCTTTACGATGCAGTTCCCGACGGAACTTGAAATGCCGATGCCTGAAGTGATTCAGGACAGTGACACCGGAATTGCGTCATAGAGGGTGTGTAATTTTTTGTGGGCGGCTCGTTCAAGGTTAATTAGGGGGTGATTCGGTCACCAAATAGCACAACCAATTCTCTCATAGCGGCACTCCAGTATGGAGAAGGCCGCACCCATCTTTTCTCTACTTTCCGGATTGCCAGAAAGAGAAGTTTCAAAGCAGCCGTTTCAGTAGGGAAAGCAGCTCGGGTCTTAATTACTTTTCTTAGATCCCGATTAAGGCTCTCTATGGCATTGGTTGTATAAATAAGTCTGCGGATATTTGGGGAAAAATCAAAGAAGGGGATCACCTTATCCCAGGAATCGATCCACTGTTTGGCGATGTAAGGGTATCTGAGCCCCAGTTCCGACTGTGCAAAAGCGTCCAGTTCCTTCCGCGCATCAGCCGCGTTTACGGCCCGGTAAATGGGCTTCAGCGCGCCGGCTACGGCCTTGTAATCCTTATATCCGACGAATTTCAGACTGTTCCTGATCAGGTGAACAATGCAGGTCTGCAGCAGAGTGTTGGGAAAGGCAGCTTCAAGCGCCTCCTTCATTCCCTTGAGTCCGTCTGTGACAGCAATCAGAATATCAGACACCCCCCTGTTTTTGAGTTCAGTGAAGACCTTAAGCCAATATTTTGCGCTTTCGTTATCAGCGACCCACATCCCCAAAACTTCCTTGCGGCCCTGGGCGTTTACGCCCAAGGCAAGATGGACCGCTTTCGGGGTAACAATGCCATTATCACCTCGGATTTTGACTCGAATAGCGTCAAAGAAAACAGTTGTATAAAACGGATCCAGAGGACGGTTCTGCCATTTTTCAACCTCAGGAAGGATGGCGTCCGTAACATCGCTGATAAATTCGGCACTGGTCTCCATACCGTATTCATCATAGAGAAAGCCTTGAATTTCCCGGGTTGAGAGCCCTCTGGCGTACAAGGCCAGAACCTTGTCCTCAAACCCCGCCAGCTGGCGTTTATGCTTAGGAACGACCCTCGGCTCAAACTCTCCCTTGCGGTCTCTGGGTACGTCAATACGGATATTTCCAAGGCTGGACGATTTGAGGGTTTTCGAACTATGCCCGTTACGCTCATTTTCGGTGACACGTTTACCGCCTCTTTCGTAACCGAGATGATTGGTCATTTCACCGTCAAGCATTTGAGTCAGCAGCCGACCGAGCATATGGGCCATAAGATTTTCCGCATCCTCTGCGGTATTAATCTCAAGCCCGGATTTCTTGGCGTTTTCTAAAATCTGTCCTGCAACACTATCCAAGGGGTCTGTCTTTCGTTTCATTTGAGGCTCCTCCAAGAGCAATTATCTCAGAGTCACCCACAAAATTTTCCTCACCCTCGCGTCATAAGTCATAAAGATGGAGACGGGCAGTTGGAAAAACTGCCCGTTTTATTTTGCTAGAATCTTGAAAATTTTTTTCTTGCGGCTCGCGCTTCTCTCCATAGCTTGATCAAGTTATTTCCAGACAGCGGTTTCGCCCATTGACAGGATTAAACCGATGGATAATTCGAAAGCGAAAGGACTTCTTTTCCTCGTTTCAGCGCCTTCCGGCGCAGGGAAATCCTCTCTTGTGCATGATCTGATCACGAAAGATCCGAAAGTGCATCTCTCAATTTCCTACACAACCCGCGAGGTTCGCCCCGGAGAACAGAATGGAGTGGACTATCACTTCATCTCGCAGGAGGATTTTGAAGAGCGAAAGAAGAACCACGAGTTCCTCGAATGGGCTTTCGTCCATGGAAATTACTATGGCACCAGCCGTCTTTGGATTGAGCAGGAACTCGCCGCCGGATACGACGTCATGCTGGAAATTGACTGGCAGGGCGCGCTCCAGGTGAAAAAGATTTTCCCCGAGGTGATTTCCACCTTTATCCTGCCGCCTTCGATCGAGGCACTGAAGCAGCGTCTCGTCGGCCGCGGCACGGATGCGCCGGAAGTCATCGCGCGTCGTCTGAAGGGGGCAGGAGCTGAGATAGTCCATGCCCCGCAATTCGACTACGTTATAATTAACAATGATTTCAATCAGGCTTCCTGCGAGCTTCAGTCCATCATCCGCGCCGCGCGTCTGCGCTATGAGTGCCAGGCGAGGCGTGAGCAGGCTTTGTTTGCATCTTTGGGTGTTCCCGCCTGATCGTTGAAAGTTCAAAATTTCTGAAAGAGAAAATATAAATGGCTCGTGTTACTGTTGAAGACTGCCTGAAGAAGATTCCGAATCGCTTCGAGCTCGTGCTGTGCGCCGCTTACCGCGCCCGTCAGATCTCCCAGGGCTATGCCCCGAAGGTCGACGCGAAGGATAAGCCGACGGTGGTCGCCCTGCGCGAAATCGCCGAAGGCAAGACCGGAAAAGAGATGCTGGAGAAAGTTCCCCGCTAAGACGCCTCTCAGTCCGTTTACGGGTCCTGTTCCAAGAAAGGGACAGGACCTTTTTAATTTCTAACCCGCCGAACCGGAAGCGAGGAACATCCTATGCCTGCAATCAATGCGGACTCGCAAGTGGTCATACCCCACATGGAAAGTCTGACGGACGATAACTCGTCAGATGATCTGCCACTCTACATGCAGCCGGCTGACGTCAAGATCGTTTCTGCGAACGAGCTGCTGACCCGGTGCAGGCTTTATCTGTCGGAAAGCGACTGCCAGACGATTCTCAAGGCCTATCGCTACGCTGACGAACATCATCTGGGGCAGTTCCGCAAATCGGGCGAGCCTTACATCACGCATCCTCTCGCGGTGGCGTCTATTCTCGCGAGCTGGCATATGGACTGCGTGACCATTCAGGCTGGGCTCATGCATGACGTGCTGGAAGATACCGGCGTGTCGAAGATCGAGATGGCGGAGCGCTTCGGTATCGAAGTGGCAAACGTTGTCGACGGCGTCTCCAAACTCGATAAGCTCAAATTCAAGAGCACTCAGGTCGCCGCGGCAGAATCCTTCAGAAAGCTGCTTCTCGCCATGGCGAAGGATGTCCGCGTCATTCTCGTGAAGCTCGCTGACCGTGTGCATAACATGCGCACTCTCGGCATCATGCGCTACGAGAAGCGCTGCCGCATTTCCCGCGAAACGCTGGATATCTACGTGCCGATTGCCCATCGCCTCGGCATGAATCACGTATTCCGCGAACTGCAGGAACTCGCGTTTCTCAACATGCACCCGATCCGCTACCGGGTGCTGCATGACGCCGTGGTGAGAACGCGCGAAAAGAGAAAGGATATTCTCGAACGGATTCTGCATGAAACCCGCCGCATGCTTCCGAAGGCCGGCATCAAGGCCCGCGTGATCGGCCGTGACAAGACGATGTACGGCATCTATAACACGATGCGGGATAAGCACATCCGGTTCCGCGAAGCGCTGGACGTCTATGGTTTCCGGGTAATTGTGCGCACCCCTGAGGAGTGCTACCTCACTCTCGGCGCCCTGCATGCGATGTATAAGCCGGTGCCGAAGCGCTTCAAGGACTTTATCGCGGTGCCGAAGACGAACGGATATCAGAGTCTTCACACGACGGTGATCGGTCCGAACGGCACGCCGATCGAGTATCAGATCCGGACAGAGGAAATGAACCGGATCGCCGAGTACGGCATTCTCACGCACTGGCTTTTCAATGATGACGGGGCGAGTGCCACGGAAATTCAGCAGAGAACGACCGCCTGGCTTCAGTCGCTGCTTGAAATTCAGCAGCACAGCGCGGATTCCTCTGAATTTATTGAAAACATCAAGATCGATCTCTTCCCGGACCGCATCTACGTTTTCACCCCGAAGTCGAAAATTATTTCTCTTCCGAAACGCTCCACTCCGATCGACTTCGCTTATCAGATTCATACCGACGTCGGCAATCACGCGCTTTCCTGCCGCGTGAACGGCGAACCCAGCTCTCTCACCCAGGAACTGAATAACGGCGACATGGTTGAAATCCGCACTTCGCCTGACGCGACGCCGAACCCCGAATGGGTGCGCTATGTCGGCAGCGGCAAGGCGCGCGCCGAAATCCGTCAGTTCCTCCGTACGATGAAGTTTGATGACTCAGTGAAGCTGGGCCACAAGCTTCTCAAGCGCGCCGGGGAGGAGGTGAATCTCGATATCGACACAGTTCCTGAAGCGGTCTGGAAGGCGGTGCTGAGAGACTCCGGTGTCGACTCAAAGGAGTCGTTCTTCGCGGATCTGGGACTTGGAAAATATCTCGCGGGTGCCATTGTGAACCGCTTTACCGCGCTGACGGCCCCGATCACGGGACTTGCCGGCCGGACCGAGAGCCCCATGATGAAGGCGGTGAAGGTGACGGGCAATGAGGGCGTCGCGGTCAGTCTCGCGACCTGCTGCCACCCGATCCCGGGCGACGATATCTGGGGCTTCATGCGCCCCGGAAAGGGCCTCTCCATTCACTGCACGTCCTGCGAGCATACGGTGAAGGGGCGTTCCGCGGATCCGGGCCGCTGGATGGCGGCCGAGTGGCTCCCGCAGCCGCTCTCTGCCCGGTACCCTGTGCCGGTTGAAGTGACCGCGGATGAGGAACAGGAGAAAGCGGTGATCGCGGCCAGCGTCGCGGCTATCGCTGAAGAGCAGTCGGCGATTGTCGGCTTCTCCGTGGATTCAGAAAACAGCAATACAACCCGCCTCCACATGGTGGTGCAGGTGAGGGATAAGACCCACCTCTCCCACGTGATGCGTCATCTCGCGAGAATCCCGGGTGTCCAGCAGGTCTGGCGCCGGACTTCTGAGCAGGACGATATTCCGAAGGCCGCGCCTGAGGAACCCCGGATGAAGAAACTCAATTCCGAGGATCTTTACGCGGAGAGCCCGGCAGGCGGCGGAGCCTGATTCCACAGCGGGAAATAAAAAACGGAGCGGAAAATTCCGCTCCGTTTTCTCTTATTCGTCTTTCGGTGTTTCGTGAGGGATCGGCGGTTCGCCGGTATAGCGGACTTCAAGGATCTCGAGCGTCTGCACACCTTTAGGTGTCGGAAGCTTCACTTCATCGCCTTCGTGCGCCTTGATAAGAACGCGGGCAACCGGGCTGATCCAGGAAACATCGCCATGCTCCGGATCCATCTCGTCGATGCCGACGATGCGGACTGTGTGCTCTTCGCCAAGGTTATTGGCATAGGTCACGGTCGCGCCGAAGAAAATCTGATCCGTATCCCGCCCCCGGACATCCACCACCTGGGCGGACTCAATACGCTTATTGAGGAAGCGGATCCGGCGGTCAATAGCTCTCAGACGCTGCTTGCCGTACTGGTAATCGCCGTTCTCGGACCGGTCGCCGTTCGACGCCGCCCAGGAGACAATGCTCACGACTTTCGGACGTTCTGTCCGCACGAGGTTTTCCCGTTCGTCGAGCATTCTCCGATAGCATTCCGGCGTCATGTAGTTCGGGGCGTTGGCTGGCAGTCCTGGCAGCTTTACGCCTTCTTCGTCGTCATCTTCATCCTGAGCCGTATTCATGCCTTGCTCCTTTTCTGGGAGAGATATGAAAAAAGTCCGTGAAGGCATCAACCTTCACGGACTCTGAATCTGGGGTGGGGGGTCGGACTCGAACCGACGACAACCGGAATCACAATCCGGGACTCTACCAACTGAGCTACACCCACCATTACAACTGATTTACTACTGGTCCACCCGGCAGGATTCGAACCAGCGACCCTCTGCTTAGAAGGCAGATGCTCTATCCAACTGAGCTACGGGCGGATCGATTCTGCTTTGCAGACTCTGTCTGGTCGGGGTGAAGAGATTCGAACTCCCGACATCCTGCTCCCAAAGCAGGCGCGCTACCAGACTGCGCCACACCCCGAGAGAAGTCAATTATACATAAGGAAAGCCAAAAAGCAAAATTTAAATTTCAGACGCCCGGAAATGACCGGAGAACGATGAAATTGCAGCGTGTCTCTTACCGGAAGGTATCCTTCGGCGACGCCTTTTTCATGGAGTCCACATTGCACAGGACCTGCGTCAGATGGTGACCGGTCTGTGCGACGAACATGGAACAGGTCAGGCGGGCCCGGTGTCCCTGATTGTTTTTATAAAACTTCCACTGGCTGTCGTTTCCCATGACAAGCTGCATGATGAGAACGCCGTTGACCGGACCTTCCTCATCCTGTCTGTCGGCCGGGATCGTGTTGATGGGGTGATCCAGGATAATGGCGGGGAATTCGACCACCTCTTCTTTCCCCATGTTGCAGCAGTCAACACCCTGACGGCTGCCGAGCGTACCCGTCACAGAAACCGGGGTGCCGTAGCGGTACGTGGCAGCTGATGCGGAAAGCGTGAAAGTGAGACCGAGAAGGCCTGCAAGAAGCCAGCGGTACATAAATAGACTCCTGAAGAAAAATTGAGAGAATTATAGACTCAAACTTTATAAAGTAATAATGTAGATAACGATTAAGGCTTGCAGAGAAACCCTGACGGAAAATGGTGTGAAATAAAAAAAGCCCCGCGGAGGCGGGACTTTCAAAAGAATCCAGAGCGGCGTAACCCGCTCTTTCTTCTGTTACTCCAGATTCTGGATCTGCTCGCGCATCTTCTCGATATTAAGTTTCAGATCGAGAGAAGCATTGGTCATCTCGATTGCCACAGCCTTGGAGCCCAGAGTATTTGCTTCGCGGTTCAGTTCCTGCATGAGGAAGTCGAGGCGGCGGCCGACAGGACCGCCAGCGGTCAGCACACGGCGGACTTCATTGACGTGGGTGATGAGGCGGTTGATTTCCTCAGCCACATCCATGCGGAGAGCGTAGAGCGTAAGTTCTGCGCGGATCCGTTCGTTCACGTCTTCCGGCGTCAGGGAAGACTTATCGGAAAGCGCTTGGGTGAGTGCCTCAGAGAGCCGTTCCTCGAGCTTCGACTTCATGGCGGCAAGAATGTCAGGGAGTCGGGACGCGATATCGCGGGCGATTCCCTCGATGTTGTCGCAGTACCCCAGAAGCACTTTGGCAAGAGCCGCGCCTTCGCGTTCGCGGGAGGCGAGGAAGGCATCCAGCGCGCGGTTCAGCGCGTCGAGAACGTCTTTTGACACCTGCTCCGCGTCGACGGAATCAGACGTAAGAACGCCGGGGTAAGAGAGAATTTCGCTGACAGAGAGCGCGCGGGCTTCCGGGAAGGCTTTGAGCGCTTCCCCCTGCAGGGACGCGAGCGTCGTGAGAGCAGACGGGCTCAGACGTGACGTGGCACCGAGCGTCTCAGACTTAAGGGAGAGCCGGCACTCCATCTTGCCGCGCTTTACGCGGGAACCGATCGTTTCACGGATGGCTGATTCCAGAGAGTGGAGATCATCAGGAATTCTGAGCGTGAGATCGAGAAAACGGGAATTGACGGAGCGCAGTTCGACAGTGAGCTGGCCGGACGCGATCGCTGACTGGATCGTCGCGTAACCTGTCATGCTGAAAACGGATGCCATAAGATATATCCTTGTCCGAGTTTGCTGGATGCCTCTGCCTGCGATGCGAAAGTCCAGGCGGAAGGCGCATGCAGATTGTAACGGTTTTGGGATCATCAACAGGGAAGCGCGGGCTCAGGTCAGCCCTGCGGCTCTGTTTCATCAGATACACGCAGCGACGGGCTGCAGGGAGAAAGCGAAGTGGAACGTACGAACGGCCGGAAAGCAGATGAAAAACGGAGCGTAAAAATTACGCGCCACTTCACGAAGTACGCCGAGGGCTCTGTCCTGATTGAAGACGGCGAAACGCAGGTTCTCTGCACGGCCTCGGTGATCACGGGCGTTCCTTCCTGGCTTAAGGGCCGGGGTGAAGGCTGGGTGACCGCGGAATACGGACTGCTGCCGCGCGCGACCGGAACCCGTACGGACCGTGAAGCCGCGAAGGGAAAGCAGACCGGCCGGACTCAGGAGATTCAGCGTCTGATCGGCCGCAGCCTCCGCGCGGTGATCGACCGCAAGGCGCTTGGCGAAAACACGATCAAGATCGACTGCGATGTGCTGCAGGCTGACGGCGGTACCCGCTGCGCCTCGATTACGGGTGCCTATGTGGCACTCGCAGACGCGGTTAACTGGATGATTTCCAAGGGACTCATTGAAAAGAGTCCGCTCAAGGACTCGGTGTCCGCGATTTCTGTCGGCATGAGCGAAGGTCAGCCGGTGCTCGACCTCGACTACGTGGAAGATTCTTCGAGCGACACCGATATGAATGTCGTCATGACGGGGAGCGGCGCTTTTGTGGAAATCCAGGGCACGGCTGAAGGCGATCCCTTCACGCGCGATGATCTGAACCGCCTGCTTGACCTTGCGGAAAAGGGCAATAAGGAACTTGCCGAGGCGCAGAACGAAGCGCTGAAGGCCTGAAAGAAACCATTTGGAGATCGACGGATGAAGCGTCTGGTTCTGGCCTCGGATAATCCGGGGAAAATTCGTGAATTCAATAAGCTCTTCGCTCCTCTCGGGATTGAAGTGGTGGCTCAGGGGTCGCTTGGCGTCACGCCCGCCGAGGAGCCCTTTGAGACATTCCTTGAAAACTGCCTCGCAAAGGCCCGCAATGCCTCCCGTCAGACGGGACTCCCGGCAATCGCGGATGATTCCGGGATCTGCGTGGACGCCCTGGGGGGAGCCCCCGGCGTTCATTCCGCCCGCTTTGCCGGTCTGCCGAAAAGCGATGCCCGCAATAACGAGCTTCTCATCAGCCGGCTTCAGGGCGAAGCAAACCGCAAGGCTCACTATGTCTGCGTTCTGATCGGAGTTAAGTCGGCAGACGATCCTGATCCGCTGGTGGCGACCGGTTACTGGCACGGCGAAATTGTGGATACGCCCCGGGGTGAGAACGGTTTTGGCTATGACCCGTACTTCTTCCTTCCGCAGGAAGGAAAGACCGCGGCCGAGCTTTCCGAGGAAGAAAAGAACAGCGTGAGCCATCGCGGCCAGGCGGTTCAGGGCCTTCTCTCGCTTCTCAGGAATCACTGGGGGTGGTGAGCCGCATGAAGACGCTTCCGGGCACGGGCGGAGTGCCGGTTCCGGAGAGCAGCCGCATCCCGCTCTCCCTCTATATTCATTGGCCCTGGTGCGTCCGCAAGTGTCCTTACTGCGACTTCAATTCGCGTCCGGTGATGGGAGCTCTGCCGACAGAGACCTATGTATCGCTGCTGCTTCGCGATCTGGAGTCTCAGCTCGAGTATCTCAGGCCCGGAAGACGTCTTGAGACGATCTATATCGGCGGCGGTACTCCCTCTCTCATGGCAGGGAAGGAGATTGGAACTCTGCTGCAGGGAGTCCGGAATCTGATTGAGGTATCGCCCGAGTGTGAGATCTCAATGGAAGCGAATCCGGGGACGGTGGAATCCGATTCCCTGATCCGCTACCGCGAGGCCGGGGTTAACCGGCTGTCACTTGGAGTTCAGAGTTTTAATGACCGGGAGCTCCGGATTCTCGGCCGCATTCATTCCGCGGACGATGCGAGAGCAGCAATCCGTCAGGCCGCAGCAGCCTTTGATAATTTCAATATCGACATTATGTTCGGCCTTCCGGGGGAGACCCGGGAGTCGCTTGCCGAGGATCTGCGGGAAGCAATCGGATCCGGCAGCACGCATCTCTCTTTTTATCAGCTCACGATTGAGGAGGGAACAGCCTTTGCCCGACGGGTGCCGGAAGGAATTCCGGATCCGGATACGCTCGCTGAAATGGGAGACCTGGTGCTGAGTGAACTTGCCCGTGCGGGGTTCAGGCGTTACGAAGTGTCGGGATACGCGCAGGAAGGGCGCCGCTGCCGCCATAACCTGAACTACTGGGGCTACGGCGACTATCTGGCGATCGGGGCCGGAGCTCATGGAAAGATCAGTGATGAGCGGGGCGTCTTCCGCTACGCCCAGACAGGGGATCCGAGGCGCTATATGGATAACGTCCGGACGCTGGAGACGCCATTCCAGGAATCCCGTTGGGTGGGACGTGATGAGCTGCCGTTTGAGTTCATGCTGGATGGGCTGAGGCTTACGGACGGGGTCACAGTCCAGTCGTTTGAGGAAAGAACCGGGCTCGGTTACAGCGTGATCGAGCCGGCAGTGAACGAGGCAGTGGGCGAAGGACTTCTCACCGCGGAAAGCGGCCGTCTTGTGCCAACCGCCAGGGGGCTCGACTTCCTTTCCGATCTTCAGGAGCTTTTCCTGCCCTGATCCGGTGCCCTGTAAAGTGTTGCCGATTGAAAAAATCTCATTTTTGGGGAGCAGATGCACTATCATGGTGCATGGTTCTGCCTCATTTTGATTCGCGCAGACGGTGAAATTCTGACCGTCTGCCGGAGAAGGGCTATTTGCTGAGGTTTTGCTGAAAAGTAAAAACTGGCACGGTAGTTGCTTATATATGGGCGAATGCCAGGGAGAAATGCTCTCCCGGCCCAAGATTGATTTAGGAGAAAAAGATGACGACGGCTAATGACGTCCTCCAGATGGTCAAAGACAACGACGTGAAGTTCGTTGGCTTCCGCTTTACTGATACGCTCGGCAAAGAGCAGAGCGTCACGATCCCCGCAGATCAGCTGACTGAAGACCAGTTCGAAGTGGGCCACGTCTTTGACGGTTCCTCGATCAAGGGCTGGAGAGGCATCGAGGCCTCCGACATGCTGCTGCTTCCGGATCCGGAAACGGCCCGCATGGACCCCTTCCGTGAGCAGAACACGCTGCTGCTCACCTGCGACGTTGTGGAACCGGACACGGGCAAGGGTTACGAACGTGATCCCCGCTCCCTCGCGAAGCGCGCTGAAGCCTATTTGAAGTCCACCGGCATCGGCGACACCGCTTACTTTGGTCCGGAACTCGAGTTCTTCATTTTCGACAGCGTCCGCTATCGCAATGATTCCCAGGACTGCTTCTACAAGATTGAAAGCGAAGAGGCTCCCTGGTCCACCGGCCTCAAGTATGAAGGCGGCAACCTGGCCCACCGCGCCCTGACGAAGGGCGGCTATTTCCCGGTTCCGCCGGTTGATAAGCTGATGGACATCCGTGCTGAAATGTGCACGCTGCTCGCTCAGCAGGGCATCCCGGTTGAAGTGCATCACCACGAAGTGGGCGCTGCCGGCCAGTGCGAAATCGGCACCCGTTTCTCCTCCCTCGTGCAGCGTGCTGACTGGTCCCAGATCCAGAAGTACACGATCTGGAACGTGGCGGCCGCTTACGGCAAGACCGCGACCTTCATGCCGAAGCCCTATCCGGGTGACAACGGCTCTGGCATGCACTGCAACCAGTCGATCTGGAAGGACGGCAAGAACGTCTTCGCGGGCAACGGCTACGCCGGTCTGTCTGAAACGGCGCTTTACTACATCGGCGGCATCATCAAGCACGCCCGTGCCCTGAATGCTTTCACGAACCCGTCGACCAACTCCTACAAGCGTCTGGTCCCGGGCTTTGAAGCTCCGGTGAAGCTCGCCTACTCGGCCTGCAACCGTTCCGCCGCTATCCGTATTCCGAAGGTGTTCAGCGAAAAGGGCCGCCGCGTTGAAGTCCGCTTCCCGGATCCCACGGCTAACTCCTACCTCGCCTTCTCGGCTCTGCTGATGGCCGGTCTCGACGGCATCCAGAACAAGATCAACCCGGGCGATCCGGCTGATAAGAACCTGTACGATCTGCCGCCCGAAGAGAACGCCAAGATCCCGACGGTCTGCAGCGATCTCTCTGAAGCCCTGGCTTACCTCGATCAGGACCGCGAGTTCCTGACCCGTGGCGGTGTCTTCACGAATGACCTGATCGACGCCTACATCGCGGTGAAGCAGGAAGAAGTGACGACGTACCGCGCTGCGGTGCACCCGCTCGAGTACGCGCTCTACTTCGCGAGCTAACGCGCTTGCGTAAGCAGTAAGCAGCAGAGGAGGGGGATTTTTCCCCCTCTTTTTTTCAATAAACGGCGGAGGGCTGAATGACGAAGAACGCGGCGTGGCCTGAGGGCTCTTTTCTCGATTCCCTCGCAACGGGTGTCCTCGCGACGGACCCGAAGGGAAAGATCGTCTATGCCAATGCGGCGAGTGAGATCCTTTCAGGAGCCTCAAAGAACCGCCTGCTTGGTATTTCTGCCGAAGCCGTTTTTCCATCAGCCCGCCGCTGGACCGAGCGTTTTCTGTCGGATACCGTCCGGGGGGAGCCAACCCTCACCGAGCGGACTGAAATGTTCTGCCCGAGCAATCCGACAGAAAGCCGGAAGGTCCGTGTGACGGTCAGCCGTTTCCCGGGAACCGGCGGCATTCTGATGGAAGTGTCGGATCTTGGAGCCGTGCTGATCGCGGAGAATGAGGCGCAGAAGGTAGGGCTCTCGGAAACCAGCCGTCAGGTGCTCCGGAACCTCGCTCACGAAATCAAGAACCCGCTCGGCGGAATCCGGGGCGCGGCGCAGCTCCTCGAAGGGGAGCTCACGAATCCGGAGCTCCGTGAGTACACCGGAGTCATCATCAGCGAGGCGGACCGGCTGCAGAATCTCGTTGACCGGCTGCTCGCCCCTTACCGCACGGGGCGGTCGCTTTCTGACATCAACATCCACGAAGTGCTGGAGCGGGTCCGGCAGATCATTCTGGCTGAGTTTCCGAAGGGACTCTCTTTTATCCGGGACTATGACGTTTCGGTTCCAACACTCCGGGGTGACCGTGAGCAGCTGCTGCAGGTGTTTCTCAATATCGAAAAAAATGCAGCCGAGGCGCTTGACGGAAAGATTGCCGAAGGCACGGCTGAGATCCGGGTGATAACGCGCGTGGCCCAGCAGGTGCAGATCGGGCTCAGGCGTTACCGGCTCGCGCTTTCCATTCATATCCAGGATAACGGTCCGGGGGTTCCGCCAGAAATCCGGGATCGGATCTTCTATCCGCTCGTGACCGGGAAAGCGAATGGGAGCGGTCTTGGACTCTCACTCGCGCAGAATTTCATACGCCAGCATGACGGATCGATCGATGTGGAGAGCGAACCCGGGAAAACCGATTTCCGGATTCTTCTGCCGCTCTCTCCGCCTGAGACCGGCGATATCAGCCCAGCGTGATTAAGGAGAAAAGCTCATGAATGAAGTCTGGATTGTGGATGATGACCGCTCGATCCGCTGGGTTCTGGAAAAGGTGCTGACAAAGGCGGGGTTCACCTGCCGGTCTTTTTCTGACGGAAATGCGGCCTGGACCGCCCTGCAGAATGACTGCCCCGGCGTGCTGATCTCCGATATCCGGATGCCGGGTCCCAATGGCATCGATCTTCTCACGCGCATCAAGGAAAAGTATCCGAAGCTTCCCGTGATCATTACCACGGCGTTTTCCGATCTGGAAAGCGCGGTGTCCGCTTTCCAGAAGGGGGCGTTTGAATATCTGCCGAAGCCCTTTGACATCAATAAAGCGGTCCAGCTTGTGCAGCGCGCGATGGCGGATCAGGAGCCCTCTGCCGCGGCTGACGAAGCTGAGGAAAATGAGGAAGAGGGACATGGGACGCTGGAGCTGATCGGGAAGGCCCCGGTGATGCAGGATGTCTTCCGGGCGATTGGCAGACTGTCTCACTCCAGCATGACTGTCCTGATTACGGGTGAATCCGGCGCCGGCAAAGAGGTCGTGGCCCGGGCTCTGCACCGCAGCAGCCCGAGAAGCAAAGCCCCTTTCATCGCGCTCAACATGGCGGCAATTCCCCGTGAGCTGATGGAGTCTGAACTCTTTGGCCACGAGCGGGGCGCTTTCACCGGAGCCCTCGCGACACGAAGCGGCCGGTTTGAGCAGGCTGACGGCGGTACGCTGTTTCTCGACGAAATCGGCGATATGCCGATGGAGCTTCAGACGAGACTTCTCCGGGTGCTTTCAGACGGAAATTTCTATCGGGTGGGCGGCCATCAGCCGCTGCACGCCGATGTGCGGATCATCGCAGCGACGAACCAGAATCTCGAGCGCCGTGTGGCGGAGGGGAAGTTCCGTGAGGATCTGTTCCACCGGCTTAATGTGATCCGGATCCGGCTCCCATCGCTTAAAGAGCGATCCGAGGATATCCCGCTTCTTGCTCACCACTTTCTGATCCGGACCGCGAAGGAGCTTGGGGTTGAAGTAAAGCGGCTTGAGCCGGACGCGATGGAAGCGCTGACCCGCTACCCCTTCCCGGGAAACGTGCGTCAGCTGGAAAACGTCTGCCGCTGGATTACGGTCATGGCCCCCTCTCAGAATGTGAGAGCGGAGGATCTGCCTGAGGAAGTGAGGAACTGGGAGGCCGGGAAGGACGCCGCGCTTCCCGAAGGACACATGGGGGCGCTTTCAGACTGGAAGGACGCGCTTTCGCAGACCGTTTCCGATATGCTCGACCGCGGCGCACCCGATATCATGGAGTCGCTCCGGAATCAGTTTGAGAGGACGGTGATTGAGGCCGCTCTTGAAAAGACATCCGGCCGCAGAATCGACGCGGCGGCCCGGCTTGGCATGGGCCGGAACACCATCACGCGGAAGATCAAGGAACTGCGGATGGAGGAGTAGACATCCGGCAGAGCCTGAGAGATTTTCTCAGGCTTCTTTTTTATTCGCCGCGGTGCGCTGAAGCTCGTGCAACTTCAGATACTTCATCATCGTGTAGGAAAAGTTGAGGAAACAGAGGTAGGTTCCAAGAGCACCGTCGAGGAACCCGAGCTTCAGGATCAGCATTTTGAAGAAGCTGCCTGCGCTGTGCCCGAAGATCCCGCCAAGCGATGTTCTGCGTCCCTGGCGGAAAGCGTTCTCGGCCCAGAGCGTTGAGTAGAGACTCATCTTCCGCTCCCAGGATCTCCAGTCAGCATACGTGTAGTGCTCCATGTAGCCGGGCAGTGTTTTTTCCTGGAGGCTGCACTCCGGATGCTCGTGAACCTGGTTCACCCAGGTCACCTCCGTTCTCGGGAAGAGCCTCGTTACCCAGTTGGGGCCGATCACGCCGTGGCGGAATGTTTTTCCGAAGGCGCAGCAGAGTCTGAGCATGCGGTATGCGGCGGGTTCCGCTCCCGGCTCCGTGGCGCGGCGGATCGCGGAGGCGAGTTCCGGTGTCAGATGTTCGTCCGCGTCGAGGTAGAGCACCCACGTCGCGTCGGTTGCCGAGAGGCCGAAGTTCCGCTGAGCCGAAAAGTCATTTGTCCAGGCCCGGTAGACCACCCGGGCACCGGCTTTTTCCGCGATTTCCACTGTCCGGTCCGTACTGCCGCTGTCGATCAGAATCACTTCGTCCGTACATTGCCTGGCGCTCTGTATGGTTTCCGCAATATTCTTTTCTTCATTCTTTGTGAGGATCAGTACAGCAAGATTATTCATGGAGATACGGCCGGACCAAATGTTGGATAAGTAGATGCATTTTAATCGCCGGAGGATACCTGTCCATGAGGGAGGATGAGAAAACGGAAAGCCGGGAGGCTTTAAAATGACGCCTTTGCCCAATCAGGAAAACTGCTCGATGGAGTTCATAGTGAATGACGGCGCGCCGCGCCTGAGTGATGTAACGGAGAAGCTGCGGTCGCTCAGAGCGAAGGAGCAGCATCTGAGAGGCATTGCGCGGGCCTGGCTTGGGAGGGCCGCGTGGCCGGGAGAGGATGATCTCCGGTTTCCGGAACCCGTGAGGGAAGCGCTGCCCGAACTCAGGCGGTATCTTGACTCGCTCGTGGTGCCCGCGCTGCGAAGCGGGGGCGGGGACGGCAGATCAGAAAAACTTCTGATGAAGCTTCGGGACGGAGAGACCGTGGAAACGGTCGTGCTCCCGAAGGATGGCGTCTGCGTGTCGACTCAGGTGGGGTGCGCTGTGGGCTGCGCGTTCTGCATGACGGGCCGCTCGGGACTCATCCGGCAGCTTGGAAGCGCCGAGATCGCGGCCCAGGTGGCTGCGGCCCGCCGGATCAATCCCGGTATCCGGAAAGTCGACTTTATGGGGATGGGGGAGCCGTCCCACAATCTCCGGGCCGTTCTCGAAGCGGTCCAGTTTCTCGGTACTTATGGGGATTTCGGGCATAAGAGCCTGGTCATTTCGACGGTTGGGGATCCGAGGATATTTGATGCGCTGCTCAGCCTGAAGCCAACAGATGTCCGGCCGGGACTCGCGGTATCGCTTCACTCGGCTATTGATGAGAAGCGCCGGCATCTGATCGCGAAACCCGGAGCGCTTTCCGTCGCAGAAATCATCAGCCGCGCCCAGGCGTATTCGGACGCGGTGAAGTATCCGGTTCAGTATGAGTGGGTGCTGATCCGCGGCGTGAATGACGGGAAGGATGAGATTGAGAAACTCGCCTGCCTTCTTGAAGGGAAAAACGCGATGCTGAACTTCATCCCGGTGAACCGGGTGGAGGGATCGGACTTTGTGCGGCCCGACAAAGAAAAGTGTCTGGAGCTTGCGGAAATCCTCCGCTCCCGAGGGATTGTTGCCAAAATCCGCGTCTCCGCGGCTCAGGATGTGGAGGGCGGGTGCGGGCAGCTCCGAGCCCGCACTCTGAAGAATTTTCAGCTCTGAGAGACTCAGAGACTGAGTTCCAGCACCACCGGAGCGTGGTCGGAAGGCTGCGGCAGCTCCCGGTAGGCGCGCCGGATTTTCACGGATTCAATCTTTCCGACGAGCGGATCGCTGACGAGCGTATGGTCAATCCGCGCGCCCTGATCACGAAGGAGAGCGTTATTGCGGTAATCCCACCAGCTCCAGTCACCTTCCGTGACCGGTGCTTTTCTGAACGCGTCCGTGAGTCCCAGGGCAATAAGGGAGTTGAAGGCGTCGCGCTCCGCGTCAGAGACGAGGATGTGTCCCTTCCAGCCTTCCGGATCCCAGATATCCTCGTCAGTAGGCGCCACATTCATGTCGCCCACCAGAATAAGGTTGGGGTCCGTACGGAGGCGCGCTTCAATCGCGGACCTGAGCGCGCAGAACCACTCAAGCTTATAGAGATACTTCGCCGCGCCCGGGGCCTGACCGTTTGGGAAATAACCGCAGACGAACCGGAACGACGCTCCTGACTGAGCCGTAATGGTCGCCGCGGCAAGACGCTTCTGAGGATCCGGATAGCCCGGGATTCCGAACGATGCGTCCGACACGGCCACTGATTCGTCACGGGTCAGGATAGCGACTCCGTTATAAGCCTTATGCCCTGAGAAGAGACAGCTGTATCCGAGTTTCCGGATTTCATCTTCCGGGAACTTGTCGTCATCGACTTTGGTTTCCTGAAGCCCGATCACGTCGCACTGCTCATCCTGCAGAAACTGCAGAACGTGCGGTAGCCGGACGCGCAGGGAGTTGACGTTCCAGGTCGCGATTTTCATTTGTCTTCACTCATGCCGGAGTGGCGAAGCAGGGCGTCCACCGTGGGCTTGCGTCCGCGGAAGGCAACGAAGCTTTCCATCGCGGGGCGGGAGCCGCCGCGGGAAATCACTTCGTCAAGCCACTTCTTGCCGATTTCAGGACTGACAACACCGTTTTCCTCGAAGAGCGAGAAAGCGTCCGCGGAAAGCACTTCAGCCCACTTGTAGCTGTAGTAGCCAGCCGCGTAGCCGCCCGCGAAGATGTGCGAGAAGCTCATCGGGAAGCGGTTCTCGGGGATCACCGGGATTACGCAGACTTCCTTGCGGACCTGATTCAGCAGATGTAGCACGCTGTCATGCTCCGGATCGAAGTCCATGTGAAGGAGCATGTCGAAAAGCGCGAATTCAAGCTGACGCACCATCGCCATGCCGGACTCGAAATTCTTCGCTGCCACCATCTTGTCGAAGAGCGCGCGCGGGAGCGGTTCACCCGTCACGTCATGCTTCGAAATGGATTCAACGACAGACCAGTCCCAGCAGAAGTTTTCCATGAACTGCGAGGGCATTTCCACCGCGTCCCATTCAACGCCGGAAATGCCGGAGACCTCAGCCTCATCAACCCGGGTAAGGAGATGGTGAAGGCCGTGGCCGAACTCATGGAAGAGCGTCTGCACTTCGTCATGCGTCATCGTGGCGGTCTTGCCGGGCGCGGGTTTCGTGAAGTTGCAGACCTGATAGGAAACCGGTGTATCGAGCTTGCCCTTGTAGAGGCGGCGGGTTCTGTCGCCATCCATCCAGGCGCCGCCCCGTTTCGTGGGACGGGCATAGAGGTCAAAGTAGAACTGGGCGATCAGTTTGCCGTTCTTATCTTCAATCCGGAAGAACTTCACATCCGGATCCCAGACGCTTGCGTGATCCTCGCGGATATGAATGCCGTAGAGCGTTTCGACAAGATGGAAGAGTCCCTTGAAGACCGCGTCCTGCGTGAAGTAGTGCTTCACTTCCTCGTCAGAGAAGGCGTAGCGCGCCTGACGGAGTTTTTCCGCAGCGAAGCTGAGATCCCAGGGCTGAAGCGATTCGATGCCGAGTTCCTTCGCGGCAAATTCCCGTAGCTCCTCCATATCCTTCAGCGCGTAGGGGCGGCTCTTCTTATTCAGATCACGCAGGAATCCGACCACCTGTTCGGGGGTCTCAGCCATCTTCGTCGCGAGAGAATATTCAGCGTAGTTACGGAAACCGAGGAGAGACGCGAGCTTCTTTCTGAGCTCAAGCGTTTCACGGATCACCGGCGTGTTATCGAACTTATCGGGGCCGAGTTCGGAAGCGCGGGTCGAGAACGCCCGGTAGGCTTCCTCACGCAGCGCGCGGTCTTCCGCGTACTGGAGCACGGGGATGTAAGAGGGGAACTGGAGCGTGATCCGATAGCCTTCCTTGCCGGCCTGTTTTGCGGTTTCGCTGAAAAGCAGACGGGCGTCCTCGGGGATGCCCTTCAGGCGGGAATCATCCGCGAGATCGAGCGTCCAGGCGTTCGTCGCGTCGAGGAGGTTTTCGGAGAACTTCTGAGAGAGGGCGGAAAGCCGCTCGCTGATCGCCTTCACTTCCTGGCGCTCAGACTCAGGGAGCTCCGCGCCGGAAAGGCGGAAGTCCCGCAGCTCATCATTGATGATTTTCTGGCGGACAGGTGTCAGGGACTCAAACCCGGCGGCGTCATGCATCGCCTTGTACTTTCCGTACAGGCTCTCATTCTGAGAGAGTCCGATCCAGAACTGCGTGACCTCAGGGAGCATCTCGTTAAAGACGCTGCGGAGCGCCTCGCTGTCATTCACGGACATCAGGTGGCTCACGGCACCCCAGGCGCGGGATAGACGGAGTGTCGCCGTGGTGAGAGTCTCGGCGACCGAGTCAAAATCCGCGGGCACTTCAGGCTTCGTCACGGCGTCCAGCGTCTTCTGTGCTTCAGCAATCAGTTCCCGGATAGCCGGCGCGACATGCTCAGGGCGGATCGCCGCGAAATCGATAAGACCGTCAAGATTAAGAAGGGGATTCTGCGACATAGACAAATACTTTTTCCTAAATGAATAGCTGTAAAAAGAAAAAAGCTTCCGGCAACAGACGCGGGAAGCTTTTTTCCTCGTGAATGCTTGATGATTAGTTTAGCGACTTCCCGAATTTGCCCAAGGCGGCGCTCACGGTGTTCGTGAGGAGCATCGCGATCGTCATCGGGCCGACACCGCCCGGAACGGGGGTGACGTAGGAGGCCTTTTCGAGGACGGATTCGGTATTCACGTCGCCGCAGAGCTTGCCGTTTTCGTCGCGGTCCATACCGACGTCGATCACGACTGCGCCTTCCTTCACGTAGTCAGCGGTCACCAGTTTCGCGCGGCCGACGGCGACGACGAGGAGATCGGCTTCACGGCAGACAGCCGGAAGATCCTTCGTGCGGCTGTGAGCGATCGTCACGGTAGCGTTCCGTTCAAGGAGCATCAGCGCCATGGGTTTGCCGACAATATTGCTGCGGCCGACCACAACGGCGCGTTTGCCCGAGCAGTCGAAACCGATTGAGTCGAGCATCTCGGCGATGCCGGCAGGCGTGCAGGGACGGAAACCCGGGCGTCCGACGAGAAGGCGTCCGGCGCTGTTCACATGGAAACCGTCAACATCCTTATCGGGGCTGATCGTGTCGATGACTTTCAGATCCGAGATGTGCTTCGGAAGCGGCAGCTGCACGAGAATGCCGTCAACTGACGGGTCTTCATTCAGGCTGCGCACGAGGTTAAGGAGGTCTTCCTCGGAGGTGCTTTCCGGAAGACGCTTTTCAATCGAGCGGATGCCGGCTTCTTCACAGGCCTTGATCTTGTTGCGGACATAGACCTGGCTCGCCGGATTTTCGCCCACGAGGACGACTGCGAGCCCCGGACGGTAGCCGTGCTCAGCTTCAAGCTGAGCAACCTTCACCTTCATATCGGCGCGGATTTTTGCGGCGAGCGCCTTGCCGTCAATCAGTTTTGCTGTCATTCGTTCTCTGTCTGTTCGGTAATGTGCGGTTTACTTGGCGGCCTGGGATCCATCGAGGAATTTGGCCGGCTGTGACGTGTCCATCACGACACGCATAAGATCCGCAACGGTACCAGAATTTGTCTTATCCATGATGCTCGCGCGGTGAGCCTCAACCGTCTTGATTGAAATGCCAAGGTCATCGGCGATCTGCTTATTGAGACGGCCGGCAACAATGCGTTCCAGCACCTGCTGTTCGCGCGGCGTGAGCTTCGCGAGCAGCGCCTCGTTCAGACTCTGACGCTCATTCTTCATACGGCGTTCGCGCGCTTCGTTCAGCATGTGCTCCACCTGAGCCTTCAGAGCGGCCTGCTGGAAGGGCTTCTCAATAAAGTCGACCGCGCCTTTCTTCAGAGCGCGGACCGCCATCGGCACATCGCCGTGACCGGTAATGAAGATGATCGGCAGATCGGCTTTTCTCGCGAGGAGATGCTCCTGGACCTCCAGGCCGCTCATGCCCGGCATGCGGACGTCAAGCACCAGAACAGCAATCGCGTTCGGATCGTACTTCGCGATGAAGGATTCGCCGCTGTCATAAAGCTCGACCTTATAGTCGTTTGCTTCGAGCAGCCAGCGAAGAGAGTCGCGGATGGCGTCGTCGTCATCCACGACGTAAACGGTACCCTTGGTATCCTGAGTCGATGTATTAGAAAAAACCGTCATCTGATGTCCTCACTCCTTGCGGTGTCCCGGGCCTGAATACTCAATAATCGTGCCCATTAAATAACTATAACCCTAGTTCTGCGGAAAAGCTCCTGACTTACGCCTGGAAGGCAGCGCCTTCCGTATAGGCCGGCAGTGTCAGGATGAAGATTGTGCCGCCCCCCGGATTGTCCTCGACGCGGAGCCGTCCCTGATGCATTTCTGCGATGGAGCGACAGATATTGAGGCCAATGCCCATTCCTTCCGCCTTCGTGGAGAAGAACGGTTCGAAGAGCTTCGCCTTCACGTCAGCCGGAATGCCCGGACCGTGGTCAGAAATCTCGAATGCTACCTGATGCTCAGCCTCAAGGGGCTTTACGGTAAGCGTGATCTCGTGGTTCTCGCAGGGTTCCGCGGCTTCCATGGCATTCTTCAGCAGATTGAGAAGCAGCTGCTCGATCATCACGGCGTCGCACACGACGCTGCTCACTTCAGGAGAAATATCAAGCTTCACCGTGGCGTCCCGCTTTTTCGCCTGAATCAGCGCAAGCTCCATCGTTTCATCAATCAGCTTCTGAACCGGCGTGGGTGTCATTTCAGGCGCGGTACGCTTCGCGAATGACCGGATCCGTTTGATAATCGCCGCTGCCCGCTCGGCCTGGTTTGACACTTTATTAAAGGCCTGGGCGCAGTCGCTTTCGGAAAGTTTCCCCATCTGCATCAGCGTGAGAGCGGCAGACGCGTAGTTCGTAATGGCGCCGAGCGGCTGATTCAGCTCGTGGGCGAGCGAACTCGCCATCTCACCCATCGTGATCAGGCGGGAGGAGAGCTCAGCCTTCTTTTCCTGCTGCGCGACGAGCTCCTCATTCTTCCGGCGCTCGGTGATATCGGTGGCAATCTGCAGTTCTGCCGTGAGACCGTCAGTCCAGACGAGCTCACGCTCGCGGACATCAAACCACTTGTCTTCAGGCAGATAGTGAATGATGCCGGTCAGAGTGCCGGATGAGGCATCCTTATTGGGAATCTCGGACACCAGTTTCTGATGCGGCGACGGATCGTCTCCCCAGAGGTTGTGATACGTTGGATTCGTGTAGAGCAGAATCGTTTCGCCGTTCCGTTTTCCAAGGACACTCACCGCGGAGTCAATCGAATCGAGCACCTTCGTGATGCGTTCGCGGCCGCGCGCGAGTTCGTCCGCGATTTTCTTCGCCTCCGTGATATCGGAGACCATTTCGAGCCAGCCAATCTGGTTTCCGCTGTCATCGGTGAGCGGGTTGAGTTCGATTGACGCGATGAAGGTCGTGCCGTCAGGGCGGGTGACCGTGGTCTCAAACTGACGCCGGAGATTTTCACCGTCAGTCACATCGCGCGCGAGCTTCAGATACTCGTCCCGTTCGTGCTCGGACCAGTAGCTGTAAGGGGGCATTTCTCCAGCGATCTGTTTGTTCCCGAGGCGGAAGAGATCCCGGAAAGCGCGGTTCACATAAACGATCATTCCCCGCATGTCGGTTACCCGGAGGCCGGAAGCGATGCTTTCGGACATCGCGCGTCGGATCACGGACTCCGCAAGAAGATGCCGGGATGTCCGACGCTGACGGATCTGGAAACCCGCGAGACCGAGAAACGCCACAAGAAGCGCGGTGCCAAGCCCGAGAATGGAGAGCGTCGACAGATCCTTCGTGAAAAGGAACGGACGATTGAAGGGGGACACCGAGAGCGTCACCGCGGGCGGAAGCGGCGGCAGAAGAATATCAAACGACTCCTCTGTCGTCTGAGCGACTGAGGATGTTGAAATAAACTTTTTCCCGTTCACTTTGAGTGACAGAGACGCGCGGTCAAGAAGCGAGCTCGGTGTCACCTGATGCATGAAGCCCGCAAGCGAAATGCGGGCGATGATTGCCTCATTATTAGTCGACGGAACAATGAGATTGATATAGGGGGTTGAGTTCCCCTTGTAGAAATAGGGATTCGAGAAGAGAGCGGTCTCACTGTCATGAGCGCGCTTCAGGGTTTCCAGCGTGTCCTGCATCGCGAGCTTCTGGCCCGCGGGGAGGCTGAGAGCCTCGAACGCGAATCCTGAGGCGTACGAGGTGAGCACGGTTTCATCCTTCACAAGACTGATTTCGACAATCTCGGGGCGGGACTCCATCAGGCGTCTGGCAAGCCCCTGGGCACGGGTGGATAGGCGCCAGTTCGGGTGGTGAAAAATGCTGAAGGAGTATCGGGAAACCGCTTCGCTCGTCGTCGACAGACGGGCGTCAACAGTTTCCGCGAGCAGCTCCGCGGACTGAGCAATATCATTCCGCTCATTTGTGCGGTAGATATGCGAGATATAGAGAGCGGAAATAACGAAAACCGAAAGAATCACGGCGAGCGCGATCCATGTCGCGTAGAAGCCGAAATTGCCCGGCGAGATTTCTTCCGTGCGTGAAAGCCCCTGAAATAGGCTCTCATCTTTTCGCGTTGCGAGGACTTTCATCTGTTCATCCGGGATTTCAGGTCCGCCCGATTTCCCTGTCTCCTTATGCCTGCGTCGGCACTCAGCGCCGCCGCGCCTTCCGTGCTGGATATCGCTTTAATGCGGGTTCGCCTAAAAGTTTAAGGCCTTGACTATTAAAATGAGAACCAGCAATACATCCCCCAACAAAAAAGCGATATTTCCTATGAATCAGAATGAGCTGAAGAAGGCAGCCGCGGAGCGCGCGGTGTCTTTTGTTCAGGAAGGCCGGGTTCTCGGCGTTGGTACAGGTTCTACCGTTGATTTCTTTATCGACGCGCTGGCCGCCTCCGGCAAGAAGGTTCCGGCCTGTGTTTCGAGCTCGGTCCGTTCGACCGAACATCTGGAACGCCTCGGTTTCAAGGTGCTCGATCCGAATGAAGTGGATGAGATCGAGGTCTATGTGGACGGTGCCGATGAGATCGATTCCGGCTTCCACATGGTGAAGGGCGGCGGCGGAGCGCTGACGCGGGAAAAGATTCTTGCTTCTCTCGCTCGCACTTACGTCTGCATTGCCGATGAAAGCAAGCTCGTGCCGGTGTTCGGCAGATTCCCGCTGCCGGTTGAAGTGATCCCGATGGCAGTGGGTGTTGTGAGCCGTCAGCTGAAGGCGCTCGGCGGTGAACCAAAGCTCCGTGACTTCACGACGGATAACGGCTGCAAGATTCTGGATGTTTCCGGTCTGCAGATCACGGATCCCGTGGCGCTTGAGGAAAAGATCAATCAGATCCCCGGTGTTGTGACGGTCGGTCTTTTCGCGCGGCGGGGCGCTGATGTGCTGCTGCTCGCCACGGCGGACGGCGTGAAGGAAAGCGCCGCGCTCTGATTAATGCCGGATTCCGCGGATCGGTAACAGAAAAGGCGGAGGCATATTGCTTCCGCCTTTTCTCTGCGGGATCAATCCGTCTTACTTTGCCTCGGTCGGAGGCACGTAGTTCGGCACAGCTTCAGTGCCGACGCCATCGCCGAAGAAGTACTTGTCGCACTGGTTCAGCAGGTGCTTGCGGACGTTGGGATCCGACAGATTGAGCTGGTACTCATTTACCATCATGGTCTGGAGCTGCTGCCAGCTCTGCCAGGCTTCTTTGGAAACATTCAGCCAGATCTTCTTTCCGAGTTCGCCGGGAATCGGGGGGAAGTCAAGTCCTTCGAGTTCCTTGCCGAGTTTGATGCATTTCACCATGCGTGCCATGAGTTGGGATCCTTTTCGTTAGGTGCGGCAGAACCGTGAGGCCTTCCTCAACGCTGCCGGCAGACACTTTACTCTTTTTGTTCTGTTCTTCCCGGCCGGGTACCGGGGCTGAGCCGGCAGAGGCAGAGAAGTGACTCCTATAATTTTGACATACTCCGAATTAACGCTTAAGGCTTTCTGAGCCACCTATTTATGAAACTGGAAAACACGGGAAAAAGTCTGTCGGATCTCGCCTCTCTCCTTACGGAAAGAAGTAGCAGCGGCAAGGAAAAGGAGAATGAAGCAGGAAAGGCAGATTTCGATCCGTTGCATCCATTCAAAGCAAAGAAAAAGCGTTCGGCCGCTGTCCCTGCCGGCGCTAAGCCTTTCTTCCCGAAGGAAGGCGCGTCAGGCTTTGGCGCCCTGGCCGGACTCAGAGCGGAACCTGAGACCGCCGCACCTTCGGTCTCCCGTAAGACTGAGAAGAAAGCTTCTTCCCTCTATAAGACACCGGCGTCCCGTCCCGCGGTGAAAACCGCCCGTACGGAGCCGGTGAAACCGGTATCTCCCGCAGCTCGCGAAGTGAAACCGAATCGCCCGGAAGGCCCCCGGCTTCAGACGGCGCCGGCCGCACGGAAGCCGTCCGTTCCGCGTCCGGATCAGACCGTTCGGACAGAACAGTCTCCGGCACCGATTCAGAAAGAAGAGCCGAGAGAAGGCATCCGGTTCCCGAAATTAAAGAACGCTCAGGGAAAGTCTCAGACGGCGTCCCAGAAGAAAGAAGCCGGGAAGCCGTCCCATCCGGAGCCGAAGCAGGACTCGCATCCCAAAAAACCGAAGCAGCATCACCGCCATGCCGATCGGAGGACGGATGCCGCCAGGCCCGTTCAGATGCCGGTCCGGAATCCGGTGCCGCCTTTTGAGCTGATGGAGGGGCTCCCGGTTTCCGCGAGGGCTGACGAAATCATCAAAGCAATCCGGGAGAATCAGGTGGTGATCGTGGCCGGCGAAACCGGTTCAGGAAAAACCACGCAGCTCCCGAAACTCTGCATGATGGCGGGCCGCGGCACAGCGGGGCTTATCGGACACACGCAGCCGCGTCGTATCGCGGCAAGCTCTGTTGCGAAGCGCATTGCGGAAGAACTGCACACGGAGCTCGGTACGGTTGTGGGCTACAAGGTCCGATTCTCTGACCATACGACATCCGGCATCACGGTGAAACTGATGACGGACGGTATTCTCCTCGCTGAGACACAGACCGATCCGCAGCTCCGGGCTTACGACACGCTGATCATTGACGAAGCCCACGAGCGTTCAATCAATATTGACTTCCTGCTCGGCTATCTGAAGCGGCTTCTCGCGAAGCGCCGCGATCTGAAGGTGATCATCACTTCAGCCACGATTGATACGGAGCGGTTCGCGAAGCATTTCGGGCGCGACGAGGATCATCCCGCGCCGATCATCCAGGTCTCCGGCCGTACGTACCCGGTTGAAGTCCGGTACCGCGCGATTGAGGATGATGATTCAAACGACGACAAGACGCTCATGGGGGCGATTTCTGACGCTGTGGATGAGCTCGAAATGGCAGGCCGCGGCGACATTCTCGTCTTCCTGCCGGGTGAGCGGGAAATCCGTGAGGCTGCGGAGACGCTGAGGAAAAATGATCCCCAGAACCGCGTCGACATCCTCCCGCTTTACGCGAGGCTTCCGGCAGAGCAGCAGGAGCGGGTGTTTAAGAGCGGCGGGAAACGCCGTATCGTTCTCGCGACCAATGTGGCGGAAACCTCGATCACGGTGCCCGGAATCCGCTATGTGGTTGACACCGGGCTTGCCCGCGTGAAGCGTTACTCCTACCGCAATAAGGTGGAGCAGCTTCTGATTGAACCGATTTCCCAGGCGGCGGCCAATCAGCGAAGCGGCCGATGCGGCCGTGTGGCGGACGGTATCTGCATCCGGCTTTACAGCGAAACGGATTTTGCCCGCCGGCCAGCCTATACCGATCCGGAAATCATGCGAAGCAACCTCGCAGCGGTCATTCTGCGCATGAAGTCCCTCGGTCTCGGCGATGTGAAGGATTTTCCCTTTGTGCAGGCGCCGCCTGCCCGCGCGATTTCGGATGGCTACGCGATTCTCTCCGAACTGAACTGCGTGGATGACCGGGGAGGTCTCACGAAGATCGGGCGCACGCTGTCCCAGCTTCCGGTGGATCCGAAGCTCTCCCGGATGCTGCTCGCGGCAAGCGAAAATGACGCCCTCGCTGAGGTGCTCATTATCGCGGCCGGGCTTTCTGTTCAGGATCCGCGTGAGCGTCCGCCGGAACAGGCTGCCGCGGCTGACGAAGCCCACAGGAAACTCTCAGACGCGAAGAGTGACTTCCTCTCCTACGTGAAGCTCTGGAACTATGTTGAGAAAGCGTATCGGGATAAGGAGTCGAACCGCAGGTTCCAGGATCAGATGAAGCGTCAGTTCCTGTCGCCCCGACGGCTTCACGAGTGGCATGATGTCGTGAATCAGCTGCTCGATATGGTGAAGGGGCTGGGGTGGCGCATCAACACCGCGCCCGCAACCTTTGAGCAGGTGCACTGCTCGCTCCTCACCGGGCTTCTCGGCTCTGTCGGTATGAGACGGGTTGACGCTGACTTCCGTGCGCCGCCTTATATGGGCGCCCGCGGGATCCGGTTCTGGATATGGCCTGGGTCTCCCCGTGCGAAGAAGTGCGGTCCCTGGATTGTGGCCGCAGAAATCGTGGAGACATCCCGGCTTTTTGCCCGCTGTGTCGCGGATGTGACGCCTGAGTGGATTGAGCGGATCGGCGCTCACCTTATCAAGAAGAGCTGGACTGAACCGCATTGGGAAAAGAAGCGCGGTGAAGTGGTAGCGCTTGAAAAGGGCACCTTATACGGACTTCCCGTTTACGGAAGCCGCACCGTGTCCTATGCGAAGCATGACCCGAAACTGTCCCGCGAGATCTTTATCCGCGAAGCTCTGGTAGAGGGAGAGTTTGAATCTCAGGCGCCGTTCTTCCAGCATAATCAGACGCTGATTCATGAAATCCGCGATCTCGAGCAGAAGAGCCGCCGGCCTGACGTGCTGGTGGATGATGAGGACATCTTCGCTTTCTATGACGAGAAGCTCGGGGATGAAGTGTGTGACGCGGCGTCGCTTGAAGCGTGGAGAAAGGAAGCGGAGGCTGACAACCCGAAGCTTCTCTGGCTCAGCCGCGATGATCTGATGCGCCACAGTGCTCAGGGCATCACGCTTGATATGTATCCGAAGACCATTACGATGGCCGGCATATCAATGGCGCTGAATTACTACTTCGATCCCGGCAGCCCGAGAGACGGTGTCACGCTCGTTGTGCCGCTTTTCGCGCTGAATCAGGTGGATGAGAGGCGCTGCGAGTGGCTCGTTCCCGGCATGCTGAAGGAGAAGATCCGGGCACTCGTGAAGAGCCTTCCGCCGAGACTTCGCCGCAACTGCATTCCGATTCCGGAGTACGCCGAGGGATTCTTCGAACGTTACGGGATCGGTGAGGTGCCGGAGGAACATCTGCTTGACGTTCTGATCCGGGATCTCCGGGAGGAAAAGAGCACGATCTGCGAGCAGCGCGACTTTAAGCTTGAGCAGCTCGCGCCTCATCTCTTCATGAATTACAAAGTGATCGATGAGCACGGCAGACAGCTTGATATGGACCGCAGCCTCGCAAAGCTCCGCTCCAATCTCGGCGCCAAGGCGCGCGAAACCTTCCAGGGCCTCGCGGACCATGATGCCAAGGTGGTGGATGAGCTTGAGGACTCCATTACGACCTGGTCCTTTGATGAACTGCCTGAACTGATGGAAATTCACCGAAAAGGACAGACCCTGATCGGTATCCCCGCTCTGGTGGATCATGGTGACACGGTTTCGCTCGAGGTATTTGATGATCCTCAGAAAGCGGCTTCCGTTCATCGGGTCGGTCTCAGGCGTCTCTTCAGGATTCAGCTGCGGGAGCAGGTCCGGTTTATTGATAAGAATCTCCGCAGTCTGCAGAGCGCTCTGATGCAGAGCGCCGCGGTGCCTCAGATTTCAAGAAGCTTCGATAACTTTGAGGATCTGAAGACGCAGGTGATTGATGGTGCCCTCGAGCGCACCGCTCTCGCGGATCCTCTGCCGAAGAACCGCCAGGATTTCTACAGCCGGCTCGAGGATACGAAGGGACGTCTCTCACTCGTCGCGCAGGATCTGGCACGGACTTTTGAGGATCTGATGCGGGAAGCGGTGAGGATTCCGAAGCTTCTGAATGGCTATAAGGGACAAAAGGAACTGCGGGAAGATGTCGAGGAGCAGCTCGGACAGCTTTTCCCGAAACACTTCCTGGTGACGGTACCCGCGAAGGCGTTTTCAAACTACCCGCGCTATGTCGCGGCCATTGTGATGCGGCTGGAGAAATTCAGGGATTCGCCCGCCCGGGATGCGGAGAAAACTTCTGAGATTCATCAGCTTGAGGTTCCTTATTTCCGGCGGGTGGCTGAACTCCGCGGACAGAAGGAGCCCCGGCTTGAAGAGTTCTTCTGGCAGCTGCAGGAGCTTCGTGTTTCGCTTTTCGCACAGCAGCTGCGAACACCGATCCCGGTTTCGGTTAAACGGTTACAAAAAATTTGGAATTCAATTAAATATTGAGTTTCCTCCGCAAATGCTTGATTCAGAATAACTTTAAAATTTAATTTAGTTACATTTTCATCTATGTGATTTTATTTGCATGCGTTCGCACTAATTGCAAGGGGTGTCAATCCCATGTACCATCAAAAGGCGAGGTATGCGTCCTACGCTAGGCTGGATAAGCCTTTGGCGGCATATCGTTATTCTGATCAAGTAGTTTGTATCCTGAAACAGAGGCTCCTATGTCCTTTGCCCTGAAAAAAATCGTTTTTAGCGTGACGATGGCCTGTTTTGTCCTGGCAGGACAAGGCGTGGCTTCCGCAAAAACAGCCGCCAAAGATCCTGTGGCGCATGCAATAGCGAAGGCGAAGGGTAAAAAGGTACAGAAACCGGCTGCCAAGAAGAAAGTGGCATCCAAGGCCAAAGCAACGGGACGCCGCGTCGCCAGTGCGGGGCGTGTTCACCGGCAGCTTGCGCCATCCGGGGTTGTGAAAGCCTCGATCCCGCATCAGGCCGCCCCGGTAGTCATTCCCGAAGATCAGAAACTCGCTCAGCAGCTTCGTCAGGCCCCTTCTCCTGCCAACCTGAATCTCACGGCGGCCAGCGCCTTCATGTTCAATCAGGATAACGGCCGGGTTCTTTTCGAAAAGAACGCCGATGCGCAGCTTCCTGTCGCGTCGCTCACGAAGCTGATGTCCGCTCTGGTCATCATGCGTGCGAATCTGCCGATGAATGAGGCCTTCACGGTTCAGAGCGAGGATTATCATCTGCCGTCCTCCTCTTTCTCGCGTCTCCGTATCGGAATGACTTTCACGCGGGACGACCTGCTTCACATCGGTCTCACCGGTTCTGACAACCGCGCTATTCATCTGCTGGCCCGCTCGTATCCGGGCGGGATTCCGGCTTTCGTTCAGAAGATGAATGAAACCGCGCGTGAACTGGGACTGAAGCACACGCACTTTGAAGAGCCGACAGGGCTGTCCGCCAATAACCGCACGACGGCACGTGAAATTACGCGTATCGCGGCTGAGGCCTATCGTTATCCGAAGATCCGCGAGTATTCCACCTCTCAGCAGCTGCAGTACTCCACCCGCGGCGGTCTGATTCAGGTTCGTTCGACGAACCGTCTGATCCGTGAGGGTGCCTGGGATATCGGTATGCAGAAGACCGGATACACCGGTGCCGCGGGCCACTGCATGATGCTGCAGACTGAGGTCGGCGGCAACCGTGTCCTGATGGTGGTTCTGAATTCGACCAGCAACAATAACCGCATCATCGATATGAAGCGTATGCGTGACTGGTATGAGCGCCAGCTGGGTGTCAAGGAAGGATCGGCCAAGCTTCCCTATAACCTCATGTAACGCTTTTTCTGAAGTCATAAAAAAACCGCCTGAAGGCGGTTTTTTTATGGGTGGAGGGAAGATCAGGCGAGGTGTTCTGCCACAACTTCGGCGATGTCCTTCACCTGAATCGTCTCATCCTTCTCTTTTGCCTTGGCAGACTCCATCATCGAGAGGCAGAAGGGGCAGGCGGTCGCAAGCTGCTTCGCGCCGGTGTCCTTCAGCTCATTGAAGCGGATCACGTTGACACGCTGGGTCTTGCTGCCATCCGACCAGAACTGGCCGCCGCCGGCGCCGCAGCAGTTGGTGTTCTCCTTGCAGAACTGCGGCTCACGCATGTCCGTCTTCATCGAGGCGAGAATCTCGCGGGGTTCAGACGAGAGACCGTTATAGCGGCTGAGATAGCAGGGATCCTGGTAAGTCGTCGCGATATCGTTTTCGCTCAGATTCGGAAGTTTCCCATCACGGATGAGATTCCGGATCAGCTCAACGTGAGAAATCACTTCGAATTTGCCGCCTTCAAATTCCGGATATTCATTTTCCAGAGTATTGAAGCAGTGCGGGCAGGCGCAAAGAATCTTGCCGAACTTGTACTGGGAAAGATTGGCGATATTTTCAGCGGCCGCAGTCTGGAAGAGGTACTCCTCACCGAGACGGCGGGCGAAATCCGCGTGGCACCGCTCCTCGGCCATGACACCAAAGCTCAGACCGGAGGCTTTCAGGATCTTTACCATCGAACGGGCAATCTTCTGGGACCGCTTATCAAAGGAAGCCGAGCAGCCGACCCAGTAGAGAATATCGACAGGACGATCCGGATCCATGATCGGGAGATCAAGACCCTCGGCCCAGTCGAGCCGTGAATCCGGATCCATCCCCCACGGATTGCCGACCGAGGCGATGTTCTGCAGCGTCTTCGCGACGCCGGGCGGGAACTTGCCTTCCTCAAGCGCATAGTGGGTACGCATCTTCACGATGGCATCCGGAAGATTGATGCGGGAAGGACAGGCATTGGTGCAGGCGCCGCAGGTGGTGCACGCCCAGAGTTCGTCCTCGGAAATAAATTTTTCCGTCGGTTCGTTTTCACCGCCGTTCGCAAACGCGTGCTGAAGCTTCAGCACGACGTTCTTCGGATCAAGCGGGGTTCCCATTTTGACTGCCGGGCAGACAGCGGAGCAGCGGGCGCACTCTGTGCAGGAAGCAAAATCCAGACGGTCTTTCCAGGTGAACTGCTTCATCTGGGAAATACCGAAAGTTTCCTGCTCTTCAATGTTGTCAATCTTCGGGGCGGCACCCATCGGTTCGAGCTTCTGCTCAAAGATGTTCCAGGGGGTCTTGAACATATGAGAGAAGAAGTTAAGCGGGATCGACGCAATGAAAGCGAGGGAGCCAATGCCGTGAATCCACCAGAGGATCAGATGAGCGGTTTCCAGCTTTTCGGCAGAGACACCGGAGAAGAGCGTGGTAGCGATGAAGTTGCCCACAAAGGACCAGCCAGCCCATGCCGGTTTCTGAGCGGCAAGACGGAGAGCCTCGAGGAAGAAGCCCGTAATGATGATGAGGGCGAGAGACCCGATCAGCATTGCGAAACGGGGAGAGGCTTCAAGTGACACACTCTTTTTGATCCAGCGGGACCAGGCGGCGACACCGAGACCGGCGAGAGTCGCGAGACCAGCAAAGTCGAGGATCAGCTTATAGAAGAGGTAAAAGTCCCCCTGAAGGATCCGGAAGCCGAAAAGCAGACGGGTGATATCCCAGTCAATCGTGGCGAGCGATGTACCGAAGAAAAGGAAGATGAATCCCCAGAAAAGCGCGAAATGCGCTTTTCCGACAGGTGTGCGAACGATCCGTTTCTGCACAAAGCCTTCGGTCCACAGTCTGCGCATCCGTTCCGGAACATCTTTTTTCAGCTGCGCGGCGGCACCTGAGCGGATGAATTTCACCGCTTTGACGATTCCCCAGGCACAGAGCAGAACAGACAGTATGCCGAGAACATAAATCAGAACCTGTCCGGAGACAGGCACGTTCCAAAATGTCGGACGAGAAGGTATTGGGGTCATGGAATTTAAATCCTGAGCAGGCTGCGGCCTTTTGGGTTGGACAGGAAGGAAAAGACCGGCCGGGCTGCGGGTATCGGCTTCAGAGGGTCTGCATGCCGAGATTGTTTTAACGGGATCAAATAATAAAACAGGGGTTCATGTTTGCCAATTTGACGGAACCCAATAGCATTACCGCAAGCACGGGGCTATATAAAAAGCTCTGCCCCTTAATTGGCAGGGGCAGAGCCTTTGATCGGATGACTGCCGGGCTCAGGCTTTGCGGCTGTGGCGCCAGTCAGCGATCGCTTCGGCAGCGGAAGCGATAAGAGCGGGACCGGAGTAAATAAAGCCCGTGTACAGCTGAACAAGGCTTGCTCCGGCTTCCATCTTGGCCACGGCATCCTCAGGTGTCATGACGCCGCCTGACGCGATAATCGGCAGTGTTCCCTTCAGGTGATCGGAAAGGACCCGTACGACCGCAGTTGAGCGTTCAAAGAGCGGGCGTCCGGAGAGACCGCCGACCTGATCGGCATTCGGAAGACCTTTGATGTTGTCCCGGGCGAGCGTGGTGTTGGTGGCTGTGACAGCATCCATCCCGTACTCCACGAACTGATCAGCTGCGCGGCGGATAGCGTCGTCATCCAGATCCGGGCTGATCTTTACGGTAATCGGAACGAGGCGTCCGGTGCGGTCCGCGAGTTCCTTTCTCTTATCAGCGATCCCCTTCAGCAGAGGTCCGAGCTCGTCCTCTCCCTGCAGTTTCGTGAGTTCCGGCGTATTCGGGCAGGAAATGTCGATTGCCAGGTAATCCGCAAGCGGATAGAGCTTATCCATGCACTCCTGGTAGTCAGCGAGAGCGCCGGAAAGCGGTGAGGAATTCTGTTTGCCGATATTGATACCCAGGATGCCGCCCCGAAGCCGGAAGGCATCAGCACTCTTCAGGTTTTTAATGGCCTGATCGGCGCCGCAGTTATTGAATCCCATGTGATTGATCACGCCTTTGGCGGGGATGACACGCCAGCAGCGGGGCTTGGGATTTCCAGCCTGGGGACGGGGCGTGATTGTTCCGACCTCAATATGACCGAAACCCATGCCTCCGAGAGAGCTCACATGGGAGCCGGTTTTATCCATGCCGGCGGCAAGCCCGATGGCGTTAGGGAAGCGCAGTCCCATGACGGTGACGGGATCATCCTTTGGGATGTGGGTCACCAGTTTGATCAGTCCGAAAGGCACGGCCCAGTCAATGTTATTCATGATCACCGCGTGGGCGGTTTCAGGGGACAGGCGGAAAAGAACTGATCGAGCGAGGTCGTAGAGCATAGGGTAATTTTTATCGGATCAAAAAAGTCAGCTTTATTTTAGATACTTACGGACAAGGTTGTTCTCGGACAGGCGGCAAGTTCACGGGATCGATCGCGTGATTCACGGATTTCATCCTCGCAGTCCTCGAGCAGCTGCCACCGGCTGTCCCAGAACACCTGGAAGGGTTTGAAGAGTCGCTTATAGTCCATCTGAGGCAATTCGTAGAGCCAGTAGCCGAGATACAGGTACTGATGAGCACCGCGGGCACGGGCAAGACCGATCTGCTTCAGGATTGAAAAGG
>NZ_BGZJ01000001.1:1052500-1920098 GCF_003402575.1 Mesosutterella multiformis
CGGAGCAGGGTGAGTCGGTTCCTAAGGCCAGGCTGAGAAGCGTAGCTGATGGAAATCAGGTTAATATTCCTGAACCGGCGTTGAATGCGATGGGGTGACGGAGCAGCCAGAGTGGACCGGGTGTTGGATGTCCCGGCTTCCGAGCGATGGGTGCCTGCAGGTAAATCCGCAGGCGTATACCCAGGACGAAGGATCGGGCCTTCTTTTGAAGGCGAAGCCACTGGAAGCGCTTCCAGGAAAAACCTCTAAGCTTCAGTTCAACGGCGACCGTACCGTAAACCGACACAGGTGGGTGAGCTGAATATGCTCAGGCGCTTGAGAGAACTCGGGAGAAGGAACTCGGCAAATTGACACCGTAACTTCGGAAGAAGGTGTGCCTTTGTAGCTTGACGGGAGAGAAACCCGGAGGGCGAAGAGGTCTCAGAGAATCGGTGGCTGTAACTGTTTACTAAAAACACAGCGCTCTGCAAAGATGAAAGTCGACGTATAGGGCGTGATGCCTGCCCGGTGCTGGAAGATTAATTGATGGGGTGCAAGCTCCTGATCGAAGTCCCAGTAAACGGCGGCCGTAACTATAACGGTCCTAAGGTAGCGAAATTCCTTGTCGGGCAAGTTCCGACCTGCACGAATGGCATAATAATGGCCACACTGTCTCCTCCCGAGACTCAGTGAAATTGAAATGTTTGTGATGATGCAATCTCCCCGCGGCTAGACGGAAAGACCCCATGAACCTTAACTGTAGCTTTGCATTGGACTTTGAACCGATCTGTGTAGGATAGGCGGGAGGCTTTGAAGAATGGACGCCAGTTCATTCGGAGCCGTCGTTGAAATACCGCCCTGATTTGTTTGAGGTTCTAACCTGGGCCAGTGATCCTGGCTGGGGACCGTGCATGGTGGGCAGTTTGACTGGGGCGGTCTCCTCCTAAAGGGTAACGGAGGAGTGCGAAGGTACGCTAATCACGGTCGGAAATCGTGAGGATACTGCAATGGGAAAAGCGTGCCTGACTGCGAGACAGACAAGTCGAGCAGATGCGAAAGCAGGTCATAGTGATCCGGTGGCTTCTGTATGGAAGGGCCATCGCTCAACGGATAAAAGGTACTCTGGGGATAACAGGCTGATACCGCCCAAGAGTTCATATCGACGGCGGTGTTTGGCACCTCGATGTCGGCTCATCTCATCCTGGGGCTGTAGCCGGTCCCAAGGGTATGGCTGTTCGCCATTTAAAGAGGTACGTGAGCTGGGTTTAAAACGTCGTGAGACAGTTTGGTCCCTATCTACCGCGGGCGCTGGAAGATTGACAGGGGCTGCTCCTAGTACGAGAGGACCGGAGTGGACGCACCTCTGGTGTATCGGTTGTGACGCCAGTCGCATTGCCGAGTAGCTATGTGCGGAAGAGATAACCGCTGAAAGCATCTAAGCGGGAAACTTGCCTGAAGATTAGTCTTCCCGGAGGCTTGACCTCCCTGAAGGGTCGTCCGAGACCAGGACGTTGATAGGCCAGGTGTGGAAGCGCTGTGAGGCGTGAAGCTAACTGGTACTAATTGCCCGTGCGGCTTGATCCTATAACCGTGCTGCTTAGTTAAATGACAGCAAATGGTTTTGAAAGGAAGCTTGCAAAAAGAAAGAAGTGTGTGAATGTGGAAAAGCAAGCCATGTGATTTCATTCCTTCCCAAAGAATTCGCTTGAGAAGTCCTAAAAAACTTCGAAAGCAAAGCCTTTGCCTGACGGCCATAGCAGAGTGGCCCCACCCCTTCCCATTCCGAACAGGACGGTGAAACGCTCTCGCGCCAATGATAGTCGGTTGTATTTCCGGTGAAAGTAGGTCACTGTCAGGCTCCCCTTTCAAAACCCTCGAAAGTTTTCTTTCGAGGGTTTTGTTTTATGCGCTTTTGAAAAACCAGGAAAAAGAAAGGAGGAGCTGGCGCTCCTCCTTTTCTATTCTGGTCCAGCGAAAAGGTTCCATAAGGCCACCGCAGCCGCGTTTTCCGACTCGTTCATCCTCTCACAGATACCCTCAGAAAGTTACGAAAGATCCTCTCACAGGAATATTGCTGTAATCGATTTTTGGACCTAAAAAGAATTTAGAGGGCTTACACCTACTAAATATGCTTTTGTCACACCTCTGGACGGCACATTTATGGTGTGGTATAATTACAAAATCTTGATTAGATCTAAGGTGATTTTGTGTCTATTTTCGAACGTAAGACAATCCACTCTATGCAGGTAGCTCTTGGATTGGCCGGGTTCGGGTATTTGGGTTTTGTTGCTGGTTTGATCTGGCCTTTCGCCAATTATCTCGGGTTCGCTGCCCTCGCTGCTGGTGTCGTCCTTCTCCTTATTAAGAAAACCGATCTGGATCGACTGAGGTCTCTGGTTTCCGGTTTCGGAGGGCACAGCGCTTAAAAAGCGTTCACAAAACAACTGAAAAAGCTTCGGCTCCGGCAGAACCGCTGGTCCGAAGCTTTTTTGTTATCACTGCCGCCTCATCTGTTTCCTTCCGTGATACCCTCATTGTCATGACACAAGATCTGTTTGGCACAACGTTGCCGGAATTGGCTCAGACAGCCCAGGAATCAACGAAACCGGGCCATGGCCGAAGCGTGGAAAAACCGCCTCTGGCAGAACGGATGCGCCCGAAAACCATTGACGAGGTGATTGGGCAGAAGCATCTGCTGGGCCCCGGCATGCCTCTCCGTACGGCATTTGAGTCAGGGCATCCTCACTCCATGATTCTGTGGGGGCCGCCCGGAGTCGGAAAGACCACACTTGCCCGACTGATGGCAAATGCGTTCAATCTTCCGTTCATTTCTATTTCTGCAGTTCTGTCCGGAGTGAAGGAAATCCGGGAGACAGTGGAAGCCGCGAAAGAGCATATGGCTGCAACCGGTGAGCCTACGGTGGTTTTCGTTGATGAGGTTCATCGCTTCAATAAATCGCAGCAGGACGCTTTTCTGCCTCATGTTGAGTCAGGTCTGTTTATCTTTATCGGAGCGACAACGGAGAATCCCTCCTTTGAGGTGAATAACGCACTGCTGTCCCGCGCATCGGTTTACACGCTGGAGGCTCTGTCTGAGGATGAGGTTAAGGAACTCCTGCACCGTGCCCGGGAGAAGGTCTATCCGGATCTGAAGATCACTCCGGAAGCGGAGGATCTCTATGCGGCGCTTGCTGACGGTGATGCAAGACGTCTTTTGAATGCGCTCGAGGTTTCGGCGGAAATGGCCTCCGCCCGCCACCTTTCGGAAATCGACGCAGACTTTCTTCGGAAATCCATCCCCGCGACGCAGCGCCGTTTTGATAAGGGCGGTGACTTCTTTTACGATCAGATCAGCGCGCTGCATAAATCAGTCCGCGGCTCGGATCCTGACGCGGCTCTTTATTGGTTCGCCCGGATGCTGGATGGCGGATGCGATCCCCGGTATATTGCCCGCCGGGTAATCCGCATGGCGATCGAGGATATCAGTCTTGCGGATCCCCGCGGCACACAGCTTGCGCTTGAAGCAGCCGAAATCTATGAGCGTCTGGGATCTCCTGAAGGAGAACTGGCTATTGCCCAGGCGATTGTGTACCTCGCGATTGCCGCAAAAAGCAATGCGGTCTACAACGCCTTTAACGAGGTGAGACGGTTCGTCAAACAGGATAAGACGCGTCCCGTGCCTTTCTATCTGAGAAATGCACCGACCAAGCTGATGAGTGATCTTGGGTACGGTGATGGGTATCGGTACGCTCACGATGAGCCTGGCGCTTTCGCGGCCGGTGAAATTTATTTGCCTGAGGGGCTGGAAGGCAGAACCTGGTATCACCCGAATCCTCGAGGTCTTGAGATCAAGATAGCGGAAAAGATGCAGCATCTTCACGACCTCAATCAGGAGGCCTGGCGGGAAGGCAAGGGCAGGCGGCGCAAGACTTGAACCCTTTTGGTTCCTGTTGCAAAATAACAGATCAACATTGAATGACATAAGATCGGTTAGCCCTGATCCTATGCGACGCTGCAATTTTGTAAATGGAAAACAGAACTGCAGCTCTGCTTTTCGTTTTCCAAAGGATTTCACCATGATTGACATCAATCTTCTGCGCAAACAGCTGCCTGAAGTGGTTGCTCGGCTGAAGACCCGCAACTTTGAGTTCCCTGAGAAAGAATTCCTCGCTCTTGAAAATGAGCGTAAGGAGATTCAGTCGAAGACTGAAGAACTGCAGGCTGTGCGTAACTCCCTGTCCCGTCAGATCGGACAGGCCAAGAAGTCGGGCGAATCGGCAGAAGATCTGATGAAGGAAGCTGCCGCTCTGCCGGAAAAGCTTGCTGACCTCGAGAAACAGCTTGGCGAAATCCGCAACAAGCTGAACAATCTGCTTCAGCGCGTTCCGAATCTGCCGAACCCGGAATGTCCGATTGGCCGTGATGACCGTGCGAATGTTGAACAGTGGCGCTGGGGCACCCCCCGTCAGTTCGATTTCCCGGTGAAGGACCACGTTGATGTGGCTGCGCCTCTTGGCATGGATTTCGATACGGCTGCCAAGCTTTCCGGCTCCCGTTTCTGCTTCATGAAGGGTGAGATCGCTCATCTGCACCGCGCCCTCGCGCAGTTCATGCTCGATCTTCACACCCGGAAGCATGGCTACACCGAATGCTATACGCCGTACATCGTCAATGCGTCGACCATGTATGGAACCGGTCAGCTGCCGAAGTTTGCTGAGGACCTTTACTCTGCCCGCATCGGCGGATATGAGGAAGAGGGAGAGCATGAGCTCCAGTATCTGATCCCGACCGCTGAAGTGCCGCTCACGAACACCGTCTCTGGCAAGATGCTGAAGGAATCCGATCTCCCGATCAAGATTACCGCCCAGACTCCCTGCTTCCGTTCCGAAGCCGGCTCCTATGGCCGTGACACGCGCGGCATGATCCGCCAGCATCAGTTTGAGAAGGTGGAAATGGTGCGTATCGTTCCGGAAACGGATTCCTACGCGCACCTGAAGGAAATGGTAAAGAACGCGGAAGAAGTGCTGCAGCTCCTCGAGCTACCCTACCGCGTCATCATGCTGTCTACCGGTGACATGGGCTTCTCCGCTGCTCAGACCTTTGATATTGAGGTCTGGGTTCCTGCTCAGAACACCTATCGCGAAATCTCCTCCTGCTCCAATTGCGAGGACTTCCAGGCCCGCCGTATGGGCACCCGCTATAAGGGCAAGGATGGCAAGACCCATTACGTTCACACTCTGAACGGTTCTGGTGTTGCTGTCGGCCGCTGCCTCGTGGCTGTGATTGAGAACTATCAGAACGCGGACGGTTCTGTCACGATCCCGAAGGTGCTTCGTCCGTACATGGGCGGTCTTGAAAAGATCGAACCGCCGGCGAAGAAGGCCTGATTCAGGTTCTGACGGAATAAATAAAAAAGATCCAGCGCTATGCGCTGGATCTTTTGCTATGGGCGAAGAAGAAACTGCGCGGAATTACTTCGCGGCAGCCTTCTTGGCCGGGCGCTTGGCCGCGGGCTTTTTGGCAGCAGGAGCGGCGGCAGCAGTGTCTTTCTTTGCAGCAGCCGGAGCCTTCTTGGCAGCAGCGGGCTTCTTCGGAGCGGCGGCCTTCTTGGGAGCCGCGGCTTTTTTCGGGGCCGCGGTCTTGGCGGCAGGAACAGCTTTAGCGTCAGCCGTCTTCGCGGCTGCGGCCGGCTTCTTGGCAGGAGCCTTCTTCGCAGGAGCGGCGGAAGCCTTCTTAGCGGCAGCCGGCTTCTTTGCGGGAGCCTTGACAGCGGCTACCTTGCGGGCACCTTCCTCGACATCCTTCTTGACCTGCTCAACCGTGGCTTTCACGGCCTTGGCCTTCGCCTTGGCAACTTCGGTCTTTGCCTTCACGGTTGCCTTCGCTTCCTCAGCGGACTCAGCCGCGGCTTCGACATACTCGCGGGCGAGCTTGACCAGATTGTCAAAAGTTTCTTTTACAACAGCTTTCTTGCCATTGATAAGCTGAGTCTTTTCGTCAATGTCTTTCAGCGCAGCAGCAAAACGGCTGCGGAGATCGTCCTTGTTGCTGGTCTTGGTGGTGCCTGATTTCATGGAACTCTCCAATTTATGAGAATGCTGAGTAACAAAAGCGCGCTTGTTGCGGCGTTTTTCTGCCTATTTCTCCTATTCTAATTAGTTTAACTGACACAATAAAAGGGGGTAGTGGCATTTCGGTATATTTTTTGCTAAGATTCATAGCCTCGTACGATCACTGGAAGGGTGGCAGAGTGGTCGAATGCACCGGACTCGAAATCCGGCATACGGTTATGCCGTATCGAGGGTTCGAATCCCTCCCCTTCCGCCAGATAAATCCCAGCAGACAAAGGTCGCTGGGATTTTTCTTTGGCTGTTTGAGAACGGACCCATTCCTGGCGGAGGCCAGGGGAAATGAGTCCGTTTTTCTGTTTTCAGAAGAACAGAACGGATGCACCAAGAGCGACAGCCATGCCGGCGCAGCAGGGAAGCCAGGTGCGGCGGATGACAGTGAGCGGCGAAACGTTGGCGAACCCCGCAACGATAATGATGACACCGGCAACCGGGGACAGCGGGCGAAGGAATTCGCTTGAAATCTGCATCATCAGCACCAGGGGGATCGGATCGCCGCCGAGACCGGCAGCAAGGGAAGGCGCAATCGGCACAAGACCAGTGAAGGATGCGACACCAGACCCCGTGAGAACCGTAACGAGACCGATCACGCCAGACATGACAAGTCCTGTACCGGTAATGCCGAACCCGACGGACTTCGCGGCATCAATCAGCAGTGCGACAAGTCCGGCATTCTTCAGCCCGGCAGCAAAAAGCGCGGCGACAAAGATGAGACCGACGACACTCTGCATCATGTGTCCCATACCCTTAAACATCGCGAATCCATCCTCAAAACAGGCGTTGAGGGATCTGCGGTGGAGCAGATCCACCAGGATCCCGATGACCCAGCCGATAAACATGGCAACAGCCACATCCAGTACGATGGTCTTATAAACCATCTTGTTGAAGATGAAGAGCAGGATCAGAGGAACAATCGGCAGGAGCGCGTAGTACCAGGGAAGGTTTTCAGCCTTGGAGGTTTTTGCCTCAATCATTTTCGGATCGGTTTTGACAAGAATGCCGGCCGCGGTGTCCTTCTTATCGAGATAGCTCTGTACGAGAACGTGAAGCACCGCCATGGTGATGACCGCCGGGATTGCGACCGGAAGCTGGTACTGGATCAGGTAGCTCATCGGATCGATACCGGCGGTATTCGCGGCAAGAACCGCAATCGCGGAAGACGGCGCGTAGCTCACAACGAGAACCGAGCCGATCACTGCGGCCGCGGCAACGCCTGACACACCGAGACCGATAAGAAGCGGATAGACCGAAACGGCGAGGAGCATCGCCATACCGGCAGCGGATGTCACGACGAACCCAAGGAAGTGTCCGAGGATAAAAACGGCACCCATGATCAGATAAGGGTTCCGGAGTTTCCTGAGTGGTTTGAGACAGACGCTAACGAGCTTATCGGTTGCGCCGATCTGATCCATGTAGGCCGCGAAGCCTCCGGACACCAGAATGATGAAGCCGGTTGTGGCGACCTGGTGCTTCGAGAGCGCGGCAAGCAGTGCGAAAAGATCGAAACCGATGAATCCGGTGGAATGAGTTCCTTTTGGCAGCAGGTCCATATTGCCGCCCAGAATGGCAAGCACATTGAGAGCGATGCCCGCGAAGAGCAGCAGGATATTCACCTGCAGTTTTTTAACGATTCCAATGCCTGTCAGAACGACAATCAGCAGCGCAATATACGGCATTGCATCATGCATTTTTATTCTCCCTTTGACGTGAGGTGATGCAAGATGCCGACGGAAAGCCCGGAGACGTTCAGGCCGGAGCGAGTGATCCTGCTTTCGTAAGTCCGTATGTCCTGGCGGCCCCTCCCGAGGTCGGCGTGTCAGTCGGTACGTTTTGCGGGCGGGATTCCGTACGCGACGTGTGCGGAACAGCAAGCGATTCTTATTAATTCTGCCATTCCTGAGCCCCGTACGCCTACTTATTTGATACTTTAATGTGTCCTCATTTCAGCCTAATTACTGTTTAAATGCTTTTTAAAAGCAATAAGTTCCATATATTCCGAATTTAATTTGCGTAGAACTTAATTGGAGAAGTTGCTGAAAAAGCTATGAAGAAAACAGTGGGGAGAAGGTATGAATCCCCCTGATTATGGGGAAACGGGTTTCCCCTGCCGCGCGCCTTTGGCGTGCGGCGGGAAAGTGAGGAAAATAACGAAGAGCGGAATTCAGGCCGTGATGTCAGAGAAGTTCAGTACCGGGGTTCTGACTGATCATCCTGCCGTACCAGGCCATAAACATGCCCGGACAGTTCTTCCATTCGCTTTACAGTCAGTTCAAGAAAGGCGCGTGCTGGGCGGGAAAGAGCCCGATCCGGGTAAAGCGCGTAAAACCCGTATTCTTCACCTTCCCATTCCGGCAGCACCCGGACGAGTTCACCCTTATCGATATAGTTCTGGGCGAATTCCGCCGGCAGCATGGCAACCCCGTCGCCTCTCAGGCAGGATCGGCAGTTGATGAAAGTGTTTCGGCTGATGAAACGGCCCCGGACGTTCACTGTAGCCTTTTTACCCTCTGGCCCTACCAGCTGAATGCTCGAGCCGAGATAGGTGTTCACCAGAAAATTGACTTTTTCGAGGTCACTCGGGCGGGAAATCTTGCGCGACTTTTTGAGGAATTCGGGACTCGCGCAGAAGTAATTCTGGACAACTCCGATTTTTTTGGCGACTGAGGAATCCGGAAGCCGGTTACCAACCTTGAACGCGAGATCGATCCCCTCGTCCACCATTTTGATCGGCTGATCTTCAGTGACCAGTTCGATCGTTACCCCCGGGTTGGCGTCCAGGAATTCCTGCACAACCTTCTGCAGAAAGACCCAGCCGATGATGACACTTGACGCGATACGGATGGAACCGAAAAGCGGTTTGCCGGCCTGATCCCGCAGTTCAACATAGAGAGCGTTCGTTTTCGCAAGCAGGTCGCGAGCCCGGACAAGCAGCTCCATGCCTTCAGAGGAAAGGGTCACTTTTCGTGTCGAACGGAAAAACAGCTTCGTGCCGAGATCCTCTTCAAGAGCCTGGATCCGGCGCGTAACCATTGACCGTGTCATTCCCAGGCTGTCAGCCGCCCGGCTGAAGCTTCCGGTTTCCGTTACGCGAAGAAAAACACTGAGAGAAGGCAGAAGATCCATAGCGTTCTATTGTTTCAATTATTAAAACAGTTTGTGCTAATTATTGCTGTTTATAACATTTTTATCATTCGTTAGTATTACCTCGTGTGAGATTTTTATTCGTCATATTGACTAGAAATAAAAACGCACTTGAATCGAGGAGAGATATATGAAGAAATTCATTCGTTCCATTTCCGTTGCCACCCTCGCTATGGCGATGGCAATCCCTGCAATGGCAGACCGCGTGCTCAATGCTGATGTGGTTGTGGTCGGTGCCGGCGCGGGCGGTACGGTTGCTGCCGCGAGCGCTCAGGAAGCCGGTCTGAAGACGGTTCTTCTGGAAAAGAATGCCTTTGCGGGCGGCGCCGGCAACTTCATGGAAGGCTCCTTCGCTGTTGAATCCTTCATGCAGAAGAAGGCCGGCGTGAAGCTGACGAAGCTTGAGGAATTCAACCGGATGGGCGAATACCACCACTGGCGCATCAATGCTCCTCTGGTGAAGCGCTTCATTGAAGAATCCCCGAAGACCATTCAGTGGGTCTGGGATCATGGTGTGCATTGGAAGGAAGTGAAGTCCGTCTGGGCAGGCAACAAGAACCTGACCTGGCACATCTACCCGCATGCCGGCTCTCTCCCGGCAGCTATGGTGAATACCTTCCAGAAGAAGGGCGGCACGCTGCTGCTTCAGACTCCGGGCGAAACCCTGATCATGAAGGACGGCCGTGCGGCTGGTGTTGTGGCCAAGGATCTGAAGACCGGTGAAAAGGTGACCGTCAACGCAAAGTACGTTGTGCTGGCGACCGGCGGCTATAACTTCAACAAGGACATGGTGGTGAAGTACACCGGACAGGATCTGGTTCCGTCCGGCGCTCCTGGACGTACCGGTGACGGTATCCGCATGGCAATGTCCGCCGGTGCTGTGGGCGACAACATGGGCCCGATGATGATTAACGGCGCCTTCAATCCGCTGCCGGGTGAAGCGATCTGCAATGGCCCCAATAAGGAACTGCGCGCTATCTTCCGTCAGAGCCAGCTTTATGTGGATGGAGCCGGCAACCGCTACTTCAACGAGCAGCTGACGCTTGACTGGCCTGTGGCTTCGAACGCTATTCTGCGTTCCGGTGAATGGACCTACCTCTTCTTCGATGATGCGTTCGTAAAGGAACTCGGCACGAAGGGCAAGGGCTACCTCAACCCCTGCGGCAACTTCATCCAGCGCGGCCAGGTGGCGAAGGAACTGCCGAAGCTGCTGCAGGATGGCGTGAAGCGCGGCGATGTCTTTGAAGGCAAGACGATTGAGGAAGTGGCCAAGAAGGCCGGTCTCAACGCGGATAACCTGAAGCGCGCTGCGGCTGATATGACGAAGTTTGCCAAGCAGGGCAAGGACACCGAGTTCGGAAAGGATAAGTACTACATCCGCGCGGTCTCCAAGGCTCCGTTCTACATCGTGAAGGGCAAGCTCCACACGCTCGCTTCTCTGAACGGTGTCAAGGTGACTGAGAACCTGCAGGTTGTGAATGCCAAGGATCAGGTGATTCCGGGTCTCTACGCTCTGGGCCATGACGCCGGCGGTGTGTACGGTGACTCCTATGACCTGAGGATCGGTGAAGGCACGGCTTCTTCCTTCGCTATTAACTCTTCCCGTATTGCTGTCGAGAACATCATCGATCAGCAGAAGAAGGGCATGTAATCCAGGCCTGACGGAGCGGGCTTCTTCCCCCGCTCCTGTAATAAGGCAAAAGAACCCGCCTGAATCCTTTCGGATCAGGCGGGTTTGTCATTCCAGAAGAGGACCAGAGAAAGCTACTTGTCCAGCGTGATGGTGACCTTCATGGAACCGACACGTCCCATTTCCTCCACGCCCTTCTCAATGCGGCCGATCGGCTGCATATCGAAATGCTCTCCATTCTGCGCGTAGAGAATCACGAAACTGTGCCGCGGAGGCCAGTAGACGATTTCACCCACTTCGTAGCCGCGGTAGGAAACTTCGTTTGCCGGCAGCGCGTCGCGGAACCGGTAACAGAGTTCACGTCCGTAGAGATCTTCAAGAGGAAGGGTAAGAGGCAGTTTGGCGATCAGCGCGCGGGCGGTGGCGTTGTCATCCAGTGTGGCGTACCAGGTGCGGTTTCCGGCGGAAATCCGGACGCGGCGGCCGGTGTTTTTGGCTTCAGCGGAACTCATAGTGAGGGCGGCTCCTGCAGCCGAGGCTGCGAGTAATTGAAGAAAATTTCTGCGTTTCATAGGGATTCCTTATTTTTTAAGGATTCTGACGTCGAGCGTGCCGGAGAGCTTCAGGAGATCATTTTGCGGGATCTGGAGCTTTCCAAGGTGAACAATTCCGCCGATGGAGGAAGAGTGCTCTTCGCCGTTCACGAAAATCACGAAGTCATGCCCCGGGACCCAATAGGCAATGTCGCGGTTCCGGAAGCCGTTTTTCACACTGGATTCTGAATGCGTGAGAGGCGGCATATCGCCGCAGAAGTCATGCTCTCCGCGGCTGATTCTGACGTGAAGCGGCAGCATGCCGAGAAAGTTCCGGCCTTCCGCTGTGTCGGTGACTGTGGCGGTATAGGCTTTCCCGTTAATCACCATCTGAACCGGCGTATCGGCGGATGCGGTCTGCGAAGCTATTCCCAGCGCGGCCGCGAAAATCAGGGCTGCAGTTTTCATTTCCTTTTCCTTTGGCCTCAGATATGGAGGCCCTGAACCCAGGATTTCACTTCAGAGGCGAGATTCGCGTTCTCGGTCGCGAACCGGCGGCCCTCAAGGACAGCGGCTCCCGGCGCGAGCTTCATGATGTCACTTCGGGCCTGAGGAATATCCACTTCAAGTGACGTGCAGAAGGGGATGATCGTTTTGCCTTTCCACTGATAGCGGCTCAGAAATGTCCGGATCACCATGGGCTCCCGGTACCACCAGATTGGGAATCCCAGGAAGACCACGCTGTAAGAGTTCAGTGAGAGGTTTGAGGGGGCGATTCCCGGTCTCGCGTCACTCTTCATTTCCTGCTCGGCAATACGCGAATTCTCGCGGTGAAGCAGGGGATACTTTTCTGTCGTCACAATTTCGTGAACATCGGCATTCAGTGTCTGAGCGATAACGCGGGCAGCTTCTGCCGTATTGCCAACCCAGGGTGTGGCGTAAGTGATCGCATCCATACCGCGGGAAATGCTGCGAGCCCGGGAAAAATAGGCAACCAGAATTTTTTTCTTCGGAGCGGCGGCAAAACCGGTTCCAGAGAGGAGGCTGAGACCGGCTGCTGCGGCACCTTTGATCAACGTTCTTCGTTCCATGATCAGATCATCCTTACTTCAGCTTGTAGCTCTTCATCTCGTTCAGACCGAAGAGATAGTCACTCTGGGCCTGGCTCTTATGGCAGGCAAGGCACCGTGTAACGGGATCATTCGTGATCAGGGCACGGGCAGGAGTAAAGGAAGCGAACTCCCAGTCTCCGTTTCGGACAGAGGCCGGATAGTCCTTCCCGCCGTTCCTCACCTTTTCCATGATGATGTAGCGAAGCACGGGGCCGCGCTTCCCGTTCTGATCCCGGTACTCAATTCCGACGACAGCCGTGCCGTAAGGAAGAGTTTTTCCGGACTGCAGTGCCTGGATGCTTGTTTTCTGAACGTACTTGTCACTGATCTTTCCGCCGTAGTTCGACGTGCTGTAGTGAACAAATCCGTTCAGGCTGGCCGGAAGTGACGGAGCGGCGCCAGCGTCAGCAATGAGGAAAAAGGCGGCTCCAAGGGCACCGGCAACTGGGAATAAATTTCGTAATTCCATTCTGTCTCCTGATAACTGTCTGCCTGTCTGATGTGGAAAATCTTATTGCCGGATCGGGTCGCAAATTGTTTTGTTTTCCTCATTTATCTGCTAAAAAATATCAATACAGAAAGAAATTAAGAGAACAGGCGTATGATGCTTTTATCAGACAGAAAACGAATCGCAGGGGAAAAATGGAAGATAATCATCTGACAGAAGTCCTGACGGAACTGAAGCGCCGGGCGCTGGAAAAAGACACCAGCGTGGGGTTCAATCCGACCGGCATTCCGGGGCTGTCCGTTGTGGTCCGGACCCAGGCTGGGGAGAAGCGGTCTTTTTCCCGTCCGTACCTCGCGATTGTGCTTCAGGGAAAGAAGCGGACTCAGATCGGGCAGTACGAGTATGTGTACGGTCCAGGAGACTGCATCATCACCTGTATTGATTTCCCATCCGTTACCTATATTGAAGAGGCATCCCCCGAGACTCCCTTTGTGTCAGTCGTAATGGAGCTGAACCGGGCGCTTCTCACGGAGCTCGCGCTGTCACTTGCCCCTCGGCGAGAACCTCTGAGCTCCGGTGATACGCCCCCGTACGCCGTGTTTCCCTGCTCGGCGGATCTCGGAGAAAATGCCCTGCGGCTCTTTGATATCGCCGATAAGCCGGAGGCTGTGCAGCTCCTCGCGCCGATTCTGATCAGGGAAATGCACGCGAGACTTCTTCTTGGTGAGGCCGGTACCTGGCTCTGGAGTATCTGCGCCGGCAGCCAGCACCTGCAGCAGATCTCGCACGCGATCGCTGTGATCAAGGAAAATTTCCGCACCAATCTTTCCGTGGAAACGCTCGCGTCCTCTATCGGAATGTCATCCGCCAGTTTCCATCGCCACTTCAAGGCGCTGACCGGATACTCGCCGATCCAGTATCAGAAGACCCTGAGACTCTACGAAGCTCGGCGCCTTTTGATGGCAGACCGGAAGTCAGTCGGATTCACCGCAGGAGCTGTGGGTTACGCAAGCAGTTCCCAGCTCACGAATGATTACCGGCGGTTTTTCGGTGTGGCGCCGCGTGATGACCGGCACCTGAACAGCTGACCGGAGAACCCTCTTCAGCTATCCCATCAATAAGCTATCCCCTCAGGAATACAGGGGATATTTTTTGCCCTGCGTCAGAAATCCAAGCGTGAGGCGGCAGAAATCCGTCTGAAAAGAGTACTGTTATTAGGCCCGATCCGTACAAATGAATTGGGCATTCATCACGCACTGGCGGGGACGTATCAAGAGTTCCCGGCAGGCCTCTTTAAGAAAAGAGACAAGGATTAAAACAATGCAGACGAAGTTCGCTTTCCCGGCTCTCACCGGTGAAGGAAAGCTGAACGGCGTTGTTTCTGCTGGCAAGGTGCTCCGCGTGGGGCCGGCAGGAACATTTCCGTCGGATAGCTTTATCTTCTACGGCCGTACTGTCACCAGTCACGGCAGCCGTACTGTGCGCCGCACATCGCCTTATTTGCTTTGAGCTTGATGAAACCTCGATCCCGGAACGGCTGATGAGGTCCTGCTCCGGTTTTCTCACACGTAAAAAGTTTCTGATTCCCTGAAGAATCTCAGGCTCAGAGGAGATAACTTATGCTGAAAAAATTTGCGGTCTGTGCCGCCGTCATGGCTTCCCTTTATACCGCTTCCGCCCTTGCGGCTCCGACTCTCCGCGTCGGTTCCGAAACGACCTTCCCGCCTTTTGAATTCGTTGATGTCAAGACGAAACAGTTCGTGGGCTACGAGATCGATCTGATCAACGCTGTCGGCAAGAAGGCGGGTTACAACATTTCCGTTCAGTCGATGGGGTTTGACGCCATTATTCCGGCTCTGATGACCGGTACGGTGGATGTCGGTGTCTCCGGCATGACGATCACCCCGGAGCGTAAGAAGAAGGTCGACTTCACGGTGCCGGTCTTCAAGGGCGGTCTCGTTGCTGTGGTCCGTCAGAAGGACGCTGCGGCCTATAAGACTCCTGCTGCCATCAAGGGCAAACAGGTCTGCGCACAGCTTGGCACGACCGGTCAGCTGAAGGCTGAGGAGATTTCCGGCAAGAAGGCCCGTACGTTCAATAACGCGGCCGAAGCCATGATGGAACTCCGCAACGGCGGCTGCGATGCCGTCGTGGCCGATAAGCCCGTGATTGAATACTTCCTGAAGGAAAGCCGCCAGAGCCGCTACTTCCATGAGCTTCCGACCCAGCTCACGACGGAAGACTGGGGCTTTGCCGTGAAGAAGGGCAACAAGAAGGTGCTGAACGCTCTGAACAGCGCGCTGGTCTCCCTCCAGAAGGACGGCACGGTCGCGAAGATCCACAAGAAGTGGTTCAACAACTAAGATCCAGATCCATCTTGCGCAGGGGAATGTTTCCGAGTATCTTCAGTCGGATTGAGCAAGAGAGTTCCCCTGCTTCAACAACTTTTACCCCCTGTGCTTCCCGGTTCTGAGGAAGCTCTCTATAAGAGAAGCCCGCTCTCGGAAGCGGGTTCAGATGACACGGAGAAATTGAATGTTTAAGAATCTAGTGATGGCAGCTGCCGTAACCATGGCCTGTGCGGGTTCCGCGCTGGCGGCTCCGGTGCTGACCGTCGGTACCGAGCCCACCTTCCAGCCGTTTGAATTCGTGGACGCCCGTACGAAGGATTTCGTCGGCTACGATATGGACATGATCCGCGCCGCTGCGAAGCACATGGGCTATCAGGTGAAGTTCGTCAACATGGGGTTCGACGGTCTGATCCCGGCTCTGATGACGAATAATATCGATGCCGCTGCTGCCGGCATGACGATCACCGCTGAACGCAAGAAGAAGGTTGATTTCACCCGCCCGGTTTACCAGTCGACCCAGGTGATTCTTGTCAACAAGTCTGATGCCGGCTCTGTGAAGAGTGAAAAGGACCTGAAAGGCAAGAACCTCTGCGCGCAGATCGGCACGGTCGGCGCTGAATTCGGCCGCAAGATTCCGGGCGCGAAGGTGAAGGCCTTCAATACCCTTCCTGACACGATTCTTGAGCTCAACAACCGTGGCTGCACGGCAGTTATCGCTGATAAGCCCGTTGTCGAATACTTCCTGAAGCAGCGCGGCGGCCGCAACATGGTTGAAGTCCAGACCGGGTACCCGAAGGAAGAAATGGCGTTTGCTGTCCGCAAGGGCAACAAGAAGCTGCTGGATGCCTTCAATAAGGCGCTGGCCGCGATGGACAAGAGCGGCGAAACCGCTAAGATTCATCAGAAGTGGTTCAGCACCGCGAAGTAAAGCGTCCTGAATCCATTCGCCGCCGGAAGGCGGCAGAAGAAGCCGGGACCGGAAAGGCACCGGCTTCTTCAGTTTTTCCACAGTCCTTTCCGTGCTCACGCAACGCGTGATGAGTTCCGTTTTTCCACCCAACCAATCAAAGATTCCCCAAGGAATCGCCAAAAAGCCCAAAAGAGGCTATTGATACGGAGAATACTCAATGCTGAAGAAATTTCTGATTGCGGCCGCAGCGGCCATGACCTGCGCGGGTTCAGCACTCGCCCTCCCGGTGCTGAATGTCGGTACGCAGCCGGTCTTCCAGCCGTTCGAATTTGTTGACGGCCGTACGAAGCAGCTGGTCGGTTACGATATTGACCTGATCCGCGCCGCGGCGAAGCACATGGGCTATGAGATCAAATTCGCCCCGATGGGGCTCGACGGCCTGATTCCTGCCGTCATGACCGGCAACATTGATCTGATTACCTCTGGTCTCACGATTACCCCCGAGCGTCAGAAGAAGATTGACTTTACCCGCCCGGTTTATCACTCCTCCCAGGTCCTGCTCGTGAATAAGTCCGACGCACACGCCATCCGGAGCGAAAAGGATCTCCGCAACAAGACCGTCTGCGTTGAAATCGCGTCTGCCGGCGCTGAGCTGGCGAGAACGATCCCGGGCGCGAAGCTGAAGACCTTCAATTCTCTCGCTGACGATATTCTGGAAATGCAGAACCGCGGCTGCGTCGCGGTGATTTCCGATAAGCCCGCGATAGAGTACTACCTGAAGCAGCGCGGCACCCGCTCGATGGTGGAAGTACAGACCGGCTTCCCGAAGGAAGAAATCGCCTTCGCTGTCCGCAAGGGCAATAAGAAGCTGCTTGATCAGCTGAACCGCACGCTGCTCCAGATGGAGAAGAGCGGCGAAACGGCGAAGATCTACAAGAAGTGGTTCGGGAACTGATTCACTGAACCTCTTCTGAAGTGAATAAAAAGACCGGCTGGTTCCTGAAATGAAAAGGAGTCAGCCGGTTTTTATTGGACTCAGCGTTTGAATATTGCGGTCAGAAACCGGACCGAAGGAGACATCCCGCGGTCCGGCTTCTGAGAAGCGTCAGCTCCAGCTCTTTTCAGCCGCGGCGGCGCGCCCGGCCAGACGTCCAAAGACGATGCACTCAGCGTTATTCGTCGCGCCCTGATAGATGTTGCCCCACATGGAACCGAGTTCGCCGGCAGCGTAAAGACGCGGCACCGGCTTATTCTCCGGGGTCATCACGTGTCCGTTCACGTCCTTCTTCGGACCGCCCTGGGTGTTCAGCATGGTCGGGTAGAGAACAATCGCGTAGTACGGGCCGTTCTCAGCGAGCGGAGCGGAAACAATGCTCCCCGACTTGCGCTCGATATGAACAACGCTCTTATGCGGATTGTGGATCGGCCGGGCAAACTGCGTATCCTTTCCGGCCTTCACGTCTTCATTCCACTTCTTCACCGAGGCTTCGAGGTTTTCAGCCGGGACGCCGATGATCTTGGCGAGTTCCTTAAGGGAATCGGCCTTCTTGATCACGCCGCTCGCGACTTCCTTCGAATTGTCGAAGGACCACTTGTAGCCTTCGCGGTTCACGGAGTAGCCGGACGTGATGCTGCCGATCGGGCCGCGCTTGAACGCGACATCGTCAAACACCACGTAGCAGGGGATATAGGGGTAGCGATGGGTGATCGGGTCAAAACGGTTCACCATGTAGGCACGGGTGTGGCCGTCAGCCGAGAACTCGTCGCAGAAGCGCTTGCCGTCCTGATCCACCCAGATGAAGGAAGGAGACATCATCTGAATCTGCATGGCAGCCTTGCAGCCCGGGAGCTCGCAGCCGAGCGGGCAGGAGTAGGCGGTCATGTGCCAGAGACGGGCGCCGGCAGACTGAGCGAGGCGGACGCCGTCACCAGTGTTGCCCGGGTTGCCGAGAGCGTGGAACTTGTGGCCCTGGGCGAAAGTGGTGAGGGATTCCTGATCAAACTCATAGCCGCCGCAGGCAAGGATCACGGCGCGCTTCGCCTTGATGTTGATTTCCTTGCCGTCGGCCACCGCGACAACGCCGACCACTTCGTCGCCGTTCTTGATCAGCTGCTTCACCGCGGTGTTCAGCATGATCGGAATGCGGCGGTTTTCTTCGACGGCGTAGCGGTAGAGGTCAAAGAGACAGTCGCCGCCGCGCTTCTTGCCGCGGACGCGCCACTTGTCAATCGCTTCCCAGCCCTTCAGATTCTGGAACCCGGCGTGGCCGTAGACCCAGAGCTTGGTGTCAGGCTTAAGACCTTCCATAAAGCTCTTCACGCCCATGATCTCTTTGCAGAAGACCTTGAGAAGTTCAGGATCCTTTTCCGAATCCGCGAAGTCATACGTCGCGTTGAGATAGGTGAGGGCGTCAGCTTCGTTCTTCGGGATCATGAAGCCGCCGGAGGAAACCGCGGTGTTGCCGCCGCCCTCCTTCATCTTTTCGACGATCAGCACCTTCGCGCCCGCGTCATGCGCGGTGATAGCGGCACAGGCGCCGGCACTGCCGTAGCCGACCACGAGAACATCGGTCTCCTTATCCCAGCGGATGTCCTTGGAATAGGGTTTCGCGATAGCGCTGGCAAACGGAAGGGACGCAACAGCGGCAGCACCGCCCTTAAGCAGATTTCTGCGGTTGAAATTCATAATTTTTCTCCTGGAGTGGGAGTCAGCAAAAAAACGATTACGGAACTTTCACGGAAAACTCATGGCACTGATCGCAGACGAGCTTCGGGGGCTTATGTCCCTGATGACACTCGGTGCAGGCGATAGGGCCAAGGTGCGTGTTGTGGTAATTGATATCGCCGCCGGCTGTCTGCTCAGCAAGCTTTTCATAGCTTCCGCCATGACACTTGAGGCAGTTCTGCGGCGTGACGTTTTTGGAGCTGGGCGCTCCAGGATTGTGACAGGACTCGCATTTCACCCCCTTCGCTACATGGCGGTCAGCGAGAAAGTGCTGATCGGCCGCGAGAACGGGTGATGCGAGAAAAACTCCGGCCAGAAGTGCGGTTGCAAAAGTACGGAACTTCATGCAACTCTCCTAAATGCTCGGTTTTTTCTTATTTTTATTCGAATTCGTCTCCCAACTGGAAACGGATTCTATGTAATTCGAATGAACTAGTCAATAGGGGGTGCGTCGAGCGATGATCGTGACTGAGACCACGAAAAAACCTCTGCTCCTTTGATAAAGCAGAGGTTTTTCGCTTTTACGCGGAGTCAGAACCGGGGGCCCTGATCAGTGCTTTCCCCCCAGGACACGGCGCATGAAGAGCGCGGTGTCGCGGAGCGCTTCGCCGCTCAGCGTGTGCTCGGTCGGATAATCACGCCAGGAAACCGCGGCGCCTGCGTGGCTGATCGCCTGAAGCGACTGCTGAGCGACCGGAATCGGCACGATTTCATCGAAGTCACCGTTCCCCATGAAGACCGGCGTGGCAAGACCGCCCGGGCGGATTTCATCAGCGATCCGGCCGGCGAGCGGCAGGTATCCGGAGAGCGAAATGATGCCGGCTATCGAGAGCTCTTCGCGGAGTCCGGTGAAGAGCGCCATCGAGCCGCCCTGCGAGAAGCCCGCGAGGAAGATTCTCTGGCGCGGCATGCCGCGGGCCGTGATCGAGTCGATCAGGCGGCTGATCCGGCGGGCGCTCATCCGAATGCCTTCCTCATCCTCGTAATCAATCAGGTTCCGTCCCGGCAGGTCGTACCAGGCGCGGAGAGGATTCGCGGGATCCATGGAGAGCTGCATCTCAGGAGCGTTCACCATCACATACCGGGCGGCAGGGCCGCCAAGCTGCTCGATTTCGGAAGGCAGATCTGAGAAGTCATGAATGTCGACCCCCATGCCTCCGAGCCACACAACGGTGCAGGGTGGGGGGAGCCGGGTATCAGAGGGCTCAATCACAATGGTTTCGAGGTCAGACGCCGGAGGTTCCGGAACAGCGTTCCGGTTTCCGGGAATCCGAACCGGTGCCGGATCCACAAAGGGGGGTGTCTGGCGGGTTTCCGCTTCAGGCGCCTTCTCCGGGGGCTGGGGCGCTTCTGTCTTTTCCGGCACGTCAGGGACAGCCTTTTCGGCCGCGGCCTTCAGAGCCTCTTCCCGCGCCTTCAGGGCGGATTTCGGACGGAAAGCTTTGCAGACCTCAGGACGCGTGTCCACCCATGGACCGCCGATCAGATCGATGCAGTAGGGAACCGCGGCAAAAATGCCGGGAACGATCACCTTCCCGTCTTCATCCCGAAGGCCCCCGAGGGTCTCCGCGATGGCCTTCGGCTGACCGGGCAGATTGATGATGAGGGCCGCGTGATCCGGTATTTCACGAAGCGCGCCGACCTGGCGCGAAAGAATCGCGGTCGGGACGAATTTAAGCGAGATCGCCCGCATCTGCTCGCCGAACCCGGGGAGCTCGCGGGTCGCCACGGCGAGCGTGGCTTCAGGCGTCACGTCGCGGCGCGAGGGGCCCGTGCCGCCGGTCGTGAGAACGAGGTCGCATTTTTCATCGTCGACCAGTTCTGTCAGCGTCTTTTCGATCGTGTAGCGGTCATCCGGAATCAGGCGTTCCGCGAAGCGGACCGGGGTTTCGATCGCGGCGGTGCACCATTCGCGCAAAGCCGGAATGCCCTTATCCTCATAAACGCCGCTGCTCGCCCGGTCAGAAACCGAAACGAGACCGATCAGAATGCCTTCTTCGTCCCTGTCACTCATGCCTCATCCTCCCCGGCGGTGTCACCGGTCTTTTCCGGGCTGCTCTGGAATTCCGGGAGCAGCGCCTCACGCAGCACGCGGAAGAGTTCGCGCTGGAACTTCGGGTTCCGTTTCGCGGGATCTTCCTTCGCGGCTTCGCGCCGCGCCATGCGGATCGTCTGACGCAGGCTCTGAAGGTCCACGTCAGGGTGTGAGGAAACAAAGGCCGTAAGCGGCTCATCCGACGCGATCAGTTCATCGCGCAGTTTCTCGCAGCGATGCTGCAGCGCCACCATGCCGGCGCTCTGTCCCTTGACGTCAGCAATGGCCTTCCGGATCGCGTCCGCGTCGGCATTCCGGAGCAGTTTCCCGATATGCTGAATCTGACGCTGCTTCGCCTTGAAGGTCTTGATGCGCTGGAACTCCTGCACTTCCCTCAGCACGTCGTCCGGGAGAGAGAGCTTTGAAAGGGTTTCCTGCGGCATGGCGGTCAGCTGTTTGCCGAGATCCTGGAGGGCAAGCAGCTGGCGCTTCACTTCAGACTTGCTGGGGCCGTCGTACTCTTCCTCGCCGTCGTCACCGAAAGCGTAGGCATCTCTGACCATGATCTGCATGTATGTATTGCGCCTTTTAAAAAATCTTGAATTGAAGAAACAGAAACACCGCCTTGGGAAAGACTCCGGAAGGCGGTGTGTTCATCAGGCGGAGATCCGCCCGAAGTTTCCCCGGAACAACAGTTTACTTTGAATATTCACCGGCCGAAGGATCTTTTTCGCGGCGGGCGAAGAGGTCCTTCCAGAGACCGACCTGACGGAGCACCTGCGCAGGCGCCGTGCCGCCCGTGTGGTTGCGGGCCTTGAGAGCGCCTTCAAGCGTGAGGCTGTCATAAACGTCCTCACCGATCTTGTCACTGAAGGACTGCAGTTTCTCAAGCGGCATCTCGTGGAGACCGCACTTCATCTCAACCGCGGCGCGGACGATCTGCCCCACGATGTCGTGGGCGGAGCGGAACGGCACGCCCTTGCGGACGAGGTAGTCAGCAAGGTCAGTCGCCGTCGGGTAGCCCGCGTGGCAGGCTTCGCGGAGCACATCACGCTGGGGTTCGACGCCCGGCATCATCTCGATGAAGGCGTGGAGCGTGTCGCGCACCGTATCGATCGCGTCGAAAATCGGTTCCTTGTCTTCCTGCAGGTCCTTGTTGTAGGCGAGGGGCAGGCCCTTCAGCAGCACGCAGAAAGCGCAGAGTTCGCCGATCACGCGGGCAGCCTTGCCGCGGGAGGTTTCGGGAACGTCCGGGTTCTTCTTCTGCGGCATGATTGAAGACCCCGTCGTGAAGCGGTCCGGCAGGTGAATGAAGTTGAAACGCTGGCTCATCCAGTAGACGAGCTCTTCGGAGAGCCTCGAGATGTGAATCATGATGAGGCTGGCCGCGGCGAGGAATTCCACGCCGTAGTCGCGGTCAGAAACCGCGTCAAGCGAATTCTGCATGACGCCTTCGAACCCGAGAAGCTCAGCCGTGTACTCACGGTCGATCGGATAGGTGGTGCCGGCGAGAGCGGCGGCGCCGAGCGGAGAACGGTTCACGCGGTGACGGAGGTCAAGCATGCGTTCGTGGTCTCGCTCAAACATTTCGACGTAGGCGAGCATGTGGTGACCGAAGGTGACCGGCTGCGCGACCTGCATGTGGGTGAAGCCCGGCATCACCGTGTCGGACTCTTTCTCCGCCACGCGCACGAGCACCTTCTGCAGTTCATTCAGCTGCGCGACGATGCCGTCGATTTCGTCCCGGAGATAGAGACGGAGGTCAGTCGCGACCTGGTCGTTACGGGAGCGTCCGGTGTGGAGGCGCTTGCCGGCGTCGCCGATCAGGGACGTCAGACGGGCTTCGATATTGAGATGCACGTCTTCGAGTGCGAGCTGCCACTCGAACTTGCCTGCGGCAATTTCCTCACTGATCTGCTTCATGCCGCGGCGGATATCGGCGAGATCCTGTTCGGAAATCACACCGGCCTTTTCCAACATGGCAGCGTGGGCGAGAGAGCCATTGATATCGGCTTTCGCCATCCGTTTATCGAAATTCACCGAAGCGGTATATCGCAGCACGAAGTCTGCGACAGGTTCGGAGAAGCGGCCCGACCAGGCCTTGTTTTTCGCGTGCAGCGGATCAGAAGAGTCGTTCGTATTTGCCATGACCAACGTCATTAATTTGGAGGAAAAACGTAATTTTACTTCGATTGCCGGGCAGAGCGCGCCTGAATGCTCCTTTTTTCGGCACCGCATCGCGTCATTTAAGGATCAGCTTCTGTCCCGCTGATACAATCGGAGCACCTGACCGGGTACGGTGCGGCAGAGCGCACGGTCCGGTCTCTGATTACATATAAAGGCAGGACACTGATGTCGGATAATTCTCGCTGCGTGATCGCGACACGCGAAAGCCCGCTTGCGCTCTGGCAGGCGGAGCATGTGAAGGCTCTTCTTGAAAACCGTTATGAAGGCATGGCGGTCGAACTTCTCGGCATGACGACAAAGGGCGACCAGATCCTCGATAAGACTCTCTCGAAGATCGGCGGGAAAGGGCTTTTCGTGGTCGAGCTCGAGGAAACGATGCGGAAGGGAAAGGCTGACATCGCGGTCCACTCGCTGAAGGATGTGCCAATGGAGCTTTCCGAGGGTTTCGTGCTCGGCGCGGTATCCGAGCGTGAGGATCCCCGCGACGCCTTCGTGAGCCCGAAGTATGCGAGTCTCGATGAGATGCCGGACGGCGCGGTTGTCGGCACCGCCTCACTGAGGCGGGAACTTATGATCCGCAGCCACTACCCGAAGCTCGTTGTGAAGCCGGTCCGGGGCAACGTCGGAACGCGTCTCCGTAAGCTCGACGAAGGTCAGTTTGACGCGCTCATCATGGCGTCCGCCGGTCTTAAGCGCCTTGGGTTCGGTGACCGGATCCGCGCCGTGATCGACGCCTCGGTGAGCCTCCCGTCTCCCGGGCAGGGGGCACTGGGCATCGAGGTGCGTGAGGGGGATGAAAAGACGCTCTCTCTCGTTTCCTTTATCAATTCGCCTGAAGTCCGGGCCTGCACCGCGGCGGAGCGGGAAGTGTCACGGTCTCTCGGCGGTTCCTGCCAGGTGCCGCTCGCGGCCTACGCCGTCCCCGAGTCTGACGGCCGGATCTGGCTTCGCGCCATGGTCGGCAATCATCACACGGGCGAAGCGGTGTTTGCAGAAGCCCGCGGTCCGATGGAGTCCCCGCTCGATGTGGCGGCTGAAGTGCTTGAAGCCCTCCGGGCGAAGGGCGCTGAACGGATTCTGAAGGAGGTGCTCGGTTCATGACGGAGACTCAACTGAAGCAGCACCCTGTGATCCTTACGAGGACCGGGGCGGTGAATCAGAGGCTCGCCCTCCGGTTCTCGAAGCTCGGCTTCAGGACGTTCGCCTGGCCTGCCTTCACGATCAGGCTGCCGGAGGACGAGACGCCCGTTGTGAAGCGTTTTTCCGACCTTTCGGATATTGATCTCGTGCTGCTGGTGAGTCCGGCCTCGGTGGCCGCGGTGGCTCACTGGGTGGATCACTGGCCCTCTCACGTGACGCTTGCCACGGTGGGAGAGGGAACCGCGCGGGTTGCCCGCGCGGCCTGGGGTGAGTCCGTGCCGATCATTTATCCGGCGGGTGACGCCGCGCATTCCGGAAGCGAAGCGCTGATGGCGGAGCTCCGGAAGCGGGGCATTCCTTCCCGGGTGCTGATCTGCCGCGGGCAGACCGGACGCGAGTGGCTTTCAGAAGAGCTTCTCTCGGAAGGCGCTGATGTGCAGAAACTGATGTGCTACGAACGCCTCCCGCTGCAGCTCACGGTGCAGCAGGAGGATGAACTCCGGGAAGCGATGAAGGGACCGGCCCCGGTGACCTACATCACGAGTTCGGAAGCGATTGTGTCGCTGCTCCGGGCTGTGCATCCGGTGGAGGGAGCCTGGGAGTGGATCACCTCCGGCGCGGTTGTGGTGATTCATCCGAGAAGTGAATCGAAGGTGCTCGAGGCGGGATTCCATCTCGTGCGGATGTCCTCCCCGATCGATGACGAAGTCGAGAAGAACGTGATCGCCTGTGCGGAGGGGCTCGGCTGATATCGGCTGAGGGACTCCGGCAAACGGCTTTTTCTCAGAAAGGATCAATGGAAATGCAGGCAAAAGTGGTTTTCGCCCAGATCAATCCGATGGTGGGTGATATCGCGGGGAATGCCGCAAAGATACTGACTGAAGCGAGGGAAGCCGCGGCTTCCGGCGCCTCGGTTTTTGTGACGCCTGAACTCTCGATCTGCGGCTATCCGCCTGAAGACTGGGTGTCGAGAAAGGAGTTTCTCGCTTCCTGCGGCGACGCGGTCCGGAAGCTTGCCTCTGACCTTCGTGATCTCACGGATCTCGCGGTCATTGTCGGCACGCCGGTTCAGAAGGATGGCAGAACCTATAACGCTGCGGCCCTGATCCGGAATGGCGCGGTTGAAGCTTTTTATCTGAAGCACCATCTGCCGGAATACGGCGTGTTTGATGAGCCCCGGCTTTTTGCTCCGGGCGAAGGCGCTCTTGTCTTTACGGCGGGCGGCGTCCGGTTCGGCATTCTGATCTGCGAGGACGGGTGGTACCCGGATCCCGCGGCGGAAGCCAGGGCCGCGGGGGCTGAGGTGCTCCTTTCCATCAATGCTTCTCCCTTCTCAGTCGGAAAGGCTGATGAGCGGCTGAAGACCGCGCGGAACTGTCTCACTTCGACAGGCCTCCCGGCGGTGTACGTCAATATGGTGGGCGGTCAGGATGAGCTCGTCTTTGATGGCGGCAGTTTTGTCCTGAATGGTGACGGCACAGTGATCAGCCGGCTTCCTGAGTTCCGAGAAGCGTGCGGCGAAGCGGTTTTCGCGCCGGGCGGCCGGATTCTTTCTGATGCCGCTCCGTCTGAGCCGCTTGAAGAGGATGAATCGGTCTACCGCGCCCTGATGCTCGCGGTTCAGGATTATGTGGGGAAGAATCGCTTTCCGGGCGTGATTCTCGGGCTTTCGGGCGGCGTCGATTCCGCGCTGACACTTGCCATTGCCGCGGACGCTCTGGGACCGGATCGCGTCCGCGCTGTCATGATGCCGACTGAATACACGGCAGATATCAGTCTTGAAGACGCGGAGAAACTCGCCCGCACGCTGGGAGTCCGCTACGACGTTATCGCGATCAGCAGCGTCTTCAATCAGTACATGACGATGCTCAACCCCTACTTTGAAGGGCGTCCGTGGGATGTGACTGAAGAGAATCTTCAGGCCCGGATCCGCGGCATGATTCTGATGGCGCTTTCCAACAAGACCGGAGCCCTCGTTCTCACGACCGGGAATAAGAGCGAAAGCGCGGTCGGCTATTCGACGCTGTACGGTGACCTCGCGGGCGGCTTTGCGCTGATCCGCGATGTACTGAAAACACGGGTTTACCGGCTCTGTGCCTGGAGAAACCGGCAGGAGCCCGTGATTCCTGAGCGTATTCTCACGCGTGCTCCGTCCGCTGAGCTGCGTGAAGGGCAGAAGGACGAGGACTCGCTTCCGCCCTACGCGGTGCTTGACCGGATCATCGAAAGCTATGTTGAGAAACGCATGGCTCCCGGTGACATTGCGCGCCTTGATGGGATGAATCCTGAGACGGTAAAGCGCATAATCACCATGATCCACCGCTCTGAATACAAACGCCGTCAGAGCCCGACCGGTCCGAGAATCTCGCCTGTGGGGTTCGGCCGCGACTGGCGGTATCCCATCACGGGGAAAGTTAATTTCTAATTTGTCTGCATTCCAAAAAAGGATAGGGAAAGATGAAACAGATTGTCGCGATCATCAAACCGTTCAAGCTTGATGAAGTCCGGGAGGCTCTGGCGGATCTGGGGATCTCCGGGCTTACGGTCACGGAGGTCAAGGGATTCGGCCGCCAGAAGGGCCACACGGAGCTCTACCGCGGAGCCGAGTACATTGTTGACTTCCTTCCCAAGGTGAAGATTGAAACCGTGGTGTCGGATGATCTCTGTGACACCTGCGTTGAAGCGATTCAGAAAGCGGCCTACACGGGCAAGATCGGTGATGGCAAGATTTTTGTGAGCTCGCTTGAGCAGGTTATCCGCATCCGTACGGGTGAAACCGGGGACGCGGCGGTCTGATCAGACTGAGTGCTGTGCGCTGCCGTCTGGCAGCAGAAAGGGCGCCTCTTTCTTAGCGGGCGCCCTTTTTTGATTTTGAATCAGTGTTCGAGTCCGATCAGGAAAGCAATGACTGAGCCCAGTCCGAAAAGCAGAATGCGGTTCCGGAAGGCTTTGTGACCGCCGCCTTCCACCGCAAGCCTCGGAATCAGTTCACACATGGAGATGTAGAGGAAGCTTGCCGCGGACAGCGCGAGCGCGTAGGGAAGCATCCCGCGGATCCAGTCAAGCACCAGATAGCCGAGAAGGCCGCCGGTCGCGGCAGAGGCTCCCGCGAGCAGCAGAAGCCGGAAGGCCTTTTCGCGGCTGAGTCCGGAGCGGGTGAGCAGCACAAAATCCCCCACTTCCTGCGGAAGCTCATGAAGGAGAATGCCCGCCGTAATGGCCCAGCCAAGGTGCGGCGAGACAAGAAACGAACTCGCGATCACGATGCCGTCCGTAAACGTATGCAGAGAGTCACCGATCACGATCGGCCACACTCCGCGGATCCGGAGAGAGCCGTCTATCGGCTTCTCGCAGCCGTGGCTGTGGTGATGCAGATCGAAAAGCTGCTCAAGCGTAAAAAGCAGCACGCAGGCTGCCCATAGCGCGATGCCGATGTGACGGGGATCCGCCGCGTGCTCGAATGCCTCAGGCAGCAGGTGAGTGAAGGCAAGCGTAAGGAGAAGACCGGTGGAAACGCAGGAAAGCCCTGCGCCCCAGCGGTCCAGAATGCGGCCGTTCAGCGAATACGCTGTGACAATCGCGATGACAGTCGCGAGAAGGCAGGCCGAGATAATGGAAAAAAGCAGCATGTTCTGACGGTTACGGTCCTTACGGTCTCGGAGCCGAGTACGGGGCGTGGGCGAGACCCTTCAGAAGCACAATCAGGGCCCCAGATCCGCCGTCAATTTCCTGCGCTTCAGCAAACGCCATCACGCAGTCACACTGCTTCAGCCACCGGCGCACCTTTTCCTTCAGCACTGAGTGTCCGCCCTCGCTTCCATACCCCTTTCCGTGAACGATACGGACACAGCGGGCTCCTGATTTCTGCGAGGCCTTCAGAAACTGCATGACGGCCTCACGCGCCGGATCCACCCGAAGACCGTGGAGATCAATGTGGTTCTGCACGGTCCAGTCGCCGCGGCGCAGTTTTTTGCAGATATCCGGCGGCAGGCCGTCGCGCCAGAAGCATCGCCCGTCCTCACTCTGCAGGAAGGTGAGGGGATCAACATCGTCCGAGATGGAGGCCTGAAGGACTGCCTTATGCTCAGCCTGGGTCTGACGGGGAATCGGTGCGGGTTTCGGGTGAGGAAGCTCCGCGCGCTTTTTTGTCCGGATCGGTTCCACGCCCATATTGGACATAGCGGATGCGAACGTCTGGGCGTCATGCGCCTGCTTTTCCTTCAAAGCCTGAGCGCGTTTCCGCTCTTCCTCTGCGGCCCGGGCTTTCTCCTCAAGCTCCTTGCCGATTTTCTTCAGATCCTGAAAACTGCTGAGTGTTGTCATTCTGATGCCTTAAACCTAACCGGACGGTATTGCGATTTTAGCGGTCGAGCGCCTCAAGCCACTTCTGAGCGTCGAGCGCGGCCATGCAGCCGGTGCCCGCCGAAGTGATGGCCTGGGCATAGACCGGATCCTGCACATCGCCCGCGGCAAAGACTCCGGGGACTGACGTCGCAGTCTTCGCGTCGGTGCCGCGGCCCGTGACAATATATCCGTTTTCAAGCGCGAGCTGTCCGGCGAAGATATCGGTGTTCGGCTTGTGGCCGATCGCGATGAAGACGCCGTCCACCTTGATTTCTTCCGTTTCGCCGGTAGATGTGCTGCGAAGCCTGAGGCCGGTAACCCCCATCTTGTCGCCAAGCACCTCATCCACTTCACGCTCCAGGTGAAGGATGATCTTTCCTTCTTCCACGGCTTTCATAATCCGGGCGACCTCAATCGATTCCGCACGGAAGGTGTCACGGCGGTGGACGAGATGCACGACAGAGGCGATGTTTGACAGGTAGAGCGCCTCGCTGCAGGCGGAACTTCCGCCACCAACAACAGCCACAGGCTTCTTGCGGTAGAAGAATCCGTCACAGGTCGCGCAGGCGGAGACCCCTTTGCCGCGGAACGCGGTTTCGCTCGGCAGACCGAGGTACCGGGCAGAGGCGCCGGTCGCGATGATGACCGCGTCAGCTGTGTAGACACCCTGGGTGCCGGTAAGGGCAAAGGGCTTGGCGGACAGATCAGCTGAGGTGATGACATCGTTCACCACCTTGGTGCCGAAGCGCTCAGCGTGCTTCGCCATCCGGTCCATCAGCTCCGTGCCGAAAATACCCTCAACGGCACCCGGCCAGTTATCGACTTCGTTTGTCGTAGTCAGCTGACCCCCGGCCTCGAGACCGGTGATCAGGGTGGGATTCAGCCCCGCCCGGGCGGCATAAATCGCGGCGGTCCAGCCCGCAGGGCCTGAACCAAGGATAATAACGGGGCTATGCAGAGAAGAAGTCATTTTGTGTTCCTGTAAATGGCACGCATTTTTCTGTATGTTAATTAAAGCCCGCTTTTCAGGAGAGGCGCCTTGGGGGAAAATGGCAGAATTTCTCCGCTTTGCGCTTTCATATAATGGCACCCATGACTAAGAATCCTTCACCTTCCACCAGTGTGAAAAGGCGCCGCGCACCGGTCGTCCGTCCGTATCTCAGACAGTCCATGAAGCAGACTGAGGCACCGAAGCGGAGAGATTTCACCGGTGTGAGACGTTTCCTCACGCGGATCAGCCGCGGAGCAGTCTGGCTCGTGATTGCCATACTGATCCTCCTGCTCACGGTTGCGCTGGCGACTTACAGTCCGGCGGACCCCGGTTTCTCAATTTCCATGCATGTTGATCAGGTGGAAAACTGGCTCGGCCGGACCGGAGCCTGGATCTCGGACGCCCTGATCTATATGTTCGGGGTGTCCTCATGGTGGCTTGTGGTGACGGGCGTGTTTTCGCTTCTGTCGCTGGCTCTCGGATCGAGGCGCTCAGATAAAGTCCGGGAGCAGGAGCGAGGGCTCTCATGGATCGTAAGCATCATCGGTTTCGTCTGCCTGATGTTTGGTTCCTGCTGCCTCGAGCGGTTCCTTGAGCTTGGAGTCTATGGTCTGCTTCCCGCGGGACCGGGCGGCGTTGTGGGGCATTTCTTCAGCCGCCCGATTGTTCACACAATCGGTGTCTATCCCGCAATGGCGGTCTTCCTCGTGATGGTCATTCTGGGTGCCTCGCTGCTGTTCCGTTTTTCCTGGATGGATATCTGCGAAAGGATCGGCACAGCGATTGACACTGTTCTCCATTGGGGATCAATCCGCAGAGCGGAGGCTGAAGACCGGCGGATCGGCGAACAGGTCCGTCAGGAAAAGAGTTCAGAGACCCTCCCGGTGAAGCACGAAGTGAGTATTGAAAAGGCACCGGCAGCCGCGACGCCGGAGGCTGAGCACGAGGACGTCGCTGGTGACGCGGATGAATCTTCCGCAGCAGAGGCTCCGAAGCGTCCGGCGACAAGGCCCTCCGCTCCCATTCCTCTCAGAACTGATCTCCCCGCCGGTCCGAGATTCCCGCTCTCTGTACTCGATCCTCCGGATCCGGAAGTGGATACGGTGGATGAGGATTCTCTCGCGCTCACATGCCGTCTTATTGAATCGAAACTGAAGAGTTTCGGCATTGATGCGGCTGTGGTTGCCGCCCGCCCCGGTCCCGTGATCACGCAGTTTGAGATTCAGCCTGGGGAAGGCGTGAAAGGATCCCGTATCGCGGATGTCTGTGATGATCTTGGCCGGGCCCTCGGTGTCGGCAATCTCCGTATCGTGATGAGTCTCCCCGGCACGACGAGCATGGGGCTGGAAATGCCAAGCGCCAATCGTCAGACGGTCAGGATTTCCGAGATTCTTGCGTCCGAGGAATTCACAAACTCAAAGTCGAAGCTCTCCCTCGCGCTTGGCAAAGATATCGCGGGCAACCCCTACGTGGTTGATCTCGCGAAGATGCCGCATCTGCTGGTTGCCGGTACGACCGGTTCCGGGAAGTCAGTCGGCATCAACGCCATGATTCTGTCGATCCTTTACCGCAGCACCCCGGACGAAGTCCGCTTCGTGATGATCGATCCGAAGATGGTGGAATTTTCGCCTTATGAAGGGATTCCGAATCTGCTCTGCCCGGTGGTAACAGATATGAGCAAGGCTGTGAACGCTCTGCAGTGGCTGACCCGGGAAATGAACCGCCGCTATTCGCTCATGCGCCGCGTTGGTGTCAAGCGATTTGAGGCGTTCAATGAAAAGGTGAAGGAAGCGGAGGAGCAGGGCCGCCCGATCTCAGTGCCTTCGGCTTCCAATCCTGATGAGATGGAAGAGCTGAAACCCTGGCCTTATATCGTGGTTGTGGTGGATGAGCTCGCTGATCTGATTCTGGTCGGCTCCCGCCGCGAGGTCGAAGTCCTCATCACGAGTCTCGCCCAGAAGGCCCGCGCGGCCGGTATCCATCTGATCCTTGCGACCCAGAGGCCGAGCACCGATGTGGTGACTCCGCTGATCAAGGCCAACATTCCGGCACATATCGCATTCCAGGTGGTGACCCGCTACGACTCGCAGGTGATTATGGGTGAGCCGGGAGCGGAGAACCTGATCGGAAACGGCGACATGCTGTTCCGCGTCCCCGGCATGAGCTCCATGGTGCGTCTGCAGGGCTGCTATGTTTCAGACCATGACGTGGACAGCGCGGTGGCTGAACTGAAGAAATACGGCAGCCCCGAGTATGTGGATGACGTCATGGAGAAGGTGGAGCCGGAAGCGGGTCCCACGCAGAACGGCGGTGAGTCAGATGCCCTTTACGACAAGGCGGTTGAGATTGTGCTGTCCACCAAGCGGCCGACGATTTCTTCTGTCCAGCGTCATCTTTCAATCGGGTATAACCGCGCAGCCAATCTGATCGAAGCGATGGAAAAAGCCGGTATTGTGTCAGCCCCTGATTCCTCAGGAAAGCGTACGATTCTCACCCCTGTTGGACCGGATTAACCAGAGACTCCGCGCAGTCTCTCATCAACCGTAACGGAAATTTGCAATATGACAGAACCTTCTCAGGTAGATTTGAACCGATACAGCTTCAGGCTCGTGCTTGGGCGGACCGATTCAGGCGCCATCTGGCCGCTGGCTCTTCATGAGAGCCATGGAATCATCGCCTCGGGCTCTGACGCGGAGGCGCTGCGGGCTCTCGCATCGGCTCAGCTGGAGAGTCTTTTCCATCAGGAGTGCGTCGGAAACGCCGAGCTTATCTGGGCTGGTCAGACGCTGCCCGCCTGGGCCGAGGGACGGAAGGATGTGACCGCGGTTTCCGAACCGGCTGAGATTTTTTCGCGGCTCGAAACCTTTGTCGAGGAACAGAACCGCCGTTTTGATGTGATGCATGAGGCTGGCTCCAATAACCTCCCGCATTACAATGCGGCGTCTGCCGCGGCCGGGCGTGACCTGCTGCCCTTCCGGATGTTCTTCATTGAGGATCTTCCGGGTACGGTATCCCGTCTTGGTCACACCTTCCTCGATAAGCTCTGCTACGCGGCACGGTACGGAAGAGCCTGCGGCATGCTTCCGTATGTCTGCACGCAGAATCCGGCGCCCGAAGGACTGCCGGCGCTCCTGAAAGCTGAAGTGGGTGATCGTGTCTGCCTCCGGGTGCCGAGCCGCCGTGATTCTGTCATGGCGCTGATGGCGGTGGGGGCAGAGACGCTTTCCGACGGCGAACTCCTTTACCGAAATGTCGAGGAGAAAGAAGAGGCCGTCAGGCTTCACTATTGATTGGGACAGAATCAGATGCAAAAAAATGCGTGTGCGGCGCTTGCCACCGCATTGCTTCTCGGCAGTTTTTCCATTCCTTCGCTTGCCTCCGGAACGGAGCAGCTCGCGTCGTTCCTGAAAGGGACTCATTCGGCGAGCGGATCCTTCTCCCAGGTGACCGCGGACCGGAAGGGAAAGACCGGACAGGCCATGTCCGGGGTATTCAAATTCCAGAGACCGGGAAAGTTTGTCTGGAATTACGAAAAGCCCTACGAGCAGGGCATTTACTGCAACGGCCGGACGATTTCTGTCTGGGATCCGGATCTGAGACAGGTGACGGTGAAGGCAATTGCTTCCTCCATGCCGTCAAGCCCGGCGGCCATTCTTTTCGGAAACAATGATTTCCGGCGCGATTTCACGGTGAAGGATGCCGGCACGAAGGATGGTCTTGAGTGGATCGACGCTGTGCCGAAGCTGCACGATACGAGTTTCACCGATATCCGCATCGGATTCAGGGATGGACTTCCCGCTGCGATGACGCTTAAAGATTCGTTTGGACAGACGATTACGCTTCATATGTCTGATATGAAAAAGAATCCTTCTATCAGCAGCTCAGCGTTTGAATTCCGTCCCCCGAAAGGGGCGGAAATTCTCCGTCAGTAAAAGCGCAGTTTTTCACGAGAATCCCCGCAATATTCTTATAATCAAAGAATCTTAAGAATTAAGGGTCGATGGGCCTCGTGCCCCTTGATCCGTTGCTGGGGGTCCTTGATGGATTTCAACATGCGCGTCCAGCGCATTGATCAGGCCATTCAGTCGGACGGCATCGTCCCCCTGGAAGGTCTGCTCCGTGCGACTGGGAGCAGTATTCCGACTCTCAGGCGTGACCTGAAGTATATGCGTGGGAAGCTGGGCTTTCCCATTGTTTATTCACGGAAAAATAACGGCTACCGCTATGGAAGTGAGAGCGGCGGAGAGCCGGTCCGTGTTCCCGCGGAAGCGGTGCTTCCGCATCTCTGGTTTTCGCCCTCTGAACTGCCAGTCCTTCTCGCCGGCTACAAGTCGCTTCGCCGATTGCTCGAGAGCGGTGCCTTTTCTCGCCTTACCGAGGCGGAGGCACGGGCTGAACTCGCCCGGATTTATATGAAGCTCGGCTCTGGTGACAGAGAAAGGAAAGAGCTTCTGAAACGTGTGACTCTCGAGGAAGAACCGGAGTCGATTCCGGAGGCCGGCGTTTTTGAAACCGTGGGGCATGCTCTGGTTTCTCAGCGGCGTCTGTCTGTTTCAGTGATGCCTGGCGTCAGCTCGCTAGAAATTTCCCCGCTTCGGATGATTTCCCGCAGAATCGGCTGGCTGCTTGCTGTCTGGATGCATGAGGCTTCCGCGCTTGCGCTGCTTCCGGTTGACCGGATTGTGTCAGCCCGTGAGCTTCAGACCCGCACCCATTTCGTATCGCAGAGAGGGCTCGCTGCTTTTCTGGAGAACGCATCATGACAGAAGAGCAGAAACGCCGTCACGGTCACCGTCCTCAGAAACAGAGAAAGAAACAGGAACTGCCGGAGATCTTTTTCTGCGGCGATCCGCATGGAGAGTTTTCCCAGATTCTGTCCGCGGCGAGAGACTACAAGCCGGCGGCCATGGTGATTCTCGGTGATCTTCAGCCATCAAAGCCGCTTGAGGAAGTACTGGCGGAAGCCATGGCATTTACGGAAATCTGGTGGATTCCGGGGAATCACGATACCGATTCTGACGCGATTTATGACAATCTCTGGAAGAGCCCGCTTGCGGCACATAACCTGCACGGCCGTGTCGGCAATGTGAAAGGGGTTCGGATTGCCGGGCTCGGGGGCGTGTTCCGGGGGCAGATCTGGATGCCGGACGGAAAGCCGAACTATGCCTCGGTTGGAGCTTTTCTGCATCGGGTTGGGAAAAACAACACGTGGAGAGGTGGACTGCCGAGGCGTCATCGCTCCTCTATTTTCCCTTCCGTCTATGAAAACCTGTCCCGTCAGCATGCGGATATCCTTGTGACGCATGAGGCGCCGTCCTGCCATCGGAAAGGGTTTGCCGCGATTGACCGTCTGGCGATGGATCTTCATGTGAAATGGCTGTTTCACGGCCATCAGCATGAAAGTATCAGCTACGGCAAATACAGCGGCATTCAGGTCTGTTCGGTAGGGCTCAGAGGGATTGTGAATCTGCGGGGAGAGGTAGTGGTCGAAGCGCAGATTGACCCCAAAGATGCCGCCGCGCTTGAAGCGCGGGGCGACGCCGTTGTTGAGACGAAAGGTGAAACCTCTATCCTCGTCTTTCCGGATAAAGCCGGGAGCCGCGGCCAGGGCCTGTCGGGCAAGGTAATTGCCCAGCCCTGGCGGAGTCTCGATCAGACGTCAAACAGGCCGAAGAAGGGCTGAACCTCAACGGTTTCCCCGGGCTGAACAATGTCGCGGTCTGCATCCAGCCAGACGATGCAGTTTCCGCGGCAGAGCGAAGTGAGCATGGCCGAGGACTGCATTCCGGTGCTCTTGACCACGCAGACGCCGTTTTCATTGATACGGAAAATTCCCCGCTGCATTTCATAGCGGCCGAGGCGTTTTTTGAATCGGCCTTCGGCGACGGCAGTCAGAGTTACGGGGCGAAGGTCACCGGACTCACCGCCGGTTCTGCGAATAGCGGCACGGGCGTATTCGAGATAGGTCACAGCGGCTGCTACTGGATTCCCCGGTAGGCAGAAGAGCGGCTTGCCGCTGATTACGCCTACCGCCATCGGCCGGCCTGGACGCATGTTGATTTCCCAGTCGAAGATCTCGCCGCTGTGAGAGATGACGAAACGGGTGAAATCCGCTTCACCGACAGAAACGCCGCCGCTTGTCAGTACGATATCAGCCGTAAAGGCTTTTTCCAGGGCGCTGAAAAGCGCATCCGGGGAATCCTTCACAATGCCAACGCGGATTACATCAGCGCCTGCCTTCTTTGCCAGGGCTTCAAGAGAGAAGGAGTTGGAGTCATAAATTTCACCATCCTTCAGCGGAGTGCCCGGCTGGACCAGTTCATCACCAGTCGCGAGAATGGCGACAACCGGTTTTCTGAATACACGGACCGTGGGAATACCAAGGGTAGCCAGTAGTCCGATCTGCGGAGGAGTCAGACGAAGCCCCTTCGAGAGGGCCACTTTGCCAAGCGCAAGCTCTTCCCCCTTCAGGCGAACGTTGTCTCCCTGACGGATGCCGGCTTCAAAAGTGACTGTATCGCCGTCAACGGAGGAAAGCTCCTGCTGAATCACGGTGTCACAGGAGGCAGGAACAACCGCCCCGGTCATAATCCGGATACATTCGCCGGATCCCAGTTCACCCTCAAAAGGATGTCCAGCAAAAGATTTCCCCGCAACCCGGAGAGCTCCGGAACCATCGGCATTGAGATCCGAGAATCTCATCGCATAGCCATCCATCGCGGAATTGTTGGCTTCAGGAACATTAACGGGGCTCGCAACGTCCTCTGCCAGAACGCGGCCAAGAGCGTCGGCAATCGGAAGCTGTTCCGTTTCAGAAACGGCGTGGCACAGTGAATCAATGCGCGCCCTGGCTTCGTCGGCCGTGATTGAAGGGCGGTGGGGATAATTGGGCATGCTGCCTCCATTTACTAGCTATGAGCAGAAAGTTACGGAAAGTTTAGTCGAGCAGGCGTTTGATCAGAAGCTTTTCGTTATTAGTCCGGAAGGATAAGATGAATTGAGAAAAAATTTTTTAAATTTTTTCTCAATAAAAATTAAATGCTTAATGGCAAAATATCGAAATAATCAACTTCAGAGCAAAAAAAATTTGCATTTTTAAAATTGAGAGGGTAAGATACTCATCCTGTCGCTGCGATGCAGTGACGATCTTTAAAAACTGAATAACGAACCGATAAGCGTGAGCATCTGGTTTTGAAGAGCTTCAGCTCATAAAAAATCAGGTGCTTGAAAAGACGAATGGAATGATGCAGAAGCGAGAGCTTCTGAGAATTACCAGTCGATAATTTTGAGCGCGACGCCTCAGGAAACTGAGGCAAATGAAGTAATAGCAGTGATTGAACTCAAGAGTTTGATCCTGGCTCAGATTGAACGCTGGCGGCATGCCTTACACATGCAAGTCGAACGGCAGCGGGGGAGCTTGCTCCTGCCGGCGAGTGGCGAACGGGTGAGTAATGCATCGGAACGTGTCCTGTTGTGGGGGATAACTGATCGAAAGATCAGCTAATACCGCATGAGACCTGAGGGTGAAAGCGGGGGATCGCAAGACCTCGCGCGACAGGAGCGGCCGATGTCTGATTAGCTAGTTGGTGAGATAAAAGCTTACCAAGGCGACGATCAGTAGCTGGTCTGAGAGGATGATCAGCCACATTGGGACTGAGACACGGCCCAGACTCCTACGGGAGGCAGCAGTGGGGAATTTTGGACAATGGGGGAAACCCTGATCCAGCCATGCCGCGTGCGGGATGAAGGCCTTCGGGTTGTAAACCGCTTTTGTCAGAGACGAAAAGGGACGCACGAATAATACGTTCCGCTGACGGTATCTGAAGAATAAGCACCGGCTAACTACGTGCCAGCAGCCGCGGTAATACGTAGGGTGCAAGCGTTAATCGGAATTACTGGGCGTAAAGGGTGCGCAGGCGGCTGTGCAAGACAGATGTGAAATCCCCGGGCTTAACCTGGGAACTGCATTTGTGACTGCACGGCTAGAGTTTGTCAGAGGAGGGTGGAATTCCGCGTGTAGCAGTGAAATGCGTAGATATGCGGAAGAACACCAATGGCGAAGGCAGCCCTCTGGGACATGACTGACGCTCATGCACGAAAGCGTGGGGAGCAAACAGGATTAGATACCCTGGTAGTCCACGCCCTAAACGATGTCAGCTGATTGTTCGGGAAGCAATTCCTGGGTAACCAAGCCAACGCGTGAAGCTGACCGCCTGGGAAGTACGGTCGCAAGATTAAAACTCAAAGGAATTGACGGGGACCCGCACAAGCGGTGGATGATGTGGATTAATTCGACGCAACGCGAAAAACCTTACCTAGCCTTGACATGTCAGGAATCCGGATGAAAGTCTGGAGTGCCCGCAAGGGAGCCTGAACACAGGTGCTGCATGGCTGTCGTCAGCTCGTGTCGTGAGATGTTGGGTTAAGTCCCGCAACGAGCGCAACCCTTGTCATCAGTTGCTACGCAAGAGCACTCTGATGAGACCGCCGGTGACAAACCGGAGGAAGATGGGGATGACGTCAAGTCCTCATGGCCCTTACGGCTAGGGCCTCACACGTCATACAATGGTCGGAACAGAGGGCAGCGAAGCCGGGAGGCGGAGCTAATCCCAGAAAACCGATCGTAGTCCGGATTGCAGTCTGCAACTCGACTGCATGAAGTCGGAATCGCTAGTAATCGCGGATCAGCATGCCGCGGTGAATACGTTCCCGGGTCTTGTACACACCGCCCGTCACACCATGGGAGTGGGGTTTGCCAGAAGGCGTTTGTCCAACCGCAAGGAGGACGGCGACCACGGTGGGTTCCATGACTGGGGTGAAGTCGTAACAAGGTAGCAGTACCGGAAGGTGCGGCTGGATCACCTCCTTTTAAGAGAACGAAGTTCTCAAGACAGGTGCTCATACTTATCGTTCGTTGTCTTCTGAGAAATGGAGACTATGTTCGGTTGTTCTTTAACAATTAGGAAGGAATGAAAGTTCTAAGTGCTTGGAATACTTGATGAGGGTATTTCAGGGCAGTTATGAACATGGGTTGTGATTGCATTCACAAATTTGCAAGTTTCTCCAAGAAACCGAAGCAACATTTAGAGAACAGCGACACGTTACAAGTCGATTGAAACCGTGCCGGGTAAAAGGCGGCAGGGTTATAGGATCAAGCGACTAAGTGCATGTGGTGGATGCCTTGGCGATCACAGGCGATGAAGGACGCGGCAGTCTGCGAAAAGCCCCGGGGAGCTGACAACGAGCTTTGATCCGGGGATCTCCGAATGAGGGAACTCCAAGCTTTAGCTTGATCCATGCGTGAATACATAGCGTATGGAGGCGAACGCGGCGAACTGAAACATCTCAGTAGCTGCAGGAAAAGAAATCAACCGAGATTCCGGAAGTAGCGGCGAGCGAAACCGGAACAGCCTGAATTCGATATTGAGAAGAACACTGGAAGAGTCTGGAAAGGCTCGCCATAGTGGGTGATAGCCCCGTACGGGACGTTCATCTCAAGGTACTGAGGATTCGAAAAGTAGGTCGGGGCACGTGAAACCCTGGCTGAACATGGGGGGACCATCCTCCAAGGCTAAATACTCGTGATCGACCGATAGCGTACTAGTACTGTGAAGGAAAGGTTAAAAGAACCCCGGGAGGGGAGTGAAATAGATTCTGAAACCGCATGCATACAAACAGTAGGAGCCCTTCGGGGTGACTGCGTACCTTTTGCATAATGGGTCAGCGACTTATGTTATGTGGCAAGCCTAACCGACTAGGGGAGGCGCAGCGAAAGCGAGTCCGAACAGGGCGATTCAGTCGCATGGCATAGACCCGAAACCAGATGAGCTAACCATGGCCAGGCTGAAGGTGTGGTAACACACACTGGAGGGCCGAACCTACTGGTGTTGCAAAACCAGAGGATGAGCTGTGGTTAGGGGTGAAAGGCTTAACAAATCTGGAGATAGCTGGTTCTCCCCGAAAACTATTGAGGTAGTGCCTTGCGCATGAGCTTCTGGGGGTAGAGCACTGTTATAGCTAGGGGGACATGGCGTCTTACCAAACTATGGCAAACTCCGAATACCAGAAAGCTTCGCGCAGGAGACAGAGCACCGGGTGCTAACGTCCGGACTCAAAAGGGAATCAACCCAGACCGCCAGCTAAGGTCCCTAATATCAGCTAAGTGGAAAACGAAGTGGAAAGGCTAAAACAGTCAGGAAGTTGGCTTAGAAGCAGCCATCCTTCAAAGAAAGCGTAATAGCTCACTGATCGAGTCCTTCCGCGCGGAAGATGTAACGGGGCTAAGTTGATAACCGAAGCTGCGGATTCACACTTTGAGTGTGAGTGGTAGGGGAGCGTTCTGTAAGCCTGCGAAGGTGGATCGTAAGGTCTGCTGGAGGTATCAGAAGTGCGAATGCTGACATGAGTAACGATAAAGCGGGTGAAAAGCCCGCTCGCCGCAAACCCAAGGTTTCCTGCTCTACGTTAATCGGAGCAGGGTGAGTCGGTTCCTAAGGCCAGGCTGAGAAGCGTAGCTGATGGAAATCAGGTTAATATTCCTGAACCGGCGTTGAATGCGATGGGGTGACGGAGCAGCCAGAGTGGACCGGGTGTTGGATGTCCCGGCTTCCGAGCGATGGGTGCCTGCAGGCAAATCCGCAGGCGTATACCCAGGACGAAGGATCGGGCCTTCTTTTGAAGGCGAAGCCACTGGAAGCGCTTCCAGGAAAAACCTCTAAGCTTCAGTTCAACGGCGACCGTACCGTAAACCGACACAGGTGGGTGAGCTGAATATGCTCAGGCGCTTGAGAGAACTCGGGAGAAGGAACTCGGCAAATTGACACCGTAACTTCGGAAGAAGGTGTGCCTTTGTAGCTTGACGGGAGAGAAACCCGGAGGGCGAAGAGGTCTCAGAGAATCGGTGGCTGTAACTGTTTACTAAAAACACAGCGCTCTGCAAAGATGAAAGTCGACGTATAGGGCGTGATGCCTGCCCGGTGCTGGAAGATTAATTGATGGGGTGCAAGCTCCTGATCGAAGTCCCAGTAAACGGCGGCCGTAACTATAACGGTCCTAAGGTAGCGAAATTCCTTGTCGGGCAAGTTCCGACCTGCACGAATGGCATAATAATGGCCACACTGTCTCCTCCCGAGACTCAGTGAAATTGAAATGTTTGTGATGATGCAATCTCCCCGCGGCTAGACGGAAAGACCCCATGAACCTTAACTGTAGCTTTGCATTGGACTTTGAACCGATCTGTGTAGGATAGGCGGGAGGCTTTGAAGAATGGACGCCAGTTCATTCGGAGCCGTCGTTGAAATACCGCCCTGATTTGTTTGAGGTTCTAACCTGGGCCAGTGATCCTGGCTGGGGACCGTGCATGGTGGGCAGTTTGACTGGGGCGGTCTCCTCCTAAAGGGTAACGGAGGAGTGCGAAGGTACGCTAATCACGGTCGGAAATCGTGAGGATACTGCAATGGGAAAAGCGTGCCTGACTGCGAGACAGACAAGTCGAGCAGATGCGAAAGCAGGTCATAGTGATCCGGTGGCTTCTGTATGGAAGGGCCATCGCTCAACGGATAAAAGGTACTCTGGGGATAACAGGCTGATACCGCCCAAGAGTTCATATCGACGGCGGTGTTTGGCACCTCGATGTCGGCTCATCTCATCCTGGGGCTGTAGCCGGTCCCAAGGGTATGGCTGTTCGCCATTTAAAGAGGTACGTGAGCTGGGTTTAAAACGTCGTGAGACAGTTTGGTCCCTATCTACCGCGGGCGCTGGAAGATTGACAGGGGCTGCTCCTAGTACGAGAGGACCGGAGTGGACGCACCTCTGGTGTATCGGTTGTGACGCCAGTCGCATTGCCGAGTAGCTATGTGCGGAAGAGATAACCGCTGAAAGCATCTAAGCGGGAAACTTGCCTGAAGATTAGTCTTCCCGGAGGCTTGACCTCCCTGAAGGGTCGTCCGAGACCAGGACGTTGATAGGCCAGGTGTGGAAGCGCTGTGAGGCGTGAAGCTAACTGGTACTAATTGCCCGTGCGGCTTGATCCTATAACCGTGCTGCTTAGTTAAATGACAGCAAATGGTTTTGAAAGGAAGCTTGCAAAAAGAAAGAAGTATGTGAATGTGGAAAAGCAAGCCATGTGATTTCATTCCTTCCCAAAGAATTCGCTTGAGAAGTCCTTAAAAAACTTCGAAAGCAAAGCCTTTGCCTGACGGCCATAGCAGAGTGGCCCCACCCCTTCCCATTCCGAACAGGACGGTGAAACGCTCTCGCGCCAATGATAGTCGGTTGTATTTCCGGTGAAAGTAGGTCACTGTCAGGCTCCCCCTTTCAAAACCCTCGAAAGTTTTTCTTTCGAGGGTTTTGTTTTATACAAGGCTGATAAAACAGATAAAAAGAGGCAGGAGCTGGCGCTCCCGCCTCTTTTTTTATTCGATTTTTGTTAGATATTTATATATTTTCTGAACCTAATCTATTTCCAGGGATGTTTCTGACATCTTTTATCTAAGCAGAGTTACCTACGTTTTAGCTTTTAAATCAGAATAATCACACTAAAAATAGCGCATAAAGGCTATCAGAACGGCATTTTCTGGATAGAAATATAAAATATATATATTCCAACATTTATTCCGTTGGAGAGGATTTTGGTTACCGGCAGTCAGCCTGTCTTCCCTGAGAACTGGCAGAGGAAGAAATAAAACAGGATCCGCCGGATTTCCTTCTTATATTGGAACCACCATCATGCAGCTGTTAGCAAAATTAAGTCTTTTCTTCAATAAGACATTTGCGCTTTGGGTCATCGTTGTCGGTGCGCTCGCCTATGCCTTCCCGTCCACTTTTAAGCCTCTTGGTGCCTACATTGCCCCGCTGCTTGGTATCGTGATGTTCGGCATGGGGCTGACTCTTACGGCCTCTGACTTCCGGGAAGTCGTTCGTCAGCCGCGTGATGTGATTATCGGCATTCTGTCCCAGTTCCTCATTATGCCGATCGTTGCCTATCTGCTCTGCCTCGTGATGCATCTGCCGCCCGAGATCGCTGTTGGTGTGATTCTGGTTGGCTGCTGCCCTGGCGGAACGGCTTCCAACGTGATGACGTTCCTTGCCCGCGGTGATCTTCCGCTTTCTGTGACCATCACTTCCTGCACCACGCTTCTCGCTCCGGTTGTGACTCCGTTCCTGATCTGGGTGTTCGCTAAACAGTGGGTGGATATCTCCCCTGTTGCCATGTTCGTGAGCATTGTGGAAATCGTGCTGCTTCCGATCGCTCTCGGTGTTGTGGTTCACACAGTGCTCGGCAAGAAGGTTGAAGGCTTCGCTGCGGCCATGCCGCTTATCTCGGTTGTCGCCATCGCTCTGATTGTTGCTGCCGTGGTTGCCGCGACTGCGAATAAGCTTCTCGCTGTCGGCCCGCTCGTTTTCCTGGTTGTCGTGCTTCATAACGGTTTTGGCTATCTCTTCGGTTATTGGACCGCGAAGCTCCTTGGTCTCAACCTTGCCAAGCGTAAGTGCCTCGCTATTGAAGTGGGTATGCAGAATTCCGGCCTTGGTGTTGCTCTTGCTACCACTCACTTCGCCGCTATGCCGATGGCTGCCGTGCCGTCCGCGGTGTTCTCCTTCTGGCATAACGTTTCCGGTCCGATCCTTGCAACGGTCTTCCACCGCTGGCACGAGGAAGGTGAAAAGGAAACGTTCCTCGATAAAATTGAGAAACAGAAAGCCGGCTGATACCGTCTTTCAACTATAAAAAGAGCTGACCCTTCCCCGGGTCAGCTTTTTTTCTGCCTAAAGTTAGCTTTTTCAGTGGTATCTGCACGCTGTGTGGTCTATTATTAGCAATCCAATTCAAGCAAATGAAACGCGGTTTTCATTGCCATAAAAATTTCTAAATAAACTTTTGGATCTTCCCAATGGATTTTGACTTCTCACTCGTGATGTCATCTCTGCCGCTACTCCTGCAGGGCGCGCTAGTGACATTGAAGATTACGGCCCTTTCTGTCGGCCTGGGGTTGATTTTCGGCTTGCTCGCCGGCGTCGCGTCACTCACGCCGTACTGGTGGGTGAGGATTCCCGCGCGCTGCTACGTGGATTTCATCCGCGGCACTCCGCTTCTGATTCAGATCTTCCTGATTTATTTCGCTCTGCCGGTCATTCTCAATACCCGAGTTGACCCGTTCGTTGCGGCGGTGTCGGCCTGTTCTATCAATTCCGGTGCCTATGTGGCGGAAATCTTCCGCGCTGGTATTCAGTCCGTGGACCGCGGTCAGACTGAGGCCGGCCGCTCACTCGGTCTCACCTGGTTCCAGACCATGCGCGAGATCGTTATTCCGCAGGCTTTCAAGCGGATCATTCCCCCGCTCGGCAACGAATTCATTGCCATGCTGAAGGACAGCTCCCTTGTGTCCGTGATCGGTTTCGAAGAACTGACCCGTTCCGGTCAGCTGATTATTGCTCAGACCTACGGCTCGTTTGAAATCTGGACCAGCGTCGCCATTATTTACCTTGCGATGACGCTCACGATTTCTCAGTTTGTTGCCTTCCTTGAACGGAAATTCAGAACAGATGAACGATAATAAAACCATGATTGAGATTAAGGACCTTCACAAGCGGTATGGTGATATCGAGGTCCTCCACGGCATCAACCTGACCGTGGCTCCGAAAGAGGTGGTCGTTGTGATCGGCCCGTCGGGTTCCGGCAAGTCGACCATGCTGCGCTGTATCAACTACCTGGAGGAAGCTTCCTCGGGCGAAATCTGGGTGGATGGCGAGAAGATTGAGCCGAAGACGAACCTCAACCGGATCCGTGCTGAAGTCGGCATGGTGTTCCAGCACTTCAATCTGTTTGAGAATAAGACCGTTCTTCAGAACATCATGCTGGCCCCGATGCGGGTCCGCGGTGAAAGCCGTGAAGTGGCTGAGAAGAAGGCGCTTGAGCTTCTTGATATGGTCGGTCTGAAGGACAAGGCGAACGTTTATCCGAAGAATCTGTCTGGCGGCCAGCAGCAGCGTGTTGCTATCGCCCGTTCTCTCGCGATGAATCCCAAAGTCATGCTGTTTGATGAGCCGACGTCAGCCCTTGACCCGGAAATGGTGAAGGAAGTGCTCGACGTTATGAAGAAGCTTGCGAATGACGGCATGACAATGATCGTCGTGACGCATGAAATGGGTTTTGCCCGTGAAGTGGGTGACCGCCTGATCTTCATGGCCGACGGCCAGATTGTTGAACAGGGTGTTCCGGAAGAAGTCTTCGCGAACCCGCAGCATAACCGTACGAAGCAGTTCTTCTCGAAGATTCTGTAAGGCGGCCGGGCTTCAGTTCTTCTGAGTCCCATCAGCCGGAGCCACATCCGGAGCGATGAAGCGCATGTGATACTGTGTCACGGCCCTTCCGATCAGCTCCGGGACGGCTTCGGCTTTTTCTTTCTTTTCCAGATACTCGTCGGCCCTCATCAGGCGCTTCTTCCCGTCCTCACGGATGAGAAAGTAACCTGTTGAGGGTTCCTGGGCCGGTATAGAGCGGATGACCATCAGGTCGCCCTTCGAAATGCCATCGGCTTCCAGCTCGCTGTCCATTACCTCGAAGATTTCCTGAACATCAGAACCTCCCACGTGAAGCCTCTCGTTCTGAATTACAAGCGGAATATTTTTCAGACCGAGTTTTTTTTCTTCTTTGGGAAGCGAGGACTTTGGAGCCGATGTGACCTCCAGACGGATGCCGCGAGCCTGGTGCGGCATGGTAGAAATCAGTCCTTTCCTTTCCAGCGCCCTGAGGTGGCTTTCCGCCGCATTCGGGGAAGAAAAGCCGAAATGGTCCGAGATTTCCTTCCGTGACGGGGGGACTCCGGAGGTGGAAATCTGATCGCGGATGAATTTGAAGACGGCAAACTGTTTCGGTGTGAGTCGCTTCTTTCTTCCGTTGGTTGCGGGCATCCGTATCTCCATCGCCTTCAGGCGTATTTCTAGCCCGGTCAGCGGCCGGGGGGTCGTGTTAAACTCAGTGCCGGTCTGATGTGTCCCTGACCGGGGGAATTTCTCCGGCGGTTTCTCCATCTCAGGGGGAATATTCCGGACCAAAAAATATTAATCGATTAATCGCTTTTTAATAGACGTTTAGAGAAGATGCCGCTAGAAAATCCTCTGGTGATCTTGGAGGGTGCGCTTTTAACCGCCGGCCGTCCGCTGACTGTCCGCGAAATGCGGCTCCTTTTTTCGAATGCCTACAGCCGGAGCGACATCCTGAAGTGGCTGGGCGAAATTCAGCAGAAATGGTCCGGTCTCGCTGTGCACCTCACAGAGGTCGCTGGTGGATGGCGGTTCTCGGGCAGCTCGGAACTTGAGCCTTATCTGAGGCGGCTTACGACTGATAAACCGCCTCGTTACTCACGAAGTTTTCTCGAAACGCTGGCGATTATCGCCTATAAGCAGCCGGTGACGCGTGGTGATATTGAAGATATCCGCGGCGTCACGGTGAATTCCAATATCATGAAGCAGCTCCAGGACCGGGACTGGATCGAGTGTGTCGGTCACCGCGATACGCCGGGCCGGCCATCCCTCTGGGCTACGACCGCTAAGTTTCTGGAGGACTTCTCACTTGAGTCCCTCAGAGCGCTGCCGGTTATTCCTGAAAGCACGGAAGTGCAGCCCCGGCTGCCGGGGTTCGAGGATCTCTCGAAAAACGGCGCGGGATCGGGATCTGATATCAAACCGGATCCTGAACCTGTCCAGGAACCGGTTCCCAATGAACCTGATGAACCTTTAGAAACGGAAGAGCAGAAAAATGACGAATCCTGAAGAAAAGCCCGGCATGCCGGAAGTGCCCTCCGGCTCGGAGCTCGAGGCTGAGCGTACGCTTTCCGCAATGAAGGCCAAAGCAAGCGGCAAGTCTGAGAAGCTTCAGAAGGTGCTCGCTGATCTGGGACTCGGTTCGCGCCGCGCCATGGAAGTTGTGATTGATGAAGGCCGGGTGGAAGTGAACGGGAAGACCGCCTATCTCGGACTCCGGGTGTTTCCCGAGGATGAAATCCGCGTGGACGGGAAAAAAGTCTCGCGGGATGACGCTGAGGAAGATTTGCCGCGCGTTCTTCTGTACAACAAGCCTGAGGGCGAGATTGTTTCTATGAAGGATCCGGAAGGCCGGCCGAGTGTCTTTGATCACCTGCCTCCGATCGACAAAGGCCGCTGGATTGTGGTCGGCCGTCTCGACTTCAATACGGAAGGGCTGCTGATCTTTACGTCGAGCGGCCAGCTCGCTAACCTTCTCATGCATCCAAGAAACGCGATCGAGCGTGAGTACATGGTGCGTGTGACGGGTGAGCTCACCGACGAAATGGGAGAGCGTCTGGTGACCGGTGTCATGCTGGACGACGGTCCGGCCCGTTTTGCCCATATTTCTGATCAGGGCGGCACGGGACTGAATCACTGGTATCTCGTGAGACTCTCTGAAGGCCGGAACCGTGAAGTGCGCCGCATGTTTGAAGCGGTGGGACTTGTGGTGAGCCGGCTGATCCGGGTGCGGTTCGGCGACCTCGAGCTGCCGCGCGGCCTGAGGCGCGGCGAAAAGTCAGAAATGAGCCGGGAATCGGTGCAGGAGTGGCTCCTTCACCTGAAGCTCGCGCAGCAGAAGGCGGCAGAGAAGGGGGAGTTTTCACACGGCCACGGCAGAAAGTCCGCGCCGCGAAGAGACCGTCGATCACAGGCTCCAAAGAGGGAAAACCGGGAGGGTGGATCAGGCCGTACCGGAGCCCGGCGTCCAAGGGCCCATGGAAGCGGTACCCGCCTTTAACTTTGCGGGATTTTCCTAGCAATGAGAGAAAAAAATAGGTTATAATTCAAAAATTAAATCGCAGGACTGCTGTTTGGTCCTGCGTCTCGGTTTCATATATCCGGTTTCGTTTTTTCAGATTCCGGAATGCCCGGAATGAATTCGGGCGAATGAAAATGGGCGCTGTGCCCATTTTTTTTTGAACATTTTTAATTGTCAGTTAGTTATCTAACGAAGAACATATAAAGAGTACATGACTGCCAGAACAATGGATTTGAGCGAGGCAATTGCCCATACCGTCGAGGGCATGGGATATGAATTTGTTGAACTGGAACGCCTTCCTGGCTCTATGCTCCGCGTCACGATTGACACGGAACAGGAGGGGGGCATTTCGGTCAACGACTGCGAGGCCGTCAGCAATCAGCTGACCGCTCTTTTCGCCGCGGAAGATGTGGATTACAAGCGGCTCGAAGTCACGAGCCCGGGTGTTGAAAGACCTCTGAAGAAAGCAAAGGACTGGATCCGTTTCGCGGGTTCTCTGGCTCACGTGGAACTCTTCGCCCCGATGTTTGCCGAAGGTTTTCCTGAAGCGGGGCGCCGCAAGCTTGATGGCCGGATTCTTTCGGTCTCAGGCGAGCCGGGCAGCGAACAGATTCAATTTGAATTCACGGGCGAGAAGCCCTTCCGCACGCCGTCCCAGGCGTTCCGCGGTCGGCTGGAGGCCCGCAAGGGCGGACGTTCTCATGAGCAGGCAGCCCCCATTACGGTGGAATTCCCCCTCTCCGAAGTAGAACACGCGCACTTGATTGCAGAACTTGATTTTAAAGGTGGACGTAAATGAATAAAGCGATGAGCGGCAAAGATCTTCTTGATATGGTCGAGGTTCTTGCCCACGAGAAGAGCGTTGACATCGACGTTGTGTTTGGCGTTGTGGAAGTGGCTCTCGCCACGGCAATCAAGCGCTCGACTTTCCCGGGCGAGGATGCGGATGTGGTGGTGCATATCGACCGCGAAACGGGCGACTATTCCGCTGAGCGCCGCTGGCTGATTGTTCCTGACGATCAGGGTCTGCAGGAGCCTGACCGCGAGGAAATGTACAGCGACATTCATGATGACTACCCGGATCTCTCCGAGGGCGATTACATCGTCCGCCCGGTGACTCCGGCTCACTCTGACGCCCGCCGTTTTGCTCAGGATGCGAAGCAGGTCATCCTGCAGCGCCTCCGCGATGCTGAGCGCGCTCAGATCGTGAAGGAGTTCCTGGACCGCGGCGAATCGATCGTGAGCGGACAGGTGAAGCGTATGGATAAGGGCGACGCGATCGTTGAACTCGGCCGTCTTGATGCCCGCCTCCCGCGTGATCAGATGATCTCGCGCGAAAATATTCATCCTGGGGACCGTGTGAAGGCTTACGTGCTGCGTGTCGAAGACAGCCAGCGTGGCAAGCAGGTCATTCTTTCCCGCACGAGCCCGGACTTCCTGAAGAAGCTGTTCGAGCTTGAAGTTCCCGAAATCGAAGAGGGTCTCCTCGAGATCAAGAGCGTCGCCCGCGACCCCGGCCTTCGCGCCAAGGTGGCTGTGCTTGCTCACGACTCCCGCATTGACCCGATCGGAACCTGCGTCGGTATCCACGGCAGCCGCGTGAACGCGGTGACCGCCGAACTTTCCAACGAGCATATTGATATCGTGCTCTGGAACGAGGATCCGGCCCTCTACGTGCTTGAGGCTCTGAAGCCGGCTGAAGTTCAGTCCATCGTTCTGAACGAAGACGACAAGAGCGCTGATGTGGTGGTTCCGGAAGAGAAACTCGCCGTGGCGATCGGTAGCCGCGGTCAGAATGTGCGTCTCGCCTCTGAGCTGACCGGCTGGCAGATCAATATCATGACGGCAGATCAGGCAGACGAAAAGCACAAGACCGAAACCGACGCCAGCCGCCGCGAGTTCATGGAACAGCTTGATCTTGACGAAGATGCCGCTGATGCTCTGATCGATGCAGGCCTTGCCTCCATCGAAGACGTTGCCTACATCCCCGAGAAGGAGCTGCTCGAAATCGGCGCTTTTGACGAAGATACCGTCAAGGAACTTCGTTCCCGCGCCCGTTCAGTGCTGACGCGCCGCGCTATCAAGCGTGAAGAGAACCTCCGCCTCGCCGATAAGAGCCTGCTGGAGCTTCCGGGGCTTGACGGCGACAAGGTGAGCGCTCTTGTGACCGCCGGCGTCAGAAACGTTAATGATTTGGCTGATTTGGCCACTGACGAATTGGTTGAAAAGACTGGCTTTGATGAGAAAACGGCCGCCGATCTGATTATTGCAGCTCGCGCAGTGGTTTATCCGTAGGCTGAAAGAGATTAGGGGAAAAAATATTTATGGCAAATAAAACAGTTTTCGAATTCGCCCAGGAATTGAAGGTAGCAGCCAAGACCCTGCTCGCTCAGCTGAAGGCAGCCGGTGTGAGCAAGAACTCTGAAACCGACGAACTTTCCGAAGGCGATAAGACGAAGCTGCTTGAATCGCTCCGCCTAGAGCGCGCGAATGAGGAAAGCAGCGAGGCGCCGAAAAAGCCCCGCAGAATTACGGTTACCCGCAAGGAAAAGTCCGTGATCAAGAAGGCTGACTCCACGGGCCGCACCCGCACCGTTCAGGTGGAAGTGCGCCGCCGCCGTGTTTTCGTGAAGAATCCGGCTGCCGAAGCTGCCCGTGACGCTGAGATCCAGAAGGAACTTGCGGCCCGCAATGCTGAGGACAAAGCCCGCGCCGAGCGTGAGGCAGCTGAACAGGCTTCCCGCCAGGCTGAAGAGGCTGCCCGCGCCGCTGAAGAAAGCGAGAAGAAGGCTGCTGAAGAAGCCGCCCGCAAAGAGGCTGAACGCCGCGCCGCTGAAGAAAAGGCCCGCGCTGCGGCTGAGCATGAAAAGAACCAGCGTGAGCAGAAGAACGCCTCGCGCGCCCGCCGTCAGGCTGAGGAACGCGCCCGCGCCGAGCGTGACGCGGCTGCTATCCGCGCATCCCACGCTATGCAGGCCAAGGCTGCCGCTGAAAAGGCCGCCAAGGTGGATCCGGCTGAAGCCGCCCGCCGTGAGGCTGCCCGCGCAAAGGCTGCTGCTGAGGCTGCCGCTCTGAATGCCGCCCGCGCAAAGCAGCGCGAAGAGGAAGAGAAGCGCCGCGCCGCTGCCCGTGCGAAGGCTGAGGCTGAAGCTGCCGCCATCCGCGAAATGCTGAACCGTCCGAAGAATGCTCCGAAGCCGAAGCCCGCTGAGGAAGCGAAGCCCGAGACCAAGGCTGAAGAAGCAAAGCCCGCGAAGACCGCCGCCAAGAAGACCGAGCAGAAGCGCCCGGCTCATCTGCGTCCGGCCGCCGCTCCGAAGGCTTCCGGTGACGGTGCCTCCGCCCGCCCCGCGAAGAAGACCCGCAAGGCCGGCGAACACCGCGATGACGAAGGCCGTCATCGTCAGATCAAGACCCGCGGCATGGATGATGATGGATCCTCCTGGCGCAGCGGCCGCGGCCGTCGTCAGGACCGTCATCATGGCGGCAACTCCTCGCAGAATCAGTCGAATGAACCGATCGTGCGCGAGGTGGAAGTTCCGGAGACCATTTCGGTCGCGGATCTCGCCCGCAAGATGGCTGTGAAGGCGACGGAAGTGATCAAGCAGCTGATGAAGGATGGCCAGATGGTCACCATCAACCAGATGCTCGATCAGGACACCGCGATGATCGTTGTTGAGGAAATGGGCCACAAGCCGGTCGTTGCTAAGGCTGACGATCCGGAAGCCTTCCTCGGCGAAATCGGTGACAAGAATGAATACCCCGCGGTTCCGCGTCCCCCGGTCGTTACGATCATGGGTCACGTTGACCACGGCAAGACCTCCCTCCTCGACTACATCCGCCGCACCCGTGTGGCGGCTGGCGAAGCGGGCGGCATTACGCAGCATATCGGCGCCTACCACGTGAAGACGCCGCGCGGCATCATCACCTTCCTCGATACCCCGGGCCATGAGGCGTTTACCGCCATGCGTGCCCGCGGTGCCCAGGTGACGGATATCGTGATTCTGGTGGTGGCCGCCGATGACGGTGTCATGCCCCAGACGAAGGAAGCTATTGCTCACGCCCGTTCCGCCGGCGTGCCGATCGTTGTCGCTATCAATAAGTGCGATAAGCCCGGCGCCCATCCGGAAGTGGTGAAGCAGGAACTCGTTCAGAATGAGGTGATTCCGGAAGAGTACGGCGGCGACGCTCCGTTCGTGAACGTGTCCGCGAAGACCGGTCTCGGTATCGATGAGCTGCTCGAAAACGTACTGCTCCAGGCCGAAATGCTGGAACTCAAGGCTCCGGATCAGGGTCTGGCCCGCGGTGTCGTGCTGGAATCCCGACTCGACCGCGGCCGTGGCCCGGTGGCCTCTGTCCTCGTGCAGTCCGGCCGTCTTAACCGCGGTGACGTGGTGCTCGCCGGTGCTCAGTTCGGCCGTGTCCGAGCGATGGTCGGTGAAAACGGCAAGCCGGTGAAAGATGCCGGTCCGTCGATCCCGGTGGAAATCCAGGGTCTTTCCGGCATTCCGCAGGCCGGTGACGAATTCTTCGTCCTGCCTGATGAACGCAAGGCACGTGAAATCGCTCTCTTCCGTCAGGGCAAGTACCGTGACGTGAAGCTCGCGAAGGCTCAGGCCGCCAGCCTGCAGAACATCTTCAAGGACAATGACGGCAAGCAGAAGACTCTGCCCCTCATCGTCAAGGCTGACCTTCAGGGTTCCCAGGAAGCTATCGTCCAGGCCTTCCAGAAGCTGTCGACCGACGAAGTCCGCGTTCAGATCGTTCACTCCGCGGTGGGCGGTATTTCTGAAACCGACGTCAACCTCGCCATTGCTGCCGGCGCCATCATCGTCGGGTTCAATGTCCGAGCCGATGCTGGTGCGAGAAAGCTTGCCGAGCACGAAGGCGTTGAGATCCGTTACTACGACATCATTTACGATGCCGTGAACGAGATCAAGGCTGCCATGGGCGGTATGCTTGCCCCGGTGAAGAAGGAAACGAACCTTGGTCTTGCCGAAGTCCGTCAGGTTATTCACGTGCCGAAGGTTGGCAACATCGCCGGCTGCCGTGTCGTGGAAGGCGTTATCCGCCGCAACGCGAATATCCGCCTGCTGCGCGACAACGTGGTGATCTGGACCGGCGAACTCGCCTCTCTGAAGCACTTCAAGGATGACGTCCGCGAGATGAATGCCGGCCAGGAATGCGGTATCTCGCTGAAGGGCTACGAGGACATCAAGGAAGGCGATCAGCTGGAAGTGTTCGAGGTGACGGAAGTCGCCCGTACGCTCTAAGCAGCGGAACGCATGCCGCCTCTCCCCGGAGCAATCCGGGGGCAGGTGGCATTCTGATTTTTTGAATTTTGATTTGAGGTAGAGATAACGTGAGAAAGGCTAAGCCCGGGCGCTCGACCAGAATTGCCGATCAGATTGCGCATGATATCGCCGAACTGATCCCGAAAGAGGTGCGTGATCCTCGGGTTGGTTTTGTCACTGTGACCGGCTGCGAAATCACGCCGGACTACGCGCACGCGAACATTTATTTCACGGTGATCGGTTCTGAACCGGAAGCCTGCCGCGAAGGGCTCAACGCCGCGGCCGGTATGCTCCGCAGCCTGATTTTCAGGCAGCTGCGCATCCACACGGTTCCGACGCTTCACTTCGTGTATGACACGAGTGTGGACCGCGGCTTCGCGATGGATAAGCTGATCGCGGAAGCGCTGGATCAGAATCCGGGGAAGTAACGTGCCAAGAGGTCATCATGGCGACCGCGTGAACGGCGTACTCCTCCTGAATAAGGGGGAAGGCGCGAGCTCTAACCGCGAACTGCAGACGGCCCGCCGCCTGCTGAACGCGGCGAAGGCCGGGCACTGCGGAACGCTCGATCCGATGGCGACCGGACTTCTGCCGCTCGCTTTCGGTGAGGCAACGAAGTTCTCCGCCGATCTGCTGCACGCTGACAAGGCTTACAGAGCCGTGGCAACGCTTGGCGTGGAAACGGATACCGGCGACCGTACGGGGACTGTGCTGAAGACGCATGAAGTCTCTGTGACACTGGATGAAGTGAAGGCCGCTGCCGCGAAACTTACCGGCCCGATCAAACAGGTTCCGCCGATGTATTCGGCTCTGAAGCGTGACGGAGTTGCGCTATACCGCCTCGCCCGGCAGGGTGAAACGGTGGAAAGAGAGCCGAGACTGGTTACAATCTACCGTTTTGACATTCTGTCGCTTGATGGAAATACGGTGGAAATGGAGTGTGTGGTTTCCAAAGGAACCTATATCCGCACTCTGATTGAAGATCTTGGACACCTCCTCGGATGTGGCGCGACGATGTCAGCGCTTTGCCGGACCCGCGTTGGAGATCTGGATCTGAAGGATGCAATTACTCTGGAGACACTGGAGCGGGAACCCGACGCGATAAAACGCCGGGCGATGCTCCGTCCGCCAGATGAGCTGATCCAGAGCCTCGCGCCCGTTGAACTGGCGGCCGCTGAGACTGAGAGGTTTAAGAACGGACAGAGGCTTGCGCTTCACCTCGCGGAACGCGGGAGAGTGCGGGTCTATGGACCGGGAAAGGAATTGCTGGGGACCGCTACGGTGAATGAACGCGGCGTGCTTGCTCCGGAAAGATTAATAGCTACTGATTAAAGAGACTAAGAGAAATGACAAGAGCCATTCGCAATATTGCGATTATTGCCCACGTTGACCACGGTAAGACGACCCTGGTGGACGGCCTTCTGAAGTGTGCCGGCACCTTCCGTGAAAACCAGGAAGTTGAACAGCGCGTGATGGACAGCAACGCGATCGAAAAGGAACGCGGCATCACGATTCTCGCGAAGAACTGCGCCGTTGAGTGGAAGGGCGTTCACATCAACATCATCGATACCCCCGGGCACGCCGACTTCGGCGGTGAAGTGGAGCGCGTGCTCTCCATGGTGGACGGTGTGCTGCTGCTCGTTGACGCGGTTGACGGCCCGATGCCGCAGACCCGCTTCGTGACCCGCAAGGCACTCGCCCAGGGCCTGAAGCCGATCGTGATCGTGAATAAGGTTGACCGTCCGGGTGCCCGTCCTGAGTGGGTTGTGAACCAGACGTTTGATCTGTTCGATAAGCTCGGTGCGACCGAGGAACAGCTCGACTTCCCGGTGATCTACGCCTCCGCCCTGAATGGCTACGCAGGCCTCACCGACGACGTCGAAGAGCTGAAGAAGATCGGCAACCTTGACGCCATTCTCGACACCGTGCTCGAAAAGGTTCCGGTCCGTGAAGACGATCCGAACGGCAACCTGATCCTCCAGATCTGCTCGCTCGACTACTCGAGCTACGTCGGCAAGATCGGTATCGGCCGTGTGCACCGCGGCACCCTGACCGCTGGCCAGAATGTCTGCTTCATGGACGGTCCGGAAGATACGCCGAAGCGCGGCAAGATCAATCAGATTCTTCAGTTCGAAGGCCTTGAACGCAAGGAAACGCCCTCCGCTCAGGCCGGCGACATCGTTCTCGTCACGGGTATTGAAGATCTGAACATCGGCACAACCATCACGAGCACGGATCATCCGGAAGCGCTCCCGATGCTGCACGTCGATGAGCCGACCCTCAAGATGGAATTCATGGTGAACACGTCGCCTCTCGCCGGCAAGGAAGGCAAGTTCGTGACGAGCCGCCAGATCCGTGAGCGTCTCGCCCGCGAGCTGAAGTCGAACGTCGCCATGCGCGTCGAGAACACGAAGGATGAGAAGGTGTTCCTCGTGTCCGGCCGCGGTGAACTGCATCTCACGGTTCTTCTTGAAAATATGCGCCGCGAGGGATTCGAAATTGCCGTTTCCCGTCCGCGCGTGATTATCAAGGAAGAGAACGGCGTCAAGATGGAGCCGTATGAGCTCCTGACGGTTGATGTTGAAGAAGAACATCAGGGTTCCGTGATGGAAGAGCTCGGCCGCCGCAAGGGCGAACTCACCGACATGGAGCCGGACGGCAAGGGCCGTGTGCGCCTTGAGTACCGTATCCCGGCCCGCGGCCTGATCGGTTTCCAGAGCCTCTTCATGACGATGTGCCGCGGCACCGGCATCATGAGCCACGTGTTTGACGACTACGCCCCGATCAAGCAGGGCAGCGTCGGCGAACGCCGTTCCGGCGCCATCATCTCCGGTGAAGACGGCAATGCCGTGGCCTATGCTCTCTGGTACATCCAGGAACGCGGCCGTCTCTTCGTGAGCCCGGGCGACGCTGTGTACGAAGGCATGATCATCGGCGAGCATTCGCGTGAAAACGACATCGTCGTGAACGCGATCCGTACGAAGCACCTCACCAACGTGCGTGCTTCCGGCTCCGACGAAGCGATCCGCCTCGTGCCCCCGACCCAGCTCACGCTGGAAAGCGCTGTGGAATTCATCAACGACGACGAACTCGTGGAAATCACCCCGAAGTCGATCCGTCTGCGCAAGCGCTATCTGAAGGAATTCGAACGCAAGCGCGCTGCCCGTGCGGCTCAGGCTGAGTTCGGCGATCCGGACGTTTCCGAGGAATAATTCCTTCGGAATCGCTTCAGAAAGTGAAGAAATCGAAGCATACCGCTCCTTCCCTCTGCCCCTGCGGCAGCGGGAAGACGTATGAGGACTGCTGCGGCAGGTATCACGCCGGGACTCCGGCGCCTGACGCCCGGAGTCTGATGGCAAGCCGCTACAGCGCCTACGCGCTGGGACTGGAGAAGTACGTTCGGGACACGTGGTGCGAGGAAAACTGCCCCGCGGACCTGGATCTGAAGGCCAATCCCATCATGTGGCTCGGGCTTGAAATCCGCTCATTCCGGGAAACGGGGCCTGACACCGCAGAGGTTGAATACGTGGCGCGAGGCCGCTCGGGAGGCGCCGGAGCCTTCAGGCTTCATGAATTGTCGCGGTTCGTGAAGCGGGAAGGACGATGGCTTTATCTCGACGGCGACTGCTTCGAGAAGTAGGTTTGGAGAAGGGCGGCAGATTAAAAAATGCCGCTCTTTTTTTCAATCGGCGGGAGGCTTCCCGCCGGTGTTATCAGGACGGAAAAAGATAATGGCACTTCAGACAGAGCTGAAGCCTGAGGACTGGCGATTCTGCGTCGCGCCGATGATCGACTGGACGGACGAGTGGTGCCGGCACTTTCACAGGCTCCTCTCAAAGCGCGCGAGACTCTACACCGAGATGATCGCGTCGCCCGCGCTGGTGCATGGGAACCGGGCACGGCTCCTCGGGTATGAGAAGGGTGTGAATCCTGTCGCGCTGCAGCTTGGCGGATCCAATCCGGCGGAGCTCGCCCAGTGCGCGAAATGGGGGGAAGAGGCTGGGTTTGACGAGATCAACCTCAACTGCGGCTGCCCATCGCCCCGCGTGCAGTCCGGGGACTTCGGCGTGGTCCTGATGCTTTCCCCGCAGAAGGTTGCGGACTGTCTCAAAGCCATGCAGGACAGCGTGTCGGTACCGGTGACCGTGAAGCACCGGATCGGCGTGGATGATCAGACCTCCTACGGCTTTGTCCGTGACTTCGTCGGCACGGTTCATGAGGCCGGCACCCGGGTCTTCATCGTGCACGCGAGAGCCGCCTGGCTGAAGGGGCTGTCCCCGAAAGAGAACCGCGATATTCCGCCGCTTAACCGTGAGCTTGCCGCACAGCTGAAGGCGGATTTCCCGGACAGCATCTTTGTCGTGAATGGCGGGATCAAGACGCTCAGCGAATGTCAGACGGAACTTGGGCGTTTTGACGGTGTGATGCTCGGGCGTGAGGCGTACAACAACCCCTGGCTTCTTACGGAGGTGGATCACGCGCTGTACGGCGACCCGGAGAGCACGCTCACGCGGGATGAAGTGGTGGAGCAGATGGCGGACTATGTGGATCTCGTGCAGGAGCGCGAACCGCTCGCCGCGAGAACCGCGGTGAACCATCTGATGGGACTCGCGCTGGGACTTCCGGGCGCCCGTCACTGGAGACGGCTCCTCACGGATCCGGCGCTCTGGAAAACGAAGAAAGCCGGTGAGATTGTGCGTCTGGCCTGGAAGGAAGTGAAGCCAGAGGCCGGTATGGAAGATTAGCCTCACGTCTCTTTCCCGGAGACAGACAGAATGAAGCCCTCAGGTTCCCGATGGAACCTGAGGGCTTTCTTTAAGAGAGACGCTGCCTGGGGGAGAATTACTTCTGAGCCTGCTGGCGGACAGAGGCGAGCGCTTCACGCACAGCCTTGGCGGCTACGCCGTTGAAGCGGTACTGGAAGTCCGTGATCGGCTTATCAGCCTTCACAAAGTAACCCGGAACGACCGTGGTCGACTTGCCGCGGTGGATTTCCACAAGGGCGAGCGACACCGCGTCGCGCGACAGCTCAAAGATGCCCGTATCAGGTGCCTTCACCGTGGACGGGAAGGAGAAGGCGATGCCCTTCGTACCGTCAACCGTCTTGATGCTGTAGGAACCGCGGGTTTCCGGAGTCTTCGAGGTGCTCTGGCAGAAGACCGTGCCGGTCTTCACAGAGTAAAGGCTCACTTCGCCGTTTTCCGGGATGGCAGACGCTCCCGTTGCCGGGAGTGCGACTTTCTCCTGATAACGCTGCTTCACGCGCTTGCCGCGCTTATTCTTCACGTAGCGGGTCTTCGTTACAACCTTGAACTGGGTCGGAGCGGGGGCGCCTGCAGTCGGGTCAAAGACAACACCGTAAGCTTTGAAGCCAACGCGCGGGAGGTAGCTGAGGCAGTAAGGAATATCGCGGCTGAACGTGCGGACGAACCCTTCAACGTTACCGGCACCCGTGAAGGCATCCGGCTTCAGCACCACATACTGATCCTGCGTCATGGCAATCTGAGGCATGTAGACCACAGAGCCCTTCGGGAAGCGGGCGGAGATCACGCCGGCAGCCGGGGTCGGATAGTTCGTGCGGGACCGGAGATAGTGATAGATGTACTGGCCGGACACATCAAACGCGTAGAGCTTCAGACGCATCGCGACCGGGTTCTTTGAGTTATCCGAGTAAAGCTTCACCGAACCGTCAGGCTCAGAGGTGAGGTAGCTCGGGAATTCTGCGGAAACCGAGTTTCCGGAGCGGACGATCGAATTCACGTTCGTGCCCCAGGCAAACCCGTGAGCCTTCTGTCCCTTCGGATAGGTCTCTTTCACAGTGTAGGTGGTGTCATTCTTCTTCTGATCGATGCGGAAGTTCGACTCCTCGCGGTCATTGAAGTAGTACACGCCTTCACCCTCGAACGCCTGCAGTGTGGTGAGACCGAGCGGCTTCGCCCCCTTGATGGAAGGAACCTGAGTGAGCATGAAACCGTAAGTGCCGTCGTCAAAGCGGTTGACGCTTTCGGATACGACCGGAGAAGATTCCTGAGCGGAAGGGGCGGATGCCGTCTTCTGACCGGTTGTCTGGCAGCCGGCAAGGGTCAGCGCGCAGACCGCGGCGGCAGAGGCCGCGAGACTGAAGCGTTTGGTGAAATGACGGATATTTTCCATGATCAGTGCGACAAACTTTCCTAAGAGAGGATCTCCCGGGCAGGGGCTGCCAGAGAGTGTTCCGCGTACAGCGCGGGATATTTTTCTATGATACCGAACCGGGGGTGAAAGGGCCGTTACATTCTGTTAAGGTCAGGGGAGTTCCTTAGAGGGCTGTACGCCTGGGCAGTCCCGAAAACAATACGGCCTGCCAGGCTTACTGCCGGCAGGCCGCATAGCGGAACTCCGCGTCCGGTGTCTGAATTACTTCAGAGCGTCGAACACACGGGCCGTGATCTCATCAATCGTGCCGAGACCGGAAATCGCGCGGTACTGCGGAGCCGTCTTGTCGCCGGACTTCGCGAGATCGCCGTAGAACTTCACGAGCGCTTCGGTCTGATTGTGATAAACCTCGAGACGGTGACGGACAACGTCTTCCTTGTCGTCATCACGCTGGATCAGCGGATCACCCGTCACGTCGTCCTTGCCCTCAACCTTCGGGGGGTTGTAGACGATGTGGTAAGTGCGGCCGGAGACCGGGTCAACGCGGCGGCCGCTGATGCGGCGCACAATCTCATCATCAGGCACGGAGATTTCGAGCACGAAGTCGATCGGAATACCGGTCTTCTTCAGGGCTTCGGCCTGCGGAATCGTGCGGGGGAAGCCGTCGAGCAGGAAACCGTTCTTGCAGTCAGGCTGCGCGAGACGTTCTTCCATGAGCCCGAGGATGATGTCGTCGCTCACCAGAGCGCCCGATTCCATGACGGACTTCGCCTTGAGGCCGAGCGGGGTTCCCGCCTTCACAGCCGCGCGAAGCATGTCGCCGGTGGAAATCTGGGGGATCGCGAAGCGTTCCTTGATGAAGGCAGCCTGGGTGCCCTTTCCGGCGCCGGGAGGTCCGATCAGAATAAGACGCATATTTTTATCTCCAAAACAAGTTCTGCGGACGGATCGGGTACCGCCCGCTTGGGCTTTTAAGTCCGTTATTTTAAGCGCCGGTGAGTCTCCGGGCAATCCTGCATACCCCTATAACAGGGGGCAGAAATCAGAGCGGGAGATTGCCCCGGGCATACACCTCGCGGACCCGTTCGAGGTCCGACTCCGTATCCACACCGGCCGGGAGCTCCTGCTCAAGCACGAGAACCGCGATCCGCTCGCCGTTCCAGAGAGCCCTGAGCTGCTCAAGACTCTCCGTCTGCTCTATCGGAGCCGGCGGGAGCTCGGAAAACGCCCGGAGGAACCGCGCGCGGTAGGCGTAGAGCCCAATGTGATGGAGAGCCCGGAATCGTTCGGGAAGCTCATACGGAGGACCGGCGCGGAAAGCGTCGCGGGGCCAGGGGGTCGGCGCCCGGGTGAAGGTCATCGCCTCACCGAGCGCGTTCAGCTCTACCTTCACAACGTTCGGATTCAGAAAATCCTCTACTGTGGCAATCGGGTGAGCCGCGGTTGCGATGGCGCAGCCAGGCTTCTGTGCGAGGAGGCTCGCCACGCGGTCAACGACGGACGGCGGGATGAGCGGTTCGTCGCCCTGAATGTTCACGACGATCTCATCCTCTTCAAAGTGCAGCTTCTGGCAGACCTCCGCGATCCGGTCCGTTCCGGTCGGGTGGGATTCCTGCGTGAGGACGGCTTCAACGCCTTCGCGTTCGCACGCGTCAACGATCTGGGGGTGATCAGTCGCTACGACAATCCGGGAGGCGCCGGTGAGCTTCGCCCGTTCAGCGACGCGCACGATCATGGGTTTCCCCGCGATATCCATCAGAGGCTTGCCGGGAAGCCGGGTCGACTTCATCCGGGCGGGGATCACAATGTTGTAGGTCATATATCTTTCAGCTTTTTCAGAGCCGGGCAGCGGAAGCCTCGGCTTTTTTCTCCTTCAGCCGGAGCTCCTCAAGCTCTTCCTCTGTCATTTCACGCGCGTCGTGCGCGATCATGTCAGGGATGCCGTCCCGGACGGCAAAGGCGAGGCCGCAGGCCGTGCAGAGGAATTCCTCTGACTCTGCGTTCCAGCCGAGCCTGCCCTTGCAGACCGGGCAGACGAGATTCTCAGTGACGTTAGGATTCATGAGTGGCTCCATTGGCGGATGGGTTCGGATGACGGGCTTCCCGCGCCTTCTGATCAATGAAGTCGAGCAGGTAGTCTTCGAGGGCGATATCGTACCCCACAGTCCAGATCCGGGAGTCGGAAGCGATTCCGGGCACCTGGCGGCACTTTACGGCATCCTTTTCCGTAATGAGGATACAGTCAGCCGTGATGTCAGCAAAGGGGTTCGCGCGGAAATCATAATGATCTCCCAGCTCAACGCACGGACTGCAGGCAATGCCGCGGCCCCGGAGCATGGCGAAGAATCTGCCCGGAACGGCAATGCCGGCGGCGGCCGCGAAGGATTTTCCTTCAAACCTCTCCGCGAGGTCATCAATCGGGAGCGTTTCACCGGTCGCGAGATTGCGGCATTCACCGAGATACGGGCTGGAGGCAAAACGCGGGGTTCTCGTGTCGAGAATCTCATCCGTTGTATTCAGAATAATCGCATCCACACGGTCAAGCCTTGACGGCGGCTCACGGAGGGGACCGGCGGGGAGCACCCAGCCGTTTCCGATACCGTGGACTCCCACCACGCAGAGTTCAACATCGCGGTGCAGCGAGTAGTGCTGCAGACCGTCATCGGAAATGATGATGTCAGTGTCCGGGAAAGACTTGAGAAGCAGCCGCCCCGCCGCGACTCGGTCGCGGCCGACAGCCACAGGCGCGGCGGTCTTGCGGGCAATCAGAAGCGGTTCGTCGCCGGACGAGGCTGCGCGCGAGTCAGGTGTCACGAGCTGCACAGCGTCGGATTTCCTTCCATAGCCGCGGCTGATGATGCCAGGCTTCCAGCCGCGCTTCATGAGACCGCGGGCAATGGCAATCGTGACCGGAGTCTTCCCCGTGCCGCCGACATAGATGTTCCCGACAATGACCACGGGAACCGGCAGACGCTCGGGCGTTGCGTGCTTCTCACGGTACCGTGAGACAGCGAGAAACGCGAGAGAAAGCGGGGAGAAAACCAGAGAAAAAAGACCTTTTTTCGACCACTGGCCATGCAGCCAGTTTTCCAGCGTTGCGCGGGCGCGCGAAGCCGGTTTCATTTCAGGTTTGGGAGACTGCTGTGAGTTACCTGATCGGGGACGATCTGAATCCATTGCCGTTCTGGAAGAAAGAATATGCGGCGCCTCGAGCGGAGATGCCGGGGGAGGTTCGCAGGTGTGATTAGTCATGCATGCAATGATAATGGATCGGGGATTGACGTGCGAAGGCGGGATCCCGGTATCCGGTGAAATCTGTGGACAACTCCGGGGAAAAATAAGTAACCCTCTGATTGATTGCGGGAAAAACGGCCTGTGGATAATCTGAACTTTTTAAAATTATAAATTAAATCAATCAGATCCGTGTTTATTACCGGAGTCATGTCAGAGGGTCGGAATAATTTTCCCCGTCAGTGACCGGTATCGGGCAAGAAGCCGGAAGCCCGTGGATACCGCGGTTTCACTCCTATCTCTATGAAAAATAGCCATTTTTGGTGATGCCAGCCTGGAGCTTGTCCAAAAACAGCGGTTATATCGGTAAAAGTAGAATTTAATCAATCACTTGATATCTTTATCACGGGTCTGGTGAACAGCGATGTTGACTGCCCCGGGAAAACTCATACAACTATATGAAAAAAAAGGATAAAAATTTATTGATTAAAAATTAATCAGACTGAAGATCCCCGGAAACAGGGGATCCGGCAAAACTGTTCTGTCTGGATTCAGGAAAGAAAAGAGGACTTATCCCCCGGCTTTGCAATCCACAGGGGAAAGCGATATTCCGATAGGCATGATGAATGCTGTTATCAGAATTAAAAACAGAGAAAAAACAAAAAAATAAGCAGCCTTTTATCAGTAAAGTATCAAATGATGATCTTTGACTTCATAAATGGGAACTGGAAAAGCCTGTGGATAAGTGTGTGAACAATTGTGGAGAAATCCCCTAAGTGGCTGAAGAACCGTCACTTTTCGAAATCATGGAATTCCACTGAAATAAAAATTTAATCTTTTAAAATCATATTGTTATAGGTTATACTCGGGGTTCCCGGGAAGCCCTCGGGGATCGCGGGGGTTGACAAAACCGGAAAAGCGTAAAACTGTGCAGAAACCGAGGAGGGGAAAATCCGGGACCGTGAGATCCGCTTCGGCCTTTTTTAAAACCGGCTTATCATCACTCTCACAGTGGACTGCAGAGAACAGAAAGAGGACGGATATCCAATGAAGGATGATTTCGACACGTATTCGCTTTTCGGCGGAGACGCCGCGGGCGGGGCTACTCCCCGGGAACCCGCGAAGCGCTCCAGCCTGAGAGCCGCGCGGCCCGCATCCACCCGTTCCCGCTACCGCTCGGATGTGCTGTCAGGGGACGCGTACGGATTCCGGGCCCCGGAACCTGTACGGGAAACCCGTGCCGCGGTGATTTCCGTGTCCGATATCTGCCGCGGCATTCAGAATTCGCTCAGGGCAGCCTTTCCTCCCGCCTGGGTTGAGGGGGAGATCGCGAGCTTCATGGTGGCTTCAAGCGGTCACTGCTACTTTGATCTGAAGGACCGCGAGGCACAGATTTCCTGCGTCATGTACCGGTCCCAGTACCAGTCGGTCGGGTTTGAGCCGAAGGTTGGTGACAAGATCGAGGTCTACGCGGAACCCTCTCTATATATGAAGAGAGGACGGCTGCAGCTGACAGTGAACCGGATCCGGAAGTCTGGTCTTGGGGCGCTGTACGAAGAGTTTCTGCGCCTGAAGGCGAAGCTTGAGTGCGAGGGACTGTTCAGCCTGGAGCTGAAACGCCCGGTGCCGTCTGTCCCGCGGACAGCGGCAATCGTGACCAGTCTGAAAGCTGCGGGACTGCGTGATGTCATCCAGACCTTCGAAAAGCGCGCGCCCTACGTGGCGCTTGAAATCTATCCCGCGTCAGTCCAGGGACCCGGAGCCGCGGCCGAGATCGCGGAAGCGCTCCGGCGGGCAGGGGAATCCGAAAAAGCAGAAGTGATTCTGCTTGTCCGCGGCGGCGGGTCTTTTGAAGATCTCGCCTGCTTCAATGATGAGCGGGTGGCGAGAGCCATCAGAATGTCTCCGATTCCCGTTATCACCGGAATCGGGCACGAGTCTGATACGACAATCGCGGATCTCGCGGCTGATCTGAGAGCCGCTACGCCGACCGCGGCCGCGGAGCATGCGGCAGCTGCGGAGTCTGATCTGATGCAGCGGCTCGGAAGTCTCGTTAACCGTCTGAAGCGGGCCGAAGAGGGCGTGATGCGGGAAGCCTCGCAGCGGCTCGATATGGCGGAAACGCGGCTGGGTACACCGGAAGAGCTCCTTCGCGGCGGCCGGGCCGCGCTGCAGCTTGCGGAAGAAAAAATCAGAAAATCGCCGCTGCTTCTTATTCAGGGCGGCCGTTCGAAGCTTTCCGAAGCGATCCCCAGGCTTCGCCGTCGGCTCGAGACGGTTTTCGGCCGGGCAGAGCTTCAGCCAATTGTCATGCGTAATTTCCTTGAAGATCGGCTGAAGAAGTCGCTTCAGGAGGAAACAAAGCGTCTCCGGAATTCGGAATCGGTGATTGTCTCTCACCGACCGAAGCTTGACGCCGAGGGGCGAAGGCTGGATGCCGCGGCGTCCGGCCTGAGGGGCGGGCTTTCAGAGAAACTGAAGCAGGCGGAGGAAACCCTCACGAGGGCGACGCTTTTCTTTTCCGGGGCCGATCCTGGGGTAAGCCGTGAAAGCGCGAGGCTCGGGCTTCTCGCTCAGCGTCTCGCGACCGCGAAACCGGCATTCAGAGAGTCGGGGAAAGATCTGCTGACCCTGCGGACGAGACTCGCCGCGGTGGCAGCCTCAGGGCTGGATGAACGCCGGACCGCGCTTCGGTTTGAAGAATCCAAAATGAAGTCTCTCGAAGTGAGCCGCGTGCTGGAGAGAGGATTCGCGCTGCTTTACCGTGACGCGGGGATTGTCCGGAGCGTGAAGTCGCTGAGAAAGGGGGAGTCGGTGACCGCGGTGCTGCCCGACGGTGAGGCGTCCCTCACTGTTTCTGAGGTCCGTCCGAAGCAGTCCTGAGGTCAGGGGATCAGGGACGGCGGGTCACGCTGAGCGTGTCACCGGGGGAAATTCCCCGGGCCCTGAACCAACCGTCATTCATTTCAAGCGCGTAGCGCGCGGGGTTCAGCGCGCAGTGAATTTCCGTGGACCAGGGCGTCATCGAGGCAATCGAAATCAGGCGGAAATTGTCGTCAAAGAATGCGACAGAGAGCGGAAGCGGGGTGTTTTTCATCCACATGCACCAGGAGCCGCTTTTCGGAAAGACAAACAACATGCCCCGATTCTCAGGCATCGCCTGAACCCCCATCAGTCCGTGCTGCAGCTCTTCCGCTGTCTCTGCGACTGAGACCGACGCGCTGTGGCCGCGGATCTCAATCGACGCGGTGCCAGAGGCGCCAGCCGCGGCGGCTGTGACTGCGAAAACAGCGGGGGCAAAAATCCGGAGCAGTTTTTTCATGGCAATAAAAAACCCGCTGTTCCCCCACAGGGAGGAAACAACGGGGTTTCGGCGTGAAGCAGTTATTACTCAGCCGACATGATGTTCGCGGCCTGCTTGCCCTTCGGGCCATCGACCACGTCAAACGTCACGCGCTGCCCTTCTTTCAGGGACTTGAAGCCGTCCATCTTAATCGCAGAGAAATGAGCGAAGAGGTCTTCTCCCTTTTCATCCGGGGTAATGAAGCCGTAACCCTTGGCGTCATTGAACCACTTCACAATACCGGTAGCCATTTGTAAATCTCCATCTGATACAGATTCTGCCTGATGAGCCACAATAGAGGGCCTGATAGGACAGGCAGAAGAACCACCCTGCGGAAAAGCCCGAAGGGGTCGAGCAGCGAGCGTGATACAAGTTCTGCTCGATCAAGCTTACCGCACACTTCAGACAATACGCCATATTCCTAAAACTTGCATACCTCACAAGGGATTTAACTGATAAAAAGGTGGGTTTCGTCAATAAAAATATGCGTTTTCACTCAGACCCGTGATGAGAAGCCTCACTGCTCTCCGTTTTTTTTTGCAAAATGGAATTACTTAATTGGAACTTAATCCGGAATGACGCGGCAGAAAATTGAAAGATGCAGCGGTACGTGCCTTGCGGTGAAGGAACACAGAGCCTGTGCTCTTCCTCCGATGTGGCGTGTTGTGCTGCTGAATGATGACTACACGACGATGGACTTCGTAGTCTTCGTGCTTCGCAAGCTTTTTGGCAAAACGTGCGAAGAAGCGGAAAAGCTCATGCTTGAGGTCCACCAGACCGGCCGCGGCATTGCAGGCGTCTATGTAAAAGATGTGGCGGAAAGTCTGGCGGCGAGAGCGATGCATCTCGCGAAGGACAATGGCTTCCCTTTCCGGTGCTTGGTTGAACGGCAGGAATAATCATGATCGACAGACAGCTGGAAAAGAACTTTCAGAACACATTCGTCACGGCGACAACGGTCCGCAGTCAGCTGATTACGGTCGAGGCGCTGCTGCTCGAACTGCTCTCGAATGACCGTGTCAGCCGCGTCCTTGCCTACTTTGGCTGCTCCAAGTCGCAGCTGAAGAGGAATCTCGAGGAATTTATCGATACGAAGGTGCCGAAGCTCGCGACACTGAAAGAGGATCCGCAGCCGTCTGTCGGGTTCCAGCGTGTGATCGAGCGGGCCCTGGTGCACGTGCAGCAGTCCGGCCGCAAGGATCAGGATCTGCATGGGGAAGATGTGCTCGTCTCGATTTTTGATGAGCCTGACAGCTGGGCTGTCGCTTATCTCACCGAGCAGGGACTCGATAAGCTGAGTCTTGTCGAATACCTCACGGATCTTCATCGGGACGACTATCAGGAGTCTTTCGCCGAACCCGCGGGTCCCGCCGGAGACGAGGGACCTGAAGCCGGCACCGCAGGTGCCGCTATTCTTGATGCCTTTACGGTGAATCTGAATGAGAAGGCCAAAGAGGGGAAGCTTGATCCTCTGATCGGGCGCGAGGAAGAGATGACCCGCGTGATCCAGGTGCTCTGCCGCCGCAGAAAGAATAATCCGCTGCTGGTCGGTGAGCCGGGGGTCGGCAAGACCGCGATCGCGGAAGGTGTCGCAAGCCGCATTGTTTCCGGGAAAGTGCCTGATATTCTGAAGAAGCGGGTCATCCGTTCGCTTTCCATGGGGAGGCTCGTGGCCGGCACGAAGTATCGCGGCGACTTTGAGGACCGCATGAAGCGGCTCGTGGACGCCGTGAAGGAAAGCCCGGAAACGGTGCTCTTCATTGACGAAATCCACACGGTGATCGGCGCGGGTTCCACCTCGGGCGGCCAGACGCTCGATGCCGCGGATCTTCTGAAACCCGCCCTCGCGAACGGTGAGCTTTCCTGCATCGGCGCAACGACCTATGAGGAATTCCGCCGCATTTTCGAGAAGGACCGCGCGCTTGCCCGCCGTTTCCAGAAGATTGACGTTCCGGCGCCGACCGCGGATGAATCAGTTCAGATCCTGAAGGGGCTTCGCGCGAAGTTTGAGGAGCATCACGGCCTCAAGTACACCGATAAGGCGATTGAGGCCGCGGTAACGCTTTCTGAGCGCTATATGAGTGATAAGAGGCTGCCTGATAAGGCGATCGATGTGATCGATGAGGCGGGTGCCGCGCAGCGGCTCCTGCCGGCCGAATCCCGAAAGAGCGTAATCGACGAGCGGGAGATTGAGGAAACCATCGCGAAGATGACGAAGATCCCGGTGGCGACGCTCTCTCAGGGCGACGAAGAGAAGCTGTATCACCTGCCGGAAGACCTGAAGAAGCGGATTTTCGGTCAGGACGAAGCGGTGGACGCGGTAGTGTCTGCCATCCGTCTCTCCCGTGCGGGCTTTGACAAGTCGGACCGCCCGGTGGGTTCCTTCCTCTTCACGGGTCCCACCGGTGTCGGCAAGACTGAGCTTGCGAAGCAGCTCGCGGAGTCGCTCGGCGTCAGCCTGATCCGGTTTGATATGAGCGAATACTCGGAACCCCACACGGTGAGCCGCCTGATCGGTGCGCCTCCGGGGTATGTCGGTTTCTCCCAGGGCGGTCAGCTGACAGAACAGGTGACAGCGCATCCTTACTGCGTGCTGCTGCTGGATGAAATCGAGAAGGCACACCCGGATATTCTGAACGTGCTTCTGCAGGTGATGGATAACGGCACACTGACGGATAACAGCGGCCGCAAGGCGGATTTCCGGAACGTGATTCTCATCATGACGTCGAATGCCGGCGCCCGGATGATCTCGCGTAACGTGATCGGTTTCGGTGAGGCGAAATCTGAGGGAGATGACACCGCGGAGATCAAGAAGTATTTCTCGCCTGAATTCCGGAACCGTCTTGACGCGATTATCCGCTTCAAGCCGCTTGCCCACGCCCTGATTCTCAAGATCACGGATAAGTTCCTGAAGAACGTGGCTGAAAGCCTCAGGAAGCGGAATGTGGAGCCGGTCTTCACGTCGACTCTGCGGAATTACCTCGCAGAGCATGGCTTTGATCCTCAGATGGGAGCCCGTCCAATGCGCCGCCTGATTCAGGACATTGTGGAGCGGCCGCTCGCTGAGGCAGTGCTCTTCGGGCCGCTGAAAAACGGCGGCAAGGTGACGGTCGGCTTCAACCGCGGAAAGGTTCAGCTGAAGTTCCCCGGAAGCGAAGCCCAGGGGCCGAAGAAGCAGGAAGCGCTTCCCGCCTGATTCTGTTTCAGACGCCGGACAGAAAGACGCCCTCAGAGGAGAGAACTCCCTGAGGGCGTTTCTGTTGCCGGCGGAACCGCTGTCTTATCGGGTGCCGGTAGAACCGAAGCCGTTCGTACCGCGGTCCGTTTCGCCGAATTCATCCACGAGTTCAAACTCAGGCTGGGCAACCGGGACAATCACAAGCTGCGCGATGCGGTCAAAGGGATTGATCGTGAAAGCGTCCCGCCCCCGGTTCCAGACGGAGATCATGAGTTCGCCCTGGTAATCAGAGTCAATGAGACCGACGAGATTGCCGAGCACGATGCCGTGCTTATGGCCGAGCCCCGAGCGGGGAAGAATGAGAGCGGCGTAGCCGGGATCCGCGATGTGCACCGCGAGCCCCGTGTGGACGAGGGTGGTTTCACCGGGATTCACGGTGAGGGGGGAATCAAGAAGCGCCTTCAGGTCGACTCCGGCAGAGCCCGCCGTTGCGGTTTTCGGAAGATGTTCTTTCGCCCGGGGGTCGAGCACTTTGAGAGCAATACGAAGCATGTTTACTTTTTACGGCCGTTCGCCGCGAGGTTGAAGGTGAAAAGAGTGAGGATGATGCCGACCACGGTGAGCCACGGTGTCTCAAGAATGATGCCGAGCACAATGAGACCGAAGCTCACGAAGGAAATGAGCCCCGAAAAAGCCCGCGCCGCGTTGCGGGCGTTCGCTTCACGCGCGCGGCGCCTGAGACGCTCGGACGGTGTTTCTCCTGCGGGGCCAGGGTCCATTGTGGACGGCGCGGAGGACGGTGGCTCCGGAATCGGAGAGGGGACCGGAATGCCGATTTTCGCGAGCTCCGCCATCACGGACTGTTCCCGCTCCTCGGCAGCCTCAGCTGTCGACTCCGGGGTTCCGGGAGGAACAGGATTTGTCGCGGCAGGCGAACTCGCTGCGGTCTTCAGAGGATCGAGATTTCTGATTTTCCCTGCCTGCAGCTTCTCAATATAGGCAACATAGTCGCCGTCAGCTGGTTCAAGCCCGAAAGGATCTTTCATCTTTTTCCCCCTGCAGAATGCGGATATGATCCGTACCCATTCATCCTACAACACTAGGCAAGGAGAGAGGCGAGGCGGTCAAGAATAGCCTCTGCCACACGGGATTTCGGGCCGGGGCCAAGCGGTTCGGCTCCGGATTCCGTTACGAAAACCGCGTCGTTATCCTCCGACCCGAGCGCATGGGCAGCGTCATTCGCGATGATGAGATCAGCCGCTTTCGCCCGGAGTTTCTTACTGGCGTAGGAAATGATGTTCTCGGTTTCCGCCGCAAAACCGATCACCACGGCCGGGCGTCCGGCACTGAGATGACCAACTTCGGAAAGAATGTCTGGATTCTCTGTGAGGCTAAGGGTGACGGCTTTTCCGTCCTTTTTGATCTTCTGATCCGAGACGTGCTCGGGACGCCAGTCAGAGACGGCAGCCACACTGATGAAGGCGTCCGCGCCCGAGGTGCGCTTCAGAACCTCATCCCGCATGGCGGAGGCCGAGTCAACAGAAATCCGGGTGACACCGAAGGGAACCGGAAGGGAAACAGGTCCTGAGATCAGCGTAACCGCGGCGCCGCGCAGCGCCGCTTCGCGCGCGATGGCGTAGCCCTGGCGGCCGCTGGATCGGTTTGTGATGCCCCGCACCGGGTCAATAGCCTCGTAGGTGGGACCCGCGGTAATCAGAATGCGGCGTCCCGCAAGCGGTTTCCTGTGAAGAAAGAGTTCGGTCCGCGACGCGATCTCCTCAGGCTCCAGCATCCGGCCGGTACCCGTGTCACCGCAGGCAAGGCTTCCGGCGGCCGGCCCCCAGACTTCGATCCCATCCTGCTTCAGCGTTTCGATATTCCGGGTATTCGCCGGATTCTCCCACATGCGGGTGTTCATCGCGGGGGCAAAGGCAATCGGAGCGCGGCGTGCGCAGATGAGTGTCGAGACAGCGTTATCCGCGATGCCGCATGCGGCCTTCGCGATCGTATTTGCTGTGGCGGGGGCGACAATAATGAGGTCAGCGCCGTCAGAAAGACGGATATGAGGCATAACGCCTGAGCGGGTATCCCATTCGCTGGTGACGACAGGATGCCCGGACAGCGCTTCAAAGGTGAGCGGCGTCACAAATTTCGCCGCGTTTTCCGTCATGACGACACGGACGTCGGCTCCCCGCTTCATGAGGAGCCGCACGAGTTCGCAGCTCTTATAGACCGCGATGCCGCCCGTCGCGGCGAGGAGAATGGTTTTACCCTTGAGGGTCAGTTCCTGCTGCAATCCTTTTCCCCCTTGCGGACGCGGCTTGCCGCGTCACTTGTTGCGTTCAACGGTGTAGTTGATGATGAGTTCAAGCGCGTCGCGGTAGCGGCTTGCCGGAATGGCCTTCAGCGCTTCAATGCCGCGGGCCGCTTCCTCACGGGTTGTCTCACGGGCCGCTTCAAGCGCTCCGGTGTCGCGTACGATCGCGCTGATGCGGTCAAAGTCACCGTGTCCCTTGCGGATAGCTTCTTCGATCAGGGCCCGGTCCGAGTCAGAGGCACGCTGCATCGCGTAGATCAGCGGGAGCGTGACCTTGCCTTCCTCGAGGTCCGCGCCGAGGTTCTTGCCGGTTGTAGCGGCGTCGCCCGCATAGTCAAGGATGTCATCCACAATCTGGAAGGCATAGCCGAGACGCAGCGCGTAGTCGCAGAGCGCCTTTTCCTGTTCTTCGGGCGGATTCGCGATCGAGCAGGCGATCTGAGCCGCGCACTTGAAGAGGCAGGCGGTCTTCCGTTCGATCACTTCGTAGTAGCGCTCCTTCGAGAGCGAAGGATCATGCGCGTTATCCATCTGAAGCACTTCGCCTTCAGAAAGACGGTTCGCGGCCGCAGCGATTTCAGCCATGGCACGCAGATTCCCTGTGCTCACCATCATCTGGAAGGCGCGCGTGTAAAGGAAGTCGCCGACCAGAACCGCGGTGGGGTTATCCCACTTCTCATTTGCCGTCGGACGGCCGCGGCGCATCGGGGAATCATCCACCACGTCGTCATGCATCAGCGTGGCGGTGTGGAGGATTTCAATAACGGCGCCGAGGAACACGTCCTGATCGCCCTTGTAACCGAGCGCTTTCGAAATGAGCAGCACGAGCGCCGGGCGCATCCGCTTGCCGCCGGAGCTCGTAATGTAGTCAGCCACTTCGGCAACACGGTGGATGCCGCTGCCGAGTGACGTGTGGATCATGGCGTCCACGCGTTTCATATCGTCGGCAATGGGGTTCATGGCGGCCTTTACGCCGGCCTTGGCGATGAGGTTCTTCAGCATGATGCAACTCATTATACGGAGTCAGAAAGAATTTTCGGCGCTCTGACGCATGAAAAAACCTCCGGAACCGTGAAGCTCCGGAGGGCTGTGAATGCCTGGCTGTAAAAAGCGCCTGAGACCTACTTCTTTCTCAGCTCAATCAGGATGAAAAAGATGACGCCCAGCACGATGGCTGAGTCCGCGATGTTAAAGGCCGGCCAGTGGATATCACCGATATGAAGGTCGATGAAGTCCGTGACAGAACCGAGCATCAGGCGGTCGATCAGATTGCCGATCGCGCCGCCGAGCACGAGCGCCGCGGCGGCCGGAGCGAGCTTTTCAGCCGAATGCTTCCAGATGACCGCAGCCATCGCGGCCGAGACACCGATTGCCACGGCTGAGAAGAGCAGCTTCTGCCAGCCGCCTGCATCCGCGAGGAACGAGAAGGCGGAGCCTGTGTTCCTCAGGAGGACGAGGTTAAAGAACCCCGTCACCTGAATCCAGGAAGCGGCAAGAACATCGTTTGCCCAGGCCTTGGAGGCCTGGTCCGCGAGGATCACGAGGAGGGCAAGCGCGAACCAGAGGATCGCGCCTGTCCTGGAGCGGGACACAGATGCCATCCCGGATCCTCAGGCCTTCGCCCGCAGTTCGCCGTTCCCGAAGAGATTCGAGACACAGCGCGGGCAGAGGTCAGCGTAGCCTTCAACGGAGCCGACATCAGACTCGTAGTGCCAGCAGCGGGCGCACTTCTCACCGGCGGTCTTGTGGGCGGTGCAGACAGTGGCTTCGCCGTCAGCGCCCTTCACGAGGGTGGCGGCGCTCGTCACGGTGACAAACTTCAGCTCATCACCCAGAGAGGCAAGCGCGTCGTACGTGTCGCCGGAGGCGCGGATTTCGACTTCAGCCTGGAGCGAAGAACCGACTTCTCCCTGAGAGCGGATGTCTTCCACCGCCTTCTGAGCGATGCTGCGGGCTTCGCGGATCAGAGCCCAGCGCTTGAGGAGATCCTCGGCGCCGTCGATCTCGGGGAGCTTGTGATGCGTTTCCGTGAAGATCGTGCCGTCCTTATTCGGGCTGAAGACCGCAAAGGCTTCTTCGGCCGTGAAGGTCAGAACCGGGGCCATCAGGCGGAGATAGGTCGCCGTGATGTGCCAGAGCGCGGTCTGGGCCGAACGGCGCGGCAGGCTGTCAGCCTTCGTCGTGTACAGACGGTCCTTCAGGATGTCGAGGTAGAAGCTGCCGAGATCCTCGGAGGCGAAAGCGTGCAGCTGCGAGACGAGCGTATGGAAGTCATACTTGTCACCGAGCTTGATCACTTCAGCCTGGAGCTCAGCCGTGCGGGCAATGGCCCAGCGGTCGATATCCAGCATGTCTTTCACGTCAACGGCATCCTTCTCAATCGAGAAGTCGCTCGTATTCGCGAGCAGGAAGCGGAGTGTGTTGCGGATACGGCGGTAAGAGTCAACAACACCCTTCAGAATGGTCTGACCGAGGCGCATTTCACCCGTGTAGTCGGTCGAAGCCACCCAGAGACGGAGGATTTCGGCACCGTACTTGTCGGAGATTTCCTGCGGGCGGACGATGTTGCCCTTCGATTTCGACATTTTTTCGCCGTTCTCATCCACGGTGAAGCCGTGCGTGAGGAGGGCGTTATACGGCGGACGGCCGTCAATCATCGAAGCGGTGAGCAGCGAGCTGTGGAACCAGCCGCGGTGCTGATCGGAGCCTTCGAGGTAGAGGTCAGCCGGGAAGCCGAGATCATCTTTATGGCTGCCGCGCATCACGGTGTAGTGCGTGGTGCCGGAGTCAAACCACACGTCGAGTGTGTTGTTCGTCTTCTCGTAAAGCTTGGCCTCTTCTTCAGGCATAAAGTCAGACGCCTTGGCGGTGGTCCAGACTTCGATGCCGCCCTTCTCAACTTTCTTCGCGACTTCTTCCATGATTTCAAGAGTGCGCGGATGCAGTTCACCGGTGTCCTTCTTCAGGAAGAAGGGCATCGGAACACCCCAGATGCGCTGACGCGAGAGGCACCAGTCGGGGCGGTTAGCAATCATCGCGTGGAGCCGGTTGTAGCCCCAGGGCGGATAGAAGGTCGTTGCGTCAACGCCGCGGAGCGCGACATCGCGGAGCGGTTCGGGTTCCGCGGCGCCTTCAGGCTGCAGCACGCCGCGCGTGTCGCTGTTCGCTTTATCCATGCGCACAAACCACTGGGTGGTCGCGCGGTAGATCAGCGGCGTCTTGTGGCGCCAGCAGTGCATGTAGCTGTGGGTGATGGAGCTTTCGTTCAGAAGGTTGCCGGCGAGACGCAGCGTGTCGAGAATCTTGCGGTTCGCCTTCCAGATATTCATGCCGCCGAAGAGCGGGAGGCTCTCAGCGTACGTGCCGTCGCCCTGCACCGGGTTCAGGATTTCGTCATTCGTCATCCCGTAGCGCTTGCAGGAGTTAAAGTCGTCGACACCGTAAGCCGGGGCGGAGTGAACGATGCCGGTACCGGCAGAGGCGTCAACATAGTCCGCGAGGAGCACGGGAGAGAAGCGGCTGTAGCCCTTATCCATCTCAGCAAGCGGATGGCGGAAACGGATGCCTTCGAGCGCCGAGCCCTTCACCGTGGCGAGCGGCGTGCCCGTCATGCCGTAACGCTCCAGAGCGGAGGCGGCAAGCGTCTCGCCAAGAATCAGGAGGCGGCTGCCGGTATCGATCAGCTGATAGCTGAGTTCGGGGTGAACGTTTAGGGCCTGGTTCGCGGGAATGGTCCACGGGGTCGTGGTCCAGATCACGATCGCGCAGGGCTTCGTGATGGCGACACCGAAAGCCTTCTCAGCCTTGGCGTGGTCCTCATCAGAAAGCGGGAAGGCAACGTCAAGAGTCGGACCCTTGATGTCCTTATATTCCACTTCAGCCTCAGCGAGCGCGCTCTGGCAGTCGAAGCACCAGTTCACAGGCTTCAGGCCGCGGTACACGTAACCCTTCTTCATGATTTCCGCGAGGGCGCGGATTTCGCTCGCTTCCGTGTCGTGACGGAGCGTGAGGTAAGGATTGCCCCAGTCGGCGAGAACGCCGAGGCGCTTGAAGTCCTTCATCTGACGCTTCACCTGCTCGTGCGCGTAGGCGCGGCACTTGGCCTGACGTTCTTCAGGCGGCAGGTTCTTGCCGTACTGCTTCTCGATCTGAATTTCGATCGGCATGCCGTGGCAGTCCCAGCCCGGAACGTACGGCACGTCGTAGCCTTCGATCAGCTTCGTCTTGTTGATGATGTCCTTCAGGATCTTGTTCACCGCGTGGCCAAGGTGAATGTCCCCGTTCGCATACGGGGGGCCGTCATGCAGCAGGAACTTCTTCGCGCCCTGACGGGCACGGCGCACGACGTGGTAAATGTCCTTCCTCTCCCACTCGTCGATCCAGGCCGGCTCACGCTTGGCGAGGCCGCCGCGCATCGGGAACGGCGTGTCTGGAAGGTTGAGAGGATACTTCTTGGTGTCTTCAGTTGTTTTGGCCATATTGCTTTAATCTCCGGCCCCCTCGGGCTCTTCGGATGGATTAAGTTTTGGTTGTATTAAGAATTTCGCGGTCGCTTCAACCTTTAAGCGACAGGGGCTCCCCCGGCTTCAATAGAAAGCCCGAAGATGCGGCGCGCGCGGATCGCGTCGTTATGGATCGCGGCAATGAGTTCATCAAGGTCGGAAAAGCGTTTGTTGTCCCGAAGTTTTTCAACGAACCGCACGCGGATCAGCTTCCCATAGGCGTCGCCTGTCCAGTCGAGAAGGTTCGTTTCACAGGTGAACTGCAGGTTGCCGCCGATTGAAGGGCGGTTGCCGAGGCTCGTGACACCGGGCAGCTCTTTTCCGGGGACGATGCCGGAAACCATCACGGCAAAGACGCCGGTGAGAGCGGGCTGAGCGTGGCATCCCGGAGGCACCGGGCGGAGGTTGAGTGTCGGAAATCCCAGCGTGTGACCGAGATGCTCACCGTGCACAACGCGGCCTGACATGCAGTACGGGCGGCCGAGCAGCCGCTCGGCTTCTTTCAGGTCGCCAGCAGCGAGCGCGGCGCGCAGCCGGGTGGACGAGATATTCTCGTTATCCTTCACGATCAGATCTTTGGCGGAAACTTCAATGCCATACTTCGCGCCGATGCGCACAAGGTCATCAGGGCCCGCTTTTCCGTCCTGACCGAAGGTGAAATTACTCCCAACCGTGACAAAGGAGGCGTGAAGCCGGTCAACGAGAATTTCTTTCACAAACTGCTCGGCGCTGAGACTTGCCATGCGGCCTGAGAAGTGGGCGAAGAAAAGTTTCTCGATACCGCAGGATGCGATGGCGTCCGTCTTGTCCCTCAGCGTGGAAATACGGCACGGGGCTTTCTCAGGCGCGAAGAACTCCTTCGAGTGCGGTTCAAAGGTGAGCGCACAGGGGATTTCGCCGTGGGAAGCAGCGTGGCTGCAGAGGCTTCTGAGAAGCGCCTGGTGTCCGAGGTGGACGCCGTCGAAATTTCCGATCGCGACAGCGGCACGGACTTCACCAGGCAGATAAGGGATGCCGCGGTAGACCTGCATGAGAGTGAATTAAGAAAATCGGGGTAACAGAGAAAATCCATTATAAGAATAAGGATGCTCAGTTGGGGGATGGCGGGACTTACCATAGGGGGAGTCGTGACTTTTCAGGCCTCTTGTTCTGTAAAATAGCGGGATTATGAAAAATATCGTCATCCTGATTTCCGGACGCGGCTCGAACTTCGAGGCTATTCTCGAAGCCTCCCGCGCCGAACAGTGGGAGAGCGCGGTTCCTGCCCGGATCGCCGCCGTGATCTCTAACCGTCCGCTCGCGAAAGGTCTTGAAACGGCCCGACGCGAGGGAATCGACGCGATTGCTGTGGATCACACGCTCTACCCCGACCGCGAGTCCTTCGAAGAGGAACTGGGGCGGGTCGTTGACCGCTATAACCCCGACCTCATCGTGCTGGCGGGCTTCATGCGCATTCTCACGGAAAAGTTCGTGAAGCCGCGCGAAGGCCGGATTCTCAATATTCATCCCGCGCTTCTGCCGCTTTTCAAGGGACTGAACACCCATGAACGTGCGCTTGAAGCGGGGGTCCGGGTGCATGGTTCCACCGTTCACTTTGTGTCAGCGGCGCTTGATGGCGGCGCGATCATCGGCCAGGCCGTGGTGCCCGTGTTGCCGAGTGATACGCCTGATACTCTTGCCGCGCGCGGTCTGAAGCTTGAGCACGTGATCTACCCGAAGGTCTGCCGCGCAGTCCTTGAGGATCGCGTGAAGCTGGTGGACGGAAAGGCTGTGATGGATGACGAAACCGCCCGGTCGCTCGCTGTTTTCTCAAACGAGCTCTAACTCTTGATTACTCTTCGGACGCGCAGGAGCCGTTGTGCTGCCCCGCGTCCAGATGAAGGCCCCGTGAAAGCGGGTCTTTATTTACTATGCCGAAAAAAGAACAGCGGAAGCGCTTCAGCCGTCCCGCTTCCTCCTCTCCCCGCCGCCCGCAGCGGCAGTCTGAAAGACGGGTCCGCGAACAGGATCCGAACACGATCCCTTCCTATCTCGTGAATCACCTCGCGCAGGCGCTGCGCATGGTGCTGAAGCTGGACGGTCCGGCGGATGTCCTGCTCTCTGTCTACTTCAAGCGTAACCACGAGCTCGGTTCCCGGGACCGCGGCTTTGTCGCCGAAGCGGTGTACGCCGCGCTCCGTCATCTCGCTGGCATCCGCTGGAGAATGGCGCCTGCGGTGCCTGAGCGGTCTCCGAGGCTCGCGGCTCTTGTGACGCTCGCGTCGCTCTACGGGATGGAAGCTCTTGACAGCCGCGATGTCGGAAACGACCGCAAGGCGCTTGAAGCGATTCTCGATAAGAAGGACTCTGACGCGGATCCCGCGACCCGCGCCGAACTCCCCGGGTGGCTTTATGAACGCGTCCGCAGTCAGTATCCGGATCACGACCTCTTTTTCAAGGAAATCGCGACCGGCGCTCCGCTTGATATCCGCGTGAACCTCCTGAAGGGGAAGCGTGATGAGGTACTTGAGCAGCTGAAGGATGAAGGGAAGAAAGTCGTGGCGACACCGATTTCTCCTGATGGCATCCGCTTCCTTGATAAACCCGGCATCACGCACTGGCCGCTCTATCAGGACGGCGTGATTGATGTTCAGGACGAAGGCAGCCAGCTGATCGCGCGGCTCGTCGCGCCGAAGCGCCGTGAGATGGTGTGCGATTTCTGCGCCGGTGCCGGCGGCAAGACGCTTGCGATCGGCGCTCTCATGCGTTCCGGCGGCAGCCTCTACGCTTTTGACGTGAATGAAAAGCGGCTCCAGGGCATGGTGCCCCGTCTCCGCCGCTCGGGGCTCACGAATGTGCATCCGATCGCGATCCGCGATGAGCACGATAAGCGTCTCGGCCGTCTTCTCCGGAAGTTTGACCGCGTGCTGATTGACGCTCCCTGCACCGGCACGGGGACGCTTCGCCGGAATCCGGATCTTCGCTGGCGTCTTTCCGAGGATGAGCTGCACCGGATCAACGAGATTCAGAAGTCGGTGCTTGAATCCGCATCCCGCCTTGTGAAGGCCGGCGGCCGTCTCGTTTACGCGACGTGCTCCGTGCTGAAGGAAGAGAATCAGGCTGTGGTGGAGGCGTTCCTTGCCGCGCACCCCGAGTTCCACCTGCTGAACGCCTCTGAGGTGCTTGAGGGACAGGGTGTCAAGGTTCCCGCTGAAGTGAAGGACCGCTTTGGCCCATGGTTTGTGATGCTGCCCCAGGTGACGGGAACGGATGGATTCTTCGGCGCTGTGCTTGAGCGCGATCCTGATGCTCCCCGCCGCAGAAAACCCGCGCCGGAAGCCGAAGCGCCGTCCGAAGAAACGGAAAGCGTGAAGGCTGAGGTGACAGAAACGGCCGCGCCGGTTTCAGAAGAACAGAAAGCCGAATAAATCGGAGGGAGGGAGAGCGCTCCTGGGGCGCTTACCTTCCACTGATAAAAAAGAAGAGCCGGCAGGAAATTCCTGCCGGCTCTTCTTTTAAGTCTTTCAGGCAATAAAAAAGCTGAATCCGAAGATTCAGCTTCATAAAGGAATGAACCTCAATTACTTGAGCTTCGTTTCCTTGTAAACCACATGCTTACGGGCTACCGGATCATACTTGTTGAATTCCAGTTTGCCAGTCGTCGTGCGCTTGTTCTTGGTGGTCGTGTAGAAGTGACCCGTACCAGCAGTCGACTCCAGCTTGATCTTTTCGCGAGCTCCCTTTGCCATGGTGAACCTCCTAATTAAATTTCACCGCGGGCGCGGAGATCCGCTAAAACCGCATCAATACCAACCTTGTCAACCATACGCAGACCTGCTGTCGTCAAACGCAGGCGGACCCAACGGTTCTCGCTCTCGACCCAAAAACGGCGGTACTGCAGGTTGGGCATGAAGCGACGCTTAGTTTTGTTGTTCGCGTGCGAGACGGTATGGCCGACCATCGGCGCCTTGCCGGTGACTTGACACACTCGTGCCATCGCTATCTCCAGTTAAAATTATCAAAAAACGCCGGGTGCTGACGTAACAGGGCATCTCGCACGCACTGGCGCTGTGAAAACAATTATTCTACGTCAAAAATTTAGTTTTCGCCAATCAAAAGGAAAAAATTACAAATACTTCTCGCTCTTCACCTGAAAATGAAGGCTTGCAGTGTTTTCCAAAAAGGCGAAAATTTTTGGCGCAGTCGTGCATTATACGTAAGTCGCGGAAATCTGTGTTGGAAACCGTCCCGCTTTTTTTTCTGATACCGCCTGGAGGCCAGCTTGTCCGAACCGAATACCAAGAGAACCCCTCTGAAAATCTATCTCGCCCAGCCCCGCGGGTTCTGCGCGGGCGTCGATCGGGCCATCGCGATTGTTGAGCGGGCGCTGCTCGTTTACGGCCGCCCGATCTATGTGCGTCATGAGATTGTCCATAACCGGACCGTGGTGGAAAACCTGAGGAGCCGCGGAGCGATCTTTATTGATGATCTCTCTGAGGTGCCGGACGGGGCGACGCTTGTCTTCTCGGCGCACGGTGTCCCGAAATCGGTGGAAGAGGAGGCCGCGAGACGCGGTTTCCGTGTGTTCGATGCCACGTGTCCCCTTGTCACCAAGGTGCATCGCGAGGTCGCGCGGATGCGGGATGCCGGCTATACGGTCGTGATGATAGGGCATAAGGGTCACCCTGAAGTTGAAGGGACCGTGGGGCAGGTTGAGGATGGCATTCTCGTTGTGGAAGATGAGGCGGACGTTGAGGCGCTTCAGGTACCGGATCCTGAAAAAGTGGCCTACGTGACCCAGACCACGCTTTCGCTTGATGACTCTCAGCATCTCGCGGAGACGCTGAAGAAGCGCTTCCCGCACATCGTCCAGCCGAAGAAAGCGGATATCTGCTACGCCACGCAGAACCGCCAGGATGCCGTGAAAGAGCTCGCGCAGCACGTGGATATCGTGCTTGTGATCGGAAGCTCCACGAGTTCCAACTCAAACCGCCTCAGAGAAGTGGCGGAACGCTATCACGTGCCGGCGTACCTCGTTGATACAGCGGAAGACGTGGATCCGGCCTGGCTCAGCGGCCGTCACCGCGTCGGCGTGACAGCCGGAGCGTCGGCCCCGGAGCCGCTCGTCGCGGAACTCGTTGAACGGCTGAAGGGACTCGCCGAAACGGAAATCGTGCCGCTCGAAGGCGTCAAGGAAAATATGGCGTTCCCGCTCCCGAAGGGGCTCTGGCAGAAGGATGTGGACGCGGCGCTCGCTGCGAAGGGCCGCACCGAATGACGGAGGCGGTGTATCAGGAGAAAATCCTGTGGCGCCGCGCGGTGTTTGTGATCCGGTCCGATGCGGCGGGCGGTCTCCTTTCAATCAGCGCTCTCCGAAGGGAAGCGGCTGATGACATTGAGAGCGCTCTTCCGCCGCGGGGAAGCCGGGGGGCAGAGGCAGCGGAAGCTCTTCGGATCTACCTGGACGAGCCAGAGACTCTGGCGCCCGAAAAATGGTTTTCGGAACCCGTGATTCTTTCGCTTCCCGAGGCCGTTCAGGAAGTGCTCCGCGCAGTTTCCCGGATTCCCTTCAGTGAGACCGCGGCGGCAGGAGATCTGGGGTTTTCGCCGGTAGCCGTCATGGATGCTGTGGCGCTTAACCCGCTTTTTCCGCTGATTCCCACTTACCGGATTGAAGATGTCGCCTTAGAGGCGGGACCGCGCCATAATGACGGACTCTGGATCTGCGGGGATCTTCGGGAACTTGAGAAATCGCCCCCTGTCCGCTGGTGGTACTAGCGGGGAAGGCGCTTTGGGTTCCCGCCCCGGCCTGAAATAACACGCAAGCAGGAAGGAAAAGATGGCAAAAGAGAAGCATGTGAGCGCGACGCCCGCAACCGACTGGCTTAAGGCGCACAAAGTCAATTTCAAGCTCCATACGTATGACTTCGTTCCGCACGGCGGTACAACCCAGGGTGCCAAGGAACTGGGAATCGATAATCACGTGATGATCAAGACGCTCATCATGGAGGACGAAAACGCCGAGCCGCTCGTGATTCTGATGCATGGCGACTGCGAGGTTTCCACGAAGAATCTCGCCCGTCAGGTGGGAAGAAAACATATTGCTCCATGCACGCCAGAACAGGCACAGAGAAATTCGGGCTATTTTGTCGGGGGCACGAGCCCCTTCGGAACCCGAAAGAGAATGCCGATCTATGTCCAGAGAACGGTGTCTGAACTTCCGGTAATTTATATCAATGGCGGCCGGCGCGGCGTCGTGGCTGAGATGGCGGGCAGCGTTCTGGTGGATGTGCTGGGCGCGACGCCCGTGGATGTGGCGAATCCGAAAGATGAATAATCCTTCAGAAGAAGGGATAAAAAAGGGAAGGCTCTTTGCCTTCCCTTTTTCTTACGCGTAACAGCCAATCAGGCGGTCTGATCAGGATGAGCGGCTTCAGTCAATGTCCACCGAGGTTTGGCGGAGAATGACCAGCGTTTTCTGCATGCGTCGAGTTCTTCAGGTGTCATCGCCTGGAGCCGCTTAAGGCCCGCAATAGCGATCATGGCGCCGTTATCCGTGCAGAGCGAGAGGGGCGGGAAGAAGATCTTCCCGTGACGCTTTTCCACTTCCTGAGTCAGGCGGGCGCGAAGCTGTTTATTGGCGCTCACGCCGCCGGCGACGACGAGAGAGTTGAGCCGGGTCTTTTTCAGCGCGCGAACGGCCTTGGCGGCAAGCACGTCGGTGACGGCATCCACAAATGCGCGGGCCACGTTGGCGCGGAACTGAGGATCCTCAGGGTTCGGAGCCTTTGTGACAGCATTCAGCACAGCGGTCTTAAGACCGGAGAAACTCATATTGAGATCCGGTGAATGCATCATGGGGCGAGGAAGCTCGATCGCTCCTGACACGCCTTTTTCAGCAAGAGCGGAGACTCCGGGACCGCCCGGGTAGCACATGCCGAGAAGCTGAGCGGTTTTATCAAACGCTTCGCCGGCAGCGTCATCCAGCGTTTCACCAAGGAGCTCGTAGCTTCCGAACTTCTGCACACGCATGAATTGTGTATGGCCGCCCGACACCAGCAGAGCGACAAAGGGGAAACGGGGAGCGGGATCCGCGAGGAGCGAGGCGAGGAGGTGCCCTTCGAGATGATGGACACCGATCACGGGGATGCCGAGCGCGTAGCCGATCGCGTGAGCCACTGAGATACCGACGAGCAGGGCTCCCGCAAGACCAGGCCCCTCGGTTACGGCAATAGCGCCGAGGTCAGAGCGGGTCTTTCCCGCTTCTTCCAGCACTTCATCAGTCAGTGCGAGAACGCGGCGAATATGGTCACGGCTGGCAAGTTCAGGCACAACACCGCCATAGGCGCGGTGCATGTCGATCTGCGTATGGATGCGATGGGCAAGCAGCCCCTTCTCCGAATCGATGAGGGCAGTGCCTGTTTCATCGCAGGAGGATTCAATACCAAGAATTAGCATGACGCTTATTTTAGTGAAGAGTTGGTGAGCTAATTTACCTCAGACGGCAAGAGGCCGGGCTGAGGAACAGGGAAGGGGTGCCCGCGGGATTCCGGAAGGAAGGGAAAATCCCATTCACTATACAAACGTTTCTATTTATGAGATAATCCAAGACTTGCTGTTTCTATTCAAACTTTTGTCTGAATTGCGAAACAGTGTTTTTAACTTTTCGGGAAAACACACTTCCCTTTTTTAATCAAGGTTTTACTCAATGCCTACCATTCGCGTTAAAGAAAACGAACCCTTTGAAGTTGCCCTTCGCCGCTTCAAGCGCACCATCGAAAAGTCCGGCCTCCTCACCGAGCTCCGTGCCCGTGAGTTCTACGAGAAGCCGACCGCTGAGCGCAAGCGCAAGAAGGCTGCCGCCATCAAGCGTCACTACAAGCGTCTGCGCAGCATGATGCTGCCGAAGAAGCTGTACTAATTCTTTTTTAGTGATGATGACAGGCTCATTTACATGAGCCGCCAGCTGTTGTTTCAGGTCAAATAAAGATGACTCTTAGAGAACAGATCCAGTCCGATATGAAAGATGCCATGCGTGCGCACGATGCTGCCAAGCTGAGTGCAATCCGCATGCTTTGGTCCTCGGTGAAGCAGAAAGAGGTTGATGAGCGCATTACGGCTGATGACTCCGTCATCACCGCCATCATTGCGAAGGCAGTGAAGGAGCGCCACGACTCGATCGAGCAGTACCGCAAGGGCGGACGTGAAGATCTGGCAGCCAAGGAGCAGAGTGAAATCGATGTGTTCACCGCTTATCTCCCGAAGCCGCTCTCAGAAGAAGAAATCAATCAGGTGATTGATGAAGCTATCGCGAACGCCGGCGTTTCCGGTATGGCCGCGATGGGCAAAGTGATGGGCCTCGTCAAGCCCAAGCTTACGGGGCGCGCAGATATGAGCAAGGTCTCTGCTGCGATCCGCGCGAAGCTGCTCCAGAAATAACAAGAAGAATTTGGCGGGCCGCGGTTCGCGGCCCTCAATCATCCATTAACGCATTGAGTTGCTCCGGGTAAAGGAGGTGTTTCCACCCGTGAGCGAGAAAAAAGAACGCCCGGAGACCGTTGGTTCATCCGGGCGTTTCGTTTTTTTGTAATCTGTGTACTGTAATCAGACCTTAGCCGAATTTTCAAAGGATCCGTGATGATTCCTGAGTCGTTTATCAAAGACCTCCTGGATCGGGTGGATATTGTCGATGTCGTTTCCCCGTATGTGAGCCTGAAGAAGAAGGGGATCAACTGGTTTGGACTCTGTCCTTTCCACCATGAGAAAACAGGATCCTTTTCAGTTAACCAGAATAAGCAGTTCTTCAAGTGTTTCGGCTGCGGAGCGCATGGCAACGCTGTGGGCTTTCTTATGCAGTACAAGGGCATCACCTACCCGGAGGCAATCCGGGAACTTGCGCAGAGCGTTGGTCTTCCCGTGCCGGAAGAGCGCGGTGAAAGAAAGCGCCGTGAAAGAAGCGAGTCGCTGTCCGATCTGATGCTGAAAGCGCAGAACTTCTATATTGCGGAGCTTGCGAAGTCCCAGATTGGTCTCTCCTATCTGAAAGAGCGTCAGATCAGTGAGGCGACGAGACAGAAATTCGGTCTTGGCTATTCACCGGATAACTGGCAGGCTCTCGAAGCGGTTTTCGGCGAGAAATACAGCTCAAAAGCACTTGAGGACTGCGGCCTTGTGATCACGAAGGACGGCCATCGCTATGATCGTTTCCGCGGCCGAGTGATGTTCCCGATCCGCAATCCGAGAGGGCAGGTGATTGGTTTCGGCGCCCGGGTGATCGGGAAAGGAGAGCCGAAGTATCTGAACAGTCCGGAAACCGATATCTTCAAGAAGGGGCAGGAAGTCTACGGTCTTTGGGAAGGCCGGGAAGCGATCCGCAAGGCTGGCCGCGCTATTGTGTGCGAAGGCTATATGGACGTGATTCAGCTTTCGCAGGCTGGGTTTGGCGAAGCTGTGGCGGCACTTGGCACGGCAATCGGCGAAGCGCATATCCGGAAGCTCTTCAAAATTGTGCCCCAGATAATCTTCTCCTTTGATGGTGATGATGCCGGGCGTCACGCGGCAAGGCGGGCTCTAGAGCAGGCGCTCCCTGTTATTACAGATACTCAGGAAGCGAGATTTATTCTCCTTCCTCCTGAACATGACCCTGACAGTCTTATTAAGGCTGAAGGGTCTGAGGCGTATGAGCGCGAAATCCAGCACTCGTTCCCGCTTTCCACGTTCTTTATCGATTCGCTGAAAGCCGGAAAGTCTATGGGGACTCCTGAAGGCCGATCCCAGTTTCTCGCGGAGGCAAAACCGCTCCTTCTCTCGATGAAAGAAGCGCCGGTTCTGCGTCAGCAGCTGATCGGCAGCATCGGTCTTGTCGTCCGGATGGAACCCGCGGAAATCTGCAGCCTCATCGGTATTCCCTTTGCCGCTGCGGCGAAGAGCGCGCCGGCAGAGCGCCGGAGGAATTTTTTCCCGGTGAGAGGCCGCGGCGTGGGTAATAACGGGCGCCCAATGGCAGGAGGAGCTCTTCCTGTTCTGGATCTCCGGGATCGCATGCTTCGTTCGTTTTTCGCGTGGCCCAGTCTTTTCAAAGAGTTTCAGGCTGATATTGAGGAACATATGACCGGGAGCCATCTGGCCGGTGATCAGAAGATTCTTGAAGCCTGGCGCGCTGCGATGGGCGGTGAGGATCAGGAGGAGGGCGGTTCGGTCGACTCTCTCACCACTGGCACTTTGGTTCAGCTTCTGGCCGGAAGCCAGTACAGCGATGAGTACAGCAAGATTGCTTCAGAGGAAATGTCGGTCGGAACTCCGAAAGACGTCGCGCGGCGGGAAATCCGCACCGCTTTTCTGAAAATAGCGCTTGATGAGGTGAGATTCCGGCTGGATGAGGTGGCTTCAGCGGAAGTGTTTGATGCTGAGCTTTACAACGGTCTGCAGACACGTCTGAAGCAGCTGGGCACTGCGCTCAAGCAGGCGGCCTCGGAGGACGTTCCGATGCCGGGTCAGGGTTAATACTCGAGATTTCGAGACTTGTCAAGTGGTCTGTGCTATCATTTTGATCAACTAGGCCCGCAGAAAGGCAGAACGTTCTGCACTTTTGTACGGGGGCGCCCAGGAGACACATACCAGTCGGAGGCGTCAGTAACACATTGACTTTCCAGATAGATCCTGTGCCGCAGGGAAACCGATGAGAGGAATTCGGCTCTTGCCGGATCAGTGTTTCCCATTATCACAGAGGCCAGATATCTGGATTCAGGGTATTGATGTGACTGTTGCAGGAATACCCGCCGCTAAAAGCTGCAGTGCCGGAATGGCTCTCACCGCGGGAACCCGTGAGGCTGCGCTTGCCTTGAAAAAACATTGGAACAGAAATGGCAACTAACAAAAAGTCGTCTAAAACCACTCAGAAAGGCAAAGCGGCTCAGGCTGTGCAGCCTGAAGTCGTCTACCTGATTCCCGAAGCTGAACTGAAACAGATGAAGCCTGAAGGAAAAGCGCCGGAAGCGGCTGCTGATGAGTGGGTGTTCCTCATTTCCGAGGAAGAGTTCAAGGCGGCTTCTGCTGAAGTTGCCGGTGACGCTCAGCCATCAGAAACTGAGAAGAAGGCCGCTGCTCCCAAAAAGTCAAAGACAAAGACCAAGACGAAATCCAAGGCTGCGAAGAAATCCGGAAAGGCTGATGACGCTGACGGTTCGGATGACGATGTCGTTGGTGTCGACAGCGATGACGAGAATTCGGATGATGATGAGGCCGTGAGAATTGCCGAAGAGGCGCTCACCAAGCAGCCTAAGCGCCGCCGCGGCCGCGGTGCTTCCAAGCTCGCCCGCGAAAAGGCGATGAAGGAAGCTATCGCAAAGTCCTATCACGCGAAGGAAGAAGGCGCGGAAGAGCGTCAGACCAAGTGGCGCGCCCTGATCAAGCTTGGCCGTGACCGCGGGTATCTGACGTACGCTGAGCTGAACGACTATCTGCCTGAGACCATGGTGGAGCAGGACGATATCGATCAGGTGGTGGCTACCCTCTCTGACCTGAATATTCAGGTCTACGACCAGGCACCGGACGCGGAGTCGATGCTCCTGAACGATAACGCCGTCACGGATTCGGATAGTGATGATGAAGCCGATGCCGCCCTCTCTTCAATGGACGGAGAATTCGGCCGCACGACGGATCCGGTCCGCATGTACATGCGCGAAATGGGTTCTGTCGAACTGCTCACGCGTGAAGGTGAAATCGCTATTGCCCGCCGGATTGAAGACGGTCTCGGGCATATGGTGACCGCTATTTCCACGAGCCCGACGACCATCCGCGAGATTCTCGCAGATGCCAAGCGTATTCGCGAAGGCACGCTCTCGATTGATGAAGTCGTTGACGGCATCAACGATCCTGAGAACGAGAAGAAGGACGACTTCGCTGATATCGGCGCTTCCGGTATGACGGCGGGGCAGCTTGAAGAACTGAAGGAACGCGTTCTGAAGATTTTTGACCGCGTCGGCAAGCAGTTTGAAGAGATCAAGGCGATTTATGAGCGTGACCGTTCCCGCTCTCCGGCTTTTATTGAGAAGCAGGAAGAGATCCGCAAGGAACTCTCTCAGGTCCGATTCACGGCTAAGGCTGTCGATCGCCTCTGCGGAACGCTCCGTAAGACGATTGAACAGATCCGCGATATTGAGAAAGAGATCAAGGGACTGGCCGTTGACCGTTCCGGCATCGACCTCAATTTCTTCCTCTCTGACTTTATGAAGCATGAGACGGATCTCAACTGGGGCAAGCGTCTGCTGGAATCCGGTAAGCCCTTCGTTCCCGTGTTCCGCCGCAATCTTCCGGCAATCGAGCAGCTGCAGCAGCGTCTGATTGATATGGAAGTGGAAGCACTGCTGCCGATCCAGGATCTCCGCGACATCTATAAGCAGATGGCGACCGGCGAGGCAAAAGCCCGGAACGCGAAGAAGGAGATGACGGAGGCCAACCTTCGACTTGTGATCTCGATCGCGAAGAAGTACACGAACCGCGGACTGCAGTTCCTCGATCTGATTCAGGAAGGCAACGTCGGTCTCATGAAGGCGGTTGATAAATTTGAGTACCGCCGCGGCTACAAGTTCTCGACCTATGCCACCTGGTGGATCCGTCAGGCGATCACCCGTTCTATTGCGGACCAGGCACGTACTATCCGCATCCCGGTGCATATGATCGAGACGATCAATAAGATGAACCGCATCACGCGTCAGGTGCTTCAGGAAACCGGTCAGGAGCCGGATCCTTCAGAGCTCGCTGAAAAGATGCAGATTCCGGAGGACAAGATCCGCCGGATTCTGAAGATTGCGAAAGAGCCGATTTCGATGGAAACTCCGATCGGTGATGATGAGGATTCGCATCTCGGAGACTTCCTAGAGGATACGGAAACTGAAGCGCCGGCGGAAGCCGCTCAGAATGAGAACCTCGAAGAAGCGATCAAGCAGGTTCTTGACAGCCTGACTCCGCGTGAAGCGAAGGTGCTTCGGATGCGTTTTGGTATCGAGATGTCGAGTGACCACACGCTCGAAGAAGTTGGAAAGCAGTTCGATGTGACCCGCGAACGGATCCGCCAGATTGAAGCAAAGGCTCTCCGCAAGCTGCGCCACCCCTCACGTTCCGATAAGCTGAAGAGCTTCATCGACGGAGAGGATAAAAAGTAGCAGACCGCCTACTCAGGCGGAATTCCCCGGAAAGCGGGGTGAAAGCAGGACATTCATTTTTATTCTGATTTGTCAATCAGGATAGAAACGGGGCGGATACGGTCGCAGAGATTTCGCTCTTAGTTTATGCTGTCACTCCCTTTCGACAATTACAGCTCCTGAGTTGTGCAGGAGCAGAAAAATTTCATTTTTACGCTGCCCCGTGAGCCGGCTAAGCCGGATCTCCGGCGCTGCGGCGTGAATTTCCGCCTCCAGGCGGAACAAAAATGCTGGATGTTTCAATTGGCTACGCTACAAGATAAAACTGAAGAGACGAAGGCCGCCGAACCCGCGGCGTCTGAGACGCTTTCTGCGGCTGCTTCGGCGCCTAAGCCGCCCGTGGTGGTGATCCGGCGCAGAAGACGGCGCATTGTGAATCCTGAGGCTGAAGCGGCTGTACAGGCTGCTGTGGCTTCCGCGGTGCAGCCTGCCGAAGAAACGGTGGAAAAGCCTGCGGAGAAGCCGGTTGAGAAGCCTGCGGTGAAGCACGTCCGTAAGTCTGAGGCAAAAGCTGTTCAGAAGGTCTCTGAAGCAAAGGCTGAGACGGTTTCCGAGGCAGATACCGAAGAAGCCGCGGAAAAGCCCGCAAAGAAGCGCAAGGCAGCGGCAAAGACAGCTGCCGCGAAGACTGCCAAGACGACGGGTGCCAAGCGCCCCGGCCGTCCGAAGAAGGCCGTTGCTAAAGTCTCTGACGATGATTCTGACTCCGAGGATGGAATCCTTGATCCGGAAAGCCTGATGGAGGGAGATGACGACTCCTCCGCAGAGGACCTGTCGGATGAGGACATCGATCTCGAGGAAGTTGAGAGAAGCGCCAAGAAGAGCTCCCGGGAAGCCCCGTCTGAGGAAATGACGAAGGGGTACAAGGCGCTCGTGAAGCTTGGCCGCCAGAGAGGCTGGATTTCCGTTGAGGACATCAACGATCTGCTGCCTGAGAGCGCTGTGTCGACTGAAGAGCAGGTTTCGGATATTTCCGAGCAGATTGCCATTCTGGGTATTCAGGTGTTCGAGCAGGCCCCGGACAGCGATGACATCATTCTCGCCTCCGTGACCTCTGACAGCCGTGACGACATCGATGAAGACGATGCCGCTGAAATGCTGTCGCCTGAGGAGAGCGCAGGTCTTTCCCGTGATCCCCTCCGCGCCTATCTGCGCGGTGTCGGTACGCATAAGCTGCTGACCCGTGAAGAAGAAATCGAAGTCGCGAAGCAGATTGAGTCCTACACGCAGAAACTCGTGTCGGTGCTCGCTGGCTTCCCCTTCGTGATGGACAACCTGCTCAAGATCCGTGATCAGCTGCAGTCCGGTGAGCTGACAATCGATAACGTCGCTGATGGCTTCAATGAGCCGGAAGGCGCGGAAGAGGTTGCAGAAGGCGATGCCTCTAACGGCGATATCGGAGCTGCCGGCATGACGACCGAACAGCTTTCCGATATGAAGGACCGTGTGGTGTCGATCATCACCGAGTGCGAGGAGCACTACAAGCTCGTGAAGGAGTATTTCCCGGATCCCGAGCAGCACGCCGCCTATAACCGTGAGCGCCGCGCTGTGGTGAAGGGACTCTCCCAGATCCGCTTCTCCGGCAAGATTGTGTCTTCTCTTTCCGATCAGGTGACTGAGCATGTGTCCGGAGTGAATAAACTGCTCTCCCGGATGCGTGCCCTTGCGGTTGATGACTGTGGCATTCCGATCGATAAGTTCCTGAAGGACTTTGATCACCGTGCGACGGATCCTGACTGGTTCCCGTCCATCGTGCGTCAGGGCGCTTCTTATTCAAAGCGTGTTGAGCGCCAGGAAGCGGTGCTGATGGCTATGCAGGAAGAGCTTCGGAATGAAGAAAAGGCCTCCTGCATCACCATTTCCGAGCAGCGTGAGCTTGCCAAGTCCGTGAAGATCGCTCAGAGCAACCTGTCGGCGGCGAAGAGCAAGATGATCGAAGTGAACCTCCGACTCGTGATTTCGATCGCCAAATCCTATGTGAACCGCGGTCTTGCCATGACTGACCTTATTCAGGAAGGCAATCTCGGTCTCATGAAGGCGGTCGATAAGTTTGAATATCGCCGCGGTTACAAGTTCTCCACCTATGCAACCTGGTGGGTGAAGCAGTCGGTTACGCGCGCTGTGGCGGATTATGGCGCGACGATCCGAGTCCCGGTTCATATGACCGAGTCTTATAACAAGCTTCGCCGAATCAAGCAGCGTTATCTGCAGACACATGACGGCAAGGCACCGAGCGATTCTGAACTTGCAAAGCTCGGCGATATGCCGCTCTCCAAGGTTCATCTGCTGATGAACGCGATGCGCGGTGTCGAATCTATCGACGCGCCGATCGGCGATGACGATGATGCGACGAAACTCGATTTCGTCCGGGGTGAGGATGATGCGGATCCGCAGCGCCGCTATATGGAGACCGCGATGAGCGATGAAATCGTTCGCTCTCTCGACGATCTCACGGCCCGCGAAGCCTCTGTTATCCGTCTCCGTTACGGTATCGGATCTAACCGCGATCACACGCTTGAAGAAGTCGGCAAGGCCCTCGGTCTTACCCGTGAGCGTGTCCGTCAGATTGAATCTGCGGCCCTCAGAAAGCTGCGCAGCAATGCCGCGAAGGCGCGCCTGAAGGACTACAAGGACTTCGAGGAATAAGCGCACCGCCGCTTGATTTTCTGTACAATAGCTTTCTTTGTGATCTCCCCGGCCCATCAGGGTTCGCGGGAGACCATCGGGCCAGTAGCTCAGTTGGTTAGAGCAGGGGACTCATAATCCCTTGGTCGTTGGTTCAAGTCCAACCTGGCCTACCATCGTCACGTTTTTTGCATCGGGAAGCCTCAGCGCAGGCTTCTAATTTTGTCAGTGAATGTTCCGGTTCCGATGCAGCGAAGATTCCCACTCCATACTCGCGAGGCAGTACCGTTCTTTTGACTATGACAGAATCGCAGGATTTTTCATCTTTCCAGCTTGATCCCCGGATCCTTGATGCTATCAAGGCAATGGGCTATGTGAGCCCGACCCCGATTCAGGCGAAGGCCATTCCTCTCGTGCTTGCCGGACGGGACGTCATGGGCGCCGCTCAGACGGGTACGGGAAAGACTGCGGGCTACGGCCTGCCGATGCTGCAGCGGATTCTCCCGAAAGCGAATACGAGCGCGTCTCCTGCGCGACACCCCGTCCGGGCCCTGATTCTTGCCCCGACCCGCGAACTCGCGGATCAGGTGAATGAAAATCTCGTTGCTTATGCGGCGAAGACTGGACTCCGGGTCGGCGTGGTGTATGGCGGTGTTGATATCCGCCCGCAGAGCGATATGCTTCGCCGCGGCATTGAGGTGCTGACTGCTACTCCGGGACGTCTGCTTGATCACATCGAGCAGAAGGCTGTGAATCTCTCCCAGGTTGAGATCGTTGTGCTCGATGAAGCCGACCGTATGCTCGATATGGGATTCCTGCCGGATATTTCCCGGATCCTCAACCTGATTCCGAAATCGGTTCAGAGCCTCATGTTCTCGGCGACGTTCTCGCCTGAAATCAAGAAACTCGCGAGCCAGTTCCTGAAGGACCCGCAGCTGGTTGAAGTTGCCCGCCAGAACGCCACGGCGGATACGATCACGCAGGAACTCTACGAAGTGAAGGGTGAGAGCAAGGTTCAGGCCCTGACTGAGCTCCTTCGCCATCATGGTGACGATAACGGTCCGATGCGCCAGGTGCTGGTTTTTGTGAATGCCAAGCTGACCTGCCGCCGTCTTACCCGTCTTCTCGTCAATGCCGGGATTCCGGCTGACTCCATTCACGGTGATAAGACTCAGGATGAACGCCTGAAGGCACTTGAAAATTTCAAGAACGGCACGACGCATGTGCTTGTCGCTACCGATGTGGCGGCCCGCGGACTTGATATCGCCGAGCTCCCCTTCGTGATTAACTTTGATGTGCCGTTCGCGGCGGAAGACTATGTGCATCGTATTGGCCGTACGGGCCGAGCCGGTGCCAAGGGTCTCGCGATTTCTCTCGCTTCGGGCGAGAACGACGAGAAGCTTGTTGAGGCGATTGAGAAGCTGACAAAGCAGAAGTTTGCGAGAAAGCCTCTTGAGCTGACCCGCGAGGATCGCCGCCGTTCGACCTCTGACCGCGGTCAGAGGCGTGGTCACGAGACGCATGCGTATCGCTATACTCCGCCTCCCGCGCCTCAGGATCCGCTTTTTGATCATCCCTATATTGAAAAGACTGGCGCTGTGTCTTCATCCCCGAAAAAAGAAGAGACGCAGCATGCGGCCCGGGCGCTTACCGGATATCGGAATCCTTCGTCCCGCCGCCCGGTCTGCGCACTTCTCGGGGGCGGCTTCCGAAAGAAGCGGAATCCGAATCCGTAATCTGTCAGAGAGGATTCAGGATTATTGCAATTAATCCTGGATCCGCTAAAATTAAAGTGTCATTACGAGTTGCGGTTTAAATACACCGCACGCCAACCTGCCTACCCGGGTAAGGTGGTGGCTCTCAGAGCATTGAGAGAATGAGGTCTCCTCGAGCGGAGGCAATAGAGCGGGAAAGACAAGAGCTCCTCACGTAATGCATGAGGAGCTTTTTTTATGCAGCAACCTGGATGCGCGGCTCGAGGCATCCAGGGCGCCGGGTGATCTCCCGGGCCATCAGGAAGATGGCGGATAGATCGGGTTGGATTTGTTCCATATTGCCGGACCCGGCATGGTGCCAAAACCGGATAAAAAGGAGCCAAAAATGGCAAACCGTCTTACGATCAAAGGTCAGGTCACGATCCCGAAGGAAGTCCGGGATTTTCTTCATCTCACCAACGGCGATTCCGCTGTCGAATTCGTTATTTCTCCTGACGGCTCGGTGAGTCTCCGGAAAGCAGAAACCGAGGTCTCAGCGCCGTCCACAGACCGTTCCCGCTCTAAGAGCGGCCGGCGTGTCGGCGTCGATGTGCTTAGTCTTTTGTCAGGAGTCTGCATCTGAGCGGTGCAGTCGCTGGCTAAAAAATAATTGCCTGATTTTATGTAACTTTTAAATTCTTTCTCTAAGGTTTTGCTGGGTTAAACACTGATGTCGGTCAAACTACGTACGTGTTTGATCGACGGATAATACCCAACATAACTGGAAAACTACTTCTTTTGAAGGTAGTCAATAAAAAGGAGAAAGAAAGATGACTCAGCTCTCCCGTCGTACGATTCTGAAGGCCGGCATGGCTGGATTCGCCGCTTCGGCATTCCCGGGAATCGCCTTTGCTAAAGCAAAGAAGGAAGACAAAAAGGCCGCGAAGTCTGCTGCCGCTTATGACGCTATCGTGCTCGGCGCCGGTGCTGCCGGTCTGATCGCCGCTATTACCGCTGTGGATTCCGGCGCGAAGCGTGTCGCTATTCTGGAGCAGATGGACCGCCCGAACGGCAACGCCATTTACGCTCTGGGCAATATCTGCGGCTGGGGCTCCAAGCGCCAGATCCGTCAGGGCATCAAGGATACGGCCGAGGATTTCTATAAGGCCATGATGGTCACCTCCAACTGGAGAGCTGATCCCGCCCTGACCCGTACCTATACGAACGATATTCCCTCCGGCCTCGACTGGCTCGAAGAGAACATCGGCATTGAATTCGGCAAGGTGAAGAAAGCCCCGTATCCCCGTGAATGGCGTATTAACCCGATTCTCGGCAAGGGCATTACCGGCGGCTCCCAGATGGTACAGATGCTCGTCGCTGCCGCTAAGAAGCGCGGTGTCGTTTTCCTCTGGCAGCATCGCGCGGACAAACTGATCACGGACGATCACGAACGCGTGATCGGCGTCGAAGCTGTTGCTCCGGATGGCCGCAAGAAGTTCTTCACGAAGGGCGGTGTCACGATCGCGACGGGCGGCTTCTCCGCAAATCCTGAAATGGTCGATAAGTACATCGGCGGCTGGGCTTCCCGCCTGGCTATCCGCGGTTCTCTTTCTACCACGGGCGCGAATATTTCTCTCGCTCTCCCGCTGAACGCGAAGTTCGTGAACATGGATCAGTTCCATGCGGGCCCGATCATTGCTGAAACGCATGTGAACCCGAATGAAGTTCTGAACTCCGGCTATGGCATCATCGTTGACCTTCGCGGCAAGCGCTTCGTCGACGAGGTGAACACCTACGTGATCAAGGCCAAGGCCTGCGCGCAGAACACGATCGAGAACAAGGCCTGGGCTATTGTTGACGCCGACTGCAAGGTGATCGGCAACATGACGCACCGCTTCGAGCTGCTGAACACCAAGTACTACAAGGCTGATTCGATCGAAGCCCTGGCTAAGGACATCAACATTGATCCGGCCGTGCTGAAGAAGGACGTTGACGACTACAACAACGCCCTGAAGAATGGCACCCTGAAGCAGATGAATCCTCCCTGCTCCTATCGTCAGCCGCATCCGATCGCGAAGGCGCCGTTCTTCGCCATTCCGTATGAAGGCGGTATGACGGCTACGTTCGGCGGTCCGCTGATCAACACGAAGGCCGAAGTGCAGACCCTTGAAGGCCACAGCATTCCTGGTCTCTACGCAGCCGGCAATGCCGCTGGCGGCCTCTTCTTCCGCGACTACATCGGCGGTGCCCAGCTGGGCGGCGCTACGGTCTTCGGCCGTATTGCCGGCCGTGAGATGGCCGCCCGTGCCAAAGCGGCTAAGTAATGCCCGGACGTAAAGACAAACAGGAATAGAGGAGAATTTGATATGACTAAAGCTTTAGCTGTCCTGGCTGCCGTTGCTTTCGGCCTCAGCCTTTCCATGTCGGCCGGCGCTGCTGATAAGACGCTTGCTGAGATTCACGGTTCGGCCTGGCCGAAGAGCGTGAACGGATACGTCGTGAAGGAGCAGTGCAAGGCCTGCCACGGTGATTATTCGAAGCTCGCCAAGATGACGGAAAATCTTGACCCGAATCCGCATCACAGCCACCTTGGTGACGTGAACTGCACGGATTGCCATAAGCCTGATCAGGAGAAGCCGCAGCTCGTCTGCAACCAGTGCCACAAGTTCACGATCCGTGAAAAGAAGGCTGCTGCCAAGTAATCATTGGCTTAAATAAAAGCACAGATGCCGGCAGGTCTCCGCGGCATCTGTGATGAGAGGTCTGAGGCATTCTGCTTCAGGCCTCTTCTTTTACGCCTGCATGGATGAATTCCTCTGAATGCGGCAGGGGATCGCGGCCAAAGACCACTTTTTCAGTTCCTGCGGCAATCGCTTCATCGTAGTAGGCGCACTTGTAGTTGACGACATCGAGTGTTTCTTCAAGCGCTTTGATCCGGTTTTCAATCTCTTTCTTCTGCTGCCTGAAGAGCTCGCGGCGCTTTTCAAGAGTCGCATCTCCCTCCCGCACCCATTCCGTAAAGAGCCGGATCTGATCAATCGAGAGTCCGGTCTTTTTGAGGCATTGAATAATCTGAATTGACCCCAGATCGAGATCCGAGAACATCCGATAGCCTGAAGCTCCCCGGCTGAGGAATGGGAGAAGACCGGCTTTATCGTAGAAAAGGAGCGTCGAGGACGGAATTCCCGTCATCTTTGAAACCTGCTGAATCGTGTATTCCACGGGTAGTCCCTCTGACTATTGACTTTAAAGTTGACTTTAACGTTAATCTTATCTCAGCCAAGGAAATCAGTGGACGAACGGAGGGTGGGAAAAGTGCCCCTCATCCACTGCAAAAATGAATGGGAGATAGGAATAATGAAGATGATGATGTCGAAAAGACTCTTCGCAAAAGTGGCCCTGACGGGAGTTGGGGCGGCGCTTGTGGCACGCGCCGCTCAGGCGCTTGACCGCGCTCCCCTGAAGGATTCTGTCGCGGTGCCGGAAACGATTGATCCCGCATAGCTCTCGAACGCCTGGGACAAGGTTTTTCCGGAGGATCCGAGGGTGTCGCACCGGAAGGTTGTTTTCCATAACCGCTTTGGAATCACTCTCGTTGGTGATCTCTACACGCCGAAAACCATGAAGGCGGGAGAGAAGATGAGGGCTATCGCGCTCGCCGGGCCCTATGGCGCTGTGAAGGAGCAGGTGTCGGGGCGTTACGCTCAGGAGCTCGCGGCCCGAGGATTTCTGACGCTGGCATTTGATCCGTCATTCACCGGTGAATCCGGCGGGCAGCCCCGGAATGTGACTTCCCCCGATCTCAATACGGAAGACTTCTCTGCTGCGGTTGATTATCTGTCGAACCGCTCTGATGTGAATCCGGAAGCGATTGGCATTGTTGGCATCTGCGGCTGGGGAGGCTTTGCTATCAACGCGGCCGCTATGGATCCGCGCATCAAGGCAACCGTGACCTCCACGATGTACGACATGAGCCGGGTGATAGCGAACGGGTATTTTGATAAAACGAAGACCCCGGAAGCGATCCGAGCTGAACGGAAAGCGCTGCGGAAGACGCTGAGCGCGCAGAGAACGGCTGATTACAGGAGCGGCACCTATAAGATGGCGGGCGGTGTGATCACTGAGGTGAAGCCTGATACGCCGCAGTTTGTGCGTGACTATCACGACTTTTATCAGACGAAGCTTGGCTATCATCCGCGTTCATTCGGCTCCACAACCGGGGCGACCCTGAGCTCGGTTCTCGACTTCACGAATATGCCGATAACGGTTTACGCCGAGGAAATCGAAACGCCGGTGCTGATGATTCATGGTGAGAAGGCTCACTCCCGCTATTTCAGCGAAGACCTGTTCAAGCGTCTGAAGGGAAGCAATAAGGAGCTTGTCATCATTCCGGGCGCTGTGCACACGGATCTGTACTACAAGATGAATGTGATTCCGTTCGATAAGATCACGTCGTTCTTCGACGCAAATCTGAAGTAAACAGAATCAGGTTCTGAAAGCGGACGATGAAAACCGTCCGCTTTTTTTATTGCACCCGCCGGAGCCGCGCAACGCATTCAATATGCGCGGTATCCGGGAACAGATCAACGGGCTGCAGCGTATCGAGGCAATATCCGAGGTTATGGAACTTCGCCGCGTCACGCGCCAGAGCCTCTGGGCCGCACGCGATATAGATCACTGTCTCAGGCTCCATGGCGGCAATGATGCCTGGGACAGAGGCTTCAAGCCCTTTTCTCGGAGGGTCGACAAAAACCGTTTTCGGCTGGATGCCGCGGCTGCAGATATCCGGGAGGATTTTCTCTGCCGGGCCGCAGAAAAATTCGGTATTGGATAAGCCGTTCCTCACCGCGTTTTTCTTTGCCTCTTCAACGGATTCAGGAACAATCTCGACGCCGATCACGTGTCCCGCCTTTCTGGCGAGCAGCAACGAAATGGTGCCGATGCCGGAGTAGAGATCAAGCACAGTATCCTCTGGGCTGATGGAGGCAAGGCGGATCGCGGTGTCATAAAGAACCGGGGTCTGCGGCGTGTTGACCTGCAGAAAGGTTTCGGGTCTCACCTCAAACTCAAGACCTGAAATTTCAGCGGTGACGGATCCTCTGCCCAAAAGCACGACTGACGTTTCACCTAGGACAAAGTTTCCGGGGCGGGTTTTGATGGAAACGGTGATATCTGACACACCGGCAGACTGAAGGGCCGAAATCAGGCTTTCAGAGGCAGAGTCAGGGATGGAAGAGGAGGTCACCAAAGTTGCGAGACGCCCGTTGCTGCCGGCTCTAAGAATAAGACCGCGAAGCAGCCCCGTCTGAGACGTTTCGCTCCAGACCGATAATCCTGAATCCCTGCTCCAGCGAAGCACCGCATTCGCCGCAACAGCCATCCAGTGCGGGCAGAGTCTGCAGGAGTCAGTTCCGGGCGCAACATGATGGCTTCCCGCTTCGTACATGCCCAGCTTTCGGGTTCCTGCAGACTCTTCAAAGTAGAGCACCGCTTTGTTGCGGTACCCAGAGTCAATCCCGTGAGGCATCGGAATCGGATCCAGTATCTGAGATGCCCCGCCAGGGGTCGCGCTGAAAAGCTTCTCGAGGAAACGCTTTTTATAAGAGAGCTGAGCCTCGCTCGTGAGTTCAATCAAAGGGCACCCGCCGCAGAGCGCTGAAGCAGGGCAGGGAGAACCCCGGCGGCCGGGGGATTTCCGAATGAAACGTGAAACACGTCCGATAGCGGAATGAGCCCCTTTTTTAGGCAGTTCAACCACGGCCTCAACCGCATCGCCAGGCAGCGTGCCGGGAAGAATCACCCGGACAGTCTTCCCTGAAACTTCAGTCCAAGCGATGCAGCTGCCATTTTTTCCCAGCTCCTCAGCGGTCAGCTGAACCGTGAGAGAAGAGGGGGCTGTTGTCTCAGTGCGTTGGGAAGAAAAAGAGTTCATTCGGGATCAGACCGGTGAGTGATGACGGGGAAAAGTATTTTCGATGAAATTCAAGGATCCGTCAGGTAATACATCAGAAGGTACACTTTTTTACAGAAGAGTTTTGATGTCAGAGGCTTCAAAAGTCTCGTTTTCTCCGCTGTTTTTGCGCTTATTTGTGTCGTTTTAAAATGGATATTTTTGTTGTTTATTAATATCAAATTATTGAAAAATAAGTATTTAATAAATTTTCAAAAACCGTAATCATTCACATTTAAAGCGAAAATATTCCACAGAAAATCATTTTTGCTTGGCGAATTATCACTTCAAGTGCAAAGCCTGAGAAAAGAATAGTGGCCCATAAAGCTTCCATAATAGAGATTGTCAAGATAACTATAGAGGGAGCTCATGAGCCACTATCATCATCTTACTCTTCGGGACAGAGTATTTATTTCGGCTTTAACGATTTCAGGCAAATCCCTGTCTGAAATTGCATGTGCGATTGGGAAAAATGTTTCTACGATCTCCCGCGAACTGAAGCGAAACAAGGCTGTATCGGCCCAGGATGGGGCTTCAGCTGCCTATGATCCCTGTGCCGCGCAGGCCCGATATCAGAGACAGAGAAAGCATTGCGGAAAGAGAAACATTCTGAAGTCTGACTCGTTGCTGACAAGGATTGTCTCAAATCTGCTGGTTAAGAAATTCTGGTCTCCGGAGCAGATTCAATACCGTCTCAGAAAGGAGCTGCCGAATCTAAGGATCAGCGCCACGACAATCTACCGAGGAATCAATTCTGGCTTTCTGGATCGCTTTGTGGATGGCCGAAAGATGTCCCGACACCTGCGACACCACGGTAAAACGCGTCACCGTAAAGGCATGACCGAGAGGCGAGGAAAGATCCAGATCACTCACAGCATTGAAGAGCGACCCCTGGAAGCTCAGAACAGATCTCGCCTGGGGGATTGGGAAGGCGATACCGTCATCGGAAAAAAGGGCGGAGCCTGCCTCACGACTCTGGTCGATAGGAAGTCCGGCTTTCTCTGTGGCGGGAAAACCGCTTCCAAGACTGCGGCCGATGTGTCTGCCGTAATTGAGAAATCTCTGTCAGATAAGGATCTGCGTACGATTACCGTAGATCGCGGAAAAGAATTTTCCTGGGCTGAAAAACTGGAGAAAGATCTCAGAACCAAAGTGTATTTCTGCTTGCCTCATCATCCATGGGAGAAAGGAAGTAATGAAAATACAAACGGACTTCTTAGAGACTTTTTCCCAAAAGGAATGAGTATCGATAAAATTTCTCAGGCAGAAGTTCAGAAACGGTTCAATGCTCTGAATTTCAGACCCAGAAAACGTCTCAATTGGAAGTGTCCGGCTGAAGTCTTTTATTCAGTAACTTTGCACTTGATTTGATAATTCACCTTTTTTAAAAACCCGCTGATAATATATCCGACAGAACAACTCGGGTTTAAGCCCAAACACCTGTTACCAACTGGCGGATGAGCTGAGTCATCCGTATTCCATCACTGTTTGGCAGGCGTGAATGAAACGCCTTGCTTTTGGAGAAAAGAATTGGCTATTTATAAGTCTGTGTCCGACCTGATCGGCAATACCCCCCTCGTCGAACTGAGCAAGCTTGAGAAGGAGCTTGGTCTTAAGGCCCGCATTCTCGCGAAGCTCGAATCCTTCAATCCTGCTGGTTCCGTGAAGGACCGCATCGCTAAGTCCATCATTCTGGACGCTGAAAAGTCTGGCCGTCTGCAGCCCGGTGCCACGATTTACGAACCGACCTCCGGCAACACCGGTATTGGTATTGCCATGGTTGGCCGCGCTCATGGCTACAAGGTTGTCATCGTCATGCCGGATACGATGTCGGTTGAACGCCGCAACATGATCCATGCCTATGGTGCTGAGATTGTTCTCACCCCGGGTAAGGACGGCATGAAGGGCGCCATCGCGAAGGCTCAGGAACTTCATGAGAAGGATCCTGGCTCCATCATCGCTGGTCAGTTCGATAATCCCGCGAATCCTCAGGCTCACTACGAAACCACTGGTCCGGAAATCTGGCGTGACACTGAAGGTGTTGTCGACTACTTTGTTGCCGGCGTCGGCACTGGCGGCACGCTGACTGGTACCGGACGTTACCTCAAGGAAAAGAATCCGAACGTGAAGGCTGTGGCTGTTGAGCCGACCACCTCCCCGGTTCTTTCCGGCGGCAAGCCCGGTCCCCATAAGATTCAGGGTATCGGTGCCGGTTTCATTCCGAAGACGCTTGATACCTCCGTTTATGACGAAGTGATCACGGTCACTAATGAAGACGCTTTTGCGACTGGTAAGAAGCTTGCAGGCACTGAAGCTATCCTCTCCGGTATTTCCGCTGGCGCTGCTCTTTGGGCTGCCATTGAAATCGCCAAGCGTCCTGAGGCCGAAGGAAAGACGATTGTCGTGATCTTCCCGGATAACGGAGACCGCTACTTCTCGACCCCGCTGTTCGCCGAGAACAACTAATCAGTTTCTGAATCTGATCCCGCGGCGACGGGATCAGACCGAACTGAAAATAAAACACCAGGAATGTCATTCATCCTGGTGTTTTTTCATGCCTGCGGGAAATTCCAAAATTTCCACAACCCGCTTTCAGACGTGCATAATAACCAAATGCATCTGCTGAAACAGCAGACAAGATCCGATACATTTCAGATATCAGCAATAAATTCCCTCGAAGGAGCCCCTTATGAAGATGAAGTCGATTGGAATCGCGCTCGCCTGCGTCGGCGCGGCTGTACTGCTTGCTGCCTGCGGTGATAAGGGTGGCAGCGCATCCTCAGCGGCAGCGTCTGCTCCGACTGGTCAGCTGAATGTCGGCATCATTCAGCTGGTGGAGCACCAGGCTCTCGACGCAGCGAATAAGGGTATCGTGGATGAGCTGGCGGCCCGCGGCTATAAGGATGGCGGGAAGATCAAGATTGACCAGCAGAATGCGCAGGCCGATCAGTCGAATATGAAGAACATTGCCCAGCGCTTTGTGTCTAACAATTCCGCGCTGATCTTCGCTATTGCAACTCCGGCAGCCCAGACGGTTGCGAACACGACGAAGACGATCCCGATTGTCGGTACCGCTATTACGGATTATCAGACCGCGCGTCTCGTGAAGAGCAACGAGAAGCCCGGCACCAATGTGACCGGCAGCTCTGATATGAACCCGATCGCTGAGCAGGCTCAGCTGATCAAGGACTTTGTTCCGAATCTGAAGACGCTTGGCGTCATCTATAACTCGAGCGAAGTAAATTCTGAGGTCCAGGTCAACGCTCTGAAGACCGTGGCTCAGAAGATGGGCGTGACCCTGAAGATCGCAACGGTTTCCAATGTGAACGATATTCAGCAGGCCGCGAACAGCCTTGTTGGCAAGGTCCAGGCGATCTATATCCCGACTGACAACGTTCTTGCGAGCGCCATGCCGACTCTGATCAAGGTCACCAACCAGGCGAAGCTTCCGGTGATCTGCGGTGAACCCAATATGGTGAAGAACGGCGGTCTTGCCACGATTGGCATTGACTACTATGAGCTCGGCAAGATTGCCGGCGACATGGGCGCGGATATTCTTGACGGCAAGTCGAAGCCTGAAAACATGGCAATCCGCTATCAGCAGCAGTTCAAGGCCATGGTGAACGCGAAGACCGCCAAGGAAATCGGCATTCAGATTCCGGACTCCGTGAAGTCGAAGGCTGAAATCATTCAGTAAGAATTCCGCAGGGGTTCCGCCCTCTGCTTTTGTTCAAAGCCTGCACGGCTTCATACTCTGAGGCCGCGCAGGATTTCTTTTTAGGTAACTCAGGTTCTTGTGCAGAAAGGAGCACCTGATCGATGTTAGATTTACTAATTCCCACCATTGCCCAGGGGCTTCTCTGGTCACTGCTTGCGCTCGGCGTCTATATCACGTTCCGTGTGCTCGATATTGCTGACCTGTCGGTTGAGGGTACTTTCCCGCTTGGAGCTGCTGTTGCGGCTACCTGCATCACCTCCGGTCATTCCTTGGTTACGGCTTTTGTGCTTGCTGTTCTTGCCGGGTGTGTCGCTGGTGCAGTGACCGGACTTCTCACGACAAAGCTGAAGATTCCCGCACTCCTCTCCGGTATTCTGACGATGATCGGTCTGTACTCGATCAATCTCCGCGTGATGGGACGCGCGAACCTTTCGCTTCTCGGGCAGACCACGATTTATTCATGGGGTGCGTCCGCGGGTCTCACCGAAGCTCAGACGACCCTTGCTGTCGGTCTGATCGCGGCGCTTCTCGTCGTCGCCGTCGTTTACTGGTTCTTCGGAACTGAGATTGGACTCGCTCTGCGCGCCACGGGCTATAACCCGCAGATGAGCCGCGCTCAGGGCGTGAATACGGATTCCATGGTGATCCTTGGTCTGCTTCTTTCCAATGGGCTTGTGGCTCTTTCCGGTGCGCTTGTCGGGCAGAGCAATGGCTTTGCTGATGCCGGCATGGGCGTCGGTACCATCGTGATTGGCCTTGCCTCGGTGATTATCGGCGAAGTGCTTTTCGGCACCCGGAGCTTTAAGAACTGTCTGATTTCAGTGGTTCTCGGCTCGATTGTCTATCGACTCGTGATCGCCATTGTGCTCGAGCTTGGCATGCCGCCGAACGACCTTAAGCTCTTCACGGCTATTCTTGTCGCCATTGCGCTTTCCCTGCCGCTTATTCAGTCCAAACTGAGAGCGGCATCCCGTCTCACCGGGAGGGCTTCCTGATGCTGAAACTTGAAAACGTTTATAAGACATTTTTTCCCGGATCCCCGAATGAAAAGAAGGCCCTCCAGGGGGTGAGCTTCACGCTTGAGGATGGTGACTTCGCGACGGTGATCGGCAGTAACGGCGCTGGCAAGTCGACTGTTCTGAATTCGATTGCCGGTGTATTCCCGATTGACTCTGGACGCATCATCATCGGAGACACCGATGTCACCAAAATGCCTGAGCATAAGCGTGCTCGTTTCATCGGCCGCGTTTTCCAGGATCCGATGAAGGGAACGGCAGCCGGCATGCAGATTGCGGAGAATCTGGCTATGGCAATGCGCCGCGGCCAGAGACTCGGACTCCGGTGGAGTGAGAGCTCGAAGATGTACGAGCATTTCCGCGAAATGCTTGCTGAGCTGGACCTCGGTCTTGAAGACCGGCTGACCAGCAAGGTCGGACTGCTCTCCGGCGGTCAGCGTCAGGCCGTGACGCTTCTGATGGCGACGATTCGCCGTCCTGAGCTGCTGCTACTTGATGAACATACGGCAGCCCTCGATCCGAAGACTGCGGAGAAGGTGCTTGCGATTACCGATCGTTTCGTTCATGAGGGCCGTCTGACGACTCTGATGATTACGCATAACATGCGGGATGCTCTCCGTTTCGGTAACCGTCTCATCATGATGCATAACGGCCGCGCGATTGTGAATATCGCGGGCGAAGAGAAAAAGAAGCTCACGGTTCAGGATCTTCTTGGTCTCTTCGAAAAAGCTTCGAACGGCGAAGCGGATATTCCCGATTCGATGATTCTTGGGAGGGTGTGTAATTTTTTGTGGGCGGCTCGTTCAAGGTTAATCGATGTAGGGGGTGATTCGGTCACCAAATAGCACAACCAATTCTCTCATAGCGGCACTCCAGTATGGAGAAGGCCGCACCCATCTTTTCTCTACTTTCCGGATTGCCAGAAAGAGAAGTTTCAAAGCAGCCGTTTCAGTAGGGAAAGCAGCTCGGGTCTTAATTACTTTTCTTAGATCCCGATTAAGGCTCTCTATGGCATTGGTTGTATAAATAAGTCTGCGGATATTTGGGGAAAAATCAAAGAAGGGGATCACCTTATCCCAGGAATCGATCCACTGTTTGGCGATGTAAGGGTATCTGAGCCCCAGTTCCGACTGTGCAAAAGCGTCCAGTTCCTTCCGCGCATCAGCCGCGTTTACGGCCCGGTAAATGGGCTTCAGCGCGCCGGCTACGGCCTTGTAATCCTTATATCCGACGAATTTCAGACTGTTCCTGATCAGGTGAACAATGCAGGTCTGCAGCAGAGTGTTGGGAAAGGCAGCTTCAAGCGCCTCCTTCATTCCCTTGAGTCCGTCTGTGACAGCAATCAGAATATCAGACACCCCCCTGTTTTTGAGTTCAGTGAAGACCTTAAGCCAATATTTTGCGCTTTCGTTATCAGCGACCCACATCCCCAAAACTTCCTTGCGGCCCTGGGCGTTTACGCCCAAGGCAAGATGGACCGCTTTCGGGGTAACAATGCCATTATCACCTCGGATTTTGACTCGAATAGAGTCAAAGAAAACAGTTGTATAAAACGGATCCAGAGGACGGTTCTGCCATTTTTCAACCTCAGGAAGGATGGCGTCCGTAACATCGCTGATAAATTCGGCACTGGTCTCCATACCGTATTCATCATAGAGAAAGCCTTGAATTTCCCGGGTTGAGAGCCCTCTGGCGTACAAGGCCAGAACCTTGTCCTCAAACCCCGCCAGCTGGCGTTTATGCTTAGGAACGACCCTCGGCTCAAACTCTCCCTTGCGGTCTCTGGGTACGTCAATACGGATATTTCCAAGGCTGGACGATTTGAGGGTTTTCGAACTATGCCCGTTACGCTCATTTTCGGTGACACGTTTACCGCCTCTTTCGTAACCGAGATGATTGGTCATTTCACCGTCAAGCATTTGAGTCAGCAGCCGACCGAGCATATGGGCCATAAGATTTTCCGCATCCTCTGCGGTATTAATCTCAAGCCCGGATTTCTTGGCGTTTTCTAAAATCTGTCCTGCAACACTATCCAAGGGGTCTGTCTTTCGTTTCATTTGAGGCTCCTCCAAGAGCAATTATCTCAGAGTCACCCACAAAATTTTCCTCACCCTCATTCTTGGCTGAAATAGCTGAGAGATAAACAGAACACCCTGAGAGATTTCCTTCTCTCGGGGTTTTTTATTGCCGCAAACACGGTATTCAAGGGACTTTTTGGGCGTGATACTTGACCGCAGTGCAATCAATTAAGTACTTTTTCTTAGAAGTATCGATGTGCGAATGTGTATATTTTTAAACATTGAAAGAATAAAAACCTTCTTCCAAAAAGACCGCCGCCTCTCCTGATTCAGAAATCACTCATCTTTTTATCCAAGCGACCACCTGCGCTGGGACCAAAAGCAACCTCCGGGAGGCGGCTGCAGATTTCGCACTTGCTTCAAAGGAAAATAAAATGAACGGTTTAACCGTCATGCTGATCGCCTTTGTCGCTCTTGGCTTCGGATACTTCATCTATTCGAAGTGGCTTGAGAAGACATGGGGTATTGATCCTAAGCAGCCGACTCCGGCTGTAAAAAATGCGGGCGGTGACTATGCGCCTGCTTCCAAGTGGACGGTTGCCGCCCACCAGTTCACATCCATCACGGGTGCCGGCCCTGTCACGGGACCGATTATTGCCGCCATGTTTGGCTGGCTTCCCGCGCTGCTCTGGATGCTGATCGGCGGCGTGTTTTTCGGCGCCGTTCAGGATTTCGGCTCCCTCTATGCTTCTGTCAAGAACGGCGGCAAGTCGATCGGTGCCATTATTGAGGATTATGTAGGACGTACCGGCCGTCAGCTCTTCCTGCTTTTCTGCTGGCTTTTCACGCTGCTCGTGATTGCGGCCTTCGGTGACATGGTCGCGGCAACTTTCAACGGTTTCTCGAAGACCGGTGATCTTCAGGTGCCGAATGCCGCAGCCGCGTCGATTTCAATGATCTACATGGTCGGCGCCGTTCTCTTCGGTCTCTTCATGAAGTATGTGAAGCCGAATTCCGGTGTTCAGTTCATTGTCGGTCTTGTTCTGATGGTGCTGATGGTCTGGGCCGGCATCGCTTACCCGATCTATGCTGACGCCAATACCTGGCGCTATATCGTCTTCATCTACCTCTTTGCGGCTTCCGTGATGCCGATGTGGCTTCTTAAGCAGCCCCGTGACTACCTGTCTGCTTATCTCCTGATCGGCATGATTATCTGCGGCGTGCTGGGTGTATTCATTAAGAACCCGACACTCAATATGCCGGCTGTGACGGGCTTTACGGTTAAGAACATGGACCTCTTCCCGATCCTCTTTGTGACGATCGCCTGCGGCGCTGTGTCCGGATTCCATTCGCTCGTTTCCTCCGGTACGTCCTCCAAGATGATCAGCAACGAGAAGGATATGCGTCTCGTTGGCTACGGCTCAATGTGCGCTGAAGTGGTGCTTGGTATCGTGTCTCTCGTGGTGGTCTGCGCGGCGGCTACGAACGGCGCTCTTCCTGCGGGTACTCCGTTCCAGACGTTCTCTCACTCGGTTGCCGGTTTCCTCCAGGACATCTTCGGTGTTCCGGCTGATATTGCTGCCTGCATTCTGACAATGTGCGTTTCCGCTCTCGCCCTGACGTCTGTTGATGCCGTGGCCCGCATCGGCCGCATGTCGCTTCAGGAACTCTTCCAGCCGGCTCCGGGGAAGGAAAAGACCTTTATCCAGAAGATCTTCACGAATGTGGTCTTCTCCACGGTCCTTACGCTGGTCTGCGGCTTTGCGCTCTGCATGGCGGGTTATATGTCGGTGTGGCCGCTCTTCGGCTCAGCGAACCAGCTCCTTTCCGCTCTTGTGCTGACCGGTCTCGCAGTGTTCCTTAAGGCTACTGGCCGTAAGGGCTGGATGCTTTATGTCCCGATGACCTTCATGTTCATCGTTACGATGACCGCTCTGGTTGAGGCTGTGGTACGGATTTTCGGTCAGATCGCGAATGGCACGTTTGTCTTTATGGTTGGCGGTCTGCAGCTGATCGTTGCCTTTGCTCTGATTGTGCTTGCGCTGCTTGTGGTTTACCACTGTGTTGCGAAGCTCCGTGAGCCGGCTCCTGTGAAGGCAGTTGCTCAGGCTGAGTAACCGAAGCCGAATCTTTCCAGTAGAGATCATTTATTGGAAACCAGAGAATCCCCGGGCAAGTCCCGGGGATTTTTGTCACTGAAGAGAACGCTTCTGATCTCGATTCTGCTGATCAGACTGACCTATACTTAAGAATTAACCGATTAGGTATATTTGCTTAAGGGGCAGGGGGCTTCGAACCATGCATTTCTTCTCAGTCATTATTCAGCCCTTCATTCTTATTGCTCTCGGTTTTCTGCTCTCGAGACTGCGGATGTTTCCCCGGTCGCTTTGGGAAGGAGTGGAAAAACTCGTCTACTACGTTCTTTTTCCTCCGCTGCTCTTTAACAGTGTCGCCCGGGCAGAGCTGACAGTGTCTCAGACGAGTCTCTATCTTGCCTGCGGTGTGGGATCAATGGCGGCCGGCATGGTGCTCGCCTGGATTGTGTCAAAACTCGCTCCGGCCGATCGGCTGACCGACGCCAGCATCCGTCAGTGCGGTTACCGGTTCAACTCCTATATTGGCTTCGCGGTGGTTCTGGCGCTTTATGGAAACACCGGAATGGCGCTTTTTGCTCTGCTGGTAGGCGTTTGGGTGCCGATTTCCAATGCGGTAGCCGTAGCAGATCTCGCGGCAGCGTCTCAGTCTGAAGGATCCGGGATCAAGGGAATACTGAAGTCGATCTTTACGAATCCCCTCATTATTGCGACCCTTGCCGGGCTGTTCTTCAATGTGACCGGGCTTCAGATGCCCGCGCTTGTTACTTCGGTATTCAAGAGTCTGGGATCCGCCTCTCTAGCACTCGCTCTGATGGCGATTGGTTCAGGACTCAGGCTTGAGGATTTCAGAAAGTATGGAAAGCTGATTTCTCTCGCTACGGTTGAACGCCTGATTGCGGTTCCTGCTGTTTCATTCGCCGTTGGTCTGTACTTTCATCTGACTCCGGTCGAGATGGGAGCACTCCTTTCGTTCACAGCGCTGCCGACTGCAAATTCCTGTTATATCCTAGCGGTCCGAATGGGAGGAAATGGTCCGGCAGTAGCGGATTTGACGACAGTTCAGACAATTGCGGCCCTTGCCACGATTCCCTTCTGGATGGGACTTCTGCAATAGTATTTTTTCGTTATTAAAAAATATTCTTTATAAGAACATACCTTATTGGTATAAACCCAGCCTCTAGATCGTTTTTATCCCTATTTTATAAGGGTTATGACGGGGGATCACGTGTTTATATGATCCCCCGGTAGTACTTGTCCTACCCCCGGGAATAGCGCTTGCGGGATACTATTCGATCTTGCGGCAAGCACTGCGGCATCACCTAATTAAAGCTGTGTGCTTCTCGCCCTAAAAAATTCAACTAAAGGACTTTTTCAAATGTCTATCAAGAACATCGCTCTCGCTGCTTCCATGATCGCTTTCGGCGCCTTCGCCGTTTCCGCCCAGGCTGCTGACGTTGCCGCTCCGGCTGCTTCCGCCGCTGCTGCCACCGCCTCCGCCCCGGCTGCCGCTCCGGCCGCTGCCAAGAAGGCTGTGAAGGCTGCCCCGAAGAAGGCCGCCAAGAAGGCTGCTAAGAAGGCCCCGAAGAAGGCTGCCAAGAAGGCTGTGAAGGCCGAGAAGAAGGCTGCCGCTGAGGTTGCTTCCCCGAAGGCTGAGTAATATCAGTTGTTCGAATCCGGTGGCTTTGATCTGATATCAGATTGAAGCGCTGGAGGAAGAAAAATAAAGGCTGCTGAAAAGCGGCCTTTATTTGTATCTATATAGTTATTAAAAAAGTTATCATATATCAGATGGCCTACATCTGAACCATACGTATAGAATGTCGCGAAATGGTGCAGCATAATGAATGAACCTAGACGATAATCAAATCGGTATTCGATCTCTCTTCAGTCTTTTATTGGCTCATCCTATGCAATCACTCTCTATAGAACAGTCCGTCCGGCGTAATTGGACAGAGGATGAGGTAACCCTGGCCTTGGTGCTTTACGTTCAGATGTCGTCGGGGCAGTACACGCATGGCAATCCTTATGTGATCAAACTCGCTCAGCAGATTGATAGAACGCCAAATGCGGTTGCTCTGAAACTCAGCAATTTGATGAGACTTGATCCGAAACACGCAAGGAAAGGGGTCTCGGGAATGAGTCACGGCAGCAAAATTGATGAGGCTGTGTGGCATCGCTACATCGGAGATGATCCTCAGACAGCGGATCTGACGCGGCTCTTTGACGCCGCGGAGCGGATTGGAGAGGAGAAAGGGATTTCTGAGGATGTTTACGTTCCTGGTTTTAAATCGATTAAGGTTCCCGATCCGATGGCGAAGACGGAGCGGTTTTATCTTGCAAAGACTCGCCTGCACCAGGATATGTTCAGAAATGCGGTTCTTTCGTCCTACGGATGGAAGTGCGCTATAACGGGGCTGTCGGAGAGAAGCCTGGTAGAGGCAGCGCACATTAGACCGTGGAAGGACTCCTCAGAGATGCGACTGCAGCCTAGCAACGGCATCGCGCTCAGCGTGACGATGCACCGTGCGTTCGATAAAAATCTTTTAGGCATCTCACCTGATATGAAGTGTGAGTTTTCCCGCGAACTCCTTCGCTCTGTCGCGGAAGGGAGCGCTGCTGCGGAATTCCTGGCGCAGCTTAATCATCAAAGCCTTCAGATGCCTGAGAAATTCCAGCCTAATAGGGACTTTCTCAGTGAGCGCTATCAGGAGTATTTGAATACGGAAAGAAATCGCTGAGAAGACCTGAGTATTGCGACGCTTGCCGCCTGAAACCAACGTGCAGAATTTTTAGGCAACAAAAAAGCCCGTTTTAAACGGGCTATTTCTCACTGGACAACTTAACTTGCTTAAGTTGGCGTCCCCACAGGGATTCGAACCCTGGTTCTAACCGTGAGAGGGTTATGTCCTAGGCCTCTAGACGATAGGGACTTAACGATCCCGACAAGTTCAGAAAACTCATCAGTTGAGAAGTAAAACTATACCGAAAGAATCTCAGAAAAGCAAGTTTTACATCCCAACTGCGGTTTTCATCCCATATTTAGGCGAGGTTTTCGCGAAGACGGGAGATCACAGCGTCACGGCCGATGATTTCGAGCGTCTGATCGATCTGCGGAACCTTCTTGGCGGCAGTGGCAATCACGCGGATCGGGGTCGCGATCACGCCGAACTTCACTCCCTGCTCATCGCAGACGGACTTCAGCACAGCATAAATATCAGCAGCCTTCCACTCGGGGAGCGCTTCAAGCTTTGTCAGCGCGAGGCTTGCGGCTTCGCGGCCGCCATTTTCGAGCGACTTCGCGATGTCTTCCGCGACCGGAGTGTAGGGGCCATAGAACACCATGGCGTCGTCAGCCAGTTCCTCGAGCGTCTGGGCGCGGCTCTTGAGGAGCGCGCAGACCTTCACGAGATCCGCCTTCGAGAGATCGCCGCCGCGGGCAACGATACGGTCTTTCACGAGATCGGCGAGACGGCTGTCGTCCGCTTCCTTCATGTACTGACCATTCAGCCAGGCAAGCTTCTTGAAGTCCATGCGGGCAGCGGCGCGCGAGCAGTCGGAGAGCACAAACACCTTCGCGAGTTCCTCGCGGGTGAATTTCTCCATGTTGCCGTGGCCCCAGCCGAGACGGGCGAGGTAGTTAAAGATCGCTTCAGGCAGATAGCCGGCCTTCTTGTACTCCGTCACAGCGACAGAACCATGGCGCTTCGACAGCTTCTTGCCGTCCGGGCCGTTGATCAGCGGCAGGTGGCCGAAGATCGGGGGTTCAACACCGAGAGCGCGGTACAGGTTGATCTGGCGGGGCGTGTTGTTGATATGGTCAGCGCCGCGGATCACGTGCGTCATCTTCATATCAATATCGTCCACCACGACCGCGAAGTTGTAGGTCGGGATGCCGTCGGAACGCATGATGACGAGGTCATCGAGCTCAGTGTTCGACACGGTGATCGGACCATAAACAGCGTCTTCCCAGGTTACGTCGCCGTCATCCGGATTGCGGAAGCGGAGAACCGGTTTCACGCCTTCAGGCTTCACAAGACCGAGCTCTGCGGCGCGTTCGGGTCTCCAGCGGCCGTCATAGCGGGGCTTTTCGCCGCGGAGCTTCTGGGCTTCACGCATCGCGTCAAGCTCTTCCTTCGAGCAGTAGTCCCAATAGGCAAAGCCCTTCTCGAGAAGCGAATCCGCCACTTCCTTGTAGCGGTCGAGACGCTGCATCTGATAAACCACAGCGCCCTGGTTGTCGTAGTCGAGGTTCAGCCACTTCATCGAGTCCAGAATCACCTGGGTCGCTTCCGGGGTGGAGCGTTCCTGATCGGTATCTTCGATACGAAGAAGGAATTTGCCGCCAAAGTGGCGGGCAACAGCCCAGCAGTAAATAGCCGTACGGGCGGTGCCGAGATGCATCATGCCGGTGGGGCTCGGTGCAATGCGGGTGCGAACTTCAGTCATGTTTCTTAATAGTCCAAAGAAAAAACCCGGGGAGAATCCTGTGACCCGCTCCGGTTCTGAGTACAAAACGCCCCCTATTGTAAGTCGTGAGGGCGGTGAGTCCAATAGGGTGAGAGAGGAAGTGATGGAAAAAATCCGTTTTTTTATCCGGGAACGCCATTTTCCGGTACAATCCGTTTCCTACTTTGGGGAGTAGCCGCGCTGCAGACCCTGGACCGCCACTAAGAGCGGCAAGGCAGCGACCTGCGTCAACACACTTGGCTCCAGAAGCCATGGCGCAGGATTCAGATATCAAGACTGAACCGGCAAGACCAGAGACTCTGCTGGGTGCGTGGGATGAGACGCCGGTCTCTGCCGCCTGCAGGGTTTCTGTCTGTCAGGACCGGCTCAGGATCTACGGGGATCCTTCAATCTCCCGACCCCAGAATCATGCTTGAAACAATACTGCTCAGCATGGGCGCGATTGCGCTCTCTGAAATCGGTGACAAGACCCAGCTTCTTGCTCTGGCGCTGGCCGCTCACTACAGAAAACCTATCCCGATCGTGCTCGGTATTCTCTGCGCGACACTCCTGAATCATTGGCTCGCCGCCATGCTTGGCTACTGGATTAACGCGTGGCTTACGCCGGAAATCCTGCGTTGGGTGCTGATTGTGTCCTTCATCGGCATGGGCATCTGGATGATGATCCCCGATAAGGATGACATCGACGCGGAACACAGCCGATGGAAGAAGTACGGCGTTTTTACTGCGACGCTGATCCTCTTCTTCCTCGCGGAAATGGGTGACAAGACCCAGCTCGCGACTATTGCGATTGCGGCGAAGGTCGGCACCGTCATTCCTGTGATGATGGGCACCACGGTCGGCATGCTCCTCGCGGACGCCCCCGTGGTCTTCATCGGTGACCGGTTTGCGAAATACATTCCGGTCCGTACGGTTCACATTGTGGCGGCGCTTGTCTTCATCGGATTCGGCGTTGCCGCCTACTTTGCCGATCCCTCGTCATTTGTACCGCACGTTCCGGCACCGTAATTCAGGCGGATTTGCTGATGGACTGAAGAGCGGCGTCGATCTTTTCGCGCGCCGCCTCTTCGTCCTTTTTCGCCTGCTCGCTCTGACGGGCCATGCGTTCCGCGAGTCCCCGCATTGAGAACTCACAGCCGCAGTAGAGCTGGTTATAGAAGTGATTCTCGCGGATCAGGGCGCCCCGGCGATCCTGCAGACCGCCTTTTCTCCAGTTGCGGTCCCAGTATTCAACTCCGGGGAACTGGGATGCGGCCCAGTTCCCGGCCTCCGCCACCTGATCAAGACGCTTCCAGCGGCTTGAGGCAAGCGTGGTCGTGAAGCGGGAGAATCCCATTTCGGAGGCGATCTTCGCGGTCTGATACAGCCGCACGCGGAAGCACTGCAGGCACCGGGCGCCGCGTTCCGGCTCATCTTCAAGTCCCTTCACTTTCTCGCGCCAGAAGTCGTGATTCCAGTCACCGTCAATAATCGGCACGCCAAGTTTTTTCGCGTACTCGGTGATTTCGTTTTTCCGAATCAGATACTCTTTTTCCGGGAAAATATTCGGGTTGTAGTAGTAGACGGTCGGTTCGTAACCGTTTGCCATCATCCACTCAAGGATCGCGCCTGAACACGGGGCGCAGCAGCTGTGAAGGAGAATTTTTTCCATAGTGCGCGTATTTTACTGAGGAAGCAGAGAGGCCTCATGGCTTGAACCATGAGGCCTCTCTTTTATCCGAAGGAGGCCGCAGAAGAGACGGCCCCTGAATCTGAGGATCAGAAGCGGTAAACGACGCCCGCGCCGACCATGTAGCAGTTCAGCTTGTCAAAGCGGCCGATCTTTTGGGAGTTCGCGTCCTGGGAAGCGTAGAGATTACGCTCGCCGATACCGTGGATGTGAGTCGCGGCGATATCGAACTGCCAGTGCTCGTTCATACGGTAGGTCGCACCAAGTGTCGCCCAGATGCGGTTCGCGTCCGGAATCAGAGCCGTACGGTAGCGGGGATTCGAGATCGGGGAGCGGTCATAGGCAACGCCGCCGCGGATCGTCCACTTCGGCGTGATATCGAGGTCATAGCCGAGGGAGAAGAACCAGGAGTCGCGCCACTTCATCGGCACGTCAGTCTGGCTGTGGGGGAGACCGCCCGCATTGATGATCAGGTTGTCGAAGCTGCTCCAGTCAGTCCACCGGATGGAGCCCGAGAGTCTCATCTTCGGGGAGTACTTCCAAACGAACGTGAGATTCGCGTTCGCGGGAGCGTCCATCTGGGCGCCGCCATTCAGCGTCATGGCACCCGACTGGGCAATGCCCATGACGTCAGCGAACGACAGATTCGCCTGACGCATGGCCGCGATCATGCTCGCAGCCTGAGTACTGCCCGGATTCAGTTTTGCGTTCTGAGCAGCGGCAACGATGGCCTTCTGGCCAGCGGCATCCGTCGTGAGCTTCACCGTGCCGTGAGCCTTATGCGTGATGGCGGAGCGGTAGCCGAAACCCATGCGGAAGTTATCGGTGGCAGACCACATACCGCCGATATTCCAGCCGTAGCCCCAGTCATCCGCGTCAAGACGCGAGTACACGTTCTGGCCGAGGAGGTTACGCTTCATGGACACCGTGGCGTCAATGTACTGAGCTGAGAATCCTGCGCCAACGGAGAACTTGTCGTTGATCTTCCAGGCAACTGACGGGTTGATGTTGATCGTAAGAAGCTTGGCGTCGTAGCCGCGTTCAGCGCCTTCCCAGTTCTGGTTATAGGAGTCAGCGAGGCCGAACGGCATCACGATGGCAAGTCCGCCCCAGATCTTGTCATTGAACTGGTGGGTCACCATCTGGTGAAGAATCGGGGAAATGCGCTTACGGCCGTTTTCCGTAGAACCATCAGTGCCCTTATAGGACATGTCCATGGCATTTTCCACACCGCCGAGCTGGACCTGAGTGCCGGAGAGCAGTGTCATGCCGGCGGGGTTATACCAGGTAGCCGAGAGGTCATCCCCCATGATGCCTTCGCCAGCGAAAGCGCGGCCCAGACCCGTAATCGACTGCTCGTTAAGCTGGAAGCCGCCTGCGAAAGCGGGACCCGAGAGAGAAAGAACGGCAGCAGCCGCGGCTGTCAATACGATTTTTTTTCTGATGGTCATTTTCTGTTTTGAACGAGTAATGCGTTGGGGCGTCCGCTAAAATACCGGGACACCAGGTTGAATGATGGTAAGACCTGGAGCGAAGGTTATTCTATGAACCTGAAATAGCTGCAAAAGTGGATCTATTTTAGGTAATAACCCTTGCGGTATCTTTATATAATCAGCCGCAAAGCTTTTTTATGACAGCAGCTGATTGAATTTAAACGATTAAATCTTACGGAAAATTTTTCTTCCGCAAATGGATTTCAGATGAGGCGGATTGTCGCCCCTTCAGGCTAATCCCCGCGGAAGACCCATGTAGACTGAGTTTTCCGTGACTGAATGGAGGACAGGAAAGTCGCTATGTCAGTGCTGAAGCCTGGGATTGAAGAAAGAGTGGCGGAAGTTCGAAGCCGGATCGAAAAAGCATGCCTCGAGGCGGGAAGGAAGCCCGAAGAGGTGAAGCTTCTGGCGGTGAGCAAGACGTTTCCCGCTGAGGCGGCGCTCGCGGCGGCTCAGCTAGGACTCCTTTCTCTTGGCGAAAACTATGCCCAGGAAGGCTGCGACAAGGTGGACTGGTTCCGAGCGAATCATCCGGAACTGTCGCTTGAGTGGCACTTTATCGGCCCCCTTCAGTCCAATAAAACTCGCCCAGTGGCAGAACACTTCAGCTGGGTGCAGAGCGTGAACCGGATGAAGATCGCGGAGAGACTCTCATCCCAGCGTCCCGAGGGAATGCCTCCGCTTAACGTTCTGATCGAAGTGAACGTGGATGGAGAGGAAACGAAGAGCGGTGTGAAGCCGGAAGAGGCACTGCAGTTCGCGCGCGATGTCGCGGCGCTGCCTAACCTGAAGCTTCGCGGTTTTATGGTGATTCCGACTCCGGAAGAGGATCCCGAGAAGCAGAAGGTGCCGTTCCGCGCCATGAAGAAGCTCTTTGATGAAGCCAATGCGGCCGGTCTCGGTCTTGACACGCTTTCCATGGGAATGAGCAGCGATATTGAAAGCGCTATCCAGTGCGGAAGCACGATGGTCAGAGTCGGAAGCGCGATTTTCGGGCCGCGTGACTACGGTCACGGCCACTGATTCCGACGCTCAGGCTTCGAGGAACCCTTCGCGGCCCGCGAACCAGCGTTTTGCGTGACGAAGCGCGGTATCGGGGTCGTTCTTCAGCCATTCGTCTCCGAGTTCGCGCGCCATATCGAGCAGCTCACCATCCTCTTCGAGGCTTGCGAACCGGAGCATCGGTACACCGCTCTGGCGGGCTCCGAGGAATTCACCGGGTCCCCGAAGCTCAAGATCCTTACGCGCGATTTCAAAACCGTCTGTTGTATTGCGGATGACCTGAAGCCTCGCCTTTCCGTTTTCGGAAAGCGGCTCTCCATATAGAAGAATGCACCAGCTTTTAAGCGAACCACGGCCGATACGCCCCCGAAGCTGATGAAGCTGCGCGAGCCCGAACCGCTCGGCGTGCTCGATCACCATCGTGGAGGCGTTCGGTACATCGACCCCAACCTCAATCACCGTCGTCGCGACGAGGAGAGAAATCTCTCCAGCCTTGAAGGCCTGCATGACGGCGTCTTTCTCCTGCTGTGGCAGTTCCCCATGCACAAGGCCTACCGTCACGCCGGGCAGGGCTGACTTGATTTCCTCAAACGTTTCCTTGGCGGCTGTGAGATCCAGCTCCTCATTCTCTTCAATCAGAGGGCACACCCAATAAGCCTGGTGGCCGCGGGAAACTTCGCGCCCGATACCTTCAATCAGTGCGGGCTTTCTCGATATCGGCATGATGCGTGTTGATACCGGTTGACGCCCAGGCGGTAACTCATCGATAACCGAGACATCGAAGTCTGCGAGGTAACTCATGGCGAGTGTCCGCGGGATCGGGGTGGCGGAGAGCATCAGAAGGTGAGGCGTAAGGCCGTCGGCCGCCGCGGTACGGAGCGCCAGGCGCTGCGAAACGCCAAACCGGTGCTGCTCATCAATAATTGCGAGACCGAGCTTATGAAAGCTCACGGCATCCTGAATAAGAGCATGCGTTCCAACAGCCAGCTGCGCGCGGCCGCTCGCGATATCTTCCAGCATGGCGCGCCGCTCGGAGGCTTTCTGGTGTCCTGTGAGGAAGGCGATCCGGATTCCAAGCGGTTCAAGCCACTGGGAAATGCCCCGGAAGTGCTGTTCCGCGAGAATCTCGGTAGGCGCCATGATCGCCGCCTGATAGCCGCACTCAATCGCGCGGCAGGCGGCGAGCGCCGCAATCACAGTCTTTCCTGAGCCGACATCGCCTTGGACCAGGCGGTTCATCGGATGGGGGAGGGCGAGATCAGCTCCAACCTCCTTCCAGACCCGAGCCTGAGCTCCGGTCAGACGGAAGGGGAGACCGCGGATCAGATCTGGCGTAATCCGGCCGGACTTGGGCTCCGCAAGAACAGGGGCAACCGATTTCCCGCGGAGAACGCGCGAATGCCGGAGTGTGATCTGCTGCGCGAGGAGCTCATCAAGCTTCAGACGCTGCCAGGCCGGGCAGGAATGAGTGTCCAGATCGGCCAGCGTCGCGCCGCGCGGCGGATGATGCAGATACTGAAGCGCGTCGCGAAGCGGCGGCAGCCTGAGCTTCGTGCGGATAGATTCCGGAAGAAGATCCGTTAGGTCAACGTCCAAGAGTGCCCGCGCGATCCGTTTCCGGAGCCAGGGCTGCGTGATACCTTCCCCGGCGGGATAAACCGGGGTGAGCGTTGTCGGGAGATCGTCAGTCCGTTCAACCGCGCGCTTGATTCTTGGGTGCACCATCTCAAGCGTCTGATTCCATCCGGAGCGCGGTTCACCGTAAAGCCTTACCCGGGCTCCGACCCTCAGCTGCTGAGCCTGAGAGGGGAAAAAGTGGATGAGGCGCACCTGAAGCACGCCAGTATTATCTTCAACGACAGCGGTAAGCGACCGGGGTGACACCCGCTCGTCAATCACAACGCCTTCAATCTGGGCAGGGGACCCCGACACCAGGTCAGCGATCGGCGTGATCGCGGTCTCATCCTCATACCTCAGCGGAAGATGAAGCACATAGTCCCAGTCGTTCACAAGGCCGATCCGGGCGAGCCTCTCCTTAAGCGGGGGAAGCTTTTCTCCTTTTTTTCTCGGTCTGAATGTGGAAATGGGCATGCTGCGGGATCCTAGGTTAAGACGCTGCCGGCCTGACAAGGCCGGTTTTCCTTCAGTCTTCTAATTATGCCCTGAGCTTCCGGATGCGTTTCTGTAAGGCAGAAAACGCGGAAAACATCATTTCCTGACGGTAAAACAACGCCGTAAGTATTAAGTGGATACCCTATAAACCTGAAGAGGTATGAATAATCCGGATGTAGTGGATGATAACTAGTTGCAGAATAGAGGCGCAGAGGATACGGTTTTTTTCGTAAATCTTGCCTTTTCACTTGATATTAAGCGTTTTAAATGGGAAAATACGAGGACTTTGAGACACAGCTGAGGCTATAATACGGGTTATTCCTAGTAGTCCCAATGGCTAGGTAATCACTAGACTTCAGCCGAAAATCGCAGAGAGGTGGGTAGAATACCTACCGAATTGTGAAAGTCCGGTGGTAGCTACTTTAGGGTGAAGGATCCCGTTGTCTTTCTCTCCCTAAGTAGGGATGAGGCCGGAAAGCCGGATACGTCCGGCAAACACAGGTTTCTGTTCTTTTATTAACAGGAAGTACCTTTCAGCCGTTTGGCTGAAAGAGGCAGTCTCGGGTTGCTTAGAGACTGCCACTAAAAAAATATGACCCGCGGGATGACTGAAAGGTCATCGCTGCAGGGCATCTTAGGAGACCAAGCAAACATGAAAATCATCTACACCGACGTACTGGTGATCGGTGCCGGTCTGGCAGGCCTTCGCATGGCAGTTGCTGTGCAGCGTCGCGGCCAGGACGCCATTGTCCTGTCCCTCTGCCCCCCGAAGCGCTCTCACTCTAAAGCGGCTCAGGGCGGCATGCAGGCCTCCCTCGGCAACATGATCAAGGGCCTTGGCGATAACGAAGATCTTCACTTCGTCGATACCGTCCGCGGTTCTGACTGGGGTGCGGACCAGGACGTCTGCCGTATGTTCGTGAATACGGCTCCGAAGGCCGCCCGTGAACTGGCTGCCTGGGGCGTGACGTGGTCCCGTATTACCGCCGGCGACCATCAGGTGATTATCAATGGCGAGCGCGTGACGATTACGGAACGCAAAGAGTGCCAGGGCCTTCTCCGCCAGCGTGACTTCGGCGGCACGAAGAAGTGGCGCTGCGTTTTCGCTTCCGACGGTACCGGCCACGCCATGCTGAATGCTGTGTCCGACCGCGTGATCGCCGAGCACATCCCGGTGATGGAGCGTGTTGAGGCTCTCGCCCTGATTCATGACGGCAAGCGCTGCTACGGCGCTATCGTCCGTGACCTCGTGACCGGTGAGCTGATGGCCTATGTGGCCAAGGCTACCGCCATGGCTACCGGCGGTGCCGGCCGTATCTACCGCGTGACCACGAACGCTGTGATCTGCGAAGGCATCGGCGCTGCTCTCGCCCTCGAGACCGGTGTTGCCGGCCTGGGCAACATGGAAGCCATTCAGTTCCACCCGACCGGTATTTTCCCGGCTGGTATTCTGGTGACGGAAGGCTGCCGCGGTGACGGCGGTCTGCTGCGTGACGTCGATGGCTATCGCTTCATGCCCGATGTCGAACCGGAAAAGAAGGAACTCGCCTCCCGCGACGTGGTCTCCCGCCGTATGGAAGAGCGTATTGCTCAGGGCAAGGGTGTTCACTCCAAGTATGGCGATCACCTCTGGCTCGATATCACGCTGCTTGGCGAACATCACATCAAGCACAACCTGCGTGAAGTCTATGACATCTGCCACTACTTCCTCGGCGTTGACCCGATCAAAGAGTGGATTCCGGTCCGTCCGGCCCAGCACTACACGATGGGCGGCATCCGTACCGACTACCGCGGTGAATCCCGTCAGCTGAAGGGCCTCTTCGCTGCCGGCGAGTGCGCCTGCTGGGATATGCACGGCTTCAACCGTCTGGGCGGCAACTCTGTTGCTGAAACCGTGGTTGCCGGCATGATCGTCGGTGAATTCATCGCTGACTTCTGCGAAAAGCCTGAGAACGAGATCGACCTCCCGACCTCCATCGTTTACGACTTCGCCCGTAAGGTCCAGGATGAGCTGAACGGCTTCCTGCACAACACTGGTAACGAAGACGCCGTCAAGATCCGCACCCGCATGCAGGAAATCATGACGAGCAAGATCGGCATCTTCCGTAATGAGAAGCAGATGAGCGAAGCTGTTGATGAACTCCAGCAGCTGCTCGAACGCTCCTACAACATCAGCGTGAAGAACGACATCGGCAACAATCCGCAGCTCGTGTACGCCTACCGTACCCGCAAGATGCTGAAGGTTGCTCTGACGGTTGCCTGCGGCGCTCTCGCCCGTAAGGAATCCCGCGGTGCTCACTCCCGTGAGGACTATCCGCGCCGCGATGACGTGAACTGGCTGAAGCGTACCATCACGACCTGGAAGGATCCGAAGTCCACGGTGCCGGATATCTCCTACGAGGATCTCGACATTTCGACGATGGAACTCCCGCCGGGCTTCCGCGGTTACGGTGCCAAGAACTACATCGAGAACCCCGAATCTGTCCGTCGTCAGAAGGAAGTGGACGACATCCGGGCCAAGATGGAAGCCGAAGGCAAGGATCGCTTTGCAATTCAGAATGCCCTTATGCCTTATGAGGACAAGCTCCCGAAGCGTCTTCGTGGACGCAATGAACGTACCTACGAACCTCTTGCTGACTAATTAGGAGCAGACAGAAAAAATGAGCAAAACCCAAACTGAAACCAAGCACCGTCTGCTTAAGATCAGCATCCTGCGTTACAACCCGCAGGATCCGGACAGTGTTCCGCACATGCAGACTTATGAGCTCGAAGAAGGCGACCGTATGACCCTCTTCATCGCGCTGAACGATCTGCGTGATGAACAGGATCCGACGCTGCAGTTCGACTTCGTCTGCCGCGCTGGCATCTGCGGTTCCTGCGCGATGCTGATCAACGGCAAGCCGGGCCTCGCCTGCCGTACGCTGACCCGCGATCTGCCGAGCGAATTCACGCTCGCCCCGCTCCCGGGCTTTGAGCTGATTGGTGACCTTTCCGTGAACACCGGCAAGTGGATGCGCAATATGTCTGAGCGTATCGAGTCCTGGGTTCACACGAAAGAAATCGATATCGATATGCGCAAGACTGAGGTTCCGATGGATCCGCAGCTTGCTGAAGACCTCTACAACCTCGACCACTGCATCGAATGCGGCTGCTGCGTTGCTGCCTGCGGCACGTTCCGTATGCGTCCGGACTTCGTCGGCGCTGTCGCGATCAACAAGATCGCCCGCTTCCGTCTCGATCCCCGCGACGACCGCAATGATGCTGACTTCTATGAAGTGATGGGCGATGACTCCGGCGTCTTCGGCTGCATGTCGCTCCTCGGCTGCGATGACTTCTGCCCGAAGCAGCTCCCGCTGCGCACGCAGATCGCCTTCATCCGTCGCAAGATGGCTGAACAGGGTATCAAGAACTACGATAAGGTTCTGCCGACCCCGAAGAAGCTGATCCCGATCAAGTCGATCTAATCGGCTGAAGCCTTAGCTTTAAGAAAAACCCCAGACCGCAAGGTCTGGGGTTTTTTGTGTCTTCGTTATTCGGGGTGGTACGCATTTGATCTATGTCACATACCTAATAGGCAATACACCCTAGATAGGAAATTAGTACTATAGTATGCCGCATAAGTAGTTTATCTTAGATAAAAGTAACCACCCGCCGGAAGTGGAAGGATTACTCCGGTGAGAGGCCCGGCGCTGGCGGTCCGGTTCCCGGAAGCCAGTCTGGTTAACACAGAGCTTCGGCCCTGTTTTTATAGGAGTAGAAGATGTCCCGTATTGAGCATGATTTCCTTGGCGATCTCGAGATTCCTGATGACGTGTACTACGGTGTTCAGTCCCTGCGCGGCAAGGAAAACTTCCACATCACTGAGCATTCGATGAACGAAGACGAGTACTTCATCAAGGCTTTCGCTCAGGTGAAGAAGGCTGCTGCCCGGACGAACAAGGAACTCGGCACGATTCCGGCGAACGTCGCTGATGCCCTGATCTACGCCTGCGATCAGCTGCTCGAAGGCAAGTACCGCGACCAGTTCGTTACCGACTGGCTCCAGGGCGGTGCCGGCACTTCGACCAACATGAATACGAACGAAGTGATCTGCAGCATTGCCTGCGAAAAGCTCGGTCTCCCGAAGGGCTCCCAGAAGCAGGTGTCGCCGAACGATCACGCGAACTTCGGTCAGTCCACGAACGATACGTACCCGACCGCTCTGCACCTCGCGATGTACTACCGCTCTGAGGACCTCCTCAAGGCCCTGCAGCAGCTCGTTCAGGCCTACTACAAGAAGGCTGACGAATTCAAGAATGTTCTGAAGATGGGCCGCACCCACCTCCAGGACGCTGTCCCGATGACCATGGGCCAGGAATTCCACGGCTGGGGCCGCACGATTGAAGACGAAATCGAAGTGATCAAGGACGCGCAGAAGCACCTCCGCGTGATCAACCTCGGCGGCACCGCCATCGGCACGACCGTGACCTGCCACCCGGATTATCCGGCGAAGGCTGTGAAGTACCTCGCTGAACAGACCGGCATCGACTTCCATAACAGCGACGACCTGATCGCCGCGACGAGCGACTGCGGCGCCTATGTCGCGATCTCGTCCGCCGCGAAGAGCCTCGCCGTTAAGCTCACGAAGGTCTGCAACGATATGCGTCTGCTCGCCTCCGGTCCCCGTACGGGTCTTTCCGAAATCAACCTGCCGATGCGCCAGCCGGGCTCTTCCATCATGCCGGGCAAGGTGAATCCGGTGATCCCGGAAGTGACGAACCAGGCTTCCTTCCTCGCGATCGGTCTCGACACCACCGTGATGCTCGCTGCCTCCGCTGGCCAGCTTGAACTGAACGTGATGGAACCGGTGATTTCGTTCGCTGTCTTCACCCAGATGAAGGTTCTGACGAACGCCATGATCGCCCTCCGTGAGAAGTGCGTTGACGGCATCACCGCGAACGCCGAACACACGAAGGACCTCGTGATGAACTCCCTCGGCATTGTCACGCTGCTCAAGCCCCACTTCGGCTACATGCTCTGCGCTGAAATGGCGAAGGAAGGCTACACCGAAGGCAAGTCTCTCCATCAGATCGTCGTTGAAGAACGCAAGCTGATGACGGAAGAGAAGTGGAACGAAGTGTTCTCCTTCCAGAATCTGATCGCTCCGAAGTTCGAGATGTAAAGAATTAGAAAACCGCCCCTCCGGGAAGCACTCACCCGGGGAGGCGGTCTTCTGATATCCCCGGGAGGTCACCCGGTTTTTCCGCTCCAGGGGATTCGTTTTAAAAAGCCCGAAAAATACTTTGCACGGCAGCAGTCAGGCCGCAGCAAAAATAACTTCAAAGGAACTGGGATTCCGGAGCTGCTCCGGATGAACAGAGAAAACAGATGAGTATCGTGGTGATTCTGCAAATCATCGTCCTGCTCGGCGCAATTTTCATCGGCGTCCGTCTGGGCGGTATTGGTATCGGCTATGCTGGCGGCGCCGGCGTTCTCGTGCTCGGCCTGCTTCTCGGCATGAAGCCGGGCAACATCCCCTGGGACGTGATTCTGATTATTGCGTCCGTGATCTCGGCTATTTCCGCAATGCAGCTCGCGGGCGGCCTTGATTACCTCGTTCAGATTGCTGAAAGGATTCTGAGAAACAATCCTAAGCACATCAACTATCTCGCTCCTATCGTGACGTATGTCCTCACGATCTTCGCTGGCACCGGCCACACCGCTTTCTCCATGATCCCGGTTATCGTCGAAGTCGCCAAGGAACAGCACATCCGTCCGGTCTGCCCGCTGTCCATCGCTGTGGTCGCTTCCCAGATCGCTATTACCGCTTCCCCGGTGTCCGCTGCCGTGATTTACATGAGCGGCGTTCTGGAACCCTTCGGCTGGAGCTACCCCACGCTGCTCTGCATCTGGCTTCTGACGACGTTCGTTGGCTGCATGCTCACCTCCTTCGTGATGAGCCACATCCAGAATATGGATCTCGACTCTGACCCGGTCTACAAGGAACGTCTGGCCAAGGGCCTCGTCAAGGCTCCGGATGCTTCCAGCATGAACAAGGCTCTCAAGCCGTTTGCCAAGCGCTCTGTCGCGATCTTCCTGATCGGCGTGCTCGCGGTTGTGTTCTATGCCTCCGCTATTTCTCCGGCTGTCGGCCTTATCAAGCATGTGGTTGTCGGCCGTGACGCTGCCATTATGAGCCTGATGCTCCTCGTTGGCTGCCTCATCACCGTCCTCTGCAAGATTGAGCTCGGCAAGGTCGCTGATACCAGCGTCTTCAAGAGTGGCATGGTGGCCTGCATCTGCGTGCTGGGCGTTGCCTGGCTCGGTGACACCTTCGTGTCCGGCCACAGCGCTGAGATCAAGACCTTCGCTGCCGCTACGGTTGCTCAGTATCCGGCTCTGCTTGCTGTCGTGTTCTTCGTGGCTGCTATGTTCCTCTACTCGCAGGCTGCTACCGCGAAGGCCATTACCCCGGCTATCGTGGCTGCTCTCGGCATCACCGCTGCCAACCCGGGTGATTCCTACATGCTGGTTGCCTGCTTCGCCGCTGTGAGCGCTCTGTTCGTTCTCCCGACCTACCCGACCCTCCTCGGCGCGGTCCAGATGGACGACACCGGCACCACCCGTATCGGCAAGTGGGTCTTCAACCACGCCTTCTTCCTCCCGGGCGTCCTCGCGATTGTGTTCAGCGTCGCGCTGGGCTTCCTTGTGACGAAGTTCTTCTAAGCTTCGCGATCATTCAGACCGGATACTCTCCGGTCTGAGAGTGAAGAAAGAAAAAAGCCAGCTTTCTAAAGCTGGCTTTTTCATGTCTGGAAGTTCCCGGTGCCGATCAGGATTCGGCGTCAGACGGAGTGCTGTCAGATGCGGCGTCCCGGTTCTTCACGCGGCGGTTCGACCCCGCGACGAGATCAAACTTGAAGAAACGGCATTCGAGAGGACCATTGAAGAGTACCGTCTTCCGGCCTTCCTTCAGATGCATTTCGCCCGGCAGATGACGGTCGGAGGTGAGCATCCAGGCGGTCCACCCGGCAAAGTTATGCTTCAGGTTGTCAGCAACGTGACGCATCATCGAGCCGACCGTCGCGCTTCGGGGCGTGGACTGTTCGCCGTACGGCGGGTTAGCGACAATGATGCCCGGAGTCTCTGTCGGCGGGAGGACATTTCGGGCGTCACACACCGAGAACTTGAGATTTCCGGATTCAAGCAGTCCGCCGAGACCGGCGCGGAGCGCGTTCGCCTCAGCCTTGCGGACAACGATCGAGGAAATGTCACTTGCCGTGATTGAGACCTCACGGTGCAGGTTCACTTCACTCTTCGCGTCTTCGCGGAGTTCCGTCCAGAGTTCACGGTCAAAGTTGAGGAGCTTCTCGAAGCCGAACGAACGGCTGATTCCCGGAACCAGGCCGCAGGCGATGGAGGCCGCTTCAATCGCGATCGTGCCGGAACCGCAGAAGGGATCCAGAAGCGGCATATCGGGCGTCCATCCCGAAAGCTTCAGGAGGCCGGCCGCCATGTTTTCCTTCAGAGGAGCCTCACCCTTATCGGTTCGCCAGCCGCGCTTGAAGAGCGATTCGCCGGAGAGATCGATGTAAAGCGTGCAGTACTTTTCATCGAGGAACGCCGCAATCTGCACATCAGGCGACTCGCGGCTGATGTCCGGGCGGGTGCCGGCGAGCTCGCGGAACCGGTCGCAGACAGCGTCCTTGATGCGCAGCGTCGTGAATTCGAGAGACTTCAGCGGCGCGCGGTGAGCGGAAATTGAAATGCGGAACGTCTGATCCGGCGTGAAATAGAGCTCCCAGGGCGTACGGCGGGCCTGCTCATAAATGTCTCGGCTGTCCCAGTAGTCATGGAAAGACACCTCCATCATCACGCGGGACGCGATCCGGGAGCGGAGGCACGCGAGGTAGGCAGTCTCGATCGTGCCCTCAAACATCACGCCGGAAGGTGTCTTGCGGGAGCGCTTAGCGCCGCATGCCGCGAGCTCTTCCTCGAGCACGGCCTCAAGTCCCCAGGGACAGGCGGCGTAAAAGCGGTGGTTCTTCTTATCTTGCATTTTTTTCCTAACAAAAGGGGTTCCGGGCGGAGGCCGCTCTAGCGGCGGCCTTCGCCATGTCCGAGGACAACGAATTTCTGGCTGGTGAGCCCTTCAAGTCCGACCGGACCCCGGGCATGCAGCTTATCGGTGGAGATGCCGATTTCCGCGCCAAGCCCGTATTCGAACCCGTCAGCAAAGCGGGTGGAGGCATTGATCAGGACGGAGGCGGAGTCCACTTCCCGCAGGAAGCGCTCGCCGCGCGTATAGCTGTCCGTCACGATGGCGTCGGTGTGGTGGGAGCCGTGTTCGTTGATGAAGTCGATCGCTTCATCCAGGCTCTCCATCACCTTGATTGAAATGACCGGCCCATTGTATTCGGTATCCCAGTCTTCGGGGGACGCGCTGATCGCGGCAAACCCTGAGTTCTGAATAATATCAAGGCTCGGATCGTCGGCCCGCATTTCAACTTTCTTATCGTGGAAGATCCGGGCGATGCGGGGAAGGAAGTCAGCGGCGACCCGCTCATGGACGAGGAGCGTCTCAGTCGTGTTGCAGGGCGAGAAGCGCTGCGTCTTCGCGTTATCCGTCACTTCAACCGCCATGTCGATATCGGCGTAGGAGTCGATATACGTGTGGCAGATTCCGTTGAGGTGCTTGATCATCGGAATGCGGGACTTTTCCATGAGACGCGAGACCAGCCCTTTGCCGCCACGGGGAATCACGATATCAACCCACTCAGGGTGAGTGACCAGCTGATCCACCATATCGCGGTCAGGGGTTGCCACAAACTGCACCGCGTCAGCCGGCAGTCCGGCTTCTTCAAGCGCTTCAGAGACAATTTTCGCGAGAATCCGGTTCGTCCGGATCGCTTCGCTGCCGCCGCGGAGAATGGCGGCGTTGCCGCTCTTCAGCGTGAGCGCCGCGGCATCCACTGTGACATTCGGGCGGCTTTCATAAATGATCGCGATCACGCCAAGCGGCACGCGCATGCGGCCAACCAGAATGCCGGAGGGCTGGGGTTCGAGCGACTGAATAGCGCCGATGGGATCCGGAAGCTTCGCGACCTGAGCGCAGCCTTCCGCCATCTTCTTCACCGTGTCTTCAGTCACCGTGAGGCGGTCGATAAAAGCGTCCGGGTAACCCTTCAGCTTCGCTGCCTCAAGGTCTTCACGGTTGACGGCCTGGATTTCTTCAGACCGCTCGAGGAGAAGGCGCGAAAGCACGGCAAGCGCCTTGTCCTTCGGCGCCCGGCGGGCTGCCGCCATCGGTTTCGACGCGGCGCGGGCACGGGTCCCAAGGTCCCGCATATAGTCGAGCGCGGCGCGGCCCGATTCGTTTTCTGTCACTTCAGACATGTTTTCCTCACTTTTGCCCGGAAATATCCAGGCGGCGGCGTGACTGTCAGGCCGGATGTGCGGGGCAGGAGAGGCTCCGGTTACCGGGCGATGAAGGCCGCAACGGACTTCAGTTCAACCCAGGGATCCGTGTCCCGGGAAGGAACCGGGATCCCCTTATAGATTCTGTCGATATCCGCGCAGACGGTCAGCGCGTTCTCGAGTTTCCTCGAGCTGAGCCTCGCGGCGCCCGAGGCGACTGCGTCCGCGATGTCACGGGGCCAGATCCGGAGTTCCCGGGCGGCGCTCTGTGCGGTCTGTCCGGTCGCGTCCATATGGTGCCGGACCGCGATCATCTTGCGGATATTCTCAGAGAAAAGATACATCAGAAGGGGCAGCGCTGCGCTCTGATCAAATTCGGCGCGGATGCCTTCAATCGCGCGGCACGCGCGGGCGGCATCTCCCTTCATGGCGGCGATCCCGACCGAAGCGAAGTCGAAGCGCGAATTGTCGAGCACCGAGCTCTGAACCTCTTCGAGTGTGAGAGGCGTGCTTCCCTCATGAAGGAGCGACAGCTTCCGGACTTCCTGGCTCGCGGCGAGAAGGTTCCCTTCGGTCTGTTCCGCGAGGAACCTCATCGTTTCATCGTCAGCCGACAGGCCTTCACTCTTCAGCCTGGCGCGGAGCCAGGAGGGGAAGGATGCGATCGGCACCGGGTCACAGCTGACGAGAACCGCGCCTGAAGTGAGTTCCTTGAACCACTTGCTCTTCCGTACCCGCCAGTCGGCCTCGGGAACCGTCACGATCACGATGACCGCGCCCGGATCAATCGGCGTGGAGCCGAGAGCCGCAAGCGCCGCGCTCCCACGGGTGCCGGGGGAGGGACTTGCAAGACGGACTTCCACGATTTTCTTTGCGGCAAAAAGCGAGATCGCGGCAACCGCGACGCTGATCTGATTCCAGTCACTGTTCGCGGACAGCGTGAGAACTTCGCGCTCTTCGTAGCCGAGGCCGCGGGCCGCAGCTCGGATCGCGTCCGCGGACTCGAGAGCGAGCAGAGGCTCTTCATCCGCGATCACCCAGAGCGGAGCGATTCCGCCCCGTTTGGCGTCAGAGGCGAGTCTCGGACCGAGTGACGCGCTACTTAGCTGCTGCATGGGCCTTCGCCTTCGCGGCCTCGATGCGGCGCATCAGCTGCACCACAATGTCCCGCTCGATATCGCGGTAAAGCGTGGCTTCTTCGGTTTCGCGCGACAGATAGTTGCGGATCGTGTACGGAAGGTCGCGGCGGGCGGAAAGTGTCGTGGGCGGGAGATATTCGTAGCCGTCAGGGGCGGCGAGTTTGAAGGTCACATCCCAGCCGAGACGGTATTCACGGGCGTCGCCGATATCGTTATAAGTCTGCACCACGCGGGACCGGGACTGAGACACGATCGAAAGGATCGCGTCAGCGTCTGCCATCTGATCCACGACACGGGCATTGGTTTCCGCATTGATGTGGCGGCGCAGCTCCCACTTCAGAGTCGACTGATCGCTCATCTGCAGGTACACGGTCTCAAACGGAACAGTGAACCGGCCGCGGGGCCTGAAACCGCACCCGGTAAGAGCGAGCGATGCGGCGGCCGCGGCAAGAAGCGCGCGGCGATTGAGACCGGTGGTATGCATAAGCGGAAATTCCTTCTTTTCGCGGCGGTGTAAGAACATCCCTACATTATACGGAGAGGGGGAGAGGGTGAAATGCGAAAGAAATGCCCCAGACGGGGAATCCCGGCTGGGGCAATAGAGGAAAGAGGAGACCTTTGGCGGACTCCTCTTTCAGACCCGTGGGTCAGATCAGGCCTTCGGAGCCGGAGCGACGATATTCACGAGCCGCTTCGGAACGATGATCACCTTCTTCACCGGGGTGTCGCCGAGGAAGCGGGACACATCGGCGTCAGCGAGAGCCGTCTTTTCGATCTCTTCCCGGCTGGCGTCCGGAGCGACCATGATGCGGCCGCGGAGCTTGCCGTTCACCTGGACCACGAGCTGGATCTCATCAGCGGCGAGCGCTTCCGGATCCACCTTCGGCCACGGGGAGTCGATGATTTCGCCGAGTTCCTTCACATACCCGAGCTCATCCCAGAGGGAAGTCGTGATGTGAGGAGCGAGCGGATAGAGCACGCGCAGCAGGAGCGAGAGCGATTCGCGGAGCAGCGCTGCGCTGCCGGCCGAACCATCGTCCTTGAAGCTGTCGATCTCGTTCATCATCTTCATCGCGGCCGACACAACCGTGTTGTACTGCATACGGTCAAGGTCAGCCGTCGCCTGAGCGACGTTCTGATAGAGCGAACGGCGCAGGCTCTTCTGATCGGAGGTGGCAGTCTTCGGGTCAAAGGCACCGGCGCTGGCGAGCTCATCGCGCTTCGAATAGGTCCAGCTCCAGAGGCGGCGCAGGAAGCGGAAGGTGCCTTCGGCGCCGGCATTGCTCCAGGCCGCGGACTGATCCGGGGGTCCGGCGAACATCACGAACGTACGGGCGGTATCCGCGCCGTACTTCTTGATGATGTCACGCGGCTCAACCACGTTGCACTTCGACTTTGACATCTTCTGGATGCCGGCCGACTTCACAGGCTGGCCGTCTTCCTTGGAAATCGCGCCGGTCGGGCGGCCCTTTTCGTCCGTCTTCACCTCGATTTCATCGGGGTAGTACCAGCGGATGTGCCCATCCGGAAGCTCGCGGTAGAAGGCTTCGGCGCAGAGCATGCCCTGCGTGAAGAGACGCTTGAACGGCTCATCAAACTTCACGAGCCCAAGGTCACGCATCACCTTCGTCCAGAAACGGGCGTAGAGGAGGTGGAGCACGGCGTGCTCGATACCGCCGATGTACTGGTCCATCGGATTCCAGTAGTCGTTGCGGCTGTCCACCATCGCGGTGTCGCAGTCCGGCGAGCAGTAGCGCATGAAGTACCAGCTCGAGTCAACGAACGTATCCATCGTGTCGGTTTCCCGCTGGGCGGGGCCGCCGCACTTCGGGCAGGTCACGTTCAGGAACGCCGGATCCTTGGCGAGCGGATTGCCGGAACCGTCCGGAATTTCGTTCTCAGGCAGCACAACCGGCAGATCTTCTTCAGGAACCGGAACCGCGCCGCACTTCGGGCAGTTGATCATCGGGATCGGGGTGCCCCAGTAGCGCTGACGGGAAATGGACCAGTCGCGCAGACGGAACTGCACGTGCTTTTCACCAAGGCCCTTCGCCTTCAGGTCAGCCGCAATGGCGTCGATCGCCTCATGGAAGTGAAGTCCGTCATACTTGCCGGAATTCACGCAGTAGGGGTTCAGCGTCTTGTCGCCATACCATTCCTGCCAGTGATCCGTCGTGAATTCGGGAACGCCGTCGAGGTTCACTGCCTGGCGGATTTCGATACCGTAGCGTTTCGCAAACGAAAAGTCGCGTTCATCGTGCGCCGGGACGCCCATGACGGCGCCTTCGCCGTACGTCATCAGCACGTAGTTGCCGACCCAGACCGGAACATCAGCACCCGTGATCGGGTGACGGACCGTGAGGTTCGTCTTGATGCCCTTCTTTTCCTTCGTCGCCATATCGGCTTCGGAAACGCTGCCCTTCGCGCACTCAGCAACGAAAGCGGCAACCGCGGGATCGCTCTTCGCGGCGTATTTTGCGAGCGGGTGCTCGGCCGCCACGGCGACGAACGTCACGCCCATGATCGTGTCAGCGCGCGTCGTGTAAACGCGGAGCTGATGCTCTTCGCCTTCAAGCGTATAGGGGAAGGCAAAGTCCACGCCTTCGCTGCGGCCGATCCAATGGCGCTGCATCGCGCGGACCTGATCCGGCCAGCCGTCGAGCTTATCGATGTCGTCCAGCAGCTCCTGAGCGTACTGCGTGATACCGAGGTAGTAGCCCGGAATCTCCTTACGCTCAACCACGGCGCCGGAACGCCAGCCGCGGCCATCAATCACCTGCTCGTTGGCGAGCACGGTCTGGTCCACCGGGTCCCAGTTCACCACCTGAGTCTTGCGGTAGGCGATGCCGCGCTTCAGCATCTGCAGGAAGATCCACTGATTCCAGCGGTAGTACTCCGGCTTGCAGGTCGTCACTTCGCGCGACCAGTCAAAGGCGAGCCCCAGCGGCGCCATCTGCGACTTCATGTCAGCGATGTTCGCGTACGTCCACTGCGCGGGCGGCACCTTCTTGGCAAGCGCGGCGTTTTCAGCCGGCAGGCCGAAGGAATCCCATCCCATCGGAGTCATGACGTTGTCGCCGCACATACGGCGGTAACGGTACAGCACGTCATTCAGGGTGTAGTTGCGTACGTGGCCCATGTGAAGCTTCCCGGAAGGATAGGGAAGCATCGAGCAAACATAGTATTTCGGTTTTTCATGGCCGGAGGCATCAAGCGCATGCTCGACCGCGCGGTAGACATCCTGTGCCTTCCACTTGGCCTGAACTTCCGCTTCGACGAGTTCCGGAGAGTAGGTCTCACGCATTGGAGGATTCCCAGTCTTAAGGAAATAAAGAGTTAGATTAGTTAGTATATCCCGCGGAACGGGCTGTAACGTCAGTCAGCACGCCCGGGACACCTGACAGGCAGATGGTCCGCGTCTCATTTCTGCCTTTCCCCGCTCTTTCCATGCGGGTAGAATTTCAACCCCCTTTCAGCGAAGGATCCGCGTCCGAGCGGTTTCCGTGCGGCTCCGGTCTCATTCCGTCAGAGAATGGACACCCGAGCAACGCTTCGCCCCCTCTTACACTCAATTTGGACAGACGACCTATGACAGATCCCTTACTCGACGGCCTGAACCCTGAACAGCGTGAAGCAGTGACGCTGCCTGATCAGAATGCACTCGTGCTTGCCGGCGCCGGATCCGGAAAGACCCGGGTTCTGACGTCCCGTATCGGGTGGCTTATCCGCGAAGGACGGGCAACGCCCGGCAGCATCCTCGCCGTGACCTTCACGAACAAGGCGTCACGCGAAATGCTGTCCCGAATTGAGTCTGTGTTGAAAGTGAATACGCGCGGCATGTGGGTCGGCACGTTCCACGGTCTCTGCAACCGGATGCTTCGGGTGCATGCGGCGGACGCTGGGCTGCCGTCCGGTTTTCAGATCATCGATCAGGCGGACCAGCTCTCGGTTGTGAAGCGGGTGATGAAGTCGGCCGGGATCGATAAGGAAACGATTGAGCCGAAGATTGTCCAGCACTTCATCAATCAGCATAAGGAAGCCGGAGAACGGAGTTCTGACATCCGGTCGCTGGATGCCCGGACGCCGAACGGCGCCGTGTCGCTTGAACTCTACCGGCTTTACGAAAAGCTCTGCATGGCTGAGGGCGTTGTCGATTTTGCTGAACTCCTTCTCCGTTCCTACGAGCTTCTGCAGCGGAACGAACTGATCCGCCGCCACTATGAGCGGAAGTTTTCGCATATCCTCGTCGACGAGTTCCAGGACACGAACGTGCTTCAGTACCGCTGGCTGAAAACACTGGCCGGTTACGGAATTCCCGGCATGGCGCGCGAACCCGGCATCACGAATTCAATCTTCGCGGTGGGTGATGATGACCAGTCGATTTATGCGTTCCGAGGCGCGAATGTCAAGAATCTGACTGACTTCACGCGTGAACTCGGTGTGGATCACGTGGTGAGACTCGAGCAGAACTACCGCTCGACCGGCCATATTCTGGATGCCGCGAACGCCCTGATTGGCAACAACACAGGGCGCCTCGGAAAGAATCTCTGGACGGACTCCGGGAAGGGCGAAAAGCTTCGTGTCATGCCGACCGGGAGCGGTGAGGCGGAAGCCCAGTTTGTGGCAAACGAAATCGAGGCTGAGCACCTCCGGGGCCGGAAGTACGAGGATTTCGCGATTCTCTACCGCTCCAACGCTCAGTCCCGGGCGCTCGAATCCATTCTGATGTCAGCCGGCATTCCTTACCGTATCTACGGCGGACACCGGTTCTTCGAGCGTGCTCACGTGAAAGACGCGCTGGCCTATCTGCGCCTCGTGGAGAATCCGAATGACAATACGGCGTTTCTCCGTGCGGTGAATACTCCGACCCGGGGTATCGGTGCGAAGACGCTTGAAGGGCTTTCCGCCGCGGCGGAAACAGCCGGCGTCTCGCTGATGACAGCCGCGAAAAACAGCCCGACCAAGGCCGCCGCTTTCTCTGACCTTATTCTGAATATTCGCGACAAAATCGCGGACCTCCCGCTTGTCGAAGCGGTGAAGGTTGTGATTGAGAGCTCGACCCTCCGTGCGGCGGTCGAAGCGGCCGATAAGAAGGAACACACCGCGAAGGCTGAAGACCTTGATGAAATCGCGAACGCGGCGGCCGCTTTCCTGAAGAACGCTGAGATTGATGAAAAGACGCCGGCTCTTCTTCCGGTTTCTGAGGATGAGCTTTCGCCGCTTTCCGCGTTCCTTGCTCTCGCCACGCTGGAAGCTGGTGACAATCAGTCGGAAGCCGGTGCAGATGCTGTGCAGATGATGACGGTGCATGCCGCGAAGGGCCTCGAATTCCCGGTGGTCTTCATTACGGGTCTTGAGGAGAATCTTTTCCCGCACGCAAGCGCGATGCGCGAGAACGGTGACTCAGGACTCGAGGAAGAACGCCGTCTGATGTACGTCGCGATTACCCGCGCGAAGCGCCGTCTCTATCTCTCATACGCTGCTGTCCGCTTTATCAATGGTCAGAGACAGGATGAGATGCCGAGTTCGTTCCTCGATGAGATTCCGCAGGAGCACCTTGAGTGGCTTGCGGATCCGCAGGCGGCGTCCCGCGAGAGCTGGGCATCGAGCAGCGGTTCCTGGGGCCGGGGCGGCGATGAACCGCACCGCGGCCGCGCGAGCTATGGTCATTGGGGCGAGCGGCGCAGCGATTCCGAGAGCCGCGGCTCCGGCGACCGCGGTACCTTCACCGGAAACGCTTACACATGGAGTCCGAAGGGGAAGGACGCGAGTTACAACGGCTCGAAGGATGAGCCTCTCCTCAAGAAGAGAAAGGCGGGGCCCGATGGATGGCAGGCCGGTCAGCACGTGAAGCACCCCAAATTCGGCAAGGGGGTAATTGTTTCCGTAATCGATAGCGGCGATATGACGAAGCTGCAGGTGGCCTTTGTCGGAGGCGGCGTGAAGCAGCTTCTCGCAAAAATCGCCAAACTCGAAAAAATCTGATCTTTCCCGCCCTCTGCCGCTTCCGGTGCATCCGGTGTATGACGAAACATACGCCGGATTGCTTTCCTCTCAGGTATGATGAGAGACATCAAAATGCGGTAGGTGCGTGCTGACGGAATTCCCGTGTTTCGCAGTCTAAAACGGGAATTCTTCCGCGCAATTGGGCAATGGATACATTCTTTCTCGTTATTCTGGGTTTTCTCGCGCTTCTAGCGGCGATTGACCTTTTTGTCGGTGTCAGCAACGACGCCAGCAACTTCCTCAATTCGGCGGTTGGCTGCCGGATTGCTCCCTATAAAGTCCTTGTCGCGGTTGCCGGTCTTGGCATTCTGCTTGGCGCCACGTTCTCCGGCGGCATGATGGAGATCGCGAAGAAGGGCGTCTTCAATCCGGGAATGTTCTCGTTCTCGGACGTGATGGCGATCTACTTCTCCGTCATGGTGACAGACGTCGTTCTGCTCAACTTCTTCAATTCCATGGGGCTTCCGACATCGACCACGGTGTCAATCGTGTTTGAGCTTCTCGGCGCAGCGGTCGGCGTGGAAGTGAACCGGATACTGGAGCGTGGCGGGTCGCTTGTTGAAGTCGGCGCCTATATCAATAACGAGAAAGCGCTGACGATGATTTCGGCGATTCTTGTTTCAGTTGTGGTCGCTTTCATCGCGGGTGCCATCGTTCAGTACATTCTCCGCGTGATCTTCTCCTTCCACTACGAGAAGATGTACCGGAGGATCGGCGGTATTTACGGCGGCTTCGCAGTCACGATGATCTTCTACTTCCTCGTGATGAAGGGCGCGAGCGGCGCCTCCTTCATGACGCCGGAAATGATGCAGTTCCTTGACACGAACACCTGGCCGATCCTTGGAGTGCTCTTTATCGGCTCCACGGTGCTGATGCAGCTCGGGCTGATTCTTTTCAATCTCAATATTTTCAAGATCGTCATCCTCGCGGGCACTTTCGCTCTCGCTTTTGCCTTCGCGGGAAATGACCTTGTGAACTTCGTCGGTGTGCCGATCGCCGCCCTCGACAGCTATCACATCTTCACCGCGGCTCAGGGCGCCGATCCGAACACCTTCGCGATGGGGGGGCTCGCTGACCCGATTCCGGCTCCGACGCTTCTTCTGATTCTCTCCGGCATCATCATGGTGCTCACGATCCGTTTCTCGAAGAGCGCCCAGCGCGTGATCGAAACGTCGGTCAATCTTTCTTCCAGCACCACGGGTGAAAAAGAGCAGTTCGGCGCCTCGATGCCGGGCCGTATCATCGTTCGCTCCGCGATGTCGGTGGAGAATGTCATCTCGAAACTGACGCCGTCCCCGGTGAAAAAGTGGATTGACACGCGGTTTGAACCCATCATTCCGCCGACCGGGACTGAGCCTCTGCCGTTTGACTATGTCCGTGCGTCGATCAACCTGATCCTCACGGCTATTCTGATTTCGTCCGCGACCTCCCTCCAGCTGCCGCTTTCGACGACTTACGTGACCTTCATGGTCGGTATGGGATCGTCTTTCGCTGACCGCGCCTGGGACCGTGAAACGGCCGTTTACCGCGTGTCCGGCGTGCTGATCGTGATCGTCGGCTGGTTCCTCACGGCTCTTACCGCGTTCGTTGCGGCTGGTGCCGTAGCGACTGTCGTGCTCTGGGGCAGCAAGGGTGCCTGCATCATCCTGATGCTGATCGCTGTTGCCGTGATCGTGAAGGAAAACTTCTTCGCCAGCGATGAGAAGCAGGCCGCTACCGAGACCCTTCAGAGCCTCGACCGCTTCGGTGTCCGCAAGCTTCTCAATAAGGCTGTGGCGAAGAACTTTGAAACGTCGGTGACCATCTTCCGCGACATGATCCGCTGCTTCCTCGACGATAACGAACGGGGACTTCGCGAGGTATCAAACCGCGCGGGTGAGTTCTTCGACAATGTATCGGAAGGCCGCGCCCGGTACTACCAGATGGCGCAGCGTCAGGGGTCTCACAGCGATAACGATGCGAAGTTCTTCTACTACCGCAGCTACAGCAATATGCGCGAAGTCTGCCGCACACTGAAACGCACGGCGATTCAGGCGCAGGAGCATGTGGCAAACCGTCACCGCGTTTTCAAGGGTGAGATTGCCGGAAGCCTTGAGCAGCTTGTGCAGGTGCTTGAGGTGTTCGAGCAGGATATCCGGGATTTCAGCGGCGGCTGGAGCGATACAACAGAGCTCCGTGAGCGCTCGAAGAAAGTGTCGGATCTGATGGATCAGTATCAGGAGCTGCTGCTTTCCGATATTCATCACTATGATCTCTCGCTCCGCGGCTGTGAGCTCTACATGATCTTCCTGCAGTTCGCGCGTGACCTCCTGAACCGCTACGACATGGTAGTTATTTTGCAGAATCACCTGAACGATATGTGTGAAAACGAAAAACCGTTCTCCATACCGGCAGAAGGAACCGAACCGCCGGCCTCCGGAACGGAGGGCAGTGAGCCTTCGGAACAGGCTGTGAAGCCTGCGGGAGGTGCCGCAGCATGAGCGGGTCGGAAGAAATGACGGCTGGGCCGGTTCCCGGCGTGAGGGAGGAGGTCAATGCCTTCCTAACGCGGGAAGGGATTCCGTTTACGGGTTTCATTCATCCGCCGATCATGACAGTCGCGGAAGGGGCTGAGATCGCCAAGCGTACAGGAGGTCTCTGCTGCAAAAACCTCTTTCTTAAAAACAAGAAAGGCGGTTTCTTCCTTCTCATGATTCCGCACTGGAAGCGGCTTGACAGCAAGGAACTCGCGCGTCAGATCGGAAGCGCGAGACTCTCCTTCGCAGGTGAGGAGGACCTGAGACGGCTTCTTCACCTGTACCCCGGTGCGGTGAGCCCGATGGGACTCATTTTTGATCGGGAGGGAGCTGTGCAGGTGCTCCTGGATCGCGAGATCATGAAGCACGCGTTGGTTGACTGCCATCCGTGCCGGAATGATGAGACGCTGACCATGACACCGGATGACCTTGTGAACCGGTTCATGCCGGCGACCGGACACCAGGTGCAGTGGGTGGATATTCCGGAGCCGGAAGAAAAGCCGGAATCCTGATATCGATAAAAACCGTGAGGCATCAGCTTCACGGTTTTTTTCTGGAGGAAAAACGGTGTTTCAGCCTGCAGGCGGCTCCCAGCCATTCACATCGCCGAGTTTCCCCCGCTCCAGAAGCACGGTGATCGGGGCGAGTTCCGCGGTGTTATGAACATCAAGTTTCCGGTATGCGGAGAGCCGGTGTACCTGAACAGTCCGCTCGCTGATATCGAGTTTTGCCGCGATCTGACGGTTCAGCAGCCCTTTGGCGGCAAGGCGGATAATTTCCCGCTCGCGTGTTGTCAGACGCCCGAACCGGGATTTCCATTCAGCTTCATCAATAGGGTGCTCGCGGCTGTCACAGTCCTTCTGAACCGACCGGGCAACTGTCGTGAGAAGCCTGTCCGGCTGCACGGGCTTCTGAAGGAATTCTTCAGCACCCGCCCGGATCGCGAAAACTGCGGTGTCGATATCCCCGTGCCCGGTGAGAAAGATGATCGGGAGCGTGATTCCCCTTTTTTTCATTTCCGCCTGCACTTCGAGTCCGGAAACGTCCGGCATTCGAAGATCCAGGATCAGGCAGCCTGGGCGCGACGGCCGGTCATTCACGAAGAAATCGCGGGCGGAGGTATAGGCCGCGACATCCCAGCCTTCGCCGCTTAGCAGCGCTTCAAGAGAAATCAGCTGGTCTTCGTCATCATCCACCGCACGGATAAGCGGTGTTTCGTGTTCAGTCGTCATGATGGGGATGCCTTGTCTTTCGGTTGGGGAACAGCGGCGGCGCGCGGTTCAGGCGAAGCTCCCTTTGCCTCTTCAAGCGGAATCGTAACGCGGGCCAGCGTAATGCCGCCTGCGCGTGAGAGTTCAAGCCGCCCGGATATCTTTTCCACGAGTGTCTTAACGATGAGAAGCCCGAGCCCAAGACCGTTTCCTTTGGTGGAGTGCAGCGGTGTGGGGGAGAGCGGGGTGTTCGCCTCGGACTGGTCCCCGGACCCGTTATCCTCAACTGAAAGGATGGCAGAACCGGCCTTTTCACTGAGAGTCACGGCGACTCGGGGCGCGGGGTTGGACGCACAGGCCTCTGCGGCGTTTTTGATGAGATTATTGGCGACGAGCTCCATTTCCAGTTCGTCCCATGCGGCAAAAAGCGGCTTTTCGGGGAGTGACAGCGTGATATGGATATCGGGATGCGCGAGACGCCGCATAGAGGCAACACGCTCCAGAGCCGCGGAAAAATTCACCGGCACAAGTTCCCGGTTCCGGTTCTTCGCGTAGCCTCTGACCCGCTCAATGATTTCGGAAGACCGCCAGCACTGTTTTTCAATCAGCGCCACCATGCGCGTGACAACCGGGGCGGGCGGCGTTCTTTCAAACAGACGTTCGAGCGTGCCGCAGCAGTTGGAAATCGTGGACAGAGGCCCATTCAGTTCATGCGTAATGAGGCTTGAGATCGCGCCGATCACGCTTACGCGCTCAAAGGTCTCCAGTTTCTTTTCAGCCTCGAGTTTCCGCCGGGTGGCAGCCTCCTCGGCGAGCCTTGATTTCTCGAGTTCCGCGGTCCGCTCTTCAACGAGCCGCCCTGATCGCCAGCTGTGGAAAATGAGGAGAAGAATGAGAAGAACACCGAAGAGAATCGGGGTCCGGTACTTGCGGACAAAGTCGCCGACCGACTCGACCCGAAGGTAAGCGTAAGGGCCGGCTTTGAGTGTTCTGAAGAGCCCGTCCACCCGGGCGAAGTCCGATACGACGCCCCAGGCTACGCCGTGACTTGTCTCAGGCATCGTGAGGAGCGCGACTGTGACAGCGCGGCTTACAGGAGCCGTGGCGGTCTGAGTCGAAATAAAAGTCCAGTACGGGTAGAGATCCGTTGATGTGCGGCAGTGGAAAACGGCGTCCGGCTTCTTCAGGCTGACAGCCCGGAACTGCTTCGCATATTCCGGTGTCGTGCTCTCGAGCTGCTCAAAGGTGCAGGTCCGGGCGAGCGCGAAGTCGGCGTCACCTCTCTGCACAGCGGCCAGCAGGTTGGTCATCGGAGATCCGGCTTCGACATAGTGGAAATAGTGATCGGGCGAGAGTCCCCGGGCGGCGAGCTCCCCCTCCGGGATATAGACGCCTGAAAACGCCTCGATCCAGCTCACGGCTGCCCGCTTTCCCTTCAGGTCTTCAATGCTCTTATAAGGGGAATCGTAGGGTACAAGAATGAGAGACCCCACGGCTTCACTCGGGTTTGGGGCCTCACGGGTGATCATCGTCGCGATGTCTCGCAGCCCCTGCACATACACGCGCCGGTAGAAACCGGCGGTCTCAAGAAAGAAATCGACTTCGCCATGCCGGATCGCGTATTCGAGCCCCGGAATTGTGTAGTTCCGGATTTCAATCTGATACTGCGGGAGTTTTTTCTTCAGCCACGCAAAGGTGGCAAGAATATCGGGGCGCTCTTCCGGCATGAAGCTTCGTTCCACGTAACCGATGCGGACGATCCTCCGGCCGTCAGCCGCGACAGGGGAGGATTTTGCGGAAAGGCTGGATACGGGAGCCGAGGCTTCCGTGTCGGAGGCAGCTGCGGCCGGGAGCGGCTGCCAGAGAAACGCGGCGGTGAGAAGCCCGAAGAGGGCTGTGAGCAGAACGCGGCCCGAAAGACCGGAAAATCCGCAGCGCCAAAACCTTGATTGTCTGTCTCTAAGCCGCATCAGAAGGATCTCCCCGGTAGCTTCACCCATCATAGCGGGGAAGGAATCGGGGAGCAGGAGAGATTCTGAGAAAAAAGCGGGGAAAGGAAAGGAGATGGGAGACACCTTCTCCCTTAAATCCTTTCCCCGGCTTAGGTAACCGGTCAGAAACAGCGGTTCGCTGTGATGCGCTGAACTCTCTGTTTCTGTTGAAAAAGATTCTAGGGGAAGGGGCTACTTAGGTAGCATGTTGGAGAACAAGCCAAAGCGTTTTTGTTTCTTCGGTCCCGATCGGAGCGGCCTCGCTCCGGGAATCCGGTCCCGCATCCCGAAAAAGTCCTGCTGATACGTGTATAAATGAGCTCACATCGGTCCCGAAGTCTGGCACGGGGACCGCCTTGGAGAATTTCAGCATGACGACGACGCTTTACCGGAATGGAAAGGTTTTTACGGGGACAGGCCCGGATCACTTCACCTCGGCGTTTGAGGTAACTGACGGTGTGTTTTCCTGGGTAGGGGAGGAGAGCGATGCCCCCTACAAAGCCGACTCAGATGTGGATCTTTCGGGAGCCACTGTAATCCCGGGGCTTATTGAGGCTCATGAGCATGCGCTGATTGTCGCCGGCATCGCGAATTCCACAGCCTGTACGATTCCGGCGGTAACTGATATTCCGTCGATGATTGAAGCACTCCGGAAGAATCCCTCCTATGGGAAAGGACCGGATCGGTGGATCACGGGATGGGGGTACGACGAAACGAAGCTCGCGGAGCATCGGACTCCGACCCGTCACGATCTGGATCTTGTCAGCACCACGCAGCCAATCTATATCATCCGGTCAGACTGTCACTCAGGCATCTGCAACACGAAGGCCCTGGAACTCGCGGGTGTCACCCGTGATACGCCTGATCCTGCGGTAGGAGCCTTCGGCCGGGAGGCGGACGGGACTCCGAACGGCATTCTCTTTGAGCTTGAGGCGAACGCCAGGGTGAGGAGCCTCGCTGAGAAACCGGATTTCGAGAGTGTCGTGAAGGTGATCGCGGGATCCGCCCGGCACTTTCATGAACGCGGATATTCCGTTGTCACGGAAATGATGGCGCGCCGTTCTCCTCTGAATACGCTTGAAGCGTTCCGGGCCGCGGAGCCGCTGGGGTTTGACCTGCAGGCCGCGCTTTACCTCGTATGGGAAGGCGGGGAGGATGATCGGGGCATGGCAGACATCACGGAGAACGAAAAAACGGGCCGCATCCGCATCGCGGGGGTCAAGCTCTTCGCGGACGGCTCGGTTTCCGGCCGTACGGCGTGGGTGAATGAACCGTATCAGGATGGGACGACCGGACTCTCGACTCTGACCCCGGCCGCGATCCGGGCAGCTGTTTCCTTCGCGAAACGAAATGGCGTGCAGCTGGCGATTCATGTGATGGGGGATCACGCAATTGATCAGATTCTGGAGGTGCTTGAGGGCGAAACCGACTGGCTTCAGGGGATTCCAAGCGTGCGGCTTGAGCACGTGACGCTGATTACGCCTGAGCAGCTCGAGCGGATCCGGAGGAGCCGCCTGACGTTCGGCATGACGACTCAGGTGATCTTCCCCTTCGCGGAGATTGAGAGCTATGAAGCGTCACTCTGCCCGGGGCCTTTTAAACGCATGTATCCGGTAAAAACTCTGGAGAAATCGGTGGAAGCGCTGGCGCTCTCGTCAGACAGCCCTGCGACCACCTGGATGGATCCGGATGATCCGGCAGTGTCGCTTGAAGCCGCGGTGCGGCGTGTGGCTTATAACGGTCATCCGATTAACCGGGAGGAGGGGGTGACACTGGGTACCGCGCTCACGCTCTACACGGGACGGGCCGCGAAGCTATTTGCGAAAGAGTCGCCTGCCGGTGTCATCGCGCCGGGGGCCGAGGCGGATTTCAGCGTTCTGGAAGCGGATCCCTTTACGATGCCCGAAGACCGGATTCATGAGATGCGGGTGAAGCGCGGCTTCCTTCGCGGCGCCGAGGTTTTCCGCAGGGAAGACTGACCTGGCGGGTCAGAAGAAACCGGACAGAATCTTCGCAAACACCATGAGACCGAGAGCGATAAAGAGAATGCCGCTTATCCGGTTGATGATGAGAGACGCGCGGGTGCCCTGAAGGGCACCCCGCGCTGCTGTCGCGATCACGGCGTACGCGCTGTGAATCAGAATGAGAAGGAGGCTGAAAAGCGCGATCAGGATCGTTGCCTGTGGCCAGAAGGGGCTTTCCTTCATGACAAACTGAGGAAAGAGCGCGAAGAGAAAGAGAAACAGCATCGGGTTCGTGCCCTGAAGCAGAACCGCGTTCCGGAAGAGCGTCCACTGGGATTCAGACGCCTGGTCGCTCGCTGAGGCGAGCCGCATCAGATCAAAGGGCTTCGCCCGGAGTTCCTGGATTCCGAGGTAGATCAGATAAAGACCGCCGATTGCCTGAAGTGTTGTGAAAAGGACAGGGCTTGCGGCCAGCACGGCACCGAGCCCTCCCGCGGTCAGAAATGACACGATAAGAACACCAACCGCGTTTCCGGCCACACAGGGCCAGGCGTACCGGACACCGTATTTCAGCGACCCGGTCACGGTGTAAAGCACACCGGCGCCGGGGGTCACGATCGTAGTGAAGCAAAGCAGAAGGTAGAGCGGAAGCAGCGAAGTCATTTTTCTTCAGAATCAGAAACCGGAAAACTTTTCCGTTGCAATCCATTCTATGAAATTCACTACGGAAAATGGGTTTACGGTAAGCGTTAAAATTTTTTAATACTGATATCGCTGTGCATAAAACAGGTGAGGTCATCATGGGAAAGCGGCCGGATGGAAAACTTTTTGAAGCGCTTGAAGCTTTTGCGGCGGCTTCTGATGAGCGGAGTCTCAGCAAGGCGGCAAGGATTCTCGGCCGCTCAACCCCGACCGTGGCATCGATGATCACGCGTCTGGAATCCGATATCGGAGTCAGGCTTCTGCGGCGCACCGCGCGGGGCGTGTCGCTCACTCCCGAAGGCGAGGCGCTGCTCCCCAAAGCCCGGTCTGTCGTCAGGCTGGCCTCTGAGTTTGAGCGGGATGCGGTCTCAGCAGGCCGTGAAGCCATTCGGGAGGTGCCGATCGGGGCAGTGGAAGCCTGCCTATTCCAATTTCTCCCGGACTTCATGCGGTACCTTGATCAGGCGCTTCCCGGTGTCAGGCTCCGGGTCACGCTCTACGACACCGCGGATCTGGTGGCGGCGCTTCTCGCCGGTGAAATCTCAATCGCTTTCGGGCGGTTCGCGGAACTTTCCGTACGAGGTATTTCACTTCAGCTGCTGAGTGAGGAGCCATCGGTTCTCATCGTGCCGCGGGATCATCCTCTCAGTAAGAGAAAGGCTGTGACGTGGGAAGACGTCCGCGATGAGGAATGGATCATGACACTCCCCCGGGTGAATCCGGGTTACGCGGCAGCGTTTGTCAGAGCCTGTCGGACGGAGGGCTTTGAGCCCCGTGTGCGTCACAGACCGGAAACGATTCAGCATCAGATCGCCTATGTCGCCTGCCGGGAAGGGATAGCGCTGATTCCTGAGTCTTATCTGAGCTCAATTCCAGCTGCGGTTCGCGCAGTGCCCTTCGAGGGACCTCTCCCTTCTATCCGCATGTCAGCCGCTGTCAGCCGTCTCAGGACTGATCCGCTCAGGGATCAGATTCTTCAGAAGGCTATCCGGTTCGCCAGTGAAAAAATTTCTTTCCGGCAATAAAAATCCCCGGCTTTCGGAAGAAAGCCGGGGAGACTGCATCAGGCAAAAAGTCTGATGGAATTACTTCGCGGCAGCGGAGCTGGCCGGAGCGGAAGCAGCGGCAGAAGCAGCGGCGGAGCTGGCGGCAGCGGAAGCAGCCGGAGCAGAAGCAGCGGCGGAAGCCGGAGCGGAAGCGGCAGGCGAAGTAGCTTCCACAGAAGCGGCAGCAGAAGAAGCCGGGGCGGAGGCCGGAGCAGAAGCCTGCTTGGAGCAAGCAACAGCCATCATGGCGATAGAGGCGGCGGCAACAATCTTCAGAGCGGTATGCATGTTGAAAAACATCCTTAAAAGTGACTTCCCGGCCGTATAGGCAGGGAGAAAACAAAACAGAGTTCTGTTCCCGACCTGGAACGCGGAGAGGCACTTAAGTCTGCGATCTCCTGTTTCCCGAGAACAGTTCCGATTCTAGATAAACCATTTGGGCTTATCCACAAGAGTTAGTGTTTTCGCCACTAGGGATTTCCTTTTGGGGTAAGAACTGATTTAAAAACAAAAAAATTATGACTGAATTATGTGCCCTGAAGAACGGAGGAAAAGTGATTTCGGTAATACCTGTGCGGTGTCAATTCGGAAAGTAATACCTATTTGGTGTAATAAAGCGCCAATCGGTACTGTTCGGTAAAGGGAGCGCGGATCTATACCGATCCAAAGCCTCTTCTCAGAAAAATCCTACGGCTGGCAAAGAACAGCCGGACAGAATCAAAGGAAAACCGAATATGAAACGCCGCGCACTGCTCCAGACATCCATTCTGCTGCCTCTGACACTGATTGCATCGAATCCGGCATTTGCCTCCGCGAAACGCCTCAGGATCGGGGTGACGTCCGGCCCTCATGCGGATATTCTCCGCGCCGCTCTTCCCGTCGCGAAGAAGAACGGGCTGGACATAAAAATCGTTGAGTTCCAGGATTATGTGTCGCCGAATGAAGCGCTCGCCGCCGGTGATCTGGATGCCAATATTTTCCAGACGGAGTCTTACCTTGGTCTCATGAATAAGCAGCGCCGCTATGGGCTCGTGCCTGTCGGCCGGACGATTACGCTGCCGCTCGCCTTTTATTCCAACCGTTATAAGAGTTTCAATCAGGTCCCTCAGGGGGCCCGGGTCGGAATCCCAAATGATCCGTCTTCAGAAGGCCGGGCGCTTTACGCGCTTCAGGACGCGGGAATCATCAAGCTGCGGCCATCCGCAGGCCGCGAAGGCTCCCCGCTTGATGTGATATCTAACCCGAAGAAACTGAAATTTGTGGAGCTCGATCCCGCGCAGACCGCCCGGTCGCTGCCGGATCTGGATGTTTCCGCGGTGAACGGCAACTACGCGTTCCTCGCTGGGATCATGGGAAGCGGAAAGGCGATTCTTTATGAAAAGCCCGCTTCGCTTTATATCAATCACATCGTTGTGCGCGAAAAGGACAGAAATGCTGCCTGGGTAAAGCCTCTCGTGAAGTCCTATCAGGACGCCTCGGTCCGTGATTACATCAGGAAGACTTATCACGGCGGTGTCGTCGCAAATTTCTGACGGACATAACCCGGGGGGCGGGACTTCAGCGGTAATACCTGAGCTTCATCAAATGTTGCTGGTAATACTTTTTTGAACGCGGCTCTCCCTTCAGGTAACTTTTGACTCAACGGGATCCCCTGATGCGTTTCTCCTCCGTGCGATGGGGATTCCCCGCAAAACAAAATTCCCGGCAGCCGGCACTCACTCTCTCAGGTGACGGCAGCTGAAAAGCTATATAAAGGACAAACATCATGCTTCGCCGCTCACTTCTTATCTCTGCATTCGCTGCATCCCTGGCCTTCGCGATTCCCGCTCAGGCAGCCCCCGTTAAGACGCTGAAGATCGGTGTCACGGCCGGCACTCACGCTGAAATTCTCCGTGCCGCTCTGCCGATCGCGAAGAAGAACGGTCTCGACATCAAAGTGATTGAGTTCCAGGACTATGTGTCTCCGAACGAAGCTCTGGCTCACGGTGATCTGGACGCGAACATCTTCCAGACGCTCTCCTATCTGAAGCTGATGAACAAGCAGCACAACTATGGCCTTGCCCCGGTTGGCAAGTCGATCACCGAGCCGCTTACGTTCTACTCGAAGAAGTACACGAACCTCTCCCAGCTTCCGACCGGCGCGAAGATCGGTATCCCGAATGATCCGTCCACCGAAGGCCGCTCGCTTTTCGTGCTTGAACAGGCAGGTCTCATCAAGCTGAAGGCCGGTGTCGGCCGTGAGGGTTCCCCGCTCGACGTGATCTCGAACCCGAAGAAGCTGAAGTTTGTGGAACTCGATCCGGCCCAGACGCTGCGCTCCCTGGATGACCTGGATGCGGTTGCGGTTAACGGCAACTACGCCTACATCTCCGGTCTCACGAAGACCCGCAAGGGCATTCTCGTTGAGAAGCCCGGTCCTGAATACGTGAACTACATCGTGGTCCGCGAGAAGGATAAGAACGCCGCCTGGGTGAAGACCCTCGTGAAGTCCTATCAGGATCCGTCTGTCCGCGCTTTCGTGAACAAGTCCTATAAGGGCAGCGTGATCGCGAACTTCTGATAGAGAAGCCCGGTTTCAGAATCCCTTTGACGCCCTCTGGCTTTGCCCTGCCCGCACTTCCCTCGGGCAGGAGAGGCCGGAGGGCGTTCTTCGTAAGAGATTTATTCCCGACAGATGCGGTAATACCTGAGACGCGTCAAGCGTTTCAGGTATTACTTTTTTGAGTTCAGCAGATCCTTCCGGTAATTTAATTCTCAAGGACGGGCTGGAGCGAGTCTCCCTCCCTCTTCGAAAATCATTCAAAGACATCATTGCTTTTTCAGCCGGCACTTCAAGCGGCTGGAGAGAAAAAAGGAAACTGTCATGCTTCGCCGTACTCTTCTCATCTCTGCTCTTGCTTCCACCCTTGCTCTCGCGGTGCCCGCCCACGCGGCGACCAAAACCCTGAAGGTCGGCGTGACGGCCGGCCTCCACGCGGAAATCCTCCGCCAGGCCCTCCCGATCGCGAAGAAGAACGGACTCGATATCAAAGTGATTGAGTTCCAGGACTATGTGTCCCCGAACGAAGCGCTTTCCCACGGCGATCTTGATGCCAATATCTTCCAGACACTTTCTTACTTCGAGCTTCTGAATAAACAGCGGAACTATGGTCTCGCTGCCGTCGGCAAGACGATTACGGCGCCGCTCACCTTCTACTCGAAGAAGTGGAAGAGCTTCAGCGAGATCCCGACCGGTGCCCGGATTGCGATCCCGAATGATCCGTCGACAGAAGGCCGCGCGCTCTACGTGCTGCAGGAGGCGGGCATTATCAAGCTGAAGCCTTCCGCGGGCCGTACCGGAACGCCGCTTGATATCATCTCGAATCCGAAGAAGCTGAAGATTGTGGAACTGGACCCGGCACAGACGCCGCGTGCGATCGATGATCTCGATGCCGCTGCCGTGAATGGCAACTATGCCTACATTTCCGGTCTTTCGAAGACCCGCAAGGGGATTCTCGTTGAGAAGCCCACGGCGAACTACATCAACTACATCGTGGTCCGCGAGAAGGATAAGAACGCTGACTGGGTGAAGACTCTCGTCAAGTCTTATCAGGATCCGTCTGTCCGTGCGTACATCAATAAATCCTATAAGGGCAATGTGATCGCCAACTTCTGATTCTGAAGAACTCCTGAGGTCGCAGCCCCCGCAGTGTCCGGTATGGTCTTCCTCCGTGCCGGACATTGCGGGGGTGTTCTTTTGGGTGAAGTTTCATGCACATGACTTTAAAGTGACCGCAATCCCCTATTTTTGAAGGGTTATCAGTAGCATTCCATATGATAAGATTTGATCTCAGATACTTCGGAAGAATGATGCAGGTCGGTCATTTCCCCGCGGCTGCGGCTGTCGGGAGCGTCTGATTCAAGAGGGCTTACGCCCCGCAGAAGACCCGGGAAGAAGCTGAGAAAACTCTCGGCACCATTCCATAAAAGCAGTCGGGCATTCATCAAACGCGAGCTTCCAGGTACGGCGTCTGGAGCCGTTTCACACAGGGCGGAGCCAGCCGTCTGGCCGCCGTAACCCTCGGCATGCAGCGAGTCCGGGAAACCTCCGGACAGAGCCGGGGTCGTATCATCTGGTTCATTTCAGCACGCGCTCGGGCGATCAGTCTCACGCTTTCCCGGCAGAGCTTCTTCACCGATATACCGCACGCGGAAACCGACAGCGGATAAAGGAAAGAACGGCCAGATTTTGGTTTTCGGCGAATTTCAATATCTGGAGAATAAAAATTATGAGGACTCCAGCAAACGAACAGTTTCAACTGGATCAGCTGAACGACTGGCGAATGCTTATCGACGTGGTGAAAGCCAGGTCGATGAAGATTGCCGCTCAGAACCTCGGCGTTGACCCGTCAACCGTCACGCGCCGTATCGACAAGCTCGAAACGACCATGGGAACGAAGTTTCTTCTCCGTTCCAACCAAGGGCTTGAACTCACCCCCGAAGGACGCGTAGCCTTCGCGAACATCAGCCACATTCTGGCGGAATACGACGCATTTCTTGCCTCATTCCAGCGCAGCCAGAAAGAGCCCCCGCAGAAGATTTCCATTACCTGCCCATCCGTGCTTGCGGACTGCGATCTGATCGGACTTATCACGGATTTCCAGAAGCGCTATCCGCAGACCTATTTTGAGATCTACGACACACCGGAAGAAATCAAGGGTGAACCTGATCTCAGCTACTGGTTTGGAACGCCGGCCTGCCGTGATAAGAGCCGTCTGCAGCCGATCTGCTCATTTCATCCCGTGCTCGCCGTAGCACCCTCTTATATAGAGAAGTACGGGGAACCGAAGGAACCAGAGGATATTCTGAAAACGCCCGTTTTCTTCTTCTACCGCCCCACGGGCGGGGAAGGGACGACTCTGACGTTCACCAAGAACGGCGAAACACGCGATGTCCGGATTGATCCGTCGCTGCGCTCCAGCGCGTATCTGCCGCTTGTGCCTTCCGCTCTTGGAGGCGAAGGCGTTCTCGCGAACATTAACAGTTTCATGGTTGATAACTATCTGAAGACCGGTGATCTGAAGCTTATTCTCACAGATTGGAAGCTCCCCGCGGTTCCGATTTATCAGGAAGTGAATCCGGCCCGTGAGCGGGATCCCCTGATCAGTCAGTTCATTGAAGAGGTGCTGACGAACGTCCACGGCATTATCAAGGACATCCCCGGCTTCATGGGGTACGAAGAAAGCCCGGGCGGTATTTTCTGAAAACAGCCCGATAGGCCATAAAAAGAGGAGAACATCAATGTTCTCCTCTTTTTTTCAGGAAATTTTTCTTCAGAAGAGAAAATCGGACAAGAAATAGCGAAAAAAGACCCACTCGGAGTAGGTCGGAATCGGTATGCTTATACCATACGTAATCAGTGTGGATAGATAGAAGGGAAGAATCCGAAACGGTTTCATCCTCTGTCAATCACCGCGGCTTAAGGAGAGCCTTGTAATGGAAGGTTTATCGAACGAAGCGAACGGGCTGCTGGAGCGGCTTCGTAAAGCGCTGGAAGATGTGGCGCCTCAGGGGCGTTTTGCTATTGCTTATTCGGGCGGGCTCGACAGCCGGTTCCTCTCTCATGCCTCCAAACTTTTTGGGTTCACGCCGACTTTGCTGCATGTCACCGGCTCCCACGTTGGCGGAAATGAGGAGGAAGGGTATCGCTGGGCGCGCGAGAACGGCTTCGAAATCCGGACTCTTGAGCTGGATCCTCTTAACATGCCTGAAGTGCATGACGGCACCAAATACCGTTGCTACGGCTGCAAAAAAACGGTCTTCACGGCACTTCTTAAAGAAGCCGGTGACCTTCCGCTCTGTGACGGAACAAACCATACCGATGGTGAAGCCGGCGTCTGGCGCCCCGGTATGATTGCGCTTAAAGAACTCGGTATCCATTCGCCGCTCGCTGCAGCGAACCTCGGTAAGCCTGAGATTCACCGTCTCGCGGCCGAAACCGGAATGGAACGCCCGGACCAGCTACCTGAGCCCTGTCTCCTTACGCGCTTTCCTTATGGCATGACTCCGACTGAACCTGTGCTTCAGAGGCTTAAGAAGGCTGAGGAGGCGATCAGAAAGGCGCTGGAAGCGGAAGGTATGGGAGCGATGACCTATCGGCTCAGAATCGTGTCTGAAGGGCATCCTGAGATTCATTTTGACCTTGCCACCTGGACTCATCTTACGGATCGGGAGAAATCCGTGATCCGGGACGCCGTGGTGAAGACGGATCCGGAGTTTTTCGCGAACATCAGCCTCAGGGGTTTGGAAAAACTGTCCGGGTACTTTGATCGGGTAACAGGGATCGTCTGAAGTCTCCCGGGCGCGGCTTTCCAGGAAATCAGGCCTCTTACAGGGGCCTGATTATTTTTTAGGCAGTCTTTTTTAATCTTGCTCTGTTTTCAGGTTAAGCAACTTATCCAGTGATTTTTCCACTCTTCTGTGGATAACTTGGAAACTTACGCACCGGAGAGCCTGAAACCGGCTTTCCGGAGGGTTTCCCGGAAATGTAAAGATGCCGGTTTTCTTTTCCTGACATCAAATGAAACAGGATTAAGACTGGTATACCGTCCGGTTTATAAAGAAAAAATGCTGTAATTACTCCCGTTAGGTGCCGCAAATTGTGCCTGACGCTCCTCATATATGTTTTTATGAAGCCCGCCCATCCGTAATGGATCTGAGCGGGCTCTCTTTTTATCAGCATCAGAATCAGATGAAAAAACCTGCCAGCGGAAATGACCGCGGGCAGGTTCTTTTATGGATATCGCAGACCGAAATTATTCGGCAAGAGGCTTTCTCGCGTGGGAATCCACCACTTCGCGCATTTCTTTACCCGGCTTGAAGTGAATAGAGTACTTCGGCGGAACCGGAACACTCTCGCCGGTACGCGGATTGCGGCCGATACGGGCAGGGCGGTAGTTCAGCGAGAAGGAGCCAAAACCGCGGATTTCAATCCGGCGGCCGCTCGTGATTGCCTTTCCCATTTCTTCAAAGAGGATGCGCACTGCTTCGTCAGCTGACTTGTTCGACAGTACGGGGAGGCGTTCATTCAGCATGGAAATCAGTTCGGAGCGGGTGATGGGGGACGGCATTTCAAAATCCTAGAAGCATTAAAAATCAAAAAAGGGCTACGAATCATAGGACTTCAGGGATTTTTTAGCAAGGCGAAATGCGATAAAACGATGTTTTTGATTACGCTTCCTCTTCCGTGACCTCATCTGACCGGTCTCTGAACTGCGCGAGCACGGCGGAACCGCCCATGATGACCCCCATGGCGATGAAGATCCAGAAAACGCCCACAGCGGAGGCGAGAAGACCAAAACCGGTCGGAAGCACCGTGTGGCAGAGGTTTGTCAGCATCGTGCGGATGCCAAGCGCCTCACCGACCCGTCCCTTTGGGCTCTGAGTCTGGAGGAGACTCATGACGTTTGGCTGGCTTGCTCCAAGCCCGAGACCGAGAATGAACGCGACAACAAGCAGCGGCCCGAGCTCTGTGAAGAACGGAAAAAGAATGTAGGCGAAGCTGCCGATCGCGAGAACCGCGACAAGAAACTGCCACTCAGAAATGCGTTTTGAGAGCAGCGGCATAAGGAATCGGACCGCGAAAGTCGCCGCAAAGAACATGCCGATCAGCCAGCCAATCTCAGTCGCGGAGAGCCCGATCGCATGTCCGTACACCGGGAACATAAAGATTTCCAGATCCCAGGCCATGGAAACAAGGGCGGAAACGAAGAGCACGTTCCGCACTCTTGGGTGCGAGAGCAGCTCAAAGGCCCCTGTCTTTTTATCGCGGAGACGCGCCCGTTCCCAGGAGGCCGGGAGCTTATTGCGGCTCCAGTAAAAGGCCGCTAGCCCCAGGAGAGCCGCCGCGGTGCCGTAGAAAAAAGCGTACCGGTGACCGAACGCGTCAATGATCATGCCGGAAAGGATCGGCGTGACAAGACCCGAGGCTGCCTGTCCGGTTGCGAGCCAGGCAAAGTTTGCGGTTCGGTTGTGAGAGTTGGAGTAGAAGCCCACCAGCTGCTGTGACACCATGGAGGTGGACATCATGCCGATACCGGTGAGGGCGCAGGAAAAGGCGAGCGGTGTGAGACCGAAATGAGACGTCGGAAATACAGCCGGGATCATGACGCCCGCGAGCAGAAACAGCCCGCCGACCGCGATAGGCAGACGGGCGCCGACCCGGTCTACAACACGGCCCCAGGGCATGGAGAGGAAGGTCGGAAAAAGCGCAAGAAGACTGATCAGCAAACCAACGGTGAAAGATCCATAGCCGTGGGAGAGCGCGTCAAGGCTCGCAGTAACGCGCACGACCGAAAAGGTCATGTGAAACGCAACGGTAAAGAGAATGACGCGGAGAATCATGGGATCACATAAAAAAGACAGGCAGTCTGATCCAATATACGCCGTTCGGATGAGGTTTTGAATCGTTTTTCCGGGGAGGAAAAGTCAAAAAAACAGCCTCCGGGAAAACTGTGTTCCTGGAGGCTCACTCGGTTTTGCAGATGGCTTTGCGGCCATCAGAAGGCGGTATCAGTCTTCATCCTCGGCTTCAGTCCCTTCCGGGGAACCGATCGGGACGCCGGCCTTCGCCTGACGGTCGACGACTTCGCGCATTTCCTTGCCGGCCTTGAAGTGCACGGCATACTTCGCCGGGACTTCAACGCTCTCACCGGAGCGGGGATTGCGGCCCTTGCGGGCCGGGCGATAGTTGAGCGCGAAGGAGCCGAAGCCACGGATTTCAATCCGACGGCCGCTTGACACCGCACGCGTCATTTCTTCGAGGATAAGCCGCACAGCCTCGTCCGCGGTTTTCGCCGAAATGCCGGGAATCCGTTCGCTGAGAAGAAGCATAAGTTCAGAACGAGTCACTGCAGCCATTTATTAAACTTCCTGAAAATTCAAAAATTAAAGAGTGAGATACGAATCTTAAGACGCCTGTGGAAAAATTTCCACCCCTTGACAGAAGAGGATTTTGTATACGTCTGCTACTCAACTCTTTGAAGAAGTTGTTTTCGGTTTGGAATGTGGTCCGAACATAACGGAAGAGCGGGGGTAAAACTGCGCCATGGCAGCAGTCGGACAGGAGGACAGTTTTTGATTCAATCTGTGAGACAGAACCTGATGGTCTTCCCGCTAAGCCTAAGAGAGTCACGGAGGTCAGACATATCAAAGCGGCGCGTCCCTTAGTGGGAGGCGCCGCTCTGAGAGAAGACAGTCAGTTCTGCCGCTGCTCTTAAAAGAAGCGGGAAACGGAAATCACCTTTCCGATCGGCACGCCGCCAGTAGGCGCACGGTCTTCTTTTGCGTAAACGACAGCATCCTTGCCGTCTTCGCCCGGCATCAGGAACGCATAGATGCCGATGGTGCCGCGTCTCGGATCGCCGGCAGCGGTATTGATGACAACGATGTCGCCTGAGCAGATGCTGTACTCGGGAATGTCTTCACCCGCGATCAGCCCCTTCAGATCCTTCGGCTCAAATCCGCGGTCAGCGAGATAGAGACGGGGGTAGACGACGGAAGGATAACGGACTTCATCGAGGGGGTGGAAATCAGGCTTCCCATCAGTGAAAGAGACAGTGCAGGTCGGGGCACGGGAGAAAGTACGCGACTTCGTGCGGCGCTGACGAAGCTCAAGACGTTCTTCCGGAGAAGCGTCGTCGAGAGAATGGTCCTGATCCATCCAGCCGGACGGGAGATTCAGTTTCTCCTCAATCAGGCGGGCCAGGAAGTGTCCCATGTTGCGGACGGTGCCCTTCGGGGAGCACGCGCGGATCTTAATCTGGCGGAGGGTCGGATCGGTACGTTTTTTGCCAATAGCCTCGGAAATTGCGGCAAGGCTGCCGCACTGATCGACAAGCCGGAGAAGATTTTCCCTTCGAATTTCAGTAATAATTTTCATAGTTTAAAGGTGTTCCTCTGTGTAAAGCCAAACTTATTTAATGCTTGGTACCGCAGTTATATATATCTTAGCTTTTTTATTTAGAATGTATTGTTACATTAATTGTGCTAATTGGCAATAGTTTAGCCGGATATTTGAAAAGAAGCATTTAATTTCATCCGTTTGAAATTGTAAATAATGAATGTGAGAGAAATAAACCCTTACGGGTTAACGTCATGTTTAAGTGAACTCTGGTGATTGTTATTCATGCAATCACGAGTCGGGCGTTTTCTCTAGGGAAGATATCTTTGTGTCACGGAAAGTAAGCGAGATTTTGTCAAAAGAGCGTCAAAATCACGTAAGACTGGTAGAGGAAATGTAACTAAATCTTTTTTTATGAGTTCTGTTTTATAAAAAGTGGCACGAAAAATCATTTCAAGCCCTGTCCGGCTGGATATCTGAAGACGGTGTGTGTATCGGTCAGCCGTGATCTTTCTGCGCCAGAAACAGAAGCTGCTGCCGGGTGAAGGCATACCGGCCATTCAGTTCAGAAATCAGCCCTTCCCTGGCCCATCCGGAAAGTGTCCGGCTGACCACCCCCCGGTTGCTGTGAATGAGGGCAGCCAGATCCGTGACAGTAATGGAGCCGGGGAGCGGTGTTACCGCATCGCCTGGAATGCCGTTACCCGCTTTGAAGAGAGACAGAATTATCAGCGCGAGGCGTTTTGGAACAGTGAGGAGACCGTTCATCAGCAGTCCTTCTACCTGAGCCTCTTCTTTCAGAATGAAATTCGTTTTGGTGAGAGAGAGAAACGCAGGATCTTTTTCAAGCTCTCTGAGATATAACGGAATGTCGAGCGCCAGAGCCTCGACAGGCAGCAGAGCTTTGGCCATCAGGGGCATCTCATTGCCGGGCTGTGAGATAGCGCGGATGGCTCCGAGCGTAGTGCCCGCCGGAAAAAGCCCGACCATACGGCTGAAGTCCCCGGCGCCGCCGGCCAGCGTGGCGAAAAGTCCTTTTCTGATGAAATAAACCCGTTTTTCGAGACCGAAAGGAATCACCTCGTGATCATTAAATGTGACCTTCCAGCCGTGATCCGAGAATATTTTTTCGGTTCCTTCCGGATCCTTAGGCAGAACCCAGGGGCTCTGTGAATATACGAAATCCATAGCGATGACTCTCCTCCGAGCGATCTATAGCACAGCGCGGGGGCCGATGTCACAGCCTTGGGGGTATATTTCGGACCGGAATCGTATTTTTCTTTCGCTTAAGCGCCGCAGAAGCAGAAGATCTCGGAGGAGGACTTATGACAAGGTACGGATCAGTAAAGATTGAGGGGGTTGATATTTTCTATCGTGAGGCAGGGAGCCCCGAAAAACCGGCTCTTCTCCTTCTTCATGGTTTCCCGTCTTCCAGTCATATGTTCCGCGATCTGATCCCGGCGCTTGAAGACCGGTTTCATCGAGGGTGTGTAATTTTTTGTGGGCGGCTCGTTCAAGGTTAATCGATGTAGGGGGTGATTCGGTCACCAAATAGCACAACCAATTCTCTCATAGCGGCACTCCAGTATGGAGAAGGCCGCACCCATCTTTTCTCTACTTTCCGGATTGCCAGAAAGAGAAGTTTCAAAGCAGCCGTTTCAGTAGGGAAAGCAGCTCGGGTCTTAATTACTTTTCTTAGATCCCGATTAAGGCTCTCTATGGCATTGGTTGTATAAATAAGTCTGCGGATATTTGGGGAAAAATCAAAGAAGGGGATCACCTTATCCCAGGAATCGATCCACTGTTTGGCGATGTAAGGGTATCTGAGCCCCAGTTCCGACTGTGCAAAAGCGTCCAGTTCCTTCCGCGCATCAGCCGCGTTTACGGCCCGGTAAATGGGCTTCAGCGCGCCGGCTACGGCCTTGTAATCCTTATATCCGACGAATTTCAGACTGTTCCTGATCAGGTGAACAATGCAGGTCTGCAGCAGAGTGTTGGGAAAGGCAGCTTCAAGCGCCTCCTTCATTCCCTTGAGTCCGTCTGTGACAGCAATCAGAATATCAGACACCCCCCTGTTTTTGAGTTCAGTGAAGACCTTAAGCCAATATTTTGCGCTTTCGTTATCAGCGACCCACATCCCCAAAACTTCCTTGCGGCCCTGGGCGTTTACGCCCAAGGCAAGATGGACCGCTTTCGGGGTAACAATGCCATTATCACCTCGGATTTTGACTCGAATAGAGTCAAAGAAAACAGTTGTATAAAACGGATCCAGAGGACGGTTCTGCCATTTTTCAACCTCAGGAAGGATGGCGTCCGTAACATCGCTGATAAATTCGGCACTGGTCTCCATACCGTATTCATCATAGAGAAAGCCTTGAATTTCCCGGGTTGAGAGCCCTCTGGCGTACAAGGCCAGAACCTTGTCCTCAAACCCCGCCAGCTGGCGTTTATGCTTAGGAACGACCCTCGGCTCAAACTCTCCCTTGCGGTCTCTGGGTACGTCAATACGGATATTTCCAAGGCTGGACGATTTGAGGGTTTTCGAACTATGCCCGTTACGCTCATTTTCGGTGACACGTTTACCGCCTCTTTCGTAACCGAGATGATTGGTCATTTCACCGTCAAGCATTTGAGTCAGCAGCCGACCGAGCATATGGGCCATAAGATTTTCCGCATCCTCTGCGGTATTAATCTCAAGCCCGGATTTCTTGGCGTTTTCTAAAATCTGTCCTGCAACACTATCCAAGGGGTCTGTCTTTCGTTTCATTTGAGGCTCCTCCAAGAGCAATTATCTCAGAGTCACCCACAAAATTTTCCTCACCCTCGTTTCATCTGATTGCGCCTGACTACCCGGGGTTTGGCCGGTCCGGGATCCCGCCGAGATCCTCTTTCTCTTATACGTTTGATCACCTCGCCGATATCGTCCGGCAGTTTGCCGATGTGATGGGGCTTGGGAAGTTCTTTCTTTATGTGTTTGACTATGGAGCCCCGATCGGCTTCCGGCTGGCAAAGTCGGAACCGGCGAGGATTCTCGGCATCATCAGCCAGAACGGCAATATCTATCAGGAAGGACTTGGCAAAAAGTGGGAGGCAAGAGCTGAATACTGGCGCCATCCAACTCCCGAACTTCGCGAACAATATAAAAGCGCCTTTGCGCCTCAGACCATCATCGGTCAGTACACATTCGGCACGGAACCCGGAAGCGTGTCGCCGGATGGCTATACGCTGGATATTCACTACACGGAACGCCCGGAATATGACGAAATTCAGTCAGATCTGATCTTTGACTATCAGACGAATGTCGCGCTTTATCCGGCGTTCCAGGCATATCTGCGCGAATATCAGCCGCCTCTTCTCGCGGTCTGGGGGAAAAACGATGCGTCGTTTATTCCTGCCGGAGCCGAAGCTTTCAGACGGGATCTTCCTGAGGCCGAAATCCATTTTGTGGATAGCGGTCACTTTGCTTTGGAGTCTTGCTGCAGTGAAATCGCGGCTTACATCAGGGCCTTTGCGGATCGGGTCGAGCGCGGCGCGCTGAAATGACAGGCAAACGCCCGATCCGTAATCTCCGGACCGGGCGTTTTCAGATCACTGATGTCACGCGCTCAGGGCTACATAGAGGAGGTTTTCCCCTTGATCGCGTCTATCGCGTGGATCGCGGCGAGGCGTCCTGAAGTCATAGCGAAACTCGAAGCCGATCCTTCGCAGCGGAGGTCGTACGTTGAGTCATAGAGACCGCCAATATCCTGGCCAATGACATAGAGGTTAGGAATGACATCGCCCTGCAGGTTCTTCGCCTCGAAGCGCGGGGTGACTGTGACACCGCCCAGCGTGAGGAAGTACGCGCGGATGCCTTTCAGAGCGTAATACGGACCGTGATTCATATCGAAGGCCTCCAGGTGCTCAGGCTTTCTGCCAAAGTCCGGATCTTTCTTTTCAGCGGCAAATTTATTGACACGTTCCATCGTCGCGCGAAGGTTCTTCGGGGGAACGCCGATCTGGTTTGCCAGATCCTCAATCGTGTCGGCCTTGAATGCCCAGCCGCGCTTCATGCCTTCTTCCCAGGTTTTTGGGAGTTCCTTCAGGGGAACACCGGCGAGAACGATCGCGTTGAACGGCAGGAGGGCGCCTTTGTTCACCATGGTGTCCATCTTCTTCTGATCGAAGATCGTGTACATCACACCGCCCGCGGTGGTCATGGCGTTGTAGACATCAACAAACACGGAACCGCGGGACTCATTAAAGAAGCGTTTGCCTTCGTGGTTCACCCAGAGCCAGGGCTGCGCGAGCGCGCAGCGACCCTGCTTCAGATAATCCGGGCCGCTGAACTGGCGGATCGGGGGATTATCGGGGAGGTACGGAGCGTTGCCGGCAACTGTCTGCATGCCGGCCAGACCCGCGCCGACCAGCTGCGCCATGTTGATACCGTCGCCCGTGCGGCCGTCCTTTTCCGGACCGCGGAGCCAGATCGGTTCCACCATGCCGGGGGTTGAAGAGTCAGCCACATACTTCGCGATCATCTCCTTATTCGCGGCGAAACCGCCGGTGGCGATGATGACCTTCTTCGCCATAACGAAAATGGTGTCGCCCTTGGCACTCTTCGCTTCAACACCGACAATCTGTCCGTTATTCGTGAGAAGCTTCTGCGCCGGGGTAGAGGTCAGAATCTGGGCGCGGTCACCCGCCGCGCGGATGTTCTTTTCGTAGTAGTCGAGAACCGCCTCGCATCCGCCTTTGAACAGGTGCCAGGTCATCAGGGATTCGTTTTTCGGATACATCGTGCGGATGCCGCGCATACCGATATGGGCTTCGTTCAGGATTTCGTTGATGGTGTCAGTCGATCCGGCAATCAGCGCGCGGAGAACTTCGGGGTCGGCGCGGAAATGATGATATTCAAGCGAGGCGTCAAGCACCTGGTCCACCGTGGTGTTGATGCCGTGAGCCTTCTGCCAGGTGGTCTGAACACCAAGCGACCCTTCAGGGAAGTGACCGGCGCCGCCGAGAACGCCAAGTTTCTCAAGCACCACGACACGGGCTCCATGCTTCACGGCAGTGCTCCCGGCGGAAAGTCCCCCCAGACCGCCGCCGATAATCACAATGTCAGTATTGATGGTCTGGGTTTTGGCCCAGGCCGGGCTCGTAACAGCCGTCAGAACAGCAGCCGTGATCAGATTCCTGCGCGAAATAGTGAACATAACTTTTCTCTCCTTAGTGAACCACTCCGGGACGAGTGCCCGGGATCCTGTTCTTATTATTCGAAAGAATTAGTTCTTTGGCTGTAACTTAGGTGACACCGCAGCATTGGCAACATGCTGTCAGACCGCCCCGGAGATCGAAATTCGCGGAATCCTTGCGGTATTACTTGCGGGGCATGAGGCTTTTTCAGGATTCCCGGCGGATAATGAATCTCACCAGCTAAACACCCGCAATTCAGTTGAAAAAATTCAAAAGAGAGGAAATTATGCTGAAGCAGTTTCTCCTGGCCTCATTCGCCTGTGCCCTTGCCGTAGTATCCGGATTTGGTGTCAGCACCAAAGCTGAAGCCAAGCCCGTTTACACGGTAGCGATGGATGCGGCGTACCCTCCGTTTGGATCTCAGGATCTGAAGTCGAAGGAATATGTCGGCTACGACGTCGATATCATCAAGGCGATTGCCGCCAAGGAAGGCTTCGCGGTCAAGATCCGCAATCTGCAGTTTGACGGTCTGATCCCGGCTCTCCGCACCGGTAACATTGATATCGCGATCAACGACATCACGATTACTCCGGATCGCGCGAAGAACGTGGATTTCTCTCATCGTTATTACATTGCCGGTCTCGGTGTTGTGGTTCAGAAAAATAACCGCACGATCCGTACGGCCAAGGATCTTGAAGGGAAGCGTCTCGGTGTTTCAATCGGCTCAACCGGTGAAGAGGCTGCCCGTAAGATCAAAAACGCTGACGTTCACGTCTATAACCAGCTGAATGAAGCCTATCTTGAGCTTCGGAATGGCGGTGTGGATGCCGTCGTGAATGACATCCCGACGAATGACTACTATGTGGCCACCGCAGGACGAGGCGCCGTGAAGGCTCTGCCTGTCGCGCTGACTCAGGAAGACCTTGGCATAGCCGTGAAGAAGGGCAACACCAAGCTTCTCACCCAGATCAATGACGGTCTTGCGAAGATCAAGAAGGATGGCGAATTCGCCAAGATCTATCACAAGTGGTTTGGCAAGCAGCCCCCGAAGGCTCTGCTTCACGACTGAGCCTGATCGCCCCCGGTACCCTAACCCTAACCCCCGAGCGGGAAAGTGCAGAAAATGTCACTTTCCCTGCTTTTATTAAAACAAGAGCAGGTCACCATGAATCCGATTGAATCCATTCTCAGCCGCTATCCCCTGATGGTTCTTGACTGCGCGCTCGGCACTGAAATCGCCAAGCGTGGTTTTGATACAAACGATTCGCTTTGGAGCGCGAAGGCGCTTTATGAGCGGCCGGAACTGATCAGGGAAATTTTTGAAGAGTATTACGATCAGGGTGCCGATCTTGTCGCGACGGCAAGCTATCAGGCGACGATTCCTGGTTTTGAGGCGAAGGGGTTCTCGCATGATGAATCCGCGGACCTGATCCGCAAGTCGGTAGTGATTGCCCGCGAAGCGCGCGACGCTTCATGGAGCCGTCACTCCGGAGAGAACCGTCCGAAGCCGATCGTAGCGGCTTCTGTCGGCCCCTATGGCGCCTATCTGGCAAACGGCAGTGAGTACACGGGCGACTACTCGCTTACGCGTAAGGAGCTGGCGGACTTCCATGCTGAACGCCTTGCGCTGCTCCTTGAGGAGCGGCCGGAGATTGTGGCAATTGAAACGATCCCGCTGCTTCGCGAAGCCCAGGCGGTTCTCGATGTGCTGAAAGACACGCCTGAAGCAAGCGCCTGGGTGGCTTTCTCCTGTAAAAACGGAAAGGAAACCTGCGGCGGTGACAGTGTCTATGAAGCCGCCAAGGCACTCGACTCGAACCCGCAGCTCGCCGCGATCGGCATCAACTGCACCGCGCCCCAGTATGTAGCGAGCCTCATTCAGGAAGTCCGGCGCGGTACCTCGAAACCGATTATCTGCTACCCGAATACCGGTGAATCCTATAACCCGGCAACGAAGACCTGGTTTGGTTCCCCACTCCCGTTCCGCGCGTATGTGCGGACCTGGTACGAGGCGGGTGCCCGCGTGATCGGCGGCTGTTGCCGCGCGACTCCAGCAGACACTCACGATATCGCGGAATTCCGTGCTGAGCTGATCCGCGAAGGAGTGCCTCCGGCGCTTTAATGATCTACGTGAATTATTGAAATCATGACGGGAGCCCCGGTTTTAAAGTCGGTGGCTCCCGTTTTTTTATGCCGGTGTCACGGGAATGTCATTAAAACGAAACGGAGCCGTCAAAAAACGTCCCTATTCTGCATAGCGTTCAGGGGAGATCGATCAGCATCTCCCGCGAGCATCATTATTTATTCAAGGATAGAGATACCAAATGAACTGCAATCGCCGTACGCTTCTCAAGACTGCTGCGACCCTCATTGTTCTTCCTGCCGCCGGTGCCGCCAAGGCTGTTTCGGTCTGCCCCGCCACCGACATCACAATTCCGCCTGAAAAGGATCTGATTTCCTCTTTCGGCTGGGTGACGGATGTTCACTACAGCGTGCAGCCTGTCCGCCGCATTGATAACGAGGATTCGACCCGTGTTTACGCGCATTCCCTCGCGAAGCTCCGCCAGGCAACGGATCTCTTCAATACCCGTAAGCTCGATTTCGTGATTGAACTGGGTGACTTCAAGGACTGCAAGGATGACGGCGACCGTGAGGGAACGCTTGAATTCCTGCGTACGGTTGAGCGTGAGTTCAGCCGCTACAACGGTCCCCGCTACCACGTGGCCGGCAATCATGACTTTGACAAGATCACCTACGAAGACTTCGTGACGAACGTGACGAACCCGGGTGACGCGAATGGCAAGAGCTACTACAGCTTCGTGCGAGGCGGTGTGAAGTACATTGTGCTCGACGCCTGCTACAAGGACACGAAGGGCAACCATTACTCTGAAGGCAACTTCAATTGGGTTCAGACCTATGTGCCGGATGAGGAACTCGCCTGGTTCAAGAAGGAACTTGCGACCGGCTCCGAACCGATCATTGTCTTCACCCACCAGAATCTCAACTACTGGGACAAGGGACCGATGAACAACTGGTTCATCAAGAACGCGGCTGATGTTGTGAGCGCCATGGAGCAGAGCGGCCGTGTGCTCGCCGCTCTTTCCGGTCACTATCACCGCGGCTGGTACTCTGTCCGCAACGGCATTCACTATGTTGTGAATCAGGGTCTGGTCGAACGCGCTCTGCCGCGCAATGTCTTCGGCATTGTGCACGTCGGCCGTGATCACACGGTTTATGTGGAGGGCTTCTATAACGAACGCTCCCACGTCTGCAAGCCCGCCAAGGCCTGATTTCCGCAGTACCCCCGCACGGGCCAGGGCCGTGCGGGTTCTCCTTTTTACTTTGCTTGAGGCTTCGGTTTCCGTTCCGTCCCCGGGATTCTCTCCCCTGGGGCAACGTGTCGGGAACCGCTTTTTTTATTCTGAAGAGCAATAAAAAAGAGGATGACGCGGCTGCGTCATCCTCTTTCAGTTATCTAGAACCGCAGATCAGCGGGGGCCGGGGCCATGGGGGCCGGGGCCCTGAGGTCCGGGACCCTGAGGTCCGGGACCCTGAGGTCCATGATCCTGCGGACCGGGACCGGGGCCTCCCATTTTCTTTGCCTGTCCGGGCGGCATGGGGTGACCGGGACCGTTCATCTTTTTAGCCTGTCCCGGCGGCATTCCGTGGGGATGGGCCTTGCGGTAGGCCGGGGCATAGTTATTGCGGTACCAGTCGTTGCGGACAAAATGCACCGGACGGCGGCAGGCGTTGTACTTGCCGCAGTAGCGGGGCCAGTCGAGACGCTCGCGATCCGGCACGTTGAGGTAGATTGCGGCAACACCGGCAGCGGCAGCGCCGATCGCAACCACAGGCGCGCTGTTCCAGACTCTCGGCGCGTGGCCGGTGAGCGCAGGGATAACGCCCCAGTAGCCGGGGTCGCCGATTGAAATATTGATATTCGTCGCGGCGTTTGCTGCGGTCGCAGTCATGAGAGCGGCAGCTGCAAAGGCAACAGCGGCATTCTTAAGCTTCATGAGCCCCTCCTTTCCTCGTGGGTACGTTTCGTTACTTAAAGGATACTTCGATCACTGTCGAAGAAGCGTGAGCAAACCGCAAAATTTCCATCGAAACCGTAATTGGATATTTCGTCAATAGGAAACAGCCTGCGATTCCGAATCCGGGTCCCGCATCTTGTCTCCCCAGATAGAGTCGAGGAGGGATGCCGGACGAACCCGGGTTGAAATCTCTTCTTTATCACAGATCCAGGCGTGAATCGGTTCGAGGAGAGACGGCTGGACCCAGAGCTCCTCACTGACCATTTTCGAAAGATTCTTATCCTTCCACTGCTTCAGAAAACGGTCGATGGAAAGCCGCGAAGTGTTCACGACATTCGCGATGTAGTGACGCTGAATCGGGGGCGGCATGCGGATCCAGGTGTCCCCCGCCTCATCCTGAACGGTATGACCGTAGCTCGCGGCCCAGGCATAGTAGAAAGCCGCAAGCCTCAGCTCCACACTGCAGCTGGAAAGAATCGCGAAACCGAGACGGTCAGAGAGCTTTGCCATTTCAAACTGACGCGCGAAAAGAAGCGCCGCCTCGGGGCTCCCCCGCAGCACCGGGATGAGGAGATCCTTGGGGGCTGTGATGATTTCACTTGGAATCAGCGCGAAGTAACGCCCGAAACACGGGAAACCGGTGAAAAAATTCAGGTTGCCGCTTGCGAACCGCCCTGGAATCGAGAGACCGATCGCGTTTCCGTCGTGCCCCAGCGCGCGGCCTGTGATGCCCTTTCTAACAACAGTGACCTGGTCCACCGGATCGCAGGGTCTGAAGATTTCTTCTCCGGCGCTCAGTTTCCGTACCGTGCCGATTCTCTCAATCAGCCGGAGAAGCGAAGGATGCAGCGCGTGAGTAATAAAAGGTATGACTGGTGTTCTGGGAATCCCTGATTCAAACCATGCGGTCGGCCGCGGCAATTCAACCGCGGCGTACCAGGCGAAGGGACGACGTGCCATTTTCTCTCTCCATAAAACAGTTTGTCCGCCGCTTTCTCTGTTCCGTTTTTTTTTCTGTGTTCTTTTTTTCAGCTAATAGTAGCTTTTTTCCTTTATCCGCATGACTAAAGACCTACCTACTGCCTCCAATATTCCGTGCTAACCCCTATAACAATTGTTGTTATATAGGAACTAACCCCTATATCGATAGCCTATATTGTTAGGGCTTATATATCAGTCGAAAGTAGTACAACTGAATTGTTGGCTTAAGGCCGCGAGTGAAAACGGCCTGCACAAAGCCATTCAAAGAGAGAGGAGAAAAATATGGAATTTTCGCGTCGTCATTTCCTTGGTGCCGGAAGCGCTCTTGCCGCGGCTGGTCTTATGTCCGCCGCCGGTCAGGCTTCTGCCCAGACCGCGAAGGTCCCCGCTAAGTGGGATGAAACCGTCGATTTCCTGATCGTCGGTACCGGTTTTGCTGGTCTTGCAGCCGCTCTTGAAGCGCATCAGATCGGCATCAAGAACGTCCTCGTGATCGACAAGATGCCGACCCCGGGCGGCAACTCCATCATCAACGGCGGTGCTGTGGCTGCTGCCGGCACGGATATGCAGAAGAAGGCTGGCATTTCCGATAATCCTGATCTGCTCTACAGCGACATTCTGCGCGCTGGCGGCGGTCTCGCTCATCCGGAACTCGCCCGTCACATTGCTGATGAATCCGTTGAGAACTTCTACTGGCTCCGTGACAAGATCGGCGTTCAGTTTGAAGCCGTTACGTATCATGGCGGCCACTCCGTGAAGCGCAGCCACTCCGTTACGGCCCATATGGGTTCCGGCTTCATCAACCCGATGCTCGCGAAGTGCAAGGAATACAACATTCCGATTCAGCTCCGCACCTACCTCGAAGACATCATCGAGGACGATAAGGGCGTGGTGCTGGGCGCCAAGGTCCGTACCGGCTATCGCTTCCCGCGCGCCAATTCCGGCAAGGTGAAGTACATCCGCGCCCGCAATGGCGTGCTGCTCGCTGCCGGCGGTTTCGCCCAGAATGTTACGATGCGTATGAGCCACGACCCGCGTCTGACCGCGGCCTTCGGTTCCACGAACCAGCCGGGTGCGACCGGTGAAGCGCTCCAGGACGCTCAGTTCCTCGGCGCCAACACGGTCCATATGGACTGGATTCAGCTCGGACCGTGGACCAGCCCGGATGAACAGGGCTTCGGCAAGACTCCGCTTCTGACTGAACCGCTCGTCGGCTACGGTCCGATGGTGGATCCGGCGAACGCGAAGCGCTTCGTTCAGGAAACCGGCAACCGCAAGGTTCGTGCTGACGCTATCGTCGCTATCGGTCACCCGGTTGTGATGTATGCCTGCGCGAAGAACGTGTTTGGTCAGGCTGTGGGCAAGAACATGTCCAAGGAAATGTTCGACTCCCTCCTGAAGTCCGGCGTTGTCCATGAGTTCAAGACGCTGAAGGATCTCGCGGCTTTCTACAAGATCCCGTATGACGCCCTGGTTGCTGAGAACGATAAGTTCAACGGCTACATGAAGGCCATGAATGACCCGCAGTTCCACACCAAGTTCTTCAAGGACGGCGTGCCGAACACGGAAGCGAACGGCCCGTTCTATGCCTGGAGACTCTGGCCGCGTGTCCATCACTGCATGGGCGGTCTCGAGATCAACAACAAGGCTCAGGTGCTGGATGCCCGCCACAACGTGATCCCCGGTCTCTTCGCCGCTGGCGAAGTGACGGGCGGTGTCCACGGCATGGTCCGCCTCGGCACGGTCGCTGTTGCTGACTGCATGATCTTCGGCCGTACGGCAGCCCGTTCTGCCAAGGCCTATAAGCAGCCGATGTAACTTTCTCCCGTAGTACACGCGCCTCTATCCCTACTCTCCTGGAGAGAGGCGCGAGAGATCCGGTGATTCCCCATTGCCGGATCTCTTTTTTGTGGGAGAAGGGCGGGAAGTGCTGGCTGCCGCGCCGACAGGCGCTCGCAATATTTATCTTTCAGGCATAAAAAAACGGTTCCCGAAGGAACCGTTTTTTCTGCACCATTCAGCGATCAGGGCATCTTGAAGTTGAACTTGTGGCACTGGTTGCAGTAGATCTCAGACTTCTCGTGACCCACGTGGCAAAGCGTGCATTCAAGGTTCTGATGATAGTGCGGGGAGTCGTGCGGGTTCGTCGGCTTGACGTTCTTCGTCTTCTCGGCAAGCTTCTTGGGGTCGTGGCACTTGACGCACTGATTCATGTCAGGGGTCTCGATCTTCTTATCGGGGCCATGGCAGGATTCGCACTTCATGCCAGCAGCAATATGCTTGTCAGCGGTGAAGTCGGCGGCGTAGGCGCTCGAAAGCGAGAACACGCCAAGCATCAGTCCCAGAGCGCATAACTTGAGTAGTTTCATGGTGCTGAGTCTCCGTTTTTTTAGGTGTTTTCTTAATTATTCCTTAAATCCGTCGGTTCTACTAACGGTTTAATGGTTTGCACTTAGGTCTATAGTACTCCTGGTAAGGTTATGAGATGCAAAAGCGTTTGATTTATCGGGAAATCCTTGTGATTGCTGAAGTATTTAGAGGATAATGGCAGATCCGGAGATCGACCCGGGCTGATCTCATTTCCCTGATTCAGATGATGCAGAAACTGATCCCGTCCCAAATAGCTGCTTTGATCTTCTGTGCGCTGGCCGCGCTTCCTGCGTCCGGAAGCGGGAAAGCGTCTGATGAATCATCCCGGCCGCTTGTTATCGCCTCGATGGATTATGTGAAGCCGAGCGACAAGGGGACCGTGATTGAGAAGACGGCGGAAAGCCTTCGCAAGCATTTCCCAGGGCGATCAGTCGAGGTGGCACCAGTCCCTGCTTCAGAGTTTGGGAAAGAACTGACGGCGGGAAAACTGGATTTCTTTATCACGAGCGCCGGGCAGTCCTATCGGCTGCAGCAGGATCACGGCGTTCGTGTATTCGGGACGCTGGTGCAGCCTGGCTACCCGGATCCCAATCATGGGGACGGAGCCGCCATACTGGTGCGGAAATCTGACGGAATAACGGATATCAGTGCGCTGCGGGGAAGGACGCTGCTCGCCAACACATCAATCGCTTTTACCGGGTTTTATGTTCCGATGGGGGAAGTGGCGAAGGTTGACCCCAACTGGGAGACCTTCTTCTCTTCTGTGAAGTTTGTCGGGGGAGGGAGCCATCTCGCTGAAGCGCTTACGGATGTCGCGGAAGGGAAGGCCGGGGTTGCGTTTGCCAGACTCTGCTTCTTTGAGTCCTGGGCCAAGGATCATCCGGATCTCGCCTCAAAGCTCGCTGTAGTAGGAGAGAAAACCGAGCCCGGGGAACCCTGCCGGCGGAGCACGCCTCTGTACCCCAGCTGGATCATTACGGGAACTAACCGTCTGACGCCGGGGGAAGCCCGGTCGGCGGAACTCGCGATCCTCAATATGCCTCCGGATTCACACGGCAACTACTGGGGCATCGCGACAGATTTTCTTCCGGTCGATCATCTTTACCGGACGCTTCGGATCGGGAAATACCGTTACCTCCGCGAAACCACGGTGCAGATGCTGCTTCGCGAGTACTGGCCGCTTTTTATCATCGCGGTGCTTGCCGCGATCGGTCTGATCCTTCACGCCTGGCGGTCTGATGTGCTTGTGCGCCGCCGCACAGAGCAGCTGAAGGCCCTGATGGATGAGCAGCAGAAGCTGCAGAAAAAAGCGCTTGACGCCACAAAGCATCTGGACGCGCTGCAGAAAATGGGTGCCCTCGGACAGGTGTCCGGAATGCTGGCGCACGAGATGAGGCAGCCGCTTTCCACCATGAGTTTCTATCTGGATGGACTTCGGATGCTGCTGAAGCGAGGGGTAATCGGCCCCGCGGAGAAACTCTCGGAACCCCTCTCTCAGATTGAGCGTCAGGCAAAAAAGGCGTCTGACATTGTCGATCACGCCCGTTCTTACGCCCGTTCCTCGAGACTTGAAGGGCGCCGTGTCTGGATCCGGCTTGGTGACGCGCTGAAAGAAGCGGCGGAAAACTATCGGGTATCGAGAAAGACGCCTCTTCGGCTGGACGTGTCACACGCGGACGCGGACGTCTGGGTGAGGATAGATCCTCTGGAACTTGAGTGTGTGGTATTTAATCTCCTCAAAAACGCGGGGGAGGCGGCGGAAGGAGCAGACTCTCCCGCCGTGATGCTGAACGCCATACCCGGAAACGGAAAAATCCGTGTGGAAGTGATCGATAACGGCCCCACTCTTGACGATGAGGCGTTCGCGCGTCTCTCTTCACCGCTTAACAGCACGAAGGAAGGCGGTCTCGGTCTTGGTATTTCAATCGTCCGGGAGCTTCTCAGTTCATACGGAAGCCATTTGCTCTATGAAAGAATCCCAGGGGGAGGTCTCAGGGCCTCGTTTGAGCTGGAGTGTGTGAAGGAAAATCCGGGTGAAGGAGAACGGAAATGAAGAATCTTGAGGAAATGCAGAATGAGGCTCTCATCCGCATCGTGGATGATGACGCGGATCTCCGGAAGGGGCTTACCTTCATGCTGGAATGCGCGGGATGGAAGAGCGCGGCCTATCCCTCCGCCCGTGACTTCCTGACACAGGATTCTCCCTCCATTCCCGGCTGTCTCATCCTTGATGTACAGATGGCCGGTATGACTGGGATTGAGCTTCAGCATGAAATGAACCGCCGCGGGAACACTCTCCCCATTATTTTTCTGACCGGTCACGGTGATATCGATATGGCGGTCACCGCCATGATTGATGGTGCCGCGAACTTTATTCAGAAGCCGCCGGAAAGCGGGAAGCTGCTCGCCGCAATTGAGACCTGTGTCTCGCAGTCGCTGAAGAATGCGGAAGGGACTTCATCCCCCGCGGTGCTCCGTCAGAGACTCTCTCTTCTCACAAGGAGAGAGCTCGAAATCGCGGAACTGGTGGCGGCAGGACTGACAAGCCGTCAGATCGCTGAGCGTCTTGGAATCAGTGAGCGGACGGTGGAAGTGCATCGCTCGTCTCTTCACCAGAAACTCCGGATGCAGATTACAGCTTCATCACTCAGTCAAATATTAAAAAAATAAGTTTCTCATAAATTCATATTAAATCCGATAATATCGGCGTCAGAACAGAATTTAATCGATATTTTCAGTAACTAAATATAGAATCAAAAATGATGTCATATCATGAGCAGATGATATAATCAATTTTGACAACTTTGAGTGCGTTTGCAGCGCCTGCCCTGAGACCTGAGTCAGAAAGGATGGAATATGGAAAACAGCAAGATTGTTGACGCCGAAGCGGAAGACGGCGCTTCCTACCGAGAGACGCTTTCCAATTTCGGCGGCTATCTGTCCCGGGACAGCAGCTATGGTGATCAGGAAACAAGAGCCATGCTGGAGCGGGTATTGAAGAATCAGGAGTACATCATCAGCCGCCTGATCCGTGTCGAGACCCGTCTCTTCAAACTGATGCAGGCTGAAGGTGTCAGACCGGACGGCACAATATTCAGGACGGATAAGAGCTGAACCGCTGTTTCTTCTGAAAGTCCCGCAGCCCCCGTATTCCTTTCCAGAAACGGGGGCAATGTTTTGCCTTTTTTTCTCAGAGAGAGCGTGATGTGCTTCCATCTATGCGAGACGGAATAAACAGAAATCGCGTTTGAAATCAGATATTCAGACAAAGAAAAACCCCGAAGGATTAACCTTCGGGGTTTGCGATTCCTGGCGGAGAAGGAGGGATTCGAACCCTCGAGACCAGTTATATTTGATCTGCACCCTTAGCAGGGGTGTGCCTTCAGCCACTCGGCCACTTCTCCGAAAGCGAGGAAATTAATCGTCGCTAGAGACTATGCATTCTACAAGAAGTTGCGCATTATTTCAAATAAAAAATTAAATCCTGTGACGCATAAGTCATTTCTGTCAGATCAGCGAGTAAACATTCGCCTGCATTCGGATACGTTCTTCCACCGTATCAAGCTGCAGATATTCACGCTCAGTGTGGAGTCCCGATCCGGCAGGACCGCAGCCATCCACCACGGGAACTCCGCTTTCCGCGATGTGGTTTCCGTCCGAGCCGCCGCCCGCATCGACCCACTCAGCAGTGAAGCCGGCCTTTTCGGCCGCCTGATTCACAATGCCGACTAGTTCCTTTGTGGCGTCGGAAAGAGGCATGGCGGGAAGGAATGAGTTGCGCTTCAGCTCGCAGGTCACCCCTTCAACCCAAACCTTCTTCGCGGCTTCCTGGATCTTCTGATCGAGCCACCTGCCGTCTTCGTCCTTCCAGAATCGGGTATCAATTTCAACGCGGGCGAGATCCGGGATCGCGTTCACGATTTTTCCGCCTTCGATGATGCCAGGGTTCACGGTCGTCCCGCGCTCGAAATCGTTGTACTGATAGATCTCACTGATAAATCTCACCAGAGCGATGTTGGCGTTATGGCCTTCCTGAGGATTGTTGCCTGCGTGAGCTGAAAGCCCGTGGAAAGTGACGGTGTAGAAGGCAGAGCCTTTTCTGGAACGGACCAGGGCGCCGTTTGCGCGGGCCGGTTCACAGATCAGAACGCGATCCGCTTTTTTGCCCTGAGCGAGAAGCCATTCAGAAGACCAGGGTGAAATCAGCTCCTCATCCGGGTTGCAGCAGACGAGGATCGAAAGTCGGTCAATATCTTCCTTACGGGCGGTTTTGATGCCGTAGAAGATAGAGAGAACCCCAGCCTTGCAGTCGAGACATCCTGGACCGTAGGCCTTGACATCATCAAACCGGAAAGGTCTCGCGGCAGCCGTTCCGTCCGGGAAGACCGTGTCGAGATGAGCGTTCAGCATGATGTCATAGTGATCGGCTCCGGGGCGGTTGGTCGCGAGGAGAGCCTTCCCGCAGTCCGGCGACAGATCAACAAGCTCTGCATGGAATCCGATTGATTCATAGTGCCGTTTCATGATTTCAGCGGCTTTTGTAACGCCAGCCGCGTTTCTCGTTCCCGCGTCGATGTTGACGAGTTCAGCGAGGTCTTTCAGGAAATCCTGTAGGATTGTCATTTCTGCTCCTTCAGCTATGCCTTCTTGCTGTCAATAAGAAAAAACCGAACGGGGAGAGAACTCCGCCGTTCGGCTTATTGTAGAGATACCTGAACCTCAGGATGCGAGCACGATAAGCCGCATGACCCAAAGGGAAAGAATTGCGACGATGACCGGGACCGTCATGATGATCGGGACCATTTTGCCGGACACACCGATCACGCCGAGAACGCGACCGAGATACTGGACCTGAGATCCCATCAGGAAGATCGCAGGAGTCAGGATGGCGAGATCCGTGCCATTCAGCGCTCCGGATGAATGAAGTGCAATCGCAGTACCGACACCGCCGCCCGCGGAAAGCCAGGCGCCGAGGAGCACTACGATGGCTTTTCCGGGCAGACCGAAGATCTCCATCACGGGGCCGCAGGTATTACCGACGAGCGTGAGGATTCCGGTGATATCGAGTGCCTTGATGATGACAAAAGCCATCACAACATTCGGAAGCATCGAGCCGATAGCGATACCCCAGCCCTTTTTAGCGCCGCGGACAAACACGTCCGTCACAATTTCCTTTCTTTCAGGCTGCACCGCGGCCGCCATTTTTTCTTCTGTCATTTTTTTTTCCTGTCTGATCAAGAGGCGGATTTTTTGCCGGAGAGGAAGAGGTAGAGCCTCATAATCCAGGCGGCAACCACTTTCCCAAGCAGCTCTATCCCGAGCCCGACGCCGAGCGCAATCGGAAGGAGAGGTTTTCCGTCAGGCCCCATCAGCGTGAAGAGGACCGCGTCTGAGGCGAGGAAACTTCCGATACCGGCACCCGCTGTCTGCTGGAACGTGGCGAAGATGGTGACTTCTTTTTCAGTCAGTTTTCCTTCGTCCTTCAGCTGACGGGTCATGGCGGCGCCGCCGTCAGAGGACTGGAGTGAGGCGATCAGGGCGAGACAGGCGCTGCCCGGAATGCCAAGGAGACCGCGGAGGATCGGGGTGAGGAGCTTTCGGGCAGCATCCAGCGCGCCATAGTGCTCACACACCGTCACCATACCGATTGAGAACATGATGGTCGGAATCAGAGTGAGGGCAAAACAGAATCCATCAATGGCGCCGGATCCTCCCTTGCCGCGGAAGTTTCCGAGGACGGTCTGCAGCGTGCCGGCGTCATTCATGACAGCCGTCTGCACCACCTTGCCCCAGGTGCCGTTCAGCGTGATGAAGTCAAAAATTCCCCACCAGTGATTCGAAGCGAACGCGCCGGAGAAAAACACGCAGGCAAAAATCAGCGAGATGTAAGCGCCGATCCCAACCTTCTTTTCAGGCTGGATCAGTTCATCGGACATATCGAGAGCTCCTATTTTTGTTAAGTAATCTGCCGGTCATGTCGCTCGGGCCTGTGCCGGCAAAGGGTTTTCCCGAAAGAGAAGCCCGAATTCTAGCAAAGAGATGCCAAAACACCAAAATTATTTGATGAATTAAATATTTCAGGTAATTGAAAAATAAAAAATTTTTTAAACTTGAGTAGTTATTTAAGTAATATCAGAGTAATGAATTCTTCATCATGATTTCTTCTGTTTATGAAAAAACACAGAGGAATCAAAGCTCTCGGGTGGTAGAAAAAAGAGGTAGATCATGACGTTTTTTTTGGGGGTGACGAAGCCGGGGAAAAATACGAAAAAACCGGAGCGTCTTCCCGAGGCGCTCCGGTTAATGAAGTGATGTCAGGAAAGATCAGGCAGCGGCACTGAGAGGAGAATCCTCAGCCACTTTTTCCGTACGGGTTTCCGGGCGTTCAGATTCCATATCGCTGTGGATTCCCGGCGCCGCGCGGAGAAGCCGCATGCCGTTAGCCACCACAATCAGCGTGACGCCGGTATCCGCGAACACAGCCATCCACATGGTGGCAAGGCCCGCGAAGTCGAGCACGGCGAAGACGATCTTCACGGCGATCGCAAATGCGATGTTCGCGACGAGGAACCGGTAGGTTTTCGCTGCCAGCCGCTTAAAGAAAGCGATCTTTCCGATGTTGTCATCCATCAGCATGACGCTCGCGGCCTCAATTGCCGTATCAGTGCCTTTGACTCCCATTGCGAAACCGATATCAGATGCCGCGAGAGCCGGAGCGTCGTTGATGCCGTCGCCCACCATAGCGGTAAGACCGTCTTTCTGAAGGCTGCCGATTTTCTCGAGCTTCTGCTGCGGAAGGAGCCGGGCTTCAGCGTGATCGATTCCGACAGAGGCCGCAATCGCGCTGGCCGCCCGCTCGTTATCACCTGTCAGCATCCAGGGCGTCATTCCGGCGGCCTTAAGGTCAGCAATGGATTCACGGACTCCGCTCTTCACGGTGTCAGCGACTCCGAACACAGCAACCGGTCCGAAAAGGTCAGCGAGTACCGAAACAGTCTTGCCTTCAGACTCAAGCTTCCGGACGGCTGCCTGATAGGCGGGGCTTCCGCCTTTGACAGCGGCCGGAGACACCAGTTTCAGCACCGCGCGGCCGACCTTCGCTTCCACTCCGGCGCCTGGAATCGCCTTCAGGTCTTCTGCCGGGCTGCCGAGCGACTTAGCTTTCCTCGCGGCATGCGTGATAGCGGTGGAAACCGGATGGTCAGAAAGCTGCGAAAGGGCAGAGGCGCGTTCCAGAGCCGCGGCTTCAGAGAGCTTCGGAGACACAGGGATCACGTCTGTGCAGACCGGACGTCCAGTCGTAATGGTGCCGGTTTTATCCAGTGCCACGTTCTTCAGAAGACGCCCTTCCTCGAGATACTTGCCTCCCTTGATCACGATACCTTCACGCGCCGCGCAGGCCAGTGATGAAATGATTGTGACCGGGGTCGAAATAACAAGAGCGCAGGGGCAGCCAATCACCAGGAGCACGAGACCCTTGTAGATCCATTCCATCCAGGGAGCTCCCGCGAAGAGCGGCGGCAGCGTCGCGGTCAGAATAGCTGCCGCGAAGACAATCGGGGTGTAGTAAAGCGCGAAACGGTCGACAAACCGCTGTGTAGGAGCCTTCTTCTGCTCGGCATCCTCGACTGAGGCGATAATCCGGGCGGCGAGCGTGTCAGAGGAAGGTGCTGTAACACGGATTTCCAGCATTCCGGTGGTGTTAACCGTGCCAGCATAGACATCGCTTCCCGGGTGCTTGGAGGCAGGCACAGGTTCGCCCGTGATCATCGACTCATCCGCGGAAGAGTCACCCTTGATGACCCGCCCATCGAGACTGATCCGTTCGCCAGCCTTGACCCGGATCTGATCGCCTATCGCGACGGATTCGACCGGAACCGTTTCCCACCCCGCGCCGCGTTTTACTTCAGCGGTCTTCGGGACGATCGAAAGGAGCGACTTCACAACGCTGCGGCTCTTCTCAAGGCAAAGCTGCTCGATTCCTTCCGAGATCTCGAAAAGCGCCATGACCATAGCGCCTTCCGCCCAGTTGCCGGTCAGGATCGCGCCGATCACCGCAAGCGCCATGAGGGCGCTCATATTGAATTTGAAGTGGAAGAACGAAATGAGGCCGCGCCGGAAAGTTGAGACGCCTGAAAGCGCTACGGAAATAACCGCGAGAAGCAGCCCGATCAGGTCCGGCGCGCTGAAGCCATGCCCGAAAACCGTGAGGGCCGGGCCGCCTGTCGGAGCAAAATCCGGAATCAGCTCAGCCGCGAAGGCAAGCACCAGCGCGGTGCCGAGTTTCTTCCATGGAATTGAGGTCTTGACCGGATCAGAAGACTTCCGGAGCGCGAGCTGCGCTGAGTACCCGGTGCCGCGGATGACATCGAGGATCTCAGGCGCGCGGTCGCGCGCCACCGGGAACGTAATCGTCCGGCGCCGGGTATCAAAGACTCCGTCCGGAATCTCAGGGTGAGCGGAAAGCGCTTCCTCAATTTCTCCGGCTTCCACCGCGCAGTCCATCTCAGGCACGAGAATGACGATCTGTTCTGAACTGCTCTCAGGAGAGACCGGAAGGATTTTCCCGGGATGGCCGGCCCGGTCAAGGGCGGCAAGAATGTCCTCATCAGGCACCGACGCGGTTCTGACTTCCAGTGTCCGGCGCGCCGTATCCGCGGCAATGGAGCGGATGCCGCTGATTTTTTCAAGTTCTGCCCGGATTTCTCCTTCCTCCACCGGGCAATCCATATCCGGAACGGAAAGCCGGATCAGCCTCTCTCCGGTCTTCTCTTCTGTTCCTGAATGAGCCATGACAGGCCTCCTCTTTGAATGGTTTCATGTTTGTTATGATTAATTAAAAAGCCTGTAGTTGCTACAGGGTCAAGAGTTATTGAGTGAACAGAATTAAGGATTAACCCTATGAGAATCGGAGAACTGTCGCGTGAGACCGGGGTTCCGGTTGAGACGATCCGCTATTACGAGAAAGAGAGGCTTCTTGAGCCCCCGATGCGCCTGCAGAATAACTACCGCTCCTACGGTGACCGGCATCTTGCGAGGCTTCGCTTTATTGCTCACTGCCGGAAACTCGATATGAGTCTTGAGGAAATCCGTGAGATTCTGAATTACGACAGCAGTAAGCCGGAGGAGGCCGGGCATATTCACGAGCTCCTTCATCGGCAGATTGAGGCGGTGGATGCCAGAATCCGGGCGCTGACAGAACTTCAGACAAAGCTCTACGAGCTTGAGCACAGCTGCCACGGTCATACGCAGGGACATCAGTGCGGCATCATTCAGGAGCTTTCTGCCCCCGAGGCGGGGAGGAAACCGGACGCGGGATCCATTAAACTCGCACACGGCTAATTTACTTATTGGACACTGAGTCAAAAGATGGTTCATTTCACGCCGCTTCAGGTCATCCTGAACATTGTGATCGCGCTTCTCGCGGTCGCCCTGCCTACCTGGGTTCTTTGGATTGTGGGAAGCAAGATCCCGCCCGTGCTTACCTGTGAGGGACGGAAGAGCGGGTTTGCCGGTTCCCTGCCGTTCTTTACGGCGACGCTCGTTTTCTTCTTCCTCTACTGGGTCATCATGACGGCGGTTGACGCCGCTCAGGCCTACCGCTTTATCCTGATGTCGGTGGACTACACACCGCTGCAGATTCTGATGCCGATGATTCCGGATGTGCTGTTCGTCCTCATTTTCGGCTGGGTGATCGTGCGCCTGACGATGAAGCGTGCCCCCGGGTAGTGGCTGAAGCGGTGGCTGTCATCTGGGTGCTGGGTCCGATCGGAACGCTGGGGTCGTTCTTCTTCTACCAGACACCCGACCTCAATGTGACGGGGCTCTTTGCCTCATTCTTCTACGCGCTCGCCGCGACGGTTTACCTGGTGTTCTCAGACCGTGTGGCGCTGACCTACGGAACCCGGCGCGGCCGCTCGCTGAGACCGCTCAAGGTTTCCGCTGAATAAAAGAAAAGGAGGAAAGAAGCATGAGTTATGCCGGTTCATTTCAGATGTGGCTTGGCGTTGCGATCCTGATCGGACTGCTCTTCATTCTCGTGGTGAGTCTGAAGAACAGTGCCGCGAAGGTGGATGCCGGACGCACGGATCTTGAACGCTGGCACGGCAGCGTGACGGGGTGGTTCCTTGCGCTGGTGGCCCTGATCGTCTTTATGGCGTTTCAGAACCTCGTGCTTCTCGTTGTCCTGATTTCCTCTCTTGGCCGCCGTCTCTCGATGGACAGCACGAGCGGAATGCTGGCTGTGCGTTATATCCTTCCCGCTTTCCTCTCGTTCCTTTTCTACACGCTTTCGATCTACTTTATTGTCTGGGTGCGGAAGACCTGGGTTCCGAAAATGGCTTCCGCGCTGCTGTGGCTCGCGGGCCCGGTAGTGTCGATCCCGGCCTATGCGCTTTTTGGCATGCAGCCGGGGCCGGCTGACTTCGCGATCCCATCCGGGGTTGCGGTGATCGGCACGGTTTATCTGCTCTTCTCCAAACGTTCCCGCGCGGTGTACCGTGTGCCGGCAGGAAAGATCTGATGGCTCCGCTCCCAATGCCCGAGCGGGCTGATGCCGCGGACGCTTCCCGCCTTGTTGAACTCTCGGTGAGACGCGGCTGGCCTCTCGCGTCGCTCAGGAAAGCCCCGTTTGAAGACCGCCACGCGGTGCTCGCCGGGTTCGCTCTTTATGCGGAGGCGGGGAAGGGGGACGCGGCGGACGCCGCGAAGAAGTTCCTCGCCGGAGCCGGGAGTTTCCTCTCCGGAACGCCTGAAGAACTGATGGAACTCGCTCTGGAATACGGATGGCTCGCGCCGGATGGCGCCGCGAACTTTACGGTGGGACCAGGAGCGACGAAGCGGGGGCTCGAAGCTGAAATTGAATTTGCGGAGACGCTTCGTGCGGAACGCCGGGAAAAGATCCGGGGGCAGCTTCAGGCGAAGAACCGTGAAGTGAACGGCCCGGCAGCCGGGTTTGAGCCGGCGCTCGAAGAAGACGTCCGCTTTATGAAAGAGGCGCTCATTGAAGCCCGTAAGGCGGAGCCTGAAGACGAAGTGCCGATCGGCGCCGTGGTTGTGCTGGATGGTGAAATCATCGGGCGGGGACGGAACGCTTCAGTGCACGGCTGTGACCCGACAGCGCACGCTGAAATCATGGCGATTCGCGACGCAGCGTCACGCGTGCGGAACTACCGTCTTGACCGGGCGACGCTCTACGTGACGCTTGAACCCTGCCCGATGTGTACGGGGGCTATTGCTCACGCCCGCATCGCCCGGGTGGTTTTCGGAGCGTCGGATGAAAAAGCCGGCGCTTTTGGTTCAGCCACGTCACTCTCAACGGATCCTGCGCTTCAGCGTCGGATCCGCGCGACGCATGGCGTCTGCGCGGCTGAAGCCGCAGCGCTTCTGCGGAATTTTTTTGATTCGCGGCGGACAGCCCGCGAAGGGGAAATCTAGTCATGCAGTCTCTCAGACCGAAAGTCGGTCTCATCACGCCGAGCAGAACCTATGTGATGGAGGATGACGCGGCGGAGCTTAATACGGAGCGTCTCGCCGGCTGTGTCACCGGGCTTGAGGATCTGGGATTCACCGTGGTGCGGGACGCCGCGGGATTCAGAAACTGGCGCCGCTACGGCGGCACAGATGCGGAACGTGCGGCAGAACTGAAGCAGGCGCTTCTCGACCCGGATCTGGATCTCGTGCTGCCGGTGAGAGGCGGCTACGGTATGACGAGACTCCTTCCGACGCTTGACTTCCGGAGGATTGCCGAACGAAAGCCCCTCGCAATGGGGTTTTCTGACTTTACAGCGCTGAACCTCGCGCTTTTCTCAAAGGCCGGGCTTGCCTCCTGGCAGGGACCGATGGCGGGAGGCCTCGCTCCCGGATACCGGACGCACGAATCCCAGATCGCGTTTCTTGAGGCGCTGACCTCCGCATCCTGGCGTCAGGAATGGAATGCCGGCGCATCTGACGCGGACACGGAGCGTGAGGGCGAGATCTGGGGCGGAAACCTCGCGATGGCAGCCTCACTCATCGGCACTCCGTGGTTCCCGAAGCCTGAACAGGTGAAGGGCGGGATTCTGTTCCTTGAGGATGTCGGTGAGCCCCCGTACCGGATCGACCGGATGCTGCTGCAGCTTTGGGAGGCCGGCGTGCTTGGAAGCCAGTCCGCCGTGGTGTTGGGCTGCTTCACGGATGCTGACCGCCATGTCACAGGAGACCTCGACCTGAGACTGGAGGACGTGCTTTCAGACTTCAGAGAACGGCTCGCTCGCTCTGGCGTCGCCATGGTGACGGGGCTCCCGTTCGGCCACATCCGGAAACTCTCCGCGGTGCCGGTTGGGGTGAAGGGGACCCTGAGGGTGAAATCGGGGCGGGCTGAGCTGTCCGCGGACTCGGTGCCCGTCATCGGCCGCGGGCGCGACCTTCTGCAGGCGTCGCTCGACGCCGTCAGACATACGGTTTCTGAGGCTTCCGCCCCGCTCTGAACGGAAAAGGATACTGACTGATGGGTGCCCGTTTCAGCGCCTTCCGCCTTGCGGTGCGAAGGATTTTTTCTGAATCGCTTCCCGGGGCTGTGCTCGGGAAGCGTACCTCCCGCGTGATCAGCCAGCAGCTCGATCAGGCGATGCGGGTGATGTCTGTGGCGCTGATTGCCCAAGGGGCAGGCGCCGCGCTTCTCATCGCGTCGCTCTGGAGTGCCGGATCGCATGCGCTCCTTATCTCCTGGGGCATTGTGGTGATCCTCACGATCATTTTTTCGATCGAATACAACCACCTTTTCTTCGCGGATAAGAACCGCGTGGCCCGGATCCGCGGCTGGATTCGGGTTGGAATCGCGCATAGCTTCGTTACCGGTATCACCTGGGGTTTCGCGGGGGCGGTGTTTCCGTCACTCGGAAGCGAATACACGCTCGCGGCGTCGGTTTCCGCGGTGATCGGCGTGGCGCTCGGGAGCTGGCCTTTCTACGCGATGTGGCTCCCGGGGCTCGCGATCTTCACGTTCCTCGCGCTTTTTCCGACCGGTCTCTCGATCCTGCTTAATTACTTCCATACGTCGCAGGGCTTTGTCGCTATCTTCTTCTTTATCGTGATCGGCGTAATTCTTTACTCGGGGCGTCGGCTTCACGACCTGATTCTTTCCTCCATTCTCACGGAAACCGAGAACCGGAAGCTGCTGCAGAAGCTGGCCCGGGAAAGGAATGCCGCGGAAGCCGCCCGCCGTACTGCGGTGCGCGAGGGGCAGAAGCGTCAGGAATTCTTCCGTGCAGCGAATCACGATCTCCGGCAGCCGCTGCAGGCGATGGCGATTTACCTGCAGATTCTGAAGAAGAAGGCCCCGGCCGATATTGCTCCGGTTGTGCAGCAGCTCTCGCTCTGCGCGGGATCCATTTCAAACCTCGTGGAGCAGATTCTGGAAGTGAGCCGGATCACGGCGGATACGCTTGCGATTCAGCGTGAACTCGTGCCGATCCCGGAGTATTTCGAGAAGCTGCGCCAGGAGTGCGATCCGATCGTCAGGGCTCGAGGCGGCACTTTCGTGATCCGGCCGCTTGACTACAAGATCGACACGGATCCGGCACTTCTTTCACGCGTGATCCGGAACCTCGTGAATAACGCCTTCAAGTATTCGGATAAAGAGCATCCGATCGTGATTCTCGCCGCCCGCCGTCGGGCGAAAGGGCTGATTCAGATCTGTGTCTACGATAACGGGCCTGGCATCAGCCGCGAAGACCGGGAAAAGATCTTCCACTCGTTCTATCGCGGGGAGGCCGGCAGGAAGGCGGAAGGGTTTGGTCTGGGGCTCGCTATTGTGAAGGGGATCTGCAGCCGGCTGGGAATCGGTCTCTCCATGGGGTCGCTTCCTGGGAAGGGATCGGTTTTCAGACTGCAGCTCGGAGCCTCAACGATTACAGAGCCGCTCGCGCTTTCGCCTCGCGGTCAGGTGAAGAAAACGATTGAATTCCGTGATATTCCGGCCCGGATTCTTTATCTCGAGGACAACCGTACGGTGTCTGACTCCGTGAAGGCGCTGCTGGAATCCTGGGGAGCGACTGTCCGTGTGGCTCCGTTCCTCGATGACGGGCTGCTGGAGGAGATGAAGACCTTCAAACCTCAGATCCTGCTCACCGACTTTGATTTCGGAGAGGGAGCGCCGAACGGTATTGAGTCCTGCCTGAAGCTCTCGCACGCGCTGAAGACATCTGTCCCGACCGTGATCCTGACAGCGGTGCCGGAAGACATGATCGAGCGCGAGTGGCAGAAGCAGCTCCCGCACCGGGCGCTTGCGGAGATGCCTGAAATTCTGCGGAAGCCTGCGGATGAAGAGAAGCTGAATGGCGCGCTCTGGCGGATGTTTGAAGCAAAGGGACCGGATTTTGCGGCCCCTGCGGGATCCGCTCAGGTGTCGGATCCGGCTCTTAAAGGTTGATCTTGTAACCCGCGCGGTGCGCGGCAATCAGGGCTTCGGTGCGGTTCCGCGCGCCGAAAGCCCGGTAGATCGCGGAGACGTGAGTTTTCACGGTGCCTTCTGAGAGACTGAGATTCGTGCAGATCCGCTTGATCGGGTTGCCCTTCGCGAGCTCCCGGAGCACATCCATTTGCCGGGGGGGCAGCGTTGGAGCGGAAGCCATGCGCCCCGCAATACCTTCACCGGCCTCCGCGAAGAATCCGCGGCGCTGGCTTTCTTCAATGATCTTCGAAGGCAGATAGACGCCGCCCTTCAGCACAAAGTGAATCGCGGTGAGGAGCAGATCCGTGTCGAGCGTCTTCGGGACAAATCCGGCGGCACCAAGCGACAGCGTGTTCATTACGCTTTCACGGTCTGTGACACCAGAGAGCACGAGAATCTTAAGTGACGGTTCCTCACGCACAAACTCTTCAAGGAGGCTTGTGCCGACAACCCCAGGCATGGAGAGATCGAGAATCAGGAGATCAGCTTCCGGGGCATGGCTGTGAACGAGTTTCCGCGCGTCATCCACGGAATTCGCCGTGAACACTTCCGAGTCGGGATTTTCACTCGTGAGAAGCATGGATAGCGCTCCGGTAATGAGCGGCTGGTCATCGACCACGAGGAAGCAGAGCTTATCGGAAGCATCGGACACGGAAAATCTCCTTTAAACATCAAATACGGGAGTGAATTCTAGCCGGATAACCGGGGGTTCGCTCTCACCCGAAACTTAAATGTAGGCGAATTATCACTTCAAGTGCAAAGCCTGAGAAAAGAATAGTGGCCCATAAAGCTTCCATAATAGAGATTGTCAAGATAACTATAGAGGGAGCTCATGAGCCACTATCATCATCTTACTCTTCGGGACAGAGTATTTATTTCGGCTTTAACGATTTCAGGCAAATCCCTGTCTGAAATTGCATGTGCGATTGGGAAAAATGTTTCTACGATCTCCCGCGAACTGAAGCGAAACAAGGCTGTATCGGCCCAGGATGGGGCTTCAGCTGCCTATGATCCCTGTGCCGCGCAGGCCCGATATCAGAGACAGAGAAAGCATTGCGGAAAGAGAAACATTCTGAAGTCTGACTCGTTGCTGACAAGGATTGTCTCAAATCTGCTGGTTAAGAAATTCTGGTCTCCGGAGCAGATTCAATACCGTCTCAGAAAGGAGCTGCCGAATCTAAGGATCAGCGCCACGACAATCTACCGAGGAATCAATTCTGGCTTTCTGGATCGCTTTGTGGATGGCCGAAAGATGTCCCGACACCTGCGACACCACGGTAAAACGCGTCACCGTAAAGGCATGACCGAGAGGCGAGGAAAGATCCAGATCACTCACAGCATTGAAGAGCGACCCCTGGAAGCTCAGAACAGATCTCGCCTGGGGGATTGGGAAGGCGATACCGTCATCGGAAAAAAGGGCGGAGCCTGCCTCACGACTCTGGTCGATAGGAAGTCCGGCTTTCTCTGTGGCGGGAAAACCGCTTCCAAGACTGCGGCCGATGTGTCTGCCGTAATTGAGAAATCTCTGTCAGATAAGGATCTGCGTACGATTACCGTAGATCGCGGAAAAGAATTTTCCTGGGCTGAAAAACTGGAGAAAGATCTCAGAACCAAAGTGTATTTCTGCTTGCCTCATCATCCATGGGAGAAAGGAAGTAATGAAAATACAAACGGACTTCTTAGAGACTTTTTCCCAAAAGGAATGAGTATCGATAAAATTTCTCAGGCAGAAGTTCAGAAACGGTTCAATGCTCTGAATTTCAGACCCAGAAAACGTCTCAATTGGAAGTGTCCGGCTGAAGTCTTTTATTCAGTAACTTTGCACTTGATTTGATAATTCACCTACTTAAAATTTACTGTATTCATTCTTTCGGAGTACTGGCTGTGCCGCTGAATCCCGCTCAAATCGCGCTTCTTATGGCGAGGCTCCCCGCCGCGAGCCAGCAGGCGCTCGAGTTCCTGGCAAAAACCAAGGGCAAAACACCTCAGGAGGTGTTTGAAGAGTGCCTTCGCGAGTACATTGCCGGCCGGGTGCCTCAGGTCGACGTGTCGGCCGCGCTGTCGACGACAAAAAACGTCATGTATAACTTCGGGTTTGCCTTTGGCAGGATCCGAAGTCTTGCCAGGGCCTGGCAGGACCGGAACGACAAGGAGTAAAGAAAAAGGGCGGTTATATATAACCACCCTTTTTCATTGGGTCCGGGATTTCTGTCCGGATCAGGCTTCCTTTTCAGGCTCGCCGCTGAAATCCATGTGCTGGAACGCTTCAGGAAGTTCCACAGACTTGGAGGCGCCGGAAACGAGCTTCGCGAACACATCAAGCATTCCCTCGAAATCCGATTCATTCACCGGCTGATTGAAGCGCTTCATCAGCTGTTCAAATGTCGCGAATTTGCTGTAGACGTTCGAGAAAATGAGAATGAAGTTCTGCATCGCGGCCTCTTCCGTGCCGGCCGCGAAGTCCGGGCTTTTCTCGAAGAGATTGCCAGGAATAGAGTCAGCGAGCCACTTCACGAGCGGAACGCCGGCCCAGCCCGGAAGGGTCTTGCCGGGGAACTGTCCGAGGAAGAGCGCCGAGAGGAAGAAAAGCGCGCGATGTTCCTGATCGATCAGCCCCAGCGTCTCTTCATCAGGAGCCTCAGGAGCGTCAACACCGCGCTTCGCGGCATCCTGATACAGATCGCCGATCCGGCGGCAGCTTTCGCGGGCAACCGTGGCAGGAATCCGCAGGAAAGCCTTGACGGTTTCCGGATTCTTCAGATCAATATTGCCGGCATCCAGGAGTGCCTTGAGCTTCGCGGTTGTCGCATCCATTTTTTCTTCAGTCATGAAGCGTCCTTCACTTTATTTGGTTTTATTGTCCTGCCCGTTTTTCAGAATCACACGGGTTTTTGCCATGGTATCCCAGGGCTGGGCTTCGCGTCTCGAGGCCCAGAGATAGGAAAAGGGAAGCAGGAAGGGGTAGAGGAAGTACCAGAAGAGCCCGAAATTCAGAATGCCGCGGGCTCTCTGATAGGCCTGAAGGTAATTGATCCGTCCAAGCGTTTCCTGATCCACGACTCTCAGCTTCATCAGCATCTTTCCGGGCGTGGCACCGAAGAGGAAGAGAAAGACGGATTCGTACGACATGTGGCAGACGCCGAGAGTTGCCACCGCGCAGACAATAAAGAGAATGCCGGCCGTCTGGTCGGAACCAATATGGCCGGCTGCGTTCAGATACTCGTAGACCGCGCTGTACAGCATCAGGCCGCACGGGAATCCGATGATGAAGCAGATGAGGGAATCGATTCCCCGGGCGGCGGTGCGCCGCCTGAGGAGAGGATCACGGGGTTTTTTATCCATAGCCCCGGGAGTTTAGCAGATGCGCGGGAGCTGATCCGCGTTCAGCCAGTCGACCATGCGGACGCCGCCCATGAGGGTCGTCATCTGCACGTAGCCGCGGGCTTCATCCGTCACCGTGCCGACGATCGCGGATTCCTCACCGTGAGGCGCGGACTTCATGGCGGCGAGGCAGGCCTCGGCTTCGTCCTCAGGGACGATCGCGATCAGTTTGCCTTCGTTCGCGACGTAGAGCGGATCAAGGCCCAGGAATTCGCAGGCCTGAGCAACGTCCGAGTGGACCGGAATCGAGGCTTCGTTCAGCATGATGCCGACGTCACTCTGGGCCGCGATTTCGTTCAGCGTGGTGGCCAGACCGCCGCGCGTCGGGTCACGGAGCACATGGACGTGGGGAGCGGCAGCCGCAATGGCTTCCACCATGGTGTTGAGAGGTGCTGAGTCGCTGAGGATCTTGGAGCCGAAGGAGAGTCCTTCGCGCTCGGACATGATCGCCATGCCGTGGTCACCCATGGAACCCGAGATCAGCACCTTGTCGCCCGGTTTCGCAAGACGGCCGGAAACGTGAATCCCCGGAATCACTTCACCGAAACCGGTGGTCGTGATGTAGAGCCCGTCGCCGTGTCCCTTCTCAACCACCTTCGTGTCACCGGTCACAATCTGCACGCCCGCCTCATGCGCGGTGCGGGCCATCGATTCGATGATCTTTTCAAGCTTCGCGATTTCGAAACCTTCTTCGAGCACGAAGCAGGCCGCGATATAGAGAGGCTTCGCGCCGCACATCGCGACGTCATTCACCGTACCGGCAATGGCGAGGGATCCGATGTCGCCGCCCGGGAAGAAGAGCGGACGGATCACGTGAGCGTCGCAGGAAACGACCGGGGTGCCCTTGATTTCCGGGAGGAACGCGCCGTCGTGCCCCTCATCAAGAATCGGGTTCGAGAAGTACTTGCCGAACACCTGAGTGATCAGCTGTGCCGTTGCCCGGCCGCCGGCGCCGTGCGTGAGATCAATGATCCCGTGCTTCACGTCGATCGGAGTTGAGAAATAACGTCTTTTTTCTTCCGCCATATCTGTCCTTTTTTATTTTTAATCTTCGAATACCGGGAGGCTCTTACTTACGAAGCCGGCCGTAGCTGTAATAAGCTGCGCAGGCGCCTTCGCTCGAAACCATGCAGGAGCCGAGCGGATGAGCCGGCGTGCAGGCCTTGCCGAACGCCTTGCATTCAAACGGTTCCTTCTCGCCACGGAGAATAGCGCCGCACTGGCAGGCCTTGTTGTCGGGCACGTGGTGCTCAACGAGACCAAAGCGGGTTTCGGCATCAAATTCAGCGAATTCAGGCGAGAGCTTCAGAGCGGACTTCGGAACCGGGCCGAGGCCGCGCCACTCAAACGAGTCGCGGAGCGAGAAAACGCGGGCCATCAGATCGATGGCGCGGCGGTTGCCTTCCGGCACCACGGCACGGGTGAATTCATTTTCCACCTCATGACGGCCTTCGTTCACCTGCTTCACCAGCATGAGAATCGTCATCAGCATGTCGAGCGGCTCAAAACCGCAGATCACGACAGGCATCTTCCACTTCTCTGCGAACTGCGCGTAAGGCTCAGAGCCGATCACGACAGAAACGTGAGCCGGGCCGACAAGACCGTCGAGCACCGGGGCGTCCGCGCGCTTCGGTGCGGTGAGAAGAATGTGTTCCATTGCGGAAGGCGTGAGCACGTGGCAGCAGATCACGGAGAAATTCTTGATCTGCTCCTTCTTCGCTTCCAGCAGGCAGAGCGCCGTCGGGGGCGTTGTCGTTTCAAAGCCGATCGCGAAGAACACCACCTGGCGGTCCGGATTGTCGCGGGCGATCTGCAGCGCGTCCATCGGCGAATAGACCATACGGACGTCCGCACCTTCAGCCTTCGCCTTGAAAAGAGACTTGCCGCCGGAGGCCGGGACACGGAGCGTATCCGCGTACGTGCAGAGGATGGCGTTATGCTTCAGCGCGCATTCCATCGCCATATCGATACGGCCGATCGGAAGCACGCAGACCGGGCAGCCCGGTCCGTGAATCATATGGACATTCTTCGGCAGGATATCCGTGAGACCCCAGCGGGCGAGCACATGCGTGTGACCGCCGCAGAATTCCATGAAACGGTACTCACGGTTCGGATCCACCGTGGCGGCGAGCTCCGCCGCAATACCCTTGGCCTGTTCGGAATCGCGGTATTCAGTGACGAACTTCATGCTGCGGCTCCCGCTGCGGCAGCCGCACGGGCGCCGGACTGGGCAACTTCAGCAAGAACCTTGAGCGTGGCCTCGGCCTGCGCCTCATCGATCTTCTGAAGCGCGAAACCCACGTGGATCACGACCCAGTCGCCGGGCTGAGGATCCTCGATGAGACTGATGTTGATGTTCTTCTGAATGCCGCCGAGGTCAGCGATGGCCTCATCGGCGCTCAGAATCTTTTCGAGTTTTCCAGGAACTGCCAAGCACATATCAATGGTCCTTAAGTAAAAAAATCGTTTACGGAGAGACACGGTCTCCGCCGTCCAGAACGCCTTCACGGCGCGCGAGAGCGGCGAGCCACGCCTGACCGAGAGCGACGCCTCCATCGCCAGGAGGTACAGCCGAGGAGAGGAGCGGATGGATCCCAGCGCGGCCGAGGAGGCTGATGAGCCGGACGGTCATCCGGCGGTTCAAGAAGCAGCCGCCGGAGAGACAAAGCGGCAGATCCGCTTCATCCGGTCCGGTGAGCTGCAGAATCCAATCAGAAAGCGCGCGGGCGACGCCTTCATGGAAATCCGCGGATGCCTGGGAAACAGCATCCGGATCATGAGGGGTGTCAGCGAGCATCGCCATCAGGGGAAGAAGGGAAAGCGAGCCGTCAGGCAGGATTTCCCAGAGTTTTCCGAATTCGCGCGGCGTCTTCCCCTCAGCCGCGGATTCGAGCCGCATAGCGGCTGTCGCTTCATCATGCTGCGTGAGGCAGAGTCCGAGAAGCGCGGACGCTGCGTCAAACCACCGGCCCATGGCGGTGGTGACACCGGAGAGCCTGGAGTTGGCAATGACCTTTCGGATCATGCCTGAATTCGGTATTTCACGGAACCGCTCAGCGATTTCGTCTCCCCGCCCCAGAGCTTCGAGAACAGAGGAGGCCATGCGCCAGGGTTCACGCGCCGCGCGGTCGCCGCCAGGAAGCGGGAGAGCGAGCAGATGCGCTTCGCGGGTGAAGCCCGTGGGCGTGAGATGAAGCATTTCACCGCCCCAGGCTTTGCCGTCAGTGCCGAGACCCACGCCGTCAAGCGCGATGCCGCGGGCAGGACCTGTGATGCAGTATTCCGCCATCACAGCGCCGATATGGGCCCGGTGATGCTGCACGGCGTAGGCAGGGATCCCGCGCTCAAGCTCAATCCGGTGGGCGAGACGCGTGGAGAAGAAGTCCGGATGCAGGTCATGCGCCACCAGTTCGGGCGTGATTTCAAGCACCGCTTCGAGATGCTTCACCGCAAGCTCGAGCGCCTCACAGGAGCTTGCGTTCCCGAGGTCGCCGATATGCTGCGAAAGGAACGCCTCGCTGCCGCGGGTCAGGCAGGCAGTCACTTTGAGCCCCGGTCCGGTCGCGAGAACCGAAGGAGAGTCAAAGGCAAGCGGCACTGCTTCCGGCGTGTAGCCGCGGGCGCGCCGCACCATGCGGGGCTTATCCGCGACGACCCGGACAACCGAGTCGTCACAGCGAACGAGAATCTCGCGGTTATTCGCGAGAATGAAGTCCGCAATGCCGCCGAGACGCTGCAGCGCTTCTTCGTTTCCGATTACAAGCGGTTCTCCGCCCGGATTCGCACTGGTCATCACGAGTGTCCAGGGGAGCACGCGGCTGTCGAGCCACTCAACACCATCCGGCCGTCCGGCAGCCTCATGGAAGAGGAGCAGATGCACGGGGGTATAGGGGAGCATCACACCGAGTTCAGTGAGTCCCGGGGCAACGCCCTCGAGCTCAGTGTCGCAGAGCGGAGTCTTTTTGGCGAGAACAATCGGACGCGCGATGGACTCAAGGGTTTCGCGCTCGAGGTCTGAAAGCGTGACAAGCCGCGAGGCGGACACCGTATTGGCGCACATCACAGCAAGCGGTTTTTCGTCGCGGCGCTTCCGGGCGCGGAGCAGGTGAACCGCTTCAGCGTTTGCCGCGTCGCAGACGAGGTGGAAGCCGCCGAGCCCCTTCACCGCGAGGATCCGGCCTTCCTTCAGAAGCTTCACGGCATCGCGGATGGGATCATCCGTTTCGACGGTTTCGCCCGTATTTTTCCAGAGCATGAGCTTCGGACCGCAGACAGGGCAGGCGTTCGGCTGAGCGTGGAAACGCCGGTCTAGCGGATCGCGGTACTCCTTCAGACACTCGGGACACATCTTGAAAGGTGCCATTGAGGTCTGCGGGCGGTCGTAAGGCAGATGCCGGGTGATGGTGAAGCGGGGGCCGCAGTGCGTGCAGTTGGTGAACGCGTAGCGGTAGCGGCGGTTGCCGGGCGTGAACATATCGCGCGCGCATTCGCGGCAGGTCGCCGCGTCAGGCGTGATCGCGGTAGTGACATGCCCCGCTTCGCTCTCATGAATGGTGAAGGACGGATCGCCCTTCAGAGGAATTTCTCGGCTCAGAACCGTATCGATTCTCGCGAGCGGCGGTTTGGCGGCACGGAGTGCCGCTTCAAACCCCAGTACAGCTTCTCTCTCCCCCTCGATTTCGATCCCGACACCGGCCGCATCATTAAAGACGAAGCCGGTCAGATGGCGTTCAAGCGCTACCCGGTAAACGGTGGGCCGGAAACCAACCCCCTGTACAAGACCGGTTACGCGGACAAGCTGTCGGATCATCTGCGGTGTTTCTGGCATGAGAAATCGACCTGATAGTGGAGAGAAAAGCTTATTTCGTCAATCAGAGAGTGGCGAGCGTGAGCTCGGTTTCGAGCCACTTCATCCACTTATCCATGCCGTCACCCTTCATGGCGGAAACGCGGAGGCAGCGGATCTTCGGATTCACGCGGCGGGCGTACTCTTCGCACTTATCGATAGCAAAGTTCACGTAGGGCAGCAGATCAATCTTGTTGATCAGCATCAGGTCAGCGGCCTGGAACATATCCGGGTACTTGAGGGGCTTGTCAGCACCTTCAGTCACCGAAATCACGACCACCTTGTGGGCTTCGCCGAGGTCGAACTCAGCCGGGCAGACGAGGTTGCCGACGTTTTCGATCAGAACAGCACTGCCGTCCTTCGGTTCAAGGTGATGAAGCGCCTCGTGCACCATGGCAGCGTCGAGGTGGCAGCCCTTGCCCGTGTTGATCTGAATGGACTTTGCGCCGGCCGAGCGGATGCGGTCAGCGTCGTTCGCCGTTTCCTGATCGCCTTCGATCACGGTGATCGGGAGCTTCTCGGGATCAGCGCGGCGGATCGTTTCGGAGAGCAGTTCAGTCTTTCCGGATCCGGGGCTCGAAACGAAGTTCAGAGCGAGGATGTGATGCTCAGCAAAGAAGGCGCGGTTTCCGGCGGCAACAGCGTTGTTGCGGGAAAGGATGTCTTCTTCAACGGAGATCGTGGACTCGTGGGAGTGGTCGTGCTCATGGGTATGGGCATGTTCATGATCGTGCGTGTGGGCATGATCATGGTCGTGATCGTGATGATGATCGTGCTCGTGTTCTCCAGCGTGAATCGTCACGTTGCCGTTTTCATCCGTATGGGAATGCATATGGGAATGATCACCACCGCAGCCGCAGGTTGCACACATAGCGTTTGACTCCTTAAGTTTTAGAAATCCAGTTTATTTCTATTTGTAAATGAAAGTGAGGCTATCAGGAATCGGCCTTATCCGAATCTTCGGGTGTTGTCGCCTTGATATCCACGACCCGCATGTCGCGTCCCCCGGAAACCACTACCTGATAACCGCCGCAGATCGGGCAGGCGTCTCCGAACCGGTGATACGGGACATCTTTCTGGCAGGTCATGCACCAGGCGCGTCCCTCCGGCCGGTCAATCACGAGCTTTGCGTCATTCGCGACCGTGCCTTTTTTCACCGATTCAAAGGCGAAGGCAAGGGCCTCGATCTCAACATTGGAAAGTTCGCCTACAGCAACGCGGACTTCAGAGACCGCCGTGGCGTGGGCGCCTTCCGCGGCGCGTTCGACTACGTCAATCACGCCTTCAGCGAGTGAGACTTCATGCATTGGCAGACTCCGTTTCAATTCTGAAGGGGACGCAGGCGTCGAACTGCCGGACAACCAGTTCCGCGCGGGTACGCCATGAATCCCAGTTGGTAACACCAAGGCGGGAAAGCGCCTGTTCGGCGGCTCCGCCCGGAGCGAAGTTCCATTCAGTCGGAGCGACGATCGTTGACTCGATCATCTTTCCGTTTTCAATCCTCAGTCGATGAATCAGGGTGCCTCGGGCGGTTTCAACAAAACCGATACCGACCCCGGGTTCAGGGCTGAATCCGGAAACGAGTTTCTCCGGTTCCTCAAACGACTGCATCCAGGAGCCAAGCTCAAGGAGCCTAGCGTAGAAATAGAGGAATGTGCCTGCGCCGTTCGCGAGATACTCGGGCATCAGCGCAGGCGACTCATAGCGGCGGCCAAGAGCCGAAGTCTGCGCGGATCCAAGTGTGAGAGACGGTGCCGTGCAGAAACCTTCCCGCGTCAGATGAGCCGCGAGATCCTTTCTCACGGCAGCGCTTGCGGTGCTGAGCGCCGGAACACTGCTTCTGCCGAGTTCCCGAGGGAGAGTAAGCAGATAGGAGAAAACCGGGCGGAGAACGGTGCTCCTTGAATCGACCCAGGTTTCCACCTGATCAGTCGGGCGCCAGTCACCGAGCGTCGGAATGTCCTCCGTCTGATAGAGAAGTTCATTCGCACAGTCAGCGACATCTTTCCTCAGAGCCTCCAGTTCTTTCTGTGAAAGCCGTGAGACACCGGTTACGCGGGTGCGGAGCCTGCCAATCAGTTTCGCGTCGCTCCGGGATTCAATATCGAGAGAACGCGGCAGCTCAAAGGCAAGACAGCGCAGATGTTCAATCATCGCTTCCAGCTGGACACCGGCGGCCCACTTTGCAAGGTCCTCAGATGTCGGACCGCCTTCTGCATACGCGCGGGCAGCCCGCCATGCGGTCGACTGGGCGACCGGGCAGAGGGTGTAAAGCATGGAGATGAGGGTCGGGATCGACTCGTCAGCCTGACGGCCTTCCAGCAGCTTTGACACCATCGGACCGCGGGTGCTCCGGGTCCTCGCGCTGACAGGCACGCCGTCCTTGGTGTCAACCGTTACGATGATGGCTCCGAAATCAGGCAGCGCACCCGTCATAGTTTCTCCTTGCCGGAAGCAGTTTCAGCACGGTCCTTGGCAGCTTCAACCGTTTTAGTGAAGATCTCACGGCGGGACATCGGGGTCTTCGTGTCGATCAGAGGAGCCTGAGGTTCAGGATCCGGAGCCTTCGCCGGGGTGAGGGGAATAGAGCCCTCATTTGGGTCCGGTTCCTTATAGTCTTCTTTAGGCGGATTCAGCATCGTGTCGAGCGAAATCCGGGCGACTGCCTCTCCTGTGGCCTGATCACCGATTTCCCAGGTCGGGGAGAGGAGCGAACAGCTCTGGTAACCGCCGAGGTCAGGATCAAGCACACCCATGAAGCTGAAGTCACCGCCCGGGAGTTCAACACTGCCGATCTTCGTTTCCGGAATGACTTTCCAGGTAGCGGGGTCGCCGCAGGCCCGAATCACGAGAATCGACCACGGCGTGACAATGCCGCCAACCCACTGACCGTTTACTTTTTTGAACGGGACAGAAGAGACGTGCAGCTTCGGATTGAGGATCGGAACGCCTTTCATGCGGGTGTTCGCGATGCGCTCGAATCCAGCCCGGAAGAATGCTTCCGGGCTGTCACGGAAGACCCGCGTCTTGATCTTCACAGGAACCTTTTTCTGAATCTGATCATTCGCCATCCTAGACCTCCTCATCATCGTCGAGAACGATGAAAGAGTGGTGAGGACAGCCGCAGGCGGGGCAGTCGTAATTGTCCGGAATCTCTGCAAAGGGAGTTCCGGGAGGCACCTGCCACTCCTCGCAGCCTTCCGCAGGATCGTAAACGAAACCGCACACCTTGCACTGCATGCGGGTTTCAGGCTTGATACGGCTCGCTTCAAGCGTCTTGAGAACGCTCAGCGGGTCATTCGTCATCATTCCGGACATGATTCTCTCCTCAATTCAAACGGATGGAATTACAGTGCGCCGCGGGACAGATCGAGTTCGACCCACTCGATAAGATCGTCCATCTTCTTGATGGCACCGGGGAGGTCTTCTGCGGTGCTCGGAATTTCAGGAGGAAGCGGCGTTGCTTCAACCTGATCGAGCAGTTCCTTGCCGGCCTTGTTCAGAATGCGGCTGCGCCACAGACCGCGGACCGAAGTCTGACGGATCGTGCTCTTCGCGAAGCCCTGCATCTGAACTTCGATCGTGCCTTCGCCCAGAACCTTGTTGATGTAGTCCTTGTCATTGGGGGAAAGAGGCTGGCGGGTCAGTTCAACAGCCACCGGGACCATCGTCGGATCAAAATGGTCGAAGTCAACATCCTTCGCGGCGGCATTCAGTTCGGAAATGATGGCGGGAGCAGCGAAAAGACCGTCCGGTTTTTCTGCCGGTTCTTCGATCTTATCCTTCATGTCGCGGGCGGCGTAAGTGAGAACGACGTCAGGGATGTAAGCAACGACGAGCAGATCCTGCTGGCCGATCAGCATGCGCCAGATGGTCGGGACATTCGTCTCCTCCATACGGATCTGACCTCCGCCCATCGTGATGCGGATTTCACCCTTGGAGAGCGTGTCGAAGAGGAACTTCTTGAAGGGACCGTCCTTCTGACCCAGATCCGTCACTGAGTGAAGCCGGCCGCCTTCCTTCTGGGTTTTGACCAGCAGATCGCGGGTCTCGCGGAGCCAGTTGAGGGTTTCGCGGGCAGCAGCGAGTCTTTCCTCAGAGGTGGATTCCTTCTTGGCCTCGCGGGCAGCGGCGAGGATGCTATCAGCAGAAATAGGAGCTGTCATAGTGTGTGTCTGTCAGTAGATTAATGAAAAGGGTTCGTCAGTTAGCCTGGATCGAAATCGTGCGGCGGGCAGGTGCCGTACGGCCGCCGATTTCAGCAAGACCGCTGATGTATTCGTTCCAGTTCTTAAGTCCCTGGAGACCGCCGAGCCATTCACCGTCACGGTAGAAACCGACTGCCGGGAGGCGGGTCAGGCCGAGACGGCTCGCGATGGCGCGGCCCACGGCAGGGTCAGTGAAGCCCTTTGCGGCAATGTGATCCTGGAACACCTTAGCAACTTCAGGAGCGATTACTGCCATGTCAATCGTCTCCTTGAAAGTGGTCGGGTTATCAGCGAAGAAAATCAGAACGAGTCCCTTGGCGGACTTGAATTCTTCAAGGTTTTCCTCATTCACGCGGACGAAGCCTTCTTTTCCCCAAAGCCGGTTGAAGATCGGATGATCGTCAACGTTGACGATGGTAATCTCGCGGGTCGGGTCATTCAGTTTTGACGGCATTGTCTCTTTTCCTTTGTTTTTCTGAATTACTGCTTGTTAACCTTAACCTGAGCCTTCAGGAAGTCGGGAAGTTCGCCCGTATGCGCCGTGATATCGGCAAAGGCGTCATCAAGCTGGCTCTGTGTGGCGGTGCCGCTCATTACGTCAGAAAGAGCGACGAGGGCGGTACGCATTTTGAGCGCCTCATCCTCTGTCATGCGGCGCTGGGAAGCGCCCTGGAATACCAGAAGCCATTCACCAGGCGTGGCCAGTCCCGTGAGCTCCGTGTTGACAGTCTCGGTCTTTTCACCGGAATCACAGACCGCAGAGAAGTTATCGGAAACCGAAACGACCTTCATCGGAATCGCAATACACATGGTTTTCACTCCTTTTCAGAGATCGGGTTTCCATTCTGATCTCTTTTTGAAAAGAACCGGAGGTCTGCGTAGCGGCAAGCCTCTTCTTCCGACGGGCGGCCTTCTTCATAAGGCTTACGCTCAAGGCAGGATTCGCCGAGCGTTTCTGCTTTTTCATCCGGGGTGCGGGGTTCAATCTTGAAGCCCCACTCCTTCAGCTGCTTCGCGGCTTCTTCCACCATGCCGGGGACGGCAGCGCTCACTTCGGGGGTAAGGGAACCGCCGTAATCCTCGAGATCACCCGGCTGGCAGCCGAGCACGACGATTTCATCAGGGTAGCGGCCAAGAAGCTTCGCCACGGCAAAAAGATCATTCAGACCTTCCTGGTGCGCGCTCATCTTGGTGTTCAGCCACGGATTGATATCTTCTTTCTTCAGAACTTTGCAGGTGCCGGGAAGTTCATTGAATTCGCAGGCATCGAAAATGATGATCTTCGAGCAGCTCTCAATGTACTCAGAGAGATAGAAACCGAGTGTACCGCCGTCCAGTACCAGAACATCTTCAGGACACTTCCAGGCTTCGTTGAACGCTTCTACTGCCCGGACGCCGAATCCCTCATCTGCCCACAGGATATTGCCGATGCCCAGAACAACCACGGGGTATTTTTTATTGCTGTCTGACATGTGTCTAACCACTCCCTGATGGAACACGAAAATTAGCCATCACAAATGTGCGGGAGTGAGGTTAGCAAAAAAAAAAGACCGAAACCACCACCATGGGGTTGAAGTTCCGGTCTTTATCCCTATTCCTACGTACTACCCCCTATCCAAAGGGATAGTACGAAAGGATGTGAGGATTACTTCGCGTGCTTGAACATGCGAAGGCCATTCGTGATGGCGGACAGTTCCGTCGCGCCGCCCATGATGTCCTCGCGGGCAGCCATGTAGAAATGGGCCACCATGAAGAGCGTGAAGACATACATCAGAGCGTGATGGAACGTGCGGACTGCCTGAGCGTTATCGCCGAAGAGAGCGAACACCCAGCCGGTCATGATGTCCCAGCCAGAGCCGGCGCCGTAAGGCTGTCCATAGAGTGCAAGGCCCGTGATGATGATGCAGAAGGAGCCGAGCACGAAGAAGCCGAACATGGCGGTAGCAGCGAGCGGGTTATGCGCCGCATACTCCGGAGACGTCTTCTTGATGAACAGGTAGTACAGAGCCTGATCCCAGATGCCTTTCAGGAACTTAAAGGACCAGAAAGGCGGCAGGAAGATCTGATGAGCGTAGCGGTTGCCCATGAACGCCCAGAAAATACGGTAGACAAACAGACCAGTGAAGCAGATGCCCGCGATGAAGTGAATCATACGGATATCGGCGAACTGGAACGTCGCCCAGGTATTTCCCAGATTGGCTTCCAGAGGACGCCCGATCAGGTAACCAGTGACGATCATCGTAAACATCGTGATGACCATGAGCCAGTGCCAGACACGTACCGGAGCTTCCCAGACGTATATCGGGCGCTTATCGCCATCACTCAAGTCTACTTCGTAAGTAACCTTATCAATTTTCATGAGGTTCCTCCTTACTCGGATACGACCTTCGTAATTTCTTTGCCCTCAGGGTCGAAAAGGTGAGAAGAGCAGGCGAGGCACGGGTCGAAGGAGTGGATCGTACGAAGGATCTCGAGCGGCTTCTTCGGATCGATGATCGGAGTGCCGAGCAGAGAGGCTTCGAACGCGCCGTGCTGACCATTGGCGTCACGCGGGCAGGCGTTCCAGGTGGTCGGAACCACAGCCTGCCAGTTGGCGATCTTGCCGTCCTTAATGACGCACCAGTGGCTCAGAGCGCCACGCGGAGCTTCGCAGAGACCGACGCCCTTGCATTCCTTCGGCCAGGTCGACGGATCCCACTTCTCCATGTTGGCAGCCACTTCGTCGCCGCCCTTGATGTTGGCGGTGAGGTCGTCAACATACTTCACCATCAGGTCAGCAGCCACGACCGCGTCGATAGCGCGGGCAGCTGTACGGCCGAGGGTGGAGAACACAGCTTCGAGCGGAAGGTTCATTTCCTTCAGCAGAGCGTCAACCGGCTCCTTGTAGACTTCCTTGCCGAGGGCGTAACCGACCACGACACGGGCGAGCGGACCGACTTCCATCGTGTGACCCTTCCACTTCGGGGTCTTGATCCAGGAGTACTTGCCGTCACCGCCGAGCCAGCTGAACTTGGTCTTCGTGCCGACAGAGCCCTTCGGGAGTTCGAAGTGCGGAACAGTCTCACCGTCAAACGGATAGAGGCCCAGATCCTTCGTATCCTTGCCTTCGTTGCTATAGGTGAACCAGGAGTGGTCAACGAATTCCTGAATTTCCTTCGGATCGTTCGGGTTGACCGGATGGACTTCCTTCAGGTTGCCGTCGACGATGGCGCCGCCCGGCATCACGAGGTTGTCGTTGCTCCAGTCGTTCGGACGGACAGGGAATTCGCCGAAGGAGAGCAGGTTCTTGGAGCTGATGCCGCCGCCGTACTTGAACCACTCGGGGTAGAAGGAAGCGATGGCCTTGATGTCAGGCATGTAGACATTCTTCACGAAGTCGACGGTGTACTTGGCGATATCGCGCATGTAGTTCATCGTCACTTCGTTGATCATGTCGCCGGCAGCGCCGGTGCTGTTCATGTTGATCGGGCAGGGAACGCCGCCGACCAGGTAGTTCGGGTGCGGGTTCTTGCCGCCGAGAATCGTGTGGATCTTAACGATTTCGCGCTGGAAGTCGAGAGCTTCCAGGTAGTGAGCCGTCGCGAGCAGGTTAACCGCGGGCGGCAGCTTCATGGCGGGGTGACCCCAGTAGCCGTTCTTGAAGATGGACAGCTGGCCGCCGGCAACGGAGGCCTTCAGCTGGCGCTGAATGTCGGCGAAGTAGCCGGCGCCGTTCAGTTCGTGCGTCGGGGAGATCTTCGACTCGATAGCAGCGGCTTCGCGCGGATCAGCGTTCAGAGCGCTGATAACGTCAACCCAGTCCAGAGCGTGGAGCTGATAGAAGTGGGTCACGTGGTCCTGAACGAACAGCACAGCGTTCATCAGGTTACGGATGATGTTGGCGTTGGTCGGGATCTTGATGCCGATAGCACCTTCCACAGCGCGGACAGCAGCCAGAGCGTGAATGCCGGTGCAGACGCCGCAGATACGTTCCGTGAAGGCCCAGGCGTCGCGGGGATCGCGGCCCTTCAGAATCACTTCAATGCCGCGCCACATCGTGCCGGTGGACCAAGCGTCGGCAATCTTGCCGTCGCCGCCCAGAACGGCCTGCATGCGCATATGACCCTCAATTCTGGTCAGCGGGTCAACGACGATACGGGTTTCACTCATGACGATCCTCTCCGATATGCTTGTTATTGGTCTTCGAGCGTGCCTGGACAACTGCGCTGGCCGCGATATGGGCGGCAGCGGCGACGCCGACAACGGCCATCACACCAAGGCCGACCTTGTCAACGGTCGCTTCAACACCACCCCAGCCCGGAGGCAGAACGGTGGTTTCGTGATCATAGAAGGAGCCCTTGTCGAAGTAGTCGGCTTCGGCGCAGCCAAGGCAGCCGTGGCCAGACTGAACCGGCCAGGACAGGCCTTCATTCCAGCGGATGGTGGAGCAGGGGGAGTACGTGACCGGGCCCTTGCAGCCAACCTTGTACAGGCAGTAGCCGAGCTTCGCGCCTTCGTCATCGAAGTGCTCAACGAACTGACCGGCGTCGAAGTGACCGCGGCGATAGCACTTGTCGTGAATACGCTGGCCATAGAACATCTTCGGACGGCCCTGACGGTCGAGCGGGGGCAGACGGTCATAGGTGAGGATGTAGGTGAGAACGCCAGTCATCACTTCGGCGATCGGGGGGCAGCCCGGGACCATAACGATCGGCTTGTCCTTGATCACTTCGTTGATCGGCACAGCGTGGGTCGGATTCGGCTTGGCAGCCTGGACGCAGCCCCAGGAGGCGCAGGAGCCCCAGCTGATCACAGCCTTGGCGCCAGCAGCAACGTGCTGGATCTTGTTCTTGAAGATTTCACCGCCAGGGATGCAGAACGTGCCGTCGCCGGCGAGAGGCACATTGCCTTCGACCGCGAGGATGTACTGACCCTTGTACTTCGTAATGGTGTCTTCGAGAGCCGCTTCAGCCTGTTCACCGGCAGCTGCCATGATGGTGTCGTCGTAGTCGAGCGAAACCATGGAGAGGACGATGTCCTTGGCGATCGGGTGATAAGAACGGATGAAGGATTCGGTGCAGCAGGTGCACTCAAGACCGTGAAGCCAGACCACCGGAACGCGGGGTTTGGTCTGCATCGCGGTAGCGATATCCTTGGCGCCGGCGCTGCCGAGGCCGAGGCTGGCAGCGGTGAGGGAGCAGAACTGCAGGAAGCTCCTGCGGCTTACACCCTGACGGCGAAGGGCCTCGTATTGTGTTTCAGCCATAGCTATCTCCTATAGAAGCTTTGCGGTTTCCTGATGAAGCGATGGAAGCCGTTTAGCCACTTTATTTGACGTTTGTTATTGGTAAAACTGTGACTAACGGAAAAAATCCTGCCTCAGTTTTTTTGCTTCACCGTAAATTTAAGAAGTGCAGGCCGAATTGGGAATACTTTTTTAAAAACGCATTTGGTTTAAGGTTAAACCCTTATGTAAATTTTTACAGTATCTTGTAGTTTAAGAAAATATATCCCCATATAGGTAATTACTTGATCTGCATCAGTCATAGTCAGTTACAAGTCGAATTATTTTGCGGATAACGAAAAATAAGGGATTAGTCGGTAGTAAGGGTATGTACCTACCAGAAAAAGAGCAGACCTAAAGACCCAATGCGAAGGTTGGGGAAAGGAACGAATCCTTAAGCAAGGCTTAAGCGCAGATTCCTAGACTCCCGATAGCGTTTTTTGAGGAGGGGAGAATTGCGCCCGAAAAAAGCCCCCCTCTCTTATAGCCGGTAACCGCCGGCTGACGCCATGCTCTATTTATTTACTGACTAAATCATTTCTGCCTTCCAGCCATGAATCAGGATTCTGACCATCAGAAGGCCCCGGCAGCTTCGCTGAGGGCCGAGGGAATCACCTGCGTGAGAGGCGAACGGTGCCTCTATGAAGGACTCTGCTTTGAGGCAGAGCCCGGTGCCGTACTGCGTCTTGCCGGTCCGAACGGTGCAGGAAAAACCACACTGATGCGGATTGTGGCCGGGCTTCTTACACCGACAGAGGGAAAGATTTTCTGGGGCGGACGGGATACGAAGGAGTTAGGAGGTGACTTCCGGGCGGATCTCCTCTATATAGGGCACCTGAACGGAGTCAAGGAAGAGCTCACGTGTCTCGAGAATCTCCGCACCAACGCGACGCTTTTCGGCCGTGAGGCTTCCCGTGAGGCGTGCCTTGATGCCTTGAAGCAGGTTGGTCTCCGGGGATTTGAGGAAGAACCCGTTCGGTTCCTTTCCCAGGGCCAGCACCGGCGCGCGTCACTCTCCCGCCTTTATCTCTCGGAAGACATTCCGCTCTGGATTCTTGATGAACCGTTCACGGCACTTGATGTGAAGGGCGTTGCCTCGCTCTGCCGCCTGATTGAGCGGCATGCGGCTTCAGGCGGCATCACCCTGATGACAACGCATCAGGAATCGGGACTCAGCACTCCGGGGTACCGCGAGCTTGATGTCTCTGACTTTTCTCCGGCCCGCCGCAGGGCCCGCACGAATCCGGAGGTGACCCATGCTTAAGCTTTTCCGCGTGATGGTCCGCCGGGATCTGCTGCTTGCCTACCGGCAGAAGTCTGACGTCCTGCAGACAGTGTTCTTCTTTCTGGTGGTGATTACGCTCGTACCGCTGGGTGTCGGTGCTGAGACGGAACTCCTTCGCAGCATGGCCCCGGGGATTGTCTGGGTGGCTGCGCTGCTTGCGGCGCTCCTCTCGCTGCCGCGTCTCTTCGCGCACGACTTTGCTGACGGCACGCTTGAGCAGATGGTCCTCTCTCCTGACCCGCTCCCCGTGATTGTTCTTGCGAAGGCTTTCGCGCACTGGCTCACGACCGGCGTGCCGATCACCGTTTTCGCGTCGCTTGCCGCCGTGATGTTTGACCTGAAAGCGGAAGTGGCCGCGGTCCTGGTTTTCTCGCTTCTCATCGGCACTCCGGTGCTTTCGCTTCTGGGAAGCGTCGGCGCGGCGCTCACGCTTGGGCTCCGGTCGGGCGGCGTGCTTACGTCACTTCTTGTTCTTCCGCTTTATATCCCGGTGCTCATCTTCGGCGCTGGCGCAGCGGGAGCTGTAGCGGTTGCGGTTTCCCCCGCAGCCTATCTACTGATTACCGGAGCGCTTTCGCTTTTTGCTCTCGCGATTGCTCCCTGGGCCAGCGCGGCGGCTTTGAGAATCGCGCTCGAATAACAGCCCGGGATGACGCGGCGGCTTTTCGCCTTCTTGTCCTGGGAAAAATAAAAAAAGCATCTGTCTATATATAGAGAGACTTCAGTCTGGAACAGCAGCTATGAGTTTTCCAAATTTTTCGGATCCACAGCGGTTTTATGAAACCTCGCGGCCGATCGTGATCGGCTGCTACATCGTGGCCTTTGTCCTTGCCGTGATCGGCATCTACATGGGCTTCTTTGTAACGCCGATTGATTACCGGCAGGGCAATTCCTACCGCATCATCTTCATTCACATTCCGTGCGCCTGGATGAGCCTCTTCACGTATCTCATGATGGCCTTCTATACGATCTGGGCGCTTATCACGAAGTCGAAGATGGCTCCGGTGTTCGCGGTCGCTATGGCGCCGACAGGCGCGATCATGGGCTTTATCGCGCTCTTCACGGGATCCATGTGGGGCCGCCCCACCTGGGGCACCTATTGGGTGTGGGACGCGCGCCTCACCAGCATGCTGATTCTCTTCTTCCTTTATCTCGGCTACATCGCGCTTCATACGGCGTTTGATGACTGGAGAAAGGCAGACCGGGCAGCCGCCGTGATCGCGATTGTCGGCGCGCTCAACGTTCCGATCATTTATTTTTCCGTCCGCTGGTGGAACACCCTGCATCAGGGCGCGTCCATTACGACGCACGGCACCTCGATGGAAACCACGATGTTCTACACCGTGCTCACCATGGTGGCCGCGATGTGGATCTACTGCACAGGGGCGATCGTGCGTCGCGCGAGGACGGTGGTCCTTGAACGCTATCGCCGCGAACCCTGGGCTCGCGCAGCTGCTGCCAAGGAGGCTTGATTATGCATTGGGAAAGCGCATCGGCATTCTTCGCCATGGGCGGGCACGGCTTCTGGGTCTGGATGGCCTGGGGTATGGCACTCGCTGCTGTGATTTTTGAAAACATTTTCCAGTCAGTCCGCCGCAAGGCGGCGCTTGACGCCATCCGGCGCATTGAACGCGCCGAAAAGCAATCCGAGCAGGTATCGGACGAGGAGTAGAAACATGGCCAGAAACGTATCCAGAAAAAAGGTTCTGATTCTTGGAGGCATCGCTTTTGCGGTCATTGTGGGCGCGGGCGCGCTCATCTACTCGGCTATGTCCGAGAACGTGGTGTTCTTCTATTCACCCACTCAGGTAGCTGCGGGCGAAGCGCCGCATGACCATACGTTCCGTGTGGGCGGCATGGTGAAGAAGGGCACAGTGGCAACGTCGGGTGACGGCGTCACAACGAGCTTCACGGTGACAGATGACAACAAGGACGTGCAGTGCATCTATAAGGGCGCGCTTCCTGACCTGTTCGCCGAGAACACCGGTGTTGTGGCACAGGGCAAGCTGAACGCTTCGGGCACGTTTGTTGCAACCGAAGTGCTCGCGAAGCATGACGAAAAGTACATGCCGCCTGAAGCCGCCAAGGCGATGGAAGACGCGAAGAAGGCTAAAGCCACCAAGCAGGGTGCGTCGATCTGACGGCGCGGGACCGGCAAAGATTCAATTCAGCAATACAGGCAATAAGGAAACGGAGAAAGTCTCGTGATACCAGAACTCGGACACTTCGCTCTCATGCTGTCGCTCGTCATCTGCCTCGTGCAGGGCGTGCTGCCGCTTGCGGGCACATTTTTGAAAATCAGGAGCTGGGTCGACCTTGCGCGCCCCGCTGCCGTAGCGAACGCGCTCTTCCTCACCATCGCGTTCGGAATCCTCGCGTGGTGCTTCCTCACGAGTGATTTTACGGTGCTGAATGTGGCGAATAACTCCAATTCGCTGCTCCCGTGGTACTACAAGCTCGCCGCGACGTGGGGATCGCATGAAGGCTCCATCCTCTTCTGGGTGGTGTGCCTCAGCTGGTGGACCTGCGCGGTCGCCTTCTCGGCCCGCTCGATTCCTGAGATTACCCAGGCCCGAGTGATTTCAGTCCTCGGTCTCGTCTCAGTCGGCTTCCTCCTCTTCATCCTGATGACGTCGGATCCGTTTGCCCGCCTCTTCCCGCCGGCTCCGGAAGGCGCCGACCTGAACCCGCTTCTGCAGGATCCGGGCATGGTGTTCCATCCGCCGCTTCTCTACCTAGGCTATGTGGGCTTCTCGGTGCCGTTTGCGTTCGCGATCGCGGCGCTCCTCGGCGGCCGTCTCGATATCGCGTGGTCCCGCTGGATGCGTCCGTGGACCACGGCGGCCTGGGTTCTTCTCACGCTCGGCATTGCGCTTGGCTCTTTCTGGTCGTACTACGAACTCGGCTGGGGCGGCTGGTGGGCCTGGGACCCGGTGGAAAATTCCTCGTTCCTTCCGTGGCTGACCGGTACGGCGCTCTTCCACTCGCTCGCGGTGACTGAGAAGCGTGGCTGCTTCAAGATCTGGACCGTGTTCCTCGCGATCCTCACCTTCTCGCTTTCGCTGCTCGGCACGTTCCTCGTCCGCTCGGGTGTTCTCACTTCGGTGCACGCCTTCGCGGCTGATCCGTCCCGCGGTCTCTTCATCCTGATCTTCCTCTGCATCGTGATCGGTCTCTCGTTCGCGCTCTTTGCCTGGAAGGCACCTGAAGTGGCTTCCGGCGGAAACTTCGCGATCGTTTCCCGCGAATCGATGCTGCTCGTGAACAACATCTTCCTCGTGGTGGCGATGAGCGCGGTGCTGCTCGGTACCCTTTACCCGCTGATCCTTGATGCTCTCGGTCTCGGCAAGATCTCGGTCGGCGCGCCGTATTTCGACGCGGTTTTCGCGCCGCTCATGCTCCCCGTGATCTTCCTCATGGCGATTGGACCGCTTGTGCGATGGAAGGAAGCGGAGCTTGGAAGCCTCGTGCGCCAGATGGTTCCGTCCTTCATCGTGTCTCTCATCGCCGCTGTCGCAATTCCCTTCGCGATGGGTGAATTCAAGATCTGGCCGGCCGTTGGTTTCTTCCTCGCCTTCTGGGTGTTCTGCTCGATCATCCACGAGATCCGCGTGGGTTCACGCAACGCGAAGACGGTTTCCTCAGGCTTCCTCCGTCACGGCCGCAGCTGGTGGGGCATGCAGCTCGCCCACCTCGGCATCGGCGTCACGGTGTTCGGCATCGCGATGGTGATGGGCTACGAGGCTGAGCGTGACGTCCGCATGGTGCCGGGCGACGTGGTGACGGTCCGCTCGACCACCTTCAAGTTCAATGGCGTTACGGAATCGCGCGGACCGAACTATCTCTCGAAAAAGGGTGACGTCACGCTGATTGAAGGCGGACGCGAAATCGGCCATCTCTACCCCGAGAAGCGTGACTACTTCTCGAGCCGCGGCATGCCGATGACGGAAGCTTCGATCCTGCACCGCGTGACGGGCGATGTTTATGTCTCTCTCGGCAATCCGACGGCTGACGGCGGCTGGGTTGTCCGCGCGTATTCGAAGCCCTTTGTGCTCTTTATCTGGGGCGGCACGCTGCTCATGGCGGTCGGCGGTCTCCTCGCGATTACGGACCGCCGCTACCGGAAGAAGGCCTCGAAGCCTGAGGTCGGTGCTGCGGGAGCGAACTGATTATGAAAAAGCTGAAGTATCTTCTGCCGCTTGCGCTCTTTATCGTGCTGGCGGGGTTCCTCGTGAAGGGGCTTTATCTGGATCCGCATGAGGTGCCTTCGCCCCTCATCGGGAAACCTGCGCCGGCGTTCCAGCTGCAGGATCTGAATCATCTTGACCGCACGGTGTCGAGTGATGAGCTGAAGGGGAAGGTCTGGCTCCTGAATGTCTGGGCTTCCTGGTGCGAAAGCTGCCGGGAAGAGCATCCGTACATCATGCAGCTTGTCCGCAGCGGTGAACTGAAGAATACGGTGGTGGGCCTCCAGTACAAGGATAAGGTGGCTCCCGGACTCGCGTTCCTGACGCAGTACGGCAACCCCTACACCCTGGTGCTTCGGGATCCGGAAGGTCAGACTGGCATCAATTTCGGTGTCTACGGTGTCCCTGAGACCTTCATCATTGATAAGAAGGGCATCATCCGTCACAAGGTGATCGGGCCGATGATGCAGAAGGAATGGACGAACGACGTGAAGCCGCTCCTCGCGAAACTGGAGGCTGAGTAATGAATCGATTTTTGACCGTACTGTTTGCTTGTGGAACGGCCGTGATCTCAGCGTCAGCCCTGGCAGCGCCTGAGGCGTCTGCAGGGGCGGTTCAGCCTTCCGCGGCCGCTGCCGCGGTGGCTTCCGCTCCCGCCTCGGCCCCGGCCGCATCGGCAGCCGCTCCCCGTATGGAAGCCCATGAGGCGGCCTCCGACGAATTCGATCCGGTAAAAAACAAGCGTCTTCTCGCCATCGCAGAAAAGCTCCGCTGCCTCGTCTGCCAGAACCAGACCATTGCGGAATCAAACGCGGATCTCGCGATTGATCTGCGCCGCCAGGTGCGGGAGCAGATTGCCGAAGGCCGGACTGATGATGAAATCATCAGCTACATGACGGACCGCTACGGCGACTTCGTTCTTTATAAACCGCCTTTCAAGGCATCGACTGTCATTCTCTGGGTCGGCCCGATCGCACTTCTCGTGATCGTGCTTGCCTGGTACTTCGTGACTGTGCGCCGCCGCAGAAAGCAGCCTGAGGGAGAGGGAAGACCGCTCACGCAGGCAGAGCGCGAGGAGGCGGAGCGTCTGCTCGGCATCCATCCGGATGATGAAGATTCCCCGAAGGAGAGCCGCAAATGATGATGGCATTTTTTGTTCTGATCGCCGTGATTTTCTGCGCGGTCGCGGTTGCAATCCTCGGGTTCGGCCTGCGTTCCAAGCGGGTTTCGGGCCGGGCTGAAAGCGAACTCGTGCAGACCAACGTCGAAGCCCTGAAGGCGAGCTACGCGGACCTGAAGGCCGGGCACGACGCGGGAAAGATTTCAGACGATGAGTTTGAGGAAACCCGCGCGGAGCTCGAGCGCCGCGTGCTTGATGAAAGCCGCGCCACGGAGTCACTCGACAAATCCGATAAGCGTGAGCGTCTTACGACACTTGCCTTTATCGCGGTCTTTATTCCGATCGCGGCTGCGGTGATCTACTGGCGCTTCGGCACTTGGGACGCCATGAATCCGGCGATCGCCGGCATGCAGGCCCAGAATGAGTCGGGCGGTCACTCGATGGCCCAGCTGGATGAACAGCTCGAGAAGCTTGAGAAGAGCCTGCAGGAAAATCCGAAGAACGTGAATGGCTGGATGCTGCTCGCCCGTACAAACGACGCTCTGAAGCGCTTTGATAAGGCGGCAGCCGCCTATGAGAAGCTTTCCGTGCTGGTTGACGGCGAAACGAAGGCTGAGGTTCTTGCTGACTGGGCTGACTGCCTTGCGGCGAAGAACGGCTCGCTTGACGGAAAGCCTGAGGAGCTGGTTGATCAGGCCCTGAAGATTTCCCCGAAACTCTGGAAGGCGCTCGCGCTGAAAGGCACTGCCTACTACAACCGGAACCAGTTCAAGGAGGCCGCGGCCACCTGGGAAAAGGTTCTGGCGGATCAGAAGCCGGGGTCTGAGGACTATCAGAGTGTTCTCAATATGGTGAATGACGCCCGGACGAAGGCCGGCATGAAGCCTCTGACGGGTCCGAGCTCTGTTACCCGTGTGGAACCGAGCCCGGTGTCAGAAGCTGCCGGAAGCCAGCGCGTGGTGTCGGTCTCCGGCACCGTGAGCCTTGCGGCTGACCTGAAGGCCGGTCTCTCCGGGAACGAAACAGTCTTCATCTTCGCGCGCCCCGTCGAAGGCAGCCGCATGCCGGTTGCTGTGACGCAGGTGAAGGTGTCGGATCTTCCCGCGAAGTTCACGCTCGACTCCAACATGCGGCTTCCGGGCGGCATGGGCGGTATGGAATCCCTGAAGCAGGTGGTGGTCGGCGCCCGCGTGTCGAAAACCGGAAACCTGATGCCGCAGCCGGGTGACCTGGAGGGCGACACGCCCGCGGTCGCGGTCGGCAGTTCCAACCTCGTCGTGAAGATCACAAAGAAACTCGCGCAGTAATTTCAGAAGTTTCTTCTGATTCTTTATACCGATTCCCGGCGCAGTGATGTGCCGGGAATTTTTTTGAGTGAGAAGACCGGGTTCAGGCTGTCTTTCTCCGCCGTTCCGCTAAACTTTACTCATTCGGCTTTCCGACAGTTTTTGAAAAAAGGCGGCGCAGTCATGTCAGCAGCAGATACTGAAAAGAAGATTTCCCGGACCTATGTCATCCCCGGAAAGGGGAAGCGGATCGGGGAGGGCGCGCCCGGCATTCTCGTTTCGGCGACAGGACGCACGCCTGAGGCGATCCTTGAAGCGGTGAAGCGGCTGGCAGCTGATCCTGCGGTTGATGGAATTGAGCTGAGACTGGATCACCTCGATTCCGGCCGGAACAGCGATCAGATTCTTGAAATCACGGGGCTCGTGAATCAGGCTTACGCCGCGGCTCCCGATAAAATTCTCATTGCCACAGTGAGAACCGGTAAGGAAGGCGGTGAAGCAAGCTATACGGCCGCGGAGTACCTGCGGCTTCTCGGGAGTCTGATCCGGTACTCCCGGATGGATCTGATTGATCTGGAGGTGTCGCGCGGAGAAGAGCTCCTCGCCCCCCTTGTTGAAGCCGCGCACGCGGCTGGAATCGGCGTGATCATGAGCAGCCATAATTTCTCTGAAACTCCGGATTCGGAGAAACTCCGCGAGACTCTGGAACTCGAGCGGAAGCTGGGAGGAGACATTCTGAAACTCGCCGTGATGCCCCGGAAGGCGTCCGACGTGGCAAGACTTCTGCTCGTGACAGCGGAAGCCCGTGAAGCGGGGCTTGGCCCGCTTGTCACGATGGCGATGGGGCCGCTGGGTTCCATCTCCCGGGTATCAGGCGGTATCTTCGGTTCAGCGCTTACCTTTGCGATGTCCGGCACGGCGTCTGCTCCGGGGCAGATGGCAGTGGAGGATGTGAAACGGTCCCTCGGACTCTTTTCCGTCTGACAGAAACCGGTGAACGATAAAAAAGCTGCAGTCTCCATTCAGAGCTGCAGCTTTTTTCATGGAATGCGGAGATTCAGAACTCCGCTTTCCTGATTACTTCGCGCACTTATTGGTGGCAAGAAGATCCGCGAGCTTCGTATCCGTCGTGGTCTTATTCGCGCGGACCATATCGGCCGGGCTCTGGCCGTGGTCGTTGCAGAGATCCTTGCGGGCACCGGCCTTCAGGAGGCGCTCGATACAGGGGCGGTTCGCGATGCGGGCCGCCATGAAGAGCGGCGTGACACCGGACTTCGTGCGGACATTCACGTTCGCGCCCTTCTTGATGAAGAGATCGACGAGTTCAGAAGAGCCTGCGGCCGCGGCGTAGTGAAGGGGAGACCAGCCGGAGGTGCGGTCAACAATAGCGCCCTTTGCAAGGAGCGCCTTCACGAGCGGCACGTTCTTCTTATAGGCCGCGACCATCAGAGCGGATTCACCCGAGGGATTCGCTTTGTCGACATCGAGTCCCTTCGCGTTCAGCAGCAGGTCGATCACGTCGGTGTTATCCGCGCGGATGGCGTAGACGAGCGCCGGGTCGCCGTTCGGCATTTTCACGTTCGGGCTGTAGCCCTGGGCGAGCATCTTCTTCACCACGTCGCCGCGGTTATTTTTCACGGCGCCGGTGAAGTTGGCGTAGAGCTCTTCAGGACCCATTTGGGCCGCTGAAGCGGCCGCCGGGAAGCTGAGCACCGCAGCCGGCGCGAGCGTCATCATGGCGGCGGCAAAAGCCGATGCGAGCGTAATCTTCAGAGAAGTCTGTTTCATGCTTTCAATCCTGTGTATTCCAAAAGCGCTTCCGCATGGGAAAGAGCCGGGATGGCTCATTCTCCGGAGACCGGCGGCGGGAGGCGGAAGAACCGGCGGGCGTTGGCCTCAGTCATGCGGGCTGCCTCTTCAGCAGCGATCTGATGCAATGCGGCTATTTTAGCGACGGTATACGCGACAAAGGAAGGTTCATTCCTGCGTCCGCGCTTCGGTACAGGCGCCAGATAGGGGCAGTCAGTCTCTGCAAGAATCCTATCCATGGGGATCGCGGCGCAGGCGTCCTGAATTGCAACAGAACGTTTAAATGTCATATTTCCGTTAATGCCGATCATTCCGCCGGCATCAAGCGCCTTTTTGGCGACCTCCGCGGTGGAGGAGAAGCAGTGGAGAACAAACCCGGTTTCTCCGGCATTTTCGGATTTCAGAATGTCGACTGCTTCTGACTCCGCGTCCCGGGCATGAATGATGAGAGGCTTCCCGAGGCGCTTCGCGGCCTCGATATGACGGAGGAACCGCTCAACCTGCCACGGGCAGGGGGGCTTATGCCAGTAATAATCAAGGCCGGTCTCTCCGACCGCTACAAAGTTCGGATCTGCATTCGCGCTGCAGATTTCCTCAACTGTCGGCTCGTGATCCACATCCTGATACTCAGGGTGCAGTGCCCAGGCGCCCCAAAGGTAGCCCGGGTGCTGACTGAGGAGTGCCCGGAGCGGCTTAAGCTCCGGGTCCTCGCAGCCGATGACGACAGCTCCTGTCAGCCCGGACTCTTTCATCCGGGCGATCACTTCCTCCCGGTCCTCATCAAACTCTTTTGAGTTGATGTGGCAGTGGGAGTCAAAAAGCCTCATCCCGGTCATGCCGATCAGGCCTTGCTGTTCGCGTAGAGTTCTTCGATCAGCGCGAGATAGTGCTTCGTGATCACGCGGCGGCGCAGCTTCATCGTGCTGGTCGTCATGCCGTTTTCAGGCGTCCAGTGTTCGCTCAGGATACGGACAGCGCGCGGCACGCCGTACTGCGGGAACTGACGCGTAAGCTTCCGGATCCGCTGCAGCACAGCGCGCTGTGCCTGACGGCTTTCGTAGGAGGCAGGATCCTTTGGGTCGAGCGAGAGTTCCGCGCAGAAATTTTCCCAGCGCGTCGGGTTAACGACGACGAGCACCGCGACGAACGGCCGGTCCTCACCGATGATCATCACCTGCTCAAAAAGCGGATCCGACTGGATGGCGAACTCAAGATCCACAGGCGGAATCTTTTCACCGGTGGACGTCACGATGATTTCCTTGATGCGGCCCTTGATGCGGATACGCCCGCCGTCAGAGAGATCCGCCTGGTCACCGGTCTTCAGGAAGCCATCCTCCGTGAAGGTTTCCTTAGTGGCATCCGGACGGTGCCAGTAGCCCTTCATGACCTGCGGCCCGCGCACGAGGAGTTCATCATTCGCGCCGAGCTTCACTTCAATACCGGGGAGCGGCTTTCCGACCGTGGTCGGATGGTTGCCGACCGTTTCGGACATCGAAATCATCGGGGCCGATTCCGTGAGGCCATAGCCCTGGCGGAGATTGATGCCCATCGCGCAGAAGAATTTCGCGATGGAGTAATTCAGGGCAGCGCCGCCAGAGATCAGATCACGGATACGGCCGCCGAAAAGGGCGCGGACCCGGGTGCCGATCTTCGCGTCGAGATCAGGCCACGCGGCGTCATCCAGTTCCTCGCGAGGGCTGTGCTCCACAGGAAGGCTGTTCTTGCGGCAGAATCGGCGCCAGCCCACTTCCTGAGCCCAGGCGAGCGTCTGAACGGCGGCTTCGCCTTCGGAAGCGATCTGATTCACGAAACTCGTATGAATCTTTTCCAGAACTCGCGGCACGGTGTTCATCGTGGTGGGCTGCGCGTGCTGCATGTCTTCCGTGAGTGACTGAATACCGCGCGAGATCACAAGCTGAGAGCCGACTGCAACAGCGAGGTAATAAGCGACCGTTCGCTCAAAGGCGTGGGAGAGCGGCAGGTAGCTGAGTGATACGTCCTGCTCGGTAAGCGGGAGGCACTGCCAGGTCTGGCTGCAGTTCGCGACAAGCGAGCTGTGAGTCAGCATGACGCCCTTCGGGCGGCCGGTAGTGCCGGACGTGTAGACGAGAGCCGCGAGATCTTCCGGAGCCGGACGATCCGCCGGATCGATTTCATAATCTTCGCCGGCCGCGAGCCAGTCCGTCACCGCTTCAACACGCGGTGTTCCGTGGAACTCTTTTTCAGTCGGGGTGTCAGAGCAGAGCACGACGGTTCCGAGTGCTGAGAGATCAAGCGTCGGATCAGCATCCCGGATCGAGTGCCAGCGGGCTTCAGACGCCGTGACGAGAGCCCGCGCGCCGCTGTCCGAGAGGACAAAAGCGCAGGCAGACGGCGTATCGATCGCGTGCATCGGCACAGGAGTCATGCCGCAGGCGAGCACAGACTGGTCAATCAGAAGGGATTCGATGCTGTTCGTGAGAAGCACCGCGACGCGATCGCCCTTCTTCAGACCGGATGCCTTGAGGGCCTTCTGCCAGCGGCGGACCGCGGACAGAAATTCCTTCCATGTGATGGAGGCCCAGGCTTCAGTCGCCCGGTCAAACCACTGATAGGCGATACGGTCAGGCCACGTGGCGGCCGTATGCTCAAGCATCTCAGGGAGCGTTCTGCAGCCCTTCGGAAATTCCGGATAGGTATTCATTTCAGTCATTCTGTATCACTCACCTCGTTTCGCGTAGAGTTCGTCAATTTCCTTCTCAAGGTTCGCGAGGATTATCCGCCGCTTCAGCTTAAGCGTCGGGGTCATTGTTCCATTTTCAATGGTCCAGGGAGAGCGTGTGAGGTAGACATCACGCGGCACTCCGTAATTGGGGAAGTTTCGGGTTGCGGCACGGATCCGCTTCGTTACGGCTTGACGGGCAGCGCGGCTTCTGAAGCTCTCCGCGTCAGTCGGATCCAGCGACAGGCTTTCGCAGAGTTTTTCCCACTCGAGCGGATTCACGACGACAAGCGCTGTGATGAACGGGCGGTTCTCTCCGACCACCATCACCTGGTTCACGAGCGGATCCATACCGATTGCCTGTTCAAGGTCATCCGGCGGGATTTTTTCACCGCTCGATGTCACGATGATTTCCTTGATCCGGCCTTTGATTCTGATCTGGCCGTCTGAATAAATCTCCGCGACGTCTCCGGTGTGAAGCCAGCCATCAGGATCAATCGCCTTAGCGGTTGCCTCAGGCAGCTTCCAGTAGCCCTTCATCACACAGGGACCGCGCACGAGCAGTTCGTCACCGTCCCCGAGTTTCGCCTGAACATTGGGCAGAGCCGGTCCGACCGTGTTCGGATTGATCGCCCCCATTTTGTTCACGGCGATAATCGGCGAATGTTCAGTCATGCCATACCCCTGAACAATCCGGATGCCGAGGCCAAGAAGGATCCGCGAGACCGCGGGATTCAGCGCGGCGCCGCCCGATACAAAGCAGTACACGTCGGGGTGCTCGCCGAACGCGCGGCGGACCACTGAGCCGACCTTCCGGTCGAGGAACCCTGACACAAACGGATCGAGAAGCGAAATCGCTCCGCCATCAACCGGCAGGTGATTCTCGCGGCAGAAATTCCGGTAGCCGACATCGACCGCCCAGTGGAAGATTCTCTGGGCTAAAGGCGGCTGCTTCTTCAAAGTCTGAAGAATCTTCGCGCAGATCTGCTCATAGATCCGAGGCACCCCCATCATCACATTCGGAGACGCGAGCTGCATATCCTGGGCGAGTGTCGCGATCGAGCGGCAGAAGACGATCGCGTTTCCCATTCCCATGCCGACGTAGTAGGTCGTCGTCCGCTCAAAGGTGTGCGAGAGCGGCAGGAAGGAGAACCAGCGATCATGAGGTCGGGGGCATAGGTGCTTCAGCACAGCGCGCACGTTGCAGAGCACGTTGAGGTGCGTAAGCATGACGCCCTTCGGGCGGCCGGTGGTGCCGGAGGTATAGACGAGGGCCGCGAGATCCCCTCCCTTCGGAGGCGGAGGAAGCGGTGTTCCGGCACCTTCTTTTAAGAAGGTTTCGAGGGGAATCACTCTGGGGTGAGCGTCGGAATCCTCAGCCGGAACCTCATCATCCGTGATCACAACGAGCTGCAGGTCGGGAAGGTCGACGCCGGACGTGCGGATGCCCTTCCACTTAAGGTACTTGTTCGTGACAAGCACCTTGGAGCCTGAGTCTGAGAGGATATAGGCCGAGGACCCCGGGGTGTCGATCGCGTGGAGCGGCACCGGGGTGAGAGCGTCGGAAAGGACCCCCTGATCGAAGCAGATCGCGTCAATCGAATTTGGCATCAGCATGGCGCATCGGTCGCCGCGGCTGAGGTTCAGTGCCGCGAAGGCCTCGCGCCAGCGCTGCACCCGGGCATCCATTTCCCTGAATGTCAGGCTGATCCAGCGCTTCTCGCGGGTGCTGTATTCGCGGAAGGCTTCATCGTCTCCCCGGTCCGGAAGGTTATGCGTGAGCAGCTCGGGGAGCGTCTGCAGTAGATCCAGGCTCTTCGCCCGGGCTGCTGAAGTATCAGTTTGCTGAGCCAATTTGTATTCCTTCTGATCTTTCCGGAGTTTGGCAGCCGCGGATCGGGGGCGCGCCGCTGCAGACTTTGCAGCTGTCCAGGGGGCGTCCCCGGCCCCGGCGCATTCACTGCGTGGACGGCTGTTCGAGGGATAACGATAACGCAACAGGGCGTTTTATGCCGGTTTTTTTAGCCTCAGGCTTATCCGAGGAATGTATTCAACCGGGCGCTTTCCGTGATGTTCGGAACTGATCAGGCGTGTTTTGCGGGATTAAAGAAAAGATAGGGATAAAAGCTTAGGTCTTATCTCTTTTTGGGTAATCCGGGGATTTCGAATCGGAATGCGGGGTTTCCGGTGCGTTTTCTGCCGGCTCCGGAGTGTCTCCCTCGGGATCCTCGCGATGACGGCCGGCAAGTCCCTCAGCCATCTGCCCGAAGTCTGACATCGCGCCGGTCAGGCTTTCCGTCAAGGCCTCACACCGGCTGATCCAGCCATTGATGGTCTCACGCAGCAGGATGAGAAAGGCGCGGCACTCTTTCGGCATGAGGAGATAAATAAGGAGCAGACAGACGGTAGCGGCCACCAGCGCTATCAGCACTGCAGCCGCTGCCCAGAGCAGAAGGGCACCGCCAAGAATCGCCGCAATGGCGGTGAGAATCCCCTTCGTCAGTTTTTCCATGCCTTAAACCTTCCGGGGCCCGTCAGAGCCCCATTCCTATCAGATAACCGTACTTCTGTAGCGTATCAGATGCCAGGCAAGGAAGGCAGTGAAAGCGACACCGGAAGCGACATGCAGGGCCATCTTGCCTCCAGGGCCGATTCCGGGGACAAGACCGAGAAGCGTGAGCGCGTAGGTCGCCGTCATGGCGCGGTTCACGTTCTGGTTCACGAACTTGGAGCCGTGGAAGGGGTTGAGGTCGCCGATCTGGAACCCCTTTGCCGGCGCTCTCTGACGCGTGGCTGCGGACTTGGCGGGAACAGGCTTCTCTTCCGGAAGAGCGGCAGAGGCGAGGGCCTTCAGCTGCTCAATATCGAGCTTTGCCGGGTCCCAGAGCAGGAGGAGGCTCCCGACCCGGGGATTGATTTCCACGGAACGGACGCCTTCAAGCCCCGCGAGGAAAGTCTTCACCTGCTTCACGGTTTCCGCGTTTTTCAGCGAAGCGTGCCGTGCCCGGAGACGCCCCGGGAAGTAGCTTCGAATGCAGTTTTCAAAAGAGTCCGTCATGATGCATTTCCTGTCAGATAGTTGCCGCGCATTGAATTCACGCAGACGCCGATCGTGGTGCCATTATGGAGCAGGGCTCCGGCAGCCGGTGTGAGTACATTGGTGAGACCGCCGGCAAGGAAGAGCGTATTGAGTCCAACGCTCGCCTTGAAGTTCGTCTGCACACGGGCCATGGCGCTGCGTGCGAGACGGATGGCCTTCGGAAGATCGGCGAGGTTGTTCGCCGTGAGCACGACGTCCGCGACCTCCTGAGCGATATCCGTACCGTCGCGGAGAGACACACCAACGTCAGAGCTTGTGAGGGCCGGTGTGTCGTTGATGCCGTCGCCCACCATGATCACTTTGTAGCCGGCGGCGCGAAGCGCCTTCACGGCTTCAGCCTTGCTTTCCGGGAGCATCTGCGCGCGGAACTCATCAATGCCGAGCCGGGCCGCGATATTCGCGGCGGTTCTCGGGTCATCGCCTGTCAGCATCACAACCTTCTTGATCCCCAGGCCCTTCAGTTCCCGGATCACGTCCACGGCGTTTTCTTTCGGCGGGTCTTCGACGCCGAAGATACCAATCAGTTTCCCGGCGTGAGCCATGTAGAGAATGCTCTTGCCCTGGTCGGAAAGCCGGATGATATCGTCAGTCATCACGCTGACATCGACATTCTCGTCCTCTTCCACGAAGTGACGGGAGCCGAGAATAATGTCACGCCCTTCAACCCGGGAGCGGATGCCGTGAGCCACGACATATTTCACCTCAGAGTCGTGCGCTTCGATCAGATGATCGAGTCCGGCTTCGCGCGCGGCCTTCACGATGCTGTGAGACACGGGGTGCGGGAAGTGCTCTTCAAGGCAGGCCGCGACTTTGAGGAGTTCATCCTCACTCCATTCACCGGCCGACACCACGTCCGTGAGGCGCGGAGTAGCCTGAGTGAGCGTTCCGGTCTTATCGAATACCACAACGTCAGCCTCAGCGAGCGACTCGAGATGCCGACCGCCCTTCACGAGAATGTTTTCCCGGGTTCCTTCCTTCATGGCAGAGAGAACGCAGAGCGGCGTGGAGAGCCTGAGCGCGCAGCTGTAGTCAACGAGGAGCACGGATGCGGTGCGGGTGAGATTCCTCGTGAAGAGGAACACAAGGCCGGCAAGGAGGAAGTTGAACGGCACAATCGCGTCAGCCAGATGATCCATCCGGCTTTCGATTCCGGACTTCTGACGCTCGCTTTCATCAATAAACCGGGCGATCTGATTCAGGCGGGAATTCTCGACAGATCCGGTCGGACGGATATCGACCTCACCCTCTTCAACCACGGTACCCGCGAAAACGGGCATTCCCTTCGCTTTGCGGACTGGCAGCGGTTCCCCGGTCATCGTTGACTGGTTGACGAAGGCTTCACCCGAAACCACGGTGCCGTCAACCGGGATGGCGGCGCCTGAGCGCGCCACGATGAATTCATCGTCATTCAGAAGCTGAATGCTCTTCTGACGCACGCTGCCATCGGGTTCGCGCACCCAGACCGTGTTCACGCGGACCGTGAGCTGCTCGGCAAGAGAATCCCGAGACTTTTTCTTCGTCGCCTTTTCGAGCATGTCGCCGAGGCCGAGAAGGAGAATCACGAGACCGGCGGTCCCAAAGTCCCGCATCAGAAGTGAAATACCGACCGCTGAGGCGTCCAGCACCTCGACATTCAGTTTTCCTTTCAGGAGTTCGCTGATTCCTCGGCCGATGAACGGAATTGAGCCGATGGCCGTATGGATAGTGTTCCAGAGCGTAGGAAGCAGAGGACGCACGAAGACATAGCGTTCAAGCGGCCACCAGTTGTAGTCGGGATCCTTAGGCGCAAGCCCTCGCTGGGCTGAGGCGGGGCGGGGCGGCGCGGCTTCGGTGCGGATGCCCGCGAGCGCGTCAACCGCCGAGAGCAGTCCTTTCTCGGTGGAGTAGGTGATAAGAATTGAGCCGCAGCGCGGGCTCACCCGGACACCTTCGACGCCGGTGATCGCGTCGAGTTTTTCGGCGATCGTTTCAGCGAGGCTTCGGGTGAAGCAGTTCGCTGACCTCCAGCGGATGCGTCCCGGGATGTGATGGACAACGGTGAGATTCATGCGGAAAAGGTCCTTCTGTGTGTATCGGCCTGCACAAAATAAAACGGAGCCGGGCTTTCGCCTGGCTCCATCACACCTTCTGATTGCAGCTTTCAGGGGAAAGCCGGTCGGTATTGCTTACGGACCCGGTATCAGGCAGCAGCGGGCTTTTCAGCAGCGGGCTGCGCGGGAGCGGCTTCCTGAAGCACCGGCTCCTTATCGGAACGGCGTTCTTCAGACTTCGCCTGGGCTTCGGCGAGCACGTCAGAAATATCTTCACGGGCAGCGTCAACCTTTTCGAGAACCTTCTCACGGACGTCATAGCCGCGGGAAAGAAGATCAGAGGCGATAGGCTTGATGCCCTTCAGCTTGCCGCGGGAAACCACGGTAGCACCGATAGCACCGATAGCGATGCCGCCAAGGAGGAAGAGTCCGCACTTCACGACTTCACGGTTCATTTTGTTCTGGCCTTTATAGAGTAAGTAGATTTCTTGCTGAGGCGCCTCTTCTTGTCTCTTGAAAAGAGATGATTATGAGAAGCGTTTTTATTTCCGCTATTTTACCGAAGAAAAACGATTTTGGTAGCCGCCCTACTTTTTAGCACAGGTAGTGATAAACAGGCAATTTGTGCAGAAGATCTACTCAGAGGAGGTACTCTGGCTGGCGGTCAGAAGAGCGGCGCTATATAGAAAAGAAAAAAGAAAATGCGAAAGGCAAAAAAAACCGGGCTTGCAGGTAAGCCCGGACACCAAGAAAAGCATGGTTCACTTTATACATAGCAGCAACAGTAGCGCTGCAGCCGCCAGCCCCTCGAAAGGAACCACGCAGGGAGAAACATCAGATTGTCCGCAATAACCCATCACGGTTCTGACGTAGGGAATTGTACGTATTGATAGGTAAAATATAATAGGTGAAAACCCTAAATAAAAGAGAGTTCCGGATTTAAGCAGTCGAATCAATGTGTAGCGGTACTCTCCCTTTTGACTACAACCTAAGGCCAGATAACGTATCAAAGCTATGATGATATAGTAAACAGAAAAATCACAACAAATGGTGTTTTCCGCGTTTTCATTCGCTATCAATGGTGTTTATGCGGATTTCACTTCTGTTTAAAACACAATGATCTCAGGGGACTCAGAATGACAGTGGAACTTGAGCCGCGCCATATTATCAAGCGCGACGGCAGCATCCGTGATTTTGACGCGGACAAGATCGTGATCGCGATCGCGAAGGCGGGCAAGGCAACCGGAGAAATCACGGCTGAAGGCGCAAAACGCCTGACGGAAACCGAGGTGATGCCCCGGATCCGGGCTCTGAAAACCGAAACGCCGGATATTGAGAAAGTTCAGGACGCTGTCGAACAGTCGATCTTCGCGGGCGGTTTTTTCAAGACGCTCCGCGCCTACATCGTTTATCGCGAGCAGCACGCAAAACAGCGCGACGCAAAGCACAGCTGGATTGATGTTGAGTCTTCGATCAATGAGTATCTGAATCAGCTTGACTGGCGCGTGAACGCCAACGCGAACCAGGGCTACTCGCTTGGCGGCCTGATTCTGAATGTGTCAGGGAAGGTCGTCGCGAACTACTGGCTGAATTCGATCTACGCGCCGGAGATTGGGCTCGCTCACCGGAACGGCGATCTTCATATCCACGACCTCGATATGCTCTCCGGCTACTGCGCCGGCTGGTCGCTACGTACGCTTCTGCAGGAAGGACTGAATGGGGTTCCCGGGAAGGTGGAAGCCGGGGCGCCGAAGCATTTTTCTTCCGCCGCCGGTCAGATCGTGAATTTCCTTGGCACGATGCAGAACGAGTGGGCGGGGGCTCAGGCATTTTCTTCGTTTGACACCTATATGGCACCTTACATCCGTAAGGACAATCTGCCGTACGAGGAGGTTCTTCAGAGCATTCAGGAGCTGATTTATAACCTGAATGTGCCGTCCCGCTGGGGCACGCAGACGCCGTTCACGAATCTCACGTTTGACTGGGTGTGCCCGGAGGATCTGAGAAATCAGCATCCGGTGATCGCGGGCGAGGAGCAGCCCTTCACCTATGGTGAACTGAAGCCCGAAATGGACATGATCAACCGGGCCTATATCGAAGTCATGATGAAGGGGGACTCGAAGGGCCGTGTCTTCACGTTCCCGATCCCGACCTACAACATCACCAAGGATTTCGACTGGGACAGCCCGAATACCCTGCTCCTCTTCCGGATGACGGCGAAGTACGGTCTTCCGTATTTCCAGAACTTCATTAATTCGGATCTGAAACCGAACATGATCCGCTCGATGTGCTGCCGCCTGCAGCTTGACCTGCGGGAGCTCCTGAAGCGAGGCAACGGTCTCTTCGGTTCCGCGGAGCAGACGGGATCCATCGGTGTGGTCACGATCAACTGCGCGCGGCTTGGCAATCTCTTCAAGTCCGATGAGGAAGGTCTCTACAAACGCCTTGATCATTTGCTGGAAATGGCCCGCGACTCGCTTGAAGTGAAGAGAAAGGTGATCCAGCGCTATATGGATCAGGGGCTCTTCCCGTACACCAAGCGTTATCTCGGCACACTCCGCAATCATTTCTCCACGATCGGCGTGAACGGCATGAATGAAATGATCCGTAACTTCACGAACGACGAGCATGACATCACCGATGACTGGGGTCATGCTTTCGCGCTGAAGATGCTGGATCACGTCCGCAGCCGCATGGTGGAATTCCAGACCGAAACCGGCCATATGTATAACCTCGAAGCGACGCCTGCTGAGGGCACGACTTACCGGTTCGCGAAGGAAGATAAGAAACGCTTCCCGGATATTCTCCAGGCGGGTACACCGGAGCATCCGTACTACACGAACAGCTCCCAGCTGCCGGTTGGATATACGGATGATCCGTTCCTCGCTCTTGAAATGCAGGATGACCTGCAGAAGAAATACACCGGCGGCACGGTTCTGCATCTCTACATGAATGAGGCGGTGTCGTCCGCTGAAGCCTGCAGAGAGCTCGTACGGCGTGTCCTGACGACATTCCGCCTGCCGTACATCACGGTGACCCCGACTTTCTCGATCTGCCCGAAGCATGGGTATATCTCAGGGCGCCATGATTTCTGCCCGTACTGCGACGCTGAGCTTCTCGCGAAGAAGAAGGCGGAAGCCGCAGTGGCAAATGCCTCGCAGGCTGCCAAGGCTGCGTAGGCTGACTAGACTTTGAATAGTGAAACAGGAGACGAATGATGGAAGAAAAATCCTCTGAAGTGGTTCTGAAAGATTCCGAGCGTCAGAAGTGCGAAGTGTGGACTCGCGTGATGGGATATCACCGTCCGGTGCAGTCCTTCAATAAAGGCAAGGTCGGCGAATTTCTCGAGCGCAAGTTCTTCACGGAAGAGCACTGCGGTCTTGCCCGTCCGGCTGAAAAGGCGAATGCCTGAGGGACGGAGGCATGACGCCTGAAAGAGGTCCTGAAGGACTGCGGGTCGGAGCGATCACGTCATTTACGACGATCGACTTCCCGGGGAAACTGGCGGCAGTCGCTTTTATTCAGGGCTGTCCGTGGGACTGTACGTATTGTCAGAATCCCTGGCTGCGCCCCTTTAAGTTTGATCCGCAGTATGAGCACGAAAGCTGGGAGTCGCTCATCGCGCTTCTCAGCCGCCGGAAGGGGCTTCTGGATGGCGTTGTTTTTTCCGGCGGCGAACCGCTCTCAGACCCTGCGCTGCCGGCAGCAATCAAGGCGGTGAAGTCACAGGGATTTCTGGTGGCGGTGCACACGTCGGGTGCCTACCCCGCGGTTCTGAAGGAGATCCTTCCGGATATCGACTGGGTGGGGCTTGATATCAAGGCACCGCTCACTGATCCTGCGGCTTTCAGGAACATTATCCGGGTTGGCGCAGGGGAAGAGAAAACGCTCGACAGTCTGGATATTCTGAAGGCTTCAGGTGTTCCTTTTGAATGCCGCACCACCTGCCACCCGGCTTTTCTTTCTGAGGAGCAGCTGCTCGGGATTGGTGTGTCGCTCGCGGCAAAAGGCGTGAAGTCCTATGCGCTGCAGCCCTTCCGTGTGCCGCCGGGATTTGAGTCTGAGTCACTTTACCCGAACTGTCCTCCGGACTATCCGAGTCCGGATCTTCAGGCAAGGCTGAGATCGCTTTTCCCGCAGTTTGCCGTAAGACGCTAGAAGTTTTCTGAGGAGAGAGAAAAGGGGCCGGATTCCTGATTGGAACCCGGCCCCCTTTTATTCAGAGCTTCAGCAGACGCTGATTTTTACGCCTGAGCTTTCGCGGCTTTGGAGTGACGCATATGAAGCATGGTCACGGCAACGAGCATCAGCACAACGGACGTACCGAAAGAGGCAATCCAGGAGCCGTGAGTGAAACCGGCAACCAGATACCCGGCCATCGCGCAGGTGGCCACAGTGAGCGAATATGGCAGCTGCGTTGATACGTGGTCTATGTGGTTACACCCGGAACCTGCCGAAGAAAGAATCGTGGTGTCAGAAATCGGCGAGCAGTGGTCACCGAAGACGGAGCCAGCGAGCGTGGCGGAGAGGGCCACGATCATCATGTCAGGCATGACAGAGTGGGTGATCGGAACCATGATCGGGATCAGAATGCCGAACGTGCCCCAGGCCGTGCCGGTCGAGAAGGATAGGAACGCGGCAATCACGAAGATGGCGGCCGGAAGGAAGAGCGCGGTGGCGGAACCCGACTGCACCAGACCCTGGATGAACTGCGGAGTCTGAAGCATATCGCGGCAGACACCGGACAGAGCCCAGGCGAGCACAAGAATCATATTCGCGGGAAGCATCACTTTCACGCCTTCAACGAACCCATCCATATAGGTCTTGAAGGACATCACCTTGCGGCTGAGGAACATGATGAGCGTCACGATGTGAGCACCGAAGCAGGCCCAGACGAGAGCGGTGGAAGCGGAGGTGTTGCCGAGCGCGGCGAACACGGTGTGGAACTTGGGATCCTTGCCCCAGTAGCCGCCCGAGTAAAGCAGACAGAAGACCGCGAAGCAAATGAGAGCGATGATCGGGATGATCATGTCGGCAACCGTGCCTTTTTCCCCAGCCCGGTCAAGAGCGTCAGACTTCACCACACCGGTGCCGGCGCCGTTATCGATTCCTTCCATGGCACGCTTTTCAAAGGCCTTCATCGGACCGATGTCGTAGCTTGTCCAGCTGATAAAGAGGGCAAGACCGATCGCGAGCAGCGCGTAGAAGTTCCACGGAATGGCGGCAACAAACGCGGCGAGATCATTTTCAAAAGCGCCCGTGGTCTTAAGAGAGGAGCCGACAGCGGCAGCCCAGGAAGAGATCGGGGCGATGATGCAGACAGGGGCCGCGGTCGTATCGACGAGATAGGCGAGCTTCGCGCGGGAAATGCGGTGCGCGTCCGTCACCGGACGCATCACCGTGCCGGTCGTGAGGCAGGAGAAGTAGTCATCAATGAAGATGCAGATGCCGAGACCGGTCGTCGCCATCAGGGCGCCGCGGCGCGATCTGATTTTGCCGAGGGCCCAGTGTCCGTAGGCCTTGGTGGCACCTGAGAGCGAGATGCAGTACACCAGGGCGCCAAGCATTGATGTAAAGAGAATGATGGTGAAGTCAAGCTTATTCACCATGATTCCGAAGGTGGCGGACACGGTTCCCATGACAGGGTTCGCGCCGGTTCCAATGGCCCAGATCAGCGATCCGGACAGAACACCGAGCAGCAGCGAGGACAGCACTTCTTTCGTTACAAGAGCGAGTCCGATTGCGATGATGGGGGGCAGAATCGACAGCCACCCGGCGGCGTAAGGGGCGATCTCCATTTATTTATCCTATTAGAGGCAGTCTGGCCGGAAGTCCCCGTGCGGCTACAGTCCGGACGGGGAGTGCAATCCGGCGATGTTAACTGCGATTCTACTTAGCTTGAAAATGAATGTGAACATCGTTTCAGTACCAATACCAAACTTTAAAATTGAAAAAAATTATTAAAAATATGTTTTTTAAAGATTTATTGGTATAATAGGAGTTGTCCCAATATTTCTTTTTTCTCTCAGGGACGAGTGGATCATCTTAGGCGGTAACCTTGAAAAAAGGGCTCTCTGAAACCGCCAGCCCATCGAGCAGCAGACATCTGCTGAATAAAGTGCAGACCGGATCCGGTCGAAAATCTGTGCATCCACTCAAGAGAAAAATACGGCAGAACGCCTCCTGAGACAGGCGGGCTGCTCCTATAAAACCCTCACTGTTGTTTTTGCTTTTTCCGCCCGCCTTTGCCGGCGGAAAGATCCTGTAACGGCTGTCACGATGCAGTCATCAAAATGCCTCAGGATCTTCATAAAAGAGGGCTATAAATAGATTCGTCGGATGAAACCGCAAACCACGCCAGAAAAGCAGGCGTACAAAAATAAATATAAGGAAGTGAAAAATGACTAACTATCAGTATGAAGACAAGAAGACGAACAACCTCGTGAAGCAGGTAGTCGGAACGCTTTCCCGCCGGATGGGCCTCAGCGGCCAGTCTGAGAGCGGGATCAAAATGAAGACTGCTGAGGATCTCGCCTGGCGCGAATCGATCCGCAGCATTGACCTCGCTTACGGGACTGGTTCTCTCTAAGCACTCGATTCCTCCCTAGGCGAGGAATCCACCGGGGACGGGCGGATCCAAGGTTCGTCCCCTGAGAATTCAACGAAAACCCTGTTCAGCAATGAACAGGGTTTTTTCGTTACTCAGTGGTATTCCGGTATTCCGGGGAAGAAACCAACCCCGGTGATTAAGACAGATTCTGCCTTGACTCAGCGTATGACTCTCATTATTCTTCGATTTCTAGCTGTCCCTTCATAGTTCAGGCGGCTGGATGCGGCTTCAGCTGTTTCTGCAGCTGAATTAAGAGCTTACAAAGTCAAGCCGCAGCCCTAGAGAGTCTCCGCCCGGGAAAGGCGGAGAGCAAAACGACCTGCAGGCGACCCTTCCCGGGCGACCTGCGGATATTTCTTCATTCTTCTGTCCGTAAGTCCGCTTCGATGCAGTTACGCCGAAGCAGATTTTGCTCAGGGAGCTCATTCATGTCTGATGCAAAAGTAGAAACAAACGCTGCTGAACAGGCGCCTCAGACACACGAGAACAAACTGCCGGGAATCGGGGCGTTTATCGCCTTCATTCTCGCTGTGATTATGTTCTCCGGTGTGTTTGCCAAGATGCCTGATGCCTACAAGTGGCTTTCCGCCCTTGACTTCTCGACCCTCGTCGGCAAGTTCGGCACAATCGTCGATAAGGCGAACCTCGTGGGTCACGGCGGCAACGGTGCCCGCGGCGGCTTCCTCTTCGGTCTTTCCCTCGTTCCGGGCGTGATGTTCGCTCTCGGCATGATTGAAGTCCTCGCTCACTACGGTGCTCTCCGTGCCGCTCAGTTCCTGATGACTCCGCTTCTCAAGCCGCTCCTTGGTCTGCCTGGTCTGACGGGTCTTGCCCTGATTACCGACCTTCAGTCGACTGACGCCGGTGCTGGTCTCACGAAGGGGCTCTATGACGACGGCCTGATTAACCGCAAGCAGCTGGTTACGATGTGTGCCTGGCAGTACGCGGGCGCTGGCTGCATCAGCAACTACATGACTACTGTGGTCGGCGGTCTTATCGCCTGGTTCCTTGTCCCGATCTGGGTTCCGATGGTGGTTTTCCTCGTCCTGAAGTTTGTCGGCGCGATGCTCGTTCGCTTCGTGCTCTCGACCGTTTATAAGAAGGACTTCGCAAATGAGTAATAACAACGCAGCTCAGGCCGAAAAAGTTTCCCAGAATCCGTTTGATATCTTTATCGTCGGCTGCCGCAAGGGCTGGAATCTCGGCGTCTTCAACTTGATCCCGAACGTGCTGATGGCGTTCGTGCTCACCTACATGCTGACTATCTTCGGCGTGATGGATTGGATCGGCAATACCTGCGGCGGCTTTATGGCCGTCTTCGGTCTGCCGGGCAAGGCAATTCTCGTGCTCTGCGCCACGTGGCTCTCCTGCGGTGCCGGTGTCGGCGTCGCTGCCGCTCTTGCGACGGACGGTTCCCTGAACGCCCATGACATCACGATTCTGCTTCCCGCCCTCATTCTGATGGCGTCTCAGATTCAGTACATGGGCCGTCTCCTCGGAATTACGGATTGCCCGAAGAAGTACTGGCCGGTTCTGATGGTGAACTCGGTTCTGATGGCCTTCATCAGCATGGAAGTGATGCACTTCTTTATCTGATGAGGCTTCAGGATTCTGCCTGACGCAGACAGAATTCCGAAAAATCAGACATGCCCGGCTCCTCACTCAGGGGCCGGGCATTGTTTTTATGTCTCTCCGCTCTGTCTCTCCGACTCGGACTGCGGCCGATAAAATACGGGCATCACTTATATAAAACACCTGGAGGTATCGGCAAGATGTCACATGCATTGGTTTTCATTGCGGACGGTTTTGAGGAAATCGAGGCTTTGACTTCCGTTGACCTGCTCCGCCGGGGCGGTGTGGACGTAAAAACAGTTTCCGTGGGTGGCGGAAATCTGAGAAAGGGAGCTCACGGTGTTCAGATTCTCTGCGATACGCTGCTCTCCTCCGCTGACTGGGATCAGGCCGATATGCTCGTGCTGCCGGGCGGCTGGCCGGGAGCGGAAAACCTCGGGCAGGATACCGTTCTCACGGGAAAACTGAAGGAATTTGCGGCTGATCCGAAGAAATGGGTGGCCGCGATCTGTGCCGCGCCCTATGTGCTTGGCGGTCTCGGGTTGCTGCGCGGAAAGCGCGCGACCTGCTATCCGGGCTTTGAAAAGTATCTCGAAGGGGCTGATGTGACCGGGGGCCGCGTCGAGCGTGACGGACATATCATCACGGGCCGCGGTCCAGGAACGGCTTCTGATTTCGCGCTTGAGCTCGTTGAGGTTCTTGAAGGGAAGGAAAAGGCGGAAGACGTCCGCGACGGTCTCGCCGGCTGATCTGAACATAGAAGAGAAAAGTCCCCGGAAATTCCGTTTTTTCCGTTTCGAGTTTAGAATCAGGGTTTACGCTACTCAGGTTTCTACTCATGACTCTTTTCTCTTCTTTTCGCAAACGGAAAAGGGGCCTGCGGCACGCTGTTGCTTCAGGTCTTTTTCTTGTCTGCCTTGCGGCTCTTGGGGTATCGGGCTCTGCCGTAGCTGCCGGGATCGATGCTGTAAAGCTGCAGGTGAATGTCCCTTATGCCTTCCTGCCATTGCTTAAAGGAGCGGAGGGCGCGGCGTTCGCTTCCGAAAAGAAAGAAGGAACTTTCCCGGCCGGCCGCTATCTCGATCTCTCATTCGGGAGCGGCATGGCGCTCCGCGAAGGACTTGGAGATGGCCGATACCGGCTTCTCGCGGTGACTGACGACGGCCCTACCTGTCACGGACCAGTACGAAAGACGCGTGACGGTCTGATCCCGACCCGCCTCTATCTGATTCCTGGGTATTCGCCGCTCTTTGTCGAACTGACGCTTGACCTGAAGAATCGGGTTCTGCAGGTAACCGGAATTCGCCGCGGAAGCCGGAATTCACAGCCTTACAGCGGTATTCCTCCGAAAGCCGCGCGATCCCTTTCACTCGACTTTCATGAAGAACCTGTTACCACGGGGTTTTCTCCGATAGAGCCGCGGGGCTCCGCAATCAATCCGCAGGGCATTGCTGTCACATCTGACGGTACGATCTGGGTAGCCGACGCGTCGCTTCCTTCAGTTGTCCGGCTCTCAAACCGGGATTTTGGCGAAGTCTCTCGGGCGATACCCGGAAAGGGACTTCCCCGGTTTCTCGCCTGGAGCGCCATGGAGTCCGGTTTCCAGGGACTCGCGCAGCTTCCGAACGGGAGACTCGCCACAACGATTACTCCTGAAAGACGGGCGGACTACGCGGTGATTCTCCTATCCAATCCGTCAGATTGGACGTCCCGAGCCTATGTCTATCCGAAGCCTTCTGATCTTGACCGTTTTTCTCTCAAAGCTTTCGCATCTGTCGGGGATGGAACCCTTTTCGCGGTAGAGAGCGGAGAAACCGAGCGGGGAAAGGCGGTTTCGCGCCTTGTCCGTATCAGCTTCAAGGGTGCGGATGATCTCTCGGAGTTCCCGCTTCGGGGAGGCAGCATCGTGGATACGCCGCTTCGGTACCTGAAAAGCGAAGGCGTAACGCCGGTCCGCCGGGATTTCGTGGCGGATCTGATCAAAGCCGGCGTTGATAAACCGATTTCAAGTCTGGTGCGGATAGATGATGTAGCGCTTCTCGCTGTGAACGAATCGCACTATGGAGTGAGGTGCAGAGCCGCAAGTGGCGCAGCGCTGCCTTCGCTCAGGCTTTCACCGGACGGTGATCTGATGAAAAACGGCAAGGTGCTGCCGGATGAGGAGCAGGCGGTGGCGCTTCATCCGACGGGAAACAGCACAAATGCCTGGCTCCTGAAGTTTCCCAAACCGTTCACGGCTTCCCGTATCCGGTGAGATAGGTTGCCTCGGCGGCACCCTTGCCGTCGATCCAGTCATAAAGGTCAGAGAAGAGCTCTTTCCGTACAGAGATTGAACGGCGGTCTTTCCTGATCAGACCGGCCGCTTCCCACTGGGAAAAAATTCTGCTGACAGAAACCCGGGACAGATTGACAACCTGTCCGTACTGAGAGTTATTGAGGAGCAGCGGGATCACAGTCCAGTCGTCCCGAATCGGTATCCCGTAACTCGTGATCAGCACCTTGAAGAGTGTCCGGAGCCGGGACTGCGGGTCGAGAGTGAAGTTCGCGACCATGCCTTCGATGTAGCTCTCCTCTTTTGCTGTCACATCAGCGAGCACGGCTTTGCCGAACTCCGGGTCCTTGGACATCTCTTCGCTCAGAGTCCGGGGGGGCATGGCGTACACCACGCAATCGCGCCAGGCAACCGTTTCCACATTTACCCGTTCATCCACCGCGGCTGAGATATCGCACATGCTTCTTCCGGGCGGGATGAGGGAGAGAATCGAGCTTGATCCCTTGATAGCGCTCGCTATCCGGTAAACACAGAGTCCCCGGACGAGAAGAAAGGATTTCGGATTATCGCCTCCGGCTTTCAGCACCTGGTTTCGTTTCACTTTCTGAAGGACGCCCCGCCGTTCATAGAGGGAGGCAATCACAGGGGGCACGGCTGGCTGAACCCAGGGCAGGTTCTGAAATATCTGGCGCACGGGGATGCACTCCTTAAGAGGTCTGATGTCGGATGAATACCAAAAAATGTAACACGCTACCGTGTTCCTGTGATTTAGTGTAACTGCTGATACAGATTTTCTCTTCCTATTTGGGGATAATTTTTGAGTTAAGCCTAAATAGAAAGAATTAGTTCTGTTTTAGGCTGAGTAACTAATACAACACATTCAAGTGGAGAGAGAAGAATGAAGTTACTGAAGACGATCATCGCCGCGACTCTGGCGGCCGCCTGTGTTCTCCCGGCTCAGGCCGCGGATAAGACGATGAGCACCGATATCGTGGTGCTCGGCGCCGGCTGCGGCGGTACCTCTGCCAGTGTGGCAGCTCAGGAACTCGGTGCCAAGGTGATCCTGCTTGAGAAGCAGGGCATTACGGGCGGTACCTGCAAATTCTCCGAAGGCATCATGGCGGTTGAGTCCAAGATGCAGCGTGACTGGAACTACGGCCTGACGAAGGATGACGCCTTCCAGCGCATCATGCGTTACGGCCACTGGCGCGGTAACGGCCGCGTGGTCCGCGCGTTCGTGGAAAAGACCGCGAGCACGATTGACTGGATGCAGGGCAACGGCGTGAAGTTTGAGAAGCTCTTCTCTAACTATCCGGATGGTCTCTACACCTGGCACATTTATGAAGGCCGTGGCGCTGGCTGGCTCGCCAAGTATCAGGACAAGTTTGTGAAGAACGGCGGCACGCTGCTCCTGAATACCCCCGCCACCGATCTGATCCAGGGTTCTGACGGTGTTGTGCGAGGTGTGATCGCGAAGAACAAGGATGGCGACAAGATCACCATCAACGCGAAGGCTGTGATTATCGCCACCGGCGGTTTCGGTGCCAACGAAGCAATGAAGAAGAAGTATCTCCGATTCCCGGGTGTTGACGGTCTCGCTCAGACCGGCAAGACCGGCGACGGCATCCAGATGGCCTGGAAGGCCGGTGCTGCTGAAGACGGCGTTGAGGTTCAGGCTTCCTACCGTCCGGGTCCGAAGGGCGTGGGCACCACGAATCAGGTTGCCGCTTCCGCCAAGCAGCCGCACCTCTGGCTGAACCCGGAAGGCGACCGCTTTGTTGATGAAACCGTCATGCTCGAGTGGCCGTTTGCCGGCAACGCTCTGGAACGCAACGGCGGCAAGATGTGGGTTGTGTACGATCAGGCGACGCTTGACTACATGAAGAACGAAGGTATCGACCTCGGCGTCGGCGTGATGGTTCCGGTCGCGACGAAGCTTACGAAGTTCGATTCCGAGTGGGATGCCGCTGAAAAGGCTGGCTGGGCCAAGAAGGCGAATACGCTTGACGAGCTCGCCAAGATGACCGGCATGCACGCTGATGTTCTGAAGAAGAACGTTGCTGAGTACAACCACTGGGCTGATATCCGTCACGACGGTCTCTTCGCCAAGAATCCGAAGTACATCCGTCACGTGAACAAGGCTCCGTACTACGCGATTCAGCTCGTTGCCACGTCTCTCGGCACGCTCGGCGGCATCAAGATCGACGACAAGTGGGAAGTGGTCCGCAAGGATGATTCCCCGATCAAGGGCCTCTACGCTGCCGGCAACGACGCGGGCGGTATGTATGGCGACAGCTACGATCTGCTGATGGCTGGCTCCACCATTGCCTGGGCTGTGAATGGCGGCCGTATCGCGGCTGAAAACGCTGTGAAGTACATTGGCCTCAAGAAGTAAAAAGCCTCAGATTCCTGCTCCGGGATTCCCGGAGCAGTGAGTATGAAAAAGAGAAGCCCGGAGAGCAATCTCCGGGCTTTCTGTTTTAAGCAGCATCAAAGCGGCTGAGATCAGCGATCAGGCATCGATCTGGCAGATCCGGAGCGCTTTCAGAGCGTTTTCGTGATTCTCAGGGGTCGTTCCGGCGCAGAGCTCCGGTTTTACCTCAATCGCCGTTTCAGGGGCGGCGGCCTTCGCGATCAGCGCGTTGCTGATCACACAGATATCGGTACAGACGCCAGTGAAAATAATGCGGTCATAAGTCTTCAGACGGCTGCCGAGTTCCAGGCTTCCGAAGGTGGGTTTCTGGATCGTGCGATCAGCGGACGCGAAAGGCTTCAGCTCTTCGCAGATGTCCCATCCCCGGCTGCCTCTGATGCAGTGAGGTACCGGAAGACGCCGGCCTTCCTGCGTTTCGAGATAGTTTTCAGGATGCGTGTCCTGAGTGAAGAAGACATCGGCGGGAGAAGAGGATGCAGCATTTTCCGCAAGAAAGTCCCGGATGCGGGGCAGAACCTCCGCGGCCTCCCGGGTTCCGAGAGAGCCCGTAACGAAATCGTTCTGCATATCAATCACGACGATAGCGGTCTTCATGGCCATCTCCTTTAGAAAACGCGATCCGTCAGAGCGGATCAGAGTTCGGCGGACGGGTCAATCGCCTGTACGCACTTGAACTGCAGCCACACCGAGGCGCCTTTGGTCAGTTTGCCGGACGCGTCCTCAACGCCCCAGGAAATCGTCTGATCGAGCGGCTGGATCCCCATGCCGCGTTTGGCGCAGAAATTTTCCGCATGCTGCACGGTCGCTTCCTTCACCCGCATCGGATTCTTTTCGAAGGGCCAGGTTTCGGTGCGTTCGTAGATTTCGCCAAGAACCTGCTTCTGCTGAACCTGGGTATCCAGTTCAACACCCGGGTATGCGCACCCGGAGAGCAGAGCGGCGGCAGCGGCGGCTGTCAGGACGGGAATCAGCGTCTTTTTCATTGGTGATTTTTCCTCAGAGAGTGGCGTCAGTCTTACTTGTTGAATCCGTCAAACTTCAGAAGATTGTCGTAGTCGATCATGTGGCACTGATCGAGCTTATTCACGCGGACAATCTTGTTATCAGGAAGCGAAGTGAAGATGGCGCTGCAGCTGTAGTGCCCCAGATTTTTTCCCCAGGAGAAGTTCGCCTGATACTGTTTCCCCGGCTCGGGGACAAAGCGGAAGCCCGCACGGCAGAGTGCGCCGGTGTCCTGCGGCATATCGTCATCAGGTCCGAGTTTGATCTTCGGTGCGCTGCCTGGGACCCGATCATACGGAAGAGAGTACTGGATCTCGATTTCCTGACCGGCCGGAATACGGATTTCAGCCCAGCGGTTTTTATCCGGGAAACGGACCGTGGCGGACGAAGGCGGAAGTCCGAGTGACTTTCCCTGGTTCGGCAGATCTGCAGGAGCTTTTTTCGTGATGCCGTCGAGATAGTACAGCACCTGGTTATGCTTCCCGTCCCAGGTGTAGCAGAAGTCGGCGTCGTCCTTGGTGACCGTTCTGACGGCAATCATGCCTTCACCGCCGACTCGCATCAGTGCGGTTTTCCCTTCTGTCGGTTCCACATAGTGATTCGGGGGAGGGGTAACAGCGCAGCCGCCGAGAAGTGCTGCGGAAAGAGCGGCAAAGGCCGCTTTGGAAAGACGCATCCGGATCAAGTCAGAGCTCCTAAAAAACCGACCCCTCCCATGGAAAGGAGGGGTTTCGCTCCGGCTATTTTAACCGGGGGCAGGACACTGTGGCCGCAGCCTCCGGCTGAGATGCGAGAGAGATGAGGCAAAGATCAGGCGACTTCGTAGCCGGCGTCGACGATTGCCTTCTTCAGAGCATCCTCGGAAACACCGGTGCCGCAGGCAACGGTGGCTTTGGCGCCCTCGAGATCCACATCAGCCGACGTTACACCGGCGACACCTTCAAGCGCCTTTTTGACACGCGCCTGGCAGTGACCGCACATCATGCCCTTCACGGGAAGCGTGACAGTCTTTCCTTCAAGGGGAGATGCGCCGTATCCGGCAGCTTCCACTGCCTTCACGAGGGCGTCCGCCGTGACGGAGTCATCCGCCTTCACACAGGCCTTGGCGCCTTCAAGATCGACCTCCGCGGAGGCGACACCCGGCACCTTTTCGAGAGCTTCCTTCACGTGAGCCTGGCAGTGCTTGCAGGACATACCGGTGACAGCGAGATTCAGGGTTTTCGTATCAGCCATTTCAGTTGAGTTCCTTTCTTCAGGAGTTTCAGGTTCAAGAACAGGGCAGGCTTTGGGCTCTGCCGGGATTGCTTCAGAGGCGGCAGCCTTAGGGGCGGCCGTAGACTCGGAATTCTGGAAAGCGCTCTTAAAGAAGCGAAGCCGGAGCGCATTGGTTACCACGCAGACACTCGAGAGACTCATGGCTGCGGCGGATACCATCGGGTTCAGGATAATTCCGAACGGATAGAAAAGTCCGGCCGCGATCGGAATGCCAAGCGTGTTGTAGATGAAGGCCCAGAACAGATTCTGGTGAATATTCCGGATGACGGCCTGGGAGAGCCGGCGGGCGTCCGCAAGCCCGGTGAGGCGGTTCTGCGAGAGCACGATGTCCGCTGACCCGAGGGCCACATCGGTGCCGGTGCCGATCGCGATACCGACATCCGCCGCGGCAAGTGCAGGAGCATCGTTAATACCGTCTCCCACCATGGCGACAAGGTTGCCTCCCTTGCGGAATTCCTCAAGAATCCGGGCCTTGTCTTCAGGTTTCAGACCAGCTCGGACCTCGTCGATTCCGGCCTGGCGCGCGATTGCGCGGGCCGTCAGCTCCTGATCACCGGTAAGCATCACGAGGCGCAGTCCGGCTTCATGAAGAGCGGCCATTGCTTCTTTCGCGTCGGGCTTCAGAGGATCCTGAAGGGCAATAGCGCCGAGAATCCGCTTCCCAAGCGAGAACCAGAGCACGGTCTTTCCTTCAAGGGAGAGCTTTTCAGAAAGCGCGTTTTCCTTCTCACCGAGTCCCGGTCCGAGTTCGGACATCAGACGGGCATTGCCGGCCAGAAGCAGCTCACCGTTCGCGGTGGCACGGATGCCGGCACCCGGCACCTGCATGAAGTCCGTGAGCGGGAGAGTCGCGAGGCCAACGTCAGCGGCGCGTTCAATGATCGGGCGGCCGAGAGGATGTTCGGAAAGCTTTTCAATTGAAGAGGCGAGCTGCAGGAGTTCATTCCGGTCCGAATTGTCAGAGGGAATGAGATCGGTGATCACGGGCCTGGCCTGTGTGAGCGTGCCGGTCTTATCAAGCAGCATAGTCTTCACGCGGCCCATCAGTTCGAGTGACTTCGCATCCTTCACCAGAATCCCAAGGCGGGCGGCGCGCCCCGTACCGACCATGATGGCGGTAGGCGTGGCGAGACCAAGCGAGCACGGGCAGGCAATCACGAGAACCGAAATTGCCATCGTGACAGCGAAGGAAAGATCCTTGCCGAGAACCAGCCACACGATCAGGGTCACCAGGGCGATACCGATCACGATCGGGACAAAGATCGCGGCGACCTTATCCGCGAGGCGCGCGATCGGTGCCTTGGTGGAAGTCGCTTCCTCAACAAGCGCGATGATGCGGGAGAGCGTTGAATCTTTGCCGACCCGGGTGACTTCAACCGTGAGGTGGCCGGATTTCGCGACAGATGCTCCAGTCACTTCCTTGCCCGGAGTTTTCTCAACCGGCAGCGATTCACCAGTAACAACGGACTCGTCCACCCAGGCGAGGCCGGTCTTCACACGGCCGTCAGCCGGAATGGTTTCACCGGCTTTGACAGCGAGGAGATCCCCCACCTGCACGGAGTCAATCGGCACAGTCACTTCAGCGCCGTTACGGATCACCGTGGCGATTGAGGGACGAAGTTTCGCCAGAGCGGTGACAGCCTCCGTTGCTTTTGATTTGGCGCGCGACTCCATATATTTGCCGACAGAAACGAGCGTCGGCACCATAGCGGCGGAGTCGAGGTACAGGTTGCCGAAAAGACGGCGGACTTCCTCTGTATTGCCATCAGCGGAGGCGAATGCCATCAGGTAAAGCGAGACCAGCCCGAACAGATAGGCGGTGCTCGAGCCGATCGCGACCAGCGCGTCCATATTCGGGTGACCGTTGAAGAGGGAACGGAAACCGTTGATATAGAAATGACGCTGAATCAGAAGCACAATGCTCGCGAGGATGAATAGCGTGAGCGTAACCGGGACGGCGCCGCGGGTGCCGGAGAGAGATTCCGGAAGCCAGCCCTGCATGGATCCCATGGATAGAACCATAAGAATCACGGAAATAATGGCGGACCAGACCAGGGCGCGCCATCGCGTCGCGGCTTCTTCAGCAGCTTTTTTCTCCTGACTTGTCTTGGCTTCAGGAGCGGCGCCTTCCGGCGTCGCTCCGTAGCCAATCTGGGCAATCCGGCTGCAGATGGCTTCGTTCGTGACTTTGGTCTCGTCGTACTCAGTCGTAAGAGTGTTCGCGAGCAGATTCACGACAGCGCTCTGCACGCCGTCCATTTTTCCGACTGTCCGCTCGATAGCGGCCTGACATGCCGCACAGCTCATGCCAGTGACATTGAACCTTTGTTTTTTCACTTTCAGGGTTCCTATCAATTTTCATGTAATGGACATTTTAGAACTTAATGCTAAAATAGCAATAACGATATAAATGAAACCAAGTATTCTAAGAGATATCAATAAATGACTCTGAACGCGAAGAATGACAAGTACGGATGCCCGGTGTGCGAGAAGATCGCCCGGGAGGAAGGGCTGATGAATGATGTGGATGACACGCCATACTGCCCGGTTGAAAAGACCCTGTCGCTGATCGGCGGGAAATATAAGGCATTGATTCTTTGGCGTCTGATGGAAGGTCCCATGCGTTTTTCACAGCTCGCGAGGATCGTGACCGGAGCAACACCCCGCACGCTCACGCGGCAGCTCCGTGAGCTTGAGGATGACCATCTGGTGCACCGTCATGTGTATGCCGAAGTGCCAGTTAGGGTTGAGTATTCCCTGACTCCGCAGGGGGAAAGCATTTATCCGATTCTCGCCTCGATGTACCGCTGGGGAAGCGGCTACCTGAAGGCTCATGGCAAGAAGGTTGGCTGCGCGATGAAGCCGCCCGCGGGTATGGAAACCGAGGAAGAGGATGAGGCCGCAGCGGCCTGATCTTCGCTGACCGGGCGTCTCGCTTTTATCAGAAGCAATGGGATACACTCTTGATACGTATTTTTCAGGAGTAAAGGCATGAAACTCGGTGTCATCGGCGCGGGCAACATGGGCCGCGCGATCCTTTCAGGGATTCTCGCGTCCGGTCTGATCACAAAGGACGACATTGTGGCGTCCAATCGGACTGAAGCCGACCGTGATAAGACAGAGAAGCTCGGTGTCAATGTGACGGGTGACAACACGGACGTCGCGCGCGCGGAATGTGTGATTCTCGCGGTGAAGCCGGCTAAGCTCGCTGATGTGATTCATGAGATTGCCCCGGTCGTCGGCACGGATACTCTGATTGTCAGCGTGGCAGCCGGCCAGTCGATCGCCCTCATTGAATCGCTTTTCGGAAAGCCTGTGCAGGTGGTCCGCGCGATGCCGAATACACCGGCGCTCGTCCGTGAGGGGATGACCGCGCTCTGCGCGAATAATCTGGTGTCTGAGGAGTCGTTCGCATGGGTTCAGGCTCTTTTCGCGACCTGCGGCCGTGTCGAAGTGATTCCCGAATCCCTGATGGGGGCAGCCGGCACGGTGAGCGGCGCTTCTCCCGCCTGGGTTTACATGCTGATTGAGGCGATGGCGGATGGTGCCGTGCGTGACGGAATGCCGCGCGCGCAGGCCTATAAATTCGCGGCTCAGGCGGTTCAGGGCGCAGCCAAGATGGTGCTTGAAAGCGGGCTTCATCCCGGTGAACTGAAGGATCAGGTGACGAGCCCCGGCGGCACGACGATTGAAGCGGTGCGTGTTCTTGAGGAGCGCGGATTCCGCGGCGCCGTGATTGACGCGATGGGAGCCTGCACGGCGAAGAACGACTGTATCGCCGCAAAGGCAGCCTCCGCTGTAGCGACGAAGAAAGAGGCGCAGGCGCAGGAACCTGGCGCGCTGTCCAATCTCTTCCGCGCGCTGAAAGGCTGAATCGCCGGAAACTGACCGTTTTTCGGGCAGAGAAACAAAAACCGAACCGATGTCAGATCGGTTCGGTTTTTTTTGTTGGGAGACCGGCATGCCGGTCAGTCTTCTTCTGGCGGCTCCACAAGGACAGAGCCTGAAGTGAGTTCCGTCAGATCCTTGGTCAGCGCCGGGATGGCGTCCCGGGGAATCGCGAGAACGTACTCCGCGTCCATGCCGAAATTGGATTCTGAGATGCTGGCCCGGTACTGCGGAAGAAGTCTGAGAAACTGCGTGACGTAGCGATGCTCGATCGTGACGCGGAGCGGTACGGTGACGAGCCGCTCCGCGGTGGGGAGTGTTTCGAGCGCGAACTTCACGGTTCCCTGGTACGCGCGGATAAGACCGCCGGTACCGAGCAGAATGCCGCCGAAGTAACGGGTCACCACAACCGCGATTTCACCGACCCCGCAGTGAAGCAGCACGGTAAGCATGGGGCGTCCCGCGGTGCCGTGAGGTTCGCCGTCATCACTCATTCCGACCTGGGCGGTGGCGCCGGGAGCGCCAGCGGCGAACGCCCAGCAGTTATGCCTTGCGTCAGAGAATTCTTCCCGTATCTGGTCAATAAAGGCTTTCGCTTCTTCGGGAGATGTGACATGGGCCGCTGTGCAGATAAAGCGGCTTCGCTTGATGGTCTGCTCAACCCGATGAAACTGCCCGAGTGCAAGATCCGGCACCGGATAGAGAAAATCATTCGGCATAAATGAGAATGAGTATTAATTGCAAGTGTAAAGAATTGTATCTGGTTCCCTGCCAGTCTTGTATTTTTCTTAATTCCGAGTAAAGTACTCAAGTATTGAAAGGGCGCCAATTCTGGTTCTCTGGCTCCCTTCTCATGGTTTGCTTCTGGCAAGTCTCCTATATATTTTAAGCCTTCAGCCGCTCCCGGCCGAAGGCTTTTTTTTAACCCGAAACTGCGGAGACGCCTGAATTACGCGGTTTTCAGCGGTGCAGCTTGATGCGTTCCACGTAGTAGGAGATGGCAGAAATGGACATCAGCGCATAGCCGAGGAGTTCTGTGCTTTCTTCAGAAAGGCGCTTCGCGATGTACTTCGGGCCTTCTTCTGAGATGAAGAGAGACCAGAGGTGGCCAGAGCCGTAGAGGCGGGAATAGACAAGGAGCATACCGAGACCGGCGATCATGGCGACAAAGGATTGAGAGCGGACGAAATGCGCGACGCCTTCGAGCGCTTCCGACAGCCCCCGCTTCCAGACGCCCCAGAAAAGAATCACGAGGAAGACCGCGAGAACAATCTGCCAGGCGCTCTTTGAAATAAAGTCGAAATAAGCGTCCTGCTCACGGATGAAGAGTGATGTCATAAAGCCTGCCATCAGCAGGATGCCTCCCCGCTCCTCGGGGATCAGTTTCGCCAGGGTGAAGAAACTGCCCATTGAGATCAGCAGCACGATGTCCTGTACCCACTCGATCGCGGTTTCAGACTCAACCCCGTAGCGGGACTGCCAGAAACAGGCCGCAAGGCAGAGCAGATAGATGAGGCCGCCGGCCAGCACAGCGAGAACGCCGTAGCCGAAGGTTTTGAGGTTTTGCTTATCGCGAGGCGTGAGTGTCATGATTGATGAACCTGTTTCTTCTTTATTTTTTTAGCGGATAGAGGTTCTGTCCGTTTTTTTCCGAGGCGGTACATTAGCAAAATTTACGGGTTTGTGAAATTCCTGTGAAGGTATCCCTCCTGAAATAAGGGAAAACGGGGTACACGAAAAAGTGATGACGCTTTCCGCCTAAGGGTGTCATCCGGCGGTATCCTCTAAAGAAAAATTCCGTTTCAGATTAAGAAATAGTCTGTTTCCTCCTTCAGACTACGTTTTTTGGGATATTCCATGGAAGGATTTATTACTCAGGCGAGCAACTTTGTCTGGTCGCCCGCGCTGGTCGCGCTTTGTCTTCTTGGCGGCCTTTGGTTTTCGGTTCGGGGCCGGTTCCTTCAGCTGAGACTGATCGGCGAAATGATCCGGCTTCTCTTCCAGAAGAAAGTGGGTGAAGTCGGTATTTCGAGCTTCCAGGCACTCACCATGACGCTCGCCGGCCGGGTCGGTACCGGCAATATCGCGGGCGTCGCTACGGCCATTTGTTTTGGCGGTCCGGGCGCGCTTTTCTGGATGTGGGTTGTGGCCTTCCTCGGGGCGTCATCCGCCTTTGTTGAATCAACGCTTGGTCAGGTTTTCAAGGTCAATATCGACGGCGAATACCGCGGCGGTCCGGCTTACTATATCGAGAAGGGCCTGCACAGCAAACCTTTTGCTGTGCTGTTCGCTGTGGTGACGGTGCTTGCCGCAGGGTTCCTCTGCCCGGGCGTTCAGGGCAACTCAATCACGAGCGCCTTTACGCACGCCTTCGGACTGAACACCGCGGTCACAACGGTTTTTGTTATCTCGCTTCTCTGCTTCATTATCTTTGGCGGCATTACCCGTATCGCGCAGTTCACGGTCGTGGTGGTTCCGTTCATGGCTCAGATCTATATCGTTGCGGCTCTCATTATCGTCGGCGTGAATATCGACAAGTTCCCCGCGATGCTGCAGCTGGTTTTCTCGTCCGCTTTCGGCGTGAATTCGATGTTCGGCGCCATGCTGGGCACCGCGGTGACCTGGGGCGTGAAGCGCGGCCTGTACTCCAATGAAGCCGGTCAGGGTACCGGTCCTCACGCGTCGTCTGCCGCCGCCGTCTCTCATCCGGCGAAGCAGGGTCTCGTGCAGGCGTTTTCGGTTTATATCGATACGCTTTTTGTCTGCTCGGCCACTGGGTTCATGATTCTTCTCACGGGCTGCTACAACGTGATCGGTCCGAACGGGCAGACAATTGTGAATAATCTGCCGGGCGTGGAAGTGGGACCGGCCTACACGCAGGCCGCTGTCGAAACGCTGATGCCGGGCTGGGGTTCCCCGTTTGTGGCACTTGCGCTTTTCTTCTTCGCCTTTACGACGATCGTTGCTTATTACTATCAGGCGGAGACGAATATTGTTTACCTTTTCCGCGGCTCGAAGCGGGGCGCCGCAATCTTCGTGCTGCGCGTCATTTTCCTCGTGGGCACGGCCTACAGCTCAATGAAGAGCGCGGATCTCGCCTGGGCCATGGGTGATATCGGCATCGGGATGATGGCCTGGGTGAACTTCATCGCGATTCTGCTGCTTCAGGGAATCGCCTTCAAGTGCCTCCGGGATTATGAGGAACAGAAACACCTGGGGCTTGATCCGACATTTGATCCGGCAAAACTCGGTATCACGAATGCCGAATACTGGACAGAATCGCAGCGTGAAACCAATACGATTCTCGAAAAATCCTCCGGTGTCGATAACCGTGTGCTTTCTACCCTGCAGGAGAAGCGTGAGCTCGAAGCCGCGAAGAAGGGTAAGAGAACCGGCCTCTTTATTGATAATGACGGGGATGACTGAGAGTTCCCCCGTTCTTCCGGCATAGAAAAAAGCGTTCGTCATTGGAAGATGAACGCTTTTTTCGTTTTCTCCGGAACAAAGTCAGTACCGGAGTAAAGCGGCCGCGCTAGTACGAGACCTGGCAGGTGAGGCCCCGGGCCCGGACACGTTCAGCGATCGCGTCAAGCTCTTCATGCGTTGCTTTCTGCAGGTCATGCGCCGGGGTATCGCGGTCAATCGTATAGATCGTGACAAGTCTCGGTCCGATCTTTTCAACTGCGTCCAGCCAGGGACCGACATACTTTTCATCGACGTTATCGACCCGCTTGCCGTCGAAAGATCCGTGAAGGAACATCGTCTGAATGATGGCGCGGTTTCCGAACCGTTCCATTGCTTCGAGGATCTTATCGAGATGCAGAGCGGCATTGGGCCGATCAACCCGCTCAATGTATTCCTCATCTACGGTGTCAAGCTTCAGCTCAGCGTTGTCGACCTTGAGAAGCGCGTCAAAAATGGGCTGACGCGTGATAAGGAAGGCGTTTGTCAGGACAGAGACCTTCGCCTTCGGGCAATACTCATCACGGAGCTTCAGAACGTCATCCACGATTTCAGAAAATTCAGGGTGACCGGTCGGTTCGCCGTTCCCGGAGAAGGTCAGCGTATCGGGGAGCTTCCCCTCGGCTTTCATTTCCTCGAGCTTTTCCCTGAGCATCGTACGGATGAGCCCCCGGCTCGGCATCTTCTGATGCGGACGCGTGTCGGCATTGAAGCCGATCTCGCAGTAAATGCAGTCGAAGGAGCAGATCTTGCCGTCCCCCGGGCAGACATTGATACCGAGAGAAATGCCGAGACGGCGGCTGTGAACGGGGCCGAAAAGGGGTGATGGGAAAATTATCGTAGACATGTTTTTTTTTAGGTTAGGGTCTTTGTTCCATTGTAGCCGCGGGAGTGAAAGCAGTCGGGGAAGCCTTGCGGGGTGTCGGGAACATCATTCGTAGTGCGGAATATCCGGAACTCAGGAGGCCAAGCGAGTAAAATATAGCGATTTCGGCTCCCCCTTATTTTCGAGGGCTGGAGCCTTCTCCGGAATCTGAGAGAGCTTATAAGCATGGCGCGTATTCCTTTTGGAACAACCTGGTGGGGCAAGAAGTGGCTCGATTCACTGACGCTCCTCGACTACGAAAACCGGCTGCCCCGCGGCCGGAGTTACTTTTCGACGGGTCATGTTCTCTCAAGTGAATTCGATCCGAAGGAACTGCTTTTCACAGCGAAGGTTCAGGGCTCGCAGCTGAGACCTTATACCGTGAAAATCCGTTTTCCCCGGGTGGACCGGGAGGCGGCTGCCCGCTTCACGGATCTTGTCGCAAAAGATCCGGAATTTATTTCTTCCCTTGTCGACGACAGGCTGGAGCCCCGCGTCGCGGACGTCGCAGAGGCCGCCGGACTCAGGCTCTTTCCGGAATCCTGGCGCGAATTCGGTCTCACCTGCACCTGCCCGGATTTCGCGGTGCCCTGTAAGCACATTGCGGCAGCCTTCCTTGCCATCGTCCGAGAAATTGATGCCGATCCCCTGAAAGTGCTGAGTTTCCAGGGCTTTGATCTGAAAAAAGCGCTGAAGGAGCGGGGAGTCGATCTGGAGCGGGCCGAGGGCTTTGAGCTTCCGGACGCCCGGTCACTGCTTCGCTGGAAGGCGAAGCCTGAAGAGGCTGTAGCGCCGAAGCAGGGCGGCGCGAAGGATGCGGAAACCGCGTTTTCGGCGGTTCCGCTCTATCTTGTGAAACCGCTCTCCGCCTCTCTTCTGAAGCTGCTGCCGGAAGAAACGGCGCTCTTTCCTGGAGGCCGCGACTGGCTGAAGAAAGTCTGGAACCGGATTTCAAAGCGCGCGTCAAACGCCTGGTCCCTCCGCGGAAGCCATACGAATGTCTGGGATCGCATTGACAAGGGACCTCTTGGATCCTGGGGGCCGGTTGTGCCGAAGGTGCAGATGTTCGACGATTCGCTCGACTTTGTGCGCCCCTATTCTGAAGGCATGACACCCCGGCCGCTCTCTGAAAAGCGGGCCTCCGGATGGCTTTTTGACGCCATGCTGGAGCTGGGAAACGAAGAGGCGAGAAATCATTCTGTCGGGCTCTCCGTCTGGTATCAGCTGATCACCATCGCGTTGGCCCTCATGAAGAACGGCGCTGTGGTGCCGGTGCTCGTGCGTCATCCGGAGGCTGAGAAGCCAGCCTGCACGCTTGTCTGGGAACCGGCTCTCGCGGCGGATTCCGTACGGAGTGTTGTGCTTGAAGGCGCCGCGGCGCTTGAGTCGCTTGGTGTCCGGCTGATCACGCTTCCCGAGAATGAGGAATCAACCCCTGAAGGGCGTTTCCTCGCTATTCTCACGGTTCTCATTACGGCTTTTGCTGATCACATGCAGGCAGTAGACGCGGCAGCCCGCGGGAAGCTTGTCACCGGACTATTCGGTGACCGCTACCGGTGTCTTGAAGAGGGGGCCTGTGATTCTGAAATCCATACGCTGAGCCGTTACCTCCGGCCGCTCTCCTTCTATCAGCTTCCGACCGACTGGGTGCCGGTCGTGGTTGTGAGGAGCCGGAACCGGGAGACGCTCCAGCTGAATCTCGGAATTCTGCCCGCGAAGCATGAGGCCGGAGAAAAACCGATTCTGCTGAAGACGATCCTGACCGATCCTGAGTATGAGCGGGATCGCTATGCGGTGATCGCGGGTTTCCAGATGCTGACGAGCGCCTGCCCCGAGCTCGCTGAAGTCCTGAAGAGTCAGGGGAAACCGTTCTCGATGGTGCCCGAGGATCTGAAGCCGTTCCTCTTTGAGGCCCGCCCGGCTCTTGAGCTGCTCGGAGCGCAGGTGCTGCTGCCGAAGCGGCTGAGAAAGATTTTCCGTCCGCAGCTGACGGCTGAAATATCGGGCACCGTGAAGAGTTCCGCCGGCCGTTTCCTCACGAAGGAGATGCTCGCGGATTTCAGCTGGAAGGTTTCGATCGGAAGCCGGGAGCTGACGGAAGCCGAAGCGCTGCAGCTCTTTGAAAAGAAGGGCGAGATTGTTCAGCTGGATGATGAATATGTGTGGCTTGATCCGGCGGAGATCGAGGCGATTGAAAAACGCCTGAAGCAGAAGCGTAAGCCAGGGTATCTCGAGCGCCTGAGAGGGGCTCTTACCGGTGAAATTGAAGGCGCCGGCGTTCAGGTGTCGGGCGACATCATGGAGAAGCTGCGTGAAATCAGCCGCGAGAAAGAGATTCCGGTGCCGGATGATATCCGGGCGGAGTTGCGCCCGTATCAGAAGCGCGGCTACTCCTGGCTCATGAAGAATTTCCGCCTGGGGCTTGGATCGCTGATTGCGGATGACATGGGACTCGGAAAGACGCTTCAGGTGATCACAGCGCTCGATGAACTGAAGCGCGAAGGCGAACTGAAGACCGGGAAAGTCATTGCGGTCGTGCCCGCGACACTGCTCACAAACTGGGTGCGGGAGATACGGAAGTTTGCCCCGAATCTGACAGCCGAGATTTATCACGGATCGGACCGGAAACTGGGTGACCCGGATAAGCGCCCTGATGTGCTTCTCACGACCTACGGCACGCTGAGACGGGATTCCGAGCAGCTTTCGAAACTCTCGTGGCGCGTCATGGTGATGGATGAAGCCCAGGCCGTGAAGAACACCGGAACCGGTGCCTATGCTGCCGCCTCCTCCTTTCCGGCGGATCGCGTGATCGCTATGACGGGTACACCGGTTGAGAACCGTCTGATGGAGTACTGGTCAATTTTCTCGATTGTGCAGCCAGGGCTTCTCGGCACGGCGTCCGACTTCCGGGAAAATTTCTCGGTTCCTATTGAGAACGAACATGATCCCCGGGCGGCCGAGGCTTTCAGAAAGCTTGTCGCCCCCTTCATGCTTCGCCGTATGAAGACCGATAAAGCGATTATCAGCGATCTGCCCGACTGCATTGTGCAGGATGTTATGACGACGCTGCTCCCCGAGCAGGCGTATCTCTACCAGGAAACTCTCACGAGAAATCTGGATGCGATCAGCCGTGCTGAGGCGAACAGCCGCGATAAGCAGGTGAAGCGCCGGGCGCTGGTTCTCAAGCTCATCACGGAGCTGAAGCAGATCTGCAATTCTCCCTCTCAGTACAACAAACAGTGGTCTGAGACACCGGACAGCGCCAAGGCGGAAACACTTTTTGAACTGCTTGATGAGTGCCGTGAAAACGGAAGAAAAGTTCTCGTCTTTACGCAGTACCGGGAAATGGGAGAACTGCTGCAGGGGTGGATCGCGAAAAAGACCGGTCGGAAACCTGAGTTCCTGCACGGCGGGGTAAGTGTCGCGCGCCGCGCAGTGATGGTGGATGACTTCCAGAATAATCCTGACAGCCATATCCTTCTTGTGTCGCTCAAAGCGGGCGGAACCGGTCTCAATCTCACTGCCGCCTCCGTCGTTATCCATTACGATCTGTGGTGGAACCCTGCGGTGGAAAGCCAGGCAAGTGACCGCGCCTGGCGTATCGGTCAGCAGCGCGATGTGCTGGTGTACCGTTTCGTCACTGAGGGAACGTTTGAAGAACGAATCAACGAAATGCTGACGGAAAAGCGCCGGATAACGGATCTCGCGGTGTCGAGCGGTGAGAACTGGGTGGGCGATATGAGCACGAGCGAACTGCGCGCGCTCTTCAGTCTGTCCTAGCGGATTCAGGCGCTGTCTCCGGGGCAAAGGAGAATCTGATGAAAACGTTGAAGACTGCGGCCGCCTGCGCCGCTCTGATGATGACGCTCGCGGGGGCCTCGGCGCAGGCTTTTGCTGCCGGAACCTCTTCCCAGGCGCTGGGTGAGTGTCTCTACCGGAACGCGACGCCTGACCAGAAAACCCAGCTGATTCAGTGGGCTTATGTGACGATCGGAAAGACCGATGCCGCGAAGAGCGTCCAGGCGATTCCTCAGGCCAAGACCCAGGCGGTGACGCAGAAAATGAAGAGCACGCTGACGACGCTTCTTCTTCATTCCTGCCCGAAGGAAGCGGCTCAGGTGCTTCTCACGGATCCGAAGAATGGCTCCATTGACGCCATGGAAACCGTGACCTCGCTTATGCTGCGGGAAAAGGTCCGCGATCAGGTCGGTAACGTGCTGGATCTTCAGTCCGCGGGCGGTGCGGCGAGCAAGGCAGGTGAACTTCTGAAAGGCGTTGGCTCTTTCTTCGGTAAGTAAAATCCGACATTCGGACCATAAAAAAACAGCCTCCGGAATCACATCCGGGGGCTGTTCAGACGGGAGGACAAGCTCCTCCTCGTACAGAATTACTTGCGGGCCTTCGCCTTGCGGGCAGGAGCCTTCTTCTTCGGTGCGTTGACAGCAGCCTTGAAAGCAGCGCCCGGGATGAACTTCGGCACATTGGTAGCGGCGATCTTGATCGGAGCGCCGGTGCTCGGATTGCGTCCCGTACGGGCGGGGCGGGCCTGGAGCTTAAACGTACCGAAGCCGACCAGCGTCAGCTTTTCATCGGCCTTGACGGTTTCAACAACAGCATCGAGAACGGTCTGCAGAACGCGAGCGGCTTTGGCCTTCGGAAGTTCTTCGGCAGCTGCGATCTTTTCAACGAGCTCTTGACGATTCATAAGCGGTTCTCCTTTAACCGGCAGCTTTGGGCCAATGCCCGGCCGGCTGATTTTTAGAAAAAATACAAAATGAACCAGGGCCGCAGGACGCTCGAGAGATCAACATCGACTTTAAGCTGTCAGCCGAAAGCGGATCGCCTGAAATCAGCGGTTTCCGCCCGGAAAGCGGTCCACACCGAAAAACGCAGGTGTTGAATTGATGTTAGCTGAAAAAACCGCAATTGAACACAGAAAAACCTCAGAAACGCCTGCTAAATAAGGGTTTTAGCTGGAAAAACAGCAAAAAAATGCCCTGCGTCAAAAGTAATCCGGTGTTTGACCGAGAACAATGCCCGCAAACCGCCTAGAAAAGGGCCGCGACAAGCGCTGAGTCTTCCGGATAGCGGGCGGAAAGCTTCTGTGCTTCGCTGCGTTCGGAAGGGGAGGCGACAGCTTCGAGCGCTCCGATCATATCGCGTCCGAGTTCACCGTCTGTCTGCTCCTGAGCCCGAAGGGTCAGTGCGAGAGCTGAGGCGATGTTCTGCTCCACACCGTCTCCGCGCTGCAGTGCGGAGGCAAGAAAGAGAAGGGCATTCGGATTGCCCTGGGAGGCGGAGGCCTTAGCCCAGCTGATCGCCTTTGCGGGGTTCGCCGCGACGCCCCGGCCGATAGCGTAGAGAAGAGCGAGACGGTACTGGGCATCGGGAAGGCCGTCAGAAGCGGCTGCCGTGATCCACCGCACAGCCTCTTTTTCCCGGTTTTCTCCCCGGGATTCTTTTTCATTCGCGTAGAAAAGCCCGAGCTCGAGCTGAGCCGGCGCGTAACCCTGGGATGCCGCGCGGCGAAGCCAGAGCGCAGCCTGTACGGGATCCGGCCGGCAGCCGATTCCGGTTTCATAGCATTTGCCGACTTTGAGCTGTGAAAGCACATGCCCCTGGGCACCGGCGAGGCGGTACCAGGTGAGAGCCCCGTGAGGATCCTCAGGTGTTCCGAAGCCGTGTTCCATCGCAACCCCGAGGTGATACTGAGCGTCGGCGTTTCCTGCCAGAGCTGCTGTATGGAAGAGTTCCACCGCGCGTTCAGGATTGGGATGAACACCCTGACCCCGGGCGTAGAGAAGCCCAAGCAGCGCTTCACTTGCCGCATGATCCCGGGCTGCGGCCTTGCGGAGCCACTTGACGGCTTCGCGGTTCTCCGTGGAAAGAGTATTTCTTGAGACAAGGAGCTTCGCGAGTTCGTACTGCGCCTGAGTGTCGCCGGTTGCGGCGGCACGGGCATAGTCCTCGATCGCTTCGGCTGAGCGCCGGGTCGAAGCACCGGGCGTCCCTTCCAGCAGTTCGAGGACTCCCTGATCGCGCATCAGTTTCTCGCGGCCCGGTGCCGGGAAAAGACTCTGCCCGATTTCCCTTGCTGTTTTTGTCATCCTGCGGCGTCCGCCTTCTCAGTCGGTATACGGAATGATGCCGATCAGCTGCCAGAACATCTTGGCGATGTAGAAGAGCGCGGTCCAGGCGGCGAGACCGAGAACACCGAAGGTAATCGCTTTTGAGGTCGGGACGCTGACGAGGCGCTTGGAGAGTTTTTGAGCCTCGCGGATCCGAATCGCGTGACGGAAGCCGCAGGTTGCGGCCCAGCCGACAAGCAGCACAATGTCTACGATGAAAAGCGTCAGGCCCCAGCCCGGACGGATCGCGGCGATCGGCTGAATGATGGCCGCGATGGCGAGCAGGATCATGCTGAAACGCTCCCAGAGAAAAGCGGCGTCCGCGCCTTCCTTGTCACCGATGTGCCTCAGATCGGTTCCCTGCAGCATGGTGCCGAAAACGGGAGTGAAGATAATGGACAGCCACAATGCGGCCCAAGGGTTCCAAATCTCATTTTCGTGATTCCGTTCCGGGGCGGAATTGGTGGCCATCGGCTTGCTCCTTATAAGAAAACCCCATCATTTTACCTGTCCCAAAGCGGTCTTTCTCATCTAAGGAACGAGAATTTTGTGTCATACCACCTTTAAGAATTAGGTAAAAAGGAGTAGAATGCTTTTCGAAGGGAGCGCTCCGCAACGTGGCTCTCCCCAGATGCATTTTCATCTTGCGGATGATGATGTATTTGCCGGTTCTCCGTTATCGGGGGATAGCAGTACGGAGAATCGGCTGTGATCTTGATTCCCGGAGCCGTTTAACGAGCTCCGGGATTTTTTTCAGAAAGTGAGAAAGCGCCTCCGATGGCCCGGAAAGCGTCTTCAATCGCTTCCATGCTGGCGAGATCCCGATCCAGATCTACGAGTCTCTGAGCCTGCGTCTGGGTGACACCAAGAAGACGGGCGAGATCCGAAAGCCGCCAGCGGTTCTTCAGCATGTAATTCCAGAGAATAATCTTCGCCTGTACACGGACAGGCAGGTAGACAAGGCAGGTGGCGCTCCGGTCTGAGGTGACTGGTATCGGTTCGTGTTTTTTCCGGTAGGTCTGAAGAGCGGAGGCAAGGTTTTCTCTGACGAAGTCAAGCGCCTCAGGGCGTGACGGCTGTACCGTGAAGAAGGCTGGGATATCGGGGCAGGTCGCTTCGACACTGCCGTTCGGGAGATCTCTCAGATTGACTCGATAGTGCATGGCTGGCAGCAGGTTTCAGATTCTGAGTTAAACAGGATTTGCTTATTTTACTTTGCCAGCCAAGGTGAAAAATCAAAAAAGATCCGGCACAGGTGCCGGATCCAAAAGCGAAGTTTCTGATCTCAGGCAACGCTGATCAGCTGAGCAATCGGCGAAACACCTGAAAGTGAATCTGCGGCGAGAAGCAGGTCTGCCGCTTTCTCAGCACCCTCGTCACCCAGCGTTTTCTGCACAGCAGACACAAATTTCTGCCGGATGACGGCGGGATCCGCGGCGTCGTTTGAATTCCAGACTTTTTCCGAGAGAACGGTTCCATCCGAAAGCGTTACTTCGACTTCGGCGACGCGTCTCGGGAAAAGTGACGTAGCTTCAGGATCCTCAGTCACTTCAACCTTTCTGGCAAGCGCGAGCTTTCTTTCATCGGCTCTCGCTTCAGGCGTGAACTGAGACAGGGTGACCGCTCCATCCGTGATTGCCGCGGCAAAGCACCAGGGAAGCGAGAATTTCGCCTCATCCTCCGTGCCATATCGGAATGCGCCGGTCACATCCACAGCGACACGATAGGTTTTCACGCGTACCGAGCGGATGGTATCCGGATCAAGCGGATGCTTTTTCATCAGGCTGAAAAGCGCGTCAAGCGGTGAATTCGTGTGACCGCAGGAGGCATACACCTTAAAGAAAGCCGTATCAGAAACCAGTGTTTCCTCAGACGGATTTTCCAGGTTCTCCGGATGAGGATCCGAGCATGTGGCGGCTACAAACCCCTTCTTCCCGAGAAGTGCAGAGTGTGATCCGGTGAAGCCGGACTGTGCGAGAAGCGCCGCATCGATCCCGTTCTGGCAGGCTTCTGCGATATTGAGGGCTTTGGCGTGGGAGCCAAATGATTCGATGAGACCGCCTGCCATTGTGGCAGCGAGTCCGATCGCGTTATTGGCAGCTTCCTCGTTAAGGCCGAGAATGCTCGCCGCGGTGGCCGCAGCCGCAACTGTGCCGACAGTTCCTGTGGTGTGCCAGGTTTTATAGTGCGAGGGATTCACGGTCCGTCCGAGACGCGCAAAGGTGTCGTAGCCAATGATGACGGCTTTCAGAAAATCAGCCCCTGTCGCGCCGGTTTTTTCTGCCAGTGCGAGGGCCACCGGAATCGTGACTGAACCCGGGTGCCCGATCGCTGTGCGGTGTCCGTCATCGAGCTCACAGACGTGACCTGCCACCCCATTCAGAAAAGCGGCGGATCGGGCGGGAAGGCGGTCATCAAGTCCGATAGCGGTGGATTCCGCCGCGCCGCCGACCGAGCTGAGATACCTGCCGGCGATCACGGTCTGTGGGTAATGGGCGCCGGCGATCGCGCAGCCCGCCCAGTCAAGGATACGGAGTCTAGCGTCCGCCTTGAACTTTTCAGGGATCTTTTCCAGACTGCAGCCCGAAATAAACCGGGCGAGACCGGCCTGAAGCGGTTCTTCCATAATTTCGTCTCCTAAAGAAAAGAGGAGCCGGATTGTTTCCCGGCCCCTCTGTTCAGATTTCGGATCAGTAGAAGATCACGAACGTTGCGATGAGATAGACCACCGTGGTGATAGCGAGCGGTATAGCGTTCCGCTTAACAACACGGAAGGGCGATACGTTCGCGAGTCCAGCCACAGCGACGATTGCGCCGGTCACAGGGGAAATCGTGCGGCCCATGCCGGTCATCGTCTGCAGCGGGAGAAGCATCGTTGCCGTGTGGATTCCGTAGCGGGCGGCGATTTCCGGAATCAGCGGAGCGAACGAGAAGAAAGGCGCGTTTCCGGATCCCATCAGGAAGGAAACGATGCCAATCACGAGCGCCATGGCGAGCACCATCGGGATAGCGCCGAGGCCGACAGACTGTGCCCCATCGATCAGCGTCTTGATGGCGCCGATCGAGATAAGGCCTTTGCCGAAGACCTGGCCCGCGATGATGAGGGAGATCACGACTGTGAGCGCGTTGCCCATGCCCTTGAAGAACTCACGGAGTCCGTCCATGGTGTCCATGACGTTCCGCGTACGGATAACGTCGAAGATCATGGCAACCATCACGGAGAGCACGATCGCGGTCGGGACGCCGACCTTCACGTTGATGCCGTACTGGCCGAGCACCACCGGGTTGAAGAGCAGCAGGATGAAGAGCGGGAGCATCGGAAGGAGAGCGTAGATCTTCGGGATCCGGGCTTCTTCAGAAGCTTTCTTTTCATCCATTTCGAGCGCGGCCATTTCTTCAGCCGTCAGCGGCTCAACGCCTTCCTTTTTATCCCAGTAACGCTGGGCAAAGTACATGGAGATCAGCATCGAGAGCAGCATGAACGGGTAAATGGGCATCTGCCAGTGGAAGAAGTAATCCGCCCATTCGATATTCGCGGTTTTCGCGGTGAGAAGGCAGTTCGCGGAGCCCGGTCCAAGGTCGAAGAATCGGCTTGCTGCGATTGTGCAGACAGCCGTCATCTTCGGGACGCCCGCGCGGATCATGACCGGGTAGAGGGTCACCATCATCATGAGGGCAAGCCCTGCGGCGGACGGGATCGCGAGACCCACGATCTGAGTCACGATGAGCCCCATGCCGGCGAGGACATAGGGAGACTTCACGTACTTCAGGGGACCGCCCACAACGTCATAAAGAGCGCGGCCCGCATGAACGCGGTCCATGTATTTCGCGAAGCCCGCCATGCACATGATGGAGAGACCGAGTTTCGCGAGAGTCGTGGACATGACATTTTCGACGACAAGGAAGATGTCGAAGAAAATGGAACCGGAACTCTTTTTGAGGCCGAGTCCGAGGCCGATATCGCCGAAAGCAGCAATGGCAAGCAGCACCACGCCCGCGACAAGAAGCACTGCCGGGGCGTAAGCGCGCTTGACAATCAGATAGCCGGCCGCGACGGTGACAATGGCAGCTATAGTGAGACCAAGCATAGGGGTACCGTATGTATGGATCAGGGAGTGACCGGCGGATTTACCGCGGGTCTGCTCCTCTTTCAGTTTTTGGGAACCGGGAAGGGAAATTCCCTTCCATCGGTTTGACAGAAGAAAGCCCTGAGACTTACTTCACGGTGACCTTGGGAGACTCGGCGATGCACTCGTCAGTCAGTTCCTGGCCAATGCCGGGCAGATCCGGAATCTGATACTTGCCGTTGACGGGCATGTAGTCATACTTGCAGGTCCGGCGGTTGCCTTCGAGCAGCGCATAGCGGTGCAGTTCGTGGATCGCGAAGTTCGGGATTGCGGCCTCGAGCTGCAGGGACGCGGCCGTCATGATCGGACCGCCGCAGACGTGAATCTGTGCGGTCGTGTCATAGATGTGGCCCATATCGCAGATCTTCTTGCCTTCAGTGAAGCCGCCGCAGGTACCGAGGTCCGGCTGGATCAGATCAATGATGTGATTCTCGAAGAACGGGCGGAATCCCCAGCGCGTGAAGACGCGTTCACCCGCAGCGATAGGAATATTCACGTTGTCGTGCACTTCCTTCAGCTGCATCGGGTTGAGGCTCATTACCGGTTCCTCGTAGGCGGAGATCCGGAATTCCTCGATCATGCGGCCGAACTCGATGGCGGACGTGGTATCCGTCAGGGCGTGAGCCTCAACGATGATGTCAATCTGATCACCGACCGCTTCGCGGATTGCCTTCAGGCGGTCATAGCCCACGCGGAGATCGCGGCCCGCAAAGCAGCCGTAAAGATTGCGGCGCTTCGCATACCCCTCGAGGTCGATTTCGTTCACGTCAACCTTGATGCAGTCATACCCCTGCTCGAGCGCCTTTTCGGCTGCCGCGGCGTACTGAGCGGGAGTGACGAGAATGTCTTTCTTTTCGGCGTTGCCCCAGCCAAACTGCAGCTGCGAGGCATACGTCCGAAGCTCATCGCGGCACTTGCCGCCGAGGAGCTGATAGCAGGGAACGCCGAGAGCCTTGCCCTTGATGTCCCAAAGCGCTACGTCGATTGCCGACATACCGGCAGAAACGACCGTGCCGCCGCCCTGACCCCAGAAGGTTTTCTTCTGGAGCTTGTCCCAAATGAATTCATTCCTCATCGGGTCGAGCCCGATAAGCAGCTTCGCGAAATCCTGAGCCATGCCGAAACCGGCAGATGCGCCTACGCCATAGGCAAGACCGACTTCGCCGAAGCCGGAAATGCCTTCGTCCGTATTGATACGAACGACGACGGGTCGCCACTTGGCAACAGCGGATTGAAGCGGATTCTTAACGTCAATTATGTCCACACTGACGATTTTCATTTATGAATCTCCGATGTATTTGCGGTGGTTTTCTTGATTGAAGGGAGGTGTAGATCAATAATTGAACTTCACCTCAAAGACGCCGGCTTTTTAGTGACTCAGCCGATCAATTGTGATGTATCGCGGATAATAGTAATCCACTTTAGAACTAATTGATAATACCTATTAAGAGATAAAGAACCTCACCTTCCAAGAAAAGAAAGGTGAGGCGTCGGAAACTATTTCACGAAACTCACGAGCACCATGATGACAGGAAGTGTGAAAGTGAGTGCGGCTACCGTTACCCCAACTGTGGCAGAGGCGAAATCAGCCGGTCCGTCATGAAGCTTTGCCAGAACCCCGAGCATCGGGCTTACCGGCATAACGGAGGAGAGAATCAGGATCTGCCGCATCATTGGATCCATAACAAGAAGCTGGGAGATCAGGAACATCACGAGCGGCTTATAGACATTGCAGCCGAAAAGAATGATCCAGGTTTCACGCGGGAGATGTTTGAAGCGGGCAAAACCGATCTGCTGCACCGTGATACCGATAAAAATGAGAGCGAGAGGTGAGCAGATCTGGCCGATCAGCCGTGTGGCGAGCGAAATGGGCTGCGGGATCTTGAGGTCAATCGCTACGCAGAGAACGCCGATCAGAAAACCGATTAGAGGTTTTGTAAAGATCATTTTCAGGCTTTGCCTGGAAAAGAACTTTGGGGCTGGTTTTCCGGTATGCCGAACCCCGTCAAGCTGCACGTTATAGAGCCCAATGGTCCAGACAAATATCACATTTGCGAAGAAGTAGACGAGCAGGTACGGGATGCCCCGGTCTCCGAACATGGCGTAGGTCACCGGAATGCCGACGAAAAGCAAAGAGGAGCCGGAAAATTCAGCGATAAAGGTGCCGTGCCATTCATCTCTCACCAGTCCCGCTTTGCAGATCAGCCAGGACGTGACGATGTAGACCGCGAATGCCATGAAAGGAAGCCCCGAGATGCGGAGCAGTTCCAGCAGCTGCGCGTGAGTGAATTTTGAGGTGATCGAATAGAAGAGAAAGAAAGGGATCGCGAGACCGACAATCTTGGATACGAGTCTCTTTCCCGCTTCGTCATACCAGCCCTTGGCCGATGAATACCAGCCGAGACCCGCTACGCAGACGAGAACAAAAACCGCGGAGAGAGCATGCAAAAACGCGTCAAGCATAAAGAGATACCTCCGGAGCAGGGCTCGGCCTGAGGCCGGACTGGCTCCGGACAATATGCTCATCCGGTAACCTTCCGCATGTAACAGGCTGTAACCAGTAACCTCCGAAGATTCTAATCCTTTGGGAGGATGAGTGATATTTTGTAGTACAGAATAAAAAATACAGAGCGGAAAAACAAGGCAAATTTCCTCTCGGTCCTGGTCTGAAATGTGGAAAGTTTTCTTTTTCTTCCTGTAGGATTACCCTATGAAAGCGCAGTGCCGGGCAATCCGGCACACACCGCGTGAGACACCAGATGGGAGGGCGACGCATGATGGCGGCTGATACCGTGCTGCAGCAGTATTTCACTGAACTTCAGAGCGAAGTGAAGGCCATAGCGGTCAACGCCGATCTGGAAACGGCCTATACGGAATTGGAGGGCGCCTTTACTGAACAGGTCTCGCGGCTGATGTCAGAGATGGGGCTTCTCGCGGCGGAACCTGAGCTCTGCCCTTTCCAGGGCACGGTGAACGGCGCTGTGGCCCGGGTATCGGCCTACGCGGTGTCGGATGACCTTGACCGGATGGATGTCTTTGTGACGCTCTATGAGTCGTCAAGTGAAGTGTTTGAGGTCAAGGCGGATGAAGCGCAGCGGGCGGCATCCCAGTGTCTGCTGTTTCTGAGAGCCTGTGTGGATGGGACGCTGACGAACGAAATCCCTTCAGGCGGCCGGGCAGCCGCTTTTGCTGCACTCGTCGAGTCATGCTGGAAGGGACTCGATCAGATCCGAATCTGGATTGTGACAAACGGTCTTGTGAAGAACGCCCGCTATAAGCCTCAGGAAATTGCCGGGAAGCTTGTCACGCTCGAAGTCGTAGACCTGCTTCGTCTGTCACGCATGGCGCTTGAGGGCGAAAAGGGCGACCCAATCAACGTTGATTTTTCCCGTGAATGCGGAGAGGCGCTTCCCTGCGTTTTTTATTCTGACGAAAAGGCACCGTATGACACGGCGCTCTGCCTGCTCCCAGGCGAAGTGCTCCGTTCTCTTTATGAAAAATACGATGCCCGGCTGCTCGAAGCGAATGTCCGATCCTATCTTTCGATTCAGTCGAAGGTGAATAAGGGAATGTTCACGACGCTCAAGGAGCATCCCGAGGATTTTCTCGCCTTTAATAACGGGATCGTGATTGTGGCTGAGCAGCTGCAGCTTTCGCGGACTTCAATCGGCACAACCGGAATCAAGGTGCTTGCGGGCATCAAAATCGTGAATGGCGGGCAGACTTCGGCGACCCTTTTCTTCGGCAAGCGCCGTGACCGGACTCTCGATCTGTCACATATCCGGATTCCGGCAAAGATTATTGTGCTGAAGCCTGAGATTGGAGACCACGCAGACGCGTTTCTGACGGATATCGCCCGTTTCGCGAATACGCAGAATAATGTCCGGGCCTCGGATCTTTCGTCCTCTTCGCCTTTCCACCTGGGACTTGAGCACCTGGCCAGGACGACCTGGTGCCCCGATGGAGAGCATCAGTGGTTCTATGAGCGCACTACAGGGTCGTACCGCACGATGCTTGCGAAGGAGAGAACGCCGGCCGAAAGAAAGCATAGAAAACAGCTGATTCCACCTTCGAACCGTATTACTAAGCTTGACCTCGCAAAGATCATGAATGCCTGGTTCGGGCGCCCGGAGCTCGTCTGTCTTTCCCCGCAGAAAAATTACGCGCTTTTTATGAAGGCGCTGGATGATCAGGGAGGGGCTGACCAGCTGAAGCTCACCCCCGGGACATGGAAGGATATTGTCGCGGTAGCCGTGATTTTCCGTGAATGTCAGAAGATCGCGAAAAAGGAATTCTCGGGCAGCAGTCTCGTTATCACCGCCTACACGGTCGCTATCGCCTCCCGAAGGCTTGCAGGAAAGCTTCGGCTCAGGAGGCTTTGGGAGCAGCAATCGCTGTCCCCTGAGTTTCTGGCTCAGCTGGAAGCCTGGGCGAAAGAGATTAACGCGACACTCAGACTTTCCTCTTTGGGCAAACCCATTTCTGAATGGGGGCGGGACCCGGAGTGCTGGAAGTTTGTCCAGGAATCGATTGCGCCAGGCTACGCCCCTGGTATCCCCGAACTGGAGGAGCAGAGGAGCGCTCAGACGTCTGAGCAGAGTGTGTCCGGTCCGCTTGCCGCAGAAACGCAGACGGATGTTGCATCCTCCGCGGCCAAGGGAGAGAGCTGATGGAGTGGGTCCGCAGTCTGATCCGGAAAGCGGCTGCGCTTTTCAGCCGCGGCGCTCCGTCTCCCGCTGAAAACACTGCTATACCCGCCGAGGTCCCTGAGAGGGAGAAAGAGACGCTGATACCGGAAACGCGGCAGGCAGAGACTGTGTCTCCCTCCCGGCATTCCGGCAATGAGCTGAAGAGTTTTGAAACGCTTCAGCCCGGTGAACGCCGGGCACCGATTGCCTACAGCCCGGATCCCCTTCCGACTCAGGACAGGAAAAGCAGGATAGCCGCCGTACCAGGCGTTACCTGGGTACCGGACGACTCAGGCAATGTGATTCTTGGCCGTGATGACCGCTTTCGGGAGCAGGAGCGGGAAGTCCAGGAAGCCTTTACCCGGTATAAGGGCAGGTATGGGACTTATGTGCCGGGAAACGATGAGCCTGATGTCTGGGAGGATGATGAGGAGGATGAAGCCGAAGAGGTCAGAGTCCAGACGAAGTCCTCAGTGTCAGGTGATAACAGCGAGCAGATGTCATTCGATTTCGATCGGCCTATGCGGTCCGCACAGTCTTCGAAAAACATCAATGAAGCTGTTTCCCCTGGCCCGCAGCAGCAGTAAGTGCGCCTCTCGGAGAGCCTTTTCTCCGGGCTTTGGCGTCCTGATATGATGTTTCAAACGTAGTTCTCCGGCAGGCTTCCCGCTTCTGGGCAGCCGTTTTCTCTGGGTGGATGGATTATGCAGGAAGTATCGATTGAGAAAAGAGGGCGGCAGGCGGCCCAGGCAAAAGCGCTTTTCGGTTTTGCCCGGGAATTGGGCAGAGTTCGCCGGGAAAACATCATCTGGCTTGATCGCCATCCCTGGTTCCTGAAGTTTTCATCCATTGATCCAAAGCTTCCGGGGGTCAAAAAATGGACACCGGAATCCCGGGAGCCGAATCTGCTGCTGTCAGTTGAGCAGCTCCAGCTTCCGCATTGCCCGGAGCCCCCGGCGCTGCTTCGGGAGGCAGTGGGTGAAGGATGGGAAAAACCGGAGTGGGAACCGGGAAGCGAACTGATTGAACGCGCCGCTTCGGATGAAAAATTCGGGGAGGCCTGGCTCGACTGGGGCGGGGCGAGAAAGGACTGGCTTCTTCACTGGGAGGCCGTTTCAAAGTCTCTTGATCTCTTCCAGATGCTCTATCAGAAGAGCCGCGAGGTGGAGGACAGCAATCTCAGGCTGATTGCCAAGGCGGGATCTATTTCCTTCGCCAGCGACGACGCACACCTCGCCGCACGTCATCCGGTGCTTACGCGCCCGATCCGTTTCCGGCTGATTGTGGATGAGAACCGCGTGACGATCCGGGTAGAGGTGGATCTTTCTGAACCGGCACGGTTTGAGTCAGAACTGCTTTCCGGATTCCAGGACGATGGTTTCAGGCTTGAACTCTGCCAGGCAACGCGTGAGGACGTCGAGAGCACCAATGTGCATCCGTTTGACACGCAGCCCGTGCGGGCTTCTTTCCAAAAACTCGCGGCAACGATTTCTCCTGAAAGCCGCTGGTCTGACAGCGGAAAACCGCCGGAGTTTGATGACCGAGTTCATTTTGGTTTCTATGAGGATCCGGTTTTCTGGATAGAAGAACGCGTTTCCGGCATGGCGGAAGCCTCCGATCGGATCATCCGTGAGATTGATGCGGGTGAAAAGATTCCGCAGCATCTGATCGATCTGGTGAGCGGTGTGGAGGAGCGGGACGATACGGCTCCCGCCAAGCCGTCTGAAACTCTGGAAGACCGTCTGGCAGCCGCGGGCGGGGAAGATGCTTCAATTCTTCTCACGAAGCCTGCTAACCGCGAACAGCTGGAGGTCGCCCGGGAAATCCGTAATCGTGACGCCGTTCTTGTCATGGGACCTCCGGGAACAGGTAAAACCCATACGATCGCGAACCTGATCGGAGATTTCCTTTCCTGCGGAAAGACAGTGCTTATTTCTTCTCAGAAGGAAAAAGCGCTCCGGGTTATCAAATCGATGCTGCCGGCTGAAATGCAGGATCTCTGTATTTCCTTCTCGAGCGAAGAGGATGACGTCCTCGCGACCGTTCAGGCACTGACAGAAAAGCTTTCTCTGGTCAGACCGGAGGAGCTCGAACGGAAGATTGAGGCTGAGACCGCGGCCCGGGACAGAACGTTCAAGGCTCTGCAGGAGTCCCGTTCAAGGCTCTACAGCCGTCTCAACGCTGAGTCTGAAAAGCAGGAAATCGGAGGACGGAGCTGGACGCCAACAGAAATCGGCACGTGGCTCCATGAGAATGAAGCGCTGGAAGCTGTGCTTCCCGGCAGAGATACGCCAACCGGGCCTTTCCCGCTGACCGAGGAGGAACTCCGGACGCTCTACAGCCTTTCGGGTGTTGTGACGCGTGAAGTGGAGACCGAATCGCTTTCCGGCATGCTGGAGACAGATACACTGCCCCAGCCTGAGGAACAGGCGCATCTTGCCGCAGAGGCCTCTGAACTCCGGGATTTTGTCCGTCATTCGACGGTTCGGGTTGAAGCGCGCGGCGGTCAGGGCGGACAGAGAATTTTCCGCTATGTGGCCGGTGACCTCGCGATTGAGGCGCCTGAAAAACCGGGCGGCCCTGTCGCCATGCTGTCTGATTGGCTGGAAAAGGATCGGACTGTCGGCATTCCTGAACCCTGGGTAGCCTCAGCGCGCGCGGCCGGTGCGGCCGGCGGTGCTATCAAAGCCCGTTGGGAAAAACTGCTGGCTGCTGTTCAGGCAGCCTCTGAACTCGCGGAGAAAGAAATCGGGCAGATGGATGAGTTTGCGGTTGAGATCCGTCCGGACGCAGACCGTCCGGCTCTCCGTGAGGCCTTGAACTATTTCCGGGAGAACCGGATTTCCGGTGAGCCTGGGTTTCTTACCAAGCTGACCCAGAAAACGCGTCTTGCGGCCCTTGGCGGATCACTCGTGAATGGACACGTGCCGAGCACGGATCATGATTACGCCTCGGTGCTTCTCAGGCTCGATCTGGAAGAAGCCCGTGCGGCGGCCATGAAGCTCTGGAACGATCTCGTGCAGAAGGAAGGCGGCCCGGCATTTGAGTCTCTTGGAACGGATCACCCCGAGGAGCAGGTGAGGCTGCGTTATGTACCGCGGCTTGAAAAGGCCCTTTCCTGGTGGACCGGCTGGGCTGAGCCGCTGCTCCGTAAGGCGGAAGTGCTGGGAATCAATCCCGCTCTGATCACGGGTGGAACCGGCGTTGGTCCCGTGGAAAGCTGCGGCGCCCTGGCGCGCAGTGTTGAGGAGCTTCTCCGTCCAGCGGCAGCCCTTGATCGGGTCATGGATCGGCTCACCGAACTCCGGGATTATGTCCGCTCTGTCCGGGAAAGCCTGAAACCCGCCATTCAGAAGGGATCAAAACTTGCGGTCAGGCTGTCAGCCGCTCTCGATGAGAGTCCTGAGGCCTATCAGAAGGCCTGGGAAGACCGTGAGACACTCAGGGAACTCAGACCTCAGATTGACGCACGCAGTGAGCTGCTTCAAAGGCTCGCTTCAGGTGCTCCGGCCTGGGCCCGGGCAATTGCTGAGCGCCGCTCAACTTCGTGTCCGAAACACGCAATTGAGGCCTGGGACTGGAAGCTTCTGGATTCCAGCTTTGAGTCTTATCTCTCCACCAGCATGGCGGATGAGCAGAAAAAGGCCGAGGAACTTTCCTCTACGCTGAGGCGTCAGACTGTGACACTCGCTGTGGATCGCGCCTGGCTTGCTTTGTCTGAACGCATGCGGGAGAACCGTGCTCTTATGCAGAAACTGCAGGGCTGGGCACAGATTGCGGCGAGAATTGGCCGCGGGAATGGACGGAATGTTGAAACGCTGCGAGCCCAGGCCCGGGACCTTATGTCCTCCTGCGCGCAGGCGGTTCCTTGCTGGATTATGCCGGCCGAACGGGCTCTTGCCATGTTCGACGGTACCTGGAAGTTTGACGTTATCGTGCTGGATGAAGCGAGCCAGTCTGACATTGTGTCGATGCCGCTTCTCTTCCTCGCCAACCGTGCGGTGATCGCGGGGGATGACAGACAGGTGTCGCCGGCGGCGGTCGGTGTCGGTGACATGGCTGTCAACGCGCTGTCCCGTCAGTACATTGAGGGAAAGATTGCGAACTGGCCGATCTACCAGGCACAGTCTTCTCTCTATGATCTCGCCCGGACCGCTTACGACCCGCTGATGCTCCGTGAGCATTTCAGAAGCGTCCCGCCGATCATCGGCTACTCGAATCAGCTCTCCTATAACGGCCTTATTCTTCCGCTCCGTGATGCGGCTTCTACTAACCTTGTGCCGGCGATTGTCCGCTGCCGGGTGAATGGTGTCCGTGAACAGAACGATGCGAACAAGGCGGAGGCTGAGGCCATTGTTGGAAGGATTAAGGCCTGTATCGGAGAAAAGGCCTACGACGGCAAGACCTTTGGTGTAATCGTCATGCGATCCGGCAAGACAGGAGCTCAGATACAGCTGATCAATGATCTGCTTTATAAGGCACTGGGGCCGGAAGTAATCCAGAGCCGGAGAATTCTCTGCGGCCTTTCCCCTGATTTCCAGGGGGATGAACGCGATGTCATTTTCCTGTCACTCGTCGATTCTCCTGACGGAGACAAACCTTTGCGGCGTGAAGGCGCGGGAAGCGACGACGGTATGAAGAAACGCTGGAACGTTGCCGTGTCGCGCGCCCGGGATCAGATCTGGGCGGTGTACTCCTTTGATCCGGCGACTCAGCTGCAGGAAGGTGATATCCGCAAGACGTTCTTTGACTATCTGTCGGATCTTGAGAAAAACGGATGCCGCGAGGAGGATAGCGGGTTGATTTCTGAGCTTGCCTCTGAAGTGGCTGATGGCCTTGAAGAGAAGGGGTTCACCGTTCACAAGGGGTACCGGATAGGAGCTTTTGACCTCGACCTGGTAGTCGAAGAGAACGGGAAGAAAGTCATCGTTGAATGCGATGGTGACGCAGGAACTCCGATCCCCAATGCGGTTATCGCAAGGATGGAATGCCAGACGATTCTGGAGCGTGCCGGCTGGCAGTTTGTCCGTGTCCGGGGTGGAGCCTGGAGCCGTGACCCGGAGTCGGGACTCTGGTGGCTGATGTCGCAGCTGGCCGAGAAAGGCGTGAGACCCTCTGCTGAAGAAAAGTCACACGAGACCGAAAAACCGGCGGATCTCGTGACTGAGGTTCAGTCCAAGGCGGAGACTTTCACAAAGACACTCCGCGTTGACAGCGATGCGGCGGAAGCAAAGCGCCTGAAGCGCGAACGGATCATTGCTGAACTCCGGAAGCTCGGCGCGGAGGTCGACAGTGAGGTGAAAAAGAGTTCCCGGTTTGCCGGGTAATTCGGGGATGCGGCCATGAAGACTATTGGAAGCGTTGCTATTATCGGGATGGGTGCCCTCGGTATCCTGTACGGACATCTGATCGGCCGGAGAATTGGCTATGAAAACCTTTTCTTTGTCGCTGATGCCGCTCGGGTGCGGCGCTTCAATTCGGTCGGTGTTACCTGCAATGGTGAGAAATGCCCGTTCCGGATGATGGAAGCCAAGGACGCGCCGGCTCCTGATCTGCTGATTTTTGCGACTAAGGCAACCGGTCTGGAAAGCGCGATTGGTCTTGCGAAGCAGTTTGCCGGACCCGATACCATCATCATTTCGCTGCTGAATGGCATTACGAGCGAAGAGATAATTTCGGAAAAGCTCGGCGGCAGACATGTTCTGTATACAGTCGCTCAAGGTATGGATGCCACAAAGATCGGCCCTGATCTGAAGTATTCGCACCCTGGGACGCTTTGTGTGGGACTGCCCGCGGGGGATCAGGAGCGTCTTCCTGATCTGGAAATGCTCTGCGAGCTGCTGACCCGCTGTGACGTGCCCTTTGAGCGGGATCCGGATATTCTTCACCGGATCTGGGCCAAATGGATGCTGAATGTCGGTGTCAATCAGCTCTGCATGGTTGAGGAAGGCGGCTATGCTGTTGTTCAGAAGCCTGGCCCCGCTCGCGATCGGATGATCGGAGCGATGCGGGAAGCTATGCAGATCGCCCTGAAGAGCGGCGTCGCAGTAACAGAGAAAGATCTCAGTTTTTATGTAGGACTGATTGACACTCTGGCTCCTGAAGGTATGCCTTCAATGCGGCAGGATGGTCTCGCTCATCGGCTCTCGGAAGTGGAGTCATTTGCCGGAACTGTGGTGAAGAAAGGGCACGATCTAGGTGTCCCTGTTCCAGTAAATGAATCGCTTTATCGTGAAATCCGGGAGCGTGAGGCCGGATATTAGATTGAAAACAGTCGCCGGAAAGACGGCTGATAAGGATGGTCTGAATGAAGTTTAGTCAGAAAGCGTTCAGGGCTGCGGCAGCGGCACTCTCAGCGCTGCTCCTCGCCGGATGCACAGGGATGCTCTGGCTCAGTTATGTCCAGAACGGGAAAATCAGTTTCGAAGATGGCAGAACTTTCAGAATCGGTGATGCCCTGAATCAGTATCAGTACTGCAAGAAGAATACGGAAAGCTGGACAGTGGAATCCGGGGATGGCGGTCATCGGGTGCTGTTTTCCTGTCATACAACAGGAGAGGATGATCTGGAGACTGAGAGGACACCGGATCCAAGTCTTGTGCTGAATGTGGAATTCCTGATCCCCAGCTGGTCCCTGAAGTACGATGTGTCACGGGTCTGGTATGCAGTTGATCTTGCGGATGGCACGGATCCCGCGGCTCAGGCGGTCATGAAAACAGCGAATCCCCACGAATCTCTCCGGGAGATTGCGCTTGGCCGGGATGTGAGCATTCCGCCAGACGAATTCATGAAGTGGCAGCAGATGGCGGGTGCCTATCTGCTGGGCGGTGGAACACCGAAAGCAGATGGCCCCAAAGCCGAGGACGGAACGCCGCTTCCTCCAGGAGAAGGCTGGGTCAATCTGTAAGGCTTTTAACCAGTCCGGGATGCCCAAGGTCAATAGTCAGGCTGAATCACGCAAAATCCCCTTGTCTTAAGTTGAAACTCCTCTTCAGGATCGGCATTATTTAAGCAATAACGCCTGTCCTCAAGAGGCAGGCGGAAAACAAAGGGGATATGCATGAAGATTTTTATGGACACGGCTAACGTGGATGAGATCCGCGAATTTGCCGATATGGGGATCGTTTACGGTGTAACAACCAATCCCTCTCTGATTGCGAAATCCGGCCGTTCCCAGGCGGATGTGATTCCTGAGATCTGCAGCCTGATTCCAGGGCCGGTATCGGCGGAAGTGATCAGTCTTGACTGCGCGGGCATGCTCGAAGAAGCGCATAAGCTCGTCAAGATCGCTGAGAATGTCGTGATCAAGATTCCTTGCACTGCCGAAGGACTTAAAGCGGTGAAGGTGCTGTCGTCAGAAGGCATCCGTGTGAATGTCACTCTGATCTTCAGCCTTCCTCAGGCTCTTCTTGCGGCCCGTGCGGGTGCAGCTTACGTTTCACCCTTTGTTGGACGGCTTGATGATATCGGTGAAGACGGCGTGCAGCTGGTTGCCGATATTGTGGACGTCTTCCGTAATTTTGATATCAAGACGGAAGTCATTGCGGCAAGCATCCGCTCGCTCGGGCACGTGAACGCGGTGATGCTCGCCGGGTGCGATATTGCGACGATTCCGACAAAGGTGCTTCGGGCGATGCTGGTTCATCCACTGACCGATAAGGGGATTGAGAAATTCCTGGCCGATTACCGCGACAGCCAGAAACGCTGATCAGGATAAGGCAAAAAGAAGCGCAGACGTTCGTAAGAACGGTCTGCGCTTTTTCTTATGGAAAGAGACTTGTGGTTTAAGCCTGAATCACACGAGCCGCAGGGGCCTTGACGTCATTTTCCCCCATAGCCTCGGTGATGTTCTGCGTGAGGTCGAAATAGACGTCCCAATAGTCAGAACTCTTGCACCAGGCGCGGGCCTGGAAGTTCATGCCCTTGTCGTTTCCTCCGGTAAGACGGGCAAACGGCGCCGGATCCTGGAGAACCTTATTGGTTTTCGCAATGGCTTCTAGCATGAGGGACTGAATTTTCTCAGGGGTCTCGTCTTTGGCAACGCTGAAGTCGAGATCGACACGGCGAAGTTTTTCGCTCGAAAGATTGGTGACCGTAGTGTTCATGACCTGCGAATTCGGGATTGTGATTCGCTTGTTGTCAGGGGAAATCAGCGTGGTATAGAAAAGCGTGATATCCCGAACTGTCCCTTCAACGCCGGATGCCTGAACATAATCCCCCACACTGAACGGACGGAAGATCATCAGCATGACACCGCCCGCAATGTTGGAAAGCGCCCCCTGCAGAGCAAGACCGATAGCAAGACCTGCGGATGCAAGTACTGTGATGACGGACGCCATCGGAACACCAAGGATCTGAATCACAATGATCAGCAGAACGACCCAAAGACCAATCTTCAGGAATGAATTGATGTAGCCCTTTGCTGTCTGATCAACATTGTTGAAGTATTTGACCCTGCCTACAGCACCGATGATGAGATTGATGACGATCTTGCCGACAATAAGGCAGATGATCGCGAGTGCGATCTTCTCACCATACGTGACGAGAAGCTCAGAAAAACGTGTTTCAAAAAGATGATCCATTTCGACACCTGTCTGAGGAGTGGTGATAGCAATAGTCTTATCACAAAAAGGCCACGCGGTTATATCACGTTAAGCTGTGTACCCCTAAAGAACTAATAAGCGTAGAGTGCGTTCTAGTTATTCCGAATCAGGAAAGGAACGTTCAGATGCCAAAAGCCTTGCATATACATGCCACTGACAATATTGCGGTTTGCACGTCCGCGGTTCAGCCGGGGGATGAGGTCGAGATTCTTGAGCCGGATGGTTCAAGAGGGGCAGTGAAAGCCGCTGAGGCGATCGCTTTCTGCAACAAAATCGCGCTTCGTGATATTGCCTCTGGAGAAGAGGTACTGAAGTACGGTGAGGTTATCGGCAAAGCCACCGAGGATATCCGTAAAGGATGTCTTGTGAATGATCGGAATATTGCCAGTCAGCCGCGGGCGTATGCAGACGAGTATTTGCTTAAGAAGGAGGCGTGAAATGCAGTTCATGGGATATCGTCGGGAGGACGGGCGTGTTGGTGTCAGAAACTATGTATTGATTCTTCCAGGCTGTGCCTGCGCTTCCGAAACCTGCAGACTGGTGGCAAGCGAAGTCCGCGGCACAAAGAACGTGATTATGAATGTCGGGTGTTCTGATGTGCAGGCGAACACGGACATGAATCTTCGTGTGCTGACGGGGTTCGCGCTGAATCCGAATGTATTCGGAGTCATCGTAATCGGCCTTGGGTGCGAAACGGTCGGTCATCGAGAACTGGCCGCGAAAATCCGTGCGGAGACTTCCAAACCTGTCGTCTCGTTCGGAATACAGGAGATAGGCGGAACGGTAGCAACAACTGCGGCCGCGGTTAAAGCAGCCCGGGAAATGGTTGCACAGGCAAGTGAGCAGCAGCGTGAACCCTGCGATGCGTCAGATCTGTTTGTCGCAATTGAGTGCGGCGGATCGGATGCAACAAGCGGCATCGCCTCGAATCCGGCGGTGGGGAACATGTCTGATCGTATCGTGGATCTGGGCGGCACCACGATGATGTCTGAAACGATCGAGTTCGTGGGAGCGGAACATATTCTCGCGAAACGAGGTGCAACACCGGAAATCCATGACCAGATCATCCGCATCTGCGAGGATTACGAAAAACATCTTGCCGGGGTTGGACAGGACTGCCGTACGGGGCAGCCGACCACGGGGAACAAAGCAGGCGGTCTATCCACGATTGAGGAAAAGTCTCTTGGCTGCATCCATAAAGGAGGCACAAGGCCTGTTGTAGAGGTCCTTCAGGAAGCGGCAAGACCAACCAAGAAGGGAGCTCTGATTATGGATACTCCCGGGTACGATATTTCTTCTGTCACGAGCATGGTGGCGGGAGGCGCTACAGTGGTGGTCTTCACAACAGGGCGGGGTACACCGACCGGTCACGCTCTGGCTCCGGTAATCAAGGTAACCGGTAACAGGGAGACCGCGAAGCGCATGGCTGACAATATGGACATCGATGCGTCCGGTATTCTGGAAGGAGATCTGACCATCGCTGATGCCGGGAAAGGTATTCTCGACGAAGTGATCCGGGTCGCAAGCGGAAAAGTCACCAAAGCGGAAGCCTTTGGATTCTCAGATATTGCTGTTGATCATATCTGCCGCTTTATTTAAGCATTTTGGGCTTTTCAGACAGGGCGGAGAAACGGAAGTTTCTCCGCCCTGTTTGTATGGAAGCTGTCCGAAATCCATAAAACAGAAAAAATTAATAAAAAAATGATCGTTTTAATCAATTGTTTTCATGAAATCCATTGAGGAAAATGAAAGATCGAATGAAAAAATATTTGCATTTTTAAAATCGAGAGGGTAGGATACTCATCGTGTCGCTGCGATGCAGTGACGATCTTTAAAAACTGAATAACGAACCGATAAGCGTGAGCATCTGGTTTTGAAGAGCTTCAGCTCATAAAAAATCAGGTGCTTGAAAAGACGAATGGAATGATGCAGAAGCGAGAGCTTCTGAGAATTACCAGTCGATAATTTTGAGCGCGACGCCTCAGGAAACTGAGGCAAATGAAGTAATAGCAGTGATTGAACTCAAGAGTTTGATCCTGGCTCAGATTGAACGCTGGCGGCATGCCTTACACATGCAAGTCGAACGGCAGCGGGGGAGCTTGCTCCTGCCGGCGAGTGGCGAACGGGTGAGTAATGCATCGGAACGTGTCCTGTTGTGGGGGATAACTGATCGAAAGATCAGCTAATACCGCATGAGACCTGAGGGTGAAAGCGGGGGATCGCAAGACCTCGCGCGACAGGAGCGGCCGATGTCTGATTAGCTAGTTGGTGAGATAAAAGCTTACCAAGGCGACGATCAGTAGCTGGTCTGAGAGGATGATCAGCCACATTGGGACTGAGACACGGCCCAGACTCCTACGGGAGGCAGCAGTGGGGAATTTTGGACAATGGGGGAAACCCTGATCCAGCCATGCCGCGTGCGGGATGAAGGCCTTCGGGTTGTAAACCGCTTTTGTCAGAGACGAAAAGGGACGTACGAATAATACGTTCCGCTGACGGTATCTGAAGAATAAGCACCGGCTAACTACGTGCCAGCAGCCGCGGTAATACGTAGGGTGCAAGCGTTAATCGGAATTACTGGGCGTAAAGGGTGCGCAGGCGGCTATGCAAGACAGATGTGAAATCCCCGGGCTTAACCTGGGAACTGCATTTGTGACTGCATGGCTAGAGTTTGTCAGAGGAGGGTGGAATTCCGCGTGTAGCAGTGAAATGCGTAGATATGCGGAAGAACACCAATGGCGAAGGCAGCCCTCTGGGACATGACTGACGCTCATGCACGAAAGCGTGGGGAGCAAACAGGATTAGATACCCTGGTAGTCCACGCCCTAAACGATGTCAGCTGATTGTTCGGGAAGCAATTCCTGGGTAACCAAGCCAACGCGTGAAGCTGACCGCCTGGGAAGTACGGTCGCAAGATTAAAACTCAAAGGAATTGACGGGGACCCGCACAAGCGGTGGATGATGTGGATTAATTCGACGCAACGCGAAAAACCTTACCTAGCCTTGACATGTCAGGAATCCGGATGAAAGTCTGGAGTGCCCGCAAGGGAGCCTGAACACAGGTGCTGCATGGCTGTCGTCAGCTCGTGTCGTGAGATGTTGGGTTAAGTCCCGCAACGAGCGCAACCCTTGTCATCAGTTGCTACGCAAGAGCACTCTGATGAGACCGCCGGTGACAAACCGGAGGAAGATGGGGATGACGTCAAGTCCTCATGGCCCTTACGGCTAGGGCCTCACACGTCATACAATGGTCGGAACAGAGGGCAGCGAAGCCGGGAGGCGGAGCTAATCCCAGAAAACCGATCGTAGTCCGGATTGCAGTCTGCAACTCGACTGCATGAAGTCGGAATCGCTAGTAATCGCGGATCAGCATGCCGCGGTGAATACGTTCCCGGGTCTTGTACACACCGCCCGTCACACCATGGGAGTGGGGTTTGCCAGAAGGCGTTTGTCCAACCGCAAGGAGGACGGCGACCACGGTGGGTTCCATGACTGGGGTGAAGTCGTAACAAGGTAGCAGTACCGGAAGGTGCGGCTGGATCACCTCCTTTTAAGAGAACGAAGTTCTCAAGACAGGTGCTCATACTTATCGTTCGTTGTCTTCTGAGAAATGAAGACTATGTTCGGTTGTTCTTTAACAATTAGGAAGGAATGAAAGTTCTAAGTGCCTGGAATACTTGATGAGGGTATTTCAGGGCAGTTATGAACATGGGTTGTGATTGCATTCACAAATTTGCAAGTTTCTCCAAGAAACCGAAGCAACATTTAGAGAACAGCGACACGTTACAAGTCGATTGAAACCGTGCCGGGTAAAAGGCGGCAGGGTTATAGGATCAAGCGACTAAGTGCATGTGGTGGATGCCTTGGCGATCACAGGCGATGAAGGACGCGGCAGTCTGCGAAAAGCCCCGGGGAGCTGACAACGAGCTTTGATCCGGGGATCTCCGAATGAGGGAACTCCAAGCTTTAGCTTGATCCATGCGTGAATACATAGCGCATGGAGGCGAACGCGGCGAACTGAAACATCTCAGTAGCTGCAGGAAAAGAAATCAACCGAGATTCCGGAAGTAGCGGCGAGCGAAACCGGAACAGCCTGAATTCGATATTGAGAAGAACACTGGAAGAGTCTGGAAAGGCTCGCCATAGTGGGTGATAGCCCCGTACGGGACGTTCATCTCAAGGTACTGAGGATTCGAAAAGTAGGTCGGGGCACGTGAAACCCTGGCTGAACATGGGGGGACCATCCTCCAAGGCTAAATACTCGTGATCGACCGATAGCGTACTAGTACTGTGAAGGAAAGGTTAAAAGAACCCCGGGAGGGGAGTGAAATAGATTCTGAAACCGCATGCATACAAACAGTAGGAGCCCTTCGGGGTGACTGCGTACCTTTTGCATAATGGGTCAGCGACTTATGTTATGTGGCAAGCCTAACCGACTAGGGGAGGCGCAGCGAAAGCGAGTCCGAACAGGGCGATTCAGTCGCATGGCATAGACCCGAAACCAGATGAGCTAACCATGGCCAGGCTGAAGGTGTGGTAACACACACTGGAGGGCCGAACCTACTGGTGTTGCAAAACCAGAGGATGAGCTGTGGTTAGGGGTGAAAGGCTTAACAAATCTGGAGATAGCTGGTTCTCCCCGAAAACTATTGAGGTAGTGCCTTGCGCATGAGCTTCTGGGGGTAGAGCACTGTTATAGCTAGGGGGACATGGCGTCTTACCAAACTATGGCAAACTCCGAATACCAGAAAGCTTCGCGCAGGAGACAGAGCACCGGGTGCTAACGTCCGGACTCAAAAGGGAATCAACCCAGACCGCCAGCTAAGGTCCCTAATATCAGCTAAGTGGAAAACGAAGTGGAAAGGCTAAAACAGTCAGGAAGTTGGCTTAGAAGCAGCCATCCTTCAAAGAAAGCGTAATAGCTCACTGATCGAGTCCTTCCGCGCGGAAGATGTAACGGGGCTAAGTTGATAACCGAAGCTGCGGATTCATACTTTGAGTATGAGTGGTAGGGGAGCGTTCTGTAAGCCTGTGAAGGTGGATCGTAAGGTCTGCTGGAGGTATCAGAAGTGCGAATGCTGACATGAGTAACGATAAAGCGGGTGAAAAGCCCGCTCGCCGCAAACCCAAGGTTTCCTGCTCTACGTTAATCGGAGCAGGGTGAGTCGGTTCCTAAGGCCAGGCTGAGAAGCGTAGCTGATGGAAATCAGGTTAATATTCCTGAACCGACGTTGAATGCGATGGGGTGACGGAGCAGCCAGAGTGGACCGGGTGTTGGATGTCCCGGCTTCCGAGCGATGGGTGCCTGCAGGCAAATCCGCAGGCGTATACCCAGGACGAAGGATCGGGTCTTCTTTTGAAGGCGAAGCCACTGGAAGCGCTTCCAGGAAAAACCTCTAAGCTTCAGTTCAACGGCGACCGTACCGTAAACCGACACAGGTGGGTGAGCTGAATATGCTCAGGCGCTTGAGAGAACTCGGGAGAAGGAACTCGGCAAATTGACACCGTAACTTCGGAAGAAGGTGTGCCTTTGTAGCTTGACGGGAGAGAAACCCGAAGGGCGAAGAGGTCTCAGAGAATCGGTGGCTGTAACTGTTTACTAAAAACACAGCGCTCTGCAAAGATGAAAGTCGACGTATAGGGCGTGATGCCTGCCCGGTGCTGGAAGATTAATTGATGGGGTGCAAGCTCCTGATCGAAGTCCCAGTAAACGGCGGCCGTAACTATAACGGTCCTAAGGTAGCGAAATTCCTTGTCGGGCAAGTTCCGACCTGCACGAATGGCATAATAATGGCCACACTGTCTCCTCCCGAGACTCAGTGAAATTGAAATGTTTGTGATGATGCAATCTCCCCGCGGCTAGACGGAAAGACCCCATGAACCTTAACTGTAGCTTTGCATTGGACTTTGAACCGATCTGTGTAGGATAGGCGGGAGGCTTTGAAGAATGGACGCCAGTTCATTCGGAGCCGTCGTTGAAATACCGCCCTGATTTGTTTGAGGTTCTAACCTGGGCCAGTGATCCTGGCTGGGGACCGTGCATGGTGGGCAGTTTGACTGGGGCGGTCTCCTCCTAAAGGGTAACGGAGGAGTGCGAAGGTACGCTAATCACGGTCGGAAATCGTGAGGATACTGCAATGGGAAAAGCGTGCCTGACTGCGAGACAGACAAGTCGAGCAGATGCGAAAGCAGGTCATAGTGATCCGGTGGCTTCTGTATGGAAGGGCCATCGCTCAACGGATAAAAGGTACTCTGGGGATAACAGGCTGATACCGCCCAAGAGTTCATATCGACGGCGGTGTTTGGCACCTCGATGTCGGCTCATCTCATCCTGGGGCTGTAGCCGGTCCCAAGGGTATGGCTGTTCGCCATTTAAAGAGGTACGTGAGCTGGGTTTAAAACGTCGTGAGACAGTTTGGTCCCTATCTACCGCGGGCGCTGGAAGATTGACAGGGGCTGCTCCTAGTACGAGAGGACCGGAGTGGACGCACCTCTGGTGTATCGGTTGTGACGCCAGTCGCATTGCCGAGTAGCTATGTGCGGAAGAGATAACCGCTGAAAGCATCTAAGCGGGAAACTTGCCTGAAGATTAGTCTTCCCGGAGGCTTGACCTCCCTGAAGGGTCGTCCGAGACCAGGACGTTGATAGGCCAGGTGTGGAAGCGCTGTGAGGCGTGAAGCTAACTGGTACTAATTGCCCGTGCGGCTTGATCCTATAACCGTGCTGCTTGATTAAATGACAGCAAATGGTTTTGAAAGGAAGCTTGCAAAAAGAAAGAAATGTGTGAATGTGGAAAAGCAAGCCATGTGATTTCATTCCTTCCCAAAGAATTCGCTTGAGAAGTCCTTAAAAAACTTCGAAAGCAAAGCCTTTGCCTGACGGCCATAGCAGAGTGGCCCCACCCCTTCCCATTCCGAACAGGACGGTGAAACGCTCTCGCGCCAATGATAGTCGGTTGTATTTCCGGTGAAAGTAGGTCACTGTCAGGCTCCCCCATCAAAACCCTCGAAAGTTTTTCTTTCGAGGGTTTTGTTTTATGTGCGTTTGGAAAACCAGGAGAAAGAAAGGAGGAGCTCACGCTCCTCCCTTTTCACTTTCGGACTGTTTGAGATCCGGATCAGGTCAGCAGCACCAGATCCGGCTGAAGCGCCTTTACTTCATCTTTTTCCGCGAGAGATTTCAGCGTAATCAGTGCGGGGAGGCCGGTTTTCAAGCCCAGCGCAGGAAGAATTCTGAAGTCCCGAATTTTCTTCAAAAGTGAAGCCTCATCTGTCGCGACTGCAATAGGTGTGAAAGTTCCGGAAAGTTCGCAGATCAGATCGACAGCAATGTGATTGGTGTCCTGATAGTAAAAGAATTCCGCGTTGTCATACGGACTGAAACGTTTCATCAGTTCTATTGCAAATGCGTTTTCAAGAAGCGCATCGCGGTATGGACTCGAATGGATGTCATAGGACGACACGTCGAGCAGATACGCGGCGAAACCGGTATCGGTAAAAAGAAGTTTCGGACGTCTGATGTGACGGTGATTTTCAGGCTGCGGAACCGGCTGAATCAGCTGAATGATCTGCTGGGACTTCAGCTTCTGAATCCAGTTTCCGGCGGTCATTGCGGTAACGCCGGATTGTTTCGCGAGGGCTCGCGCGTTCAGCCCCTGCCCGGCAGATGCAGCCAGTGTTTTCAGAAACCTGAAAAAGGCCGCCTGGTCTCGTACCTTAAGGGTACTTATCGCTGTATCCCGAATAAATTCGTTCATCCAGTCAGACCAGAAACTGTAAGAGCCAATACTGTCAGATCCACGGGTTCTGGCGAGTCCGGCTGCGGTTCTTTCTTCTGCCATTGCAGCCGGCATTTCGTAAACTGTGCCTGTCTCGGACACATCCTCTCCGATCGGCGGAAAAGATTCTGTTTCGGGCCAGGCGGTCGGAAACAGACAGATTCTGCTGAATTGAGGCGAATTCAGAAGGACTTCAGGAATCGGATCTGGATTTCCGATCAGAATCAGAGGACCGGTGAGTGTTGGCAGCTCATCTGACAGGTATCTTAGAAAACCGGGAACACGCTCACAGGCGTCAAAAATCAGAGGTGTCTGGTAAACAGAAAAAAACTCGCGGGGGAGATTTTCTGCCAGATTCCAGACTTTGATGGATTCACCGCTGACCAGCGTAAAGTCCGGGAAACATTCTGAGATCAGCTTCGCAGAGGGTTTACCCGGAAAATGACTGACTAGCGTCACAGCGTGATGGCTTACGGCATCTTTCAGGTGTTCCAAGGTACTTTGTTGAATCTGATTCACTGCTAAACCTTTCTCATCATATTGCGGGGCTCGATAGAAACCGCCCGGGTTGTTTCTATTGTCACGGAATTCAGAAATTTTGCCAGAATTGTTTTTCCGTGATGCGTCAAGTGTATCCTCACAATTGGTTAAACTAAGCGCCTCGATAGTTTCATCTGTTTGATTTATTCCGTTCAGCCTATGAGAGCGGAAATGCGGCAGAAAGAAATTATGTGCAGGATCTGAATATGAATAATCAATTAATTGAAAAGACACCTCCAAAGATGATGAATTGGAAGGTGCTGCTGACCATCCTGACACTGGCGGCCACGCTGATGTCGTCTAGCTACACCATGCTGATTCCGTTTCTGCCGGTGTATCTGACGAAAGAGCTCGGCGTTACTGAACACGTCAATCTCTGGTCCGGAGCGGTGTTCTCGGTTACCTTCCTGGTCAGTACCTTTATGGCTCCGATCTGGGGCGCGATGTCTGACAAGGGAAGCCGGAAGCTGATGGCGATCCGGTCTGCCGTGCTGCTGTCGCTTGCTTACACGCTAGGCGGTCTTGTCCAGACGCCGACTCAGCTCTTTTTTGTCCGTGTTCTGCAGGGCATTGCTGCAGGTCTCTGGCCCGCGCTGCTCGCCATCATGTCGTCGAACTGCCCGCAGCAGAAGCTTGGCATTTCTATGGGGATTATGCAGGGGGCCGTGACGGCAGGCGGTGTGATCGGACCTCTGATCGGCGGTGTTCTTGCTCAGTATTTCGGTATGCGCACGTCTTTCTTTTTCGGCGGCGCGGCGCTTTTCACGATAACAATGGTCATCATTCTTTTCGTGAAGGATCCGCCGAGAAAGGCGGCCCCGAAAGCGGCAAAGGCTGAGGAAAAGAAAGAGAAGAAGCCCTCGCTCTTTAAAATGCCCGTTATCCGCGGACTGCTGATTTCAGCCTGCCTCACCCAGGTGTCGATCACGCTCGCGATGCCGATCTTCACGTTCTACGTGGCGTTTCTGCAGGGGTCTGAAGATAATATCGTCGCGCTTTCCGGATATGTCTTCGCTGTGCTGGGTATCGCAGGTGTAATCGCGTCGCCGCTTTGGGGCTGGGTGGGTCAGACTTTCAGCTTTAAACCGGTGCTTCTCGCCTCAATGCTTTTTGCCGGCCTTTTTGCAGTTATCTCCGCGATTCCAAGCACTCTTGACCCGTTCATCGTTCTCCGGTTTATCGGCGGTCTAGCCTTTGCCGGTGTATTCCCGTCGATCAACGCGCTCCTGACGCGATACACACCATCAACAGAGCGCGGCCGCGCGTTTGGTATTTCGTTCAGTTTCCAGCAGGCGGGTTCCATCATCGGACCTCTGGCGGGCGGCGCGATTGCTTCGCTGCTCTCGCTTCGCGCGACGATGATTGCCGCAGGTATTGTGCAGATTATCGCGTTCGCCTATCTGTGGACGAAGCGTAAGGAATTTATTGAGAATACGGCCACACCGGCACAGGGCATTCCCAAGTCTTCCGTGACCCGGTCACAGGAACGGAAGACAGAGGAAGTGAAGCAGTCTTAGAGAGATTTACGGAACTTCGTAAATTTTGATACGGCCGGCGGAAGAGGATTTTCTGCCGGTCTTTTTCTGGGCAGATGTTTTGTCAGCGGCTTCGGCGTCAGGGTGATGGCGGCAGATTTCGCGGCTGTGCATCAGAACTTCAAGCGTCGGATGCAGGGCTTCCACTGCGGCGACTGTTTCGGCATCCATGGCGTCCGCGAGTGTGTACTGATTCAGTTCATCAAAAAAATGACGGATAGCGCGCCACAGCGCTCCGGAGAGGCCGCACTTTCCAGTCAGAACGCAGCCGATCTTCTTGCAGTCAATGACAGCGCGGCCGCCTTCCAGCTGCTCGATGATGTCACCGATCCGGTATTCACTCGGGTCTTTCGCAAGACGAACTCCGCCCCCGCGGCCCCGCACGGTCAGCAAAAGCCCCCGTTGACCAAGTTCGTGCACGATCTTGACCAGATGGTTTCGGCTGATCTGAAACTGCTGGGAAAGTTCGTCGACGGTGACCGGCGGATTCCGATTCTGATCCACAGCAAGGTAGAGCAGAACCCTCAGGCTGTAGTCGGTATAACGAGTGAGCTGCATGGAGTTTTACGTAGACTGAAAAAGATGCCAACGGCGTACATCATAAAGGAAAAACACAAACAGCGAACGAAAAAACGCCGCGAATGAATCGCGGCGTCTGATCAGGAAAATGAGATCCGGAAGAGGGTCAGTTTTCCGCGCCTGTCACAGCGCTTCCGCGGCGCATGCTCCAGGTCCACGGCGTAGCAAGCCAGTCCTTCAGATCTTCATGCTGAGCGGCATTGATCATGCCAAGGGTTTCGGCCTTATCCAGAATGAAACTGAAGGGCAGCATGGCATAAGTAGCGACGCCCGCTTTTGCGAAAAGACGTTCAGTTTCAGGCATGTCGTAATTCGTGATGGAGAGGCAGTCCGTTACGGTAGCGCCTTCGGCACGGAGCGCGTCGATCGCGTCGAGGCACGAGAGCCCGGTGGAAATATGGTCTTCAATCAGAAGCACTTTCTTCCCGGCCACCGTGCCGCCCTCAAAGCGCGAGCGGTCACCGTAGGTCTTTGGAGCGCGGCGCACGTAGAGATTCGGCTTATTCATGCGGTAGGCCAGAGCGGCCGAATGGCTGATACCAGCTCCTTCGACGCCTGCGACACAGTCGAAGTCGAGTTTCAGAGCCTCAATGCAGGAGGCCATCGTTTCGATAATGTCATGCCACTCATCCGGGTGGGAAATCAGCTGACGGTTATCCACGTAGATCGGGGTAACAAGGCCGGACTTCAGACGGATCGGCTGATCCAGAAGGAAGTTGACCGCTCCGATCTGAAGCAGATTCTCCGCCGTAATCTCCATCGCAAGCGGGGAGGAAGCGGTGAGATGGCGGGTATTGTTCAGAGGTTCAGTCATTGTGATCACTCCTTCTTATTAGCGGTAACAGGGGCAGTTTCAGAATCGTAAGGATCAAGGCCCAGAACCTTACGGCCATTCACGGAGGCGATCTTCACGAGGTTTTCGAAGTCGTCGAAGCGGCAGCCCGTGGCAAGAAGCTGAAGCTCATGCCACATATCGCCCGAGCACCAGGGCACCATGGCGTCGCAGACGTTATCAGTACCGAGAGCGACCGTGACACCTGCCGGAATCATTTCATCCACCGGGGTCATGGAGTTGTGAGAAAGGCTGATCATGTTGCTGCGGCGCGTGTCAATCCAGGCGGTCGGGCAGGTCACCATCATCACCTTGGCGCGCTTCAGCTGTTCATAAAGACGCGTACGGTACTTCTGTGAGTGGGCGGCAATCGAAATACCATGGATACCGACGACGCGGCCCTGCATGCCGTGCTCGATTGTTTTCGCGCAGAGCATTTCAGTTTCATATTCGTCAGACGAATTGAACTGGTCCACGTGGGCATGCACCATCTTGCCGTACTTCTTGGCGGTTTCAAGAATGATGTCAAAGGCTTCTTCGCCGCGGCCGTAATCACGTTCGTCACGCTTTGGAAGCGCGCCGATGAAGTCCACCAGTTCCGCGCCGCGGTCAAACCACTTGCGGGCTTCCGGATCAATCACGCCTTTCAGCGTCTGATTGCCGAATTTGATTGTGAGCTGATCCTTATAGTGCTCACGGGCCTTGAGACCGGCCGTGATCGCGCGGTCCTCAGACTGCGGGTCGATATCCACAAAGGAGCCGACGGCGGTAACGCCCTGGCTGATCATCAGTTCAAAGAACTGGCAGAACCGGCGGTAATAATCCTCGACGGTAGAGTTCTTCTTCAGCTGATCGAGCACATCCCATTTCTGCTGCAGCGTGTAAGTGCGGCGGATTTCCAGCACCTTGTCTGACAGAGTAAAGGCACGGTCCGCATGGGCATGGGTGTTCACCCAGCCGCCAGCCTTCATGATGGCGGGTTCAATCAGGTCTCGAACCGTCAGGGGTTTTTCCAACATAGAGCTTGCCTCAGATTAAAAATGAGTGATGGGAGAATTGCTGCGCCTGCGGGAGAGGGGTCCCGAAGTGGCCTGCAGTACGGTCCGAAAGGCCGATCGCGGGCTGCGGCGCTTGTCATGGACGCAAAAAAAATCTTCCCGCAAAGGGAAGATTCCTTGAAAAAACGGCGACCGCTGGTTCCCGCAGCGGCGGAACCAGGCGAAAAAAGTGCGCGGCAGAGACCGGTGCAGTCCCCCGCGTATCAGATAGGCCGTTTTTGACATGGCCTGAAAGATAGACGTTCAGACAGTCAAAGTCAAGCCGAAAATAACCCGTATCCCACTTTCGGGGGGTACTTTTGAAGCGGAAATAATGCCCCTCAGGTTAGGTATCCGGGATCCTTAGCGCGTAACAAATTTTGTTGTAAGCTGATCGCAACATGTGTTTCAGATTGAAGGGGCTTAAATGCAGAATTTCGATTTTTGTTCTCCAACGGAACTGGTATTCGGCCGGGGAGTTGAGACAGAAATAGGTACACGTCTGGCGCGCCGTTTCCCCGGCGGAAAGGTATTTCTCGTGTACGGAGGAGGCTCCATCAAACGAACCGGACTTTATGACCGGGTAAAGCAGTCACTCCTTGATGCGGGCTTAAGTGTCCGGGAAAAAGGCGGTGTGCATCCGAACCCGGAGGTTGGCTTTATCCGTGAACTGATCGCAGAGGCGCGCGAATGGCGGCCGGATGTGCTGCTTGCGGTGGGTGGCGGTTCAGTGATCGATACCGTGAAGGCCGCGTCGATGGGAATTCCTTATGACGGTGATGTCTGGGATTTCTTTATCGGCCGGGCTGTCTGCGAAAAAGCTACACCGATCTCCGTAATCCTCACGATTCCGGCGGCCGGCTCCGAACTTTCCATGCGCGTCGTGGTGACGAATGGCGAGAAGAAACTGGGGACTGCGAGCCAGCATATCCGATCCTTTATGTCGCTGATTGATCCGGAGCTCTTCTTTACGCTGCCTGCCGTCCAGGCAGCCTCCGGTGTGGTGGACATGATGAGCCACATCATGGAGCGCTACTTCACGAATACTTCTGATACGGGTTTTATTGATGGTCAGGCAGAAGCCGCAATGCGCTCCATCATGCATTTCGGCCGCATTATCCGCCGCGAGCCCAAGAACTACAGCGCCTGGAGCCAGATCGGTCTCGCGGGCACTTTCGCACATAACGGTTTCTATGGCCTCGGACAGGAGGAGGACTGGGCCTGCCACGGAATGGAACACGCTCTCTCCGGATGGAAGCCATCCATCATCCATGCTGAAGGGCTCGCGGTCATCATTCCGGGGTATCTCGCTTTTGTCGGTGTCAGAAATCCGAAGCGCGTGGCACAGTGGGCCCGCAATGTGATGGAAGTGAAGGAGGAGGATGATGCCGAGGCGATCCGCGAAGGCATTGCCCGGCTGAAGGCTTTCTACCGCGAGATGGGAATGCCGGATTCTCTCACGGCACTCGGAGCTGGTGACGCGCCGCTTGAAGAGCTTGCTCAGAGTGTGACCGGAGGAAAAACTCTGGGACACTTTGTGCCGCTTGAAGCCTCTGATGTGCTCACTATTTACAGAAGCGTCTACCAGGCTGAAGTCTGACGATATACGGTTCGGTTTTTGATAAGGGTAAACCTGTATTCTGGTTGCTTCTTATACAACTGCCGATTTGTCAAAATTTACACAGGTTTTTTTGCCGGTCCATCGTTTAACAGCAGCCTTCCCCGGTCTGTAACCGGGGAATTGGACGGTTTTGGAGTCAAGTTGTGAAGATTCTAGGGATTGGTCTTGATCTAGGTTCTACGACTGCCAAGTTTGCAGTTGTTGACAGCGAAGGAAAGATCCTTGAAAGCGATTACCGTCGCCATGGCGCGGCTGTAAAGGAAACAGCGCTGACGCTCCTGAAGGAGCTGCAGGTCAAATACCCCGATACCGCCTTTGAACTGATGCTGACAGGATCCGCCGCTCTGGATCTTGCCGTTTCAGCAGGCGCCGGATTCATTCAGGAAGTGATTGCGTCTAGCCGCGCTATCAAACTCGTTGCCCCTGATACGGATGTGGCAATTGAGCTTGGCGGCGAAGACGCGAAGATTCTCTATCTCTCGGATGGGATGGAGCTTCGGATGAATGAGGTCTGTGCCGGCGGCACGGGGGCGTTCATCGACCAGATGGCGTCACTCCTCAATACGGACGCGTCAGGGCTCAATAAACTCGCGGCCGACGCGAAGACGATCTATCCCGTTGCGTCCCGCTGCGGCGTGTTCGCGAAGACGGACGTTGTGCCTCTTCTGAATGCCGGGTCCCGGCGGGAGGACGTGGCCGCTTCTATTCTTCAGGCTGTCGTCGATCAGACAATCGGCGGTCTGGCCTGCGGCCGCCCGATCCGAGGGAAAGTCGCCTTCCTTGGCGGTCCTCTTCACTTCCTGGATCAGCTTCGCGCACGCTTTATAGCAACGCTGAAGCTTACGGATGAAACGATAGCCGATATTCCTGACGGCCAATTCATCGTGGCCTACGGCGCGGCGCTCTGCTCACTTTCCCCGCGGCTTGAGAATGAGAACCGCGCAGGTCCTATTCTGCTCAGTGATTGGATTGAACGTATTGAGCGCAGCCGTCCGACGGGAAAGCGCACCTCGAGCCTTCCCCCTCTGTTTACGAGTGAAGAGGAGTATCAGAAGTTCCTCGCGGATCACAGCCGCAAGGTGACACCCCGGGCTCCGATTGCCGAAGCGAAGGGGGATCTCTGGATGGGTGTGGACCTCGGTTCCACCACCATGAAGGCTGTCGTGCTCGACAGCGAATCCCGCATCGTGAAGTCCTGGTATGGCAGCAACACGGGTTCCGTGCTGCCGACGCTTCTTCCTCATGTGATTGAGCTGCTGAAAGAGATGCCGGAAGGCGCTCAGATCCGGGGTATCTGCACCACGGGTTACGGCGCTGATCTGGCGGCATCTGTCCTTGGAACACCGCTGAGTGAAGTGGAAACCGTGGTGCATCTGCGCGCCGCGACATTCCTTGACCCGAAGACCACCTATGTGATCGATATCGGCGGTCAGGATATGAAGTGCCTGAAGACGCATAACGGCGTGATTGAGCAGGTGAAGCTCAACGAAGCCTGCTCCTCTGGCTGCGGCGCCTTCATCCAGACATTCGCGAAGAGCCTCAACCTGACACTGCCGGAATTTGTGCATAAGGCGCTTTTTGCGAAGAATCCCGCGGATCTCGGTACCCGCTGCACGGTGTTTATGAATTCCCGTGTGAAGCAGGCGCAGAAGGAAGGCGCGGATGTCGGTGACATCGCGGCCGGTCTCTGCTACTCAGTGATCCGCAACGCGCTTTACAAAGTGCTCCGTCTCCGTTCGGCTGAAGAGCTCGGCGACCATGTGGTTGTGCAGGGCGGATCCTTCCTGAATGACGCACTGCTCCGAGTCCTGGAGAAGCATCTCGGGAAGCCCGTGCTTCGCCCGGATATTGCCGGTCTGATGGGAGCCTATGGCTGCGCTCTGATCGCGCGTGAAAAGGTGCAGATGAGGAATCTGCCCGCACCGAAACTTGATGTCGCTTCTCTTGAGGCGCTCGAAGTGGTAACCCGCAGCTTCCGCTGCAAGGGCTGCAACAACCGCTGCATGCTGACGATGAACCGGTTCAGCAATGGCCGGAAGTTTATTTCCGGCAACCGCTGCGACTTCGGTGCCCGGGGCGGCGCGAAAAAGAAAGAAGAGCCGACGAATAACGTTTGCGCCTGGAAGCTGCAGCACCTGTTTGAAGGGGAGCCTCTCGCAGAGGAGAACGCGCCTCAGGGTGTGATTGGCATTCCGCGCGCGCTCAATATTTACGAGCACTACCCGTTCTGGTTCACGCTTTTCACGAAACTCCGTTTCCGTGTTGTGCTGTCACCGGAGTCCACGAAGTCCATTTTTGACTCCGGACTTTCCTCGATGCCATCTCAGTCTGTCTGTTTCCCGGCGAAACTGGCCCACGGCCACGTGACGTGGCTTGCCACGCACGGTGTGAAGCGGATCTGGTTCCCCTGCATCCCGAAGGAAGAGAAAGTTTTCAAGGAGTCGGATAACACTTTTGCCTGCCCTGTGGTCGCGGGCTACCCGGAAGTGGTCCGCCTGAACGCGGATCTTCCGGCCGGTGTGGAGCCTCAGGTTCTGACGCCTTTCGTGCTGGTGAGCGACAAGAAGGTCGTGAAGCGCGTGATGCTGAAGTATTTCCCGCAGCTTGACGGGGCGGCAGTTGACCGTGCCTATGATGCGGCCCGCGACGCGCTGGCGGATTGGAAGCAGAGGCTTGAGGCCGAGGGCGAGAAGGTTCTCTCAGAGGCTCAGGCTGCCGGCAAGACGGTGGTCCTGATCGCAGGCCGTCCTTACCACGTGGATCCGCTGATTAATCACGGGCTTCCCGACTACATCGCGTCTCTGGGCGTGTCGGTCGTGACGGAAGACTCTGTGATGCAGCTCGCGCCTGAACCCGGGAAGCTGCGTGTTGTCAACCAGTGGGCTTATCACTCGAGGCTTTACCGCGCGGCCGCGCTCGCGGCGACCGAGCCCTGTGTTGAGCTGATCCATCTCACGAATTTCGGCTGCGGCATTGATGCCATCACGTCGGATCAGGTGGCCGAAATCCTGCAGCGGTCCGGAAAGCTTTACACGCTTCTTAAGATCGACGAGGGCGATTCGCTCGGACCCGCGAAGATCCGTATCGCGTCGCTCCTCGCAACGGTGGAAGAGCGCAAGGCGGGCCGTGGCATGCCGAAGGCAGACGAGTCTGACGAGACGCCCGCAAAGGCACCGGCGAAGCCTGCGGTTTTCGTGCGTTCGATGCGCGAAACCCATACGATTCTGGCGCCTCAGATGTCGGCGATTCACTTCGCCATTCTGGAAAAGGCCCTTTCCGCAAGCGGCTACAAGCTGAAGCTTCTTCCGGTTGCGTCGCCGCGCGCGATTGAAACTGGTCTGAAGTACGTGAATAACGACGCCTGCTATCCGGCTATCGTCACGATCGGTCAGCTGGTGAACGCGCTGAAAGAAAACGTTGAGGATCCTGACCATACGGCACTCATGCTGGCTCAGACCTGCGGTCCGTGCCGCGCGACTAACTACATTGCGCTGCTCCATCGCGCTCTGGCAGAAGCGGGTTTCAGCCAGGTGCCGGTTGTGTCGCTCTCTGGCGGTTCTCTGAATGAACAGCCGGGTTTCTCGATTTCGCCGCTTGCACTTCGCCGCGCGATGATCGCGACCCTTTACGGCGATATGCTGCAGAGGCTCTACTACGCGACCAAGGCTCACGAGCTCTTCAAGGGTGACGCGAAGGAGAAGCTTGACGAGTGGATCGAGCGGGCCCGCGATGTGAGCTTCCGTAACAGCGTCGAAGACTTCGAGTCTGACATGATCCCGATGGTTCGCGAGTTTGGTTCCATCCCGCAGGATGACATCGAAAAACCGCGTGTCGGCATCGTGGGTGAGATTCTGCTGAAGTATCACCCGGACGCCAACCGTCACCTGACGGACATGATTCTGGCTGAAGGCGGCGAACCGGTGCTGACAGATATGACGGACTTCTTCCTCTACTGCCTGGATGACAGCGTGATAGAGCAGAAGTTCCGCCGCGGCTCTTTCCTGAAGTCGATGGTTGGGAAGTTCTTTATGGGCCGAATCGAGTCTCTGCGCCGCTCGATGCGCGAAGCGCTCGCCGGCACCCGCTATATGCCGATCGCGGACTTCAAGGAACTGCAGACCTCGGTGAAAGGCATTGTGTCGCTCGGAGAACAGGCCGGTGAAGGCTGGCTCCTTACGGCAGAGATGATTGACTTTATCAATCATGGTGTTCCGAATGTGCTCTGTCTGCAGCCTTTCGGCTGCCTCCCGAACCACATCACGGGCAAGGGGGTTGCGAAGGCAATCCGCGGCCGCTATCCGGAATCCAACCTGATGGCGCTCGACTTTGAAGCCGGCAGCTCGGAGGCGAATATCGCGAACCGCGTGAAGCTCTTCATGACAATCGCCCGTGAAACGAAGCAGAAAGAGATCGGAAGCGATTCGAGCACGAATCCAGTGGTCGAAAACGCGAAAAAGGTTCTTGACAGGCTCCGCGGTATCGGCGGTGTCGAGGAACGGCCGGTCCGGGTCTACGGTTTCAACCGCGAGTCTTCGAAGTAGACCGGGAGGCCGTCTCCGAAGTCCCGCATCGAAAAAAGAAAGGAGAAATCCAATGGCAAGTTTTCTTTTTCAGCGGGCTGAGCTCTATGCCCCGGATTACCGGGGAGTGAAGGATATTCTCGTGGTCGAGGGGCGGATCGCCGCAATCGGCGACTCGCTTGCCCCGGGAATCCCAGGGCTTCAGAAGATTGATATGTCAGGAGCGAAGGCGCTTCCGGGATTTATCGATCAGCATGTGCACGTGACAGGCGGAGGCGGTGAGGGCGGAGAGCATACCCGGGCGCCGGAGCTTTCTGTTGAGGAAGCAGCGGAGTGCGGCGACACGACTGTAGTCGGCGTTCTGGGGGCTGATGTCATTTCCCGCCCGGTGGTTTCTCTGCTCGCGAAGATCCGCGGCCTGAGGCGGGAAGGTCTCTCCACCTGGATGTGGACCTCAAACTACGCCTATCCTCCGACCACGCTTACCGGCTCCGTGAAGCTGGATCTCTACACAATTCCCGAGTGCCTTGGGGTCAAAGTTGCCATGGCCGATACACGCGCTTCCTTTATGACGATGGAAGAGCTGATGCGGCTCGTCTCCGAAATCAGGCTCGGAGGCCGCCTGGCCGGCAAGCGGGGTTTCCTTCATATCCATCTCGGAACGCTGGGCGGCGCGTTCGGCATGTTTATGGACGCGGTCAAGCGAGGAATTCCGATTGAGCATTTCAGACCGACGCACTGCGCGAGAGACCTGGATGCGGCGATTGAGTTCGGCCGCGCGGGCGGGATGCTCGATTTCACGACGGATGAGCCCGAGAAAGCCGCGGATGCCGTTCTGAAAGCAATTTCCGGGGGTGTTCCCGAAGACCGCATCACGCTCTCCACTGACGGTCATGGCGCTCTGCCGGTTTACGCGGAAGACGGGACGCTGCAGGGACTGCAGACTCTCGACATCCGGAATAATTTCCGCGCCTGGAAGATTCTCGCGCACGAGATAGGTATCCGCCGCGCGCTGCCTTTCCTTACGAGCAATGTGGCTGACAGTCTCCTGATACCGAAGGGCCGGCTGGAAACCGGGCGGGACGCGGATCTCTGTTTCCTTCGCTCGAACGGGGAACTGACGGATGTGATGTCGCGCGGCGTCTTCCTGAAGCGGGAAGGAAAGGTTACGGTACGCGGTACGTATTCCGGAACCGCGCTTTCCTAATTTTCTGTAGTCCATCAGAGGGCATGACGGATATCCGGTATCACCATAAGTGACAGGCGGCATGCCCCTGAGTAGGGATGCCGCCTGATACTTCAGTAGCCTTTTGAATAATGTAATTTTCCTTTAAAATCATCATTCTTCAGCACTTCCAGATTAAGGAGAGAATAAGGAATGACTGATTTGAAGAAAGAGGGCGCCGCCTCGCAGCCCGTGATTTCGATTGATTCGCTTGCCCCTGCCGCGATTGAACGGAAGGCGGAGTCGATCGGGGTCACGAAAAATGCCCTGACGCTTTCCAGACTGATACCGCTCGCGCTCGCCGCGGGCTTTTTTATTGGTCTCGGCGGACTTTACTTCACGCTCTTCATGGCTGACAGCTCGCTGTCCTTCGCGGTGCAGCGTTTTGCGGGAGCCCTGATGTTCTCGCTTGGCCTTGCTCTCGTGATCATCTGCGGCGCGGAGCTCTTTACGGGAAACTCCTTGATGATTGGGGCTCTTGCCTCGAGGAAGATTCCCGTGGGCGGCATGCTGAGGAACTGGATCTGGGTCTGGATATTCAATTTGGTCGGCGCAGTGATTCTGGTGACACTCGTCTACCTCTCTGATACCCCGAAACTTGGGCAGATGGGAGCCACAATGATGAAGATTGCGGCCGGCAAGGTGTCGCTTGGCTGGGGGACACTCTTCTTCAAAGGCATTCTCTGCAACGTGCTCGTGTGCCTCGCGGTCTGGATGGGATTCGCGGCTCACTCGGTAGCTGACAAGATTCTCGCTGTGCTCCTCCCGGTCTCCGCTTTCGTTGCGCTTGGGTTTGAGCACTGTGTGGCCAAAATGTACTTCCTTCCGATGGGATACCTTCTCGCTTCGAGCGGTTTCCCGGCTCCCGCGGGATTCGACCCCTCGGTCATCACGATTCCGGGGATCTTCTATAACCTCTCCGCTGTGACGCTCGGAAACCTCGTCGGAGGGTTCATGGTGGCGCTCGTCTACTGGTGGGCTTTCGCGGAGAAGAAGGCCTGATCACGGGGATAACGTCTGCCTAAAATCAGAAAAAACCGCGGATTTTATTCCGCGGCTTTTTGTTCTGAGCGAGAGGCTCAGCGATTTCTTACCACTTCTGGGTCGCCCATTCCGGCGGCTTCGGGCAGCCATCCGAATGCGTGAGCACCTCGTAACCGGTTTCTGTCACGACGAGGGTGTGTTCCCACTGCGCGGAAAGGGAATGATCTTTCGTCACCACCGTCCATCCGTCTCCGAGATCCAGAATGTGGCGGCGGCCGGCATTCACCATCGGCTCAATCGTGAACATCATGCCAGGCTCAAACACGATGCCCGCGGGCGGGAAATCCTTCGGGGAAAGGGGATAGTGAGACACCCAGGGCTCACCGTGGAAAACACCTTTGCCGATACCGTGGCCGCCGTACTCGCGCACTGTGGAGTAACCGGCATCTGACACCACCTTTTCACAGGCAACAGCGATATCGCGGAAAGTATTGCCGGGTTTCACGGCCTCAATGCCGCGCCACATGCATTCGTAGGTCACCCGGGCGAGACGCTCTCCCGCGATGGTCGGCTTGCCGACAAGGAACATACGGGAAGTATCACCGTAGAAGTCGTTCCAGATGCTCGTGACGTCGATATTCACGATATCGCCTTTCTTCAGCTTCTTTTCCGACGGGATACCGTGGCAGACGACATTATTCACCGAGATGCAGGAAGCGGCCGGGAAAGGGACTCCTTCAGCGTTCGGATACCCAAGGTCCGCCGGGCGGCATTTCTGGACATCGACCGTATAGCGGTGAATGAGGTTATCGAGCTCAAGGGTAGAGATACCCGGTTCGACGTAAGGAGTGATGTAGTCAAGCAGCTCGGAAGCGAGGCGGCAGGCGGTGCGCTGTCCTTCGATTTCTTCCGGCGTGCAGATATGAATGCTAGGGATCTGTTCTTTTGCCATTTTTAAATTGTCCCCGGACGCGGGAAGAGAGGAAGGGGGCGCAGGACGCCCGGCCGCTTCCCGCGGCGCAGGTCATATTGAAAACCAGAGTTAGCCAACATGGTACACCAGAGGCGGGGGCGGGGCAGGGAAGTGCGGCTAAAGCTCAAAGAAAATTCATAAAAAACGCTTGAGCGGGATCTCAATTTATCCTATAATTGCACGCCTGCTCCAACCGGGGCAGACAAACTTAACCTTTTTTCTGGCTGTCCGTCCTCTGGGCGGGAGCCTTAAATAGCGCATCCGGGTTTACCGAGGTGCCCGCTTATGCAAGCAGGCATGAGACCCGGATGTCAGACCAAACCTTGGAGAATCAACATGGTTAGCATGCGTGAAATGCTTGAAGCTGGTTGCCACTTCGGCCATCAGACCCGTTTCTGGAACCCGAAGATGGCTCAGTACATTTTCGGCTCCCGCAACCACATCCACATCATCAACCTCGAGAAGACGGTTGCGAAGCTCGCTGAAGCCGAGAAGTTCGCGCACGACCTCGCTGCCAAGGGCGGCAAGATCCTGTTCGTCGACACGAAGCGCGGCGGCCGCGAGATCATCGCTGCTGAAGCCCAGCGCGCCGGCATGAGCTACGTCGATCGCCGTTGGCTCGGCGGCACCCTCACCAACTTCAAGACGGTGAAGAACACGCTCAAGCACCTCAAGGAAATGGAAGACACCGTCGCTGAAGGCGGCCTTGAGAAGATGACGAAGAAGGAAGCTCTCGACTTCAACCGTGAAATCGAAGCCCTGAACCGTTCCATCGGCGGCATCAAGGACATGGCCTCCCTCCCGGACGCTCTGTTCATCATTGACGTTGGCTATCACAAGATCGCCATTCAGGAAGCCAACAAGCTGGGCATTCCGGTTATCGGCGTTGTCGATACCAACAGCAGCCCCGCTGGCGTTGACTATGTGATCCCGGGTAACGACGACGCCGGCAAGGCTGTCGCTATCTACGCCTCCTGCATCGCTGACGCCGTCATCGCCGGCGCCGCTGAACACCAGGAAGGTGCTGACAAGGATCCGGCTGAAGAGTTCGTGGAAGTCGAAGCCGCTGAAACCGCTGCTGACGCTGCCGCTCAGGCCTAATCAGTCATTCAGCAGGCGTTCCTGCCGAAGCATTTCAGGGGGCGCTCTCAGTCTTGGGTGCGCCCCCTTTCGATTTTCAAACGTATCAAATTTATTAGTATCTGGAGAATTAAATGGCCGCTATTACCGCCGCAATGGTGAAAGACCTTCGCCAGAAGACCGACGCTCCGATGATGGAGTGCAAGAAGGCCCTCGTGGCTGCTGAAGGCGATTTCGCCAAGGCTGAGGAAATCCTCCGCGTGAAGCTGGGCAACAAGGCCAACAAGGCTGCCGCTCGCGTCGCCGCTGAAGGTATTGTCGGTGTTTACGTGTCTGACGACCGCAAGCTCGGCGCTCTCTTCGAAGTCAACTCTGAAACTGACTTCGTTGCGAAGAACCCTGACTTCGTCGCCATGGCTGAAGCTGGTGCCCGCCTCGTCGCGGAAAAGAACCCGGCTGACATCGCTGCCCTCTCCGCCCTGACGGTTGATGGCAAGTCCCTCGAAGAGATCCGCACGGGCCTCGTCGGCAAGATCGGTGAGAACATGTCCTTCCGCCGCTTTATCCGCGTGGAAGCCCAGGGCCGTCTCGACACGTACGTGCACGGTGGTGCCAAGATCGCCGCTATGGTTGACATGATCGGCGGCGACGATGAACTCGCCCACGACGTCGCCATGCACATCGCTGCCTCCAAGCCGAAGGCTCTCGATGAGAACGGCGTTCCCGCTGAGCTGATCGAGTCCGAGCGCCGTATCGCTATCGAAAAGGCCCGCGAGTCCGGCAAGCCCGAGAACCTCGTTGAGCGTATCGCTGAAGGCTCCGTGAAGAAGTTCCTGAAGGAAGTGACGCTGCTCAACCAGCCCTTCGTGAAGGACGACAAGATCACCGTCGGCCAGCTGCTGAAGAGCAAGGGTGCCACCTGCGCTGCCTTCTACCTCTTCGTCGTTGGCGAAGGCATCGAGAAGAAGTCTGACGACTTCGCTGCCGAAGTGGCCGCTCAGGTTGCCGCTTCCAAGCAGGCCTAATGGCCTGTACCGGAATTCCGTTCTTCTGAGGAGCGGAATTCTGGCTGAAAAACCGCCCGGGAGATGTCTCTCCGAGCGGTTTTTTTATGGGAGCCTTCTGCCAAGCCGTAGCGCAAAGGTGCGTCTTTGCAGTATTATCCCCATGCCTTACTAATATGTTATTAGGGCGGCAGTGTGCCTAGCCCGCCTGGAGATACAGCGAATGTCGGATCAGAAAAAAGCAAAACCTATCTATAAGCGTGTTCTACTGAAGCTTTCCGGAGAAGCCCTGATGGGGCACGACCAGTTCGGCATCAACCGCGATACGCTGAACTACATGGTTGGCGAAATCAAGTCGATTCTCGATATCGGGGTTCAGGTGGGCATCGTAGTGGGCGGCGGCAATATTTTCCGCGGCGTTGCGCTTGGTGCGAACGGCATGGACCGCGCGACCGGCGACTACATGGGTATGCTTGCCACGGTGATGAACGCGATGGCGCTTCAGGATGCGCTCACGAAGACGGGTGTTCCGGTCCGTATTCAGTCAGCTCTTCACCTTGAGCAGGTCGTCCAGCCCTATATCCGCGGCAAGGCGCTGCGTTATCTCGATCAGAACCGTGTCGTGATCTTTGCTGCCGGTACCGGCAACCCCTTCTTCACGACGGATACGACTGCGGCGCTCCGCGGCGCGGAAATGGGCGCCGAGGTGGTGCTGAAGGCGACGAAGGTGGACGGCATCTATACGGCCGATCCCATGAAGGATCCGACCGCCACGAAGTTCGCTGATATCACGTTCGATGAAGCGATGAAGCGCGACCTTAAGGTGATGGACGGCACGGCTTTTGCCCTCTGCCGCACGAACGATCTGCCGATCCGGGTGTTTAATATTTTCAAGCCGGGCGCCCTGAAGCGCGCCTGCACGGGGCTCGAAGAAGGGACGCTTGTCCACTCCTGAGCACCCGCAACCATTAAAACAAAGCAAAGGATATTTTTATGACGACGATTCAGGAAATCCGTTCCCAGACCGAGCGCAAGATGACGCGCAGCCTTGAAGGCCTCAGGGAAGAGTTCCGCAAGATCCGTACGGGCCGTGCTTCCACGGGTCTGCTTGACTCCATTTATGTTGAGTACTACGGCGCCCGCACGCCGCTCGCGCAGTGCGCCTCCGTGAACGTGGCTGACGCCCGTACGCTCACGATTCAGCCGTATGACCGCACCCTCGTGAAGCCGATCGAAAAGGCCATCATGGAGAGCGATCTCGGTCTTAACCCGGTGACGAGCGGTCAGACGCTCCGCGTGCCGCTGCCCCCGCTCACCGAAGAGCGCCGCCGCGAGATCACGAAGGTTGTGAAGCGTCTTGCGGAAGAAGGCAAGGTTGCGATCCGCAATGTCCGCCGTGAAGCGAATGACGCCGTGAAGAAGCTCCTGAAGGATAAGGAGATCTCCGAGGACGAAGCCCGCGGTTCCGATAACGACATTCAGAAGCTCACTGACAAGTTCATCGCTGAAGTTGATACGGTGACTGAAGAGAAAGAAAAGGAAATCATGACCGTCTGATGGCGGCATGACTGGAGAACTGATGGAGGAAGCTAAACCGGTGAAAACTCTCCCGAGGCATGTTGCCGTCATCATGGACGGAAACGGCAGATGGGCGAAAAACCGCCATATGCCGCGAGTCGAAGGCCACAGGAGAGGAGTTTCCGCGGTGGAAAGCTGTACCGAAGCCGCGAGACGCGCCGGAATCAAGGCGCTGACGCTTTTCGCTTTCAGCAGCGAAAACTGGAAGCGCCCTGAGGAGGAAGTGAGCGCCCTCATGCGGCTCTTCGGGCTGATGCTGGTGAACCAGCGGGAAAAGCTCGTAAAGAACGATATCCGTCTTCATGTGGCGGGTGACGTCTCGGCCTTCTCTGATCCCCTGAGAAAGGCGATCGAGGAAACCGAGCGGGCGACCGAGCACTGCAGCGCGATGCAGCTCACCATCTGCGCGAATTACGGCGGCCGCTGGGATATCGTGCAGGCAGTGAGATCGATCCTGAAGGAGGAGCCGCTCGCTGCGTCTCACCCCGCCATGATCGATGAGGAACTGATCAGCCGTCATCTCGCGCTTCCCTGGGCGGGAGACGTTGATCTCATGATCCGCACCGGCGGTGAGTCCCGGATCTCGAACTTCCTGCTCTGGCAGGCAGCCTACGCCGAGCTTTACTTCACGCCGGTGCTCTGGCCCGATTTCCGGGAAGAGCACCTGCTTGAAGCGATCCGGTGGTTTACCGGCCGCGAACGGCGCTTCGGTCTCACGAGCGAACAGCTCCAGGGCTAGCTGAAAGGGATTCCCCCGCGGGATCCTGGTAACACCTTTTATTGGCGGGCCGCGAAAGCGGCCTGCATTTCAAATGCTTAAGCAACGAGTCATTACTGCCATCATCCTGCTCATCGTTCTGGTGGGCTCCATTTACCTGTCGCCGCTTGCGTTCGCCGCGGTGATGACCTTCGCTGTGGCGGCGGCTATCTGGGAGTGGCTGAGGATGCTGGGGGTCAAAGCCGCGCTTCCGGTTGCCGCAGTAATGGGAATCGTGCTTTACGCGCTCTGGGTGATGGGGTTTCGTCTCAGGCCTCAGGCGCTCCTCGCGCTTACGGCGGCAGACGCCGCGGTCTGGTTCCTGCTGACGGTCGGTCTCTTCCGTGATCGGAATACCGGGTTCCGTCTGCCTGTTGCGGCGCAGGGCGCCATGGCGGTTCTGATGCTGCCGCTTGCCTGGTACTCGATTCTCTGGCTTTTTGAGATCGGGAGCTGGCAGATGGTGATTTCCGTCCTGGCGATCGTGTGGAGCGCGGATATCTGCGCGTATTTCTGCGGCCGGTTTTTCGGCGGAAAGATTTTCGGCGACATGAAGATGGCGCCTGCTATCTCCCCGAAGAAAACCTGGGAAGGAGCGCTCGGCGCCTATATCCTTGGGCTTTGCGTGCTGTTCGCGATTGGCATCGCATGTGCCGGCCGGGCTGATGTATTCCAGTCTGTCCTGATCACCGAGACCGGATTCCTCACCGCCGTTGTGGTGACACTCCTGCTCACGCTGTTCTCGATGGCGGGCGACCTGCTTGAATCAGCCGCGAAGCGTCAGGCCGGCATCAAGGATTCCAGCAACCTTCTTCCGGGCCACGGCGGCTGGTTTGACCGTCTGGACTCCTGCGTGCCGGTGATGCCGGCAGTCGTGCTGATCATTCTTCTCACGACAATTTCCTGATTCCGGATCACAGAGCCTGATCCTGAGAGTCTCTGAAAAGCCTTTCCTTTGCGGGAAAGGCTTTTTTATACACACTTTCCCGTGATTCCCGGCCCTACTTATTCGTGCCGGGTGTACGATTAAATGAATTAGCCAGCGTGAAGACCTTGCGCACTAAGCCCCTTCTGGCGCGGATATCTGAAATAACGTCCGCCTGAATCCTTTCAGTCACAAGCTGAACCGGGTTCTGAGCAGAAAGGTTTGGGAAACCGGTCAGTGACCGCAGAATTTTTTCAGCAAGAAAGTTTTTGAAGGTTATAAGCAAAATGGAAAAGAAAAATCTTGATTGGGCCAACCTCGGGTTCACTTATCGTCCGATCGATTACCGCTGGCAGACCCGCTGGCATGACGGCGCGTGGGAAGAGGGTGGTCTGACCACAGATCCCGATATCACGCTCTCTGAGGCAGCCTGCGTTTTCCACTATTCCCAGTCCTGTTTCGAAGGCCTGAAGGCTTACACGACGAAAGACGGTCACATTGTGACTTTCCGTCCGGATCAGAACGCGGAACGCATGCAGAACACCTGCCGCCGTCTCGAAATGCCGCCGCTTCCGAAGGAGACCTTCCTGAAGGCTCTCGATGAAACGGTGAAGGCGAACGCCGCCTGGGTTCCGCCCTTCGGCACGGGTGCTTCTCTCTATATCCGTCCGGTGATGATCGGTTCGGGTCCCCAGATCGGTGTCGCTCCCGCTCACGAATTCCTTTTCCGCCTGTTTGCGATGCCGGTGGGATCCTACTTCCAGGGCGGCGTGAAGCCGATCCGCATTCAGGTCGCTCAGTACGACCGCGCGGCTCCCCGCGGCACCGGTCACATCAAGGCTGGTCTTAACTACGCGATGAGCCTCTATCCCACGATGGAAGCGCACCGTGCGGGATTCGCTGAAAACATTTACCTCGATCCGTCCACTCATACGTACGTTGAGGAAACGGGCGGCGCCAATGTGCTCTTCGTCGATAAGGACAATAACCTGATTGTTCCGAAGAGCAACTCGATTCTCCCGTCTGTCACCCGCCGCTCCCTCGTCTATGTCGGCGAACACTACCTCGGCCTCAAGGTGATCGAGCGTCAGGTGAAGTTCTCCGAAGTGAAGGACATGAAGGAATGCGCCCTCTGTGGCACGGCTGCCGTGCTCGCCCCGGTTGGCATGATTCACTCTGAGGACGGCGATATCTACTTCCCGTCCGGCATGGATAAGATCGGTGAAATCTCCGGCAAGATCCGTGAGACGCTGCTGAAGATCCAGTCCTGCGAGATTGAAGCGCCGGAAGGCTGGATCCGCCGTATTCTCTGATCTCCCATACAGAAGGCACTCAGGCGGGGTTTATCCGCCTGAGTCTTCCGCAGGGAGTCTGAAGGCAACAAAAAAGCTGCAGAACTTTCTGCAGCTTTTTTGTTTCTCAGACACTTTCTCTCAGGGCACAGGACCGTAGGTGTTCTCAGCCTTTGAACCCGGGAAAAGGGATATCAGAAAGAGAAGGCCAAAGGCAGCCGGCGTAACAAACTTCGCCCAGTAAAGCGTGGAGTAAGTTCCCGCGGTTCCGGCGATAACCGCGATAATGAAAGCCGCGGCTACCCATTTGCCGGAAAGGCCCACATCATGCAGCCGCCGCGTGAGCGCCGCAGCGAAGGGACTCAGAATCACCAGCGTAAAACCGCCGAGAATAGATGTCTGAATGAAGGGAAGGATGATCCCGATCACGATAAGCGTGCAGTTAATCAGGAAGAGCGCGAGGATGAACCACCAGAATTCAGCGCGGCCCGTGCGGCCGCTGAACTGGGAATATTTCTCATAAGCGCAGCTGCGCACGGATTCACGGAAACCGGGCATCGGTTACTTTCCTTCGGGCTTATCTTCGGCTGCGGCTGCAGAAGCCTTGGGAGCTTCGGGAGTCTCCGCAGGGTTCGATGCGTCAGGCGCTTTCGCGGCGGCCTTCTTTCCGGAATCCGGCTTATAGAACGGCACGAAACCCACAGGGAGATTCTCCCAGGCGATCTTCGGGAGGCACACCCATGCGGCGCAGAGCAGCTGATACTTCCAGTCGATCCAGGCAACGGTCTTCTTCTTCAGAATGGCTTTGACGATATGGTCAGCGGCGTAGGGAAGAGGAAGCGTCATCGGGTACTTCTTCCCCTCGAGCAGCGGCGTATCGACAAAGCCCGGACGGATATCCGTGATTCGGATGTCCCAGCCTTTCGCGTTCACCATCTGACGGAGCGCCTCGAGGTAGTGAGCCTGGAGAGCTTTTGTCGCGGAGTAGGCGGGAGAGGCGCCCAGACCGCGCGTTGCGGCTACGGAGCTGATCGCGGCGATCTGTCCGCCGGTTCCCTGACTGCGGAGCAGCGTGACAACGGCATCAATGCAGCGGACAAAGCCGGAGGCATTGGTATCCACGGTGTTCATTTCGATCTTCGGATCGAGCTCAACATTTTCGTGACCGATTCCGGCTGCGTGAATATAGAGATCCACACCGCCGATTTCAGACGCGAGGTGTGAAATCTTGAGCGGCGCGTCTTCACGCCGGACATCGATTTCACTCCAGATCACCCGGACGTTATGTTCAGAGGAGATTTTCGAAGCAATTGCCTGGAGCCGGTCAGCGCGGCGGCCTGCAATGGCCAGATCGCACCCGAGGGCGGCAAATCGGACGGCGAGCGCTTCTCCAATCCCAGATGTCGCTCCCATGATGATGACGTTCTTTGCCATAGCGCTGTGATCCTTAGGTTGGATAAATTCTCGGGGTACCCCCCATTAACGGTTTCTATTATCCTATCTTTTAGCTTTATTGCGAATAAAAAAGGGGCTTCTGCTCTATGCCGCCAGTGGGAAGAAAGGTAGAAAGTGATGAAAATATCGGCGCTTGCGTTCGGTATATGCTCACTTTTTTCTTTTTGTTCCTTTTTGTTGCCGCTGGCCCGGTTTACGGGGCTTCTCATCATTCCCGTGATCCGTTATATCAGCTGCTGAAAGTGGCGTCGGCAGGAAAGTCTGTTTATAAGCCGAAATCCCGCGCGCGTCAGACAGCAAAGAAGAAGACCGCCCGTAAGTCTCCGATAACGTCCGTTAAAAGCCTGAAAGTTCTACAACAGGCACACGTTCGGTTGATTTCGGCTGAGTAGACCGCAGAAAGGGGATGTTTTCTGCGTTTTTTTCTCGACCCATTTAGTGTTACTATATATAATATAGATAACATTATTGGAGCCAGCCATGTCCCGCACCTATACCGGAAAAATCCATGTCGGCCAGCGCCGCGTAACCCGCGCCAATGGGGATGTCTACGTCTACGAGCGCCACACGCAGTACGACCGGGAGACGCAGAAGACCGTCACGTTGAAAAACAAGCTTTTGGGCAAACTAGACCCTGAGACAGGCGAAATTGTTCCGACAAGGCCTAAAAGCAGGTCTAAGAAGGAGGCTTCCGCCTCCATCGAGCACGCCTGCCTGGCTGACATCCTGGACCTTGTCGCAAGGGAAACCGGGATCGACAAGGGGCTTGAAAGCGCCTTCGGGACGGCCGCGGCTCAGAAGATCGCCACCATCGCCCGTTACCTGATCGCCACGGACGGCGCGGCGATCCCCCGCATGGAGGCCTGGCAGGTCGGCCACCCGACGCCCTACGAGGAAGGCCTGGGCGAAAGCGCCTGCAGCGAGCTCTTCGACAAGGTCGGCAAGGATGGCGACGGGCAGCAGAAGTTCTTTGCCTCCCGGGCGGCAAGGCTCGAGACGTCCCCGAGCATCGCCTTCGACTCGACCACGGTTTCGACCTACAGCTCGGGGCAGGCCGAGGCCCGCCAGGGATTCAACAAGGACGGCGACGGGCTGGACACCGTCAAGCTGCTCACGCTCTACTCGGTGAATGACCGCCAGCCCGTCGCCTTCGCGAAGCAGCCGGGGAACGTGCCGGACGTCATCTCCATCCAGAACGCCATCCGCCAGCTCCAGTGCTTCGACATCGACAAGCCCGTCGTAGTTACGGACAACGGCTTCTACAGCCAGGCGAACATGGCGGAGTTCGCACGGAACAGCATGAAGTTCCTGACGCTCGCCTCGCCCTCCACCCTCTGGATTCGGGAGATCGTCGACGAGCTGCGCGACAGGCTCGACTCGGTGTCCTCCGTCTGCTCGTTCGACACTTCGGTCCATTGCGCCTCGAAAATGGTCATGAAGGAGCTGTCCGTCGTCAGGCAGAGGAGCCGCGGCGGCATTGCCGCCGGCGAGGCGGAGACCTTCAGCCGCAGGCTCTATGTCCATGTCTGCTATTCCAGGGACCGCGCCACAAAGGACGAGCAGAGGCTGGTGAACGACCTGTTCGAGCTCAAGAGGCTCGTCGAGGCTGGCGAGCAGCTCTCCCCCGCGGGCGAAAAGAAGGCGGAGAAGTTCCTCCACTGTTCGACCGTGGGCCGCGGCGGGAAGCTGAAGGTGGCCTTCAGAGACGAGGCCTTCCGCGAGGCCAGGAAGTATTTCGGTTTCTTCGCGCTTGTCTCCAATGAGGTCAAGGACGCCGAGGAGGCGCTGAAGTCCTACAGGCTGAGGGAGAAGATTGAGGAGCTCTTCAATGTCCAAAAGAATGGCATGGACGGGAGCCGCCCACGCGTCTGGCACCCTGACAGCCTTCAGGGCAGGCTCTTCGTGCAGTTTGTCGCGCTCGGCTACCACTGCTACCTCACCAAGCGGATTGGCGAGATCAAGGAGCGGCTCGGCACGGAAAAGGATGGGAAGACGAAGGCCGAGCTCGATCTGGAAGTCAGCCTCAAGAAATGGCTTGAGGCCAGGTCCCTGATTCAAGTCCTCGAGTGGTTTGACTGCGTGAAGACGACCTCCGTGATGACGCCGCGGGGAATGAGGCGCTGGAGCACCGAGTCCGTGAAGCGCGACCAACTGTTCCTGAAGCTGCTCGGCATTTGATGAGCCAGAGCCACGAAGGCTTTCGTGGCTCTATTGCAGAACTTTTGGGTTAAAAGCGGGAAGGCGTCAGATCAGGGGAAAAAGTTTCGCCTGAAAACCGCGAAAAAGCCCTCCCCGATCCTCACGCCGCTGCAGCTTGAGACTCTGATCGCGGCGGTGACCGCGGAACCGACCGGTTTTTACGGGGTGAGGCTCTCAGATCTTGAGAGCGGGGGAGTGGACCCCCAGGGGATCAATCTCCTTGCCGTCCCGGTGTCTGCCGGTTCAGAAGCCGCGGATGAAAACGGCGATAACTCTGAGAGCGCGGATGACTCAGTGCTGCCTCCGCTGAAGGAAGCGGATCATTCGCTAACCCGCAAGGAAGACGGCGCGATCCGTCTCGTTGACGCGGGCCCGCTTGATCTTGTTGGCTTCTACGGATACGGCGGGGTGATGAAAGGGAAGGGCTATCAGTTCACGGGAACCGGTTTCGCGGGGGCGGAAGGGACATCCCGCGTGATTCCGGTGGCGCTCACGCTCGCCGGCATTACTCCCGATCCGACACAGAATATCTATTCCGCTGAGATGCGGGCCGAGCTTCCGATTCAGGTTGGCACCGGTGTTCAGGTTGTGCCGTTTGCGGGTTACCGGGCGGTCCGGACCGATACCTCTGCGATGGGGCTCGTATCGGAGCTCGGGGGATCAGCCGCGGTCACAAGTGAAATGCGGAGTCTGCAGCAGGTGCCGGTTGGCATCGGAATGAGGCTGCTTCATGAGCCGGACAGCAAAACCGCGGTTCAGGTGAATACGTCGATTGGCGCTGTGGCGAGTATGGGTGACACAGGCACGGTGGAAGAGGATGGGTCGATCCGCGTCAAAGGCGGACGGACGTTCTCCGGCATTGGTTCTGTAGGCCTGCAGCTGAGGCGTAAGCTCTGGAATTTCGGTGTCGGTGCGGATATCGGCGTGACTGAAGGCGGAAAATCTGAAACCGGGCTTTCTGTCAATGTGAAGCGGTCCTTCTGAAAAGAGGGTACCCACACCGAAACTCCCCTTTCAGGAAAGATCGTCCCGTCCCGGTTAGAATCCATCCACTATGGCAAAAAAGATCAATATTCTCGGTGCGACCGGTTCCATCGGCCGCTCAGCTCTTGACGTTGTTTCCCGTCATCCCGGCGAATGGCAGGTCGGTGTTCTCGCTGCCGGCAGCCGCGCGGAAGAACTCGCCGCGGCGTGTGAGGCGTGCGGCGCTGAAGCCGCGGTGCTCGCGGATGAGTCGAAGCTCCCTGAGCTTCAGGCGGCCCTGAAGGCGCGCGGTCTTTCCACCCGGGCAGCCGCGGGCGAAGCTGCCTGCTGCGAGGCGGCTTCTGACCCTGAGGCCGATGCCGTGCTGCTCGCGGCAAGCGGTGCAGCGGGACTTCCGCAGGCTTTTGCCGCGGCGAAGGCCGGCAAGCGCATGCTGCTAGCCAATAAGGAAAGCGTTGTCTGCGGCGGCGCGCTTCTCCAGCAGGCGATCCGGGAGGGCGGCGCTGAACTGCTTCCCGTGGATTCGGAGCACTCGGCGATTTTCCAGTCGCTTGCTGCAGCGACTCCTGCCCAGCGTGAAAAAGCAGTGATCTGGCTCACCTGCTCGGGCGGTCCGTTCCTTCGCAGAATGGATCTCACGGGAGTTACCGTGGAAGAAGCGAGTACGCATCCGAGGTGGAAGATGGGCCGGAAGATCACGGTCGACTCCGCTACCCTCATGAACAAGGCGCTCGAAGTGATTGAGGCGCGCTGGCTCTTTGATATTCCGCCTGAGAGGATCCGTGTTGTGATCCACCCGCAGAGCATTCTGCATTCAGGCGTTGCCTTTGAGGACGGCGCGGTGATGGCGGAGCTCGGCGTTCCCGATATGCGTACGCCGATCGCGGTGGCGATGGCCTGGCCTGAGCGGACGGAGTCCGGCGCCGCGGCGCTTGACTTTACGAAGCTGAAGGAGCCTCTCACCTTTGAGGCCCCGGATCTGGAACGCTTCCCGCAGCTGAAGCTCGCCTGGGAAGCGCTTGAGGCGGGCGGTTCCGCGACGATTGTGCTTAACGCGGCGAATGAGGCCGCGGTGGCCGCATTCCTCGACCGGAAAATCAGCTTCCTTGGAATCGGGCGGGCCTGCCGCGAGGCGCTCTCCGGGCTGGTGCTTCCGGCTCCGAAGTCGCTTTCCGATATTTATGCCGCTGACCGCGAAGCCCGCAGCTTCGTGGACAGCCTGATCTGCTCGGGCCGGATTTCCTGATCTCTCCCCGGAGACTTTTACTTTGACTTTTCTGATAACGCTTCTCGCGTTTGCGGCGACCCTCGAGCTACTCGTCGTGATTCATGAGGGAGGGCACTTCCTTGCCGCCCGGTTCTGCGGCGTGCGGGTGATCCGTTTTTCAGTCGGCTTCGGTCCCATCCTCTGGAAGATCCGGGGGAAGAGCGGCACTGAGTTCGCGCTTTCGCTTCTGCCGCTTGGCGGCTACGTGAAGATGCTCGACTCCCGCGATCCGACGACTCCGGCGCTCACCGCGAAGGATAAGGCCGAGGACTTTGAGGGGAAGAAACTCTGGCAGAGGGCGCTGATTGTCTTTGCCGGCCCCTTTATGAATCTGCTCTTCGCGGTGCTGATTCTCTGGGGAATCGGTTTTGTCGGGACGTATGAACTTTCGAGCCGTGTCGCCGCTCCTCCTCAGGGGACGCCCGCGGCCGCGGCCGGTGTCCAGGGCGGACAGTATGTGATCGGTGTCGGGGACGGCGATGTGAAGACTTTTGCCGATCTCCAGATGAAGCTCCTCCGCGTCGCGGGTACCGAGTCAACGATCACCGTGCGGGATGCCGCGGATAAGACGGGGGAGCACGCGGAGCGCTATCCGATCGATCTCCGGAGTGTCAATTTCAAGGGCGATCCGAATAAAACCAATCCGCTCGAAAATGTCGGTCTGATTCCCTGGCAGAGAGACGGCGCCGTGCCGGTGGAAGAGGTAATGAAGGGATCCGCGGCTGAGAGCGCCGGTCTTCGGAAAGGGGACCAGATCGCGTCCGTGAACGGCAATCCGGTGACGGGCGCCGTGATGCTCGTGAAGACTCTCCGAGCCTCAGGCGGAGACGAAATGACGCTCGGCGTGAAGAGAGGAACGGATACGGTTTCTGTTAAGATCCGCGTGCCTGAAGTGAAGGATCCGAAGACCGGAAAGAATGTGGGGCAGATCGGTATTCGGGTCGGGGGCTTCCCCGACGTGGTCCGGGTGAGACTCGGCCCCTGGGATTCACTCACGGCGGGTGTCGGAAAGCTCTGGGATATGTCCGTGCTGACGCTTCGCGTGATGGGAAAGATGGTGGTGGGAGAAGCGTCTGTGAAGAACCTCTCAGGCCCGGTTGCGATCGCGGACTACGCGGGGCAGGCGGTGCAGGTGGGGCTGCTTCCATTCCTTCTCTTCCTCTCGATGATGTCGATCAGCCTCGGGATTCTGAATCTCCTTCCGATTCCGGTTCTCGACGGCGGTTACCTCGCGATGTACCTCTATGAGCTCATCGTGGGGCGGAAGCCCTCCGAACAGGCCATCGGCATCGCGCAGCGGGCCGGCCTCCTTCTGATTCTCTTTGTAACCCTGATTGCGCTGATGAACGACGTCACACGCCTTTTTGGTGGTTAGAATAGAGAAACTTTAGCTTTAGCTTCTAATGCCTCGAAATTTAGCCTTCTGTCGGCACTCCTTGCCGGGGGAAAGAAGTTTTGGGCGGATAAAGACCAATGACACTGAAGACTTTTACCTTTAAAACCGCAGTAGCGGCTGTCCTTGCGACACTGTCGCTCGCGGCGGCGGCTCAGCAGTTCACGATCAAGGACATTCGCATCGAGGGTATTGCGCGAACCGAGCCTGGCACGGTGTTTTCGCATCTGCCCTTCCGCGTGGGTGATGAATACACGCCTGAGAAAGGCGCGCTCGCCATCCGTGCGCTTTATCAGTCGGGACTCTTCCGCGATGTGAATCTCACTGAGAATGGCGATGTCGTCGTTGTGCATCTGATCGAACGCCCGGCCGTTGCGACGATTGAGACGAACGGCATCAAGGCATTTGATAAGCAGGAAGTTGAGAAGTCGCTCCGCGCGGCGGGTCTTGCTGAAGGCCGTATCTTCAACTCTGCGACCCTTGACAAGGCGACACAGGAACTGCGCCGTCAGTACCTCGCCAAAGGTCACTATGGCGTTGAAGTGACGACGAACGTCTCGCCGCTCGAACGCAACCGCGTCCGTGTGACGATCAACGTTGATGAAGGCGCCGCTTCTTCCATTAAGGAAATTCATTTCACGGGTCTCAAGGCGGCCAAGGCTTCCGAGCTCCGTGACGTGATGCAGCTGAGCACTCCGGGCTGGTTTACCTGGTACACGAAGCGTGACCAGTATTCGCGTGAGAAGCTTGCGGGCGACCTGGAAAGCATCCGCTCCTGGTACCTGAACCGCGGTTACCTCGACTACCGTCTCGACTCCGTTCAGGTGACGATTGCCCCGAACAAGGAAGACGTCTTTATTTCGATCAACATTCACGAAGGCCTTCCCTACAAGGTGAAGACCGTGAAGGTTGAAGGTGAGCAGCTCGGCCTCAATGACCAGCTCTCTGAACTCACGAAGCCTGTGAAGATCGGCGAAACCTATAACGCCGAATCAGTGAACCAGGTCTCGAGCGCCATCAAGGATAAGCTCTCGGTTCTCGGCTACGCGTTCGCGACAGCGAACCCAAATCCGGTGACGAACAGCGCCGATCACACCGTCGACGTGGTCTACACGGTTGACCCGGGCCGCCGCGCCTACGTGCGCAACGTCTTCGTGACGGGCAACACCCGCACGCGTGACGAAGTGGTGCGCCGTGAGGTCCGCCAGTATGAAGCGTCGTGGTTTGACTCTGATAAGGTGAAGCTCTCGCGTGACCGTATTGACCGTCTCGGCTTCTTTGATGAAGTGACGGCGGAACCCGTTCCGGTTCCCGGCACCCGTGACGAAGTGGATCTGAAGGTTCACGTGAAAGAACGTCCGACTGGATCCATCTCCCTCGGCGCCGGTTTCTCGTCCTCTGACGGCATCATCCTGTCGGCGGGTATTTCCCAGAACAACATCTTCGGTACCGGCAACTCGGCTTCTATCGAAGCGAGTAATTCCGATTCGACCCGCACCTACGCGCTCTCTCTCACGCAGCCGTACGTGACGCCTGAGGGCGTCTCCCGCACGATTGACGTGTACGACCGCCGCGTCGACCTCGATGACCTCGATGTCGCGAACGTGATGTATGAGACGCTCGGTGCCGCTGTGTCCTACGGCATCCCGGTGACTGAGCTCGACCGTATCTTCCTTGGCGCGAAGATTGAGCAGACCAAGGTGACGCTGCGCGGCACCCGCGGTTCCGGTGACGCGTCGCCTGAGCGCTACTGGGATTACGTCGATAACTTCGGCAAGGATCCGAAGTCGATCGCAGCCACCTTCGGCTGGTCGCGCGACTCCCGAGACAACGCTCTCGCTCCGAACAAGGGCCGCTATCAGCGTGTGAGCGGCGAAGTGTCGCTCCCGGTGCTTGACCTTCGCTACTACAAGGTGAGCTACCAGCTGCAGCAGTACTGGCCGCTTTCGAAGAATGTGACTCTGGCCTTCAATACGGAACTCGGCTATGCCGGTGCTTACGGAGACAAGGAGTACCCGTTCTTCAAGAACTTCTACGCCGGCGGTATCGGTTCGGTCCGCGGCTACGAAACCTCGTCTCTCGGCCCGCGTGATACGAACGGCGACAACATGGGCGGTCAGAAGCTCTTCGACTTCTCCACTGAACTCTATGTGCCGCTGCCTGGCGCTGACCGGACGCTCCGCGCCTTCGGCTTCTTCGACGGCGGCTGGGTCTGGGGTTCCGGCGGTTCAGGATCCAATCAGGGTACCGATACGAGCAACGTGAGCCTCAGCGATCTGCGCTACTCAGTCGGTGTCGGCGTGGCGTGGATTTCGCCTCTTGGACCTCTGAAGTTCTCGCTCGCCTTCCCGCTGAACAAGAAGAAGGGCGACGACGTGCAGCGCTTCCAGTTCCAGATCGGTACGAGCTTCTGATCGAGGGGCAACAGGTTAGAATCTAGAGTGTTTCCGGTCGGGATAATGTATTCCGAAGGAATTTCATAGAAAGGTTTGTTTAAGATGAAAAAGAACGTTTTCACCAAGGCCATCCTCGCAGCGACGGCGGCAGTCGCCATCGCCTGCACCAGCCCTGCTTACGCAGCGCCGGATGCGGCTCCGAAGATCGGCGTCGTGAGCCTTGAGCGCGTGCTTCATGATTCGGCCCCGGCCAAGGCTGCGACCGAGAAGCTGCAGAAGGAATTCGCCCGCCGCAAGGCTGACATCGATAAGCAGGCTGCAGACTTCAAAGCCCGTGCCGATGCCTTCCAGAAGAACGCTCCGGCGATGAGCCAGAATCAGCGGCTCAATGAACAGCGTGATCTTGCTGAGGCAGAGCGGGCTCTGAACCGTGAACAGCGCGCCTTCCGTGAGGAACTCGGCCAGCGTCAGAATGAAGAGATCCAGATCGTGATCGCCCGCGCGAATCAGGTGATTCAGGATCTCGCCCGCCGCGAAAACTACGACCTGATCGTCCAGGACGCCGTGTATGTCAGCCCGCGTGTTGACATTACCGACAAGGTCCTGAAGGCCCTGAAGTAATCAGGATGCCTTCCGCCCGACGGTTGACGGTGCTGCCTGAAGAGAAGAGCGCGCCGTCTGTACCGCCGGGCTTCTTTGAAGCCTGGTCCGGCAGTACCGGAACAGGCTTTTCTGTTGATAGCCTAGTTAGACACTGAAGGAAAGGAGCGTCATGGCCGATTCATCTTCATTTCTGGTTTCTGATCTGATCGCAAGCGTTACGGAACTCTCGGGCGGCAGGCTTCCTTCCCGCCCGATGCATGGCGCTGAGGCGATCCGTGTTGAAGGGTTCCGTCCGATTGAAGAGGCTGACAGCGCGCATATCGCCTTCGTGTCGAATCCAAAGGCGCTGAAAGAGGCCGCTGCGTCAGGCGCCGCGGTTCTGGTTGTGCCGGACGCCGCGGAAGAATCACTTTCCAAGCTTGAGGATTTCGCCCGACCCGTGGTTTTCACGCCGAATCCCTATGCGTGGTACGCATGGGCGAGCCAGGCGATGGAGGGCGGGGCGTTTCCGGAACCCGAGTCCGGCATTGATCTGCGGGCGGTGATCGCGGCCGATGCTGAGATCGATCCGTCGGCCCGGGTGGATGCCGGCGCGGTGATTGGTTCCGGCGCGAAGATCGGCCCGTTTGTGTGGATCGGTGAAGGCGCCTATGTCGGCGCGAAGACCGAAATCGGCGAACACACGCATCTTTTCCCGCAGGCCAAGGTGGGTGACCACTGCCACGTGGGACGCCGTGTGATCATCAATATGGGTGCCACGATCGGCGGTGAAGGCTTCGGTTTCGCGCCTTTCTCCGGGGAATGGATCAAGATCCCGCAGGTGGGCGGCGTCACGATCGGTGACGATGTTGAGATCGGCGCCAATTCCACGATTGACCGCGGCGCGCTGGATGACACAGTAGTCGGAAACGGCACGAAGATTGATGATCAGGTTCAGATCGGGCACAATTGCCGCATCGGATCGCACTGCGTGATCTGCGGCTGCGTCGGCATCGCGGGGTCCACAACGGTGGGAGATCACTGTGTGCTGGGCGGCGCTGCCATGATCAACGGCCATATTACGATTCCGGCCGGCTCCATGGTGGGTCCGGCTACTCCGATCGTGAGCTGGGGTGACAAGCCTGAAGTCATGATCGGCATTTACCCCGCGCAGCCACGGCGCGAATCCGAACGCACGGCGGTGCTCGTACGAAACCTCACCGACATGCGAAAGACCCTGAAGTCGCTTGAACGGGAAATTGCGGCCCTGAAAGCCGCCCGTTCCGGTTCAGACGAATCTTAAATCCACGCCGGCGTTTGTCGGCTTTTATGGAGAGGCGTCACCCGCAGAGAGGACCTTTTTCCCCCGGGCCGCCTGATAAAAATGTCAAAAACAATGAAGATTTATGAGATCATGGAGCTCCTGCCCCATCGCTATCCGTTCCTCCTCGTGGACCGGGTTGAGTCGATCAATGATGATCTCACGGAGATTGTTGCCTATAAGAACGTGACGGCGAATGAGCCCCAGTTTACGGGTCATTTTCCCAACGCTCCCGTGATGCCTGGCGTCCTCATTATTGAAGCGATGGCTCAGGCCTGCGGTATTCTTGCCACCTGCCGCCTCACCGAGGAACAGCGTAACGACAAGAACGCGATTTACTACTTCGCCGGCATCGACAAGGCACGCTTCAAGCGCGTTGTGCTGCCGGGCGACAAGCTCGTCTTCAATGGCCGCTATCTGAAGGACCGCATGGGTATCGGCTGGTTTGACTGCACGGCTACGGTTGACGGAGAGCTCGTCTGCAAGGCGACTCTTATGTGCGCCCGCCGTACAATTCACGAATGATCTGAAAGACGGCCGGATTCCGCTGATTCCGCTTCAGGAATCCAGCCGATGCAGTTTGATATAAGGGGTATCAATGACAAAAATTCATCCGATGTCAGTAGTGGATCCTTCCGCGGAGCTTGCGGAAGATGTTGAAATCGGTCCGTTCTGCGTTGTTGGCCCGAAGGTGAAGATCGGTTCAGGAACCGTTCTGATCAGCCACGTCTCCGTGACGGGGCGGACCACTATCGGTGAACGCAACCAGATCTATCCGGGTGCCTGCATCGGATGCACGCCTCAGGATAAGAAGTATGCCGGCGAGGATACCGCGCTTGAGATCGGCGACGAGAACGTGATCCGTGAAAACTGCACGATGTCGATTGGCACCGCGCAGGATCAGGGCATCACCCGGGTTGGTTCGCGCGGCCTCTACATGGTGAACGTGCACGTGGCGCATGACTGCCAGGTGGGCAACGACGTGATTTTCGCGAATAACGTCGGTCTTGCCGGTCACGTCCATGTGAAGGATTTCGCCATTGTCGGCGGTCAGGCCGGTGTCCATCAGTTCGTGCATATCGGTGAGCACGCCATGGTGGGCGGCGGCTCGATTGTCGTGCGTGACGTGCCTCCCTTCGTCATCTGCTCGGGTTATCCGGCAGCTCCTCATGGACTGAATTCGATCGGGCTTCGCCGCCGCGGCTTTACCGCAGCGCAGTTCGCTGTGCTGAAGCAGTGTTACCACGTGGTGTACCGCGAGAATCTCACCGTGGCTGAGGCGAGTGACCGGATGAAAGAGCTTGAAAAGGCAAATCCTGCCGATGAGGCTCTGATTGAACTGTTCCGCCAGGCTGTCTCAGAAAGTCCCCGGGGCATCATCCGCTAAGAGCAGCAGAAAGAGCCGGCCTCTGGGAGGCCGGTTTTTTTATCGTTGGAAAGATTTATGGAAAAACGAAGCGAAGAGACAGCAGCCACGGTTCGGCCTGTGCCGGATGAGGCGCACAGGAACGGTGTCATGTGGCTCGCCGGAGAGGCGAGCGGTGACGCGCTCGCGTCGCTGGTGATCCCTCCGGTGAAACGCGCGATGGACGGCGCTCTGCAGTTTGGCATCGGAGGAGAAAAGATGCGGGCCGCGGGGCTCAGTGTCTGGCATGACGCGTCTGTGCTTTCCGTCCGGGGCTATGTTGAGGTGCTGAAAAAGCTGCCGCAGCTTCTCATGCTGCGCCGCGATGTGATCCGCACCGCTGAGACGGTCCGCCCGAAGGTGTTTATCGGCGTGGACGCGCCGGACTTCAATCTCGCGATCGAGGAGAAACTCCGCAAATCCGGAATCCGCACAGTGCATTTCGTGAGTCCTTCAATCTGGGCCTGGCGCCCGGAGCGGATTCACGCGATCAAACGCTCAGTGGATCACATGCTGCTTGTTTTCCCGTTTGAAAAAGCCATTTACGATGCGGCCGGCATTCCTTCCACCTATATCGGGTACCCGATGGCGGAAGGGATTCCGATGAAACCGGATACACATGGAGCAAGGCAGCGTCTGGGGCTTGAGCCGAGAGGACCGGTGTTTGCCGTGCTCCCCGGATCCCGTTATGACGAGATACGGTGGAACGCGCCGGTATTCTTTGAAACCGCCCGCGAGGTCCTGAAGGCGGAGCCGCACTCAATGTTCCTCATTCCGGCTTCTGATGAGGCCCGCAGGACACAGATCGTGCAGGCGCTTGGAGGATTCCGCGAGGTGGCTGAGCACGTGATTCTGTTCTCGGGCCGGAGCCACGATGTGCTGGAAGCCTGTGACGCGGCGCTGATCGCGTCTGGCACCGCGACACTTGAAGCCGCGCTCTATAAGAAGCCGATGATTGTGGGGTACAAGATGCCCGCGCTTTCCTCTCTCATTATTCAGAGCAAGGGGAACACGTCCTTCGTGAGTCTCCCGAATATTCTTGAGCAGAAGCGTGTTGTGCCTGAATTCCTGCAGTATTTCGCTGAGCCCCAGTACATGGCAGCGTCCCTCCTCGATCAGCTGAATCCCGCGAGACGTGAGCACCTCGAAGAGGTCTTCACGGAACTGCATCAGAGTCTCCTTCGGGATACGGCGACGCTCGCCTCTCAGGCGATTCTCGATACCATCGGGGGCGCTGCATGAGGAAAGCGAAGGATGCAGCGACGCTGCCGCTTTTTCCGATCGAGGACTACGCCTCGGAAATCATCGCGGGAATTGATGAAGCGGGCCGCGGACCGCTCTGCGGAAACGTTGTCGCGGCAGCCGTGATCCTCGATCCGGCCCGCCCGATTGAAGGGCTGAGAGACTCGAAGAAACTGAGCGAAGCGCGCCGTGAGGAGCTGGCTCCGGTGATCCGTGAGCGAGCTCTTGCCTGGGGAGTCGGTGAGGCAACGCCCGAGGAAATCGATCGGCTGAATATCCTTCAGGCGACGTTTCTCGCGATGCAGCGGGCGCTCGAGGGGCTGACGGGCGGAATCCGTCCGACTCTCGTACTCGTTGACGGGAACCGTCTTCCGAAGATTGATATCCGAGCGGAGGCGATTGTGAAGGGCGATGACCGGATGCAGGCGATTTCCGCCGCGTCGATTCTCGCGAAGACCTCCCGGGATGCCGAGCTGCGGCGGCTGGACGCGCTTTACCCGGAGTACGGCTTTGCCCGCCATAAGGGCTACGGCACGGCGGCTCATATTGAGGCGATCCGGAAGTTCGGTCTGATTCCGGGGATTTACCGGAAGAGCTTCGAGCCCGTGCGTACGATGACCGGCTGGAGCCGGGAAGCGATGGAAAGAAAAGAGTAGGAGAGAGGAAAGCGATGCTCGCGATCGACATTACATCCGCGTCTAATGACCGGTTCAAGACCTGGAAAAAGGTGAGCGCGTCACCCCGCGCGATCCGCAAGGAGGGCTTTACGCTCGCGGAAGGCCTGCACCTCGCTATGGCAGCCCGGGACGCCCGGGTCCCGGTGCGGGCCGTGATTCTGAAGGCCGGACGGCGTGATGCCGAGACGGATGATCTCGCGCAGGCCATTGCCGATGAGAGCACGGTCCAGGGTGTGCAGACGAAGGTGTTTTTCCTCGATGATCAGCTTTTTGAGGAGATTTCTCCGGTCGAACATGGAGCCGGAATCATGATCGAGATTGATCTTCCGGAGAAACCTGCGGCGGATGACAGAATCCGGAAGAGCGATGTGCTGTATCTCGACGGAGTGCAGGACGCCGGAAATGCCGGGACTCTGATCCGGACCGCTGTGGCGTCCGGTGTCCGGGTGATCGCGGCGAGCCGTAAAACCGCGTCTCTCTGGGCTCCGAAGGTGATGCGGAGCGCCATGGGAGCCCACTTCGGAGCGGTGATTCTTGAGGGGATTGAGCCCTCTGAGGCAAAGACGCTGTTCGATGGCCGGTTCCTCGCGGCGGACGCCCGGGGAGGGCACGACATCTATGCCGAGGAAGGCTGGGAAAAAGGGCCGACTGTCTGGATGATGGGGGCCGAGGGGCCGGGGCTCTCTGACGCGGCGCTTGAAGTTGCTGACGAGCGCCTTTATATTCCTATTGAATCCGAGACTGAGAGCCTCAATGTCGCTGCTGCCGCTGCCGTCTGTCTTTTTGAGCAGCGCCGCCGCAGGCTTCGTGTCCGCTGAAAGATTTCTGCATTTTTATCCCGGGGAAAGATAAAAAGATGTTCGACTTCAAAAATTACCGCAATCCGGCGCTTTTCTTTATCGAGGAAATCGTGCTGGTAGTTCTCTTCTTTGCTCTCGTGATTGAGAAGCCTCTGATGAATGCCCTGATCATGACCGGCATTTCGGAAGGCTTTTCCGCCGTTCTTGTCGGTGTCGTGGGTTTCGTGATTCTCTGGCTGATGGAGCGGGTCTGGAAGCGGTATGGACCGATCAAGACGAATAAGTCCTGAGTGTCCGAATTAAACAGCTTCTGATTAATAAACTGATCACAGGCTGTTTTTCAGAATAAGAAAAGGGCCGCGATTCCATAGGATCGCGGCCCTTCATTTTGATGAAGCCAGATCAGTGGCTCAGAATCTTCGAGAGGAAGTGCTGGGTACGCTCGGACTTCGGATGCTCGAAGAACTCGTCCTTCGGGGAGTCCTCCAGGATCTCGCCTCCTTCGACGAAGATCACGCGGTCAGCAACCTTTCGGGCAAAGCCCATTTCGTGCGTCACCACCATCATGGTCATGCCTTCCTGCGCGAGCTCAACCATCACGTCAAGCACTTCGTTAATCATTTCCGGGTCGAGAGCCGAAGTCGGTTCGTCGAACAGCATGCAGATCGGATCCATCGCGAGCGCCCGGGCGATTGCCACACGCTGCTGCTGGCCGCCGGAGAGCTGTCCCGGATACTTTTCAGCCTGCTTCAGAAGACCGACGCGGTCGAGAAGAGCAAGACCTTTCTTCGTCGCTTCTTCGCGGTTTCGCTTGAGCACCTTCATCTGCGCGAGAACAAGATTCTCGCGGATCGAGAGGTGAGGGAAGAGCTCGAAATGCTGGAACACCATACCGACGTGGCTGCGGAGCCGCGTGAGGTTCGTCTTCGGATTCGTCACCTCGACGCCGTTCACGAGAATGGTGCCCTGCTGCACAGGTTCAAGGCCGTTCACCGTCTTGATGAGGGTGGATTTGCCGGAACCGGACGGACCGCAGACCACGACAACCTCTCCCTTCCTGACGCTGGTAGAGCAGTTTTTAAGGACCTGGAAGCTGCCGTACCACTTCGAGACATTGCGGATGTCGATCATGGGAGCTTCGTTTTCATTAACTGTCATGAGAAATTCTTCCTGGAAGAAAAGGGTCTTAGCGGATAATTGCGAGCTTCTTCTGCATCTGCTTCACGCCCGTGGAAAGGGTGAAGGAGACCACGAAGTAGCATACCGCAGCAAAGCAATACATGAGGGTAAGCTGGCTGTCGCGCTGGGCGATCTTGGAGACAGCACCCATGAAGTCGGTGGCCGAAAGCACGTAGACGAGAGACGTGTCCTGGAAGAGCACGATTGTCTGAGTGAGAAGCACCGGACCCATGTTGCGGAAAGCCTGCGGCAGAATCACGTAGCGCATCGTCTGGCCGAAGGAGAGGCCGAGAGCGGAGCTCGCGTAGAGCTGACCGCGGGAAATCGACTGGATGCCGGCGCGGATGATTTCCGCGTAGTAAGCCGCCTCAAAAAGGATGAAGGTGATGAGAGCGGTCTTTTCGGGTCCAACCGGAACCGGAATCGGCGACCCCGTGAACCAGGCAATGAAAACCGGCACGAGGAAGAAGAACCAGAAGAGGATCAGCACGAGCGGCACTGCGCGCATCAGGTTGATATAACCCGAGCAGAGGAGCGAGAGCACGCGGCTCTTGGCCATTTTGCCAAGCGCGAGGAAGGTGCCGAGGATAATGGCGCCGATCGCGGAAGTGGCAGTGAGCTCAAAGGTATAGGCAGCCCCCTGAAGCAGGAAGGAGGTCGAGCCGGTAATCGAAGAGAAATCCATGGCGTGGCTCCTTATCTGCGGATGAGGCCGGGGATGGCGACCGCTTTTTCAAGCGTGGTCATCGAGCGGTTGATCACGAGAGAAATGATGATGTAGACCACTGTTGCGAAGCAGAACGCGACGAAGAACTGGAAGGTCATCTCACCCATTTCGTGCGACCGCAGCGTGAGGTCGGCAAGACCGATCGTGAGTGAGGTCGCGGTGTTCTTCATGAGGTTCATGGCTTCGGAGTTCAGCGGCGGAAGCGTGATACGGAACGCGAGCGGCAGAAGCACATAGCGGTAAGCCTGCGGGGTCGAAAGCCCCAGCGCGTAGGCAGCGAAAAGCTGGCCGCGCGGAATCGTTTTGATGCCGGACTTCACATTCTCAGCCACACGGACAGAGGTGAAAAGACCGAGGCCGATCCAGGCGCAGAAGAATTCGCCGTAAAGAGGATCCGTGCTGATCATCCACGCCTTCAGCGGCGGGATGAATTCCGGCACCACAAAGAACCAGAGAAACAGCTGCACGAGGAGAGGGACGTTACGGAAGAGTTCGACCCAGGCTTCGCCGATAAAGTTAAGAGCGCGGTTCGGAACCGTGCGGATGATGCCCACAAGCGTTCCGACCACGAGGGCGAGCAGCCCGGCGGAAAAGGTGAGGGCGAGGGTGATTCCGGCGCCCCCCAGCATGTACTGCCACCAGGGAGTGTCCGAAAGGTCGCTGATCGCAAAAAGCGTCGACCAATCCATTTCAAATCCCATATCGTCATTCCCCAAATTAAATAAGGTGTTTGGTGTTGCCTGCCCGCTGATGTTTCTGAAAAATACGGAAAGCGAGGATCCTCAGCAGGGCGGGAGGATCCTCACTTTTTCAAAGAACTGCTGTCAGAACCGATCAGATGCCGTTCGAGTTCGGATGAGCGAAGGCAGCCTTCGTCGGAGCATTCATCGGGAAGTTCAGGTTGACGTTATGCGGAGCAATCGGCTTCGTGAACCAGGTGTCATAAAGCTTCTTCATCTGACCGGACTTGATCATGCCGGTAACCGTGGCGTCAACCAGGGCCTTGAACTGCGGATCCTTGCGGAGCATCGGGGCGTAGGGCTCTTCCGAGATGGTCTCGTTCAGGAGCGTGTATGCAGCAGGGGTCTGGGAGTTCGCGATCTGGCCGGCAAGCAGAATATCGTCCATCACGTTAGCAACGACGCGGTTCTGGGCGAGCAGCTGGAAGGCTTCGGCGTGATCCTTCGCGGGAACCACACGGGTATTGATGCCTTTCTTGCGGAGATCCTTCAGCAGCGTGACAGAGGTCGTGCCGGCGGTGGTCGAAACGTTCTTGTTATTCAGATCCTTGAAGGACTTGATGCCGGAATTCTTCTTCACGGCAGCAGTAACGCCCACAGCAAAGTACGTGGTGCCGAAGTCGACGAGCTTCTGGCGCTCCTTCGAATTCGTGGTGGAGCCGCACTCAACGTCATAGGTGCCGTTCAGGAGCAGCGGAATGCGGTTGCCGGAGGTAATCGGCTGCCACTTGATCGTCAGCTTGCGGCCGACCTTCTTTTCAACAGCGGCGGCGATGTTCTTGCAGATTTCGTTGCCGTAGCCGATCGACTTGCCCTTGGCGTCGAGGTAGGAGAACGGAACGGACGCGTCGCGGTAGCCGATCGTGAAGATGCCGGTATCCTTCGCCTTCTTCAGGGTGCCGTCGAGCGCAGGGGCAGCGAAGGCGGAGCAGGCGATTGAGGCGCCGAGGACGGCGAGCAGAACATGAGAAACTTTCATTTAAGACTCCCTCTTGATTAAGTCTGATTGGCTTTTTAGCCGAAGCCCCTTTTTCCGGTGGCCTTTGCTTTCTATTACGCAAACGGCGTGCCAGTTTTTTTATTTCGGGGTATTTTCCGCGCAACTGAATGAAAATACGGATGAAATTAAAAACGCTTAGGTTGTTCTACTTATCGCTATTTTACAGTTAATTCTACAGGAAAAATATTGTTTGCACCATAACAGTGCAAAATTGCACCAAATTGACGCAAGCGTGTGCTCCGGAATGGTGAATACGGGGCGGGGTACCCGCTGCGGTTTCGTGTTAGTCTCATCGTCGATTTCAAACAATTCAAGCGGTCGGCAAGCTGCTCCGCTCCCCCTTGGAGCAGGACCGCGACATATGGACAGTACGGAAGTGGTTCGGATTCTTCATACATCAGACTGGCACCTCGGCAAGGAAGTCATCCGCGAAAGCACGATCGATATGGATCGCAAGATGCTGGAGTGGATTCTCAGTCTCTGCCGGGAGCGTTCAGTCGACTGCCTTCTAATATCAGGCGACGTTTTTGATGTCGCGATGCCATCCAACGAGGCGCAGCGTCTCTATTACAGTTTCCTTTCGAGACTGCTTGAGGCTGGCTGCCGCCGTGTGGTGGTGACGCCGGGGAATCACGATTCCGCCAACTTCCTTCGCGCGCCGGCTGCCATGCTCTCTCAGCTTGGCATTGTGGTGCCCGGACCTGACCCCGAGAGCGAAGCCGTTGTGATCCGGGATGACTCCGGAGTCCCGCTGCTCGGGATCGGTGCCGTTCCGTTCCTTCGGGAGAGCGAAGTGCGGCTGAGTCTCGAAGGCATGACAGACGGTGAACGCTGGGCGCTTTATGAAAAGGGAGTCCGGGCGCACTATGCCCGCGTCCGCGAGGCGCTTGACGCGCGGCTCGCCGGGGCGGCGGTGCCCCGTGTCGCTATGGGACACTTCTTCGCGCTCGGAACCTCCATTACGCCGGATCCGGAAACCGGTGAGGTCCCACAGACAGTCGGCACGCTCGGCGCGATTTCGCCGGATGTGGTGGGGGATGGCTGGGACTATGTGGCGCTTGGCCACATCCATCGGGCGCAGACTGTCGGACGGGAAAACATCCGTTACAGCGGCTCGCCGCAGCCGCTTTCCTTCCGTGAGGTGAAGAACGAGAACCAGGTCGTGCTCGTGACACTGGAAGAAGGAAAGGCTCCTGATATCGAACCGGTATATGTTCCGCGATTCCAGCCGATGGAGCGCCTTGAAGGCGATGTGGACGGAATCTGCGCCGCTATGGAACGCGTGGCGCGCGAAGAGCCCGGAGCCTGGATTGAGGCGAACTATACGGGGGTGACTGAGCAGCCCGATCTGACGGAGAAGCTCCAGGAACTTGCTCTCGCCCGGGGACTTAAGCTCCTCGCGGTCCGCAATCAGGCCGCTTTCCGCTATGCGCTCTCGAAAACCGCGTTGTCGCAGTCTCTGGAAGAGATGGAACCTGAGGATGTTTTCCGTCAGCTGCTCACGGAGTGCCATAAGGAAGAGGCGGCCAGAAAGCGTCTCATGGAAACCTTCGAAGAGGCGCTTGCCATTGTTCGCGTGAATGAAGCCGGGAAAGACAGGGATGAGGACTCCTCTCCGTCTGATGTGAAGAACGGACCGGAGACTGCAGAATGAAGATTCAGACGATTGCTTTTGAGAATATCAATTCACTGGCCGGGAGGTGGAAGATCGACTTCACGGTGCCGGCCTATCAGGATGGAATATTCCTGATCACCGGACGAACCGGCGCAGGGAAGACCTCCATTTTTGACGCTGTGACGCTCGCGCTCTACGGCAAAACCGCGCGTCAGAAGAGTGACCGGTCTACCGCTGAGCAGAAGAAAACGGATGACTGCCCCTATATGACGAAGGGCACCCGGGTCTGCTGGGCTGAGGCTGTGTTTGAATCCCGCGGCCGGCTATGGAAATCAAGCTATCGCGTGACGCGTTCATCCAAGAAAGGCACGCTCCAGAAAACAGGAGAGCTCGCCGAACTGGTGAATGGTGTGTGGGTGCCGCGCACGGATAAGCTTGAAGAGTGGCGGGAAAAGACCGCGGAAGCGATCGGTCTCCGGTTTCAGGAGTTCCTCCGCTGCGTGCTTCTTGCCCAGGGGAGCTTCGCTGAGTTCCTTCGGGCGAAGGGCGATGACCGGGCAGTGATTCTTGAGGGAATCACAGGAACCGAAATTTATAAAGACATTTCCCGCCAGGTGCATGCGGAAAAGCGTGCCCGCGAAAAAGCGCTTGAGGAAGCCGAGGCTCAGGTGCAGGGGATCCGGCTTCTCAGCGCTGAGGACCTGAAGGCTCTGCGTGTGCGTCTCGCCGGGTTTGAGGAACGTGAGGAGGCCGCTGAAAAGGAAGCCGCGAGGCTGGATGAAGCGCTCAGCTGGCTTCATAAGAAGGCCGATCTTACGCATGAGCACGAGGAGTCGAAGAAGTCTCTGGAAGATGCCCGTGAGGCCGACAAGCGCTTTGCGGAAAACCGTCAGAGACTTGATCTTGCCCGAAAGGCGCGGGAGTTTGAGCCTCAGCTCGCGGCGATCAAGAGAAATGACGACGCCCTCAGCGAAACGCTGCAGAAACTGAAGGGGTATCAGGAGAGCGCGAAGGCGAAGACGCTGCTTCTCGAAGAGCTGAGCGCCCGGGCGACCGAGGCGGAACAGCGGGTTTCCGAAGCCCGTGCCGCTTCTGAGCAGCTTGAAGCTGTAGCGCCTCGTGTTCAGGCGCTGGATGAAGAGCGTGCTGTCCTGAAGGAGAAGCGCGACGCGGCTTCTGCCGCTGTTCAGAAGGCACTCGGCATCAAAACCGGACGTGAGGAAGAGCTCTCAAAGCTCGCCTCCGACCTGAAGCGGTCTGAGGCGGATGCTGAGGCAGCGGCGCTTCGCGTGGAAAAAACCGCGAAGGATGATGTGCTGCTCGAAAGCTTCTCCGGAATGCGCGAGCAGTCCCGCCAGGTGCGTCTCGCGGACGAGCGCCTTGAGGCCGCTCAGTCTGAACTCACCCGGGCTTCCGCAGCGCTCGCGTCCGCAACAAACGCGGTGCGTGAGGCTGACAGACAGGCGGAAAAAGGTCGCGCACAGCTGCAGACGCTCCGCGAAAAAGCTGCTCAGGCGAAACTTCTATCGGATGCAGCCCGAGGGGGGCTCACTCAGTCCGGGCAGATTGCTGCGCTGATTTCTCTTGATGAGCAGATTGCTCTCACGAAGCTTCTTGATGCGGCGCAGAAAGAGATTGAACGCGTTTCGGTGCTTCAGGATAAAGCGGCAGCCGAGCTTACCGAGGCGGAGCGGGTCAGCCGCAAGAGCGATCAGAGAGCGATACAGGCAAAGCGCTCAGGTATCGAAATGGCGGTGAACTTTGCCCGAATCGCCGGTGAGAAAGCGGAGAAACTCCGCGCCCTGAAGCATGACCGTATTCCTTATCTCTCGGGGCTCCGGGTAACGCGCGAAACCAACCTAAAGCGGCTTGGCGCGGCGGACCCTAACCTCCTGAAGGAATTCCTTGCGGATCGGGTGGCACTCCAGAGACGCCTTACGGAAGCCCGTGAAGCGATTCAGAACTGGTCGCGAAAGACCGAAAACACGGCGAAGAGCGCTCAGGAAGCGGCAGCTGCGGCTGAAGAGGCGGCGGAAGCTTATGCGGGGTTCCAGGCGCAGCTCGCGGCCGCGAGGAGTCAGGAAGCCGCGGCTAAAGGCCGTACGGAGGCTGCCGAAAAGACAGTCGCTGATGAAAAGGAAACGAGCGCTTCTGTGAGAAACGCCTGGCTCGAACTCGTCCGCCCGTTTGGTTTCGGCGAAGGGTCGCTCTCGGTTGAAGAAACCATGAACCGCCTCTCCGAGCGGAGAAAGGCACGTTCCTCTGCCCTTAAGGATCGCGATGAGGCTGAAAAGGCTGCCGTAACGCAGCGGGCGCTGATCGCAAAGGCAGAAGAAGAGCGGGTGAAGGCGGCAGAAGCCGCGGACGCTGCCGGCATCGCGCTGAAGTCAGCTTCTGAGGCCTTTGAAGCGAAAACCGGGGAGCGTCATGAACTCTTCGGTACGGCTGTGGTGTTTGAGGAGCGCCGGTCGATCCGGGCGCAGCTTGACAAAGCAACGGCCGCGAAGACCGCGGTTCAGCAGAAGATCGAAGAGGCGAGTGAGCAGAAGCATAAAGCCGAGGCCTGGATTGAGCAGTGCGAAAAACAGGCTGAGGAAGAACGCCAGAATTCGAAGACACTGGAAACGAATCTGGATATCTCGATTCACGGCTCCTTCAAGACGCGGGAAGAATTCCTCCGCGCCCGCCGTGAACCCGATGTGATCGCTGAGTGGGAGAAGGAGTCGCTCGAGGTCCAGAGCGCTCTCAGAGCGGCGGAATCCCGCGTGAAACACGCTGAGAAGGCTCTTCAGGATCATCTGATGAAGAGTGTCACGGCGGAAGCCCAGGAGGCGGTCCAGGCGAAGCGTGAGGCGGTCCAGGCGCAGCTTCTTGAAGCTGTCAGAGGCGCAACGCAGGCCGAAACCGAACTGAAGGCTGATGAGGAAAGCCGCAGGCAGTCGGACAACGCCCGCCGTGTCGCGGCGGCCGCTCGGGCGGAATTTGACCGCTGGAATGAGCTGAACGATCTGATCGGAAGTGAAGACGGGGCGAAGTTTGTCCGTTTCGCGCAGGCGCTGACATTCAGACGGCTGCTTCATTTCGCAAATGAGGAACTGGGGCAGCTCTCGCGCCGCTACGTGCTGGAACCGGCAGCGGGTGATCCGCTTGACTTCCAGGTGGTTGATAACTCGCTTAACTGCCTCAGCCGTTCAGCGACCAACCTCTCCGGCGGTGAGTCGTTCCTTGTGAGCCTCGCCCTCGCGCTCGGCCTCTCCCGAATGAGCAGCGGGGGATCCCGCCAGTCGCTTCAGGTCGATACGGTGTTTCTTGATGAAGGCTTTGGAACGCTGGACCTTGAGATGCTGGAGCGGGCGCTTTTTGCCCTTTCCGAACTCCGGAACCAGGGGAAACTTGTCGGTGTGATTTCCCATATCGAAGAGGTGGGGCAGAAGATTCCCGTCCGGATTGAAGTGAAGTCCGGTTCCGCGGGCGGCCTGAATCAGATCGAAGGTCCGGGCGTTACCCGGGGCTGAAGAGGAAACTCAAGAAACAGAAAAAGCTTTCAGGTGTCAGGCCTGAAAGCTTTTTTCTGCTCCCTAGCGGCGGTGAGGCGGGGGAGGCGGAGGCGGCGGCGGACGGAATCTCGGTCCGGGTCCCATATACATCGGTCCCCAGCCCCAACCCCAGCCGCCCCAGCCCATGTCCATCATGAGCTGCTCGTTCTCGAGCTGGGCCGCGCGCTCAGCTTCGCGCCTTGCCCGCTCCTGGGCGTTTTTCAGCGCGACCCGAAGGTCTGTTTCCAGCCCCGGCGCGTCCTTTGGCCGGCTGAAAGAGAAACGGAATACCTGATTCTTTCCCGATGTCATCGAACACATATCGAGAGGCGATGCGGTTGAGACCTTGGCTCCGGACTCCCAGATAAAGTCGTAGCCGTATGGCAGACGGTAGCAGCCAGGCGATGTGGCGTAACGCGCCAGCGAGTCAGGATCAACGGAAACGCTGAAGGGCGTTGTGCCGAGAACGGAACCATTGCCGGAAGTCCGGACGACAGCGCCTTCGGGATCGGAGGCAAACTGCAGGGTCGCGGACGAACATCCGCTCAGAATCAGAGCGGCGAGTATCGCAGCAGGCAGAGTCTTCATTCGCGGGCACTCCTGAAGAATGGTTGACCGGAACTGCAGCAGGGTGTTTTGCACCGTCCGCTGCAGAAAAAAAGCCGCAGTCGCAGTGACTGCGGCTCTTCTCCTAATCTATCGCAAAAAAGGTTCTGCGGCGAGAAGGAGATGGGAATCCTCAGCCGATCCGCTCATGCTTCTCGAGATGCAGCGTGGCGAAGATCGTTGCGGCGATTTCTTCGATCGACTTCGTGGTGGAGGAGAGGTAGGAAATGCCTTCACGGTCCATCATCGCTTCGCAGGAAGAAATCTCATAGCGGCAGTTCTCGATCGACGCGTAGCGGGAGTTCGGGCGGCGCTCATTCCGGATTTCATGCAGACGTTCGGGGGAAATCGTGAGGCCGAAAAGCTTGTCATGCACCTTGGCGAGCGCCTCTGGCAGCGTTCCGCGGTCAAAGTCCTCAGGAATGAGCGGATAATTCGCGACCTTGATGCCGAACTGCATAGCCAGAAAAAGGGATGTGGGCGTTTTGCCGGAACGGGAAACACCGACGAGGATCACCTCGGCCTCATCAAGACCGAAGTCTGTCTGGCCGTCATCATGTGTCAGCGTGTAGTCGATGGCCGCGATGCGGCGGTCATAGTTTTCCTCATTCCGGATCCGGTGCGTCATGCCGACCTGATGCGAACTCTTCATGCCGAGTTCTTCTTCCAGCGGGTTCACGAAGCTGCGGAAAAGCTCCGAAACAAACCCTGTGCATTCATCACAGAACGCGTTGCTGATTGATTTCCTTGAGAAAGTTGAAAAGACAAGCGGGCGCATTCCGGTCTTTTCCTGAACGAGATTGATTCTGTCCGCCGTCGCTACGGCCTTCTCGACTGTGTCGACAAACGGAATGCGGCGCTGTTCATAGTTCAGGTTCGGGAACTGAGTGAGCACAGCCTGAGCCAGTGTTTCGGCCGTAATTGCGGTGCCATCAGAAACGATGAAAACCGGACGCGGAATGGTGCTGGAAGGAGGATTGAGGTCAGCCATAGTAAAACACCTTAGGTGGAGATTGGCGGAGTCTTCCCCCGCATTCGCTCGAATTGTTTAGAATGCGGTCAATTCTAAACATTCCCCACATCGGGGGTAGAGAGGAAATGGCATGCAGGGCAAGTACGTTATTCCGTTTAGCGAACTCAGATATACCGATGTTAACCGGGTGGGCGGCAAGAACGCCTCTCTTGGTGAACTGCTCTCCCAGCTGACGAGTGCGGGAATCCGTGTTCCTAACGGATTCGCAACGACTGCTGATGCTTTCAGGCTCTTTCTGAAGGAAAGCAACCTGAATGAGCGTATTAACAAGAGACTTGAAAGTCTCGACGTTGAAGATGTGAACGAGCTCGCAAAGGCGGGCGCCGAGATCCGTCAGTGGGTCGAGGAAGCCCCGTTCCCGGCTGAACTCGAAAAAGAGATCCGTGAGTATTACGACTGGCTGCGCGACGGCGCCGAGATTTCGGTGGCTGTCCGCTCTTCGGCGACTGCCGAAGATCTTCCGGACGCTTCGTTCGCCGGTCAGCAGGAAACCTACCTCAATGTGAACGGAATCGATCAGGTTCTCGCCCGCATGAAGGAAGTGTTCGCTTCGCTCTACAACGACCGCGCTATTTCCTATCGCGTTCTGAAGGGCTTCGATCACGCTGAAGTGGCGCTTTCCGCCGGCGTTCAGCGTATGTGCCGCTCCGATAAGGGCGCTGCCGGCGTGATGTTCACGCTCGACACGGAATCCGGTTTTGACCAGGTGGTCTTCATCACCGCTTCCTACGGTCTCGGCGAAACCGTGGTGCAGGGCGCTGTGAACCCGGACGAGTACTACGTTCATAAGCCCATCCTCGAACAGGGCAAGTTCCCGATCATCCGTAAGCAGCTGGGTTCCAAGCTGATCAAGATGGAGTTCAACACCGAACCTGGTGCCAAGGAATCCGTCCGCACGGTTGATACGACTGAAGAAGAACGCCACCAGTTCGCTCTGACTGACGAGAACGTGATTGAACTCGCTCAGTTCGGCCGCCTGATTGAAAAGCACTACGGCTGCCCGATGGATATCGAGTGGGGCAAGGACGGCATCGACGGCAAGATCTACATTCTGCAGGCCCGTCCGGAAACGGTTAAGAGCCGCCAGAACAAGGCTGACGTCCAGGAAAAGTTCACGATCAACAGCAAGGGCGCCAAGACCCTCGTGACCGGCCGTGCCATTGGTCAGAAGGTTGGCGCGGGTCCCGTCCGCATCGTTCTGTCCGCGAAGGAAATGGATCGCGTGCAGCCGGGTGACGTGCTCGTGACCGATATGACGGACCCCAACTGGGAACCCGTGATGCGCCGTGCCTCCGCCATCGTGACGAACCGCGGCGGCCGTACCTGCCACGCGGCTATTATTGCCCGTGAGCTCGGTATTCCGGCTGTGGTTGGCTGCGGCAACGCGACCGAACTCCTCGCTGAGAATCAGGAAGTGACGGTGTCCTGCGCCGAAGGCGATACGGGCCACGTCTACGAGGGCAAGCTTGACTTCAACATGGAAGAAGTGAAGCAGGGCGCTCTCCCCGAGATCCCCGTGAAGATCATGATGAACGTCGGCAATCCGCAGCTCGCTTTCGAGTTCCAGAAGATCCCGGCGAAGGGTGTTGGTCTTGCCCGTCTCGAGTTCATCATCAATAACAACATCGGTGTGCATCCGAAGGCCTGCCTTGAGTACCCGAACGTTCCGGGCGAGCTCCGTGACGCTGTCGAGCGTCTCTCTGCCGGCTACGCGAATCCGCGCGAGTTCTACATCAGCAAGATTGCTGAAGGCGTTGCGACCATTGCCGCTGCGTTCTATCCCCGCAAGGTGATCGTCCGCATGTCCGACTTCAAGAGCAACGAATACCGCAAGCTGATCGGCGGCAAGCTCTTCGAGCCGGTTGAAGAGAACCCGATGCTTGGCTTCCGCGGTGCTTCCCGCTACATCTCGAATTCGTTCGCCGAGTGCTTCGAGCTCGAATGCCTCGCTATGAAGCGCGTCCGTGATGAAATGGGCCTCACCAACGTTGAGCTGATGATCCCGTTCTGCCGTACGATCGATGAAGCGAAGAAGACTGTTGCGATCATGGCTTCCCATGGTCTGAAGCAGGGTGAGAATGGCCTGAAGATCAACATGATGTGCGAGATTCCGAGCAACGCGCTCCTCGCGGATCAGTTCCTCGACATTTTCGATGGCTTCTCGATTGGTTCCAACGATCTGACGCAGCTCACGCTGGGTCTCGACCGTGACTCCGGTCTGGTGGCTGCCTCGTTCGATGAACGCAACGAGGCCGTCAAGGCGCTCCTCTCGATGGCGATCGCCGCCTGCCGCCGCCGCGGCAAGTACTGCGGTATCTGCGGTCAGGGCCCCTCCGATCACGAGGATCTCGCCCGCTGGCTGATGGATCAGGGTATCGAATCGATGTCCCTCAATCCGGATACCGTTGTGAGCACCTGGCGTCGTCTCGCGAAGTAACCGCGCTTAACATCCATCCACTGCCGCTATAACCCGGTAGACTATGGATAAGAGGCTGCAGCAGCTGAAAAGCCGCTGCAGCTTTTTTTATAGGCAGTGCAGGGAGGTGCGGACGATGCCGGTTTGGATTTGGTTTGTTGCGGCTGGGGTGCTCGGAGTGGCAGAACTCCTGACGGGCACCTTCTACATGCTGATTCTGGCGGTGGCGGCCTGTTTTGGGGCCGCAGCGTCTCTCCTTGGCTTCGGGGCCACGATCCAGGTCGTCGTGGCCGCTGTCGCCGCATCGCTTGGCTGCGGGTACCTCTGGCGGCGTCATAAGGCCGGGCGGCTTGCTGAGAAGCCTGGTGACAACTCCTTCGATATCGGGCAGCCGGTCGAGGTGAAAGCCTGGGCTGAAGACCGCACGGCACGTGTACAGTACCGGGGGGCGGAATGGCTTGCGGAGGCAGTGCCAGGAGCGGAACTGGTGCCGGGACGCTGGGTGATTGAGCGGACAGAGGGGCCGCGGCTTGTCATTGCACCGTCACGCAAAAACGGGTAAGTTTTACGGGAACAGCTTTTCTGCGGGCTTCTTAGAGAGGTGGGCGAGATTATGACTTCAGGCTTTATTTTTGCGTTGGTGCTCGCCGCGATTGTCGCGGTGGTGGCCTATAAAGGGATCTGCGTCGTGCCGCAGCAGACCGCATGGGTCGTGGAGCGTCTGGGACGGTTTCACGCTGTGCTGAATCCAGGGCTGAACCTCGTGATCCCGTTTATTGACCGGATCGCCTATCGTCACTCCCTTAAGGAAGTGCCGCTTGATACACCGCAGCAGATCTGCATCACGAAGGACAACACGCAGCTCTCCGTGGACGGCGTTCTTTTCTTCCAGGTTACGGATCCCCAGCGGGCGTCGTATGGCACAAGCAACTACGTGATCGCTATCACGCAGCTCGCTCAGACCACGCTCCGCTCTGTGATTGGCCGCATGGAGCTTGACCGGACCTTTGAAGAGCGCGATACGATCAACCACTCCGTGGTTTCGGCTATCGATGAGGCCGCTCTTAACTGGGGCGTGAAGGTGCTCCGCTACGAAATCAAGGATCTCACGCCGCCGAACGTGATTCTGCAGGCCATGCAGCGCCAGATCACGGCAGAGCGTGAGAAGCGCGCCGTCGTGGCCACCTCTGAAGGCAAAAAGCAGGAAGCGATCAACCTCGCTGAAGGTGCCCGCGCTGCCGCTGTGGCGCGGTCTGAAGGCGAAAAGCAGTCGAAGATCAACATCGCAGAAGGTCAGGCTGCGGCTACAGTCGCGATCGCGAAGGCTACTGCTGAGGCCCTGCGCCAGGTGGCGTCCGCAACCGAGGAACCGGGCGGTATGACCGCCGTCAATCTGCAGGTTGCCCAGCGCTATGTGGATGCTTTCGCGAAGATTGCTGAGCAGAGCAACACGCTTGTTGTGCCCGCCAACATGGGAGATCTCGCCAGTCTGATCACCTCTTCCATGGCGATTGTGAAGGGCGGAAGCGCAAAACCTAACGCGGCAGGTGTAAAAAATCCGGTGCCGTAGTAGAATTTCGAATTACTTAGGCGCTTAGCCTGTCCGATGGCAATGTATGTCAGACAGCAAAGTGTCCTTTTGATTGAGGTTTAAGAAGAGATGCCAGATCAGGCAGCAGCAGGAAATTCTGAAGTTACGAATCAGCCGAACGATGAAGCGAAGCAGAAGCATTCGCTTTCACTCGGGAACGCTGAAGACGTCTATCAGATCTGCTTTGCGTTTATTGAAAACGTGAGTGAAATCTTCGTTCGCGCGTCGACCGGGGAAATCACAAGCGAGCAGGCTGAGCAGCGCATGGAAAACGTGAATGAATGGCTCACAGAGGCGCTTCTCGGCGGCATCGATGGGGTGGAGGCGAAAGAAGGCTGGACCGGCGCGCCTCTCGCCCGCAGTCTGATCGCGGACCTCTCCGGGGATATATCGAAACTCCCGCGTCAGGCCCAGGAAATGCTCTCTTCAACCGACGGCGTCATCATGTTTGCGGCGATCCGCTTCATGCATGAGGTCCAGGAAATGGTGAGTGAAATCAACCACGTCCCGGAGACTGACGCGGACAAGGCAATTGAGAAACAGGGACGGCTTCTTCATGACCTTTGCGTCAAGTGGACGGACCGCTTTGTAGGGAAGGGGAAGCCCGACATCATCCTCCCCGGATCCCTTTAACTTTAGTTGATGTGTAGCAAGGAGATAGGAATGGCTGGAAACAAAGCTGACGAAAGGCAAAGACTGAGGCCCCGAAGACTGCCGCCAAGGCAGCCCCGGCTCAGAAGTTTGTCCATATTCTTACGCTGGGCCATGGTGCTGCAACCCGCAATGTGCAGCTGATTACTGACTCCCCCAAGGCTCCGAAGGTCTTTGAGGAATTCATCACGGGCTTCCGTTCCGGTCGTACCGACCTGATCTGGACCCCGACGCCGAAGGATCCCGTTTTCGCCATCCGTATGAGCGCGATCGACTTCTATGAGTATCGTGTTCAGAAGGCCGTGGCGGCTCAGCCTGCGGTTCAGGCTCCGGTTGAGGAGGCTGCTGAAAAGGCCCCTGCCAAGAAGTAATCCAGGGTTCGGTAAGTTCCCCTGTAAAAGCCGCTTCAGGTATGCTGGAGCGGCTTTTCGATTATCTGGAGTGTGTCAGGAGAGATGGAAGAAGAACTAAAACGTATCGGGCGCCAGGCCCGCCGCCGTCCCATCCGGCCGGTCAGGCTGCGGGGAAATTTCCCATCGCAGGTGGAGAGGCTGCCGGAGCTGACATCGCCCGCTGTGCTGGAAGAAATCTTTTCCGAGGCGTTCAGAAAAACAGCGGCGAGAGCCGAGGCTCTGAGAGCCGGAGCTCTGACGGAAGACGATATCAGGGCTGCGGATTCGCGGCTCGTGAACTGGCTCGAGGATACCCTCTCAGGCGGGAATCCGGCCTTTGGAACCACAGAGAACTGGAATCCGGAGAGGCTGGAGGCGTATCTCTGGAAGAATTTCAGCGGGCAGCTCGGTCTTGGGCCGCGGCCTGAAGCGAGCGCGATCCGGGCGGCGTCCGAACTCTTTGTACGGAGTCTCTGGCGGGAGATCCAGGCGTGCGGCGGTGTGGTGCCTCCTGAGAAGGCCTCGGATCTGATTTCGGGGTGGGCCGCGCTTTTCTCAGGCGCCCCGGTCAGCCGATAAAAAACGGCACCCGGAGGAGTGAGCCCCGGATGCCATTTCTTTCTGCGGTCCTCAAGAATTACAGAGGATCGCCGCAGCGCATAAGAAGCCGCGCGATTTCAGCGGCGTTATGAATCTCAAGCTTCCGGTAGGCCGAACCGCGGTGAACCTGAACGGTCTTTTCGGAAATGCCGAGTCCCTCAGCCACAGCCTTATTGGATGCGCCCTGGGCCACCATGCGGATCACTTCGCGTTCGCGCTGCGTGAGGGACTCAAGTTTCGTCTTGAAGCTTGAAATCTCGGCGTCAGCGCGGCGGGCGTTCAGATTCTTCAGCACCGCGTTGCTGATTGCGTCCAGCAGCTTCCGGTCATCCACCGGCTTCTGCAGGAAATCCACCGCGCCGCTCTTCAGGCCGCGGACCGCCATATCAATGTCGCCGTGTCCTGAAATAAAGATGATGGGGAGATCAACGCCCTTGTCCTTCAGGGCATTCTGAAGCTCAAGACCGCTCATTCGGGGCATTCTCACATCGAGCAGGAGGCAGCCCGGGCGGGAGAAATCGTTCGCAGCGAGAAATGCGAGCGCATTGGAGTATGTCACGACTTCCCAGCCTTCCCCTTCGATCAGGAAGGCCCAGGAACGCCGCATGGCGTAATCGTCATCGATCACGCGGATCAAAGGCTTGAGATTGTCCAATTTTGTCTCTTTATCGGAAGGAGACGTTATCTCGGGACCGTCTCCCATTTTCTTCTCATCTCCTGGGCCCGTTTCCGAGCGGGTACCCTGAGCATACTTTGTGAAATATTTTAGTCGCCATCAGGCATTCTGATTAAGGATTTAACCGCTTTTTTCTGAAACGGCTGTGGTGTCATCCGTGCCATTGCGCCTAAGAGCTACTCCTAAAGGGGGTTGAAAAAATCGAAAAATGCGTGAATAATGTTTTACGTAAAACAAATAAACCAAGTTATATACAAGAAAGGTAGATTTTTAGTACAGCTTTTCCGTATGGCTGTCAGATGCCTGAATCTTAAGACATTTCACGATGTAACAGAGGTGTCTTTTGGAAATAATCAATGGCATTTAAGCGGCTAATAAGAGAGCCTGACTAATAATACTTTCAACAGAGTACCAGCCGGGGCAGTAACCCGGCAATGAGGAGTCACAAGACATGCTGATGCGCGATATCAATTTGCTGCTGCCTTCCGCGATCCGTACGATGAGAAGCTCGCTCCGCGACGTTTCCCGTCAGCAGATTCCGTTCACGGTGGACGGCCTTATCCGTCAGGGACTCCCGGAAAAGTTTGCCTCCCAGGTGCGTGAGGCGGCGAAAGAGCTGGGCGGTGAGCGCCTGGTGGTGGCCCGCTTTATTGAAGAGCTCTTCGCGATGAATCACGAAACCTTTGAGGCTCATGAGTCCCTGATGAAGTGGATCAATTCCCATGATGCCGGGAAGGGTGAGGAAATCAAGGCTCGGGTCCGCGGGATCCTGAATGCCTGGTATGAAGATGAATTCGGGCCGGGCTATCTTGAATCCGTGATGCCCGATGATGAAGAGACGGTGCAGGACAAGGCCCGTATCTTCGTGAATCATCTTTTCTGAAAAAGAAGTCTGGCGAAGGGGTTCCTCCGCCTTACTGAAAAAGCAGCTCCGTTGGGAGCTGCTTTTTTTATGTCTGAATGATCCGACAGAGAAGATAAAACCGATTCCTGTTCTCGATGATTTTGGGATTTTCAAGCATTTGAATGAGTATGCGTCTCACAAATTTCTATTCGTATTTTTAAATAAAATAAATTAAAACATACACATATGAGAATTATTTCTCATAGTTCTTTCTACTAAATGATAATAATTATCAGAAGTGATAAACTTCGCATGAAATTCTGCGGCGATAGACCGCAGTTTGCCTAAAAACTGACCTCCCGGTTTCCGGGAGGAATGCCACCAAGGGGTTCGAAATGATCAAGCCGTTGACGGAGCTCGGGATCGGGAATCCCGGGATTGTGACCGCAATCCGCGGTTCCGTAAAAGAAGTGAGTTCACTGAAGGATCTGGGACTGCATCTGGGTTCTCAGGTGAAAGTGCTTCATGGGAAGGAAGGCGATTCAATCATGGTTGCTGTGGGAGATGCCCGCATCGGCATCAACTATCAGATGGCAAAGAAAATTCTTGTTCATTGACTAGAGAGACTTTTCATGATTCTGAATGAATTGAAGGTTGGGGACCGCGGCAAGATCGCGAAGTTCCTCGGGGGACAGCCCGATTACCGGCGTCATCTTCTGATGCTGGGTGCGACGCCTGGCGCCACCTTCGAAGTGGTGCGCGTTGCTCCGATGGGGGATCCGATTGAGATCCGCGTCCGCGGTTCGATGGTTTCTGTCCGCAAGGGTGAAGCGGAAATCGTCGAAGTTGAAAAGCTCTAATCCGGGAGAACCACTCGTGTCCAAACATATTGTCTGCATCGTCGGCAACCCTAACTGCGGCAAGACGACTCTTTTCAACGCCATTACCGGTTCCAAGCAGGAAGTCGGCAACTGGCCTGGCGTTACGGTTGAGAAGAAGATCGGCCATTACAGCCACGATGGCCACGATATTTCGCTCGTCGATCTGCCGGGTATCTATTCCGTTACGCCCTCCAACGCGACGGGCGAGGATGAACGCGTCGCTCGCGACTATCTCCTGTCCGGAGAGGCTGAGGCGGTGATCAATATCGTTGACGCCGGCAACCTCGAACGCAACCTCTATCTCTCTACCCAGCTGCTTGAAATGCGGGTGCCGATGATCATGGTCGTGAACATGATGGATATCGCGCGACAGCATAAGCTCGAGATCAATCTCGATCGTCTTTCGGAACGCTTCGGCTGCCCGGTGATCGGCATGGTGGCGAGCAAGGAAAAGGGTCTGAAGCAGCTTGAGGACGCCGTGAACCGCATGGTGGACAGCCAGACGATTCCGGCTAACGCCGTGCAGTATCCGTCTGACATCACTGCCGCGATCGACGCGATCGCGAAGCGGCTTGAGGCGACCGGCGCGAAGCACGCCCGCTGGACGGCCACGCAGGTGCTCGAAAACGCGGAACTCGCTTCTGAACTGCCCTCTGATGTCGCGCACGATCTGCCGGAACTGAAGCGTCCGGTTGAGCACTATGGCGAAGACCTGGATATCGCTATTGCCGATACCCGCTATCAGCTCGTCGGCACGATCTGCGAAGAGGTGCTGCACCACAAGGGTGACGTGGGCTCTACCATCACCGATAAGATCGACAAGATTGTTCTGAACCGCTGGCTCGGCATCCCGATCTTCCTTCTCGTGATGTACCTGATGTTCGTTTTCACGATTAACGTCGGCAGCGCATTTATCGACTTCTTCGATATTCTCGTGGGCGGTGTGCTGGTTGACGGTTTCGGTCAGCTTCTTACCAGCATTGGTGCACCGGGCTGGCTGAAGACGATTCTCGCGGACGGTGTCGGCGGCGGTATTCAGACGGTTTCCACCTTCATTCCGGTGGTCTTCTGCCTGTTCCTCTTCCTCTCCTTCCTTGAGGACTCGGGTTACATGGCCCGCGCCGCTTTCGTGATGGACCGCTTTATGCGCTCCATCGGTCTGCCGGGCCGTGCGTTCATTCCGCTTATCGTGGGCTTTGGCTGCGGCGTCCCCGCCATCATGTCCACCCGTACGATGAACCGTGAGTCTGACCGCATCATGACCGTCATGATGGTGCCCTTCATGTCCTGCGGCGCCCGTCTTCCGGTCTATGTGCTGTTTGGCGCGGCGTTCTTCGCTGGAAGCGGCTCGCTCCTCATCTTCAGCCTTTATCTGATCGGTATCTGCGTCGCCATTCTGACGGGTTTCCTTCTGAAGAAGAATGCCTTCCCGGGCAATAACGCCTCCTTCATCATGGAGATTCCGCCGTATCACATCCCGACGCTTCGCGGTATCTGGAACCACACGGCAGAACGTGTCGGCGCCTTTATCGGCCGCGCCGGCAAGGTGATTACTGCTGTGGTCGTGGTTCTGACGTTCCTGAACTCCTGGGGCACGGACGGAACTTTCGGTCACCAGGACAGCGAGGACAGCGTTCTCTCCGCTATCGGTAAGACGATCGTTCCGGCCTTTGAGCCGATGGGCATTACGCCTGCAAACTGGCCTGCTTCTGTCGGCGTCTTCACGGGCGTTCTGGCGAAGGAGTCCGTGATCGGTACGCTTAATTCGCTCTACGCTGCGGCTGCTGACCGCGAAAACGCGGCGGCCGGCGCGGAAGCGAAGCCTGAGGAACCGGAAGAAGCCTGGAGCTTTACCGCTACGCTGCAGGAAGCCCTGAGCACGACTGGGGATAATCTGCTGGGTCTCGCGGGGCAGCTTGAGAATCCGCTTCTCCAGGGCACTCATATCGGTGATCTCTCGAACACGGAAGAAGCCGTTGAAGAAGCTGAAGGCACAATGACGACCGTCACGATGATGCAGAAGCTCTTTGGCTCGACCACCGCGGCTTTTGCGTACCTCCTGATGGTGCTGCTCTACATGCCCTGCTGCGCCGCTATCGGCACGATCTGGCGTGAAGTGGGTACCCGCTGGACGCTCTTCGCCTGCGCCTGGACCACCGGTATCGGCTACTGCTCCGCTACGGTCTTCTATCAGATCGCCACGTTTGCCCAGCATCCGGCTTATTCGCTCAGCTGCATCGTGGGAAGCGCCGCGTTTGTCGCTGTGATGATCCTCTGGATGCGCGCGAGCCGTAACAATGCGATCAAGAACGGCCCCCGTGTGATCCCGATCAAGGCGGCCTGATCAGGCAGATAAGAATCCCGCTTCCGGCCCCGTCAAAGGGGGCCGGAAGCGGCTCACTCCCGAAAGGGAAAGGAATTTTGAGCATGGCAAGTCTTATTGAACTGCGTGACTACGTGAAGTCAAAAGGAAGCATCAGCCTGATTGAGATGGCAAATGAATTCCGCACGCCGAAAGAACTCCTCGAACCGATGATGGAGCGCCTCGTGCAGAAGGGGCAGATTGAAACCTGGGTTCCGAAGGTGATGCATTCGCCGTGCTGCAGTGACGGGAAGTCCTGCGGATGCGGCGGTGAGGAAAAGCCTGTCCGGTACTACCGCTGGGTTGAATGAGCGGGATCAGGGGTTTCGAATCAAAGTGCCTGTAAGGGGGGTGAGAGACGAGGGTCTTTCACCTCCCTTTTTCTTGCTAACCTCTCCTCTAACAGTTATCTATTGAAGAAAGAGGAAATTGAAATGCTGAATATCGGCTGCCACCTGTCGTCGAGCAAGGGCTATCTCGCGATGGGAAAAGAAGCAGTGAAGATCGGTGCATCGACCTTTCAGTTCTTTACGAGAAACCCGCGAGGCGGTTCCGCGAAGCCGCAGGATCCGGAAGATGTGAAGGCGTATCTCGCGTTCGCCTCGGAACACGGTCTTACGCCGGGCCTGGCGCACGCTCCCTACACGCTGAACCCCTGTTCTGCGGATCCCTCGATCCGGCAGTTTGCCCGCGAGACTATGGCGGATGATCTGGTGCGGCTTTCCGCGCTTCCTGGTTTCCAGTACAACTTCCACCCGGGTTCCCACGTGAAGCAGGGCGTGGAAGAGGGTGTCCGGCTGATCGTTGAAATGCTGGATGCGGTGCTGACTCCGGATATCAAGACTACGGTGCTTCTCGAAACGATGGCGGGCAAGGGGAGTGAGGTTGGCCGCTGCTTTGAGGAGCTCCGGATGATCATGGATCGCGCGAAGCTCGGCGATCGGCTGGGCGTCTGTCTCGACACGTGCCACATCTGGGACGGCGGCTACGATATTGTCGGAAACCTTGACGGAGTGCTGGAAGAGTTTGACCGTACGGTGGGTCTTAACCGACTGAAGGCGATTCACCTGAATGACAGCAAGAATCCGCGTTCAAGCCATAAGGACCGGCATGAAAAAATCGGCGAAGGAGAGATTGGATTGGACGCTCTGGTCAGTGTGATCAACCACCCGGCGCTGAAGCATCTGCCCTTTTATCTCGAGACCCCGAATGAACTTCCGGGCTACGCGCATGAAATTAAGCTCCTGAGAGAGCATTATGTAGAGTAAGAAGCTGCGGCATGAGCAGGCGGAACCCCGGGTTCCGGGCCTCTCAGGAGACCGCGGACCGGGGTATCGCCCGCAGGAAAGAATTTTCGAAGGAGAGCCATGCCGCTCGCGTTAGATAAGAAACTGGATAAAGCATTCGGCCGCCGGGGGCTTGCCCTGACGCTGAAGCGCCTGTCAAAGCTCGCTCTGAACCGATTCAGTGAAACCAACATCGTGGAGATTTCAAGCTCCATGACGCTCGCCACGGTGCTTTCCATCGTCCCGCTGCTTGCCGTGGCGCTCGCGATGTTTTCCGTGATTCCGGCCTTTGCGGTGTACCGCAAGGAGCTCGAGCTGATCCTCGCGAACGTCATTCCAGGTCAGTACAGCATTCAGATCTTTCACTATCTGAGAGGCTTCTCCGAACATGCGCGGGGTCTCTCTGCCTTTGGTTTCGCGGGTGTCGCGCTTTCGGCCTGGTTCCTGATCGATAAGATTTTCAAGACGATCAATCAGATCTTCCGGGTCCGTCATCAGCGGTCCATCGCCCAGAAGGCGGTTCTTTACTGGGCGCTTCTGACGCTTGGTCCCGTGGTGACTGTCGGCAGCATCACAGTGACCACGTATCTCGCGCGTCTCGCGCTCTCGGGGTTCTCAGGAGGCATCGTTTTCTGGGGACTCAATACGCTCACCTTCATCATTCAGACGCTGGGTTACAGCGCGATGTTCTATGCGATTCCCAACTGCCGCGTGAAGTGGCGGGATGCCATGGCGGGCGGTCTTTTCACCTCAGTGGTCGGTCTTGTCGTCAAGTGGGGATTCTCGGCCTATATCAGCCACGGAACGCTGACGAGTCTCTACGGGGCGTTTGTCGCGCTTCCGGTGTTCATGCTCTGGATATATGCGACCTGGATCCTGATTTTTGCCGGCGCCGGCGTGACCGCTACGCTTCCGATGATCGCGAGCGGCCGTTTTGGGGATACCTATAAGCATGGCAACAGCCTGGCTACGGGAATTGGGCTTCTTGAAGCCCTGATGCGGGGAAAAGAAGCGGGTAACCCGGTGGTGCCGGTTGAGAAGCTCTGCCGCAAGGTAGACAGCTGGCCTGAGGCGGTAGGAGCGATTCTCGAGCAGCTTGCGGAAGTGGGTTACGTCTCCCGGGTGACTGACAGGCGGGGGAAGGGCGATGCCTGGGTGCTGATCGCAGATCCCGATACGGCGACGCTGAAACCCGTGGTAGCTGCTCTCGCGCTGGATCCGACCATCCGTCTCTTCAAAGAGGAAAATGCCACGGACTCGTCCTGGTACCGCGGCCTCATGGCGGATAAGGTGCTGAATACACCGCTCTCCGTCGTGCTGCACGGCGAAGAGCGGCAGGCGGCGGCTAAACGAGAAGCCCGCGAGCCATAAATTTTGATCCGGTCCGGAGCACCACCGGACCGATTACCGTGATCAGAGACGAGAAATCAGACTCTGAGAAAGTGCGGACCGGATAGGCCGGATTGTCAAACTGAATAATGACCGAACCGTCAGGTTCTTTCAGCAGGCGGCCAAGCGTGCTCTGTCCCTGCCAGAAAAGGAGATGCACCGCGCCGTAGTGAACCCGGTTCGGGTTTCCGGTATCCACGACGATTGTGTCCTCGGGACAGATCGCGGGCGCCATCGTATCGGTGCGGACCACAAACTGCCGGCAGGCCTTTGGGTCATGCCCCTTCAGATCCGTTTTCGGAATCACGGCATCAATCCGTTCATCGGACGGCACCAGCACCGGGATGCGGGGCGACTTGCCGCGGATCAGCGAGAAAGTCGGCACCGAGGCGTAGAGGTGACAGCGGCTCGCGCAGGGATCCTTCTTCTTTTTTTCAGATTTACCGGATTCCGCGGCCGGCTCATCCTTAGCGGAGGATTTCTCTTCCGGCACCTCGAGGTCAAGCGGCATCGTGTAGTCCGGGTTCCGCGGTCGGCCGGGCGATTTCTTGGGTGCCTCAGGTTCGGGATCCGGGCGCGTTTCCGCGGCAGACTCCAAATGCGCGGGCTGGGCCGCAGGCGCAGTCATCTCATGAATCCAGTCATCCGCAGGGCTCACCCAGGGCTGCCCCTGACCGTCAGAAAGCCAGCGGGCATTGACGTTAAAGAGGTCCGCGAGTCTGAAAAGAACATCCGCCTGGACCTTCCGTGTATCGCCGGCAAGCCACTTCGCGACGGCGGGCTGCGAGACGCCAACCTGATCCGCGACATAGCGCTGCTTATAGTTCATCCGCTCCATGCAGGCACGGAGCCGATCGGCAAAGGTCTGTTTTGCTGTCATTTTGTAAATAAGGCGGTAAGAAACTGAAGAACGGCACGGGCCGCAATGAAAGTAATGATGAAGGTCGCTGCCATTCCGGCGATCTGCACAGCATGGCTTCGGCTGAGCGCGTAAACGCGGGGTCCGATCCTGCTCCAGAGAGGCATGAAGAGCACCGCCGCGAGAATAAAGGCGATTACCCAGAGAATGACGGAAATCATGGCGTAATAACTGCGGTAAACATAAAACTACCGTAATAATGCCTCAAAAATACAGTGTCTGTCAGCCTGACTGCCGGAAGAAGGGGATTTTAAAGGGTTTTCTGAGTCGCAAGAGGAAGTCTTAAGAGAAAACCGTATCCCCATGAATAACTCATTCATTATCCAAAAAACTTTGCCATAAGGCATAAGTGATTCAGAAAATTGATTCAATGGAATTCATAACTCCGATAATAATCGCGAGGTTATCTGTTACAGGATAAGCAGTTTCTTTATTTTTAAGGAGAGAACGAAATATGAAATTTGCTTTTAAACCGATCGCGATTGCAGCAGCCCTTGCTTTTATTGGAACTGCCGCAGTGGCTTCCCCGATGAAGCCCGGTACCTATACCGCCAAGGTTAACGGTCACAACGCGCCGCTCACGGTTGAAGTAACGGTCGACGCGAATAAGATCCTTTCCATCAAGACTCCGGATGATCAGGAGTCGCTTGGTGTCGGCAAGGTCGGTCTCAAGAAGACCGCGGATAACATCCTTCGCTACCAGTCCATCGGAGTTGACGCGGTAACGGGCGCCACTTTCTCCTCAAACGCGCTGAAGGAAGGCGTCGAGAAGTGCCTGAAGCAGGCCGGCGCCGATATGAAGCAGTTCACGAGGAAGGCTGAAAAGCATCCGATCCATAACCGTACCTATCAGGCTGATGTTGTCGTGATCGGCGGCGGCGGAGCCGGCCTCGCGTCCGTGATTTCCTCGATGCAGGCCGGGGCTAAGAAGGTGATTGTTCTTGAGAAGCTCGGTTATGTCGGCGGCTCAACGAATGTGAGTGAAGGCGCTCTGAATGCCGTGGACGATCAGCGTCAGAAGGCCCAGGGTATCAAGGACAGCTACGAAACCTTCTATGAGACCACGATGCACGGCGGCCACGATAAGGGCGATCCGACCCTTGTCCGCTTCCTCACGAGTCACTCAATGGACGCCGTGAACTGGCTGGAAAGCCTCGGCGTGAAGTTCAACGACCATATCGGCGCTGCGACCGGGTCTCTTGGCCAGCGTTCGCACTATCCGGCGACCCCGTACGGCAATACCTATATCCGTACGTTTGAAAAGGTGATCGCGGATTCGAATGGCAAGATTCAGGTGCTCCTCGATACACCGGCCGTGAAGCTCATTCAGAATAAGAGCGGCCGTGTGGTGGGAGTTGTCGGCAACAACTTCGGCTCCAAGGTTACGGTGATGGCGAAGGACGGCGTGATTATCGCGACCGGCGGTTTCGGCGCGAATGTCGCGTATCGCCAGAAAGTGAACACCGGCGTCTGGAAGAACATCAAGCTCGATAACTCGATCGGCTGCACGAATATTCAGAAGGCCGCTCAGGGCCAAGGCCTCTTCCTTGCTCAGAAAGTCGGTGCCAAGCTGATCGGCCTCTCTGACATTCAGATTCACCCCTGCGGCACCCCGGGCACCGGCCTGATGGAAAACATCCGTACGTCCGGCCGCAACCGTATCTTTGTGAATTCGGACGGCAACCGCTTCGTGAATGAAGGCGCGGCGCGTGACGTTCTCGCGAACGCCATCTTCCAGCAGAAAGGGAGGACTTACTGGATTGTCGTGAATAAGCTCCGTTATCCGACTCCGGATTTCAAGGACCGTATGGGCGCCTCAATCCGCAATATGGAAGCGCTCGGCGCAGTGGTTGAAGCCCCGACGCTTGATGAGCTTGCGAAGAAGACCGGCATGAATGCCGAGAATCTGAAGAAGGCTATCGCGGACTACAACGCGGTTGTTTCCGGGAAGGCAAAGGATAAGCTCGGGTTTGTCGCGAACAACAAGGACGATAAGCAGATGACGGAAGGTCCCTGGTACGCCTGCCGCAAGGTGCCGACCGTGCATCACACGATGGGCGGTATCAAGATCAACGTGAAGAGCCAGGTGATCAACACGAAGGGCAAAGTGATCCCGGGTCTCTATGCTGTCGGTGAAGTGACGGGCGGCATTCACGGATCCAACCGCCTGGGCGGCAACGCCATTGCGGACATCATGACGTTCGGCCACGCGGTCGGACCGCATATTGTTCAGGGCAAGTAACAGCCCCTGAAACGTTTTAATGAAGTAACGGGCTGTACGGCGACTGCCGTACAGCCCTATTTTTGTCCGGCAGAATTTCCGTGATTCAGTATTTTAATCGGAGTGTAGCTACTTAAGTAGCATGATTCATATTCAAAAATGTTTATTTACCGCCAGTTAGATAAAAATAAACCCAGCTGCGGTAGTAAAACCTTCTCATAAACCCAGTGATGGATGGACTTCATCATCAATACAAAAAAGCAACACATTTTCTAAGGAGAAGGAATCATGAGTCTTTTCAGACTGAATCCTGTCATTCTGCTTGCGGGACTCGCTGCGGGAGCGGCCTCTGCATTGCAGCCCGGAACCTACACAGCAGAAGTTAATGGACACAACGCTCCGCTGACGGTTAAGGTAACCGTTGATGCGAACAGGATCACTTCGATTGATACATCCAAAAATCTGGAAACAATGAGGGTGAGGAAAATTTTGTGGGTGACTCTGAGATAATTGCTCTTGGAGGAGCCTCAAATGAAACGAAAGACAGACCCCTTGGATAGTGTTGCAGGACAGATTTTAGAAAACGCCAAGAAATCCGGGCTTGAGATTAATACCGCAGAGGATGCGGAAAATCTTATGGCCCATATGCTCGGTCGGCTGCTGACTCAAATGCTTGACGGTGAAATGACCAATCATCTCGGTTACGAAAGAGGCGGTAAACGTGTCACCGAAAATGAGCGTAACGGGCATAGTTCGAAAACCCTCAAATCGTCCAGCCTTGGAAATATCCGTATTGACGTACCCAGAGACCGCAAGGGAGAGTTTGAGCCGAGGGTCGTTCCTAAGCATAAACGCCAGCTGGCGGGGTTTGAGGACAAGGTTCTGGCCTTGTACGCCAGAGGGCTCTCAACCCGGGAAATTCAAGGCTTTCTCTATGATGAATACGGTATGGAGACCAGTGCCGAATTTATCAGCGATGTTACGGACGCCATCCTTCCTGAGGTTGAAAAATGGCAGAACCGTCCTCTGGATCCGTTTTATACAACTGTTTTCTTTGACTCTATTCGAGTCAAAATCCGAGGTGATAATGGCATTGTTACCCCGAAAGCGGTCCATCTTGCCTTGGGCGTAAACGCCCAGGGCCGCAAGGAAGTTTTGGGGATGTGGGTCGCTGATAACGAAAGCGCAAAATATTGGCTTAAGGTCTTCACTGAACTCAAAAACAGGGGGGTGTCTGATATTCTGATTGCTGTCACAGACGGACTCAAGGGAATGAAGGAGGCGCTTGAAGCTGCCTTTCCCAACACTCTGCTGCAGACCTGCATTGTTCACCTGATCAGGAACAGTCTGAAATTCGTCGGATATAAGGATTACAAGGCCGTAGCCGGCGCGCTGAAGCCCATTTACCGGGCCGTAAACGCGGCTGATGCGCGGAAGGAACTGGACGCTTTTGCACAGTCGGAACTGGGGCTCAGATACCCTTACATCGCCAAACAGTGGATCGATTCCTGGGATAAGGTGATCCCCTTCTTTGATTTTTCCCCAAATATCCGCAGACTTATTTATACAACCAATGCCATAGAGAGCCTTAATCGGGATCTAAGAAAAGTAATTAAGACCCGAGCTGCTTTCCCTACTGAAACGGCTGCTTTGAAACTTCTCTTTCTGGCAATCCGGAAAGTAGAGAAAAGATGGGTGCGGCCTTCTCCATACTGGAGTGCCGCTATGAGAGAATTGGTTGTGCTATTTGGTGACCGAATCACCCCCTACATCGATTAACCTTGAACGAGCCGCCCACAAAAAATTACACACCCTCGAAACAATCGGTGTTGGAAAAGTCGCTCTTGATAAAGTCGGAAGAAAAATCCTGAAGTATCAAAGCATCAATGTTGATTCTGTAACAGGAGCATCTTTTTCCTCTGCAGCCCTTAAGGAAGGCGTGAAGCAGTGCCTTATCAAAGCAGGCGCTGATATGAAGCAATTTGAGAAAAAGGCTGAATTCCACCCGATTCATGACAGAACATACGAAGCTGACGTGGTGATTGTTGGCGGTGGCGGAGCCGGTCTTGCGTCCGCGATTTCTTCGATGCAGGCTGGCGCGAAGAAAGTCATTGTTCTTGAAAAGCTTGGATATCTTGGAGGATCAACCAACGTTTCCGGAGCTGCTTTAAACGCTGTGGACGATAAGCGCCAGAAGGCTCAAGGTATTCAGGATAGTTTTGAAACGTTCTATCAGTCGACGATGAAAGGTGGCCATAACGTCGGCAATCCGGAACTGGTTCGTTATATGACTCGCCACTCCATCGATGCTGTCCATTGGATGGAAAGCCTGGGTGTGAAGTTCAAGGATCACATCGGTGCGGCAACGGGTTCTCTTGGTCAGCGTTCACATTATCCGGTGGATCCGTCCGGCAATGCCTATATCCGCGTGTTTGAAAAGGTGATCGCTGATTCGAATGGAAAAATTCAGGTTCTTCTGGATACTCCTGCAAAGAGTCTGATTCAGGATAAAAGCGGGCGTGTGATCGGTGTCGTTGCCGATAACTTCGGTTCCAAGGTAACTGTCAAGGCGAAAGACGGCGTGATCCTTGCAACCGGCGGTTTTGGAGCAAATGTCGCATTCCGTCAGAAAGTGAATACCGGTGTTTGGAAGCATGTGCGTCTTGATGACACAATCGGCTGCACCAATATCCAGAAGGCGGCTCAGGGTGACGGGCTCTTCATGGCACAGAAGGCTGGCGCTGAACTGATCGGTCTTTCCGATATTCAGCTGCACCCCTGCGGCACGCCGGGCACCGGGCTGATGGAGAACATTCGTACGTCCGGACGCAATCGGATCTTTGTTAATTCCGACGGCCAGAGATTTGTGAGTGAGGGCGCAGCACGCGATGTCCTGGCGAACGCCATTTTCCATCAGAAAGGCAGCACGTATTGGATCGTGGTGAATAAGCTGCGTTATCCCAGCCGTGATTTCAAGGACAGCATGGGTGCCACTATCCGCGATATGGTGGCTCTCGGTGCGGTGGTTGAAGCTCCGACTCTTGATGAACTCGCCCAAAAAACCGGTATGAAGGCGGCAGACCTCAAGGCTTCCATTCAGCAGTACAACGATGCTGTTACAGGGAAGCAGAAGGATCGCTTCGGGTTCATTGCGAATAACACAGACGATAAGCCGATGACAGAAGGCCCTTGGTACGCCTGCAAGAAAGTCCCGACGGTTCATCACACGATGGGTGGAATCAGAATTGACGTGAAGAGCGAAGCGCTGAACGCCAAGGGACAGCCGATTCCGGGGCTGTATGCCGTGGGTGAAGTGACTGGTGGCATTCATGGTGCCAACCGCCTGGGCGGCAACGCCATTGCGGACATCATGACGTTCGGCCACGCGGTCGGACCGCATATTGTTCAGGGCAAGTAATCAGCTGGTTCTCTGAATCAGAAAAATAAAAAATGGGGGAACGGTCATGAACCGTTCCCCCATTTTGTGTATCTGAAACGAAAGGCTTTATTTGATGGATTCAAGCTCTTCTGAGAGTTCCAGCCATTCGGCTTCGAGCGTCTCTTTCTCTTCCGTGAGAGCGCTGCGTTCTTTCAGTGTTTCCTCCACCTGAGCCTTTTCGCCGCTATAGAAAGCGGGATCCGCGATCTGGGCATCGAGCTCCGCGGCCCGGGCGTCGATTTCCGCCATGCGCTTTTCCGCGGCATCAATCTTCTTCTGGACCGGTTTGCGGAGCGACGCGATGCGGGCGCGTTCCTTCGCGGCTTCGCGCCGTGCCTCTTTCTGAGTGACAACCGGGGCCGCGGCGCTGCGGTTCTCTTCCTTCTGCGCCGCCGCGCGGTCACGGCGGTCTGAAAGGACGAGTTCAGCGTAGTCGTCTAGGTCACCGTCATATGCCGACACATGGCCGCCGCGGACAAGCCACAGCGTTTCCGTTGCCGCCCGCAGCAGATGACGGTCATGCGACACGATAAGGACCGAACCGCCGAACGTGGAAAGCGCGATCGTGAGCGCTTCGCGGGTTTCCATGTCGAGATGGTTAGTCGGTTCGTCGAGCACGAGAAGATTCGGTTTTTCCCAGGCGATGAGGGCAAGCGCGAGACGGGCTTTTTCGCCGCCAGACATCGGCGCCACGAGTTCATTCACCTGGTCGCCCGAAAAACGGAACTTGCCGAGAAAATCGCGAAGCTCCTGCTCACGGGTATCAGGGGCCATCCGTCTCAGATGCTGAAGCGGTGTTTCATCGAGCCTCAGGGAATCCAGCTGGTGCTGGGCAAAGTAGCCGATCGTGAGTCCCTGGCCGCGTCGAAGCGTGCCGGACATGAGCGGGAGCTCACCGCAGATTCCCTTCACGAGGGTTGACTTGCCGGCCCCGTTGACGCCCAGAACGCCGATCCGTTCGCCGGACCGGACGCAGAAGGAAACATCCTGAAGCACCGGGGTGTCACCGTAGCCGAGGGACATATTCTCGGCATCCAGCAGATGATCCGGAAGCCGCTCAGGCTCCGGAAATTCAAACCGCCACTCAGCCTTAGCGCGGACCGGCTCAACTGCCTGCAGTTTTTCCAGCATCTTGATGCGGGACTGCGCCTGGCGCGCCTTCGTTGCCTTATAGCGGAAGCGGTCAATAAAAGCCTGCAGGTGAGACGCGGTCCGTTCATACGCGCGGGCACCGGCTTCCTGCTGACGGAGCCGCTCAATCCGCATCGCTTCGAAGTCGGAATAGTTGCCGGCGTAGCGGCGGATCGTTCCGTCCTCAATTGACCAGATCGTGCCGACCGCCCGGTCGAGAAACTCACGGTCGTGAGAAATAATGATGATCGTGGCCTGAACCCGCTTCAGCCAGGCTTCGAGCCAGATCACGGAGTCAAGGTCGAGGTGGTTCGTCGGTTCGTCGAGAAGGAGCAGGTCCGCGGGACGCATCAGCGCTCGCGCGAGCGCGAGGCGGTTTCTCCAGCCGCCGGAGAAATCACGGACCGGAAGCACGGTCTGCTCTTCCGAGAATCCGAGACCATGAAGAATGGTTTTGGCGTTCGCTGCGATCGCGCCTTCATTCAGTTCCGCGAGTGTTGCCATGGCCTGAGCGAGCGCCATATCGTCACCCGACCCTTCAGCGGCCTTCAGTGCTGCTTTGGCCGCCTCAAGCGGGGCGTGCCCGGAGAGCACGAAGTCGAGCGCCGACATATCAACTGCCTCGATGTCCTGGGCGACGTGCGCGATGCGGTCTTCCGCGGGGTGTTCGATTTCACCCGCTTCTGTCTGAAGTTCTCCGAGAATCGCGGCGAAAAGCGTCGATTTTCCGCAGCCGTTCGGGCCGACGAGGCCGACACGTTCGCCATCGGAGGCGAGCACCGAGGCGTGGCTGTAGAGAACGCGGACGCCTCTCACGAGGCTGACATCAATAAGGCGTAGCACAATCAAACCTTTCTTAAAAACATGAAAAAGGCGGCGAAGATCGCCGCCCTCAGAGCTGCCGGAGCCGGGCGAGAAGCAGGCCCACGCTGAATCAGTGCTTGAAGTATCGCTTCAGGTCTTCGGCGGTCGCAAGGAACACGAGGTCATCACCTGCGCTGACCGTGAGCCAGGTGAGCGGGAGATCAGGCCAGATCGCTTCAACCGCTTCGCGGCCGTCACCTACTTCAACGACCAGGATGCCGTTTTCGGTCAGATGATCCGCGGCCTCAGGCAGCAGACGGCGCACCACATCCATTCCGTCGAAGCCGGCTTCGAGCGCAAGAGACGGCTCAAGGCGGTATTCATCCGGCAGGGATTCCATGGCGGCCGTGGTGACGTAAGGCGGATTCGAAATGATGACGTCCCACTTCTTCGTCTTCACTTCGGGCATATCGAAGAGATCAGAAAGCACGAGGTCGATCTGGTCTTCCATTTCATAGTCCGCGCGGTTCACACGGGCGACTTCAAGCGCCTTCGGGCTGATATCAACACCCGTGACGTGAGCGTTCGGGAAAGCCTCAGCCGCGAGAATCGCGAGGCACCCGCTGCCCGTGCACATATCGAGCACGGAGCTGACCGCTTCCGGATCCTGAACCCACGGCGCGAGCTGATCCTCGAGGAGTTCCGCAATGAAGGAGCGCGGAATCAGCACGTCTTCATCGCAGTAGAAGCGGTGCTTCACGAGCCAGGCTTCGTGGAGCAGATAAGGCACCGGGACGTGCTCCGTCACGCGGCGCTCAATCAGATCCGTGATCTTGATGATTTCATCCGCGGTCAGCCGGGCGTCCCAGAACGCCTCGAGCTTCTCAAACGGCAGATGCAGCGCCCGCAGCACGAGGAACGTCGCTTCCTGCCACGTATCGTCGGTACCGTGACCGAACGAAATTTCGGACGACTCCATACGGGTCATGGCCCAGCGGACCATGTCGCGGATTGTGCGGAGCCGGGAAACCGATTCATGAATATTCTGAGGCATCAGATTGTTCCTCTCGCGTGAGCGCTTTAAAGAGTTCCAGAGGCGGATCAGCCGCGCATCGGGGAGTTCGTTTCGAAGTCAGGGAGATGCACGACAGGGGCCGGGGTCCAGCCTTCCTTGCGGTGCTCGGCGATCACCGTGGTGTAGATGCCGCCGCGGACCCACCACCGGGCGCGGATACGCATGTAGCGCGGATGAATGGCGTTGACGAAGTCGGAGAGAATCCGGTTTGTCACGTCTTCATGGAAGGCGCCCATTTCACGGTAGGTCCAGGTGTAGAGCTTGATCGACTTCAGCTCAAGGCACTTTTCGTCCGCGATGTAGTCGACGATCAGCGTGGCGAAGTCGGGCTGACCGGTGAGCGGGCAGAGGCAGGTGAATTCCGGGATCTCCATGTGGATCACGTAGTCGCGCTCAGGCGCCGGATTATCAAAGACCTCAAGCTTTTCGCTCGGTGCAGAAGACATGTCACTTATTCCTTATATAAAACGTTCTTTCGGGCGCGTCCGGAAGCCGCGTGCCGGGTTCCATGCGGAAGCGGGCCCGTGAGAGGGTAAAATCAGTCCCTCAGCAGTAAGCCGCATATTATAGAGTCCATCCACCTGCGGGTCACAGGCTTCATCCCGCAAAACTTCGATATCCCTCACATACATGCGCCTAAGACAGGTCAAAATTTCAGGTTTCAAGAGCTTTGCGGACCCGACGGTGATTGAGTTCCCGAGCGGATTCGTCGGCATCGTCGGTCCAAACGGCTGCGGGAAGAGCAACGTCATTGACGCTGTCCGGTGGGTGATGGGTGAAACCCGGGCGGGCGAGCTCCGCGCGACGAGTTCCATGCTGGAACTGATTTTCGCGGGGAGTGAAGGTCGGGCTCCAGCTGGACGCGCTTCAGTCGAAATGACGCTGGATAACAGTGACGGAACGCTGACCGGGCCCTGGGGTGCCTATGCGGAGGTCGCGATCCGACGGACACTGACGCGTGACGGGCAGAGCGCTTACTTCATCAATAACCAGCCGGTTCGACGCCGCGATGTCCAGGATATTTTCATGGGCACGGGTCTCATGCCGCACTCCTACGCGATTATCAGCCAGGGCATGATCAGCAGCTTCGTGAAAGCGAAACCTGAGGAGCTCAGGTTCTACTTCGAAGAGGCAGCCGGCGTCTCCCGTTATAAAGAGAGACGGCGTGAGGCGGAAAGCCGCCTCGCGTCGACCCGCGCGAATCTTGACCGTGTGGCGGATCTGCAGGAAGTCAGAAAGTCCGATATTGAAAGGCTTTCCGCTGAAGCGGAGCTTGCCGGGAAGTGGAGCACACTCAATAACCGCAAGGAAATGCTCGCCGGTGTCTGGCTGTCGCTTCAGGAGCGGGACGCTATCGCGGCGCGTGACCGGATCGCGGCCAAAATTGCCGAAGCCGTGGCGGATATCGAATCGGGGCGTGCTGAAAAATCCGCGCTTGAAAAAGAGTCTGTGGAACTCTCGCTCAGCCTTACGGTAGCGAAGCAGGATGAGGACGCGAAACGCGATGCCCTCAACCGCCTCAATATGGAACTCGCGCGAACGCAGAGCGCGATTGCCGCGATTGTGGAGAAGAAGAAGCTTCTCACTGACCGTGTGACACGCGACAGCGCGAAACTCTCGCGCGCCGGAGAAGAAGCGTCAGCCGCCGAGCGCCGGGCCGAGGAGCTCACTAAGGAAGCGGATTCGCTTTCCGAAGAAGCCGAGTCGATAGCGGAGGATGCCGCGGCGACCGATGAGCGGGCAGCGGAAGCGAAAAAATACTGGGAATCCGCGAAGGAAGCCTCAAAGCGCGCGGCGGACGAAGAGCGTCTCGCGCAGAAGTCGCTTACCGAAGTGAATTTCCGCGAGCAGGCGCTGGAGCGGGAAAAGCGTGAGCTTGAGGCCCGGATCGAGAAACTCGAATCTGAGGCGTCAGGCGGCACTGGAACGGCCGGCCGCGAGAGCGAACTTGAAGAGGCGAAGATTACCGCGGAGGAGCGGGCGTCTGACTTAGAGGAGCGGGAGGCAGCCCTCGAAGAGGCGCGTGACGCTGCCTCTGAAGCGGATGAGGCGGCAGCAGCTGCCGCGGAAGAAAAGGCTTCGGCCTCGGCAACGCTTTCTGAAGCGACCGCCAGGCTTCAGGCGCTGGAAGAGATTCAGCAGAAAGCGAGGGCTGAGGGGAAGCTTGAAGCCTGGGCCGCCGCGCACGGTCTTTCCCGCTACGAAAAGATTCTGGATGGCGCGGAGATTGAAACCGGCTGGGCAAAAGCGGTCGAAGCCGCGCTCTCAGGCCGTATTCCCGCGTACCTCACAGAAAATCTTGATTCCGCCGGCATCCTTGCCCAGGACACGCCGCCCGGACGGTTCGCGATCGCGTCCCGTGAAGGGGCTGCGGACGCCCCGGCGGACCGGACTGGGACCCTTGCCGCAAAAGTGCGGGGTTCAGGTGCCTCAGCGTCGGTTCTTGCCACCTGGCTCTCACGCTTCAGAACCGCGGAGTCTCTTGATGACGCTGTGAGGCAATCCACTGACGGCGGGGTTCCTGTGATCACCCGGGATGGGCATATCGCGGAGCGCGGAGCGGTGCTTTTCTGGGCGGAAGAGAATCCGCTTGCCGGGTCGCTTGAGCGTGAGGAAGAGATCCGACAGCTGAAGGCGGAACAGTCAGGCGCCTCAGAGCGTTATCAGGCGATCCTCGCAGATGTTCTTGAGACCGGAAAGGCGCGTGACGCGGCAACCGCGACGCTGCGAAGCGCCGAGGCGTCACTCGAGCGCGCGCGGCGTGACTATCACTCCGCCGCTCTCCGCGCCGAAGAACTGGAGTCTGAAGTCGGAGCCTGGAAGAAACGGGCGGGACAGATCCGGACGGATCTCGAAGAGGCGAAGAAGCGGCTAGGAGAAATCGACGCGGAGTATGAAGAGGCTGAGTCCCTCTTTGAAGAGCTCGATTCTCGGCTCGCTACGGCAAGCCAGGCCTCGCAGGATGCCGAAATGGCGGAGGAAGCGGCCCGGAACGCGATGGATGAAGCGTCCAGAGCGTCGCGTGACGCAGCCTCCCGGATCACGCTTCTCAGAACAAACGCCGCTCATGCCCTGGAACGCGCCGGGGATGCCCGACAGTCAGCGCTGAAGCTTTCCTCGGAAGAGGCTGAGCTGACAGCGTCGATTGAGGAAACCCGCGCGATGCTCGAGGAACTCGATGAAGACGCCGAGCGGGATGGCCTGCAGGATGTCCTTGCGAAACAGGCGGACTCTGAGGCGGAGCTTCAGACCGCACAGAAGAAGACCGCGGAACTGACGGAAAAGCTTTCTGAGATTAACCGGAAGAAAGATTCCATCACGGAGTCCGAACGCCCGAAGCAGGAGCGGATCGGCGAAATGAAGGTGAAGCAGGGCAGCACTGAGGCTGAGCTTCAGGCGCTCACCAATCAGATTGCCGAGCGCCGGGTTGACCGCGCGGCGTCACTCCGCGAGGCGGAAACCGGCGGCTGGAAGACCCAGGGCGTGAGAAACGAAATCGGCCGGATTGAGAACGATATCGAAGCGCTTGGCCCCGTGAACCATGCGGCGCTTGAACACCTGGAGGCCGCGAAGAAAGCGCTCGAGATGACGGAGCATCAGGTGGAGGACCTGAACGAAGCTATCGCGACGCTCGAAGAGGCAATCCGGAAGATCGATGCTGAAACCCGTGCCGTGCTGAAGGACACCTTTGATCAGGTGAACAGCAACTTCAAGGATCTCTTCAGCCGCATTTTCGGAGGCGGTGAGGCGAGTCTCGAGCTGATCGGGGACGAGATCCTGGAGGCTGGGATCGAAATCCGGGCTCAGCCGCCCGGAAAGCGGAACGCTTCGGTGAAGCTGCTCTCAGGCGGTGAACAGGCGCTTACCGCGACAGCGCTCGTTTTTGCCATGTTCCGCCTGAATCCGGCGCCGTTCTGCCTGCTCGACGAGGTGGACGCGCCGCTTGACGAAGCGAATCAGCTGCGGCTTGCCAATATGGTGCAGCAGATGAGCAGCGCGACGCAGTTTATCGCGATTACCCATAACCGGATCACGATGGAAAAAGCCGGGCAGCTGATCGGTGTCACGATGCGGGAACCCGGGGTTTCCCGGGTGGTTTCGGTCGATCTGCGCGAAGCTGTCAATTACGCGGGGGGCGGAGAAGGCGCCCCGGCGTGATTTTTCGCACGAAGAGTACCGTCGAATGCGGCATTCCCGCGTTTTCTGCCCTACAATTAAGAAGACTGTATGGGCGTACTCCGGAGCTGCGCCTCAGCAGCAGGAAGGGCGCAATTCGGACATCGGGAAGCGGAAATGAATACTGAACTTTTTTTGGGGATAATCGTCATTATCCTCGTGGCGGCAGCCGGCGTGTATTTTTACCTCGGCCGCAAGCCCTCCTCAGTTGCGGAGCCGACAAAAGTCGAGCCCCGGGTGCTGGCAAGACCCGCCGCTGCGGCATCAGGCGAGGCTGCGAAGGAGGATGCCCCGGCTCCGGCGGAGAATAAGCCGGAGGCAGAGGGCGCTGCCGATACGCCGGCCCCCGCTCAGACCCCGGAGAGTGTTCCTTCACCTCAGCCGGTAGCTGACACCGAGAATTTCTTCAGTGAATACCGTCCTGAAGAGGGAGACGATGTTCAGTATGAAGAACCTGATATTGATCAGATGACGGAAATCGTCGTGAAGATCAAGAGCCCCGAGCCCTTCACGGCCAATCGGGCCTGGCTCGTGATCAAACCCCTCAATCAGGATTTCGGCACTCCCCTCAGAATTCAGGCCAAGAATCAGATCACGCGTCTCTGGGAACACATCAAGCGCGGCGGTACGTATACCGATATGGTCGTGACGCTTCAGCTCGCCACGCGCACAAAGACTGTGGACGAGCTCACGGCCGGCAACTTCGCGGCCGCCGTGAATCAGGTGGCGGCTTCGCTTGACGCCGATGCCGATATCGTTGATGTGCCGAGCATGGTGTCCCAGGCGAAGGCCGTCCGGGCTCTCATTGATCGCTTCGGAATCACGCTTTCGATCGCGGTGAAGAGCGTGATGCCTCTGACGCAGCAAAGAGCGGTTGAGATCGCCCGGGCCTGTGGTTTCAATACGGAAAAGAATGCACTCGTGATGCGGGACGCCGACAGCGCGGCCCCGTGGCTCCGGCTGCTTCCTCACCCTGAGAATCCGCTCATGGTGACACTTGAACTCACGCCGGCGCTCTGCGCACCGTCCAAGAATCCTCTTGGAGCGCTTTTCAGCGTGGCAAACTACATCGCCGCCCGAGAGAACGCTGTGATTACGGATGTCTCCGGCGTTCCGCTCACTTCCGCCGCGATCGTGAGCATTACGCAGCAGCTCCGCTTCTTCTATGAAGCGATGTCGAAGCAGGGACTTGACCCCGGAACCCGCCGCACGAAGCGGCTCTTCGCCTGAGAGTCAGGTGCTGCAGCGCGGCCGCGTGAGGATTGCCAATCCCGCGCGGCCTGTTTTTTTGAGTCTGCGGAAAGCGCCTGCTGACCGCATTTTTGGTGAAAGGCTTGAGTGATGAACGAAATGGCTGACGGAAAGATCCCCGGGGCAAAGGGCCCGCTTTCAGAAGCGGCGGCAGAGGAAATGCGCCGTCTTGAAGCAGATCTTGAACGCTGGAACCGCGAGTATTACGTTGAGGATTCGCCTTCGGTGTCAGACGCTGTGTATGACCAGGCTTTCCGCCGGCTACAGGCGCTCGAGGCCGAATACCCGCAGCTCGTGAGCCCCACATCACCGACGCTCCGCGTGGGCGGCGCACCGAAGTCAGATATGGCGAAGGTGACGCACAGCGTTCCGATGCTGTCGATCCATACGGAGACCGATTTTTCCGCGGAGGGGGCCCGCGCGTTTGATGAGCGTGTCAGGAATGCCCTCGGGCTGAAGCCCGAGGATCCTCCGGTTGAATATGTCGCGGAGCTGAAGTTTGACGGTCTCGCGATCAATCTCCGGTATGAGAAGGGGGTTCTCGTTTCGGCAGCTACCCGGGGGGACGGTATTGTCGGTGAGGATGTCACGGCCAACGCGCGCACGATCCGGACAATTCCTCTGAAACTGACGGGGATCTATCCCGAGATTCTGGAGGTCCGGGGCGAGGCGATCATGCATACGGAAGACTTTCTTGCCTTGAATAAGAAGCAGGAAGAAGCGGGAGAAAAAACTTTCGTGAACGCCCGGAACGCGGCTGCCGGCTGCCTGAGGCAGCTGGATCCTTCGGTGACCGCGAAGCGCCGCCTGCATTTCTATGCCTATAGCCTCGGTGAGGTGTCAACGGAAGCAGGTCCCTTTGCGGAAAGCCAGGAGGGTTCGCTTGAACGGCTGAAGAGCCTCGGGTTCCCGGTCGCGGACACAAGGCGCATCTGCCACTCGCCTGAAGAGCTTGAAGCCTTCCATCTCTACGTCGCGAAGATCAGAAATACGCTCCCCTTCGGGATTGATGGCGTGGTTTACAAGGTGAACCGGTTTGATCTTCAGCGGCGCCTTGGTTTTGTCGCCCGCGAACCGCGCTGGGCCTGCGCGCACAAGTATCCGCCGGAAGAAGCTTTTACGAAGGTTCTTGGGATCGATGTGCAGGTGGGCCGCACCGGGCGTCTCACACCGGTTGCCCGCCTGGAGCCTGTCTTTGTAGGCGGCGCGAATGTGTCGAACGCCACGCTGCATAACGAAGACTTCATTCATGAGCTTGATCTCCGGGTAGGGGATACCGTTGTGATCCGCCGCGCCGGTGACGTGATTCCAGAAATCGTCCGCGTGATGAAGGACCGGCGTCCTGAGGGAACCGTGGAATTCGAGATGCCGAAGACCTGCCCGGTCTGCGGCTCCGCGACAATCCGCGATGAGGAGGAGAAAGACACGCGCTGCACAGGCGGTCTTTTCTGCCCGGCCCAGATGAAGCTTTCGATTCTTCACTTTGCCAGCCGCCGCGCGATGGGGATTGACGGTGTGGGTGAAAAGCTCGTCAATCTGCTTACTGAAAAGGGGCTCGTCAAGACGCCGGCTGATCTTTATCGGCTGACCGCGGAAAGCCTGATGACCCTTGAGCGTATGGGGGAAAAGTCTGCCGGAAACATCATCACGTCGATTGAACGCTCCAAGCAGACGACGCTCGCCCGCTTTATCTTCGCGCTCGGTATCCGCCATGTCGGGGAAGCTACAGCGCGAGACCTTGCTTCCCACTTCAGAACTCTTGAGGCGCTTGAAAAGGCTACGCCTGAAGAGTGTCTTGAAGTGCCGGATGTGGGCGAAGTGATCGCGGAATCGATCACGAGTTTCTTCGCGGCTCCCGGTAACCGCGATGTGATCCGGGCGCTTCAGGAGTCGGGTGTCACCTGGCCTGAGGCGAAGGCCCCTGCTGCTTCTGAACCGGCAGATGGGGAGTCGGCTTCAGAAGTCGCCGGAAAGACCTTTGTGCTGACCGGCACGCTTCCCAATCTGTCGCGCGATGAAGCGAGTGACCGGATCCTCGCGGCAGGCGGCCGCGTTTCGGGCTCCGTTTCGAAGAAGACGAACTTCGTGGTGGCAGGCGAAGCGGCCGGTTCCAAACTCGCGAAGGCAGAAAAGCTGGGAGTCACGGTGATTGACGAAGCGGAGCTCCTCCGGATGCTGGGTGAGGGGGCGGAATGAGCGAACGGGTTTTTGCGCTGATCGCGGGGTCAGGTTTCGAGAATGGCTGGCTTCCGGGGATGAGCGAAGCGGCGCTGCCGCGCGAGATGCCGTTCGGCGCTCCGGCGTCCCCCGTGCTGGAGGGGCGGATCGGCGATCACCGTGTGCTGTTCCTCCAGCGTCATGGAGAGAATCACCGCTATCCGCCGCACGCGATTCCCTATGCGGCGAATCTCTGGGCGCTGCGTGAGGCGGGTGCGACAGACGTGTTCGCGGTCGGAACGGTCGGCGCTGTGTCAGAGGCCCTTCCGCCTGGCGCGATCTGCATTCCGGATGATCTGGTTGATCGGACCTGGGGCCGGCAGTCCACGTTCTATACGGGGCCTGAAACCGGGGTGCAGCATGTTGATTTCACGCATCCCTTTTCTGAGGGCCTGAGGCAGGAACTCATTAAGGCGGCACTCGCGGCTGAGGTTCCTGTCATGGATGGCGGTGTTTACTGGTGCACGCAGGGACCGAGACTGGAAACCGCAGCTGAAGTCCGGGTTGTGTCACAGCTGGGCGGCGCGATGATCGGCATGACAGCCTGTCCTGAGGCAGCCGTGGCGCGTGAAGCAGGGCTTCGGTATGCGCTCCTCGGTCTGTCGGTCAACTGGGCCGCGGGAATTTCGGATTCAAAGGAAAGTATTGATTTTGAATCGATTAAGGAAAGCATGGAGCGGATGACGGCTGGTGTCCGGGAGATCATCCGCACAGCGGTTCTCTCAGCTCAGTAAAAGTAATACCGCAAGGAAAAGGGAGATTTTCAGCTGATTTTCCGTATTTTCAGATAAGGTTATCTCAACAGCACGCCGGACAGGCCTCCCTCAAGGCCTTCCGGCGAAGATAAAGAGAAATACCGAACATCAGGAAATAGGGAAGAACATCATGAATCGTCGTACTCTGCTATCCGCCGCCGCTGCCGCGATCCTCGCCGCCGGCTCTTTCTCCGCCTCTGCCGCTCCCCTTAAGGAGCTGAAGATTGCCGCTACGCCTGTTCCGCAGGGCGAAGTGCTGAAGTTTGTGAAGCCGATCCTTGCGAAGGAAGGCATTGACCTCAAGATTATTGAATTCACGGACTACATTGCTCCGAACGCGGCTCTGGACGCTAAGGAAGTGGATGTCAACTTCTATCAGCATCAGCCTTTCCTTGATAACGCAGTCCGTCAGCGTCATATCAACGCGGTTCGTGTTGCGCCGATCTACATTCTCCCGATGGCTGTTTACTCTCAGAAGCTGAAGAGCCTGAAGAACGTGCCGAACGGCGCCCGCGTGTCGATTCCGAATGATCCGTCTAACGGCGGCCGTGCCCTGCTTCTTCTCCAGTCCGCAGGTCTCATTAAGCTGCGTTCCGGCGTCGGCTATGAAGCGACTCCGATTGATGTTGTCTCGAACCCGAAGAAGCTGAAGTTTGTCGAACTTGAAGCAGCTCAGGTGCCGCGCAGCCTGAAGGACGTCGATATTGCCGTGGTGAACTCCAACTACGCGCTTGGTATCGGTCTCAATCCGCTGAAGGATTCGATCTACCTCGAAGACAAGCGTAGCCCGTACGCTCTCGTGGTCGCTACCCGCAAGGGCGATCAGAATGATCCCCGGGTGCAGAAGCTTGTGAAGGCACTGCAGTCTCCGGCCACGAAGAAGTTTATTCTGACGAAGTACAAGGGCGCTGTGGTTCCCTCCTTCTAAAAAGAAGAAGCAGCCTGACAGGCAGAAATCCTCATCCCGGCAAAATCCTTTGCCGGGTTTTTGGCATTCTGAAGAGTTGAAGCATGAACGCAGAAATTATTGAAAAACTGAAAGCGGCGGTCGGTGAAAAGTATGTTCTGACCGAGGATGAGGCAACTAAGCCGTTCCTTGTAGACTGGACCAAACGGTTTGTAGGGAAGGCCGTGGTCGTGCGCCCTGCCAATACGGAAGAAGTCTCCCGTGTGGTTCGTATCGCCAATGAAACCCGAACTCCTGTGGTGCCCCAGGCGGGTGGAACAACGCTTGTCGGCGGTTCGATTCCGGATGATTCCGGGAACGCCATCCTGCTGTCTCTCAGCCGTCTGAACAAGATTGAGGATATCGATACCGTGAATGACACGGTGACGGTTGAAGCCGGTGTCATTCTTGAAGACCTTCATAAAGCCGTTGAGGAGAAAGGGCGCTTTTTCCCGCTTTCTTTCGGAGCCAAGGGGTCCGCTGAGATCGGCGGGAATCTCGCTACTAACGCGGGCGGCACTGCCGTGCTTCGGTACGGGAATATGCGGGATCTATGCCTTGGTCTTGAAGTGGTGCTTCCCGATGGGCGGATCTGGACTGCGCTCCGCGGCCTCCGTAAAGACAATACGGGGTACGATCTGAAGCAGCTTTTCATTGGGTCGGAAGGAACTCTGGGGGTCATTACCCGCGCTGTCCTGAAGCTTTATCCGCAGCCGATAGGGAATCAGACGGCGCTTGTCGGTGTTGAGTCTCCGGACGACGCGGTGAAGCTCCTCAATGAATGCCGTACAGCGGCTGGTCCTTACCTTACCGGGTTTGAACTGATGCAGTCCAAGTGTCTGGTCCGGGTTCATGAACAGCTCCCTGACATCGGACTTCCAGGGCCTGTTGATGACTGTCCCTGGTGGGTTCTCGCAGAAGTCTCCTGCTCACCGGATTCCGGCCCGTCTCTTGAAGAAATCCTTGGCAAGGCTTTTGAGGATGGAATTGTGAAGAACGCTTATCTCGCTCAGTCGCTTAAAGAGTTTGAAGCGTTCTGGAAAATCCGGGAATCGATTCCGGAAGCCGATGCCCGTGTGGGAAATAACCTCCATAACGACATCAGTCTGAAGATCGCTCTGATTCCGGAATTCCTTGATGTTACAGTGCGGCGTCTGAAGGACGCGTATCCGTGGCTAGATCCTTCGCTTTACGGTCACCTGGGTGACGGCAATCTTCACTTCAATATTGGTTCAATTCCTTCGAACCTCGCCTTTGAGAATGAAGAGGGCATTCGGAAGATCACATATGAAGAAACCGTGAAACGGAATGGGTCTATTTCGGCGGAACACGGTATCGGTCAGCTGAAGCGGGAGCACTTCCTGCAGCTTAAGGATCCGCTTGAGTTAGAGCTCATGGTGAAAATCAGTCACGCGCTGGATCCGAACGGCATCATGAATCCCGGAAAGCTGCTGCCGGACAGGAAGTAACTGAGCGGTTCGGGAGGAGCCGTCTGTCAGACTGAGGCTCTTCCTTCAGGTGATGAAAAAAGGGGCGGATTCCTTGCGGATCCGCCCCTGAAAAGTCTCTATGCTTGCCATAACCGAATTGTATGGATCTCGGTCGACAAATGCAAATAATTCCTATTTATTTTTAGTGGGCAGCTGAGCAATCACAATCGCGCATGCCATTAGCAGGCATCCAAGCGCTTCACGCGAATTCAGTGTCTGACCGAGAATAAGCCAACCGGATATCACGGCAAAGACGGATTCCAGGCTCATTGTGAGGGACGCGATTGTCGGATTGGCTCCCTTCTGTCCGATGACCTGTAGGGTGTAGGCGACCCCGTTAGAGAGGATCCCAACATAGAGAATAGCGGGCAGTGCCGCCTTGATTGCGCTCAGCGTCAACCCAGGCTCAAAGATCAGAGTAAAGAACGCGCCGAGCACCCCGCCCGTCAGGAACATGATGCAGGAGAGCTTGACGCCATCCACTTTGGGGGCATAACGATCGATGATGAGAATCTGGATCGCGTAGCAGACGGCGCCTGCAATGCAGAGAATATCGCCTGAGCCGACAGAAAAATCGCCTTTTACGGAAAGGAAGTAGAGTCCCGCCATGGCGATCAGAACCGCGATCCAGAGAATCCCGGAGCTTCTTTTTCCCCGGAACAGGGCAATGAGCGGTACAAAGATGATGTAGAGCGCAGTCAGGAACCCGGCCTTTCCGACAGGAGTCTGAATGAGACCGAACTGCTGAAAGCTTTCAGCAGCGAAAAGCGCGATGCCGCAGAGAATGCCGCCGACCCAGACAAGCTTTTTGGCTTCCGGTGTCGACTCCTCAGCGCGGCGCGCCGGACTCTTGAATCGATCCAGAAAATAAATGACCGGGACCAGGACCAGAGCGCCAAGCAAGGATCGCCCCGCCGTGAAAGTGAAAGGAGGAACATACTCCATGCCGAGAGCCTGCCCGACAAAGGCGGTTCCCCAGATCATGGCGGTCAGAAGCAGTATCAGAAAATTCTTGATTGGCATTTGGAAAGCTGCGGATTCAGAACTGGCAGGAATGACTCCTGCAGACAGAACTGCTCATTTTAACGGAACCGGAGCCGTCGAAATGCGGTAAGGTGATGGAAAAATAAGAACGGACTTTGTATTTCAACATGGGATCCAGAAATATTCTTCTTCAGGTGTTTCATCCGCACTGGTTCGAGAGCCGCGCGAATAAGCGGCTTGCAGCGGCTGCCAGGCGGGTGACTTCGCTAAGCTTCCAGCAGATGGAAACCCAATACGGGGACTATCTGGAGAGAGTGGATGTTGAGCGTGAGCGGGTGCGCATTCAGAACGCCGATATCCTTGTCATGCAGTTTCCGATCTGGTCGATGACGTTTCCGGCTACAGTGAAAACTTATCTGGACACCGTTTGGTTTTCTGATTTCGGTGCGCCGAAGAAAGTTCTCCCCGGTAAGCGTCTGATGCTTGCCGTAACGACCGAACTGGGGGATGCTGATTACTCCGCCTCGGGGCGGATAGGCCATACGCTTGAAGAACTGCTTCTGCCGCTCACGCTTTCCGCGCGTCTGGCAGGCGTCGAGGTTCTGGGGATTGACGCTTTTTACGGCGCCATGAGGATGTCTCAAACCGAGCTCGAAAGAGCGTCTGACAATTATGTCAGAAAACTGGATGAACTGTCGCGTCTGCCCAAAAAATAAGCAGTAAGCCTAAATCCTTAAATTTGAACTGCTATAAGGTTTTTGCAGAAAGGGTAATCCACAAAAATTGTGGATATCTTGAAAAAAATATAGGTGAGGGATCATCTGCTTATTTATTCATTAAATCAAATAGATAATTTATGTGGCAGGTCCGGCGGCGTGAGTGTGAGGGGCAGATCCGAATACTCGCAATGCATACAATAGGTTGATTCGTAATCAGAAAAGCACAATCGAGGCTCAGATGGGAGAGGGTTCCAAAAATACCGAACTGCCAGTCAGGATCCGGGGCTTTGCTCCCCTCGTTGGAAGGGATCCTCAAGCCCTGATTCTTGGATCCATGCCGAGCGAAAAGTCTCTGGAAGAGGACGAGTACTACGCTCATCCCAGAAATCGTTTCTGGAGTCTGATGAATTGGCTGCTTGCCGGCAATAAGACGAGACCGGCATATAAAACTGGAATTGAAATTCTGAGCAGCCATGGCATCGCGCTCTGGGATTCCGTCGGTTCCTGCGTGCGGGAAGGAAGTCTGGATTCAGCAATCCGGGAGATTGAACCGAACCCGGTTGACAGGATCCTGAAAGAGAACCCAGGGATCCATTTTGTTTTTTTCAATGGGAAAAAGTCGGAATCCGTTTTCAGGCAGATCTTTCGTCAGCTGATAGCTGAACGGCCGGATATTGCTTTTATCAGTCTGCCATCGACATCTCCAGCGAACGCGGCCTGGAATTTCGAAAAGCTGGCGTCTGCCTGGAGACAGGCTTTCCTTAAGGCGGGTATTCCTCTTGCTGATGAAGCCGCGTCAGAACTGAAAGCCAATAAAAAAGCCCCGGTTCGTGATTGAACCGGGGCTCCTGAGGCAATCCCGACAGAAGGGTCAGCCCTGAGGCGTGATCTTGATCCAGCCGGTCGGGCAGCTGGGAATCGTCGGATAGTAGCCCTTCTGTGCGGGGCAATAGAAATAATCCTGAGTTGCCACCGAGGAAGAGGCAGGGGTGTTATTGATCGTCACGTTGACCGGGGGCGCCGGCTGAGTCTGAACCGGTGCTGCGGGAACCGTGCTAGTTGTATGGCTGGGAGTTGCGGCGAGAGCAAGAAGACCGACTCCTACACCGAAGGGCAGAATCCAGTCACCGGGACCCCAATAGCGGTGCCCCCCAACCCCAACCGCCGCGGGGAGGCGGCGGAGGCGCGGCATGCCAGCGGGGGCCGGGACCAGGTCCCCAGCCCGGACCGGGGCCCGGGCCGCCAGGACCTGCGAGTGCAGGCGCTGCTGCAACAGCGAGCATGGCGCCTGCAACCAAAGCAGATATGAATTTTTTCATAGATTCCCTCCACATAAAAGCGCGGGCACACGATTGTTATCGATCGCCTTACTCTTTATTTTGCCCTTTCCTATTGCAAAAGAGCGATGGAGAAGTATTTCCTATTGTGACGATCGAAACGTTTATTTTCTGACCCAGTGAGTAAAGCGTCCGGTGCAGCCGCCGTCCTCAAAGGTTCCGACTTCTTCGATATTCCAGGCATCAGGATCAGTCATGGTGAAGAAAGTGTCGCCATCAAAGTCCTGGTCGATTTCGGTTATATAAGCTTCGGAAATCCGGGGAAGAGCCTCGCGGTAGGTATAGGCACCGCCGATCACGAAAGCCTTTTCTTCCTTATCGAGGAGAAGAAGAGCGTCTGAGAGTGTCCGGACAATTTCAATACCGGGGATTAACTCCGTATGCGTACGGGAGAGGACGATATTGCGGCGGCGAGGAAGCGGGCGGCCAATTGAAACCCAGGTGTTCCACCCCATAATGACCGGGTATCCAGTGGTGGTTTCTTTGAAGAAGCGCAGATCAGCCGGGATATGCCAGGGCATTTGTCCATTCAGGCCGATCACACCGTTGTGAGACCGGGCGACGATCAAAGCAAGAGCAGTCATGAGAATCTCTTTTTTAAAAGGTCTAACTCATTCAATAATAGCGGTTTTACCTATCGATTTTGAGTCAGATGAAAAAATAAATAAAAAAATATTTGCATTTTTAAAATTGAGAGGGTAAGATACTCGTCCTGTCGCTGCGATGCAGTGACGATCTTTAAAAACTGAATAACGAACCGATAAGCGTGAGCATCTGGTTTTGAAGAGCTTCAGCTCATAAAAATCAGGTGCTTGAAAAGACGAATGGAATGATGCAGAAGTGAATAACTTCTGAAAATTACCAGTCGATAATTTTGAGCGCGACGCCTCAGGAAACTGAGGCAAATGAAGTAATAGCAGTGATTGAACTCAAGAGTTTGATCCTGGCTCAGATTGAACGCTGGCGGCATGCCTTACACATGCAAGTCGAACGGCAGCGGGGGAGCTTGCTCCTGCCGGCGAGTGGCGAACGGGTGAGTAATGCATCGGAACGTGTCCTGTTGTGGGGGATAACTGATCGAAAGATCAGCTAATACCGCATGAGACCTGAGGGTGAAAGCGGGGGATCGCAAGACCTCGCGCGACAGGAGCGGCCGATGTCTGATTAGCTAGTTGGTGAGATAAAAGCTTACCAAGGCGACGATCAGTAGCTGGTCTGAGAGGATGATCAGCCACATTGGGACTGAGACACGGCCCAGACTCCTACGGGAGGCAGCAGTGGGGAATTTTGGACAATGGGGGAAACCCTGATCCAGCCATGCCGCGTGCGGGATGAAGGCCTTCGGGTTGTAAACCGCTTTTGTCAGAGACGAAAAGGGACGTACGAATAATACGTTCCGCTGACGGTATCTGAAGAATAAGCACCGGCTAACTACGTGCCAGCAGCCGCGGTAATACGTAGGGTGCAAGCGTTAATCGGAATTACTGGGCGTAAAGGGTGCGCAGGCGGCTATGCAAGACAGATGTGAAATCCCCGGGCTTAACCTGGGAACTGCATTTGTGACTGCATGGCTAGAGTTTGTCAGAGGAGGGTGGAATTCCGCGTGTAGCAGTGAAATGCGTAGATATGCGGAAGAACACCAATGGCGAAGGCAGCCCTCTGGGACATGACTGACGCTCATGCACGAAAGCGTGGGGAGCAAACAGGATTAGATACCCTGGTAGTCCACGCCCTAAACGATGTCAGCTGATTGTTCGGGAAGCAATTCCTGGGTAACCAAGCCAACGCGTGAAGCTGACCGCCTGGGAAGTACGGTCGCAAGATTAAAACTCAAAGGAATTGACGGGGACCCGCACAAGCGGTGGATGATGTGGATTAATTCGACGCAACGCGAAAAACCTTACCTAGCCTTGACATGTCAGGAATCCGGATGAAAGTCTGGAGTGCCCGCAAGGGAGCCTGAACACAGGTGCTGCATGGCTGTCGTCAGCTCGTGTCGTGAGATGTTGGGTTAAGTCCCGCAACGAGCGCAACCCTTGTCATCAGTTGCTACGCAAGAGCACTCTGATGAGACCGCCGGTGACAAACCGGAGGAAGATGGGGATGACGTCAAGTCCTCATGGCCCTTACGGCTAGGGCCTCACACGTCATACAATGGTCGGAACAGAGGGCAGCGAAGCCGGGAGGCGGAGCTAATCCCAGAAAACCGATCGTAGTCCGGATTGCAGTCTGCAACTCGACTGCATGAAGTCGGAATCGCTAGTAATCGCGGATCAGCATGCCGCGGTGAATACGTTCCCGGGTCTTGTACACACCGCCCGTCACACCATGGGAGTGGGGTTTGCCAGAAGGCGTTTGTCCAACCGCAAGGAGGACGGCGACCACGGTGGGTTCCATGACTGGGGTGAAGTCGTAACAAGGTAGCAGTACCGGAAGGTGCGGCTGGATCACCTCCTTTTAAGAGAACGAAGTTCTCAAGACAGGTGCTCATACTTATCGTTCGTTGTCTTCTGAGAAATGAAGACTATGTTCGGTTGTTCTTTAACAATTAGGAAGGAATGAAAGTTCTAAGTGCCTGGAATACTTGATGAGGGTATTTCAGGGCAGTTATGAACATGGGTTGTGATTGCATTCACAAATTTGCAAGTTTCTCCAAGAAACCGAAGCAACATTTAGAGAACAGCGACACGTTACAAGTCGATTGAAACCGTGCCGGGTAAAAGGCGGCAGGGTTATAGGATCAAGCGACTAAGTGCATGTGGTGGATGCCTTGGCGATCACAGGCGATGAAGGACGCGGCAGTCTGCGAAAAGCCCCGGGGAGCTGACAACGAGCTTTGATCCGGGGATCTCCGAATGAGGGAACTCCAAGCTTTAGCTTGATCCATGCGTGAATACATAGCGCATGGAGGCGAACGCGGCGAACTGAAACATCTCAGTAGCTGCAGGAAAAGAAATCAACCGAGATTCCGGAAGTAGCGGCGAGCGAAACCGGAACAGCCTGAATTCGATATTGAGAAGAACACTGGAAGAGTCTGGAAAGGCTCGCCATAGTGGGTGATAGCCCCGTACGGGACGTTCATCTCAAGGTACTGAGGATTCGAAAAGTAGGTCGGGGCACGTGAAACCCTGGCTGAACATGGGGGGACCATCCTCCAAGGCTAAATACTCGTGATCGACCGATAGCGTACTAGTACTGTGAAGGAAAGGTTAAAAGAACCCCGGGAGGGGAGTGAAATAGATTCTGAAACCGCATGCATACAAACAGTAGGAGCCCTTCGGGGTGACTGCGTACCTTTTGCATAATGGGTCAGCGACTTATGTTATGTGGCAAGCCTAACCGACTAGGGGAGGCGCAGCGAAAGCGAGTCCGAACAGGGCGATTCAGTCGCATGGCATAGACCCGAAACCAGATGAGCTAACCATGGCCAGGCTGAAGGTGTGGTAACACACACTGGAGGGCCGAACCTACTGGTGTTGCAAAACCAGAGGATGAGCTGTGGTTAGGGGTGAAAGGCTTAACAAATCTGGAGATAGCTGGTTCTCCCCGAAAACTATTGAGGTAGTGCCTTGCGCATGAGCTTCTGGGGGTAGAGCACTGTTATAGCTAGGGGGACATGGCGTCTTACCAAACTATGGCAAACTCCGAATACCAGAAAGCTTCGCGCAGGAGACAGAGCACCGGGTGCTAACGTCCGGACTCAAAAGGGAATCAACCCAGACCGCCAGCTAAGGTCCCTAATATCAGCTAAGTGGAAAACGAAGTGGAAAGGCTAAAACAGTCAGGAAGTTGGCTTAGAAGCAGCCATCCTTCAAAGAAAGCGTAATAGCTCACTGATCGAGTCCTTCCGCGCGGAAGATGTAACGGGGCTAAGTTGATAACCGAAGCTGCGGATTCACACTTTGAGTGTGAGTGGTAGGGGAGCGTTCTGTAAGCCTGCGAAGGTGGATCGTAAGGTCTGCTGGAGGTATCAGAAGTGCGAATGCTGACATGAGTAACGATAAAGCGGGTGAAAAGCCCGCTCGCCGCAAACCCAAGGTTTCCTGCTCTACGTTAATCGGAGCAGGGTGAGTCGGTTCCTAAGGCCAGGCTGAGAAGCGTAGCTGATGGAAATCAGGTTAATATTCCTGAACCGGCGTTGAATGCGATGGGGTGACGGAGCAGCCAGAGTGGACCGGGTGTTGGATGTCCCGGCTTCCGAGCGATGGGTGCCTGCAGGCAAATCCGCAGGCGTATACCCAGGACGAAGGATCGGGTCTTCTTTTGAAGACGAAGCCACTGGAAGCGCTTCCAGGAAAAACCTCTAAGCTTCAGTTCAACGGCGACCGTACCGTAAACCGACACAGGTGGGTGAGCTGAATATGCTCAGGCGCTTGAGAGAACTCGGGAGAAGGAACTCGGCAAATTGACACCGTAACTTCGGAAGAAGGTGTGCCTTTGTAGCTTGACGGGAGAGAAACCCGGAGGGTGAAGAGGTCTCAGAGAATCGGTGGCTGTAACTGTTTACTAAAAACACAGCGCTCTGCAAAGATGAAAGTCGACGTATAGGGCGTGATGCCTGCCCGGTGCTGGAAGATTAATTGATGGGGTGCAAGCTCCTGATCGAAGTCCCAGTAAACGGCGGCCGTAACTATAACGGTCCTAAGGTAGCGAAATTCCTTGTCGGGCAAGTTCCGACCTGCACGAATGGCATAATAATGGCCACACTGTCTCCTCCCGAGACTCAGTGAAATTGAAATGTTTGTGATGATGCAATCTCCCCGCGGCTAGACGGAAAGACCCCATGAACCTTAACTGTAGCTTTGCATTGGACTTTGAACCGATCTGTGTAGGATAGGCGGGAGGCTTTGAAGAATGGACGCCAGTTCATTCGGAGCCGTCGTTGAAATACCGCCCTGATTTGTTTGAGGTTCTAACCTGGGCCAGTGATCCTGGCTGGGGACCGTGCATGGTGGGCAGTTTGACTGGGGCGGTCTCCTCCTAAAGGGTAACGGAGGAGTGCGAAGGTACGCTAATCACGGTCGGAAATCGTGAGGATACTGCAATGGGAAAAGCGTGCCTGACTGCGAGACAGACAAGTCGAGCAGATGCGAAAGCAGGTCATAGTGATCCGGTGGCTTCTGTATGGAAGGGCCATCGCTCAACGGATAAAAGGTACTCTGGGGATAACAGGCTGATACCGCCCAAGAGTTCATATCGACGGCGGTGTTTGGCACCTCGATGTCGGCTCATCTCATCCTGGGGCTGTAGCCGGTCCCAAGGGTATGGCTGTTCGCCATTTAAAGAGGTACGTGAGCTGGGTTTAAAACGTCGTGAGACAGTTTGGTCCCTATCTACCGCGGGCGCTGGAAGATTGACAGGGGCTGCTCCTAGTACGAGAGGACCGGAGTGGACGCACCTCTGGTGTATCGGTTGTGACGCCAGTCGCATTGCCGAGTAGCTATGTGCGGAAGAGATAACCGCTGAAAGCATCTAAGCGGGAAACTTGCCTGAAGATTAGTCTTCCCGGAGGCTTGACCTCCCTGAAGGGTCGTCCGAGACCAGGACGTTGATAGGCCAGGTGTGGAAGCGCTGTGAGGCGTGAAGCTAACTGGTACTAATTGCCCGTGCGGCTTGATCCTATAACCGTGCTGCTTGATTAAATGACAGCAAATGGTTTTGAAAGGAAGCTTGCAAAAAGAAAGAAATGTGTGAATGTGGAAAAGCAAGCCATGTGATTTCATTCCTTCCCAAAGAATTCGCTTGAGAAGTCCTTAAAAAACTTCGAAAGCAAAGCCTTTGCCTGACGGCCATAGCAGAGTGGCCCCACCCCTTCCCATTCCGAACAGGACGGTGAAACGCTCTCGCGCCAATGATAGTCGGTTGTATTTCCGGTGAAAGTAGGTCACTGTCAGGCTCCCCTTTCAAGACCCTCGAAAGTTTTCTTTCGAGGGTTTTGTTTTATGTGCATACTTTGAAAGTTTTTTTAAAGGGTGAATTATCAAATCAAGTGCAAAGTTACTGAATAAAAGACTTCAGCCGGACACTTCCAATTGAGACGTTTTCTGGGTCTGAAATTCAGAGCATTGAACCGTTTCTGAACTTCTGCCTGAGAAATTTTATCGATACTCATTCCTTTTGGGAAAAAGTCTCTAAGAAGTCCGTTTGTATTTTCATTACTTCCTTTCTCCCATGGATGATGAGGCAAGCAGAAATACACTTTGGTTCTGAGATCTTTCTCCAGTTTTTCAGCCCAGGAAAATTCTTTTCCGCGATCTACGGTAATCGTACGCAGATCCTTATCTGACAGAGATTTCTCAATTACGGCAGACACATCGGCCGCAGTCTTGGAAGCGGTTTTCCCGCCACAGAGAAAGCCGGACTTCCTATCGACCAGAGTCGTGAGGCAGGCTCCGCCCTTTTTTCCGATGACGGTATCGCCTTCCCAATCCCCCAGGCGAGATCTGTTCTGAGCTTCCAGGGGTCGCTCTTCAATGCTGTGAGTGATCTGGATCTTTCCTCGCCTCTCGGTCATGCCTTTACGGTGACGCGTTTTACCGTGGTGTCGCAGGTGTCGGGACATCTTTCGGCCATCCACAAAGCGATCCAGAAAGCCAGAATTGATTCCTCGGTAGATTGTCGTGGCGCTGATCCTTAGATTCGGCAGCTCCTTTCTGAGACGGTATTGAATCTGCTCCGGAGACCAGAATTTCTTAACCAGCAGATTTGAGACAATCCTTGTCAGCAACGAGTCAGACTTCAGAATGTTTCTCTTTCCGCAATGCTTTCTCTGTCTCTGATATCGGGCCTGCGCGGCACAGGGATCATAGGCAGCTGAAGCCCCATCCTGGGCCGATACAGCCTTGTTTCGCTTCAGTTCGCGGGAGATCGTAGAAACATTTTTCCCAATCGCACATGCAATTTCAGACAGGGATTTGCCTGAAATCGTTAAAGCCGAAATAAATACTCTGTCCCGAAGAGTAAGATGATGATAGTGGCTCATGAGCTCCCTCTATAGTTATCTTGACAATCTCTATTATGGAAGCTTTATGGGCCACTATTCTTTTCTCAGGCTTTGCACTTGAAGTGATAATTCGCCAGCTAAGAAACTGAGTGGGGCTGCCGCCCCACACAAATTCCTGTCTTTTCAAATAGTTTCATGACGCTAATCTGACCCTGACAGTCGGAACGGTATTTCCTTGACCCAGAAAACGTCTCAATTGGAAGTGTCCGGCTGAAGTCTTTTATTCAGTAACTTTGCACTTGATTTGATAATTCACCATTTAAAAAACACAGAAACAAGAATAGAATTCGACAGTATTGGCATTGTCGTAGTTCAATCCTCATATCTGATTGAAGGAGATTCGTCATGAATAATCCGTCTCGCCGCCATTTTCTTGAAGGCGCTGCCGCCACAATAGCTGGTGCCGCCGTTCTTTCCTCCGGAACCGCAGAGGCTGCGGCCAAGAAAGGTTCCAAAGGAACAGCTTCCTACGATCTCATCATTGTCGGTGCCGGCTGCGGCGGTCTTGTCTGCGCGGTTCGCGCGGCACAGATCGGTCTTAAGCCTCTGCTGCTAGAAAAGATGATGGATTCCTCTGGCAATACGATTTACGCTGCCGGATTTATGCTCGGCACGAATACGAAGATGCAGCGCGCTGCAGGGATCTCCGGCGATACGACCGATAAGTTCTATGACGACATGATCAAGGTGTCCAAAGGACATGGCGACCCGGCGCTCACCCGCTACTTTGTCGATCACGCGGATCAGACGCTTGAATGGATGGCGGACTATTGCGGTATCAAATTCAAGACTGGTATGCATTTCATTTTCCCAATGCTTACCCGGTCTCATCTCGTTCAGGGGCCGACCCAGCCTGGTGGTTCCCAGCTGGCGCTCGATCTTCAGAAGAAGGCGAAGAGCCTTGGCGTAAAAATGATGTTTAACACCAAGGTTGTGCAGCTGCTTCAGAATTCGAAGGGGTTCGTTGACGGTGTCCGCGTCAAGACCAAAGATGGTTACAGTGACATCCGTTCCCGCGGCGGAGTGGTTCTTGCTACCGGCGGTTTCTCCGCGAACCAGGCCATGGTGACCCAATACGCGGGGGCTGCGGCCGCCCGCATGCCGATTCGCGGTTCCCACATTATTGCTGGTGAAAACATTAAGCTTACGGATCCGCTCTTCGCGAAGTTTGTGAATGTCGATCAGTATCACTGCGGTCCGATTCATGGGCCGACCGGCGCTAATCCTCTGAACATCGTGAATAACGGTATCTGTGTCTCAAGGGAAGGTACCGAGCGATTCACGGACGAAGGACAGACTTATGTTCAGATGGCGCGTGACACCGCAGCGAAGACTACGGATAACTGGGCTTTTATGATCGTTGACGAAGACGTTCATAACCTGAAGGTCCTTGCGAACGACTGGAACTCCTACGCAAAGAACCACGCACCGGTTTATAAGGCTGACACGATTGAAGCCCTTGCCAAGGAAGCCGGTCTTGATCCGAAGAAGCTGACGAAGATTGTGGATGAATATAACGAGGCCTGTGCGAATAATACCCGCGCGAAACTTGTGCCCCCGAATACGCTGAAGGAAGCTCGGCCTGTGAAGAAGGCCCCGTTCTACGCTGTGCCGTTCCAAGGCGGAATGACAGCCACTTTCGGCGGTCCTCTGGTGAATACGGACGCTCAGGTGCTTGATACTGAGAATCAGCCGATTCCGGGACTTTACGCGATCGGCAATGCGGCAGGCGGTCTCTTCTATGACAATTACGTCGGCGGCGCTCAGCTGACAAACGCGGCGGTCTACGGCTATCACGTCGCGGACTACATCAAGGCTAATCTGAAGAAGTAAGAATTCAGAATCTTCATCTGAAGTACAAAAAACTCTCGGGTTCCCTACTGGAATCTGAGAGTTTTTTTGGTTGCCTAATCAGGAAAGCTCAGTGATAGAACTCGGGGAATCGGGATTTCAGCCGATTCATCGACCGTTCCTCGTGATCCGCGAGCCAGTCAACAAAAACCTGAACTCTCCGTTTTTCGTAAGACTCTTCCCGCGCGTAGACAAAGCAGGAGAGAGGTTTCCGCCTCCAGCCATCCAGTACTGCGACAAGATTCCCCGCTTCAATATCATCTGCGCAGTGATAAAGCGGGAGGTCCGGAACAACACCGGCTCCCAGCATTACAGCGGATTTGACCGAAATGAGGTTATGGACAATCAGCGTGGACTTCCACCTGATTGTTGCAGTTTTGGCTCCTTTCTGAAGGACCGTTGTCGCAGACCGGGTTGGAGTATTGATCAGAACGCCGGTATGCCTCTGGCAGTCATCGACCTGGCGAGGAAAACCGTGCTTTTTGACATAGGCGGGGGATGCGCAGGGGATAAAGGGCATTTCTCCTGAATATCTCTGGATCACCCCCGGGAGCGGGGCGTCTTCTCCGTAACCAACCGCCACATCAACCAGATTGCCATCAGATGTCATAAAACCGTCTGGAAGAGGAGCTGTAAGCTCGCTCAGCTCGAACTGAATATCCGGATAAATTTTCTGAAATTCAACCAGAGCCGGGGTGATTTCTGCCGGCCCGATGCCTGCGTGAGATGTGACCCGGATCAGACCTGATAGCTTACTTTTATCGCCTTTCAGTGAGCGGATCATATCCTCGTGAGTCGCGGTCAGTTTCAGCGCTGCCTGATATGCCTCATGCCCCAGCTGGGTCAGTTTGACAGGACGCGAAGAGCGAGAGAAAAGAGGAGCCCCCAGTTCTTTTTCAAGCGCGTGAATTGCCCGGCTTGCGGTGCTGGGTTCACAGTCAAGCCGCTCGCAGGCGGCATTAAGTCCTTCAGCCCGAACGATTTCACAGAACATCCGCCATGAATTCATGTCGTCCAAACGGTTCACATCTCTCTCCGGATTTTTTATTTGTATTTCTTAAGATGTATTCCATTTTCTCCGAGATAGGTACTCATATACACCTTAAGGTGTTAGGTAAATCGTATGGGTATTTTCCCGGAATTTTGGAAAAAACTGCAATCTGATGTTCCATTTATGCAACAGATCTTTTCTCAGATTGGCTGTTTAACAATAGGTTGAGCTCAAACTAGGAACTAAGTCTACGTTATTTATTGCGTTTATGCCAATTTAAAATTGATGAAATTGTCTTTTCTGAAATCTATCTTCTCCGGATAATCAGACTGTTCAAGAAAAAATCCCTGCCGGACGAGACCCCGGGGGGATTCATGAGAGAGATAGGAGAATCAGAATGACCTGGCAGATTTGGTTCGCTTGTGCGGCCATTGTTCTTGCGGTGGTAGGACTTGTTAAACGGTATGAAACCCGAATGGTTCTGCTTTTGGCGGGTTTTGCCATGTGTATTGTCGGCGGGGACCCGATGAAAGCCTTTCAGGCATTTGTCAAGGGAATGACGAATATCACCCTGGTTCCGGCAATCTGCTCGGCTATGGGCTTTGCTGCCGTTGTCACCGCTTCCAAGTGTGACGAGCATCTGGTTGCCGCGGTTGCCGCTCCCCTTAAGAAGCTCGGCGGTCTTCTGATTCCGGTTACCACGCTTCTCACCTTTGCCATCAATATCGCCATCATGTCGGCTGCCGGTACGGCTGCAACCGCCGGCGCGACTTTCATCCCTCTCCTTATCCGCGCTGGCATCCGTCCGGCAGCCGCAGCAGCGGCCGTCGGCGGCGGCACGATGGCGGGGCTTCTGCTGAACCCTGGCTGCGCGCATGACATTTACGTCGCGAAGATGGCCAATATGGATCTGATGGCTTTCATTGCCTGGGCGGCTCCGTATGTGGTGGGGCTGGTTGTTATCGCGACTCTCGTGAACGCCGTCGTTGGAATTTTCGGTTTCCGTGATCACAAACCGAGCGCGGAAGAAATGCAGGGCCTGAATCTGGGTGAAAAGAAAGAATTCAAGGTGAGCTATCTTCGTGCCATCTGCCCGCTCGTTCCGCTCGCGGTCCTTATGGTTGCCGCTATCTGGTTCCCGAAGGCAGGGCTCGACGTTGTGGCCGCCATGCTGATCGGTACCCTGGTGATCGCGCTCGTTACGCTTGCGAATCCGGGTGAACTTTCCAAGGCTTTCTTCAAGGGCATGGGTTCTGGTTACGCGCAGGTGATCGGCCTGATTGTGGCAGCCGGTGTTTTTACGGCTGGCCTTCAGGTGACCGGTGCTGTCGGTGCCTTCATTGAATTCCTGAAGAGCTCGAATGAACTTGCCCGCTGGGGCGCCGCTCTTGGCCCGTATCTGATGGCTATCGGCACGGGTTCCGGCGAAGCGGCGATCTGGGCCTTCAACCAGGCTGTGACGCCTCACGCTGTGAGCTTTGGAATGTCGCCTAATTCCCTCGGTCTTCTCGCCATTATGGCGGGTCAGTTCGGCCGTACCGCAAGCCCGCTCGCTGGTTCGATCATTATCGTGGCCGGTATGGCTGCCGCGAACCCGGTCGCTGTTGTGAAGCGTCTGGTGCCGGGCATGACGGTTGGTGTGCTGGTCGCTGCCCTGATTCTGGTCTGAGGTAAGAAAAATGTTTGACCTCATTATCAGAAACGGTTTTGTGGTGGATCCCGAATCCGGATTCGCCGGGAAGTCTGATGTCGCTGTCGAGGACGGCAGGATCGCTGAAGTTTCCGAATCGATCAGCAGCAAAGGTACGGAAGAACTCGACGCCTCCGGCCTCACGGTGCAGCCAGGCGTCATCGATACACATCTTCACCTCGCTTCTCACCCCTTTGGCATGCGGATGGCCGCGGAAAGCGGTGTGACGACCTGTCTCGAAATGGCAGGTCCCGCGCCGAAAGTCTTCAGCTATATGCCGGTTGCGGGTGTTGGGATCAACGTCGCGGTGCTGACCGCGCTGATTCCAGGAGACAACGTCTCGGGAAACGATCCGAAGGCTGCGGAAATTGACCTCGCGATGACGAAAGCGGTTGAGGACGGCGCGTTCGGCGTAAAGATCCTTGGCGGGCACTTTCCGCTCACTCCTGAAGCATCCGCTGAAATCATCCGCATTGCCGCAGAGCGGGGGATTTACGCCGCCTGGCACGCGGGAACGACGGAGGCAGGTTCCAACATAAAAGGCATGAAAGAAGCGGTGGAACTGGCGTCCGGTCATCCCTTCCATCTGGCTCATATCAACGCTTATTGCCGCGGCCGCGTGAACGGCATTCTGGATGAATGCAAAGAAGCGGAGTCACTCCTTGCTTCTCATCCGGAAATCGTGACGGAGAGTTACCTCTCGGATCGGAATGGCTGCCCCCTGAATTTCACGCCGGACGGGAAACCCGCCTCGGGGATTCTATCCGCGCAGCTCAGGTTCTTCGGTTTTGAGCCCTCTCGGGATGGAGCGGTTGCCGCGATGAAAGCGGATGTGCTTCGCGCCATCGCTCCCAGAAACGGAACGCTTGTGCTTCTCCCTCCCAAAGAAGGGGTTGAAGCTTTCCTCTCCGGAGAAGCGAAAGACGGATCCTTTGGGGGAGTGAACCCGATCATCGCCAGAACTTTCTTCGCGACCGCGAAGCGCGCTGACGGCACATTCCTCGTGGATGGGATCAGCACGGATGGCGGTGTGCTGCCGCGGAATGTCATCGTGCGCGGGGGCTGCGGTCTGATGAAGCTTGGCGGACTCTCGGCGCTTGAGTTTGCCGCGAAAACCTCCCTTATTCCTGCCCGCATGCTCAAGCTCGAAAAGAAGGGGAGGCTGTCAGCTGGGGCTGACGCGGATCTCACGCTCTATGACCCGGAGAGGATGACCGCGGTTCACACCTTTGTGAGAGGCGAAGCCGTTCTGCGGGATGGCCGGGTAAATGGCCGCGGAGGCACCGCTCTCGTCACTGAGGCAGGTTTGGAAGCCGTTCGCCGGATGGGGCTTCGGGCTGAAGTCCTTCCAGGCGGAATACCAACAATAGACAGGACTTTCGGCTCACTGTCAAAAAACAATCAATAGGAGATCGTTCATGAAAAAGCATTCACTTCTCGCTGCCTCGGTCGCGATGGCGCTTCTCGGTGCGGTTCAGCAGGCATCTGCCGCCAACGTTGAAGTCTTCGGATTCCTGGATCAGGGTCTTACTTACCGGTACGAAGACGGAAATACCGGCATGCAGGGACCTGTTGGACAGTCCAAGGCAAATGTACTTGACAGCGCGGGCTATGTGACGCAGCAGGGCGCTGGACATAAATTTGAGCAGGGCACGGGTAATGTGAGCACCTGGGGTATCAAGGGTTCTGAAAAGCTTTCTGACAATCTTGAAGCGATCTTCCACCTCGAAAACGGTTTCCTTCCTGATGATGGCACGCTTTACATGAATAACGTGCTTTTTGAGCGTGAGTCTTCGGTTGGTTTCCGCTCCAAGATCTGGGGTGAACTGAAGGGCGGCCGCATGCCGGCCATGTCAACCGGTTCCGGTACGACCGGGTTGCTGAACAGCCGCGTGAATCCGTTCGGAGCCGGCTGGGGCAACATGACAGGCGGCTGGAAGTTTGCCGGTACGCTGGCGACCGCACGCTGGAACAACATGATCAACTACAAGACCCCCGTGATGAATGGGGCTCAGTTCCACTTCCAGCATTCCTTCGGCAATAAGAGCGACACGACTGAGGGTACGTCTGACGCCGATCGCTGGACCGCGGTCGGTTTTAACTGGACAGGAAGCCGCTCGTACATTGCGGCTGTCGTTGACTGGATTGCGGCCGGCAACTCTGCCAATCGCCTGACCGATAAGGATACGTGGAAAGCCACTGTTGGCGGGCACTACAAGTTTGATCGCTTCACGCTTTATGGAACAGCCCAGTACCTCAAGAATACGCGCTGGATCGGCGGCTACTCTACGAAGGAATTTGCGCCGCTCCAGCATGCAGGCGACCTGACAAAGGGGTTTGACGGCTGGGCTTTCTCGACGGGTGTCGATGTTCCCGCGGCTGGCGGAACAGTCAAGGTTTCCGCCGCCTGGGGGTTCGGTGAAAACAACAACACGACGAACCAGAATAAGTATGACCGCGTGAATCTCGGCCTCGGTTATATCTATCCGCTTTCCCGCCGTACCTCGCTCTACGCGGTCGGAGGCTATTTCTGGCAGGACGCCGATTGGCAGCGGAAGAACATCTCGGCTCATGAATTCATCGCCGGCATGATGCATCGCTTCTGAGAAATCTGAAAGTTCTCAGATGGGCAGTACCCGCGGCTGATTCCGAAAGTAAGAGTCAGCCGCGGGTGAATAAAAAGTTTTTGTGGAGCAGGGTAAAAATGTTGGGTTTCCATGTGGGTAAAGTTCAGGCGCCTGATCAGTCGATGGTGCATGACACGGAGTATTGGCTGCAGCAGATCAACCGCGCGTCGGTTGTGGCGAATGTTGAGAGCGGGCTGCTTGACCGGGAACTCGCGAGAAAAATCCGCGCCGCATTGGATGAACTCCGGCGGGAAGCTGCGGAGCCGGGCGCCCAGCACTGTGATCTTTATATTCAGTTCGAGCCGAAGCTTCTGAAACTCTGCGGCATGGAGGCAAGCCGGCTTCATGCGGGACGCTCAAGCCAGGATATTCTCGCAACCTCGAACGCCGCGATGAATCAGGAACGTCTGATGATGCTCGCGGGTGAAACAGCGCGGCTCTGCGACGCTCTTCTTGAAACCGCGAAGCGGGAGTCTGATGCGCTTGTTCCGGCTTATACGAATGGCGTTCAGGCGCAGCCAACACTTTACAGCCATTACCTCCTCGCCCAGGTCTACGTTTTCAGCCGCGATATTGAGCGCATGGTGGAATGCGTACGGCGTCACGATGTCTGTCCGATGGGAAGCTGTGTCTGCAATGGCACGGGATGGCCGCTGAATTCTGCCCGTATGGCTGAACTGCTCGGGTTTGAACGGACGGCGGATAACGCTTTCGACGCGGGACAGTGCCGCGGAAATGATCTTCCGCTCGAGGCAAGTCAGATCGCGGCCTCTGTCATGCTCCATATTGACGCGTTCCTTGCGGATTTCATGACGCAGTATTCCCAGACAAAGCCCTGGATTCACAGCGTTGATCCGAATGGCGTCTATCACTCGAGCGCGATGCCGCAGAAGCGGAATCCTGGTCTTATCAATGATTGCCGGCGGGACGCGGGGCTCGTGATAGGAGAAGCGCAGGGTGTTCTGATGCGTATGCAGAACCTGACGCTTGGTATGGCGGACGTCCGCGACTCGTGGTCTATGGAAAGCCTGATGACAGACGCCGCCGTGGTCGTGAAAACCTTCGCGGGCATTGTGAAGTCTCTTCGGGTGGATCGCGAAAGAGCGCTCGCCGAGCTGAATGCGGAATGGACCTGCACGCAGGAGATCGCCGATACGCTGATGCGGGAGGCCGGGATTGATTTCCGGACAGGGCATGGCTTTGCCTCCCGTTTTGTAACATACGCCCGGGAGAAGGGACTGACGCCGGCCAACGCGACCTACGGTGATTTCACCGGTGTCTGGTCTGAATTTGCAGCTGGTAAGGACCTTCCTCAGTCTTTCCCGCTGAACGACGGACAGCTGAAGCAGGCGGTGAATCCCCTTCACATTCTTGAAAACCGAAAGACTCCGGGAAGTGCCTCTCCTCTGATGCTTGAGGACCAGATGAATGCCGCCTCCCAGATGGTCAGAGCGATGAAGGGTCGGGTAGACTTTTTCATTCAGAACCGAAAAGAAGCGGAAAAAACGCTCGAATCGGAATTACAGGCTCTTTGATAAGCGGCCTGTCTAAAGGAGAGAAAGAGCATGAACGCCGAAATGACGCTGCAGCTCGAAAAACGCCGATGGTGGATTCTCGCGGTCATAGGTCTGATTAACCTCTGCGCGGGTTCTATCTACGCCTGGAGTGTGCTGGCGGCCGCCAGCGCCGCAAAGCTCTCATCGGTGCTCGGCACTGCGGTTACCCCGGGAGACCTCGCTATCGCGTTCGGGGTCGCGAATGCGGTGGGACCGATTCCGATGATTCTGGGCGGTGCGATCAATGACCGATTCGGCCCCCGGACCGTCATTGTGGCAGGCGGTTTCCTTATGGGGCTCGGACTGATCTGCTGCGGACTCGCGGAATCCGTGGGAACTCTGATCGCGGCGTATGGCGGTCTTTTCGGTCTGGGGCTGGGGCTGACCTATGGGGCCTGCATTACTACCGCTGTACGTTATTTTCCGGACCGACGCGGCATGGCAGGGGGTATCGTGACGGCGGCCTACGGCATGAGTTCGGTGCTTGTGCCGCCGATTGCCCAGGCTCTGATTGGCTCTGTCGGCATTACCGCAACGTTCATTATTCTCGGGACGGTCTGTGGGGCTGCCATCATGGCCGGGGGCTTTGTCTGCAGGCAGTGTCCGCCTGATTTTGTGCCGCACGGCATGGTGAAGAAGGCGAAAGCAGAGGCGAAGGGGCTCACCTGGCGCGAAATGCTGAGAAGTCCGGTCTTTTACCCCATGATCGCGCTGCTGCTCAGCGGGGCCTTTGCGGGGATGATGATTATTTCCCAGGCGGCCTCGATCGCGCGCCATGAAATCGGGATGACAGCCGCGGCCGCAGCGGTATCGGTTTCTGTCATTGCGCTTTTCAATATGGCGGGCCGCCTTGTGGCGGGAATTCTTTCGGATCATCTCGGGCGTATCACGGTGCTCGCCGGAGCGCTCTGCCTGTCGCTCGCCGGGCTCTTTACGCTGATGACCGCGGGGATGGGGGATTTCGCGCAGTACTACCTCGGCTGTGTCCTCGTGGGGCTCTCCTTTGGCGCCTTTATGGCGATTTACCCGGGCTTTACGGCGGAACGTTTTGGCACCGCGCATTCAAGTGTCAACTACGGAATCATGTTCTGCGGCTTCGCCGCTGCTGGATTTGGCGGTCCCGCGCTGATGCGCTGGATGCAGCACACCGGCTTTGTCTTTTCAGACTGCTGTATGGTCGGCGCAGCGTTCTGTCTTTTGGGACTTGTTTTCGCGGCAGTCTGCCGCAGGATGGTGAAGTAGGGCACAGAGAGAAGTCAGAATCCAGAGTGCATTTTGGGGCGGCTGCCGATGAAGCCGCCCCTCTTTTTTTCTTATGGAATCCCTGTAAATCGGGCGTTTCCGTTGAGATCGTTACTGTCAGCGGGCTTTTCCGGCGTTTTTGCAGCAGAGGTAAATTGGTCCCGGAGATTTTGTTTCACTGGAGCTTGACTTTTTATCAGAATGGTAGCTATAATGCGCCGTTAACCTGTATCCGAGATTCTCGTTGAACAGTTCCCCCGTTCAGCACTCGGACCACGGCAGATGCCTTGCCGGAGGGACTTTTTTTTTTTGCTCAGAGGTTAACCATGCGACTCCTTCAGAGAGCACTCACGTTCGATGACGTTCTTCTCGTTCCGGCGTACTCCAATGTGCTTCCCAGACAGACTTCCCTGAAAACCAAGCTGACGCGCGAAATCACGCTCAACATTCCGCTCGTTTCGGCAGCCATGGATACGGTTACTGAATCCCGTCTCGCTATTGCTCTCGCTGAACAGGGTGGCATCGGCATTATTCACAAGAATATGTCCGCTCAGGCCCAGGCAGCTGAAGTCCGCAAGGTGAAGCGTTTCGAAGCCGGTATCGTGAATGATCCGATCACCGTCCGTCCTGATATGACGGTTGCTGACGTGCTTCGTCTCTCCCGTATGCGCCGCATCTCCGGTTTCCCGGTTGTCGCTGAAGACCGCACGGTTCTCGGCATGGTGACGAACCGCGACGTCCGCTTCGAAGACCGCAAGGATGTGCCGGTTTCCGCCGTCATGACCCCCCGCGAACGCCTCGTCGTTGTGAAGAAGGGCGCCTCCCTCGAAGAAGCCAAGGCTCTGATGCACCAGCATCGTCTCGAGCGCGTTCTGGTCGTTGACGATCAGTTCAAGCTCGCCGGCCTGATGACGGTCCGCGATATCGTCAAGGCTGCTGAATTCCCGAACGCCGCTCACGACGCCTCCGGCAAGCTCCTCTGCGGCGCTGCCGTTTCCGTCGGTGCCGGCACTGAAGAGCGTATCGAAGCGCTGGTTGAAGCCGGCGTTGACGTCCTCTGCGTTGATACCGCTCACGGCCACTCCCAGGGCGTGCTGGACCGCGTCAACTGGGTTAAGAAGAACTACCCGAACGTTCAGGTGATCGGCGGCAACATCGCTACCGGTGACGCTGCCAAGGCTCTCGTCGACAACGGCGCTGACGCTGTCAAGGTCGGTATCGGCCCGGGCTCCATCTGCACGACGCGTATCGTTGCCGGTGTTGGCGTCCCGCAGATTACCGCTGTTTCCAATGTGGCAGAAGCTCTCGAAGGCACCGGCGTTCCGCTGATCGCTGACGGCGGCATCCGCTTCTCCGGTGATATCGCCAAGGCTCTCGCTGCCGGCGCTTACTCCGTGATGATGGGTTCCATGTTCGCCGGTACTGATGAAGCTCCGGGCGAAGTGATCCTCTCCCAGGGCCGCACCTTCAAGTCTTACCGCGGCATGGGTTCCCTCGGCGCTATGAGCCACGGCTCCGCTGACCGCTACTTCCAGGACAACAACCAGGGCAACATCTCCAAGTTCGTTCCGGAAGGCATTGAAGGCATGGTTCCCTACAAGGGACCGGTCGGCGCCATCATTTATCAGCTGATGGGCGGTCTGCATTCCTCCATGGGCTACTGTGGCTGCCCGACGATCGACGATATGCGCCACAAGGCCGCTTTCGTTGAGATCACGGCTGCCGGTATGCGCGAGTCTCACGTCCATGACGTTCAGATCACGAAGGAAGCTCCGAACTATCACCAGCAGTGATAATTCGATCTGAATTGATGAATTAAAATCAGCGGATACGTTGGAAAGCGGCAGTGCACCTGCTGGCCAATGTATCCGCTTTGCTTTTCTTCTAACTTGAAAGAGTGTTCCCCCATGAATCATGATCGCATTCTGATTCTCGACTTCGGCAGCCAGGTCACCCAGCTGATCGCCCGCCGTGTCCGAGAAGCGCATGTGTATTGCGAAGTCCATCCGAATGACGTCTCTGAAGACTTCATCCGTGAATTTGCGCCGAAGGGCATTATTCTCTCCGGCTCCTATATGAGCGCCTATGAGGAGTCGAATGATCAGGCAAGCCCCGCGGTGTTCAGCGCCGGTGTTCCGGTTCTCGGCATCTGCTACGGCATGCAGACGATGGCGATTCAGCTCGGCGGCAAGGTTGAGCCTGGTACGAAGCGTGAATTCGGCTACGCTGAGGTCCGCGCCCATAACCACACGAAGCTGCTGGAAGGCATTGAAGACTTCAAGGGCCCGAACGGTGAAGGTTTCCTGAAGGTCTGGATGAGCCACGGTGACCGTGTTTCCGAGCTTCCCCCGGGCTTTGTTGTGATGGCGTCCACTCCCTCCTGCCCGATCGCGGCAATGGCGGACGAAACCCGTCACTTCTACGGCGTTCAGTTCCACCCGGAAGTGACCCACACGGAAAAGGGCCGCGAGATTCTGCAGCGCTTTGTGCTCGGTATCTGCAACTGCAATCCGGACTGGGAAATGGGTAACTTCGCGAACGAAGCGATTGAAAGCATCCGTGCTCAGGTGGGTTCCGATGAAGTCATTCTCGGCCTTTCGGGCGGCGTGGATTCTTCCGTTACCGCGGTTCTGATTCATAAGGCAATCGGTAAGCAGCTCACCTGCGTGTTTGTTGACAACGGTCTTCTCCGACTGAACGAGCGTCAGCAGGTTCAGGAAATGTTTGAGAAGAACCTCGGCATGAAGCTTGTCGTGGTGAACGCTGAAGAGCGCTTCCTGAATGCCCTGAAGGGGGTTGCGGATCCTGAGCAGAAGCGCAAGATCATCGGCCGTGAATTTGTTGCCTGCTTCCAGGAAGAGGCTAAGAAACTGACCGGCGCGAAGTGGCTTGCCCAGGGCACGATTTATCCTGACGTGATTGAATCCGCCGCCGCGAAGACGAAGAAAGCGAAGGTGATCAAGTCTCACCACAACGTCGGCGGTCTGCCCCCCGATATGCACCTGAAGCTGCTGGAGCCGCTCCGCGGACTCTTCAAGGATGAAGTGCGTGAACTCGGTATTAAGCTGGGACTTCCCCGCGAGATGGTGTTCCGTCATCCGTTCCCCGGCCCGGGTCTGGGTGTCCGAATCCTTGGCGAAGTGAAGAAGGAATACGCGGATCTGCTCCGCGCAGCTGACGCGATCTTCATTGAAGAACTGCATAACGCCGGCTGGTACGACAAGGTCTCCCAGGCCTTCACGGTTTTCCTCCCGGTGCGCTCTGTGGGCGTCATGGGCGACGGCCGTACTTACGACTGGGTTGTGTCGCTGCGCTGCGTCGAAACGACGGACTTCATGACGGCCAAGTGGTCCCACCTGCCCTATGAGCTGCTCGGCAAGGTGTCCAACCGCATTATCAATGAAGTGAAGGGCATCAACCGTGTCTGCTATGACGTCTCCGGAAAGCCGCCAGCGACGATTGAGTGGGAATAATCCCGTTCAAACTGCTGATCTGAATTGAAAAGCGAAAGCCTGGGGAATGACAGATTTCCCCAGGCTTTTTATTTACTGCAATGGCCAACTGACCGCTCGGACGTCCCAGAGCAGAATTCGATGGCGAATTATCACTTCAAGTGCAAAGCCTGAGAAAAGAATAGTGGCCCATAAAGCTTCCATAATAGAGATTGTCAAGATAACTATAGAGGGAGCTCATGAGCCACTATCATCATCTTACTCTTCGGGACAGAGTATTTATTTCGGCTTTAACGATTTCAGGCAAATCCCTGTCTGAAATTGCATGTGCGATTGGGAAAAATGTTTCTACGATCTCCCGCGAACTGAAGCGAAACAAGGCTGTATCGGCCCAGGATGGGGCTTCAGCTGCCTATGATCCCTGTGCCGCGCAGGCCCGATATCAGAGACAGAGAAAGCATTGCGGAAAGAGAAACATTCTGAAGTCTGACTCGTTGCTGACAAGGATTGTCTCAAATCTGCTGGTTAAGAAATTCTGGTCTCCGGAGCAGATTCAATACCGTCTCAGAAAGGAGCTGCCGAATCTAAGGATCAGCGCCACGACAATCTACCGAGGAATCAATTCTGGCTTTCTGGATCGCTTTGTGGATGGCCGAAAGATGTCCCGACACCTGCGACACCACGGTAAAACGCGTCACCGTAAAGGCATGACCGAGAGGCGAGGAAAGATCCAGATCACTCACAGCATTGAAGAGCGACCCCTGGAAGCTCAGAACAGATCTCGCCTGGGGGATTGGGAAGGCGATACCGTCATCGGAAAAAAGGGCGGAGCCTGCCTCACGACTCTGGTCGATAGGAAGTCCGGCTTTCTCTGTGGCGGGAAAACCGCTTCCAAGACTGCGGCCGATGTGTCTGCCGTAATTGAGAAATCTCTGTCAGATAAGGATCTGCGTACGATTACCGTAGATCGCGGAAAAGAATTTTCCTGGGCTGAAAAACTGGAGAAAGATCTCAGAACCAAAGTGTATTTCTGCTTGCCTCATCATCCATGGGAGAAAGGAAGTAATGAAAATACAAACGGACTTCTTAGAGACTTTTTCCCAAAAGGAATGAGTATCGATAAAATTTCTCAGGCAGAAGTTCAGAAACGGTTCAATGCTCTGAATTTCAGACCCAGAAAACGTCTCAATTGGAAGTGTCCGGCTGAAGTCTTTTATTCAGTAACTTTGCACTTGATTTGATAATTCACCATCAAAATAAAAAATTGCGTCAATCGCATAAGCCTGACACTCAGAGCAGAGAGGCATGGATTATATTAAAAGTTATTATTTTTATATAATAAGTGCTCAGGTTGTTTTTCCGGAGGCTCTATGGACTTCGAAACGGCTGATCGGATTTCCAGCACCTTTGGTTTATATGCGGGAATTTTGGCTTTTCTGATTCCCGTTGCGCTCTGGTGGTGTTCACGTCACTTTTGGCACCCGGAGAGCCGGGCTTCCTATGCATTGCAGTTTGCTCTGTGGCCAGTGATATTCCTCAGTTATCAGCTCGGGGGTCCCATTGTCCGGATACTGATGGGACTGCCGACGCCGCCATTTGCGCAGACACTGGGTGAGAAAATAATGGGCATTTTCGGGGCATTCGCAGTCCTGGGTCCCGTTTTTTTCCTGATCGGATATGCCGTGAGCAAAAAGAAATTCCCTGAAAGAAAGAATTCTGTGGAATCCTCTTCGGAAAACAAAACAGAAACTAAGAAATAAGACTATGACTGAAATTTATCAATATCCGGTAAAAGCCACCCCGAATGGTGAAGGAGGTTTTATCGGCTCATTCCGGGATGTGCCGGAGGCTTTGACCGAGGCTGAAAGCATTGAAGAACTGAAAGAGATGGCGCTCGACGCGCTGGTCACTTCGATCGACTTTTATGAAGAAGACGGAAGAGAATTTCCAGCACCTTCAGCGCCGCAGCCCGGTGAGTTAATGATTGAGCTGCCGCCGGAAGCCGTTCGCAGGATCAAAGCGCTTGAAGCCCGATAAACTGCGGCTCATCAGATTAAAACCGCGGAAAGGGTCAGTTGCGACTATGCGCCTCTTCCTTGCCGCGGTTTTTTTCGCGCGTAATTCAAGTGAAATTTTTCTTGCTGCAGAAATCCGCAGAGGTATCCATCCTGTGGATTCCTATTCACAGAATGTATAAATACGTAATCAGAAACGGTGTGTCATTCCGGCAGCAACCTGCGTAATCCGGGTCTTCCGGCTCGGCGCCGTGTCAAAGTCCTTTTTGTACTGCTGGTACCCGATGCCGGTATAAATCTCGGTCCGCTTGCTGAAGACATAGTGATAGCGGATCGCGGCGCTGAAGCCTGTCAGATCGTACGTTTCGCCTGCCTGCGCGAATTCTTTGCCGTAACGGCCGGAGGCATATCCTGTCATCACTTCAACTTTGTTTTTTCCGAGGGGAATGACCGCGCCGAGTCCCACCGCGGCCCCGCTGAGGCGGCCGTAATCTGCCGATCCATCCGCGAGTTTTCCAAGCCAGAGACCGGCAAGATTATCCGCTCCGGTGACATACTGCAGACCGCCGAGAAGCCTGAAAGTCCCAAAGTCGTAGCTTCCCGCAAGCCCATAGACCTGTTTATCCTCCCGTTTTCCAAAGCCGGTAATGGCAGCGTATCGGACGCGTTCCGCCGTGATGACAGCGTTCAGGGCTCCCCGACGATAGGCCGCGGCGGCACCGAGGTATCGCTCATTCCCGCTCTCATGCGGAGCTTCATCGCCTTGGGAGAAGGAGTACTGGAGGTACCCCGTCAACCCGGCGGCAGACGGGGACTCATAAGTCACCGTGTTGTTGCGGCGCGTGTCAAAGGAATAGGGGCCGGTAATGAGCCCGTCTCCGCCATCAAAAGCGTCCCCGGTCCCGAAGAAAAGGTCGTACGTTCCGGCCGCGGAAGAAAAGGTGCCGATCCGCCCGAAAGTGACTCTGCCGTAGGGAGAGCTGACATCGGCTGTCGACTGGCGGTGGAAGAGCCGGCCGCCTTTTTCATTTCCGGTGTCCGATTCAAACTGATTTTCGAGTTTGAACCCAACTCTCCAGCCGCTGCCGAGCGATTCTCCGCCTTTGAAACCGAAACGGGAACCGGCATTCTGTCCGCTCATCATCTGGAGGCTGTCTGCTGTAGTGCCTTCAGAGGCGGTATGGGAGTAGCGAAGTCCGGTATCAACGACACCATAAAGTGTCAGACCGGACGAAAAGGCTGTTCCCGGGATCAGAAGGGCGGCACTCAATGCGGCAGCGAGTCGGCAATTCATGAGTCAGTTCCTGTGACAGAGAGATCCGTTCAGGCTTTTACCGCGTCAATACGGAACATACGGACGGGATTAAACGTTTCATCACACTCGAGGTAGATCCGGTCAGAAAGCGAATTGTCAAGGGAAACACGTTCAAAACCGATTTCAGTCAGTACCTGAAAATCCCATTCCGGACGGCGTTCATCGCTGATTCCGAGGCTGTCTTTGATCCGGTCGCATTCAGCGAGGGAATTATCCGATAGCCCTTTATGGGCGTTCTCGACCCCCTGATCCTTGAGGTCATGAGTGAGGGACTCAAAGGACACAGAGCCGTAGTCCGCATCGAAATTGATCAGGCGCCCGCCTTTCTTCAGAACGCGGAACCATTCGCTGTAAGCGGTTCTCGCGTCAGGCAGTGTCCAGGTGAGATTGCGGGTGAGGATGAGATCAAACGTTTCATCCTCGAAGTCCAGTGCCTGAGCGTTCATGACCCGGAATTCAGCGTTGACGTCAAAGTGAGCCGCCGCGGCTTTCGCTTCGGCAATCATTTCAGGCGATAGGTCAATCCCCGTTACCCGATGGCCGAGCGGCGCCGTGATAATCGGGAAGAAACCGGTTCCGGTACCCACATCAAGGATACGGAGAGAATGGGATGTGCCAAGCACAGCAGAGGCAATTTCATGCATCCAGCGGGATTTCACCGGACCCGAAAGTTCAGCGAGCCTCGTTTTTGCGAATCCTTCAGCGCGGCGATTCCAGTATTCAGTAATTTCCTCTTCAATATCGCGATCAAACGCCTGGATAAGGGATGCGGTTATGGAGTTTTTTTCGGTCAGCTGTTCAGAAATCATGGTCTGCCTTTCAGTGTGAGTCCGGCCGCGAGCCGGGATTTTTCTTTAAAAAGGGAGGCAAGCTGCCTGAGGAGCGGATTCTCAGACGTGTCAATTGCCGAGGTGTCGATCTGAAGCGCCGCGCGGCCATCCTCGAGAAGAACGGCATCGGTGCAGATTGACCGAAGGGCCGTCAGATCGTGTGTGATAAAGAGCCAGGTTGACTCAGGGGTTTTAAGGCTGCGGAGCAGCTGCAGGATGTCCTGCTGCAGAGCAGCGTCGAGCCCTGAAAGCGCTTCATCAAAAATGATGAAGCGGGGGGCGGGAGCCAGAGCCCGCGCGATGCAGACCCGCTGGAGTTCACCGCCGGAGAGTTCGTGCGGGAATCGCGCTGCGAAGTCCTCGGTGAGTCCGACCTTTGAAAGCATTTCCTCGGTCCTCTGCTGGATTCCGGTATTCAGGCCCGCGATCCGCAGAGGCTCCTCGATGATTTCCCCAACGGTTTTATTGGGGTTTACGGAGTCTGTATAGTTCTGCAGCACGATGCTGAGCGATCCCGGATGCGCCTTCTTCCAGGCGTGAACCGTCACCCCATCGAAAAGCACCTGTCCGGAATCCGCTTTTTCCAGCCCCAGAAGAATCCGTGAAAGCGTGCTTTTCCCGGCGCCGGAGAGACCGATAAGTCCGGTGCAGGCACCTTTTTTCAGAGTGAAGGACACTCGGTCCAGCACATTGGTGACTTTCCCGCGGAAAAGAAATCCTGGGCCGGCATAGGTTTTGCGGACATCCTTCACTTCAATAAATGGAGTGGATGAGGCAGGCAATGCCGGTCGGTCTTCCGGCAGAGTCCTGAGCGCGGAGAGAAGCCGCTCTGAAGCAGGGTGCTCCGCGCCCGCGAGGTTCCCGGGAATGAGGGTTTCGACCGTATTTCCCCGATCGACGACATAAATCCGGGAAGCGATCGACAGGACAGACGCCACGTCATGCGTGATCACAATCAGGGCGGCCCCGGTTTCTTTCTGCGCACCGAGAAGTTCCGTGAGAACAGACGAGGAGGAAAGAATATCGAGAGCCGATGTCGGTTCGTCAGCAACGATCAGCCGCGGTTTAAGAAGCCTGACGATCGCTGTCATGCATCGCTGCAGCATGCCGCCCGAAAGCTCACACGGGAAACGACGGATCACGTCTTCGGGCCGATCAAAACCCAGACGGCGAAGTGTGGCGAGGATGGCGGACCGCGCCTCAGACTTTCCCGTGCCCGGAAAGGCCTTCTCCAGAGTTTCTTCAATCTGGCGCCCGATCCGAATCAGAGGGTCAAAGGCTTCCATCGGCTGCTGAGTGAGCAGCACAGCGTCCCGCCCGAGACGGAAAGGACGGGAGGATGAGGCCGGAACGGCAGGACCGTCGAGCCAGGAGATGCACCCCGAGAGGCCGAACCGCGAGGAGAGAAGACCCAGCGAAGCGAGGACAGATGTGGTTTTCCCGGCTCCCGACGGGCCGACAATTGCGATGCATTCACCAGAACGCACTTCAAACGAGGCTTCGCTTACGAGAGTCCGGCCGTTTGGGGCTTTTATCTGCAGACCGTCCGTTTTCAGAATCAGCTCACTCATGCCTGGTCTCCCTCCGGAGTGACATGCCGCATATCGAAAACATCCCGGAGTGAGTCTCCGAGGAAATTAAAAGCGGCGACCGTGGTCAGAATCGCGAGTCCAGGAGGGAGCATCTGCCAGGGGTAGAGCGAGAGAACATTCTTCGCTTCTGACAGCATCATTCCCCATTCCGGTGTCGGAGGCTGGGTGCCGAGACCCAGAAAGGAGAGGGATGAAATCATCAGAATCACGGCTCCGGTATCAATCGTCATCAGGACGAAAAATTCCCCGGCTGCGCCCGGGAGCAGGTGAGAGAAAAGAATATGGAACCGAGAGGCACCGGCCGCACGGGCATACTGAACATATCCGGACTGCATGATCGAGCGGAGGATGGTCCGCATCATCCGGGCGTACCAGGGCCACTTCGCCGCGGCGCAGGCAAAAAGAATATTGCCGAGACCGGGTCCTGCGATTCCGACGATCGCGAGTACAAGGACGGCTGACGGAAAACTCATAAAGATATCCGCCGCTCTCATCATGAGGGATTCGGCTCTGCCGCCCAGAATGACAGAAACCGCGCCATACGCGGCACCGGCAAGGCATGTGATCAGCATGGCAGCCGCGCCCGTGAAGAGCGTTGAGCGGATCCCCCAGATAAGACGTGAAAGCAGATCCCGGCCGAGAGAATCCGTTCCGAGAAGATGAGTGAGGGACGGGGAAAGGAGCTTTTCCGTCAGACTGATTTCAGTCGGGCTGGAGAGCGGCAGAACCGGGGCAAGAACCCCAATCACCGCGATCGCGAGGATGAGCCCGGCTGCCGCGGTTGCCCCGCGGTTTTCTCTGAATCGCCTGAAGAGAATATTCATTTCATCCCTCCTCAGAGCGTCGAACCCTGCCTTCTCAGACGGGGGTCAAGCCAGGCGGTGAAGATGTCCCCCGCCAGGTTGAAAAGGATGAAACACACCGCCATCAGCAGCACATAGGCTTCAATCACCGGAAAGTCACGGTTGAAAATCGCCGTGACGCAGAGTCTGCCGATTCCGGGCCAGGCAAAAATACATTCGACCACGAAAGCCCCGGCGATCAGCTTCGGGATTGACATCGCGAGAGCGGTCGCGCTGCCCCGGAGAGAATTCAGCAGTTTATGAAGCTGAATCCTGGTCCGGGAAAGACCACGGCTCTCGGCGAAAAGCACCCAGCCGGCATGGTTCGTTTCCACCATTTCCGCCCGGATGAGGCGCACATAGGTGCCGATATAGGCGAGTGACAGCGTCACGGCCGGGAGAATAATCGAATCCGACCGGGTCATGCCGCTTGTCGGCAGCCATCCAAGGAAAACGGAGAAGAGCCACATCAGGAGAAGCCCGGCCCAGAAGTCAGGGAGAGAGGAAAGGGCGAAGACCACTGATCGGATCAGGTGATCCGTTTTGCCGCCCTCGCGTGATGCGCAGATCGCGCCGCATAGAACTGAGAGCGGAATGATGATGGCGAGCGCTGCGGCCGCGAGTTTCAGTGTGGCGGGGAGCGCTTCGGAAAATTCCTCCGCGACAGGGCGTCCGGAAACCCAGCTGCGGCCCAGGTCTCCATGAAGGGCGGAGGTGATCCAATCCACCCACCGGACGGCTATCGGGCGGTCGAGTCCCATTTCGGATCGTGTTTCCGCTATGAGCTCCGGTGTCGGCACCATGGCGTTCACGCGAATGGCGACCTCGGCGGGATCGGATGGCGAAAGAGAGGTGATTAAAAACGAAATCATCGATATCCCGATAAGAATCGGGATAAGAAAGATGAGCCGTTTCAGAATCAGCCGCAGCATTGGGAGTCTCTCTCCTTATTTGGCGTTTTTGAAGAACATGTCTTCAAACGGAATTTCGTACTGTGACACCCTGAATCCCACACCCGAGAGTGAGGTACGGTAAACCGCTTTGGTTCGGGAGTAGGAAATCGGAACGTAGACCGCGGAGTCATGTATCCGGGTGAGAATGTCACGGATCATGGCGGCGCGTTTCGTTTCTGACTGTTCCGTCATGAGAGATGTAATTTCCCGGTCAATCAGAGCTTTGTCGGGGAGTCCGGTCTGCGCCTGGAAGTCGCCGTGAGCCGGAATACGCCAGCTTGAGAAGTAACTCTGCGGATCGTACGGAGCGCCCCAGGAGAGCGAGTACTGCATGTCAAATTTTCCGGTTCTCTGCCGGTCGAGATAAGCCTGTTTCTCTTCCCCCCGGATATTCATGCGGATGCCGACTTTCGCGAGGTCGGATTGAATGGCCTCAGCAATTGCCTTTTCCTGAGTGTTATTGGAGTTGAACCAGAAAGTGACCTCACAGGGTTTCCCATTCTTTATATAGATGCCGTCAGAACCCTTTTGCCAGCCGTCAGACCGAAGGATCTTCTCAGCTGCGGCAGGATCATAAGGACGGGGCTTCAGCGGAACATCGCAGCCTGGGACATTCTTCGCGAAAAGCGTTTCAGCCGGTGACTCAAGTCCATTCAGAACGCCTTCAGTGATCGCCTTGCGGTTGACCGCGCGCTGAATCGCTTCACGGACAGCGGGATCAGCGGTGACGGGGGCGTTTTTCGGATTTGAATTGAGGAGCACGGCGCGGCTCGCGATCGGATCACTCGCGAGAACCGCGTACTGGCCTTCCTTCTGAAGTTTCGCGAAGGTGTCACTCGTAATCTGATCGCCGTCTGAGCCGAAGATCAGATCAATTTCCCCCTTCTGCAGCGCCATCAGCATCGTCTGGGCGTCGGGCATAACTGTCCAGCGAACGCTCTGCAGCTTCGGTTTCGCGCCCCAGTAAGAGGGATTTGCTGTGAAAACCGCATACTGGTTCTGTTTATGCTCGGACAGCACCCAGGGCCCCGTGCCGCTGAGACAGGTAACGCCGTCCTTTGTGGAACCACTCTTCATGCATTTCGGGGAAATGAAGCGGAACGGACGCGTGACACTCAGTTCAGTGAGCGTCGGATAGTAAGCGTGATGAAGTTTAAGAACCACCGTATCAGGGGAGGGGGCGTCGACAGAGGCGATCTCGTTCGTGAAATCAAGCCAGGCGTGCCGGACCTTATTCTGAAGAACCGCTTCGATATTCAGTTTGACGGATTCGGCATCAAACGGAGTCCCGTCTGAATATTTGACGCCCTGACGAAGCCTGAAGGTATAAGTGTGGCCGTCAGGTGAAATGGTCCAGCTTTCGGCAAGCCAGGGCTTGATGCCATCCTTTGTGCTGACCACGAGAGGCTCAAACACCATGGCCTGTGCCGCCATTTCCCCGAGATAAAGATGGGGGTTGATGTTCCGGATGTCCTTCATGGAGGCATAACGAAGCTCGGTGCTGTCTGTTTTTCCACTGCCGCCGCATCCCGCAAGAAGCGCGGCGGAGATGACGGATAAAGCGAGAAGAACAGGCAGTTTTTTCATGAATTGCTCCCGGAAGGCGGAATAACTTTGGCGCCGTTCTGTTGTCAGGCGGGTAGCAGTATACCTTGTTTCATACGAAAATAAAATTCGTATGCAAATTGTGGATTAAGAGCGGAAACAAAGCCGGCAGCTGGCAGTATTCGTTTCAATATCCCGGCAGAGCAGTGGGCAGTATTGAGGAAGGTATCTTTGAGATCTCCGATATTCTTAAAAATTTGTAAACCAGAAAATCTGAGAGCTGATCATTATTATTTGGCTTACTGACCTTTTATAAAGGCGGGAAACCCAGGTGGTGAGGTTAAGCAATACCGGGAAATACGCAGAATTATCGCCTTGGATAAGAGAAAAAAAGATACAGTGATCCTGTTTTATTTGATTGGCAGAAGATATGGCACAAATAATGACAAATGACGCGGGATGGTGCCTGAATAAAATATCTTTCAGGAAAAACCCTCGCATTGATAATTAATCTGTGTTACAATTAAGTCTGTCTGCAGGAATTGCCGGCTGGGAAAAAGAGATTACCCCATCTGCTTCAAGCGCCTCCCGGCGCCAATTGCCCACAAGCATATTGCGTACTGCATCCGCACGGAAATAGCGTCAGCGGGTGCCAGGAAAACCTGCAAGTTTATTCACGGAATAAGGAACCTCTGATTCTCCGGACCGTGAATGCCGTTTGAACCGGGAAACATTCCGGTTTCTGAATTCTGGAAGCAGTCATTTTGCTTCCGTCATTATTAGCTGCCTCTTAATTGAATTCTGTCAGCTGAGGATTCTGACGGGAAAAAGTTCTTTCCCGGGTATCGAAAAGCACAGAGTTCACCTTCAGGTGATTTGCCTGACCGCATCACGGCGACGCATTCATTTCGGGCGGAACATTCCGCTTATCAGCCCGGCGCTTTTCGGGTCACTGAACCGCTGGACCCCGCAGTGGGTGTTGCCTGGAGCCTGAAGAACAAGAAAGCAGTCCCCTGTTCAACTCTAAAGGAGATTTTGCTTAATGCAGAAAAACAAAAAAATATCTGAGGAGTTGAAGACAGAGATGCATGAGCTGCATCGGGATTTTCACGACCTTTATCCGCTTCACACGCCGAGTAACGAGGAAGACCGGGAAACCGGCTTTGGCTCAGTCGCCACAGAAGAGGAAAAGGCGGATCCCGTCAAAGCCACGACTGAAAAGAAAAAGCTCACCCCTGTCTTCCTGCTCTCACTTCTGATTGTTGCCGGCCTTACCGCAGCGTGTCTCGCCTGGCCCTCTCAGTTCCTTGCGGCCACCTCCCAGCTCTGCGACACCATTTCAACCGATTTTGGATGGTTCTATCTGCTTCTTGTCGCACTCATCGTGATTGTCTGCATGGTTTTCATGATAAGTCCGATAGGAAACATCCACCTCGGAAATCCGGGGGATAAGCCGACGTTTTCACGGGCTTCATGGATCGCGATGCTGTTCTCTGCCGGTATGGGTATCGGCCTTGTTTTCTGGGGCGCAGCAGAACCGCTCGCCCATTTCGCGACATCGACTCCGGGACCTGAAGTGGGTTCTGTTGAAGCGCTCCGAGACGCTTTCCAGTATTCCTTCTTCCACTGGGGATTCTCCGCCTGGGCGGTGTACGGCATTGTGGCTCTGGCGCTTGCGTACTTCCGTTTCCGTAAAAAGGAAAAAGCGCTTTTCTCTGTCACTCTGAAGCCGCTTTTCGGCAAGCACGCTACCGGGCCGCTCGGAACGGCAGTTGATGTGCTGACGGTCCTTGCCACAGTGATCGGCGTTGCGACGAGCCTTGGGTTCGGTGCCATGCAGATTAACGGCGGTCTGAATTACCTCTTTGGCATTCCGAATAACTCAACGGTTCAGCTGATCATCATTGGCATCACGACGGTTTGCTTTATTGCCTCGTCGCTCTCCGGTATTTCCCGCGGCGTCCGGTGGCTTTCGAACGCGAACGTCATCCTCGCGGTGGCTTTCGTGCTCGCGGCTCTCGCGATCGGCCCGACCGCTCAGACCATGAATGTGCTGGTGACCTCAACGGGCGATTACCTGCAGAACTTCATCAGCATGAGCTTCAACGTGGCGCCGTTTGATCAGAGTCACCACGACTGGATCAAGTCCTGGACCATTTTCTACTGGGCCTGGTGGATTTCCTGGTCTCCCTTCGTCGGCGTCTTTATCGCCCGTATCTCGCGCGGCCGCTCGATCCGTGAGTTCCTGCTCTGCGTGATCCTGATCCCGACGATCTTCAGCTGCATCTGGTTCGCGGTCTTTGGTTCGCTCACGACCGCGGTGCAGATCGGCGGTGTGAATCTCGCGAATCTGCCGACTGAAACCGTGCTGTACGGCGCTCTCGCTCATTACGACTTCGGGCGGGTTCTCTCGATGGTTGCCGTGGTGCTGGTGTTCTCGTTCTTTATTACTTCGGCCGACTCGGCGTCGTTCGTGCTCGGCATGCTGAGTGAAAACGGAAATCTGGAACCTCGTCTCCGCACGAAGGCTATCTGGGGTGTGCTGCTTTCCGCTCTCACCTGCGTATTGCTTCTTTCGGGCGGTCTTGGAGCCCTGCAGAACGTGCTGATTATTTCGGCGCTTCCGTTCTCCTTCGTGATCGCACTGCTCCTCGTGTCACTTCATAAAGAACTGCAGCATGAAAGAGTACAGATGGGCCTCTTCCTGCGGCCGCTGATTCTGCCGAAGGCTGATAAGCCCTTCCGTTCCTATGAGGATCAGAAGACGCTGAAGCCGATTGAGATCATTCGCAAGTCAGTAAAGGCTGACCAGACGGTCATGGCTTTTGCGAAGGCGACAGCCGGTATGACCACGGCGGAAAGAAAAGAAGCCGTGGCGGTAGCCGAGGGTGTTCTTGCTGAAATGAAGAGCGGGGAAAAGAAGCCATCGGACGCTTCAAAGTCTCCGAAACCCGAAACGGGAAAGCCTGCTCCCGCCGGAACCCCCGGGTTCATCGGGCCGGATACGGATGACAAAGGTATCGTCGGTGTGTCCTGAGACCGCACGCTGCTGAATAAATATAGGGCGCGGAGGGAAGTGGATTCCTTCCGCGCTTTCTTTTAAATAGAGCGGTTTCCTTTTGCAATCAATTTTCGGTGATTCAACAGCTATACTTAACCGGATTTTCCGAAGGAGTTACTTTTATGCGCGAATGCATGGATGCACCGAATCTTCACCGACGCCTCAATAAGATCCTCGGTCAGGTGAAGGCGATCGACAAGATGGTGGATGAGGATGTGCCCTGCGAAGAGATCCTTATTCAGATCAATGCTGTGAAGGGAGCTATGCATCGCGTCGGCCAGATTGTGCTTGAAGGGCACCTGCAGCATTGTGTCCTTGAAGGCATTGAAAATGGAGACGCCGAAGAAACGATCAAAAAATTTGCGGATGCGGTGGAGCACTTCACGCGCAGGTCTTGAAAATTGATACCCCGTGGGGTATAGTCACACCCGTATTCCCGAAATGGGAATAATTTTTATTCTCCTGAATATACCTATACGGGTACCGGCATATGCAGCACACAAAGATCCTTGACCGTGAGGCGATCATTCAGATCGCCATCCTGATCGTAAGCGGCGCATTTCTTCTCGCCTCTTTTGCAGGCGTCCGGGTAGCGGGTTTTGATCCCGCCTGGATTGCCATCGTTTTCTGCGGACTTCCGATTCTGAAAGAAGCCGCGATTGGGCTTATTACTGAATTTGATATCCGGGCCGATGTGCTGGTATCGCTCGCGCTTATCGCCGCGGTCGCGATCGGAGAGTATTTTGCGGCGGGCGAAGTGGCGCTCATTATGCAGATCGGGGGTCTCCTCGAGGAACTCACGGTGAAGCGGGCGCAGGCGGGACTTGAGCGTCTGGTCGCGATGACGCCTGAAACCGCGCGGATTGTGGGCCCGGACGGCACGGAAACCGTCATCCCGGCAGAGGAAGTCAAGGCAGGTGACACTGTCCGGGTGATCCCGGGAGAAAAGGTGCCCGTTGATGGCGAGATTCTGGACGGCATCACATCGATCGATCAGTCTGTGCTGACAGGTGAACCGGTGCCGGTTGATCGGGGTCCGGGGGACACAGTGATTTCCGGGACCGTCAACCGGTTTGGCACCTTCCTTATGAAAGCCACCAAAGTGGGGGATGACCGAACGATTGCCAGAATGGCGGCCCTCATCAAGAGCGCCGATGCCGGAAAAGCGAAGATCGTGCGTGTCGCGGACCGCTGGGATACCTGGATTGTTGTGATGGCGCTTACCTGCGCTGTGATTGCTTACCTCGCGTCAGGCGAAATCATCCGTGCGGTAACCGTGCTGGTCGTTTTCTGCCCCTGCGCCCTCGTGCTTGCGACTCCGACCGCGGTCATGGCAGCAATCGGAAACGCCGCGCGGCACGGTGTGCTGGTGAAGGAGGGCGATGCGCTCGAGCGTCTCGCTGATGTGAAACAGGTGGCGTTTGATAAGACCGGCACGCTGACCGCGGGGAGCCCCCGCGTGGAAACTGTCCACTCTGTAAATTCGGAAATTCGGGATACGGAGCTCTATCAGCTGGCGGCAGCCTCCGAATCGCTGTCCGAACACCCGCTCGGAAAAGCGATTGTGAATGGCTGGAAGAATGACCACCGGGAGGCGTTCCCAGCGGTATCTGACTTCCGTATGATCCCCGCGAAGGGGGTTGAGGCTTCGGTTGGTGGGAAGTCAGTTCGGACCGGGAAGATCGGGTTCATCGCGGATAGAGGAGACCCCCGTGCCTCAGAACTGGAGTCTGCGGCGAAGCGCTACCTGGATCTCGGTGACACAGTGATCTATATAGCGGTGAATGGAGTGCCGTCCGGATTTATCGCTCTGAACGATCCCGTGCGGAGCTCAGTTTCCCGTTCTGTCGCGGAGCTTAAGGCGCTTGGCGTTTCTCCGGTGCTCCTGACAGGTGACAACGCTGTGGCGGCCAAGCGTATTGCGGAAGAAACGGGTATCCCCCGCTTTGAGGCGAACTGCCTTCCGGAAACGAAACTTGAATTCCTGCGGGAAGGGGAGAGGAGCGGGAAACCGGCTGCCATGATCGGTGACGGTGTGAATGACGCCCCGGCTCTCAAAGCATCCCGCGTCGGTATTGCCATGGGAGGCGTCGGATCCGATATTGCGATCGAGGCCGCAGACATTGTTCTCGTCAAGGACTCGATTGATGAGGTCCCGCATCTCTTCCGCCTTTCCCGCAGAACACTTCGGATGATCAAGTGGAATATCACTTTCGCGATGGGAATCAATCTGGTCGCGACGGGGCTTGGAATGCTCGGGCTGATGGGGCCGGTAGTGGGAGCTCTGGTCCATAACGGCGGATCGGTTTTTGTGATTCTTAATTCCGCAAGGCTCCTTCGGGACCGTACCCGGGAAAAGTCCGAACCCGTAAATTTGGTACCCCGAAAAGCGTAGGGCTATGGGCGTCTAGAAATTCCCACCAAATTAATTATTATCGTATTGTGCAGGAAGTAAAAAAATGTTCTAGCTAACAGATTTGGGAACGACATCCCCCTCGGGAAAAACATAACAGAAATCGTGCCCATAAAGGAGCTATCCATGGCAAGTGCAGAAAAGACGCTTCGTCTGATTTTTCCGGATTGGCAGCACGGCGCGAATCCGGGATCGGGGTTCGTGCCCCGGTTTCTGGCAAGCATTGCGCCTCAGGGTGAGCATTCAGAGACCGTTGAAATCACTCCTGGAGATGTGAGCCCGGAGCGGACTCAGAATGAAGTTGTAGCGGCGCGAGCCCTGACCATTCTTTCTCCGGAAGACTTCAAGGTGTGTTACAACGCCGCGCGGGAAGTTCTGGACGCCAAGGCACCGGACCGCGTGATCGCGTTCTCGACGGACGGCGCGGCCTGCGTTGCTCCGATTGATTACCTGAATGAAAAGTACGAGGGATTCGGTGTTCTGTGGCTCGATGTCCATCGTGAGCCGGTAACGCCGGAGCGTTTCTGGCGTAAGCGCGCCGCGCTGTTCAGCACGTTTACCGGTGATGCGGCGCAGATTCCGGGGCTGATGAAGACCTCGATTCCTCCCTCCCGGTTCTTCTTCGTCAGCACGCGAGCCGACGAGGTGCCTCCCGCGGAAGATATCCAGTTCCATCATCTGGAAATCGGCCTCGCGAAGGAGGAAGCGCTTGACGCGGGCAATACCGCGGTTCTGGACTGGCTCAAAGCGTCCGGCATCAAGCACCTGGCTATTCACATCGATTTGGACTCCGTGGGTTCAGCGGATATCCGCTCCGGTATCTACCGTGAGGAAGGTCTGGTTGACCTTTCGGATCCCGATCTCAGTTCGCTTAAGAAGGTGGGCACTCTGCTTAAGGGCGTGAGCGCGGCCGTTGACGTGGTCGGTGTCGGAGTTCTCGAGTATCAGATGCTCGATGCTCCGGAATTCCGGGGCATGATCTCGGATCTGCCCATTTTCAAGGGCTGAACAAGAGTTCTGAGGATTAGCGCTGAGAGGGGACAACCTTTTCAGCGCTTTTTCTTACACGGAAATTTCTTGTTGCTAGACTACCCCTGTTTTCATACTTAATGAATGGAGTTTCAGAGCATGGTTTCATCCGCATCTGTTTTTTCGACCGCTAAATGGCTCGAAGCGCAGTCGCTCCTCTTCAAGGCTGTGGCTGTTCTTTTCGGCTCTCTTATTCTGACGGCCGGTTCCTATATCACGGTTCCGATGGTTCCGGTGCCGATCACGATGCAGACGTTCGCGATTACGGTTGTCGGCGCAGTGTACGGCTGGAGACTCGGCGGTCTCACCGTGCTGTTCTGGCTCATGCAGGGCGCTCTCGGTCTTCCGGTTTTCGCTCCGGGTGCGGTCGGCGGTATCGCCCGCTTCTTCGGCCCGACTGGCGGCTACCTCTTCTCCTTCCCGATCTGCGCCATGCTCACCGGCTGGATGGTTGAGCACGGTTTCAGCGGCCGCAGCTTTGTGAAGGGATTCATCGCGATGCTCGCGGGCAATATTCTCTGCCTGATTATCGGTGGTGCCTGGCTCGCGGTCATGATGGGCTTCGCGAAGGGCATGGCGCTTGGCGTCACCCCGTTCATCGCTGGTGCTTTCACGAAGTCCGTGCTTGGCGCGGCTGTCCTCCTTGGTATCTCTGCCGGTACGAGCCGGAAGCACAACTAAGAAGCTGTTGGGAAGAAAAATGCCGGAACTGTTTTCATACAGTCCGGCATTTCCTCTCAGACAAAGATCCGGACGGGAAACCGCCCGGATTTCTTTTTGCCTGCAGGTCAGGCGTTGAAAGCCGCGTTCAGCGCCTTTTCAATTTCAGCCTTCGGGGCCTTGTAGGTGCCCTGGAGGAATTTCCCGTTTCCGCCTCCGCGTCCGTTCAGAGCCTGGTTGAGCGGCTTGCCGGCTGTCTTGAGATCAGCGGTTTCGGACGCGATCATGTAGTTCCAGGCGGTGTCAGGATCGGAGCCTGGCACCGCAGCGATCACCGCGCAGACATCGGCCTTCTTTTCTTCCGTGAGCAGATTGCAGAAGGTCTTCAGATCTCCCGGTGTCAGCCCTTCCTCTTCAGCAAGCAGGAACTTTCCGCCTGAGGGAAGGGCATCCGCGCGCATTCTGAAGTAGCGGAGGTTAAGTTCAGCGATCTTCGCATCCCGGGCCTGGACTTCCGCGAGCACTTTTCTCACAGCGGCTGAAATTTCGTCCGGTTTCGCGGAGAGCAGCTGAGACACGGCCTGAGCTTCCTCAACCTTCTTCGCGAAACTGCGGAGAGCTCTGCCGCCGCAGACAAATTCGATTCGGACGCCGCCCCGGTGCTTCGAGAGGGTAAGGCATTTGATCATGCCGATCTCCCCCGTCTTCTTCACGTGAGTGCCGCAGCAGGCACAGCGGTCAAGCCCCGGAATGTCGATGATGCGGACGCGTCCCGTGATTTCTTTCTTGCTTCGGTAGTCGAGCGTCTCGAGCTCAGAGGCGGAGGGGAAGAGTTCTTCGACGGGTACATCAGCTGCAACCGCGTCGTTTGCCGCCTTTTCAATCGCCTTCAGCTCTTCCTCAGTCATCGGACCGTTAAAGTCAACTGTGACGATATCGTCATCCATGTGGAAACCCACGTTCTCGTACTTGAATTTCGCGTGCACAAGGCCGGAAAGGACGTGCTCTCCGGTGTGGTTCTGCATGTTATCGAAACGGCGTTCCCAGTCGATCTTTCCTTCGACTTTGGTGCCTGCCTCGAGGGGCTTATCGGTGTAATGAATAATGACGCCCTTCACACGGCGCACATCGGTCACCTGAGCGGCACCGAGCGTTCCATGGTCTGCAGGCTGGCCGCCGCCTTCCGGGTAAAACGCGGTGTCGTCAAGCACTACTTCAAATCCGTTCTTCCCTTCACTGCACGAAGTCACAGTGGCTGCGAATGACTTCAGGTAGGGGTCCTTATAGAACAGTTCGTTCAACTCTTCCATTCGAAATGCATCCTTTCCGATCACTGAAACAATCTGAAGAGGTCAGTGTACTCGCCTAGGTATTACCCGTTTGGGTCAAAGTATTGCCTTTCTTCCCTAGAGTGTTGCAAAAAAGCAACACTTAATTTTTTCATAATCCCTTGAATTGACGCAGAATCACTGAAAGGGAATCAAAATAATACGGTCATCCCGTGGATGATAATCATTCTCTTGTAGTAATATCCTCTTCGTTCAAGGCGAGACGCCTTAATTTTTTAACTCAATTTAGGGTTCCAAATGAAAAAGCACCTCATCGCGGCAGCTACGCTTGCTACGTTTGCCGGCGCCGCCTTTGCGGCTCCGTCCGTTACGCTCTACGGCATTGTTGATACCGGCCTCGGCTATCAGCACCAGAAAGTGACCGGCCAGTCCTCGACCGACGAACTCAGCATGACTTCCAGCGTGAATGAGACCTCCCGCTGGGGCCTGAAGGGTGAAGAGAAGATCGGCAACACCACCGTCTCCTTCAATCTCGCTGACAAGTTCAATACGGACGATGGTACTCAGGCTGATGAAGACGGCCGTCTCTTCGGCCGTGAAGCTCAGGTGAGCCTCTCTGGCCGCTACGGCACCCTGACCGCCGGCCGCATCGGTGCTCTGGGCTCTTCCATCGGCACCTATGACCAGATCTTCGCTGTCGGCGACGCTTTCGACGGCGGTGACTGGGATGTGTTCGGTCTGGCCGCTACCCCCGTTATCGATAACTCCCTCACCTATCAGTCTCCGAAGTTTGCTGGTCTCCAGTTGACCGCCCAGTACTCCTTCAAGTCGAACTCCAAGGCTGACGGTACTGAAGGCCGCAGCTCTGCTGACCGCTATGCCGGCGCTGCCGTGAACTACGAAAACGGCAACTTCCAGGCTGTGCTCGGCTATGAATTCATTGACCGCAGCTCGCTCGACTCTGCGCCCATTACGAAGGACGGCCAGCTGGTTACCCTCGGCGGCAACTACAACTTCGAAGGTGTTGCTCAGGTTTTCGCGATGGGTCAGTACTTCCGCGGCTGGGATGAAGTCGCCGGCCAGAACTACGAAGACCTCGGTCTGACGGGCAAGGGCCTCAAGGGCTGGGGTGCTCACCTCGGCACGATCGTTCCGGTTGCCGGCGGCGACCTGACGGCTGGTCTCTACTACGTTGACGGCGAAACGGGTGACTCCGCTGTCGAAAGCGGTGATAAGGCGAGCGCTGACGTTCAGTACTACGGTGTCGCTGTCCGTTACGTCTACCCGCTTTCCAAGCGTACGTCTGTCTACGCCGGCGCTTCCTATGGCCAGTCCAAGGTCAAGAATGCTGTTGCGATCGACGACACGAAGACCCAGACGACTTCCGTTTACACCGGTGTGTCGTTCAAGTTCTAATAGCGTCTTCCTGACGTATTCCTGAGAAGAAGGGCCGGAGAGGGGATCCTCTCCGGCCCTTCTGCGTGAGTAATCCCTGCATTTCCCGGCATCAGGCGGCAATCCGCCGCCGCATGGTGTATCTTTGACCCCTGACGCGAAAGTCGCCTTTTCCTTCCTAACCTATCCGCTACTCTCCATGGAACCGGTGCAGAAATCTGATCCGAAACCTACCCGATCCGGGATAGAGACACTGCTCAGTCTCCCGGAAAGCATGCAGCTGCCGCCGCCGGACCCGACGACGCCTGAGCATGCCGCGGTGATTTTTTCCGTGTCGGAGAACCCGGGCTACGCAGCACTGGGCTTTTCAAGGATTATCGCGATTGGGGCGCCGGTGGCGTCCTGCGGTCGTGTCGCGGATTCGTGCCGCGGCCGGGTCGATTTTCTTGTGACGCCTGGCAGCGAACGGATCCCCTGTCAGTACGCGGTGGTTGAGGCGGAGAGGCTGCTGTCGGTAAAGGATCCAGGAGATCTCTTTTCCCCGGGCAGCGGGTCTGACGCGGAGGAGGAACCGCTCCTCGTGGTCGCAGGGTATCTGAGAGCGGTCGGTCTTGAAAAAGCGTATCGGGAGGGCCATGCCTCGGAGTACCGGGAGGAGCTGCTCCGTGACGCGGGCCTTTACCGGCTGGAGAGAAAGGTGATTGAGTCTCTCAGGCAGCCCGTTCTCGTGCGTCTGATTCCGGCTGAAAGAGTTTCTCCGGCGCTCGCCGCGTCGTCCAACATGGCGGGGTACGACCTCTCGGAGGTTATCGAGAAACTGCGCCAGGAGGCCGAGAATCCCGGGAAGCAGCCGGAGCTTTTGCCTGAACTCGCCGCCCCTCAGCCGATCCCTGTGCTGTGGCTGGACGCGGAAGGCCGGCCGACACTTGCGTCTCTCCTTGAGTTTGTGAGGCGGCGGCCCGCGTCCGAACAGAAGCATTTCCTCAATACGGAAGGTCTTCCTGTCAAAGGCCTGAAAGCAGCCTTCCTGAAGGCCGAGCTTCTCAGCGCATACGGGGACCGAGCGCGAGGCCTTTTTTCTGACACCATGCATCCGGAGTCAGCCTCCCGGGTGGCAGACGCGCTGCTGGCCGCGCTGCCGCTCGCGACAGCACTGGAAGCAGCCGGAACTCCGGATATTGTCAGGCTTCTCGCTGACGCGGCTGAGTATGCGTCGTCTTTTGCCGAACCGCCCCAGGCTCTGTCAGCCCGCCTGATTCAGGGAGAACTCGCGGTGCAGCCGGCGGTCGAACTCTGGCTTTTCGCGGCGCTGAACGCGGATCAGGCGGACCGGATCGCGTTCTGCCGTTATGCGCGGGGTCTAAGTGAAATGCTCGCGCGCCGTGCCGGCCGGAAAGCGAGACTCACGCTCTCCCGGCAGCTCGCGGCGGATTTCACCGCATGGCTTGAAGAAAAGGTCCCTCCCAGGATGAGCGCCTTCTTACTGCGCTAATATGTATCACGCTCTTCGCGGTGTGACACTTTTCATTCTCATAGGAAGATCCTGACGATGACGCTCCTAGAAGCTGAAATTCAGAATTTCAAATCTTTCCGTGCTCCGGCAGCGGTGTCGCTGGTGAGCAGCGCAAAGTCAAAAAAGGGAAAGAAAGGCAAGGGGGCGAAGACTCTGCCAGTCGCGCTTTTCCTGGGAGCAAATGGAAGCGGAAAATCCAACTTTTTTGCTGCTCTCCGTTTTCTGATTGAATCCGTAAATGAGGGGAAGGTTTCTGAGACCGTCCCGTTCCTTCTCGATGTGGAAAGCCGCCGCCGTCCGACCGTCTTCCGGTTCCGGTTTGGGAACTCCCCGGAATCCTTTTTTACCTACTGTGCGGCGATCCTTGGCCGCGAGGTCCGCGAGGAACTGCTGACCCGGACGGAATCAGGCGCCGAATCCACGGTATTCAGCCGCAATGGGAAAAAGACAGAAGTTCCCGGGCTTTCCGATAGGGACGCGAAACAGGTTCTGCGGAATCTGAGTGATTCGAGGCTCGCCGTCAGCGATCTTCTGAAGAGTGATGATCCGGCGCTTGATTCCCTGAAGCAGTTCTTCACCGGCTTCAGGTTTGAGGATTCCGAGATTCCGGGAACCGCAGCGATTGAGCTTCCGCAGGGGTTCTTCCATCAGAAAGAGATCCGGGACAGGATGACGAAGTACCTGGCGTCGCTTGACCCCAGCATCACGGGACTCACCCTGAAGCGCGGGAGCGGCGCGGCGAACTCCCGGCTCTCTGTCAGCCATTCAGTACCCGGCGGTCTCACGTTCACGCTTCCGCTGGAAGCAGAATCCGCGGGCAGCCAGAAGATGCTCGCTCTCTATTCGAAACTCTTCCCGGTGCTGAAAGAAGGCGGCGTCGCGGTGATCGATGGTCTCAGCGCGAGTCTTCACCCGAGCCTTGTTCAGGATGTGATTTCACTTTTTGAGGCAACTGAAACCAATCCTCATGGCGCGCAGCTGCTTTGCTCGAGCCACGATGCGGTCACACTTCGGGATAAAAGCCTTCCGTCTGACGCGGTGTGGCTGGTGAATAAGGAGCTCGATGGCGGTTCCGGTATCAGCCGGTTCTCCGGGGTTTCCAAAAAGGCGTCGAAACTGGAAGGTCCGAAGCGCGAAAAAGCCTATCTGTCGGGCGACGTCGGAGGTGTCCCCGCGGGGCATGGTCTCCAGGGGCTCGCTGAAGAGGATACGGTTCTCCTGCTCTCAAAGAAAGAGTGGAAGAAGCGGAATAAATAAGGACTGATTTCGGGAGAAAAGAGCCCCGCGGTGAATTTTTCACGCGGGGCTTCTGTGTATCAGGAATCTGGAAATATGAGAATCAGTGCCTGCCGTGGCGGCCTGAGGTGTCAGTGGCCTTCCGTTCCGATGCCCGGAAATCCCAGGGTGGCGTGGGAGAGGCGTCCTTCCAGAGACCGAGTTTCGCGGACTTGGCAGCGTCCTCAGCCGCCTCGTAAGCCTTGCGATCGGCAGGGGCCACGTCCTTCGCATAGTGGCGGTAGAACCAGGCGCTGCCGCTCTTTATCTGCTCAAGGTTGATGTTCTTCCCATCGAGCAGCACTTTGCCTACGATCCGGCCATAGCGGTCGTTGCCGTTATAGTCGACCGTGACCTGCTTCCGGTACACCAGACGGTCGAGGTTCTGACGTGAGTCCTGACCGAACGCCTGATTCTTTTCCGGCGCGTCGATTCCAAGGAACCTCACGCGGTAACGGGTGCCATTCTGCGCGAGAACGGTCACGGTGTCGCCGTCCGCCACCTTCACAACCTGCCCGGTCAGCGTTGCGGCGTGGCTGTGCGGAGCCGCGGCTCCGAGAAGAATAGCAATCGGAAGAACCCAGTTGAGAAGCGTCGTGCGGTTCATGTTTGTGTCTGATATAAAAAAGAATTCCTTGAGGGCGGTATTCTAGAGTTTCACGGATTTTTCGGTAGGGGGAAGGAACCCGAATTTACGGAAAACTGCCTGAGCTTTGTCTGAAAGCAAAAACTCCGCGAATGCGTCGCAATTCTTCGTGGGACATTTCCCTGATCTCGGATGGCACGCCCCGAAGAGAATCTCAGGCATCACTTCGTCCGGGATTTCATAAATCACAAGTCCTTCCTTTTTCATCCGGTCAGTGTCGCTTGCGTAGACCACGGCAGTGTCCACTCCGTGCCGCAGCATGAAGCCTGCGGCGGTTTCCCCCCGCAGATCTTCTGCCGTATGGTTCCCGCCGACCAGAGGGATCGCGTGCTGGCTGATGATGGAGGCGCCAGGTTCACTCCTGTAGACCTTGGCAACGTTTTTAAAGAGGACCTTGGCCCAGTCGCCTTCGGGTGAAACATTCGGCGTGCTGATGCCGATTGTGATCGAGGGATCCGTAAGCAGCGAGAGCCAGGTGCTCCGCATAAACCGACGCTCCTCTCTGGAGACGACAACCAGCCGGTTCCGGGCGTAGACAAAGCCCTTTGTGGCCTTCAGCGCGGTGAGCAGGGCTTTCGGATGTCCGGTATCAGCGGAGCAGAAGATATCGCAGGGAAGGTTCCCCTCGATTTCAGTACGGAGAAAGCCTGAGTGTCCGAGTTTGACAATGACTTCCGTGCCGGTTTCTTCCTGAAAGAGGGAAGCCAGTTCAGGGGCTGCCCGGTCGAGACTCTGGGCTGCGAAGAGGTTGAGAGGGTTGGCGCTTGCCATGGGTTGAGTCACCTTTTTGTAATGCGGGAAGCACCGGCAGACTTTTCCGCAGGCGCAATCGTTTCAATCAGTTCAGCTGCTATCTTAAGGCACACATTCGAGTCCGCAAGAATGTCGCCCGAAATCTGGAAGATATCCTCCACCCGCTCGCCCAGCGTCGAAATCTTGGCGGTCTGAAGGTTCACGCCGAAACGGGAGAGAACGCTTGAGATGGCGTAGAGGAGACCGAGTCTGTCGTTGCAGGAGAGCGTCAGCAGGTACGTGGTGCCGCTCGCATCCGGTTCGATCAGCACCTGAGGACGGATCGGGAAGTGCTTGGAGCGGCGGGAGAGCGGTCCAAGGCGTACCGGCGGCAGCGCCCGCCGCCCTGAAAGGGAGTCTAGGATATTTGAGGACGCGATTTCAAAAACTTCCTGCGGCTCCGGCCGTTTCCCGGCGTCCATCGCGAGGAAGGTATCCAGAGCCTTGCCGTCACGCGTTGTGTGAATCCGGGCATCAAGAACCGAGAGGCTCGACTTCTGAAGGGCTGACACGAGTTTCAGGAAGAGCCCCTTTTCATCATCCGCGCAGACCAGCACTTCATACATCCGATGCGGTGTCATCCGGACACGGACAAGCGGGAATTCTCCGTTTGAGCGGCAGAGCTCAGTCGCGTGCCAGGCAATATCTTCCGGGGTATGCCGGAGGAAATAGGCGACATCCAGCTTTTCCCAGAGCTTCGTGCAGTCTTCTTCCGTGAGACCCGACGCCATCGCGATATCAAGCGCGGTGCTTTTCCTCATTTCCAGAATGGAACTGCGGGTCGGGGCGGCACCGCCGAGAAGGGCGGCCGCGTGAAAGTAGAGCCGCTCAAGAAGCTGTCCCTTCCAGTTATTCCAGACCTTTGGACCAGTTGCGCGGATATCCGAAACGGTCAGCAGATAGAGTGCCTTCAGCCGGTCGGAAGTCCCCACGCGGTCAGCAAACCGCTGCAGCACCGCGGGGTCCGAGATATCTTCTTTCTGGGCTACATGACTCATAGTGAGATGGTCGCGGACAAGGAAGGCAATAAACTCGGTGTCCTCCGGGGTAATGCCGTAACTGCGGCAGAATTCCCGCACTTCCTCCTCACCGATTTTCGAATGATCCCCGCCGCGGCCTTTGCCGATATCGTGAAAGAGCGCCGCGACGATCAGACGCCAGGTGTCGGGGAGCTCCGCCATCAGCTGCGAAAGAAGCGGAAACTCATGCGCGTGTTCGGCGTACACCAGGTGCCTGAGCCCGCGGATCACCTGAATCGTATGCTGATCAACCGTGTACACGTGGAATAGGTCATGCTGCATCTGCCCGTCAATCCGGGCCCAGGGGGGAAGAATATGATCTAGGATCCCCCAGGTATTCATGTTCCGGAGTGTCCGGTAGACGCCCTTATCCAGCTTCAGGATATCGAGAAAGATCTTCCGGCCTTCGTCTGTCGGCGCGAGATTGACGTCAGGGTTTCGGAGTGTATGCCAGAGCGCCCGAAGGAGCGCCGTGCTTTCGCGCGAAATCCCGGGCCAGGTCGCCCGCAGGTAAAACGCCCGCAGCATCGCCTCCGGGTGACGATCAAATACCCCGCGGCGCAGCAGATCCAGCTCTTCCCCCCAGAGACCGAATTCGGAATCGATCGGGCGGATCGGAGCCGCGTTTTTCCCCGTGTATTTTTCAGACAGCACCTGAAGAAGGATGAGTGAAAGCTGAATCACGGACTTCGCGTTCCGGTAGTAGCTCTTCATCAGAGCTTCGGAAGCCCGGAATGCCTCGCTGTCCTTGAAACCCAGGTCTGCAGCGACCGCGGCCTGCAGATCAAAGAGCAGCCGGTCCTCATGCCGATGGGCTTCGATATGGAGGTAAACGCGCAGTTTCTGCAGAAAAACCATCGCGCGGCGGAGCTCTGCCGCCTCTTTCGTTGTGATCAGTCCATGAGCGGCAAAATCCTGAAGGGATTTTCCGAAACCGGATGCCCGCGCGACCCACATAAAGACCTGCAGGTCCCGAAGACCCCCGGGATTCTCTTTGACGTTGGGTTCGAGCGCGTAGGGGGAGTCACCGGCCCGGGCATGCCGTTGATGCATTTCGAGCATCTTGTCGCGGAAAAAGTCGCGCGGTACCAGCTGCATCGTGAATTCACACTGGAATTCATCGAAGAGCGCACGGCTCCCGCCGATAAACCGCGACTCCAGAAGAGAGGTGCAGACCGTGATGTCACTTGCGGCAGCGAGGCACTCGGTCACGGTTCGTTCGGTAGCGCCTACGGTGAGACCGAGATCCCAGAGCGATGTAATAAAGCTCTGAATTGGAGAGCGTTCCTCTTCCGTCAGACCCGGCGGCACGAGAACGAGAAGATCAAGGTCAGAGTAGGGGAACATTTCCGCGCGGCCGTAACCGCCGACTGCAACAAGCGCGATGCCGTCCGGCAGGGTGTGTGCGGCAAACTCCCGGAGTACGGCGCGGTCTGTGGCAGCGCTTGTGGACGAAAGAAGCTTTGCGCTGTCATGATCGCGTTTGAATGCTTCGATCAGCTGCTCCCGTTCTGCATCGAAGATACGGCGGTTTTCGGATACCATGCGCATGGAAATTAGAGCCCTCCAGAAGAGATAGGTCTATTTTGCATCACCTTGGGAGCAGCCTGCCGGTGGAGAACCAGCTCTGCGTCCCATATGGCGGTGATCGTAGTTTAGAATCATCAGATAACACAAAAATTCCGCTTCCCCGGAAGGCGAAATGCCCGGCGGAATTTAAGAACGAAATGAGGTTTCCATGCAGTCCCGTCTTGCCGGTCCGATTCTTATTCTCTTAAGCGCGCTCTGCTTCTCGGTTACGGGAACGCTTCAGGCGCTCGCTCCGGCCGGAGCGACCCCGTGGGTGATTGCCGAGGTCCGGATGGTAACGTCGGCCTTCTTCCTTTTTCTGTGGTGCGCCGCGACCGGAAAACTCCCGAAGCTCACAGCGGACCTTCCCTGGCGCGCCATCATTATCTGCGCCTGCTGCACGTGTCTTTATCAGCTCTTCTTCTTTTTCGGAGCGCTGAAGCTTGGTGTGGCGGTGGGCACCGTGGTCTGTGTCGGCGCGACACCGATCATGTCAGCGATTGTGGCGAAATTCGTGCTCGGTCATTCACCGCGGCCAATCTGGTACGTCGCCACGCTGATCGCAGTGGTCGGAATCGGGCTTCTCAATATCAAAAGCTTTGAGGCCGGGAATCTTGGCTGGGTCATCGTGCCGCTTTTGGGCGCCATGGTCTACGGTATCTATATGAACGCGAGTCCTGAGGTGTCCTCTCATATGCAGCCTGAGGCGGGCATCATGATCGGACTCTGCATGATCAGCGTGATGCTCGCACCGGTTCTGGTGCTCTTTCCGATTGACTGGATCTGGAGTTCACCCCGGGGGCTTCTCGTCTCGGCCGCGTTTGGTATTGCGGGGGGACTTGGTTTCGGGCTTTTCTTCCTTGGCATGAAAACGACGGCGCCGGTTGTGTCGGCAACGCTTTCGCTTGCAGAGCCGATGGGAGCAGCCTGCCTCGGTATTTTCCTTCTGGGTGAAGACAGCAGTCTTCCGACAATCGCCGGTATCGCGCTCATCATCGGCGCGATTCTGATCCTGATTCTCGATGGCGCGAGGGTAGAGAAGGAAGCGAAAAAGGCAGCAGGCTAAAGCTGCCGGTAAATCTCAACAGGAAGCTGTGAGGGTTCAGACCGGGATGAAGCCGAGGTTCGGTGCCTGAACCTTGAAAACCGGACGCTGCCTCTCCGGAAGTGCCTTGAGAAATAGGCTTCCGCGATATCGAAGACATCTGGGGCTAGCGCGAGAAAGTCGAGCCGGATGCCCGCTCTTCCATAGAGGAACCCGAGCGGGACGAAAAAAGCGGTTTCGTTTCCAAGGTCACGAAGGAGTTTCCGGCAGGTTTTCTCATTCCCTGTTACCTCGCCGGAGATGAGGAACGCACCGCAGACAGCTCCGGCCGCGAGAAACGGCGTGTCGCCCGCGGATCCCTGAATGAAAGCCCGGGAAAAACCGGGTAAACGGGTTGCACCTTCCTCAAGACCTGAAAAAAGCGGTTCATTACTGGCTGAATCCGGAACCCGGTATCTGGTCTCACTTTCGAGAAGCTGATCGGGGTCAGAAAGTTTTTCCCAGTCCTTTTCTGAGAATCGGGTTCTCAGGGCGGCGGCGAACGCCTGAGCGCTCAGAAAACGCCCCTCTTCCTCATCAGAAGTTATGGCAGGAAACGCGGTGAGGCACCGCATTGCACGGATTTCTCCGATCGCCCGGGCGGCTGTCATAAAGGCTGCCGCGGCGCGTTCTGCGGGATCCTGAATGACCGAGAGTGCTTCTGAGTGGATGGAGACTGAAGCGCATCTGTCATCTGAAAATCCATTTACCCTAAAGAGCGCGTCCCGTACCGGCAGAAGCCCGCCGGATGGCAGACGGACAGGGGCCGCGGATGCCGGTATTCCGAGAGTCAGTGTCAGATCTCGTTCAGCATCATCCGGAGCGAGTTTGATGAGAACGTCGAGCAGAATCGCGGTCTCCCGGACCCCGAAGGAGGAGAAGGCTATGCTGCGGGCGTCGGATTCTGCCCAGGCAGGAAACCCCTGATCGCCGAAAATCCGGACCAGAAGGGGTGATGGGTCTTCTCCCGCCGCGGCCGCTTCCCAGAATTCCGCCGCATGGGCGGCAAAAGGATGTCGGAAGAGCGGAAGGACTGTGCGGCTCGCGGTTTCTTCGAGCGCCTTTGCCGCCTCGTTTCCGGCTGGGCTCTCGGGAGGAAGCAGCGACCTGGCTTCGGAAAGAGCAGACTCAGCAGCATCCCACTGATCCAGGGCCAGTCTGGCGAGTCCCGAGAGGAGCAGGGCGCGCGGGTGAAGCGCAGGCGTTCTGAGAGGGGAGGGAAGAAGTGACAGGGCCCGCAGCGCAGCATCCCTGCTGGCGTCCTGCTGGTCCTTCAGCAGGGCTTCGGCGAGAAGCAGACAGACTTCAGGATCTGACTCAGCGGAATGGGGTACAGGGAGCCGAAGAAGCGCGTGCCAGAGATTCTGTGAACGAAGAGTCCGCGCCTGGGAAAGCCAGTCTTCAGACTTTTCTTCCGCGGACTCCGTCATGATGCGGAAATTCTCTTAAAAGGCGATCTTAAGAGACTGGCCGTCGACCGCCTGGCCCTTCCCTTCGGAAATGGCGAAGTTTTCTCCTTCCTTCAGGCCGATCGTATCGCCGTTCTTCAGCTTGACGTGATAGTCGAGCATGTACGTGGCGGCGGTAGTCAGCATTTCGAAGATTTCCTGCGGCTCCCGGAGAGAATTGAGGATTTCAACTTCTTCGCACCCGAGTTTCGAGAGACCGAAGGTATAGCCATTCATGGTCTGCCCCTCGTTCTCGGTGTAGACGCCGAAGTAAACGAGATTCATCACCGGAACGCGGTGCCCTTCACAGCCGGAGGCGGCGGATTCCGAGTAGAAGCGCGGAGACATCACGGTTCCGCAGGTAAGAACAGCGGTGGCTGCCGCCTGCCGGAGAATGGAAGCAGTGAGCTTCACCGCGAGCGTCGCGGCAACGACCGGATCCGTGTTGTTATGCTGCACGGTGACCGTAACGTAGGCCTTATGCTCTTTTGCGGCCGTGACAGCGCCGTCCCAAAGGTAATTGGTGAGCGCCTCACGCTCAGCCTTTCCGTCTTCGACCGGAACCGGGGTCATGAAGACAGAAACCATCATGCCGCCGATCATCGTAACGACAGAGCCGTTCTCCTCTCCGATGTCGGTCGCGGGGATTTCAAAACCCCAGTCAGCTTTCAGATTCTGCACATACTGCTTCGCAGAGAATTCAGGGCGTGAAAGGAGGACCGTCGTCAGTGTGGCGGCGGAGTGCTGAGGCTTGTTATCGGTCGTTGCGTTCATTTCTTTTTTCTGGTAATTGGAAATAAGTTGCGGTGAGGTATCGTAGCGCATGTTCCGCGATGAACAAAGAAAAGCTCCGGTCCCTTTTTAAGGGAACCGGAGCTTTGCCTTTAATGCTTCAGTTTTCTACCGATCAGTCAAGCAGGAGCATGACGCCGGTGATCACGAAAATTGCCACGAAGTTGATCAGAATACCTGCTCTGAACATATCCGCGATTTTGATCTTGCCGGTACCGAAGACGATCGCGTTAGGCGGCGTCGAAATCGGCAGGATGAAGGTTGCGGAAGCTGCAAGGGCAGTACCCATCAGGATCGGCTGCGGCGGAAGGCCAAGGGCATTGGCGACAGCGGCGAGCAGCGGCATCATCATTGCGGCCAGGGCGGTATTCGAGGTAACGCCGGTGGCGAAGGTGACGATGAAGACCACACCGAAGAGCACGACCGGGAACGGAGAGCCAGCAAGGACAGCAACCTGAGCACCGATCAGCTGGGCAACGCCCGTGTGCTGAATAGCAGAGGCGAGAGACAGACCGCCGCCGAAGAGGAGCAGCACGTCCCAGGAAATCGCTTCATTTGCGGTCTTCCAGTCCATAGCCATCGTACCCTTGCGGTCAACCGGGATCAGGAAGGGAACAATGCCCATACCCATGGCGATCACAGCATCCGTGAGGTACTTGAAGGGCTGCCAGCCGTCGATGTTGATACCGCGGAGCTGAGCGCCGGAGAACCAGAGGACAGCGGCGATCAGGAAGCAGAGACCCACAGCCTTTTCACCGGTGGAGAGCTTGCCCATGCTGCGCAGTTCGTTTCGCACCCATTCCTTGCCGCCAGGAACCGATCCGCCCATATTGCGGAACATCAGTCCGGTAAGAACAAAGAAGGAGACAATGAAGAGCAGCAGGGTAACCGGAACACCAACCTTCATCCAGCTCGCGATGCTCACAACCTGGCCGTAGGTCTGCTCCATAAAGCGCATGTAAATGCCGTTAGGGGGCGAACCGATCAGGGTAGCCATGCCGCCGATTGAGGCGCCGTAGGCAAGAGCAAGCAGAATGCAGAGCGAGAAATTACGTTCGTGCGTAACCGCATCAGGATCGCCAGCCGCCTTCGTCGAGTGGACGAGCGTGATCAGAGCCATCGCGACCGGCAGCATCATGGCAGCCGTTGCCGTGTTGCTCATGAAGGCAGAGATGAACGTGGTGGTCAGCATCAGGCCGAAAACCATCCGCTTCGGAGTCGTGCCGACGAAACTCATCACGACGAGCGCGATGCGGCGGTCAAGACCCCAGCGCATCACGCCGCCAGCGAGCATGAACGCACCGAGGAAGAGGAACACGGTATCCGAGGCGTAAGGCGCCATAGCGGCGCTGACCTTGGTAACCTGGAAAAGCGGGAAGAGCACCATCGGCAGCATGGAAGTTACTGCGATAGGCACTGTTTCAAAGCACCACCAGATGGCCATCCAGACAAGGACGCCAAGACAGGCACGGCCCGCGGAAGAGAATTGCGCGACCGAACCATCTGCAAGGCTATAGGTCGATGGCATTGAAAAATAAATCAGTGCGCAGAGCAGCGGCCCCGCAATCATCGACCCGTAGCGCATCAGCATATGCCGTCGCTGGGCGATTGTTTCAGACATGATGAGAACCCCTTAATGGTTTCAGAATCAGTAGCCTTTCCGTTCCCTGTTTTCGCGGGTTTGCCGAAAGGTTAGATTCATCATGTCTCAGAAACCGAATGTAAATCTTTGACATTCATCAAAACAAAAACAAAGTCTTTACAATTTCGGTAACCCTACCACATATACGCTACGGAGGATGTTTCAGTAGGCTTAGCCTTGGATCAAGACAAATACCTTCTAATGCCGGGGAAGTTAATATTTGGTGAATTATCAAATCAAGTGCAAAGTTACTGAATAAAAGACTTCAGCCGGACACTTCCAATTGAGACGTTTTCTGGGTCTGAAATTCAGAGCATTGAACCGTTTCTGAACTTCTGTCTGAGAAATTTTATCGATACTCATTCCTTTTGGGAAAAAGTCTCTAAGAAGTCCGTTTGTATTTTCATTACTTCCTTTCTCCCATGGATGATGAGGCAAGCAGAAATACACTTTGGTTCTGAGATCTTTCTCCAGTTTTTCAGCCCAGGAAAATTCTTTTCCGCGATCTACGGTAATCGTACGCAGATCCTTATCTGACAGAGATTTCTCAATTACGGCAGACACATCGGCCGCAGTCTTGGAAGCGGTTTTCCCGCCACAGAGAAAGCCGGACTTCCTATCGACCAGAGTCGTGAGGCAGGCTCCGCCCTTTTTTCCGATGACGGTATCGCCTTCCCAATCCCCCAGGCAAGATCTGTTCTGAGCTTCCAGGGGTCGCTCTTCAATGCTGTGAGTGATCTGGATCTTTCCTCGCCTCTCGGTCATGCCTTTACGGTGACGCGTTTTACCGTGGTGTCGCAGGTGTCGGGACATCTTTCGGCCATCCACAAAGCGATCCAGAAAGCCAGAATTGATTCCTCGGTAGATTGTCGTGGCGCTGATCCTTAGATTCGGCAGCTCCTTTCTGAGACGGTATTGAATCTGCTCCGGAGACCAGAATTTCTTAACCAGCAGATTTGAGACAATCCTTGTCAGCAACGAGTCAGACTTCAGAATGTTTCTCTTTCCGCAATGCTTTCTCTGTCTCTGATATCGGGCCTGCGCGGCACAGGGATCATAGGCAGCTGAAGCCCCATCCTGGGCCGATACAGCCTTGTTTCGCTTCAGTTCGCGGGAGATCGTAGAAACATTTTTCCCAATCGCACATGCAATTTCAGACAGGGATTTGCCTGAAATCGTTAAAGCCGAAATAAATACTCTGTCCCGAAGAGTAAGATGATGATAGTGGCTCATGAGCTCCCTCTATAGTTATCTTGACAATCTCTATTATGGAAGCTTTATGGGCCACTATTCTTTTCTCAGGCTTTGCACTTGAAGTGATAATTCGCCTTTTAAAATAATTTCCGCGCAGTTGAATCTATCCCGAAAGGGATATTTTCCGTAATCCAATTATTGCTACTGGAGCCCCCATGAAATCCTTTCAGATCTTCCTTATTGCTGTTGTGGTGCTGGCAGCCGCGGTGTATTTCACAGCCGGACGGGCAAATCGTCCGAAAGGGGTTTCTGCGATGAAGCTCGAAGCGCTTGCGGATGCCGCGGAGAAGGGAAACCCGGAGGCTGCGCTCGAAGCTGCGGTGAGGTACGGCTTTGGCATCCGGGGTGTGAAGGAGGATTGGAAAGAGTCTTATGTCTGGGCCTCGCAGGCCGCGAAGGAAGGAAATGAAGATGCCCTGGCCGCGAAAGCCGAAATGGAGGTACGGGGGCTGGGAGCCATGGAAGAGGGACAGGCCGCAGTGGATCAGATATCCGCTCTGGCCGCAGGAGGCAACGCCGGAGCGCTGTATGCGGTGGGATTCGGGAAAATGATGTCTGAAAACGCCCCTACGCGGCGTGAAGGAGCTGCTCAGATCAGAGCGGCGGCAGATAAAGGTCTGCCCAGGGCGCAGTATCTCCTTGGGCTCCTCATGCTGAAGGGAGATCCGGATGCGGGGATCGATAAAAATGAAGCGGAAGGAGCGCGGCTGATTGAAAAGGCGGCCAAGGGGGCGGAGCCGGACGCGCTTGCGGCTATTGGACTCTGCTACCTGAAGGGAATCGGGGTGCCGTCAGATTCGCTTGAAGCCTATACCTGGCTCGCGGTGGCCGCTGAGGAAAATGATCGGTGGCAGAAAGCCAAAACAGAAGCCGCATCCGGTATCAGCGGAGAAGCGGAGAGGGACGCACTGCCGGCTGTAACCTTTACGCGACGCGAATATGGCCCCGGGAAATATCACCCGAATCTCGCGGCTCATGCCGCAGAATATAAGCGTCCATTTCCCGGATTTCCCGGAGAATAAAATTTCAGGCGGACTGGATATACAGGAAGCCGGTTTTAGGATCCTAAATTCCCGCTCTGTTAGCTGTATTTTTTAACAAAAGTCTATTGATTTTCCAAATAGAAAATTTAAAAAAAGGGTTGATTTATAGGTAAAACATACGTATAATATAGACATATATAATCTCTTTTGCAGCCCTTGCGATATGACTGATCACAATCCGATCCTTCCCGAAGATGCGCGTATTGTCCGAATCAAAGACACAGAGTACGTTGCAATCCATAAGTATTGGTGGGATAAAGAAAAAAAGCGGGGCCAACAAAAAAGGCGATATATTGGCAAGCTTGTTGATGGAAAATTTGTTCCGAACGCAGCTTATGCGGCAGAGCTGAAGCTGACCCGTGTCAAAAAGACCACTGATAAGCGTCAGAAATTTGATCATGACAAAACGTTCGGAACAACCGCACTCCTTACTCAAGCAGCAGAAACCTCGGGTTTAACTGATGATTTGAAGAAAGTTTATGGTGAGGGGAAGGCCGCCATGATGGTAAGCCTGGCGGCATATCAAATCATCAAAAACACTACTTCACAGCATAGATTCAAGATTTTTTCTGATACTAACGCCTTGCCAGCCGGTCTTCCAGACAATATCGAGTCTCAAAGACTAAGTGAGTTATCGCAGGATATTGGCTCAGATACAGCTTCATTAAATCGGCTCTTTGCTCTTCGGGCCAAGCGTCTTCCTGAAACAGAATATTTATCATTCGACAGCACACGAATCGCGTCTGAAAGCCGATCTCTGACAGATGTACGAAAAGGAATTAGTAAACGCGGAGGCTACGAAAACCAGATTGGTTTGGCGCTCCTCTACGGTCATAATTCTGGTGTTCCCCTGATGTTCAGGCGATTCGCCGGAAACGTGCCAGATATAGTCACTATGCATGACCTTCTGACTCGATGGGAAAACATCGGAGTCAGTAAAAAAATTATCTCAATTTTTGATCGGGGCTATTGCAGCCGTGAGAATCTTCGGCTGCTCTGCAAGAACAAGCATCACTTCATCATGGCTGCCAAAACTGATCACTCCTTCATCAGGGACGCCATCGAAGATAATCTTCCCGCTTTCTGGGATATGACGAACAACGTTCGCGGTCACAACCTGACCGCTGTTCAAACCCAGGTCACAATACCAGGCACGAAAGAGGACCCAAAATCATGTAGTGTTTGGGTGTACATCTATTACAGTCTTGCAGTTGCAAATAATGAGCAGGATAAATTTTTATCTGATTTGGTAACCTTTGAAGAAGACTGGATTAACGGGTTAGCCAGCCCTGATTCCAAACTTTTGAGATTCTATGAAACACCTGATAGTGAACCCGGTAAAAAGCCTCTGATCAGAAACAATGATGCTGTCAATGAAAAGGTCAGATACATGGGATTCTTTTCAATGATCAGCGATCGAAAACTTGAGTCGAAAGAAATCCTGGAGATCTACAGAACGCGCGACTGCATCGAGAAATGCTTTGGGGTTATCAAGACTGATGTTGGTTTTACAACTACAAGGGGACACTCCGACGTTTCTGTTAATGGACGTCTCTTGTTAGCCTTCATCGCTGCCACAATTGTTTCCTGGCTCATCAAAGCCATGAGTGTTGAAGTGAAAATAGGGAAGAAATCCTATGCACCTCTGCTTGACGAATATTCTCTCATGGAGCTGCTGGAAGATGTGGGGCAGATCCGTTTCTATAGCTCATCAACAGGAAAAGTTTGGCTCGGGGAAATTTTAGGTCGCCACAGACTCGTTTTTGAGCGACTCGGACTGGAAAACTGCCTCCTGAATCCCGCTATGTATAAGTAAATCGGGAATTCAGGTAGGATACCTGGCATCTGATTTCAAACCCCAGGCGGATAGTGGCAATCAGCCCATCTGCCTGGGGTTTTTAATTGCCCCCGGTCATGAAATAACTATAAACATTTAAATCAGACACGGTTTTAGACCTTTCAGAAAATATTGGGTAGAATAATTAAAGAATAATTCACTAAAACAAAACTTTTAAGTTAATCCCCCGTTTTTCAGATTATGGTTTTGAAATAAGAGCCGGTTTTCAGATCGCCGGTCGGAAGATAGAGTGAACATTTTCCCCTGTCACTTTTGTCTTCTAAGTATTTTGACCGGTTGGTTATTTAAAAGACTAGTCCAAATTAAATATCCGGAATCTGCGGATATTTATGAAAGAAACGATATCTATCTGATGCGGCACGACTAAAAGGACAAGGAAAAAGATGCTGAACGAAAATAAGCAGCTCGATGCAAAGATTCAGAAAGCCCGGGAACTCCAGCGTCAGACTGAGGCTCTGATGAAGGACATTAAGCGTACGGCCATCAAGGAAATCCACCAGTATATGGCCCGCTATAACATCACGCTCGAGGAGCTTGGCGCGACTGCCGCTTCGAAGACGAAGGCCGCTGCTCCGGCTGCCGACCAGCAGCCGAAGAAGGCTGTTAAGCGCGTCAAGGTGAGCCCCAAGTATCAGAGTGAGGATGGTCTGCAGACCTGGACCGGCCGCGGTCTGAAGCCGAAGTGGCTGAAGGCTGAGCTTGATGCCGGCCGTAAGCTCGAAGACTTCCTGATCAAGACGGAATAAGAAAGCGGTGACAGACTGCTCATTGTTTCTTCCGAATATCCAATTCTTTAAGGGAGAAAACTGTGTGGCATGACCTGCTATACCGGACAGTTTCTGTCGTCACCTGTTTCCTGGTCGGTTATGTCGGCTATCGGATTCTGCACGCGCTCGGATTTGCGTAGAGTGTGAGAGGGGCCCGGGAGTCAGACCTTTTACGGCCGGGCGGCAGGAATGCTTTAAAAAGCTGAATTTCCGCAGTGAAAGCTGCGGGATTCAGCTTTTTTATTGCCTGCGAAGCCCTCTATGGAATTGATCCTTCTCTTCTTTTAAAGAATTCTGTTTTTTTTGCTGTCAGGAAGTTGTCTGTGAAATAGCGGGTTTTTGTATTGGAAGTAATCCCGGAAGTTTAAGGCGCCTATTTTCGGGGAAGCGTTTTCCGGATCAGCTGATCCGCGTGAGATTTTCTGACCTGACGGAGGAACCAGAAGGGGGAAGGGAAAGAGCGCTATTCCTCTGGCCTCAGTAGCCGGTGTGGCGACAGTGCCGGTGTGTATACATTCGGGGCGCCTGGACCGCAGGATAAAAAATCCCCGGTTCATCATCTGAGCCGGGGATCAAGCAAGTTTCATTGTGCCGGAGAGTTTTCCGGCAGCGGGAAGAAGATTACTTCGCCTTCTTCAGCGGGTGAACCATGTTCGCCGGGACAACCGTCGCGTCGAACTCTTCAGGCGTGCAGACCTTGAGAGCGAGGGCAGCATCGCGGAGCGACAGGTCGTTCTCGTGAGCGTAGTGAGCAACCTTGGCGGCGTTCTCGTAGCCGATCAGCGGAGAGAGAGCCGTGACGTTCATCAGGGAGCGATTGAGGAAGTAATCAATCTTTTCCTTGTTAGCGGTAATGCCGTCAACGCAGTGCTCAGCGAAGGACACTTCAACGTCGGCGAGCAGACGGATGCTCTGCAGCAGGTTGTAAGCGATCACGGGCTTGAACACGTTCAGTTCGAAGTTGCCCTGAGAAGCGGCGAAGCCGATCGCGGCGTCGTTGCCCATCACCTGGACAGCAACCATCGTGACAGCCTCACACTGGGTCGGATTGACCTTGCCCGGCATGATGGAGGAGCCCGGTTCGTTCGCCGGGATGTTCAATTCGCCGAGGCCGCAGCGGGGGCCGGAAGCGAGCCAGCGGATGTCGTTCGCAATCTTCATCAGGTCAGCGGCGAGGCCCTTCAGGGCGCCTTCGAGGAACACGACAGCGTCGTGGCTCGTGAGGCCGTGGAACTTATTGGGATCGGAAACGAACTTGAGGTCGGTGGCGCGGGAAATTTCAGCAGCGACGAGGACGTCGTAGCCTTCCGGAGCGTTCAGGCCGGTACCGACAGCGGTGCCGCCGATGGCGAGTTCACGGCAGGAGTCGAGAGCCTTGAGGATCTGGGCCTTGCTGTGGTCGAGCATCGAAACGTAGCCGGAGAATTCCTGGCCAAGCGTCAGCGGCGTGGCGTCCTGAAGGTGCGTACGGCCGGTCTTGATGATGTCCTTGAAGGCTTCAACGCGGGACTGCAGAGAGCCGCGCAGACGATCGATAGCGGGGATCAGCAGCTTCTCAACTTCATACACAGCCATGATGTGCAGAGCGGTCGGGAACGTGTCGTTCGAGGACTGGCCGCGGTTCACATGGTCGTTCGGGTGAACGATGTTTTCCTTCTTCTCGTGAGCCTTGTCGCGGAAGTTGCCGCCGAGGATTTCGGTGGCGCGGTTCGCGATGACTTCGTTCATGTTCATGTTGGACTGCGTGCCGGAGCCGGTCTGCCAGATAGCGAGCGGGAAGTTGTCAGCAAGCTTTCCGGAGAGGATCTCGTCGCAGGCCTGGACGATCGCGTTCTTGCGGCGGTCATCGAGATTGCCGAGCTCGTTGTTCACAACGGCGGCGGAACGCTTCAGATACATGAAGGCGCGGGTGATTTCAGCCGGCATCTTTTCCGTGCCGATCTTGAAATTCTGATAGGAGCGCTGGGTCTGGGCAGCCCAGTACTTCGAGTTATCAACCTTTACTTCGCCGATGGAGTCATGCTCAATACGAAAATCGTCCATGAAGAAATCTCCTCTCTCTGTAAAAAAACCGAGTTGGCGGCCGGGTCGGCTGCAACTAGGTATAGACGTAAACTGAATGGGTATTTTAGGTGAATATTGGCAATACGGAAGGAGTATAGGGTTAATAATTAGTAAAAATTGCGGCAAACCAAAGAAATTAGGTAGATTTACTCAGATAAAATTTCCCGGCATTAAAGCGGGACATATAGATAAGGTATTGATATTATTTTATTTTTAATAAATTGCTTAAAAAATGAGCAATTTTAGGTTATGCAGAGCATCCGCAGTGCACAGGGATAGATTCAGGGGCTGGCGGGGAGTGTGACAGAAAAAACGGGATCTTTTGTATACCTTATTGGGTATAAAAATATGCGCTTCTAGGAGGGGGAGTGAATTGCGGCAGAAAATTCCTGCCAAATGAATTAGATAAAAAGTACTAGCAAAAGACCCGGTAAAGCGGTCAGCTTTGTCCGGATCTTTTAAAAACAGCAGGTTACATCAGGGCAGCTGTTTTTCGACCTTCGCGATACGGGCCTTGGCGGAGATCAGTGCCATCATGACAGTGGGATGCTTCGCCGTGAAGACTTTCAGGCACTTCGCCCATTCATCAATCGCTTCGCGCGTTTCCCAGTAGGTCACCGTGATCCATTCGGACTCACCTTTGGCGTCTTCGATACCGAGAAACCCGGGGGCGTTTGCCACCGTTTCCTTGATGTAGGCATTCAGCTTCGTGAAAATGTCCTCAGTGCCAGGCGACACAATGGTCGTGAAATTGAGGGCGTAGTAAGGGGGCTTGGGAGTTTGTGCCGGCATTTTTTTCAGTTCTTATGAATGGGAAACATGCCTGCATATTACCGGAAAGCCGAAGACCTGAAGCACCGCTCTTTTTTTCGAAAAGTATCAGGTCGCTTATAGTGTGGTGTCGTTAACCGCAAAAGAAGGATATCGCTACGCCATGATGACGCTTGATCGGATCCGTGAGAAGAAGGCCTTTCTGATTGATATGGATGGGGTGATCTATCACGGGAAATTTCTCCTCCCGGGGGTTCCTGAATTTATCAGCTGGCTTCGCGAGGAAGGAAAACTCTATCGGTTTGTAACGAATAATTCGTACTTTACGGCGGCGGAGCTTTCAGAGCGGCTCTGCGCGATGGGGATCGACGAAAGACCTGAGCACTTCTATACGAGCGCTATGGCAGCGGCCTCATTCTGTTCTCATCAGGCAGATGACCCTTCCGCCTGGGTGATTGGGGCCAATGGACTTTATTCCGCATTGGAAGCGGCAGGGGTCCGAATTACGGACGAGAATCCTGAATTTGTCATAGTCGGGGAATCTGAGAAAGAGTACACGTGGCAGGCGATTGAAAAAGCAGTGAATCTGGTTGTGAACGGAGCCAGGCTGATCGGTACCAATGCTGACCTGGCGGGGCCCGGTTCCTATGGTCTGGTTCCGGCAACCGGGGCCATGATTGCTCCGATTGAGAAAGCGGCCGGCCGGAAAGCTTATTTTGTCGGGAAACCGAATCCGCTCATGCTTCGCCGCGTGATGGACAGCCTCGGAGTGCACGCGTCGGAGTCTGTCATGGTCGGCGACTCGATGGGTACGGATATTCTCGGAGCACTGGAAACCGGCATGGCCACGGTTCTCGTCCTTTCAGGGATGACCTCCGAGCATGACATCCGTAAATATGCCTTCAGACCGGACGTGGTGCTCCAGGGGGTCGGATCGATACCGCCCGTTACAGAAGACTGAGCCGGTTTCAGGTTATCCAAAGAAAAGCCGCTATAGTATTTTGTAAACGGAGTTCCGGCGTCAGTTACCGGACTCTCCGCATCTGTGAGTAAAGGTGGCTTATATGGAAAACGTTGACAAGACGCAGGAAGAGAGGGATCCGGTATCAGCCGCGGAATCCTTTTCCCGGGAAAAGCCGGCTGCACCGGCTGCCGATGCAGCGGCAGCGCCCTCCCTGAAGGTTGAGGCCGGTGACGGGAAAACAGCGCCCAGTATCCACCTTGAAGAAGATGCGTCTGATGCGCTGAAAACAGAAGCGGGGGGCGGAAACGGACTCCCGCCTGGCGGTACCGCGGGTTCCCTGACGGCGGTGCCCGAACCGGAGCCAAAGCCCGAAAGATCAAATCTTCCGGCAGAGCTTCCGAAGTCTTCTCAGCAGACTCCTCACCCCAAGGGGACGCTCGCTCAGCTCTGGGATCTCTTCTGGGATACGTTCCAGAACCGCTACTGGAAATTTTCCGGCCGCGCGAACCGCACCGAATTCTGGACTTTTTTCCTTGGCGGACTCTTTGTGAGCTCGATCCTGAATGTTCTGGCTTCTCAGCCTTTTATCGGTTTCTTCGCGGCCCTTGCCTCAGCCGCCTGGTGGATCGTGACGCTCGTTCCGACCTGGACCGTTGCTTTCCGGCGGCTTCATGACGCCGGACGCTCAGGATGGTGGATCACCGCGCCGCTTATCGTGATGTGCGCGCTTTTTATCCTCTTCCCGATTTCGCTGTTCTTCAGTTTCTTTACTTTTGTGGCGCTGGGGCCGGTCTGTTTCATTACAGGGGTGCTCTTTGTAATCGTGCTGATTTTCTGCGCGCTGCCTGGTGAACGGAAGGCGAACCGCTGGGGTGAACCGCCGGAAGATCTGCGAATTTTCTGATTATTTCTTTTTATCCGGAAGAGGGCTGGGCGCTCTCTCCCGGCGAGTGAATTCATGAAGCCAGCCGCTGCGCTATTTGATTTTGATGGAACCCTTGTGGATACGGAGGGACCGGACTGCGCGCTGATCTCCCGGATGCTGCTTGAGGTTGGAATCCGGAAGACACCGAACGAAGTAATGAAAGACTTTATCGGGCTTCCCAGAACGGAAATTGAGGAGGCAATTCTCGCGCACTATGGCGTGCAGGTGCCTCTTGACTGGCATCCCCGCTATATCGAGGAAAGATCAAAGCTTGAGGACCATATGATCGTCACGCCGGGAATAGAAGATGCGCTGCGCCGCCTTCAGAATTCGGGTGTACAGCTCGGCGTTGCCTCAAACAGCTACGAGCCCCGGCTGAAGCGGGTGCTCGCGAAATCCGGTCTGGAAACCTGGTTTGGCGATCGGCTCTTCCATCTTGATCAGGGCAGCCGCAGAAAGCCGGCCCCGGATATCTATCTTTTTGCCCTTCGGTCCCTTGGCATCAGTCCTGAGGAAGCGGTTGCGGTTGAGGATTCTCCACTGGGTGTCCAGGCGGCCGTCGCGGCAGGTATCCGCTGCATTGGATTTACGGGACATAACCATGTGGGAGAGGCAATCGATCAGGAGCTTCTACAGGCTGGGGCTTTCGTGCTTGAGCCGGATATGGGGAAGGTGGCGGACCTCATTCTGAAGGGGTGAGATTCCAATCGCGTATTGGGTCTCCTCCGATGTATGGGATTTCCGTATAGTTAGGAAAGAGAAAGAAATTTTTCACCTTGAAGTCACACGCGGAGCGGAAGCCGGCTGTGCGCCTCGTCCGTTCCACTTATTAGGAGAAATGGCATGTCGATCACCCCAGTATCTGAACTTCCGCCGGTTCCCGAGCGTGTTGAAGAAGCGATGCGGAGGCTCTCTGCGTCAGAGAGCGTGAAGTCGCTTTTGGAAGCGATCCGTCAGGATGACGACGCAACGCGCGATCAGCAGATTGAGATCTGCGAGGTTCCGGCGCCTCCCTTCAAGGAAACCAAGCGGGGAGAGCTCCTGCTGTCACTTTTCCGTCAGTATGGGCTGAAAGATGCCTATGTAGATGAAGTCGGGAATGTTCTCGGGCTTCGCCGCGGTACGGGGAACGGTCCCGTGGTGCAGATCGCGGCTCACTTGGATACGGTTTTCCCCGAGGGGACGGATGTCACCGTGAAGAAGGATGGGAATACTTACCGCGCGCCCGGCATCTCAGACGATACCCGTGGCCTTGCATCCATGCTCTGCGTTCTCCGACAGCTTGATCAGCTGAATATTCAGACTGTCGGCAGCATTCTCTTTACAGCGAGTGTCGGTGAGGAAGGAAACGGCGATCTCCGCGGGGAAAAGCATATTCACTTTGAGAAGAAAGTCCCGGTGGATGGCTTCATCGGGATTGACGCGGCGGATGTGAAGCGGATTCTCGCTGGCGCCACCGGCTCTCACCGCTGGCTGATTTCGTATGATGGCCCCGGCGGCCATTCTTTCCATAAGTTCCGCATCGCTCCGTCCGCGATTCACGCGATGGGCCGTGCCATTGCCAAATTCGCGGATCTGCCGGTTCCAGAGGATCCCCGTACTACCTATAACCTCGGCACGATCAAGGGCGGCACAATTGTGAACGCGGTGGCCGCTCACTGTGAGGCACAGCTTGACCTTCGTTCCGGCGGTAATGATGAGCTGCTGAAGCTTGAAAAGACGGTTCTCGCGTGTTTTGATGAGGCGCTCGAGGAAGAGAACCGCCGCGCGAACGCCGAGGGCGATATGAAGCTGAAGCTGACAAAGAAGCAGATCGGCAGCCGTCCGGCAGGTGTTGCTGATGATCTGAGTCCGGTGATTCTTGCGGCTCGTGCCGCACAGGAAACTCTGGGCATTCCTCTGACCCGCTATGCCAGCGCGTCAACCGATCACAATGTCCCGCTGTCGCTTGGCATTCCGTCAACCACGCTTGGCGCGGGGGGCGTGGAAGGGAATAACCACGCTCTTGACGAATGGTGGACGCAGGAAGAAGCCTGGAAGTCTCCGCAGCTCGTGGCGCTGACCGCACTGCTGCTCGCCGGTGTGGACGGGCTGACGGAGCCGACGCTTCCGAAGCGCGCCTGATCGTATCAGACCAACAAAAACGGCATAGTCCAGAGGACTATGCCGTTTTTGTTTGAAGCAATCCCGGATTACTGCGCGGTCCGTCCCCAGGCGGTAGCGGGTACCGCGCCGTTTGAGGTGTCAGACTCAAAGGTATTGCAGGTATTCGGGTTCCCGGAGTTATAGCCGCGCTTGAACCAGTAAAGGCGCTGGGCTGAAGTCCCGTGCGTGAAGCTGTCAGGCACAACCCGCCCGGTCGCTTCTTTCTGCAGACGGTCGTCACCGATAGCGGTGGCGGTATTCAGGGCCTTTTCCAGGTCGCCAGACTCGAGAACACCGTCCCGCTTCATGTAATTGCCCCAGACGCCGGCAAAGCAGTCAGCCTGAAGCTCAACCTTGACGGAAATCCGATTGGCGTCCGCCTTGGATCCCTGGCTCTCCAGTTTCTGAGCCTTTTCACTGATGCCGAGAAGATTCTGTACGTGGTGCCCGACCTCGTGCGCGAGCACGTAACCCAGCGCGAAGTCACCGCCGCCGCCGAGTTTCTTCTTCATATCCTCGTAGAAAGAGAGATCGATATAGACCTTCTGGTCAGCAGGGCAGTAGAAGGGGCCCATCGCGCTTTGGCCATAACCGCAGGCGGTCGGTGTGGATCCCGTGTAAAGAACCAGTTTGGGAGGTGTGTAGCGGCTTCCGGCCTTCTGGAAAATTTCGCCCCAGGTATCTTCCGTTGTCTTCAGAGCGACACCGGTGAAATCCGCGAGCTCCTTTTCTTCAGCGGTCGGCTGGTAATTGGCGGCCGGCGCGGAGGACGTGGTCTGAGTCGGTGCAGCGCCGTTCAGAAGCGGTGTAAGGTCGATGCCGTAGTAACCCGCCACGAGCACGACGACAAGAAGCAGAATGCCGCCTTTTCCTCCAATCGGAGGGAGACCGCCGCCTCCGCCTGACTGCCCGCGTCGGTCTTCAATGTTGTCGCTTGATTCTCGGTTACGCCATCGCATTGTTTTTACCCCGGCTAAGAATAATTGGGGGAGCCATCGCGCCGCGGGCTCCCTGAAAATCATTTTAGCGGATGGCGTTTTAGTGGAAAAGATTGATTTTCAAGTGCAAGTTTCCGGATCTCATTTCCATCTGTAAAAAAGATCCGGATACGCTTGTTTATCTGTAATACGGCTTCTAGAATACAGAATAATTTCTGTATACAGTCTTTTTACGAAGAACTATGAACTTCCTCTCGATGAAGTACTTTACGACGGTTGCACGGATCCGAAGCTTTACCCGCGCAGCAGCCGAACTGAAGATCACACAGCAGACGCTGTCCGCTCATATCGCCGGCGTCGAGAAGGAGCTTGGCTGCACGCTCCTGGTCCGCCATGTGCCGCTCGAACTCACCTATGCCGGTGAAGTATTCCTGCGTTATGCGGCCGGATTTCAGAAGAATTACGAGCAGATGGTGATGGAGCTGAATGACATCAGCGAGAATCACAGCGGACTCATCAAAGTCGGCGTCGGCTTTACGCGCGGTCTCGCGATCATGCCGAACCTGATTGAGGAATTTCAGAAGAAGTGGCCGAATTACGAGATTCAGCTCGTAGAGGTCACGAACGAGGAACTCACGAAGCTGCTGGCGGAGGGAGATCTGGATCTTGCGATCGCAACCTTCCCGGATATGGCGGCGGATATTGAGGTGAAGCCTTTCTATCGGGAAGAAATGGTTCTCGCGATCGCGAAGAGTCTGGTTGAAGAGCGTTTCCCGGGGAAGCGCGCTGAACTCGCGGCGGCAATCCGTCAGGGGGATCTCTCGATGCTGGGCACTTTCCCGTTTGTGATGGGAAAGCCTGAGGACATTTCGGGCGGCATTGCCCGGGACTTCCTGCATCGCAATAACCTGCAGCCTCAGGTGAAGGCACGGTCAGACAATATCGGGACACTGCTCGCGCTCTGTCTCCGCGGGGTCGGTGCCTGCTTCTGCCAGGCGAATTTCATCCGGATGACCCTGACACCCGAAAACGTGAATCAGCTCGATATTTTCAGACTGCCCCGCGAAGCGACATACGAAATCCGATTCGGTTTCCCGAAGCAGGCGTATCAGCGGAAAGCCGTGAAGGCATTTATGGAAACGGCGCTTCAGCTGGTGCCTAAGCCTGAAGAAGACTAAGTGATACGCTGAGAGGCACACGATCTGACAAAACGGTTGGGAGTTTTAGGAATGGAAGATTTTGAGTTTCAGAACAAGGGCCGGATTCTGTTTGGTGAAGGAAAGCGTGACGAGTTTCTGCAGGGGGTAAAAGCGCTTTCGGACAAGGTTCTCGTTGTATGCGGTCCGCATTTTGCGCGCAGCGGGGAACTGGGCGAAATGCTGACGGCCTTTGAGGAAATCGGGATCCGCACCTGGGCGATCGCGGATCTTCATCAGTCGACTATCGAACAGGCGCGTGTCGCCTGGAAACTCTGCCGGGATAACGAAATCGGCGCTGTGGTTGGAGTCGGCGGCGCGACCGCGATGGACTTCGCGAAACTCACGGCCTATGGCGCCTGCCAGAAAGAAGATATCTGGCCGCTGATCGCGACGCGTTCTAGCATTACAACCGGTAAGCGCCTTGGTCTCGTCACAGTGCCGACCTTCCCGTCCTCCGGTTCCGATCTCGACAGCGCCTCCGAAATGGTGGAAAAGTCGACAGATCACGCGGGCGGTCTCTATGGTGCCCCGCTCATTCCGGATTTCTGCTGGCTGAATCCGGCTTACGCCAAGTCCATTCCGCCCGAGTTCCTCGCTTACGGCGTGATGACTTCCATCATTCAGGCGTCGAATTCTTTCCTCAACCCGAAGCAGTCAGGATATGGCGATATGTTCACATCCGGACTCATCCGGAATGAGCTCGCGAACCTTGAGCGCGCTATCCAGAAACCGGGGGATGAGGCGGCGCTCGGTGAACTGATGGTGAGCGCCTGCATGAATGAGTTCGGCGCAGGAACGCTTGGGAAGGACGGTGCGGACTTCAGTGTCTTCTTCATCGAGGGAATTATTGAGTACTACTGGGATCTGCCGTATGCCCCCTCGATTGTGACGCTCTTCCCGCACTGGCTGAAGTCGGTCTATTCCGCGCAGCCCGTGTTCCGCCGCTACTTCAGGGATGCCTGGGGGGTCGACGTGGACGGAAAGACGGATGATCAGGTGCTGGAACTTGGGTTACAGACGATCGAAGAAACCTACCGGAAATTCGGTCTTTCCCTGACACTGAATGAATTGAAGCCGCAGAAGGCGGATCCGGCAGCGCTACGCAAGTTCATTGCTGAACCGGGGCCGTGTGAATCGATTTACCGCGAATTCACGCCGGATGATCTTTTCGAGCTGATTACGCGGACGGCCGGCTGATCCGCTGTTTCTGCTGGAGGGAGAACCTATGAAGCAGCTGAAAGCGACGCGCCGCGTTCTGATCGGAGCGGGTGCCGCGGTAGCGGTCGGCGCGGCAGCTTTTGGGGCTTCCGCCTTCTTTAAGGATCGGAAGCCTTCTGAATTCAATGCCCGCCTGATCGTCGGATCCGATACGGATAATTCCATCGCCGTGCAGTGGGAAGGAAACGGCAGCTGGTATCTGGAGCTTCGAAAGAGCGGCAGCCGGGACGCCAAACGCTTCACGCCTCAGCCGGACAGCTACACAGTGAAGGGGAGAACCTATCATCTGCAGACCGTTCGGATTGCCGGACTGCATCCGTCGACGACGTATGAGTACCAGATCACCGGTCCGAATGATGAAAGATCCGGATGGACAGCTTTCAGAACATCGGATCTGGAAAACTGCCGCGCACTGATATTCCCGGACTCTCAGTCAAACGATCGGTATAAGACCTGGGAAGGGGTTTATAACGGCGCTCTTGGCAGAACACCCGATATTGACTTTACCTGCAATATGGGGGATCTCGTTGACTGCGGGGCCTGGCTCGATCACTGGGATTACTGGTTCAGCGCGGTGAAGGGCGGGATCAGCCGGATTCCGGTTGCCGTCGTGATGGGGAATCACGATACCTACGACATGGATTCCAAGACCCGTGTCGCGGAGCCCGTGATGTTTCTGCATTCCTTTCCGGTCCCGGATAACGGAAGTGAGAATTTCAGACGCTGGTACTACACGTTCGATTCAGGGCCCGTGCATTTCATTGTTCTGAACACGGAGTGGCAGGAGGCGGATCTTCTCAGACCGGGACTCCTTTCAGAGAAGAAGACGTGGTTCCGGAACGTGGCTTCCAAAACCGATAAGCCCTGGAGCGTTGTTCTGATGCACCGGGACGTGCTTTACTACAAGATCAAAGGGCGGAAGCGCGCGAACGAAACCTTTGATGAGGTCGGGAAGGAGCTGATGCCGCTCTTTGACGAAGCGGGGGTGGATCTTGTCCTCACGGCTCATCTTCATACCTATCGTCGGCGTGACCATATCAAAGCGTTTGCCCGATCGGAAGACGGACCTCTTTATATCGTGACCGGCGTGGCCGGCAATATCCGATATCCGGATTTCTGGATCGATCACCCGCTTGATGTGAAGATTGCTCCTCAGCCTGAAACGGATAACTATCTGCTGCTGGATGCTACCGGTCAGTCCCTGTCCCTTAAGACTCTCCTTCCGAATGGGAACGAGATTGACAGCGTCACGCTGACAAAGAACACGTAAGGCGGGGAAAAGAAAACCAAAAACGGCATCAGGCAGATAACCTGATGCCGTTTTTTATAGAGAGCCCGTCAGCAGATCAGGCTTTTGCCGGTTCAGCGGTTTTCACGGCTGTTTTCTCGATTTTCGGTGACTTGACGATCAGAAGCGGCACGATGCCGTGAGCGGCAAGGGCGGCCGCGGTCGATCCCATCACAGCGGTCTTCAGGCGGTTATAGCCATGAGACCCCATAACGAGAATACCGATGCCGTTCGCGCGGGCGTAAGCGGCGATTTCATCGGCCGGGGTGCCGACGAGCTTCACTTCGTCAGGCGTAATGCCTTCGGCCGCGAAAATCGGGCGCACCTTGGAAACCGTGTCTTCGAACTCGTTCTTCTCCAGCTGATCAATATCTTTATCAGAGAGCGTCGGAAGCGCGATGCCGGTGACATTCGTCATCGCCGCGCCTCGGTAATCGTTTACCGCGTTGATGATGGTGAAGGAGGCGTGGTCTCCGAAAAGCTTCCGGTGCTTAAGCGTATAGCGGACAGCGGCCTCGCCGTAAGCCGAACCATCGACCGCGATACCGACGCGAAGCGAATCCGGGAATTCGTCATGCTTGCCGCGGACAATCAGTACAGGGCAGTGGGCGAGCGAAATAACACCGGTCGACACGGAATTCTTGAAGAGTCCCTTCAGGGCGCCGAGACCGCGCGTCCCCATCACAATCAGATCCGCTTTGTAGCGCTCAGCCTCTGCCGCAATAGTCTGATCGGGAACCCCGACCAGCATGGTTTCCGAAACCTTGAAGCCCGCGCTTTCCAGAGTCCGGCGGGCGCGTGAGAAAAGCTTCTCGGCGTGCTCCTGATAGTAATCATCCAGAGCTCCTTCACCGAAGAGGAAAGAGGGCTTTCTCTTAACCGGTGCGTGAACATTCAGAATTTCAATTTGCGGGTTGCTGCCAAGCAGTGTCTCGCGGGAAGCGACAAAACGGACAGCATCCTGGCTGCTGCGGCTGAAGTCGATCGGAAGCAGGATCTTCATCAGGCTTACTCCAATTCAAGAGGGACAAGGGAAACGCGTGTCCCGATGGATGAAGTATAAGCACGCCGAAGCCGGTGGGATGAGCTTTTCTGTGATTTTGGGAGGCACAGATTCGTGGATTTCCGCGCCATCACGGCTAAAATCAAAGAGTGGAAAGGCTGCTCCGGTCCACTTTCTTCTTGATCTCTATGGCAAATCTATGACCCGAAGGCGAAGGCGCCTCACCGAGGCGCTGAAAAAGATTCTGATACTGCTTCTCACGCTGGGGCCTCAGAGCGGTGCTCTTTGGAAAAAGCGTGAGAGAAAAGGTGTCTGTTATGGACAGAAACGGCAGGTTCGGAAGTAAAAGCGGGTCGTTTTGCAGACCCTCAGGGCAGAAAAAAAGCTTCCCGATTTTGATCGGGAAGCTTTTTTCATTCATCAAACCTGTCAGGGATCAGGCGGCCTGGGGAACCGGAGCGTCCGGTGCATCAGACTCGGCAGGCGGAAGCTTGCCTTTCAGATCGTGGTCCGTCATGGTGGCGACGCAGGAGTCGCTCGCAACGTTCACCGCGGTTTCGATCATGTCGATGATGGCGTAGACCGGGAGGATCACACCCATCAGGTCAACCGGGACGTTGAGGGAAGACATGAGGGAGAGGGTGAGGAAGTAGCAGCCCATCGGAACACCGGCGTTGCCGATAGCGGCGATCACGGCGACGACCACCCAGACTGCCATCGTACCGCCCGTAATCGCGATGCCGGCATTCTGCATCAGGTAGAGGGACGTGACCAGAATGAACGCAGCGCAGCCATTCATGTTGATCGTGGTGCAGATCGGGAGCACGAAGCGGGTAACGCGGCGGTCAAGGCGCAGGTTCTGTTCAGCAGAGGCAAGTGTCACAGGAAGCGTACCGGCGGAGCTCTTCGAGAAGAGAGCAACAGCAAGCGCCGGGAACATGCCCTTCAGGACGCGCAGCGGATTGATCCGGCGGGCGAGAAGGAAGTGCGGCAGCACAACGAAGAACTGCAGCAGGTTACCCGTCACCACAACGGCGACATACTTGCCGAGGGAACCAACGATCACACCGGCTTCAATCTGGGAGGACAGCTGGCCTGCAAAGGCAAGAATACCGACCGGGAGAATGAAGAGAAGTGCGCGGATCAGCGTGAAAAGGAGTTCCTGGAGTCCGAAGATCACCCGGAGCAGGGAATCACGGCCTTCCGTGCGGGGCATGAAGGCGAGAGCCAGGCCGACGGCAACAGCGATCACCAGAACGGAAAGCACATTGCCTTCAAGGAAGGGGTGCAGAACGTTGTCCGGAACGACAGACAGGAAGTGGTCGTAGTAGCTGAGGGACTGAAGATTCTTCGGAACGGCAGCGGAACCGGCGGCTGAAATAGCAGCAGGAACGTTTTCCGGCGCAATCAGGATAAAGAGCCCGAGTGCGACGAGAGCCGCGGCGAAGGTCGTGGCGAGAGTGTAGAAGATCGCGTGAGCGAAGATCTGCTTGGTTTCTCTTTTCGCGCCAAGCTGAGAAAGCGTGGTAATCACAGCAAGAGCGATTACCGGCACGGCGACGAACTTAAAGAGGCGGGTGAAGACGGTAGCGATGAAGCCGAACAGTTCGTTCAGCCAACCAATCTGCAGCCAGCCAAGGAATCCGCCAGCCACGAGCGCGAAAAACCAGAACGCGATAACGCGTGTGTTTTTCTTAAGGGCAGCCTGAGCGTTAGTCGGGGAACCGCTCGGCTCTTTTTGTAGGTTTTCCATAGAGACTGTTTCCAAAAAGTTTAACCCGATGCCGCAGACAACCGGCATCGACAGGGGAAACAATACCCTAAAAAAAGAAAATAGTCGAGTAATTTACTCGGGATTATTCGAACTGCTCCGAAAATACCCCGGATGGGGGAACCTCGCCCGGGGTCTTTCGGATGAAGCAATCGGATTATTCCCTTTCAGTGTCGAAACCTTCGGCAACCTTCCAGAGAAGCTTCACGCCCTGCATAAAATCCTCAAGCTTCATTTCCTCGCGGGGATTATGGGACCCATTCTGGTTCGCGACGAAAATCATAGCAGAAGGAATCCCAGCGTTCGTGAGCACAGCGGAGTCGTGACCGGCGCCGGACGGCATCGCGATGTAGGGGATACCGTTTTCCGCCGCAGTCGTCGCGATCCGGGCGACAAGGCCGCTGTTCAGCTTCGCGGGGTCGGTGCGGAGCATCTGATCGAACTCAAATTTCACGCCGCGTTCCTTGGCCACCTTATCCGCGCAGGAGAGGAGCACTTCATGGAACCGCTCAAGCGTTCCCATCGAGAGACTGCGCATATCAATACAGAAGGTGACAAGCCCCGGAACCTTCGCGATGGCGGCTGAGTCCCCGGTCTTCAGCACACCGACCGTAAAGACCAGGTCTTCCTCACGGTCCAGACGGTGAATCCAGTGCTTTTCCATCCGCATCAGGAAGTCAGCGGTCGCGAGCACCGCGTCGTGGCGGAACTCGCGGTTCACGGCGCCCGAGTGAGCCGTTTCGCCGATGCAGCGGACAACCTTATGGCGGAGGTTTCCGCGGATGCCGGTGACAACACCGACACGCTTCGTTTTATTGCTGTCAAGCGTCGGGCCCTGCTCAATGTGGAGCTCAATAAATGCCCCGAATTTCTTCAGATCCGCGAGAGGCTTGCCGCTGACACAGGCTTCAGGGTCAAAACCGGATTCACGGATCGCTTCCGCGAGCGTCTGCTGCTTCGTGCGGTGGCGGAGCTTCAGGTCTTCGGGCTTCAGCTTGCCCGTCATCGCGAGCGTTCCGACATAGGCCTTGCCGAAGTAGGAGCTTTCTTCCATGCGGGTCACGAGCACAGACATGTCGCGGTACGGCGTGTAGTTGGTGCGGCGCATCCACCAGAGAACCGTGAGACCGGCGACGATACCGGCAAGGCCGTCATAATTTCCGCCCTGAGGGACTGAGTCGCCGTGTGAGCCCGTCACGAAAGCCGGCAGGTCGCGGTGTTCACCAGGCAGCGTGAGGAAAAGATTTCCGGCCGCATCCGCCCACTCTTCAAGACCGAGCGTCTTTCCGACCTCCTTCACGTATTCGTGAACTTTATTCTCTACCGCGCTGTAGCCCTGCCGTGAGACGCCGGCGACTGGGTCCTTTGAAAACTCACGGACGTCATCAAAAATCTTTTTCGCAAAGGCCGCGCCTTCTACCGCAATATCCTGCATCTCTTCAGTCATGCTTTTCTCCTGGACCTCAATGGTTGGTGATTGCCGGTTCTCCCGCATCGGACGGTGCCGCAATCGATGTAGGAATTAAAGCAGAAAAAAACCGAAGTTCCCGTCGATTCAGAAAAATTCCCGCGGATTCAGTGAAACATGTACATGACTTTCCGGTATGAATCCATGGGGACGGCTCCCACCCATTCATGTATATGAATTGATGCACCAAATCTGAACATCTGGATTCCTGAAAGGGAAACATCCCTACTTTTATCTTACACAACATCATGAAAACAAATAATAAAAATAATCACTCTATTGGTGCGTCATGAAATTTTAATAACAATAAAAAAGCAGTAATATGCACAAATAAAGTGCGTAAAGATTATTAAATTATGGAGAAAAATTTTAGTTTTTAATCTATAAGTATTTGAAATAAAAATAAATTAGTATCGATGTCAAAAGTTGGCACGATGATTGCGATATATCCGGTAACAATCACTGGAGATGCGCTGATGGCACTGAAGATCCGAATGAAGTCCCGGGACTGGGATTTTTGGACACCCCTGCTGCTGGGGGACGTTACGTCTGACACTATCGATCTGGAACTGACGAGAGTGCAGTCCCTGATCGATAACGTGGCGGATGATCCTGACTGCGAAGCAGCGGAAATGAGTCTTTCCCGATACGCGATCCGCCGAAGCGCAGGGACCGACCGGAACCTTGTCGGAATCCCGTTTTTCATCATGCGGGGGTTCCGAAACCGGTGCATTCTGACGTCAGACGATTCCCCGATTACCACGCTTTCTGACCTCAGAGGAAAGCGGATCGGGCTCTCCGGATGGCAGGATTCCGGAAACACCTGGACCCGGGCGCTCCTTCTTGAAGCGGGCGTTCCGGTGGATTCCATTCAGTGGACGCTTTCCCGTATGACGGCCGCGGACCGGATTGATCCGGAGCGGGGAAAACAGTTCTGGGATGACCGCGTGGTGTTCCATGACCCGGACGAAACGCCGCTTGTTGATCTTCTTAAAGCCGGAAAGATCGATGCGATTTTCCAGGCTTTCATGCCGGCTGATTTCTATAGCGAAGGGTATGGGCTGCGGCAGCTGCAGCCTGACTTCGTTTCACAGGAAAAGGCCTGGTTCGGCTGCGCCGGTTTCGTTCCCGGGATTCATATCCTCGCGATGAAAGCGGACTTTATCGCAGCGCATCCTGAGGCTCCGAGGCAGCTTTGCGAGCTCCTTCGCGCCTCACAGAATCTCTGGCTCGCGAAGCGCCGCAAGTACTTCGAAACCACGCCGTGGCTGATCGCGGATCTTATTGATATGGCGAAGTCGCTTCCTGAAGACTGGGACCCGGTGGGGCTTGAGCCGAACCGCAGGATGCTCGACGAATTCGCCCGCCAGCAGTATCTGCAGAAACTGACCCCCGTGCAGCGTGACGCTGATTTTCTCTTCCCCGTGAAGACGATCTGAGAGAGAGGAGACCGTAATGAGTGATCTTTTCCGCATAGCCCTTGGGCAGATGACGGTCGCGGAGACGGGAACCGAGAATCTCGCGAAGGCGGTGTCTTTGATGAGGCGGGCGGCAGATGCCGGCGCAAGGCTTCTGGTGCTCCCTGAAGGCGTGATTGCCCGGAAACCGACTGACGGCGCCTGGAGCCGCAAACACGCGGAACCGCTGGATGGCCCCTTCGTATCGGGGCTTCTCGCCGCGACCGCCGATATTCCGATCGCGGTTTCCTGCACGGTTCATGAACCGTCAGGAGCGCCGGACGGCCGGGTCTGGAACACCCACATTGTGGCGGACGGCGGAAAGCTTCTCGCCGCCTACCGGAAGCTTCATCTCTATGACGCCTTTTCAGGTCTCGAAAGCGCCAATGTGGTGCCGGGCGACACCGTACCGCCGCTGGTTGATATAGACGGCTGGAAGTTCGGGCTCGAAACCTGCTACGACGTGCGTTTTCCGGAGCTTTCGAAGCGCCTCGCGCTGGACGGCGCGGATGCCATTCTGCTTCCGGCCGCCTGGGTGAGGGGATCGCTGAAAGAAATGCACTGGGAAATCATGGCGCGTGCCCGGGCGCTTGAAAACACCGTCTATGTCGCCGCGCTTTCGGAAATCTCAGCCCGGAATATTGGCTGCTCCATGGTGGTGGATCCGCTTGGCGTTCCGGTTTCCCGGGCGGGCGCGGCTGAAGCCTTGATCACCGCGGATATGAGCCGATCGGTGCTTGAAGACGCGAGAAAAGTCCTCCCGGTGCTTGAAAACATGCGTTTCGCCCGCCCGGAACTGAAGCCGTGACCGTTAACCCAAATCCCTATTTCTACTGAAAAAAAACAACTCAGAAGGACCAAGCGGGATACCCCTGGTCCATAAGGAGAGCATGATGAATTTCAAGAAACTCGCGGTGGCAGCCGCAGCCCTCAGCTTTGCGTTCAGCGCTTTCGCCGCCGGTATCCCGGCACAGAAACTCGATAAATCGCTTCACGCGAAGCTCCCGGCCTCGATCCAGAAGAGCGGCGTGCTGCGGGACGCCGTGAACGGTTCCTTCCCTCCCTACTATGTCGTTACACCGGATAAGAAGATTCAGGGCGCGCTCTCCGACTTCTCGAAGGCGCTTGGCGAGATTCTCGGGGTCCGGGTTGAGCATACGAATATTCCTTCGCTTTCCGGCACGCTGATCGGACTGCAGTCGGGCCGCTACGACATTTCGATCGGACCGATCGGCGACTTCCCGAACCGCGAGGAGAAGAATGATTTCGTGGACTATGTTCAGGAGTACGTGGTTTTCGCGGTGAAGAAGGGCAATCCCCTGAAGATCAATGGACTTGAGGACACCTGCGGCCGCCGGATTTCCGTGATGGCGGGCGGTTCCGCGGAGCGCGTGATCAAGAAGCAGTCAGACACCTGCGTGAAGGTCGGGAAAAAGCCGGTCACGGTGCTCTCCTATGACGGCCAGACGACTTCCGCTCTTGCTGTGCGCTCGGGACGCGCCGATGCTTTCTTCTCCTCCCAGGCTCCGCTCACGTATTTTGTGAGCCAGAACAAGGCTTACCTGGAGCTCGCAGCGGTCGGGAAGAAGAATGGCTTCAACGATCTCTATCAGGGCGCGGTGCTGCCGAAGAATTCTCCTCTGACTCCTGTGGTGCTTGATGCTTTCAAGATCATGTACAAGAACGGCACCTATAAGGCGATCATGGAAAAGTGGGGCCTCAGCCGCAACATGGCAGCGCACCCCGGAAAGAACATGGGGATCGATGTGAAGTAACCCGATCTATCCGCCCCGGCGGTGACTTCACCCGCCGGGTCAAAGCTTTTCTGGAAATCTGAGAATGACGAATTCTGAATTCAAAGCGGCGGATGTCTCCAGGGCACGCCGCCCGGTGCCCTGGTTAAGGTGGGTGCTTTACGCGGCAGTGACCGCGATCATCCTGTACTTCCTTTGGATCTGCTCGAAGAACCCGAATTTTGAGTGGGGAGTTGTTGCGCAGTACTTTACGCACGACTCGATCCTCCACGGAATCAAGATGACGCTGGGGCTCACCGTGGTTTCCATGGTGATCGGGACGGTGCTCGGCCTTATCTGCGCGCTGGGGAAACTCTCCGGCAGCCGCTTTTTCAATACGCTCAGCAACATCTATCTGTGGTTCTTCCGCTCAACCCCGCTGCTGGTGCAGCTGCTTTTCTGGTACAACCTCGCGGCGTTGTTTCCCGAGGTAACGCTGCCCGGGATGGGCGCGGTATCAACCAACACGCTCATCACGCCGCTCTCCGCCGCGATCATCGGGCTCTCGCTTAACGAAGGCGCCTTTATGGGGGAAATCATCCGGGCGGGACTGCTCTCCGTTGATCCGAATCAGAAAGAAACCGCTCAGGCCTTTGGCATGAGCCGCCTTCAGATCATGTTCCGGATTCTGATTCCTCAGGCGATGACCGCCATTATTCCGCCGACCGGAAACCAGGTGATCTCCATGGTGAAAGCGACCGCCATGGTGTCCATCATCGCGATGGATGATCTGCTGTACTCGGTCCAGACGATTTACAACGTCACTTTCCAGATCATTCCGCTCCTCATTGTCGCGGTGATCTGGTACCTCATCATCACGTCGGTCCTCTCCGTGATTCAGTGGATGATTGAGCGCCATTTTTCGAAAGGCCGCAGCCCCAGCACGCCGGCTGCTGAAGAGACCCTCGCGGCGGAAGGAGTAAGCGCATGACAGAAGAACTGACAGCCCGGAACACGGAGCCCTTTGTGATCTGCCGCGACGTGCGTAAGAGTTTCGGCTCAAATGAGGTGCTGAGGGGCATCAGCCTCGAAGTGAAGAAGGGGGAGGTCGTGGTGATCCTCGGTCCCTCGGGGTCCGGCAAGTCAACACTCCTTCGGTGTATCAATCATCTGGAAACAATGGATTCCGGAATGATCACGGTAGGCGGTGAGGCTATCGGCTACGAGATGAGGAACGGTGAACTCTGGGAAGCGCCGTATCCGGTCGTCGCGAAACAGCGGAGCCGGATCGGAATGGTGTTCCAGGCGTTCAATCTCTTCCCGCATCTCACGGTGCTGGAAAACGTGATGCTCTTTCCGGTGTCAGTGCATCACGTGCCGAAGGACGAGGCAAAGAAAAAGGCGCTTGAGATTCTTGATCGGGTCGGTCTCGCAGACAAAGCGAATGAATACCCGAGGCGGCTTTCAGGCGGTCAGCAGCAGCGCGTCTCAATCGCGAGGGCTCTCGCGATTGAACCGGAGCTCCTGCTCTTTGATGAACCGACTTCAGCGCTCGATCCGGAGCTCGTCGGTGAGGTGCTTCAGACCATGAAGTCGCTCGCGGAGCAGGGCTATACGATGATCATTGTGACGCACGAGATTCCATTTACCCGTGAAGTGGCGGACCGTGTGGTCTTCATGGCAGACGGCGTCGTGGTTGAGGAGGGTGCGCCGGATGACGTTATGGTGAATCCGAAAACGGATCGCTTCAGGACATTCCTTTCCCGGTATCTCTGAGGAATCTATCAGTAAATCAACGAACGGCTTCCCTTTCCTGTGGGACTGGGAGGCCGTTTTTGTCTCTCATATAAGACCGTACCTTTCGGCTAGAATAGCCGGGTTTCCCCAAGCGGGATTTCTCACCTGACCGGGTACCGACATATGGCAAAAAAAGAGCTTCTCTGGGTCCAGCTGGCCCGCGATCTTGCGTACGCAATTGCGACCGGCCGCTATCCCGTCGGGACGCTTCTGCCAAAGGAACTCGATATCTGCCGGAAGACAGGGCTCTCGCGGCACACCGTCCGCGCGGCGCTGGATCATCTGCAGCGCACCGGTCTCATCAAGCGGACACCGCACGTCGGCACTGAGGTTGTCGCCCGGGGCGCGGCCCGCGGCTTTGCCTATCGGCTCCAGTCGTTCAGCGATGTCGATATGATCGGCCACTCGCATGCCCGCGAGGTCTGTCAGTCGATTCACGTGAAAGTCGATAAGGAGAAGGCTCAGGAGCTTGGGCTTCCCGCTGGAACCTCCTGGGTCAGGCTTACCAATATCCGCGCGGGCGATAAGCCTGAGGATCCGCCGGTTGTCTGCACTCAGGTTTTTATCCCGGAAGTCTGGGAGGACGTGGTCGCGGCGGCTGCCCGCGAACCGGAAACACTGATCGCTACGCTGATCAACCGGATGCACGGCGTTGTTTGCAGCGAAGTGAAGCAGGATGTCTCGGCGGTTGCGATGCCGGTCGATCAGGCGGCGTGGCTTCAGTGCAAGCCGGGAGTCCCGGCACTGAAGATCCGGCGTGTTTATCTCGATGAATCCGGGAAGCCCCTTGAAGTGTCCGTGTCCTGGCATCCGGGAGACCGCTACAGTTTCTCAATCAGTCTGCAGCAGAACGCGGCGGACTGAGACCGGTCCGCCCGCGCTTTTTCCGATACCCCGAATTCAAAGATTCCGGTTCGCGATCAAAAAGGGATTTTCCCGGCTGAAATCCGGGATATCGTCGAAATGCTTCGCGAGGTCCACGATCGCCTTGACCTGAGCGTCATCCAGGATATCAAGCGTCATCGTGCGGAACTTCATCTCACACTCTTCCCAGCTCACCCTATTCTCGGGGTCCCCCTTCGGGGCTTTGACCTGAGCGGTGAGAATTTCGCCTGACCCGAGCTCAGCCTCAATCCGGCAGGGCCAGTTTTTCGGCACCATGGCGTCAAGCGACGGATCGTCTATCACGTCAGTGCAGGAGAGCAGGCCGGAAACCGCCGGATCGGATACCGCGTCCGCCGCGAAGGACGCTTCAACAGGCGTGCCGCGGAGAATCGTGCTCGCGACGCAGTAGGAAATCGAAAACTTGGCATCCCGGCCCGTAGCGGGCGCGGTCTTCCCTGCGATGGAAAGCGCTGTGCCGTACGTGTGAACCGTGAGATGACGGATTGGGTCGCCCGGGTGACGCGTGAGTTGCTCACGGATCGAGAGCGCGGCGTCAATCGCGGAATGCGTGTGCCGGCAGCAGGGATAGGGCTTGAAGGACACTGAAGCTGAACGCCAGACCCGGCCGAAATCCCGGAAGAGATCAAAATTCACGCTCTGCCTTGCGTAGCCCGCGAAAAAGCCCTGCTTCCCCTCGAGAATATGCGTGGCGCCTGAAAATCCGTTCTGAGCCATAAGTGACACGAGGATGCCGTTCCCGGCCGCATTCCCGGCGTGAAGGAATTTGCTCATCGCGCCGTCCGGATTGAATTGCCATAAACCGCAGGCGAGGGTGCCGGCGTTTCCGAGCGCCCACTGCATCTGCTGATTGGTGAGTCCGAGCATGCGGCCTGAGGCCGCGGCGGCTCCGAAGACACCGGCGGTTGAGGTGGTGTGCCAGATCGCGTAATGCGCGGGGGTGATGGCGGCGCCGATCCGGAGCATCACTTCAAACCCGGCAACGATCGCAGTGAGAACTTCGCGCCCGGTTTTCTTCTGCCATTCGCCGAGCGCCATGGCGCCTGGCATCACCACGGTAGCCGGGTGTGAGATCGATTCGCGGTCGACATCATCCATTTCAAAGATGTGGCCGAAGTAGCCATTTTCCATGGCTGCAGTCCGGAGGTCGGTTTTATCGCGGTTTCCGAAAACACTGGCCTCGGCTTTCCCGCCAAGGAGCTCCGCGGTTTTTTGGATCGGAACGGCCGCCCGGTCCCGGGATCCGGCAAGAGCGCATCCCGTCCAGTCGAGGATGTCCCGTCGTATCAGGTCGAGTGCCTCGGGAGGAATGCTGTCATACGAGAGGTCTGCCGCGAACTCAGCGCAGGCGGCTGACGGGCTGAAGTGATCCATCGTTTTTTCCTCAAACTTGTCTTGATCGCTGAAACGTAGTGTAGTGTGAGCTCTGATCCGCGGTACAGCCAAGAGTTACCCGGGAGAAAAAGGACTTCCTGAAAGTGCCCGTTTCATTTTCTGAAATAAGGGCACAGTGTGTTGCATTAATATGTCGGGAATAGGGGAAAGAAAGATATCTTTTAATTTTTCCGTATACCAGCAGTAACCATGATCCCCAGGGGAGAGAAAAACAAGTGAAAGAATCCGGTGAAGTCACGCGGGAAGAGCTGATGCTTTTCACCGCGCTTTGGGAGAAGCGTTCACTCACCGCAGCGGCTGAACAGCTTGGGATTCATCTTCCGAAGGCTTCGCGCCTTCTGAAGTCTCTCCGGGAGTCTTTTTCGGATGACCTCTTTATCCGCATCGGGAACACGATGGAGCCGACAAGAAAGGCGTCCGCGCTTCTTCCTCGAGTTGCGGCGTCACTCGCCTCGCTGGAGCGGCTGTTTGCTGAAAATACGTTTGATCCGGCAAAGCTTCGCCGCACTTTCATCGTGATTGCGAACAGTCAGCCGCTTTCACGTTTTGGCCCCGTGCTGCTCGCGGATCTCAGCCGGGCGTCACCGGGGAGCCGTGTTGTGTTTCAGCAGCCCGGAAGCGGGTGGAGTGCGAGACTGTCGGACGGCAGCGCCGATGCCGCGGTGTCGCCTGAAGGCAATATCCCGAACGGTTTTATGGAGCTGAACGCCTCGCGCTGCCAGTACCAGATCGCGATGCGGCCCGATCATCCGCTCCTCAGACTGCCTGAAATCACGGCTTCTGATCTCGCGGAATATCCGGAATGCATTGTGGAGGCGTCCCGCTTCCGGGGAAAGCGGTTTCTCGAGGATGGCAGGGCGTCCGATAAAACGGTCGTGATACCGGATGGACTCGCGGCCCCGGGTTTCCTTCTCGCGTCTGACGCCTGGATGGTGTCCTGCACTCTCGTGATCCGGGATCTCTTCAAGCCCCGGTATGGGCTCGCTGCCATTCCTTTCCCGAAGGATTTCAGGCCCTTCTCAGAACCCCCGCTTCTTAAGATTGTGTGGCATCCGAGAACGGCTTCTGACCCCGCAGAGCAGTGGTTCCGGGGGCTGCTCGAAAATGCCGTGAAGAGTGCCTGCGGAAACGCAACCGCGTGACGCTTAAATTGCTCCTTTCACTTTTTGAAAGGAGCGATTACGGGATTCCCATCTGCCGGCGGGGTATTTCTCAATACTGTTTTTCCTGATTCATTCTCAGAATAATTACCTATGTGGAATTAATCAGGCGGATCTGATAGGAATAAAGAACTAGATCCAAAAAAACGGTTCCCGGGAGCCGAGTTCCCGTAAGCTTGAAAACTTGAACCTAAAAAATTCCCCCGATGCCGGATGAGAGTCCGGTTTTCGGCCACACACATGCAAGGAGAATGAGATATGGATAAAACCGTTATCGCAACCCCGGATGCGCCAGCCGCAATCGGTCCCTATTCTCAGGGGATCGCCGGAAACGGACTCGTCTTCGTGTCCGGGCAGCTCCCGGTTGACCCGAAAACGGGTGCGATGCCTGAGACGATTGAAGCTCAGGCACGGCAGTCCCTCACCAATCTGAAAGCCATTATTGAAGCCTCGGGCAGCTCGCTCGACAAGGTCGTGAAGACCACGTGCTTTCTCGCTGACATCGCGGATTTTGCCGCTTTCAATGCCGTATACGCGGAGTTCTTCCCGAAAGACGCTCCCGCACGTTCCTGTTTCCAGGTCGCGGCCATACCGAAGAACGCGAAGCTGGAAGTTGAAGCTATCGCTCTGAAGTAAGCCGCTTCTTCACTGGTCCCGGGGCCGGTGACACGAAGCTCCGGGAGAGAGAAATTCTTTCGGAGCTTTTTTCATGTTGAGTCTCATCATCGCCGCGGTCACAATCGCGATCGTGGTTTACCTGCTCGTCAAGGGCTATTACCCGCAGGCAGCGCTTTTTATCGGCGGCCTGATTCTTCTCACCTGCACCTGGGTTTTCGGTCTGGGAACGCTGCTTCCCGCGAAGACGACCACCCACTTCGGCGGGTTTGATGTCTTCAAGGTCTTCAGTGACGGTTTCGCGTCCCGAATCGGCGGTCTCGGCCTGATGCTGATGGCGATCGGCGGTTTCTCCCGCTATATGGAGCATGTCGGCGCATCAAGCGCGCTTTTCCGTGTCTTCGAGAAACCGCTGAAGCATATTCATAATCCGTACCTGCTTCTCGGCGCGGCCTTCATCGTTGAACAGATCATGGTGATCTTCGTGCCGTCGCACGCCGGTCTTGGTCTCCTTCTGATGTGCACGCTGTACCCGATCCTCGTGCGTTCGGGCGTCAGCCCGCTCTCGGCGCTTGGCGTGATCGGTTGCTGCCAGTTCCTTGACGTGGGGCCGGGTTCCGGCAACGCGAACATGGCGGCACAGGTCGCCGGTATGGATGTCTCGGAATACTTCGTCTACTACCAGCTTCCGCTTTTCATCGCGCTCGTTGTGATCCTCACCTTCGTTCATATGTTCGTGCAGGCCTGGTGGGACAAACGCGAAGGCTGGAAATTTGACCCGAAGAATGTCCAGACGTTTGCCGGTACAAAACCCGCGGTTGATGTGAAAGAAGCCCCGAAGATCTACGCGATTCTGCCGGTGATTCCGCTTTTCCTCATCATCTTCTTCTCGAAGGTGGCGGGAAGCGCGATCCGCATGGATGTCGTGACCGCCATGGTGATTTCCACCGTGATCGCGATCATCTGCGAACTGATCCGGTACCGGAATCTGAAGGAAGTGCTCGCGACCTTCAAGCTTTTCTTTGAAGGCATGGGAAAGATTCTCGTGAGTGTCGTCTCGCTGATCGTCTGCGGTGAATTCTTCGCGCAGGGTCTGATCAAGTCGGGCGCCATGGGAACCCTTATTACGGCAGCTGACCAGGCAGGTTTCGGCCTTGCCGCGATGGTGATCGTGGGCGGCCTGATTCTCTGGCTCATGGCTTTCATCATGGGGTCCGGAAACGCGGCGTTCTTCTCGTTCGCCCCGCTGGTTCCTCCGATCGCGAAGACGCTCGGCGTCTCCACCGTTTCCCTTATTTTCCCGCTTCAGGTGCTGGTGTCCTTCGGCCGCGTTTCCTCCCCGATTACGGCAGCCCTGATCGCTATTTCCGGTATCGCCGGTGTTTCCTCCTTCCAGGTGGCAAAGCGGACCTGCATCCCGATGTTCGTTGCAACGATCGTGAGCTACGCCGCGTACTTCCTCTTCTGGTATCACCCCTGATCCCGAGCGCTGCGCCTGAGGGGCTCAGGTCCCCTCAGCGCGGCCGATGAACCTGTTTTCTGATATTGAATTTTTGGAGCAATGACTATGACGCTCAAGCATAACTTTGACGAAATTGTTGACCGCCGCGGAACGAACAGCTCGAAGTGGCTCAAGTATCCGGCTGACGTTCTTCCGATGTGGATCGCGGACTCGGATTTCCGCTGCGCGCAGCCGATCGTGGATGAAATGAAGCGTCTCGCGGAGCACGGGGTCTACGGCTACCCGTATGTGCAGGAAGGTTCATTTGAGCGGGCCACTGTCCGCTGGTGCCATATTCGCTATGACTGGGATTTTGAGGAGAGCATGGTGGACTTTGTGCCTTCCACTGGCACAGCCCTCGCGGTCGCGGTGAAGGCGTTCTGCGAACCGGGTGACAAGGTTCTGATGCAGACGCCGATTTATCCTCCGTTCACTGCCGTCACGCAGAAGAATGGCTGCACCGCGTCCAATAATCCGCTCATTTTCCGCGATGGAAAGTGGGAAATTGATTTTGAGGATTTTGAGCGCCGTGCCGCGGATCCGAAGTGCAAGCTTTTCCTCCTCTGCAACCCGCATAACCCGACTGGAAAGGTCTTTACGGCTGAAGAACTCACGAAGATCGCCGACATCTGCGGCCGCCACGGTGTTGTGGTGTTCGCGGACGAAGTGCATTCGGATTTCGTGCACGCGCCGAACCGTCATCAGGTCTTCGCAAAGCTCTCTGAAGCGGCGAAGAACATGTGCGTCACGGCGGTGAATCCGGCAAAGACCTTTAATATTGCCGGCCTCCGGACGTCCTCCGTTGTCACGATGAATCCGGAGCTTCAGGCCCGGTATCAGGCGGCGCTCGCTTCCTGCAAGCTGGGCCGCGAGGGCTTCGGCATCGCGGGCTACGTGAAAGCCTTTACGGAATGCGACTATTACGCCGATCAGCTGCTTCCCTATATCCAGGGGAATCTGCACTATGTGCTCGACTACATCCATGAGCATTTCCCGCAGATCGGCGCCTATATGCCCGAGGGAACGTTCTTCCTCTGGCTTGACTGCCGGAAGCTGCCGTTCAAGACCCAGGCTGAGCTTGACCGGTTCTTTGTTGAAAAGGTGAAGCTCGGACTGAATCCGGGTGATACGTTCGGTGTTGAGGGTGAGCGGTTCCTCCGCATGAATGTCGCCTGCCCGAGAGCGTACTGCGAAGAAGCCATGCGTCGCATGAGCGCGGCGTTCGCTGAGCTCTGAGAAACACGGTTTTTCTAAGCAATACTGCTCAGGTCCCCGATTTTCGGGGACTTTTTTTTGATTCTGTGTGCGGTATTACCCGAGGAAAGAAGGAAATCCTCTTTTGATTCGCCCATAATGGATTCAACAGAAAGACGGCGCCCGGAGGCGCTGCGAATTGAAACCGTTTATAAGAAAGAGAGGAACAGCATTATGCAGAAGCGAGTTTTTCTGAAGACGATCGTTGCGGCCGCCGCCGCGGCCGCTGCGGGCGGCTTCGCCACGGGCTGCACGAAGAAGCCGGCTGAAATCAAGGTCGGCGCTACGGCAGGCCCTCACGCTGAAGTGGTTCAGGCTGCCGCGAAGGCCGCCGAGAAGGACGGCCTGAAGGTTCAGGTGGTCGAATTCACGGATTACCTCGGCCCCGATAAGGCCCTGGCTGAAAAGGCGCTCGACCTGAATGTGTATCAGCATGAGCCGTTCCTCAAGAACTTCAACGCGAATCAGAAGACTGATCTCGTTGCGGTGGCTCCCGCCATCCTGATGCGGATGGGCATTTACTCGAACCGCGTGAAGAACGTGAATGAGCTGAAGGACGGTGCCACGGTCGGTATCCCGAACGATCCGACGAACGGCGGCCGCGGTCTGCAGCTCCTTGAGAAGGCCGGCCTTATCAAGCTGAAGGAAGGCGCGGGCTTCAAGGCGACGCTGGCTGACGTGGTGGATAATCCGAAGCATCTGCAGTTCAAGGAGCTCGAAGCCGCTCAGCTGCCGCGTTCGATTGACGACCTGGACGCCGCTACCATCACGATGAACTACGTGATGTCCGCAGGTCTTGATCCTGCGAAGCAGGGCATCTTCCTTGAAGACAAGGATGCGCCGCTCGCTCTGATGGTGATCGCTGCCCGTCCGGACAACAAGGATTCGGAAGCGGTTCAGAAGTTCGTGAAGGCTTATCACTCGGATGAAGTGAAGAAGTTCATCGCCGATAAGTACAAGGGCACCATTGTCCCGGGCTGGTCCTAAAGTCCAGAGCCGGTAAGGCAGGAAAGACCGCGGAACTGAATATTCCGCGGTTTTTCTTTATCCGGATTTTTTGCCGGTGAAGGTGAAAAGCGCGAGCGAAGCGAAGATCAGCGCGATTCCTGCGTAGGCGGGAAGAGACAGGCGTTCGCCGAGTACGGCCGCCGCAAGCAGCGCCGCAACCACCGGTTCCAGAAGCGAAATAGCAATAGCGGTGCTTGCCCGGACCCGTTCGAGCCCGTATCCGAAACAGATATAGCCGATAAACATCGGAACCACGGCCATATAAAGGCCAACAGCAGCATTCTGAACCGAGTGCAGGAAGGGAGATCCTGTCGCGAGGAGAACCGGAAGAAGGAGCAGGGCGCCGATTCCGAATTCCGCGCCCATTGCGGCTCGGGACGGAATGCCGGAGAGCATCAGGCGCCGCGCCGCGTAAGAGTAATAGGCGTACGTAAAGGCGGCGGCGAGCGCAGCCAAAACGCCCGCCACCGGGTGCAGGGCGGTTCCCGAAGCGGTTTCGGCTCCGGACTCCAGTGTGATGAGAAGGATTCCGATGATTCCAGCCGCAACGCCGGCTCCCCACCGGACACCAGGCGCTTTTCCTTCCGCTGCCCATTCAATCGCGCCTGAGAAAAGCGGGGCGGCGCCGATCGAAATCACGGTACCGAGAGTGACACCGGCAAGTCTCATTGAGCCATAAAACGCGATCGGGTAGAGAGCGACAGAGAGTCCGGCTGAGAGAAGGAGCGCGGAGTGCCGCTTAAGCAGAGCGCGGTTCCGGCGGATCAGGGGGAGACCGCGGAGCGCCTGCAGGAGCCCTCCCCCTCCCATCGCCGCCGCAGCGATCGCGGCGGCAGACACTTCAGGAGCAAAAGCGGCCGCGGTCCCCGTCGTGCCCCAGAGAAGGGACGCGGCAAGAACGCCGAGAATTCCGAGAAAGTGAGTGCTGCTTTGGATAGGCATTCCGCAGGAAAAAGAAAATGAACCAAAACTCCTATTCTAGTAAGGGTCAGGCAGGATGAAAAATCAGTCTGCGGGAACTGCGCATTAAGTACCTATTTTTTATCGGAATTACTCCCGGGTTTTATCCTTGAACCGTCTGAAAAGCCCGGAATCCGGGCATCTTCGATGTACCACGTTTTTGGTATAAAAGAATTTATTTGAAAGGCGAATTATCACTTCAAGTGCAAAGCCTGAGAAAAGAATAGTGGCCCATAAAGCTTCCATAATAGAGATTGTCAAGATAACTATAGAGGGAGCTCATGAGCCACTATCATCATCTTACTCTTCGGGACAGAGTATTTATTTCGGCTTTAACGATTTCAGGCAAATCCCTGTCTGAAATTGCATGTGCGATTGGGAAAAATGTTTCTACGATCTCCCGCGAACTGAAGCGAAACAAGGCTGTATCGGCCCAGGATGGGGCTTCAGCTGCCTATGATCCCTGTGCCGCGCAGGCCCGATATCAGAGACAGAGAAAGCATTGCGGAAAGAGAAACATTCTGAAGTCTGACTCGTTGCTGACAAGGATTGTCTCAAATCTGCTGGTTAAGAAATTCTGGTCTCCGGAGCAGATTCAATACCGTCTCAGAAAGGAGCTGCCGAATCTAAGGATCAGCGCCACGACAATCTACCGAGGAATCAATTCTGGCTTTCTGGATCGCTTTGTGGATGGCCGAAAGATGTCCCGACACCTGCGACACCACGGTAAAACGCGTCACCGTAAAGGCATGACCGAGAGGCGAGGAAAGATCCAGATCACTCACAGCATTGAAGAGCGACCCCTGGAAGCTCAGAACAGATCTCGCCTGGGGGATTGGGAAGGCGATACCGTCATCGGAAAAAAGGGCGGAGCCTGCCTCACGACTCTGGTCGATAGGAAGTCCGGCTTTCTCTGTGGCGGGAAAACCGCTTCCAAGACTGCGGCCGATGTGTCTGCCGTAATTGAGAAATCTCTGTCAGATAAGGATCTGCGTACGATTACCGTAGATCGCGGAAAAGAATTTTCCTGGGCTGAAAAACTGGAGAAAGATCTCAGAACCAAAGTGTATTTCTGCTTGCCTCATCATCCATGGGAGAAAGGAAGTAATGAAAATACAAACGGACTTCTTAGAGACTTTTTCCCAAAAGGAATGAGTATCGATAAAATTTCTCAGGCAGAAGTTCAGAAACGGTTCAATGCTCTGAATTTCAGACCCAGAAAACGTCTCAATTGGAAGTGTCCGGCTGAAGTCTTTTATTCAGTAACTTTGCACTTGATTTGATAATTCACCAAAAATAAATTGGACAAAAAGAAAAATCCACGTATAATTCAAATCCTGTTCCGGAGTTGTAGCTCAGCTTGGTTAGAGCGACGGCCTGTCACGCCGTAGGTCGAGGGTTCGAGTCCCTTCAACTCCGCCAGTTTTCTTTCTGGACAGGGAAAGAAAAACAAGTATAATGACTGTCTGTGGAGTTGTAGCTCAGCTTGGTTAGAGCGACGGCCTGTCACGCCGTAGGTCGAGGGTTCGAGCCCCTTCAACTCCGCCACAAAATTCCGAAAAGGCGAACTTTACAAAAGTTCGCCTTTTTTTCTTATCTTCGGAAGGCGTCAGGCCTCGCCGGCCTTCCATCGCTGGGGAATCAAGGATCCATGCTTCAGGGTTTCCGCAAACATAAGCGCTGGATGATGGCGCTGATCATCGGCCCGATTTCGATCGCCTTCGTGGCGACAGGCATCTATAGCTATTCCCGCTCGAACGAAGGGGACAAGGCGCTCGCTGAAGTCGGCGGCTCCAAGATCACCCCTGAAGAGTTCGATCAGACGAAGCGCCAAGAGCTGCAGCAGCTCCAGCAGCAGATGGGAAGCAATTTCAAGTCCAGTATTCTTGATAATCAGCAGGCCCGCGCCGCGCTGCTTGACCGGCTCCTTACTGAACACGCTCTCGCGGCTGAAGTCGCGAAAGAAGGTATTCTCGTCTCCCGCGAGCAGGCTATCAACGTGATCAAAACGGCCTCTGGCTTCCAGGTGAATGGCAAGTTTGATCCCGAGCTCTATAAGCGCTACCTCGCGAGCCAGGGTAAGACTGACGAAGGCTTCGTGCAGGAACTTCAGCAGGACCTCGCCCGCCAAATGCTCCTGAATAACATTGTGCGCACGACGATCGTCTCCAAGTCTTCAGTGGATCAGCTGAATCAGCTGCTCCGTGAGCGCCGCGAAGTGCGTCTGTTCCAGATTCCTGCGGCCCGCTTTATCCAGACGGTTCAGGTCTCTGACGCGCAGGCCAAGGCTTACTACGACAGCCACAAGGCTGATTTCATGAACCCCGAGCACGAGAAGGTGGAGTACGTGGTGCTCACGCCGGATCAGTTCGTGAACACGAAGCCGACTGAAGAAGACATCAAGACTTATTACGAGCAGAACGCGAAGCAGTTCGCCGCACCTGAGGAGCGCGAAGCCCGCCACATTCTGATTGGCTTCGGAAGCGACGAGAAGGCCGCTGAAAAGAAGGCTGAGGCGATTGTTGCCCAGCTGAAGGCTCATCCGGATCAGTTCGCCGCTGTCGCGAAGAAGGAATCGATCGACCCGGGCAGCGCCGAGAAGGGCGGTGACCTCGGCTGGTTCGGCAAAGGGACAATGGTTCCTGCATTTGAAGCCGCGGTTTTCAGTGCGAAGAAGGGCGATATTGTCGGCCCGATCCGCACGGAATACGGCTTCCACATCATTCAGGTTCAGGATGTCCGCGGCGGCAAGGTTCCTCCGCTCGCTGAAGTCCGCTCGAAGATCGAAGCCCAGTACGGCCGTCAGATGGCTCAGAAGAAGTACGCTGAGGCGGCCGACGGTTTCTCGAACATGGTTTACGAGAACAGCAGCTCGCTTGACCCGGTGATCAAGAAGTACAACCTGAAGCCCGTGATCGTTGAAAACGTCACGAAGGCCGGTCTTGGCAACACGCCTGACGCTCAGTATCTGAATGAGCACATGATTGAGCTTCTGTTCTCGAATGACTGCGTGAACGAGAAGCGTAATACCCAGGCGATCGAAGTGAAGCCGAACGTTCTCGTGTCTGCCCGTGTGCTTGAGCACACGGCTGCGGCCCAGATCCCGTTTGATCAGGTGAAGGCTCAGATCATCGCGAAGCTGAAGGCGGACGCCGCTGTGGCAGCCGCCAAGGCTGAGGGCGAGAAGAAGCTTGCCGCGCTCCGCGCGAAGCCGGATGATGCTGGCTTTACGGCCGCCGCCTGGGTTTCCCGTCAGCAGCCGATGGGGCAGCCTCCGGAACTCGTTTCCGCTGAACTCCGTATCCCGGCCTCGAAGCTTCCGGCTTATGTTGGCACAACGATTAACGGTGTCGGTTATGTGATTGCCCATGTGACCGCGTCTGACACCCCGAAGGTGACGGATGACGAACTGAAGGACGCCAAGGCCGAACTCGCGAAGCTGCATGGCGGGGCGGATATGGATGCCTATATCGGCGGTCTGAAGGGAGTTCTCAAGGCCAAGGTGCTGAATAAGGATTACGTCTACCCGGCGAAGAAGGGCTCCGCTCCGGCTTCGTCCCCGGCTGCGAAGTAATTCCTGAAGGGATAGCCGGAACCGCAGGCTGCGGCTCCGGCCCCAATAAAAAATGCGCTTCAGATGAAGCGCATTTTTTTATGCATCCGCCTGGGGCTGCCAGGCGGGTGGGTACCTCTATATCAGTGACGGACTTTGCCGATCATCTCAACCGGAGCGGGAGCAAGCTGTCCCGGCTGCAGAGCGATCGTGCCAACCGAGGAAAGCGGATCGCTTCCGGCCTCTGCCCAGCGGAGCTTCGCGCGGCGAAGCATGCCGAGAGCGGTCGCCGCGCGGCTCGAGAGCTCATCCGCGAGCACCGGCATAGTGGCGCACTGAGCTGCGGCCCCGTGGAGCCAGACCGCGCCGAGCACGGCGGTCGTGAGGTCATAACCCTGAGCGATAAAGGAACCGATCATGCCGGAAAGAACGTCACCAGTGCCGGCGGTCGCGAGCGCCGCGGAGCCGGTCGGGTTCACCCAGGCGTGGCCGGACCGGAGGGACACCACAGTGCCAGTCCCCTTCAGCACAATCGCGGCTCCGGTCTGGAGGGCCAGTTCGCGCGCCCAGAAAATGCGGTTGCTCTGAACCTCTTCCACCTTGTTGCGAAGGAGTTTCGCGGCTTCAAGCGGATGAGGCGTGAGAACCGTCATGGCGCGGCGGGTGAGGAGCTCTTCCTGAAGCTCAGGCTTCTCAGCGAGGATCGTGAGGGCATCGGCGTCAAGCACGAGCGGGGTATCTTCACAGTGAATGGCGTCAAGCAGACGCTTCACGGATTTTTCCCCTGTACCCATGCCCGGGCCGACCACAAGCGCGGAGAAGGACGCAAGGTCAAGCGGCGACTCGGCAATCATGAGTTCCGGGCATCCCGGGTCAACCGCCGGAGCGTCTGAGGCGAGAAACTCGGTCTTCACGCGGCCTGCGCCAAGGCGCAGCGCAGCGCGTGAGGCGAGGATCGCGGCGCCGATCTTTCCGTCATCACCGCCCACAATGGCGGCGGTTCCCCAGGTCCCCTTGTGGCAGAAGTGGGGCCGGGGTTCAAGAATGTGGCCGTAATCCGCTTCATCAATCAGTCCCTGAAGCGGAAGCGGGATCGAGACATCGAGTTCGGAGAGGCAGACGTGACCCGCGGCGTCACGGCCTTCATTCATAAAGAGACCGGCGTGAGCGGAGAGAAGGGCGATCGTCATATCCGAGCGGCAGCCCTGAATACGGCCGTTCCAGTTACCGGTTTCCGCGTTCAGTCCCGTCGGAACATCAATCGACACCTTGAGGGAGTTCTGCACGTTGTACCAGATCGTGGCGTCAAGGATTTCGCCGCGGATCGGGCGGTCGCCGCCGATCCCGAGCATCGCGTCCACCACGATATCGGCTTTCCCGAGGGAATCCGGCTCACGGACGGTCTTGCCGCCCACAGCCTGCCAGGCCGCGAAAGCGCGCTTCGCGTCCTCAGCCTTCGGTTCATCCCCGCCGACCAGCACACAGATCACGTCGTGGCCCCGGGCCTTGAGGCAGCGGGCAGCCGTGAAGCCGTCCCCGCCGTTATTCCCCGTGCCGCAGAGGATCGTGACGCGTCCCTTCGGAGGAAGCTCGCGCTCGAGGCGCGACGCGATGTCCTGACCCGCGCGCTCCATCAGCGTGCCGGATTCAAGAACAGAGGCCTGGCGCCGCTCAACATCCCGAAGGTCGTCGAGTGTCAGTAGGGAAATGGACATGCTTTTTATCTCCTTAATCAAATGGGTGCTGCATCCGGCCGTGGGGCGCTGCGCTTACGCGTCTGATGCCGCGCGGCTTCGGGATATCTCTTTATTTCTCTGCAAACCGTCCCGGACTGCAGAAGGCCGCGAATTCGCCCGGATCCTCTCCCAGGGCGGAAGCCGCGGCGATTTCCGCGGATTCTCCGGCTCCGGCAAGCCCGAAAGGACCGTGGGCAATATTCAGAATGACGTTATCCGCTCCCGGCACAGGGCCAGCCAGCGGGAAGCGGTCAGGGGAGGCGAGAAATTCACCGCTCCAGAACTGTGATGCCACAGTGTTGGATCGCAGATTTTCAAAGCTTCCCATAACGGCGTCATAAAGCCGGTTACATTCTGCCTTCTTTTCTTTCTCGGCGGGAGAGCCAAGGAAGAAACGGCCGGTCGCGCGAAGCCGCCGGTCGAGCCTTGAGAGGATAAATCCTTTTTCGGGCGAGGCAACCGTGAGAGCCGGGAGCGCTTCCGAGTCGCTGAGTTCCAGTGTCAGCGTGAAGCCCGTGAGAGACGTAAGCGGTGCCCGGAAGCCGGTTCCGGAAATCAAAGGCAGGGCGCCGCCCGCTGAGGCGAGGACTACAGCGTCGCATGGGATCCTTTCGTTCCCGCTGATCGCCACCGCTTCCGCGCGTCCTCCGCGGTAAATAATTTCCTGAGCCTTTGCCCGATAACGGCGGGTAAATCGCGGGCCGTACTTTTCAGCGATCCGCTGCAGAAGAAGCTTCGCTGCGAAAGTGGCGTTGAAAGTGGAATCCTCTGGGATCAGAAGGGAGGCTGCGAAGGCAAGCGACGGATCGATGAGCGGGAAGCGTTCAAGCGTCGCTTCCCGGGAAAGGAGCTCCCGGTCAGGGAATGTTTCCCGCATCAGAGCGGTTTCCGCCTCGGAAAGCAGCATCAGCGAACCGTCAATCCGGCCATCCGCGATGCCGAATTCCGCGTGCAGCTTCCGCGTGCCGGCGTCAGACGCCTGAACGAAAGCCTCGAACCGCTTCAGATTTTCAGCGAAGGCGGGGTTCGCGGCGCTCTGTCCGGCCCCGGTCAGAAACGCGCGGTTCCTCATGCGGTCTGAGACGCCGTCCGCGATAAAAACCGAATCATCTGGCAGCTTTCGGAATGAAGAGAACTTCTTCATATAGAAGGCGGGATGAAAAGCCCAGGCCGACGCGAGGAACCCTGGCGCGTAGGAAAGCCCCTGCGTGGGGCCGGACGCCGATTCGAGCAGCGTCACGCTGCATCCACGACGAAGGAGCGACTCGCATGTCCTGATACCTGAAATGCCCGCTCCGATAACTGCAACCCGCATTGACTTTCCTCTGAATTCCAGGGCTTTCACCCAAAACCGTTCAATTCTAATAGAAGCGGCCTCCCCAGGAGGCGGAATACCGAGAAAATCCTTCCCTCTCTACCCACAGAAACCGGGCCGCCCTCTTTATAATGTGGGCAATCTTTTTTCCCACCAACTCGCAGTCCGGCTTCCCGCCCGAATCAGGGCGCGGCGGCCGGCAGAGGCTTTTGTCGATGACTACATCCGGATGCATGTTTGCGCTTGAGGCTTCGAGCGCGCTTTCTGATTTCCGTGCCGAGCGGCTGCTTGCCGATCTGAAATCCGTCTATCCCCAGGTGAAGGCGGTTTCAGGCCGTTACATTCACTTTGTACACGCTGCCCGGGCGCTCGAAGAGCAGGAAGTGTCCCGGCTCCGCGCGCTGCTTTCTTATGGCTTTGAGGGAGCGGATGCGGCGGCTGATGCCGAGTTCCTCGTGATTCCCCGCCTTGGAACGATCAGCCCCTGGGCTTCGAAAGCGACAGATATCGTCCATAACTGCGGCATGACTGAAGTGCTCCGTGTTGAGCGCGGCATCCGCTACGCGGTCGCGTTTGAAGGCGCGGCCCCCGCTTCTGACATTCTGGAAGCGATCGCCTCTAAGCTCCACGATCGGATGACCGAATCCGTGGTGCCTTCTGACTTCCCGGTTGAGAAGCTCTTCACGGAGCTTCCCGGTAAGCCGATGAGCGTGATTTCCGCCTCAACCCCGGAAGAGGCTCACCGTGAGCTCGCCCGCGCGAACGCCGAAATGGGTCTCGCGCTTTCTGACGGTGAAATGGATTACCTGGAGAAGGCGTTCGAAGCCGAAGGCCGCGGTCCGACGGACACCGAACTCATGATGTTCTCGCAGGCGAATTCCGAGCACTGCCGCCACAAGATTTTCAACGCCTCCTGGGTGATCGATGGAAAGCCGATGGATCAGTCGCTTTTCGGCTACATCCGCGCGACCCACAAGGCGCACCCGGAAGGCACAATTACGGCATACTCCGATAACGCCGCGATTTACGAGGGTTCCGAAGTCCCGCGTCTCTATACGCGTCCGGCAAAGGATTCTCCCTACGGACAGTACTTCACGGAAGAGAACGAACTGACGCACACGGTCTTCAAGGTTGAGACGCATAACCATCCGACCGCGATTTCTCCGTTCCCGGGCGCTGCCACCGGTTCCGGCGGTGAGATCCGTGACGAAGGCGCTACCGGCCGCGGCGGCCGTCCGAAGGCCGGTCTCTGCGGCTTCACGGTTTCCGCGCTCCATCTCCCGGGCGCTGCTCAGGGCTGGGAAAACGATTCCGACGTGGTGACGGGCGAGAAGACCTCCCGCACCTACGGCGCGCCGTCCCGCATCGCGACGCCTCTCTCCATCATGAAGGAAGGTCCGATCGGCGCCGCGGCCTTCAATAACGAATTTGGCCGTCCGAATATTGCCGGCTACTTCCGTGTTTTTGAGGCGAACGTCGGCGGCATCCGCTACGGCTACCATAAGCCGATCATGCTCGCGGGCGGTATCGGCAACATCCGTAATGACGAAACGAAGAAGCTCCCGGTTCCGGTCGGCTCTCTGCTGATCGTTCTCGGCGGCCCGGGTATGCGTATCGGTCTTGGCGGCGGTGCCGCGAGCTCGATGACCACGGGCTCGAACTCCGAAGCGCTGGACTTTGACTCCGTGCAGCGCGGCAACCCGGAAATGGAACGCCGCGCGCAGGAAGTGATCGACCGCTGCTGGGCCTGCGGTGAAAAGAACCCGATTCTCGCGATTCATGACGTCGGTGCCGGCGGTCTTTCGAACGCCATGCCGGAACTCGCTGAAATGTCCGGCCGCGGCGCCCGCTTCGATATGTCGAAGATCCCGGTTGAAGAATCCGGTATGAGCCCGCTTGAGATCTGGTGCAACGAGAGCCAGGAGCGCTATGTGATCGCCGTGCTGCCGGAAGATCTTGATCGCTTTGATGTCTTCTGCCGCCGCGAACGCTGCCCGTACGCGGTGATCGGCCACATTGCCGAAGACGGCCGCTTGATTGTGTCGAAGCCTGAAGAGAAGCAGGACCCGGTGAATATGCCGATGGATGTGCTTCTTGGAAAGCCGCCGAAGATGCACCGCGATGTGAAGCACGTGGACCGTAAGCTTGAACCTGTGGCGCTCGATGGTGTTGAGCTCGCGAAGGTGCTGCCGGAAGTGCTTCGTCACCCGACGGTGGCTTCCAAGTCCTTCCTGATCACGATCGGTGACCGAGCGGTCGGCGGTCTGACGCACCGCGACCAGATGGTCGGCCCCTGGCAGGTGCCGGTGTCTGACGTCGCCGTGACCGCGCTCTCCTTCCTCAGCAATAAGGGCGAAGCGATGGCAATCGGCGAGCGTTCCCCGATCGCCGTGATCAATGCCCCGGCTTCCTGCCGTATGGCGTTCGCTGAAGCGATCACGAATATCGCGGCCGCTGATATCGAGCTTCCGACCGTCAAGTTCTCGGCGAACTGGATGGCTTCCTGCGGCAGCGAAGGCGAAGACGCGAAGCTTTACGACGCCGTGAAGGCGACGAGCGAATTCTGTATCGCTCTGGGCGTTTCGATTCCGGTCGGCAAGGATTCCTGCTCGATGAAGACGGGCTGGGAAACCGAGTCCGGCGAAAAGCGCTCCGTGACGAGCCCGGTCTCGATGATCGCCTCGGCTTCCGGCCCGGTGCGCGATATCCGCCGCACGCTGACCCCGCAGCTGCGCCCGAATGTCGCTTCCAAGCTGATCGCGATCGACCTTTCTGAAGGCCGTGAGCGTCTTGGCGGCTCGATCCTCGCTCAGGTGATCCAGAGCTTCGGTGATGAAGCGCCGGATATGGAATCCGCTGAGAAGCTGAAGGCCTTTGTGCGCGTGATCCGCGGTCTCGCCTCCGAAGGCAAGATCCTTGCTTACCACGACCGTTCTGACGGCGGCTTCGCGGCAACGCTCGCTGAAATGGCCTTTGCCGGCCACTGCGGTGTGTCCGCGGACATTGCCTCTCTGACCCGCGGCGACTCTCACGATCCGAAGGAAATCCTCCGCGCGCTCTTTAATGAAGAAGCGGGCGCTGTGATTCAGGTGCGTGATGAAGACGCCGAAGCCGCGATGGCGGCCTTCCGCGAAGCGGGGCTGGACCACGCCGCGTTCTTCATCGGCGCTCCGAAGAATGATGACCGCTATGTGATTCTTGTGAACGGGAAGGAAATCTACGCCGAGACGCGCGCCGCGCTGCAGAAGGCGTGGACTGAAGTCTCCTGGCAGATTGCCCGCAACCGCGATAATCCGGAATGCGCGGACGCGGAATACGCCCGTATCGAGAATCCGGAAGATACCGGTCTCTATATCCACACGACGTTTGATCCTCAGGATAACGTTGCCGCTCCGATGATCAACCTCGGCGCGAAGCCCCGTATGGCAGTGCTCCGTGAGCAGGGCGTGAATTCGCAGCACGAAATGGCCGCGGCTTTCATGCACGCCGGGTTCGAGGTCTGCGATCTGCACATGACGGATCTCCTTTCCGGCCGTGTGAGTCTCGATGGTCTCAAGGGTATCGCGGCGGCCGGCGGCTTCTCCTACGGCGACGTGCTGGGTGCCGGCGGCGGCTGGGCCCGTTCGATTCTCTTTAACGAGAAGCTTTCGGAAGAGTTCGCCCGGTTCTTCTCGCGTTCGGACACGTTTGGCCTCGGTATCTGCAACGGCTGCCAGATGTTCTCCGAACTGCACAGCCTGATCCCGGGCGCTGAGCACTGGCCGCGCTTTGTCCGCAACCTCTCTGAGCAGTTCGAGGCCCGCCTCGTGCAGGTGAAGATTGAGGAAAGCCCCTCGATCTTCTTCAGCGGCATGGCCGGTTCTTCGATGCCTGTCGTGAACGCACATGGCGAAGGCCGTGTGCTGTGGCGTGATCCGGCGGATGCCGGTCAGGCACTCGTTGCCGCCCGCTACGTAGACCCGCAGGGCCGTCCGACGGAAACTTATCCGTTTAATCCGAACGGCTCGGCTGCCGGCGTGACCAGCGTAACGACTCCTGACGGCCGCTTCACCGCGATGATGCCTCACCCTGAGCGCAGCCACCGCGCGGTGCAGCTCTCCTGGGGCGAAGAGGCTCTGGATGGTGAGTGGAGCCCCTGGATGCGGATGTTCTGGAACGCCCGCCGCTGGGTTGGCTGAGGCACAGCCTTCTGATGAACCGGTCCGGAATCCCGGACCGGGATCAGCGAAAGCCAATAAAAAAGCAGCAGATTTTCATCTGCTGCTTTTTTATTACTGCGCCGGCCGGGGCGGTGCCGCCAGCCGGGGGGAGTTCAGATCTCAGTGGATCTTCGCCTTCGCGACAAGGCCGTCCACGTAGGCGTTCACGCGCTCACGGGTCAGGTTCTGCTCGATCTGCAGCTTCGCGCGGTCAAACGCCGGGAAGAGTTCAGCAGGACGCGACTCCATCACCTGGAGAATATGCCAGCCGAACTGGGAGTGCACGGGCTTCGCGCTCACGGCACCGACCTTCTGAGTCTTCATCGCGTCGCCGAACGGCTTCACCATGGAGCTCGGGGAGGCCCAGTCGAGATCGCCGCCGTTATCCTTCGTGCCGGTGTCGATCGAGACGTCCTTCGCGACCTTCGCGAAATCCTCGCCCGACTTCAGGCGCTGCAGGACCTTCTCCGCGTCAGCCTCAGAGCTGACGAGGATGTGGCGCACGTGATACTCAGTCGCGCCGTAAGCGGCCTTTTCCCTATCGTAAGCAGCGCGCACTTCAGCTTCGGTCACCGGGTGAGCCTTCATGTACTTCGCGATCACAGCCTGCGAGAGGATATTGTTCTTCGCCTGACGGAGAGCGGAGCGCACAGCGGCGTCCGTCGTTTCAAGCTTCTGCTTGGCGGCTTCCTCAAGGAGCACTTCCTGAGCGACGAGAGCGTGCTTCACGTTCTCTTCAAGCTGAGGCGTGCGCTGGTTGCCCTGAGCGACGGCGCCCTGAATCAGGTGCTCCTGCTCGGCAGCCGTGATCTTGTGGCCGTTCACGGTAACGTCAGAGACAGCGGCGAACGCCGGGGCGCTCGCGAAGATGACGCCGGCGAGAATGGCGGCGGTGGCTTTCATTTGCATTGGAATGACTCCAAAAAAAACAGATGGTTTGGACAGAGGGTTAACTCTTCTGTCCGGAATTATTTCGGTGCGGCGTCGCTTTTCACGTTGTCTTCAAGAGACTCGGGGCTGTATTTCGCGATGTAGAAACCCATCGCGAGCGTGAAGGCGAGCGTGAGGCCAAGGAGGCCGAAAAGCTTGAAATTCACCCAGGCTTCCGTGGAGAACGAGTAAGCAACCGCGAGGTTGATAAACCCGACCACGATGAAGAACCCGATCCAGCCCTTCTGGAGGTTTTTCCAGATGTTGGCGGGAAGGGCGATCTGAGCGCCGATCAGCTTATGAATGAAGTTCTTTCCGGTCATGCTGCCGTAGATCAGGATCGAGGCAAAGACCCAGTAGAGGATCGTAGGCTTCCACTTGATGAAAAGCGGATTGTGGAGCCAGATCGTGAGGCCGCCGAAGATCGTAACGATCGCGAGCGACAGCCACAGCATGACTTCCACCTTCTTGCCGCGCAGCAGCACAAAGGCGACCTGCAGGATTGAAGCGACAATCGCGACCGAGGTCGCCAGAATCACAGGCGCCTGCATGGGATCGATTCCGCTGCCCAGCAGCCGGTTCACGATTCCCATTGTCTGGTCGATCTTCGCTTCAGAAATCTTGAAGGAGAGGAAGAAAAGGATGACCGGGAAAAGGTCGAAAAGTAGTTTCACGGATACTGCTCCGAAACGCCGGCTGAAACACCTTCAGCCATATAGAGAGAGTGAAATTAGCACATTCAGCGCGGATTTGCGATTTCCGCCGCATGTAAAGGCGTGACAAAACGTTGCGGTGCGCTAAGATGGAGGACTCTTACGTGCAAGGCGAACCGGCGGCTTGTTCCCGTCTCCCAAAAGGAGTGTCTGGGGATCCGCAGTCGCCGGGAAGAAATGACTGCGGAGGGTGCCCAGGATCCGTCCTGATGAGATCTCCTCCGCCGCCTCTTTTTTCCTTTTTCTTATGAGATCGATACTTAAGTTCATTATGGTTACTGGTTCTGCAGTACTGGGTCTTGCCTCGGCTCCCGCCGGGGCGGCCGCTCAGCCGGCTTCCGAGCCCGTCCGCGCCGTGAAGGCCGCGGTGGTGGAAGGAATCACTGAGTACACCCTTCCGAACGGTCTGTCCGTTATTCTCTTCCCCGATGCGTCAAAACCCACTGCCACCGTCAATATGACGTACAAAGTGGGCTCCCGGAATGAGTCCTACGGAGAAACCGGCATGGCGCATCTCCTTGAGCATCTGATGTTCAAGGGATCGAAGAATTTCCCGTCCCCCACGAAGGAATTCACGCGCCGCGGATTCCGCATGAACGGATCGACCTGGCTCGACCGCACGAATTATCACGTGTCCTTTACAGCGACGGATGACAACATGGACTGGGCGCTCCGCTGGAGCGCGGACGCCATGGTGAATTCCTTCATCGCGAAGAAGGATCTCGATTCCGAAATGACGGTTGTCCGGAACGAGTACGAGATGGGCGAGAACGATCCGGTGAGCGTTGTGCTGAAGCGGATGCAGTGCATCCTTTTCGACTGGCATAACTACGGGAAGCCGACGATCGGTGCCCGGAGCGATATTGAGAACGTGAAGATAGAGAATCTTCAGGCGTTCTATCACCGTTACTATCAGCCGGACAATGCCGTGCTGACGGTTTCCGGCAAGTTTGATCCGGCTGAGATTCTTCCGAAGATTGAGAAGATTTTCGGCGCGATTCCGCGTCCTGAGCGTAAGCTGCCTGAAGAGTGGACTGTTGAGCCGGTGGCTGACGGTGAGCGTTCCTTCACGGTGCGCCGTCCGGGTGAGGCGAAGTTTGTCGCGGTCGGCTACCGGGTGCCGGCTTCAAACGACCCGGATTTCCACCGTGTGGCGCTCGGTGTCTCGATCCTGACTGACAGTCCGAAGGGGCGTCTCTATAAGGCTCTGGTCGACACGGGCCTCGCCGAAAAGGTGTTTGGTTTCTCGATCCCCGGAAAGGATCCGGGCTTTGTCTTCATCGGCGCGCTTCTCAAGAAGACCGGAGATGAGGCGAAGGTGCGCGACGCCATGGTGAAGACGCTTGAAGAGTCCTTCAGCGAAAAGGCGCCGACCGAAAGCGAAATGAAGGTGGCGGTTGAGGACGAGCGGACGGATTATGACCGCATGTTCTCGGACCCCGAGGAGTTCGGCGTGGAGCTTTCCGAGTACATCGGTCAGGGTGACTGGAGGCTCTTCTTTATCGGCCGCGATGAGCTTGCCGATATGACGCCTGAAGGTGTGGCAGGCGCCGTTTCCCGGTACTTTGTCTGCGATAACCGTGTGGTCGGCATGTTCCTTCCGGAGACGGCCCCCAAGCGTGCCGCGATGCCGAAGCGTATTCCGATCGAGGAGCAGATCGCGTCTCATCACTTCAATGAGAAGGGCGAAGAGGCTGAAGCGTTTGATAACTCGCAGCAGAACATCAACGCCCGCACCGAAGTCGTGAAGACCGGCTCCATGAAGCTCGCGCTTCTCCCGAAGAAGAACCGCGGCGAGACGGTGACTGTTGAAATCCGTCTCAATATTGGAAATGACGCGGCGCTTAAGGGGAAGCAGCTCGAGAAGACGCTTCTAGAGATGATGCTGACCCGAGGCACGAAGGATCTCACGTATGAAGAGATCTCGGACCGCTTTACCGCTCTCAAGATTGACGGCGATATTACGAGTTTCACGACGGACCGCGCTCATATCGCGGACGCTCTCCGGTTTGTGGGCGGGCTGATGCGTGACGCCTCCTTCCCGAAGGACGAATTCACGAAGCTCGCACGTCAGGTGGCGACCTCCAACCAGGCGAAGCTCGATAACCCGACGACGCTCGCGATTGACGCGATGAGCCGCCACTTCAGAACCTATCCGGAAGGGGATGCCCGAAACCGTCTGACGAGTCAGGAAATCGTGGACCGTATCGGTTCGATGACGGATGAACAGGTGAAGGCGTTCTATGACAGCGTCTTCCAGACCGCGACCGCGGATATCGCGGTGGTCGGCGACTTTGATCCGAAGGAAGTGAAGGCTGCGATCGCTGATTCCTTCACGAAGAAGTCAGAGACGCCATTCGTCCGCGTGGATTCCGAGTACCGTCCGGTGGCTCCGAAGCGGATCGTGATTGATACGCCGCAGAAAGAGAACGCCTTCCTGATGGCGCGCCGCGATTTCGCGGCGAACATGGATGATCCGGATGCCGCGGCGCTGATCGTGGCTGACTGGATTATCGGCGGCGGTTCCGGCCTCTCGAACCGTCTCGCGGATCGTCTCCGTCAGAAGGACGGTCTCTCGTACTCGGTTTACAGCACGATCGTTCTGAAGACTTTCGGGAACCGCTCGAGCTGGATCGCTCTCGCGATCACGGCGCCGCAGAACCTTGCGCATGCCGAGAGTGACATGCGGGAAGAATTTGCCCGTGTGGCAAAGGATGGTGTGACGGAGAAGGAAGTGGAGGAAGCGAAGAAGGGCCTTCTTGAATCCCGTTCCGTCAACCGTTCCCAGGACACGATGCTCGCGACCGGCTGGGTGAGCTATCTCGCCGAGGACGCTGACTGGACGAAGAGCCTTGAGCTCGATAAAGCCATCAGCCGCCTGACGGTGGATGATGTGAACCGCGCCGTGAAGAAGCTCGTGAAGACGGATGACTTCACGTTTGTCCTCGCGGGTGACAGCGCGAAGGCAGCTTCCGAAGGCAAGCCCTTCACGGAGCTGAAGTAAGCAAGTAAAACGCCTCCCGAATCGGGGAGGCGCTGCATAAAAAAGAAGGGAGACAGGCTTTGCGGCCTGTCTCTCTTTTTGACTGTGACAGCGGTTTTCGCTGTTAACCGAGCGAGGTATCGAGCACCATCATGAGCAGGAATCCTGCCATGACAGCGAGCGTGGAGTCGTGGCGCTTCGAGTCGAGATGGGCCGCGGGAATCAGCTCCTCAACCACCACGAACATCATGGCGCCGGCCGCGAACCCGAGAAGCCAGGGCATGTAGGGCTGGATGAAGGATGCCGCGAAAACCACGAGGATGCCGAAGATCGGTTCCACGATCCCGGAGAGCGACCCGCCGATAAAAGCTTTGACGCGCGACTGACCGGCGTCTTTCAGCGGGAGCGCAACGGCGGCGCCTTCCGGAATATTCTGAATTCCGATGCCAAGCGCGAGAGCGCCTGCGGCGGAAAGCGTGCTCGCTTCGCCCGTGATCGCGGCCATCGCGAAAGCGAGCCCGACAGACATTCCTTCCGGAATGTTGTGAAGCGTTACCGCGGCAACAAGAAGTTCTGTACGCGAGTGGTTGGACTTCGGTCCTTCAGGGGAATCCTCCGCCGGATGCCAGTGGGGGATTGTCTTATCCATCAGAAGAAGAAAAGCAATGCCAAGCACGAAGCCGCCGGTGGCAGGGAGCCACGGAATAGCGTCTTTGCTGCTCGCTTCAAGGGATGGAATCAGAAGACTCCAGACGCTCGCCGCCACCATAATGCCGGCAGCGAATCCCAGAGAAATTCTCTGGAACGCGGGACTGGATTCTTTTCCGGTGAAGAGGACAGATGCCGCGCCAAGCGTCGTCATCAGAAAGCAGAACCCGGTGCCGAGCGCTGCCATCTGGAGTACGAGTGAAAAATCGGACATAACCGTTCTCTAAATGTTAATGATAATTGTTATTATATGAACGCGAAAAAAAGACCTGAGGCTTTTTGCGGAAAGAGGGGATGGGGAGACTGAATGGAATAAGAGCGGCGCGGAAGATACCGCGCCGCCCTTGGTCACTCAGGCGAATCCGGAGCGTTTTTTCACTTCTTCAGGCTTTTCACTGCGGAATCCGCGGCGACGTAACCCGAGATAATGGCCCAGGAATTCATCATGGCGGTCATCGAGTCAGCGCCGTTCGCGCCTCCCACAACGCAGCCGGCGCCATAGAGATTACCGATCGGCTTTCCGTTCTTCTTCAGAATCTGCATGCTGCCATTAGCCTTCAGACCGCCGAGCGTCGTGCAGAAGCGGACTTTCTGCTCCACGATGTAGTAAGGGCCTCCGGCAAGCGGCTTCAGCACTTTGCGGCCGAAATCAGCGTCCTTTCCGGCCTTCACGAAACCGTTCCAGCGGTCAACAGTCTTCTGCAGCTGCGCGGGGTTGATCCCCATTTTCTTCGCGGCTTCAGCGAGTGTTTTACCCTCAGCCATGACGGGGCGGCCGTTGTTCACGATCTTTTCCCACTTGTAGAGATCGGCTTCGGACGCGACGAGCTTATCTTCGAGTGACTTCGCGACGTATTCCTTCCAGGCGGCCTGATCCATCACGATATACATGATCTGGCCTTTCTGGGCCTTCGTGACATCGGTAAGTGTTCCAAGTCCCTGAAGCTCATCAACAATGCGGCGGCCGTCAGAATTCACGTAGATAGCGCCCGACTTCTTCATTGTGTCGGTAGAGGAGGCGGTGGCGGCAAGACCGTGATGCGGAGTCGTTTCGACGCCCTGCGGGTACTGCTTCACGAGGTCCAGATTGATCGTCCCGGCCCCGATCTCGCGGCCCATTTTCAGACCGTCGCCGCTATCGGAGTCAAGACCGTAGAAGAGTCCCTGAGCGACCTTCTTCGGGAGCATCGAGCGGTTTGCGCCGTAGCCGCCGGAGGCGAGAATAGTCGCCTTTTCGGAGAAGTTCACATAGGCACCGTCAGCGAGACGCGCTTTCACGCCGATGACATTGCCTTTCTTATCGAGGATGAATTTCTGCGCCCGGGTGTCCGTCATGATGACGCCGCCGTGCTTCTTCAGCTCGTTGCTCATCAGACGGAGGAAGTTGACGGAGCGACCCTCGACACCGAGCTGACGGTTAGCGGAGTGATCCGGGTACTGCGTGGCGGCCGGTCCATACGGAATCTTCAGGTCATCAATCAGCCAGTCGACCACTTTGCCCGCGTTCTGCGTTGTCATGTGAACGAGGACCGGATCATTCTTGTTTTTGCCGGCCTTCATGATGTCTTTGTAAGCGAGCTCGGGGCTGTCCTTCGTTTCCTTCATCACCTCACGCTGATAGCGGGAGCCGGTGGCGATCAGCGTGCCGGCGTTCAGCTGCGTGTCGCCGCCGATATTCGGCATCTTTTCAATAAGGATGACCTTTTCGCCGAGAGTTGCCGCACGGACTGCCGCGGTGATGCCGCTCGCGCCGCCGCCGATCACGAGGATGTCAGTCTTGATTTCTTTCGGAGCCGCTTTGGCGGTCTTCTTCACAACAACCGGGGCTGTCATGAAGTCTTTATCGGTGCCGCCGGCTGCCTTGATAGCGTTCCTCACGGCTTCAAGAATTCCGCAGCTCGTGAGCGTCGCACCGGACACTGCGTTGAGTTTCAGCGTGTTCTTCTCGACAATTTCCTTCGGAAGAATCCTGAGCGCAGAGTCTGAAACCCCGACGGTTTCCGTCTGCTTGGTGATTTTGACATCAGCGATCTTTCCGCCCTTGAACGTCACGGCAGCGGTAATCTGACCGCCGCGGCCGTTCCCGGTTCCGGTAAAGGTTCCGTCCTTGGCAGCGGCTCCAGCGCCACTCGCAACGCAGGCCGCGACCGCGGCTGCGGTCAGTCTGAGAGCAAATCCTGTATTCACGCCAATTCTCCTTTGAGGTGTTTTCATAATTCCCTGTTTTAATTAATGAATCACTTAAAACAGGGCTTCGTGAATCCCTCTCAGTATAGGCTCCCCGCTATGGGCGGGGGCCAGGCGTGCTTCCCCTTAGGATGATGGGCTTAATGTGTTTCGGAAATATCCTGGGGAGTATTTCCGGACGGGGTCTGATTCTTGGTATCCGCAGTGGTATCTGGGGAGGTTTTCGGGATTCCGCCCTTCGGAAGCTTAGTGACAAGCAGCTGATCAACGCGGTTCTTATCCACATCCACCACTTCGAACTGGTAGCCGCCGAACGTGAGCTTATCGGTTCTCTTCGGAATGCGGCGGAGAAGGAACATGACGAGGCCGCCCGCGGTTTCATACGGCGGATTGTCTTCAATATCCGGGAGGTCGAACGTGTTCTCCAGTTCGTAGAGCGATGTGGAGCCTTCAACGAGCCACGAGTTTTCATCGCGCTTCACGATCTGGGCGTCTTCATCCAGGCCGACCATTTCGCCCATGATGGTGTTCATCACGTCATTCAGGGTAATGAGGCCGGCCACTTCACCGTACTCATTGATCACCACCACGAAGTCAGCCATGGTGTTCCGGATTTCTTCAATCGTTTCCGACATGGAGAGGCTTTCCGGAATCATTTTCACGGGGCTGAGGAGACCTTTTTCCGTCAGATCCAGACGTTTCCCCTGAACCAGGCGGGTGAGAAGCTGCTTGCTGTCCACGTAACCCGCGACGTTATCGATCGTTTTTTCGCAGACGAGGAACTGATGATGCGGGTTCTGAACAACTTTGGTGCGGATGCTTTCGTCGCTCTCGTTTTTGAGGAAGTAGACGATATCGTCGCGCGCCGTCATGGCAGTGGAAACCGTCCGGTCTTCAAGCGAGAAGATGTTTTCGATCACGCTCCGCTCTTCAGGATCAATCACACCTTCCTTGACGCCCGCGTTTACGGTCGCGAGGACGTCTGCCGTCGTGACGCGTTCACCGGCGTGCGTCGGCATGCCGAGTTTCTTCATCGCGAAAGTGGCGCAGCTGTTCAGAGCCCAGACAACCGGTTTCAGAACCGAGTTCAGCCAGGTGATCGGGCGGATCACGAGGATCGCGCACGACTCAGGACGCGCCATCGCGTAGCGGCGCGGGATCAGGTCAGCGAAGAGAACGAAGAGGAGGGTAGCGGTGAGATACGCGAGCCAGAAGGCTGCGGTGTCAGCGGAGGATTCGCTGAGCACGTGAATGAATGCCGATTTGTAGAGAGGGATGAAAACATCCTGCCCAAGAATACCGCCGGCAAGAGCGAGGGCATTAACGCCGATCTCGACGATCGTAAACATAGGTCCGGGATTAGCCTTAAGCGCAATAACTTCCCGGGCGCGCTGGTCGCCTGCTTCGGAGAGCCCCTGAAGCCTCACATTCTTTGCGGCGGCGAGTGAAATCTCGGAAATCGAGAAGAACGCCGAGCAGAGGACGAGGATCAGAAGCCCGACCATCTGTAAAACGGAATCCATAAAAGAAGTCCCTTCTGGTTAAGGTGTTTGAAGAATCGGAATAGGCTGAGACTCCAGAAAAAGGTCAGGGCCGCGGGCATGGAGCCCGCTTTCCTTTCATTCTAATGGTAAATCCGAATGCGGCAGGCGCCCGTATCACGAATTTAGGGTAAGAGAGGCGGAACGCCTCAGAATGGCGATCACGGCATTTGCCGCTTTTTCGAGCGATTGAGCGGGGATGCACTCATAGATACCGTGATAATTAAGTCCGCCGGTAAAGACATTCGGGCAGGGAAGTCCCTTCGCGGAGAAGAAGGCGCCATCCGTCCCGCCGCGGACCGGTTCTTCAATCGGTTCGATTCCGCAGTCGCGGTATGCCGCGTGGGCGAGGTCCAGAATATTTTCGTGCCCGGCGAGATAGTCCCGCATGTTGCGGTACTGATCCTGAATCACCACCTGCGCGGGAGCGGCGCGGCCGGTGTCGAAATTCTGCACGAGCGCCGCGAGCCACATCTTGCGGTCCTCAAAGGCGCCGCGGTCATGGTCACGGATGATGAGGATCACTTCGGCATGCTCAACGCCGCCCGAGATCGAGATCGGATGGAAGAAGCCTTCATGCCCCTCGGTCTCTTCCGGAGATTCAGATTCAGGAAGGAGAGAAATGAATCGGGCGGCAAGCTTCGCCGCGTTTACCATCTTTCCTTTGGCGGACCCCGGATGAACGGAAATTCCCGTGAAGGTTACCCGGGCAGTGGCGGCGTTAAAGGTCTCGCTTTCGAGCCCGCCGACATCGCCGCCGTCAATCGTGAACCCGTATGAGGCGCGGAGCCCCGGCACATCAACAGAATCCGTGCCCCGCCCGATTTCCTCGTCCGGCGTGAAAAGAATCCGGATTTCGGCATGCGGGTCTTCCGGGTGAGTGAGGAACCACTCCGCGGCGTTCATGATAGCGGCGACGCCGGCTTTGTCGTCCGCGCCGAGAAGTGTGCGGCCATCGGTGCAGATGATGTCTTCCCCGATATGGCGTCGGAGTTCCGGGAATACTTCCGGATCCAGCCGGATTTTGTTTTCCGGATCAAGCGCGATTGCCTCACCGTTCCAGGCCTCTGCCACCTGAGGATGAATGCCTTCGCAGGAGGCTTCAGGGGACGTATCCATGTGGGAATTGAGGAGAATCACAGGCGCTTTTTCAGCTCCGGACGACGCGGGAATCGTCGCGGTCACCACCCCTTTCTCGGAGAGTGTCACATCCTTCGCGCCGAGTGCCCGGAGTTCAGACTCAAGGACCCGCGCGAGATCAAATTCCCGTGCAGCGCTCGGGGAGGCTGCGCTTTCAGGATCTGAACCTGTCGGGATCAGCGCGTAGCGGATGAAACGGTCGAGTAGAGGTGTTTTTTTAGCGTAATCGTTATAGGAAACAGGGTAAACCATCCTGCAGTTGCCTTATTGATCAGATGTTTGGCTGCGCGGCACGGCGGTGAGCGGAACGGTAGCCGCGAAGCGACGTACGTTCGAAACCGGGCTTCGCTTTGCGGGCGGTCTTTGCGGTCTGAGCGGCAGGCTTTGTAGACGCTTTGGCCGAAGTCTTGACAGCCTTTGCCTGCGGTGCCTGACGGGCAGGAATCACCTCGTTCTTAGCGAGCACATAGCGGTGACGGGTCGACTTTACGCTGTTCTTCACTGTGTTCGCGGGACCCAGACGCGCGGGTTCGGATTCACCGAGAGCAATAGCGTCAAAAAGAGGATCAATCGACGTATCGGCTTCAGCGCCGCTGCCGAAATCAGTCGGATCCATCTGACTCAGAGCCAAAGAAATCTCGTCCGCGGAGGGGAACCGTTCCGGGAGACGGAGACCGCGCACGTGGCGGATGGTCACGATTCTCGGGGCCCAGTATTCATTCAGCGTGCTTTCCATCACGTTCTTTCCGGTACGGGGAGCGTGAATGAAACGGGAGGGGCCGGTGAGAATGCCGGTATGAAGTCCAGTGGCGCCGCGGCCTGTGCGGAAAATAATGATGTCGCCGACATGGGCGTCAGAAAGCGGAATATCCTCTCCAACCTTAGCGAGCTCAGTCGTCGTGCGGGGAAGATTCACGCCATGCTGGCGATAGACCCACCAGACAAGTCCCGAGCAGTCGAAACCGCTGTCAGGTTCTTCTTCGCCGTAGCGGTACGGCGTTCCGAGCTGCTGCTTCACGGTTTTGACAATCTTGAGTCCAAATTTGGTCGGCGCGGGAGCGGCATCAGCATCAGGAAGCGGCGCGGGAGCCGGTGCTGCGGCAGGTTCCGGGGGCGTAAAGAAGATGAAGGAAAGCGGATCTTCAGTGTCGTGCGGAGTCGCTGACGCGGGCAGGGCGAAAAAGGCGCTGCCGGCAAGAATGAGCAGGATCTTTCCTGCTATCGGGGCTAAGGTTTTTGAGTGCATGTTTTCCCGACTTTGGTTTGAGGTGCTGAGGCGAAAAACGGAGACTCCCGTTTTCTGGCTATTTATTTTAGATGAGTCTGTCGTCCTTCGGGGATTTGGCCTGAATTTCTATCCTGAATTCTCCGGTATTACCATCCGGAACCGATTTGACCCGTCCGAAAAAGGCCCCTTTGGAGAGCGCGCCGGGGAGAGGATCGTCAGACGAAACGATGAGCCGCGCGATCGGACGGTAGTGACCGTGGAAAAGCGTGACGACGGACGTCTTTTTATCCGCAGATGTCCCGGAGTTACGCGGCTCTATGAGGTCGCCGGGTCTGACGTGCAGCGTGACGTACTCCCGATCAAAGTCAGAGGGTGACGCGGCAAGGCTCGGGCGTGAGGCGTCGATCTCGGTTTTCCGGACATTCAGATAGGCGTATCGGCCGCCCAGCCAGGCGTAAAGCCCGAGCGTCAGGGCACCCCCGATGACCGCGGCCCAGGTTGAGCCTGTGAGAATCGCGGCCGCGGCCGTGAGAATGAGAGCAGCGATTGCCGTTTCCTGCAGGTGTCTGATGATAAAGGTAAGCATGAAAAAACCGGGCCGTCTGTTAAAGACTGGCCCGGTCAGATCCGGCTTTGCTCCGCGTGAAGCAGGGGGGAAAGCTTATGCCTTTGCGAGCTTCACCCGGGCGTCGACCGCAATCGCTTCACCATCCTTATCGGAAATCATGAGCGGATTGATATCGAGCTCGGAAACGCGGGGGAAATCCGTCACCAGCTGGGACAGCCTGAGAAGAGTTTCCTCGATTTTATCGGTTTGGGCGCGCGGGAGACCGCGGACACCCTCGAGAAGCTTCCATGCTTTGACGGAACGCACCATTTCAGATGCATCCTGATCCGTAAGGGGAGCAATGCGGAAGGAAATATCCTTCAGCACTTCGACAAACACACCGCCGAGACCGAACATAATCATCGGGCCGTACTGAGGATCGGTGGCGAGACCGCACACCATTTCGCGCGAGCTCTTCACCATTTCCTGAATCAGAACGCCTTCAAGGCCTTTATCGAGTCCGCGCTCAGTGAGCTTCGCGATCAGATCGCGGTATTCACGCCTGAGGGCTTCCTCAGAGGCGATGCCGACACGCACGCCGCCCACGTCAGTCTTGTGGGAGGTGGTTTTCGACGTCATCTTCATCACGATCGGGTAACCGATCGAATTCGCGATAGCGACTGCCTCATCCTCTGTCTTCGCAAGAGCTGAGCGGCAGACACGGACGCCGTAGGCATCGAGCAGGGCGATGCTTTCCTTCGTGGTCAGCGTGTCGCGGGACTCCGCATCAGCGCCGGCGATGATCGCCTTGGCTTTTTCCTGGTCCACGGCAAAGCGTTCGATCCGGCCTTCCGGCTTCTCGACCCACTTCCGCTGACGATTAAGCCGATCAAGCGCCGCGATGCCTTCCTCTGAATACATATAGAAGGGAACGGTCACATTCTTATCGGCGAGCGACGAGAAGAATTCCTGCGTCGTCATGAAGACACCGACAATCGGCTTCTCGGGGTGTTTCGCCCGGATATCCATGATCGCGTTCGCCACATCCGTGTCTTTAAGGCCGAGGAACGGCAGATAGATCGTGAGGATCATATCGACGCCGTCATCCGCGATGACGGTTTCCAGCGTTCTGCGGTAATGCTCGAGCGGGGCAGAAGCGATCATGTCGACCGGGTTCTTCACCGAGGCCGCGGACGGGAGGAAGGAGCGAAGCGTTTCCTTGGTCTCATCGGAAAGCTTTGCCATCTGCATACCGAAGTCTTCGACCGCGTCGGTCGCCATAATGGCGGGGCCGCCCGAGTTCGTGATAATGGCAATCCGGTCGCCCTTCGGAAGCGGGCAGAGCGAGAAAGCCTTGGCAGACGAGAACAGATCGCTGAGGGACTTCTCACGGATCACGCCCGACTGACGAAGCAGTGCGTCAGCGGCCTTGTCGGCGCCCGCAAGGGACCCGGTGTGGGAGGAGGCGGCGCTCGCGCCGGCAGCGGACCGTCCGGCCTTCAGAGCGAGAATCGGCTTCTTTTTCGACACACGGGTGGCGAGCTTGCGGAACGCCTTCGGGTCGAGAATCGATTCCATATAGAGGAGGATCTGATGCACATCCTCTTCGTTTTCCCAGAATTCAATCGCGCTCGCCGCGTTCACGTCAGCCTGATTGCCGATCGAAATGAACTGGGCAAAACCAATGCCGAGGTCCTTCAGAATATTAAGGATGCCGCCGCCAAGAGCGCCGGACTGCGAAACGAAACCGATGTCGCCGCGGCGGGGCAGCGTCTCGGCAAAGCACCCGTCCATGCGGACTGCGGGGTTCGTATTCACGACACCGAGGCAGTTCGGACCAACCATCGTCATGCCGTACTGATGCACGCGCTCAGTCAGAGCCTTTTCGAGCGCCAGACCTTCCGCGCCGGTTTCCTTGAATCCGGCCGAAATCACGACAATGCCTTTGATCCCTCTTTCGTGGCACTGATCGATCGTATCCAGCATGTATTTCGCGTTGATTGCGATGATGGCGAGATCGATTCCATCGGGGAGAGCGGACACGCTCGTATAAACTTCACGGCCCTCCAGGACGCCTCCCTTCGGATTGACCAGATAAAGGTCGCCCTGGAAGCCGTAATCGATCAGACGATGCAGCAGATCATGGCCAATTGTGTGATCACGGGTCGATGCACCGACAAGCACGATCGACTTCGGGTTCATTACCGAAGAAAGATCCATAGTTTTACTCTCCTCAAGAAGTTGGGGAACATCCCTACTACGCGGGACTAAATATTAAGACTAAACGCAAAATAATCAAGAAAATTAGGCATAGAATTCCGTTCCTGAATTTATTCTTTGCTGGACATTTTTCTTATGCTGCAGGAAAAGAATCGGGCGACCCTCGTTGGGCTTCTCGCGCCGGTTTGCTGGGGTATGTCGGTCGGGCTCATCCGGTCGCTTGAGGAAGTCTTTGGAATGGCTCAGGGCCTCACGATCTGCTACGTGATCGGAATGCTCTTTACGCTGTTTGTTTTCGGTATTCCCCATCTGTCCAAGTACTCGAAGAAGTATCTCTTCCTCGGGGTTCCGCTTTCTGTTATCTGCTCACTCTGCTTCACATTCTCGCTTCAGTTTTCTGCTGGCGGCAGGCAAACTCTTGAAGTCGGCATGGTGAATTACCTCTGGCCGAGTCTCACGGTGATCTGTGCGGTGCTCTTCAATCATCAGAAGGCACGCTGGTACGTTGCGGTTGGTTTTCTCTTTACGCTTGCCGGCCTTGGGCTAGTTCTGGCGGGAGGTCATGGATTCCATCCGCTTGAGATTGCCGGACATATCGCTGAAAATCCGATTGCTTATGGTCTTGCGGCGCTCGGTGCGGTTGCATGGTCTCTCTTCAGCTCAGCGAGCCGCGCCTGGGGGAATGGCCAGAATCCGACTCCGATTATTTTCGGGCTTGACGCGCTCATTTTTGCCGGCATCTTTATTTCCGGCGGTCTTGAGGCTCCCGCTCCGACATGGAATGGTTTTCTGCTTTGCGTAGCGGCGGGCTGTGTGTTTGGCGGCGCCTATGCCGTGTGGACTTACGGCGTACAGAAGGGGAGCATGACAATTCTTGCGATCGGTTCCTACTTTACCCCGGTGCTGTCCTGTCTGCTCGGCGCGCTGATGCTTGGTGCCACCCTGACGCTGGACTTCTGGCAGGGTGTGGCGCTCGTGGTCATCGGATCCTTTATCTGCTGGATGGCGACGCGTGAAGAAAAGCATGTCACTCACGGACGTCCGATCCGCTTCCGCCGCCGCGCTGCGGCCCATTAAGGATCCGCAGCGGCTTGTTTTTAATGCTCAGCGGCTCAGGAAACCGCCGGTCTGCCCGGCGGCAGGGCTTGCGGGCGTTCCATCCGTTTTCACGCAGGAGACAGCGGCGCTGTCACCCTGCGGCGTAAAAATTGCCACACACTTCATGTCGTCATCCACGATCCGATAGATCGGGGATCCGACAGCGGTGCCGATGCGCTTGACATTCCGGCTGTCGTTTTCGTAAGGTGAAAAAATCCGGGTGACGGCGCGGTCGCAGCCAGTGACCAAAACCGCCGCGGCAAGGGCGGCAATACCGATTTTCAGTAAGGACATGATTCCTGTGCTCCTAAACATACAGCCGCGATCACCCCGAACTGAAGCAAGGTGACACGTGAGAAAGATTCACTACGAGTTTAAAGCAGAAGAGGCGTTATGGACGGCGGTACGGAGCCGCGGTGCCGGCGGACAGAATGTGAATAAGGTCGCGACCGCCGTTCAGCTGAAGTTTGATATCCGGGCGAGTTCACTTCCTGAAAAACTGAAAGAGAGACTGCTCACCCTGAGAGACAGACGGCTTGGGGCTGACGGCGTTATTACGATCCGGGCGGAAAATAACCGTACTCAGGAACTGAATCTGGCAGAGGCGTACCGCAGGCTTCGAGAGCTGATTGATGAAGCCTCGGAAATACCGGACTTCCGCATACCGACAAAACCCACCCGGGCGAGCATTCGCAGAGTTCGGCAGACGAAGACGTTGCGAAGCGAAGTGAAGAAACTTCGGGGAAAGGTGAGAGACTTCTAAAGGTTCGAAAAAAGGGCGCTTCATTGAAGCGCCCTTTGATTTGTCAGGCTTCCGGAAATCTCAGGCGGATTTCTCATTCTCCGTTATATTGAGTTTCCGCTCCTCGCGATCAGGGGTCTTAACGGATTTTTCCCAGCTCGAGAGCTCTGCCACATCGACTCCATCATCTGTTCCGGCAACGATCTTTTCCCTGAGTCTCATACGGGTCTGATTCGCGAAATCATGGACGGAGGCAAGACCCAGAGCCACTTTCAGCATGGTCTTGCGGTCAGCGGGAGAAGACGGAACCTTGATCTCATACCAGTTTGTACCGCCGTCAAGCGATCCATAGAACCGGGTCCGATAGCCTTCTTTATCGTTTCCGTAGCAGTCGACCAAAATATCATCCGGATCGAGCGCCTTCAGAACCAGGTCCATCGGAGAAATCAGGGTCTTGCAGACGTGACCTTCCGGGTAGACATGCATGCCTTTCTTCGCGCGCTCATGCATCGCGCGGATCTTCGCGTCAAAAAGACTGTTATCAGAGAAGGGTGAATCGGTTTTCCCGGAAGCGGCGGCCTGATCTTCGTGGATCTTGGTGTCAGTCATGTTGACCAGAAAACCAATAGCGGCAAGAACAATGAGGCCGGCCGCGACAAAAGTCAGATCTTTGGCGATCGCCTTTTCAATATCGGGATCCGAAATGTACCAGGGGGCGGCAAGAAGCCCGATCACGACTAGAGCCAGTACGGCGATGATGAATTTGAGCAGCCTGTATTTCATAGTGCATCCCCTATGGTATTTCACCTATCTATTAAGTTTATTGTAACAGCGGGAAACACAAATGACGGCGGGCTTTTCTTTCAGCTTCTGTTAAGGTTTCGGGAACATGATTCATGACAGATGAGTTGCTGAGACATCTCTCCTTTACCAGACCGGATTCCTGTTAATCCGGTCTTTTTTTTCGCTCTGCTGGCGTAGGATAAGCCACTGGCAATAGAAATAGAGAAAGGTGCAGGCATTGAAAAGAACCTATCTGATTGATATCGGCAACTCAGCTCTCAAGTGGGCGGAAGCGACAACACCTCAGAATACTGGCGTGATCACCTATGGTGACATGGTGATGCTGGCAGAACAGGTAAGAGACTTTTACCGGCATCAGAGACCGGAATTGATTTATGCCTGCACAGTGGCTCACAGTGTCATTGCCAGTACGGTTCAGCAGGTGTGCGAGCGGACAAGGATTGAGCTGCTGGGAAGCCAGCGGGAATTTAACGGCGCCTTTCATGTCGTCAACCACTACGACGACTATACAAAGCTCGGTCCTGATCGCTGGTACGCGGCGCTGGGCGCTGTGAGCAAGCACCCGGATGAGAACCTTCTCATTGTTCAGATGGGAACCGCGCTGACGGCGGACAGCATTATCTGCCGTGGCGAAGGGGAATACGAATACCTGGGGGGACGGATTGCGCCGGGACCGACCATGATGTTTAAGAGTCTTCAGCAGGGTACCGCGCGGCTTCATGTGCCGAGCGGTACGTATCAGACGTTCCCTCAGAATTCGAGCGACGGTATTTCAACAGGGATCACGGATTGTGTCCGTGGCTTTATTTCCGGGGGGCTTGAAGCGATGGGAAATGAGGCGAAACCTAAACTCGTTATTACAGGAGGGGCCGCTCATTATTACGAGAAAGCCTTCAGGCAGTATTTCCCTGACTATCTGATAGAAGATAACCTCGTGATCACCGGTCTTTCGCTTCGGATCCGCAGCGAAAATGAGGAATAGCCCGATGCATAGTGTTTTTTCCAAACCCTTCACGATTCATTTCTCAGACTGTGATTCGACGGGGCTCGTTTTTCATCCGCATTTCTTCCGCTGGGCAGTGGATACGGAAGAAGCCTTTTTCCGCGAGATTCTCGGGGAAAAGATTTTCGGTCCCGGAGTGACAGATCAGATCTATGCGCCAATGGCCGGAATCCAGGCGGAATTCAGCGCGCCGCTCAGAGCGGGAGATAAGGTGGAATTCAGGCTTTGGATTGAGCAGCTCGGGTGGAGTTCTATCCGTTGGGCGTTTGAAATCATGAAAGATGATTCGCCCGCGGTCAAAATCGCTGAAACTCTGGTGTTCACTCAGCTTCAGCCTGATGGCACATTTAAAGCGATGGAAATTACTGAAAACTATAGAAGAAAAATGGCTCCCTATGTCAAAGATGACGATGAACCGGGGCTCCGGTTCAGGTCCTGAGAATAAAAAAGTTTGACATTTGAATTTTTCGTCTGTAATATACGTGTTCTTCGCTGCTGACGCAGTGATGATCTTTAAAAACTGAATAACGAACCGATAAGCGTGAGCATCTGGTTTTGAAGAGCTTCAGCTCATAAAAAATCAGGTGCTTGAAAAGACGAATGGAATGATGCAGAAGCGAGAGCTTCTGAGAATTACCAGTCGATAATTTTGAGCGCGACGCCTCAGGAAACTGAGGCAAATGAAGTAATAGCAGTGATTGAACTCAAGAGTTTGATCCTGGCTCAGATTGAACGCTGGCGGCATGCCTTACACATGCAAGTCGAACGGCAGCGGGGGAGCTTGCTCCTGCCGGCGAGTGGCGAACGGGTGAGTAATGCATCGGAACGTGTCCTGTTGTGGGGGATAACTGATCGAAAGATCAGCTAATACCGCATGAGACCTGAGGGTGAAAGCGGGGGATCGCAAGACCTCGCGCGACAGGAGCGGCCGATGTCTGATTAGCTAGTTGGTGAGATAAAAGCTTACCAAGGCGACGATCAGTAGCTGGTCTGAGAGGATGATCAGCCACATTGGGACTGAGACACGGCCCAGACTCCTACGGGAGGCAGCAGTGGGGAATTTTGGACAATGGGGGAAACCCTGATCCAGCCATGCCGCGTGCGGGATGAAGGCCTTCGGGTTGTAAACCGCTTTTGTCAGAGACGAAAAGGGACGTACGAATAATACGTTCCGCTGACGGTATCTGAAGAATAAGCACCGGCTAACTACGTGCCAGCAGCCGCGGTAATACGTAGGGTGCAAGCGTTAATCGGAATTACTGGGCGTAAAGGGTGCGCAGGCGGCTGTGCAAGACAGATGTGAAATCCCCGGGCTTAACCTGGGAACTGCATTTGTGACTGCACGGCTAGAGTTTGTCAGAGGAGGGTGGAATTCCGCGTGTAGCAGTGAAATGCGTAGATATGCGGAAGAACACCAATGGCGAAGGCAGCCCTCTGGGACATGACTGACGCTCATGCACGAAAGCGTGGGGAGCAAACAGGATTAGATACCCTGGTAGTCCACGCCCTAAACGATGTCAGCTGATTGTTCGGGAAGCAATTCCTGGGTAACCAAGCCAACGCGTGAAGCTGACCGCCTGGGAAGTACGGTCGCAAGATTAAAACTCAAAGGAATTGACGGGGACCCGCACAAGCGGTGGATGATGTGGATTAATTCGACGCAACGCGAAAAACCTTACCTAGCCTTGACATGTCAGGAATCCGGATGAAAGTCTGGAGTGCCCGCAAGGGAGCCTGAACACAGGTGCTGCATGGCTGTCGTCAGCTCGTGTCGTGAGATGTTGGGTTAAGTCCCGCAACGAGCGCAACCCTTGTCATCAGTTGCTACGCAAGAGCACTCTGATGAGACCGCCGGTGACAAACCGGAGGAAGATGGGGATGACGTCAAGTCCTCATGGCCCTTACGGCTAGGGCCTCACACGTCATACAATGGTCGGAACAGAGGGCAGCGAAGCCGGGAGGCGGAGCTAATCCCAGAAAACCGATCGTAGTCCGGATTGCAGTCTGCAACTCGACTGCATGAAGTCGGAATCGCTAGTAATCGCGGATCAGCATGCCGCGGTGAATACGTTCCCGGGTCTTGTACACACCGCCCGTCACACCATGGGAGTGGGGTTTGCCAGAAGGCGTTTGTCCAACCGCAAGGAGGACGGCGACCACGGTGGGTTCCATGACTGGGGTGAAGTCGTAACAAGGTAGCAGTACCGGAAGGTGCGGCTGGATCACCTCCTTTTAAGAGAACGAAGTTCTCAAGACAGGTGCTCATACTTATCGTTCGTTGTCTTCTGAGAAATGAAGACTATGTTCGGTTGTTCTTTAACAATTAGGAAGGAATGAAAGTTCTAAGTGCCTGGAATACTTGATGAGGGTATTTCAGGGCAGTTATGAACATGGGTTGTGATTGCATTCACAAATTTGCAAGTTTCTCCAAGAAACCGAAGCAACATTTAGAGAACAGCGACACGTTACAAGTCGATTGAAACCGTGCCGGGTAAAAGGCGGCAGGGTTATAGGATCAAGCGACTAAGTGCATGTGGTGGATGCCTTGGCGATCACAGGCGATGAAGGACGCGGCAGTCTGCGAAAAGCCCCGGGGAGCTGACAACGAGCTTTGATCCGGGGATCTCCGAATGAGGGAACTCCAAGCTTTAGCTTGATCCATGCGTGAATACATAGCGCATGGAGGCGAACGCGGCGAACTGAAACATCTCAGTAGCTGCAGGAAAAGAAATCAACCGAGATTCCGGAAGTAGCGGCGAGCGAAACCGGAACAGCCTGAATTCGATATTGAGAAGAACACTGGAAGAGTCTGGAAAGGCTCGCCATAGTGGGTGATAGCCCCGTACGGGACGTTCATCTCAAGGTACTGAGGATTCGAAAAGTAGGTCGGGGCACGTGAAACCCTGGCTGAACATGGGGGGACCATCCTCCAAGGCTAAATACTCGTGATCGACCGATAGCGTACTAGTACTGTGAAGGAAAGGTTAAAAGAACCCCGGGAGGGGAGTGAAATAGATTCTGAAACCGCATGCATACAAACAGTAGGAGCCCTTCGGGGTGACTGCGTACCTTTTGCATAATGGGTCAGCGACTTATGTTATGTGGCAAGCCTAACCGACTAGGGGAGGCGCAGCGAAAGCGAGTCCGAACAGGGCGATTCAGTCGCATGGCATAGACCCGAAACCAGATGAGCTAACCATGGCCAGGCTGAAGGTGTGGTAACACACACTGGAGGGCCGAACCTACTGGTGTTGCAAAACCAGAGGATGAGCTGTGGTTAGGGGTGAAAGGCTTAACAAATCTGGAGATAGCTGGTTCTCCCCGAAAACTATTGAGGTAGTGCCTTGCGCATGAGCTTCTGGGGGTAGAGCACTGTTATAGCTAGGGGGACATGGCGTCTTACCAAACTATGGCAAACTCCGAATACCAGAAAGCTTCGCGCAGGAGACAGAGCACCGGGTGCTAACGTCCGGACTCAAAAGGGAATCAACCCAGACCGCCAGCTAAGGTCCCTAATATCAGCTAAGTGGAAAACGAAGTGGAAAGGCTAAAACAGTCAGGAAGTTGGCTTAGAAGCAGCCATCCTTCAAAGAAAGCGTAATAGCTCACTGATCGAGTCCTTCCGCGCGGAAGATGTAACGGGGCTAAGTTGATAACCGAAGCTGCGGATTCACACTTTGAGTGTGAGTGGTAGGGGAGCGTTCTGTAAGCCTGCGAAGGTGGATCGTAAGGTCTGCTGGAGGTATCAGAAGTGCGAATGCTGACATGAGTAACGATAAAGCGGGTGAAAAGCCCGCTCGCCGCAAACCCAAGGTTTCCTGCTCTACGTTAATCGGAGCAGGGTGAGTCGGTTCCTAAGGCCAGGCTGAGAAGCGTAGCTGATGGAAATCAGGTTAATATTCCTGAACCGGCGTTGAATGCGATGGGGTGACGGAGCAGCCAGAGTGGACCGGGTGTTGGATGTCCCGGCTTCCGAGCGATGGGTGCCTGCAGGCAAATCCGCAGGCGTATACCCAGGACGAAGGATCGGGTCTTCTTTTGAAGACGAAGCCACTGGAAGCGCTTCCAGGAAAAACCTCTAAGCTTCAGTTCAACGGCGACCGTACCGTAAACCGACACAGGTGGGTGAGCTGAATATGCTCAGGCGCTTGAGAGAACTCGGGAGAAGGAACTCGGCAAATTGACACCGTAACTTCGGAAGAAGGTGTGCCTTTGTAGCTTGACGGGAGAGAAACCCGGAGGGTGAAGAGGTCTCAGAGAATCGGTGGCTGTAACTGTTTACTAAAAACACAGCGCTCTGCAAAGATGAAAGTCGACGTATAGGGCGTGATGCCTGCCCGGTGCTGGAAGATTAATTGATGGGGTGCAAGCTCCTGATCGAAGTCCCAGTAAACGGCGGCCGTAACTATAACGGTCCTAAGGTAGCGAAATTCCTTGTCGGGCAAGTTCCGACCTGCACGAATGGCATAATAATGGCCACACTGTCTCCTCCCGAGACTCAGTGAAATTGAAATGTTTGTGATGATGCAATCTCCCCGCGGCTAGACGGAAAGACCCCATGAACCTTAACTGTAGCTTTGCATTGGACTTTGAACCGATCTGTGTAGGATAGGCGGGAGGCTTTGAAGAATGGACGCCAGTTCATTCGGAGCCGTCGTTGAAATACCGCCCTGATTTGTTTGAGGTTCTAACCTGGGCCAGTGATCCTGGCTGGGGACCGTGCATGGTGGGCAGTTTGACTGGGGCGGTCTCCTCCTAAAGGGTAACGGAGGAGTGCGAAGGTACGCTAATCACGGTCGGAAATCGTGAGGATACTGCAATGGGAAAAGCGTGCCTGACTGCGAGACAGACAAGTCGAGCAGATGCGAAAGCAGGTCATAGTGATCCGGTGGCTTCTGTATGGAAGGGCCATCGCTCAACGGATAAAAGGTACTCTGGGGATAACAGGCTGATACCGCCCAAGAGTTCATATCGACGGCGGTGTTTGGCACCTCGATGTCGGCTCATCTCATCCTGGGGCTGTAGCCGGTCCCAAGGGTATGGCTGTTCGCCATTTAAAGAGGTACGTGAGCTGGGTTTAAAACGTCGTGAGACAGTTTGGTCCCTATCTACCGCGGGCGCTGGAAGATTGACAGGGGCTGCTCCTAGTACGAGAGGACCGGAGTGGACGCACCTCTGGTGTATCGGTTGTGACGCCAGTCGCATTGCCGAGTAGCTATGTGCGGAAGAGATAACCGCTGAAAGCATCTAAGCGGGAAACTTGCCTGAAGATTAGTCTTCCCGGAGGCTTGACCTCCCTGAAGGGTCGTCCGAGACCAGGACGTTGATAGGCCAGGTGTGGAAGCGCTGTGAGGCGTGAAGCTAACTGGTACTAATTGCCCGTGAGGCTTGATCCTATAACCGTGCTGCTTAGTTAAATGACAGCAAATGGTTTTGAAAGGAAGCTTGCAAAAAGAAAGAAATATGTGAATGTGGAAAAGCAAGCCATGTGATTTCATTCCTTCCCAAAGAATTCGCTTGAGAAGTCCTTAAAAACTTCGAAAGCAAAGCCTTTGCCTGACGGCCATAGCAGAGTGGCCCCACCCCTTCCCATTCCGAACAGGACGGTGAAACGCTCTCGCGCCAATGATAGTCGGTTGTATTTCCGGTGAAAGTAGGTCACTGTCAGGCTCCCCTTTCAAAACCCTCGAAAGTTTTCTTTCGAGGGTTTTGTTTTATGTGCTTTTGGAAACCCGGACATGAAAAAAGGGAGGAGCATTCGCTCCTCCCTTCTTTCGGGTTTCATAAATACCTCTACGCGGTTTCCGCTGCGTCGTTCAGCGTAGTGAGTTCCTTGCCTTCCTTTTTCATGCAGTCAATCAACGCGCGGGCCGCTTTGGAAACGTACCGGTTGCTGCGGTAGACGACGCGGATATCGGAATCCGGAATCTTCGGACGGATCGAGAAGAACCGAAGCGGGAACTTAGGCGCGAAAAGCCGCGCGAGCGTATTGGTCACCAGAGTCGGCCCGACCTTTTCGTCTGTCAGGGCAAGGCAGGTCGCCAGATCGCCGGTTTCCAGCATCACCTTGGGCTTCACGTGAGCCTTTGCGCAGAGATCATCAAAGACAGAGCGCATCCGCAGATCGTGTTTCACGGTGACGAACGGTTTTCCGTCAAAGAGCCTGAAGTCCAGAACAGGGTAGGACGACGCCCTGTTTTCAACTGCCTGGCTGCACATGGGATCATCTGTCCGGAGCGCGATCAGGCACTCTTCGGAATAGAGTTCCTCTGTCGTGATGTTGGGCAGGTTTCTCGGATTCGGAACGATGGCGAGATCCAGTCTCCCGTCCGCGACCGATTCTTCCAGATCCACGCTGGAACCCTGCTCGATCACGAGCTCCACTCCCGGGAATTCCTTCATGAAAGGAGGCAGGGCATTGACGAGGAAGTACCCTTCAAAGTACTGAGGTGTACCGACAACGAGCCGGCCCGTAATGCCGCTCCCCATATCGTGAATCTGAACCCGCGAGAGCGCGCGGATCTTATTGACGTTCTTTTCGGCCCCAATCCAGCATTCCCCGGCGGGTGTCAGCCGCAGGGGCTTTGCCACGCGGTCAACCAGCGTAGCGCCGACGTCTTTTTCGAGACGCATGATGAACTGAGAGAGCGAGGGCTGAGAGATGTTTAGGCGCTTCGCAGCTCTGGAAAAGCTGCCAGCCTCGAGAAGTGTCTGTATATATTGGAAAGGTTTGTCTGCCATGGTCACAGTTGTACCAAAGAAGAATGTTCAACCCCTATACGACCCCCTAAATCCATTATAGATTTTTTTCTATTTTGTTATAAGTTTGTTTTTAAGAATTAACAATTAAATTCAATTCTGAGAGCATTGATCCTATCGCCGCTTCTCTTGGTAATACCTCGAAAACCCGTGCTTTTCAGCGAGATTTTTTTTTGAAAAAACGCTACATTTACTAAACCAAAACTCTGTTTCGCCCTTAAAACCGGGCGGCTTGAAAAGTTCTAAGGAGATAGATAATGAAGCGTCGTCAATTCCTGGCTCTTGCCTCCAGCGCTGCTGCCGCTGCCATCCTGACTGCCTGCGGTAAGAAAGAAGCCGCCTCTTCGGCTGCCGCCACCGCTACGGCGGGTTCGAGCGCTGCTGCCGGCAATGTCACCATCAAGGTCGGCGCGACTCCGGTCCCGCACGCTGATCTTCTGAAGGTTGCCGCGAAGAACCTCGAGAAAGAAGGCGTCACGCTGCAGATTGTCGAGTTCAACGATTATGTCGAGCCGAACACGGCTCTGGAAGACAAGTCGATTGACGCGAACTTCTTCCAGCATAAGCCTTATCTCGATGACTTCCAGAAGCAGCATAAGACTCACCTCCTCGCCCTGGCCCCGATCCATATCGAACCGATCGGTCTTTATGCCGGCAAGAGCAAGGATCTGAAGAACATCAAGAACGGCGCTACGATCGCGATCCCGAATGACGCCACGAACGGCGGCCGCGCTCTGCTCCTCCTGCAGTCTGCCGGCATCATTCAGCTGAAGAAGGGCACCGGCATCAACGCGACGAAGGCCGATATCGTCTCGAACCCGCATAACGTCAAGCTCCAGGAACTGGAAGCCGCTCAGATTCCGCGCTCCCTGAAGGATGTGGACTTCGCTGTCATCAATTCGAACTTCGCTCTGACCGTGAATCTGAACCCGGTGAAGGACGCTCTCTTCATTGAAGACTCCAAGTCCCCGTATGCGAATTACCTCGTTGTCCTCCAGGGTGATGAGAACCGTCCTGAGATCCAGAAGCTTGTGAAGGCTCTGCAGTCTCCGGAAGTGAAGGAATACATCGATAAGAACCTGAAGGGCGCTGTCGTCGCCGCCTTCTGATCGTTCTGCCGATAAAAAGCTTCAGAGCAAAAGAAGCGCCCGGATCCTGATGGACCCGGGCGTTTTTTTAAATCCCAGACGAAATTTCTGCTTAGTAGGTCATAACGGCCGGCAGAGTCTTCGCTTCTTCAACCCACTTGGCGACTTCCTTTTCGGAAACCGCGCCGTTCGTCAGATTCTTGGCGGCATTGACCTCAGCCATCTTTTCGGCGAGGTTCTTCGGGACGCGGTGCGCGAGTTCCTTCACCGTATCAACACCGGCCGCTTCCAGCAGTTCGGCGTACTGAGGACCAACGCCGTTGATACGGCATAGATCAGCATGGTTCGTCCACGTGAGAATCAGCTTTCCGGAAATACCCGTGGCCTCTTCCAGCTCCGCACGGCCCGAACGGGTAGCTGCTTTCTTCAGCAGATCGGCAGAATCCTTGATGCCCGCTTCTTCCAGCTTTTTGGCGTAAGTTTCGCCAACGCCTTCGATATCAATCATTTTGTAGGTCGTCATTTCCAGATTTCCTTATGAGGTGATGGGATATTAATCACTATAAATCTTTTTTCTGTATTACGGTAATGCATTTTTTGCAATTTCCTCCTAAAAAATCCTCTTTTAATTCTTTCTAGTAAACTCACACCATTCTCTTTAGAGGTACGAAAGAAGTGAAAAAGAAGAAGCTGAGCCTCGGGGGGCTCCCGGATATCGGTTTCATGGATCAGGATGCTGGCAGCCTTCCAGGGGCTTTCGGGGACAAGGCAGCGCCGCGGCCGGCTGCCGTGAAACTGAAGAAGGAACTTGCCGCGAAGAAGGTGGCTAAAGCAGAGATTCCAGCCGAAGCAAAGAAGACGTTCGACCGCGTCGCGAAGGCGCTCGAGGAATTTGATTCCGCCGTGAAGAAGCACGCCCGTTAACGGGTGGGGGTCGTTTTTTCATCCCGGAGGCAAAAAGAAAGCCCGCGGAATTTTTCCCGCGGGCTTTGGTCTGACTGAAGGAATCAGACGCTGTGGGGGCTTCAGGCCGCAGCGGCGAGCAGCACGTCAAGCGCCTTCTTCAGATCGGCGTCCGAAATGTTAAGCGGCGGAAGGAGCCGCACCATGCCGCCATGAGCGGTCAGGGCGAGAACGCCGTTCTCCATCATCTTCGCGACGACTTCATTTTCAGACTTCACGGTCTTCACGCCGATCATGAGGCCAAGGCCTGAGACACGCTCAATACCGGGTTTCCCGGCGAGATACTCCTTCACGAAGTTCCCCTTGCGGGTGACTTCGGCGAGGAACTTATCGTCGAGACGCTTCAGAATCGAAAGAGCGCCGGCGCAGACGATCGGGTTGCCGCCGAAAGTGGAACCGTTCTTCCCGGGGGTGAAGACATTTTCAACCTTCATTCCAAGCATTGTGGCACCGATCGGGAGACCGCCGCCAAGACCCTTCGCGGTCGACACCACATCAGGAAGGACGCCGTAGTGCTCATAGGCATAGAGCTTACCGGTGCGGCCGTTCCCGCACTGGACCTCGTCCGTCATGAAAACGATATCTTCTTTTTCGCAGAGTTCAGCGACACCCTTCACATAGGCATCGGAAAGCGCCCGGACGCCGCCTTCACCCTGAACACATTCGATCAGGATGCCGGCCACGCGGTTCTCGCGGACAATCTGCTTCAGCCCTTCGAGGTCATCAGGCTCCGCGTGGACAAAACCCGGCGTCAGAGGCAGGAAGTCCTGATGGAACATGTCCTGTCCCGTCGCGGCGAGAGTCGTCAGCGTACGGCCGTGGAAGGAGTCCCGAAGCGTCACGATGGTGCTCCACTCCTTGCCTTTCTTCGCTGCCGCATAGGCACGGGCCGCCTTGATGGCGCATTCATTCGCCTCAGCGCCTGAATTGCTGAAGAACACCTTCTTAAGACCGGTGCGTTCGCAGAGGAACTCCGCAAGTTCAGCGTCAGGAGCGGAGTAGTAAAGGTTCGAGGTGTGCTGAAAACGGTGAAGCTGCGTCTGCACGGCTTCAATCCAGGCCGGATCCTTCTGGCCGAAAATATTCACGCCGATACCGGAGCCGAGGTCGATATAGTGCTTGCCGTTTTCATCCGTGAGGATCGATCCCTCACCGTCGACAATCTGTACAGGATACCGGGAGTAAGTATTCGCAATGTACTGAGAGTCAAGCGTCTTAATGTTATTCGTCATCAGTCATCAGTCCTTTCATCATTCTTATTGGCCGTGTCTTTCTCAGCCTTCTTTTTCTTAACGATCATCGTGCCCGCACCGGTGTCGGTGAAGAGCTCCATCAGGACGGAATGGGGGATGCGTCCGTCCATGATGATCACCTTCGAAACATTGTTCTTCAGCGCTGTGATGCAGCATTCAATCTTCGGGATCATGCCGCCGGAAATAATTCCGGAGCCGATCATTCCTTCCGCTTCTTCCATGTCGATCAGCGGAATGAGCGAAGTGGGATCATCCTTATCCTTCAGCAGCCCCTGAATGTTTGTCATCAGGATGAGGCGCTGGGCGTGGAGGGCTGAGGCAATCTTTGCCGCAGCCGTATCCGCGTTGATGTTGTAGACGTTTCCTTCCTTGTCGCAGCCGAGGGACGAGATGACGGGGATATAGCCGCGCTCGAGCAGATCCCGGATCGGAACCGGGTTCACTTTCGTGATTTCACCCACGTAGCCGAGCGCCGGATCCTTCATCTTTGCCGTGATCATGCGGCCGTCCATGCCGGAGAGGCCGATCGCGCTCCCGCCCTTCGCTTCCAGATAGGTGACAAGGGTTTTGTTGATCTTGCCGGCCAGCACCATCTGGGCAATCTCAACCGTTTCCTTATCCGTCACGCGGAGGCCGTTCACGAACTGGGATTCCTTGCCGACCCGCTTCAGCATGCCGGTGATTTCTGGTCCGCCGCCGTGCACGAGCACTACGCGGACTCCCACGAGGTGCAGCAGAACGATATCCTCCATCACCTGCTGCTGGAGGTCCTCTGTCAGCATCGCGTTTCCGCCGTACTTCACGACCACGGTCTTGCCGTAGTACTTCTTGAAGTAGGGGAGTGCCTGGGTCAGGACTTCAGCCCGATCCGCATTCGAAAAAGCAGTTGCCATTTTTCTGTCTCCTCCGCTGATCATGTCCGATAGTCGCCGTTGATCTTGACGTAGTCATAGGTGAGGTCGCAGCCCCAGGCCGTGGCTTTGCCTTCGCCGTCATGAAGATCAATAAGGATATTGATTTCGGGTTCGAGAAGCACTTTCTTCGCGATGTCTTCGGAGAAGGGGATACCGGCTCCGTCAACACAGACCGGAATGACGCCGGCTTTCGATTCGAAAGAGAGTTCCACCTTATTCACGTCAACATCCGCACCGCTGTAGCCAATCGCGCAGAGCACCCGGCCCCAGTTCGCGTCAGCGCCAAACATGGCGGTTTTGACGAGCGACGAAGTAATCACGGCTTTCGCGGCGATCCGGGCATCCTTATCGGTCTTCGCGCCGACCACCCGGCATTCGAGCATCTTGGTCGCGCCTTCGCCGTCCCCGGCGATCATGCGGCAGAGATGGATCGTGACGGTGTTGAGTGCTTCCATGAAAGCCGTAAAGTCAGGGCCCTCGGAAGTGATCGGCTCATTTCCGGCAAGACCGTTCGCGAGCAGCAGCACGTGATCATTCGTCGACGTGTCACCGTCCACGGACGTCATATTGAAGGTCTTCTGCACATCGTGCGATAGGGCCTTCTGGAGCATTTCAGAAGTGATCGCGCAGTCCGTCGTGATGAAAACGAGCATTGTGGCGAGATTCGGATGAATCATGCCGGAGCCCTTCGCGATCGCGCCGATGTGGCAAGTCTTGCCGCCCACCGTGAATTCAACCGCGATCTGCTTCATGCGGGTGTCTGTTGTCAGAATGCCCTGGGATGCGTATTCGCCATGCTCCTGGTCGCGGGCGAGGCCGGCAATCAGAGAGGGGAGACCGTTCACGATCGGGGTGATGTCAAGGGGCTTGCCGATCACGCCGGTCGAGGAGACGCAGACGTCCTCGGGTTTGAGACCGAGCTGCGCGGCGGTGATTTCAGTCATCCGCTCAGCGACCTCAACGCCATCGGCGTTGCAGGTATTGGCGTTCCCGCTGTTCACGATAACAGCCTGCGCGCGGCCATCCTTCAGGTGATCGCGCGTCACGAGGAGCGGAGCGCCTTTCACGCGGTTCTGGGTGTAGACCGCGGCTGCGGTGCAGGGCACATCGCTCACGATCAGAGTGAGATCGCGCTTCGACTGATTCTTTCTGATGCCGCAGTGAATGCCGTTAGCCCGGAATCCGAGCGGCGTGCAGACATTTCCGGAAGAGATCTTCAACATGTCAGTGATCCTTCTAGCAAAAAAGGGTATGCGTATGACCTGCCTGCAGCCTGTGCCCGGAAGTCCGGGCGGCTGCTTGAGGTCCGCTTGAAAATAAAGTTGCTTTTAGCCGGTGCGCGTATATCAGACAAGCCTGAGGCCGGTCTCGGGCGCAGCGCCGATTACAAGGTTGAGACACTCGACAGCGGCACCCGATGCTCCTTTTCCAAGGTTATCGTAGCGCGCGGCAAGAAGGATGCGGTCTTCGTTACCAAAAACAGACACATCCATTCTGTCGAGTCCCGAGAGGGAAAGTGCGGAAAGGAATCCGGACTCGTCCGCATTTTCCCGGTACGAGACGATGGGGCCTCGGTATCGTGACTGATAGACTCGTCGGATATCTTCAATGGTGGCGCCGTTCAGGAGATCCTCGCGGAAAACCGGAACGGTAACGAGCATGCCTGAGTAGAAGTCGCCGACAATCGGAAGGAAAGCGGGCAGCGTATGAAGCCCGGTAAGGGCTTTCATTTCAGGAAGATGCTTATGGTGCTGGGGGAGGGCGTAGGCGCGCGGCGCGTCGAGGAGCGGGCTCCGGCCTTCAGACTCGTACTCGGCAATCATCTTTTTGCCGCCGCCGGAGTATCCGGTGAGCGACGTGATGGAGAGCCGCGCGTCAGGCGACAGAATTCCTGCTTCTACAAGCGGAGAGACGAGCGCGATGAAACCGCTCGCGTGGCAGCCGGGGACCGCAACGCGGCGGGAGGTCCGGATCGCTTCTTCCCGGCCGGAGCCGAGTTCAGGGAATCCATAGGCCCAGCCAGGCGCCGTGCGGTGCGCGGTGCTCGCGTCCAGCACAATGGTATTGGGATTGGTGATGAGACTTACCGCTTCAATGGCAGCCGCGTCCGGCAGACAGAGAATCGCGACATCTGCGCTGTTCAGCGCGTTGCGGCGGGCTTCAGGGTCCTTTCGGGATTCTTCCGGGAGCGTGATAAGGGTAAGTTCCTGACGGCCTTCTAGCCGCTCACGGATTCGCAGTCCGGTAGTGCCCGAACTTCCGTCGATAAAAACTTGAGTCATTCCTGCCTTCTTATTAAAGCCTGCCCGGGGGAAATGTGGCCCTGACAGGAGTGCTTGTAAAGATGACTGTTTTGGCCGACCGCGGAAAGCTGACACGGCGTACGGCTGACTCCTGGGGTACTTAGCCCCTGCCTCAAGACATCGTCTGTTTAAGATACAAGTTCCATAAAAATGTGTAGAGAAGGCAGGGTATTCAATCTTGATCGATATCAAACAAACCGGAATAGAGGGGGTTTTTAAAGCCTTTCAGGGGATGTAATTCAGGATTACCCGTACTATAGTAATTGTTTTTACGGGTTTACCCTCTAAGAGGTAAACAACAATTACGTTTGCTATATGAATTTTCCTTTTGTTCCGCCTGCCTCCAATGCAGCCACTCTCCGATGGAAGAACTGGATTGCGATCCATTTCCTCATAACCGGCGTTGCTGTGCTGACACTTTCAGGTTTCTCATCCGTCATGGGAATCTGGGTGCTGGAAGACTATGGCCTGACGCTGAGCGCGCCGGGCTGGGAGCTGATGCGGGGCGCCAAAGTGGTGGGGGAGATTCTGTCGGGACTCGGCCTCGTCCTTTTCATTATTGGTATCTGGACGGGAAAACCACGGACAAAGCCTGGACTCTGGCTCTCATGCCTTCTCGCGCTTTGGCTCGCGGTCACGGTTCCCGGGCCGGGGTTTGAGCCGGTGATCGATGCGGGGCTTCCGGTCCCCGTTTGGTGCGCTCTGACGTCGCTCGCCATTCTTGTGTTCACGCTCCGTGTCGCGACAGGGAGCCGTCAGGCGCTTTCAGTCGCCATCGGCACCGCAGCGGTGCTTGGAGCGCTGAGTGCTGAGAATCTCGCGCCGGTGCTGCTGGGAATCCTCTTTATCCTGCTCGGAAGAACGCGGTCCGCGCTTCTCGCGCGTGAGGAGTTGCTCTTCACGCTCGCGAATCCGGATCGGGAGACGCTGACCGGTTTTGTGCTTCAGGGAGTAGGGTACGGAATTGTTGTGCTCGGTGCCGCCGCCTGGTATTCCTACAGCGCCTACTCCAATGAGCACTTCTCTGTTTCCCTTCTGATTCAGGGAATTGTGATTTTTCTGATCGGCGCGGTTCTTCTCCTTATCCGCCCCGGGAAAAAGTCCGAAGCAAAATAAAAGGCTGATTCCGCGCGTTGCGGAACCAGCCCTGTCTGCAGAAACCTCGGCGGACTACTTCGTCTTCTTCGCCTTGGCCTTCACATCCTTTTCATACTGAATGAGTTCATTCAGATATTCTCCCGGCGTGTCGCTGCAGGACACATACAGCCGGTCAACCGCACGGGTAGCAGCCACGTGGAAGAGCGCGCGTTCAGACCGCGCGGCTTCTTCCCGGTCATCCGGATCCGGCGATTCATTCAGCGTCAGCGCGTCAGGGATGTTTCCTTCATCGGCGCCCACAATGAATACAGCCCGGAATTCAAGCCCCTTCAGGCGATGCAGCGTCGCGCTTCTGACGCCGGCCGCGTTCGGGTCATCCGGAATGTTTCTCGAAATCTGCAGCGTCTTGATGCCGCGCTTCGAGAGCGCGCTCTGATAATCGTCAAGCAGACTGTCCGTTCGGGCAGCGATGACGATAGAGGAGAGCGCGAGGTCGCGTTCCGTATCGATCAGGTGATGGATCTGACGGACGATCCAGCTCACTTCGTCCGTGAATTCCTTTCCGACATAGAGTTCGGGGAGCGGTCCGTGGCGGAGGGTGATCTCGCGCTCCTTATCCTTATCGGATTCCTTCCCTTCGTTCAGGATGTAGTCCGCGGCACCCGCGATTTCAGCGGTCGTGCGGTAGCTTGTCGTGAGGAACTGGGACCGTCCGCCCTTCACATTGATGCCGCAGGCGGCAAAGGACACATCGCGGCCGTAAATTCTTTCACGGCTGTCGCCGACAAGGAAGAGGTCGCCTTCGACATCGCGGAGTTCAGGGTGCTTATCGTGGTCAGGCGTCAGAGCCCGGAGAAGCTTCAGGCCTTCGGGACCGAAGTCCTGGATTTCATCAGCGATAACGGCGCGGTACGGTGCTTTTTCAGCGGTGCTGCTGCTTGTGAGAAGGCCGATCGCCGCGTAGTAGGCGTCAGGCGCCGCGACCTTGCCGCGGGCGAAAAGCTCGCGCCTGAAGTTCTCAAAGACGGGCCAGATCGCCTCGCGCTGTTCAGCAGTGAGTGTCGAGGCATCCGACTTCATATAGGTCTTCTGAATCCGGATGTTATTCGGGAGCACATGACGCTCGAATTCCTCGCGCGCTTCGGCTTCGGTCACACCTTCCGGAAGCGTTTCGGTCGCGGCTTTCCAGGCGAGTTCATAAATCGGCTTCCCCGGATAGATGATCGCGGGTTTATAGCCGTTGCGGCGAAGGAATGCCGTAACCCAGCCATCCAGGTTTGTCACCTCAATCGTATTGATCCGGTCCGCGCGGACGAGCCTCTGCAGCTGTTCCTCGATATCGACCGCGAGGTTACGCGTCGCGGTGACGAAAAGCAGCCGGTCATCATCCTTCCAGTCGGGGAGTTCAACAAGGTGCTTCGCGCGGTGCATGGCAACCACAGACTTACCGGTGCCGGCGCCGCCCTGAACAAGGAGCGCTCCCTTCCACGGTCCATCGACAATCTTCTTCTGCTCGGGATTGAGGTAGAGGCGGATCTTGCCCATCTGGGATTCGGCGGAGTGGTGGAGCTTCGCGTACTCACGCTTCACAGCGGACCATTCAGCCCCATCCACGTACCAGGTGAGACTCTGATAGGTCTCAGCCGGAATTTCGCTTCGAGAGGCTTCAAGATCGTCCTTGTTTTCGAGATCACGCACGAGCGGCAGCTTCGACTTGGGAAGCCCGATCGCAATCAGCTCTTCGTCGGAGATATCCGCGAAAAGCGGAGGGGGTGGAGGCGGGACCTCTTCCTCATGCTTCACCGCGCCGGGTCTCTCGCAGAGTCTGAAGTAACCGCCGGTTTTTGCCTCATCGTTCGGAACGAATTCGTGTTCTGCCGCCCATTCAAACGCTGCCTTCGTCCAGTTGGCTTGGGCGATGATCTTAAGATCCGGGGCGGGTTCCGCGACAACGACGCTCCAGGCGGAGTTGAGAGTAAAGATCCGGAAGCCCTCAGGCACTTCCTGGGACTTTCTTTCCTTATAGGGAATCTCTTCGGGATTGGCAGAAAAGCGGGAGATAAATGCGAATAGATCCGTCTGAATGACGGACGGCGCGCTGGAGAGTGCCTCTACCAGCTGTGGAAGTAGGAAAATCTGGACAGCGCCTGCTTTTGAATCAGTCATGACTGCTCCCTAATTTGTGATACTTCGGCCGCAAAAGAAGAACCGAAGATTACACTATCTGCTAAATTCATTGTACACAGGAAAAAAATAATTTCGAAACTATCTCCTGATAAGGGGATGGGAGGTCGCATGCGGGTTGTTATCACGTCGCGGGGCTTCGCGGAAAAAGGTGAATTTCAGGGGTCTTCTTCCCCCAATGACCCCGAATCGATCCTCCGGGAGGCGGGTTTCGAAGTGGTGAATCTTTCCTCTGCCGGGTTCGGTGCCCAAAGTACGGAGAATGAGATTTTTGAAGCCCTGAAGGACGCGGATGCGGCGATCGTGGGGCTTGAGCCGATCACGGAAAGCCTGATCCGAAGGCTCCCCAAGCTTCGCGCCGTGACGCGTCGCGGGATCGGGTATGACTCCGTCGATATTGACGCCTGCCGGGCCCGCGGTATCACAGTGATGCGGACGACTGGAGCCGTGGAAGGGGCCGTTGCCGAACATGTGATGGCGTACCTTCTTTATTTCGCCCGCCGTCTGGATCTTCAGAATCAGTCCATGCAGTCGGGGCACTGGGAACGGATGGCGATGCCGGGGCTCGCCGGTTCAACGCTCGGTCTCATCGGGTTTGGCGGAATCGGAAAGGAAATCGCGCGCCGCGCGGCGCCTTTCGGAGTCAGGATTCTGTATACCTGCCGTCATCCGGATCCTGCCTGGGAGACGGAGTTCGGGGTCTCCTACGCTCCGATGGATGAACTCCTGAGAGAAAGCGACGCGGTATCCGTAAACGTACCGCTCACTCCGGCTACGCGGGGGATGATTGGCGAGGCGGAGCTTTCGCTGATGAAGCCTGACGCGGTGCTGATCAATATCGCACGGGGGCCGGTAGTGGATGCCGCAGCGGTGAGGCGGCATCTCGATCAGGGAACGCTTGGCGGGGCGGCTGCGGATGTTTTTGATCATGAACCCTGCACAGACTCTCCTCTGATGGGGTCAGAAAAAGCCGTTCTGACGCCCCACACGGCGTCTTTCACGAAACGGAACGCGGCCGGCATGAATATCAGAGCCGCGAGGAATATCGCCGAGTGGGCCCGCGGAACCCTGGATCCCAAATATGTGGTGAAGTAAAAAGAAAAGGCGGAATTGAGATTCCGCCTTTTCTGCGACTTGAGGAGCGAATTCCGTTTATTTCAGGAAAGCCGCGATGCCGGTGAACATCAGCTGACAGCTGAGGGCCGCGAGCACCAGTCCCGTGATTTTGGAAAGCATCGCGATACCGTTCGCGCCGAGCACGCTTTTCACGCGGTCCGCGACAAAGAGCATCAGTCCGACAGTAAGACACGCCGCCACAATGCAGGCAAGCGTCTCCGCCTTCTTGATATAGGTGGGCGATTCCGCGGCGGCAATGACGAGAGCGCCGACCGTGCCGGGGCCGATTGTGATCGGAATGGCGAGCGGCACAATCGCGAGGCTCATGAGTGAGCTGTCAGTCGACGGAAGAGAAAACTTTCCCTGGGTGAGCGACACCGCGGAAAGGAAGAGAAGGGCACCCGCGCCGATTCGGAAAGAGTCCACCGTGATTCCGAAGAGATCAAAAATCGTTTCCCCGAAGAGAAAAAGCAGAATCGAGGTGAGAACGATACCGACCGTCACGCGGCCGGCAAGGGCCCGCTGCATCCGCGTCTCAACCTTTTCCGTGAGCGCGAGGAAAACCGCGAGAATGAAGAACGGGGTGAGCAGAAAGAAAAACTTGATATAAACCGAGACGGCGGCTGAAAGGGACATATCGGATACTTCTGAGGGCTGTTTGTTATGGTTTACGTGAATAGCTTACACGGAAACCCGTGGGCAAATTCATAATTCCTAACAGTTTTGCCCGTTGGTCACAAAAACGTGCTAACCACTAGTGTGTAGTTGGTTCCGGATCGGTACAATCGATCAGTTCATCACTGGAAGCGGAAGATGGCACTTTACGGTCTGCAGGTCTCACCTGCCTGCACCCCGCAGTTTTTCCCTTCCCTCAATCAGAGGTTTTAAAAGAACATTATGGGAAAGCTTTATCTCGGATTTGACGCCGGTACTCAGAGCGTCAAGGTCGCGGTCTATGACAGCAGCTGGACAAAGGTTGCGTCCCACAGTCTTCCGACTACCCTCGGGTATCCGAATCCGGGCTGGGTTCAGATGGATGCGGACGAATACGTCGCGAATACGGTTACCTGCATGAAGGCCTGCAGCGATGAACTCCGCCGCAAGGGCTATGATCCGGCGGATGTCGCTGCCATTATGGGTGACGGCATTATCTGCGGTATCACCGGTATTGACGCTGACGGCAACGCGATTACTCCCTTCATCAACTATCTGGATTCGCGGACGAAGGAAGACGTTGACGCGATCAACAGCACGCCCCGCGAGATCTGGGGCCGTGAGACCGGAAACCCGGAAGCTTCCTGTATGTTCCCGGCGATGTTCGCCCGCTGGTTCCTGAAGAATTCCGACGCGTTCAAAGAGCGCGGCGTGAAGTTTGTCCATGACGCGCCGTATATCCTCATGCATCTCGCGGGTCTCAAGGCTGAGGACGCCTTCATTGACTGGGGCACGATGTCTGGCTGGGGCCTTGGCTACCGCGTGATGGATAAGGTCTGGAGCGAGGAACAGCTTGAGATTCTCGGCATCGATCCGAAGTACATGCCGAAGATCCTGAAGCCCTGGGATATTGTCGGAAAACTCACCGCTGAAATGGCTGAGAAGACGGGGTTCGCGGAAGGCACGCTTGTCTGCGCGGGCGCCGGCGACACGATGCAGTCGATGCTCGGTAGCGGTGTCTTTGAGTCTGGCCAGGGCGTTGACGTAGCGGGTACCTGCTCGATGTTCTGCGTTTCGACGGACGGCATTGTTCCCGAGCTCTCGAAACCCGGTTCCGGTCTGATCTTCAATTCCGGCTCCCTTCCGGACACCTATTTCTACTGGGGCTATATCCGCACGGGCGGTCTTGCGCTTCGCTGGTTCAAGGACAACATCTGCCTGAAGTCAGACGATCCGAAATACTACGTGCCGCTTTCCGAAATGGCGGAAAAGGTTCCTGCGGGCTGCAATGGCGTCCTCTTCCTTCCGTATCTCACGGGCGGCACCGGTGATGAGGCGAACGCTTCCGGCTGCTTCCTCAACCTCACGCTGGATGATGATCAGGGCGTGATGTGGCGCGCTGTGCTTGAGGCGATCGGCTACGACTATATGGAGATCACGGATACGTACCGTGCCTCCGGTGTCCCGCTGAAGCGCATTACGGTGACGGAAGGCGGTTCGCGCGACTCTCTCTGGAATCAGATCAAGGCGGATATGCTCGCGTCTGACGTCGTCCGTTTCCGCAACGCGGGCGGCGCGGTCGTCACGAACTGCGTCTTCGCGGCTCTCGCGTCGGGCGGTGTGAAGGACGTGATTCCGGCGCTACAGGACACGATCGTGCGCGATGCCTCTTACGCCCCGAACCCCGCGAATTCCGAGCTTTACCGCGATCTCTTCATGAAGAAGGTGAAGCTTGTGAAGCAGGATATGCGTGAAGCCTTCAAGACGCTCCGAAGCATGAAGTCTTTCCGCTGAGAAGCTCCTGTAAGCTGACAAAAGCCGCCGGTTCCTCAAAAAGAACCGGCGGCTTTCTTATGATCGGAATCGCTTCCGTTCTTTATCAGAGGTAGAGCCAGAAGAAGATCGGGCAGAGCACCGCGAGGAACACGATCGTGGTGGACACGAAAGCGGCCATCGCGGTGTCGGTCTTCAGACCATAAAGCGCGCAGCAGAATACTGTGTTGATCGCGACAGGGCAGGCGGACTGGATAACGAGCGTAGCCGTAATCGTCTTATCCGAGAACACGAAGAAGCAGAAGAGCCAGATAATCGCCGGCATCACGATGAATTTCAGCGGAATCAGCTTCAGCACATTGAGGTTCAGCTGACGGCGGGCAGCCGCGAAGTTGAGGAGCAGGCCCACCGGGAGGAACTGGATCCAGGCCGAAATATGAACGAGCGCGGCAAAGAACGGGGCGAAGCAGTCCGGCTGCTTCACGCCGCCGAGAGAAAGCGCGGCGCCCGCGAGCATGCCGAGGATAGACACCTGATTCCAGGTGAAGAACATCTCGCGGAAGGTGCGCTTTTTGGAAAGGCCTCGCTGGGTATCCGCCATATCATGGAACTTCTGGCAGACCGGGAAGCAGAAGAGAATCAGCACGATACTCTGCAGCACGCCGATCACCTGGACGTAGGCGAACGACGTGGCGCCAAGCAGCATGAAGCAGAGAAGACCGCCAAGCGTACTCGTGTTGCCAAGCATGGAGGACACCACGAGGGCGCCGCGTTCCAGCGGATCCTCAACTTTCTTCGTGATTGCCATGCCGAGGAAATACGGCACGAAAAGAATGATGAGACCGGCAATCGGGATCAGCGCCACTTCTGCGGTGAACTTCAGCTTCCAGAAAGCGACAAAGGCGAGGACCGTGAAGAGACCCCGGACATTCAGCTTGATCATGAAGTCATTGAATGCCGGCTTGACGAGATTTTTCTGCTTCAGGAAGTAGCCGATCGATATCGGACCGATGATATCAATCAGAAGCAGCACAACTCGCATTAATGTATCGTCCATTTCGGGCCCTCTTCTCCCAAGGTTTTTTGAAGCGTAGGCGCGTGAGCTTACGCCCATGAAATAGGCAGAGGTTGCTGAAAAACCCCGAAAACAGGGGATACTAAAGGAAATACCTAAAGTCAGACGGATAGGAGCGCCTAGGTCAATCTGACTATCTACGTATCTCACTATAGAGGCGGTCTGACCTCAGAAAGGATGGGGCAATGGCTCGCAGAGAGTAGGGCTGAAGGGGAAGTAACTGCGTGATTTCTGAACAGGATTTCGGGGATGGGTGAAATTCGAGACACAAAAAAGGCAGTTCATTTCTGAACTGCCTTTCTGATCGGATCAGCCAGTGAGGATTTTAGGCCTTCGGCTCTTCCTTCTTCGCTTCAGGAGCCGGAGCGGCGACTGCGGCAGCAGCCTCAGCGCGGGCTTCCTTCTTCACGGGGTTCGGAACTGACTTCTGAACGGGCTTATCAGCCTGCTTCGGCTTCGAGCCGGCCTTTCCCTTGCGGGCGGCGATTTCAGCCTGACGGGCAGCCTCGCGCTCAGCCTTCTCGCGGATCTTATGAATGAAGCGGCGGACACGCTCAGCTTCATTTTCCGTCAGCCAGAAGCTCTTCTGCGAGCGGCCTTCAGCAATCTGTGCGTCACGGAACGCCTTCCAGTCGCCGGAAGTCTTCTTCAGAGCCTGCTGCAGAGCACCCATGGGAGCGGGGTGATCGTGACCGCGGCTATTATGACGGTCGCCGTTTCCGCGATGATCGCCGTGGCGATTTCCCTTCTTGCCCTGAGGGGCCTTGGCAGGACGCTTGGCGTCAGAAGCCTGGGCGGGAGCCTTGGTTTCTGCGGCGGGAGCAGCCTTCTCTTCAGTCTTTGCTTTTTCAGGCGCTGCGGCAGCGGTTTCAGCTGCCTGATCAGTCGTGGTGGGTTCCATATTCCTAATACCCTTTGTACGAAACAATCGCTTTGGGGCTCTTACCCGAAAGCTAATTCGCTAGAGTTTAGCGAAAAGCGCCGCAAATTGGAAAGCTTTTCAGTGGGTATGGGTTCTTTTTCTTAGAATGACGGAATCCGTTATCTGAATTTCCATCTCCCATGCGACAGTCAGCCGTTCCCCGTCTGCTTTTCTCAATGATCCTCACCGCTATCGCGGCTGAGGCAGGGGCTTATACGGCGTCCTCCCCCTGGTTTCAGGGGAAGGGACCCGCGGTTCCCGCACTGGCGGAATCAGCGTGGATCGGCGGGTGGCGTGAAGCGGGCGACCTGACACCTGACTCCCGGATCATTCAGGGGAAACTTCCGAACGGTTTTCGATACGCACTCTTATCCGCTCCCCGGAAGGGAAAGGTGTCGCTTTCTCTTATTGTCGGCGCCGGGTCATACGCCGAGCGGCCGTCTGAGCGGGGGTACGCCCACTTCACGGAACACCTTGCTTTTACGGGATCCACTCACTATCCATCAGGCACCGCGGCCAGGTTCTTTGAAGAAAACGGCATGAAGTTCGGGCGTGACGCGAATGCCTTCACGTCCGGCAACCGGACCGTGTTCCGGATCACGCTCCAGAAAGCGGATCAGAAGACACTCTCTGAATCCCTGCAGGTGCTCAGTGACTTCGCGGGCGGTGTGCTTTTCGCGCCGGAGTCTGTCGCGAGTGAGCGGGGCGTTGTGCTTTCAGAACTTGCGCTCGCGGATACGGAGGAAGGGCGGACGCTCGCTGATCTGAGAAAGTTTCTTTACGGCGGCACCCAGTTTGAGTTTCTCCCGGCGGGGGATCCTGCCGTGATTTCCGCGGCATCTCCCGAAAACCTGAAGCGCTTCTACCGGACCTGGTATGTCCCGCAGCGTATGATCCTCGCGGCGGCAGGTGACATCCGGCCTGATGACCTTGTTCCTCTGATCGAGAGAACGTTTGGAACGCTTCAGGCGGGTACGCCGCCCCCGGTCCCTTATCTGGGTGACCCGGATCGGGAGGGAGTAAGAGCGTGGTCCGGTGTAATCCGGGGAAACGGGGCTCGGATCCGGATCCGCGTCATGCGGAAACGGTCTCCGGCCGAGGACTCGGCAGCGTTAAGAAAATCCGGATACCTTATCGCCGCGGCTCAGAGTGTGCTCACTGAACGGCTCTCGCGCCGGGCAGAGGCGGGCGGCGCCCCTTGGGTGTCCGCGGCTGCTTATATCGGAATTCAGGATCCCTATCTGCCTGAGGCATCGCTTCGGGCAGATGGCGGATCCTCATCCTGGGAGGCTTCCCTCTCGGCGCTCCTCGCTGAACTGAAATCCGCGGAAACCGGTGTGACGGACGAGGAGGCGGCTCGCGCAAAGCGGAGAATCCGGACGGCCCTCGAAAGCGCGGTCAAAGCCGGAATTCCGGATCCGGACATCGCGGTGGAAGGGATGGAGACCGAACTCGCGTCCGGCCGCGTGATGACGTCCCCCGAAACGGATCTCGTCCTTTTTGACGCTGCGGCGTCTTCGATCACTGGCAAAGCGATTTCAGACGCTATTCGGGAAGCTTTTGAAACCGGTGCAGTCACAATTGAACTCATGGCGCCAGAGAAGGTGCCCGAGTCTGATCTTCTCCGGGCGTATGAGAGCGCGAAGCGGGGAGGGAGCGGGAGAGAGCCCGTCGGATCTCAGACCGGTACAATCCGCTTCCCCTATCTCAGGCTTCCGCCGCTTCCGGATACACCGGCCCTCAGGGGTGCGGAGAGAAAAGCTGAAACCCGGGTGATGGCTCAGGGGGTTGAACTGAAAACACTGCCACTCGCTAACGGGGCAAAACTCAGCCTGCTGCCTGAAAAAAACGCGGAGGGTGTCACCGTATCGCTTTTCTTCGGCCCGGGAACGGATGCCCTGCCGACTGACCGCCTGTGGGTTCCGCGGTTCGCGTCCCTCATTCTTCCTCAGCGCGGAGTCGGCCGGATGTCCCCCATGGAAACCGCGGCGTCTCTTGGTTCACTCGGCGTCCAGGTGTCTGAGTCGTACGCCGCGAAAACCGCGGTGATCCAGGGAACAGCCCCCGCGCAGCGCCTCAGGACGCTTTTTGAAGCCATCTGGACGCAGTACCGGGACCCGATGGTCGGCGAAGGGGACGCGGCGCGTGCGGCAGAAGGTGTTCTGAATACGGAAGACCGGATAGTGAACACGATGGATGGCGCGGTGACGTGGCGGCCTTCCTATTTCTTCCACGGCGGGAATCCGGCCTTTGCGCCTCTCACGCAAGCGGATACCGCGCGATTTACAAAGGAAGCGGCGCTTTCCTGGTTCCGTGACACCCGGAATCCCGGGCCGATCCGGATTCTGGTCACCGGATCCTTTGATGAAGCAGAGGTGCTGAAACTCGCGGAACAGCTTTTCGGAAACGAAATCATCCGCGGTCCCCGCCCCGCCGCGGCGAGATCCCGCTACCGGTTCCCGGCCGGAGTGGAAAAGACAGAAACCCTAAAGGAAACGACGCCGCGCGCCGGTGTGTTCACGGCTTGGGGATACACGCTTTCTCCGTCTGAGCGGGGAAATTCAGGGTACTGGGCCGGAAGAGCCGCGGCCGCCGCGCTCGATACCCGGATCCGCAGGATTCTGCGCTCTGAACTTGGTCTCACCTACAGTCCCTGGTGCCGGCTTGTCCGCGTTGAATCGGATCCGGAGGAAAGCTATATCGAGTCCGGAGTCCTCACCGAGGCCGCTGACATCGCTTCTGTGCGGACGCGGATCCGCGCGATCGCGGCAGACCTCGCGAGGCATGGGATCACGGAGTCTGAGTTTTCGGAAATCAAATCGCCCCTCGTGTCTGAAATGAGGAACGCGATCGCGTCTTCGCGGTTCTGGCGGGAAGAAGCGGCGTATTCGATTGAAAACAGCCGGGTCACTGATCCGGTGTCTGAACTCCGGGCGCTTGAGGGGCTGACCCTTTCTGACGTCAACGCGGCTATCCGGCGTGTCTTTGAGAGCCGCCCCGCGGTACTCATGATCCAAGGGCAGAAAAAAGGGGAGAAATAAAAATTTCTCCCCTTCGTGCGACGCGATTTTTTGTCTTCAATTGATCGGACGGGCCGAAAGCGGCTCACCTTCGTACCCGTTCTTATAAAGCGTCTCCTCAGCGACGAGGAAACGATGCAGGGCCTGGGCGACAAGTTCGAGGTTGGTTCCGGAGGCCTTTTCCCGGAGAACCTTGATCGTGGCATAGCCAAGCGGTCTCAGATGACCGAAGAAGAACCTCGCCTGCTCCTTATCGTCCGCTCTCTGCGAAATCAGCGCCTGAAGGAACGAGAACTCAGCGGGCAGTGTGTCCGCGAGCCGCTCCATTCCAGGCTCAATCGAGATTCCGTTATCGGTATAGCGATCGAGCAGCCGGTTGCGGAAACCCTCCTCATCGAAGGTGAGGCTTTCGGGCTTGAGGAGAGCGGTTTCGGAAAGCATCTTCACGTCGCCGTTTTTGAAGAGAAGCGCGAGATCGGCGTTCATCTGCTCCACTGGGTAGGGAGCAGGCTTCATCTCGGGAGGCGGCTGCGGCAGCGCCATCTGCTCCACAAAGGAGAGATCGTGCCAGAGCGACTCCCACTGATTCGCCGCCTCGCGGCGCTGCTCAGCATTGAAGAAAAAGAGAATAAACCAAAGGCAGACGGAGGCACGCTTCGCGTCATACTGATACCTGAGCGTCTGCTTGGCGATCGCGTTCCAGTCAACGTTGCCGTTCATCTGGATATCGCCGCTGTTACCTGCTGCCATAAATGAGTTCCGTATTGAAAAAAGACTGCTGATACACCTTATATGGGGACAGGATCCCTGTATTTCAAGGGGTTGCGGCGATATAAAGGGTGACAGCCCTTTTTGCGTTCGTCTTCGGCCCAGAGCGCGATCCGGCGAAGCCCTTCACGTAGCCGGGCCCGGGGTGTCGCGATATTGATCCGGATCCAGCCGGGGGATGTTTCGCCGTAGTGAGCGCCGCCATTCACGCGGACGTGATAGCCGTGGAGCAGCTCTTTCTCAATTTCGGTCGATGTCTTCCCAAAGGACGAGAAATCGATCCAGGGGAGATACGTGCCTTCCTGAGGCGAAAGGAAGCAGCCCGGGAGTGACTCGCGGACAAACTCCTCGATCACCTTCCGGTTGCCATCGAGGTAGTGATTCAGGGCGTCGAGCCAGGCCGCGCCCCGGTCGCTGTACGCCGCGATCAGCGCCTCAATTCCGAGCGGATTCGGGTCGCAGACCTCGTTGATATTGATCTGCCGGTCGATCCGGTTCCGGGCCTCTGCGACCGGCGCGATGATGTACGCGGTCTGAAGCCCGGCGATATTGAAGGCCTTGGAGGCGGCGGACGCCGTGATCACATGGTCCTTCGCCCACGGAGAGACAGAGGCGAGCGGCGTGTAGCGGAAGCCTTCAGCCGTGAGTTCGCCGTGGATTTCGTCTGAAATCAGGAAGATCCCGTGCTTTTCGCAGATCTCAGCGACACGCGTGAGTTCGTCTCGCGTCCACACGCGGCCTGTCGGGTTCTGAGGATTGCAGAAGAGAAGGGCGCGGGCCTTTTCTCTGGAAGCACGTTCTTCGAGATCCTCGAAATCGATTTCCCAGCGGCCGTTCACGAGCTTCAGCGCGTTTTCGCTCAGCACAAGGCCCGAATTCCGGACTGAGGAGAAGAAGCAGTTGTAGGCAGGCGTCTGGATGATGACTTCATCGCCCGGGAGGCAGAGCCCCTGGAGGATCGAGGAAATCGCGGGCACCACACCGGTCGTGGGAATAATCGAAGTCCGCGAGAATTCCACTCCGTAACGCTTCCGGTACCAGCTGACGATCGCCTCATAAAAGGCTTTCGTCGGGAGGCCGTAACCGAAAACACCGGAATCGAGTTTCTTCTGAAGCGCTTCGAGAATCACCGGGGCGGCGCGGAAATCCATATCCGCGACCCAGAGCTCGATCACGTCCGGATCCTGGTCGATATCCCACTTAAGCGAGCGGGTGCCGCGGCGGGCAATCAGCTCGTCGAAATCAAACTGTTCTTCTGCCATCTCAGTTGTGTCTTGCTCTGTCGATTACTTACGGGTGACGATCTTGCAGTTCGCGGGCGGAAGGGCGTTGCCATCGAGAATGATTTCGCCGATCGAATCCGCCACGATTTCGCCGCTCGTCGGGTTCTTCACGCTCGTCACCGCGCCGCGGATATCCGCATGCACCGTGCAGTACTCGAAGGCGAGATCCGCGTCCGGATCAAACGTGCAGTTTTCCAGCACCAGGTTTTCGCAGTAGCAAAGCGGCTGCTGACCCTTGATGTGGCAGTTGACGAGATGGAGGTTCTTGGAGTGCCAGCCGAGGTATTCGCCGTCCAGCGTGCAGTTGTAGCAGGAGACGTTCTCGGTGTTCCAGAAGGCGTCGCGGGAATGGATTTCGGAATCGAAGACTTCGATATTCCGGCCCCACTGACCGAGGTAGTTGCCGTTCAGCTTGATGTTCTTCAGACGGATGTCAGAAGAGTGTGCGAGGAGGTAGTCGCCCTTATCGAAAGAGCTCTTTTCAACGAGAACGTTTCGACAGGACCAAAGCGTTTCCTGGGCGTCCGTGAACGTACAGTCGCGGATTTCAATGCCGTCCGAATCGCGGAAGGACTTCGGGCACTCGAACCGGGTGTTCGTCACCTTGAAGTTCTTCAGGTACCAGAGACCGGAGCGGGCGGTTACCTTGAGAAGGCAGTTGTCGACCACGGTATTGGTATTGATCCAGAGGGGATACTTGCCCTCAATGTCGCAGTTGGTCAGCGTGAGATTCGTGCCGTGCTTGATGGGAGAATCACCGGCGAGAATCGTAACGTGATCGAGTTTGGCGTCAGAAAGCTTGTAAAGGGAGCGTTCGCCGCCGAAAGTCTGATTAGTGATGAGCTGCATGATGTTCCAATCTTTCTTTTGTTTTTCGTGGTGCTTTAAATCATATCCTGAGGCTTGATAGGCCGTGAGGCATAGTGACCGGGGCTTGATGTAGGACCGGAACCATATCGTTTTTCTCTCGGGATTTAATATAGAGAAGACTGATATTGAAGAAAAAAATGAGGAGGCAGCGAAATGAATATTGGTATGAGGATTCTCGCGGCCGCGGTGCTTTCAGCTGCGATTTCGTTTCCGGCGTCCGCGATCGGGGGCCCGGGTGTCCCGCCGCCTCCGGGAGCCCCGAAGACCCCCGGCTATCAGGCTCCGGTTCCGCCGGCACCCCGCGCTCCGGCTCCGAACGCGCGGGCGTATGGCCCGACTGGACAGTTTGCCGGTTCGGTGAGCCGGGATGGAAGAACGTATGACAGCACCGGGCACTATGTGGGACGGGCGGATTCTTCCGGCCGGATTTATGGACCGACAGGAAAGTACGTTGGGCGGTCAGATAGTTATGCCCGGCAGCAGAATGCCCCTAAACCCGTTTCCGGTTCTCTCAATCGGTAACAAGAATACCGGATTTTATTGACTTTTCCTGAAATTCGGACTAATAACACTATTAATAACTCCTTTTTAAGGAGCCGCAGGTGAAAGACAGTCAGGAAATCAGGACAACACGCCGAGCCGTCATCATGGGACTCTTGCTCGCGGCATCCGGCGCCGCGTTCGCCGACACCAAGTTTTATGACCGGTATGGAAGCTACACGGGGAAGCGCACTGACGACGGGAAGTTCTACGACCGCTACGGCGCCTATCAGGGCAAAGTGTCGAAGGACGGGAAGTTCTATGACCGCAGCGGGGCGTATCAGGGGAAGCAGTCCTCAGACGGCAAATATTACGACCGGTATGGTGCTTATCAGGGAAAGCAGTCGAAGGACGGCAAGTACTATGACCGGAACGGTGCCTACGATGGGAAGAAATCGAAGGACGGAAAGTATTACGACCGCTATGGCGCCTATCAGGGAAAGGCGCAGTAACGCCTCCTGAAATCGTTTTTTCGAGGTTAAGCCATGAAGAAAGGTCAGGAACGCGGCCTAAGCCGGCGCGCCGTGATTGCCGGCCTTCTCCTCACTGGAGCGGGAGCGGCACTCGCCGCTACCAGCTACTACGATAAGAACGGGTTCTATCAGGGCAGCGGAAAGAACCGTCCGTGAGCAGACGCCCCTGTGATCCCCCTTCAGAAAACCAAAGCTCCGGAAAGGAAATGATCCTTCCGGAGCTTTTTTATAATCCGCGGACTTTACGGAACGAAGCGCGCGGGTTCCGGCGTCTCAAAGGACACGGCTTCCGCGGTGAATCCCGCGTCTGTCAGCGCCTTCACGCCGCGCTCACCCGTAATGAAGTGGGTGCTCTTCCCAAGGAGTTTACCGTTTGAGAGGACAGGTTTCCCGGCGACCCAGGAGTAAAGCGCCTTCTGCCGCTCAAGGTCAAAGACCGTGATATCGGCGTCGGCGCCCGGAGTGAGATGCCCCTTATTCACGAGTCTCAGATGGCGGGCGGCGTTCACTGACGCTTTCACGACAAATTCGGAGAGCGTGAGGGCACCGAACCGGACGAGCGAGAGCCCGGTATCGATAATGACATTCCTCGGAATGCAGCCGCCGTCAGTTGAAATCGAGTCGACAACGAAACTTCCGTCGTCCCGCTTCGCCTCGGCGATCAGGAACCGGGCGGAGGCGGGGTTCACGGGGAAGGATCCCGCGGTCACCGTCCCCTTCGACTTCCAGTAGTCCACGGCCTCTTTCCCCCCGATCAGGTACGAGATATTGCCGTCGTCATAAATGACGAAGAGGTTCCCGGCGAGAATGGCTTTTTCAATTCCGGCCGTGTCCTCGCTGCAGCCAAAGGTTCTGAGGCAGTTGCAGGTGACGTGATCCGTGCAGGCGCCGGTCTTCGTGTCGCAGGTGAGAATCGTGCCGTTCATCGGGCTCACGTACGCCTCGGACCAGATATTCGGATGCGCCTTGAGAAGATCCAGCGCCTCTTTCACTTCGTCGAGCACCGGGTTCACGCGGCCGCGGCAGTAGGCGTTGATGTGGGCAAGGTGCAGCGGGGCGTTACCGATCGCGCGGACCACTTCGCGGACCCCTTCAATATTGGACCCGGCAGTATCTGACCCAGCGTGCCAGGCGATATAGGAGCCGCACTTCACGGCTTCCTCGACGAGAGCCGCTTCGGTTTCAAGCGCCACAGGCCAGTGGCCGCCGAGAATCTTCACACCGATCGCGCCGGCCTCAAGCGACTTCCCGATCCAGGCGTCCATCGTCCTGCGGTCCGGCGCCTTGGTCCCCATCTGCTTCATGGGGGAGAAACCTTCCAGCATCGCCACATTGATGCCGCAACCGAATTCATGGCTGTCCGCTACAATGCCGGCGACCGGACCCGCCATATCGAGGCACGTGGTGACGCCCGACATGGCGGTCATCCGCTGGCCGTACCGGGACCCGAATTCGGATCCAAGGTGGAGATGAGGATCAATGACGCCTGGGGTCAGAACAAGACCGTCGAGAGAAACGGTTTCTTTCGCGGAACCGAGGTTATCGCCCACCGCGGCGATCTTTCCATTCTCAATCCCGACATCCGTTACACGGTCCAGATGATTCACCGGGTCCACGACCCGGGCGCCTTTCAGAATGCAGTCCAGCATCACTCACCTCACGATAAGAAGGTCCAAAGGACCGGACAGCCATAACCCGAATGCAACGTCAGGTCAGAGCTGTTCGGATAAATCCTATTCTAGGTCGGTGAGATGCTCCGCCGGGGTGGTGCGAGTGTGTGCGGCGCGGAAAGGGAAATTGATATAAATGACTTCCGGAAGACGGATAAAAAATCCCGGAAAGCCAGGCAGGGCTTTCCGGGGTGGGATCTGACAGATGTGCGATCCGTCAAATCGCGCGGGCGATCAGCTGAATGCCAACGAGGCACATCGCGAGACAGAGGAGCTTCAGGATCAGTTTCGGCTTGCTCTTCTTCGCGAGCTTCACGCCGATCTGGGCACCGACAATAGCGCCGACACCGACCGCGATCGCCGGGACCCAGAGAATGTGGCCGAGCATCGCGTGGCTTACCGTGCCGATCAGCGCACTGATCATCAGAACAAAGGTGGAGGTCGCGGTCGCGATGATGGTCGGGAAGCCGAGGATGAACATCATCATAGGAACATGAATAATGCCGCCGCCGATACCGAGGATCGAAGAGATGAACCCGACAAAGAGTGAGAGGAACACACCGAGCCAGAGATTGAATTTCGCGGTCTTCGGGTCAAACCCTTCAATCGGCGTTGAGCCGCGCTTCGAATTCTTCTTCCACCACATGACGGCTGCCATCAGGATCAGCGTGACGCCGAAGGTGATCGAGAAACCAGGACCCGAAAAATAGTTGGACAGCGTGCCGCCGAGCCACGCGCCCGGAATTGTCGCGATCGCGAACGGGATCGCCGCGCGGAACATGATGAGGTTGGATTTCCAGTATGCCCAGGAACCTGACATCGCGTTCAGCAGCACACCGAAGAGGCTCGTGCCGATGACCTGCTGCACGGTTTCAAACGTGGTTCCGTGAGGAGGCATCATCGTAAGCATGAAGAGCGGAACCATGATGAGGCCGCCGCCCAGACCGACGAGCGCGCCGAAGCACCCGACGCCGATACCAACAAGGAATAGGGTAATGAAGGAAATCATGATGTAAGTGGATCCGGTTTGTAATAACCGGGGCTCGCTGTCCCGGGGTGTGGGTAGTCTAGCGCTTTTGGCTTAGATAGATTCCCGGTTATGAGCGCATAAAAAAGGGATCCCGTCTGAAGGACCCCTGGTCTGGGTTTTAAACCGGCTTCCACCAGCCGTAAGCGGGTTCAGTCCGGATCGGTAGTGTCGTCGCGATTTCCTGAACGAGCGACTCGTAGTCCGACACGTTTTTGGTTTTGAGAAGCTGTTTAAAAAGCTTTTCGCCGCCCTCAAACATGTTCTTCATATAGAACCAGTACTGTTTCATATGGCCGACGGTGTTTCCGATGCTTCCGAACGCCGCGGCGTAATCCGCCATCAGCGCGTCATGAAACGCCGCGAGCTCTTCACCCGAGGCCGGCGCGCCGCCCCGGGCCTCACGGAAAATCGCGGGATTTGCGACTGAGGCGCGGCCGATCATGAGCGACTGAAGTTCAGGATGGGTCTTTTCCCACTCGCTGATCTGACTCACAAGGTGAATGTCGCCATTAAACCCCACCGGCATCGGGAGTTTGGGGAGCGCCCTGAGGAAACACTCCGTTCTCGGATCCCCCTTATAGAAGTCATTTCTCACCCGGGCATGAATGACGAGTTCCGAAATGGGGAAATCCGCGTACACCCGAATGAGATCATCGAACTCTTCTTCCGTATTCCAGCCGAGACGCGTTTTTACGGACACCGCGATCGGAAGAGGTTCCGCGAACACCGATTCGAAAAACTCCCGGAGCTCGTCCGGATGCCTGAGGAAGCCGCATCCCTTTCCCTTCCCGGTTACCGTGCCCATCGGGCAGCCGAGGTTGAGGTTCACCTCGCTGTAACCGAGTTCGGCAAGGCGCTTCGCAGCCCAGAGGAAGCGGTCTGCGTCTTTAGCCATCAGCTGCGGGACGACATTCATCCCGCGGTTCGCTTCAGGGGACAGCTCCCGCATCTGACGTTCCGTAAACTCGGGCTCCACGGTCGGGGTGACAAACGGGGTGTAGTACCGGTCGACGCCGCCGAAAAATTCATGATGCCGCCGCCGGAAAACAATTCCGGTGAGGCTTTCCATGGGAGCCAGAGTGAGAAGCATGGGAGTATTCAAATCAATGAGATAGAGGTCGCGTGGGAGAGGGCTCAGAGTCCTTTTCCCGCAGGGCGCACATCTTAGCAGATGGGAGAAAAGGTGCGGCGGAAAAAACTTTGCCCGGAGTCGGGCGGAACCCTCATCCGGGCAGACAGACCTAAAACCGAGGATCAGACACGCGGTTTCAGGCGGACAGGAGGCGCGTTACTTCCGGGCGCCGTTCTGGAGATAGCGGAAGACGAGCTCATCCTGAGAGTTTTCGTCACCGGCCTTTCCGCCCTGCGGGAAGATCGAGTACCAGCCGCTCGCGGTCTGGCTTGAGGGGCTAGGCGCCGCGTGGCAGGCGCTGCACTTGGAATCCTTCGCGGCTTTGGCCTGAGCGGTGAGACCGGCGCCGTCAGCGGTGAGTTTCGAAGAGTCAACCCAGCCTTCAGCGGTTGCCACGTTCCAGGTCGCGCCGAGAATCTTCGCGGTGCCGGCCGAAGGATCGAGCTTCACGGTGCGGGAAGAGGCGAATGCCGCTTCAATCACGGGCTTTCCGGGTTCTGCCGAAATGTGCGTGGGATCCGCTACACGGGACCAGCCGCGGATCCGGACGCGGGCCTTGCCGCTCACGCGTTCAAGTTCCTCCACCTGGGTGCCCGCAAGCACCTGACCCGCTACATTCGCGCCCGGGGTCGACGTGATGTCCGTGGTTTCAGTCGTATAGAGAACAGGGCCGGCCAGCGCAGTACCTGCGAAAGCCGCGGCGATGAGGGCTGCAGCGAGCTGAGCCTTGTAATGAAATTTCATAGTGCGCTCTCCCTTCTGAATGGTTTTCTCAAAAACATTCCGTTATGTTTGTTTTAGCCCCAAGAGACAATAAGTTCAAGACGTTTTAATAGGTAGAAAAGCTTACCTTTTGTGACTAATACCGCCTGAACGCGTTTCTCATTCCCCCATTCCATGCGTGCCATGGACCTCTGCCGCATAATTTGTGAATCACAAAGAAAACAGAACGGGCCGGGAACGCGAAGTCGGAGATCCGTCCTTCGCGGCGGCTCGTTTTTCCGAAAGGGGAAACGGGATATGTCTGAAAATCTTGAAACGCTCTGCAGCAGGGTGGATGAATCCAGAGACTCCATGCTGGCCACTTGGAAGCTGCTCGTCGACCGCGACTGCGGATCCAAAAACAAGGCCGGGGTCGACGCGGTCGGGCAGGATGTGAAGGGGATTCTTGAGTCCGCGGGCTTCAAAGTCCGCTTTTACGAGTATCCCGAGGCGGGGAACCTTCTCATCGCGGAGCGCGGTGACACGACGAAGCCGTTTGTCGCTCTGATCGGACATCTCGACACGGTGTTCGCGGATGGCGAGGCGGCAAAGCGCCCCTTCACGATCAAGGATGGCGTTGTGACGGGCCCGGGGTGTCTCGACATGAAGGGCGGAGTGACGGTGCTCCTCTCCGCAATGCGGATTCTGAATGAAGCCGGCTGGGACCGGTACCCGGTGAAAGTGATTCTCGCGGGAGACGAAGAAGCGGGCCATCAGAAGTCGACCGCCGTGCGCGACATGATGGCAGAGGCGAAAGGCGCGCTTTTCGGCCTCAATTTTGAAACGAGTTTCAAGGACAATTCAGTCGTCATTGAACGGAAGGGCGTCGCCACATTCCGGTTTGACGTGCAGGGGATCGGCGCTCATGTGGGCAATAATCCGAAAGGCGGCCGGAGCGCCATTACAGAAATCGCGGCGAAGGTTGCTGACATCAATGCGCTCACCGACTATGACGAAGGCACGACGCTGAATGTCGGCGTGATCGGCGGCGGCACAGTTCCGAACGCCTGCGCCGAAAAGGCGTTCTGCGTGGTCGATGTCCGCTATAAGGGTGAGGCGGGAATCACCCGTGTCCGGGCAGGCCTTAAGGCGATCGCGGATAAGGTCTATCTCGACGGGACGCATACGGAAGTGACAGAACTCTTCTACTTCCCCGCGATGCCGAGGCTTGAATCGTCTCTCGAACTCTTCAGCCGCGTGAATAAGATTGCCGTGGAGCATGGGTTCCCTGAGATGACCGCCAAGGGGGTTGGCGGCGGATCCGATTCCGCGGCGCTCACGATGGCAGGAGTCCCGACAGTTTGCGCGCTCGGCGTGAAGGGGGAATTCAACCACACGGTCCGTGAGTACGCGATGGAGGACTCTCTTTTTGAGCGCACAAAGCTCCTCATCACGATCCTCTGCACGATCTGAGCATAGGACCTGATCAGCCAACCGGCGGATAGCCGCAGGACCATCCGCCGGCAACAATAAAAAGACACAGAGCCGAAACTGAATAAAGGATGATCATGACCCCAGAAATTGAGTCTCTTTTCCGCGACGTTGACCAGGCAAAGCCCGATATGCGGGCAACCTGGGCGTACCTCGTGAATCACGACAGCGGATCAAAAAACAAAGCCGCCGTGGATGCCCTGCAGGCGTTTGCCGCGCATACGCTGAAGAAATGCGGTTTTTCGGTACGTTTCCATGAGTATGAGGAAGCCGGGAACCTGCTGGTTGCCGAACGGGGGGACATGACAAAACCCTTTATCTGTCTCGTCGGGCATCTCGATACGGTGTTCCCGGACGGAGAAGCGGCGGAGCGGCCCTTTACGATCCGGGATGGAATTGTGACGGGTCCGGGGTGCCTTGATATGAAGGGCGGCATCACGATTCTGCTCTCCGCTATCCGGATTCTTGCTGCCCGGGGCTGGGACCGGCATCCGGTGAAGATCCTGATTTCGGGAGACGAAGAAACGGCTCACCGCGGATCCAAAGCGGCGCGTGACCTGGTTGAGGAAGCCAGCGGCGGATTTGTCGGTCTGAATCTTGACACGGGGTTCGCGGACGGGAGCGTCGTTCTTGGGCGAAAGGGCTACGCGGTCTACCGGGTCGAAGTGTCGGGTGTCGGCGCCCATGCCGGCAATAATCCCGAAGACGGCCGGAGCGCGATTATCGAGCTCGCGCATAAGATGATCGATATCAACGATCTTGCGGACCATGAGGCGGGAACCCTGATCAACGTGGGGGTCATGGGAGGCGGTACGGTCCCGAACGCGATTCCTGACAAGGCCTGGTGCACGGTGGACGTACGGTTCACGAAAGCAGCGGAGATGGAACGCGTGAAGCGCGCGATGGCGGAGCTTGAGACAAAACGCTATATCGAAGGCACCGAAACCAAGGCGGAGCTCAAGGTCGATATTCCGGCAATGGAGCGGACTGAAGCTTCTGAAGCGCTTTTCGCCCGGGTGAATGACCTTGCGGTTTCCTGCGGACTGCCGGAAATGAAACCGATCAGCACGGGCGGAGGATCTGACTCCGTATTCCTCTCGCGGGCCGGCGTTCCCACGATCTGCTCACTCGGTGTCCGGGGCGAATTTAATCACACCGAGCGTGAGTACGCGATCGAAGAGACGCTTTACGAGCGGACAAAGCTTCTGCTTGCCGTCCTTCAGACGATCTGATCCGAGATTGTCGGAAACAGAAAAAACCGCGGAACTGCTGCCAAGCGTCCGCGGTTTTCTGTTGGTTTAAGCGTTGGTTATTTAACATTTCCGGCAGCTGCGACCCGGTCCTCAACGTTCTTGATTCGCTTCGAGGTATCGGGGTGGTCTCCGAACATCTTCTGCATGATGCCGGAATCCGCGTCGCCGGTTGAAATCTTCTTGAGGGCGGAAGCCATGGCGAGCGCCTTCTGTTTTCCATTCGGCTCCTTGAGGAGCAGATCCACGCTGTAGTTATCTGCTTCGGTTTCAAGCGCCTGAGAGTACTGGGCGGAAATCGCGGAGTAGGCGACCTGCTGCATCAGGTCAGACCCGGTGCCATCGAGACCGACGAGGGAGCCCAGCGCGCCGCCCGCGCTGAGCGCGATCGCGACGCCGCGGTTCGTGCGGTACTGCTGCACACTGTGACGGAGCGCCACGTGTCCGATTTCGTGACCGAGCACGGCTCGGACCTCATCGTTATTCAGACGATCAATCAGGGCGGAATACACGCGGACACAGCCGTTTGGCATCGCCCAGGCATTCATGTCCTTGGTCTTATAGACCTGATAATTCAGTGTCTGCCCGCCGACCTGTGTGGGGAGTCCCTGCCGAATGATGGCCATGCGGCCGTCATACTGGTGAGTAATGGTGTTTTTCTGATCCATCTGCCGGCAGCTCTGATTGGCGGCTGCAACGACTTCCTGATCGGAACCGAGCGACTCCATATTGGCGCAGCCTGTGAGCGCTGCGGCCGAGGCGAGAAGTGCGAGGAGGATCTTTTTCTTCATATATTCACCCGCTGAAAAACCGTCGTATACATTAATCATAGGGTGAAAACACGGAATATGGGAACTGCTCGAAAGGGGGAGGCGGCAGGGCTTCACCGCCTCCGGTTCAGGGAAGAGACTTATTCCTCGAACGTCCCCTTGACGATCACCTCAGAGTTCCGCATAAGGAAGCGCCCCTTGGAGACCACATCCGTGAGGTTCCAGTTTTCGTCAAAGAGGCAGGCGTTCGCGCAGGCGCCGGTTTCAACGCGGCCCTGATCCTTGAGGCCAAGAGCATCCGCGACATTCGTGGTATCAAACGTGAGCGCGAGTGACGGATCCATTCCGTGGTTGCCGATCAGATCGCGGACCGTATCGAGCAGACCGCCGACACCGCCCGTGGCGAGTCCGATCATTTCACCCTTCTCATTAAAGCGGGGCATTGAGCCGTGACCGTCAGTCGACATCGTGATCCGGGTGGGATCAACACCGGAGGCGATGGCCTCTGTGATGTCGTTTGCCGTGGAGCCGTTGCAGGAGAATCCGGCCGTGTAGTCAACAAAGCCCCCGTGGCGGGCGAATTCAAGCGACCCCTCGTACACTTCGCACTTTCTTGAGCAGTGCGTCGGACGGATGTGACGGATCGGGAAGCCGCCCTTCTCGAAGGACAGGAACATATCAAAGATCCCGGGGATGTCGCCCATATGGACGTGCAGCACACCGCCCTTACCGGTAATCATGCCGGTGAGACGGATATCGGAGAGAAGGTGCAGCACTTCATCCGGCCGCGGGAAGGAGGAGCGATGGTCGCCGAGCGCGATCTTGACACCGAGGCACTCCGGCACGAGGAACAGATCCTGCGCGACTCTCTGACTCATCGATGTGCAGGGGAAGCGGTAGTTGCTCGTATACATCCAGGCGCTTACGCCCTCGATCGAAAGGGCCCGGACTTTGGCGAGCAGGTTTTCAATCGAGCGGGAAATGAAATCCGTTCCGCAGACGCCGACGATCGAAGTCGTACCTACCTTCACGAGTTCGGAAAGCATGATTTCAGGCGTACGGCTCGCAAAACCGCCTTCACCGCCGCCGCCATTCACGTGAATATGCTGATCAAAAAATCCCGGGGTCAGAATCTTTCCCTTGGCATCAACGGTTTCAAGATCGGGGAGCGAGACGGTGAGATTGCTGCCGACCGCGAGAATTTTCCCGGCTGCCATCAGAACATCGGTGATGCCCAGATCCTTCGGCGCGTAAACGCGGGCATTGCGGATAAGAAGAGCCATGTGTTGTCACTCCTGAAAATAAGGGAGCCCATAAGAACTGGGTTCTGCGGGTGGAATTCTAAAAGGATTCAGAAAATAGAGAGAAAGAGAACAGGATCTGATGGACGGAAAGGGAGCTTCAGGGCTGTTGCTCAGGTGGGAGAGGAATTAAACTGACTTCTCTGTCTGAAAAAACAACTGAACGCAAAGAGAGACGCCCCGATGACTGAAACGATTTCTCCCAATTCCGACGCGATACTGCTTCTCACGGCGCCGCTCGCCGTACGGGGCGAAGTGCAGGAAGGAATCGAACCGCTGTCGACTGAGGAATATGGATTCCTCGCGCGGCAGCTTCTCGATATGAAGAGAAAGCCATCCGACCTCCTGAACCCGGAGAACACCGAACTGATCCACTCCTGCGGCGAACTGGTCGACGCGGAGCGTCTTAAAGCGCTGCTCGGAAGAAAGGCGGAGCTGTCCCGCGCCCGGGCGGCCTGGCGGTCTCTTGGTATCTGGTGCTGTACGCGGGCGGACCGGGATTATCCAAAAATCCTGAAAGCGCATCTGAGAGAAGATACGCCTCCCGCTGTCTGGGGCTGCGGCAATCTGAAGCTTCTGCAGAGTGATGCCTTTTCAGTACTGGGTACCGGATCCAAAAACAAGCACTATGACCGGATCGGTAACGAAAACGGCACAATGGCTTCTTATGCCGGATTTCTCGTTGTCGCGTCGGGCGAAGAGGGGGCAGAAAACGGAGCGCTTCGCGGCGCCCTGAAGGTAGGAGGGACCGCGTGCCAGGTGCCGAATAAGCCGCTCGCGTCGCTCGCTGCGCAGCCGGGCTGGAAGAAGCTGCTGGATTCCGGGAAGCTCGTTCTCATGACCGCTCTGGATCCGTTCCTTGGTTGCCGTTCAATTGAAGACCGGCTTTCAAATAAGCGGCTCGCACTTTCTCTCGGCGCCTCGGCGCTCCTCGTGAACACGGAATCGATGGACGATCCGGCGTGGGTCGCTGTTGAGGAGCATCTCGGAAAATACGAGTCTGTGCCGATTTACTTTCAGGAAACGCCGCCGGTCCCGGAATATATGGGGCCGCTCTTCGATATGGGGCTCAAACGCTGGCCTCATCTGAACGGTGTCGTCGATTTCCACACACTGGTGCTGGGCGAACGGAAAGAACCTGATCCTGTGCCGCTGCCCCCTGAAGGGAAGTATGAGGAGGTTCCGCCGCAGGAACCTGAAAAGAAGGCTGATTCTCCTGCAGCCGCGCCGGCACCGAAACCCCTGTCCGCAGAGGACGCGGAAGCTGAAGCCCGCCGAAAGGCCGGTTTGGCGGAGCTTGAGAAACTCCTCAGCCGTCTCACGGATAAAGAGGGAATTTCGGCGAAGGATATTGTTTATGAGACCGTTCAGGTTCTGACAGACAAGGGCAAGATGGATCCGATCGTCGCCGCCGTACTTCAGAATGTGAGCTTTCCGGGGGCCTGATTTTCAGACCTGCAGAAAACAGGCGGCAGTATCGCTTGTTTTCTTTTATCCGCCAATATATACCAAGGTAGAGTAACAGGGCCACTAACATAAAAAAAGGTCGGCCAGCGACCAGACAAATAAAAAAGCCCGGCAGAGCCGGGCTGTCCTTAAGGAGGAAAGGCAGAAATTACTTAACCTGCGCCTTCTTCACGAGGTCACGCATGTAGGCGTTAACTTTCTGAGCCTCCAGCGCGCGGCGGATTTCAGGCTTCACGCGATCAAATGACGGAGCCGCCTTGGCATTACGCGTGCCGCGGTTCATAACCACTTCGTAACCGGCAGGGCCGGTCACGATAGCGGTCTTATTGCCTTTCAGTCCCTGAAGGGTAGAAACCATCGGAGGAGGAAGGGCACCCGTGTTGACCCAACCCATATCACCGCCGTTCCGCTTGGCAGTCGGATCGAGAGACTCCGCGCGGGCAATCTTCTGGAACGATTCGCCCTTGGCGAGACGAGCCTGAATCTTCTGCGCTTCGTCCTGTGTCTTCACAGCGATATGGTTGATGTGGATCTCGGTCTTGCCGTACTGAGCTTTCTGCTGGTCATAAACCTTGCGGACCTCAGCATCCGTGACCGGGTTCTTCTTCAGATAGTCGCCGAGGTAAACGTCAGAGACAATCTGCTTTCTCGCATTCTGAATCGCGGCGGCAACAGCCGGACGCTTTTCTACGCCAGCCTTCTCCGCTTCCTGCAGCACGACGGTACGGGCGATCAGATTGTCGCGGATTGCCTGTTCGAGCTGCGGCGTACGCTTCTGACCGTGGGCCGTAGCGGCAGCCAGGATCTGCTCCTGTTCAGCCGCGGTGATCTTCCAGCCGTTAACGGTCACGTCCTTGAATGCCGCATTGGCAGCAAACGGGATCGCGATCACGCAGGCAAATACGAGTGCCTTCTTGAACTTCATTTGATGTTTTCTCTTTTTGAATCAGAAAAGCTTACTTTACGACAGCACGGGAGGTGATGTCACGCACGTACTGCTGCGCGGTCTGAGCGGCAGCAATTCGCTGAAGCTGGGGCTTAGCCTGTTCAAAGGTCGGGAAAAGCTGCGCGGGACGCGTAGCCACCACCTGGAACACGGCCCAGCCGCCGCGGAACTGCACTGGCTTCGAGTAAACCTGACCGGCCTTGAGGGACGGGAGGAGCTGACCAATCTGCGGAACAACACGAACCGGAGCGAACCAGCCGATGTCACCGCCGCGGGCCTTGGAAGGCTGATCAATCGTCACGGCAGAGGCGACCTTGGCGAAGTTTTCACCCTTCAGGACGCGGTTCAGAGCGTTCTGGGCTTCACCCTGGGTCTTCGTCACGATCTGACGGAGGTGATACTCGGTGTTGCCGTAAGCGGCCTTGTCCTTCTGATACATCTTCTGCAGATCAGCGTCAGACGTTGGATGCTGCTGGACATAGCGGTTAAGGAGAGCCTCAGTCATGATGTTGTTCGTGGCGTTCTGAACAGCGATCTTGACGTTGGGGTCGTTTGCGAGACCAGCCTTCTGGGCTTCCTGAAGCACAGCGATCTCGGTCACGAGGTTCTGCTTCACGGCATTTTCAAGCTGAGGCGTACGCTGCTGGCCGCGGGCCGTCAGATTCTTCAGAATCTGCTCCTGCTGGGCGGCCGTAACCTTCGTCCCATTGACAGTGAAATCCGTAACAGCGGCATTCGCGCAGGCAGCGGCAAATGCAGACATGAGAATAACTGAAAGTTTCAAATTCATAGTTTCTGGCCCAATCGGAGCGTAGCCCCAAAAATGTTTACAGACACTGACCATTCTAGCGCCAATAGGATGGACGTAATCAAGAAATTTACGAAAAGCGTTACTGCATAAATGTGTCTAAATGACACAAGTTACGGTCCGGATTGAACAAAGTTCAAAAAAATCGCCTCGATCCGTCAGCATTGCTTTAAACACTTTTACGCATAAAAGCGAAATTGTTTACATAAGCTGTCCGTGTCCGAATTCCTGATCAAGGAAATCGAGGAACTTTTTTACCTTAAGCGTCATAAGGCGCCGCTGCGGGTAGACCGCGGAAAGCGTCTTTGACGGAATTGGATAATCCGGGAGCACCTGAATGAGTTCTCCCCGCTCAATGTGAGGGCGGAGCCTGAAAAGGGGCTGCTTTGTGATACCTAGTCCTCCGATCGCCATTTCGCAGGAAATCAGGCAGTTATTGGCGAGATATTTCGCGCTTGTCGGGATGGTGATCAGGCTCCGATCAGGCCCCTTGAAGGTCCAGGATGTCTGATCCTGACGGACGAGCAGGGTATGGTGCGAAAGATCTTCGGGGGAAGCGGGCATTCCGTTTGCTTCGATATAGGCAGGGGAGGCCGCGAGAATGATGGGAAGCTCGGAAATTCTATGCCGGATCAAAGAGCTGTCAGGAGGCTCCTCATCCGTGACCGCTACATCGAAACCCTCTTCAATCAGATTGACTTCTCGGTTTGTAACCGTCATATCGAGGCGGATACCGGGATTTTCCTTCAGCCAGCCGGGGAGTTTGTGTGAGAGCTGATAGATAGCAAAGGTATTGGCAACGGAAACCCGGAGTGTCCCCTTTACTTCTCCCGTGAAATGGGAGACCAGGGCGTCAGTTTCTTCAACGTCCGCCAGAATGACCCGGGCCCGTTCCAGGTACATTTCACCGATTTCGGTGAGGTTCTGCCGCCTCGTACTCCGATTGAGCAGCTGGGCACCTATGTCCTTTTCGAGAGCCGCGATGATTTTGGCAATGTTCTGCGGTGTCATTCCGCAGGCCTCAGCGGCGGCTGTAAATGACCCGCAGTCAGCCACCTTTTCGAAGACTTTCATTCCGTGAAGACGGTCCATGATTCACAACTCCTGGTTTTGTGAATGGCAGATTATGGATTTTGAATACCTTCTTTGAGTAAATATACAACTGCGAGTTTAAAAAGAAACAAACTTCTGTCTGTTTTTCTTTGGTAACGATGCACATAGCATCAAGAGTGAGTAGTCAGATCAATAAAGACTGCCGCCAACCATAGGAGAAATGTATGACGAAAGCAGCTCTGCTTCTCGCGATGGTCTCGGGCTTCATGCTCGCGGCCGGAGCGGCTAACGCCGCGACGCTTCCGAAGGGAAGCCACAAGGATCTGCCGTGCGCTACCTGCCATAAAGGCGGCGATACGACGAAAAAGCCAACCATGGACCAATGCCTGGCGTGCCATGGTTCCTATAACGATCTCGCCAAGCGCACTGAGAAACTGAATCCTCAGTTCAATCCGCATCTCTCGCATAAAGGGCAGGAGGACTGCACCAGCTGCCACAGCATGCATGGGGAAAGCCATCTGATCTGCAACGACTGCCATGCCTTTACCGGTCCCGGCACCCAGATGAAATAGGAGAGAGAAAAATGACTGAAAAGATGAATCGGAGAAATTTTCTTCGTGTGGCGGCAGCAGCTCCGGCAACTCTCGGTGCGGGCAGTGTGTTTGCGGCGTCAACTTCGGGGACGCCTGCTCCCGCTCACTGGGATTACGAAGCTGATGTTGTTGTCATTGGATGCGGCGCGGCGGGGTTGATGGCGGCGGTTCAGGCGTTTGATGGCGGCGCGAAAGTTGTTGTATTCGATAAGGGCATGAGCCCGTACCACACTTCAACCCGGCTGAATGGCGGCTGTTTCGCCGCGGTCGGGAGCCGTATCCAAAAAGAGCACGGGGTCAAGGATTCTCCGGAGGCGTTCGTTGACAACATGTCGGCGTACGGGGATGGTATGACACTCAGAGAACCGGCTCTGACGTACGCGCGGAATTCAGGTGCCGCGTTTGACTGGATGGTGGATCATGGGCTGGCTCCTGGTATGTGGCAGCCCTATAACGGACACACGAATCCGAGAACTGTCCGTCAGAAAACCTATAACGGCAAGGACTATATCGACGTCCTGGTGCGTGAATGCAATAAGCGCGGAATCAAAATCCACCACGACAGAGCGCTTCAGAAAGTCTTTTATGACGAAAAGGCCAATCGGGTGCTGGGTGTCGCGTGCGGTAACTGCAAAGTCACGGAAACTGCTCACGCCGCTAAGGGGGTGATTCTCGCGACTGGAGGATTGACCGGTTCCCCGACCGAAGTCGGAAAATGGTCGCCTGTTCTCTCTGACGCTGTGACAATCGGCGGCGGCGCGAATAATGGCGATGCGATGAGGGTTGTAATCCGGGACGTGGGTACGCCCATTACCCACATGCAGTACTTTGCCGAATATCCGGATGCTCTCGCGACCGGACCCGGCCGGGGACCGCAGATCCGCTATCAGTATTTCGTGGATGAGGGCGCGATGCTCGTCAATAAAGAAGGAAAGCGGTTCGTCAATGAATCGCTTGCCCCGACGCTGATCTCTCCCTCTATGGAACGGAATTCAGATAAGAGCATGTATCTGCTGATGACGACGGATCAGTTCGAACGCGCGACAAAGAAGTATCCGTTCGGGGCTCTGCTCAGTTCACCGCAATGGACCCGTGCCCGCTGGGATACGGAACTCGCTAAGGGCCGGGTCATCGTTCAGGGAAACACGATTGAGGAGGCGGCTAAGAAGATCGGCGTGGATCCCAAGGGGCTGCTCGATCAGGTCGCGGAGTGGAATCAGACAGTCGCGTCAGGCCGGGATCTTAAGTTTGGCCGCACGAAGTTTGCCGGCAAGTTTGAAGGCACTCACTTCTTCATGGCCAAAATCAATGTCTGGGTCTGCCTCTCGATGGGAGGCTTCAAGGTGGATAAGCACCTCCAGGTGCTGGGGTGGAATGATCAGCCGGTAGGCGGTCTGTATGCGGCCGGTGAAACGGTCGGCGGTATCCACGGAGCCCACTATCTGGGAGGCGACGCCTGTGGCTTTGCTCATACGTCCGGATATGTGACAGGGAGGCTGCTGACAGGACAGAAAGTCGTGATTTGATTGTTGGCCTCTGGCTGACAGCGTAACTCTCCGCGCTGTCAGCCGATTCTCTCACCGCTGGAAGACTTTGGGCTTTCAGCGGTTTTTATTAATTATTGAGTGGCGGATGCTGGTTCCCAATAGCTGTAGGAGAATCAGATATATCGTTTGATGATCTCTCAGGGGGGGAGAGGAATGGCGATGGACTTCGTTAAGGAAATGGTGGAGGCGAGACGCTGTCTTCATAAGCGTCCGGAAGAAGGGTGGACAGAGTTTGAGACAACCTGGTTTATTGCCAAGCGTTTAAAGGCGCTGGGACTCCAGGTCACGATTGGGAAAGCCAATATCTGTGAATCAGAGGTTCTGGGACGGGATCCGGTTCTCGTATCCGATGCCATGAAGAGGGCTGCCGCACATGGTGTCCCGGAAGACTTTCTGAAAGCGACAGAAGGGTACACGGGTGCTGTGGCGAGGTTCGATACCGGGAAGCCAGGTCCAACCACAGCTTTCAGAAGTGATATTGATTGTGTGCTCGTCCGGGAAACAGATAATCCTGAACATCTTCCCAATAAATTGGGTTTCGCGTCAGAGCGCCCGGGCTTCATGCATGCCTGCGGACACGATGGGCACACCGCAGTGGGGCTTGCGGTTGCACATTGGCTGGTGATGAATAAGGATAGACTTTGCGGCCGGTTTATTCTGATATTCCAGCCGGCAGAAGAGGGCGTACGGGGGGCCCGCGCTATGGCTGCGTCTGGTCTCGTGGATCACGTGGATTATTTCCTTGGCGGACATGTCGGAGGTGACGCGAAGCTCGGAGAAATCGCGGTGATGGATGGCGGATTCCTCGCGTCTACCAAATTTGATGTGTCGATTGAGGGGACTCCGGCTCATGCCGGCAATTCACCGGAACTTGGGCACAGCGCTCTGATGGCTGCGTGTGCCGCAAGCCTGATGATTCAGGGGATTCCCAGAAACAGCCACGGCGAAACACGGGTCAGTGTCGGGAAACTCGAAGCAGGCGAGGGGAGGAACGTGATTCCGGCTCACGCGAAACTGCAGATGGAAGTGCGCGGCGAAACAATGGCTGTGAACCAGTTCATGGCTGATTATGTTTACGACATTTTTGCCGGTGTCGATAAGGCCTATCGGGTAAAGTCCACGGTCACGAAAGCAGGGGAGTCTGAGACTCTGATGCCGTGTCCGGAAATTTATCCGGTGCTTGAAAAAGTCATGGCTAAGATTCCAGGCACCAAATTGCTACCGAGGGTCCACTCGGGAGCGGGGTCCGAAGACTGCGCGCTCTTTATCCGACGGGTCATTGAGCACGGCGGTAAAGCCGGTTTTGTGCTCTATGGCTGCAACCATCATGGTCACCATCGCCCGGATTTTGAGATTCAGGATGAAATCAGTCTCCCGATTGCGTTCCGGATTTTTACTGGATTCGCTGAGGAAGTGAACGGTCTGAAATAGCTGCCCCGGAAATAAAAGAGGGCGCTGCGGAGTGCAGCGCCCTTTGACTCTTTTCAGGCAGATCCGGTTTCAGACAGAAACCGGAATCCTCATCCGATTAGAAGCGGTGAAGGATGCCCATATCGAGTTCGCAGCCAGTCGGCGTAGCGGAACCGGTCGGGGTCTTGACCTTTTCAGACGAGTAGCCAGCCATTGCGTAGAGGGAAGTCCTCTTGGAAAGCGGATAGTCATAGCCGACAGCAGCCGTCCAGCGGTTGAAGTCGGTGTTGTTCTGGTTATCCATATCGCGATAGTTCACAGCAACCTTGACGGTACCGCCGAGGACCGGATAGTGAGCGCCAACGCCGATACCCCAGCCGTCAACATACCCGTAGCCCTTGCCGCCAGTGATGGCGTTCAGACCCGCATAACCAACGCCAGCACGGGCGCGGGCGGTCAGTTCCTGATCATGGAAGTGCTGTCCGAAAGCAATGATCTTGAAGCCGTTATTGAAGCCATAGTTGCCGCCGAGAGTCACGGTGTAGCCCTGATCGGGGATGTCCGTGCCGGTACGGTAAGAGCCGTACATCGTGGTATCAGCAACGAGAATGCCTTCCAGGCCGCCATTCTGGTAACGGGCAGCGAGAGAAGCGTAACGGTCAGAAGAGCTCTTGCCTTCAGTGCCGGTGTCGGTAGCCGTATTCATCTTGAACGAGTACATGGCATAACCGGTCAGGCCGGCGTAGGTCGGCGTGCGGTAAGAAATCGAGTTATCGGTGCGGGTCCACATCGAAGCGGTCGCAGCGCCGGAACCAAAAGCAGAGGTGTAGTTAGCGAAGAGCGGATCAATAGCGCGGAAGAGGCCATTGGCACCGAGCACGCTGCCGAAGATCGGCAGGCGGCCAAACGACAGAGTACCGAAGCCGCCGGAAACGCTGATGGAAGCTTCACGGCCGAAGAGGCGGCCATTCTGCTTGGTATCAGAGAGACCCGTGTCAGATTCAAAACCAGACTCGAGAACGAAGCTCACCTTGTAGCCGTTGCCGAGGTTCTCTCCACCCCGCAGGCCCCAGCGGGAACCGAATTCCTGACCGTTATCCATGGAAAGCGTGTCGGTGTTCGCAACACCAGCCACGTCAGAGTGCGTGTGGACATAGCCGAGACCCGTATTGATCAGGCCATAGAGCTGAACATCGGCAGCAGAGGCAGTTCCGACCATACCGGCGGCAACGCATAACGCAACAAGAGTCTTTTTCATAATTGGACATCCCTTTGAGTGTTTTTATATCAGGCCGTCCAGCATGACTACTGCCCCTGTGACAATCCCCGTGGGAAACCTCTCTCCGTATAACCGACGGGGTATTGCCAGTAGTCATGAAGGACTAACCCAATAAGGCATAAATCAACCTGATATGAATCATAGGACGCCTCTATCGTTGTTTTTTCGGTCACGATGGATTATCTTTCCACCCGTTCACTAAAAGTGAACTCCCACAAAACGAAGCTTTATACAGAAAAACAACGAAGTAGAGATTTGTGACACAATAAACCGGAAGTTTTACCGGCATAATTGCAAAAAGCAGTGCTTTTCTGCCAACTGCCGCTAAGGCTGAAGTGAAGGGGACGTCATGAAGATCCGACAGATTGAAGTGTTTCTGGCAGTGGCCGAAACTGGCGGTGTCAGGCGTGCGGCAAACCGTCTATGCATTACGCAGTCAGCGGTCGCCAAAGCGATAAGCCAGCTGGAAGCCGAATTGGGTTGCCCGCTTTTTGATCGCAGCGCGCTCGGTCTGCGGCTGAATGAGGCGGGGCAGAGTCTTCTCCCCTATGCCGAATCCATCGCGTCCAACGCTACACGGGCCGCAGCTGCGGTTGCGGCCTGCGCGACTGGCCGCGTGACCTCACTTCGCCTTGCGATTACTCCGACATTGCCGGAAGAAGTTCTCTCGGCTGCTGTTCAGAGATTCCGTCTGAGATTTCCCGCGGTCAAGCTGATTTTTTCCAGCGGCTTCTTTTCAGACTGTCTGCCAAAGATCCTGACTGACAGACTGGACCTCGCGCTCGTCATGGCAGGCCGTCATCAGCATGAGGAACTCACGTCGCTTGTTGAAGAACCTCTTTGCACGCTGACGCAAGGGGTGGTGGCAGGGAAAGGGCATCCTGTCCTCGCTCCGGACTCGGATCTCAAAACTTTACTCAGTAAAGCGGAATGGCTGACCACCGTCCAGGACGAAGTTTTCCTGATCCGGCGTCTTCATGATTTTGGCGTGACCGCCCCGAGGTGCCTCACTCTATGCGATTACTACACAGTCGATGCTTTGAATGGAACTTCCGGCGCGTTAAGCCTGTCACCTCTCTGTGTAGTGGATGATCCAAGATTAGCGAATCGTCATCTTGAAGCGCTTGACCCAAGGAGATTCCCGCTTCCGCCTCTTACTGTTTCTTTCTTCCGCCAGAAAGGGGTGGAGCTTTCTCCAACAGCTGATTACATGCGCTTTTCAATCTGTGAAGCCTTCAAAGAATGGTGTGAGAAAGGTCACAGGCGCTTTGTTCAGCCGTTTTAAGAAAGTCCCCTGAGCATCCTCCTCTATATATAGATAGCTGCAGGCTTTGATTTCTGGAAGCAGGCGAGTTCTGTCAACGTTCAGCCGATCTGGGTTCAGATCGGCTTTTTATTTCCGCGTTTTTTCCAAGGGGAATGCCTTCCTGAGCGTTTGAGGCTGACTGGAAGCCTGAATTTTTCCGCCCAGCACTCAGAAAATTGGTCAAATCGCTGAAAACCACACTCAGACAGGCAATAAAGCCGATTCCAAAAGCATTTTTTCTACTTTGATATAAAAATAGAATCCTATAATACAAAAATTAATTAAAAATAAGACTTAAGTCTTACAGCATCTATTTTGTTAGAGTAAACCCTAATAAAGCACATTTTTTAAAAATTTGATTTTTATAGTAAGTTTATCAAGCAATGTTTACAAAAAAGTGCTTGACTTTTGATGTGAATATATGTCGTCCTTTGTCGTTAAAGATAGCGACAATTAAGCATCAAATCTATGGTTTTAAATATAGAAATCGATATCTGCGATTATTATGCTGTTAAAGTTAACTAAAGCATGCCAATAAAGATCTATCAGAGTTCAAACTGAAATTTAGCTGGATTAGAAGGGAAAATCAGTCTGAAAAGTCTCTCAATCCCTAAAAAATGGAGCGAATCAATACAGAAAGTGATAAAAAACATCCAATGAATGTACTGGTATGGATAAAAATGCAAATAAAAAGTGTAGTAAGTACTTCTGCATTGGTTATTTCAGTGACCTGGAAACAAGCCAGGAGCAAAAAAACGGGCTGCGGAGGGCTGGTTAAAAGGAAAGGGTCAGATGCTCTCTTTTAAGGTTCTTATTCAACATAACTTATATTATGTTGAATAAGAAATTTGAAGAAAATATGGAACTCTTTAAAAAATAAAGACTTATCTTCTGTTTTCTGAAATTTTTATAGCTGAATTTTTGTTTATGACTGTTCGGCAGCTGTCCCGAACCGCTATCTATACCAAAAATCACTGTGATTTGCCTGTAATGGCTCGGCGAGGACCGATTTATCTGGCGGAATGACGCGTTCCAAAACCCGATTAATGCCAGGAGCTCTAATTTTTGCTGAAATTTTGTGCAATTTCGCCAATCGAAATAAAAAACGTCACGTGAATAATTGACCGTCTTCTAATTTTTGAAGGCTTTTAAATTCATCTTCAGTTTTTGCCATAATTAATGTATATGTAATGTTACTATTTTATATCTGCATAATCATAAAAAGTGAGAAAAAAAGTCAGAAAACCGGATTTGCCCTTCCACTGCAAAGATGTTTCAGAAGCGGGAGAAAGAAAACGAAAAGGGCGATCATTTTTCAGATCGCCCTTACCCATCAAAGAGAAATTGAATTTTGAAGCTCAGAATGAATTGAGTTTCACCTGGCGGAAACCCTGCGGCTGATCGGGTGTTCTGCCGCATTTCGTCGTAACGATGAACTCTCCGATCGTGTCAGGTCCAGGTGTCTGCTCTTTCTGGTCTCGGCGCGGAACCGGGATTTCCACGGAAGGCGTTCCCATACCGAAATCCCTCGAATACAAAGAGAGCTTCCGCATTTTGATGGTTCCCTTGTCACAGTCCACTGTGAAAGTTGACATCAAAGAACGCGACCGGCAGGAGTCCACCTCCATCAGATCGCAGAAGACTCCTGTTCTTTCAGAGGGATAGAGAGATACAAGGCTGTAATACGTACTTCCAGCACCGTTCTTGAAAAAGAGGTGCGTTTCGCCGCCTTCCATTGGAAATTGGTAATCCCAATCGCCCATGAGGAAGGCATAGGCTGCCTGCTGCAAATCCCGAGCAGTCGGTTCGTAAGCCGAGGCCGGAGACGTCATAACCAGCAAAGCGCCTGCGGCCGCCATAGTCTTAAGTATCAGGCTTTTAAGTTCTGTCATAGCAGTCGCCTTCTTTAGGAAGCTGAGACTGAGGCGCTGGACTGCCGCCCCTTGGGTTCTGGAAATAGATGCGTCCTTATAACATTCATTCTATGCCTCAGGCCGTGACCGGAAGAGGATTCAGTAACACGTATAAGAATCACATGAATCGTTTTTTTAATCCCTAACTTGGATCTTTCCCTCAATTTTCTGGATATTCCGCAGATCTCAAACCTTAAGGAAAGATGGGATTTTTATTTTTGTAAAACATTACTCTTTATTTCCCGTTGCCAGATACCGGGTGTCTGCAGGTGCTGACAAGCCGATCACGGGACAGAAAATCATTCGTATTAGAGCTATATAGCAAAGCTGATATTGACACTTTCCCTGCTTTAAGGAAAGTCGGATTTATATGATGGCGAATTATCACTTCAAGTGCAAAGCCTGAGAAAAGAATAGTGGCCCATAAAGCTTCCATAATAGAGATTGTCAAGATAACTATAGAGGGAGCTCATGAGCCACTATCATCATCTTACTCTTCGGGACAGAGTATTTATTTCGGCTTTAACGATTTCAGGCAAATCCCTGTCTGAAATTGCATGTGCGATTGGGAAAAATGTTTCTACGATCTCCCGCGAACTGAAGCGAAACAAGGCTGTATCGGCCCAGGATGGGGCTTCAGCTGCCTATGATCCCTGTGCCGCGCAGGCCCGATATCAGAGACAGAGAAAGCATTGCGGAAAGAGAAACATTCTGAAGTCTGACTCGTTGCTGACAAGGATTGTCTCAAATCTGCTGGTTAAGAAATTCTGGTCTCCGGAGCAGATTCAATACCGTCTCAGAAAGGAGCTGCCGAATCTAAGGATCAGCGCCACGACAATCTACCGAGGAATCAATTCTGGCTTTCTGGATCGCTTTGTGGATGGCCGAAAGATGTCCCGACACCTGCGACACCACGGTAAAACGCGTCACCGTAAAGGCATGACCGAGAGGCGAGGAAAGATCCAGATCACTCACAGCATTGAAGAGCGACCCCTGGAAGCTCAGAACAGATCTCGCCTGGGGGATTGGGAAGGCGATACCGTCATCGGAAAAAAGGGCGGAGCCTGCCTCACGACTCTGGTCGATAGGAAGTCCGGCTTTCTCTGTGGCGGGAAAACCGCTTCCAAGACTGCGGCCGATGTGTCTGCCGTAATTGAGAAATCTCTGTCAGATAAGGATCTGCGTACGATTACCGTAGATCGCGGAAAAGAATTTTCCTGGGCTGAAAAACTGGAGAAAGATCTCAGAACCAAAGTGTATTTCTGCTTGCCTCATCATCCATGGGAGAAAGGAAGTAATGAAAATACAAACGGACTTCTTAGAGACTTTTTCCCAAAAGGAATGAGTATCGATAAAATTTCTCAGGCAGAAGTTCAGAAACGGTTCAATGCTCTGAATTTCAGACCCAGAAAACGTCTCAATTGGAAGTGTCCGGCTGAAGTCTTTTATTCAGTAACTTTGCACTTGATTTGATAATTCACCATACAAAAATATAAATAACTTCCCATTTTTATTAATTAAGCCTCGTCATATGTGTCGATTAAGGTTATAGTGTCACTCAATGACTGAGTAGTTTTGATTAGTTTTTTCAGCCGGAAGACAAATCTTCTGACGACCCTCTGGATAAGAGGAAAGAGAGGAAAGTTATGGCATTTGGTGATCCTTTTGCGGCGAATGTTGAACGCAAAATGACAAAAGGCGAATTGATCCAAGCAATTCGCGCTGACATATCCGGGGAACTTGACGCTATTTATGGCTACGACGCGCACGTTCAGGCAACGGATGACCCGGTGGCAATTGCTGTTCTCAGTGATATCCGTGATGAAGAAAAAGCTCATATCGGTGAACTGATGACGTTGCTTCGTTATCTTGATCCGGATGAAGCCAAGCATTTCGCAAGCGGTCAGGCTGAAGTGGCTGAGATGTTTGAGAAGCTTGGCATTAAGACGGAAGAAACCGCGGAAACAGCTGAAGCTGAAGGTGATGACGCCCCGGCGGAATCCAAACTGACTATCGGAAGCATGAAGGCTTGAGGAGGAATAAGAAATGGATTTCCTGATGAGAGATGGTGCAATTCTGAACCCTGAACAGTGGACCGAACTTGATGCGGTCGTTGTGAAGACCGCAAAGACCGTTCTGACGGGACGTAAATTCCTCGATGAGGGTGAGGAAAATTTTGTGGGTGACTCTGAGATAATTGCTCTTGGAGGAGCCTCAAATGAAACGAAAGACAGACCCCTTGGATAGTGTTGCAGGACAGATTTTAGAAAACGCCAAGAAATCCGGGCTTGAGATTAATACCGCAGAGGATGCGGAAAATCTTATGGCCCATATGCTCGGTCGGCTGCTGACTCAAATGCTTGACGGTGAAATGACCAATCATCTCGGTTACGAAAGAGGCGGTAAACGTGTCACCGAAAATGAGCGTAACGGGCATAGTTCGAAAACCCTCAAATCGTCCAGCCTTGGAAATATCCGTATTGACGTACCCAGAGACCGCAAGGGAGAGTTTGAGCCGAGGGTCGTTCCTAAGCATAAACGCCAGCTGGCGGGGTTTGAGGACAAGGTTCTGGCCTTGTACGCCAGAGGGCTCTCAACCCGGGAAATTCAAGGCTTTCTCTATGATGAATACGGTATGGAGACCAGTGCCGAATTTATCAGCGATGTTACGGACGCCATCCTTCCTGAGGTTGAAAAATGGCAGAACCGTCCTCTGGATCCGTTTTATACAACTGTTTTCTTTGACGCTATTCGAGTCAAAATCCGAGGTGATAATGGCATTGTTACCCCGAAAGCGGTCCATCTTGCCTTGGGCGTAAACGCCCAGGGCCGCAAGGAAGTTTTGGGGATGTGGGTCGCTGATAACGAAAGCGCAAAATATTGGCTTAAGGTCTTCACTGAACTCAAAAACAGGGGGGTGTCTGATATTCTGATTGCTGTCACAGACGGACTCAAGGGAATGAAGGAGGCGCTTGAAGCTGCCTTTCCCAACACTCTGCTGCAGACCTGCATTGTTCACCTGATCAGGAACAGTCTGAAATTCGTCGGATATAAGGATTACAAGGCCGTAGCCGGCGCGCTGAAGCCCATTTACCGGGCCGTAAACGCGGCTGATGCGCGGAAGGAACTGGACGCTTTTGCACAGTCGGAACTGGGGCTCAGATACCCTTACATCGCCAAACAGTGGATCGATTCCTGGGATAAGGTGATCCCCTTCTTTGATTTTTCCCCAAATATCCGCAGACTTATTTATACAACCAATGCCATAGAGAGCCTTAATCGGGATCTAAGAAAAGTAATTAAGACCCGAGCTGCTTTCCCTACTGAAACGGCTGCTTTGAAACTTCTCTTTCTGGCAATCCGGAAAGTAGAGAAAAGATGGGTGCGGCCTTCTCCATACTGGAGTGCCGCTATGAGAGAATTGGTTGTGCTATTTGGTGACCGAATCACCCCCTACATCGATTAACCTTGAACGAGCCGCCCACAAAAAATTACACACCCTCTCCTCGATATTTACGGACCCCTTGGCGCTGGAACCGAAGCCATTGCGACAGATGCTCTTCCGACGCCTACGGTTTCTGAAGATTTTTATGGCGAAGGCGAGAATGCTGCCGGACTCGGTACACGCAAAGTTCAGCAGATTCCCCTTCTCTATTCGGACTTCACGCTTTCGTGGCGCGAACTTGAATCAGCCTCTCAGGCTGGCCGCCCTATTTCGTTCTCGCGCGCTGCCGCGTCTGCCGCGCTCACCGCGACTGCGGAAGATAAGCTGATTTACCTTGGCAATCCGAAAGCGGGTTATGACGGTCTCACTACCGCGAAAGGCGTGGAGCATGTCAAGATCTCCGATTGGACCAAGGGAGATACCGCGTTTACTGAAGTGGCAAACGGCCTTGCCAAGCTGCTTTCGAACCACGCCTATGGCACTTATACCCTCATCGTCAGCCCGGACCTCTTTGCTGCTATGCAGAAACTTGAGCCGGGTACCGGCGTTCTGGTCGCTGAACGTGTGAAGAACCTTCTTGCTGGCGGTCAGGTGATTGTGACTCCGGTCCTTCCTCAGAAGACCGCTATTCTCCTTGCGGCAGCAACCCAGAATATGGACCTTGTGATCGGCCAGGATATGATCACCGGGTATTTGGGCTCAAACAAGCTGAATCACGATTTCCGCGTCTTTGAAACGGTCATGCCTCGGGTCAAGAATCCGAAGGCCATCATCGTCTTTGAACCGTAATTTCTGAACTCTGCGCAGGAATCCCCCCCTTCTGGCCAATGGATTCCGGTGCGGTTCAGATGAAAAAGAAGGCTCTCAGTTCATTCTGAGAGCCTTCTTCATTGCTTAGAGAATTGCTTGACATTCAGTCAGGCAAGATAGTGAAAACAAAATGATTTCTTAATTGTTTTCAGCCATCCGATTCAGGGCGACCGTGAGGAGAACTGCGGCCCCTGTTTCAATTGCCTCATCGTTAAAGTCAAAGGTATCGGTATGAACCGGGGACTGATGATCGCGGTCACGGATCCCAAGACGGAAGATGCACCCCGGCCTCTTCTGAAGCATAAAGGCGAAATCTTCTCCGCCAGGAATCCGGTGGAAATCGATCACGTTTTCTTTACCCAGCGCGGTTTCCGCTAAGGATCTCGCTTCGGCGGTGCGTTCAGGATCGTTATAAAGCGCGGGGTAAAGCCGGTTATAGGTCACTGTTGGGTTCATACCGAACATCACCGCGATTCCATTCGCGATCTCATGCATCCGGAGTTCAATCAGGTCCTGCACATCCTTTTCATATGTCCGGACTGTGCCGCGGAGCGTGGCGGACTGGGGAATAACGCTCGTCCCCTCGCGTGTTCCGGCTTCAATGGAACAGACGGAAACCACTGCCGCGTCATCAGGATTCACATTCCTCGAAACGATCGTCTGCAGCGCAAGAACAGCTTCACTTGCCGCAACAACCGGATCATGCGTCAGCTGAGGTTTCGAGCCATGACCGCCCTTCCCTTCGAAAACAATTTCAAACGCGTCTGCGTTTGCCATGGCGTACCCCGGGAAGAATGCGACCTTACCAAGGTCTACCGATGCATCTCCATGCAGCGCATAGAATTCCTCAATCCCGAACTTTTCGACCAGTCCGTCCTCTATCATGTATCGGCTCCCGGCAAAGCCTTCTTCTCCAGGCTGAAATACAGCGATCAGAGTGCCGGCAAAATCCCTGTGACGTGACAGATAGGAGAGAACAGTGAGAAGAGCGGCCGTATGACCATCATGGCCGCAGGCATGCATGCGGCCTGGAGTCCGGCTTGCATAGTCTTTTCCTGTTTTCTCCTCAATAGGCAAAGCGTCAGTATCCGCCCGAAGCGCAATTGTCCGCCCGGGTTTGGTTCCGCGGAGAATGGCCACAATGCCGCTTACCGCCCCGCCCCCAATATTCGTGTGCACGTCATCGATTTTCAGCGCCTTCAAAGCGGCCAGTATTCTCGCTTCGGTTTTCGGAAGGTGAAGACCGATCTCAGGATCCGAATGCAGCGCTTCCCGCACGGGAACCGCAAATGCGGCATCTTCAGATAGGTCTTCCGGATGGATAACGATTGTCATGGGCAGATCCTCCTTCTCCGTTATGAAAGCACTTTCTTTATCTTAGCCTCTGACTTCTTCTGAATTCCTTTTCTGAAACACGGTTTTGCAATTTCACACAGGAACCGCCTTTTTCGCTTAAGCTAGCGCCCCATGCGGCAAAAGTTTGCGAAGTCACTCTGATTCAAAATCTTCGCGACCTTCATTTTTGTATTGCGGGACGTATTTTTCTCTGGGTCAGCACAGCATGACGCTCTTCATTTTTCTGTCTCTCATAGCCCTCGGTATTGGATCGGGCTTTCTCGCGGGGCTTCTCGGAATCGGGGGCGGGATGATTATTACCCCCTTCCTTTCCGTGCTTCTCACGATGCAGGGGGTGCCGGCAGAGTATGCGATGCACGCAGCGATCGCTACATCGCTTTCCATCATTCTTTTTACCTCGATGTCGTCTGCCCGGGCCCATAACCGGAATCACTTTGTGCTTTGGAATGTGTTCTGGGGTATCGCCCCTGGGATTCTCGTGGGCGCGGCGCTCGGCGCTCAGATCGCAAGCTATCTTCCGACCTTCTGGATCACGCTGATCTTCATTATTTTCGTGGGTTTCTCCGCGGTAAAGATGTTCTTCGATCTGAAGCCGAAACCGACCAATACGCTTCCCGGAAAGCCAGGGCTTTTCGCGGTGGGTACCGTGATTGGCGGTCTCTCCGGCATTGTGGGCGCGGGCGGCGGCTTTATCTCAGTGCCTTTCATGGTCCGTTCCAACGTGGAAATGCATCACGCGGTAGGGACGTCCGCGGCGCTTGGATTCCCAATCGCTCTGGCGGGAACTATTGGCTATATCTACGCCGGATGGAATCTCACGGGGATGCCCGCATGGACCGCGGGTTATATTCATCTGCCGTCACTTGCCTCGGTCGCTTGCGCCACGATACTGACCGCTCCGCTCGGAGCCGCGGCAGCCAAGCGTCTCAACACGAAACCGCTGAAGAAGCTTTTTGCCTGCCTTCTGATGGTTCTCGTTTTCTGGATGGGTTCCAAAATCTTCTGACTCCATACCGCTTAGTCAGTTATTTAAGGACAAGAAAACGCCCCTTTGGAATTCCGAAGGGGCGTTTCATCAATCCGGCTCAGGAGAATTTATTTACCGGATTGTCTTACGCTGTACTGCTGATCAGGCAGCGGACTTGCCAGCATCTTCACCAACGATGCGGCCGTTCACGAGGCAGTCCAGAATGGCGACAGAACCAAGGCGGACAGCGCCGTGAACCATACCGGTAGATTCTCCGGCAGCCCACAGATGCGGAATCACCTTGTCAGTGCGGACATCGCGGACGCGGCCCTTTTCATCAGTCACCAGACCGCCCATGCAGTGGTGAACCTTCGGCTGCAGTTCACCGATGTACCACGGGCCCTGTTCAAGCGGCTGACGGTCGTGGTTGATGTAGGTGCCCCACTCGGGTTCCGTCTTGTCCTTGTACTGAGCAACAGCCTGGTCCATCTGCTTCACAGTCGCCTGGAGGGTGGCGGGATCAATGCCAACGGACTTCGCGGCTTCGTCAAGCGTGTTGTACTTGGCGATGATCTTCATATCAAGCATGCGCTGCAGGTGACCCGGACGCTGCTTTTCGAGCGGCTTCATATTGGGCTCATTGCAGATGGCGTAGCACTTGTTGCCCATCTGCTGCTGCACCATGATGGCGTCAGCACGAACCTTGCGGTTCGCGAGTTCATTCACGAAGCGCTTGCCCTTCTGATTGACCCAGAGGCCATACTCAGCAGCAGCGGTCTGGTTGTATTCCCAGCCGATGCCCATGCCCTTTTCCTTCGGGTTGCCCCACGGGCCGCACTGAATCCAGTCGTTCTGGACCTGCAGGCAGCCAATGGCGCTGGTTTCACGCCAGAGTTCGGACGTTGCGCCCGGCTGATTCGTCGTATCAAGCGTAGCGTTCAGCTTCGGATCCTGGAAGGTACGGAACTTCACGTCAGCAGAGAAGCCGCCGTAGCAGAGGATCACACCCTTGCGGGCACGAATGGCCTTCTGCTTGCCGCTGCCGGCCTTCGGGAAACGATAGCCTTCATGAACGACAACGCCGAGAACCGGGCCTTCGTTTTCCTGGCTGCGGACAATGTGATCGACATAGGTGCGGAGGCGAATCGGCACGCCGAGCTTTTTCACCATCTCGAGTTCCTTCAGCACAATGCCGGAGCCGGAACCGTTCTTCGTCGTCACATAGCGCGGAACGCTGTGGCCGCCTTCCTGACCGATGGCGTCCGGGAGGAATTCCACGCCCAGTTCATTCACGCACCACTCATAGTTCGAGAGCGCGTGGCTGGCAATTTCATGAACCTTCTTCGGATCGTTCATGTAGTTGCCGGCCTTCAGAATGTCGTGTTCCAGCAGTTCAACGGAGTCCTTAATGTGGTGCATCTTCTGCTGCGGGCAGCCCGTAGCCGTCAGAATGCCGCCATTGATGATCGAGTTTCCGCCGGCAGTCGGCATCTTCTCGAGCACGATGACGTTTGATCCTGCCTTCTTAGCCTCAATAGCAGCAGCCAGTCCAGCGAAGCCAGAGCCGATCACGACGATGTCGACCGTTTCATCCCACTTCGCAGGGACCGCAGCAACAGCCGCCTTGCTGGCAACGAGACCAGCAGCTCCCATAGCAACTGATCCCTTCAGAAGGTTTCTGCGGTTCATCTCCATCATTACTCTCCTCATTTGTTCATACGAACATAAGACAGGGAATCGGAGCTGACCCCTTTTCCCGATTTGCACGGGGACTATGTCCCCCTGTCCTTTTGTATTATCGCCTTGAGGTGCGGATTTCGTAATGATCCAAAAAGTCGGTAGGTTTTAACCAAAATGCAATTCCATAAAAATCAACTAAATACTTTTATTTATGAATCACGGTTTTGATGGAAATATCGGGCAGGCTTTGATTTTTGTCTTGACTATCATACGGTTGCTATAATTATAAATAACTAGATAATGACCCGTGTAGGTAGATTCTTTATAGGTATCTACGTCTTTTGCCGAGTCAATTGCGGTTGCAAACCAGTTAATATTTGTTTGAATGTGGATGACAGCTGACTCCATCTTCGCGGGATTATGAAAGAGCATTCAGCATTGAGGAGAGTCTATGGGCGCAGCGGAACATATCGAACTCGAAACCTGGGAGCTCTTTATGGCTGTTATGGAGTCCGGGAGCTACCTGCAGCCGGCGCGCGCCATGAATGTGGATCCCTCCACAGTGTCCCGGCGTCTCAGGAAACTGGAAGACCGTCTGAGGATGCAGCTCTTCTATCGTGAGAGCACCGGTCTCCGTCCTACAGCAGCCGGCCGCCGGGTCATGAACCAGATGCATGATGTGCTGACCGATATTCTCGCCGTGAGAGATGGGTTGGCAAAAAGTGTGTCTGGAGTCCGCGGACGAATCCGGGTGAGTATTCCGGAACCGATTCAGACAGACGCGGTCTGGGAAGTGATGTCGCAGCTTGAGTTTGAGAACACCGGACTGAGACTCGATCTTGAGCCCCCGGGGTCCGGGGATGATCCAGCGGGGCTTGCCTTTCAGGTGAGTCCCATGATCCCAACAGGTTCACGCCCTGTCTCTCTGCTGCCTCTGGTATGTGTCGCGTCTCCCGGTTATCTCGCGGAACACGGTACCCCTGAGAGCCCTGAAGCGTTGACAGAACACACATTGATTTTTTCTGAACTCTCAAGCTACAGCCGACGGTTTACTTTCTCCCGGGGGGCTGAAACCATTTCCGTTCCGCTAGGAACCGGTCCCGTCCGACGGACTCCGCGTCAGGCAATCTGCGGCGCTCAGGCTGGAGCCGGTATCGCGATCGGGGTGCCCTACTGCATTACGAAAGATCTGATCCGCGAGGGGAAGCTTATTCCGGTTCCATCAGACTGGCTTATGCCGCCGCTTCAGGTCTCAGTCACAGTCCATGCCTTACAGCATTCAAAGTACCTGCTCTTCTATCTTGCGGAAGAAATACGAAAGCGGTTTGAGGCTATTTCTTCAGAGGAACAGAAGGCGCTCGAGAAACTCGCGGAAAAGGTGAAACATGGCAAAAAGTGATTTTCTTTCCCGGACCAGACTTTTCCTTGAAGTCCTGAATGAAGAGAGTCTCAATCAGGCGGCTGAGAGCCTGGGGAAAAGCACGCCGCAGGTGAGCCGCGAAATCGCGAAGCTCGAGCAGGAGCTTCATGTAAAACTCTTTACCCGGCTTCCGACCGGGATCCGGGTCACCCGTGAGGGAGCCAAGTTTGCGGAGCAGATCCTTCCTCTGATAGAGCGGTTTGACACACTGGAAGAATCGCTTATCCGGGAAACGGACCAGGAAATCAACCTGTTCCTCCCTATTACAGAAGGGACCGAACTCTTTCAGAAATGGATTGCGAGGTTCGCTGAAGCGAACCCGGATGTTCGGGTCAATTCCCGGATCCGGGACCCCAATGCGGGCCAGAACGGCGGGTACTTCAATTATCAGGTGGTGCTTGAACGGGAACCCGCTGATGACACCCTGGTCGCCGTGAGGATCTGCAGTGTACCGCTCGTCTGCGTAGCGGCACCGGCTTATCTCGCGAAAGCGGGAACTCCAGAGTCTCCGGAAGACCTGCTACGGCACCTGATCCGGGTGTCCAGCCGGGAAATGGAGCTTCCGGTCACACTTCATGAAACCGGGACGGGCCGCTCTTACACAGTTCCCACAGGTCATGCGGGAGATTCCGGTCTCGTTCTGGCTCTCAAAAACCGGGTGCTTGAAGGCGGCGGCATCGGTATTGCGGTTCCCCGCTATCTGGTCGAGTCAGAGCTTGAGACAGGTGACCTGATTGAAGTCCTTCCTGACTGGCAGATTGAGCCCGAAGTCATGTGGCTCCTGCGCCCACAGTCCCGGTTTCCGAGTGACGCGGGACAGAAGCTCGCCAGGTGGTTCAGGAAAGAGGCTTCCGAAAACCCTTCGCTCACTGTTTCAGAACGCCTGAACGTGTTCGGGAAACCTGCCCCTACCGATTTGCTTCGCCGGGATCTCTGACAATCCATCCTGAATTTTAAAAATACCCCTTCGGGGGTATTTTTTATTGCCTTCTGACAAAACAGAAGAAAAACAACGTTTCTGTCCTAACCTGACCGTAAATCATGACTTTTCATTACTGTCCTTTTGCTAAAAAAATGAAATGAATTTATGAATACAGTAATTAAAAGCCCCTATAATGAGTAGGTAATATATCTTAACTTTGGAAATGCCTGTTCCGGAGCTTCTCTCCGGCTGGTTTCAATCATGCAACGACGTACTGCCCTTTTTGTCCCTTTTCTCCTAGCTTCCGGTCTGGCAGCCAAAGCCGGAGCGCGAGCGGCTTATCGGGGACCTGTTTTTCAGGAAGTGGCAACGTCGGAGTACCAATGGAACAGCACGGCGGTTTCAAGAACCGGCCGTGTTTTTACGAGTTTTCCTACCCGGAATGAGTTTCCATCGTTCCATGTCGGGGAGCTTCGGGGCGGTGTTACCGTCTCATTCCTTCCCCGTGACGTAAACGAGTCTCTCGTCAACGTTTCCAATATCTTCATTGATGACGCTGACAGACTCTGGATTCTGGACTCCGGAAAGCTTGCCGGAAGACCGGTTAACAAGAGCGCGGCGCGTCTCATCTGCGTCAATATCACGCACCGTATGGTGCTCCAGACCTTTCGGATTCCTTCGGAACTCCTTGAGAGCAACAGTACGCTCGCGAATGTCCGGGTGGATTCCCAGCAGAATATCGCTTTTATTTCGGACGGCGGCGCGGGCGGTCTGATTGTTCTTGACCTGGAGTCCGGCAAAGGATGGCTCGGGCTTGATCGCTCGGTTCAGCAGACCCGCGCGAACGCGAAGTTCCTCGCGCTCCCGACCGGCAATTACTACCCGATCATGCCGAACATCGCGGCGCTTGCCCTTTCAGAAGACCGCCGCACGCTCTACTTCACGCCTCTCATTGAAACCAAGATTTATTCGATTCCGACTCATATTCTTCGGGATCGCAGTCTTCGCTCCCATGACCGGGCCCGCTACATCATGACAGAAGCGCGGGATGCCTTCCCGTCTGCCGGCATGGTTGAACGTTCCGGAGTGCTCTATTTCGGAGATGTCCGTCATGACCGTGTTGCGTCGCTTCATCTGATGACGCACCGTGTCTCTGAAATGAAAACCCCGCCCCCGATCCGGTGGGCCGACGGTTTCTCGCTTGATTCCCGGGGCAACATCTGGTTTACGGAAAGTGAAAGCAATGTTCCGGTTCAGCGCCGGTCGGCCTATCGCCTCTTCCGTATCGTCTGGGCCTGACGCAATTTCTTTCGCGGTTACATTCGTGACCCCTCCTATCAACTGAGACTTTCGCAATTCCCCGAAGATCGCTTATGACCGTGGTTGTAAATGAGTATGATTACGTTTATCAGAAATAAGGAGCGTATTCATGGTCAAAATGACGGTTGGCGTCAAAGGCATGATGTGCGCGATGTGCGAGTCGCATGTCGCCGGAGCCGTGCGGGACAAATTTGAAGTCGAAAAGGTGAAAGCCGATAAGGGTAAAGAAAACTGCGTCGTGATCGCAGCGCGTGAGATTCCGGAAACTGAACTCCGCGCCGCCATTGATGCGACGGGATATGAAACCACCTCTTATCAGTCAGAGCCTTATGAGAAAAAGGGATTCTTCTCGAAACTCTTCGGCTGATCGCTTTTTCTTCCTTTTCTCCTGAAGCCTGGATGTCGATCCGGGCTTTTTCTTTGCCTGAAGCGACCCCACGGTCCCGATTAAAAAGTCATGTGAATGAATTCAGTCTTCTAGGCAAACTATCGTATTTTCTAGCGTCTACGCCCTATTTCCCGGCTTCTTTCTTTGATTCCTTTTGTTCCAAGTCATGTATATGAATTTGGATTGGGGTGTTTTTTTGTAATTTTTTAAACCAAAATCCTTACGTCGGCAGTTCGAAGGTGTTACGCACTCTGCTTTCGGGTTATGTCGGCATCCCACTTCGGAGATAAAAAAGAAATTCCCCTGGCACGCGCCAGAGAGAGTTTTCACGTTTGGAGATTTAGCGCAATGCAGACATTTACAACAATCGTTGCCATTGTCGCAGTGATCGGCGTCATCTGGGGTCTCATAAAGCGGTATGAAACCCGGCTGGTGCTGATTACCGGCGGCCTCGTCATGGCATTCCTGTCCTTTAAGCCGATGATTGCGTTCCATCAGTTCGATAAGTCAATGACGAACCCGAATCTGATCATCGCCATCTGCTCGGCCATGGGCTTTGCCGCGGTTGTGAAGCTTACCGGCTGCGATACGCATCTGGTTTCGCTTCTCACGAAGCCTCTGAAGAAACTGGGCCTGTTCCTTCTCCCGGCCTGTGGTCTTGTAACCGCTGTCGTCGCTGTTGCGCTCCCCAGTACGGCAGGCTGCTCCGCTGCTGTTGCTCCGACGCTAATTCCGATTCTCGTGCGTGCTGGCTTCAAGCCGGCGATCGCCGCGGCCATGATCATCGGCGGCGGTATCGCGACATCCCCGTTCCTGAATCCTGGTGTTTCTCATAACGCCTTTATCGCGAAAATGGCCGGCATGGATGTGATGCAGCTGATTGCTTTCTCCGCTCCCCGCACAGTGGGTCTTGGCATTCTCGCCATCATCCTGATGACAGTCGTCTGCGTGGTTTATAAGGACTACAACAAGAACCAGACAGAAGAGGAAATGGAAGCCAATCTGGCGCTTGGCGGTACTGCCGGCAACGCGTCATTGCCTGAGCATCCGAATGTTCTTAAGGCTATTGCTCCGCTTCTCCCGGTGGTGATCCTGGTTGTCGCCTCAATCTGGTTCAAGGACCTGAAGGTTTCGGTCGGCACGGCCATGCTGCTCGGTACGATCTATGTGTTCCTCGTGACCCGCGCGAATCCTGCTGAAATTTCGAAGAAGTTCTTCGACGGTATGGGTGAAGGTTACGCGAAGATCATGGGCATCATCATCGCGGCCGGTGTCTTTGCATCCGGTCTGACGGCTGCCGGTGTGGTCGGCGACCTTGTTGAATTCCTGAAGCACGCGCAGTCGGTCGCTAAGCTCGGCGGTTCTGTCGGCCCGTTCCTTCTCGGCCTGATTACCGGTTCCGGTGACGCCGCTGCCTTTGCGTTCAACGAAGCTGTGACGCCTCATGCCGCTGAATTCGGTATGTCGATTCCGTCCCTCGGTGTTCTCGCGGCCTTTGCCGGTGCCTTCGGCCGTCAGGCTTCCCCGCTTTGCGGCGGTCTGATTCTGGTTGCCGGTATCGCGGGTGTCAACCCGATGGATATCGTCCGCCGTACGGCTCCTGTGATGGTGATCCTGCTTGTCTGCCTCTACATCGTCTCCTGATGTATTGAAGCTTTCTGCCGGGGTCTGAGCCCCGGCAGAGGATCCAAAAAAGAAGCCCGGAAGTGTTAAATCTCCCGGGCTTTCGCTTGTTCTAGGGAACCGCATTTATGGAACGCGTTTGAAGATCAGTGAGGTATTGACGCCGCCGAACGCGAAATTGTTCGACGCGAAGCAGCTGATATCCAGGTTCCGGCCGCTCCCTGTGATGTGATCAAGCTCCGCGCAGGCCGGATCCGGGTGCACCAGATTCAGAGTCGGCGAGAACCATCCATCCCGCATCATCATAAGGGAGAGCCAGGCTTCCATCGCTCCGCAGGCCCCCAGCGTGTGGCCGAAATAGCTCTTCAGCGTCGACACCGGAACGTGGCTTCCATAGGCCGCGGCGGTCGCGAAGCTTTCCGCTTCGTCCCCCCGTGCAGTACCCGTACCGTGTGCGTTGACGTAGCCGATTTCGGACGCCGGCACTCCGGCTGACTCGAGCGCCATCCTGAGGCAGGCTTCCATCGTGATCCGATTCGGACTCGTTATATGCGTCGCGTCGCAGTTTGTCGCGAACCCGGCCACTTCACCGAGGATCGTGGCGCCGCGGGCTTTCGCGTGCTCATACTCCTCAAGCACGAGAGCCGCGCCCCCTTCACCGATCACAAGACCGTCACGGTCTTTATCAAACGGAGATGGTGTGAGTTCAGGAGTCTCGTTTTTGGTGCTGGCGGCGAAAAGCGCGTCAAACGCCGCAGTGTCCGCGGGGGAAAGCTCCTCCGCGCCGCCCGCGATCATGAGGTCTGCCTGACCGTAGCGGATTGCTTCAGCAGCGTACCCAATCGCCTGGCTTCCGGAAGTGCAGGCGGACGATGTCGGAATGACGCGGCCTGTGATCCCGAAAAAGAGACTCACATTCACGGCCGCCGTATGCGGCATCATGCGGACATACGTGGTGCCGTTTACGAAATTCGTGTCATGCTGCAGCAGCATGCCGCCAAACTCCATGACACCGTCCAGACTTCCGCAGCAGGAGCCGAAAGCAACACCCATACGGCCTGAAGAGAGCACCGGGTCATTGATGAGACCGGCTGACTCGAGCGCGAATTCGGAGGATCGGACCGCGAGTTTCGAAACACGGCCCATCGAGCGGGTCTTTTTCCTCGTATAGGTGTCCGGAAGCGTGAAATCCTCAACCGGGGCCGCTATCCGGGCATTCAGTCCCTTATAGACATCCCAGTCTGTCATCCGCCTGACAGCGTTCCGGCAGAGCTGCAGACGCGGTTTGATCTCGTCCCAGCTGTTCCCGAAGGCGGTGACTCCGCCAGCCCCCGTAACGACTACCCGTCTCTCTTTCATGCGAGGCCTCCATCGACCGCGATGACCTGCCGCGTCACGTAACTCGCCCCCGGTGACATAAGGAAGCGGATGACTGACGCCACTTCTTCCGGTTTCCCGGCGCGCTTCATCGGGATCATGCCGGTGATCGCTTTGAGTGCTGTTTCATCCATCTTCGTCATATCGGTGTCAATAAGACCCGGCGCCACAGCGTTCACGGTAATTTTCCGTTTGGCGAGCTCAAGAGCGAGTGACTTCGCAGCCGCGATGAGACCGCCCTTCGCCGCGCTGTAGTTTGTCTGACCGCGGTTTCCTATGAGCCCTGAGACGCTTGAAATCACGACAATACGGCCGCCGTCCCGAAGGCCGATCATCGGCATCACGCAGGGCTTCAGAACGTTATTAAACGAATTGAGATCGGTATTGATGACATCAAACCAGTCGCTGTCAGTCATCCCGGGGAACGCCGCGTCGCGCGTGATGCCGGCTGAATGCACGATACCCCAGTAGGCGCCGTGATGCTCAATATCCGCTTCAATCGCTGAGCGGCTCGCAGCTGGATCTGCGGCGTCAAAGACGACCGTCCAGGCGTCTGCCCCTTTTGAACGGAGTTCCTCCGCCAGCGCCTCAGCCCGCTCAGGGTGCGAGGACGCATGAAGCGCCACCCTGAAGCCGTCAGACGAAAGCGCTTCCGCGGTCGCCCGACCAATGCCGCCGGACGCCCCAAGAATAAGGACCGATCTACCAGAGGCCTCTGTCATCAGGCAGCCTTTCCGCCGAAAAGCTCGCGGTACTCTTTGTTGCTCGGCTGATAGACCGAGACGCGGCCCGTCGCGATCAGCGTGTCGCCATCCTTCATTTCACCCGCGAAAGAACCAATCGGTCCTTCATACACTTCGCGGTGCATCGTGATGCGGAAAGTCTTTCCTTCCGGAATCACCGGAACCTCAATCTTCAGATTGCGGGCCGAGAGGAGATAGCCGATCGGGGCATCCTTCTCATCCTCAGGCTTATCCGACTTGTCCTGCTGACGCCAGTAACCCGCCCAGGCACCCACCGCCTGCGCCATCATTTCGATGCAGAGCGTTTCAGGGAGCCGGCCGTCCGGACGGCGGAAGGGTTCAAGGATCTTGGAATCCGCCTCAGCAATCACGTCATCCTCGGTGAATTCAAGGATGCGGGACACGAGAAGCATCGGAGGACGCTGGGGCAAAAAGAGTTCCGGTTTCCCCGGATTAAGAATCTGAGACATCGTCAATCTGTTCCTAGAATCAAAGCCGCGTTGCTGCCGCCAAACGCGAAATTACAGCTCATCATAAGGGAGCCTGAGACGGCGGTAAATCGGCTCACAAGTGAAATTGGGGGTAATGCGGGGTCCGCAGGGACAGAGTCCGGGAGCTGAGGCGGAAGCACGGACCCCGGATTCTGAAGAAGAAGCGCGATCAGCGCGGCTTCTGCGGCTCCCGCGGCGCCGAGTGTGTGCCCGGTCAGGTTTTTGGTGGAGCTCGCGGTCACCCGGTCGCCAAACACCCGGTAAACGGCTTTTGCTTCCATCGAGTCATTGAGTTTTGTTCCTGTCCCGTGGAGGTTCAGGTAATCAATTGCGTCAGGCGTGACGCCTGCCATCTGAAGCGCTTCGCGGATCGCAGCTTCTGCTCCTTCTCCCTCTGGGTCAGGAGCCGACATGTGGTGAGCGTCTGACGATTCACCGAATCCCCGGACCGCGATCGGGCCCGGTTCCCGGCTGAGCCAGAGAAGCGCAGCCGCCTCTCCGATCGCGATCCCGTCCCGGATCCCGGAGAACGGAAGACAGCGGGTGTGGGAAAGCGCCTGCAGCGCGTCAAAACCGTTGATCGGAAGCTTCGCGAGGGTGTCGGCACCGCCCACGATAGCGGCGTCAATCATGCCGGCTTCAAGAAGCCTCACTCCTGAAATGATGGCCCGGATACTGCTCGTACAGGCGGTCGACACGGTGTACGCGGGTCCCGTAGTACTCAGCCAGGCGGAAAGGAATTCAGACGGGTCACCGAGCTCCTGCGCTTCACCGCGGAAATCAGGGTCGGGTTCCCCCTTTCTGAAACCGCGGATATAGCCCGCGAACTCTTCAGATCCCGACGTGCTGGTCCCGAGAATAATTCCGACACGGGAAGGATCCGAGCGGTCCAGCAGTTCCCGGAAACGGGGTTCCGAATTAAAGACCGACATCAGGGCGCGGTTATTCCGGCTCTGATGCTTTGCGAGATTCTCTGGAACCGCCGGTAAGTCTCCCGTCATATGACCGAAAGCGAGCGGTTCTCCTGAAAGAAGCCAGTGACTGTCAGGCGTAAATCCGGGGGCCTCATTTTTCCCGAGATTCGCGAGAATGTCCTGAGGCCTGGCCCCAAGCGCGCAGTCAAGCGCCACAGCGTGGATATAGACCATCAGACACTCTCCTCTTTCCGGTCAAGCCGAAGGATGAGAGGCGACGCGAGGAACGCCGTGAAGACACCGGCCGCGAGAACGAGTCCGAAGTTTGAAATCGCCGCCGTGCCGCTGAAAACGAGAATACCGAGCGAAATCATCGTGGTCACCATAGCGGTGAAAACCGCGAAGAGCGTCGAATCCGCTTCTTTCTGGAAGTTACCGAAGAAAAGCGAATAGTCGATCCCGATCCCAAGGACGAGAACGAGTGCGAAGAGCGAGAAGATGTTCACGGGGAGCCCCGCCCAGCCGAGCGAGGCGATCCCGCAGGCGACGGAGAGAATACAGGGGACGATGATGCCGGCGGCGCGCTTCAGACCGTACCGCCAGGCGTAAATTGCGAAGATCAGTGCGAGCGACGCGGCGAGCAGCGCCTCAATCATGGTCCGGACACCGGAGAACAGGTGATTCAGGTCCGCGCGGCGGTCCACCCAGACTGTGCCAGGGACAGAAGAGGCCGCTTTCTGAAGCGCGGCATCCGCTTTCGCGCTCCTGTCTCCCTGAACGGGGATCATAAGGGAAGTTTCTCCGACACCGCCCCCGCCACCGAGGACCAGCCGTCCCCAGTTGCTGCTCACAGAATCCCGGATCCAGACCGCGAAGGGAAGCGTCGGATTCTCGCTCTCAGGTTTCGCCGCAATCCCGGATTCCCGAAGCTTCGCGAGCACCGCGGGCGACGCCTTTTTGATGAGTTCCCAGTCAGACTGCTGAGTGGCCCGGGAGTTGAGCGGAATGAGTGTCGCGCCGGTAATCAGCCCCTCCTCCTTAAGCGCCGCAAGCTTTTCGCCAAGCGCGTCTTTTCTCTGAAGGGCTTCTTCCGGGGACGATCCTGTTACGACAAACCAGCGCTGCGTCATGTCGTTCCCCGTAAGTGTCCGGATAAGGTCTTCGTCCGCCTTCAGGTGGGAGGGCACCGTCTGCAGCGCGCCGATATCGTCATTCGTTCCCGCAAGCATCAGGCCGCCGGCGGCAAACACCGCGAGGCAGGCGAAAAGAATTGCGGGATAGCGATTCCGCCCGCCCCACACCGCGATATAGCGGCGAAGGAAGTTCCGCCCGATGAGGGGCTTACGCCGGAATCGCTTCGAGAGGAACGGGTACCAGGCGAAAACCGTGGCACAGGACGCCGCGAGCCCCGCGATACTGAAAACCCCGAGCTGGCGGAGCCCCGGGAACGGCGCGATAAGAAGCGCGGCGTATGCGAGACACGTTGTCCCAAGTGCCTGAAGCATCGTGGGGGAAAGTGTCTGCAGGGTATTGAAGGTTGAGACGCCCTCTTTCGCGGTCATCCGGGCCGTGAGGAAGTGTGTGGTGTAGTCCGTTGAAATGCCGATGAGGGAGAGACTCATCACGAGCGTCACCATGTGAATGCCGCCAAACGTAAGGAGCGTTGCCGCTGTGCCGGCCGCAGCGCCTACGGCGACGGAAAGCAGCGCGAGGAAGAAGGGAAGCGGTGACCGGTACGCGATCCCCAGCACGATAAAGAGAAGGATCGCGGAGACGGTGCCGAGTGTTGAGATGTCGTTTTTCGCCGAATCCCCTGCGAACCCTGAGTAGAAGATTGAGCCTTCGCTCGCGAACCGCACGTTCGGATAGGCGTCCTTCACGGCCTTCTGAGCCGCTTTCACTTTATCGAGGAACGGTCCGACAGAACCCGCGGAGGCAGTCCCCTTCTTCACTTCACCCGAAATAAAGCGCCAGGTGACGCCTTTATCATCTGTCGCCGTCAGCCAGCCGCCTGACGTGCTCATGCGGCTGGTGCCCGAATCAAAAAGTGTCGACCCCCGCATGAGAAGGAGGGGGTCGTTCTTGATTTCAGGGGCGGACACACCGGCAACCGGTGAATAAAGCTGCGAAAGCACCCATTCGGCTTCCGCGTCCTCTCCTTCCTTCAGTCTCGAACGGGTGTCGTAAGAAAGGAACGCCGCGCGGTTCTTAAAGAGGAAAGAGGCCGACTCCCGGCGTCTGACATCAGAAAGGCGCCCTGCGAGGCGCCGGAATTCCGGTATCGCCTTCAGTTTTTCAAAATAGAGTTCCGCCGCCCCTTCGCCTCCGGTGACCGCAAAAAGCATTTGCCGCGACATTTTGTCCGCAAGTCCGTTTGTCACGGATTTTGGGACCGCCCGGTAGGTTTCTTCCGGCAGCAGCTCCATCACGTCACTCGACACTTCAGCCTTCGGCACCGCGATGAGAAGGAACACCGCGATCACCGAAACGATGAAGAGCCAGAGAAACGCCCGGACTTTCGGGGAATCGAGAGCGTTCAGAACCGCCTTAGCGGCTGAGCCGTTCTTCGGCATCGGCGAGCCCCCCTTCGTTCACATGGACATCATCAAACCGGATCCGGGTCCGGTCTTTCGCGGGTGAGAGGAAAGAGACGCCCGTTACGGCGTCACCGCCCTTGATCGTGACGGTATCAAACGCCTGGCGGAGCGGATCGCGCGAAGGTTTAAGCGTCACGGTCCAACCCGATGCGGTTCCGCTGATCGAGGAAACCGTGAACCAGTTTCCGAGGGTCTTCGCGTCGGCTCCTGCGAGATTCCGCATGAGGCTAGCGAAAGCAAACGCCCGCGGCTGTGATTTCTTCGTGATGATTTCGGGTTTCGACTTCCCGCGCCGGATTTCGACCTGATCGTCCTTCACGAGGATTTCTTCAGCGAACGGTGATGTCTGTTCCCAGACAACCCCCTTCCCTTCGATGAGCGTCATCCTGCCCTTCGCGACGAGAGGTTTCGGGGCGCCTTTCAGATTTCTTTCTGACGTGAAATTCGCCTTGACCGTTTTGATCGCGGAGAGCTTCGTACTGATATCGTCAAGCGTAAGAGAGAGCGCCGGGGCACTCGCGAACGCAAGCGAAAGCGGTACAAAAATCAGAGTTTTAGCATTCATAAGATAAAGCTCTCCATTAATTCTTCCCGCGGCTGAAATCGCGTCCGGCACCCTGCCAGAAGTCATAAAAGTTGAACCATTCAAGCGGCGAATGGATCACTTCACGCTGAAGTCTTTCCGCGAAATCCAAAGCGTACCTGCGGATCGCGTCATTCCTCGACGCGCGGGGAAGCGTCACCCGGTCCGCGAGTTTCTCAAACGACACCCGGAACGCGTCTCCGTCGCGCGACGCGAAAAGCGTCCACACCTCGCAGCCGAGAAGCGACGCGAGCACCCAGGGTCCGGCCGGAAATTCGGCCGGGGTCCCGAGGAACGGGATCGTTACGGTTCTTATTGTCCTACGGTCAGACGTGACCGGCGTCCGGTCCGCCGCGATCGCGACCCAGGCACCGGACTGAATGGCGTCTGAGAGCTGCACTGCGGTTTCGGCCCCCATTTTATCAACCGGGACCACGTCAATCCGACTTTCAGGCGCCACGGTCCGCATGACGCGGGTGAAACCTTCGGCGTTCTTTTCGTAGAGGAGCGCGATGACCCGCGCTTCCACGTCCCGCTCCGCCACCGCGCGGCAGACCTCTGCCGCTCCGAAGTGCGACATGAGGACAAGTTTCCCGGGGGCGCCGGGAACTGGGGTCAAAGCGGCGCGCGCCTCATCTGTCATGAGCAGGTGAATACGGTGCTTCCTGTCCGGATCCCACGCTTCGAGCCTGTCGTACACCGAGAGCGCGAAGTGCCGGAAGTGACGGTAAGGCGTGAGGGGCTCAGAAGCCGGCGGGAGCCCCGCCTGTTTCCTCGCGGCCTTTACCCGCGCGAGATACCGGAGGCTCTCCTGCCGGGCCCCCTTCGCGAACGCCGCGTAGCAGGCAACGACCGGAGAAAGGGACACCTCAAACGCCCTCCTTCCCATCGTTTTGGAGATCCAGAGAAGGAGCCGGATCCAGCGGCTTCCCGGCTGCTCCGGGGTCTGATCCCAGGATCCGTCGCTACAGCCTGTCATGCGGTCTCCTCAGACGCGCGAGCCAGTGAAGAGGTGACTCCAGCACGAGTTTCGTATGCATCAGCGAAATCCGGACGTTATCCCGGAAGTAGTCGAAATTCGAGACTCCGCCCTCCGGATACCGGACCCGGGTCGGAATAAAACGGATCCGCTTCCCGTCCCAGAAGTAGCGCACCATGATTTCGGTGTCGAAATCCATCCGGCGGCCGATATGGTAGCTGCGGGCGAGCGTGAGGAACTCCTGCACGGGGTACACGCGGTACCCGCACATGCTGTCCCGGATTTCTGATGACAGTGTCTCGATCCAGACCCAGAAGTGAGTGATGTAGCGCCCGATCACGCGGCCCCGGGGCGCCGACTCGTCATACTGCGGGAGCCCCGAAATCAGTGCGTCCGGGTGACGCTTCGCGTCTTCGATCAGTTTCGGAGCGTCCGCGATATCGTGCTGCCCATCGGCGTCAATCTGAAGCGCGTGCGTGTAGCCCCCGAGACTCAGCGCCTCGATCCCAAAGGTCACCGCGGCGCCCTTCCCGGAATTCCGCGACCTGGGGAGATAACAGGTTCCCGGAACGGATCTCGTCGCCGCCAGGATGGCTTCGGACTCCTCAGGCGCATTCCCATCATCCACGACATAAGAGCGGATTCCGAGAGCACGGAGTGACTCGAGCACCCCTTTCAGGGTGTCCGCCTGGCGGTAACTGGGAATGACCGCGGCGAGACGGAATGGAGACTCCGTTACGCGGCCTTGCATAGCTTCAGGCGTCCGATCGACGCGAGACGCCATGAGCCGTTCCGATAGACCTGGTAATCGAACTTCACGTTCGCGCTGAACTCGGGGTCGAGCGACGCGAGCGTGAGGCGCACGGTGTCGCCCGGCGTCATCGGTGTCGTGAACTTCATCTGAACGACCTCTTTCAGGGCCGCGGGACCGGCAAACTGAGACGCGAACCGCGTCACGAGTTCCAGCTGCGCCACGCCCGGCAGAATCGGCTGCGCGTCGAAGTGTCCCTTGAACCAGCCCAGTTCCGGCTCAAGATCAAACGTGACGCTTACCTTGCCGTTCTCAAACGGCGTGCTTTCTTTGATTTTCGGGAGAAGTTCAGTAGTCATGGTTTCTTCAAATAGGCTTCGTACTGCATCCATATCGGTCTTGCCCTGCGTATTCTGCGGCAGAACGGCGAGAGAGCGCCAGAACCGCGGGACCGCGGCGGGTTTCAGGAGTTTCCGGAGTTCCCGCTCATACTGCCTCACGCGCGTCGGATCGTATTCGGGCGAGCGGCTCTGGTCAACCGCGATGCCGATCGCCTGCCGTCCCTTCAGGGTAACGGCGAGCGTGACCGTATGGAAATCATAGCGCCCCAGAACAGTCTTTTCGATTTCATCGAGGCTGACCCGCTCTTCCGCGATTTTCACAATCCGGTCGCGCCGCCCGAGAAGGCGGAACGTCCGGGGGCCGATTGGCTCGATCCTGTCGTCAAGCGACGCTTCACCGGTTTCCGTAAGCGGTGTGCGGATCCGTCCGTCCCTCGGGTCGCCAATAAAGGAGACTCCGGGCGCGAGTTCCGCGTCTCCCCTCCCCGCTTCGCGCGTAAAGGCGACAACACCGGTCTCGGTGCTCCCGTAGATTCCGGAAGCCGGAATTCCAAATATCTCTTTCACACGGGCACCGGCCTCCGACCCCAGCTTTCCGCCAGCGGAAAGGATAAAGCGGACTGCGTCATGCGGCACCGCGGGGTCGAGGTACCGAAGGAAGGTCGGAGAGGAAATAATAGCGGAGGGCACGGTAACTGACGCCAGGTCTTCCGGTACCTCAAGCCGCGGAACAATCCGCGTGAGGCCGAGCGCCATCGGAACCCAGACCGTAAAGGTGAGCCCGTAGAGATGCAGGGGATCGACGCTTGAGGCAACAGCGAGGCGCCGAAGGTCCGGGAAGATTTCGGACACCATCTCAGCCTCCCGATCGAGAAGACGCACGATTTTCCGCACAGGTTTCGGCTTTCCGGTGGTGCCGGACGTGAAAAGAAGGAGTTCCGCGTCGGGGCTGATCGGCGGGAGATCCATGGCTGCGTCACCTCCGTCCTCTGACGGAATGACAGCAGATCCAGCGGGTGCCGCGGCGCCTTCCGCGGCCCACACCGCGTCCGGGGCCGGCTCGAGAGAAGCGAGGCGGTTCCCGCCCGCGAGCACCGGTGTCCGGCGTGACGCGAGTGTCGCGATGAGTTCCGTGAGGAACTTCACCGGATCCCGCTCCGCGATCCCGACCGTGCGGCAAGGAACCACACTGAGGCGCGCCGCGAGCACCGAGACCCGGCGTCTGATTTCACTCCGGGTAATCGGTGTGTCCCGCAAGAGAAAGAGGACATCGTCCGGGCTTCCCCCATTCATCCAGTCTGATGTTTTAAGCAGCATGACGCATCACCCGGCGGCGGACAAGATATTCAATTCCCATCATGAGCCCGATCGCTCCGTAGCTCAGGCATCCATTCCAGAGAAGCCACGCGGCGCGGTTTCCGGAAAGCACGGTGGCCGCGGCGACGCCGCCGTTCGCGATAAAGAAGATGCACCAGGCGACGGTGACCTTACGGCAATAGCGGATTCCTGCGTCGGGGAGCGGTTCTTTTGATAGTTTCCGCGCGACCGCCTCGGCGACCGGGGTCCCGAAGAGCGACGCGGCAAACGCGAGAAGGAGAGCGAGATTCACAAACACCGGGTACCAGAACGCGAGCGAGGCCTCAGAAAGCAGGAGCCCCAGACCGCAGACCGCGGTGCCGATAACCGAAATGAGAAGCGCGGGGAGTGATGCTCCGCGGATCCCCTTTCTCAGAGTAAAGATCGCCTGAAACGCGAAGAGCGGGAGTCCTGCCGCGAGAAGGAGTGACATCCGGCCGAAACTCACCGCGGCAATCACGGCAAAAGGCCAGAGAAGCGAGAGCGCCTGCGCGGCCCGCTTCACTCCTTCGGCCGGAGTCATGCCGCTTTGTCGTCAGAAGTCAGCCGCACGAGCGTATCCACCACGTCCTGCACGGTTTTCACGTGCTGGAAGTCCTCGGGGCGGAACCGCTCGCCGGTTTTCTTCTGCATATGGACAATCAGATCAATCGCGTCGATTGAATCGAGTTCGAGGTCTTCGGCAAGCCTCGCCTCGGGCTTAATGGATTCAGGATCCGCTTCAAAGAGGTGAGCGAGCGTTTCCGCCACTTCCTGATAGAGCTCTTCCCGGGTCATTTTTTCCATGGCGGTCAGGCCTCCGGCTTCTGAGTGCGGATATAGTCCGCGAGCGTCTTCACGGACGCGAAGCGGCTGCGATTCTCTTCAGTCGTACCGGAAAGGTTCACGCCGAAACGCTTCTTCACGGCCATGCCGAGCTCAAGCGCGTCGATCGAATCTAGCCCCAGCCCCTCTTCCCCGAAGAGCGGCGTGTCATCCGCGATTTCTTCCGGCGACATGCCTTCAAGGTTAAGGGACTCAATAATGAGTGACCGGATCTGATTTTCAAGCGTTTCCATTGTGTGTCTTTCCGTTATTCCCAGCGGGCTCAGAGCTGAAGCGGAGGGAGGCGAAGATTTTCGCTGTGAGTGATCGGGCGGCGGCGGGCGCCGCTTCCGGATCCTCGAGCGGCTGAGGGGTCAGCCGTCCAACGTAGGAAAGCCGGATAATCGGTTTCCGCGGCGGAACAGCGTACCAGGGCGCTCCCTTTGTGAGCCAGGGGTCACTAGATTCTATCTGAATGACCTCAATCGGGGTATCGGTGCGGACCGCGATCTGAGCGGCTCCGCGGTGAAGAGTCGGTGTTATGCCGGGCTTCGTCCGGGTGCCTTCGGGGAAGATGAGGAGCACACCGCCCTTCGCGAGCCGCGCCTCCGCGTCCCGCACGAGATCCGAGGGATCTTCGCTGTTCACGATATAGTCCGCGGCGCGGACCACCCGCTTCAGGAAGAAGTTACCGGTGAGTGCCGATTTCACAATGCAGTCGGTCTCAGGAATGACGGACGCGATCAGCACGTAATCGATCAGTGTCGGATGATTCGCGACAAGAATGACGCCCTTCTTATCTTTAAGACACTGAATTCCAGCGGTGTCCGCTTCCATAACCCCCAGAAGATGGGTCAGGCGGAAGAAAAGCCTGAAGGACGCCGAAATCAGGCGGCGTGTCCGGAGAACAGAGGTTTCTTTTGAGTCTGTCGCCGCCCGGATCACCGGGAATGCCGTGAGTGAGAGCGTAAGCCCTCCGATCCCAAACACGGCCCAGCAGAAACCGGTCGCGAGGCGCCGGATCTGAAGCTTCAGGAACGAATCCGGTTCGCGGGTCATGCCGTGAACCTCCATTCGATGACCGTACGGCCGGCCGCGATGGTGATGGCAGGCACCTTCCTCAGATAGGCGCGGAGAAACAGAAGCGCGGGCGGAAGTGTTCCTTCAGAACAATCGGAAGCCGAAACGGGGACAAGCGAGACGGGACCACCTGACGCGAGAAGAACGGAAAGCGCGTAGGGGAAGGTCAGCAGATGATCGTGATACGCCGCCCGGGCTTCAGTCGGTCTCGCGTTTTCAAAAAACGTGAGAAGTACGGTTTTCTTTCCTGAGGCGAGCGCCGCGGCGGCTTCGGTCCAGCCGGCAAAGAATGTCCTCGGGCCGGCCGCGACAGAGGTCCCTGGCACTTTCCAGTGCTTCGCGATAAGAAGCGTGCCTTCCGCGGCGTTATGAACGGACATTGTGAAGTCAGTGGGTGACTCCGGGTCCCCGTCAGCAAGTCCCGTGAGAATCTTTTCGCAGCGGGGAAGTTCGGCATCGCGGCTCGCTGTCACAATAAAATCGGGGACCGTGCTTCCCGCCGCCGCGATGGAGCATTCAATTCCGGCCCGAGCGCCCGGTGAAAGACGCCGTGACGTCATCAGGGGGAGTGTCTTCGGGACGGTAAAAGGCGCGGCGGGGTCAATCGCAGCGTCGCTCTCCGCCCATGAAAGCCAGGACGCGGGATCCGCGAACCCAGGCGCTGCCGCGGTCCACGAGAGAATCGAGAACCCCCGTTCACTCATGACTTGTCACCCCGGGTGAGCGTGATCAGCGTGTGCCCAATGCCGAGTCCGTTTTCGACCGATTCGACTTCAAGCCCCGCGTCAAGCGCGAACCGTCTGAAGTCCGCTTCGGAATAGAACCGGCTGCAGCCATTCGCGATCGCGGTGAAATAGAGCGAAAACGCGGCGAGACACCGGTCCCCGATCGGGAACTTCTGATTCCCGATCAGCGGCTCCAGAATCAGAATCCGGCTTCCGGGTCTCATGGCGTTCCGGACTTTCTTCAGAATCCGTACGACATCGGCTTCACCGAAGCAGTCGAGAAACTGGCTCATCCACCAGATGTCGGGGTCGCCCGGGAGATTCGTACCCGACATCACGTCGTCCGGAAAACAGGCCACCCTGCTGCTGAGACCGGCTGCCGCGATATTGGCTGCCGCGGTTTCACACTGCTCCGGGAGGTCGACTATCCGGATCCGGATCGAGGGGTCCGCTTTCGCGAGCCGGATCGCCCACTTTCCGGTGTTTCCGCCGATATCGCAGAGCAGCGTCGGGTGAAGCGCGGTGACGCGGGATACCGTATCTGAAAAAGCGTTGTCAGAGAAAAATTGGTCGTACCCGAACCAGCTCTCGCGGGCGGGTTGAGAGAGCTCCCGGAGGTGCGGGTATAGCGTTCCGTCCCAGGGGCCAAGCGTGCTGAGGCCCGTGGGACGCCCTTCCCTGAGGGAGTCAGAGAGCCTCGCGACTCCGGGAATGCAGACATCCGCCGCGAAGTCAAAGTTGGCCTTCGTCATCGGGTCATTCAGGAGAAACCAGCCGGTTTTCGTGAGTGACGTTCTGCCGGACTCCGTTTTCAGGATTCCGGCGCCTTCAGCGGCGTTGAGGAGTACGCGGACTGCGTAGTCCGAAAGCCCTGAAACGGCTTTGATTTCCTCATCTGTCAGGCCCGGGTCTCCCGCTTTATCGAGAGCCGCGAGAATTCCAAAATCCCGGAGCGATCTCGCCGCCTCAAACTCAAACGGCGCGCAGGCAATTCTCTGCGCGTTGCAGATCGCGCTGAATGCGGACTCTTCGTCGCGTTTCTTCATACTGGCAAAGCCTCGGGTCTCGGAATAAACATGCAGGGGAAAGATTACCTGATTTTCGGTCGTGAATCACATGAAAAGGGCTTTCTCCCTAGAGGAAAAAGCCCTTTTGTGTTCCGATACGGATCAGTGATTGGGATTCGGATCCCCCGGGCCGCCCTGGCCATTAGGTCCTTTCTGACCATCAGGCGCGTTCCGGTTACCGGGCTGCGGGCCATTCGGCGCCTTGGGCGCGTTGCCCGGAGTGCCATTACTCGCGCGATTGGCGGGGCCGCCCGGCTGATTGCCGTAATGGTTGCCGGGATTATTCGGGCCGTTTACGGACCGGTTATTGGGATTCCCTGGGTTCTCACGGTAGCCGGGACCCTCGGGGCGGGGCTTCGGACCAGGTCCAGGACCAAAATCATCAGGCGGAATGACGCAGCCTGAGAGGAGAGCGGCTGGAAGCCCGGCCGCAAGCGTGAGCAGAGTTCTTCTTTTCATACGCACCTCATCAAGCGATTCAGAAGGTATCGCTGTAAGGCTATTGTAGAATCAGTTCTCCGTTATGGCTCGTGCCGCACACGGTATCCTTCTTTGGGGGTACCACTCGCCTCCCCTCGTTGCCGGAGTCACAAAAGACACCGCGGTTCCCGCTTTCACAAGGCGAAAAGAAGCGTTTAGACTCGAGCCACACTGATTCATTCATTTGTATTCCCCGTTCATCTGATGCATTTCGAAACTTGGCTCTCGTTTTTTGCCCTCTGCTGGGGGATCAGTCTCTCACCTGGTCCCGCGCAGCTCGCGTCGCTCTCCGCGGCTCTGAATTACGGCTGGAAGAAATGCGTTCCGCAGAGTCTCGGGCTGGGTCTGGGGGTTCTCGGCCTCGTTATGGTTGTCGGAGTTGGAATCGGGGCCATCCTTGCGGCGTCACCTTCCCTCTTCTTTATCATCCGGCTTCTTGGCTGCGCATACCTTGTCTGGCTCGGCATTTCGCTTCTTCGAGCGAAGGGGCACGCGGTCATCATCGAGGAGCACGAGGCAGCCCCCGAAAGAACCGGCTGGCAGCTTTTCCGGCAGGGGTTTCTCGTCAACATCACGAACCCGAAGGGACTGGTTTTCTTTATTTCGCTTCTGACCCCGTTCATCAATACCGACGCGCCGATCCTGCTTCAGTACTTTGAAATGGGTCTCACCTGCGGCTTTACGGATTTCTGCGTGATGACAGGCGTGTCGCTTGCCGCTGCCGCTGTTGCGAGCCGGATGAAGGGCGCACGGAACGTCACCCGGATGAATCGTGTTTTCGGAACGGTCTTCGTCCTCATCGGATGCGGACTCTTTTTCTTCAATCTCTAAATTTAGGCTAAGGCTTCAGAATCATGAAAATTTATCTCGTGCGCCATGGCGAAACGGACTGGAATAATGAAAAGCGCCTGCAGGGCTGGGCGGATATTTCGCTTAACGCGAAAGGCGTGAAAGAGGCTGAAGAGGTTGCGGAGAAACTGAAAAACGTTCACTTTGATGACGCTTTCTGCTCGGATCTGGAACGCGCGGAGGTGACCGCCGAAACGATTCTGAAGGGCCGCGATATTGAGGTTCAGATGGATCCCCGGCTCCGTGAGCTTGGGTTTGGACCGCTTGAAGGGACACTCTATAACGACGCGAGAACGGATGAATCCCAGCCGCTTCACGAACTTTTCGTTCATCCGGATAAATACGTCCCTGAATTCGGCGGTGAACCCCTTAACTATCTCTCGGCTCGCGCCGAGGCGTTCCAGCTTTCCACGCTGGATATGATCCAGGCAAAGAACCCGGACGCCACGATCCTGGTGGTCTCGCACGGAATCTTTATCCGCGACATGCTGACCCGGGTCGGCGGTTTCTCTTACGACGATTTCTGGAAGCTTCCCGTGGGGAACTGCTCCATCGCGGTGCTGTCTTACGACGGGAAGCAGCTGAAGATCGAGGAAATGGGTGAGAAAGTGACCGAGTGGCTGGTCTGATCAGCCGCGCACTTCTGCGTCAAACGCCGGCTTATTCGATAAGTCCGGCGTTTATTTTTTAATGACCCGCCGCGCGGCTTCCCGCCCCGCGATCCGCCCGAAAACCAGGCAGTCCGTGAAGGCCATTCCGCCCTCACGCTCCTTCCCTTCAATGCCGCCCGTGGTTTCACCGGCCGCGAAGAGCCCGGGGATCGGCAGCCCCGCGGTGTTCAGCGCTTCCGCTTTTGTGTTGATCCGGATCCCGCCGTTCGTGTAGTGAGGATCCTGGTACTCCACGCCGAAGTAGTACGGGGGCACCTTGATTTCCTGCGTGAAGATCGTCTTTCCGAAATCATCGTCGCGGCCCTTCCGGACAAAGCTGTTGTAGCGGGAAATCGTTTTCTTCAGCACCTCAGGATCAATATCCATGATGCGTGCCATTTCGTCGATATTCGCGGCCTTCCTCACCTGCCCTGTCATCAGCTTATGAGTCACCGTGGTGCCTTTGACTGACTGGGAATCCGTGATCACCCACATCGTGCCGCCCGGCTGATGCGAGAGCGCCTCGGTGAGTTTCGGGTGGCTGACCCCCTCATCCACGAACCGTTCGCCTTTCGAATTCACGAAGATATCGCCGCCCACGTATTCAAGCAGCCGGCCGCCCCGAAATGGAATGAATTCGATATAGGGCATTTCCGCAAGAGCCGCGCCGACCGCAGTTCCGAGCTGAATGCCGTCACCCGTGGCCCCGTCAAAATGCCGGCCGCCAGGGTTCGCGGATGAGTGCGTTCCGGGGTTTTTGATGTGGCTGTAACGCCGGATCATGTCGGGGTTCGCGGAAAAACCGCCTGTCGCAAGGACGACAGAGGGTGCGTAGAACCGCTCGACCCCCTCCGGGCCGCTCGCGGAAACCCCGGTGACCGCGCCGCCGGACCGCAGGAGCTGCACCACGCGGGTATTCAGGCGCACCTCCACATGAAGCGCTCTCGCCCGGCGGTTCAAAGCCCGGATATATTCGTAGCCGCCCCGGGTCGGGTGTGACGTGAGACCGCGGGGAAAGTTTGACGGATACGGAACGAAAACCCAGTCCCGGAAATGAACGCCCATGCCGCGAAGCCAGTCGATCGCGGGACCCGACTCGCGCGCCATGACGCGGATTAGGCTGAGATCCCCATCCCGGTCGCCCCACTCCCAGATCTGTTTCGCCATCAGTTCAGGCGAATCCTTGATATTGAAGACCTTCTGAAGCCGCGGATAAACCGCGCTCACTGTGCCGTCAGCGTAAATCGCGTGCCCACCAATCATTGGTCCCTTCTCAAGCACCAGAACGCGTTTCGCGCCGTTCTCCGCTGCGGACACCGCAGCCGCAAGCCCGGCGATGCCGGCTCCGACAACAATGACGTCAAAGCGCCCGGACACGGCCGCGTTCACCCGAATGACCGGAAGGAGCGCGGCAAGGCTGATCAGCGTGCGGCGGGTCAGTTTCTTCATGAGGCATCTCCTTTCGGCCCAGTCTTTTCTTCAGTGTCGCGTGGTTTTGACTCCACCATATCAATCCGCATTTCCGCGGTGAGCCCTGTGTCGTCATTCCGCCTGAAGCTGAGGCTCGCCCCATGGCGGTCCGCGATGTCCCGCACAATGGCGAGTCCCAGGCCGAGCCCCTCAGGTTTCACGCTTTCCTCAATTTCTGTGAGTTTCTCAAGCACCGCATCTGTCACCACGGGGCCGTTATCCCGGACCTGGAACACGGCTTTGCCGCCATCCCGCCTGAGTGTCACGCGGATCAGGGGATCAGCCACATCCTTTACGGCGTCCCCGGCATTTCGGATGAGGTTAAGCGTCAGGAGCTCGAGTTCCAGTTCATGCCCCATCACGCGGATCCCCGGTTCAATTGCGTCTGAGACCGCAACCGGCGTCAGCGCGTTTCGGGTAAAGGTCCGGATCGCCTTATGCGAAACGTCTGAAAGATCGAGTTCTGTGAGCGGCCCTTCTTCATGCTTCGCGTAGGCGCGGACCCGGTCCACGATCGCGTTCGCGCGGGTAGCCTCCGTTTTAATGGACTTTACGGCGAACCCCGTCTGCTCTGGGGTTGAGCGGCCCATCTTCGCAAGCTGCGCGAGGCCGTTCGCGTAATTAAGGATTGAGGCAAGCGGCTGCTTCAGTTCGTGCGCGATCATGGAGGAGAGCTGCGATATGACGCCGGATCGCTCAAGCCGCGAAAGCCGCTCACGGCTTCGCTTCGCCTCATCCTCCGCCGCTTCCTTTTCTTTCAATGCGGTGGAGAGTTCAGATGTCCGTTTCTTCACAAGATAGTGAAGCCGCAGTTCATACGCGATCAGAAGGAGGAAGAGCGCGATGATCGGGATGATGATTTCCTGATTCCGCTTCCAGATGCCGTATGGCGTCATGTCGTTCAGATAGGCGTACGGCCCGATCATGAGCGCTTTATAGAGGTGATCCACCGCGAGGTAGTCAGAAGCCACGCTCCAGTCCCAGCTGCGGTTCCCTGGCGGCATCGTGAGGAGCGCGACGGTGACATCGCGCACGAGGTCCGGCTTCGCGCCGGCGACCGAGGCAAAAACCGCGTCCGGATACAGGTCTGTGCTCCGGCGGCAGGTGTAAGCGCTCGGGTGCGGATCCGCCTTTTCATTAATGACGCGGAGCGCCCCCTTCTCGATCCAGCCATCGCTCTCCAGCGTTTCCAGCGCGCAGGTCGTGAGAATTCCGACATCCGAAGTCCCCGCAAGGACATCCGTCACCACGTCCGGGAGCTGATAAATCACGAAGTCCTGCTTTCCGAAGAAGTCCCGCCAGTTGAATCCCGATTTCGCGATCTCTCCCATCGCGACCTGCCAGCCGCTGAAGTCGTTCTTCTGACTCGCGACGACGGATTTCCCTTTAAGGTCAGCGAGAGTCTTCAGATCCTTGCGGTCACTTCTCACCACAAACACCGCGCCGACACTCCGGGCGGGGTCTGCGACACCTGCCTGACGGCGGGTCGCGATGTGCCGGGCGCCGACCGTCCGTTCAAGTGTGCTGTAGACACCGGCAGACGACACAAAGAAATCAACACCGCTCGACTTCACGGCATCCTCCGGGTTGGAGGCCGCGATCACGTCGAGCTCAAACCGGTAGCGCGGAAGCTTCGCCTGGATCACGGCAAGTGTCGGATCCACCGTTTCGTTCACGAAACTCGTGCCGAACGTGTCGAAAACACCGATTTTCACGACAGGTCGGCTGTCCGGAATCGGAAGGTTCTGAAGTCCCGCGGCTCCCGCAGGCATCAGAAAAGCCGGGGCCAAAAGAAGACCCAGAAAAGCGATTCTGTATCTTTCTAGGCGTCTCCCCGGCTTCATGATGGTCAATCCCTGTCGATTACTTCTTCGGATGGAAATTCTTTGCGCTATGCGCGTCGTCATACGCCGACATGATGAAGTGAAGCTCGACACTTTCCATCAGGCTGCCGAACATCCGGGAGATGAACCCCGGCCGTTCATTCACTTCCTCTGGCTTGATCGGTTCGCCCTTCTTCATAGCGGCGAGCACGAGGTAGACCGGGAGCGACACAGAGCGTGTCGCGCCGTCAGGCCAGGTGAGTTCAAGCGACGTTGAGTTGATTTTCCACTTATCGCTCACGCCGAGCAAACGGAATTTGATAAGAAGTTCGGCGTCACTGTATCCAAGCGCCTTTTCAGCCTTGATACGGAAGGGGTCGTTTGGCTTTCGCTTGTCGGAGAGCGTCTTCAGAGCGTTCGTTCTGAAGTCATCAATCGACTTCGTGGCGCACGTGTAATGCACCCAGCGGTGTCCCTGAGGGTCCTTATAGGCATCCCAGTTCGTGTCCTTGCAGTCCGGATAAAAGTCGAGAACCCGGCCAACGGTGAAGAAAGAGTGATTTTCCTCAATCACCGTATCCTTCACGGCCCGGATGTCCGGGTTGAGGGACGAGCAGCCGGCAAGCGTCAGAGCGGCGAGCGCCGCGATCACCGAGGTCCGGAAGGAGAGGAGTTTGCGTTCCATGAGAAAAAATGAAGAGCGGAAAAAGAGAGATTCTGAATCTTTTCTTCCGCTCTGGCAGACGTGAATTTGTGACGTCTTGAAACAGGCAACGTTCAGGCGTCGAGTGAATTCCAGAAATCTTCTGTAAATTCAGTGAGTTCCTCTCGGGTCACTTTGCCGCCCAGCGCATAGTAGTCGTACTCAACGCCGAAGTCCTTGCCGGAAATCCCGGTTTCGGTGAAACCGGCGTTCTTAAAGAAGTCGAGCCGCTTCTGGCGGGCTTTCTTCTTATCCTCAGAAATGGTGCGGGCTACGTCAAGGACAATGCGGTTTCCCTTATGGGCATCAAGAAGCAGGCTGAAAATCACGGTTTCCGCGTCTTTCGGGCAATCCTTGAAGGCAATGTACGGAATGTAAGTGATGTCGCCTTTCGTATAGGCGTAAGAAAGCCCGAGGATTTTGCGTGAATCGGTCAGATATGCGGTCAGAGCGGATTCACCCTCTTCGGGCTGGGCCATAAGCGAGCGGAAAGGCGCTCTCTGGGCCGAGGTAAAGGACTCTTTATAAAGCGCCTTTACCTTCTTCCAGTCTTCCAGCGATTTGTCAACCGAAACAGCCGAAATCTTCAGCGGCTTCTCTTCTTTTGCAGCCATAAAACCTGTGTCCTCGAAAATAGGGTACTTAGCATAACAGAATTGAGATATTTCTGAATATGCTTAGGCCTTTGCGAGTGATTCCCAGAACCCTTTGATGATGTCCATCTGTGTTCCAGGAGGAACGGGACGGCGGCGTGTGAGGAGCTCAAAATCGACACCGCAGTCGATCGCGTGAATACCGGTATCTATCCAGCCGTTTCTCGCGTAAAAACGAAGACGGCGGGTCCGGGCGGCATATTCCGGCGTTGCCGCGATCGGCCGCTCAACTCCGAGGCACCAGAGTGTCTCGGTATTCTCCGCGGTCACGCGGCGGAGAATCTCAGTCCCCAGCCCCTGGCCCCGGAGCGCCCCGCTGATCGCGAGGTACGCGAGATACGTCCGGTCCGCGTCTTCCGGCACTTTCGTGGTGTAGGTAAACCCCGCAAACTGCTGATCAAGGAACCAGAGATCAAGCCAGGAACGGGCGGGATCGGCCGCCGCGAAGCGAAGGAGCTGCTCAATCGGGAACTGCTCACCGGGTGGGAACGCCTCCTGCATGCAGAGGTTTGCTGCCGCGATGTCTGATTCCGTGAGCGGGTAAGCCGCGATTCCTGAACGTTTGTTCGTCAGTCCCTTTAAATCCGTCATCCTTTCCTCAATGAAACTCTGGCAATAACGTTTTCATTTTAACGGATCGGTACGGCCGGCCCTTTTCCGATGGTTTGTCGTCTGGCCACCGCCGTGCTTAAACTCACAGAACCCGATAAAGGAAATGGGTAGGAGAAGAAAATCTCATGAGCGCAAGAAAAGACCGTGAGAACTGGGAACGGTTCCGTGATGACTGGGAAAATAACCGGATTGTTGTACATGTGGATCCGTTTAAGGCGATGGATGCCTGGAAAAACGGCGTTACGCATACGCTCGCGCCTATGGTCTGGTTTTTCGGGCTCCTTTGTATTCCGGCCTCTTTGATCCTTGCCTTCTTCTTTTTTTGGTGGGTGATTCCGCTTGGGCTGATCGCTTTTCTCGCCTGCCACTTTATATCCCAGCATCTGCACGCGAAGGCTATGACCCGCGCGATGCTCGAGGATGAGGCTTTCTTCCTTCAGTCTGACCGGAACGGCTGGGTGAAGATCGTAAGGGTGCTCTAGCGATGGTCGGATTCAGGAACAAGGGATTCAAACTTCTTCCCCTGCTCCTGGCAGGCTGCATTCTGATGACTTCGCAGGGGGTGATGGCCGCTCGTACAGCGGCAATGGGATCAAAACCTGTGATCACTATTGCTCTGGTTGATACCTTTTCGCCTGATTTCTACCTTCACACTTATGTTCCTACGGTCGACTATCTTCGGACTCATCTCCCGCAGTACGAATTCAGAATCAAGGAAATAGATTATCGGGACGTGGATGACGGAATTAAGAACGTTCATCCTGATTTTCTTTTTTCTTCAGCTTCTACTTTTGGCGAACTTGGTGCTTTTGAGGGTGCTCATCAGGTAGCAACCAAAAAAAGCGCACAGGAAAAAGACGCAGCTCATTCGCTTTCTTCTCTATTCATTGTTCCAGCAGCTAGCCCTATTCATGATTTTGCGGAGATGCATGGCCGGACGGTGGCAATTACTGACTCTCAAAGCTTCGATGGATGGCAGATAGCGAAGGGAGAAATTTCAAAACATGGCCAGGACCCAGATCGATTTTTTTCAGAGGTTTACGAAACGCATTATGGAATTCCTGACGTGGCTACTTTGGTGTCCCAGGGATTTGCGGATGTCGGTGTTCTTTCCACCTGCGAATTTGAATCCATGGAAGCTCAGGGGCAGATTAAAAGGCAGGATTTCCGTTTAATTGGAGTAAGAAAAGGAATTTCGGGATGTCTGAGGAGTACCGACCAATACCCGGACGTGGTGATTTCCTCAATGCCATGGGTTTCCTCAGACGTGATGCGCGATATGACAATCGCCATCCTTTCCATGCCTAGAAACGGGAGAAATTTCGACTGGGTGGTGGAAAGTGACTTTCAGCCAACAATGGATCTGCTGAAAAGCCTGAAAATCGGTCCCTACCGTTACCTAAGGGATATGAGTCCTCAGGGAATCTGGAAGCGGTACAAAGCAGAAATTCTTCTGACAGTCGCATTGCTACTGGCTGTAATTTTCCACATAGTGACACTTAATATTCTGGTACGCCGCCGCACTGCGGAATTGACTCAGGCTCTGGAAACAACAAGGCGTCTTTACAACGAGAGACGCCAGTCACATCAAAAGATTCTCAACCTCGAAAGAAACAGCATCGTGTCTCAGCTGTCTTCCATGTTTGCCCACGAAATCAAGCAGCCGATCATGAATATTTCCCTTTATGCGGCTGCTCTGAAAATGTATCTGAAACGAGCTGGAATACTGAAAGAGAAACCCGCTGAACTATTGGAGGCTCTTGAATCTGAAGTCGAAAGATCGTCAGCGATTGTAGAGCACGTCAGGTCCTATGCGAAGAGCAGACCAACAGAGAGAAAAGACACTGCGCTTGAAAAACTGATTGAAGACGCTCTGAAAACGTTTCCGGGAGGGTGTGTAATTTTTTGTGGGCGGCTCGTTCAAGGTTAATCGATGTAGGGGGTGATTCGGTCACCAAATAGCACAACCAATTCTCTCATAGCGGCACTCCAGTATGGAGAAGGCCGCACCCATCTTTTCTCTACTTTCCGGATTGCCAGAAAGAGAAGTTTCAAAGCAGCCGTTTCAGTAGGGAAAGCAGCTCGGGTCTTAATTACTTTTCTTAGATCCCGATTAAGGCTCTCTATGGCATTGGTTGTATAAATAAGTCTGCGGATATTTGGGGAAAAATCAAAGAAGGGGATCACCTTATCCCAGGAATCGATCCACTGTTTGGCGATGTAAGGGTATCTGAGCCCCAGTTCCGACTGTGCAAAAGCGTCCAGTTCCTTCCGCGCATCAGCCGCGTTTACGGCCCGGTAAATGGGCTTCAGCGCGCCGGCTACGGCCTTGTAATCCTTATATCCGACGAATTTCAGACTGTTCCTGATCAGGTGAACAATGCAGGTCTGCAGCAGAGTGTTGGGAAAGGCAGCTTCAAGCGCCTCCTTCATTCCCTTGAGTCCGTCTGTGACAGCAATCAGAATATCAGACACCCCCCTGTTTTTGAGTTCAGTGAAGACCTTAAGCCAATATTTTGCGCTTTCGTTATCAGCGACCCACATCCCCAAAACTTCCTTGCGGCCCTGGGCGTTTACGCCCAAGGCAAGATGGACCGCTTTCGGGGTAACAATGCCATTATCACCTCGGATTTTGACTCGAATAGCGTCAAAGAAAACAGTTGTATAAAACGGATCCAGAGGACGGTTCTGCCATTTTTCAACCTCAGGAAGGATGGCGTCCGTAACATCGCTGATAAATTCGGCACTGGTCTCCATACCGTATTCATCATAGAGAAAGCCTTGAATTTCCCGGGTTGAGAGCCCTCTGGCGTACAAGGCCAGAACCTTGTCCTCAAACCCCGCCAGCTGGCGTTTATGCTTAGGAACGACCCTCGGCTCAAACTCTCCCTTGCGGTCTCTGGGTACGTCAATACGGATATTTCCAAGGCTGGACGATTTGAGGGTTTTCGAACTATGCCCGTTACGCTCATTTTCGGTGACACGTTTACCGCCTCTTTCGTAACCGAGATGATTGGTCATTTCACCGTCAAGCATTTGAGTCAGCAGCCGACCGAGCATATGGGCCATAAGATTTTCCGCATCCTCTGCGGTATTAATCTCAAGCCCGGATTTCTTGGCGTTTTCTAAAATCTGTCCTGCAACACTATCCAAGGGGTCTGTCTTTCGTTTCATTTGAGGCTCCTCCAAGAGCAATTATCTCAGAGTCACCCACAAAATTTTCCTCACCCTCCTTCGGGACAGAGTATTTATTTCGGCTTTAACGATTTCAGGCAAATCCCTGTCTGAAATTGCATGTGCGATTGGGAAAAATGTTTCTACGATCTCCCGCGAACTGAAGCGAAACAAGGCTGTATCGGCCCAGGATGGGGCTTCAGCTGCCTATGATCCCTGTGCCGCGCAGGCCCGATATCAGAGACAGAGAAAGCATTGCGGAAAGAGAAACATTCTGAAGTCTGACTCGTTGCTGACAAGGATTGTCTCAAATCTGCTGGTTAAGAAATTCTGGTCTCCGGAGCAGATTCAATACCGTCTCAGAACCCAAAAGTTCTGCAATAGAGCCACGAAAGCCTTCGTGGCTCTGGCTCATCAAATGCCGAGCAGCTTCAGGAACAGTTGGTCGCGCTTCACGGACTCGGTGCTCCAGCGCCTCATTCCCCGCGGCGTCATCACGGAGGTCGTCTTCACGCAGTCAAACCACTCGAGGACTTGAATCAGGGACCTGGCCTCAAGCCATTTCTTGAGACTGACTTCCAGATCGAGCTCGGCCTTCGTCTTCCCATCCTTTTCCGTGCCGAGCCGCTCCTTGATCTCGCCAATCCGCTTGGTGAGGTAGCAGTGGTAGCCGAGCGCGACAAACTGCACGAAGAGCCTGCCCTGAAGGCTGTCAGGGTGCCAGACGCGTGGGCGGCTCCCGTCCATGCCATTCTTTTGGACATTGAAGAGCTCCTCAATCTTCTCCCTCAGCCTGTAGGACTTCAGCGCCTCCTCGGCGTCCTTGACCTCATTGGAGACAAGCGCGAAGAAACCGAAATACTTCCTGGCCTCGCGGAAGGCCTCGTCTCTGAAGGCCACCTTCAGCTTCCCGCCGCGGCCCACGGTCGAACAGTGGAGGAACTTCTCCGCCTTCTTTTCGCCCGCGGGGGAGAGCTGCTCGCCAGCCTCGACGAGCCTCTTGAGCTCGAACAGGTCGTTCACCAGCCTCTGCTCGTCCTTTGTGGCGCGGTCCCTGGAATAGCAGACATGGACATAGAGCCTGCGGCTGAAGGTCTCCGCCTCGCCGGCGGCAATGCCGCCGCGGCTCCTCTGCCTGACGACGGACAGCTCCTTCATGACCATTTTCGAGGCGCAATGGACCGAAGTGTCGAACGAGCAGACGGAGGACACCGAGTCGAGCCTGTCGCGCAGCTCGTCGACGATCTCCCGAATCCAGAGGGTGGAGGGCGAGGCGAGCGTCAGGAACTTCATGCTGTTCCGTGCGAACTCCGCCATGTTCGCCTGGCTGTAGAAGCCGTTGTCCGTAACTACGACGGGCTTGTCGATGTCGAAGCACTGGAGCTGGCGGATGGCGTTCTGGATGGAGATGACGTCCGGCACGTTCCCCGGCTGCTTCGCGAAGGCGACGGGCTGGCGGTCATTCACCGAGTAGAGCGTGAGCAGCTTGACGGTGTCCAGCCCGTCGCCGTCCTTGTTGAATCCCTGGCGGGCCTCGGCCTGCCCCGAGCTGTAGGTCGAAACCGTGGTCGAGTCGAAGGCGATGCTCGGGGACGTCTCGAGCCTTGCCGCCCGGGAGGCAAAGAACTTCTGCTGCCCGTCGCCATCCTTGCCGACCTTGTCGAAGAGCTCGCTGCAGGCGCTTTCGCCCAGGCCTTCCTCGTAGGGCGTCGGGTGGCCGACCTGCCAGGCCTCCATGCGGGGGATCGCCGCGCCGTCCGTGGCGATCAGGTAACGGGCGATGGTGGCGATCTTCTGAGCCGCGGCCGTCCCGAAGGCGCTTTCAAGCCCCTTGTCGATCCCGGTTTCCCTTGCGACAAGGTCCAGGATGTCAGCCAGGCAGGCGTGCTCGATGGAGGCGGAAGCCTCCTTCTTAGACCTGCTTTTAGGCCTTGTCGGAACAATTTCGCCTGTCTCAGGGTCTAGTTTGCCCAAAAGCTTGTTTTTCAACGTGACGGTCTTCTGCGTCTCCCGGTCGTACTGCGTGTGGCGCTCGTAGACGTAGACATCCCCATTGGCGCGGGTTACGCGGCGCTGGCCGACATGGATTTTTCCGGTATAGGTGCGGGACATGGCTGGCTCCAATAATGTTATCTATATTATATATAGTAACACTAAATGGGTCAAGAAAAAACGCAGAAAACATCCCCTTTCTGCGGTCTACTCAGCCGAAATCAACCGAACGTGTGCCTGTTGTAGAACTTTCAGGCTCAGAAAGGAGCTGCCGAATCTAAGGATCAGCGCCACGACAATCTACCGAGGAATCAATTCTGGCTTTCTGGATCGCTTTGTGGATGGCCGAAAGATGTCCCGACACCTGCGACACCACGGTAAAACGCGTCACCGTAAAGGCATGACCGAGAGGCGAGGAAAGATCCAGATCACTCACAGCATTGAAGAGCGACCCCTGGAAGCTCAGAACAGATCTCGCCTGGGGGATTGGGAAGGCGATACCGTCATCGGAAAAAAGGGCGGAGCCTGCCTCACGACTCTGGTCGATAGGAAGTCCGGCTTTCTCTGTGGCGGGAAAACCGCTTCCAAGACTGCGGCCGATGTGTCTGCCGTAATTGAGAAATCTCTGTCAGATAAGGATCTGCGTACGATTACCGTAGATCGCGGAAAAGAATTTTCCTGGGCTGAAAAACTGGAGAAAGATCTCAGAACCAAAGTGTATTTCTGCTTGCCTCATCATCCATGGGAGAAAGGAAGTAATGAAAATACAAACGGACTTCTTAGAGACTTTTTCCCAAAAGGAATGAGTATCGATAAAATTTCTCAGGCAGAAGTTCAGAAACGGTTCAATGCTCTGAATTTCAGACCCAGAAAACGTCTCAATTGGAAGTGTCCGGCTGAAGTCTTTTATTCAGTAACTTTGCACTTGATTTGATAATTCACCATATAAAAAGACCCGGGGAGGAATATCCCCGGATCTTTTGTTTCAGACAATTTGTCTTAAGTAAGCGGAAGCACCTAATTCTGCTTTCTGAAAATCGGCCAGACTTCAGGCTGCGGCATTCTCCGTGTCGATTTTCTGATTGGCGGAAGTGTCCGCTGAATCCCGGACACTCAGGGGATCGTAGGACGCACCGTTTCGGACCGCCTTTGTGGCCGCCTCAAGGAGGCGCCGTTCTTCCTCTGCCCGGTTCCGGAACCAGTCCGTTGACCAGACGCGGTGGAACTTCCACCCCATCCGCTCAAGAATCTGCTGACGGAGGCGATCGCGGTCGCGGGCATTCTTCGAGGAGTGGTACGTCGCGCCGTCACACTCAATCGCGAGCACATAGTCCGAGCTCTCCGGCATCCGGAGCCCAAGGTCAATCCGGAATCCGGAGCACCCGACCTGAGAGTCCACCGAGAAGCCGTTGGATCGCAGGAACTCACAGACCTCCATTTCGAAGTCAGAGTCGAACTGGTCGTCAGAGGGAACGCTGATCGAACGCTCCAGCGCTTTGTCGCCATTCTCCGCGTAGTCGAGATATTCGCGGAGCAGCCTCACGCCTTCAGAATTTGTCCGCTTCAGATCGATATCCGTGTAGTGCATCGAGGAAACGAGCTGGACATTCGATTTCGCGCGGGTCACCGCGACGTTCAGACGGCGCTCTCCCCCTGCCCGGTTAAGCGGACCAAAGTTGAGCAGGAGCCGCCCCTGGGCGTCCTTGCCGTAAGCGACGCTGAAGATGATTGTGTCGCGCTCATCACCCTGCACCGTTTCGAGGTTCTTGATGAAGAAAGGTTCATTTTCCGTATTCCGGAAGAAGGGCTCCATCTCGGGCCGCGTCTGACGGCGCGCGGTAAGCAGATCGTCAATCAGTTCCTGCTGCGCGACGCTGAACGCCACCACACCCAGACTCCGGTCCGGGAACTTCTCGAAGTTCTTATAGATCAGGTCGACAATAAACTCCGCTTCCTTGCGGTTCGTGTGAGACCTGCGGTCAAAGAGACTGTCGCAGTGGTAGTAGTCAACACCGATCCACTTGGCGTCAGTCTTGGTTGACGGGAACGTAATCAACTGATTATCGTAGAAATTCTTGTTTGAGAACGCGATCAGCTGTTCGTAGCGGCTGCGATAGTGCCAGAGGAGGCGCAGCTGCCGCATGGAGGTCGAGCAGAGATCGAGAATCGACTCAAAGTTCGTGACGTCTTCAGTCTCCTCATCCATGTCATCATCAGACTCAATCGAGGCGTTGAAGAAGTTGCTAGGCGGCATCTGCTTCGAGTCACCGACCACGATCAGCTGCTTCGCGCGGTAGATCGCGCCGACAGCGTCCTGCGGGAAGATCTGCGACGCTTCGTCAAAGATCACCACATCGAAATGCACGGATCCCTTCGTGAGATAAGTGCTCACGCTGAGAGGCGACATGAGGAAACAAGGTTTCAGCGTCTGAATCACGTCGCCAGCCTCTGTGAGAAGCGTTCGGATGCTCTTCAGACGGCGCTTCTTTTCGCCCTCATGACGAATGATGGCAACCGGGCTTCCGCGCGGCACCCGATCAAGCGACGGGCGTTCAGCGGAAAGCTTCGCCTTGATAATTTCTTTATTCAGTTCAAATTGTTCGGTGTCTTTCTCACGGAAGACCTCAATCGCCTTGTCCTGCGAAATCCGGTTAAAGGAATAGAGAACCGGGCTTGACGCGAGAATCGAATCAATCCACTGGAAGACGAAAAGACGCTTAAACGCGCTGACGAGATCCTTAGGCTCGATCTGCTTTTCAATCGCCAGATCGACATAAGGCAGAATGCCAAGCGTCGAGAGCCGTTCGAGAAGCGCCCGGAAGTGGCACCAGTTGTCGAGCTGGGATGCAGACGCCAGGCAGCGGTTCAGCTTATCAAGGGCTGCCGGTCCATCCGTTTTCCCAAGATCAAAGACCTTCGGATCAAAAGCGTCTGATACGCCTGAAAGTGCAGTCTCGGCCTCCGCGCTGAGAACATTTTGAAGCTCTGATGCGAAGTCCGCGAATGCCTTCCTTTCGGAAAGGAAGTCACTGTAAGTCGCGATATTCCCAAAGGAAACTCCCTTGGAGAGGACTTCCTTCAGAGTCCCAAGCTGATTTCCAAAATAGGCCCAGTCGGTGTCGAGCCCCGCGTAGGCAGTCCCGAGGAACGGGCGGATTTCAGTCTCCGCGGTTTTGAATTCATGTGTCTTTCGCTGATAAACCTCAAGCGCCTCAGTCTGCGCCACCGCTTCTTCGAAAGACGGTTTCGCGCCGTCCTTCCGGCAGCTTCTGAGCTTCCGGATGATGGACTTATATTCGCCATTAAAAAGCCGCGAGAAGAATCCATCGAACTGAGTGATCAGCTTCTCATTGACAGCCGCGCCATCGAGCTCAAAGATTCCGGCATCGAACTTGGTATCAAGCGCTTTGCGGCGGGTCTTGATATCGGAGCTGATCGTTTCGAGTGTCTTCAGTCCTTCTGTCACCTTCCGGAAGTTTTCTTTCTGGAAGAGCGCAGGGGTAATGGCATCAGACTTCGACGCGAAGGCGAAGAACTCCTGCCAGAACCGGGCATCCTCAATTGACGAACAGGCGACCCCATACTTCTTCGAAATTTCTTCGGCAAGCGGCACGAGTGCCCGGAGGACTTTGGAAGCGTCTCCGAGGTTCTTCTGCGTCTCAGCCTTCGCCTGGTAAGTCGTATCGGTTTTTGAGTAGCCGAACCAGGCGTTCTCTCGGTAGCGATAGCCAATCGAAGGCGCGAAGTCCACAAACTGCTCAAGAAGCGGCACGGTTTCAATGAGGAAGTCCCGGCCTTTGGTCTGCAGGTCAGGCACCGCCCAAAAGACTTTCGGCGCATTTCGGAGCGACGCGTAGACCTCGTAGAGCTGATAAAGGGTCTTTTCAATGACAGGGCGCGTTTTATGCAGTTCTTCCGCATAGGCGTCAAGCTGCTTCTGCGCCTGTTCCTTTACGGCGATTTCGTCCGCCGCCTCAGCCGGCACCTCGGTTTTCGGCGTGAGAAGTGTCCGGTTCAGGTCACCGATGAAGTCCTTCTTATTCGCTTTCTGGCTGTGAAGCTGAATACAGAAGTCACCGAGACCCGCCGCGCGGAGTTTTTCATAGACGACATTCAGAGCGGCGAGCTTTTCTGATACGAAAAGCACCTTCTTCCCATCGCTCAGGCATTCCGCGATGATGTTGGTAATCGTGTGGCTTTTTCCGGTGCCGGGAGGCCCCTGGAGCACAAAGCTGCGGCCGGATTTGGCGAGCTCAATCGCGCCGATCTGGCTTGAGTCCGCGTCGAGCACCGTTGTGAGTTCGGTAAGCGGATTCTTGATATCAGCGTCTTCAGGCTCCTCTTCTGCTGCGGTGCCGTCTGATGAGCCGCCCTCTCCAATCAGTATCCTCACGTTGTCGTTCGAGAGGATTTCGTCCGCGTTATCAAAGAGATCCCGATACATATTGATCTTCTGAAACGAGAACGTCCCGATGCGGCAGTCTGACGTCACGGTCCAGCCGAGACGGGTAACCATTTCGTTGATCGCGGCGAGATAGTCCGAGAGCGACTTATAGGTCTCCTCGTCATACTCGGGGAGCGGAATCCCCTGCTCCTCCTGCATTTTGTACGCGAACGTGGGGTTCACGATCACGTCATCCTCGGTCGTATGAATAACGTAAGGTGAAACGGCTGACGACTGATCGAGCTGGATCGGAACCAGCAGAACCGGAGCCCGGAAAAATTCGGACGATGACTCACTCTCCCGCCAGTGGATGAACCCAAACGCCATGTAGGCGACGTTAACGCCGGTTTCTTCAAGCAGGGTCTTCGCCTTGCGGCGGATATTTTTGAGCGCCGTAAAGGGAGCGGGAGAGCCGTTGCTCCATACAAGGATTTCGTTTTTCCGCGCGGTCTCGCTCTTCTTCTGATAGAGCTCCATAAAAGCGGTCTTGCGGTCCGCGGGTTTCTTTACCGGTGCCGGGGCAGGGTTTTCGGAGAAGAGGTCCTCACCCGAATTCTCTTCTGCCGGCTCTTCAAGCAGCTGTCCGTAGAGCCGCGGATCAAACACCTCAAACGTCGCGTCCTTCTGAATTTTCACAAACAATTCATCCGGCGACGGCGAAAGCACTTCAACGGTCGAGGACTTCGAATCCTTGAAACTGATGAGGTTGCTCCGTTTTCCCGTATCCAGCAGGAGCGACGCCCATTTCCTCAGTTTTTGTTTACCAATATCCACTGCTTCCTTCCTCGCAACGCGTTTCAGAGCTTTTGTCCGCTATGCCTTTTATTCAGCACAAAAAGCCGCAGGGCCTGTTCCTGCGGATTGTGCAGAATTTTAGCGGATTGGAGAGGGTAGCATTTTCAATTCTGTTAAAACGTGTTTCAGAATTTCGGATTTCCGACGTTCCCCACAAATCCGCACGGCATTAGACTGATTTCAGCGTGTGACAATAACGATTATTGAAGTATTTGGTATTGAACTTTATCCGGCTTTAATCTGCCCCGGCATTTTTTCAGTCGTTTTTCAGAGAGTTTCGGGTTTTCTGCGCGCAGTCTCCTGGATTTCCCGTATTGGAGGATCCTGTCCCCTGTCCCCCTGGTAAGCTGCAGGAAAAACCTGACGTTACGAATTTCCATGCCGGATACGAAGCCACTCCTTCCCGCCCTGCCCTGCGGGCTTTATGAATCCCTGATGACTGAAGTGCTGCAGGAGAAAATCCGAAGCAGCGGGGCGTACCTGACAGAAGAAACAGCGCCGGACCCGGCCGGCATCCCGAGGCTCCTTCGTGTTTACCTTGGAGAGCTGATTGAAAAGGCTCTGCAGGCCGCGGCGGATGACGCGGCAAACGATGACGAGGCTATCGGCGAAACCGCGGCCGAGCGTCAGGTAAGCCTTGCGAACCGTCTGATCCGGATGCTTTCCGACTCGACACCCGCAGTCACGGACGACGCGCTCCTTGCAATCCCGCCAAAAGAACTGCTCTCCCTTCAGAAGAAAGCGGATCCCGCGCATCCAATCGCCGAAAAGCGGGCTGCCCTTCCCCGTCCTTCCACCTCCGTCACGTACGCGACGCTGATCACCGATTCTGACCGGGGATCCGCGAATCTCCTTCATGAACTGAAGGCCGAAATCCAGACCGCGGACCGGATTGACCTTCTCGTGGCCTTTGTGCGGTTTTCCGGCATCGGTCCGATGCTCGATGAACTCACCGCGTTCTGCCAGGCGGGAAAGAAACTCCGCGTGATCACGACCTGCTTCACCGGCTGCACGGAACTCGCCGCCATCAGGCGGCTGCAGGAAATCGGCGGGGATATCCGGATTGAGCTGAACCCCGGCCTTACCCGGCTTCACGCGAAGGCCTATATCTTCCACCGCGACACAGGGTTCAGCACGGCTTATATCGGTTCTTCAAACCTCACCCGGGTAGCCGTGAACTCCGGCCGTGAGTGGAACGTCAAAATCACGAAGACTGAGCTCGGGGACACCTTCCGTCAGATCGCGTCTAACTTTGAACGTTACTGGGAAAGCGGCAGTTTTACGCCGTACCGGGGAACAAAAGAGGATGACGCGGCAGTCGAGGCGGCGCTCTCAGACGCGGGGAGTCTCTCAAAAGGGAAACCACTGAAGCTCAGTATGAAGTTTGATATTGAGCCCTATGAGCATCAGAAACAGATTCTCGAGAAACTCGAGTCCGAGCGGGCCCTTGGCTTCCGGAAGAATCTCGTCGTCGCGGCCACCGGCACCGGCAAAACACTGATCGCGGCGTTTGACTTCCGGAATTACCGGAGGCACTTCGTTTCAGAGAAGGGGCGTGAGCCGCACCTTCTCTTTATCGCGCACCGGCGGGAAATTCTGGAGCAGAGCCAGTTTGCCTTCGCGGCGGTTCTCGGAAAACCGGAGTTCGGAGATCTCCTGGTGAACGGCCGGAAGCCGGAGGATGAGTCCGTGCTTTTCGCTTCGGTACAAAGCCTGAATCGGGATTTGGTCGCTCGTTTTCCCACAGACTATTACGACTACATCGTAATCGACGAATTCCATCATGCGGCAGCGGACAGCTATCAGGCTATTCTCGGTCACTTCAGACCGGATATTCTTCTCGGTCTTACAGCGACTCCTGAGCGCATGGATGGAAAGGACATTCTGCAGTATTTCGATCACGGGATATCCGCTGAAATCCGCCTTCCTCAGGCAATCGAGGATGGTCTCCTCTGCCCCTTCCAGTACTACGTGGTGTATGACCCCGTGTCGCTTGAGAACGTCACCTGGCGGAACGGCCGCTATGACTCAAACGCACTCACCGAGCTCTATACCGAGGGACGCGCGGCTGGCCTCCGGAATAACGTCATTCTGAAGGCTTTAGAGAAACAGGTCGGAGACCTGAATTCGATGAAGTGCCTTGCCTTCTGCGCGAGCGTCAGCCATGCGCGCGCCATGGCAGCGCTATTTAACGAGGCCGGGATCTCCTCTGAAGTGATCGATGGCACAACCCCGGACGGGATCCGATCGAGTGCAGCGTCTGATCTGGAAACCGGAAAGCTGAAGGCTCTAATGACGGTCGACGTCTTTAACGAAGGCGTCGACATCCCCTGCATCAATACGGTCCTGTTCCTGAGACCGACCGAAAGCCTCACAGTTTTCCTTCAGCAGCTTGGCCGGGGACTTAGGAAATACGGCGATCAGAAGGACTGTCTTACGGTGCTCGATTTTGTCGGCCAGGCAAACGCCCGGTACAACTTCGAAGAGCGGTTCCGAGCTCTCCTCTCCGTCACGACCGGCGGCACGGTGAAGCAGATCCAGACGGGGTTCCCGGGACTCCCGAGCGGCTGTGTGATTGAAATCGAGAAACGGGCTCAGGCGGTCATTCTTGAAAACATCCGGCAGTTCTTTGGGCGCGGCGAATCGCGGATGCAGTCTCTGATCCGGAACTTCGAATCCGACTCGGGCGAAGCGCTGACACTTCAGAATTTCCTGCGTTTTTACCGTCTTACCGCGAAATCCTTCTACATTCAGGCAAAACGCTCTTTTGCCCGATGCTCCGCGGACGCTGGAAAAAGGGAAGATTTCCCGCTGACCGACTTTGAGCTTTCCGCGAATAAAGCTCTTGCGAAAGGCTGGTGGGCCGATATCGACTCTCCGGAACTGATCCGACAGATCAGGCTGCTTCTCAGCACCCCGGATCTCCGGATGGAGGTGGAAACCGAAAGCGATCGGGAGCGGCGTCTCACAGAGATGTTCGCGGAACTCCTCCGCTCGGGTCAAAAGGACACCGCGGATCCGGTGTCCCGGATAGAGGAACTGAGAGAGAACCCCGTGATCGCCTCGGAACTTCTTGATCTGCTCACGATTTCAGAACACAGCCGAAACGCGGTTCCAGTGATCTGCGACCCGGCTCCGGACGGTATCCCGTTTGAAACGGGCTGCACCTATACCCGAAACCAGATCCTGATCGCGATGGATCGGCTCTGCACCTGGCGCGAAGGCGTGAAGTACTTCAAAAACCGGAAGGCTGACGTTTTCCTCATCACAATCAATAAGTCAGAAAGCGACTTTACCTCTTCTACCCGGTATGAGGACTACGCGATCAACGACCGGGAGTTCCACTGGCAGAGCCAGTCTCAGACGAGAAGCACGAGCGAAACAGCGGATCGCTATTTCCATCATGAGGAAAGGGGAAGCCGCGTTTTCCTCTTTGTCCGTGAACGAAGGACGGATCCGGAGACGAAATCCGCTATGAGCTATACGTGCCTCGGAGAAGCGGTGTACGTCAGTCATCAGGGATCCGCTCCGATCAATATTGTGTGGCGGCTGAAGACTCCGCTCAGCAGTCATCTCCTTCAGATCTGTCAGGCGAGCCGCTGAAGACTGCCTTATTCAGGGGATCCACGAGAGGTTTTATCCGCTGGGCGAGCGGCTTTTCTGCCTTCGCCAGAGCTTTTCCGCGTTAGACTCAGAAGAATATGAGTTTCAGACGATAGATCCATGATGAAAAAACTTGCTTTCGTCCTCAGCCTCGCACTTGCTCTGTCATCCGGCGCTGCATCGGCTGCCGGCACTGCCTCTGCCTCCCAGACTTCAGGCTCCGCCTGGTCAGGCGAATGGGGCGGTGCGGACAAGTCCTTCGATAAGGAACTGCTTTCCCGCCGCGACTCTCTTGCCTCGCTCTTCACGGAAGGCACTTTCCACGACGGTGTCTCGGGCCAGCAAATGGACTACAGCGTTTACGTTCCGGAAGTCTGCCTCAAAAAGGAACGCTGCCCGCTTGTTCTCTTTATGGCGGACGCGAGCACTGTCGGCAAGGGCGTCAAAGCCCCTCTGATGCAGGGTTGGGGCGGCATTATCTGGGCCGCGCCTGAAACCCAGGCAAAGGGGCCGGTCATTGTCCTTGTCCCATCATTCAAGGGACCGGAAGCCGCAACCCGGGATGATTCAACGGTTTCACCTGAAGCGATGATTGCGTACCGGCTTCTGAAAACCGTCATGCATCGCTATAACGTCGATCGGGACCGCGTCTATACGACAGGCCAGTCGATGGGCGGGATGCTCTCCTTCTATTTCAACACCGTGAACCCGGATCTCTTTGCGGGTTCTCTGATGGTGTCGAGCCAGTGGGGAGCGGATCTCCTGAAGCCGCTTGCCTCAGATCACTTTACCTATGTGACCTCCGCCGGAGACCCGAAGGCCTCGGTTGGGATGGCAGCGCTCCGCACGGTGCTTCAGAAAGAAGGTGCGGATATCGGAGAGACGGAGTTTTGGGCCCGCCTCCCCCTTGCCTCGCAGAACGCCGCTGTGAAGTCACTCTACAGCGAAGGGAAACCAATCAATTTCATCCGGTTTACGGCTGGAACTGTGATCCCGGCCAATGCTGATAGCCGGGGAAAGGCGTACGGCGACCATATGTACGGGTTTGACGCCGCCTACAAAATCCCGGCGATCCGTGAGTGGCTCCTCGAACAAAACCGGAACGACACCTATAAAGGTCGCTTCTTCCTCGGCGGTGTTTCACTTCTCGCTAAGGGACAGGATGGTCTGAATCTTCTGCAGCGAAGCGCAGATCAGAATTACGGTCCGGCGGAAACCCTTGTGGGCAGGATCTATATGGAAGGCCGAGGCATGCGCCGTAATTTCGCGACGGCGCTTGACTGGTTCAAGAAAGCAGCGGCCCGCGGCGATGATGACGCCTACGTCCTGATGGGTGATATCTACAGAAACCACGATTCCGGTTTCTATAATCTGAAGCTCGCCCGTGAAGCCTATGAAAAGGCCTGGACGCTCGGAAACTTCAAGGCCCCCCGCTACCTTGCTGAGATGGAAGCGGATACCGCGAACGGCGCGAAGCCTGACTATCCGAAGGCGCTTGACTGGTATCAGAAGGGCGTGATGGCGGGTGACATCACAAGCGCTATCCGGATCGGCGAAATGTATGAGAACGGCGTGTACTTCAAGAAGGATCCGGCGAAAGCGCTAGAGTGGTACCTCATCGCAGCGCCCTCCCCTGAAATTGCGGCTCAGAATGTCCCGCCGCGTCTTGCCGTGATCAAGAAGATTGGTTCCTTCTACGAAAACGGAACCGGAACGGCAAAAGATCTTCGTAAGGCTTATGACTGGTACCGGGTCGCGGCTGAAGCGAAAGATCCGGAGGGACTCGCGGATGTGAGACGCGTCGCTGCCGCCTATAACAAGACCGTTCCCGCCAAAGCCGCTAAGAGCAAGGTCCCCGCGGATCCGCTAGGCGACCTTCCGGCGCCTGAGCGTCCCGTCGAAAACAGTTCAGAAATCCCAAACACCGGTTCCCTGCTTAACCTCATAAAGTAAAACAGGAAATCGGTATAAACAAATGGCAGAGAGTTCATCTCTGCCGTTTTTTTCAGGGCTTCAGAAGAGAAAACAGTCCGAGTATTGCCGCGTACCGGGCTCCTTTCCCAAGAAGCGTGAAAAGAAGCGCTGGAATAAATGGTGTCCGGATGAGCCCCGCGCCAAGCGACAGCGCATCCCCGATCACAGGCACCCAGGAGAAAAAGAGAAGCGGCGTTCCGAAGCGGCGGAGCTTCGCGAGCGTCGGTTCGGACACTTTCTTTCCCTCCGGAATAAACCGTCCGAGAGCCCAGGAAGTCATGGCACCCGCAGTATTCATGAGCGTTGCCGTGAGGAAAAGCGCGGCCGTGCGTCCCGGGAAAGCCGCCTCATAGGCAATCACCGCCGCTTCACTCGTTCCCGGAAGAATCGTGGACGAGAGAAAGGCACTCAGCGCGACGCCAAACAGGCCGAGGTTTCCAAAGTAAGAGGCGAAATCCATGAATGCGTTGCTTTTCAGAATGAGGAAGTGAGCTTATCAGAGGAATGAAGTCTGAAGAACCGCTGTTTACCCGCCATGCACGCCCCATTACCGGGAGTGCGGGAGGTGAGGCTTTTCCTGTAACGCTTTGTTAGAATTTCCATCGTACAGCCGGATTTTCTCCTCAGATTCCGGCTGAAACTGTTTTACAGGACGCCCGATGCTTAATCTTTCCCTTTTCAGCATGTTCATCGTTATTTCACTCGCCAACATTTTTGCTCCGGGGGCGGGTGTTGTTTATGCCATCACAACGGGAATTCAAGGCGGACTAAGAGGAAACTTCTGGTGTCGGGTCGGACTCGCTGTCGGCATTCTGGTACTGATGACCGCCTCGGTTTCAGGTCTCGGGGTGATCGTTGCGAACAGCCCGACGATTTTCACGGTTCTCCGTTTTATCGGTATTGCTTACCTGATTTACCTCGGGATCAAGGCCTGGAGAGCGCCTGCCACGTCTCTCATCGCTGACGGAGCGATCCCGGCTCATAACGGCCGCAGGCAGTTTGCGGAAGCCTTTATGCTGCAGATCACGAATCCGCAGCCGCTTGTCTTCTTTATCTCGCTGCTTCCCCAGTTCATCGATCAGAAACTTGCCTATATTCCGCAGGTCGTGATCATGACGATCGTCTACTCTTTCCTCGTTTTCGCTGTGATGACGATCTACACATTTGCCGTTGCCCGGGCCCGGACGTTCTTCAAGTCACCCCAGGCATCTCTCATCCTGCGGCGCACAAGCGCGGTTTTCTTCTTCATCATTGCGGCGCTTGTCATTGTGACAATGATCCGCGGAGTCTGAGGAAATCCTCGCTTGATCTAAAAATGCCCGGCAATGTCCGGGCATTTTTATTTGAGGTGAATTATTTTCTCGGCAAATCAAAAGCCTTATTTGTTTTGACATATTACGGTGACTTTTCGTATTTAAAGAAAATCAGCTGGTAATACCCCAATAAGTTCCCTGAGCTCAGCATCCATAGTCCCTGAGATGCGGAAAAATCAAAAAACGCCCGTCAAATCTGATCACAAAAAAACTGACGGTAACAATGCTTAATGCTATAGGGACTCACAAATCATGAAACGCCGCATCCTTCTCGCTGCTATTGCAGCCTCTCCCGCAATCGCTCTCTTCGGCTGCAGCAAGAACGATTCATCCTCTGCTCAAAAGACGATCAAGCTTGGAACGTTGTCCGGGCCTCACGCTGAAGTCGCTGAAGAAGCCAAAAAGGTCGCTGCCAAAAAGGGACTGAATGTTCAGATTATCGAATTCTCCGATTATGGTCAGGTAAATGAAGCGCTCGCCGCGAAGGATATTGACTGCAACGCGTTTCAGCACGTTCCCTTCCTTGAGAAGGCCAAGTCCTCAAAGGGATATCAGTTCACTGCGCTTGGGAAAACCGTTCTCTTCCCGCTTGGCGTTTATTCTCAGAAAATTCATACCAAAACTGAAATCGCGGATGGAATGCTCGTTTCCGTTCCAGCCGATCCCGCGAATCTCGGCCGCGGTCTGCAGCTCCTTGAACGTAACGGCATTATCAAACTGAAGGATGGCGTCGGAATTCACGCGACGACACACGATATCGCTGAGAATCCGAAACACCTGGTTTTCCGCGAGGTTGACAGCGCTTACCTCGGCCGGTCACTTCCTGATGTGGGGTTCGCGGTCATCAACGGCAGCTGGGCGGTGAAATCCAAGCTTTCCCCTGAGAAAGACGCATTTATTCTCGAAGGCGCGGATTCAGACTTCGCCAACGTTCTTGTCACCCGCACTGAGGACAAAGATAAACCTGAATTCAAGACTCTCCTCGCCTCGTTCCAGAGCCCCGAAGTGAAGCAATTTGTGAAGGATAAGTTCAAAGGCTCTGTGGTAGCCGCCTTCTAATCCGTTTCACAAGGGAAGAAAATGCATATCAATCAGCAATGTATCGGATGCCGCCAATGCTGGCCTGTGTGTCCGGTCGGCGCTATTGGCGCTGCGGCTGACGGGCACCATTCAGAGGTCAATCTGGACCGCTGTGTCGAATGCAGTGCCTGTCTCCGTTCCAGGGTCTGTCCCGTCAACGCTTTTGAGCCTCAGGAACTGCCGTGGCCCCGCAGTCTGCGCTCGGCTTTCTCCGATGTTTTGAGTCCTCATAAATCAACCGGGGTTCTTGGCCGCGGAACCGAAGAAATGAAAACCAACGACGTAACGGGACGGCTGCGGGCTGGTTTCGTCAACGTCGCGGTGGAACTCGGGCGTCCCGGAATCAGTGCAAGTTTCGAAGATGTCCAGACGGTCACCAGAGCCCTCGCCCGCCTTGACGTCGAGTTCCAGAAAGAAAATCCAGTCACTTCTCTCTTCACAAACGATCGAAATGGAGATCTGAATCCTGAGGTACTGGGGGAGCGGGTACTCTCCGCACTCGTTGAATTTGAGATTCCCGTCAGCCGGGTACCTGAACTGGTAGAAGCGCTGGAAGAAGCGGGAAAGACAGTTGATACCGTTTTTTCCGCCGCCCTCGCCGAACCGATCCGTCCGGGGGAATCGGAGCCGGAACTTATTCAGATTCTGGAAGAGAACGGCATTTTTTATCGTCCCAACGGAAAAACCAATGTCGGACTTGGCAAACCGTTTCTTCCAGTGGAGGCGGCATCATGACACATACTCTTCATCGGCGCGGCTCAAAGTCAGATCTTGCGCATGATTATGTGGTTCTCGCAATGGCAGCCCGGGGTGTCAACCGTGACGGAGCCGCACCGAAACTCGCCCGGGCACTTGAAATTTTCGCCGCTCATAATCCGGTGAATTTCGGAAACGTGGCCGGAAATTCCTTCACGCGGACGCTGCCCGAAATGGTCTCTCTTACGCGTGACAACACAGTCTCTCACGCCGTTTTCAGGGATATTGAGGATGTCACAGCAGTGCTCCAGGACCTGAAAAAAGAAGACCTCGGTATTTCCATCGTGGTTTCAGGGCTATTTGATCAGGTCAAGGCCTCCTGTCGGTGCGCTGGACTGACTCCTCACACGGCCAATGTGTCGCTTGGGATCTTCGGCAAAACCGAAAAACTGCCAAAGGAAGGTGTTCTCGAAATTGCCTCCATGTGCGGTCACAACATGGTCTCATTCGGAGTCATCAAAAAACTCGTTCGGGATATAGAGGACGGTTTTACGACACCGGAACAGGCGGCTAAAAAAATTGCGGCGAGCTGCCTCTGCGGCGTCTTTAACTGGGAGCGTGCCGCTCAGGTCTTTTCCCGTCTTACCGAAGGAGCAAAGGCATGAAAACCTCTGAAGCGAAACGTCTCGAGTTCAGAAGGAATCTTGAGACGGGAACATTCATGATCGCCCCCGGCATCTATGACGCGCTGTCCGCGAAGATAGCCGAAGTTTCAGGTCTTAACTGTCTCGCGATGGGCGGTTATGCCATCTCCGCTACCCGTCTGGGACAGCCGGATGTCGGGCTGCTTTCTCTTACCGAGATGCGGGAATCGCTGAAGCAGATCTGTGAAGCGACTGATATTCCTGTGATTGGAGACGGGGACACCGGCTACGGCAATGCCCTGAATGTCATCCGGACTGAAAATGAGTATGAGCGGGCTGGCGCTTCCTGCATCTTCTTTGAGGATCAAAAATGGCCCAAGCGCTGCGGTCATATGGAAGGAAAACAGGTTATTCCGGCCGAAATCCATGTTCAAAAGATCCGCGCGGCGTGTGACGCCAGGATTGATAAGAACACAGTTATCATGGCCCGAACTGACACCCGGGCGATCAATGGGGTCGATGACGCCATCCGGCGGGGTCATCTTTACGCGGATGCCGGCGCTGAAATCCTCTTTATCGAGGCGCTTCGGGACCGGGAGGAAGTTGAAAGGCTGGCCCGCGAATTCGAGGGAACCGGCACTTATCTCTTCGCGAACATGATTGAGGGCGGAAAAACGCCGATTATTCCGGCCTCTGAACTGAAGGAAATGGGATACGCGGGGGTGTTCTGGTCCTGCGCTTCACTTTATCTGGTTGCGAAGACCTTGAAAGACGCGTTCACTGAACTGGCAAGAGACGGAACCAGTGACGCGTTTCTCAGCAGAATGATTGACTTCAGTGAATTCAATCACTTCATTGGTCTTGATCGCTATCGTGAGCTGGAAAAACGATATGCGGCGGATGATAAGTCCCAGCCCTGATGGACTCTTTCTGAAAATAATGCCCGAAGGTCGAAACCGATCTTCGGGCATTTGACTGATTGAGGAATGAATCAATCACTTCAGAATCGGAAGGCTTTCCATCATGCGCTTCAGATTCCAGGCGTCCCACGGCATATGTTCTGCAATACCGAGACCCACGAGGTCCGCGGTCTTCCCGATATCAAGAATCAGACGGGTTACCTGTTCGATCTTCAGTTTCCCGGGCGCGGTATCAAACGGAATGCCGTTCGGATCATTCGGGAACTGCGAGTAGAAGAACCGGGGATCAAGCGAGTCAATGTCAAAATGGATGGCAACGTGCTTAAGGCCACTGGTCTTCAGCCAGTCAGTCACCGCGGTGCTTGTCTCAAACACCGATTCCGGCGGGAACACTTTCATTCCGAGACGCTCAACAATCGCGCTTTCCTTCGGAGAGTTGAAGCGGCTCGGGCCGACAATGGCAACCTGTTCGCCTGTCAGCGGCTTCTTCACCTCACGGGCGAAAACCGGATCACCGTCTCCCATCAGATTTCCGAGAACCATCGCGTGCTCCCGGTCAAAGACTTCAGGCGTGGAAATATCCGGATGCGCGTCTACCCAGATAACCGCGAGGTCCCCATCGTACTTTTCGTTCAGATAGGAGAACGGAGCCTGATCCAAAAGGCAGTCACCGCCGAAAACAACAATACGATCCGGTGCCTCGCGGTCAATAATCTCCCGGGCGGCGTGAAGCTGCTTCAGCACCACCTCCTGCTGATAGACACCATTCGTCTTCCAGCCGTGCTTCCCTTCATAGGGAGCCACGGGAACCTCAAACTCGGGCGTGGTCTCGCTCTTCGGGGCAAGGAAGGAAAGGAGCCGGGCTCCCAGGGGATAGATCTCACCAGTCACTGGCGGCAGGTCGTAATCGCCTCCCTGCCACTGAGGCATCAGGAGTCGGATTGTTTTCTTATTTTCTTCAGCCATTCTGATTTCCTTACGGAACCTATAGGATTCGGTAAATAGATTAATCCGATCGGATAATAACCGTGAGGCTTCAGAGTAACTTTTTCTGAATACAGAAAAGGCTGCGGGAAAAGCCTCCGCAGCCTTCGGTTCTGTGCGTCTCAGAAGTTTACTTGGCTGGGCTCGATGCCGGTGCGGAAGCCGGCGCAGAGCCTGCTGCCACGGTACGGGTGTTATAGAGATTGAAGAGATCCTCGCGGAAAGTCTTCTCCTTACCCGCGGTGTTCGCGACAAACGGTACATTGTCATAAACCGCGTGGAGGCTATCCTTCGGATTCGCGAGATTCGCGGAATCTTTCCCCCAGAAGAACTTTGTCGAAACGCTGCTCAGATCAAATTTCTTCTTGTCATCGGAATTAATCGCGAACCGGACGGTCAGTTCGTTCTTCGTGACACCGGTCGCCGCGATCATCGTGTCGATATTCTTCGACATATCAAGCTGCTGAGAAGCCCCGTTACCCAGCGCCGCGCGGAACGCGTCAGCCATGGCCTGCAGCACCTGAACACCGCTCTTCGCGTCAACCGCTTCCTTACGGATGCCGGCATAGAGCTCCGCGCTCGGCTTAAGCTCGCAGGTAAATTCCACTCCGCTCTTAATCTGATCGGTTGAAAATTTCGACCACTTGGCGGTCTTCTCGACGCAGCCGGAATACTTGCCCAGCGCGTCCCCAACCTTCATGGATGTTGAAAATTCAGGCAGCGTCCCGTCCTTCACCGTAGACACCGGGTCTGAGCAGCCGCTCAGGAAAACGAGGGACACCGCAGCTGCCGCTGCAAACTTAACGAACTGATTCATAGATCCACCTTTTCGGGAAAGACCAAAATCCGGAACCATAGGGTTTCGGATAATGCTGTTTTGAAGCAGGCAAAGCGTGGGCCCCGCTGCCTGTCTAAAAGGGAGTTTCTAGGGGTTGGGGTAAACTCTCTTCCGTTCTTTATGGGCAAGCAGCGAGGTAGAGGATTCACCTTCAGCCCGGTCTTAATGAACGAACTGAAGGCAATTGCTGTTAAAAACTTTTTATTGAATCCAACACCATCAATTTCTATATCTATAGTTTTACACTTATTGCCCATTCTCCGCCACAATTAATTTGTAATTTGCGTCACAAAAACCCATAAAAACCTAGAAAACATGCTGGTTTCGTAATCAGAATGTCCAATTTTGTACGCCACGAAGCGTTTTTATGGCTTCCCGCAGGATGGGCGGAAGTGTTGTGTTTAAGCGGCAGAAATTCCCATAGGGTATAAATCTTCCGTAACGGTCCCTCATCCGGGCTTTCTGTTCGAAACCTGGCGCAATTTGCCGTAACCTTCGGAAATAAAGGTGTTTGTTTGAATAACCACGCTTTCGATCGTCATTTTTCTTATCGAAAACTGCTGAGATTTACGCTTCCGACCGTCGCGATGATGGTGTTTCTGTCCTGCTACACGATTGTGGACGGTTTCTTTATCGCGTCCTTTGTAGGTAAGGAGGCCTTTGCCGCGGTTAACCTGGTGTTCCCGGTCCTGATGGCAGCCGGAACGCCTGGTTTTCTGCTCGGCACCGGTGGTTCCGCGTTTGTCGGAGCGGCTCTTGGACGGAAAGAACCGGAAACGGCGAACCGGATCTTTTCGCTTCTCGCCGCGATCGCGGTGGGGGTTGGACTCCTGATTTCCGTCATCCTCTGGCTTCTGATGCCTGAGATTTCAAGGGCTCTTGGAGCGGATGCCACGCTTCTCCCGGACTGTATTTCTTACGGCAGGATCATTGCGGCTGCTCTCCCCTGCTTCATGATTCAGTCGTTCTTCCAGTCTTTCTACATTACGGCCGGAAAGCCCAACCTCGGATTCGCATCAACCATTGCTGCCGGGGTCACGAATATCGGGCTCGACGCTCTTTTTATTATTGTTTTTGGCTGGGGTGTCACTGGTGCCGCGGCCGCTACCGCGATCAGTGAGCTGCTTTGCGGGCTTTTCCCACTGCTTTATTTCTCCCGCCCAAACACGAGCCTCCTTCGGTTTATCCGTCCAGTCTGGATGCCGCGGGTTGTGCTGGATACGGTGATCAATGGATCTTCAGAACTCATGTCCAGCATCGCGATGTCGGTGGTTGGCATCTGCTACAACCTGCAGCTCCTCCGCTACGCGGGGAATGACGGCGTCGCGGCCTACGGAGCCGTGATCTACACCGCGTTCGTTTTCGTGTCTGCGATGATTGGTTTCTCTGAGGGCGTCGCCCCGGCGATCAGCTTCCACTTCGGAGCCAAAAACTATCGGGAAGTAAAGAGTCTCTTTAAGAAAAGCGTGGTGATCCTCGCTCTCACAGGCATTCTGATGACGATTCTGTCCGCCGTTTTCGCGGATTTCGTCGCGAGACTCTTTGATGCCGGAGACGCCGGGCTCCACGGTCTGATCGTGAATGCCATGACGATTTACGGCCTCTCCTACCTTCTCTGCTGGATCACGATTTTCGGATCCGCCTTTTTCACAGCGCTTGGAAACGGTCCGGTGTCAGCCGCTATTTCCTTCACCCACACGCTTGTCCTTGAAACGGGATGCGTTTTTCTGATTCCTTTTCTTATCGGGATCAACGGTATCTGGTTCTCGATCAGCGTGGCGGAACTGCTTTCAGCGTTTGTAACGGGCTTTTTTCTCCTTCGCGGCAGGAAAATATTTCTTTCTAACTAGACTGCTGGAGTTAACACGGCTTAGATCGAAAGTTGTGTAATTTTCGCCTCCCTGTTTTCTTCATACGATTTCGGCACGCCTGGTATTTCAGTTGCCAGGCGCGAAAACGACCAAAGGAGAAAACATGTTCAAACTTACGCAGGCAGCTGCCGGCATTGCCGCCGCTCTGCTCGCCTTCAGCGCTCAGGCCGCTGACTTTCAGATCCGAGGTGTCATTGATCTCGGTCTTACCGTAACCCATGCGAAGCATGGCGACACGACGCTCTCCATGACGCCTGACAACTATATCGGTTCAGGCTTTGACTTCCTTGGGGAGGAGAAACTCTCCGGCACGACGAAGGTCGGTTTTGCCCTGCGTAATCGTTTCAACCCGGATACCGGCGCTTTCCAGACTCAGGACAAGCTTTTCGATTACGAGTCCCAGCTCTACGTTGAGGGGCCGTACGGTCTGATCGGTGCGGGCCGCATGAGCCCGTTCTCCGCATCCGTTGGTACTCAGGGCTGGATGTGCCCGTTTGACGTGTTTGAGGCTGGATACCAGGATGCTGGTCTGCAGTCCACGCAGCAGACGACCTGGGCCGCGTACGACAACTCCCTCTACTACGTCACGCCGACCTTTAAGGGCTTCAAGGCAGGTCTCTTCTATTCGTTCTCGGGAGACGCGAAGGAGAACGCCCGGCAGTCGAAGAACAACCGCTTCTGGAACGCTGCCATTCGCTATTCAGATGAAAAACTCTCCGCCATGGTGTCCGCAGAGGGCGACATCCGAAGCACGGATTCTGATCTGAAGGACGGCCGCGTATTCCGGGCCGCCGCAAGCTACGACTTCGGCCGATTCAAGGTGATGGGCGGCTATAACCGGGCCGAGCATCAGTATCAGTACGCCTACGCGACCTTTAACGAAAACCTCTACTCCATGACCACCGCGTCAGGCGAAGCGCTGAAGAAGGGTATTTCATCAGACCAGGCCTGGATCGGTATCCGCGTGCCGATCAATCAGTACGAGGTCGTCGCCCAGTATCAGTACCTGGACGGCAAGGTGAAGGACGACGGTACGAAGTTCAAGCGCCATGTGCTTGCGCTTGGCGGTTACTACTACATGTCAAAGCGTACGCTGATGTACGCCGATGTCTCACAGTCAATCGGCCGCGGCGCTCTCTCCTGGGATAACGACGGTTCAGACACGAATTACACCGCGTTCCAGGTTGGTATGACGCACTTCTTCTGATCCCGGCGTCATTTTCATTTTTTCTTTCTCTTGCAGTGAGCTGCCGGGGGGATTGTGTATCCTCCCGGCTTTTTTTCAGACCGCCGGGAATTTCACCTGAGGCCAGGCTTTCTTCGCCGCCGATTCGAACGCGTCACAGTGATTCAGTGCGAAAAGCATCTGAACCGTGTTGACACCGCACTTCGTCTTGACGAAGTGGATCAGCTTTGCCTCAATATCCTCATCGCTGTCGGCGTCGCACGCCCAGGCACAGATCCCGGAAAGTGTCCCGTCAGGCTCAAGCTGCTTCACGCCGCATATCCGCTTTTCGATTCCGGCACAGTGCCTTACCCGTTTTTCCCACCCGACGAGGAGCCGGATCGTGCCGGGAGCGGGAGCGGTCAGCCACTTCTCAAGCGACTCAAAAAGAATCGGCATCTGCTTCGCAATGATGAGACCGTCAGACCGCTGATCCTGATAGGCCTGATAAAGCAGAATCGCGAGCTCTTCCCTTCGGTACCCCTCCGCTACGGCGAAAGACAGAATGTCTTCAATTGAAGGTCGGAATTCCCTTGAATAGGTATGAACAAATGACGGCCGGAAGACGCCGTTCCGGTCGCGAGGGATCTGCACCGGAAGCTTTTCCTTTCCAACGTGAAGTTCCCGTGGGATATAGCCGTTCCGATAGTTTTTCTTTGCGCCCCGCTTGCTGTTTTCCCGCTTCAGAAACGCGACCAGTTCGCTTTCCACGATGGCGCTGACCACAGTGCCCGCCAGCTCAAGGTCTGACTGGCGGTTCGCCGCTTCTGAAACCCGGCCCTGATGGTAAATCGCGGCGAAGAACTGCTTCTGGGCTTCTTCACTCGTAAGGAGCTGCGTAATCAGATCGACGGATGTCGGAATTATGTCGTCATTCAGGATATGGAGATTCTTCATGTCAGCTGAATCAATGGATAGAAGCGAATGTTGTGTAATTTTATCCCGGAATTTTCTTTGCCAGAATCATCGGGCCCCTAGATCGTTCGGGGAACAATTCATATACGCATAACGGAAATAACCAAAGGAGTCATTTTTCATGCAGTGGATGCGCAAAGCGATTTCTATCTCCGCCATCACCCTCGCGGTGGCGATGACGGCCCCGGCTTTTGCCGCTGACTATACGGCTGATGTTGTTGTGATCGGCGCGGGTGCCTCAGGTTCCGCAGCCGCCCTCGCCTCCCAGCAATCCGGCGCGAAGACCATTCTTCTCGAAAAGACTCCCTTCCAGATGGGCGCCGGGTCGTTCGCGGGCGGTATGTTTGCCGCTGACTCTTCCCAGCAGAAGGCTGCCGGAAAGACTGTTGATAAGAAGTGGCTCTTTAATCAGTACCTCAGCCTCTCGGGCGGTTTCCAGAACAGCCTCCTTGTCCGCCGCATCATTGATGAATCCGGAAAAACGGTTGACTGGCTGAACGCGAACGGCTGCCGGATGACGCTTGTCGACGCCGGTACTGGCGGCGCGTACGCTCACATTGGAATGCCCGCAACGCTCCATGGCTATCAGGATGGCGGCGCGAAGGCTCTCGTCGCCCTGAAGGACTCGTTCCTGAAGGCTGGCGGCCAGGCGCTTTTCTCTACCCGGGCCACTGAACTCATTAAGGACGCAAAGGGCAATGTGACCGGCGTCCGGATTATTGGCAAGGATGGGAAGCCCGGCAAGGTGACGGCAAAGGCTGTTGTGATTGCTTCCGGCGGCTTCGGCGGCAATAAGGACATGCTTGAACGCTACATCGGTGTCCCCTACACGATGGGTGAAGTGACCCAGAACACGGGTGACGGTATCCAGATGGCGTGGAAGGCCGGTGCCGGAAAACGCGGTGAGAATGTCGCACAGTATTTCTGGGAAACGTTCAGCCAGGAGGAAATGGGCAAGATCACGAAGCAGGTGGGTGATGATTGGTTCGCGCTTACGGACTTCACGCGTTACCCGAATCTCCGCGTGAACACCAATGGCCGCCGCTTCAGCAACGAAACGGACGCGACGCTCTACTCGGTTCACGGCGCTGAAATCGCGATGCAGCCGCATCAGACGGAATTCGTGATTGTTGACTCCGGAATGCTCGATAAAGTGAAGGCAAAGGGTTTCGCCGCAATCGAAGAACAGTACGCGAACTGGAAGGGAGACAAGCGTCAGTACTTCCAGGAATTCAATGAGCCGAACGACACGGATGAACTCTCCAAGGCTGAAAACACGCCGAAGGATGTGGCCGCGTTCCTCGATAAGCTGGTCGGAAATACCGCAACCGTTTACAAGGCAAATTCCATTCCTGAGCTCGCCCGTGCTATCGGCGTCGACGAAAAGAACTTCGCCGCTTCTGTCGAGCAGTACAACAAGGCCTATCACGATGGGAAAGATCCGCTCTTCTTCGCTGACGGAAAGCGCCTGATTCCGGTTGAAAAGGGACCGTTCTACGCTGTCCGCTTCACTTCCCGACTCCTCGGTACGCTGGGCGGCATCCGTGTGGATGACCGACTCCGTGCGGTGACCTCTGATGCCACGCCGATCAACGGTCTCTGGGCTGTCGGCGCTGACGCGGGCGGCATGTATGGCAAGGCGTACGTCGACTTCGAGGGCGGCACGCTCGGCTTTGCCTACACCTCAGGCCGTCTCGCTGGCGAAGATGCCGCTCACTACGCCAAGACGCACTGAAATTAAGCAGCCGATTTAAAAGGTTTGGCCGTCAGTCCCACCGCGGAAACTCTCTCTCCGATCCGCTTAGGACTGACGGCCAAATATTATTCGTAATCAGACGATTATCTGAATAAACTTCAAGCAAAAATTCTACTTTTCTTCAGAAAGATCCCCAATAATTTCAGGTTCCGCGAAGAGCGCTGTCGCGCCTCCGGTGTGAAGAAACACCACGGTGCTCCCTTGGGGCACATTTCTTTTGCGGATTTCTTCCATCATGCCGTGGAACGCCTTTCCTGAATACACCGGGTCAAGGAATATGCCTTCAGTCCGGGCAAGCAGCCGGATATCGTCGTTCGCGAGGCCAAAAGGCTTTTCGTAACCCGCGCCGACATAGTCGTAAAGGATCTGGAACACATCCGGTTTGGTCAGCTTCTTTTCACCGAGCAGCATCAGGACATCGTCCGCCAGCAGCCGGACTTCTTTCCCATACGTCTCAGGATCTTTCTTTCCAACCGCGATTCCGGTGAGCACGGTCCGATCAGATCCGATCAGGGTACGTCCGGCGGCAAGCCCCGCGAGGGTTCCGCCGCTTCCTGTACAGGTGTACACATAATCCGGATGAATCCCCGCCGCCTCTGCTTGTTCGGCAAGTTCAATCCAGCACTCGGCAAACCCGAGCGCGCCCCGAGGAAGGGAGCCGCCCATCGGAATGTCATATACCCGGTGCCCTTCTTTCTCGAGCTCATTCTTCCGTTTTTCGAAGAGCTCCTGATTCGCTTCCATGGTCTCCCGCGTACTCCCTCGGGATTCCAGAATATGGATTTCCGCGCCGAGAATTCTGTCGAGCAGCATGTTCGCGCGAAGCGCCGCGGGATTCGGCTCCACAATCGCGCCAAGCCACAGCACGGGTTTCAGTCCAAGTTTTCTAGCGGCAGTCGCGGTCTGCATCGCGTGATTGGATTCTGTCGCGCCATAGGTAAAAACGGTGTCGCACCCTTTCCGGACCGCGTCCGCGAGTAGAAACTCAAGCTTTCTCACCTTGTTTCCGCCGAAAAGCGAGACACCCGAGAAGTCTTCACGCTTCACCCAAAGATTCACCCCGGTAAGCTCGGACATCCGTTCAAGCTTATGAAACGGTGTGGGGTAAAAACCAAGAGGCACCTTCTTCACAGCATCAATCAAGGCCCTCGCATCTTCTTTGGTCCGCATGGGAGTCTCCTTCAGAGTGGTTCAACACCTTTCTGTGTCACATTAGCACCGGAAGACTGAAATGTCGCCTGATTTTTCGGTATCGGGGTGCGATTACTCTTTGTTTCAGCGGAGATTCTCCGCCTGCGGTTTAGCGTCGCGGAGACTCCTATAATTCGCATCTCTTAAAACGAATACGGTATTTCTCATGGCGCTCTGGCTTCTCTTCATCAATATTGCGGCGTTCATCACCTTCGGTATCGATAAGTGGAAGGCGGAGCAGCATATGTGGCGGATCCCCGAAGCCACACTTCTTGGGCTCGCCGCGGCCGGTGGCTCAATCGGAGCGCTTGCCGGCATGCGTTTCTTTCACCACAAAACCCGAAAGCCTCTGTTCGCTTTCGGCATTCCGGCACTCCTTGTACTCCAGGTCCTCGCACTGGCGGGTCTGGGATTTGATCCTCAGGAATTCACGCGGATTCTGCGCTTCGCGCTCCTCTCGTATTAAGCCTTTTCACTGTCAGAAGAAAACGGTAGCGAATCGCTTTTACATTGCCTGTTCCACCAAGTAATATCCCGGTTTAATCTATCTTTTTAAAGCGTTTTCACCGGGTGCCTTCCATGCTTCAGTTCTTCTCGAATCTCGCCGACTTTATCGGTATTCTGGCCTTTGCCTTTTCGGGGCTGCTGGCAGGAAAGGAACGGCGTCTGGATCCGGTCGGGATTTTTGTTCTCGCGTTCACGACGGCGTTCGGAGGCGGAATTCTTCGTGACGTGGTGATTAATAACCGTCCATTCTGGTTCATCACGCACGAATACTACGTGTGGCTCACGCTCCTTCTTACGGTCTTCGCCCCGGTTCTCGTCAAGCGCTTCCATCACGATATTCCTTACGCCGCGTTCATCTGGCTTGACGCCATTGGTCTGGGGTTCTTTTCGGCATCAGGCACCGCGCTTGCCTATTCTTTCGGAGTCCCGATGCTGAGTTCCACCCTTCTCGGTGTCACCACGGGCGCTGCGGGCGGCATGCTGCGCGATGTCTTCATGAATAAGCTTCCAATGGTCCTCTCAGATCGAAAGCCCTACGCCTCCGCCGCTTTCCTCGGGAGCTGGCTCACGCTCGGACTTATCTATGTCGGAGTCAATTCTGTTGCCGCGGTCTGGATAGGCTCACTCTTCATCTGCGGAGTCCGTATGATTACGTGGTACGCCGATTGGGAAATCGCCTATAACAGCATGGGAGTCGTGATCGCACAGTCACGCCTCGTGCAGGCGATCTTCAAGGCCGGCCCATCAAAACGCCGCCGGAAGTCTTCCAATCGGGACACATTCCCCCCCGAAAATGAGTGAGATTTAAAAAGATGACTGAAGCTCTTGATATTGCACGCCGCCGCTTTACGGCCAAAGTTTACGATCCGGCAAAGTCCGTGACGGACGCCGAGTGGAAGGATCTGCTCGAGATCCTCCGTCTCGCCCCGACCTCCGTCAACTACCAGCCGGTGCAGTATTTTGTTGCTGAAACTGAAGAAGAGCGTGCTGCCGTTGCGGCTGGTGTTTCTGACTTCAATCAGGAACGCGTGACCAAAGCCTCCCGCGCTATCGTGTGCGCTGTGCCTTTCCGTCCGTCGGAAGAACACCTGCAGGCTGTTTATAAGCAGGAAATCGCTGATGGCCGCTACGCCGGTCACGAAGGCGAAGAAAACATGGACGCCGGTCGCCGCTACTTTGTCGGCCTGCACGCTGTCACCTCCGGTGAATTCTTCGAATGGGCCTCCAAGCAGGCTTATCTCGGCATGGGTTACCTGATGTTCGCCGCCGCCCAGATGGGGCTCGACACGACGATCATGGAAGGTGTTCAGTTCCAGAAGATGGACGAGAACCTGGGCCTCGCTGAAAAGGGCCTTGCCTCGGTGCTCGTTCTCGCGATCGGTCACCACGACGAAAAGGAAGACCGCAACGCCACGAAGCAGAAGAGCCGTCTCCCGATGGACGCTGTGATTCACCGCGTCGCGAAGTAATCCGCGCCGGAACACAAAAAATATGGTTTTACGCGCACTGCGCTTCTAAAATAGAGGGCAGTGCCGGAATCCAATAAACGGAGCCGTCCGGCTGGACTGGTTCCGTTTTTTATCTGAGCAGTGCGTTTCAGCTTCCGGCGAAGTCTTCTTTCTGTCATCCGGGAGATTCCATCGTATGAAAACCATCGCGCTGATCGGCTGCGGAGCCCTGTCCCACATTTTTGCCCGCAATCTGCTTCGGATTCTTCCCGGTGAATTCCGGATTACAGGCGTCATGGCGCGTCACGCCGGGAGTGCGGAATCCTTTGCGGAAACACTGGACTGCCGGTTCTTTACCGAGATTGATCCGCTTCTTGCCCTGAAGCCTGATTTTGTTATTGAATTCGCGGGCGGAGCCGCGGTCCGGGAGTATGGTGAAGCGATTCTCCGGTCCGGTGCCAATTTCATACCCGCTTCTGTCGGCGCTCTGGCTGATCCCAAATTCTTCAATACGCTGAAAACAGCTGCGAAGGAATCGGGGGCAAAACTCTTTATCCCTTCTGGCGCGATCGGCGGACTGGACCTCATGCAGGTCTATGCCCTGAAAGGGGACGCCCGGGTCGAAATTGAGGATGTCAAAGCTCCGAGAAGCCTTGAAGGCGCTCCAGGACTTAAAGGCCGTATCCCTTCAGCAACCGCGGAAGAAGTTCTCTTCACCGGCACTGTCCGGGACGCCATTGCGGCTTTCCCGAAAAACGTCAATGTCGCGGTTACCGCCTCAATCGCCGCCGAGGCTCCGAACGCCCGGGTAACTGTGAGAAGCGTTCCTGGGCTTCGCGAAAATATTCACCGGATCAGCCTCTCAAACGGTCTTATGCACGCCGAGCTTTCGATCGCGTCGAAGCCGGATCCGGCCAACCCCAAGTCAAGCACCTCTGCTGCATGGAGTGTCATCGCGCTGCTCAGGAATCTTGTGTCTGATGTTGTTTTCTTCTAACTGAATGCACTGGAGGTCCTGAATCTTGTCCCACACACTGACGCTCTTCATCATTCTCAGTATCACAGTGGTTGCTTCTCCCGGTCCCGGGGTGCTTCTCACGGTGATGACGACTCTGGAGGAAGGCGGCCGGAAGACTCCCTGGTGTATCGGTGGGCTGGCATGCGGGACCTTTATTCTCGCCATGATCGCGGTGGGCGGACTCGGGGCCATTCTTTCCGCCCGCCCCTCTTTATTTACTTTTATTCAGGCGCTTGGCGCGCTTTATCTTCTCTGGCTTGGTGTCAAAAGTTTCCGGAAGCCCGCGGTTGATCTGATGTCACTTGCGGAGAAAAGGGATAAACAGGAAACCGGCGCTTCACCCGTCTCGATTTTTACCCGGGGCATTCTGCTTCAGCTCACGAATCCTGTCCTCATCATCTTTTTCTTCTCCATGTTCCCGCAGTTTATCGACCAGGATGGGTCGTTCTGGGGACAGTCCGTACTGCTCTCGCTCCTCTACGCGCTGACACTTATCGTCATTCACGCCGGATACGCGGCCGCCGCGGCATATGCCCGCCATCTGCTTACAGGAAAGCGAGGGCTCCTTTGGGTGAACCGGATCGGCGGATTCTTCTTCCTCGCCTTCGGCCTCTTTATGCTTGGGAAAATCATCGTCAGAATCATTTCCGGCTGAGTGTTCGCCTCAGAACGGAGTTTTCTTCTCAGCGAACGTAATGGTGAAGAGCGATCCCTTCCCCTCTTCACTTTCCACCGCGATTTTCCATCCCATCCGGGTACAGATACGGGAGACCAGCGAGAGCCCGATTCCGTGACCCTGACCATGGGAAAGTTTTCCCCGGGTAAAGGGCAAAAAGATCTTTTCCATTTCGTCCTTGGGGATACCGCACCCTTCGTCCTTCACGGAAAACCGTGTGGGTTCGAGCGTGATCGTGATAGTCCCACGGGTGGAATTTCTCACCGCATTCCGCACAAGGTTGGAAAGCACGCAGGAAGCGAAACTATCCGAAAGTCGAGGCGGAGGTGTACCGGACCGGTCGTCAATCACCATGCGGAGCCCTTTCTGGCGGGCATCAGGCTCATCCTCTTCCTGAATCTCACGGGCAATATCAGGCAGATATTTGATATCGTTATCCGCGGCTTTGACATCCTTATCGCGCGCAAGTGCAAGAAGCACATGGATCAGTCGCTGCATTCTCTCTGCGGCAAGCGTGATTTTTGCCAGCTGCCGCTCCTGCTGCGGGGTAAGGTCGCCGATTTCCCGCATCAGCTCGGCTGTCGTGGAAACAATTGAAAGATGAGTACGGAATTCGTGAGAGAGATCCGACGCAAAGAATCGTTCGCTTTGCACGGTTTCATGCAATTTTCTGAGCGAGTTCTCACAGGTCTTCGCGAGATAGCCGACTTCATCATTCGTCAATTCAACCGAGAGCGGCCGGAATTCTTTTTCAGACGCACATCTCTGAACCTCGCGCGCGAGCTTTTTCACCGGACGCACAACCGTGCCGCCAAGCAGCCAGGCCATCAGAACCGCGGCCATCACCGCGAGCAGACCAAAAAGAACGACCACAGCGACGAGACTGTGCTCCACCTCTTCAAACTCAGTCTGATCGGTTGTGAGGATATAGGTCACACCGTGACGCTGCATCCTGAAGACATAATCCGCCTGATGATCGTCTTCGTACTCGGTGTACCCGTCAGGCAGATTCTGAAATTCGGGCGGAATGGGTTCCAGTTTTACGCCATTGACGACGCTCGGATCTGCGTAAAGCTTCTTATTCGGAAGCAGCCGTGGGGCTTTCCCGTGCGCGATATCACTGTCAATATAGCCGCGAAGTGAGTAGTACTGGTTCTCAGAAACCAGATGATCCTCCGTGAATTCAATCGCGTAGGAGAAAGCGGCAATAGAACCGGCCGTGAGCACGAAGGCAAGAATACCGATCACCAGCATCAGCCTCGCCCGAAGCCCAAGTCTCAGGAAAAAGCGTCCGATACGTTTCATGCGGCTTCTCCTATTGGTTCGCCCCGCAGCAGCTGCTGGAATTTATTTGTCTTCTGTCGCTTTGGCTGGTGCCGCGGCCGGTGCGATCGACCAGCCAAATCCCGGATGCGTCTTAATCATCGGCGCAGCAAAGGGTTTATCCACTACATTTCTGAGAAGCCAGAGATTTGAGCGAAGGCTGTCTGAATCCGGGCGGTCTCCGCCCCAGAGAGCTTTCTCAAGTTCGTCGCGCGGCACGATATTCGGGCTCTTTGACATCAGTACCCGAAGAATCTGGAAGCACGCGGGGCTCAGGTGGAGTGTTTTTCCCTCACGTTCAGCGGATGCCGTGGAAAGATAGAGCACGAGGTCCCCAACCTTCAGATCCTTAACCACTTTCCCCTGGCTGCGTCGGAGGACTGCTTCAACACGGGCTGAAAGCTCCCGGAGTGAAAAAGGCTTGACGAGATAATCGTCCGCGCCGCTCTGAAGACCTGCCACACGGTCATCGAGTTCATCGCGCGCGGTGAGCATCATGATAGGAAGAGAATAACCTTCGCTTCGGAGTTTCCGGCACACTTCAATGCCATCCATCCCGGGGAGCCCAAGGTCAAGCAACACGAGATCAAAGGCTCCCGTGTGCACCTGAGCGACTGCCATAGGACCAGTTGAAGCCTCCTCCGCTTTCCAGCCTTTGGCTCTCAGGTATTCCGCGACATTTGAGCGGATATCGTCGTTATCATCTACAACCAGAATGTTTTCCTGCATGGCTCCGGTCCAATCATTTCATCCATCTAATAATACCGAGTTGACAGAGTTCGGTTAAAGCGGCGTGAGACACAAAAATAAAGAGTCTCAGTTGCAAATGTTTCGAATTGCAAGTATTTTGACCTTCATTTGACAGTCTGCAATGCAGACTCGTCACCGTCTAATATGGATAGGTTTCTCTATGTCCGTTCTGCATTCCCTTAAGAGCTTTGTCCGGTATTTCGCGACCGGCGCTACCGGTCTTGCGCTGATTGTCGCGGCCTGGTGGCTGACGGTGGACAGCTTCCCCTTCTGGAAGCTTGCGGCCGCAACCGGTACGAATCCGCTGTCGCTCGCCGGCGTGAAGTTCTACGCCTCAGCGTGGCTCGGACTCTTTTTCCTTTTTGCGGCTCTGGGTACGCTCCTCGCCGCGATTATGGACCGGCGGCTCTATAAAGCGCTGCTCATCATCCTCTCGCTGATCGGCGCGGGCGGTTTCGGTTTCTCGCTTCTTTACGGCGCGGTGATGTCGCCTGACATGCTGCGTAACGCTTTTGCGACCAATGTGGCTGAAACCCGTGACCTGATTTCCCCCGGGCTCATTTTCACGTTCCTCTGCGCCGCGATTCCGCCGATTCTTCTGATCTGGAAGTTTCCGCTGAAACCCGCGCCGCTTAAGGATCACGCGATGCGGTTCCTGGCGGCAATTGCCCTCGTTATTTTCGGCATTGTTTCTCTGCTGGCTGACTTCCAGGGATTCTCGTACTTCATCCGCGGTCAGAAGAGCGCCCGCTATCTGCTGACTCCAGTCAATATCGTTTACTCCGCAGTCAAAACACAGTTTTCGGATGAGGCTCCGGGTTCGGTCAAAGTCCGGACAATCGTGGATAAAACTCCGACCCTGTCCCCTGCCCCTTCCGCGACTGAGCGTCCCCTCCTCGTCGTTGTCGTGACGGGAGAAACCGCCCGTGCGGCGAACTGGGGACTCGATGGCTATGACCGCGACACGACCCCTGAACTCCGTAAGGAAGGCGTGGTGAATTACACTGATGCTTCTTCCTGCGGCACGAGCACCGACGTCTCTGTCCCCTGCATGTTCAGCCGGATTGGACGAGAAAACTACAACCGGAAGAAGATCATTACGGAAGAACCGCTTCCCGCGGTCCTGCAGCGCGCCGGCGTGAAGACGCTTTGGGTGGATAACCAGGGCGGTGATAAGGGAGCGAGCCAGGGGACTCCGTACACGGAACCCGTCAAGTCTCTTCCGAAGGCGCTTCGCGATTCCGTCTGTCCGAATGGCGAATGCTATGACGAAGGCATGGTTCCCTATATTGATCAGGAGAAACTGAAGCCCGGTACGGTAAATGCCCTCTTCTTCCACATGATGGGCAGTCACGGCCCGGCGTACGCCAAGCGCTATCCGGAAAAATTCAATAAGTGGGGTCCGGTCTGCACGAATTCTGATCTCCGGTCCTGTGATCCGAAATCGATCCGGAACGCGTATGACAATTCGATCCTCTACACGGATCACGTGCTGAGCTCCATGATCGACAAACTGAAGGCGATGAAGGACGCGGATACCGCTCTGATCTACATGTCAGACCACGGCGAAAGCCTTGGCGAAAAGGGTCTTTTCCTCCACGGCGCTCCCTATGCGATCGCTCCGAGTGAACAGACTCATATTCCGATGATCCTTTGGGTGTCGGACGGTCTCCGGTCCCGCCTTGGCATTGCGAAGGGGTGCCTTGAAGCCGGCGCGAAAAAACCGGTTTCGCATGACGACATCTGGAGCACGGTTCTTGCTCTCACCCAGGTGAAGAGCTCGACCTACAACGCGAAGCAGGACATTACGGCTGCGTGCCGGAAGCCGTCGAAGTAAGCAAAAACCGACACATAAAACCTTAAGTTCCCCTGGGTCCCGGCCCAGGGGTCTTCTTTTTGCAGGGCATAACTATGAAATTTTCAAAGCTCCCTCCCAAAACAGACCGCGCCAAGATCCCCCGCACGGTCTGGGCCCTCGGATTCGTCTCGCTCTTTATGGATATTTCGTCTGAAATGATCCATGCGGTTCTTCCGCTCTTCATGGCGGTGGGACTCGGAGCCTCGGCCACAGCGATCGGTATCACGGAAGGCGCGGCGGAATCCGTCGCGCTCATCATGAAGGTCTTTTCCGGCATGATCTCTGACCGCTTCGGTCACACGAAGGCACTCGTCTTCACGGGCTACGCACTCGGCGTAATTTCGAAACCGTTCTTCGCCCTTTCTGACACCGTGCTTCAGGTCTTTTGCTGCCGGTTTGCTGACCGAATCGGAAAAGGGATCCGCGGAGCGCCCCGAGACGCCCTGATTGCCACCGTTACACCGAAAGACGTGATGGGAGCGAGTTTTGGACTTCGCCAGTCGCTCGATTCCGCCGGTGCCTTTATTGGCCCGGCTATTGCGGCGCTGCTGATGTGGCTCACGTTTGATAACTACCGGCTCATTTTCTGGTGCGCCCTGATTCCGGGTCTGATCTGCCTTTCACTCATCATCTTTGAAGTGAAAGCGCCGGAACCGAAGAACGCTCACCGGACGAACCCGATTTCCCGCGAAGCTATGGGGAGGCTGTCATCGGCCTTCTGGATGCTGATCGCGGCAGCGGCTGTTTTTTCCCTCGCCCGGTTCTCCAACGCTTTTATCGTGCTTCGCGCGGCTAATGTCGGAATTTCGGCCGCCATGGTGCCGCTCGTGATGGTGCTCATGAACGCAGTGTTCGCGTTTTCGTCCTATCCCTTCGGAAAAGCCGCGGACCGGATCCATCCAATCTGGCTCCTGACACTTGGCATCGTTTTCCTCTTTGCCTCGCAGGTGACTCTTGCTCTTGCGTCATCCCCCGTCTGGGTTCTGGCTGCGGTCGTCCTCTGGGGTCTGCACCTCGGCGCTACTCAGGGCATTTTCTCCGTTTTCATCGCCAAACTCGCCCCTGAAGATCTCCGCGGTACGGCGTTCGGTCTCTATAACCTCGTATCAGGCGGTGCTCTTCTGATCGCCGGTATCGGGGCCGGCGCGCTCTGGGACACGCTCGGCGCATCGGCGTCCTTCTGGGCAGGTGCCTGTTTCGCCGTCATCTCCCTTCTATTCATGCTGATTCTTTCGCGCGGCCCGCTGAAAGACGTCTGAAATAGAAAGCTTTTACCCCGCCCTGCTTGATATCAGGCAGGGTATTTTTTATTTTCTGATACAGAAACTCTCAATTTCCGGCACCTCCCTTTACGTCCGGAGCTCTTAGAATGGGCGGCACCCGCGGGCATAGAAATCATTTTTGTAGACCACCAGAATCAGTCTGATTTCGTTCAGAGAGACACTCAGAAACTTTCCCGGCGCTGACTATCGTTATGTTTGAGTCACCTCACCGGGAAGAAATCGTTTCTTTCCCTTACGCTCGCTTAACAGTTATTACTGGTATCTTTGTCTCATCCAGACTGGCGGAGATGGTGTACCCGGATCGCGCGAATTCATTTCTGGCCGCCTTCCCTGCCAAAAAACAGTTAAAAGGTCCTTCCATGAAACGCCGCAAACTCGTCTTCTCCGCCATTGCCATCCTTGCTGCCGCAGCAATTGGAGGCGGCGGATACCAGTACTGGAAGAATAAAAAATCGAACGCCGCGCCGCAGCAGGCCGGAGGCCGCCGCGGCCGCCGGATGCCGACCTCGGTTCTGACAGTCCCCGCGAAGACCCAGAATGTTGATGTCTACGTTTCAGCTCTCGGTACAGTGACTCCGGCGCAGAGCGTCAGCGTGATCAGCCAGGTGACAGGCCGTCTCACGCAGATTTTCTTCAAGGAAGGGCAGTATGTGAAGCGGGGCGCTCTTCTCGCCAAAGTTGATACCCGAGGATACGAAGCAAACACCGAGCAGTACCGCGGTACTCTTGCTCAAAGCGAAGCTCAGCTTGCGAATGCCCGCCAGGTGCTCTCCCGGTATCAGAAACTTTACGCACAGAATTCCATTTCAAAGCAGGATTACGACGCTCAGGCCGCCCTTGTCAAACAGTATGAAGGCGCGGTTCGGGCGGCAAAAGGCCAGATTTCAGGCGCTCAGGTTTCGGTGGGCTATGGCCGCATCACAGCGCCGATTTCTGGCTTTATCGGTCTCCGGGGTGTGGATATCGGGAACCTCGTAGGACCGAGCGACTCAACCGCCATCGCGACGATTACCCAGACCCGCCCGATTTCTGTCGAATTTTCCATTCCTCAGGCTAACCTCTCTGATGTCGTAACACCGATCCGGGCGGGGAAATCGCTTCGCGTCGAAGTCTACGATCAGAGCGGATCAACGCTGATCGCTCAAAGCACCGTAAAAACGGTAGGAAATTCCATCGATACCACGACCGGTACGGTGAAACTGAAGGCCGATTTCCCGAATACGGATGACAGGCTTTTCCCGAATCAGTTCGTCAATGTGAAACTCATCACCAACGTGCTTGAAAATGCCATCGTTGTGCCGACTGCCGCCGTTCAGACGAGTACGACCGGGCAGTTTGTCTTTACGGTTGACAGTGATTCTGTCGCCCACCGGACTCCGATCAAAATGGGGCCTGACGCCGGTAATGGTTTCACCGCGATTCTTTCGGGCCTCAAGGCAGGCGACCCCGTGATTACATCCGGAGTCGATTCCGCCACGGATGGCGGAAAAGTCAACGTGGTGAAGCCTGCCGCGGCAAACGCCTCTGATGGGGCCACACCGCGGCGGAGAAAACCGTCTGCCACAGGCTCTGACGCCGCCGCGTCCCCCGCAGCCTCCGCTCCCGCCTCGTCCGCCGCTTCTCATTCCTAAAGCGCTGAAGGCCACCAAATGAACCTTTCGCGACTCTTTATTTATCGCCCGATCGCGACGCTCCTTCTGATGATCGCGCTTGTCGTCGCGGGCGCGCTTGGGTACCGATACCTCTCCATTTCGGCCCTGCCCGAAGTGGATTATCCGGTGATCCAGGTGACGACACAGTTCCCGGGTGCCGGTCCTCAGGTGATGACCTCCGGTGTCACCGCGCCGCTTGAGCGCCAGCTCGGCCAGATGTCGGGGCTGAATCAGATGTACTCCGTGACCTCCGGCGGCAATTCGGTGATCACGCTGAAATTCAATCTCGATCTCAGTCTCGATGTGGCGGAACAGGAAGTTCAGGCCGCCATCAACGCGGCTGACGCCCTGCTCCCAAGTGATCTTCCGAATAAGCCGACCTATAAGAAGGTGAATCCGGCAGATACCCCGATTCTTACCATTGCGGCGACTTCTGACACCCTCCCCCTCACCAAGGTCCAGGATCTGATCAACACCCGCGCCGCACTGAAACTCTCCCAGATTTCAGGGGTAGGCCTTGTGAGCCTTGCGGGCGGCCAGCAACAGGCTGTCCGTATCCGCGCGAATCCGGTGAAACTCGCCTCTGCCGGTCTCGCGCTTTCCGATATCAACACCGCGATCAATAACGCGAACGTCAATGGCAGCAAGGGTGGTTTCGACGGGCCCGAGCGGAGTGTCACGATTGACGCGAATGACCAGCTGAAGTCGATTGAGGACTATCAGAACCTCGTTATCAAATATTCGAACGGAAACGCGCTGCGTCTGAAGGATGTGGCAGACGTTGAACTCGCGCCGCAGGATGAATATCAGGAAGCGTTCGCGAACGGCAAACCCGCCATCATCATCAATATTCAGCGTCAGCCTGGCACGAATGTTGTGAATATCGCGGATGACATCAAGGCGGCGCTCCCGGCCATTCAGGAATCGCTCCCCGGATCCGTGAAACTCACGATTCTCGCAGACCGTACGCAGTCGATCCGTGCGTCGATCGATGATGTCCAGACGGAACTCCTGATCGCTATAGGTCTCGTGATCGCGGTCTCGTTCCTCTTCCTTCGGACGCCGACCGCGACGCTCATTCCGAGTCTCGCGGTGCCGCTCTCTATTGTCGGCACTTTCGCCGTGATGTATCTCGCCGGTTTCTCACTCAATAACCTCACGCTGATGGCGCTTACCATCGCGACAGGCTTTGTGATTGACGACGCGATCGTAGTGGTGGAAAACATCCAGCGCCATATTGATGACGGCATGAAACCGCTCGACGCGGCTCTTCTGGGATCAAAGGAAATCGGCTTCACGATTGTGTCGCTCACCTTCTCCCTTATTGCCGTGCTGATTCCGCTTCTCTTCATGGGGGACGTAGTCGGGCGTCTGTTCCGCGAATTCTCGATCACCCTCGCGGTGTCGATCCTGGTCTCGATGGTCGTGTCGCTCACTCTCACGCCGATGCTTTCCGCTTATCTGCTGAAGCATATTCCGGAAGAGAAACACAGCCGCATCACTCAGGATTTCGGCAAGGCCTTTAACTGGCTTCTCAATCTCTATGAGCGCTGCCTTAAGGTCGTACTGAATCATCAGGTCGCGACCCTCTTCGTGGCAATCGGCACGCTTTTTGTCACCGCTCTTCTCTGGATCTGGGTTCCGTCGGGATTCTTCCCTGCGCAGGACACCGGTTTCATTCAGGGCATCACCCGGGCACCTGCTGATATTTCATTCTCTGAAATGGCGAAGCGCCAGGGAGAGCTTGCGGCCCTGATTCAGAAAGATCCTGGCGTTCAGTCCGTGAGCTCGATCGTCGGCGTTGACGCGGTAAACAACAATTCCCTCAACACGGGCCGTCTCCAGATCACGCTGAAACCTTTCGGAGAGCGAGACAGTGCGGACGCCATCATTTCACGGCTGGAAGCCGACGCGGCGAAGGTCCCAGGCATTCACCTCTACGCGATCAAGAACCAGGATCTGAAGGTGGATGATCAGGTCACGCCATCCGAGTACCAGCTGACGCTCAACACGACGGACCAGTCGGAACTCGAAAAATGGGTCCCGATCTTCACGCAGGCGCTTTCGAAGCGTCCTGAACTGAAGGATGTTGTGACGAACCTCATGGGGAACGCCCGCATCGCCTATGTCGATATCGACCGCGAGGCCGCGGCCCGCTATGGACTCACCGCGGATGATGTCGATACGGCGCTTTATAACGCCTTCGGCCAGCGGCTTATCTCCACGATTTACACGCAGTCAAACCAGTACCGCGTCGTGCTTGAGGTGGGTAAGCAGTTCCGGGATGATCTCAATGCCTTCTCGCATATCTATCTGAAAAGCGGTACGGCGACGACAACCAGTTCGGCGTCTTCCGATTCTGCCGCGCCTGCGTCGAGCACCATGGTGCCGCTCACAAGCATCATCCGGGTGACCGAGCAGCTGGGACCCTCTGGCTACGCCCGTCTCTCACAGACTCCGGCTGCCACGGTTTCCTTCAATATCCGGGACGGCTATTCGCTTGATGACGCAAAGAAAGCGATCGAAGACGTGAAGACTCAGATCAAACTTCCGATCACGATGAACCTGAAGCCGCAGGGGTCGCTCTCAGCTTACGAAAACGCGAACGCCAATACGCTCTGGCTCATTTTCGCGGCCGTCATGGTGGTGTACCTCGTGCTCGGCATTCTCTATGAAAGCTGGATTCACCCGGTCACCGTAATTTCGACTCTGCCGTCCGCCGCTATCGGCGCGCTCCTTGCGCTGAAGCTCACCGGAACGGAATTCACACTGATCGCGCTGATCGGCATCATTCTTCTGATCGGCATTGTGAAGAAGAACGCCATCATGATGATTGACTTCGCTCTTGCCGGAGAACGTGCGGGAAAGACGCCGTTTGACGCTATTTACAGCGCCTGTCTGCTGCGTTTCCGTCCGATCATGATGACGACCTTCGCTGCGCTCCTAGGCAACGTTCCTCTGATGCTGGCGACCGGAAGCGGCGCTGAGCTGCGGCGTCCGATGGGCCTTGTGATTGTGGGCGGTCTGATCTTCAGTCAGCTCCTCACGCTTTTCACGACCCCGGTGATTTACCTCTGGTTTGAGCGGCTTGCGTCGCACTTCAGGAAGGGGAAGGCGCTTGAGCCCGAACCTGCCCTCGAGGAGGAAAAACCGTGAACATATCGAGGCTCTTCATCCTGAGGCCGATCGCGACGCTTCTCCTCTCGATCGCCCTCACCGTGGTCGGAGCGGTTTCCTTCCGGTTCCTGCCGGTCGCTCCGATCCCCACGGTCGATATGCCTGTGATTTTTGTGCAGGCATCGCTTGCCGGCGCGTCTCCTGAAACAATGGCCGCAACCGTCGCGACACCGCTTGAGCGCGCGATGGGGCAGATCGCCGGCATTACGGAACTGACGTCCGTCTCATCCCAGGGATCGACTCACGTCATTATCCAGTTCGATATGTCGCGTGACGTCGATGGCGCGGCGCGTGACGTTCAGGCTGCCATCAATGCGGCGCGCAGCCTCCTTCCCTCCGCAATGAAGACGCTTCCGACTTATCACAAAGCGAATCCGTCTTCAGCGCCGATTATGATGCTTGCGATGACGTCTGACCGGCTGAACCGCGGTCAGCTTTACGACCTCGCAAGCTCTAAGCTCCAGCAGCGAATCGCCCAGGTGCAGGGTGTCGGTCAGGTTTCAATCCGAGGCGGCGCTTTGCCGGCAGTCCGTATCGACCTGAAGCCACGGCTTCTTGAAAGCTATGGAATCCCGCTTGATACCGTCCGGAAGGCGGTTGACAGCGCGACATCCAACTCCCCTCGCGGCCTGCTTTCCGGAAAGGCCAGCACCTGGTGGATTGAGGCGAACGGTCAGCTCACGCAGGCGAGCCAGTATCGGGACCTCATCGTGACCTATAAGAACGGGGTTCCGGTGAGACTGAAGGACGTCGCTAACGTCTACGACTCGATTCAGGACAAGTACTCTTCCGGTTACTTCAATTCGAAGCCTTCGGTTTCCATCTCCATCACCCGTCAGGCGGGCGCGAACATGCTGGAAACCATCGATTCGGTGAAGGCTCTGATGCCGGAACTGAATTCCATGCTGCCGGCGGGAACGAAACTCACACTCGCGATTGACCGCTCGAGCACGGTACGCGACGCGCTCCAGGAAACCGAGAAGACCCTGCTCTTCTCTATCCTCCTCGTGATTGTGGTGGTTTACGTGTTCCTGAGGCGGGGACGCGCTACGCTGATTCCCGCAGTCGCCCTTCCGATCTCACTGGTCGGAACATTCAGCGCGATGTATTTCCTCGGCTACAGTCTGGACGCTCTCTCCATGATGGCGCTCATCATCTGTACAGGCTTTGTGGTGGATGACGCGATTGTGGTGGTGGAAAACATCAGCCGCCATATCGAGGAAGGGATGACACCGATGCAGGCCGCGCTGAAAGGCAGCCACGAAATCGGGTTCACGATTCTTTCAATGACTTCGTCCCTGATCGCGGTTTTCATCCCGCTGCTTCTCATGGGAGGCGTTGTCGGAAAGCTCTTCCGGGAATTCGCGGTGACACTTTCTGTCGCGCTCGCGATTTCAATGTTTGTGTCTCTCACACTGACTCCGATGCTCTGCAGCCGTCTTTTCAGGAAAGACGCTCCGAAACCTCATCGGATGCCGAACGGCCGGCGCTGGCCACAAACCGTGGTGCTTGACTGGATCTCTTCCGGTCTCCGGAAACTTCACACGGCCTACGTCGCGAGTCTCGGCACCGTGATGAAGCACAAACTCCTCACGATGGTGATTCTTCTCCTCACTATCGTCGGAAACGTTTTCCTCTACATTACGATCGACAAGGGGCTATTCCCGGATCAGGATACCGGCATTCTCTTCGGTATGGTTCGGGCTGATCAGCAGACAAGCTTTACGCAGATGGATCCGAAGATTCTGCGTCTGAGCAAAATGCTGGAAAAGGATCCCGCCATTGAGTATGTCCTCGCCTCCACGGGCGGCGGCGGATTCGGGTCGCGGAACACCGGACAGTTCTTTATCCGGCTGAAGCCGCTCGATCAGCGTACTGAGACCGCCTCCCAGGTCGCGAACCGGCTTTTCGCGCTTTCCAAGCGGATGCCAGGCACGTCGCTCTTTTTGATGCCGGTTCAGGATTTCCGGACCGGCGGCCGGAGCGCGAACGCGACGTATCAGTACAGTATTCAGAGTGACGATCTCGCGACACTGCGTCAGTGGAGCACGCCGATTTATAAAGCGCTCTCGAAGCTTCCTGAACTCACAAGCGTGGACAGCGACGCGGAAACCGGCGGCTCTGAAGTAAAGGTGATCGTGGATCGCGAAGCCGCTACCCGCTACGGTCTCAATGCCCGGGAAATCGACACTTTCCTGAATGACGCCTTCGCGCAGCGCCAGATCGCGACGCAGTACAAGATGCTGAATCAGTACTACAGCGTGATTGGGCTCGACAGCTCGTGGACTCAGGATCCGAGCGTCCTCACCCGGCTCTTCGTGGTGACTTCTGCCGGAAAGCAGATTCCGGTCTCGAATTTCGCTCGCATTGAATATTCGACCACACCGCTTTCGGTTGACCATGAGGATCAGACCGCGACAACGACCATTGCCTTCAATCTGGCTGACGGTGTGTCACTCGACACCGCCAAGGCCGCGATTGATCGCACAATGGCGTCCCTCGGTCTCCCGGACTCGGTTCACGGAAGTTTCGCTGGGACTGCCGCCACGTTCCAGAAAACCATGGGGCAGATTCCGCTTCTCATCCTGACCGCGATCCTCGTGATCTACATTCTGCTGGGCATTCTGTATGAGAGCTGGATCCACCCGATCACGATTCTCTCGACACTGCCCTCCGCCGGCATCGGTGCCCTGCTCCTGATGGAAATCACTGGTACGCAGTTCACTGTGATCGCGTTCATCGGCATTCTTCTCCTTATCGGCATTGTGAAGAAGAACGCTATTCTGATGGTGGACTTCGCGATTGCCGCGGAGAGAGAAGGACGGACCCCGGAGGAAGCCATTATTGAGGCCTGCCGTAAGCGTTTCCGCCCGATTCTGATGACCTCCTGCGCGGCGTTTTTCGGCGCGGTGCCGCTTCTCCTTCAGACCGGCAGCAACGCGTCATTCCATCGGCCGCTCGGCATCGCGATCTGCGGCGGCCTTGTGGTGAGTCAGATTCTGACGCTCTACACCACTCCTGTGGTTTATGTTTATCTTGACCGGTTTGGTTCCTGGGCCAAACGACTCTGGAGACGGTTCTTCAAAGGGAACGGTACGGCTGCTGCCGTTACCGCCGGAAAGTAAGAGGAAAGAAACATGAAGAAGACTTTTGAAAGTACCCAGACCGCTGTACGGACACCGCTGAAACTCGCGGCGGCCGCTGCAGCCGCCCTCCTCATCCTTTCCGGATGCGCAGTCGGCCCGAACTACACCCGGCCGTCCGCCGTGAGCCAGATGCCCGCGCAGTTCAAAGAGGCTCCTGCCGGCTGGAAATCGGCCACGCCGAATGACGCCGCCCTTAAGGGAGACTGGTGGACGATGTATGGCGATCCGGTGCTGAACAGCCTGGAATCCCAGGTCGAAATCAATAACCAGAACGTCGCGCAGTACGCCCAGAAGTACCTGCAGGCTGTCGCCCTGGTCGCGCAGTCTGACGCCGCCCTTTACCCGTCCATTACGGCCGGCGCATCCGGATCCCGCGGACGGACTGCCGGTGTCACCAAGAACACCATCAGTTTCCAGGGAAATTTCTCCTGGGAACCGGATCTCTGGGGAAAACTCCGCAGGGCCCGGACCGCCGATGAAGCAAGCGCCGAAGCTTCCGCAGCGGATCTCGCAAATGCCCGTCTTTCCGCTCAGGCGAGCCTCGCCGAAGACTATTTTACGCTTCGCGTTCTGGACCGCCGCATCGCGGTTTACGGCGAAACGATCAAGGTTTATCAGAAGAATGTCGAAACTCTGAGGAATCAGTACGAAAGCGGCCAGATCGCGAAATCCGACCTGACGTCCGCTGAGCAGTCACTCTACTCGGCGGAAGCATCGCGTGACGCCCTGAAGTCCTCCCGGGCTCAGTATGAACACGCGATCGCGGTTCTGATTGGCAAGGCTCCGGCTGAATTTACGCTCCTGCCTCAGGACACAGCACTGCCTTCTGTTCCGGCAATTCCTGCAGCCATTCCGAGTACGCTTCTTGAACGGCGTCCGGATATCGCATCCGCCGAGCGTGCGGTCGCCGCTGCCAATGAAAAGATCGGCATCGCGATTGCCGGCTATTACCCGGACATCACCCTTTCCGGTTCCGGCGGCTGGAGCGGCGGACATTTTTCCCAGCTGATCAGCGCGGATCACCTTCTCTGGTCACTTGGCGCGTCAGCCGCGCAGACAATCTTCGACGCAGGTTCCACCCGGGCCAAGGTGGCTCAGGCCCGCGCGGCTTATGAGCAATCTGTCACCGCTTACCGTCAAACCGTGCTCGAGGCGTTCCAGACGACAGAAGACGCGCTCTCCTCACAGGCGAGCCTTGCCTCTCAGGTGGCGAACACGCGGAAATCCCTCTCCGCGGCGACTGAGACCGCTTCCATTCTGATGAATCGCTATAAGGCCGGGATGATTGATTACACCAATGTTTCTTCATCCGAAGCCACAAGGCTTTCCAGCGAACAGTCGCTGCTATCACTCCAGTCGCAGGAACTCGTGAACAGTGTCGAACTCATCAAAGCGCTGGGAGGCGGCTGGAAGGGACTGGATCCTTCGCATAAGACCGTTAATCCGTAATACCGGTTTTTAATACGCGCACCGCCAGGCTAACCCCCTGGCGGTTTATTTTTGAGCGGTGAATTATCAAATCAAGTGCAAAGTTACTGAATAAAAGACTTCAGCCGGACACTTCCAATTGAGACGTTTTCTGGGTCTGAAATTCAGAGCATTGAACCGTTTCTGAACTTCTGTCTGAGAAATTTTATCGATACTCATTCCTTTTGGGAAAAAGTCTCTAAGAAGTCCGTTTGTATTTTCATTACTTCCTTTCTCCCATGGATGATGAGGCAAGCAGAAATACACTTTGGTTCTGAGATCTTTCTCCAGTTTTTCAGCCCAGGAAAATTCTTTTCCGCGATCTACGGTAATCGTACGCAGATCCTTATCTGACAGAGATTTCTCAATTACGGCAGACACATCGGCCGCAGTCTTGGAAGCGGTTTTCCCGCCACAGAGAAAGCCGGACTTCCTATCGACCAGAGTCGTGAGGCAGGCTCCGCCCTTTTTTCCGATGACGGTATCGCCTTCCCAATCCCCCAGGCAAGATCTGTTCTGAGCTTCCAGGGGTCGCTCTTCAATGCTGTGAGTGATCTGGATCTTTCCTCGCCTCTCGGTCATGCCTTTACGGTGACGCGTTTTACCGTGGTGTCGCAGGTGTCGGGACATCTTTCGGCCATCCACAAAGCGATCCAGAAAGCCAGAATTGATTCCTCGGTAGATTGTCGTGGCGCTGATCCTTAGATTCGGCAGCTCCTTTCTGAGACGGTATTGAATCTGCTCCGGAGACCAGAATTTCTTAACCAGCAGATTTGAGACAATCCTTGTCAGCAACGAGTCAGACTTCAGAATGTTTCTCTTTCCGCAATGCTTTCTCTGTCTCTGATATCGGGCCTGCGCGGCACAGGGATCATAGGCAGCTGAAGCCCCATCCTGGGCCGATACAGCCTTGTTTCGCTTCAGTTCGCGGGAGATCGTAGAAACATTTTTCCCAATCGCACATGCAATTTCAGACAGGGATTTGCCTGAAATCGTTAAAGCCGAAATAAATACTCTGTCCCGAAGAGTAAGATGATGATAGTGGCTCATGAGCTCCCTCTATAGTTATCTTGACAATCTCTATTATGGAAGCTTTATGGGCCACTATTCTTTTCTCAGGCTTTGCACTTGAAGTGATAATTCGCCGCTATAGAAAAGCCTGTCCTCCTTAGAGACTTTTCTTTTGTATTTTTCTCTATTCCTATTTTTTTAAGCGGCTAAATTACTCTACCTTGGTATTTATTAGGGACCAAAATCAAAAAAATTCCCGGTTCCCCGGGAATTTTCTCCTGAAACAGCCGATTCTTATCAGACACCCTGCGGTGCGTCGCTGCCCTCACGGATAATCAGAAGCGGCACATTGCCTTCGGCCGCCACATGCGTCGCAACCGACCCCATCACGGCGCTCTTGAAGTTTGTATAGCCGTGGGACCCCATCACGAGAAGATCGAGGTGTTTATCTTCGACGTAATCAGAAATTTCGTCCCGCGGGTCACCCGTCAGCATCACCTCTTTTACTTTCAGGCCATTCTCCTTGAAGATCGGTCTTACCTGGTTCATCGCGGCTTCAAAGTCTTCCTTTTCAAGCCTCTCGAAGTCATCGTCTGACAGCTGCTTCCCATCGACCGCGGCGATCACCGAATACTTCGCGTCCCGCATATCGGACACCACATTGATTACCTGGAATTCCGCTCCCGGTCCGAAAAGATCCGGATTTTCAGCTACATATCGGGCCGCTGCGACCCCGTAGGTTGAACCGTCAATCGCGATACCGACCGTGAGGTCTTCCTTCGCCGGAGTCTCCTTCCCTCGGAGAATCAGCATCGGGGTCGTAGTCTGCGCGAGAACACCCGTGGTAACGGATCCCATGAAAAGCCCCTGGTAGGCGCTGAGCCCCCGGGATCCCATAATGATGAGGTCAGGCTGGAACTCAGCGGCCTCTTCGGCAATCGTATCGGCGGGGACACCGACCTTCACTTTTTCACGGGCGGTCATGCCCTCGGACTTGAAGATCTTCCGGATAGGAATAAACGTGTTTTCGGCCTCCTTCGCGGTGTGCTCATCGAGCGTTTCCCGCGAGAACAGTTTCTGCAGGAACGTGGGAGGAGTCTGAACGTTAAGGAGCTCAATATCGGGATGCTTCCCGAGGAGAGACGCCCGGGTAGCCACAAAATCAATCGCTGAACGGCTGTAAACGCTGCCGTCGACCGGAAGAAGAATCTTCATAAAAACCCCGTTTCTTTGAAAAGCGCGAGGACGCTTTCCTTGATTGTGTTCCATTAATTATATCTTTGCTTTTCCGGAACGCTGTCACGACGCGGCTTTGGCACCGCCGGTATTACTGTTTTTGATCCTCCACAGGAGTTTTCCAGAGGATCTTTGGTAATACCTCACGGAGCACAGGATTCCCGGAACATCTTTTTTTTCTCTCAGGTACAACTGTTCTCACGGGGCGCGGCTATGAGGGCCGCCACCCCTTGAAGACAAAATCAAGTTCTGGAGAAATACTATGCTGAATCGCCGTTCCCTCTTCGCAGCCTTTGCCGCTGCCGCTCTTTCGACTCCGTTCTTTGCCTCCGGCGCCCTCGCCGCCTCCTCCACCCCCGTGATCCGTGTCGGCATCAACCCGGGCGGACAGGCTGAGATCATGGAAGTCGTGAAGAAGAACGCCGAGAAGCTGGGTCTCCAGATCAAGGTGTTCGAGTTCAGCGATTACATCGCTCCGAATGTGGCGCTCGACACGGGTGACATCGATATCAACAGCTTCCAGCATCAGCCCTACCTTGACCGTCAGATCAAGGATCGTCACTACAAGATTGAGAGCGTCGCGAAGACCATTATTTCGCCTCTCGTCTTCTTCACGAACAAGGGCTACAAGAGCTTCAAGGACATTCCGAATGGCTCCAAGATCGCTATTCCGAATGACGCCACGAATGAAGGCCGCGCGCTTCTGATCCTTCAGAACGCGGGCTACATCAAGCTCCGCCCGGGTTCCGGTCTCCAGGCGACGCCGCTCGATATCGTCTCGAACCCGAAGAAGCTGAAGTTTGTCGAAATCGAGGCTCCGCAGCTGCCGCGCGCTCTGCCTGATGTGGCAGCCGCCGCCGTGAACGGCACCTATGCCCGCCCAGCCGGTCTCTCGATCGCGAAGCAGGGTGTTCTCGTTGAGAGCGCCAAGGGGTCCGCTTACGCCAATGTTCTCGTCGTCCGTACGGCTGACAAAAATAAGCCCTGGGTGAAGACCTTCATCAAGGCCTATCACCAGCCGAACGTGAAGGCGTTCATCGAAAAACGGTTTGGGGATTCCACTTTCCCAGCCTGGTAAGTTTCTGCAGTTTGTCTCTGTCTTTTCTCTCCGTATTTTTTGAGCCCGGTATTTCCGGGCTCTTTTTTTCTGCCCTGAGACAAATGTAACGAAGTGATTCTCACCCCCTGCATTTCTCTCAAAGACACAAAAAAGAGCAGAAAATAGCGCCTTCTGCGGGGGAAGCCTGACCGATCAGTTTCAGCCATCCATACCCGCAGGCTATCACTCACTTTTCAATCTCCGAGGCGCTGTCCGATTTCTGTGAACCCCGCCCAATCGGAGAAAAAGCCAGAAGGACAACATTATGTCAATGACCGCCTATATGGCGCTGCTCGCTGCCAATCAGCCGTGGAATCTGATTCTCTTCATGGTGATCCCGGTCGCGTGCGCGGAAACCCTCGTCGCCAGCGAATTCTTTGTTCTCTACGGGAAAGCCACCCACGGTGACGCTGCCCAGTCGACGTTCGCCGAGAAGCTCACGAAGTACCTCGGTTTCTTCCTCGCAATTTACTACGCCTGCCTCGTCGTGTATCTCCTCGTCGCAGTCGTACCGGGAATTGAGTGGCAGGGTCCGATTGACATCCTCGCGATCGCGTTCTTCTTCCTCGCCTTTATTCCGGCGGTTTTGATTGCCCTCTCCGGCCGTCACCTGAGCGTGAAGCAGATCAAGCATCACTTCATCTGGCTCATCAGCTACCTCATCATCGCCCATCTCGCGATGGTGTTCGGCATGCTCGACCCCGCTCTCACGGGCGACGCGCATCCGATGCATGACCACGCCGCCATGGAAATGAATTCCGGCGCCCCGATGCAGATGGATCCTTCTTCCGGCCGTATGGATATGGGCCCCTCGAACGCCGCCCCGATGCAGCAGGAACCGAATACCCAGGGGTCTGACGCTGCCGCGTCCCAGCCCGCGTCTGACGGAATGACCTCAGTCTCCGCCTCTTCCCCCGCTGCCGCCATGCCGATGGGGTCCTCCCCGGCTGACATGCAGGGTCACGATCACATGCATATGCAGCACTGAACGGAAAGATTCACGCCGAAGGCTTTCTTCGGCGGACCGGCAGCATAAAGGAGCGGCTTTCAGGGTCGCTCCCTTTTTCTTAGTCAGAATCAGGAATCCGTTCAGGGACGATCGCCGAGGCGGGCTGCCGTACGGATCACCATGACCGGAATCGTGGTGGCGGCGAGGACATGGGCCGCAACGGATCCCAGCACCGCGGATTCAAACTTGTTGTATCCGTGAGACCCCATGATGAGGAGGTCAAACTGCTGCGATTTCGCGAATTCCGAAATCTGTTCCGAGGGGTTCCCGTGAAGACAGACCTCCTTCACCGGCACATCCGCTTCCTGGAAGATCGGGCGGATCGAACGCATGGCCTCATCAAACTCCTCAGCCTCAAGCTTCTCCGCTTCGTCCCCTGTCAGACGGCCTTCCGTCATCGCGTAAAGCATCGAGTAGTCGTGACCTGAATAGTCATTCACCACCGTGAAGACCGTGAAGGGGTTCCCTGGTCCGAAGAGATGGCGGTGCCGCACAACGTATCGGGCAGCTGCCTCACTGTAGGCGGAACCATCAACCGCGAGACCGATCTTCAGTTCTTTTCCTTCCGGAGCCTTGTCACCCCGGAGAATCAGAATCGGCACACGGGTGCGGGCAAGCACTCCGGTCGTCACGGAGCCGAGCAGCATCTCAGCGATCCGGCCGCGGCCGCGGCTTCCCATAACGATAAGATCCGGATGAATCTTATCGGCCTCTTCCGCGATCATTTCCGCGGGATTGCCGACCGCGGTCCGTTCGCGGACTGAAATCCCCGCCATGGATAGCTTCTTACGGGCTTCGCCAAAAGCCTTCTCTTCAGCTGCATGGTAATACGCGTCGATTTTTTCCTGCCCGAGCAGCGCGCTCCGGTTGGAGAAGGGAGTCTGAACGTTGAAAAGCGTGACTTCGGGATTCTCGCCGAGGAGCGACGCGCGGCTCGCTACAAAACTCACCGCATGTTCGCTGAGCGGGCTGTTATCGACTGGCAATAGGATCTTCATAGTGATTCATCCTGAGGTTAGATGTACGTACTGAAAATGCTTCTTTGATTATTCTTTTACTCTTTAATCCCGAGCTTAACGCGGCCGACTCCGTTTTCAGCCTGGATTTTCGTCCCGTAGGGCTCAGAAAGATCTTTGAGGTGGCTGAGGATCGCTTTCGCCTCGTCCCCTTCGGCAAGACGGGGGAGTCCCCGCTGTGAGCGCGAATCTTTCTGGCCGAGCGTCACGGGGTGAAGCACAAGGTCCCTTACCTTACCATCCGCTACGATCCACTCCGGAACCACAGCTTCCCAGATATGGGGATCCACAATGTAACCCCGCGTTCCGTTCGCGCTTCGGGCATCCATATAGGCACCAACCTTGGTGTCAGCCGGCATGCCTTTTCCGATGAAAGCGTCAGCGGGCTGCCGCGCGACTGTCTCGGTTTCAAAGATAAAGTTTCCGATACTGTAGAAAACGGGAGCGCCTTTATAAATTTCAAGTCCCCGCAGCTGATGAGGTCCATGACCGATCACAGCCGAGGCTCCGGCATCCACGCAGGCATGAGCAAAGGTTTCGAGGAATTCAGGCGGCACCATCGTGTCGCGCCCCTTCATTTCGTGGGTATGAACAGAAACCACCACGATATCCGCCTGCCGCTTCGCCTCGCGGATCTCAGCCACTGTCCGTTTCAGGTCGATGGCAAGCGGCTCCGTCTCATTCCGCTCCGGATCCGTTTCAAGATCATTCAGCTCGAAATTCATTCCTCCGAGCGGCATCGTGCCTTCCGGGTACGGTGACGAATATCCGGTCGCGATCAGATAGTCTTTCTGGGCATTCACTTCGGTCACCCGGGCGAGTTCCTCCGCCATCGCGAAGTGCCGGGCGTTCACATGGTGAATTGTGCGGAACCGAAGCGGATTAAGTCCCGGGCGCCCGGGCATATCCACACCCTGGCTTCCCGCAATTGCTGCCGGGTCGAGTGTTGACGCCACGCCGATCAGGGCCACTCTTCCATGCCGGGTTTCGAGATACGCCGCGCGGGACGCGTCTTCAAGCGTCCTACCGGTCCCTGCGAAAATCATCCCGCGCTCTTCAAGATGCCGGATTGTGGCGGTCACCCCACCCTCACCGAAGTCACCCGAGTGGTTATTCGCGGTGTTATAGAGATTGAAACCGAACCGCCGCATATCGTCGAGCATGGAGGGATCGGTCATCGCCCAGGTTCCGCCGGACGCTGCGGCCGGGGATCCCTCACACCGATGAAAGGTCATCTCAAGATTAGCGAACCGCACATCATGATCCCGGATCAGTTTGCGAAGCTTCTCAAAGCCATCGTATCCGTCCTCTGAAATATGACGCGTGATGAAACTGTCGCCGGTCGCGACAAAAGTTACCTTCGCCATGCTCTCCATCCCTTTTCTCTTGGAACGCGGCGGATTCCGTCCGGTATCCACCATTTCTGTAATACTACCGCCGGGATGAGCGGAAAGATATCGGAATTATGGTGTTTTAGTGCCCGGATCCCGGGCACTTTCGGGGGGCTCCTCACCCTTCTTTCCGGCCGTGAACCCCGCGGCTTTCAGTTCGTTATAGGCGTCCAGCGACAGGATCACCGCGGTCCCCGCCCGGCAGCCTGAAACGAGAATCGGGCCTCCCGAAATGGCGGCCTCCGCGACCGCCAGATCGGGGTGAAGCAGAAAGTTTTCAAAATCAATGACTTTCATTATTTTTTCTCCTAAATGCCGGGCTCAGCCTTTTTTCCCGTGAACGAGCGTTGCCTCCATCTTTTTCGTTGTCACGGAGGCCGCGACACCGGACGCGAGCACCAGCGACATCGCGATCAGTGACATCACAGTGATCGGATCATCGAAGATAAAGTAGCCGAAAATTGCGGAGAACGGGATCGCTGAAAAACCAAGACAGGATGAAAGGAGCAGGTTCCCGTAGGCGTAGGCCCGGGTCATAAATATCTGACCCAGTGTCGCGAACACACCGATTCCCAGAATGCAGAGCGCTCCATGCGGGCTCGGGTAATGGAAACCGTCAGAAAACACCCACTGTCCGATAAAGGAAAAGATTGCACCTAGCAGCGAGAAGTAGAACACGATTCTCCAGGAAGGTTCACCCAGCTTCCCCATCTTCTGCATCTGCCAGTAGACGAGAAGATCAATCGCTGAGATGAAAAGGCAGACAAGCCCCGGAATGAAATCCTTTTCATGAAATTCCGGCCGCAGAATCAGCGTAATACCGATGAACCCCACGAGAATAGACGCCACCATCGCCCAGGGAGCCCGTTCGTGCTTCATCTTCGCGAGCACGATGAAGTTCGCAGCCATAAAAAGCGGGGTCGTATAGATCAGCGTCATATTGGTGCTTAACGTCATATCGCGGAGCGTGAAGAACCAGAGCGCCACGGACAGCACCCCAAGCCCCGATCGGATCATGTGCTCCCTGAAATGCTCCGTCCGCATGGACCCGTGCTGGGACGCCGCAAGAAACATCATGAGCACCATGCCGAAAACCGACCGGTAGAACACCAGTTCGAGTGACCCGAATTCACCGGATGAAAGCTTCACGATCGCGGCCATCAGAGAAAAACTGGCGGCGGCCGCGAGTGACCAAAGGGAGGAAAGCATGAGTGCGGACTCCAAAGCGGCTCTGCCGCGGAGCAATTGGTTCGTCTGTAGCCTGAGATCTTAGCGCATCGGATACATCAGCCCCGTCAGACCGCCGCGAACCGGACAGCGGCGTGCCGCACCGGTTTTCCAAAGTCACCGGTTTTCACTGTGTAAAGTGAATCCCGGACCCAGGGAACCAGACGGGCGATAGCCGGCGCGACGGACGCCTCGTAGTGATCCCGGATCACACCTGCCACGGCATCCGCGACCCAAGGCCGGGCTCCCTTCTTCGTAATAATGGATGCCCGTCTGAGCAGCACGGGGGGCAGCATCGGAACCGCGTTCACCTCGCGCGCAAGGTCCGGATACTGCGCGAGCGTGGTCGGCCGGGCAAGAGCCCAGCCGTGCCCCTCCGCGGTGAGCTTAAGAAGAAGGGAATTTTCGTTCACGACGATCCGTCCGGGAAACTCCAGCGCGTGGGTGTTGAAGTAATTCACTTCGCTCTGCCCCGCGGCATTCATTTTGGAGCAGCGGATGTGGGGCAGACCGCAGGTGCGAAGCGACTCCCAGGTAATCGGGGTCCCGAGCGGCGCGAGATCAAACGGCTTTGGGAAAATGAGGATCGACGGTTCCTCAAACACCGGGATACGGTTCAGGTCATTCCGGTTCGCAAACGGATTTGAGCAGAAAAGCATATCGAGCTCGCCGGCATCGAGTTCCGGAAGCATCGCGCCGCTTGAAGCGACAACGATCCGGATATCGGAGAGGCGGGATGCAAGGCGTGACGCAATCACATCCGCGTAGCTCCAGGCGACGCTTTCACAGATTCCGATCCTTAAAGAGGGCCTGATTGCGTTCGCTTCGCGAAGCCCCTGCAGAAGGTGTGTGAGTTCGGTCTGCTCAGAATCGAGAAAACGAAGCAGCGCATCCCCCTCCGGGGTCAGCCGGATCGGCCGCGTCGAGCGGTCGAGCAGCGTGACGCCAAGCGCCGCTTCAAGCCCCGCGACATCGCGGGACACCGAGGGCTGACTTTTCCCCACACGCTTTGCCGCTTCTGAAAGGCTCCGGGTCGCACCGAAAGCCACAAAGGCCCGGGCACCGTCCTGCAGGATTGCGTGCGCCGGATTCCGCCCCGGGGTATCGTCCGTCAGTGTCTCTTCCAATAGTTTTCCCATAACGCCCTGCTCCGTTTCGACTCAGAGAAACGACCGATATCATTTATTCATAATTTAACTAATTGAGAACCAGTCTCAATTATCTGCGTGATTCAAAAAACCGAGTATCTGCCGCTTTTTCAGCATTATGGAGTTTTTCAGACTCACCTGCTGAATAATCAGATTTCATTATATGAATACTGTTTTCTGAGAACTAAGCCTTTCGAATAATATAAAAACAGACGGCAGGAAGCGCGAAAACCGTCTGACAAAAAAATGACACTGCCTGAGAAATTCAGTGTCTTATATAGGAGAGCAGAACATGTCAACTATCGACCTCAACCGTCGCGGTCTATTCAAGGCCGGAGCCGTTATCGCCGCCGCCTCTACGATCAGCAGCATTCCGGTTGTTGCCCAGGCTGCGGAAGAACCCGAAAAGAAGATCCGCCCCCTCACCGGCAAGAATCTCAAAATGAAAGACGTGCTTGACCGGGCGCGCGAAATGATGATGCCCCGCTGCTACGTCTGCGCGGAGTGCAACGGCCGCGGCCCCTGCATCGGCCAGGTGCCAGGCTTCGGCGGCATGGGCGCGAACCGTTCCTTCCAGGCGAATTACGATGCGCTTGCTGCAATCCGTCTGAATGGCCGCGTGGTGCACGGGGTCCATGTGCCAGATACCTCATTCGATTTCTTTGGGAACAAGCTTTCGATGCCGGTCATGGCGGCACCGACCGGCGGCACAACCTATAACATGGGCGGCCATCTGACAGAAGCCGAGTTCGTTACCGCGATCTGCGGCGGCTGCACCGCGGCCGGAACGCTCGGCGCTGTGGCTGACGGTATCGGCGACCCTCTGAATGTTTTCGAGGAACGGCTCCAGACACTGAAGTCAAAGGGATTCAAAGCGATCGTTGGCCTGAAACCCCGCCGCCAGCAGGACATCATTGAACGCATGAAGATCGCTGCGAACGCCGGTGTTGTCGCCTTCACGATCGACCTGGATTCCGCCGGCCGTGCGGCCCGCGCGACGAAGGGCCAGACCGTTGAGCCGAAGACCCCCGAGCAGCTCCGTGAACTCGTGAAGGCGAGCCCGCTTCCGCTCTTCTTCAAGGGCATTCTCACGACCGATGAAGCACTTCTCTGCCTCAACGCGGGCGCTGCCGGCATCGTGGTGTCGAACCACGGCGGCCGGGTGCTTGCGGATGAACCCGGGACCGCGGAAGTGCTTCCCGCCATCGCTGACGCGATTCACGGCCGCTGCATGATTCTTGTCGACGGCTGCGTGAAGCGCGGCACTGATGTGGAAAAATACATTGCCCTTGGCGCTGATGCCTGCCTCGCGGGCCGTCACTTTGTCCGCGGCGCTCACGGCGCACTGGCGGACGGCGTTGAACTCTTCGCGAACACGATCCGGAATGAACTCGCTGTCGCGATGACGCTGACTGGCGCGGCAAAGGTGAAGGACATCAACCGCAAGATGATCCGCATGACGACTCCCCCGCCGCTCGCTTTCGGCGTCCCGGCGTAAGGTGAGACGGATGAGTCTCTGATTCTCTCAAAGATTCAGAAGAGAAATCCCGCAGAAGAAATTTTCTGCGGGATTTTATTTTTAATTCAGAATATTAGAAATATCTGATTAAAGTGTTACTTTATCTTGAAAACCGCGCTTGCGGAGAGTGACACATCGGATTCTCCCGGGCTCATTTCGACAGAATCCGCAGCGGGGGCCGCTTTCCGAACCGCCATCAGCATCGGGGCCTGCGGGTAATAGTTCCCGGTCTGACCGCCAAAGGAAAGCTTATAAACCTTCACGCCGCTCGCGGGAATCCCGAAAGCCTTCGCGACAACCGCGGCCTTCGCGCCCAGATCCGCCATCGCGTCAGCCATCAGATCGGAGCGGTTCCTGAGCGAGGCGTCACGCGATACCCGGAACTGAAGTCCGGAGAATTCAAAATACCGGTTCGCGGCGTCAATCGCTTCACCGGCAAGCGAAGGATCTTTCAGCGTTACCCGGACTTCCTCGCGGGATGTCCAGTTGAGAATCTTCACGCCTTCCCCTTTCTTCGCCTGGGAGTAATTGGGGTTTGTGTAGAGGCTCCCCGACTGAAGCACAGCCTTCCCCGCAGGAAGCGCGGCGCGGAGTGCCTTCATACCCTGATTGAGCACCGTGAGCATTGCCTTCTGAGCGTCTTTCGCCGTAGCGCCCTGACGGGTCACCGCGAGTGTCAGCACCGCTTCATCGTTTGGCACCGTACGGGTCACCGTTGTGGAGAGCGTGATTTCTGCGTCCGGCGCCGCCGTGAGATCCGCGGCTGACGCGGCCGCCGGCACCGAAGCCACCGCGGCAAGACTCATCGCGAGGAGGATTTTTTTCATTTTCATAAAAAGAGGCTCCGTAGGGTTTTTAATCTGTCTTTTCACTATAGACCCGCAAAACCCATCTCCGGAATCGCTTTTTACACACTGCAAAAAAATGACGCCCCGCCCTCTGGAGAGAAAGGCGGGGCTCTGATTCATTCCCATGAATCAGAGGAGAGAGAGTTAAAGCTTTTCGTCCTCAATCGCCTGGAGAGCGGCATGACGGCCGGACCAGGAGGAGAAACCAAAGGCGTTACCCGAGAACCACACCGGGTAGCTGTCGCCATACATACCGCCCGCGTCCATACCCGTGCAGTAGAGTCCCTTCACAGGCTGGTTATTCTTATCGAGCGCATGCATGTACTGATCGATCTTGATACCGCCGATTGAAGTGAAGGAATATGGAGCAATCTTGATCGCGTAGAACGGGCCCTTGTTGATCGGGGTCAGCCACTCGCGTTCCTTATAGAAATCACGGTCGAAGCCGAAGGCTACGTTTTCGTTGTAGCGCTTCATCGTTTCTTCAAGCGTCGCGGCAGGAACACCGATCTGCTTCGCGAGTTCGGCGATCGTCGCGCCGGACTTGAAGCCATCAGACCCCTTCGCGAGAACGTCCTTGATTTCCTTCTTCATATCGGTCATCTTCGCGCCCACCGGAACAAGCACGCCGACACCAAGATCAAGGCCTTCCTTCTCGAAGTAATCCACCATATTGGAGTCGATAATGGCCCAGGCGTAGCCGTTATGCTGCTGACCGAGGGCGTTCGCGGCGTCCGAGAACTCGTGCGTCACGGTCTCACGGACGAAGCGCTTACCGGAATCATTCACCCAGACGGGCTTCGGCTGCCAGGACATCACCCAGATGTTCCCGAGGAGCTTCACATTGGAAGCGCGCGTACCGGGGTGCGCCATCAGCGCCATATTGCCAGGCACAGCACCCGCGGCTTCAGCCATCGCGATACCGTCACCGGTCTTATTGAGCGGCACAAGTCCCTGATAAATAGCCGGATCATAGTGCCCCCAATCGCGGACACGCTCCGGGCTGTTATTGAAGCCGCCGGTCGAAATGATCACCGCCTTCGCGCGGATCGTGTAGGTGTTGCCTTGATTATCCGCAGCCTTCACGCCGACCACACGGCCGTTTTCCGTAATGAGCGACTTAGCGGGAGTGCTCGTAAGGATCGTAGCGCCCTTCTCTTTTGCCCAGTCACTCAGAGCTTCAATATAGGCCGCGCCATGCTGGGAATTCTTGTACTTTCCGACCACGTGCCAGGTGATGCATTCGGTCGGCGACATCTGCGTGAGATGGAACGTAAGGTTATGCTTCGAGAGCCAGTCGAGATTTTCCGCAGACCCTTCAAGGAAGCGGCGGAGCAACGGGCCATTCGTCTTGTAATGGGTGTAATTCATCACGCGGTTATAGGCGTCCTCAATTGCAAGCGCATAGTTCTTGTCACGCTGCCAGCGGGTCTGGACTGCGCCAAGGCCTTCAGCCATCGAGGCGCCGCCGCCGAGGAACGCATTCTTTTCAAGCAGGATCGCTTTTTTGCCGGCATCCACCGCCTGAGTCACAGCCGCCATGCCAGCCGCACCGCCGCCAACAACAACGATATCAGCCGTCATCTGCTTCTCAGCAGCACCAGCCACACCCGCCATAGCCACGACTGCAGCAGCTACCGCAGTCCGCGTCAAAAAAGTCTGAATTTTCATTTATCTCTCCAGTTGCCTAGGTTGACTTTTAAAGCCACCGCATCTCAAAGAACTACTACGAGAGTAGCCCTTTTTACCTATTAAAGATGTTGTCTACTCAACATTATGGACAAGATAAATGAATATCTTGCAGGTTATTTTTTGCTGTCCTGATGAATATGAAGATTTAACCAATCATATTCATTGGAAAAAAGTTTCCCGTGGAGATGGAGCCACGAGGGTGTGTAATTTTTTGTGGGCGGCTCGTTCAAGGTTAATCGATGTAGGGGGTGATTCGGTCACCAAATAGCACAACCAATTCTCTCATAGCGGCACTCCAGTATGGAGAAGGCCGCACCCATCTTTTCTCTACTTTCCGGATTGCCAGAAAGAGAAGTTTCAAAGCAGCCGTTTCAGTAGGGAAAGCAGCTCGGGTCTTAATTACTTTTCTTAGATCCCGATTAAGGCTCTCTATGGCATTGGTTGTATAAATAAGTCTGCGGATATTTGGGGGGCGAATTATCACTTCAAGTGCAAAGCCTGAGAAAAGAATAGTGGCCCATAAAGCTTCCATAATAGAGATTGTCAAGATAACTATAGAGGGAGCTCATGAGCCACTATCATCATCTTACTCTTCGGGACAGAGTATTTATTTCGGCTTTAACGATTTCAGGCAAATCCCTGTCTGAAATTGCATGTGCGATTGGGAAAAATGTTTCTACGATCTCCCGCGAACTGAAGCGAAACAAGGCTGTATCGGCCCAGGATGGGGCTTCAGCTGCCTATGATCCCTGTGCCGCGCAGGCCCGATATCAGAGACAGAGAAAGCATTGCGGAAAGAGAAACATTCTGAAGTCTGACTCGTTGCTGACAAGGATTGTCTCAAATCTGCTGGTTAAGAAATTCTGGTCTCCGGAGCAGATTCAATACCGTCTCAGAAAGGAGCTGCCGAATCTAAGGATCAGCGCCACGACAATCTACCGAGGAATCAATTCTGGCTTTCTGGATCGCTTTGTGGATGGCCGAAAGATGTCCCGACACCTGCGACACCACGGTAAAACGCGTCACCGTAAAGGCATGACCGAGAGGCGAGGAAAGATCCAGATCACTCACAGCATTGAAGAGCGACCCCTGGAAGCTCAGAACAGATCTCGCCTGGGGGATTGGGAAGGCGATACCGTCATCGGAAAAAAGGGCGGAGCCTGCCTCACGACTCTGGTCGATAGGAAGTCCGGCTTTCTCTGTGGCGGGAAAACCGCTTCCAAGACTGCGGCCGATGTGTCTGCCGTAATTGAGAAATCTCTGTCAGATAAGGATCTGCGTACGATTACCGTAGATCGCGGAAAAGAATTTTCCTGGGCTGAAAAACTGGAGAAAGATCTCAGAACCAAAGTGTATTTCTGCTTGCCTCATCATCCATGGGAGAAAGGAAGTAATGAAAATACAAACGGACTTCTTAGAGACTTTTTCCCAAAAGGAATGAGTATCGATAAAATTTCTCAGGCAGAAGTTCAGAAACGGTTCAATGCTCTGAATTTCAGACCCAGAAAACGTCTCAATTGGAAGTGTCCGGCTGAAGTCTTTTATTCAGTAACTTTGCACTTGATTTGATAATTCACCGGAAAAATCAAAGAAGGGGATCACCTTATCCCAGGAATCGATCCACTGTTTGGCGATGTAAGGGTATCTGAGCCCCAGTTCCGACTGTGCAAAAGCGTCCAGTTCCTTCCGCGCATCAGCCGCGTTTACGGCCCGGTAAATGGGCTTCAGCGCGCCGGCTACGGCCTTGTAATCCTTATATCCGACGAATTTCAGACTGTTCCTGATCAGGTGAACAATGCAGGTCTGCAGCAGAGTGTTGGGAAAGGCAGCTTCAAGCGCCTCCTTCATTCCCTTGAGTCCGTCTGTGACAGCAATCAGAATATCAGACACCCCCCTGTTTTTGAGTTCAGTGAAGACCTTAAGCCAATATTTTGCGCTTTCGTTATCAGCGACCCACATCCCCAAAACTTCCTTGCGGCCCTGGGCGTTTACGCCCAAGGCAAGATGGACCGCTTTCGGGGTAACAATGCCATTATCACCTCGGATTTTGACTCGAATAGCGTCAAAGAAAACAGTTGTATAAAACGGATCCAGAGGACGGTTCTGCCATTTTTCAACCTCAGGAAGGATGGCGTCCGTAACATCGCTGATAAATTCGGCACTGGTCTCCATACCGTATTCATCATAGAGAAAGCCTTGAATTTCCCGGGTTGAGAGCCCTCTGGCGTACAAGGCCAGAACCTTGTCCTCAAACCCCGCCAGCTGGCGTTTATGCTTAGGAACGACCCTCGGCTCAAACTCTCCCTTGCGGTCTCTGGGTACGTCAATACGGATATTTCCAAGGCTGGACGATTTGAGGGTTTTCGAACTATGCCCGTTACGCTCATTTTCGGTGACACGTTTACCGCCTCTTTCGTAACCGAGATGATTGGTCATTTCACCGTCAAGCATTTGAGTCAGCAGCCGACCGAGCATATGGGCCATAAGATTTTCCGCATCCTCTGCGGTATTAATCTCAAGCCCGGATTTCTTGGCGTTTTCTAAAATCTGTCCTGCAACACTATCCAAGGGGTCTGTCTTTCGTTTCATTTGAGGCTCCTCCAAGAGCAATTATCTCAGAGTCACCCACAAAATTTTCCTCACCCTCACTAAAAAATCAAAAAAAGGGATGACAAATCAGTTTTTTCAGTTAAAATTGAGTCTTCATTACAGCAGAGGAAGTAAAGGAACTCAGTTTCTACAGAACCCAACCTGGTATCCACTTCAGAAATACTTGAATCGGATAGGAAGGTGGAGCACCTGTGGTTCTGGTTATCAGACTATGGCAAAGGAAGACCTTATTGAAATGGCCGGGCACGTACTTGAAGTGCTGCCCGATTCCCGTTATCGCGTGAAGCTTGAAAACGGTCACGAACTGATCGCCTACACGAGCGGCAAGATGCGCAAGAACCACATCCGCATTCTGGCCGGCGACAAGATTTCGCTTGAACTCTCGCCCTATGACCTGTCGAAGGGCCGCATTACCTTCCGCTATATCGAAGGCCGCTCTCCGACTTCCGCGGCTCCTGGCGCTGCTCACGGCAACAACAACCGCCGCCACTAAGCCGATGGCTCTCCGGTGAGTTCTGCCCGGAATGCAAAAACCCTCTGTCTGAAGGATTGTCCTTCGCGCAGAGGGTTTTTCTTATGAGGCGACTCAACGCCCGGCGCTCAGATTTCGGCGATGATCCGCAGCAGCTCCGCGTGCGTCGCGATCACATGCCAGGATTCCTTCCCCTCAGGCTTCACGAAGCCATCGCGTCCAAGCCGCCTCATGAAAACAACGAGCGGGCTCCAGAAGCCCTGCATGTCGTAAAAGTACGTGGGCTTATGGTGATAGCCGAGCGTATAGCCGGCGAGCGTGGAGAAGGCCTCGTCAAGCGTCCCGATCCCGCCGGGGAGCACAATCAGGATATCCGATCGTTCCACCATGACCCGCTTCCGCTCGGACAGGTCATCAACGAGAATCTTCTCGTCAAGCGCCGTATGCGCGCGGCCCCGCTCCTCAAGGAGTTTCGGCACCACACCGACCAGGCGGCCTCCCGTCTCGTGAGCCGCGTCAGCCACAGCCTTCATGAGACCGAAATCCGTTCCGCCATACACCATCGTCTTTCCGGCTTTTCCGATCGCCTCACCGATCGCCCTGCCTTCATTCAGGTACTTTGGATCGATCTGAGAGGAAGACGAGCAGAAAATCCCGATATTCTTCATAGCTGCACCCTGGATTGACCGAACGGAATCCGTCCGGGTCATGAAAATGTCAACGATTCAATATACGGCAAACACCCGGCTAAGCCTATACGCCTATCAGGTTAATTTCTGTAGTGCAGATCAGCCTTTAGCCGGATTGAATCAGACAGAGGAGGACTGGCTCACGCCTGTTTCCCAGCGCTGTGTACCTCCTGATGGTTTTCAGTCTATCCCGGTTCATCAGAGGATCCGCAAAAATATCTTTTTAAACTGCCGCCCGGCGGCTGAATAAATAAGAAAAAACCCCGGATGCCTGAGGCATCCGGGGCTGAATCTTGGTGGGCGCTAAGAGGCTCGAACTCCTGACCCACGCCGTGTAAAGGCGTTGCTCTACCAACTGAGCTAAGCGCCCTCTTCAGAAAAACCGGAATCTAGAAAGACCGCTCAGTTTTTCCGAGAGTGGAAGGTTTATTTTACAGCATCCTTCAGAGCTTTGCCAGGGCGGAACTTCGGCAGCGTGGCAGCAGCAATCGTGATTTCCTTGCCGGTCGCCGGGTTACGGCCCTTGCGGGCTTCGCGCTTAGCGGTCGTGAAGGTACCAAAACCCACGAGGGCGACTTCGTCACCCTTAGCCAGGGCGTCAGCAACACCAGCCGTGAAAGCGTCAACGGCAAGAGCAGCCTTGGCTTTGGAGATATCAGCCTTTTCAGCGATGAGCTCAACGAGTTCAGACTTATTCATATCGAATTTCCTTCTTCATTGTTACCCCGTGGGGGGCATGAACTTCTTCTAATCTCCCCTGTGTGCGGGGATAGAGCGATTTTAGCCGCAGAGCGTGGAAAATCAAAACAATTTAGGAATTTCCGTATAAAAAAATTGACGGGGGCAAATTTCTTTGATCCCCGTCAATTAAATCAAGCCCGAATCTGAGGCTTAGTGAGCAACGATCTCAGGCAGGCCGGGCTGTTCAGCGGGTACAGCCGCGAGCGACTCAGCCAGATCTTCCTTCGGAAGCGGCTCCGGCATACGGACAAGAGCCTGCTCCAGAACCTGCTCAATCCAGCGGACCGGAACGATCTCAAGACCGTCCTTCACGTTCTGCGGAATCTCAGCAAGATCCTTCACGTTGTCCTCCGGAATCATCACCTTCTTAATGCCGCCGCGGAGAGCCGCGAGGAGCTTCTCCTTCAGACCGCCGATCTCGAGGATCTCACCGCGGAGGGTGATTTCGCCCGTCATCGCGACATCAGCGCGGACCGGAATCCGGGTGAGCGCGGAAACAATCGCCGTCGTGATGGCACCGCCCGCGGACGGACCGTCCTTCGGCGTCGCGCCTTCCGGGAAGTGGAGGTGCAGATCGGTCTTCGAGAAGACGTCCTGCTTGATGCCGAGAGATTCAGCACGCTCACGCACCACCGAGCGGGCCGCTTCCACGGATTCCTTCATCACGTCGCCGAGGCTGCCCGTACGCTGGACCATGCCCTTGCCCGGGAAGACCGCGGCTTCGATCGAAAGGAGATCGCCTCCGACCTCTGTCCACGCGAGACCGTTCACCTGACCGATCTGGGGCTTCTTCGCCGCCACACCGAACGTGAACTTGCGAACACCCAGGTAACTGCCGATGTTCTCTTCATTCACCGTAACGGTTTCAGTCTTCGCGCTCTTCTTCGTCCCTTCCTTCATCATGTTCGCCATGACAACCTTGCGGCAGATCTTGCTGATTTCGCGCTCAAGTCCGCGGACACCGGCTTCACGGGTGTAGTAGCGGATGATCGCGACGATCGCCGAGCGGTCGATCACGAGCTCCCCCTTCTTCACGCCGTTAAGACGCATCTGCTTCGGCACGAGGTGCTCTTCCGCAATGTGAACCTTTTCCTCTTCGGTGTAGCCCGAGAGGCTGATCACTTCCATACGGTCAAGGAGCGCCGGCGGAATGTTGTAGGAGTTCGAGGTCGCGACAAAGAGCACGTCCGACAGATCGAACGGCACTTCAGCGTAGTGATCCTCAAACGTGCTGTTCTGCTCAGGGTCGAGCACCTCAAGCAGCGCGCTCGCCGGGTCACCGCGGTAATCCATGCCCATCTTGTCCACTTCGTCAAGCAGGAAGAGCGGATTGCGGACACCGACCTTGATCAGGTTCTGCAGGATCTTGCCCGGCATCGAGCCGACGTAGGTCCGGCGATGACCGCGGATTTCCGCTTCATCATGCACGCCGCCAAGAGCGAGACGCGTGAACTTGCGGCCGGTCGCGCGGGCGATCGATTCGCCAAGCGACGTCTTGCCGACACCCGGCGCGCCGACGAGGCAGAGAATCGGGGCCTTCACCTTCGTGACACGGCCCTGAACCGCCAGGTACTCAAGGATACGTTCCTTCACCTTCTCGAGACCGTAGTGATCCTCGTCGAGAATCTTCTTCGCCTTCGGGATATTGGAGGAGACACGGGTCTTCTTGCTCCAGGGGAGCGAGATCAGCGTATCGAGATACGCGCGGACCACGGTCGCTTCTGCGGACATCGGGCTCATCTGACGGAGCTTATTCAGTTCCTCAAGCGCCTTATCCTTCGCTTCCGGGCTCATCCGGGCGGCTTCGATCTTCTTCTCGTAGTCGTCCGTCACGTCGTTCCCGTCATCCCCCTGCCCGAGTTCCTTCTGAATGGCCTTCATCTGCTCATTCAGATAGTAGTCTCGCTGGTTCTTCTCCATCTGCTGCTTCACACGGCCGTGAATCCGCTTCTCCATCTTCTGGATTTCGGTTTCGCCGCCAAGGAGGCTGAGGAGTTCGGTAAGCGTGCTGTTCAGGTCATCAGACTCGAGCAGCTTCTGCTTCGCGGCCACCGCGACCGGGAGCTGCTGCACCACGACATCGGCGAGCCGCGTAGCGTCTGTCGTCTGGTTGACACTGCGCGCGAGATCCTCCGGAATCTTCGGATTCAGCTTCGCGTAGGCCGTGAAAGACTCGATGGTCGCGCGGCGCAGCGCTTCCGTTTCCGCCGGATCCGATTCCTTCATCGGGCGCGGCGACACAGAGGCCGTGAGATACCCGTCCACTTCACGCACCGCGCTCACATCGACGCGTTCCTTGCCTTCGACCAGAATCTTCACCGTCTGATCCGGGAGTCTCAGCATCTGAAGAATGGTGCCCACGCAGCCGACCTTAAACAGATCCTGTCCGGTCGGTTCATCGATCTGGCCGTCCCGCTGGGCGACAAGAAGGATCTTCTTACCCTGGTTCATCGCAATTTCCGCAGCCCGGATCGATTTCGCCCGGCCCATGAAAAGGGTGATCACCATACGCGGGAACACCACGATGTCACGCAGCGGAAGGAGCGGGAACACTTCAAGAGCGGTGTTTTGCGTTTTTTCTGTCATTCAATTCGTTCCAAAAAATGTGAAACTGCCCGTCAGAAAACAATCTTCCGGCCGGGTGTGTCCCGGCTGACGGCAGTCCTAAAACCATATATGGGGGCGGTTAACGCAGTTTCAAGGGTATTCGAGAAACGGAAGCGGCAGTCCCGGACATTCCGGGTTCCGCCGCAGCTTTGAATTAATTCTAGCGAAGTCAAAAAAAACGCTCGAGCCTTTTTGGACCCGAGCGTTTCTCAGTACTCTGAAGCAGAGGAAACTATCAGGCTTCCGTCTTCCGAAGCACGAGTTCAGGGGCTTCTCCCTTTGTCACGCAGTTTTCTCCCACCACGACCTTTTCCACATCCTTACGGGACGGGATTTCAAACATCGTGTCAAGCAGAATCCCCTCCACAATGGAGCGGAGTCCGCGGGCACCGGTCTTGCGGGCGATGGCGCGCTTCGCGATCGCGGAAAGCGCTTCCTTCGTGAACTCAAGCTTCACGCCTTCATCATCGAAGAGCACCTGATACTGCTTGAGAAGCGCGTTCTTCGGTTCCGTGAGAATCGAAATGAGCGCCGCCTCATCGAGTTCGGAAAGCACCGTGATCACGGGGAGACGGCCGACGAGTTCCGGAATCAGGCCGTATCGGACAAGATCCTCTGCCTCAACGTTCCGGAGGAGCTTCGAAAGCGGCTCTTCCTTCTTGCTCTTCACCTCAGCGCCAAACCCAATGCCGCTCTTCTCGGTACGGTTCCGGACCACTTTCTCGAGCCCATCAAACGCGCCGCCGCAGATAAAGAGGATGTTTGTCGTATCTACGGCAATCATCTGCTTTCCGGGGTTCTTCCGGCCGCCCTGCGCGGGGACATTCGCGACCGTCCCCTCGACGAGCTTCAGAAGCGCCTGCTGCACGCCCTCACCCGACACGTCACGGGTGATCGAGGGGTTCTCGCTCTTACGGGCGATCTTATCGATTTCGTCCAGGTAAACGATACCGGTTTCCGCGCGCTTCACGTCGCCGTCAGACGCCTGGAGGAGCTTCGAAATAATGTTCTCAACGTCCTCACCCACATAGCCCGCTTCGGTAAGCGTCGTCGCGTCAGCGATCGCGAACGGCACATCAAGCGCTTTCGCGAGCGTCTGCGCGAGGAGCGTCTTTCCGGAGCCGGTCGGCCCGATGAGAAGAATGTTGCTCTTCTGCAGCTCCACCTCGCGGTCTTCCTTCGCCTGGTGGCGGAGACGCACGTAGTGATTGTGAACGGCAACGGCGAGAGTCTTCTTCGCGCGTTCCTGGCCGATCACATAGTCATTCAGGTGCTCAAAAATCTCTTTCGGAGCCGGGATCGGCTTCTCAGCGGCAGCCGCTTCGACTTCCGCCTCTTCCACGGAAGGCGCCGCCGCCTTTTCCCCCGTTTCATCCGCGAGGAGCGAGGCGAGCTGTCTCGTGCAGTCATCGCAGACGAAAACCCCGTTGCCGCCGAAGAGGTGCTTCACCTCCCCTTCCCCACGGCCGCAGAATACGCATTTCCGGGTCTCGTGATCTGAACGGCTATCTGTCATGAAGGAACTCCAAAAGTAAAAATAGTGAATTCTGTCCGGCTCAGACGCCGGAATTGAAAAGCCCGGAGGGATGATTGAACCCGCCGGGCTTTCCTGCTGATCCATAAAAGAGAAGAGTTCTGAGAGGCGGCCTGAGGCAGTGCCCCTCATCTTCCTTTCTGGACTCAGGCTTAGTCTGTTTCTCCGCGGCGAACGAAGATATGGTCAATCAGGCCATACGCCTTCGCTTCCTTCGGATTCATGAAGTTATCCCGGTCCGTATCGCGCTGGATCGTTTCGATCGGCTGACCGGTACGATCGGCAAGGATCTGATTCAGCTGCTTCTTGAGGTACAGGATTTCGTTCGCCTGGATCTCAATATCGCTCGCCATGCCCTGGGAACCGCCGGACGGCTGATGGATCATGATCCGGGAGTTCGGGAGCGCGTAGCGCTTGCCCTTCGTGCCGGCGGCAAGAAGGAAAGCACCCATGCTCGCTGCCATTCCGAAGCAGATCGTGTTCACATCGGGCTTGATGAACTGAATCGTATCGTAGATCCCGAGGCCGGCGTAAACGCTGCCCCCGGGGCTATCGATATAGAGCGAGATGTCCTTATCGGGATTCTCGCTCTCGAGGAACAGGAGCTGCGCAACGACGAGGTTCGCCGATTCATCGGTCACGGGGCCCGTCAGGAAAATCACCCGATCCCGAAGCAGTCGGGAATAGATATCGAACGCGCGCTCACCGCGCCCGCTCTGCTCTACCACCATGGGCACGAGACCCATGCTGTTTGCGTCAAACTTAGTCATGCTGCTCCTTCTTCACTAAAACAGAGAAACCGCGGTCCTTCCGGATCAGGCTTCAGCCTTGCGGCCCATGAGAACGTCGAAGTCGATCGCTTCGTCGGAGGTCTTGCCCTTGCCGAGCACGAAGTCAACGAGGTTGTTCTCAATCACGGCAGCGGAGAGCTCAGCGTAACGGTTCTGGTCCTTCAGGTACCATTCCGTCACTTCTTCAGGCTTCTCGTAGGCCGAGGCCATTTCAGCGGCAAACGTCTTAACCTGTTCCGGTTCCGCCTTGATCTTATTATCAGCGATCAGCTTGGAAACGAGGAGGCCGAGGCGAACGCGGCGTTCAGCCTGGGGAGCGAAGACCTGCGGGTCAAGGTTCGGCATGTTCTTCACATCGAGACCACGGGCAGCGAGCTGCTCACGGTATTCGTTGCCGATACGGGCGGCTTCGTCACGGACCATCACGACCGGCAGAGCGAACTTGGCCTGCTCGATCAGGGCGTTGAAGACACCTTCCTTCGTACGGGCGGTCAGGCGGGACTTCACTTCGCGCTTCAGGTTGGTCTCGACTTCCTTCTTCAGCTGATCAACGCTCTTGATGCCGAGGGATTCAGCGAACTTATCGTCGAGGGCGGGGAGCACGGGCTCCTGAACCTTCTTCACGGTGAGGGTGAAGTCGGCGATCTTGCCGGCGAGGTTCTTCGCACCGTAGTCAACCGGGAACGTGAGCTTGAATTCCTTCGTCTCGCCAGCCTTGAGACCGGTGGCGGCAGCGTCAAACTCGGGGAGCATCTGGCCGGCGCCGACAATGAAGGCGTAGTCCTTAGCGGTGCCGCCGTCGAAAGCGACGCCGTCGATCTTGCCTTCGAAGTCAACCGTCACTTCGTCGTCCTTCTGGGAAGCGCGTTCGACATCCTTATAGGTAGCGCGCTGCTTCAGCATGACGTTCAGCGTGTCGGTCACTTCCTTATCGGTGACTTCACAGACGAAACGATGGAGCTCGAGGTTAGCGAAATCAGGCGTTTCGACCTCGGGGATCACTTCGAAGTGAGCCTCGAACTTGAGATCAGACTTGCCGTCAGTCGGCATGTCCTTCGCGGGGACCACTTCAGGGGTGCCGGCGATGCGGAAGCCGCCTTCAGTGATCGCCTTCTCAACAGCCTTGCCGATTTCTTCGTTCAGGGCTTCGCTGTAGGCTTCCTGACCGTAGAGGCTGCGCACGATGTTCATCGGGACGTGGCCGCGGCGGAAACCGTCAACGCGGGCCTTCTTGGCATAACCCTTCAGGCGGGATTCGGTGCCGGCGGAGACGGCATCCTGGGAGACAGTGACCTCAACGGAACGCGCGAGCGGGTTCACGGGAGCGGTGAGGGAGCTATCGGTAACCTCGGAAGACTTGGTGGCCTTAACCTCGGTTTCTTCATTCTTTACTTCTTCAGCTTTTTCAGTCATTTTGCTTACTTTAAAAAGGGGCCGGCTCCAGAACGGATACGGCCTAAAAATTCCGGCGGGAGACGGCAGCACCGCGACACAGCACTGCCCATCTCGGGACTGACCGCGGAAACGGGGAACAAAAGGGCTCACCCGCTTCAAGGCCCGGTAAACTGCCGATTATATTTCAAGTTGCCGGGCCTTGCTCCCGATTCCGGCGCCCGGCTCACAAAACCTCACACCTTTAGGCGTGAAGCCTCGCCTCCCTCTTCCCCCTATTAGGCATTTCTGAAACACGGGAAACCGCTGATAATTGGATCGCTTTGCGCTTCGCGAAGTCTCTTATATCAGGAGAAGAATCGATGCTTGCTCTGCTTCTCAATCCGGAAGACACGGTGGCCACCGCGCTTTCTGACGCAGCGGCCGGAGATACCGCTGAAATCATCCTGGGCCGCGAAAAAACCGGCCGCCTAGTCACAGCCCTGGACGCGGTCCCCTTCGGATTCAAGATTGCGGTGTCACCGATGAAAAAAGGCAGCCTCGTGATCAAGTACGGTCTGCCGATTGGCGTTGCGAGCCGCGACATCGCTCCGGGTTCACTCGTCCATATTCATAACATTGAGGGGGCCCGCGGCCGGGGTGACCTGAAGGAGAACGCCAAATGACTAATGAGTTTCTGGGGTTCATGCGCCCCGATGGGCATGCCGGCGCGAGAAACACGCTTCTCATTCTTCCGATCAACCGGTCGCTCAATTTCATCGCGACCAATGTCTGTCGGATGATCCGGGGCGCGGTTCACTTTGAAATTCCGGCAGAAACGGGACGCCCCGCGAAAGACCGAGAAACGATTGCCCGTGTGATGGAAGGTCTTATCCGGAATCCGAATGTCGGCGGGACACTGCTCCTCGCGGTGAAACCGTCCGGCGAAAGCGCCTACCGCAATATGAGCGACAGCCGCTTTGCTGCCGCGGCAGAGCAGTCCGGTAAACCCTTCCGGATCCTTTACCTCACAGAGTCCGGCGGAAGCTATGGCCTTCTCGGTAAAGCGCTTCAGGCAGCCCGAAGCCTTGCGGTCGAAGTCTCCAGGGCCCGAAGGTCGCCCTGCCCGCTTTCCGCGCTGACACTCGCCGTAAAATGCGGAACGTCAGACGCCACCTCAGGCATCGCGGGGAATCCCACGGTGGGCAACGCTTTTGACCGGCTGATCGACGCCGGCGGAACCGCGATGTTCTCAGAAACCACGGAAATCATCGGCGCGGAGAAGCTGGTCGCTGCCCGTGCCGTAAATGACACCGTAGCAGGGAAAATTCTCACCGCAGCCCGTCGCTGGGAAGAAAAAGCGCTCTCCACCGGCGAAGATATCCGGGCGATCAATCCGATACCGGCGAATATCGCGGCGGGTATATCGACCCTTGAAGAAAAATCGCTCGGCGCGATCGCCAAATCCGGTCATCGCCCGATTCAGGATGTACTCACCTACGGTGAAGCCCCGTCGGGTCATGGGCTCTACTTCATGGACGCCTGGATGAGTTCGCTTTCGCTTCCCCTCGGGTTCACCGCTGCCGGCGCCGCGATCATGATTTATCAGATGGGCGGAAACGCCATGCCTGAAAATCCCGCAATGCCTGCCATCAATCCAACCGTTGTATCACCGTTCCTCTACGTAACGGGCAACGCCAGAGCTTTTGAGCGGTCTCCTGATAATTTTGACTTTGACGCCTCTCCCGTCATGTCAGGCAACGCGTCAATCGAAGAAATGGGAGAAGCGCTTCTCACCCATCTGAGAGACATCGCGTCCGGAACCGTTACGAAAATGGAGACGCTCCTTTATGAGGAGCAGCTCGAGGTCTTCATGGAAGGCCCGGTACTCTGATCTATTCAGACTTTCCGCAGGGATCCCCCGATCGGGGGATCCTCGGAGCTTTGCGTAACTGCGCCCGGATCCAAAGCGGCGTAGAGTCAGGAAAAATTCAAACCGGCTCCTTTCATGACTGTCTTTCTTAATAACTTTCTGATCGCGCTTCCGCTTTTCGCGCTGGTCGGTCTTGGCTACCTTTTCGCCTCTCTCAGACTTGTCACACCGGAAATCGGAAAGGCGCTCTCAAAATTCGCCTTCACGGTCGCGATCCCGACGCTCCTCTTCCGTCTGATGAGTAACATCACGCAGCTTCCCGCGCCGAAGCTCGGGGTGCCCTTCGCGTTTTTCGGCTCCTGCATTCTGGTTTACTTTTTCGGCCGGATTCTCGCGAAGAAACTCTGCCACCTCACGACAGACGAACAGACGGTGTTTGGCATGGCAACGGTGTTTTCCAATAACGTCCAGCTCGGGGTCCCGATTTCGATCGCGCTTCTCTCCCCGGCTTCGATGCCGGCACTTGCCGTGATCTTCGCGCTCAACGCGTTCCTCATGTGGACCTTCGCGACGGTGCAGATTGAGTTCAGCCGGAGCCGCAGTCCGTCACTCTCCAGGACGATCTATCAGGGTACGATGCGATCCCTTCGGAACCCAATTGTGATCGGCATTATTCTCGGTCTCCTCTGGAGTCTCACGGGACTCGAAATGCCGGTGCCGCTGGAGAAGACTGTCGATCTGATGGCAAACGCCGCCTCCCCTGTCGCGCTTTTCGCGGTGGGTGTCGGTCTTACTCAATATAAGCTTCGGTCCCACTTTGAAACGACTGGCCTCATCACGGTTCTGAAGCTTGGCGTGCAGCCGGTTGTTGTATTCCTTCTCGGGCACCTGATGGGGCTCACGGGGCCGGAACTTCAGGCCGTGTGTCTCCTCGGCTGCCTCCCGGTCGGTGTGAATGTCTACATCATGGCGCAGGAATTCAATGTGCTTCAGGGGCCGACCGCGAATTCGCTCCTTCTCACGACAATTCTTGCCGCGGTAACGCTGCCTGCGGTGCTGAGCCTTCTTGGGCTCCTCTAAAGAAACTGTCCTCTTATATCTTATATATAGAGGAAGCCAGATAACTCTTAACGAGAGTCTGCGCTTTCTCTTTATGGAACACTCATCAGGAAGGCGTCGAGCTCTTCTTCAAACCGATGCGGACACTCTTCCTCAGGGGAATGACCGCAGGGAAGAGCTGTGCCCCGGACATCGAGCGCCTTCCCGCGCCAGGTTTCCGGCACATCGTAAAGCTGCCCCACGGTGCCCTTCGCGCCCCACACAAGGAAAAGCGGACAGCGGATCCGCTTCCCGCTGTCAGACGCGTCATCCTCGAGATCGATCGTTGCCGCTGCCCGGTAATCCTCGCAGATCGCGTGCACCGTCCTGGGATCCCGGTAGCAGCGAAGGTATTCCTGCATCACCGGTTCTTCTGTCGCCCCCTCGGTCTTCAGCTGCCCCGCGATATGACGCCTGAGGAAATACTCCGGATCCGAGAGGATCAGTTTCTCAGGAAAGGGCTCCGGCTGAATCAGAAAGAACCACCAGAAGTATCGGGTCGCAAATTCCTTATTGGTTCTTTCATACATTGTCGCGGTCGGCGCAATATCGATAAAGGTGGCGCTTGAAAGCATCTCAGGGTAGTCGAGCGCGAAACGGTGCCCGACCCGTCCCCCTCGGTCATGCCCCACGAGATCAAATGGAGGGAGCGATAAGCCACGGGCGAGTTCCGCGATATCGGACGCCATTTCGCGCTTTGAGTACGGGCGGTGATCCGGCGTGCTTTCAGGCTTTGAACTGTCACCGTACCCGCGGAGATCGGGAAGGATGACCAGACGGTCCTTCGCGAAGAACGGCGCGACCTTCCGCCAGATCACGTGGGTATGAGGATGCCCATGCAGCATCACAAGCGGCCGCTTCCTGGAATAGCGGGGACCGCCGATCGCAGTTCTGAGAGTGATGCCGTTCGGAAGCTCGGCATCCACAAGCCGGAACCCAGGAACAAACGCAGAATTCCCCGCGTCACGGAGCGTGAAGGTTTTAGCCATCTGATCGACCTTTCTTATTAGCCAGACTGAAGGATACGTTAGACCAGAGAGCCGAAATTTTCAAAAGGAAACGCACCGGATCCCCTGCTGAATGGGACTTCCGTCAAAAAAAATTTGTTCGGGCAATGTACGAAATCTCTCCCCGGTTTTATCATTAGCACAACCGCGAGATCCCCCCCGATGAAAAAACTCTATTTTGTTATTGCCGCTGGCCTGGCCGCTCTTTCCGCGACACTCGCCTTTGCGGCTGATCCTATTACTGAATTTCTGCTCCACTCCGACCGGGCAACGGTGAGCGTGCCGGACGCGCCTGCTCTCACGCAGTCGAAACCCGCGCTGCAGCAGAAGCTTCTTGATGTCGAAGTGAATCCGAAGGACGACGCCTTCCAGCTCGAGGCTCCTTTCAAGGGCGGCAAAGTGGCCCCTGAAACCGTGGCAGCCCGATTCCGCGACGTCCGCGGTCTGATGCTCCGGGTCTGCCAGCAGCCCTCAAATCAGGCTTATTTCAGCAAGACCCCCTGTATCGCATCTGAACTCACTGACGCTCAGGCCTCCGACTCCGCCAAAGCGTCTCCCGCGGAAGTGAAAGCCGCGAACCGTGTCTTCCAGCAGATTGCCGCGATCAACGACAAGACCCGGCAGATGATGATTGCCTCCGGCGTTGACACACATGAAGCCGCGGTGAAACAAAGCGAAGCCCAGATTGACCCCAAAGTGAAAGCGAATCAGGATGCCCTGATATCCGGGAAGATCTCCTGGGGCGAATATAACCGCACCCGCATGACACTCACCCGCCGGGCGCGGTAACCGATTTCCTATAAAACCATCCTCAAACTTTCTCTTCGGAGAGGCACCACAAGTGAATGAGCTTCTAAACCGGTATTTCAAAATCGAGGCTGCCGGCTCGAACGTCAGGCGGGAGATTCTCGCAGGCGTCACGACTTTCGTGACGATGTGTTATCTGCTCGCCGTTGTCCCTGGCATGCTGTCCAACACAGGCATCGCGTTCGGCGACGCTTTCGTGTCAACGGTATGGATCACCGTGATCGCGACGCTCATCATGGGCCTCTGGGCTAATTTCCCGGTCGCTGTCGCCCCGGGTCTCGGCATCAGCGCCTTCTTCTCTTTCATCGTCTGCGGACCGATGGGGTTCACCTGGCAGGCAGGCTTCGCCGCGGTGCTCATCTCCGGCATCATCTTCTCTCTCCTCACCTTCACCCGCATCCGGCAGCTGATTATCAATTCGGTTCCGATGTCCATGAAGTCCGCGATTCCGGCCGGTATTGGCTTCTTCATCGCGTTCATCGGCATGAAGAACTGCGGTCTCATTGTGGGGGATAAGACGTCCTTCGTGACGCTTGGCAACCTCTGGGATCCGAAGGTTTTCCTCACCGTGATCTGCGTGATCATCATCGGCGCTCTGATTGCCCGCGGGACGAAGGGTGCCATGATTATCGGTATGGCGATCATCACCGTGGTCGGTTTCGTCTTCGGCGCCACTCCGCTCCCGGACCTTGCCGCTGAATTCGCGAAACCGATCAAGCTTTTCCCGACCGCAACGGCGTTCCAGCTGGATTTCGGCGGTCTGATGAAGCATTCGGTTGTGGTCGTACTCTTCACGCTCTGCTTTATTGACCTCTTTGATAACCTCGGCACGCTGATCGGTGTCTGTTCAAAGGCAGGCTACGTGTCCGCTGACGGCAAGATCCGCGGCATCGACCGCGCCCTGATGTCGGACTCCATCGGTACGCTCTGTTCCGGTCTCCTCGGCTGCACCACCGCGACGACCTATCTCGAAAGCGTTTCAGGCGTTGCCGCTGGCGGCCGCACCGGCCTCACTGCTGTGACGGTGGCTGTGCTCTTTGCCCTTTCTCTCTTCCTCGCTCCGATCCTTTCGATCGTTCCGGTCTACGCCACATCAGCCGCCCTCATGATCGTCGGCGCCATGATGATGGGGACGCTGCGCGCCATCAACTGGGATGACTTCACGGACGCCCTCCCCGCTTTCCTCACCGTTATCTCGATGCCGCTCACGTTCAACATCGCGACCGGCCTCGGTATCGGCTTCATCTCCTATATCGCGGTCAAGGTTCTCACCCGCCGCTGGAAGGATATCAACCCGACGATGTGCGTTCTCGCGGTGCTCTTCGGCATCAGCTTCGCGCTTCGTTAACCGCGGTTGACTGAAAACGCAATCCCCCGGATGCGCTGAATAGCGGTCCGGGGGATTTTTTTGACAACTTCGGTGTTTACAACTTTCCAAATTTGTAATACTTAACCGGAAAAAAGTGTAAGCAAATCATTAGGGTACTGGACTATTCCAAACACACGATGTAATATAGTGTGTGTAATAAGAGAGAAAACAAAATGCCCGAAATTCAAACCAGAACTTATATGCCCCAACCCCTTAGCGGAGAGAAACGGCGCCGCGGCCGCCCGCTGTCAGGGCATGCGAAGGACATCGTCCTTCACATCCGCTGCACCCCCAAGCAGAAAGAGATGTTTCTGAGGCTTGGCGGCGCAGACTGGCTGCGCTCGTTCCTCGACACTGTTGGAGAGGCATTCGACAAGAAGCCGGAAGAAGTTGAGTAGCACCGGTCTTCTCCACATCCCCCATGACAGCACCCCGAAGCCCGGCACTTCGGGGTGTTTCTGTTTCTGAGGATGACACTCACCTGACCCTGCCTTCCGGTTCCACAGGCGGTATCAGATATCCTCCGTGAAACCCCTGAAATACTCTGTAAACACCGCACCTTCCCCGTTACAAAGACAATGCGGCATTTGCACGCCTCTTCTATAGACTTCCAGTTATGCAATTAACCTCAGGAGCAAAACCATGAAGAAGTCTTCCAAGATCATTCTCAGCGCTCTCGCCTCAGCCGGCGTTCTCGCCGCGGCAGCCACCGCCTGGGCCTACCCGGCTGGCGGTCAGCCTCAGGCGGGGTACCCCTGCCCTGCAGGCGGCCCGATGCTCGGACCGGGCCCGGTGATGCCTCAGGGGGCTCAGGGTAAAGTGGATCCCGCTTATATGAACCAGATTTCCAAGCACATCGCCGAAGGGCTCAAGATCACGAGCGCCCAGCAGGGGGTGTTTGACGCCTGGATGAAAGCGGTGACCAATATGGCGAACACTCGCTACGAAGCCCGCCAGGCCATGCTCGGTGCAGAAAGCCGTCAGCAGGCGCTTGAAGCCCGCGCGAAGGTCATGCGTGAAGCGTCGGATAACCTCTCGGCTCTCGCCTCTGCCCGCAAGAACCTGATGAATTCGCTTTCCGCGGATCAGAAGGAAATCTTCCTGCAGTATGAGTTCGGCCATCACGCCGGCAGCATGATGGGCGGATACGGCCCCCATATGGGCGGCTTTGGTCCCGGCCCGATGATGAACGGCGGACACGGCTGCGGCTGGTAAAAAGCCTCTCTGTGCCCTCTTGGCGGCACAGAAAATTTAGGGAGAAGCAGAAATGCTTCTCCCTTATTTTTTATCTTGTAATTTTTTCTTTTTTCCAACCGCTATTGATCGATTTACAACTAAAGGTTAGTTAAGCGTAGGTTAACGATTCAACCCTCTGCTGTCCCTCTTCCTATTCCAGATTTGACTTTTCTTTCGAATTTTCTGGTTACAGCACAATTTATCGTTATTTAGATTAAATTTTTAACAATAACTAGTAGGTCAATAGTGTGAACTTCTAGATCAAAAAACGTATACGGGCCTCGTTAATTTGACCTATATCAATAAAACATCAGATTCAACTTAGTTGATTTTCGTTGCATTGTTGTAAACAATGCAATCAACAAAAATACATTTCCTGTCAAACTTATAGCTTTGCTATTTGTCCAATTTATTGCGCAGATTCTGTTCATATATCGCTGATATCAAAAGTTAACAGAATGATTATTTAAGTAATTTTTCTGTTTTTTTGATTGTTTCAATTTACGTAACAATTTTTTGCTGGTTTTGAAAATTATCAAGTTACTCTCAGCGTTAGTGATTGCATTTATTGAAAATATTTACGAAGTTGGTAAATGCAAAAATCACAAATTTCAATGGGTTATCTATACTGAAATTACAGAAGTTAACAATAACGTAAACACAGAAGGAACCAGCCATGACAAGCAAAATTACTAAAAAAGCGTTCCACGTGCCTCCCCCCTCCCGGCAGGAGGTCAGTATGCAGAATCACACCGGAAAGAACGCATTCCGGTTCTCCCTCTCCATTCTCGCCGCAGCAATCCTGGCGACCACGTCAGTAACAGCGTTTGCGGCTGATGTCGCTGCAGGTACCGGCCCGGGGCTTTCTGTAGGAGCAAACAGCTCCACGGCAAAAGCCAATCAGATCGCGATTGGCAGCGGTGCCGCGGCGACTATGTATTCAAGTAGCAACAATGACGACTCCAGCATCGCTATCGGCAAGAATGCTACAACTTCATCCGAAGGCGGCACTAAGGCTATCGCTGTTTCGTTTGATTTCTCTGGCGGTTCGGGCGGGATTGCGATCGGGGAAAATTCAAGCGCAATCAATGGATCAACGGTTATTGGCTAGCATGACTACACCGGGGCCTTGGGGGACGTCAATATCAACGGAACAGGCACAGGCAATACGTATGGAGACCTGCAGTACGCCGTAGGCGCAACCAGTGTTGGCTATAACACCTATACCGCAGGGCAGTTCGCAACCTCGGTCGGTGCCTATAACGTTAATTCGACAAATTATTTCTTAGCCAATACAAATACCATCAACGGTAAAAGCACAGTTTCCCAAGGATTCGGCGCTACTATTCTCGGTTCGCTGAACAGTAATGAATCCCGGAATTCCCAGTCAGTTGTTTCGGGTATGGCTAACAGTATTGTTGGTGTTGCAAACCGGGTTTCAAATGCTTCCGGCGCGCTTGTCTTTGGTGCCGGAAACCAGATTACAAATTCTCTGCAGAATGACGACACGCTCTCAGGAGTTTTGCCAACTAGCAAATGGGATCTTTTAAGCATGCCTTGGAATGCCTCGGATTTTGCTGCAAAACTTCGTGAACTCGTCAAAAATTCGGACGGCGGCGGCTCTACCCTTGCAATTGGCGGTGCCAACACGGCTGACTGGACTCTGGAAACGGCCCTGCTGGGTGTCGGAAATACCGTAACAGGTTCGGCAGAAAACCCAAGTGCTTTCAACCTGATCACCGGTTTTGCGAACACCGCTGACGAGATCACTCATGTCACAGTTATTGGTTCCGGCAATACCGTTTCGACAGGAACATCCGACATTGTTATCGGCGACAACCACACCTTAACTTCTACAACCGGTGCGGTCGTACTGGGATCTGCTACTGAGACGACAGAAATTTCTGACGCTGATAATTTTGTATCTATCGGCACTGACAGCAATGCGAGTGCCACAGACACAATTGCACTTGGTACCTCCTCCAGTGCGACCACTGCTGATGCTGTCGCAATTGGAAAGTCCAGCAACGCGACTGCACAGGACAGCGTCGCAATCGGCACCTCTGCCAGCGCAACCGCCCAGGACAGTTATGCTATCGGAACCTCTGCAGTCGCCAGTGGGAAGAGCGGATTGGCAATTGGAAACACCGCTAGCGCTCAGGGCGATGGCTCAAATGCCATTGGCTATCAGGTAATATCGAAGGGGCCTTTCTCTTCTGCCTTTGGTTTCCAGAGTCTCGCTAACGCATCAGACTCCTTGGCTGTTGGCTACATATCCAAAGCGTATGGTGTGGACTCTTTAGCTATTGGTTCGCAAAATACGGCTCTCGCCAGTCAATCGGTTGCTCTTGGCTACAAAGCTGTGGCTGGAGCTCTGGGGGCGGATAACAAAATCGCTGGTCTGTCCAGTGTGTCTATCGGCAGCTACACGAAAACCAAAGGTTCGTACTCGGTAGCTATCGGTTACAACACAACAGCATCCACTATCGGTGACATTGCATTAGGTAACACCGCAACAGCTTCTGGTGGCGGGACTGTAGCGCTTGGCACACAGGCTCAAACGAATGGGCTTTATGCTGTAGCCATTGGCACAAATTCGGCCGCTAATTCGCCATCCTCTGTGGCTCTGGGTACAAACTCCACCGCTTCTGTCAGCGGTAGCGTTGCAATCGGCGCTGGTTCAGTCGCTAACCGCGCAGCTGGCGTAGCCGGTTACGAACCTCCACGAAGACTACCTCGACTAAGGTGGACGACTCCACCTGGACATCTACTGCAGCTGCGGTTGCTGTTGGTGATGCCGATGAAGGTGTGACGCGTCAGATTACTGGCGTAGCCGCCGGTTCCGAGGACACGGATGCAGTCAACGTGGCTCAGCTGCGGGCTGCGACATTGACGGCGATTAATACGTCCGCTAATACCACTACCGTTACTACCGATGACCCCAACCTCTCGGTTAAGTCTGAAACCGTAAAGCTTCCTATCACCTCTGAGGGTGAAGATCCCACACCGGTTGCGGAAGCCTCTGGCAAGGATTACTCCGTAACCCTTAGTCAGGATCTGACGAACATGCACAGCGCCACCTTCAGTAATCCTGATGTCTCGTCCACGACGACCGTCATCAACACGAATGGCGTGACGATCACTGGCGGTACTTCAGGCACGGTTTCTCTTACTTCGACGGGCCTCAATAACGGCGGAAATAAGATCACGAAAGTGGCTCCTGGCACCATCTCAGCAACCTCGAGCGACGCGGTCAATGGGGCTCAGCTCCACGAAACGAATGTGAACGTCCAGAAGAACGCGACGAATATTGCCGCTAACCGGACGGACATCGATAACTCATGAACAAATACAACATCGGGCAGCAGGACCTGAAAGATCGCATCAACCGGGCGGGCGCAACGGCCGCGGCTCTTGCCGGACTTCATCCGCAGGATTACGACGAAGACCATAAGGTTTCCGGTTCTCTCGGTCTTGGCTTCTACCACGGAACCCAGGCTCTGGCGGTCGGTCTCTTCGTGCGGCCCACTGAAAACCTGATGTTCAACATCGGCGGTGCCTTCGCGTCGAATGACCACATGCTGAACCTCGGCGTCTCCTATCGCTTCGGTGACAACAGCATGGAAAAGAAGTCTCCGCAGCAGCTGCAGGAAGAGGTGACGTCTCTCAAGACTGAAAACACTGACCTCAGCGCGCGGCTCGCTACCGCGAATGCCCGCATTGACTCTCAGGCCTCGGAACTCAAAGCCCTGAAAGCCCAGATTGCGGACATCCAGAAGCTTCTTCATTAATACAGTCCATCGGACTGGTTCCGGGGAACGCCGGGTTCCCCGGGCACCAGAAAACAGGATGGGGGATTAGCACAGAGTCCTGATTTCTGATGCCCTTTTATGGGAAGGTTTGAAAAAACCTTCCCTTTTTTCGTTTAGCGGCACGGGACAGAAAACCGCCCCCTACAGTTTTCGGTTTCTCCCGGATCATCTTTCTCTTTCCTACGAATCTGGAGCGGCTTCGTAGTTCCAAAACACGTTTTTCAGTCCCGATCACTGGCGGTTTTTGACTTCAATCAACGTTTTTTGTTGTTGATATACATGCAACTATTTGAATTATTGAACTTTTTGCAATCAGAAAAACTGCCATTTCCTGCTTGCTCTTTATGCATGATGGTATACCGTTATTTCACCAGTGTTTGAATAATACCCCCTATGTTCCCTATTTAATCCCTTGTTTAAATGCATTTTTTCAATATACGTTGAATTATCCCCGGATTTTTGGACGTCAGTTATCGAAAAAACGTTGGATTTATCAAATCCTCTTTCCCGTTCTTATTGCATTTAATGAATGCATAACGAACATGAGATGATTGCTAAATCAACAACTTATGGCTCATTCATATAATTTTCCTCACAAAACTTAACAAAAAACACACAGAGGAAAATCTCATGTCAAGCAATGTCATTCACCAGGCTCCCTCCGCCCGGCGACAGGCCAGCCCTTCTAAACGCACCACGGGAAACACTTCTCATTCGTGTTTCGCGGTGTCACTTGTGGCTGCTGCGATTGCTCTCGCAGCCTGCCCCGCCATGGCCGCAGGAATGGTTACTGCAGGCAGCGGCGCCGGCGTCGCTGTCGGCGCGACGAGTTCAACCACTGGAGCCAATCAGGTCGCTGTTGGCCCCAACGCCAGAACAGACAGTACTTATAGCGGCAACGCTGGCGAAGCCAGTATCGCAATCGGCGCCAACGCCAAGACCATCACCGAAGTCGGCAGAAAAGGCGCAGCTGTCGTATTCATGGATCCCTTGTCCTATCTCTTTCATACTGGGAACTTTGGCGCGGGCGGTATCGCGATCGGTAAAAATTCCATTGGCTACAACGGCTCAACCGTTCTTGGTCAGCACGATTACACCGGTCAGATCGGCGACGTGAATGTCAATAAGCAGGGAGACGCTTTCAACTCCTATGAAAACCTTCAGTACGGGTTCGGAGCGACGAGTGTAGGCTATAACTCTTATACCGCTGGTCAGTACGCCACGTCGATCGGTGCCTATAACGTCAATTCCGCCAATTACTATCCGGGCGGAACAAACACGGTCAATGGAAACAGCACTGTTTCCCAGGGGTTCGGTGCCACGATCATTGGCTCTTTTAACAGCAACGAATCCCGAAGCTCTCAGTCCGCAGTCTCCGGGATGGCAAACAGTCTGGTCGGCGTAGCAAACCGGGTTTCCAATTCTTCCGGTGCGCTGGTTTTCGGTGCCGCAAACCAGATTACCAATTCGCTCCAGAATGACGACACGCTGTCGCGGACCCCGATTCTGCCCTCCTCCCCGGTTGAGTTCGCCGACACGCTCCGGGAACTCGTCAGCCAATCAAACGGCGGCGGCTCTACGCTTGCAATCGGCGGTGCTAATACGGCTGACTGGACAAACGAAACCGCAATTATCGGTGTCGGGAATACGGTGAAAGGCGGTGAAGGCGCACCGAGCGCCTATAACCTTTTCACAGGCTTCGCTAACACGGGCGACTCCGTGCACCATGTCACCGTTATTGGGTCCGGAAACTCGGTTTCCCATGCCACAAAAACGATTGTGATCGGTGATAACCGTAATCTCGATACGGTTACCGGCGCTGTCGTCATTGGAAACGCCACGACCGCAACTCCTGTCAAAGCAGCAAACAACAGTGTGACGATTGGTTCCGACAGCCTCGCAACCTTCCAGAGCGGTGTCGCTATCGGCAATACAGCGTCTTCCTCTGGCAGCAACGCGATTGCCATGGGTACCAATTCCAAGGCGGCTATGCTGAATACGGTTGCGATCGGCAATACCGCATCAGCGTCCTACATGGGCGGCGTCGCACTCGGCAACGCGGCGAACTCGACTGGCACTAACGCCACTGCAATCGGCAGCACAGCGACAGCTTCTGGCAGCAACGCGATTGCCATGGGTACCAATTCCAAGGCCGCTACTCTGAATACGGTCGCGATCGGCAATACGGCAACGGCTACCTCCATGGGCGGTGTCGCTATCGGCAACACATCAACCGCGTCCAGCGCCAACGCTACCGCGGTCGGTACGAATACGATCGCCAAAGGAGCGAGCTCGGTTGCGATCGGCAACAACGCCACCGCAACCACGACTGGCGGCGTGGCGATTGGTTCAGGTTCTGTCGCTGATACCTGGTACGGACTGAAGGGCTATGATCCGTCAACCAAAACGATCTCTACAGACACATCCGCAACCTGGATGTCCACCGCATCCGCAGTCTCGGTCGGTGACGCCGATGAAGGAATCACGCGTCAGATTACGGGTGTCGCCGCTGGCTGGAAAGATACCGACGCGGTCAACGTGGCTCAGCTCAAGGCCATTACCGCTGCTTCTTCCACAAAAGTGGACACCAAGGGACCGAACCTCTCGGTTGACACCACGCGTCTCCCGATCACGGCTGATCCCTCCACTTCGCCTCCCGCGAGCACCTACACGGTGACGCTGAGCCAGGACCTGACGGATATGCATAGCGCCACGTTCTCCTCAGACTCGTCCCCCACAACGACGGTCATCAATACGAACGGCGTAACGATCACCGGCGGCTCTTCCGGAACGGTTTCAATCACTTCGGCCGGGCTCGATAACGGCGGAAATAAGATCACAAATGTAGCTGCCGGCACCGTTTCTGCGACGTCGAACGAGGCGATCAATGGGGCCCAGCTCCACGAAACCAATGTCAAGGTTCAGAACAATACGACGAACATTGCGACGAACCGCCGGGATATTGACAACAATACGGCGAACATCGCCGCTAACCGCACGGATATCAATAACCTGCAGAACCAGTTCTCTGCCGGACAGCGGGATCTGAAGGACCGTATCAACCGGGCCGGAGCGACAGCAGCCGCTCTCGCGGGTCTCCATCCGCAGGATTATGACGAAGACCACAAAGTCTCCGCTTCCCTCGGTCTCGGTGTCTATCACGGCACTCAGGCTCTCGCGGTCGGACTCTTTGTCCGCCCGACTGAAAACCTGATGTTTAACGTCGGCGGTGCCTTCGCATCGAACGACCACATGCTGAACCTCGGTGTTTCTTACCGGTTCGGGGATAACAGCATGAAGAAGAAGTCGCCCCAGGAACTGCAGGCCGAAGTGACGTCGCTTAAGACCGAAAACACGGACCTCAGTGCCCGCCTCGCCACAGCTGACACGAAGCTTTCCGCCGCGAATACCCGCCTCGACTCCCAGTCAGCGGAACTCCGGGCGCTGAAGCAACAGATCGCTGATATTCAGAAGCGGCTGAAATAAATCACTCCCATAGCAGCTTGACATAGGGGGCGCCGGGCCCCCTTGGAATCTGCAAAGCAGGAAGGGGGAATGTGCATTGATCCCTGTTTCGCAGACTCCTTTACCGGGAAGGTCCTCCCTGACCTTCCCGTTTTTTTTGCCTTCAGATCTGCAGCGCTCTAAGACTCCCGGTTCAGAAAACTGCTCCAAAGTTCATCCCTGCAAACTCTGTGTCAACCTCCGAAAACCCTTTCTTTCTGCCTGATACCGGCTTAACCCGATACCCCAAGGGGTTATCTTTTTGATACACATCAAAATTATTGCAAGTCAACTTTTTCAACCAAAAGTCAATCTTTTACGTAACCACAGGAAAACGAACTGCCAATTCATCTCAGTTAGATATCATTGCTATCTTTCCGCCTTTACTTAGACGGCTAAGGGTCAGATTTACAGTGCTTTTCATTCAACCATCTGTAAAAACATCATTTTTACAGTGAAATCACCGCATTGTTTCATCCCGGGAAACAGAGAGGGCCTTTTACAGAAATTTATCAGTCTGTCTCAAGCGAAAGTAATTGCAATAATTGAATTCACCGCCCTTCATCTCAATTGCAAAACATACAACATTCAATGACTTATAGAATTGATTTCACAAGAAAGAACAACATAAACGACACACAGAAGGAAGCAGTTTTTATGACTACATCAGAAAAAGGAGGATCGATCTGACCTCCCTTGAAAATGCTTCACCGACGCAGGCAGTGCCCTAAGAAAAGAAGAAGAAAGGTCATTCCGCCGGCGTCACTCACAGACAGAAGTGACGGATTAAAGCTGTGAGTCACGCCAGTTCTCCCGTACCGGACATGCGGCAAAGGATCTCCAGAATCCGCCTCATTAACCGGCATCGCGGAAAACACTTCGGACACTGCCCTCCTCTCCTCAGGCGTCTGACAAAGAACGCTGCATCCACTCTCTCTGGGGGCGCCGGGCTCCCACGGAATCAGGAAACAGGATTGGGGGAAAAAGCACGAATCCCAGTTTCCTGATTCTCTTAAAGGGAAGGCTGATCCATTCAGTCTTCCCATTTTTTTGCTCTTTTTCTCCCCGAACTCAATATAAAAAAACTCTCTGCCTCCCGGAGAAGAGGCAGAGAGCCCGGTTAACGCTTTACTCTGTGTGTCGCGCGGATCAGGTCCGCAGTCTTTTCGCGTCGTTACCGAAAACTTTCAGCAATGTGTTTCAGGTTCTGAGACATACGGGCGGTGAAGCTCAGTTTGTCTTCAGGACTTTCCATCGTGTAGATCGGGACCACCTTGGCGCCGCATTCGCGGGCGAGTGTCCTGGAAACCGCGGGACTTGCGAGTTCCTCAGCGAAAACGGTCTTCACGTGGTTCTTCCGGCAGAAGCTCACGAGTTCCGCAAGCTGCCTCGCGGAGGGTTCTCCTTCCGCGTAAACGTTTTCAACGCTGACCTGCTTCAGACCAAAATCACGGCACAGATAGCCAAACGCCGCGTGCCCGGTAACAAACGTGCGGTTTTTGGATCCGGCGGCCGCCTTGCGGAAGGCGTCGGACGCGGCTTTGATGCCTGAAGCGAAAGCCGCAAGATTCTTCTTATAAACCGCCGCTCCCGCGGGATCCGCGGCTTCAAGCGCCTTCGCGATGTTTTCCGCTTCAAGGATTGCGCCTGAAGGCGAAATCCAGAGGTGGGGATCGATCGCGGCCCCGATCTTCATCGGCGTCACGCCCTGAGACGCCACGACGATCTTCGCGCGGCCGTTGCCGGACGCTTTCAGCGCCTTTTCAGTCCAGGGTTCAAGCCCGAGCCCGTTCTTGATCACGAGATCCGCGCCCGCGAGTCCCCGCATATCACCCGGACGGGGCGAATACTCATGCGGCTCCACGCCCGGAGGGATCAGGGTCGAGACTGTGACCCGGTTCCCGCCCACCGCCTTCGCGATCTCCGCCATCGCGTCAAAAGTGGCCGCAACTTTGACTTTCTTCTCCGCGGCAATCGCTGCGCCCGGAACCGCCATCTGGAAGACGGGAATCAGGGCCATCGCCGCAAGAAGCGATCTTCTCTGCATCACTCTCACTCCTTAATTTGGAAAGCATTTTCAATTTAGAATATCCGCTATCATACATGCTTACCAAAATAAATAGCAAATCCGTTTGTCGAACGGAATGAATATGGTTGAGATTTCCAATTTAAGTTTTTCTTACTCCGGGCACGCGCCGTTTCTCTTCCAGTCGGTCACAGAGACCCTCACTGACGGCTCCTGGACCTCCATTACCGGAGAGAGCGGAAGCGGCAAGTCGACTCTGATCCGTCTGATGCTCGGTCTGCTGAAGCCGTCCGCCGGGTCGATCCGCGTTCCTCGGGGCACCCGGATCGGTTTTGTCCCCCAGGCGTCTGACTACGCGTATTCCGACTTCCCGATCACGCTGCTTGAGGCACTCACCATTTATGAGCGGCTCCGGACCCGGACCGAGAAAGGCATTCTCGCGTCTCTCAGGATCGGAAAAACGAATCTTCGGGACTCCGCTCTTCTCGCGCTCGAATCAGTTGACCTCGGCCATCGGGCGGAGGCGCTTGTCAGTACGCTTTCAGGGGGCGAAATGAAACGCTTCTATCTCTCACGCGCCCTCATTTCATTTCCCGCTCTTCTGATCCTCGATGAGCCCTCTTCCGGACTCGATCCAAAACGGGCCGAGGAAATCTATGAACTGATCCGTCACGTTCATGAGAAACATCACCTCACCGTCATCGCGGTGGAACATAATCTCGGTGCCGCGCGGCGCTACTCAGACCGGATTCTCGAACTGAAAGACGGCCGTCTTACGGAATCGGAGGCGCTTCATGCCTGATTTTTCGGTTTTCAGCGATATCTTCAGTTTCAGCTTCATGCGGTACGCGTTTTTCGCGTCCATCTGCATCGGCATTCTCTGCCCCACGATCGGGATTTTTATTGTGCTGCGGCGGTTTTCGCTTCTCGGCGACACACTCGCCCACGCGTCGCTTGCCGGCGCAGCGACGGGGATTCTCTGCAGCGGGAACCCGATTCTCTACGCGATCGGGTACTCCGTCGCGGCGGGTGCCGGGATCGACCTTCTGCAGAGCCGCTTCCCGAGACGGTCCGACCTCACGCTCGCGATCGTTCTCGCGCTTTCTGCCGGCATCGCCGTGACCCTCATGAGTTCGGGGCTCCTTCACGCGAACGCCGAATCCTTCCTTTTCGGAAGCATCCTGACGGTTGACAGGAGCGACGCGATCGCGATCCTTGTGCTCACGGCGGCCGCCGTGCTCCTCACGTTCCTGCTTCGCTACGACATGATTTATGTCGCTTTTGATGAAGTGGCGGCAAAGTTTGCCGGTGTCCGGATCCGGGCGGTGTCCTTCCTCTTCTCCGTGATCGCCGCGGCCTCAGTCGCTGCCTCAATCAAAATCCTCGGCGCTCTTGTGATCAGCTCGATGGTCGCGATCCCGGTCGCCTCGGCGCTTCAGTTCCGTAAAGGAATCCGCGCGACGGCCGTCATTTCCATCGCGGTTTCTGTGGTTTCAGCGATCGGCGGGCTCTTCGCCTCCTATGCGCTCAATGTCGCGCCAGGGGGCGCCACAGCCCTGATTTCGGTTTTCATCCTCTTATCGGTTATTCTTATTCTCAGAATTCGGGCGAAGATCACCGGACAGTCATGACTGAAGAAAACGAAACGAAACAGAACCCCCGCGGAAGCGGTTACTCAACACGTCAGAAAGCCTCCCTTATCCGCTTTCTCGAGTCGCATCCTGAGGAGTTTCTGACGGCGAAGGAAATTCACGAGGGGCTCGTCGCGAGCGGTGAAAAGATCGGCTACACGACGGTCTACCGGCTCGTCAACGCACTTTCAGAGGAAGGGAAGCTGAAGAAATTTCTGACCAAGAAAGGCGGCCCGATTGTGTTCGAATTCGCGCCGGGTCACGATGAGGCGGAGTTTCACGTGCAGTGCAAAGTCTGCCGGAAGCTCTTTCACCTTCATTGCGGAGAGATTGAGCGTACCGCTGAGGAACTGAAGCATCACCTGGATGCAGAACACGGAATCCTGATTGACTTTCAGAATTCCGTGTTTCAAGGGATCTGCCCCGCCTGCAGACGAAAGGCGGAACAAAACCATCAGGACTGATCCGCAGGTCCTCAGAGGACCCGCGGAACACGGCGTCTATCAGTAGTTCTCGGCGCGGACTTCGAAGAAGCTCTGCGGATGGAAGCAGACCGGGCAGACTTCCGGAGCCTTCGTGCCGATCACGATGTGACCGCAGTTGCGGCATTCCCAGACCGTGATGCCGGCCTTCTCGAACACCTTCTTCTCTTCCACGTTCTTCAGCAGCTTGCGATAGCGCTCTTCGTGGGTCTTTTCAATAGCATCCACGCCGCGGAACTGAGCGGCGAGTTCCGGGAAGCCTTCTTCGTCGGCTTCCTTCGCCATACGATCATACATATCCGTCCACTCATAATTTTCACCGGCAGCGGCAGCGGCGAGGTTTTCCTCGGTCGTGCCGATCTGGCCGAGCTGACGGAACCAAAGCTTCGCGTGTTCACGCTCGTTATCAGCGGTCTTCTGGAAAAGAGCGGCGATCTGCTCGTAACCCGCCTTCTTCGCGACACTTGCGAAGAACGTGTACTTGTTGCGGGCCTGGGACTCACCGGCAAAGGCTTCCCACAGATTCTTTTCGGTCTTCGTACCGGCATAACGATTAGCAGCCATTACTTTCTCCTAGATATTAGAAATGATCCGGTCTGCCACCCGGGGTGATTGGGGGTCCCGGGGACAAATGTGTGGCATACCAGATATGAACATTCTATTCGCTTTTCATAAAAAGTGTGAGTCTTTTTTTATTTTTTTGTATTACCTTAATTTCAATATTGTCAATCACTGAAAGTATCCCGGCAGTGCTTTTCAATGAGAATGAAAATTTCTCAATCAAACCAGTTTCATAACATCACCTGGCGCTTTCCATCCTTCTTAACTCTTTAATTTATATTCCTAATATAGGTAAACCGACCTTACGCCAGCCTTAAGCTGAAGGTATTGAGAACTGTTCTTATTCAGACAGTCCGAGACCGCTAGTGAGGATTTTTGTACTGAAGGATTTATGTCCCTGAGAGCCGGCTGTATTTTCAATTAAATATTTATTGAAACACAAAATTATAGTTAGACGACTAATGGATTTCATCCAAAAGCAGGTCCCGATTAGGAATTTTTCTGTCGTTTTTCAGTATCAGACCGGATACTGATGAACTCAAAAATCACAGAGGAAACCGACTGAGACGGGTATCTTTCCTGAATGGAAAGCTCGGCTGGAAGGCGGGAACGCAGGAACCGGGGGGAACAACCCCGCATACATAAGAAAAGAGCCCGAAATGCCTCTTAGAAGCACTCCGGGCTCTGAAAACTGGTGCGGAGAGCCGGACTTGAACCGGCACGCCCTCAACGGGCGTCAGGACCTAAACCTGGTGCGTCTACCAATTTCGCCATCCCCGCGCACGAAGGCTCTATTTTACAGAAAAACTCTGAAAAGTGCCTTCAAAAAAGCTGTGCAGATTTAAAAAATCAGAGTCGCAGCCAGGGTGGCGTTACTTGGCTGCGGGCTTCTCGGAACCGCAGCCGCAGGTGCAGCCGCCTTCCTCATGCTCGTGATGGTGACCACCGCAGCCGCATTCACCCTCTTCATGCTCGTGGTGATGGCCGCCGCAGCAGCACTCGCCTTCTTCATGATCGTGGTGATGACCGCCGCAGCCGCATTCGCCCTCTTCATGCTCATGGTGATGGCCGCCGCAGCCGCACCCGCACTCTTCCTCTTCGTGATCGTGGTGGTGACCGCCGCAGCCGCAGCTACACTCTTCCTCTTCGTGCTCATGGTGGTGACCGCCGCAGCCGCATCCACACTCCTCTTCCTCGTGGTGATGGTGATGACCGCCACAGCCGCAGCCGCATTCATCGTCGTCATCGTGATGGTGGTGATGGCCGCCGCAGCCACACCCGCAGCCGCAGGAATCCATAACGATCGGGGTGAAGGGTTCAGTGACTTCGGTATAGGTGAGGCCGATCTGCTTCAGCGCAAGCCCCAGGTCTTCGTCCGCCGCGACACCGAAACCATCCTCAGTCTGAGACACGCGGTAGCCGCGCATCAGAAGAGCGGAACCCGCCTGCTGCATCAGATTCATATCGCCCGTGACATGGAACACGACTTCAGGCGCCGCGCTCACCGCGTAGAGCTGCCCATGATCATCCATCAGGATGTCATCGATCTCAAGCGGACGCAGTTCATCAACCGAAACCGTCACTTCGTACGCTTCGCCGCCCGCCTCAAAGGTGGAGGGAAGCTCAGCGCGGAAGGCGCTAATCAGGGGGATTTGCTTCATTCTCGCGAGGAGAACAGGAGCGGGCTTCGATCCCGCCGGAAGGATTTTGGTGAGCGTGGTCATTGTGTAATTTCCAGGCAATATGGGTTATTTGATGCGGGAAAGTATACCGATTCAGTCCGGGGCCGGTGAGGCGTTCTTTACTCCATCCCCTGCACCGCAGCGACCGCTTCCGAGAGCTTATCCACCGGGATCACCTCAAGCCCCTCAATCGGTTCTTTCGGCTTATTGGCGCGCGGGATGATGGCGCGTGAGAACCCGAGCTTCGCGGCCTCGCGGAGCCGCTCCTGGCCGCGCGGCGCGGGACGCACCTCGCCCGCGAGACCGATTTCACCGAACACCACGAGCCCCTTCGGGAGCGCCCGGTTACGGATCGAGGAAATGATGGCGAGCAGCACCGCGAGGTCAGTCGCCGGTTCCGAGATCTTCATGCCGCCCACGGCGTTCACAAAGACATCCTGATCAAAGCAGCTCACCCCGGCGTGACGGTGGAGGACCGCGAGGAGCATTGAAAGACGCTGCAGATCAAGGCCGACCGAAAGCCGCTTCGGGGTCGGCGAGTGTGAGTCATCCACCAGAGCCTGAATTTCGACGAGAAGCGGCCGTGTCCCCTCCTGCGTCACAAGAATCACGGAACCCGGGACACTCTCCCGGTATTCGGAAAGGAAAATCGCGGACGGGTTCGAGACACCGCGGAGGCCGTGGTCCGTCATACCGAAGACCCCAAGTTCATTCACGGCGCCGAAACGGTTTTTGAACGCGCGGATGAGGCGGAAGTTGGAGTGCGTATCGCCTTCAAAGTAAAGCACGGTGTCGACGATATGCTCGAGCACCCGGGGACCGGCAAGCGACCCTTCTTTCGTGACATGGCCGACAAAAACAAGCGTCGTGCCCGAGGTCTTCGCGAGACGCGTAAGCCGGGCCGCGCATTCGCGCACCTGGGAGACCGAGCCCGGCGCGGAATTGAGTTCAGAGGAGAAAATCGTCTGGATCGAGTCGATCACGACGAAGTCCGGTTTCTCCGCCACGATCACCTGTTCGATCGTCTCAAGCTGAATTTCACTCATCAGCCGGATCCCGTCAGGACGGAGCTCAAGACGCTTCGCGCGCATCGCGACCTGTCCCGCGCTTTCTTCACCGGATACATAGAGTGTTTTCATGCCGCGCCCGACGAGCCGCGCCGTGACCTGAAGGAGAAGCGTGGATTTCCCGATACCCGGATCACCGCCGATCAGAGATACGCCTCCGGGCACAAGTCCTCCGCCCATCACGCGGTCAAATTCGCGGAGCCCGGTCAGAATCCGCGGAAGGCCCTCTGCCTGAACGCTGGAGAGATCCTTCACTTCAGTCGACTCAATAATCGCCTGGCTGCGGTGGCGGTCAGAGCCATAGCGGGCGCTGACACCCTCCTCCACCTTATATTCGGAGAGTGTGTTCCAGGCGTGGCAGTTCGGGCATTGTCCCATCCATTTTGGGAAACTCTCCCCGCATTGGCTGCAAACATAAACCGTTTTTGACTTTGCCATTTCTGCCGCTCCGTAGACTGATCAGGGCCGGGATCCCTCGGATCCACAGCCCTGCGGTTGAAGCTTTTAGTTTACAGAAAGGAGGACACCTGAATCAGAGAGTCCCTTCTGTCTCCCGGACAGGAACGCGCGGCAGCACGCTGCAGATCAGCTCATACCCAATCGTGCCGACCGAACCCGCGATCTCGTTCACCGGAATATGCTGTCCCCAGAGTTCCACCCAGCTTCCGACATCCGCGTCCGGGAAATCGGTGATATCGATCGAAATCATGTCCATGCAGACACGCCCCGCCATCGGGACCTTTTTCCCTTCAACCCAGACCGGGGTGCCGTTCGGAGCGGATCTCGGGTAGCCATCCGCGTAGCCGCAGGCGACGATGCCGATCCGGCTCGGACGCGGCGCGATCCACTTGGAGCCGTAACCGACCGCCTCACCCTTCTCAATATGCTGGACCGCGATAATCTTCGCGCGGAGCGTCTGCGCCGGAATAATGTCGAGTGTTTTCTCGGACACCGTCGAATCCGGGCTCACGCCGTAAAGCGCGATGCCTGCGCGGACCGCGTTCCCTTTCACCTCAGGGTGGAAGAGCATGCCGGTCGTCGCAGCGAGACACGCCCCTTCGGGGTCGTTCGCGAGATCACCGAGCCGGTCCAGCTGCCGGCCGACTGTCGCCGGGCCGTTCTCTTTATAAGAAGGGTCACCGTTTGCGAAGTGCGTGAGAACGCCGTAGCTCGTCACCCCGGGAATCGCGTGAAGCCGGGTTCTGACCGCTTCCACTTCGGATGGCCGGAAGCCGAGACGGCTCATGCCGGTGTTCACGCCGATATAGCAGCCGAGGCGCAGCCCCTTGTGATGCTCCAGAATGGAAAGGAGCCGCTCCGAATGAACGATCACGTCAGCTCCTGCTTCCTGAATAGGCTCGAGGTCCTCTTCATCAAAGAACCCTTCAATCATCAGGATCCGTTTCTTCCAGCCGAGACGCCGCAGCTTCAGCGCGTCACCGATATCGAGGATCGCGAGACCGTCCGCCTCAGCGAACCCTTTCACAATATGCTCCAGTCCGTGACCGTAGCCGTTTGCCTTCACCACAGCCCAGAGGAACCGGCCGCGCGCCGCCTCCCGCATTTTCTGGCAGTTGTGGCGCAGTGCGTCCATATGAATGACAAGCTCTATGGGACGAGACATTTTCTAAACTTTCCTGATTTATTCTGATTCTGTAGATGAATGATCCCTGGCGGTCGTTCCCGCTTTTTTCCGCATAGCGGCGGAGCGCCGGAAGGAAACTGTCCGGAAACTTTACCACTATGGCCCGGCACCCGAGTTAACCCCCGGGATCGTTTAACCTGAGGCCTCCGTGCGATAAAGTGTAAGTTTCCGTTTTTCTTTTAGATTTCGGGACGGAAAACCGGTAGACTCCGGCACGGCTTTCTGAGACCGCGTCACAAATCCCGCCTTTCCGCTATATTTACCTAGGCGGTTCTGCTGCGTCATCTCTGAACTGCCCACTTTTCAAGGAATATAAGGGAGACAAATGAATCGCGGGTTTTACACGATCATGGCGGCGCAGTTTTTTTCAAGCCTCGCCGATAACGCTCTCCTCATCGCTGCCATCGCGCTGCTCTCCGAGCTCGCCGCCCCTGCCTGGATGACTCCGCTCCTGCGACTCTGCTTCACGCTGAGCTACATCATCTTTGCGGCGTATGTAGGAATTTTTGCGGACAGCATGCCGAAAGGCCGCGTCATGTTCCTCACGAACACGCTGAAAGCGGTGGGCTGTCTCTTTATGCTTTTCGGGGGCCACCCGCTTCTCGCCTACGCGATCGTCGGTCTTGGCGCCGCGGCTTACTCCCCCGCCAAATACGGCATCCTCACGGAACTCCTCCCCCCGGATAAACTCGTTGTGGCTAACGGCTGGATCGAAGGCCTCACGGTGATTTCGATCATTCTCGGCGTAGTGCTCGGCGGTGCCCTGATTCTTCCGGCTGTCGCGGATCCGGTGCTCGCCGCGGGCGTCCTCCAGACAATCGGCATTCATACAAGAGCCGGCGCCGCGATCTCGATCGTTTTCTTTATTTACCTCATTGCCGCGGCCTGCAATCTCTTTATTCCGGACACCGGCGTGCGGTACCCGAAAGCGGATTTCGAACCGATCAAAACGGTCTGCAATTTCCTCGGCTCCTGCAAAGCGCTTTGGACCGATAAGCTTGGACAGACGTCGCTTGCCGTCACCTCGATGTTCTGGGGCGCGGGCGCTGTGCTGCAGTTCCTAGTGCTCTCCTGGGCTGACACGAATTTCGGCCTCAATCTCTCACAGGCCTCCATTCTTCAGGCCGTGGTCTCTGTCGGCATCGCAATCGGCGCGGTCGGCGCCGCGACCTTTGTGCCGCTTAAGAAGTGCCTCAAGGTACTCCCGATGGGCGTTCTGATGGGGGTCGTCGTGGTCTTTGCCGCGCACTTCAACCGCGCGATGGCGCCTTCCGTCATCACGCTTCCGGGCGGTTTTGAAATCTCCTGGGCGATCATCATCGCGGGCTGCATCATGGTGCTTGTCGGCGCGCTTGCCGGCTTCTTCGTAGTGCCGATGAACGCCCTCCTTCAGAACCGCGGCTTTGTTCTGATGAGCGCGGGCCGCTCGATCGCCGTCCAGAACTTCAACGAAAATTCGTCGATGCTGATCATGCTTGGCATCTACTCGCTCATGATCAAGGGAGGCCTCACCTCCACCCGCATCATGGAGATCTTCGGCGCCTTTGTCGCGATCGGGATGATCATTGTGATCCTCACGCACCGCCGCAACGCGATCGGTCAGGATCTCTCCAGCATGATCGGAGAAGAAAGCCCGCATCTGCAGAACGGGAAAGAGAAGTAGAGCGGCGGATCGCTCCCCAAAAGCAAAGCCCGGTTGAAAAACCGGGCTTTTTTGATGGGCTCTGCGATGTGTGTCAGGCCGCTTCCGCTTCTTTCAGCGTCCGCTTCACAAAGAGCAGATCGTGCCAGCACTTTTCCTTATCCGCGAGGTTCCGGAGGAGGTACGAGGGGTGATACGTCACGATCACCGGAACCTTCTTCCCAGCGACCTCGATTTCGAAAAGCTTTCCGCGGAGACGGCTGATCGCCTGATCAGTGCCGAGAACCGCTGACGCCGCGGGGCGGCCCATCAGCACGAGAACCTTGGGGGCGAGGAGCTGAAGCTGCCGGTCAAGGAAATGGCGGCAGACCGCGACTTCCTCGGGCTTCGGATCGCGGTTATGCGGCGGACGGCATTTAAGCACGTTGATGATCGCGATGTCCTTCCCGCGCTGCAGCCCGACAGACTCCAGCGCCTTCGTGAGAAGCTGACCGCTCTTCCCGACAAAAGGCTTCCCCTGGAGATCTTCTTCCGCCCCCGGCGCTTCGCCGACCATCACGATCGGGCAGCCCGGAGCGCCGTCCGCGAACACGGTGCGGGTCCGCGTTTCACTGAGACCGCAGCCGTGGCAGTCAGGGAGAAGCGCCTTCAGCTGATCCCAGGTACCGTCTGTCACCTGGCTGAAGAACTTCACTGAATCCCAGCCGCTCGCAGCGTGATCAGGGAGAACCGCTGCCGGCATGGAAGACGACACGGTGGGAGACACCGCCTGCGCCGCACGGCGCGGCGCCTGAGTTATCGGGCTCGCGTGAACCGGCTGCGACGGAGCTGTCACCGAAGCCCGGGATACACGGGACACACGGGGTGCGGGTGCCACCGGGCGCGGCTGAGGCGTCGCTTCCGCAGCCGGAGCCGCGGGAGCCTCAATCGCCTTCGGCACGCCTCGGACCGGCACTGACGGATCCTCTTCTGCCCGGAGAATCCACTCAGGGCCAAGCCCCATCGCCTTCCAGATCGCGGATTGCCGTGCGTCAAGCATGGGTGAGCATTGCCTCCATAAAGAGCGCGTCTTCGCGTGTTCCGTCGCGGTTCGCGTAGTAATCCGAAATCACCCCGGCCTGGACAAACCCCGCCTTTTTATAAATATGGATCGCGTGATCGTTTGAAGACCGCACCTGAAGCACCACGCGGAAAGCGCCTTCACGGTTCGCCTCACTCATGAGATCAGCGAGAAGCGCGGTCCCGATTCCCTTCCCCTGAAATTCCGGGGCAACCGCGAGCGTGAAGATCTCGGCCTCACCCCGCAGCTGATGAAGGACGGCGTAACCAGCCACAGTCCCGGCGTCCTCCGCGACTCTCGCGTAGCACCCGGAGCGGAGGCACGCGGCGTAGGAACCCATATCCCAGGGCTCCGTAAAAACACGCTGTTCAATCGTTTCAATCGCGGGAAGATCCGCGGGCGTCATATTCCGAATCGCGGCTGCCATCGTCAGAGCCTCTTTCCCGCGGCGCGCTCTTCAATCGTGAGCGCCACATGGTTACGGACGTAAAGCGGAGCGGCGAGTTCCGGAATCACGGCGAGCCCCAATTTAAAGAGAATCGCGCCGAGCGCCGCGAGATCAAGCGCCGTGACTGTCGCATCCGGATTCAGCGTCACCCGGTCACCCAGCACCGCGAACGACTCCGGGAACGCGCGGACACCGCTTCCCGAGGCGAGCGCCACGCCGAAACTCTCGGCAAGCCCCGCGAGCTCATCCGGATTCACGAGTTCAGCCGGTACGAGTTCAGAGAGCCTCGCACCCTCTTCCGCCTTCTCGTACACCGCGCAGTACGCCTGATGCATCCGGGCGTCGAAAGCCGCGAGGATTCTCGTCCCGGCGGGTTTCCCGCTGAGTTCCTTCATCGCGAGTGCTTCAAGGTTACTCGCCGCGACAATCGGCTTCTCTTTTGCCCAGGCGAGCCCCTGCGCCACGCCGCACGCGACCCGAAGCCCGGTAAAGGCTCCCGGACCCGCTCCGAACACCACGGCGTCACAGTCTGAAAGCGAGACACCCGCTTCCCGCAGCACGGCGTCCACCTCTCCGATCAGGGACTCCGAATGCCCCGCTCCGGACTCATCAATTTTCTGGACCGAAAGACCTTCACCCGTCACCGCGGCGGAACTCACCGGCGTTGCGGTATCAAGCGCGAGGAGCGTTGGGATTTTTGCCGACATTCTCTGTTCTCTTACTGAATTCCAAATACGAAAAAAGCGGGACCGCGGCTATGAATCGCGAATCCCGCCTGTCAAGAGCGCATTTTAGCGCCTCGCCGGATCGGCTTCCGGGTTTTTCCGGCGGCTTCACTCCCGAAGCCCGCCAGAGGCACGGCCTCTTCTCAGCGGCCTCCGTCCAGCCGGGCGTTCTCACGCGCAGACCGGACATGCATAAATTCCTGATGCACCTGAATGATCTGATTTCTCATATGCATTCTTTCCATCGGCGACATCACCGGACGGGGATCCCCCGGCTCCATGGCACCGAGCCCCTTCGGGTCGATGCTGCACTCAAAGTGGCGCCGGAACTCTTCCCGGCTGATCGGGCGAAGCTTCTCGCGAAGCGCCCGTTTTTCCGCGTCATCCATCAGCATCCAGATGTGGCGGCGGTTTTCCTGCGTCATGACAGGCCAGAGATCGACGCGCTCCTGAACGGAGAGACTCTGCCACTCAGCGGGAGTGCAGGTGCGATTGCACATAGGACCATCCTGCGCGAACGCGGGGGAAGCCGCAGCGCAGCAGGTCGTCAGCAAAGCCAGCAGCAAAAATTTTCTCATAGCAGTCCGAATAAGGAAATAAGTGAGGAGGAGCTTCCGCAAGGAAGGCCCCGCTCCAGAAACCGGCCGCGGAGGCTCCTCCTTTCTTCAACACCTATATCCTATTTCGATTTTTCTTAAAAAGTGCTACAAAAAGGGAGTGAAATTCTTTCAGGGCGGGTTCTTTTGTTACAGCTTGTTTTGGAGAGCACAAAAAAATTTGTAACAGGCCAAAATGTAACAAACCAACCCGGAAGCAAAAACCGGGAAGCTTTTTTCTTTAGAGAAAGAATTCTATTACAAGGGGACAGACATGACGGCTGAACGCAAACCGAAAATTCTGGTGGTCGATGATGACCCGAGGCTGCGGGATCTACTGCGGCGCTATCTCGGTGAGAACGGGTTCAATGTCTTCGTGGCTGAAAACGGCCAGGCGATGAACCGGCTCTGGATGCGTGAGCGCTTTGACGCGCTGATTCTCGACCTGATGATGCCGGGTGAGGATGGTCTCGCGATCCTGAAGCGGATCCGCGCGTCCAAGGACACGACGCCTGTCATCATGCTCACGGCGCGAGGTGAAGATGTCGACCGTATCGTGGGGCTGGAGCTCGGGGCCGATGACTACATCCCGAAGCCCTTCAATCCGCGCGAACTCCTCGCCCGGGTGCACGCCGTGCTGCGCCGCCGTCCGACGCCTGAGACGCCGGGGGCGCCTTCAAGCGAAAACGAAATCGTGAAGTTCGGGAACTTTGAACTCGACCTCGGCACCCGGGTGCTCCGGAAGAACGGCGAACCGATTCCGCTCACGACGGGCGAATTCGCGGTGCTGAAGGCCTTTGCCCGCCACCCGCGTCAGCCGCTCTCGCGTGACAAGCTGATGGAAATGGCCCGCGGCCGCGAGTACGAGGCCTTTGACCGGAGTCTTGACGTCCAGGTCTCGCGTCTCCGCAAGCTGATTGAACCCGAACCGAGCAAGCCCCGCTACCTGCAGACGGTCTGGGGTCTCGGCTACGTCTTCATCCCGGACGGACATACGGTGTAAGGATCAGGTGCGTCACCGGATTCTCACCTGAAGTGCGGCAGAGGTTTCTCAGAAAGAAGCCAGCCGCGCTTTTCCCTTTTTTCCTCTTATCCCCAGGCTGCAATCATGGCTAAAAAAGAGGCGCCGGCCCCCGAAGGCGAACGTAATTCAAGCAACAGCATCTTCTGGCGCACGTTCCTGATGCTGATGGTCCTCATCGTGGTGTCGGTGCTGGGCGGCCTTCAGACGTACTGGACATTTAATGAAGAGTCGATCGCGCGGAGCATTTCCCAGCAGATCGTCTCGATGACGAATCTCACGCGCTACGCGCTGATTTCCGCGGACCCGGTCTACCGGCCGGACCTCCTCAATATTCTCGCGAGCGAAGAAGGACTGCGCATCGTGCCGAAGGAGGACAGCGATCACACGACGCCGCTTACCGACACGTCAACCGTGAGTCTCATCGAGCAGATGGTGCATGAGGGGCTTGGGCCGCACACGGTGCTCGCCTCCGAAGTGAACGGAGAAAAAGGCCTCTGGGTGTCGCTCTCGATTGACGGCGATCAGTACTGGCTGATGACGCGGAAAAAGCTCTTTGACCGCCCGAGCGGCACGTCCTGGCTCTGGTGGGGCATCATCGCCTTTATGCTCTCGACGCTCGGCGCCACGCTCCTCACGCGTCACACGGTGGAGCCGCTCGCGAATCTCTCGCGCGCCGCGAAGGCGCTGGGCCGCGGGCAGACGCCTGAAGAGCTCCCGGACACCGGCCCGACCGAAATCCGTGAGGTGAACAAATCCTTCAACATCATGGTGAAGGACCTCTCCCGCATGGAGGAGGACCGGGAACTGCTGCTCGCCGGCGTGAGCCACGACCTTCGCACCCCGATCACGCGGCTCCGGCTGGAGGTCGAACTCGCGGATCTCCCCGAAGACTCCCGGAACGCCATGGTCCAGGATATGGAGCAGATGGAAAACATCGTGAACCAGTTCCTCGGCTACGCGCGGCGCTCGAATACGCCGCTCGAACTCGTGAATCTCGGTGAAGTGGTGGCTTCCGCGATCGGCGCGAGCCGCATGCAGGAAGACCCCTCGGTGTCGCTTGACAGCGTGATCCGGAAGGATGTCTACATCATGGCGCACCCGGCTGAAATCGCGCGTGTCGTGCAGAATCTCCTCGTCAACGCGAGCAAGTACGGGCGCGACCCTGATGGGAAACTTGAGATCTTCGTGAATACCGGGATGCAGGGCGGACGGGCAATTCTCTCCGTCGCGGACCGCGGCGAAGGGATTCCGGAAGCGGAGATGGAACGCGTGCTCCGGCCGTTTGAGCGGGGCGAACGGGCCCGAACCGGGTCTACCGGCTCAGGCCTCGGTCTCGCGATTGTGGACCGCATCGCGCGTCGCAGCGATGGTCAGGTGAAGCTTCACACAAATAACCCGAAGGGTCTTGTCGTGGAAATCCGCTTCCCCCTCGCCTCGCCTCCGAAAGCGCCGAAGGGACGGGATGAAGCGGACCTGTCAGCAAAAGGCGATCAGAAGATTTCCGCCTGAAGGCTCGGCTCAAGAAGGACAGCGGCGGTCGCTTCGATCGCCTGTCCTTCGCCCACTTCGCCCATGCCTTCCTTCGTCTTCGCCTTGACGTTCACGTCCTGCTCGGCGACACCGAGAATCCGCGCGAGCTGAGTGCGGATCTTTTTCTTCCACTCGCCGAGCTTCGGTTCTTCAGCGTAAATCGTCGTATCCACGTTCACGATTTCCCAGCCCGCGTCGCGGACTTCGCCCACCACGATCTGAAGGAGACGGCGGCTGTCCGCGTCCTTCCAGCGTTCGTCTGACGGCGGGAAACGCTCTCCGATATCGCCGCGGCCCGCGGCGCCAAGGATCGCATCCGTAATGGCGTGCAGCAGCACATCGGCGTCCGAGTGCCCGAGAAGTCCCTTTTCGTAAGGGATCAGAATGCCGCCGAGATAAAGCTTCCGGCCGGGCACCAGGCGGTGAATGTCGTAGCCTTCCCCAATATGAAATGCCATCTGTATCTTTCTCCAGTCTCCCCTATTGGGGCGTTACGGGTGTTTGCGGAGCCGGCTTTCGGCGATCGCTTCCGCGATCAGCGCGTCATCCGGCGTCGTGATTTTAAAGTTTAGCGTGCTGCCCGGAACAACGGAAACCGGGTGTCCGGTGCGCTCCATCGCGGAGGATTCGTCCGTCACCCCTTCGGTCCCGCGTCTGAGCGCGGAAAGGAGCTCCGAGAGCCTGAACGCCTGAGGTGTTGCCGCGCGCCAGAGCGATTTGCGGTCACGGGTCGCGAGAATCCGGCGGTCGGGTGACGCTTCCTTCACGGTGTCCGCCATCGGCATCGCGAGGATCGCGCCGTGCCCTGCTGACAGCACCTCATCCCGGAGTTTCCGGATATCCGCGGGATCCACAAAGGGACGCGCCGCGTCATGCACCATGACCCAGTCCGAGCCGGACGCCGGGAAAACGGCGCCGCCTGAGAGTGTTTCGAGGCCGTTCACTACGGTGTCCGCGCGGGTTTCGCCGCCGCGTCGGACAACGCTCACGCCCTCAGGGAACGTTTCCTCATCGATCCACGCGTCCGTCTCTGACACCACAACGAGGATCCCGGAAAAGATGCCTGAATCGTGAAGCGCCCGGACCGTGAGAGAAAGGACCGTTTCACCCGCGAGCCTCAGATACTGCTTCGGAACGGCGAGCCCCATGCGGCGCCCGACGCCGGAGGCCGGCACCAGAGCATAAAAACGGCTTTCTTCCTCTTTCACTCCACTCTTCCTTTCAGTCACGCTGGCGTTTGGCCCGGGCGACGCGCTTCCCCTCGAAACACAGGGATCGAACCGCAGCCCGAGTCTTTCTATAATCTTCAGGAATTGTAGCGATCCGGCACCGTTCGCCCAGACCGTAATTTCCCGTCCTTCAGAATTTTTCTTCATGACGAAAACACGTTTCCCCGGCCTCCTTGGCGACAGTCTCTTTGATAAACACCCGACGCTCAGCCGCACGATGACGCTCCCCGCGGGGGCGCCTGACAGTGTCGCGATCGCGGAGGCCGCGCGGGAATGCGCGGAACAGGGCTCAATCCTCGTCGTGATCGCGGCGAACGCCTCTGACGTGATCCGGCTGGAGCAGGAAGTGGCGTGGGTCGATCCCTCGCTCTCCGTCCGGACGTTCCCCGACTGGGAAACGCTCCCTTACGACCTCCTCTCCCCGCATGAGGATCTGATATCGGAGCGGCTGGAAACGCTTTACCGGCTTTCATCCCGCGTCCCCGGCAGACGGTCTGACTCCGGGACCGCGATTGACCTGCTGCTTCTTTCCGCCTCAACCGCCGCGCTCCGGATCGCGCCGACCTCCTTCATTTCCGCGACCACGTTCTTCTTCCGCCGGGGCGACATCCTTTCCACCACGGATCTGAAGCACCGGCTGATTCTCGCCGGCTACTCAAACGTTTCCCAGGTGATGGGCCCGGGCGAATTCTGTGTCCGCGGCGAAATCGTCGATATCTACCCGATGGGCGCTCCGAACCCCTACCGGATCGGACTCTTCGATGACGAGATCGAAACGATCCGGGTGTTTGACGAAAACACGCAGCATACGACGGGGGACGCGGAAAGCATCCGTATCCTCCCCGGGCGCGAGTTCCCGATCGATGAGGCGGGCGCCCTCACGTTCCGCAAAAACTGGCAGACCGCCTTCCCGAAGGCCGGCACCCGGTCGTCTGTCTATAAGGACATCGCGAACCACGTCCCGAGCCCGGGGAGCGAATACTATCTGCCGCTTTTCTTTGATGAGACGGCAACGATTTTTGATTACGTGGGAGAGGACGCCCGGTTTTTCCTCACGGGAGACGTGAACGCGGAGCTTGAGCGGTTCTATCACGAGACCGAGGGGCGGTACGAATTCCTCTCGCACGACGCCGAGCATCCGGCGCTGCCTCCTGAGCAGCTCTTCCTGTCGCCTGAAGCGTTCTTCAAGGCACTCAGCCCCTTTGCCCGCTGGAAACTAGTGACATCGGGAGACGGCACCCCCGTGTTCCCCGATCTCTCGGTTGACCGGAGAGCGAAGGATCCGCTTGAGCATCTGAAGGCGTACCGCGCGAGGACGCAGACCGAGAAGCGGAGGCTCCTCATTTCGGCGTCATCCGCCGGCCGCGAAGAGACGATTCTCGAACTCTTCCGCGAGTATGGGCTCGCCCCGGACCGGACCTCGGGGTTCAGCGCGTTTATTGACTCCGACTCCCCGTTCTCGATCACCAACGGGCCGCTTTATGACGGCTTCGTGATGGATCAGCCGAAGATCGCGGTGGTGACAGAGACCGAGCTCTATAAGGCGAACCCGCGCCGCAACGTCAGGCGGCGCGACCGGAAGACAAACGTCGACTCCATGATCCGGGATCTCTCGGAACTCCGGATCGGGGACCCCGTGGTCCACGTGGAGCATGGCATCGGGCGCTATCAGGGGCTGATTACGCTGGATACCCAGGACGGACCCGCCGAGTGCCTTCAGATTGATTACGCGGACAGCGCGAAACTCTATGTTCCGGTGTCGCAGCTCCATCTGATTTCCCGCTACTCCGGGTCTGACCGTGACCACGCGCCGCTTCACCACCTCGGGAAGGGCGAGTGGGAAAAGGCGAAACGGAAAGCCTCCCAGCAGGTGCGGGACACCGCGGCGGAGCTTCTTCACCTCTACGCGCTCCGGGAAAACCGCCCCGGAATGGTCTTCAAGGTGTCACCGACCGACTACGAAGCGTTCGCGGAAGGCTTCCCCTTTGAAGAAACCCCCGATCAGCAGGCGGCGATTGACGCGGTGCTCGACGACATGCAGAAAGGGAAACCGATGGATCGCCTCGTCTGCGGCGACGTCGGGTTCGGGAAAACCGAAGTCGCGCTCCGGGCCGCCTTCATCGCGGTGATGGGGGGACGCCAGGTCGCGGTGCTCTGCCCCACGACGCTGCTCGCGGAGCAGCATGCGCAGACGTTCCGTGACCGGTTCGCAGCGTGGCCTGTCCGTATCGCGGAGCTCTCCCGCTTCCGAAGCGGGAAGGAAACCGCGGCGGCTCTCGCCGGACTCGAAGCGGGTTCGGTCGATATCGTGATCGGCACGCATAAGCTCCTCTCAGACACCGTGAAATTCAAGAACCTCGGGCTCGTCATCATTGATGAGGAGCACCGGTTCGGCGTGCGGCAGAAAGAGAAACTGAAGTCGCTTCGTGCCGAGGTCGACGTTCTCACGCTCACCGCGACCCCGATTCCCCGCACGATGTCGATGTCGCTTGAAGGCGTGCGGGACTTCTCCGTGATCGCGACGGCGCCCGAGCGGCGGCTGGCCGTGAAGACCTTTGTGCGGCCGGAAAGCAACGCGCTGATCCGGGAAGCCATTCTCCGAGAGCTGAAGCGCGGGGGCCAGGTCTACTTCCTCCATAACGATGTCGACACGATCCAGACGCGCTACGAGCGGCTGCTTGAGCTTGTCCCCGAGGCCCGCATCGCGGTCGCCCACGGTCAGATGCCGGAACACGCGCTGGAGCGCGTGATGCGCGAGTTCTATCAGCAGCACTACAACGTCCTTCTCTGTACGACGATTATTGAGACCGGGATCGATATTCCGACCGCGAACACGATCATCATTCACCGGGCGGATAAGTTCGGTCTCGCGCAGCTTCATCAGCTGCGGGGCCGCGTTGGCCGCAGCCACCACCAGGCCTACGCCTACCTCCTCACGCCGCCCGAGGCCTCCATCACGAAGAACGCCGAGAAGCGGCTTGAAGCGCTCCAGAATCTCGAGGATCTCGGAAGCGGCTTCTACCTCGCGATGCATGACCTGGAGATCCGCGGCGCGGGTGAAGTGCTCGGCGAACGGCAGTCGGGCGAGATCGCGAACGTGGGCTTCGACCTCTATAACCAAATGCTGAAGGAAGCGGTCCGGGCGCTGAAGCGCGGTGAAACCCCGGATGTCGAGCATCCGTTCGCATCCGTCGCGGAAATCAATCTCCACGCGCCGGCGCTCCTTCCGTCCGACTACGTGCCGGACGTGAACCAGAGGCTCGGGTTCTATAAGGAACTCGCCGCGGCCGAAACCCCGGACGCGATCGACGCCGTGGTCGAGAACCTCGCTGACCGCTATGGCGAGATTCCGCCTCAGGCAAAGACCCTGATCGATGAGCACCGGATCCGGCTCCTCTGCGAGAAGCTCGGAATCCGCAAAGTGGACGCGTCTGAAAAGGTGATCTATCTCACAGTCGCCGATAAGCCGAAATTTGAGCCGCTTAAATTCATCGACCTCATGCAGAGCCGGCGCGATATGCGGATGACGGGCCCGAACCGGGTCCAGATCGCGCAGTCAACAGGGAATGTTGAGTCACGGATTGCGGCGGTCAAGGGAATTCTGGGTAAACTTGAGTAAATTTACCTAATCCCAAAAACCTTAAGGCACCCCCGTGCGAAGGAGTCTAGCGTGACGATGACGCCGCTTTCTTACGATCTCGTGATTCAGGGAAAGGATCTTTCCCGCAGCAATCTTCCGGCTGATGCGGCGGGTCTCGCCGGCTTCATCGCTGAAATCGCACCGGGGGCCGTGAGGCTGGAGTCCGTGAACCCGCTCACCGCTGAACCCGTGATCGGAAGGCTGCAGGAAGCGGGGCTCGACGCCGCGATGGTGCGGCACGGCCTGAAACTCACGGAATTCCGCCTCCTCGCGAGTGACCTCGACAGCACGCTGGTCGCGATTGAAACGCTCGACACGGTGGCGAAAAACGCGGGTTACGGTGACACAGTCGCACAGGTGACCGAAGCCGCCATGCGGGGCGATATCAAGGATTACGCCGAGAGCCTCAGACTCCGGATCGCAGCGGTGAAGGGGTGCCCCGTGAAGGCGTTCACAGATTTCGCGGAAACGATGCCCTACAGCCTCGGCGCGGAACGCTGGGTAAAGAGCTGCCGCGCGGCGGGGCTCGAGTGCCACATCGTGACGGGTGGTTTTGATGAAGTCGCGGCCGCGGCCGCAGTGAAGCTCGGCGCGAACGGCTTCCACTGCAATAAGCTCGGGATCCGGGACGGAGTGCTGGACGGCACCGTGACGGGCCCTGAAGAAAACGGCGGGAAGATTGTGGATTCGGACGGCAAGCGTCACATTGTGGAGCAGCTCGCGGCGGAGCGCGGCATCCCGGCCTGTGACGTGATCACGATGGGCGACGGCTGGAACGACGTGAAGATGCTGGAATACGCGGGACTCGGCATCGCGTACCACGCGAAGCCCCGGGTCCGCGCCCTCATTCCGCATCAGATCAACAGCCTCGGACTTGACTCGGCACTTAACTGGTTTGCGGACGGTCCGTATTGGGCCGAGCGCGCCGGGGTCTAAAATCCTATCCAAACGCAGCCCGAACGCGTCCCTGACAGAAGAAGAGGCAGAACACCTATGAAGCGCTTCACGATTTCGCTTGATGACGATCTTGCGGTCCAGCTCGACCGCCTGATGAAGGAACGGAATTACAGCAACCGCTCTGAAGTCTTCCGGGATATTCTCCGCGACATCATCGCGAAAGAGGATCTGACGCGGGGGGATGCCGAGGCGCTCGCCGTGGTGAGCTACAGCTTCAACCACCATAAGCGGCAGCTCACCGAGCGGATGAATGAAATCCAGCACGCGAATATCGGACTTGTTGTCACCGCGATGCATGTCCACGTGTCGCACGAGGTGTGCTCCGAAACCATCATTCTCCGGGGACCGGTGTCCGAGATTCAGAGTCTCGCGCTCTCGATTGTCTCAGCGCCCGGTGTCCACTACGGCAAGATCAATCTGATTCCGGTAGTGCCGGATGAAGGGGATCATGACCATCCGCATGAACATGAGCATGACCACGGGCACAGCCATGATCACACGGACGAACACGCCCACGCGCTCCCGCACACACATCCCCATACGCACGAAGACTGAGCGTCATCCCGATCCGGCGGCACCGCGCTCCCCCCGTGCCGCCCGGCCACAATCATTTACCGATCTTCCGGCTCTGCATCACACTTCCGCCGTTCCGCCGATGCAAAGAGTGATGTTTCATCCCTACAATAGGGAAAGACAGCCGTCAGTGGTTTCTGAAGCGCTGGGTTCAGAGGTTTCCTTCTGACAGACTGTCCATCCTTTCCCGCGGAACCGGAATTCCGATCCGCGATCTGTCGCTTATGGCTGAAGAAAAAAAAGAAGATCAGGGCAGCAACACGCTTGTCATCGTCCTCTCCGTGCTCCTCGCGATCCTCGTGATCGGATTCGCGGGCTGGGGGGCGTGGCTCTGGACGCACCCGAGGCTCCCGCCGCTTGAAGGCAAAATCACCGCGGCGTCGATCGACGTCGGAAGCAAAATTCCCGGCCGCATCCGTCAGATCCTCGTGAAGGAAGGTGACCGTGTGGGGCTTGGAGACCGGATCGCTATCGTAACGATCCCGGACGCCGAAGTCCGGGCCCGCGCCGAAACGGCCTCTCCGATGCGGCATGAAAGGGGAAGCCTCAAAGACGAAACGATCCTCGGCACAAGCGATATGTCAGACGCCCGCACGGCGTACGAAGCCGCGATCGCCGCGGAACGCGCTGAGGAAAAGAATTTTGCCCGGGTGTCCGGTCTTTACCGCCAGGGGCTCGTCCCCGAGCAGCGGCTGGAAGAGGAACGCGCGGCTCTCGACTCCGCGCGCGAAGCGGAGCGCGCCGCGAAAGAAGCATTCATCCTCGGGAATCAGGGAGCAACCCCTGCCGCAGCGTCACCCGCAGCGGGCAATAAGGGAAAGAGCACGGCTTCAAAAAACGACGCCGTGATCCGGAGCCCGATGAATGGGGAAATCTCCCACATTTTCCTTGGAACAGGCGACGCCGCGCCGAGCGGCTTCCCGATCGCTACGATCGCGGATCTCTCCTCCCCCTGGGCCGCGTTTTCGGCTCCCGCGAGCGAAGCGGCCGGCCTTAAAGAGGGGGACGTGATTCATATCCGGATTCCGGCGATCGGAGGCCCCGCGCACGAATTCCGGATTGAGACGATCCGCGAGCGGCGAAACGCGAAGGGCGGTGACGCGGAACCGATTGAGGAAATCCGGGCGCGGCCCCTGAAACCGATCCCGGGGCTTCAGCCCGGGATGTCCGCACTTTTCGAGCGCCGCTCCTCATAAAACAAAACCGCTTCAGTGAGTCAATCTGAAGCGGTTTTTCTATCCGGCGGTGAGAAAATCCGGCCGGTTATTCTTCCACCTGGAGCGCCACAAGGTCATGCTCCTCGGTACGGACAATCTTCGCCCGCACGAATTCGCCAGGCTTCACCGGGCGGGTCACCGTGACGTAAACAACACCATCCACCTCGGGAGCTTCGTGAGCCGTGCGGCCGACCGCGACGCCGTCCTCATCCTCAGGTTCGTCAATCAGAACCGTCTCAACGTTCCCGATGCGGCGCTTCAGCTTCGCCGCGGACACCTCGGCCTGCACTTCCATGAAGCGGCGGCGACGGTCTTCCTTCACGTCATCCGGCACAGCGTCCGGGAAGTCGTTTGCCTTCGCGCCGTCAACCGGCGAATACGTGAAGCAGCCGACACGGTCAAGCTCCGCCTCGCGGATAAAGTCGAGGAGGTGCTGGAACTCCTCCTCGGTCTCCCCCGGGAAACCGACCACGAAGGACGAACGGATCGTGAGATCCGGGCAGATCTCGCGCCACTTGCGGATCCGCTCAAGCGTCTTCTCGGCGTGCGCCGGGCGCGCCATGCGGCGGAGCACGTCAGGATCCGCGTGCTGGAGCGGAATATCGAGGTACGGGAGGATCTTCCCCTCAGCCATCAGCGGAATAATGCGGTCCACCATCGGGTACGGGTACACGTAGTGGAGGCGGATCCAGAGACCGAGACGGCCAAGCTCAACGCAGAGGTCCTCAAGACGCGTATGCACGGGGCGGCCGCCCGCGAACGCGAGCTTATAGCCGAGGTCGGAACCGTAGGCCGACGTGTCCTCCGCGATCACCATGATTTCCTTCACGCCGTCTTCCTTCAGGCTCCAGGCTTCGCGCATGATGGAGTCCATCGAGCGGGAGTGAAGCTTGCCGCGGAGCTGCGGAATGATGCAGAACGTGCAGTGATTGTTGCAGCCCTCTGAAATCTTGAGGTAGGCGTAGTGCTGCGGGGTCAGACGGACACCGCCGCCCGGAACGAGATCGAGGTACGGGGCGTGAGGAGCCGGGAGGTGCTGATGCACGAGCTTCACCACGTCCTTCTCTTCCTCCGGTCCCAGAACGCCGAGCACTGCCGGGTTCCGCTTCATCACGAAATTCGTGCCGTCCGCGTCCTTTTTCCCGCCGAGGCACCCCATCACGATCACGCGGCCGTTTTCACGGGTCGCTTCGGCGATCGCGCCGAGACTCTCCTCAATCGCCTCGTTGATGAACCCGCAGGTATTCACGATCACGAGATCCGAATCCCGGTAGTTATCGACGATCGAATAGCCTTCGCTCCGGAGCTCCGTAATGACGCGCTCAGAGTCGACGAGCGCCTTGGCGCAGCCGAGGGACACAAAACCGATCGTCGGAATCCGACGGGGCGTTTCGTTCAGCATGGAAGAAGATTTCCTTTTGATTTCAGTCTTTAAGTAGTGGGGAGGCGATTATAAGGGATCAGAGCGCTTTCGGTTCAATCCGGACAAGCGCCGCGTGGCGCCCCGTCTCACCGTGATCGCGGCGGTAACTGAAGAAGTGAACCGGATCCGCGTAGGTCGAGAACCCGCAGTCCGCGATATCCTCACGCTTCACGCCTTCCGACACAAGAGCGTCTGACGCGAGCCCCGCGAGGTCGCAGAGCCACTTCCCGGCTTCCGCTTTCGGTTTAAAGCGGGACGCGGCGTCAGGGAGCCGCGCTTTCATCGCGTCGAGGACATCAGTCCCCACCTCAAAGTCATCCGCGCCAATCCGGGGCGCAAGCCAGGCGAGGATCCGGGTATCCGGATCCGACAGTTTTTCCCTCACCAGCTTCACACCGTCCTGCAGGATCCCGGCCGCGAGTCCCCGCCATCCGGCGTGGAGCGCGACCGCGATTCTTCCTTCCGGATCCGTGAGAATCACGGGGAGGCAGTCCGCGGTCTGAATCGCGAGAACCACACCCGGGGTCATCGTCCAGCTGCCATCCGCCTCCGCTTCAGGCGCTGCTTCATCCGCGTGCACGATTGCCGTTCCATGCACCTGATGCAGCCACTTCGGGTCAGACCCCGCATAGGCTGAGAGAAAACCGCGGTTCGTCCGGACGCAGACCTTCGCGTCTCCGCAGTAGAGACCGACATTCATGCCGCAGATACCGTCCTCATTCCCGAAGGGTCCTGAAGACACCCCGCCCTCGCGAAGCGTGAAACAGGCGTGAACAGAAGCCGGTGCCTGCCACTGAGGAGTCAGAACAGCAAGCTCCGGTTTTTCAAGATTGGAAGCCATGAGATTAGTCGCTGCAGAAAAGAGTTAAGGATTGGGGGCTATTGTAGTCAGCGCGCCGCGCCCGGCCGAGGCTCTGAGACCCCAGGCCGGGAGAAATCGGGTTTTATTCCCAGTCAGGCGCTGCGCCAAGCGGCGCCTCTTCATCAAACACCGTGACCGGCTGATCAAGCGGACCGAAGTCAAGCGCCTGCATCACTTCCGCGAGATCCGCGGGAGGCGCAGCGAACCACTCCATCCGCTTTCCCGTCACCGGGTGCGTGAGCCCGAGGCGGCTCGCGTGAAGGCACTGACGCTTGATCGAGAAAACCGTGCCGTCATCAATCGGCTGAAGGCCGCCGCGGTACACGGGGTCTCCGAGAAGCGGGAGCCCGAGACTCTCGCAGTGGACGCGGATCTGATGCGTGCGGCCGGTTTCGAGACGGCAGGCGACCCAGCTGATCACGCGCTTCCCTGCGTTCCCGAGCGCCACACGGGCGATATGGGTGCGGGCGGAGCGCATCGAGCCCGGAACGTCGACGGCAAACCGCATCGGGTGCCGGGGGTCACGGCCGATCGGACGGTCGACCAGCGTCCGCTCCGGGGCTTCGCCCCGAAGCAGCGCCCAGTACTCACGCTTCACCGTGCGTTCCTGAAGCTGACGGACAAGGGAGGTTTCCGCTTCAAGCGTCTTCGCGACCACCATGAGACCGGTCGTGTCGCGGTCCAGACGATGAACAATGCCGGCGCGGGGCAGCACCCGAAGCTCCGGGTAACGGAAAAGAAGACCATTCAGCAGCGTATCGTCCCAGTGACCCGCCGCCGGATGTACAACAAGGCCGGAAGGCTTATTCACAACGATGATCGCGTCATCCTCATACGCCACGTCAAACGGGACATCCGCGGGCGTGAAGGCGAGCTCCTCGGGAGACGGCTGCGCAGTGACCGCGACCACATCTCCCTCATAGACCGGATCCCGCACCTTATCGACCGGCTTTCCATTTACCGTGACCGCGCCCTGCTTGATCCACGTCTGAAGACGGGAGCGCGAAACTTTGGGCATCAGGGCGGCGAGTGCCTTATCGAGCCGCTCCCCGGAGTTTTCCGCTGAGACAAGGTACTCGGTAAAGTTTTCTTCCTGTTCCGTTTCGCCCTTGGTCTCAAGGCTATAATTGACCACACTTTTCAATTTCTGGTTTCCTAGTAAATGAAGAAAGCATTGCGCCGCACCGCCCTCGGCATTTCGATGGCTGCCGTCATCACGCTCACCGCCTCCTGCTCCTGGCTCTCGACTGTGAACGATGATAAAACGATCAACTGGTCCGCTGACAAGCTTTACACCGAGGCCCGTGACTCGCTGGATAACAGCAACTGGTCGCAGGCCGAAGAGTACTATACCAAGCTTGAATCCCGGTATCCGTTCGGACGCTATGCCCAGCAGGCTCAGATCGAAATGGCGTACGCCTACTGGAAGGACGGTGATCCCGCCCAGGCCATTCAGGCATGCGACCGGTTCCTGCGTTCGTATCCGAATCACCCCGCGAGCGACTATGTGCTCTATATGAAGGCGCTTGCCACGCTGAATGAGGATGATGGGTTCTTTGCCCGCCTCACGCGTCAGGACATCTCGGACCGCGACGCGCAGGCCGCGCGTGACGCCTGGGATACGTTCCGCGAACTCGTGCAGAAGTACCCGGATTCCCGTTACGCTCCTGAGGCCCGCCGCCGTCTGAATGAACTCATTCTGGCGCAGGCGAATCACGAAGTGAAGGTGGCGAGATTCTACTTTATCCGCCACGCTTATGTGGCCGCGGTTGCCCGCGCCCAGCGTGTGATTACGGATTACTCCCGTACGCCGTACCGTGATGAAGCCCTTCAGATCATGGCGGACAGCTACGGCTACCTCGGCATGAAGGATAACGAGAAGGACGTCCGCCGCGTGATCGCTCTGAATAAGGAGCACCCCGAAACGCAGGTGAAGATGCCGAAGATTGAGAAGCCGACGATCGAGGCCCCGAAGAACGTGCCTTCGACCCAGGTGCGTCAGCAGGCGAAGTAAACCGTTGCTGAAGTTCAAAGCGCATCATTCAAGCCCCCGCTTCCTCAACGGAACGCGGGGGCTTTTCCTGACCGCGGGAGGAAGAATCCGCGAGGCGGATTAAGCTCGGGCAAGTGAGAACTGTTTTTTCCCGCAGCGGAATGAAGCCCCCCTCACCGCCTCCTTCATTCCCAATTCCGTCTGTTCCCGGAACGCGAAAGCCGGTACCCCGGCTGCCGCGCTCTTTCTCCTTTCCTCTATATCTTTCCCACAGCCAAAAGAAAACCTCCGGAAGAAGGAATCTTCTTTCCGGAGGTCGGGATCCCGATCTCCCGAGAGCGCATCCCGGGAGAGTCTGAGGAGCGTTACAGCATTTCGTCTTCGCTCAGAGGATCGGTACCGAGTTCACCTTCGAGGCGGGAGACAACCAGAGCCGAAGCCGCGTCACCCACGACGTTAATGGACGTACGGATCATATCGAGAATACGGTCAATACCGGCGATCAGAGCCACAGCCTCAAGCGGAATACCGACCTGCGTGAAGACAAGGGTCGTCATAATGAGGCCGGCACCCGGGACGCCAGCCGTGCCGATAGCAGCCATCACGCCCATCAGAACGATCGTGACCATGTCGGTCGGGGACAGGTTCATGCCGAAGATTTCAGCAGCGAACACAGCGCAGACGCCCATGTAAATGGCCGTACCGTTCATGTTGATCGTGTTGCCGAGCGGAATGGAGAACGTCGCGATAGCCTTCGAAGCGCCGAGCTGACGGGAAGCGCGGAGGTTCAGAGCAAGAGCAGCGGCGGACGAGCAGGTCGTGAAAGCGACGAGCCACGGCTCAAAGATGCCCTTCAGGAAGGTCTTGATCGGCATACGGATCACGAACTTCACGAGGAAGCCGTAAACGATGATGCAGAAGAGAGCCGTCGCGATGAAGGAGGCGAGGATCAGCTTGCCGAGCGGCAGAAGAACCGCGAGGCCGTGCTTCGAAACGGTGTAAGAAATGAGGCCGAAGACGCCGATCGGAGCGTAGTACATGACAACGTTCGTGAGGCGGATCATCACGTCGCCCGTGAGCTCAAAGATCTTGAGCAGGGGCTTGCCGCGTTCACCGAGGCCGGCAAGGCAGCAGCCAAAGAAGATGGCGAACACAATGATCTGGAGCATGCTGCCCTTCGCCATGGCTTCAACCGGGTTGATCGGGACGAAGTTGAGGAACGTCTCAACAATGCTCGGGGCCTTCACAACCTTCGCGACAGCACCGGAGGTGGAAAGGTCAAGGCCGAGGCCCGGGTTGATGATCTCAGCAATACCGAGACCGAAGGCCACAGCGATAGCGGTCGTGATCAAGTAGCAGAGAAGAATCTTCACAGCTACGCGGCCGAGCTTGGAAATATCGGTGATGCCGGCAGCGCCAGCGACGAGGGTCGCGAAGACGAGCGGAACAACCACCATTCGGATCAGTCGAATAAACAGGTCGCCAAGCGGCTTGAACCAAGTGGTGCCTACGTCAGCCGAAACAAACGCGCCCACGATGACACCGACCACGAGGCCGATACACATCTGGACCGGCAGACTTAGCAGCAAGCTCTTTTTCTTTTCTGCCATACATCCTCCCACATACCGGCGGATTTCCCGCCGCCGTTAGTTTGCGCCCTGCTCCGTTCTCCGCCGGAAAACTTACCTCCGAAGGGAAAAGAACCAACATACAAACGGATAGGGCTTAGTTATCAGATTCTCCGTCAATATTACACTTTGAAAGAAATCTGCAAAATAATGTTTCTGTTTCCTTAGCGTCTAGGTACTATCCGGTACGCCTTTTATATTCAATAAGTTATGAAGCGGATTATTCCCTTTTTCCTACGGCGTTTACCGTAGTCCGGAGCAAGGCCCTTAACCGGACATATAAAATAAGGTTTTGATTATTATTAATTAAATAGACTGATTAAGCATAAATCCTTATTCGCGTCACCTCAGATTTGACTCATATCAAGACAAAAACAGTTGAAAAACAAGGAATCCCCTGTTTCTGGGTGTCTCTGAAGAGCATTTTCCGCGGATGCCCGAACGGCGGGACCTGAGGCACGGTCACAGGCCGGTCATTTTTGTTCACGATTGTCACGCTCCGTAAAACGGTTTCCCGGCAGTTTTTGTCCTACACTCAAGTGAAAAATTGCGTTTCCTCTGAAGCGGAGCCGCGCAGACGGCTCCTTCGGGAACTCTTCCAATAAGGGAATTACGGATGAAATACCGTCTGATCTTCCTCGCCGTGGCTTCCGCGTCGCTCGCCCTTTCGGGCGCCGCCGCATATGCCGCACTCCCCGCAGCCAGCGCTGCGGTTTCCGCTCCCGCGTCACACAGCGCGGCAGCTGAATTCTCCTGGTACAAGGCAGCTTTCCCCTGGGATCACTCCGACCTGAAGCCGGATCCCGCGATGACGTACGGCGTTCTCCCGAACGGCGTCCGCTATGTGATCCTGCCGCATCAGACGCCGAAAGGCCGTGTGTCGCTCTACCTCGACGTTCAGGCGGGATCGTACTTTGAGACCCCGGAGCAGCTGGGCTACGCACACTATATTGAACACATGGCGTTTAACGGCACGAAGCACTTCGCGCCCGGCTCCCTAATTCCTTTCTTCCAGAAGAACGGCATGAGTTTCGGGGGGGACACAAACGCGTCAACGGACCCCGTGGAAACGATCTATACACTGGATCTCTCCTCCGGGTCATCGGATCAGCTGCAGAAAGGGCTCTCGATCCTTCGCGACTACGCCGACGGCCAGCTCTTCATTCCGAACGAAGTGAAGGAAGAGATGGGGATCATCCTCTCTGAAAAGCGGGCCCGGGACTCTGAATCCCAGCAGGCCGAGGACGCGTTCCGGAACTGGTTCTACCGGGGTAGCAAATTCACGGACGCGACGATCGGAAAAACGGAAACCATCAAGGCCGCGAATTCCGATAATCTCCGGCCGTTCTACGACACCTGGTACCGCTCGGACCGCATGGTCGTGATCGCGGTGGGTGACGTGAATCCGGAGAAAACGAAGGCTGAGATTGAGGCAGCTTTCGGTTCCATGAAGAAAGCCACCGCGTCGGACCCTGGCGCCGTGATCCCGTCGCTCGGGAATCCGACCGCGGCCGGCGTCCGCGCCTGGGTGAGCACCCGGAAGGAATCCACCACCCGGATCATGGTCTACGTCATGCATCCGCGCCGCCACGAGGCGCCGTCCCGCGCGGCCTCCGAACAGGATGTGGCGGACGGAATCGCCTCCTCGATCTTCGAGCGGCGTCTGCAGCAGCGTGAAGAGAAGTCTCCCGGCATCTGGCGCGGCGCGGGATTCAGTTCCGATATCCGGAGCAGCCTGACCCCGGAAGCCGTCATGGTCGCTGTGACGTCTAACGACGGCTGGAAAAAGGCTCTGACGGGGCTTGAGGAAGAATCCGCCTCCGCGATCAGGTACGGCTTCACGAAGGAAGAGCTTGATCTCGCGCTGAAGCGCTACGAGGAGAAGCTCCGGGCCGCCGTGCAGAACTATAACGGCTATCAGAGCTCCGATATCGCGGGAGCGATCGCCTGGACCATCAATTCGGATCAGGTGGTGACGAGCCCCGAGCAGGATCTTGAATTTTTCAATTCCATTAAGAAAGACATGACGCTCGAACGCGTCAACGCCGCTTTCCGCGACGCGTTTAAGCCCGAAAACCGCACGATTCAGCTCTCTGGCGGCGCGAAAGCGACAACCGCTGAAGTGGTCAAAGTCTGGCAGGAGGCTGCCTCTCGGCCCGCGAAGCCGCTCGCCGAGCAGTCAACCGTGAAGTTCCCCTACCTCACCCTTCCCGCCATGCCGACGGGGACTTCTGCCGCCGCGTGGCAGCCGATTCTCTCCGGCAAGGCGTTCCAGACCCGGGTCGCGGCAAAGGACCTGAATCTTCAGATTGAGGAGGCGACGCTTCCGAACGGGATCCGCCTCTACCTGCAGCCGCTCACGATGGAAAAGGGCACCGTGCAGGCAAGCCTCATCTTCGGCTCCGGCACCCAGACCTACGAGGATATCGACGCCTGGAAACCGAAACTCGCGCAGTCCGTTCTTCAGCAGCATGGCGTCGGGAAGCTCACTCAGACGCAGACCGCGGATACCCTCGGAACGAAGGGGATCGCGGTCGCGGAAAGCTATTCGCCAGACCACTTCTCGATCAGCGGCACCGCCCAGAAGGGCGACGTGAAGACGCTGCTTGAGGCACTCTGGACCCAGTATCAGCAGCCGACCGTGGACGCCGCGGATCTCACGCGGGTGAAGGAATCGCTCGCGCAGAACCGCCATCTGCTCTACGAAACCACCGCGGGCGCCGCGAGCTGGAAGCCACTCGCCTGGTTCACAGGAGATCTTGAACGGGTGCGGCCGCTCTCCCCCACGAATCTCGACCGCTACACGCTCCCTGCTGTGCGTGAAGTGATCGCCGCGTCCCGCACGGTTTCCCCGATCGCGATCGTGATTTCGGGTGACTTTGATAAGAAGGCCGCGGTGGACGCTGTGGCGCAGCTCTTCAACGCCGAGAAGACCGGCACGGAATCCGGCGTCAAGCGTGAGTCGCCGCTCAGCTTCCCCTCGGGCCGGGAAAACCGCGTGGTGATCGCGGATACCGCTCCGAAAGCGTTCCTGAATGAGGCGTGGCGCCTCCCGAACACCGACGGTGCTGACCGGAAGACCGTGATGACGTATCGCATGGCGGCCTCTGTCCTCTCCGATAAGCTCCGTGAGGTGATCCGCGAGAAGCTCGGCGCGGCCTACAGCCCCTGGAGCTTCTACTATCAATCACCGCGGAACGACGGTTTCGGCTTCATCTGGGCCTCGGTTCAGACGTCCCCTGACCAGCTCGCGCTCGTCCGGAAGACGCTTGGCCAGGTGATGGGAGACCTCGCCTCCAAAGGCATTACGGAGGATGAGCTTGAGAAACTGAAGAAACCGATGATCACCGCGCTTCAGACGCAGCGGAAACTGAACGTCCGGTGGGAAGCGCTTCTCAGGCTTGAAGTGACGGAGAAGCAGCCCTGGATCAAGTGGAATGAAGAGGATATTCCGGCGCTGCAGGCCGTGACCGCGGATGATGTGACTTCGGCTCTCAGGCTCGCCTTCAAGAGCCAGCCCGCGATTCATATCATCACGACGGAAGATAAGGCGGAATAAGCCGCAGCGCTTCCTTCCAATAAAAACAATGCCCCGGCGGGTTTCAGAACCGCCGGGGCATTTTGCTGGATTCGAAAGCGTTCAGCCGCTGATCAGGCTTCAGACGCCTTGATCAGCGTTTCGAGCGCGGTCTTCGCGGCTTCAAGCTCAGGCGCCCGGAATTCAGGCGCGAGCTGCACCGCGGCGACGAGATTCCGGACAAAACGGCCGGCTTCTTCGCCGAAAAGCTGATCCTTCTGATTCGCGAGATCCGTGAGGAAATCGGCGAGCACGGGCTCGAGCCCCTCACTCTTCAGGAACCCGGATTCCGGGTGATCGGAAAAGTAATTGAGGTACCAGTGAGCCTTCTGGAGATCCTCCGTCGGACGGCCTTTGAAGCGGCAGCGGAGCACGTACTTCAGGGCGTTTCCCGTCGTGAAGTCGAAGTGCGAGGTGAGCTCGATCACTTCGCGGCGGTAATGCGCGGCGTAGTGGGAAGGATGGTTCACGGCCTCTTTGGACGCACCGGCGACTTCTGAAATCGGCATGTTTTGGGTTCCTTTCGTTTTTATTCTGTGAAAGCTGACCGCCTATCGTAACGCAGAGCGCCGGATCCGGGCGGCGCAGCTCGGTGTGAATGGAGGGAGGAAGATCAGTTCCCTTCCCCCTTCGTCTTTTTCTTACGGCCTGCAGGTTTCTTAGGCGCCTCCGCCCGCTCAGGGAGATAAGCAAGCGCCCGCATCGGGTCCTGCGTCCGGCAGAAGTCCGGAAGACTCTCCACCACAGTTCTCCCGTAGGAGTTCCACTTCGTGATAATCCGGGAGTCACAGAGAATAAAGACCCCGTGATCCGTTTCACTTCTGATCAGACGGCCCGCACCCTGACGGAGCAGCGTCACCGCTTCCGGCACCTGATACTCAAAAAACGGTTTTCCGCCCTGATCCCGGATCCACTTGCAGCGGGCCGCGACCACCGGATCATCCGGGGGCGAGAACGGAATACGGTCAATCACGACGACCGAGAGCGTCTCGCCCTTGATATCGATACCTTCCCAGAAACTCATCGAGCCGACGAGAACCGAGGCCGGATCCTTTCGGAATTCCTCGATAAGGCCGCGCCTTGTGCCGTCTCCCTGACGGAGAACGCGAAGCGGCATCCCGTCTTCATTCGCGAGCTGCTTCACCATGTCCGCAATGATGTCCACGGCGCGGAGACTCGTGCAGAGGAAGAAAGTGCGGCCGCCCGCCTTTTTGACAAAGGGCCAGGCGCTCCGTGCGACAGACTCCGGGAACGCCGGAGAATTCGGTTCCGGGAGTCCCTTCGGGAGATAAAGCGACGCGAGGCTGAAGTAATCGAAGGGTGAGGGCCAGCTCGCGGTTTTCGCGTCCGGAAGCCCGATTTCCGTGAGGAAATGACTGAAGTCTCCAGCGACTGAAAGGGTCGCGGACGTAAACACCCAGGCTTCGCCCTTCTCGCGCCTCAGCCGGTTCAGATCCTCCGCGAACGAGAGCGGCGTGTTATAGAACCGCGTCCCGGTCCTTCCCTGCTGCACCCAGCGGACTCTTGGAGATTCGCCATCCGACACCGCATCCGCTTCCGCTTCGAGCCCCGGGAGCCTGAGCGGCTTCCGGTCTATCCCTTCAGGGACCACATCCGCTGCCGCCGCGTCCTCCTCCTGCCCCGCCGCGAACATCAGCCAGTCATTCACCTGTTCGATAAAGTTTTCGCAGCGCGGGAGAAGAAGATCGATATCCGCGTTCCGGCCCTTATTCGCCTTGAGGACCTCACTCAGATCGGAGAGCGCCCGCCCGAGCTGCTCAAGATCCGGAATCAGAAGCCCGAGGTCCGGAATATCATCAACCGACTTCCGGTCTCCCTCCAGGAAGTCGAGCTTTGTCGACACGGAAAGCGCCACTTCTTTCGCGGACCTGTCGACCTCGCTCGTCACGGCGTCCCAGTTCGCGCCGTCCTTCGCGTTTGTTTTCCCGAGCTGCAGCGTGTCGCGCGCAAGTTCCAGCACCGCGTTCGTTGAAAAGAGATCGCCGAAGAAGTCTGTCGCGATCCCAGGAAGCTGATGCGCCTCATCAATCACGGTGAGCGGCATCGAGGGGAGGATTTCGTCTGCACCCTCATCCGCGATCGCGAGTGAGCTGAGGAACAGGTGATGATTCACGACGAGAATATCGGCTTCCTTCGCCTCGCGCCGTGCTTTCGTGAGGAAGCAGTCATCGTAGAGCGGGCACTTGGTGCCAAGGCAATTCTCTTTGGTCGACGTGACAAGCGGCCAGATCATTGCGTTTTCCGGGATGTGGCCGAGTTCCGAGCGATCCCCTGTCTGGCTCGTGCGGCTGAAAATCTGAATATCTCGGAGGTAGCCGACATCTTCCTTGGACGGCACCCAGTCCACTTCTTCCAGCCGCTTCTTGCAGATGTAGTTCGAGCGCCCCTTAAGGAGCACCGTGTTCGCGTGAAGGTCCAGCGCTTCGAGAATGAGCGGCAGGTCCTTTGAGTACAGCTGATCCTGAAGCGGTTTCCCGGCGGTCGACACGAGAACCCGGATACCGGAAAAAAGCGCCGGAACGAGGTACGCGAACGTTTTGCCGGTGCCGGTGCCGGCTTCAGCGACAAGCGTCCCCTTCTCTTCGATTGTCCGCGCGACAGCCTCCGCGAACTCCCGCTGGCTCTCGCGCGGCACAAAGGACGGGAGCTTCTGCGTGAGAAGACCATGCGGGCTGAAGGCCTCGCGCACGTGCTGCACGAGCCGCGAAGGCTTCCCAGCCTCCCCCGCCGGCCCCGGCGCTAATTTCTCTTCACCCGCTTTCATGTTTCCTGACCTGTTCCTATTTTGAGGAAGCTCTGAGCGCCTGGACTTCCGTCCGCTCTGATCTCCTGAATCCGTGAGCGGGTTTATCCCCGCACGCCGGCCGCTTCCGCGGCAGTATTCTCGCATTCTAATAGTTCAGGTACCGCTCTTTGACACATGCGTTCGTCAAATGGCGGATATCGGGAAAAAGCTGTACCCTAACTGAGTATATTTATGTATCCGGAAATCAAAAACAGGCGGGATCGATGAACCGCGGTTCTGAAGGCCGCGCGCCCCGCATTTCCGGATAACTGACCCTACGACGGACGCGCTGCGCCCGCGGTTTTTGAGAGAGAAGAGAAAGGACTATGAAGACTTACGAAAAGTCCCATAAGCTCGACCACGTCTGTTATGACATCCGCGGTCCGATTATGGATGAAGCGAACCGGATGATCCGGGCGGGCGAAGATGTGATGAAACTGAACATCGGAAACCCCGCCCATTTCGGATTCAAGACCCCGGAACCGCTTCTCAAGGCAATGGCGGAAAATCTCCCGAACACCGAGGGCTACACCGATTCCCATGGCCTCATGAGCGCCCGCCGCGCGATCGTCGACTACTGCAAGGAAAAGGGCATCCCGAATGTCGGCGTGGATGATGTCTTCACCGGAAACGGCGTGAGCGAACTGATCACGCTTTCCATGCAGGGGCTTCTTGATAACGGAGACGAGGTGCTCGTCCCCGCGCCTGACTATCCGCTCTGGACCGCCTCCGTGACGCTCGCCGGCGGCACCGCCGTGCACTATATCTGTGACGAAAAGAGCGGCTGGCTCCCTGACCTCGACGATATGCGTAAAAAGGTGACGCCCCGCACGAAGGCGATTGTCGTGATCAATCCGAATAACCCCACGGGCGTTGTTTATCCGCGTGAAATCCTCGAAGGGATCGTGAAGATCGCACGAGAATTTGATCTCATTCTCTACGCGGATGAAATCTATGACCGCCTCGTGATGGACGGGATCGAGCACGTGGCGCTCGCCTCCCTCGCCCCCGATCTCCTCACCGTGAGCTTCAACGGCCTCTCGAAGTCCCACCTGATGGCAGGTTACCGCGTGGGCTGGATGTGCCTCGCGGGCGACAAGCGCCGCTATAAAGGCTATATCGAGGGTATCAATCTCCTTTCCGCCATGCGACTCTGCTCGAACGCCCCCGGTCAGTCTCTGATCGCTCCGGCACTCGCTCAGCGCGAGAGCACGAAAGAGATGCTCGTTCCCGGCGGCCGCGTTTACGAACAGCGTGAATGCATTTACCGGATGCTGAATGACATTCCGGGCATCTCCGCCGTGCGCCCCCAGGCCGCGTTCTACATCTTCCCGAAGATCGACGTGAAGCGCTTCAATATCCATGATGATGAGCTTTTCGCGCTTGACCTCCTGAAGCAGGAAAAGATCCTGATCACGCATGGCCGCGGCTTCCACTGGATCAACCCGGACCACTTCCGCATCGTCTACCTCCCGCAGGTTGACGTGCTGACAGCGGCCTGCGAAAAGATGAAGCACTTCTTTGAGCACTACCAGCAGGCCTGATCAGGCATAGCGTCAGAGCTTATGAAAAAAGCTTCCGGTTCATCACCGGAAGCTTTTTTTGTCTCCCCCGAAAGAAAATCCTCCGGGACTCGGACGCTTTTACTGGAACGGGTTAATGGATTCGCTCCGCTCTTTCCGCTCAGCCTCATACTTCTTCTGAAGCTCGATACGGTTCTGGCGGTCCTGCTCATTCCGGGCCGCGCGTTCAGCGCGTTTCTGAGCGAGGTCAGCCCCCTTCTGCTCAGCCTTCGCCTTGCGGTCAGCGGCGTCCGCCGCGCGCTTATTGTAGGCCGCGACATTTTCGGGTTCCTTCGCAGCCTTCGCGGCGTCAGAGGCGCGGCGCTCAGCGACGCGCTCCACTGTCTTATCGTGCTGCTCAACACGCTTCGCGGCAGCCGCGGCGTCTTCAACCGCCTTGGCCTGGCGCTCCACAATGTTCGCCTGGCGCCGGGCATAGGTTTCTTCGTTCTGAAGTTCCTTTGCCTGCTTCTCGAGCGCGTCACTCTGAGCCTTCGCGACCCGTTCCTCAGCCCGGATCCGGGCTTCCATACGGGATTCGGCACCCATCATGCGCTTCGTCGGAGCGTTGTCATCGAGGACCGCACCGATTTCACCCGCGCTCGCTTCTTTTCCTTCCTCAATCTTTGCCTGGAGCTGACGCTCTTTTTCCTTCTGAGCGTTTTCGGCCCGGAGCCAATCCTTCGCCTCAAGCTCCACACGGCGGAATTCCTTTTCACGGTCATAGGAATTCACGCGGTTCTTTTCCCAGCAGGCGCTCACGAAAAACCGGTCAATACAGGCATCGTGTTCAATCGCTTCCTGCTTCTTCAGCGCCGCGCGGTTGCGGTCAACGTCCGCGAGCGCGGCTTCCGCCTCGTCATGCGTCTTGATGGAGCCGGCGGGCCAGCGCTGGAGAATGCTCGAGTCTGTTAGTCTCTCAGCCCCGGTCTTCGGAGCGGGCGTGAGACGCGCGGGATCCACATCAGCGCCTGGCGCGGCATTCGCCTTCGGTGCCCGGATCGTGGAGCCAGAGGTCATCACGGAACCGGATTTCCCAGCAATGCCGGTGCCGGCCGCGAAGACAGAACCTGAAATCAGCGTAAGCGTGAAAAGACAAACTGCAGACCGGGCGAAATGCATGGAAATAAAACCTCTGTACTGGGGACAAGCCGGAGTCATGACCGGGATTCTCAAGTTTACCGCAGGACGCCTGAAAAATCGGAGCTCCTCCCGTAAGGAATCGGCCTGAATCGCATCCGGCTGTAAAAAAGGGAGAGAAGCAATGCTTCTCCCCCCTCTCTTCAGACTGTCACGCGGCCGGTCAGCTATTCATCGGGCGCCCGAGAACCGTGAGCGCCGCTTCCCGGATCGCCTCAGCAAACGTCGGGTGGGCAATCGTCGTGAGCGCCACATCCTCGCACGTCGCTTCGGTCGCAAGGATAAAGGACGCCGCGGCGATCAGCTCTCCCGCCTCAGACCCCAGAATATGGATTCCGAGCACCCGGTCATTCTCAGCGTCCGCCACGATCTTCACGAACCCGTCTGTCTGACCCTGAGCCCGGGCGCGGCCGTTCGCGGAGAAAAACGCCTTCCCGGCCTTCGCCGTGTAGCCCTCGTTCCGGGCCTCGGCTTCCGTGAGCCCTACCCAGGCGATTTCAGGATGCGTGTAAATCACGGAGGGGACAAGCCGGTGATTGATCACCGGATGCTCACCCGCGATCTCTTCGGCGACCGCTACGCCTTCGTCACTCGCCTTATGCGCGAGCATCGGTCCACGCACGAGGTCTCCGATCGCGTAGACCCCGGGGAGATTCGTGCGGCACCCCTCATCCACTTCGACAAACCCCCGGGCGTCCGCCTTCAGCCCCACGGCTTCCGGATTCACGGACTGCAGCGCCGGGACCCGCCCGATCGACACCATCAGCCGGTCAAACACCGCTTCCTTCTCTTCATCCCCGGTGCGGTAACGAACCACGACACCGTCCGCCCGCTTTTCAACGGACTCCACACGGCACCCGAAGTGGAACGTAAAGCCGGTCTTCTTATAAACCTGAAGCGCGGCGCGCGAAATCTCCTCATCCGCGATTCCGAGGAAACCGGGAAGCGCTTCAAGCATCGTCACTTCGGCCCCCAGCCGCTGCCACACAGCGCCGATCTCAAGCCCGATCACGCCGGCCCCGATGATACCGAGGCGCTTCGGAACCGAGGTCTGCTCCAGACCTCCGGTCGAGGTGAGAATCGTCTTTTCATCCGGCGTAACCCCGGGAAGCAGGCGGGGAACAGAACCCGCCGCCACCACAACGTTCGCCGCCGTGATTTCGGTGCCGTCCGAAAGCCCGATCTTCCAGGCACCGGGCTTTCCGCCCGGAAGGAAGTGCGCGGATTCCGGGAAGAATTCGACCCCGTTTTTCTTAAAGAGCCAGAGAATGCCGTCGTTCGACTTCCGGACCACTTTGGCGCGGCGCGCCTGAATCACATCGAGATCAAAGGACGCCGGTCCGACATTGATACCGAGTTCGCGGAATGTCTCACCCGCGGACTCGTAGGCGAGAGAGGACGCAAGCATCGCCTTGGACGGGATGCAGCCGACATTCGTGCAGGTGCCGCCCGGGGCCGCCTTTCCATCCGCGTCCTTCCAGGGATCCGCCGCCGCGGTTTTAAACCCCAGCTGGGCTGCGCGGATCGCGCATTCATAACCGCCCGGCCCCGCTCCGATCACAAAGACATCAAAATCAATTCCATCTGCCATCAGGCGCCCCCCTTAAAGAAAGATCCGGACAGGATTCTCAATGAGTGAACGGAAGAAGAGCAGCGCGTCTGACGCCGTTTCCCGCTCTACCATGCGGCTATCGAAGGAAAGCGCCGCCACCGCCACACGGCGGGGTTCCCAGGTGCCGTTCTTCCAAACCGCTGTTTCCTCAGCCCGGTGCACCGCAAGCGTCGCGGCCTGAGGCGGCGTCACAGCGGGGGTCGATGAAATCGTACCGGCGCCGCGCCCCGTGATCAGCGTGATGTCGCCAAGCGACAGTTCCTGCGGCGTGAGGCTACCCGCCTCAGCCCGGCTCTTCAGGTCTGACAAGCGGCGGAGGAGCCCCGCGATCCCTTCGCGGCGGGACGCGACAACAGCCGGGTAAATGGTGCCAAGCGCCGTATCCACGGCGAGATTCACGAGAGCCGCTCCGGATGCCGCGGCCGGCGCGATCGCGGGGAAGGCTTCGGCCGTACGGGAAAGCGCGGCGGCAAACACCGCGGACGCTTCAAGCGGCACGCCTTCACGCGCTTCAAAGGACGCCGACTCGCTTTCGATCAGGTCAAAAAGGGATGTGACATCCACCTTCTCGAAAAGCGTCACTGCGGCCGTGCCGAGGCTCGAATTCAGCCGGACTGAGGCCGCCGCTGACGCGACGCGCGAAGTGTCCCGCGACACCGCGTGCGGCGCGGGGAAGAAAACAGAAACCGGGGACTCTGCCGGCGCGGCAGCCTGCGGCGCGGGAGCCGCTGCCGGTGCCGCGGGCGCAGGAACCGGCGCGGGCGTCGGAAGAGCGGCGGCCTTTGCTTCCACGTCTGCCTTCGTCACGCGGCCGCCGACCCCGGTGCCCTGAAGCGCGCGGGCATCGATTCCGGCTTCAGCCGCGGCCCTGAGGGCGGACGGCATCACGCGGGACTCAGCGGGTTTCGCAGCCGGAGCCGGGGCGGCTGCCGGAGCTGCAGCCTCAGGAGCCGGCGCGGGCTCGGGGGCAGGAACCGAAGCCACGGCGGCTGCGGCTGGGACATTCTCGGCCTTCGCCGCGCCCTCTTCCACCTTCGCCACGACATCACCGGTCTTCACCGTATCCCCTTCCTTCACGAGGATCTCGGTTACCACACCGTCGCACGGCGCGCTCACTTCGAGGACCACCTTATCCGTCTCAAGCTCAACGAGAACCTGATCCTCTTCCACCGGGTCACCCGGCTTCACCTTCCAGCCAAGCACCTCGGCGCTCGACACCGATTCGGATAGTTCCGGGACTTTGATTTCAATTTCACTCATGCTTATCTCTCCGGGGCGGCGAAATCTTCCGCCGCCCTCCGATCAGGTTGTCGTTATTCGCCCTTCACACCACGCCAGGACTTCACAGGCGTACCGAACGCGGCTTCCAGCAGCGCCGCCTCCTCGCGCTTGAATCGCGCGGCGTAGCCCGTCGCAGGCGCCGGATTCTCATCACGCCCGGCGTAGGAGAGCCTCACGCTGCTCGGGATCAGATCAAGGAGCTGCGGGAAGAGCGAGTTCCACGGGCCCTGATTGCGCGGCTCATCCTGGCACCATACGACTTCGTCGAGCCCCGGATAGCGGGAAAGCTCGGTCGTGAGAAGACCCGCGGGGAACGGATAAAGCTCTTCCACCCGGATAAGCGCCACGTCGTTCCGCGAAAGTTCCTCACGCTTCTTCAGGAGGTCGTAGTACACGCGGCCGCTCGCGAGCACGGCGCGCGTGACGCGGGCCGGATCGACCGCCGCGTCACCAATCACCGGCTGGAAGCCGCCCGACGTGAGGTCACTTAAGGGGCTCGCGACATTCGGATTACGGAGCAGGCTCTTCGGCGTAAAGAGAATCAGAGGTTTACGGTACGGACGCAGCACCTGACGCCGCAGCACGTGGAAAATCTGAGCTGCGGTGGTCGGCTGCACGACAGAGAAGTTGTCGCCAGCCGCGAGCTGCAGATAGCGTTCAACACGCGCGGAACTGTGTTCCGGGCCCTGCCCTTCGTAGCCATGCGGAAGCATGAGAACGAGACCATTCTGACGGCCCCACTTCGCTTCCGCTGACGAAATGAACTGATCGATGATTACCTGAGCGGTGTTCGCAAAGTCGCCGAACTGCGCTTCCCAGATCACCAGGGCGTTCGGCGATGCGGACGCGTAGCCGTACTCAAACCCCATGACGGAGTATTCAGAAAGCGGCGAATCCTCTACGGTAAACGGCGCCTGATAGCGGGAAACATGCTGCAGCGGAATATATTCACCCACATCACGCTTCGCGCGGTCCTGATCATGCAGCACCGCGTGGCGGTGAGAGAACGTGCCGCGGCCCGAGTCCTCGCCCGAAATCCGGACGGGGTGGCCTTCAGAGAGAAGCGACGCGAAGGCGAGGTGCTCAGCCATGCCCCAGTCCACCGGAGCCGCGCCTTCCGCCATCTGGCGGCGGCTGTCGAGCACGCGGATCACGAGCGGATGCAGCCGGAACGCCGCAGGCACCGCGGTAATCGCGCGCCCCAGCTCAGTCAGCTTCGCGACCGGAACGCTCGTCGCGGGTTCCGTCCTCGCCTTCCCGATCCAGGGGCTCCAGTCCACCACGTGCTTCGCGCGGAGTGACTCCGGGATGACGCGCGGATTTTCACTCTTCTTCAGACGGTCGCGGACATAGCGGTCCATTTCCTGCGCACGGCCTTCGGGGATCGTGCCGTTTTCTTCCAGCGCCTTGCCGTAAAGCTCACGCACCGTGGGGTGCACGTCGATCTTCTTATACATCAGAGGCTGCGTGACTGCCGGCGTGTCCTGCTCATTGTGGCCAAGGCGGCGGTAGCAGACGATATCGAGCACCACGTCGCGGTGGAAACGGAGGCGGCACTCCATCGCGATCTGCGTCGCGAGCGCCACGGATTCCGGCTCATCGCCGTTCACATGCAGCACCGGGGTTTCCGTCACCTTCGCGGGGTCCGTGCAGTAGAGCATGGAGCCCTTGTCGCGGGGATCAGACGTCGTAAAACCGATCTGGTTATTGATCACGATGTGAACCGTGCCGCCGGTCCCAAAGCCTCGGGTGGAGGCGAGGTTCAGCGTTTCCTGCACGATGCCCTGGCCCGAGAACGCGGCGTCGCCGTGAACGAGAATGCCAAGCACCTGGTTCCCTTCGCGGTCACCGAGCTGATCCTCACGCGCCCGGACCGAGCCGAGCGCCACCGGATCCGCGGCTTCGAGGTGCGAGGGGTTGAACTCCATCGACACCCAGATCGGGCCCGAGGCGGTCGGGACCGAGTTCTCAAAACCGTTGTGATACTTCACGTCGCCTGACGGGAGGCTCTCCGCAGACTCCTTTCCGTCAAATTCGTCGTAAAGCGCCTGCAGATCCTTATTCTGAATATTCACGAGAACATTCAGTCGGCCGCGGTGCGCCATGCCGATCACGATTTCCTTCATTCCGCGGGACGCGGCGTCTTCCACGATCCGGTCCATCGCGACGATAAAGGACTCACCGCCCTCGAGCGAAAAACGCTTCTGACCCGTGTAGCGCTTATGTAGGAAGTGCTCCAGCCCTTCGCTCGCGGTCAGCCGCTCAAGAATGTGCACCTTCGCTTCCGGCGTGAAGGACGGGGCGGAGCGAATGGATTCAAGCCTCTGCTGCCACCACCGCTTCTCTTCCGGATCCGTGATGTACATGAATTCCGCGCCAATCTTTCCGCAGTACGTTTCGCGGAGCGCTTCAATCAGTTCACGGAGCGTCATCGAGGCGCGGCCGAAATACGTGTTCGCGGTTGAGAAAACCTGATCGAGATCCGCATCGGTAAGCCCGTAGTACGAGGGATCAAGCTCCGGGATCACACGGGCAGGCTGATTTTTCAGAGGATCCAGGTCCGAGATCTCGGCGCCGAGATTCCGGTACGCGGCGACGAGCTGCTGCACCGCGACCTGGCGCTGCGCGAAAGCGAGCACCTCATTCTCCGGAATGCAGCTTGGGCGGGCTTCGGCTCCGGCCCGGGCGATGACGCCGGAATCCGGGACCGCGCCGGTCTCAAGCTGCGTGAAGTATGTCTGCCAGGCTTCTGCCACCGCGCCCGGGGATTCCTTCCACCGTGCGTATAGCTTCTCGATATAGGAGGCGTTGCTCCCGAGCGCCGGCCCTGCGGCGGCCAGATTCATCTGATCCATCTTCTAGAGACTCCCTTCGCCCGCACAAAAACGCGCGCGGCTCTTTTACGTGTCTCTATTTTGTCCCGAAAACGGAATGAATGACAGGACACAGGAAACTCCTGATTTACGGTACTGCTTTTCACTGTAAAAGCCGTTTTTCTGCGTGTAGAATCGCAGAAGAACCCTGCCGGAAACACACAAAATCAGTACCGGCCGGACGTTTCTGAACACCTGGCGAAGATCGTCCCCCGCGTTCCCGCCGGGCGATCCCAAAATCCAAGGAAGGAGATAGATTCAAATGGCTTGTCCTGCAAATCATCCGAAGCTAAATAAGACTGTCCGCGTCGCCGTTACGGGTGCCGCCGGCAACATCGGTTACGCTCTGCTCTTCCGCCTCGCGAGCGGTGCCGTGTTCGGACCCAATACGCCGGTTCAGCTGCAGCTGCTCGAACGCGATAACGAACAGAGCAAGGCTGCCCTGCAGGGCGTCTGCATGGAGCTCTTCGACTGCGCCTTCCCGCTGCTCACGAAGGTTGTGACGACGAGCGACCCGCGCGTTGCCTTTGACGGCGCCAATGCCGCCTTCCTGATCGGCTCGATGCCGCGCGGCGCCGGCATGGACCGCTCGGACCTGCTGCTCGCGAACGGCCCGATCTTCCAGGAACAGGGCCGCGCGCTTGACGAAGCGGCTGACCGGAACGTCAAGGTGCTCGTGGTCGGCAACCCCTGCAACACGAACGCCTACATCGCCTATCACCACGCCCCGAATCTTGATCCGAAGTGCTTCAGCGCCATGATGCGTCTTGACGCGAACCGCGCTGTCGCTCAGCTTGCCGAGAAGACCCAGAAGCCGGTCTGCTCGATCCAGGGTGTCCGCGTCTGGGGCAACCATTCGAACTCGATGTACCCGGATATCACCGCTGCCACGATCGCCGGCACCGCGGCGACCGAGCTCGTCGATGAAGCCTGGTATAACGACTACTTCCTCCCGACCGTCGCGACGCGCGGCGGCGCGATCATCAAGGCCCGCGGCAAGTCCTCTGCCGCCTCCGCCGCCTCCGCCGCGATCGACCATATGCGCGACTGGTGGAATGGCTCCGACGGCCGTGTGGTCACGATGGCGGTTCCCTCTGACGGCTCCTACGGCATTCCGGAAGGCATCGTCTGCGGCATGCCCGTGATCTGCACCGGAAACGGCAACTACGAAATCGTGAAGGATATTGAATTCACGGCTGCCGGCCGCGCCCGCCTCGATAAGACGGTGGCTGAACTCGTGAAGGAAAGCGAAACCGTTGCTCCCCTGATCGCGGAGTAACCGGACCGCGTGAAGCCGCGCCGGCCCTCACGCCCGTGAGGTGCCTTGCGGCTTCCCCTTCTGCACCGGCCGGGCTTCGCCCGGCCGATTCTTTTTGTTTAGTGACCGAAAAACCGAACCCCGATGCCAATTGCTTCTGAAATCCAGTCTCTCCTTGATCAGCTCCGGTCCGCCCCCGCGGCAAATGATCCCCCGGACAGCAGCGCCCTCACCGTGATTGTCGACACGAACGTGCTCCTCGACTTCTGGGCGTTTCATGATCCGAAGACCGAGGCGCTGCTCCGACTGATTGAGGACGGCACCTGCACGATGCTGCGGGATGAGGCAACGGAAAACGAATTCGCGGAAGTGATTCACCGGCCGGGGTTCAGACTGTCACCTGAAGAGCAGACCGCGATTCTCACTCACTGGTTCCGAATCGCGCGCCGCCCCGCGTCCCCGGCGAAAGACGCGCTTGCCCGGTGCCGCGATCCGCTTGATCAGAAGTTCTTTGACCTCGCCTCAGGCTCCGGCTGCCCGCTGATCGTGAGCAAGGATAAGCTCGTGATGAAGGCCGGCCGCCGTTCCAGAAAAGAAGGCACCGCGGTGATGCTTCCGGGGGTCGCCGCGCGCTGGATTGAGGCGCAGCGGAAAGCCTGAGAACTCAGCCCCTCGGGGGTTCCGCCTCTGAAGCCTGAATAGCCCCGGCACTCGACTCCGATTTATCGCCAAACGCGTCATCCGATGGGAGCGTCTCGATATCGGCGAGACTCCGGTCCACGCGCTCCGTCCGTTTCTGAACCCGTTCCACCGCTTCCTGCGCCTGGCGGAGCCGCTTATCCACCGCGTCCATCGCGGCCGCGAACGCCTGGAACTCACTCTTCACACGGCCAAGCAGCTTCCACACATCCGCGCTCCGCTCCTGAATCGCGAGCGTCCGGAACCCCATCCGGAGAGAATTAAGGAGTGAGGAGATCACCGTGGGGCCGGCAGGCGTCACGCGCCACTTCTGCTGCAGCTCGTCAAAGAGGCCCGGAATCCGAAGCACCTCAGCGTACAGACTCTCGGTCGGCAGGTACATGATCCCGAATTCCGTCGTATACGGGGCCTTGAGATACTTTTCCGCGATATCTTTCGCGAAAGCGAGAACGCTCGTCCGGAGAGACGCCTGCGCGGACGATTCCGCGTCCCGGTCCCCCGCTTCACGCGCCGCTTCAAGCCGCTCCCAGTCCTCTCGCGGGAACTTCGAGTCAATCGGAAGCCACACTGGCGTCGAAGCATCCGGGCCCGGCATCCGGACCGCGAATTCAACCCGCTTTCCGGTCCCGGGAACGGTTTCGACATTGGTGCCGAACTGATCCGGCGTGAGGATCTCGGAAAGGATCGCGCCGAGCTGCGCCTCACCCCAGGTGCCGCGGGTCTTCACGTTCGACATCAGGCGTCGGAGGCTGTCCACGTTTTCAGAAAGCCCCTTCACTTCCCCGAGCCCCTCTTCAAGCGCCTGAAGCTGGGTCGCCACGAGGCGGAAATTTTCCGAGAGCCGTGTCTGAAGCGTTGTCTGAAGCTTCTCCTCGACCGTTGAGCGCATCTGCTCAAGCTTCGCATCGTTCTGCGCCTGAAGCGCGGTGAGTTTCTGGAACACCGTTTCGTTCACCGCGTTGATCCCGGCGGCAAGCGACGACTCCATCGAGGTGAGGCGCGCCGCCTGGCTTTCCGACCCCTTCCGGATCAGGTCAAGCGACTCCCGCCTCACCGCTTCCATTCCCTCGCGGTTCAGGCTGTTCGCCTGGGTAAGCCTCATCTCAAGCCGGTTCTGGCGCGCCTCCGCGGCGTCCGAATTCCGATCCAGCGCGTCCCGGATCGCGGCTTCAAGCGCCGCCGTATCCGTCTCCTCACGCTTTTCCCCGAACGCGATCTTCAGAAGCAGCACCGTGCAGAGCGCTCCGAGCGCGACTGACAGCATGAGAAGAAAAGAATCCATGAGGAGTGACTCCTAAAACACGAGAAAAACAAAACCGTTCCGTGATTGTAGAAAACCGGAGAGGAAAATGAAAAAACCGGCAGAGGAAAATCCCCTGCCGGCCGAGGTTCCGAGCGATTGAATCGCGTCAGAGCACGTGCTTCAGGAAGGCGCGGGTCCGCTCTTCACGCGGATTCACGACCACCTCTTCCGGCGTTCCCTCTTCGACGATCACGCCGCCATCCATAAAGATCACGTGATCCGCGACCTCACGGGCGAAGCCGATCTCATGCGTCACAACCACCATCGTCATGCCTTCACGGGCGAGCTGCGTCATCACGGCAAGCACTTCGCCGACGAGCTCCGGGTCGAGCGCTGAGGTCGGTTCGTCAAAGAGAATCGCTTTCGGATCCATCGCGAGCGCTCGGGCAATGCCGACACGCTGCTGCTGGCCGCCTGAAAGCCGCACCGGGTATTCATCGGCGCGGTCTTTAAGCCCCACGCGGTCCAGCATGGCAAGCGCCTTCTCCCGGGCTTCGGCCTTCGATTTGTGACCGACAACCACCTGACCGATCATCACGTTTTCGATCACCGTGAGATGAGGCCAGAGGTTGAAGCGCTGGAACACCATGCCGAGATGCTCACGCAGGTGATTGAGGTTCGTGCGGCGGCTCGTCACTTCGATGCCGTCCACGAGGATGCTTCCCGAGTCCGCTTCCTCGAGCGCGTTGATACAGCGAAGGAGGGTTGATTTCCCGGAGCCAGACGGCCCGAGAATCACCACTTTTTCGCCGCGCTTCACATCGAGGTCGATCCCGCGCAGCACCTGAAGCTTTCCGTAGCTCTTCTTCAGCCCCCGGATCTGAATCATGACGTCGGAAGACATGTTTTTCTCTTCAGCCATTATTTGTCGTCTCCCTTACCCATATGTTTTTCGAGCGCGTGGATGCCGCAGGCAAGCGCAAGCGTCATCACCCAGTAAATCGCGGAAATCGTGAGATACGGCTCCCAGTAGCGGGCGGAGGCGCCAGCCACCGTACGGGCGGCGTAGGCGAGCTCCGTGAGACCGATCGCGGAGACGAGTGACGAGTCCTTCAGAATCGCGATCGCGTTGTTCCCGAGCGCGGGGAGCATACGGCGGAAGGCCTGAGGAAGAATGATGTGGCGCATGCACTGCCAGTACGTCATGCCGACCGAGCGCGCAGCCTCAGCCTGCCCCTTATCGAGCGACTGAATGCCGGCACGGAACACTTCACTCATATAAGCGCCGGCGTTCAGCGAAATCGCGAGGAAACCGGCGATCAGCGCGCCGTAGTTGCTTCGGAGGTCGCGCGCGAGCTCACCGCTCACGAGGAGCCCGTCCACCGGGTGCACAAACACCGGGAGGACCGCGAAGTACATCAGGAAAATCTGAACGAAGAGCGGTGTGCCGCGGAAGAAGCTCACCCAGATCGTCACGGGCCACCGGACACCGAAGTACAGCAGTGCCTTGAGAGGCTGATGGCGGGCCTGCGCCATGCGGGCCATGCCGAGAATCATGCCAAGGAACACGCCGCAGATAACGCATGCGAGCGTGAGCTTGACCGTCATCTCCGCGCCTTCAATAAAGAGCGGCCAATAGTCGGAAAGGACGTCGAAACGGAACATTTGAAGTCAGTCAGTGCGGGAACCGGAGGGAATCAGTGAGGCTCTCAGGTTTCCGGATAATGAAAAGCCCCGGCTCCGGCGGAAGTGCCGCGGGAACCGGGGCGGAAAGCCTGGCGGATTACTTGATCGGGAGCTTCGGGACCGGCGTGTTGCCGAACCACTTGTGATAGACCTTCGCGTAGGTGCCGTTCTTATAGACCTTGCGGAGACCATCATTAATCTGGGCGAGCAGCTTCGTGTTGCCCTTGCGGACCGCGATACCGAAGTACTGTTCCTCGAAATTCGGGTCGCGCGTCATGTTGAAGTGCTTGCCGGGGTTCTGCTGCGCGTAGTACGCGAAGACACCGACGTCACCGATCGCGGCGTCGACACCGCCCGCATTCAGCTCTTCAAGCGCGAGAGGGGTGTTGTCGAAACGCTTGATGTTGGGGCTCGCCTTGCCGAAAGCCTTCGAGCAGACGATATCGCCCGCGGAGTTCGCGACGACAGCAACTTTCTTCCCCTTCAGGTCATTGATCGACTTCACGCGGAGGTTACGCTGCGTGAGGATCAGCTGATGCGCGGCAAAGTACGGAAGCGAGAAATCCACCGTCTGCTGACGCTGCGGGGTGATCGTGATGCCGCTCATAATGATGTCACGGTCGCCGTTCTTCACGGATTCGAAGATCACGCCCCAGAGCGTGTTCTGGAACTTCACCTGGAAGCCCGCTGCCTTCGCGATTTCCTTCATGAGGTCGATATCAAAGCCGACGATCTCTTTGGAAGGAGCCTGGAATTCAAACGGACGGTAGGTCGCGCCGGTGCCGACGGAGTAAACCGGGGCGGCGATGGCCGGAGCTGCAGTGAACACCGCGGCGGCAGCGGCCGCAGCGAGCAGGGAACGCCTCTTCATGAGCGAATCTCCATTTTTCTGGATAAGGGACCCACAGGGAGCGCGGCCGAAATAGGGGTGAGCGGCAGCGCGGCCTCAAGCGGGAACTTAAAAATCGAGAGGTAATCTTAGTACGGAATCCAGACGGGCGTCGAGAATTTTTTAGTAAATTCAAGCGTAAGCCCGCGCGAAGCCCAGATACGATAATGCCCTGGTCCGACGAATCAGATCAGGGCATTACTGCTAACTGTCAGCTGCCACCTGGGCAGCGGAACAATTACTTGGCAGCGGCGGAAGAAGCCGGAGCGGAAGCAGCAGCAGAGTCAGCCGGAGCGGAGGCAGCGGCAGAAGCCGGAGCGGAAGCAGCAGCAGCGTCAGCAGCGGCGGAAGAAGCGGGCATAGAAGCAGCAGCGGACGGAGCAGCGTCAGCAACGGAAGAGGCCGGAGCAGAAGCCTGCTTGGAGCAAGCAACAGCCATCATGGCGATAGAAGCGGCGGCAACAATCTTCAGAGCGGTATTCATTTTTGAGACAATCCTCTAAAACAAACGTCCATCTAGGATGGAATCTATAAACTATAAACTGTTCCCCCAGAAGTGGAGTGCGTAAATGTCGCTGCATTTCTGGTGAACAGAGCCATTCTATCTACTTTCGCGTGTGAGTGCCAACGGAATTAGGATAAACGCCAACCGGATATAACCCGGTAATGTAAACCCTAATACCGCCGGCCCGACGCCGAGACAGCGGGGCTCTTGGGAAACGTGATTAAAAAAGCCCCGGAAAATCCGAAGCTTGCTTTCTCATCCTGGGTTCTGCCCAGGAATCAAAACACAGGGGAGATTGTATTCCGCCCCCACCCCCTTGGCTATCACGCAAATTAGGATGGTTTGGCACCGTAAGCACATACCCTGATAGGCCGCTTTTTTCCTATTTTATCGGGGTCTCCTTTTTCCACAGGTCGTTTTTCCCCTGTAGCGGGAATAAGAACTCGGTACCCGAAATTGTCCACAAAACCGGGCTCAAAGCCCCGGTTTCAGCGTGCTGAGAAGCGGTATCCTCCGCTTCCTAATCTTTTTCATAACCCCGGGCAGCCGCGCCGGGTTTCTAGAACCAAGGTCTCAAGGGGGTACGGGGCTCCTCCCCTCTCCTATCTCGTCAATACGGGATCCCAGGAGTTTCCGGAAATCGTCTGAAAGGCCCGGTGGAGGAATCAAAACACTGAGGGGGTTCTTTCCCCTCTCTATATATATTAGAGGGGATCGTTTTTTCCTTCCGGAAACCCCATCCGAATCCGGCTTCCGGCCCCGAAAAAAGAGGCCCTTCCCGATATAAGAAGAGCCTCGTCAAGAATTCATTCCACTGCGGTACCGGCATTGCTAAGCAAGCCAGTGATGGATGAACTAAAACACCCGTCAGTATAGCTTCGCTCCCACGCCTTCGCAGAAAACATTACGTAATTTTACTTTCCGGGTAATGTCGCTATTTGGGCCCTGAATTCACCCGGAGAGCGGAGGACCGGCTTCCCGTCCGACACCGTCGGCCGCCGGCTCAGCGCGGATATAAAGAAAAATCCCAGAACACAGAGTGTTCTGGGATTTAGGAATTTTGTGGTGCGCCCGGTAGGATTCGAACCCGCGACCCCCTGGTTCGTAGCCAGGTGCTCTATCCAACTGAGCTACGGGCGCAACTCAGGATGAGAATCTTATATGCGGGAATTCCATTTGTCAAATTTTTTTCTTCACTTTTTTCTTCCGGATCGTCCCCGGAATTTCCAGCAGCAGGAAAAACAGAGAGTTCCAGGCATCTTTATCTTTTCGGCTTCCTGTCACTCACGCCCATCCTCCGGCATTTTCTCCCTGAACCACGGCCGCCCGGTATATCCCAGCCGGCAGAATCCGATAATTTTGCGTTTTACGCAATCAGAGTTTGCGGATTCTGCTTTTACTTCTACGTCTTCCGGACTACATAATGTAGCCATCAGTTCAGGATAAAAGCCTTGGGAGCAGAAGCATGGCACGGATGGATGAATTTGACTGGCTCACGGAAATCAACCGCGCGAGCATTGTGACGAATCTCCGGTCGGGACTTATCAATCACAGCACCGCCGTGATGGCGGCTGACGCCCTGAGGGGGGTCGTGTCCGATGTGGAAAGCGGAAAGTCTCCCCGCGCGAAGCGCGTGATTCTCTACGAACCCCTTCTCATCGCGAAGGCCGGTCCCGAAGTCACCGTGATTCATGCGGGACGTTCTTCCCAGGACATGCATTCCACCTTCAGGCTCGCGATGCTGCGGAGCGCGACACTTGACCTGATGGAGACGCTTGACGGGACGCTCGATGACCTCGCGCTCTTCGCCCGGAAAAACGAATCCACGCTCCTCCCGGCCTATACGAACGGGGTCGCGGCGCAGCCCACCACGCTCGCCCATCTCCTTTCCGGCTACATCGCGGGCTTTGCCCGGGACCGTGAGCGGCTGAGCGAATTCTATATCCGCATGAATGAGTGCCCGATGGGATGCACCGTGCTGAACGGCACCGGGTGGCCGCTCGACCGGAACGGGATGTCAGACTTCCTCGGGTTTGACCGGCCGCGGCGTAACGCTTTTGACGCGACCCAGATTTCGCAGGTTGATCTCCCGGTGGAACTCGCCGGCATCGTAGCCGCGATCGGTCTCCATGTCGGGGAAATGATCGGCGGCATCATGACGCAGTACGCGCAGCCCCGCCCCTGGCTCCTTCTTTCTGAAGGAGGCGACAACACTTATGTTTCTTCCGCCATGCCTCAGAAGCGGAACCCGGGACTCCTCAATAACACCCGCGCGGAAGCCTCTGACGCCGTCGCAGCGGCCGAAGGTGTCTTCCTCCGGGCGCATAACGTGGTCTCCGGCATGATGGACGGAAAGAGCGCCGGAAAAAACACCGGGATGGCGGACACCGCGTCCTCCGCTCTCACGAAGCTCCGGCGCGTGATCGCGGGGATTGTCGTGAACCGCGACCGGGCGCTCGAGGAACTGAATCTCGACTGGACCGCGAGCCAGGAAATCGCGGATCAGCTCATGCTGAAGCACGGACTCCCCTTCCGTATCGGCCACCACATGGCAAGCGCCATGGTGAGCTGGGCCCGCGCGCATGACGTCCGCCCGAGTGACTTCCCGTATGACGAAATGAAGGCTCTCTACCGGAAAGAGATCGAGTCCGAATTCCCTGACGCGTCGCCTGACCTTCCGATGACCGAGGCCGAATTCCACTCCTGCCTCGACCCGAAGTCGATTCTTGAGAAGCGTCAGACCGCGGGAAGCGCGAATCCGAAGGAAACTTCCGCGATGCTCTCCGAACAGGAAGCCCGCATCGCCTGGTACCGGGAGAACACCGCGATGGCCCGCCGCCGGGTCGCGTCCGCGCATCAGGCTCTTGCGGACGCCTTTGACGCGATCCGCTGAAGCCTCAGACCTGCGCCGCTCACTTTTACTGCTTCCTCAAAGGAGGATTGATCATGAGCATATTTCTGCCCATGCTAGGGGTTGTTGTCACTATTCTGGCCGGCTGGGCCATGATCCGTCGTTACCAGACGCATATCGTGCTGCTCTTCTCAGGGCTTATTCTGGTCGCTACCGCCGCGTTTCTCGCCGGTGTCGATATCCTGCCGAAAGGCGTGAAACCCTCCGGTTTCGCGGGGTTTGATATCTTCAATCTCCTCGTCTCAATCGGTAAGAAGCAGGCCTCAGGGATCGGATTCCTCATCATGGCGGCCGGCGGCTTCGCGGCTTATATGGAACGGATCGGTGCCGCGAACGCGCTTGTCCGCATCACGGTGTCTCCGCTTCGGAAACTGAACAGCCCGTACATCGTGCTTGTGCTCGGGTACCTCATCGGTCAGCTTCTCGTGATGGTGATCCCGAGCGCCGCCGGTCTCGCGATGCTGCTCCTTGTCGCGCTTTACCCGATTCTGAAGGGCGTCGGGGTGTCCCCTGCCGCGGCTGTCGCCGTGATCGGCACGTCGGCCGGCATGACGCTCGGGCCCTCCTCCGGCACTGCGAACCTCGCGGCGAAAGTCGCGGGACTCGACCCGATCATCTACTTCGTGCAGTATCAGCTTCCTGTCGCGATCCCGACGCTCATCGCGGTCGCTGTCTGCCACTACTTTGTGCAGCGCTACTACGACCGGAAGGGGGACGATGTCTACCAGGACGCCGATCAGGTCCAGGCGAAAGAGGTGCCGTCGGTGCCTGTCTGGTACGCGGTCTTCCCGCTTCTTCCGATCGCGCTGATGATCATCTTCTCGAAACTCGTCATTTCGACCGTGAAGCTCGATACGATCGCCGCGCTCTTCCTTGTCTGGGTGCTCGTGATCCTCGTTGAGCTTATCCGGCTCCGCAGCCCGAAAAAGATCTTCAAGGACGCCATGGCGATGTTCCAGTCGATGGGAAAGATGTTCGGCGGCATTGTCGCCCTGATTATCTGCGCTGAGTTCTTCGCGAACGGCCTCAAGGTTTCGGGTGTTATCACGGCGCTCATCAATTCCGCCCAGGGAATCGGCGCCGGGATGCTCGAGATGGCGGTGATCCTTGCTCTGATCGTGGGTCTTGTCACGTTCCTCACCGGGTCCGGTGTCGGCGCGTACTCAAGCTTCGCCGCACTCGCTCCTGATGTGGCGCATGGCCTCGGCGGCACGGTGGCTTCGCTTGTGACGCCAATGCAGTTCGCGTCCGGCATGTTCCGCGCGATGTCCCCGGTGGCTGGTGTCATCATTGCTGTTGCCGGCGCCGCGGGTGTCACCCCGATCGCGGTTGTCCGCCGCACCTGGCTCCCGATGACGGTCGGCATGATCGTGACTTTCGCCGCGAACGCGATCTTTATCGGCTGACAGATACACTCTTTTTTCTCTGCCCCGGATGAATCCCATCCGGGGCGAGACTATAGATGAAGCACCCCATTCCTTTCTCTGAATCGTTCTCCGTTAAACGGAACCACGCTTTCAGAAGGAGCTGAAATGAAATCTCTGATTACGCTTACCGCGGTTCTCGCCGCGATGCTCTCGGTGTCCGCTGCCGCGAACGCCCTGCCGCTTGATACCTCCGTAAAGCCCGCGGTGACGAGCCTCTCGAACCCGGCCCCGAAAACCGGTCTCTATGTCGGCAACTCCTTCACGTACTACAACTGCGGGCTTGTCGGCTATGTGCGGGGGTTCGCGAAAGCCGCAGGCATCCCGTGGCGCGCCCGTCAGATCACGATCAGCTCAGGCCGCCTCTCCTATCACCCGATGGCACAGTATCTCGCGCCGCATGAGCTCGACCCCTACGCGAAAGGCAAGGTGAAGGACGGAAAGCTCACTGCCCCGATGTTTGACGTGGTCTTCATTCAGGCGCTCAGCACGGAGCCGATCGACGCGAAAAGCATTCCAACCTGGAAAAAGTATCTGAAGTCTGAAGTCGCCGAAGTGAAAGCCGCGGGGTCTGAACCCGTGGTGGTTGTCACCTGGGCGAAGAAGGATCACCCGGAAGACACGAAGAAGCTTGCTGACTCGATTATTTCAGCCGCAAATGAGAATGGGGCCGCAGCGCTCCCCGTGGGCCTCGCCTTCGCGGAAGCCCACGCAGGCCGTCCGGATATCAATTTCTACGCGCCGGATAAACGGCATCCGTCTGCCGCGGGTTCCTATCTCTATGGCGCCGTGGCTTACAGCTTCCTCTTCCACCGGTCACCTGAAGGCCTGAAGTTCCTCGGGGGCTGCGATAAGCCGCTCTCCGAAGCGGACGCCGCGTACCTTCAGTCGGTCGCCTGGAAAACCGTCAGGGCTTTCTACGGCTGGTAGTCATCCGGAATACATTTCCGTTCTACAATAATTCAACAAAGAGGAGCGGCTTCCCTTATCGCCTCTCCTCTTTGCCATATCCACTAAAGGAGAAACATACATGCAGAGACGCGTATTGCTCAGTTCCGCGGCCGCCCTTGCCGCCGCGCTGACCGCCTGCGGTAAGAAGGAACCGGCAGCTTCCGCTGCCGCCGCTTCGAGCGCCGCTTCCGGTGAACTTCGCCCGATCACGATCGGCGTTACGGCCGGCACGAGTGAGGAAGTCGCTGAAGTGGTGACGAAGGAAGCCGAAAAGGCCGGCCTTAAGGTCACGGTGAAGGTGTTCGGTGACTATCAGACGCCGGACGCCGCGCTCGCGAGCGGTGAAATCGACGCGAACAGCTACCAGCATGAGCCCTTCCTTCAGGCCTACAACGCGAATAACAAGACTGACCTCGTTGTGGCCGGAAAGACCTATCTCGCCCCGCTCGCCCTCTACTCGAAGAAGATCAAGAGCGCCTCTGAAATCAAGGACGGCGCGACGATCGCCATTCCGAATGATCCGTCGAACGGCGGCCGCGCGCTTCAGCTCCTCGCGAAGCAGGGCTGGATTGAACTAAAGCCCGATGTCCCCGCCACCAAGGTGACGAAGGCTGATATCACGAAGTACGTGAAGAAGATCAAGATCGTCGAAATCGAGGCTCCGCAGCTGCCCCGCTCTCTTGACGACACGACCGCTTCCGTGATCAACGCGGGCTACGCCTTTGCCGCGAATCTCACGAAGAAGGATCAGATCGTCGCCGAAGACAATACGTCTCCGTACGTGAACATCATCGCCGTGAAGAAGGGCCGTGAGACCGATCCGTCGATCGTGAAGTACATCGAAATCTTCCACACGGAGCCCGTGAAGAAGTTCATCGAGGATAAGTACAAGGGCCAGGTGGTTCCCGCCTGGTAATCTCTGTTCTTTCCCGCAGGGAAACCGGTTTGGTATAGCGCCCGGAGGGGATCCTCCGGGCGCTTTTTTGTCCAGTCGGCGGCTTTGGCTATATAGTAAAAGGCATTACGTATACGAAAAAGCCCGATAAGAGATAAAGCGCGATGAATAAGAACCGCCCAGATTCCTCAGATCCAAATCCCAAGAGCGGGATTATCGGGCGGATTCTGTCGTCATTTGAGTCGCTTTCCGCGATCGGCGCAGTCCCCGGACCCCGGACCGCGGCCGCGTTTGCCCGTCTCCACCGCGCGGACTTTATCGCCGGTCTCTCCGTGATCGGGCTTTTGCTCCCGGAAGCGGTCGCCTATGCCGGCATTGCCGGAATGCCGCCCGCCTCCGGCCTCATCGCGCTTTTCTGCGGTCTCGCCTGTTATCTGCTCATCGGCCGCAGCCGCTTCGCGATTGTGTCCGCCACGAGTTCCTCCGCTCTCGTGCTCGCCGTCGGTGTCGCGACACTCTCCGCGGTCCAGGCGGACGCGGATCCTGAGACGCTCGCCGCCGTGCTTGTCATGATGACAGGCTTCTGGTTCCTGCTCGCGAGGCTCCTTGGCTTCGGGCGCGCCTCAAACTTTGTCGCGAAACCGGTGCTCCGGGGCGTCACGATGGGACTCTCGCTCACCATCACGCTGATGCAGCTTCCAAAGCTCTTCACGCTGACACCTGACACCATGTCGCCGTTTGGACGGCTGTTCCACACGGTTCAGGCGCTTCCGACACTCAGCCCCGCGCCGCTTCTCTTCGGTGCCGCGGCGCTCGTCATTCTCCTTTTCTGGCGGTGGCCGAAGCAGCCCGCGAGTCTCTGGGTGATCGCGGTGTCGGTAGCCGCGACCTACGTGATCCCATTCCCCGAGTACGGCATTCCGCTCGTCGGGAATATCGACCTGCATCGGAACGCTCTGTCGCTCGAAAGTCTCGCGAACGCTGACTGGATCGGCGCTATTCAGATGAGCGCGGCGCTCTGCCTCATGGTGTACGCCGAGTCTTACTCAAGTATCCACGGGGCGGCAGCCCGCCACGGTGACTCCCCTGACACGAACCGGGACCTGATCGCGCTCGGCACCGCGAACGTTGTCTCAGGGTTCTTCGGCGGGCTCGCGGTGGGCGCGGGCTACTCAGCGACAAGCCTGAATGAGGAGTCCGGCGCGAAAAGCCGGCTCTCCGCCGCAACGGCTCTCGCGGTCTGCGTTCTGGCGATCATCTTCCTCCTTCCTCTGGTCGAGCGGATTCCGGAACCGATCCTCGCCGCCATTGTGATCAATGCGGTGTCGCACGGTCTTTCCCCGAAGCCCCTGCTCCCCTACTTCCGCTGGAAGCGGGACCGGCTGCTCGTCATCTCGTCCTTCCTCGCGGTCGCGATTCTCGGCGTGCTGAATGGCCTTCTCGTTTCTGTTGTCCTCTCCGTGGTGTTCATTCTCTTCAACGCCGCGGAGCCGCATGTCTCGGAACTCCGCCATCTCCCGGGGTCTCACAGCTACGTGAACCGGCTGATCTTCTCCACCGCGACGCCGGTGCCTGGGATCCTGATCCTGCGGCTTGATCAGCCGATGTTCTTCGCGAACGCCGAACCGATGATGAAAAAGACAAAAGCGATGTACGAGGCGCGGCGTCAGGCAGAAAAGATCTCCATCCTGATTCTGAGTCTTGAGGAATGCGCGGACCTTGACGGCACCGGTATTGAAGCGCTTCAGATGTTCGCGCGAGACCTCGCGCGCTCGAACTGCCGCCTCTTCATCTGCCGTCTCCACCGCCGGGCCCGTGAGGCGCTCTCTCACGCCGTGATTCCGGAGCTTCCGCTCACCTCGCTCTCGTTCCTCTCGGTTGACCGCGCGGTAAAGGCCGCGGTTGAGCAGAATAAGACAGAACTCGAACTCCTCACGCGCTACCGGAAAGCCGCGGCCTTCCGCACCGAGAACGACTAGACCCGCACGGGCTTTCCTTGAGCGCTTAAAATGGCGCAGCCTCTTTTCTTCTCCTGAAACGGACTCTCTCCGCTTCAGGTGACGGGCGCCTCTCCCCTTCTTATCTCACTGATTTTCAAAGCGACATGCCACATAATCCTCAAGCACTGGAACTCCTCTCGCCCGCGAAGAACGCGGACATCGGTATCGAGGCTTTCCGCCACGGCGCGGACGCTGTCTATATCGGCGGGCCGTCCTTCGGCGCGCGGTCCGCGGCCGGGAACAGCCTTGAGGATATTTCGCGGCTCTGTGAAACGGCGCACCGCTTCCGCGGCCGCGTCATGATGACTCTCAACACCATTCTCCGGGATGAAGAGATTGAACCCGCGGCGAAGCTCGCCTGGGACGCCTGGAACGCGGGCGTTGACGCGCTGATCGTTCAGGATATGGGGCTTCTCGAAGCCGATCTCCCGCCGATCCAGCTTCACGCCTCAACGCAGTGCGATATCCGGACGCCTGAAAAAGCGAAGTTTCTTGAAGAAACCGGGTTCTCGCAGATCGTGCCGGCGCGCGAACTGACGCTTCCAGAAATCCGCGCGATCGCGGATGTCCTCACTTCAGCCCGAATTGAGTTCTTTGTGCACGGGGCGCTCTGCGTGAGTTACAGCGGCCAGTGCTACGCGAGCGAAGCCGTGAAGTGCCGGAGCGCGAACCGCGGTGCCTGCGCCCAGATCTGCAGGCTGCCCTTTGATGCCGCGCTTGAGGACGGCACGGTTCTTGCGCGCCATCAGTACCTGCTCTCCCTCAAAGACAACAATCAGAGCGGAAACCTTGCAGAACTCGTCGCGGCCGGTGTCCGGAGCTTCAAGATTGAGGGGCGGCTGAAGGATATGGACTACGTGAAGAACATCACGGCGTTCTATCGGAAGAAACTGGACGCTTTTCTCAATACTCACCCCGAATACGCGAAGGAAAGCGTGGGAGATGTCCGTTTCTCCTTCACGCCGGACCCCGCAAAGACCTTTAACCGCGGCGCGACGGAATATTTTGTTCACGGCCGGATTCCTCATATTGCGACCATCACGACGCCGAAAAACGCCGGTGAACCGATCGGCACCGTGAAGAAAATCAATGCCCGCTCCATCGTGATCCGCGCGAACGAACCGCTTCATAACGGCGACGGTCTCACGTTCTACGATCAGAAGGGGGAACTCTCCGGGCTCCTCGCGAACCGCGTCGAACCGCTTGAAGGGCGGACAACGGAAATCTTCACGCGTGAGTCCCCCGCCAAGCTCGCGAACCTCCGCCCCGGAACACAGATCCTCCGGAACCACGATCAGGCCTGGACCCGGGAGCTTGAGGGTGACACCTCAGTCCGAAAGATCCCGGTGAGGATTGAGGCTTCCGTTGATCCGAAGGGCATTTCGCTTTCGATCGAGGACGCCGAAGGGTGCCGCGCGGCGATCCGCGAAACGATGGCGCTCGATCCCGCGAAAAACGGCGCGAAGTCGCTTGAGCAGCAGAAAAACGCGCTTTCAAAGCTTGGCGACACTGACTACCGGGCCGATACGATCGAGCTTCACGAGGAAACGCCGCTCTTCGTTCCGGTTTCAGTCCTGAATAACCTTCGTCGGTCGCTCGTCGAAAAGTTTGAGGAAGCGAGGCGCGGCGCCTTTACGCGCTGGGAGCGGGCTCCCGTGAAGGTGGTTCCCTTCCCCGTGAAGACGCTTGACTACCGGGCGAACGTCTATAACAGCCGCGCGAAGGCGTTCTATGAAGAGCGCGGCGCGACCGTCACCCAGATGGCGTTTGAAACCGGCGAAGTCCGGGGTGAAGCTGAACTCATGCACTGCCGTCACTGCATCCGATATACGCTCGGTATCTGTCCGAAGGAAGCGATCAAGCGGGGTGAAAAGATCCGCCCGACCCCGATCGTTCTCACCTCCGGCCCGATGAAATTCATCGCCCGCTTCCACTGCGGCCCGTGCGAAATGACACTCCACGGTGAACGGACCCGCGGGTGACATTCCGGTCTCCGGCGAAAGAGCCGGCAGCGCTTCATCCATCCTGCTGCCGGTTTCATTTAGGACTTCAGCCGTAAAGACTACCTCTTAGAGCATTTACCGTAAATGCGGTATTAACAAAATCCATTTGTAGCAGATAATGGCTTTTACCTGTTATTTAATTAAAAGAAGATTCAAATGGATTATGCGTTCAAAGGCGGAGTGCTCTTCGTCAACGTAAGCGCCATTCAGGCGCTCGCGCTCGCGGTGCTCACGTACTATTTCGGCGTCTGGGTGAAGAAGCACGTCAGCATTCTCGAGAAGTACTCGATTCCGAGCCCGGTGGTCGGCGGCATTCTGTTCTCCATCGTGCTTTCGATTCTCGACGGCATGAACATCATGAAGGTGCATTTTGATTCGTCGCTGCAGACGCTTCTGATGCTTGCCTTCTATACGACGATCGGCCTTATGGCGAGCCTGAAGCTGATCAAGAAGGGCGGCACACTCCTCGTCTCCTTCTTCATCGCGGTTTCTGTCCTCGTGGTGCTGCAGAACCTCGTCGGCATGACGATCGCTCAGGCGATGGGGCTTGATAAGCATTACGGCATTCTCGCCGGTTCCGTTTCCATGATGGGCGGTCTCGGCACGGCCGCGGCCTTCGGTCCGTTCTTTGAACACACCTACGGCGTCACGGGCGGCACGGCGGTCGGCATCACGGCTGCCACGTTCGGCATGGTCGCGGCGCTCGTCCTTGGCGGCCCGTTCGGCGAATGGGTGATTCACCGCTACAAGATTCAGACCCCGAAGCAGCCGCATGAGCCCGAGGAAAAGCTGATGCTGCCCTCTGACACCGAAGTGTCCATCACATCCGAGCAGCGCGCGAACACCCCCACGTTCACGGACGAACTGATGAAGGCCGGCTCCATCGTCGCGCTCTGCATGGCGCTCGGCACTGTGGTTTCGAGCTACCTCGGTCAGTACATCACGCTCCCCGCCTATATCGGCTCCATGATCGTGGCCGCTATCGTCCGCAACATCGGTGACTTCACCCACTCCTTCTCTGTTGAAGGCAAGGGACTCAACGCTGTCGCTGACATCAGCCTGATCCTCTTCGTCACGATGGCGATCAACTCGCTGAAGCTCTACGAACTCGTGAATCTCGCGATTCCGATGATCGTGATTCTCGCGGCCCAGACTGTGCTGATGCTTGCCTTTGCCTGGCTCGTCTTCATCAAGCTCTTCGGCAAGGAGTACGACAACGTGATGCTCGCTGTGGGCGGCATCGGTTTCGGCATGGGCGCTACGGTGAACGGCCTCGCGAACATGCAGGCGATCGGCGAAAAGTATGGTTCTTCGGCCCGCGCCTGGCTCATCGTGTCGATTGTCGGCGCCTTCCTGATTGACCTTGTGAACGCGCTCGTGATCACCTACATGGGTACGCTCTGAGTGTGATGTCTTCCGGGCGGCTGCGGCCTCCCGGAAACCACACTCCAAAAAAACGCTCTGGACCGGATAGATCCAGAGCGTTTTCATTTGTTTGAAAGACAGCGCGCGGCTTTACGCCTTAGGCGCCGTCTGATCGATGATATCGAGTGAGGCCTCAATCTGCAGGCCGTCAAACTTATTCGCGACATCCTTATTCGCGAGAATCATTTCGTACACCGCGTCCATCGCGGACTGCGTGGATTCACGGATCGGGAATCCGGCCATCGTGCGGCCGATGAAGACCGAGGAGAAGATGTCGCCGGTTCCGGAGAAACTGAGCGGAATGAGCTTATAGGGAAGGATGAAATGGTGATCCGCCTTCGCGTCGTACCCGCAGACAACGGAGCCTTCCCCTTCCACCTGCATGCTCGTCACCACGACAGACCTCGCGCCCTGATCGCGCAGCTTCGCGATCAGCGCCTTCGCGTCATCCATCGAAATCGGTTCCTTCGAATAAGGAATACCGGCGAGCAGGCAGGCTTCCGTGTAATTCGGAAGCAGGAAGTCCGAGACCGGGATCAGTTCCCGCAGGAAGCCGACCGTCTCCTCAGGAAGCCCCTGATAGAGCGAACCTTCATCGCCCATGATCGGGTCCGTGAAAATCAGAGCTCCGGCGGCGCGCTGCGCCTGGCAGAAGGCACGGACGAGCGAAGCCTGTTCAGCGGACGTCATGAAACCTGTCGACACCGCATCAAAGTGGAACCCCAGATGCTGCCAGATGCGGAGCGTATCCCGCATGTAGTCCGTCGTATCGAGGAAAGCGTATTCACCGTACGCGAAGTTATTCGACACCAGCGCGGTCGGAAGGTTATAGAGGTCGTAGCCCAGGTGCGTGAGCACCGGAAGCATGGCGGAAAGCGCCACTTTGCTGTAGCCCGCCACGTCTGTGATCAGAAGCACCTGCTTCCCTTTTCCGTTTTTCTGCATCAGTTCTTTCCTCTTTTTTCACTCTGCTCCGCGGCCGCTTTTCCGGCCGCCTTCGGACTTTTACCCCGACGGCTGTGTTTAGCCTCCCGCTGCGCGGCAGATTCTCTTTCCGTCGTTCGGATCAGCCTCTCGCGTTCGAGTTTCGCCTTTTCATCCATCATGCACTTACCGTAGGCGAACATCAGCGCCAGCACGCCGACACCCCCGATGGTGAGAGGGCTGTCTGACAGGTGAGCGGCAATCCAGGCCGCCGCGAGTCCCACAAAAACACTGACGGCCGCCGGGGCGAATCGGATTTTCGGCATTTCGGTAAACCTTTACGCGTAAACAGCTGATCGGTCCATTCTATAGGGAGAGCGAAGAGCCTGTGCCGAACCGCGCGTAAGCGGATAAATCGTGGCGCTCTTCCCCCTCCCTCCCAATCTACCGGATATTAGCGGCAGATCTGTCAAAAACTCTTCAAAATTCAATCACTCAGAAAACGGCTCCCCGGAAAACTGAAAGGCCCGGCATCTCTGCCGGGCCATCCCCCATCCGGAAGCCGCCTCAGATGAAGCAGCACCAGAAACTCATCAGCGGATGATCAGAATCGGGCACTCCGCTTCGGCCGCGACACGGGTCGCGACGGAGCCAAGCACCGCGCTCTTGAAGTTCGTGAAGCCGTGAGACCCCATCACCACGAGGTCAAGCTTTTCCTTATTCGCGTAACGCGCGATCGCGTCACCCGGATTCCCAACGAGCCGCACGGCGCGGGGCTGGACCCCGATATCCTGCAGCGCGGGAATCGCGCGGGCCGTGGCGTATTCAAACTCCTGCTGCTCGTACTTCTCCGCGTCTTCCATCGAGACCGTCGGCGCGTCACAGTCGTTCGCCGCGGTCATCAGATCCGCGTAGAAGTCTTCCACCGCGCTCAGCACTTCAAAATCCGCCTTGTTGCCGAAAAGCTCACGGTTCTTGCCGATCCATTCAATGGCCTTCAGGCTGTATTCGGAACCATCGACCGCGATGCCGACGCGAAGCGCGTCCTGGGCGGGAGCGGGTTTCTCACGGACCAGCAGCACCGGGGTATCGCAGCCCGCGAGCACAGCGTTCGTGACAGACCCCATGAAGAGCTTCTTCACGTTGGTCTTACCCTGTGCCCCCATCACGACGAGGTCAGGCTTATAGGCGCCGATCTCTTTCACGATTTCTTCGGCAGGCGCGCCGACCACACATTTCTCTTCGACCTTGATGCCCTTGATGCCAAGCGGCGAGCGGACCATCACAAACGCCTTTTCGGCACCTGCCTTGATCCAGCTGTCATACACATCTGTGTTCCAGATCTCCGTCACCACACGGCCTCGGGGAGCCGCCACATAAAACGCCTCAACCGCGGGCTTCTTCCCGATCATCGACGTACGGGACGCAATAAATTCAGCCGCATAGCGGCTGTAGGAGCTGCCGTCAACAGGGAGCAGTATTCTCATATCCATCTCCTTCCATTCAGTTGGCCGGCGTGCTCATTCTGACTACAGGCACTACCGTCCTGATAATTGTCTTTTTTGCAACCTTTCCTTCACTCTCAAGTATACGCTTGTAAAAATAAGCTGTTAATAATTCGAGGTAAATGTTAGTTTTTATCCTATAAGGGGTAGATCGGCTCTTTAAGGCTTTGTCAGGCGATGCTGAGGAGATCTTCCCATCGCGTCGTGTAGCAGGGAGAGAGCATCCCGCGGCACATCTCCCAGCGGTCTGAGGCGATCGAACTCCCGGTCACGATCGCGGATTTTCCGAATCGTCCCGTCAGGTCGTCCAGCGTCCGCATAAGGCGGCGGCTCCGGTCGTCCTCTTCTTCCGTAAAAAGATCCGGCTGCGGCGAGATCCCGGGCTCAAGCCCTGTCAGCATGACGCCCGCCTTCTTGAAGGCGAAGCCGTCCCGCCACTTCGCGCGGACCACCCGGACCGCGGCGTCGGTGATTTTCAGCGTATCCGCGGTTGCCCGCGGGAACGCCGCCACACCGGCCGCGAAGTACTGGGGAACGTTCGGGTTGAAAATATTTGTCTGAAAAAAGACTTCAACCAGTGAAGCTGCCATTTTCTGGGAGCGCATCTTCCGGGCGGCCTCCGCGGCGTGCGTCGCGACACTCGCCTCGACCGCCGCCCGGTCCGCGACCGGTTCCGCAAAGGACCGCGACCGCATGATCTGCTGCTTCGGGGGCGGCGCGGCTTCAAGCGCGAGGCACGGGTGTCCGAGGAGCTCCTCATGCGTTCTCGCGAGCGTCACGCCAAACTGCTTCCGGACGAGTGAATTCGGAAGCCGCGTGAAGTCATAGGCAGTTCTGACCCCCATCCCGTTAAGCCTCGACCCGATCCGGCGTCCGATTCCCCAGATTTCCTCCACCGGAACGAGCTTCATCGCGCGCTCCTGGCGCGAGGGCGTGAGGCTCTCCCAGTCGAGCACGCCGCCAAGCCCCTTATAGGTCTTCGCGAGATGATTCGCGAGTTTCGTAAGTGTCTTCGTACGGGCGGAACTGACGCAGGTCGGAATCCCGACCCCCCGCAGCACCCGGCTCCGGATCGCAGTGAGAAGCTCCGGGATCTCCTTCTCCACCCCGGTGAGGTCAATAAAACATTCATCAATCGAATACGGCTCAATCGCCGGCACGAGCCGCGACACCGTTTTCATCATGCGGGCGGAGAGATCGCCGTAGAGTTCATAGTTTGATGAAAACGCGACCACTTTCCCCGATCGGATCAGATCCCCGATCTTGAAAGCCGGCGTGCCGTTTTTGATGCCGAGCGCCTTTGCTTCGGCGCTCCGCGTGACCACGCAGCCATCATTATTCGAGAGCACCACGATCGGTGTCTTCAGCAGATCCGGCCGGAATACCCGCTCGCAGCTCGCGTAGAACGAGTTCGCGTCGACCAGCGCAAAACGAGGCTCCAGCATCTTCCGCCCCCTTCCTCACTCCTCTTTTCCCGCGCCGGTCTTTCAGCGGCGCGAGGCCGCGGAGAAGCTCTGGATCACATTCGTCACAACGCCGATGAAGGACCACTCATCGCACTCGCCCGGAATGATCGTCCGGTAGAGACCGCTGCTGTTCTCGGGGTGCAGCTCCATTTTCCCGTCCCGCTTCACAAGACGCTTCACGGTGAAATCCGTGTTGATCCGGGCGATCACAATGTCGCCGTCCCGGGGCTCAAGAAGGCGCGAGACAACGAGAAGACAGCCGGGCGTGATGCCGGCATCCACCATGGAGTCGCCGGTCACGTGAACGACAAACGTGTTCTCGGGGTTCGGTGCGAGAAGGTCATTGAAGTCGAGCGGCTCATGCGCGTAGTCATCTGCCGGGGACGGGAAACCGGCCTGGACGCTTGAAACCTCATACTCAATCTCGGCGTGGGAGAGCTCCGTCTTCATCACCATGGCGCCAGGCGGAAGCTCCGCCGCGCTTTCGACATCAAGCACGTGACGCATCCACATATTGCCGCCCGCTCTCCTGAAGGTCTCTTTCTGAAGCGGTGTCACTGAGACCTGAAGATGCTCCGTGAGCCCCTTCCCCTGACCTTTCTTCCGGCCGGTGCCGGGTCTTCTGCCGCCCCACCCGGAGCGCGGCTTCGCGCCGTCTGCTTTCTTTTCCGCCATTTTCGGAATCCTCTTACTGACGACCGTCCCCGCAGGTTTTTCGACTCCCGGACTGTCATCATGATTAATTCAGTATTTTTTTCAAGATAACTTTACCTCACTTCCCGCCCGGCGGAAAGCGGAGGAGGAGAAAAGCGTCAGAGCTGGCAGCGGGAGAAATGGGAGAAGTTCGAGGCGCGCATCCGGCACGGATGGCAAAAAAAACAGCCTGGGCAGGAAGGAGAGGAATCTGCCCAGGCAATAATGCAACAACCATTGGAGTTACGCTCCTATATTACGGATTTTCTTAAGAAAAAACGATAGATCGCTAGACCCAGCAGGGATCCTCCACCGGTAGTAGATCGTCTTAGGTCTCAGGTCCTAGAGGAAAAGCATTGAAGAACACGGCGGAACACCGCCGCTCCCCAGAGTTTATATTTTCAGGATTTCATATAAAAACAATTTTTTATTATTTTTCATCTGCTTAATATATTTGATACCAAATATACGCTATCCGAAAGTATCTAGGAAAATGTCTCACTTGTTTCACAAATAATATTTTTGAACCTAAGATGAATAAAGTCTATACATTCAGGATGTGACCGGTTTCATAGCCTGCCTGAATCAATTTTTACCAGGACAATAAAAATGTATAACTTTCTCCTTGCCTTTACGGTGTGCGGCGCTGCCGTGATCATCGGCGAGCTGGTGTCTTCCTGGACAAAAGCCTGGGTGCCCTCCGTCTTCGTGACGGCCTGCCTTTTCCTGCTCGGCTACTGGACGGTCCTCCCCCACGACCTCATCAAAGACTCCTACCTCATCCCGTTCGGCGGCACAATCTGCGTGATGGTGATGATTGTTCACCTCGGAACGATTATTTCCATGAAGCGGCTGCTGGAGCAGTGGAAGACCGTGGTGACGTGTCTTCTCGGACTCCTCGGCATGTGCCTTGCTGCCTTCTTTATCTGCCCGTTCTTCATGGACCGGACGCTCGTGATCGCCGGTCTCCCCCCGCTCACGGGCGGCATCGTGGCAGCCACCATGATGCAGAAAGCCGCTATGGAGGCCGGTCTCACGGTTGCCGCGCTTTTCGCGATTTCGATGTACTGCATTCAGGGTTTCGCGGGCTACCCGCTCACCGCTTTCGCGCTGAAGAAGGAAAGCCGCCGGCTTCTTGAAGGCTATCGGAACGGCACTCTGAAGGCGTCAGAAGCGGACCGCGAAGCGATGCAGAACGCGATTGAGCTCGCGGCGGGCGGCGACAACGTGAAGCGCCTTCCGCTTCAGGTGCCGGAGAAGTACAACAGCTCGATCGTAATTCTCACGAAGCTCGGCCTCGTCGCCTGGGTTGCCTCAGTGATCGGCAAGTACACCGGCGTGTCCGGCGCCATCTGGGCCCTGATCCTCGGTGTCATCTTCTGCACGCTCGGGTTCCTTGACCGCGATTCGCTCCACAAGGCGAACTCCTTCAACATCATGATGCTCGGCCTCATCTGCTTCGTTTTTGATGGGCTTAAGGACATGACCCCGGAGCTGCTTTTCGGCATGATCGGCCCGATGATCGGCTTCATTATCGTCGGTGTCGCCGGCATGACGCTCTTTGCCTTCGTCGCGTCGAAGATCCTGCACCGCAGCTTCTTCCTCTGCTTCGCGAACTGCCTCACCGCGCTCTACGGTTTCCCGTTCGATCAGATCATCACGGATAACACCTGCAAGACCGTCGCGAAGACCCGTGAAGAGTACGATTTCCTCATGGGGAAACTCTTCCCCTCGATGATCGTCGGCGGTTTCGTCACGGTGACGATCACCTCTGTCTTCATCGCGGGCATCTTCGTGAAGATGTTCTGATGAAGGCCGCAGCCCTCACTTGATTTTGCTTTGCTCGAGGCCCTCCCGTCAGACCGCGGAGGGCCTTATCACATTGGATTTCTCAGGTTCCGGCGTCACGCGCCGGGCCTCTGTGTCAGTCAGAAAGGAATTGAAAATGGATCTGAAAGCTTTGGCAGAAAAATTCAACCCGTACCAGATCGAGATGCGCCGCTATTTCCACGCGCACCCTGAGCCGAGCACAAAAGAAGTGGAGACCGCGAAGAAGATCCGCGAAGAACTGACCCGAGCCGGGATCGAATGGCGTCCCTGCGGCAAGAACCTGACGACCGGCACGCTGGCCACTATTCACGGCGGGAAGCCCGGCAAGACCTTCCTGCTCCGCGGTGATATCGACGGCCTCTCCGTGAAGGAAAAGACCGGACTCCCCTTCGCGAGCCAGAACGACGGCTTCATGCATGCCTGCGGGCACGACTGCCATATTTCGATGCTTCTCACCGCGGTAATGATCGCGAACAGCATCAGGGACGAAATCCCCGGCACGATCAAGTTCATCTTCCAGCCGGCTGAAGAAGTGGCACTCGGTGCTCTCGACATGATGGCGGACGGTGTTCTGGACGGCGTCGACGGAATGTTTGGCATGCATGTGTGGTCCGAACTCCCCGCGGGACAGGTGTCGCTTGAAGCGGGCGGCCGGATGGCGGCCACCGATCAGTTTGAAATCACGATCACCGGAAAGTCGGGCCACGCGGCACTCCCTCATAAGTGCGTTGACGCCACGCCCTGCATGGCTGCCACCATCATGGATCTGCAGACCGTCGTGAGCCGCCAGGTGAACCCGGTGAGCCCGCTCGTTCTCACGGTCGGCAAGGTCACGTCCGGCACCCGCTGGAACGTGATCTCGGGTTCCGCGAAGATCGAAGGCACGGTGCGGTCGCTTGACTCCGAGTCCCGCGATATGGCGGAAGAGTCTGTCAAGCGGATCGCCGCGAACACCGCGGCTTCCTACCGCTGCACGGCCGAGGTGAAGTACGACCGCCTCTGCGACAACGTCTATAACGATCCGGAAATCACCGCGTTCGGACGCGAAGCCGCGAAGACAATCCTCGGGCCTGACGCTCTTCCCAATACGCCCCCCACAATGGGCGGCGAAGACTTCGGCTTCTACTGCAGCAAGGTGAAGGCCGCGTTCGCGCTCTTCGGTGTCGGAAACGCCGCCTGCAACGCCTGCTATCCGCAGCATTCGGACCACTACACGGTGGACGAGTCAACGCTCGTGAAGGGTGCCCTGCTCTCCGTTCAGACGGCGCTTAATTTCCTGAACGCCAATAAGTAAAGCGGTCATCCTGACCATCTGCCGCTCAGATTTCCTGACCTGAGTGACACAGAACCTCCTCCGGGGCCTCCGCCCCCTGAGGAGGTTTTTTATGAGGTATTGCCGGCCGCCGCCTCATCCGTCCGGTTCCCTCCCGGTTAATATGGATAGAACACAAAAATTCCGAGGGAGGGCATCGAGATGAACTTCAATTCGCTTCGCGACGCGTATCGCGAGGAAGTGATCAGGACGCGCCGCGCTTTCCACGCGGCCCCTGAGCTCAGCGGGCACGAGTGGAACACGGCTGAACGGATCCGCGCCATTCTCACCGGCGCCGGCATCCCCTGGGAACCCTGCGGCAAGGAGCTTCCGGGGACTCTTGTCACGATCGACGGGGTCGGGGCCGGAAAGACCATTCTTCTCCGCGCGGATATCGACGCGCTCCCGATTGAGGAAAAGAATGATGTTCCCTATAAGAGCGGCACGAAGGGCGTCATGCATGCCTGCGGGCACGACTGTCACATCGCGATGCTGCTCGCCGCCGCGAAAATTCTCTATGAACACCGGACCGTATTCCCGGGCCGCGTGAAATGCATCTTCCAGCCGGCTGAGGAAAACTCCCGGGGCGCGCTCGACATGATCGCGGGCGGGGTGCTGGAAGGCGTCGACGCGGCGTTCGGGATTCACGTCGCCTCCTCGGTCCCCTCCGGAAAGGTCTCTCTTCGCAGCGGTCCCTCCACCGCCGCGACCGATTTCTTCAGAATCACGCTTCATGGCAGAAGCGGTCACGCCGCGCGGCCTAACGAATGCATCGATGTCGCGCCCGCGATCGCGGCCCTCATTCTTGAACTTCAGACCATCAGGAGCCGGGAAGCGAATCCGCTTTCCACTCTCGTTCTCACGATCGGCACCATTCATTCAGGCTCCCGCTGGAACGTGATTTCCGGCGAAGCCTCGATCGAAGGCACAGTCCGGAGCTACGACCCCGCGGTCCGGGATCTCGCGGAAACGTCCCTCAGGCGGATTTCAGAGGATGTCGCGGCCGCCTATGGGTGTACGGCTGATGTGACTTACGACCGGCTCTGCGACGCGCTGGTGAATGATGAGGCGATGACCGGCATCGCCCGCGAGGCGTCCGAAGCTGTGCTCGGCGCCGGAAGCACCGTGATCAACCCGCCTGGCACCGGAGGCGAGGATTTCAGCTTCTACGCGAACCTCGTGCCGTCATCTTTCGCGCACCTCGGTGTCCGGAATGCGGCCTGCGGCGCTGATAAACCGCAGCATTCGGACTGTTACATGGTGGATGAGAACGCGCTTGTCGATGGAGCCCTGATTCACGTAGCCACCGCGCTTCGCTTCCTCACCGGGTCCACTGGACAGAATTAGCTTAAGGGACGACACAAATATGCTGGATATTGAAAAGCTGAAAACCGAGTACGAACCGTACGTGATCCGCATGCGGCGCTACTTTCACGCGCATCCTGAGCTGAGCGGAAAAGAACTGAAGACCTCCGCCGCGATCCGCGCGGAGCTCGACGCTGACGGAATCGAGTGGCGGAGCTGCGGAAAGAGCCTCCCCCAGGGGACGCTTGGCACGATCAAGGGCGATCTGCCCGGAAAAACGATCCTCCTCCGGTCCGATATCGACGCGCTCCCGATCACGGAGGCGACGGGACTTCCCTTCGCGAGCGAGAACCCGGGCGTCATGCACGCCTGCGGGCACGATAACCACATCGCGATGCTGCTCACCGCGGCGAAGATCCTCGCCGCGAACCGGCATGAGCTCCGGGGCACGGTGAAGGTCCTCTTCCAGCCTTCCGAGGAGGTCGGAATCGGCGCTCTCGACATGATTGAGGACGGAGCGCTCGAAGGCGTTGACGCGGCGTTCGGCATGCACGTGTGGCCTGAACTCGCGTCCGGCCGCGTATCACTGGAGCCCGGTCCCCGCATGGCGTCCACGGATCGCTTCCGTATTGATATCCAAGGGAAAGGAGGGCACGCCGCGGCGCCTCACCTCTGCGTCGACGCGACACCGGCCGCCGCGTTCCTCGCCGTGAATCTTCAGACGCTCGTCTCCCGGTCGATCAGCCCGGCCTCCTCCGCTGTGCTCACGATCGGAAGCCTCCACTCAGGCTCCCGCTGGAACGTCACCTCGGGCAGCGCCTACCTTGAAGGCACCGTGCGGTGCTTTGAAGAGGAAACGCGGAAGACAATCCGCGAAGGCATGAAGCGGATGGCGGACCGTGTCGCCGCGGCTCATGGCTGCACCGCGGAAACCACGTATACCTGGCTCTCGGACGCCGTCATTAATGACCCGGCCATCACGGCGGTCGCGGCGGGAGCCGCAGCCGAAGTGCTCGGACCAGACGGACTCGCCTCTGTCCCCCCGACACTGGTCGGTGAGGATTTCGCGGTCATCATGCATCGGGTCCCGTCCGCCTTCGGATTCTTCGGTATCCGGAATGAGGCCGTGAAAGCCGCTTTCCCGCTTCACACCGATCGCTGCACGTCAGACGAATCCGGTCTGATCGGCGGGGCATTGATTTTCGTGAAAACCGCGTATAACTTTCTTAATCGGTAAACGTTTAAGAGAGGCGGAATATGGGTGCCATGAATGGATATAACACCGGGCTTCGGGCCCGCGAGGCTCTCGAGCGTCTGAAGCTCGGAAACGCCGCCTATGTGAACGGGCAGCATTTCGGGGATCTTTCAGACGCCCGAAGGCTCGACACCGCGGAGCATGGCCAGAACCCCTACGCGGTTGTCGTCTGCTGCTCAGACTCCCGCTCGATCCCCGAAGTCGCCTTTTCCTGCGGAATCGGCGATATCTTCGTGATCCGGGTCGCCGGGAACGTGATCGATAACCATCAGCTCGGGTCTATCGAATACGCCGCCTCCCACCTCGGAATCCGCCTCATCGTGGTGCTCGGCCACACGCACTGCGGCGCAGTGGGAGCCGCGATCCACCACGCACCCGAGGGGTACGTGAAGACGATCACGGATGAAGTGCTGAAAGCGATCGGGGACGAAAAGGACGAGTACAAGGCCGCCTGCCTCAACGCCGAGGGCAGCGTGAAACGGATTGAGACGTCGCTTGAGATTCAGCGGGAAGAGTCTGAGCACGGGCTCGCCGTCCTCCCCGCGATCCTCGATATTGAGACCGGCAAAGTCAGATTCCTCCGGGAACTCTAAAATTCACCTCCTGTCCCGCGAACCCCGATCCATCCGGACCGGGGTTTCGGTTTTTTCCGCCTGAATTCCCTCTTTCTTCATGACCGCTGTCCTTATCTTCATCGCAACACTCCTCCTCGTGATCACACAGCCCCGGGGCCTTGGGATCGGCTGGAGCGCGGCAGCCGGCGCCATCGCGTCTCTCCTTCTCGGAACCGTGACGCTCTCAGATATCCCGACCGTCTGGTCCATTGTCTGGAACGCTTCCGGAACGCTCATCGGGCTCATCATTATCACGCTTGTGCTTGATGAGGCGGGGTTCTTCCGGTGGTGCGCGCTGAAGGTCGCTCGGGCTTCAGGGGGAAGCGGCGCGAAGCTTTTCACTCTCATTATTCTGCTCGGCGCTGTCATGTCCGCGTTTCTCGCGAATGACGGCGCGGTGCTGATTCTCACCCCCGTGGTGCTCGCGCTTCTCACGCCGCTCGGTGTTTCAAAAGCGCAGCAGCTCGCCTTTGTAATGGCAGCGGGTTTCATCGTGGATACCGCGAGTCTCCCGCTCGTGAGCTCAAATCTCGTCAACATTATTTCGGCGGACTTCTTCCGCTTCACGTTCACGGATTACGCCCTCGTGATGATCCCGGTCGATATCGCGTCCGTTGCCGCGAGTCTCGCGGTGCTCTGGATCGTCTTCCGGCGAAGCGTCCCGAAGCGGGTTGATCTCTCAAGGCTCCCCGCTCCGGACTCCGTGATCCGGGATTCCCTTCTCTTCCGCGCGGGATGGGTGGTGCTCACGCTTCAGCTCGTCTTCTGCTTCGCGTCATCCTTCCTCCGGATTCCGATCTCAGCCGTGACGCTCGCGTCCGCCGCCATCCTTCTCCTCCTCTCACGGAAGAACCGCGTGGTGCCCGCTGGGAAAGTACTGAAAGACGCTCCCTGGTCGATCGTGATCTTTTCGCTCGGCATGTATCTCGTGGTGTACGGGCTGCAGAATGACGGCGCGACCTCTCTCCTCTCCTCCGCGCTCAGCCGGATCGGCGACTCGGGGACCGGCGCCGCGGCGTTCGGCGCGGGCTTCATCGCGGCCGCGCTTTCAAGCGTCATGAATAACCTCCCCTCCACCATGATCGGCGCGCTCTCGATCGACGCGGCATCCGTTTCTGACGCGGTCCGGACCGCGATGGCGTACGCGAATGTGATCGGATGCGACCTCGGACCGAAAATCACCCCGATCGGGAGCCTGGCCACGCTGCTCTGGCTCTCGCTTCTCTCGCATAAGGGGATCCGTGTCACCTGGGGCTACTACTTCAGGCTCGGCCTCATTCTCACGATCCCGGTGCTCGCGGCGTCGCTTGCCGCTCTCGCGCTCGTGATCTGACGGCAAAGAAACCGGAAGAACGGGGGCCTTGCCGCCCCGCTCCTTCCGGCCTTCAGACCCTGTCACTCCGGATCAGCCAAGCTTCACGAGTTTCCAGATCTGGGAGATCGTCTCAGGATCCGGAGCCTTTGCCCGGTCCGTAAAGTACGTGTGAAGCAGGTGATGCGCGAGTTCGCTGTTCGGTTTCCCGAGGAACTCGTCATAAAGCCTGATCACATCCGGATTCGCGTGACTCTGACGGTAAACGCGGGCGCGGTCGATCTGATACACGGTCTTCGCGCGGGCCGCGGCGTGTGAGAGGTACGAATTCTTGATTCGCGCCGTGCCGCCGCCATCGATACAGCCGCCCGGGCAGGCCATCACTTCGATGAACTGGTAATCCGCCTTTCCGGACTTCACGCGCTGGATCAGCTCCTCGGCGTTCCGAAGGCCGTTCGCGACCGCGATCTTCACGCTGCCGCCAGGCCCGAGATCAACCGTCGCTTCCTTGATCCCTTCCATGCCGCGGACCGGAAGATACTCAATCCCATCGAGATTCTTTCCCGTCACCACGTGATGCACCGTGCGGAGCGCGGCTTCCATCACGCCGCCCGTCACGCCGAAAATCATGCCGGCACCGGTATTCTCCGCCATGAAGGGCGAATCGTATTTCGAGGGTTCGAGCGTCGGAAGGCTGATGCCGTAGCGGCGGAGAATGCGCGCGAATTCCCGGATCGTGATCACGAGATCCGTGTCCGGCATGCCGTTACGCGCGAGCTGCGGTCTCGCCGCTTCCTCTTTCTTTGCCGTGCAGGGCATGATCGAAATAAAGCGGAGCTTCTTCGGATCGATATTGTGGGTCTTCGCGAACCACGTCTTCGCGAGCGCCCCGAAAATCCCCTGCGGCGAGCGGGTCGTGGAGAGGTTCCCCATCATCTCGGGGTGATGCTTTTCCACGTAGGTCACCCAGCCCGGGCAGCAGCTTGTCATCATCGGGAGAGTCCCGCCCGTACGGAGGCGGCTGAGGAACTCGTTCCCCTCCTCCATGATCGTGACATCCGCGCCCCAGTTCACGTCGCAGACAAAATCAGCCCCAAGCATCTTGATCGCGGTGATCAGCTGCCCCTCGGTGTTCTTTCCAGGCTCAAGCCCGAATTCATCACCGATCGTCACACGGGCGGACGGCGCGAAGGCGACGATCGTTTTGATATCCGGATCGTCAAACCAGTCGATCGCGGTGTCGCACTGATCCTTTTCGCCAAGCGCCCCCGTGGGGCAGACAAGCGTGCACTGGCCGCACTCAACGCAGCCCGGGGAATCGATCCAGCGGTCCGCGCCGACGATCCCGACGCCGCGCTTCGTCCCGATGTCATCGAGCGTCAGAGCGCTGATTCCCTGCACCTTGCGGCAGACCTCTACGCAGCGCCCGCAGCGGATGCACTTATTCACGTCGCGCAGCAGACCGTGCGCGCTCGTATCCACCGGGCGCTTCGCGATGAAGCGGCCGTTGCAGCTGTTATTCTGCAGCCCCACGTAAAGCGCCACGTCCTGCAGTTCGCAGTTGCCGTGACGGACGCAGGACGCGCAGTCCTGATCGTGGTCTGAGAAGATCCACGCGGCCTGCTGACGCTGACGGTGACGGACTTCAGGCGTATGCGTGAAAACCGCCATGCCTTCGAGCATCGGCGTCGTGCAGCTGGTCACGAGCTCCCGCTTCCCGGGCGTTTCCTTCCGCTCAATTTCCGTAATGCACATGCGGCAGGTGCCGGGCGTGTGATCCAGCGGCAGCAGCGCGCAGAGCGTCGGAATGAAAATCCCTAGGCGCTTCGCGACCTGCAGAATCGTTTCCCCTTCCTCAAACGTGACGGGGCGGTTATTGATCCAGGCGTTCATCAGTTCGTCCCCCTCGCGGATGCGGTCAGGTTTTCGGTGTCAGGGCTGCGATGCAGCGCTTCGTTCCCGGGAATCGGGCGCGGTGTCGCGACGGCCATCATGCGGTAGCAGCGCATGCAGCGGTCCGCTTCGTAGCGCGCGACGTCATCCGAAAACGTCTGATCCACCTCACGGAAATTGCATTCACGGGATTCCACAGGAATCGTCGGAACGCGGTGGCGGGGCATCTTTTCCATCGGGACCGTCGGGCCGCCGTCTTCAAGAAGCTCACAGTCGCGGATGATTTCTCCCATCCGGGAGCGGGGCGTAAAGCCGACTGAACCGCGGGAGAGGTATTCGTCAATCGAATTCGCGGCCTGCTGACCCTGCGCGAGACCGCCGATCAGCGTAGTCGGTCCTGTCGCGCAGTCGCCGCCCGCGAAAACGCCGGGCCGCGTCGTGGCAAGCGCCGGATTCACGCTGATGTTGCCATAGCGGTCCAGAATCACGCCGTCCGCGTCTGAAAACACGTCACGCTCAAGTTTCTGCCCGATCGCGGCGATCACCATGGCGCACGGCACATCGAATTCGCTTCCTTCCACCGCGCGGACCGCGGGGCGGCCCCGGGAATCCGTGCCGCGGATTTCCATCTTCGTGAGTTTCACGCCGGTGACGTGCCCGTTTTCAGAGAGAATGCCAACGGGGTTCGTGAGGAAGTGGAATTCCACGCCTTCATCCCGCGCGGCCTCGATTTCCTCGCGGTCAGCGGAGGCCTGGGCCTCGGTGCGGCGGTAAACGATATGCACTTTCCCGGTCGCGATACGCCCCGCCGTGCGGCAGCAGTCCATCGCGACATTTCCGCAGCCCACCACAACGACGTCCCCATGAATCTGGGGCGGAAGGCCGTCCGCGACCGATTTCTCGATTTCAAGAAGGAAGTCGATGCCGTTCTGATAGCCCGCGAGCGACCGGTCCTCAGCGGGAAGCCCGAGGTACGCGCCTTCCGCGCAGCCGATTCCGAGGAACACGGCGCCGTACCCGTCGTCAAAGAGACTCGACACGGTGAAGTCTCGCCCGAGCCGCTGCCCGAAGTGCCACTCACCGCCAAGCTCTCCGATCGCGTCCGTTTCTTTCTGAAGCAGCCCCTTCGGGAGCCGGTACGGAGGAATGCCGCGGAGCGCCATGCCGCCCGCCTTCTCGTCCTTATCGAAGATATCAACCGGGTAGCCCTTCATGAGAAGGTGATACGCGCAGTTAAGACCCGCGGGACCCGCGCCGACCACGGCCACCCGGGCCTTTGAATAGTCGATCACCGGATCCATGCCGTGGAAGAGGTCTGAGATCGCCGCTCCGGCGTTATCCGACACGTAGCGCTTGATATCCTTGATCGCGACGGAACGGTCAACATAATTCCGGCGGCACGCCGCTTCGCAGGGGCGTACGCACACGCGGCCGCAGGTGGCGACAAGCGGATAGTGATGCAGGAGCACACCGGCCGCGAGGTCCGGATGTCCGTCCTTCACGTAGTCGATATAGCGGGGAATATTCACGTGCGAAGGACAGGCTTCGATGCACTTCGCCGTGATTGTCATATACATATCGCCTTTCAGCGGCGCCGCGGTGCTGATCAGACGGTCTCTGAAGTATTTCAGCGCCCCGATCATCGCTTCCGGAGTCGTGCGGCCGATGCCGCAGAGACTCGTGTACTTCATCTGCTCGGCGGAGTCGAGCATATGGTCCCAGTCAACCGTATCGCCCCGGCCTTCCACCGCGTCGCGGAGGCACTCCGCGAGCAGAATTGACCCGGTGCGGCAGGGCGTACAGGCGCCGCACGAATTCTCACGCGCGAGCGCGTAGTAGCGAAGCAGCACACCCGCGAGCGACACATTGGGGTCGAAGACGAGGAAGCCGAAATTACAGACCACCGCGTCCACCGGGTTCCCCGGGTTAAAGGTCTCGATCTTATCGAGCGGCAGATCGAGGGGCGCGGCGCGTCCCCCTTCCGTGTTGTCGTACTTAACGCCTTTCCAGACGCCGTATAGGATCTTTCGCATAGGTTCTCTTTAAGTCGGAGGGCTCGCTGCGGGATCTCGCGCCCCGGCATCAGCCTTCCTTTCCGCGGCAGACATAGGAAGTTCCCTCCCCGGTCCGTCTGCCGTGCGTGCGTCTCCTCTTTGGCACGAATTGCTGGTTTTCCAGTCTGCTTCTTGCTTCGGGCGGTACCCGGAGTCCTCACGGGGGAAAATTCAAAGTTTTCTCCCCGCCGGCTCTTCTTTTATCCGCCGTCTGACTTCACCATCATAGTAAGAAGCCCGCGTTTTTTGACCCGGCTTTGGCAGTACCCGGAAGTACTCCGAAAGCAGTGCCGGGAAAGCATATCCTCAGAGTCAGAGTTCCGCCACTGCCTCGATTTCAACGAGGCACCCAAAGTGGAGCTCCGGCACCGTCACCACGATCCGGGCCGGGCGATGATCGCCGAAATACGCGGCGTACTCCTCGTTCACCGGGCCCCAGTATTCCCCCTTCGTGGTATAGACGCGGCACTGCACCACTTTCGTGCGGTCGCTTCCGGCAGCCTTCAGCACGCGGTCGACGTTCTCAAGCGCCTGCCTCGCGTGTGCCCGGATGTCGTCCTTGCAGACTTCGCGTGTATCCGGATCAAGCGACAGCTGCCCGGACACATAGACCATGCCGTTTGAGATAACACCTGGCGCGTAGTGGCCTGAATTCACCCCGTTGAAATGAGGATCCACGATTTTCATTCTGACGCTCCTAATTCTTTTTAATTATGTCCAACGGGTATGGATTGTAATGATTAAGGAGAAGATGATCGAGCTTTCGCGGCAGGAATCTGACTCGGAGTTTCCCGGGAAATGGCTTTCCCTCACTCTGAAACCCGGAGCCTGAACATGGGATCCCGGTGTCATCCAAAAAGCCTAGAATTTCCCGTTCGGGTTTCGCGCCGCGGCTTTCTCCCGTCCGTTATGTTCCGCAGACAAGAGGGAACCGCGGTCTGGCACCGAAAATATTTGAAACAGTTGGAAAAACAGGAATTCAGACGGCTTTTTCACCATCTGTTAAAGTGCAGCATTGAATTTTTCGTTTTTTAATTTTTATCAGGGATCCTCTAACCTCAGATTCTTCATCATGCGATACGCTATTTTCGCGGCCGCCGCTGCCGCACTTCTCACGATTTCCCTCGGGGCCTCTGCGGCGCCCGGAGTCTCAGTCCTCGAAGTGTCGAAGCCTGTCGGGCTCTCATACCTGATCGGAGAAGCGAAGAATCTGGAAATCGTGAAGGTAGAAGGCCGGATCGTGAAGCAGCTGGAAAAGAACCGCTACCTACTCACTGATCGCTCGGGGCACGCGGTTGAAGTCGTGCTGGACCCGAAATTCGGGCTCCCGAAGGTCGGGGCACTCTGCCAGCTTTTCGCCCGGGTGCATAAGGGCGATAACGGCGTGGTGCTTCACGCCTGGTCACCCAAGGTGCTTGCGGATAACGCCGGCTGACCGTCCTTCCGGGTCCTTCGCCTCATTCGCAAAAGCGGCCCCCTTATAATGAGGGTCGCTTTTTTGTTTTTACTTTTTCTCCATTCAGGAATTCCATTCCCACTGTTGCCGCCATGTTTACCGTTACGCGTTACCACGACATCTCCTGCGGCCATCGGGTGTGCGGGCACGAAAACAAGTGCTCCCACCTCCATGGCCATAACTACCGCATCACGTTCTGCTGCGCGGGAGAACTGGATTCGCTCGGGCGCGTGATCGACTTCTCGGTCATCAAGGAGAAGCTCTGCGTGTGGCTGGAGGAGCATTTTGACCACCGGTTCCTCATCTGGACCGAGGATCCGCTCGCGGATGCCCTCCTTTCGCTTGACCCGAAGGTGGTTCAGGTGCCGTTTAATCCGACCGCGGAAAATATCGCCGAGTATCTCGTCACTGTGGTGGGCCCTGAGCAGCTCCGCGGCACGGGTGTCAAGCTGATCCGCTGCGACGTGGAAGAAACGCGGAAGTGCACCGCGACCTTTACGCTTTGATCCGGGAAAGATAGGAACTGCTGCCAGAATGGAAGAAATCCGTTATTCCATCAACGAAATATTCGCGTCGGTCCAGGGTGAAGGGCTGCTCGCCGGAACGCCCGCGGTTTTTGTGCGGCTTCAGGGCTGCCCCGTGCACTGCCCGTGGTGCGACACCAAGTATTCCTGGAAAGAGGATGGCTCCGGAACCGCGAAGATTCCCCTTTCCGAAGTTCTCGTGAAAGACAGCCGTCCGAGATCCGCGGACGCGACCCTGGATGAACTCGTGAATCTCATTCTGGAACGCTGGCCCCGGATCCCGCTCGTCGTCATCACAGGGGGAGAACCCGCTGAGCAGCCGATCCGGCCGCTTACCGAGCGCCTGATCGCAGCCGGAAAACGCGTGTCGCTTGAAACCTCCGGGTTCCTTGAAATCGATGTGGCGCCAGAGACTTTCGTCACGGTGTCCCCGAAGATCACGGTCCCGGGCGGCCGGGTGCTCGACTCGGCGCTCGAGCGCGCGGACGAAGTGAAGATGGTGATCGGGGATGAATCAGACCTCGCGGCGCTTGACGCGATCACGGATAAGATCCCCGAGTCGACCCCGATTTCCCTTCAGCCGCTTTCCATGGAAGAATCCGCGGCGTCACTCTGCTTCCGGACCGCGGTGGAGCGCGGCGGCCGCTACCGCGTCTCGGTTCAGCTCCATAAGGTGCTCCGCGTTCGCTGAAACACGGTATCAGAGGGAGTAGTTCCCCTCCCTCACCGGTGTTTCCCCTCCCCCCTTTTGACGCGAATTTGAAATCAGCGCATTACTCTCCTGAGAGATTTTTTTAACTACGGCGAAGACCCTGTTTTCTTCGCCTTTTCTCTCAGGATGTCATGACGACACTCAACGAAACCCGCACGGGCTCCGCACTTACGGACGACGAAATCCGTGCGAAGTATGAAGCGCCTTTCCGGCACGGCGCGGGATTAGCTGACAGCCGGGCAAAACGCCTGGCCGCGGCCCACTTCATTGAATCGCTCCGGGAGGATGGCATCCCGATCAGCCGGGCCTGCCGCATTTTCGGAATGCCGCGAAGCTCCTTCTACTACCGGAAGGAAAACGCGCTCGTGTCCGTCAGGAAGCGCCTTGAGTCGAATCTTGAACTCGCGCAGCGGATCCGGGCGGCTCAGGAAGCGGCCGGGTGGACACTCGGGAGCCGCCGCGTGGCCGAAGCCCTGAAGCATGACGGTTACCCGAGAAAGCCTGGTCACAACCAGGTCGCGGAAGTCATGCGGTCCGCGGGGCTCGGTCCCCGGAAGCCGAAAGAGAAAGCCTGAACAGAATTCTTCTCTCCGGAAGAAACTGAGCGCCGCGGCGAGTCCCCCCGTCCGCGGCGCTCATTTTATCTTCCGGCCGCCTTACTCTCAGGCGATCGCACCCCAGACAAAGAGCAGCACGAGCTGCCCCGACAGAATCCGAAGGAACATCGAGACCGGGTACACCGTTGAGTAGGCGACCGCCGCGATGTTTCTCCCGGAAAGCGTCCCGATATAGGCGAGCGCCGGGGTATCCGTCATTGCGCCCGCGATGAGGCCCGCGGCCGAATGGAAATTCAGGTGATAGACGCGGAGCGCGATAATCCCGGCGATCAGCGCCGGCACCACCGTGATCACTGCGCCGAGCGCCGCGTACAGAAACACGCGGCCATTCATCAGAGCCTCAGCAAAACCATCCCCTGCCGCAAGCCCGATGCTCGCGAGGAAAAACACCATCCCGAACTCCCGCAGCATCAGATTCGCGGACGGCGTCATATAGGTGATCAGGCGGAGCCTCGGCCCCCAGGAGCCGAGAAGAATCGCGATCACGAGCGGACCTCCCGCGACACCGAGCTTCACCGGAACCGGCATCCCGGGAAAGGTAATCGGAACGGCCCCGACGAGAATCCCGAGCGCGATGCCGATAAAGAGTGAAAGCATATTCGGGTGATTAAGCTTCTGCTCCTCGTCGCCCAGGCGTTCCGCGAGACGCTTCACGGAATTTTCGGGGCCCACGCAGTAAACACGGTCACCGAGCTGCAGCGTGAGATTGTGATAGGGAAAAAGCTGGAGGCCTGAGCGGAACACCCGCGTGATATTCACTCCATCAAGCCGGCTGAGGTGGAGATCCGCCATCTGAAGCCCGTTCACCGAGGGACGGGTCACGCGGATGATGCGGCTGGTCACCGGGGAATGCTCGATATCCGAGGCGAAATCCTCCGCCTCGGAACCAAAAAACGCGATGATCGTCTGGCGGTGATCCGGGTTGGACACAATGCGGAGCGTGTCTCCCGCCTCCACCACGGTGTCCGCTCCGGGGCTCAGCAGAGTGCCGTCATGAAGAATCCGGCTGCAGATAAAAGGCTTCCCGATGATTTCCGCGATCTCCCGGATCGTGCGGCCGGAGAGTGCCTTATTGGTCAGCTCAACGTGAAAGAAGACCGGCTTATCCTTCGCCCCTTCCGTCGCGTCCCACGCCGCTTCTTCCTTCGCGAGATCAATCCTGAAAAGGCGCCTCAGGAACCGCACGGTGAGCACTGCGCCGATCACACCGAGCGGATACGCGGAGGCGTAGCCGATCGTGATGTCTTCGCCCGAATAACCGAGTTCAGAAAGCATATCCCGCGCGGCGCCCAGCCCTGGGGTGTTCGTCACCGCGCCGAAGTGGATACCGAGCATCTGAGGAAGTGACACAAGCCCGGGAAGAACCGCGGCGAAGAGCAGCGTGAGGAAGAGCCCCGCGAGGATGATTCCGATCGTGAGGAGATTGAGTGTCCGGCCGTTATGCGTGCGGAATGAATTGAAGAAGGACGGTCCGACCTGAAGCCCGATAAAGAAAACGAAGAGCACGAGACCGAAGTCCCGGATAAAAGCGAGCACCGCCGGATCCACCCGGGCGCCGAGCGCCGATGCCACAAGGCCCGTGAAGAGAACAAACGTCACCCCGAGTGACACGCCCCGGATCCGGATCCGCCCAAGCGCCATGCCGGCCGCGATGACCAGCGAGTAGATCAAAGCCGCGTGCGCGGGTGACTGCGTATCGGTGAAGAGCGCTGTGAGCCAGGACATCAGAAAAACCTCTCCCTTCTTCTTTTTTATGTGCGCGCGGTTCCGCGAATGAAACCGACCAGAGGGAGCGGAACCGGCTGAGTCCCGATTGTAAAACGAAGAGGAAGCGGTCTCCTTTAAGGGAAAGAAAAACCGGGCGGCGGGGCTGCAGCCCCGAGCCGTCCGGTCTGGTGTCAGTGCTTTCTACGCGCTTCAGAGCTTCGTATCGAAAAGCGCCTTCTGCTGCGTAAATTCGATCATGCCGTAGACACCGCCCTCGCGCCCGATGCCGGACTCTTTATAGCCGCCAAACGGCGCCGCCGTGTCGCGCGGGCTCGAATTCACGTAAACATTCCCGGCTTCGATCCGGTGCGCCACAGCAAGCGCCTCATCCTTCGGCCCGAAGACACCGGCGTTAAGACCATAGCGCGTGTCATTCGCGATCGCGACCGCCTCATCCACCGTGCGGTAGGTGAGAACGCAGAGCACCGGCCCGAAGATCTCATCCTGCGCGATCGTCATGCTGTTCTTCACATTCGTGAAGATCGTCGGATGGATGTAGAGGCCCTTCCCTTCCGTCGGCACTTCGCCGATCAGGAGCTTCGCGCCTTCCTCGACGCCCTTCGCGATATAGCCCGAGATCTTCTTAAACTGGGCTTCGGAAGCGACGGGGCCGAGCTTCACCTTCTTATCCTGCGGATTCCCGACCGTGTACTCGCGGGCGATTTCCTTCAGCTTCGCTTCGATCGCCGGCGCTTCAGCCTCCGGAATCAGGAGGCGGCTGAACGCGGTGCAGGTCTGTCCGGAATTGAGGAAGATCGAGTTGAAGAGGATATGAATCGGCTCATCGTAATCCGCGATTCCCGGGAGCATGACGTACGGGGACTTCCCGCCGAGCTCGAGACTCACGCGCTTCACGGATTCCAGCGCGTGCTGCGCCACGGTGACGCCGCCCTTGGTCGACCCGGTGAAGGACACCATATTGACGAGCGGATGCGTGGAGAGGGAATTTCCGATTTCGCCGCCGCGGCCCGTAATGAGGTTAAAGACGCCCTTCGGGAAACCGGCCGCCTCGATCGCTTCCGTGAGGTAATAGGCGGAGAGCGGCGTATGCTGGCTCGGCTTCAGAATTACGGTGTTCCCCATGAGGAGCGCCGGGACGATCTTCTGAATCACCTGTCCGAGCGGATAGTTCCAGGGGGTGATGCAGCCAACCACACCGACCGGCTCGCGGTACGTGGTGGAGGCGCCCATCTTTTCAACGAGCGGCACCGTAGGAGCGAGATCGATATAGGAACGGGTTCTTGTGTACTGGTACTCGACCTGGCTTGAGCGCGTAAACCCAACCGGGCTCCCGAGCTCCTCCACGGTGATCCGGACGAGATCCTCTTCACGGGCGCGGAATTCAGTGAGGAATTTCTCCATCAGCGCGATGCGGTCCGCGAGCGGCGTATCACGCCACGCGGGGAACGCTGCGGAGGCGGCTTTCGCCGCCCGATCGACATCCTCAGCGTTTCCGGCCGGCACCCGGGCGATCACGCTGCGGCTTGCCGGATTCTCCACTTCGATCCATTTATCGGACGCCGACGGCACCCAGGCTCCGTCGATATATAGCTTCTCGAAATCCATCTTTCCTCCTTTCATCGGAAAGTTCCTATGGATTTATTGTGAACCCCTAAGGAACTCTCCTGATTAATAACGAGGGTAAACCCTTCATCTATCGTAATCCAGTTGCAGACCGCAGGTTTAACAGGTCTAATTAACCCGATTCCCTAATTTTTAGAGAAAACAACAATCCGATGCCCTGAGTCACTTTGCGGGCACGGAAAAACCTAAATTCAAAGGAAGGTCATCGTGGTCAACGTTAACCGTCGCGCCCTATTCGGCGCCGCCGCTTCCGCGGCACTGCTGTCATCCATTCCCCAGGCTGCTCTCGCTTTCGGCGAGCGCCCGATTACGATCGTGGTGCCGTGGCCCGCGGGCGGTCCCCTGGATGTCTCTGCCCGCATTCTCGCGGACGCGGTTAAGGGCGACCTCGGCACCGTGATCGTCGAGAACCGGCCGGGTGCCGGCGGCACGCGCGGCGTGAGTTCCGTTGCCCGTGAGAAACCGGATGGCCGTACGCTCGTCGTTGGCGCCGTCGCGACTCACGCGATCAACCCCTCGCTCTTCCGCCACCTTCCTTATGACCCGGTGAAGGACTTCACCCCGGTCACCCTGATCGCTCACGTGCCGAACGTGCTTGTGATCACGCCCGCCTTCCAGAAGAAGACCGGTATCCGCACCGTGAAGGATCTGATCGCCTACGCGAAGAAGAACCCCGGAAAGCTGAATTACGCCTCGGGCGGCAATGGCTCCGCGGGCCACCTCGCCGGTGAGCTCTTCAAGGCTGACACCGGTGTCAACATCGTCCACGTCCCGTTCCAGGGCGCAGGCCCCGCGAAGCTCTCCGTGATGAGCGGCCAGACGCAGCTCATTTTCGATAACCTCGCCTCCGCCACCGCGAATATTGAGGCCGGAAAATTCATTCCGCTCGCCGTGACGACCGCGAAGCGCGCGAAGGCGCTCCCGAAGGTCCCGACGCTTGAGGAATGCGGTCTGAAAGGCTTCAACATTTCCACCTGGTACGGTCTCTTCGTTCCGGCGAAGACTCCGAAGGCCACCGTGGATAAGCTGAACGCCGCCTTCACGAAGGCGCTCCGGTCGAAGGAAGTGGACGCGCGTCTTGATAAGCTCGGCGGCGAAGCCGCTCCGACCACGTCCGCTCAGTTCGCGGCTCTCATCCGCGAGGAAATCCCGAAGTACGCGAAGATCGTGAAGATCTCCGGCGCTCACGTCGACTGATAACCCGGAAAAGCCGGGGTGATTCCCGTCACCCCGCTCTTCTCCGGACGGTTTCTTTTTCGCTTCAATCTGCCGGAAATGGATCTGGGCAGAGCTGGTTTCCGGCTCTGCCCGTTCTTGCCTTCAAGTGCGGGACCTTCTGATCCTTTCGGCAGTCACTGACTGATTGGCTTTCTCTTAAAAAGCGAGTTTTATTTTGCGCATCAAAAACGAGAGAGATTTCTGGGCGGGCATACTCTTCGCCGCCTGCGGTCTCTTCTTCATCATCACGGCCCAGGAGAACGAGCTTGGGTCCGCGGCCCGTATGGGCCCCGCCTATTTCCCGACGCTCCTCGCCGGCTGTCTCACGGCGCTCGGCCTCTTCTGTTCCGTGAAGGGACTTTTCTCCACGGGCGGCGCCCAGGATGGCGGCCGTGTCGGGCGCTTCCACTTCGGCCTCATGATCCTCATTCTCGCGGCGATCGCGCTTTTCTGCGTGCTGCTTCCGTTTGCGGGCTTTGTCGCCGCCATGGCGGTGATGATCGCCGTCTGCTCGCTCGCAAGCGGTGAATTCCGGGCGAAGGAAGTGATCGCGCTTATCGTGGTGCTCTGCGGGCTCTGCTGGGTGATCTTCGTTTACCTCCTCGGCATGACGATCCCGGTGTTTCCTGAGTTTATGGTGGGGGAATAAGCGATGGATCTCGTTTCGAATCTGCTTCTGGGGTTTGAGAACGCGCTGTCTCTCACGAACCTCATCTACTGCTTTATCGGCGTGACGGTCGGTACGCTGATCGGCGTGCTGCCGGGCATCGGCCCGGTCGCGACGATCGCGATGCTGCTCCCGATCACCTATACGCTTGATCCCTCCGCTGCCCTCATCATGCTTGCCGGTATTTACTACGGCGCTCAGTACGGCGGCTCCACCACCGCGATTCTCGTGAATATTCCGGGTGACGCGTCAGCCGTGATCACGTGTCTCGATGGCCACAAGATGGCGACAAAGGGGCGCGCCGGCGCGGCGCTCGGTATCGCGGCGCTCGGCTCCTTCTTCGCGGGCTGCGTCGCGACCCTCGTGATCGCCGCCTTCGCGCCGCCGCTGATTCAGGTCGCGTTCAAGTTCCAGCCGGCCGAGTACTTCAGCCTCATGGTGCTCGGCCTCGTCGGCGCGATCGTTCTCGCGAATGGTTCGCTCATCAAGGCGTTCTGCATGACGCTCCTCGGGCTTCTCGTCGGCCTCATCGGCACCGACATCAATTCTGGGGCGCTCCGCTTTACGTTTGGTCTTGAGGATCTCCAGGACGGGCTTAACTTCGTCGCGATCTCAATGGGTATCTTCGGGTACGCCGAGATCATGAATAACCTCGAAGCGCGCCAGACCCGGAACTTCAATACGGGTTCCGTCGGCAAGGTTCTCCCCTCCTGGGCCGATATCAAGAACTGCTTCGGCCCGATTGTCCGCGGCACCGCGATCGGTTCGATCCTCGGCGTGCTGCCGGGCGGCGGCGCCCTGCTCTCTTCCTTTGCCTCCTACACGGTTGAAAAGAAGATCGCCGGAAAGAACGCGGACCCCGCGTTCGGCGAAGGCAATATCCGCGGCGTCGCGGGACCGGAAACCGCGAATAACGCCGGTGCCCAGACCTCCTTCATCCCGATGCTGACGCTTGGTATTCCGAGCAACGCCGTGATGGCGCTCATGATCGGCGCCATGATGATTCACGATATCCAGCCGGGGCCGCTTGTGATGAGCTCAGACCCGGGCCTCTTCTGGGGGCTCATTGTCTCCATGTGGATCGGCAACCTGATGCTGATCATCCTGAATCTTCCGATGATCAATATCTGGGTGAAGCTCCTCAAGGTGCCGTACCGCTGGCTCTTCCCCGCGATCATCGCGTTCTGCGTGATCGGCACGTATTCGATCAATAACAACGTCTTCGATATCTGGGTGTCGATTGTCTTCGGGCTTCTCGGCTACCTCTTTATCAAGCTTGGATGCGAGGCAGCGCCTTTCATTCTCGGCTTCATTCTCGGGCCGATGATGGAAGAGAATCTGAGACGCGCGCTGCTGCTCTCGCGCGGCGACCCCTCGGTCTTCGTCACGCGCCCTATCTCCTGCGGTCTCCTCATTGCCGCGGCGATCCTTCTCATCCTCGTTCTCGCGCCTTCCATCCGGAAGAAACGCGAAGTGGCGTTCCAGGATGATGACTAGGCTTCAGATCTCCTGTTAAGGCCTGACAAACCGGCCCGGGATACCTCCCCGGGCCGGTTTTTTCTTCCCGGTTGTGAATTTCTGTATATAAACAGAAATCAGTCTCAACTAGATATTTCGGATTATCAGCTATTTACCGGAATTTCGCTTTTTTTACCCGGTATACCATTGTCAAAGCCCATTTTCACGGGTAAACTCTTCGGTGGATTCAGATACCTCTTTTGGCTTAGACGTCACCTGTCAACTCCGGCAAAGATCGGAAGAAAAACGTCTTTTTTGTATTACATATAAAAATAATTACTCCTGAATCCCGGCGGTCTCTGAGAAGCCTTTGCCTGAATGAACCGAGAGACGGGGGAGCGATTCCCCGGGTGTTCCGCTTCAGGCGTCTGTACGGCTTCTCTGAGACCAGAAGCAAATAGGAGAAGCAAGATGATTTTTCACCCCGTATCCCGGAGGTCCCTCTTAAAGGCTTTTATGGCTGCCGGACTCCCGATGATGCCTGTTGCCCGCGCGGTTGCCGAAGCGGTGAACAGCAAGGACGCGTGCACCTGGTGCGCGTGCGTGATCAACTGCGGACAGCGCTGCGCGCTCCGTGTCTTTTCGCATAACGGACAGGTGATCCGGATTGAAACGGATAACACGCAGCCCGATACGCTCGGTCCCCGTCAGCTCCGGGCCTGCCAGCGCGGCCGCTCCATGCGCGAACGGATTTATTCGCCTGACCGACTCCGCTTCCCGATGAAGCGTGTGGGGGAACGCGGCGAAGGTAAGTTTGAGCGCATCTCGTGGGACGAGGCGCTCGACACGATCGCGAAGGAATGGACCCGGATCAAAAACCAGTATGGGAACGATTCGATCTATTGGCAGTACTGCTCGGGGCAGCAGTCGCTCGTCAGCTCGCGCCGCGCCTGGCAGCGCCTGATGAACCTGATGGGCGGGTACCTGCAGTACTACGGCTCCTACTCAAACGCTCAAGGGGCCGCGGCCTTCCCGAAGACCTACGGCGGCCGCCCGAGTTCCCTCCCGAGTGAAATCGCGAACGCCGAGCTCTACGTGCTTTTCGGCAACAATCCGTCTGTCACGCGGCCGTCCGGCGGCGGCAAGGGCTTCCAGATTGACGCCGCGCTTACGCGTCACCGCCCGAAGAAAATCATCGTGATCGACCCGGCGTTCACGGATACCTGCACGGCACGCGCCGATCAGTGGATCCCGATCCGCCCGGGGACAGACGCTGCCCTCATCTCGGCTCTCGCCTACGAATTCATTACGAATGGCTGGATCGATCAGGCGTTCCTTGACCGCTACTGCGTGGGGTTCGATGAGAAGACGCTTCCGAAATCCGCCCCCGCGAAGTCGGACTACAAGTCCTATATCCTCGGCGCGGGTCCCGACGGTACGGCAAAGACCCCGGAATGGGCGGCCCCCATCACCGGCATTCCGGTGGATGTGATCCGGAGCCTCGCGCGCGAAATGGCGATGACAAAGCCCCTCTTTGTTTCCCAGGGCTGGGGTCCGCAGCGTCAGGCTAACGGCGAAGCCACCTGCCGCGCGATCGCCATGGTGCCGATTCTGCTCGGCCAGGTCGGTCTCCCCGGCACGAACACCGGCGCTCACGAAGGAAACACCTCCTTCCCCGCGGTCTATCTCCCGATTGGAAAGAACCCGGTAAAGGCCACGATCCCGGTCTACATGTGGACGGACGCGATTCTCCGCGGACCTGAAATGACACGCCGCAACTCAGCGCTTCACGGCGCAGAGAAACTCCGCACCGGAATCAAGATGATCGTGAATTCGGGCGGCAACACGATGATCAATCAGCACGGCGACTGCAACTGGACGGATAAGGTGCTCCGCGACACGTCGAAGTGCGAATTTATCCTCGTCTGCGACAACATGATGACGCCGTCCGCCCGCTACGCGGATATCCTGCTCCCCGATACGCTCGGCCCCGAAACGAACGACGCGGCGTGCCAGGGCGGCTCGCACGGCGACGTGGCCTGCATGCTCGCGATCCAGGAAGCCGTGAAGCCGATGTATGACCAGAAGTCGTCCTTTGAGATCTGCAGGCTTCTCGCCGCGAAGCTCGGGCTCGAGGAGAAATTCACCGAAGGCCGCTCTCAGATGGGCTGGGTGAAGTGGTGCTACGAGGAAACGCGGAAGAAGGTCCCGCAGCTCCCTGACTTCGCGACCTTCTGGAAGGACGGTATGGCGAAGGTCTGGGGCTACCGCAAGGACCCGATCGCGCTTGAAGCGTTCCGGAAGGACCCGATGAAGCACCCGCTGAAGACTCCGAGCGGCAAGATCGAGATCTATTCCGAACAGCTCGCGCGTGAAACCGCGGACTGGGAGATCCCCGAAGGGGATGTCATTTCCCCGATCCCGATCTTCTACCGGACCTGGGATATGCCGGGTGACCCCGAAGGAAAGGCTTTCCCGCTGCAGTGCTTCGGCTTCCACGGGCACGGCAGGATTCACTCCACGTTCCATAACCTCCCGAAACTCCGCTACCTCCACCCCGATATGGTGGTGATGAATCCGATCGACGCGGAGGCGCGCGGCATCAAGGATGGTGAAAAGGTGGTGGTCTTCAACCGCCGCGGCGGCGTGATGCTGCCCGCCCGGGTAACGCCCCGCATCATGCCGGGCGTGATCACGATCCCGCAGGGCGCCTGGTATAAGCCCACGATGGTGAACGGGATGCGGATTGACGTCGGCGGCTGCATCAATACGCTCGCCGGACACCGTCCGAGCGCGTACGCGAAAGGCAACGCGCAGCACAACATCCTCGTTGAAGTGAGAAAGGCCTGAGGCCGGAATATCAGGAGCAGAAACATGGGACAGAAAGGATTTTATTTTGATCAGACCCGCTGCACCGGCTGCCGGACTTGCTCCGTCGCCTGCAGTGACCTGCATAACTACGCGCCGGATATCGTGCTGCGCCGCGTGATTGAGTTTGAGGGCGGCACGTGGAAAGTGAACACCAACGGAACCTGCACTCAGAATGTTTTCGCGTACTACACGTCGATCGGCTGCAACGAGTGCGAGAACCCGGTATGCGTGAAAGCGTGCCCGACGGGAGCTCACCACAAGCGGACCGAGGACGGCCTCGTCGTGATCGATACGGAAAAATGCATCGGCTGCGGCATGTGCGCGAAAGCATGCCCGTACGGCTCCCCCGTGCTCGACAAGGCGGCCATGAAGATGCGGAAGTGTGACGGCTGTGTCGCAAGGACATCAAAGGGCGGCATGCCGGTCTGCGTCGAGGCGTGCCCTGAGCGGGCGCTCGAATTCGGGGATATTGAGGAACTTCGGAAGAAGCACGGGAATAACGCGGCGATCGCGCCGCTCCCGGATCCCGCGGAAACGAAGCCCTGCCTCACGATCAGGCCCTGCGCGTCAGCAAAACCCTCTGGCTTCAAAGGCGGCACCGCGCATCGGTTCTGATTTCTGAATCGGAATATTTACCTCTTGATCCCGTCCTCCCTCACCGGCAGGACGGGATTTTTTATCAGCCCCTTGAAATTTTTATCCCCTGCCCCCATTTAATTACGTATTGAAGTTTTACTTGGGGACGGCGTGTGCCGTCCGCTAGTCAGGAGATGCAATAGAAAATGGCTGCACAGGTTCACGGCTTCCAGACCGAAGTAACGAAGCTACTCAAGCTGCTCGCGAATTCCCTTTATTCCAATAAGGAGATCTTTCTCCGCGAGCTGATTTCAAACGCCTCTGACGCGGTTGATAAGCTTCGCTTCCTTTCGATTCAGGATCCGCTCCTCACGAAGGACGATCCGCTTTTCCATATCCGCGTGAAGGCGGACGAAGCAGCCGGCACCCTGACGATTTCCGATAACGGTATCGGCATGACGCTGGATGAAGCGAACGAGCATCTCGGCACGATCGCGAAGTCGGGCACTGAAGAGTTCTTCCGCAATCTCTCGCAGGATCAGGCAAAGGCCTCCCAGCTGATCGGCCAGTTCGGCGTCGGTTTCTACAGCGCCTTTATCGTCGCGGACCGCGTGACCGTGGTGTCCCGATCCGCGAAAGCGGCCGCGAACGAAGCCGTCCGCTGGACCTCTGACGGGAACGGCACCTACGAGTCCGAACTCACGACAAAGGACACCCGCGGCACCGATGTGATCCTGACACTCAAGGATTCCGAAAAGGGATTCCTGAACGAATGGACGCTCCGCGGCATCATCACGAAGTACTCCGACCACATTTCGACCCCGGTCTGGCTCTGGGAAAAAGAGACGCCCGCGGACGAAAAGAAGGAACCCACCTGGAAGTGGGTTCAGGTGAATGACGCGAAGGCGCTCTGGACGCTGCCCCCGAAGGACGTGAAGGACGAGCAGTACAAAGAGTTCTATAAGCATCTGACTCACGACTACGACGATCCGCTCACCTGGGCGCATAACCGCGTTGAAGGCGACCTCGAGTACACGAGCCTTCTCTATATTCCGAAGACCGCTCCGTGGGATCTCTATAACCGCGAGCAGAAGAACGGGCTGAAGCTCTACGTGCAGCGTGTTTTCATCATGGATAACGCCGAAGAGTTCCTCCCGAACTACCTCCGCTTCGTGAAGGGACTCGTCGACACGGCTGACCTTCCGCTTAACGTGTCACGCGAAATTCTTCAGGACAGCGCGGTGACCCGGAAACTCCGCCGCGCGCTCACGAAGCGCGCCCTCACGATGATCGGGAAGCTCGCCGAGGATAAGACGAAGTACGCTGAATTCTGGAGCCAGTTCGGCCGCGTGCTGAAGGAAGGCCCGGTTGAGGACCGCACGAACCAGGAAGAAATCCTGAAGCTCCTCCGCTTCGCGTCGACGAAGTCCGGTACGAACGCCGAAGACGTGTCGCTCACCGACTATGTCGCCCGGATGCCCGAGAAGCAGAAGCACATCTACTACATCACGGCCGGCAGCTACGAAGCCGCCGCGAACTCGCCTTACCTCGAGACGCTGAAGAAGAAGGGGATCGAAGTGCTCCTTCTCTGGGACCGTGTGGACGAGTGGCTCATGGGGAACGTCGAAGCGTTCGACGGCAAGACCTTCATCTCCGCCACCGCGAAGGATCTCGACCTTGGGGAACTCGAGGACAAGGAAGAAGAGAAGCAGAAGGAAGAGTCCGAGAAGCAGCATAAGGGACTCGTTGAACGTCTGAAGAAGGCGCTCGGCGGCAAGGTTCAGGATGTGAAGGTGACGGCCCGTCTCGTTGACTCCCCGGCCTGCGTGGTCGGAGCCCAGGATCAGATGCTGACGCAGCAGATGCGCCGCATGCTCGAAGCCGCGGGTCAGGCCGTGCCGGAAGAGAACTACACGCTTGAAATCAACCCCGATCACCCGCTGATCGGCCGCATGGCCACTGAAACCGACGAAGCGAAGTTCACGCAGTGGGCAAACTTCATCTTCGCTGAGGCGCAGCTCGCTGACCAGGGCACGCTGAAGGATCCGAGCTCTTTCATTAAGAGCCTGAATGAGCTCCTTCTGAAGTAATTCGCAGTACCTCCGGAACTGCACCAGAAACAGTTCCGGAGCGCTTTGCTTAGTCTCTCTCTTGACTGCCGGAAAGCCGAAAAATCAGCTTTCCGGCCTTTTTTACCCTGAACGGCCAAAAATTAACCCCTTTTCCAGTCAAAAAGAGGCGGTTTCGCAAAAAAACCGCCTCTTTTCTTTTGTTCTCAGACAGCGATTACTTCGCAGCCTTTTTCACGACACCGTCAGCCCAGTCAAACATCGAGTCAAGGTCATAATCACCCGCGTGGCCCTTCCCCCACTTCACGGCAAAATCAACATCCGACCCTTTTTCCGCAAGCTTCAGTGCGACAGAAGCCGGCACCGCGAGCACGGTGTCGCGATCCTCAAAGCCGTGCCGGATCCGGAAGTGAGGCGCGACAGTCACATCTTTCCTTGAAATCGAGGTGAAGGGATCGAGAAGCGCGATTTCCTTTGCGGGCGCCATTGCGTGATGCTTCGGATCACGCGCGGAAGAAAACGCGGTGAAATGACGGGGGGTGTTTTTCACAGTCCCGAATTCATCGTTTTCACCCGACCCGGCATCAAACCAGTCAAAAGCCGGCACGGGTTTCAGCCGGTTCACTTCCTTCGCGTAGGCCTTCATATCGATCGCGGTGACGTGTCCATCCTTCACGGTGAGGCACTTGAACCGGCTGATATCGGCTCCCGACTTCAGCGCGCCCTCAGCGCTCGCGATATAGAGCGACCGGATATAGTCCGCGAAGCTCCCGGTGCCATCCGCCTTCAGTGTCAAAGATTTTCCATCCGCGTCCTTAAGTCCGAAACGGTTAAGCGTCGCGGGGAACGCCCGTGCGAGCACCTTGGACGCCGCGATCTGCTTCCCGCTGAGCGGAAGCCCGGCAGCGGCTTCTGTCGGCGCGTTATCGGGACGGGCCGCCGGCGCGGCGCCGTTTCCGACAGCCTTCGGGGGCTGCATCATGCCGCCCGGAATCTTCCCCTGGTGATACACCGTCTCGTCCTTGAAGACCCATTCGTAGGCTTCATCCGCATGGCTGAGGAGCGTGATCGGGCAGAAGACGATCGCAGCAAAAATATCATCGCGGGCTTTCGCGGCCCCGATTTTCTTCAGGTACGGCAGATACCGTGGATCATTTCCGGTCGACCCCAGGAGAACGGATAGCGCGCCGCCCGCGCTCGTGCCGTCAGAAATAATCCGATCGGTGTTTCCGGCGGGGAGTTCATTTTTCACAGCGCGGAGATAACGGACCGCAGCCTTGTAATCCACGATCAGCGCCGGGGCCTTTCCGACATAGCGGCCAGCAGCATTCTTTGTTGTGCGGCCGCGGATCGCGGGGGACACAACAACGTATCCGCGGGCAAGCGCCGCAAGAAGCGCGCTTTCGCCGCCATCAAAATTCGGTTTCTTGGGATCCGCGATGTCGCCTGGCATGTACCCGCCGACCGAGTTCGGGAGGAAAATCGGCGCGGTTTCTTTCGTATAACCGTTCACTGTGCCGCCCTTCAGATACGCTTCCGGCACATACACCGTAAGGCGCTGACAGGAGCCGCAGCTCGGGCGTTTCACGTACGGGATCTTTGCGTAAGTCTGCCAGGAAACCGTCTTCCCGTTCAGCGAAGCGGATTCCGCAATACCGGTTTTCGGAAACTGAAAACCGGCGGAAGCAAAAGCGGGAGCCGCGCTGACGGCGAGTGAAAGCCCCATCGCGAGGGCAAATTTCTTCAACTTCAATTGAACGTCCTTCCTGGAAAAAAGATGCGGAAAGAAAAAGCTTAGCGGGGCCGAAAAACCTGAGCGACTCATCGCTGCAATCCGCACTGAGCCTGGCACAAATTCTCAAATTATTGATTAAAAATCATTTAATCACCAATTCTGTGCTTTTTCCGCTTCCTGAAACGAGTGTTCTTATAAAATAAAAGACACTCGTATTTTTCATATGACCGCAAATCATGACCTCTCGTCCTACCGACCCCCGGCTTTCGCGCTTTGAAAGGAAACGGAAAGACGGCACTCGCTATGTCTATGAGCGGGAGACCCGCTACAACCCGGAGAAAGGCTACACGGAGACGCTGAGGACCTCGCTTCTCTATAAGATCACGGCGTCCGGCGACCGTATTGCGACAAACGGCGTGGGGAGAGGAATGCGACCTGCGGCTGCCGATGCTGCCCGGGCGGGGAAAATCAGGCTCGCGCTCCGAAGCACGTTCGGGGACGAAACCGGCCGGGCCGTATTCGACGAGGCCCGGGACTTTCTTAAAACCCGGCTTGAACCGTCGGACAGGGGAGAAGCCCCCCAGATCGCCGCGCTTTACCGCGAAGTGGGGCTGAATCCTGACGCCCAGTCTGAATTCCTCCGGCGGTTATCGCCTGACCAAGGGACGAGGATCGGGATGGAATTCGCCCCCCGTCCTCCCTTCCCGCTCTCCGTTCCCAATACCGATCGGCTGCCGGGACTCATGGATGTCCGGCTGATGCCTCCGCTTCAGCTTCTCGTCAGTACCGCTTCAGGGTTTCCTGCGGCGTTTTCAAGAAAAAGCGCTTTCTTTCTTACTCCTGATCAGTCCCCGGATCTTCTCCTCGCGGGAGAAAATCCCCGGCCTGAAATACTGAACCGCACCCCGCACTTTCTGCTGAAACTCTCAGCAGGGAACCCGGCAATCCTGACTGTCATTAATTCCCGTCTCCCGGAACTCGACTGGAAGAGCGATGTGCTACCCGGAAATCCGGACCTGAAGTCCGCGGAAACCTCAGCAGATCTCCCCTTTCTCCCGGGAAAACGCCCTGCCCGGCTCTTTATCCTTCGGTCAAAAAACCGGCAGAACAACTTCGCCTCCGCCCTTTCCGCCGCGGTTCACGATGCGGCGGACGCTATCACATCGGGGCTTATGCCTTTTGACGCTCGCAATTCCCTTCATAGCCGCTATCTCAAATTGATTCCCGGGCGCGGGCCTTCCCCCTCTCTCCGGGTGCTTGACGCCCGGATCGCGGATGACGCGAAGCGCTTCGGTATCTTTGTCATTGCGACCGATCTGAAGATCTCCGCCCGGACCGCGCTCAGTTTCATCCAGGCTCGGGACCGGATGGCGGAATTTTTCAGTGACCTTACGCGGCACCCGGATCGGGAAGCCTTCTGCGTCTGGACCCCGGAGCGTCTCGCCGGGCGGGACTTCGTGAGGATCGTGTCACTCATGATCGAAGGCCCCGCGGTGTCACCAGACCTCGCCTCTTCCCTCCCCTCTTCGCGCTAAACCGGAAACGACTTTCCAGCCATATTTTCAAAACCCGGCCGCTATACTCGAAAAACTTATGAGGTCCCGCCGGTCATCGGCCTCATCCTCTACCTATCTGCGGAGACGCCCGACGCGGACGCTCCGGTGTTTTCCAGGTTTTATTTTGGAATCATGCGGAAACTCACTTACAAAGAAAAATTTATCCAGATGGACCGCGAGGCGGCAGCGACCGCCATCTGCGCGGTGGTCATCATGGCTGCCTTCTGGGCCGCGCTTCTTCTCCTGAAGGATTCACCGGAAACCTTATTCGAGATGCCGCTCTGGTTCTCGGTCTCATGCCTCGGGGGCTACGTGCTTTCCGTGGTCGCCGTGATTTTCCTCGTGAAGCGATACTTCCGGGATTTCGATCTCGATCAGGACGCGCCCGAAGAATCCGAAACGACAAAGGGAGACGCCGCATGACGAACCCCGTGATGACACTCGTGCCCGTGATGGCATTCCTCGCGCTGCTCCTCGCCGTGGGGTTTATCGCGAACCGGTCGCTCCGGAAGTCAGAAGACTTTGAGCGCGATTACTTCATCGCGAACCGCAGCCTCGGGGGCGTCGTTCTCGCGATGACGCTTGTCGCGACCTACGGCTCCGTGAGTTCTTTCGTCTCGGGTCCGGGCGTTGCCTGGAATCTCGGTTTCGGCTGGGTCGCGTTTGCCGCGCCGCAGATCATCACCGGGTTCCTGCTTCTCGGCGTCGTCGGGAAGAAACTCGCGGTGCTCGCGCGCCGCACGGATTCCCTCACGATCATCGATATCCTCCGTGAGCGTTACGGTTCAAACACGCTCTCCATCATCTTTTCCGCCGTGCTTCTCATTTTCTTCACCGCGATGGTGGTGGGGCAGTTTATGGGCGGAGCGCAGATTTTCGCCGCGATCACAGGGCTCGACTATAAGCTCGGGCTCGTACTCTTCGCCGCGGTCACGGTGATCTATACGTCATCCGGGTTCCGCGCCGTGGTCTGGACCGACGCGGTCTGCGCGGTTCTGATGCTGACAGGGATGGTGACGCTTGGCTACACCATTCTCGAGGACGGCGGCGGACTCTCGTCCATCATGCAGACGCTTTCAGCCGCGGACCTGACCGCAAATGGCGTCAGCCGTCATCTGCTCCCTGACGCGGGCGGGCTCCTTCCGTGGTCGCTTCTCTTCTCCTCCTGGCTCCTCGTCGGCTTCTGCACGGTGGGGCTCCCGCAGTCTCTCGTCCGGTGCCTCAGCTATAAAAGCACCCGGGACCTCAGCCGCGCGATGGTGGTGGCGACCGTGATCTGCGGCGCGCTGATGATCGGGATGACGCTTCTCGGCGTTCTCGCGCGCGGCGTGATTCTTGAGAAACCGGCTTCAGGGACAGACGCCGTGATTCCGCTTCTCATCGTGAATCACATGCATCCGCTGCTCGCCGGCATCACGATCATCGGGCCGCTTGCCGCCACCATGAGCACCGTGAGCTCTCTTCTCATCGCGGCCTCTTCCACCGTGGTCCGCGATCTCTATGAGAAGAGCTTCGGAAAGAACCCCGCCGATATTTCGCATGACGCGAGTAAGAAAATCAGCGTCACGATCACGCTGCTCCTTGGCGCGGTGTCGATTCTTCTTGCCATGTACCCGCAAAGCATCGTGGTCTGGGTGAACCTCTTCGCGTTCGGAGGACTCGAAAGCGCGTTCCTATGGCCCGTGGTGCTCGGGTTCTTTTGGCCTCGGATGAACGCCTGCGGTGCGATGGCGGGCGTGTTCGGCGGCCTTGGCCTCTATACCCTCGCGATGGCGACCGGCTTTCACTTCTATCACTTCCATAACATCGTGATCGGAACAGCGGCTGGGCTCCTTTTCTCGGTGATCGGAAGCTACTTCGGAACCCCCACGCCGCGATCCGTGAAGGCGGTCTTCTTCCCGCATAAGATCTGACACGGCGGTTACCGCCCATCAAAAACGCAGAAGGTTTTTCAGGCCTTCTGCGTTTTTTGTTTTCCCCGGGAGAGACTCAGAACGACAGCTCCGCGAGCTCGTTGATCTTCGTGCGAAGTCTCCGGAAGCGGTTAATCAGCGCAATATGAAGGGCGCTCGTCTCGATCGCCTTGAAGTCCCCGCGGGACACCCGGTCCATGTGGGACTGAACAAGAGCGAGTTCGTTATCGTTCAGCGTCTTCCGGGTCGCGAGCAGCTTCTTATGCGCCGCCTCGCGCTTCACCGGGTCATCAGCCGACAGGTAATCGAGTGCGGTCTTCAGGTCGTCCGCGATTCTCGCGTGCGCTTCGAGAAGCTCCTTCTCGCCCTGTTCATCAAAAAACCGTTCCTTCTTCACTTTATGTTCGCCCAGCCCGGCGATTACCTTATCGATTTCGTGACCGATACTCTGAAGGTCCGCATTCTTCGCGTGAAGCTCTTCCCAGCGGGCAATTTCAGACGGCGTGAGACTCGTCTGCACGATTCGGGAGAGATAGCTGTTCACCGCGTGACAGCGCTGACGGATCATCGGGTAATCCTGCCGCAGGAGCATCACGGCGCCCACAGCGGGGTTCTTTGTGATGAGGTCCCCGGCCTTCCGCCAGAATTCACTCACGAACCAGCAGGTTTTCTCAATCTCCCCTTCAGCGAGATGGAACGCGGTCTCGGGGTCGGAGAGCGAGTCTTCCGTCAGTGACTCAGTCCCTGTGCTCACCATCGGAGCGGCCGGCAGCAGCCGATCAACGAGCGCCGCGACCGGGTTCAGGATGATGAGGCCCAGGACACCGGAAACCGCGTTGAAGACCACATGGAACCAAATCACCTGATCGGACGCCATCGATTCAAACGCGCGGCTCACCTCCGGAATGAGGATCAGCGCCGCCGCGCCGATCACGAAGCAGAGCACCCGGAAAATGGTGTTCCCCATTGGCGCGCGGCGCGTCATCGCGTCACTCCCCATCGTGGTCACGGAGGCGAGGAATGCGGTGCCGAGGTTCGCGCCGAGCACAATCCAGAGGCCAGAGGACACCGCGAGCACCCCTGCCGCGACGAGCCCCGCGTCAATAATCACAACCGCGAGCGACGAGAAGCAGAGAAAGGCGAGCCCGATACCGAGCACCGTGCAGAAGAAGGCATTTCCTTCAATCGAGTGAAAGAGCGCCATCATGGCAGCACTGTCTTTGATCGGGGTCGTGATGTGGCCGATCAGCGTGAGCGCGAGCATCACCACACCGAGCCCCATCAGGACCCGCCCGAACTGACCGAGTGCGGTATCCGACTTCTTCATGAAGAGGTAAACACCGACCGCGATGAGAAGGGGCGACACCGCGTCGATATTGAGTGACAGGACGCGCACCATGACGGCCGAACCAAAGTTCGCGCCGATCACCGCGGCGAGCGCGATAGCGGTAGAGACGAGGCCCTTCTTCTGAAGCCCCGAGACGAGAAGGGTCGCGGCGGTGGAACTCTGAAGGAGTGAGGAAAGGACGAACCCGGCCCCGAACCCCGAAAACCGGTTCGTGAGCCACCGCCCGAGAAACGACCGGAGCTTCGCGCCGAAGGTCCGCATCATGCCGGTGCGGATCACGTACGTGCCCCACATGAGGAGCGCCACAGCGCCCGCGATATTGATGAGAATGACGATTTCTGCCACGGCTTCTCCTCAAGAAAAAGTTTCCGGGCCGTCCCGGACTGAAGACAGGCGGAATTTTATGCCTGAAAACTATTTTTGATGCACAAAATTATGTTTTTATTCAGCCTCGTTTAAGACTTCTGTTGATAACAAAAAACAACTAAATCTATATGTAACAAGGTATTGCAGACCCACCCACAATATGCACCCCATATGTTGATTTTTGAGCCACATAATAATTTCCGGCAAGTCCAGCATTTACCGGATCTGCGGGCATTTCGGGGCATTTTACATAACACTATAGATAGTATGTGTGGTTTGTCATCAAAGGTACATATTGGCATACCGAGTGAAAAAAGCCTTACTTACTGAACGAACGATTGGTATACTGAAGTCCTCAGGAGAACGTTTATAAAAGGAAGAAAAATATGAAATATCGTTGCACAGTTTGCGGACACATCTATGATGAAGAACGCGAAGGCGTGAAGTTCGCTGACCTGCCCGACACCTGGACCTGCCCGACCTGCGGCGCACCGAAATCCAAGTTTGTTCCTGTTGTTGAGGGCCAGACCTGGGCTTCCGAGCACGTTCTTGGCGTTGCCAAGGATGTTCCCGAAGACATCAAGAACGACCTCCGTGCCAACTTCAACGGCGAATGCTCCGAAGTCGGTATGTATCTCGCGATGTCCCGCGTTGCTTTCCGTGAAGGTTATCCGGAAATCGGCCTGTACTATGAAAAGGCCGCTATGGAAGAAGCCAATCACGCTTCCCGCTTTGCCGAACTGCTTGGCGAAGTTCTGACCGACTCCACCAAGAAGAACCTCGAAATGCGCGTTGAAGCTGAATACGGCGCTACCGAAGGCAAGACCGATCTCGCGAAGCGCGCGAAGCAGGCGAACCTCGACGCCATTCATGACACCGTTCATGAAATGGCCCGCGACGAAGCCCGTCACGGCAAGGCCTTCAAGGGTCTGCTTGAACGCTACTTCGGCGAAGGCAAGTGCTGCAAGTAATCTGCTGACTGTCCGCAGCAGTTCAGAGCTCCCGCTCTGACATAAGCACTGAAAGAGGCGTTTCGAAAGAAGCGCCTCTTTTCGTTTGCCCGAAAAAATTCCGGAGGACGCCCTTGCTCCTGCACCTGAGGCAAAAGAAAACCCGCCAGGCGCTGACACCGGGCGGGGCTGCTCAAATCAATCAATGAGGTTACTGAAAGCTAAAAAAGGAGAAACTCATTTTCCGGGTTTCTCCTTTTTCTCTCTAGGAGCACTTCGCGAGCTTCTTCCAGAGGACTTTTGCCGTATCGTATTCTTCTCTTGAAATCCGGCCATACGCAATATCGGCATGGACTGTAACGAAATCACCCGGCTGAAGTTCTCCCAGCAGCCGCGTTGTTACCGTCTTCTTCATTCCAAGAGCTTCAACGATCGCTGAAGCCGCGTTGACGCTCACAACCCTTGCGGGCATTCCAATGCACATGTTTCCCTCTCCAAAGACACAGTGCGTTTGAGCGGATCCTTTGCACACGCTGATCCACCCAGTCCCTTTCGGAACTACAAAAATTCTATTCGTAATTCCTATAGAAAAAAAGAGTTCATAAGCCGTACGCTGAAGGGATTAGACTTTAGGGTTTAGATATCTGATTTCTATTAATTTTTTATGTATTACTGATACATATTCAGGAAATTCCTTCAGAACTTTAGCGTTTTCACCCGCTTTGAGCCACAATATCTGTAAGGGACTGTCCCATAAAGAGGGGTGGCCTGAAGGAGGTAGCGATCGGTCTCGCCCGGTTTGAAGGGCTGTAAGAAACACCCCGCTCCCTCCTAAGTTGTAATTTTCATCATCCCCTCTCCTCTTTTCAGGATCGGATCCCCTGAACCATTGAGGAGGCGTGATTATGGAAAGCGAAAATGCCACTATCCAGCAGGAACCCGCGGCTGCCGGCACGGTTTCTCTTCCGGCTGAGGACTTCGGCCGGAAAACGCTTGATGAGGCGGAAACCTTTGCGGATACCATCCTGAAACGGATCCGGGTAAAGGACGCGGAAGGCATCAAGTCTGACCTCACCTCCCTCCTATCAGGCGCCGAATTGCTCACATCCGGAAAGAAGGATGACCGGGGGATCCTTGCCACGCTGCCCGTGGTCGGAAAGCTCTTTGAAGCCTCGGGCATCGCTTCTCCTGAAGCTGAAACGCTCATGAAGTCGATCGGCGTGATCAGCGGAAAACTCGACGCCGCGCAGTTCGGGCTGATCAAAGACAGCGCGACGCTTGAAACCCTCGCCGCAAAAAACAAAGCGATCGGCGCGTCACTCGCTGAGCTGCTGGAGACCGGCGCCGAAGCGCTCAACACCGCCCGCAAGGCAGGAACTCCGCTTGACTTCAGCCGCTTTGAAACGGTCCTCCGGGGACTCAGCGGCATACGGGATGAAACGGAACGGATGGCGCCTCAGATCCGCCTGATCCAGGAGAATGACCGGGCGCTCGCCGGGAAGATCCAGTCGATCATCTTCGTACTCCTTCCCACGTGGAGGGAAGTCATGCAGACTGAAATCGAGCTCCGTGAGGACGGCGGTCCGCATGAACTGAATATCGACGGAAAGAAACCCGAAACGTACCACGAAGAGGCTCTGAAAGAAGCCTATCGGAAACTGATCGCGGGGCTTGGTGAAGCGATCACGCTCGGGAGTGAAGCGGCAAGACTTCGCGAACTCGCGGATATCGGTCTTCAGCAGCTGAAGCGGGAGATCGGATATCTGGTTCCAAAAGCGGCAGCGACCGCCGCGCCAGAAGTCCGTCAGTCGCCGCTTCCGCCCGCTGAATAGCGGTTGGGGCTGTCTTTCATGACCGCAAGGCCGCGGAACGCTGTTCCCGCGGCCTTTCCTTATTCCGCCGCGATAACCGTTTTCCGGATGCCTTCCGGAATCTGCACATCCCGGATCCGGACCTGGATTCCAAAGGCTTCTGACAGGCTTTCTTCAGTCAGCACGTCTGAGGCCCTTCCAAAGACCGGCGCTTTCCCCTTCCCGAGGAGCAGTGCGTCATCCGCGAGTTCCAGCGCGTGATCCGGATAGTGCGTGATAAAGACTGAACTCACTCCCTTTCCGCGAAGGGATTTCAGGGTCGACAGAATCCGCCGCTGGTTTCTGAAATCCAGCCCCGCCTCGGGTTCGTCGAGAAGGAGAAGCCCCGGGCCGGCAGCGAGCGCCCGGGCAAAAAGCGCGAGCTGATATTCGCCGCCTGAGATTTCACTGCAGAGCCGCCCCGCGAGATGCCGGATTCCGACGGTATCAAGCGCTTCAAGCGCCGCCGCTTCATCCGTTTCATCCGGTTCCCCGAATTCGCCGTGAAAGGCGATCCGGCCGAGCTCTGTCATTTCAAGCACGGTGACCGCGAAAGGCGGTACTTTGGCCTGCGGCACGTAGCCGATCAGACGCGCGAGTTCTGCCGGGGAAAGGCTCGCTGCCTTCCGGCCGCCGAAAAGCGTCTCCCCTTCGGTCCAGCGGAGATGCCCTAGAAGAAGCCGGATCAGCGTCGTTTTCCCCGCGCCATTCGGCCCCAGAACCGCGAGGATCCGGCCAGATCCAGTGCCGTCACCAAACCGGAAGCCGACGCCTTTCAGCACCGGATCCCGGTGCCCATAACGGAAAAGCCCGTTCTTAACCTGAAGTTCCATCGCGAGCCTCCTTCAAGCCTTCACGCCGCCCGTCTTTCGGAGCAGGTAAATAAAGGCAGGCGCCCCGATGAGGGACGTGAGGACAGAGACCGGGATTTCAGCGTCAAACACCATCCGGGCTCCGGCGTCGACCGCAATAAGAAACAGCGCGCCAAGCAGAACCGACCCCGGGATCAGACGCCTCACGGAACCGCCGAACAGCATCCGCGCGGCGTGCGGAATCAGGAGTCCGACCCAGCCGACGAGGCCGCAGAGCGCGACGATGGAGGATGTGATCAGGGCGGAAGCGAGAATCGCAGTGAATCTCAGACGCCTCACCGAAATCCCGAGTGACCGGGCTTCATCCTCGGGAAGCGAGAGCGCCGCGAGTTTCCAGAGGTAGAGATAAAGAAGCACGGTCCCGAGCGTCACAAAGGGGAGCGCCATGAGGATTCCGGACCATGTGGCAGACGCGAGACTCCCCATCAGCCAGAACGTGATCGAGGGAAGAACAGACTCCGGATCCGCCGCGAATTTGATCAGCGCTACGAGCGCTGAGAAAAGCGCGCTCACCACGATGCCTGAGAGGATCAGCATGAGAATCCGATTGGATCCCGGAACCCGGGACACCGAGGTCACAAGTGCCACCGCCGCGATCCCGAAGAGGAACGAGAGCGTCTGAATCCCGAGTCCCGACCACCCGAGGAGTATCGCGAGCGCCGCGCCGCAGGACGCCCCTGTCGCGACACCGAGCGTATCCGGGGTCGCGAGCGGATTCCGGAACAGCGTCTGAAAAGCGGCCCCGGACACCGCAAGCCCTGCCCCCGCGATCGCCGCGAGCACCGTGCGAGGAAGCCGGAGCCCGATCACCACGGTTTCCGCGGTTGGGTCCGGCGCGGCCTGAAAGACACCGGGGAACACCGCGTGGAGAAGCACTTCCGGAATATCGCGGAGCGGTACCGGGTAAGCGCCGGCCGCAAGCGACACCATCACCGCCGCGATCAGCAGCGCCAAGAGCCCGACGCCCCACCGGGCACCAAGCCCGGGCAGTGCCCGCGATCCCGTTCCCATACCGCTTACCTCGCGAGCTTCAGCGCTGTTCCGGCACCGCGTCCGGGGTCGAAGATCGAACGGATTTCAGCTTCCGACAGGTGGATCCCGAAGAGCTTTGAATAATAGTTTTCCGCCTCGCGCTCGATATTGATGTCGGAGAAGAGCGTCGGATAAGCGCATTTCGCGAGCCAGAGGAGCGTCACCGGCGTGTCCGCGGACGGCGTAAAGGTCCGGTAGGTGCCAAGCGGCATCTTGAAAACCTGCTTCTCCCGGACGGCCTTCACGGGCTTCCAGTCGTGATAAGCGTTCCGATACAGATCCTGAGGCTCAGCCGGCGTGAAATTCGTGATGAAGATGAGATCCGGATCCCAGGCGTAGACCTGCTCCATCGTGATCACCGCGTTCTGGTTCTGCGCCCGGATTGAAGAGGCAACGTTTCTCGCGCCGACCGCGTCGCACCAGTACTGTCCGAAGAAGTGAGAGCCCGAGGTGACAATCCGGTCCTTTCCATACTGGAAGAGGAAAAGTGTCTTCGGGCGCTTCGGCTGCGGGATCCGGCTGACACGGCTCCGGATCCGGCTCACCACTGAGGCCGAGTAGCCATGCACCGCTTTCGCTTTCGCGCCGCCATCCTCCGGGAACACCTGGCTCAAGAGCATCACCCACTCATCAAACGTCTTGATAACGCTGTAATTCCACTTTGTCGCGCTGACCGCGATCACCGGAATATGCGCGGCCTCAAGTTCAGCCAGTGTCTTCGGGTTTGAGGCGTTCGCGAACACGACCTGAGGCCGGAGCCTGAGAAGCGCTTCGACATTCACCGTATCCCCGGTCATAAAGTCGGTTCTGACCTTCAGGATATCGGGATAGATCCGGGAAAGGATCCCGTGCCTCGCGGCACTCATGGAAACCGGAGACATGCCGGCGAGCTTTCCGCAGCCGCCAAGGAAAATCGCGGCGACAGAAGCGAACGGATAAATATCCGCCACCACGGCCCGGTCTATCCGGAGGGGCAGCGTTACGCGTCTCCCCAGGTGATCCGTCACCACACGGGTCGGTTCCGCGGCAGCCCCGCGGGCCGCGAGGACCCCGAGTCCCGCGGCGCCTGCCTTCAGGGCATCGCGTCTTGTCATCAGCAGCATGGTTTTTCTCTCCTGCATCCTTCAGTATGTCGTCTTTTTATCTTTTTTCGCTGCCGAAAAAATTGAAGGGCGGAAAATTTCCGCCCTTCTGAGTCTTCGGTTTCTTCCGGGCATTCCGCTATCTTAGCCGGAGCGGAGTGCCTGAGAAACGTTCTGAAAACCGGCTTTCACTTTATTCCAATCGTTTCTCCGCCTTTTCGTGGAGCAGCGCGCTTCGGACCGTGTAGTCGGAAAGCGCGCGGCGGACTGCCGCGATGGTCCCGAGCTTCCGGAGTTCAGGCGTGCAGGACGAAGTGATCAGCCGATCCCCCTGCCAGCGGAAGCAGAGAAGCTTTCCGCTGCCATCCACGCCCGCCGCTCCGGCGTTTCCGATCGCGTAGCCGTACTTTCCGATCCCGGTAAAGGTATCCGCGGCATCCGGAATACCCGGCTCAAAAATATCGCGTCCCTGATAAAGGGCCGGTTTTTCGCCGAGCGCGATCCCCCGCAGCGTCGGGAAAATATCCCGATGGCTCACCCACTGCTTCGAAGGCGGCACCGCCGCGGGCTTAAACCCGTCAGGGAGCCAGAAGAGAATCGGAACGCCGTTCGCGTGGTGATACCAGCCGTTCGGCTGGTAGCTGAAGCGGGCATTGTGGTCACCGGTCGCGGCAATCAGCGTGTTCTTTCCCCAGGGTTCGCTTCTTACCCCCTCCACGAAATTCCCGAGCGCGTTTGCGGCATAGGAGTACGTCTGCAGCATCGAGACCATCTCATCATGCGGCTTCTGGATCAGGAACGGCGGGAGTTTCGCGGGATCCACTGCCGCGCCGGTCTCGTGATCGGGAAGGTGATGCGGCGGGTGGTTCGTTGCGGAGAGAATCATGAGAAACACGGGTTTCCCGTCCTTCGACGCTTTTTCAAGCAGCTCCTTCGCGTAGCGGAAGGTCCACTTGTCACCCACACCCCAGACCCCCATTTCGGCTTCCGGGAACCGCCCCTTGATTTTCGACGCGCCAATCACTTCATCAAACCCGTGGAGCGGGAGCGAACGGTTCAGTTCCCGCCAGTTTTCGGTGCAGGACGTGAGGAAAATCGTCCGGTAACCCGCCCTCCGGAACGCGAGGACGTTAGAGAACGGGAACTGCTCATGCCCATAGCGGCTCTGCGAAATCGGAGAAAGCGGGGAATCGTAAAGGAGCCCCTCAAGCGACACGAAGGTGCCATTCCCGACCGGAATCCCCTGATGGAAGACGTAGCCCGACTTCATGGCGCCGGCGAGCGCCCCCAGGGTGTCGTTGGTCTTCGGATCGTAGGAGTCAAATTCGTCCCGCCCCATCGATTCCATGAGAGCAAAGATCACGTTCGGCTGCCTGGCGTCTCGGGTTACAGGAGCGGGATTCTGCGGTTCAAGCTCCTTCAGCGCGCGTTCAGCCGCCTCCGGATCCGCGAACCCCAGTTCCCGAAGCCCGGCCGCAGGTCCCCCCTTCAGTTCAAGCGCCTTCTGATCCTTCGTCGCCACATAAAGCGCTTCGGTGCCGTTCGGCACGGTGGCGTTCACAAACGGGATCGGGGAAATGGAGAAATCCTGGAGCCGGAGGGGGAATTTTCCAAGGCTCCCGCGCATGGCGATCCCCAGAAGCACCGTGAAAATCACGGCGATCAGCGTAAGCGCGGTTTTAGGACGCCGGAACTCCGGGACACGCGCGTGAAAGAGTGACGGAATGAAAAGCGGAATCCCGGTCGCGATTGCGATCACGGCGAGATACGACATCACGGGCCAGTCAGAGAGAATGGTCTTCGTGATCGCCGCCGTATCGTCCTGCAGGAACCCAAAGATGATGGATGAAATCGGCGTCCGGTAGAAACCGTAAAAACCGAAATTGACGGCGTCGAGAAGCACGGAAAGAAATACGCCGAGGACAAAGAACACCTTCGCGATTTTTCCGGACACCGCCGCTTTAAGACCGAGAAGCCAGAAGAGCCAGGCGGGGAAAAGAAGAATCGATACCCACTTCAGATCGACCCGCGCCCCAAGCACCAGCGCGGAGAGCTCATCCGCGAAACTGATTTCAGGCGACCGGTACGCCAAAAAGAAGGCGAGCCTGAAGCCCGTCATAATGCAAAGCAAAGCCGCTGCCGCCGCAAGGCCCCGGACGAGCCCCTGCAGCCACATTTTCCTTTCCATGAAGCCAGCAATATTCCTTAATGAGAATCAGTGACTCTACCACGCTGAAAGAAAAATGGCTGTCAAAAACCTGCCCCCGGAATTCCGACGCGGGGTCAGTTTTCTTCCGTAAAGTGGCAGGCGTCCGATTCCGGCCCGTCCGGTCCCTCGCTGCAGATCGGGATCACGGTGCGGATACCGGCCCCGACCGTCCCCTCACCCGCCTCAATGTGCGGTGCCGGATTGATGCCGCGTTCCCCGAAGTAGTGCCTCGAGTCGCCCCAGGAATCAAACCCCACGGTGTCACCCGCCCACCGGACGCGGCCCGTGAGGCAGCGTTTGCATTGATCAGACGTGTCCTCGATACAGGGTTTTCCGTCGTAAAGCTGATAATCCGCGCGATGCTCGGGGAGCGTCACGATCGGCATCAGGATATTCGCGCCCGCTTTGAGCCCGAGCTCCCGCCCCCGTTTATCAAGCCCCTGAAGCGCTGTGGTGGCCGCGATATTCACGTCCTTCAGCGCGAGGCGGGTCGCCGCGATCATGTTGAGTCCGAGGATAAAACGGCGGCGGCAGGCAGCATCGGTATTTCCGCCCTCCGCCTCCACCCGATCGCCGAGCGGCGTCCCGCGGGACACGATATAGGGTCCCATCCCGATCATGTCGATCCCAAGCGCTTTGAAGTACAGGATATCGTCCGCGAGATTCTCCGCGGTCTGCCCCGGGAGACCGATCATGACACCGGTGCCGACCTGGTACCCGATTTTTTTCAGTGTCCGGAGGCAGGCGTCACGCACAGACCAGAGGTGGTGGCCGTCCGCGGGGTGCAGTGTTGAATAGAGTTCGGGGCTGGATTCCTCGATCCGAAGGAGATAGCGGTGAGCCCCCGCCTCGAACCACCGCCTGTAAGTTTCTTCCGTCTGCTCACCGACGCAGAGCGTGATGCCGAGTTTTCCATCCGACACCCGCTTGATTCCGCGGAGGGCCTCCTCAACAAAATCAATAAATTTCGGATCGGTCCGTTCGCCGGACTGCAGCACGACGGAACCATAGTGGTTTTCGTAGGTCCACTTCGCGATACCGAGGATTTCATCAAGCGTCGACTCAAACCGATGCACTGAACTGTGGCTCTTCCGGATTCCGCAGTAGAGGCAGTTCTTCACGCAGATATTCGAAAACTCGATGAGACCGCGGTAGTAGGAGACACAGCCGACGCGTTCCGCCTTGACCCGATGAGCTGCCTCAGAGAGGAGCTCCCGCTCGGGATCCCCTTCTTCAAGCCCCACCGCGTACGCAAGGTCTTCCCTCGTCCACTCGTCCCGCGAAATGATGTCAGAAAGCCTTGTCATGCGGCGTCACTCCGGGCGGCTTTCGATTCCCGCCACGCCTCGAGCGCCTCGGGGAACGGCGAAAGCGTCCGCTCAAGCACCCCCTGGAGGTGCGAAATCGCGATGCCGTAATTGGTCATCGGAATGCCCTGCTTCCGGCACTCCCGAAGCCGCGCGAGCATATGGCGGCGCGTCACCATGCAGCCGCCGCACTGGATCACCACACGGTAGGGCCTCAGATCGGTCGGGAAGTCCTTCGATACCGCGACCGTGATCTTCATCGGGCCGCCCGCGTTTTTCGCGAGCCAGTTCGGGATCTTCACGCGTCCGATATCCTCGCCCTGCGGGTTGTGGCTGCAGGTTTCGCAGATGAGAACCGGGTCACCGGGCTTCAGCTCGGGAAGCACAGCCGCGCCGCGCGCGAGTTCCGCGAGGTCGCTTTTGCTCCGCGCCATGAGGATCGAGAACGTCGTGAGCGGAATCTCAGGCGGCACCTGGGCCGCCACCCGCTTCACTGCCTGGGAGTCCGTGATCACGATCGCGGGCGGCACTTTGAGTTCGGATATGGCATCCGCCACCTGGGTCTCCAGAACGACAAGGCAGCGGGATTTCTGATCGAGAAGCTCCCGGATCGACTGGACCTGCGGCGGAATGAGACGCCCTTTCGGCGCACCGAAGTCAATCGGCACCACAAGAATTGCCGTGCGTCCTTCGGGGATCAGCCCGGAAACGAGCAACTGATCCGGTTCCCAGCCCGCTTCGACCGCTTTCACGATCGCCGCGCGGACTGCCTCAATTCCGGTTCCGAGCTTCGCCGAACAGGCAACCGCCGGGATCTTTTCCGCGGCCGAGAAGTCTGACGCCATTCTCTCCGCGGTACCTTCAGGGACGCGGTCCGCCTGATTGAAAACCACGACAGCCGGTGTCCCGAGCTCCCGGATATCCTTCAGAAGCTTTTGGTCCGCGGCTGTGATGCCCGTTGCCGCGTCAATCACGAGAAGCGCGAGATCCATCCAGGAGAGGACCCCGAGCGACTTCCGGACACGCTCCGCTCCAAGCGCCCCAGTATCATCGATACCGGCGGTATCAATCAGCACCACCGGTCCGATCGGATGGAGTTCGCAGGCCTTTTCGACCGGATCCGTCGTGGTTCCGGGAACGTCTGAAACGATTGAAAGCTCCTGATTCGTGAGCCGGTTGATGAGAGAAGATTTCCCCGCGTTCCGGCAGCCAAAAATACCGATATGAAGGCGGAGCGCCTTCTGAACCTGAAGCGTGATCGGAACGGAATTCATACGGATGGAGCCTCCCGGCGTGAAGTCAATAGAGAGTGATGGCGGCCGCAGGAATTCCGCTCGCCCTGCCCACTCTGATCCGCTCATTTTACTGAGGAGAAGCGGAGTATCAGAGATCTCCGCGGGAGGGATATTCCCGCTCCGTCTTCCTCAGGCAAAAAGGGCGGCATTCCTGCCGCCCTTCCTCTGATGAATCAGGATTTCGCTTTCAGTGTGATCCGCTTTTCATCTGTTTTCCCACAGCCACAGCCGCCGCAGTCTCCGCAGCAGGCAGGCTTTCCGGTCTTTGCCTGGCGGATCACGCGCCGGAGCGCGAGAGCCACGAGAACCACAATCACGGCACCAATAATATAATTAGCCATTTTTCATTCCCTCCTTTATCAGGAGAATCCAAGCGCGAGGCCGATAAGCCTCACGATTACCGCAACCACCCAGGCAATGGCGCACTGGAAGAACACCATCTTCAGAGCCCACATGCCGCCCAGCTCTCGCTTGACAGAGGCGATTGCCGCGACGCAGGGCGTGTAGAGGAGGCAGAAAGCGAGCATCGAGCACGCGGTGAGCGGCGTAATCGCGGAGGCAAGCTCCGAAATGCCGCCATAGAGCACCGAGAGCGTCGACACCACGCTTTCCTTCGCGAGGAACCCGGAAATCAGCGCTGTGCAGAGCTTCCAGTCGCCGAGCCCCGCAGGCGTGAAGATCGGCGCGATCGCGCCCGCGATGAGGGCCAGCATGCTCTCGCCCGTATCCGCCACCATGTTCAGCCGGAAGTCAAAGGTCTGCAGGAACCAGACCACGATTGTCCCGATGAAGATCACGGTGAACGCCCGCTCCAGGAAGTCACGGGCCTTATCCCACATCAGACGCAGGGTGTTTTTGAGACCCGGCATCCGGTAATTCGGCAGCTCCATCACGAACGGCACCGCCTCACCCCGGAAGAGCGTGTTTTTGGACGCCATCGCGGTGAGAATCCCCATCAGAATGCCGCCGAAGTAAAGCACGATCATCACGAGGCCGCCCGACTTCGGGAAAAAGGCCGCCGTAAAGAAGGCGTAGATCGGCATCTTCGCGGAGCAGCTCATGAACGGGGTCAGCATGATCGTCATCTTGCGGTCTCGTTCTGAAGGAAGCGTCCGGGTTGACATCACAGCAGGCACCGTACAGCCAAACCCGATCAGCATCGGCACGATGCTGCGGCCCGAGAGCCCGATCTTCCGCAGCAGCTTATCCATAAAGAACGCGACACGCGCCATGTACCCCGAGTCTTCGAGAAGCGAGAGGAAGAAGAAGAGCACGACGATGATCGGAATGAAGCTCAGCACGCTTCCGACACCGGTAAAGATGCCATCCACAATGAGTGACTGCATCGCGTCATTGACGCCGGATGACGCGAGCGCCGTCTTCACGACTTCTGTCAACGCGTCGATCCCGTCCGCAAGCCAGTCCTGGAGCGCCGCGCCGATCACGTTGAACGTGAGCCAGAAGACAAGCGCCATGATCAGGATGAAGGCTGGAATCGCGGTGTACTTCCCCGTGAGAATCCGGTCAATCCGGCGGCTTCTCACATGTTCCCGGCTTTCATGAGGCTTCACCACAGTTTTGCGGCAGAGCCTGTCAATAAAGAGGTAACGCATATCGGCGATCGCGGCCGCGCGGTCAAGCCCTCGCTCAGTCTCCATCTGCTGCGCGATGCGGTCGATCGTCTCAATTTCTGCCGGGTCGAGCTTCAGTTCCTCCTGAATCAGGTGATCCCCCTCCAGGAGCTTTGCCGCGGCGAACCGGATCGGGATCGCAGCCGCTTTCGCGTGATCCTCAATCAGATGCATGACGCCATGCAGCGCGCGGTGCACCGCGCCCCCATGATCATTCTTGCCGCAGAAATCCTGAAGCCCGGGGCGCTCCTGGTAGCGCGCGATATGGACCGCGTGGCGGACGAGTTCTTCCACACCCTGATTCTTCACAGCCGAAATCGGAACCACCGGCATCTGCAGAATCTGTTCCATTTCGTTGATATGGATCGAGCCGCCGTTTCCCTCCATCTCGTCCATCATGTTGAGGGCGAGCACCATCGGGATGTCGAGCTCCACCAGCTGCATCGTGAGGTAGAGGTTCCGTTCGATATTGGTCGCGTCGACAATATTGATGATCGCGCTCGGCCGCTCATCGAGAATGAATTCCCGGGAAACGATTTCCTCACTCGTATAGGGAGAGAGCGAATAGATGCCGGGGAGGTCTGTTACCTCCGTATCCGGGTACCCGCGGATCGGACCGCTCTTCCGGTCCACTGTGACGCCCGGGAAATTGCCCACATGCTGATTGGATCCCGTCAGCTGATTGAAGAGCGTGGTTTTGCCGCAGTTCTGATTGCCGGCAAGCGCGAAAGTGAGCTTCCCCTTCACCGGGCGGAGATGCGCCTCGGGGTCATCGATCAGGCCTTTTTCCTCACCGAGTCCCGGGTGCGGGAGCTCAAGCTGCCGCTCCTCCTCATCAAACGTTTCCACATGCTCTGGCTCCCCCTCACGGCTGATATTGCGGATACCGATCTTCCCGGCGTCCTCAAGCCTCAGCGTGAGTTCATAGCCATGCAGCCTCACTTCGACGGGGTCTCCCATCGGCGCATATTTCACGAGCGTCACCCGGACACCCGGGATGAGCCCCATATCGAGAAAGTGCTGCGGCAGCTGCCCCTTCCCGCCGACGGAATTCACCGTCGCACTCATCCCGACCGGGAGATCCCTCAGGGTCTCGGATGCCGGACCATTCGGGCTTTTAATTTTTGTCATTGGTAATTTTTATCTTTATGTGAGTTCCGAGGCTCCGGGATGATGAGATTGATACTGGCCGCCGCGGACTCTTTCATGCGTCTCCCGCCTGAAAAACACTGGACAGAAAGCGGAGAGGCGCATACTTTGCTTTGAATGTTAATGATAGCTAGTTTCACTTCGATCTGTGACGCAAAGCGCTGGATTATCCAGCGGAAAATCATTAATCTCTCAAAGCAGTTTTTCCGCCCGGCGGGCCGCCCGCGCGTTTTCACCCAACCCCGCCTTTTTCCCTCCGAAACATCAAGCCCCAACGGGAGCCTCTGCAGCATGGATCAGAAACCTGGTTTCGATATCATCGGCGACGTGCATGGGCACGCCGCGCTTCTTGAAAAGCTTCTCAGAAAGCTGGGCTACGTGAAGTATGGGAAGACCTGGGGACACCCGGACGGCCGGATCGCGGTGTTTACGGGAGACCTCATCAACCGGGGGCCGGAACAGGTGGAAACCGTGAAACTCGTGCGCCGCATGGTGAGGCACGAAACCGCGTACTGCGTTGCCGGAAATCACGAGTACGCCGCTCTCTGCCGGTTCTGCGGCATCGGCCACGTTCACGGAACGGATTCCCGCATCACTTTCTTTGACTCCGCCGTGAAAGACCCGAAGACGCTTCAGAAACTGATGAAGTGGATCCGGACGCTCCCGCTTTGGCTTAATCTCGGTGAAATCCGTGTGGTGCACGCGTGCTGGGACCCGGACGCGATCCAGTCGATACTCGACGCCTGTGTCCGGGAAGGCGCGCTTCCGACACTCGGACTCTATGAGGATGTTTTGCGGAGTTCGGGAGAGGAGTCAGATGCCGGACAGTCTCTCATCGCGGCGCTTGATCAGACGCTTAAGGGGCCTGAGGTCTGGCTTCCAAAGACACTTTCATACAAAAACGCGGAAGGCAAAGCGGTGACCCGAGTCCGCGTCAAATGGTGGGACCGCGGAATCACGACATACGAAGCCGCTGTGATTTCGGACCCATCGCGCTCCTTCCCGCTTGAGGATCTCCGGGAAAATCCTTTTGTGTTCAAACCCACCGTGCCCACGTTTATCGGCCACTATTCGCTTTCCGACACCGGGAATTTCGCCCCGCTTGACACTGCGGTCGCCTGCGTGGACTACGGAGCCGGAAAAGGCGGCCCCCTCACCGCCTACCGCTGGAACCGGGGTGACCGGCTGCCGCTGGATAAAAAACGGTTCACGGTGGTCTATCCGTAGACTGCGGCCCTCCTTCTCCCATCTCTCAGACATCTGCCATGCAGCACTTTCTCAGCACCTTTCTCTACGTGATCGCCGCGCTGATCCCGATGGTGAATCCGCTTTCGGGCTCCATTTTCTTTCTCTCGCTCACTTCTGACCTCGGTCCGCGGGAACGCGCGTGGCTTGCGGCCCGGGTCGCTATTTACTCCTTCATCCTGATCGAGATCTCGGTTTATGCGGGCGTCTTCATCCTGAACTTTTTCGGGATTTCGATTGATGTGCTTCGGGTGGCGGGCGGCCTCGTGCTCGCGTCTGCCGGCTGGAAAGCGATTTCGAGCTTCGGGGGCGGAGAGAAGAAAAGTGAAAGCCGCGGCTCAGACGAACCGCTTGAGAAAGAACATTTTGAGCAGCGGGCTTTCTTCCCGCTGACGCTTCCCCTCATGGTGGGACCTGGCGCCATGTCAGTCTGCACCGCGATCGGCACCACGCTCCCGACGACGTTCGCGAATACGCTCGGACTTAATCTCGCGTCAGCCGCGCTCTGCATCGGTATCTGGGTCTGCTTCCGCTATGCCGGCCAGATTTCAAAGCGCCTCGGCGCCGCGGGGGCGGACGCGATCGTCAAGGTGTTCTCTTTCATCCTGATCTGCATCGGCATTCAGGTCCTCTGGGCCGGATTCAGCGGTCTCTGGACCGAGCTCGCACGGACAAGTCTCGCCTTCCTCGCGAAGTAATTCCGATAAGGAAAGAGCGCTGGAATAAATCCGCGCTCTTCCTCTTTTACCAAAACGTGAGGTGTTCCGGCATCCTGTCGGACTGCCTCGAATTTTTAATCCGATAAAGATTAATTTATTAAACAGAATCAGTTTACTTATATTCCATCAGGAGGCTGGTTTCCCGCCATCTTCACCGCAGCAGGATCCTGAATCGGGGTACGGCGGATCTCCAGAAATTCGGCATTATCCTTCCAGAGCGCGATCCACCCGTCGATCTGCGTCGTGTCGTCCAGCACCACATCGAGATGGAACACCCCATCCGCGTCTTTCTCCAGTTTCTGCTCCCGGTTAAACGGCGTCTCCTTCAGATTCAGCGCGAGCACCGGGCTCCGGAAAGCGATTTCAAGCCGGCATTTCTTTCCCGTGCCGAAATTGAAGTTGGAGTGCCGGATATAGTCCGCGAGCCTGAAATCCTTCGGGCGGTCTGCTTCGATATCAAGAAGCCGGATATCCATGATGCGGTGAAGCGCGAGGTTTCGGAGATCCTCATACCCGTCGTAACGGCAGACGAGATAAATACGGAGATCCTGCTGCACGAGCGCGATCGGCGAAACAACAGAAACTTTCTGCTTACCGTTCTTATTTGAATAGTTGATTTCCAGCTTCCGGTTCCGATAGAGCCCCTCCGTCGCGATGGAGAAAATCCGGGGCTTGATTTCCGGGGGAAGCGTCGGGATGCTCGTGAAAACAAGCGCTACCTTGTTCAGCCAGGAAGCCGCCGGGGTCGCCGCGGGATGACTGAAGAGCTGGTCCCTCGCGGCATCAAACACCTGAGAGAGCGAGGTCGAGATCGTGGTGGGAAGCAGATACTGCAGATACTGACCGGCAAGCGAGAGCAGCAGGCTTTCCTCAGGTGTCAGCTTCAGATCCGCGAATTCCGACTTCGGACTCGACCTCCGGTATCCGTAGGGCTTTGAGCGGCTGTCGCACTCCACATGCAGGCTCTCGGTTTCCGAGATTGACTTCAGGTAGCGCTGCAGAGTCCGGATCGGGATGTCGTACCCCGCCGAGAAGAGGCTGTTCCTGATTTCAGACGCTGTGATCAGCCGGTTTCTCGGAATCAGCTTCAGAATTTCAATAATGAGCAGAGCTTCCTGCGAAATAGAACTGACCCTGGCCATGAGTGCTCCCGGAATAAGAAAACTGAAAAAAGTGTAGGACTTTTATCTCTCCGATGCGGCGAGAAAAGCGCCTCCTGATGGCATGCGTCAAAAACTGACGCATGCGGAGGTACCTTAATAACATAACAAAGGAGGAGTTATGAACACCACAGATTTCAGTATCAAAGTTCTGGGCAAAACGATGCCCCTCACCGTCCTTGAGGCTCTTGGCCTTCTGGAAGCCGGCATCAAGACCGGTTTTGAACCGATTGCTGTAGCGCTTTCAACGCATCAGTCGCATAAGATCCGTACGCGGCTCGCCTCCTCCCCGGGGCTTCCGCTTGAGGCGCTTGAGAACCTCGCGACGGATCCGGCGTCTGACGTCCGGGAAATGCTCTGCTTGAACTCCGACGCGGTCTCGCGCCTTCCGTTCAGCTATCTTGCGGAACTGATCGGCGACGACCCCTATCTCTTTGAACTCGTGTCTCAGAGCGACCGGTTCAGCGAAAGGAAGGACCTCGATGAGATAGCGGAGTACTATCAGGGGAACGAGGATCCAGCGGTGCGACGTGTGGTGCAGGCAATTTTCGACCACACAATGCCGCTTAAAGGACAGAATAAAAAAGACTCCGAAGAGAATTTATAACAAAGGCAAAACCCGGGTCGCAGTGATGCGATACCAGAGTTAATAAAAAGGAGAAGGCGGATCAGCTTCAGAGCTGATCCGCCTTTCTTCATTCCGCGCCTCGCGTTTATTCCTTCACTGAGGCGTCGTGTGATGCCGCGAGTTCGCGCCTCGTGGTTTCGAGGTGCGCCTTCATGATCGCGGCCGCTTTATCGCCGTCCCGCATCCGAAGCGCCCGGAGGAGCTCCTCATGCTCTTCGTACGACTGAGTTTTCTCAGCCTCTGTCAGATGCACAACGCTTCGCGATATTTTCAGAAGCTCATCAAAGAAGTGCCAGAGAATCACCGCGATCTGGTTATCGCCGATCTCCGCGATTTTCAGATGAAACTGCCGCCCGGCGTCCTCTTTTTCCTTCTCACTCGCCTCACTTCTCAGCACGGCAATCAGCCGGGAGAGCTCATCAAAGTCTTCCGGAGTTCCCTTCCGGGCAGCCTCCCGCACCGATACCTGCTCGACCGCGATCCGGATATCAAGGAGATCAATCAGGGTTTTGAGTCCCGGGGACGCGAGGAACGGTCCCACTTTCGCGAGTACCTGACCCGGGTCAAGCTTCTGAACCACAACGCCCTTCCCCTTCACCTGATTCACGATTCCGATGTACTGAAGCGACTTGATGGCGTCCCGGATCGGAATCCGGCTGATGCCGAGACTGTTTCCGAGCTCGCGCTCTGAGGGGATCATGGTCCCGGGAGGATATTCCCCTTTCAGAATCCGGTCCCGGAGGATTTCAGCTGCCTGGCGATAAAGCGGCTCGCTTTCGCGGCTGAGCGGCTCTTCCGGCTCGGTTTTCTTTCCGTTCATCATGGCTTCAACTCTCTAAATAGACTGGCTCTCTTAGGTGCTGCCCCTGGGGCGGTCTGAAACTCTGCCGGTTTCTGCTCCGCTCTCTTTATATTTCCTTCCGCGACAAATATCTGATTCCATGGGAAACCCCTGAAGAAGCCCATTCCATGCACCAATCCAGAGCTTGGCGGAACCTCTTAGGAATCAGCGGATACCGCAAAGATAAGAATATTCTATTCGTGGTATACCAAAATATCACTCTCTCCATTACTTTTAATTCCGGATTCTTTGTGATACTCTTTGTTGCCTAGGTTAAATAGCCTAGTTAATAAATAATAAGAACTAGGCAAAACCTAGGTAAATCACCTTATTTTTAATTGGAGAGTTACATCATGCATTTCGGTCACAAACTGATCACTTTCGCGGTCGGCCTTGCCATTGCTGTTGGCGCTCAGGCACTGCCCCAGGTCAAGATTCTTGCCACGGGCGGCACGATTGCCGGTACGGCTTCCAGCAGCACTCAGATGACGGGCTATAAGGCCGGCAACCTGGGTGTTCAGGTTCTGATCAACGCGGTCCCGCAGATCAAGCAGTACGCTGAAGTGTCCGGTGAGCAGGTTTCCAACATCGGCTCTGAAAACATGACGGACAAAATCTGGCTGAAGCTTGCCAAGCGCTGCAACGAGCTGCTCGCCGATCCGAACGTGTCCGGAATCGTGATTACGCACGGCACGGATACGCTGGAAGAAACCGCTTACTTCCTGAACCTCACGGTTCACAGCGATAAGCCGATCGTGATTGTCGGCGCCATGCGTCCGGCTACCGCCATTTCGGCTGACGGCCCGATCAACCTCCTGAACGCCGTGAAGCTCGCAGCGGATCCTCAGTCGAAGGGCCGCGGCGTTCTGATCGCCATGAATGACATGATTAACGGCGCGCGCGACACGACGAAGACCGATACGACGAACGTCGCGACCTTCATGTCGCCTGAACTCGGTGCCTTCGGCTTCATCGCTTCGGGCCACAATTACTTCGTCCGTCAGACGACGAAGCGTCATACGTCGGGTTCTGAATTCGATGTGTCGAAGCTCGACTCTCTCCCCCGCGTCGATATCGTCTACTCTCACTCGAACGCGGACCGCGTGCCGATTGACGCTTTCGTCAAGGCGGGCGCCAAGGGCATCATCATGGCCGGCACCGGTGACGGTTCTGTGCATGAATGGGAAGAACCCGGGATTGTTGACGCCACGAAGAAAGGCGTAATCGTAATCCGTTCCTCCCGCGTGCCGAACGGCCCGGTAACGGAATCTCTCCAGCGCTACGCGGATGAAGGCATGCTGCAGAGCGGCACGCTGAATCCCCAGAAGTCCCGTGTTCTGCTTCAGCTCGCTCTGACGAAGACGAACGACCCGAAGAAGATCCAGGAATACTTCGAAGAGTACTGATCAAGGGTTAAGCGCCCGACAAGAGTTTCAGTCCCCGGGCGCTTTGCTCTTCCCTCAGTCTCTCCAGAGAAAAAAATCCCCGGATGGCTTCTGCAGAGTCATCCGGGGCTAGGAGAGAAGATCAATAAAAATCTAGGCGGTTATTCTCTCTTATCAAGACGTTGCAAGTCTGTATCCGGAGATGCAGTTCTGCCGGATTTTTTCAGTTTTCCCCGCCACAACCCTTTCCGTACTCCTCAAAAAGTGACCTCAGCTCAGGGATCAGTTTCCTCACCGCAGGGTTCGCCTCTGCCGCAATCTGCAGCTCAATTCCTTTAAAAAACGGCACCACCGTGAGTTCATTCCGCCGGATTTCCCGCTCGATCACTCCCGGATCCGCGCCGAAAAAGATCCCGGCCCCCGATTTCGCGAGCATGATCCCGGTTTCCATATCCGGAACAAAATGCGTCCGGGCGGTTTTTCCAGCGAGTTCGAGCGACTTCAGCATCGCGCGGTCAGCCTGAAGAAAAATGACAGGGATACGGCTGAAATCCTCAGGGCTGTAAGGCACTCCGGTTCGCCGGATCAGGCCGGGGGACGCGGTGAGCACCCAGGGCACAGACGCGATCCGGTTTCGGGGCGATGTTCCGTCAGCGATCCGGGCCGTAATCGCAAGATCCGCGGATTCCCGATCGGCCTCAGACACGGTGAGGGAGAACGACACTGCCCCCTCCTCCGCCGCTTTGGAGAAGAGCGGAAGTATCCGGGCTGCCGCGACTCTCGGGTCACGGAAGACCGTCAGTGTCACGGGTTCAGGCTTCTCATCAGATTCAAGGAGTGTCTTGACAGATGTCCGGATACCGGCGGCAAGCCTCGTTCCAAACGCGGTGAAGAAAACACCGGTCGGCTCCGCCCGGTATATCGGCTGATCAAACCGGCTCTGAAGATCATCCAGCCGCCGTTTGACAGAGGAAGGCGCGATCCCGCGCCGTTCCCCAACCTTCGAAAAACTCCCCAGCTCCTCAAGCTGAAGGAGCATCAGCCACGTATCCGGAATAAGCGATTTTTTCATTCGATCGGCTCGATAAAAGGATTCTGCCGGCAGGCCTCTTCGAGAAACCGCACCAGATCCCGGAGCACCCCGGGAGCAGTTTCTTTCGCGATAAACGCGCGAAGCGGAAGCGGGAGAGAGTGCCACTGCGGGAGCACATGAACGAGGTTCCCCGAGTCGAGATAGGGAGCCGCGAGGTACGCGGGAACGAGCACACCGATACCCTCCCCCGAGAGCGCGCAGAAAAGCGCTGAGAGATGACTTCGGAGCGAAACTCTCGACTCCGCCTGAACCCGCCTGACCGATTTTCCCCGGGTGAAGGTGAGAAATCCGGGATCCACCGCGTCTTTCGGCCCGAAAAAGAGATGCCTCTCCAGATCCTCCGGATTTTCAGGCGTCCCATTCGCCTCAAGATACTCCGGGGCCGCGACACAGATCCGCGTGAGCGCTCCAAGCGGATGTGTTTCCACGTCTTCCATAAAGTATTCGCCGTGGCCCACCCGCAGATCGACCCCCTCCCAGAGCGGGTGGTACGTGCCGTGTGTCAGCCGGATATCGATCCGGAGTCCGGGGCGGCTTTCCGCGAACCGGACGATCAGAGGAGAGAGCAGCGTGGCACCGGTCGTCGTAGGTACCGAGACCGCAAGGCTCTCATACCCGGGCTCTTCCTCTGATACGGGATCTGCCTGGTAAAGGCTTGAAGCCGGTTCCTTCCATTTCCGGAACCGCTGGATGCCGGCCTCAGTCAGCGTAAAGACGCCATTTGTCACCCGAAAAAGCGGCTCCGCCGCTTCCCGCGTGAGGGCGTTAAGGAGCGTTTCCGCTTCTTCCGCGTGAAGCCCCAGCGTCTTCCGCCCCTTTGTGAGACTCCGCGCCTCCGCGCAGGCGCAGAAAAGCACCCGTGCGAGAAGCCTTTTCCCCGCGTCTTCCTTCATCACACTCTCCTCCGAAACCGGCGTCTCTATTTTAGAGGAGCGCCTCTCGGGCACCGCTTCAGCCGCTTCAGACAACAGGTTTTCTCCTGCCAATAAAAAAGGCTTCCGGTGAACCACGTTCGGAAGCCCCTGAAAAAGCTCTTCCGGGAGCCGAAAGAGTGAGAGAGAAAAATTAAAAATGACCCTCGCCCGGCAGCCGCCCATGACTGCCGCCAGGCGGGGAGGAGAGAACTTTTTTACGCGGCTTTCGCGCGGGCTGCCGCCTCATCTGCGCCGACCCGGCCCCAGATCACCGCGGCTCCGAGCTGGGAACCTGAGAGATAGTCGTCATAGAAGAGACCGCCGATCGCGTTCCCCGCGGCGTAGAGTCCGGGGACCGGCTTCGACTCCGTATTCAGCACTTCGCCCTTCAGGCTGATCTTCGGGCCGCCGAAGGTGGCTGTCATACCGCCGGAGAAGGGAACCGCGAGGAACGGCCCCTTTTCGATGGTGTACGGCTTCTTCATCGTGGCAGGCACCTTAAGAGACGCGCCGCGCCCGGCGTGAACCGCGTCGTTATATTCAGAAACCGTCTTTTCCAGCGCTTTCGCGGGGACACCGATCTTCGACGCGAACTCTCCGATCGAATTGGCTTCAAAAATCGGAGCCTTGGCAGCCTTGTAGCGATCGATTCGCATAGCCACAATCGGAAGCTTCACCACAGCCGAGTCGAGAATAATGAAGGCCGAATTCCGGATCGTGTCCTTTGCCGTATGGCGGGCGATTTCGACGTAGGTCGACGCTTCATCCACGTACCGGTTCCCGAGCGTATTCACGCAGATTCCGAAATTCACCATCTGCGACGGATTCGCCTTGGTGGGTCCATGGATCGGACCGGCATGGAACTGGTCCATATTCACGTACATCGGGAAGAAGGGAGCCGTGAGAAGAATGTTTTCGCCGGTGAGAGTCATCGAGCCCCGAATCGGCATCCAGGCCACTTCGCCTCCCATGAACTGGGTGACCAGCGCCTTATTCGCGTGGAAACCGCCGGTCGCGAGAATCACGCCGCCCTTCGCGTGAATCACGAGCGGCCCCTCGGGCGACACCGCCTTAACGCCCGTGCAGCGAAGCATATCGTCATGCAGCAGCTCAACCACCTTGGTATTGAACATCATCGGAACGTGCAGTTTCTCCACTTCCGCCATCATGTTCTCCACCATCTGGGAGCCGCCGGGACCGGCCTTTGAATCCACCTGATGGCTGCGGCCAAGCATCGGCTTGATCTGCATCGGGATCTTTTTCCAGCTGAGGTGGCAGCGGTCAGTAAGCCACTGCACAGCGCCGGCAGACTGCTCACAGTACATCTTCGTGAGTTCCGGGTCGCCGCGGCCTTTCGACACCATCATCATGTCCTGATAGAAGGAGTCAAGATCGTCCGTAATGCCGTCACTCTTCTGAACCCAGGTGCAGGCCGCATTGACGAAGCCGCCCGCGTAAATCGTGTTACCCATCGGAACAGCGGACTTCTCAATGAGAAGCACCTTCGCGCCCCGGTCCGCGGCTTCGATTGTCGCCGCAAGCCCGGCGCAGCCCGCGCCGACCACGATCACGTCATAGGTAAGCTCCTTCGCTTTCGGAGCCTTGGCCGCGTGAGCGGCAGCAGGAACCGCGGCGGCCGCGGCAGCAGCGGTACCCGCGAGTCCCGCTTTGAGAAAATTTCTTCTGGATGCAAAAGCCATGATTCATCTCCTTAGGCTGAGATCTTCCTGAAGAAGATCTCCTCTTTTTGGCTGAGAGGAATCTTATGAGGCTTATCCGGAAAACTTAATTACGCAAAACTCTGTTATTTATTAATTTATTGATTTTAAATCGATAAATTAAATTATAAAAATTTATATCCGAAAGTATTATCAGAATGCTTTGCGCAAAACCGCCGGGAACCGTTCCGTGATACTCAATAAAAAAGCTGATTCCGGAGCAGGTTCCGGGAATCAGCTTTCGTTCTCCGACTTTTCAGAAAAAGGCTTTGAACTCTCAGTTCTTTTCGACGAGGCACTTCACGAGTTTCCGAGCCTCACTCAGCGCGTGAGTCGGATAGTCGCGGTCCCAGGCCGAGCGTTCCGCCTGCGTCATCAGGCGGCCCCGGGTAAATGTCGGATCGTAAGGATCCGCTGCCCAGGGCTCTGAGAGAATTCTCCGAAGGCTGTAGACCGCGCGCTCACGCTTCTTCCCGTCCCCGGTTTCGTTAAAGAATCCCTGCACGTTGAGAGCCCGGTCTTCGAGCGCGATCTGAAGCGTGAGGGTGTATTGCAGGACGCCCTCTTCCGTCACGTTCTTAATGATGGTGTAGATAAAGGGGCGGCCCGATGCCGTGCTGCCGCTTCCGACACGGATCAGCCCCTGGGTTTCTTCCAGAATCTCGTGGACATTCTCGATCACGGAATCCACGTCTCCGAAGGGAAGCGCGTCTTCGCGCGGGATCAGGCTGAAAAACGCGACACCGTCAGACTCTTCTCCGTTAAAGCCATAGATCTCAGCGTCTTCCGGGTCTCCCTCCATCCGCTCCATGCCGAGGTACTCGGCCGGAATCACAAGGGGGACGCCGGATGCTGTGATTTCCCGGGCTGACTCTGTCTCCACAGCCTTTTCGTCATAGGCCGCCTGAATGAGAAAATTCTCCATGTCCTTCACTTCCCTCAATGCGGCTCCTGCCGCGTAGCTCTCAGCTTTATAGCATCAGACTGACTTCTCTGCGATAGAGGATTTATCAAAAACTTGAGAAAATCCGTGCGATTTTCAGAATTCCTCTTTCTATGATCAAAATATCGGTTGAACAGAAGGCGGAGTAAGTCAGTTTCTCTTACCCGCCCCACAATAGAGAGGAACGGATCTTATGACGAGTTTTTCAAGAAGGAGTGTTCTGATGGCTGCTGCGACTACGACTGCCCTCGCCGGTGCGGCGGGAAGCGCTGAAGCGAAGCGTCCCGAGAGGGACGCGGAGTTTGACGCGATTGAAAACCGGATGCTGGATCTCGGGAAGCGCGGCACCTCGCTCAGCACCAATCAGAAATACTTTGTGCTCCTCGCGGTGGCGACCGCTGTGGCGGCCGAAGGCGGCGTGCGGGATATCGCGGATCGCGCGCTCCGCGATAAGGTGCCCGGGACGCTGATCCGCGAAGCCATCTTCCAGACCTCTCCCTATGTGGGTCTTGCCCGCGCTAAAGCTGCGCTCCGCGAGGCCTTCGCCGCGTTCCGTCACGCGGGCGTCAAGGTTGAGGCAAAGGGCGCCACGGTGAATGATCAGAACCGGTTCGAGAAAGGTCTCGATACCCAGGGCGGGATCTTCGGCCGTGATCACATTCTGAAGATGCACGAATCCGCGGCCGAAGGAGAAAAGGGCCTCATCGTCGATGACCTGACCGCCTGGTGCTTCGGCGACTACTACACGCGCGAAAACATTTCGATCAAGGACCGTGAGCTGATCACGTTCGCCTCGATCGCGGCGCTCGGCGGCTGCGAGCCGCAGCTGAAGGCGCACATCGCGGCGAACCTCTCTGTCGGCGCGACGAAGCAGAACCTCACCGATGCCCTCCGGGTCGCTGATCCGCTGCTTGGCTTCCCGAGAACGCTTAACGCGCTCGGACTCGTCCGCGCGGCAAAGTAACCGCGGCATCAATGGATAAAACGAAGGCCGGGGCGGCTCTGACACCGCTCCGGCCTTTTGTTTCCCTTAAATTCGGGCGTCCATTCTTTGTCAATCCGAAGAAAGCTCCCGGATCCGCTTCTGATAGGCCTTTTTGAGACAGGCGGCGTTCTTGCAGGTGTTCCGCTCATTCCGATACCAGTCCATCTGCTTTCTGCGGGACCAGCCCTGATCCGAGGACTTCGCGCGGACCTTCACCCAGACCGCGTTAAGCTCCCGGTCAAGGCGTGAGAGCTCAGGACTTCCGCAGACGATCTTATCGGGGACAGAAGTCGCTTTGGCACAGTCGTAGCTCGGGCCGTTCGGATCCCGGGGAGCCGCGGAAGCGGCAGACTCAGACGCAGGCTTTTCGCCTGATGCGGCCAGCTGCGCTTCCTTCGCTTTCGCGATCAGAGCATCCCCCGCCTTCGCTTCGGCGCCGAGTGTTTCGGCGGTCCGGATCGCACCTGAGAGCGACTGCGGAATCACAAGCGACACTTCGTGAGACGCGCCTCCGATCAGGCGGAATTCCATCGGGTCAGCCGAGAAAAGGATAGTGCCGTCCTTCTGCACTTTCGGAAGACTGCGGAGTGCCGCGGCGGACGCCTGGCCGAGCTCCTGCCTGCCATCCCTTCAGAGCCGCCGGGTCGCCTGAAGGCGCAAGCACCCAGGCGGGAGCCTCGCCCTTATTCTTTACGGCGGACTCTTCCGCGAACGCGGCGTAAATCTTTTCAGATCCCTTCCCCACCATGAATTCCGGATCCTGATCCCAGGCGACCGCAGGGACGGTCTTCACGATTTCGGCGGCTTCAGGGGAGAGTTTCCAGCGGATCTCCGCCCGGCAGACATTCTTCTCACCCCCATCCGTGGTTTTCGAGACGACCGCCTGATCAGGCGTCGCCCCGGCCCCTCCCCCCACGGCCTTCACGACCGCCTCCTTCAGTTTCGCGAGAGTCTCAGGATCCCCGCAGGAAGGAGACTGCGCGCTGCAGCCCGCCGCGAGAAGGGTGAAAAGAAGAATTCCTGCCGCCTGAAATGTCATTTCGCCTCCGGAAAAAGGTATGGGATTAAAGCCTATTTGTTACATTTTAGCCTGTGATACAGCTTATTCATTTTTCAGAATAAAAATTCCCGCCGATTTCTCTTTGCCGCAAAAACTTTGACCCCTTTCAGCCTCTCGGCAAAGTCTCGCACTGAAACACAGAAAACTGTTTGATTGATAAAACCTACACAGTGAGGTAAACTCTTAAGGGTTTCTACTTTAGTGTGAAGGTGACACGCTTTTGAAGAAACCTGCAAAAAGTCCTTTTGTAGCAACAAAAAAACGGGAGACTGCGTCAGCAGTTCTCCCGTTTTTCCGTTTCCGGAACCGTCTTAACCGATCAGAGCAGCCCCGTAACCAGTACGATCACGACGAGGATCGGGCAGGCCACAACGAGAAGCAGCCTGAAAATCCGGAACCACTGATCGCTCGGTGCCGGGGGAACCGAAAGCGCCTCACGGAACTTCGGCCACACGACAAGTCCCGCGAGAAGCGCCACGATGAGGCCGCCGATCGGAAGCGAAATGTTGGAGGTGAGGAAGTCGCACCAGTCGAAAACGTTCTTCCCGAGGAACTTCGTGTCGGCAAGCGGTCCAAAAGAAAGCGCGCAGAAGAAACCGATCACCATGATGACAAGCGTGCTGATAATGGCACCCGTCGTCCGGGAGACATGAAATTCATCGACAAGGAACGCGGTATCCAGTTCCAGCATCGAGACCGAGCTCGTGAGCGCCGCGAACGTGAGGCAGGCAAAGAACGCCACAGCGAACAGTCCGCCAAACGGGAGCTGAGCGAAAATCACCGGCATCGTGACGAAGGTGAGTCCGGGACCCGCCGCCGGATCGAGATGGAAAGCGAACACCGCCGGCATCACCATCAGAGCGCCGAGGATCGATGCCGCGGTCGTGAGCCCCACGATCTGAGCACAGGACTTCAGAATGCGGCTCCCCTGCGGCAGATAGGAACCATACGTCATCATGCAGCCGCAGCCGACGCAGAGCGAGAAGAACGTAAAGCCAAGGGCCTGGTAGAGACTCTGCCAGGTAAACGCCTCAGGCTTCCAGGCAAAGAGATAGCTGAGGCCTTCGGACGCCCCGGGGAGTGTCAGACCCCGGACAATGAGGATCAGCATCAGGATGAAGAGCGCGGGCATCAGGATGCGGGAAAGCCGCTCAATCCCCTTGCTCACTTTGAGCGCGACAACCCCCGCGGTGAGCGTAAGGAAGAGCGCCTGATACCCAACCGCAAGAAGCGGGTCTCCTGAAAGCGCGCCGAACCGGGCACCGAGCTCCGCCTGGCTCGTGACGAGCCCCCGGCCGAGAATCGCGTCGACGAGGTACGCGATCGTCCAGCCGCCGATCACGGAATAAAAGGAAAGCACCAAGAGGCCAGTCACCACGCCGAGATAACCGGCCGGCACCCATTTCGAACCGCCGAGTTTCCGCATGGTCGTCACAATGGAACCGCGCCCCATGTAACCGAGCGTAATTTCGGCCGTGAGGAACACAAAGCCCAGCGTGAGGGACAGGATCACGTACGGGATCACGAAGACCGCGCCGCCGTTGCTTCCCGCAAGCCACGGGAACTTCCAGATCGCTCCGAGTCCAACGGCTGCCCCGGCTGAGGCGAGCACGAATCCGGCTTTCGAAGCCCAAGTCGCACGTTCTGGCATAGCTGCCCGCTCCTTTGTTTTTGTAAGGTATGAGTTAAAACCTTACCGCAGAGAGCGAAGAACAGGCAAACGTGAAATGGCTTATCCGAAAAGGCTTAAGGAATCTCTCTCAGTCCCGCGACACGGCGCAGCAGCGGAATTTCACGGGATAGCACTGTCGGTTCCCCGTGCCCAGGATAAAACTTCGTATCTGGCGGGAGCGTGAGCACCCGGTCCCGGATGCTGGAAGCGAGTTTCTCATCATCCCCGCCCGGGAAATGCGTCGCGCCGACCGCGCCCTGGAACACGGTGTCACCCGAAAACGCGTAGCCTCCCGATTCCGAATAAAGGAGCGTGCTGTCCTCTGAGTGTCCCGGCACATGGATCGCGCGGAGCGAAAACGCGGGATTCGACTGCAGCGAAAACACAGCCCCGTCCTGAAACGGGATCGCGCCCTCCACCGTGAAGGGGCGACCCATGGGGCCCGAGAGATTGAAAAATGTGCTTGAAAGATACCGAAGCCCCGCCTCATGGATATAGACGGGAGGATGCCCAAAGGCCTCACGGATCGCGTCGATCGCTCCGATATGGTCAAAGTGACCGTGCGTGAGGAGAATCTTTTCGATCGTGAAGCCCCCGGACCGGATCGCGTCCGCGATCTGATCGGGAGCGGCGCCCGGATCGATCAGAAACCCGTGTTTCGTCTCAGGATCGATATCGAGATAGGTATTTTCAATATCCGGTGTCGAAACTTCGATACGCGTAATCATGCCGCTCTCTGCTCTTATTCTCTATCAAAATCAATGCTGCAGCCGTCAGGCCCGCAGGTGACACCGGCCCCGAAAGGACCCCGCTGTCTTTCTCTATCCTCTTCCTCAAAGACCTGCTTCAGGCCATCCTCCCAGCCCGCCTGATCGAGCGCGCCGGGAACGGAATATTTGCCATTGATAATGAAGAACGGGACCGAGGTGACGCCGGTGGATCTCGCCGTCATTTCATCCTCACGGACCGCGTCCGCGATAATCCGAGCTTCGGTTCCGGTATCAAGCGGCGCGTCAAGAAACGCTCTCACCTGTCCGGAGGGAATCCCGGTTTCTCCCGCGAGGCGGCAGAGCACCTCAGGGTTCCCAAGTTCGACATGATCCGAGAAGTACGCCCGGAAAAAACGTTCGCTCAGCTTCTCCGCGGCGTCGCGTCCGAAATGCGCTTCAACGAACTTTCTCACCCGGTGGGCGTCGAAGGTGTTTGACTGAATCGCGTCGCCGTAAGCAAAGGGCAGGCCGGCCGCAGCCCCTGCCTCATCCACCTCTTTGATCCGGCCCTCAGCCTCTTCCCAGCTGAGACCCCGGGCGAGGAGCCGCGGGAAAGTGGTTTCGCCCCCCATCCTCGGAGCGTTCGGCGCGAGTTCGTAGGCTTTCATCTCAAACTCAGCCGTACGGCCAAGCGACTTCAGCGCGGCTTCGAGATTCGTTTCCCCGATCCAGCACCACGGGCACGCAAAGTCTGACCAGAATGTAATTTTCATCGCGCTCCTGCTCCTTTATCTGTTGACCGTACCGGCCGCGGGACCGCGGGCGAAACGGCTGTCAGAAGAAAGAATAGCAAAGGCTCAGCCCCGCGCTGAGGCTTCTTTCTCCGCGAGTTCAGCGGGCCGAAGACGGCGCCGGTTTCGAGAGTTTCAGGAGTTCCGCGCGGCTCGCGGCGGCCGCCGCAAGGTAATCCGGATCCCCCATGATCCGGGCGAAAACCGCCGCGGCGAGTTCTCGCCCCGCTTCCACATCACTCTGCCAGTGTGCGCCGCAGATCGCGCGGCTGTCTCCCGCGCTGTAGCCAAGCTTCAGAACCGGAACCGGGTCTCCCGGAGCGACTGAGGTCAGCGCGAGCGCAAGCGCCCAGGCCATCGTGGTGTGACCGGACGGGTAACTCGCGAAGCGGTCAAATTTTTTCGCGAGATCCGGGCGGCACGTGGCGTCTTCCGGATGCTGGACCACAGGGCGGGGCCGCCTGAAGACTTCCTTCCCGGCCTTCAGTGACGGATAGACGCGCTTCATCGTGAGAAGGAGGAAAGCGTGGGTCGCGGGAGTCGCGTCTTTCGAAATCTGAACCCCAAGAGGCTTTGAAAACCGGACTTCAAAGGCTTTGAGGGGCGACATGTCGGCGTCTTCCGCGGCCTGGAGGCCCCTGGGGGCGTTCCGAAGCGAAAGCCCTTCGCGGTAGGAAGCGTCGTCCGCCGCGCTTCGCCAGGTGCCGGCCGCGGGCGGCCCTGGGAGCAGCTCCTTCGCGCTGATCGCTTCAGGGTACAGCGCGTCTCCCGCAGCAAACGCCGGGAGAGCCGCGGCTCCCGCGGCAAGCGAGAAAAGGATGAAAGCCGCTTTCTTCATTACCGGTTCCTTTAAGTGAATTGGACGGAAAGGATTTTCCGGCGTGTCATTTTATCGGATTGACGCTCGCGGGCTTCCTCCCCGCCGTAGCTTAGAATGGCGGAAACCAGCCGTTCCCCCCGGACTTACCGCTCCTTTATGATCCGCCTTTACCATCAGAACCTCGCCTATCACCTGAGACGCGCGGCAGAGAATGCCCGATCGATTCTTATCGTGACGCCTTACGTCAAAATCCGCGCGATTGAGGCGATTATTCCGCACGGCATCCGGTTTGATGAGCTGACACTCGTGACACGCGGTGCGCCGGACGATTTCGCGAGCGGCATTTCGGATCTGGACGCGCTGGACGCGGTCTGGTCGCTCGGGGGTGAGGTCTACCGAATTCCGAATCTTCACGCGAAGTACTACCGCTTTGACCGGATCTTCTTCACGGGGAGCGCGAACCTCACGGGCCGCGGCATCGGCGTGGGGCTCGATCAGAAGTGGAATGACGAAGTACTCGCCTCTGACTTCACAAGCCGTGAGAGTCATGAGCTCGAACATGACTGGCGGATGGCCGCGGTACGGATTCCGCGGGACGCCGCGGGGGAACTCTGGGAATTTGTTGAAAGGCGGCGGCGCGAGGGGTTCCTTCCGGACTGGTTCCGCCGGTGGGCAGTCCAGGAAGCGGGCCCGCTCCCGGCGGGGTGGCTCCCCGCCTGCCCTTTCCCGAATCTGCTTTACGAAATCTTCCGGGGGCGCGATATCCGGGATCTGCTTCCGCGGGATACCGACGCCCGTTTTATCCAGAAGCTCGCGGCCGAGGATCTCGCGGCGCTCGTGCCTCCCCCGGCGCTCCGGTCACCGGAAGAAATGGATCTTTATATCGGAACGCGGCTCGCCGGAAGCCCGTTTCTGAAAACCATTCAGTCACTCTTCAGAACCGAAACCGGTCCGGGACGCCCCTTCCTCAGTTTCGGCGCGCTGAAAGAGATGGTGCGAAGCCCGGACTTTCAGGCGCATATCCGCGCGTATGACCAGGTGGAAGTGATCGCCCGCTGGCTTATCTACTTTCTCCCGGACACGTACTTCATCCCGTCCGGGCTTCCCTTCGCCCTCGGACGCCGGAAACGGATTCCGAATGGCTTCAGGACGGAAGATCAATAGAGACGTTTCAGGACTCAGGCTCCGTCACGTAAGCCTTGAACATGTCATAGATTTCAGCAGGAAGCGGCACGGGTTTCAGCTCAGCTTTCTTTACCGCCGCCACCTTAACGCGGCCGTCTGTGAGCAGCTCATCCCCCCGCCACACGGACTGATTGAGGACGACGCTCGCGCGGCCAAGCTTCTCCACCCGGGTCTTCACGGTGAGAAGATCCTCGAGCTGCGCCGCCCGCTTGTATTTGATTGAGAGCTCCGCGACCAGAATCACGATCCCCTGCTCCGCTTCGAGCTTCCTCTGATTCAGACCATCCGCTCTGAGCGCCTCGCTTCTCGCGCGCTCCATGAACTTGATGTAGTTCGCGTGGTACACCACGCCGCCCGCGTCCGTATCTTCCCACTGGACCCGGACCGGATACTCAAACACTTTGCTTTCAGACATCGGTCTATTTTCCTTTTGATACCTTCAGACAGAAGCGATCCCGGAGACCGCCGCTGCCTGATTTTTCAGCCGCTCCTGAGTATACGGTGTCAGGATCCGCTCGCTGCATCCATCCGGATTACCGGCTTTCAGTCTTCAGCAAAAAAATTAAGGCAGGAAACCTGAACGGCTTCCTGCCTGATACTTAAAAATCCTTTTCCCATCCCGAAGAGAAGTCTCCCGGGACGGCAAACAGATTCTTACGCCGGAATCACGAGGAGCGGAACAGAACCGTCCGCCGCCACACGGCTCGTGACGGAGCCGAGAATGACGGAGGCGACATTATCGCGGCCGCGGGTTCCCATGATGACGAGGTCGAGCTTCTCAGTCTTCGCGTAGTTCGCGATCTCGGTGCCCGGATCACCCGTCAGGGCCACTTCCGTCACCGGGAAGTTCGCCTGTTCAAAAATCGGGCGGATCGTCGACATGGCTTCCTTCTTCCCCTTCTCCTCGATTTCGGGGATCAGCTGCTGAATCTCATCCATATTCTTTTCAGCGGCTTCTCGCTCTGCCGGAATTTCAGGAAGCGGCACATCCGTCGGGTACTCGTACGCGATCGCTTCAGCCACATCCACCACCGTGACCACGCGGACATCCGGCTTTTCACCGAACATTTCGCGGTGGGCCACGATATAGCGGGCGGCGGCTTCGGAGTAAGGCGAACCGTCGACTGCCACACAGACCTTCAGTTCCTTGCCGGGTTCAGAGGTGTACTCGCTGCGGATCAGCATCACAGGCACCGTGGTGCGGGCGAGAACCGCCGTGGAGACGGAGCCAAGGAAGAGCTTCGCGAAGTCCGAGAGACCCCGGGATCCCATCACGATCAGATCCGCCTTCTCACGGTCCGCTTCTTCAGCGATCACCTGAGCGGGGTTTCCGATCACCACTTTTTCCTTAGTCTTCACATTCTTCAGAATGTCACGCACCTTCTTGAAGGCGGCTTCAGACTGGCGGTTGGTAGCGGCAGAACGCCGAAGCTTGAGTGCCGGAATCATCAGTTCGGCCGCCTTCTGCACATTGAGAACGCAAACCTCAGGATTAAAGTTCTGAAGCTCCGCGCGGCGCGCGATCACGTGCGCGGCATGGACACTGTATTCACTGCCATCAACCGGAAACAGAATTTTCATATTGGCTCCTTTTAGAGGCACAGCGCGGTCCGGCCTTCCTCCCTGTGCGGCCGGTTCCGCTTTTGCCTGGATACCCCGGAGCTATCTCACTGAAGTGATAGTTTCCTCTCCTGAAACACCTCGGGGCTATAAGAATCATTATATCTGTATTGCCCCGAAGTTCTTTTTTTTGTTATCCCGTGCGGCATACCGTCTTTTGCCGGTCACAGCCGCCGCTTTTCCGCTTAAACTGAGAGGTTATTGTTTGTTTTTCACGTCCCAGACAAGGAGAGACTTCCCATGAACCTTCGGCCTGAATTTCTGAGTCCTCTGAGAACACTGACCGGAATCGATTCACCGTCAGGCGACGCCGAAGGAGTCACGAAAGCGGGCGACGTGATGGAAGGGATTTTCAGAAAACTTGGCTGGGAAACCGATCGGCCTGAAGTCGGTTCCTACGGCCGCGCGTGTGTTTTCCGTAATCATCCGGAGTCAGAAACCGCTGACCTCATGCTCTGCGCGCATCTGGACACGGTGCACTCAAGAGGGAGCGCCGCGCGTTACCCCTTCAGAATCGATGAGGGCCTCGCCTTTGGTCCCGGTGTCGCGGATGACCGCTCGGGGCTCGCCGCCATCGCTGCGATCGCATCCGGTCTTCCCGCTGCCGTAAAAGACCGTCTTTCCCTTAAGGTTGTACTGACGCCCGCTGAAGAAATCACTCCGCGCGAACACGCTGAGTTTCTCCGTGAAGCGTCCCGCGGCGTTCCCGCCGCCTTCATTTTTGAGCCTGGACGGCCGGATGGCAGTTTTGTCAGGGCGCGGAAGGGGTCAAGCACCGTCCGGGTGGACTTCCACGGGGTGCCGGCGCACGCCGGAAACCGCCCCGAGGATGGGCGGAACGCGATCGACGCGATGGCTGCCGCGATACCGCAGCTGAAGCATCTGGCGTCTGAAATCGACGGCACAGCGATCAGCACCGGACTTGTCTCTGGCGGCACAACCGCGAACACAGTGGCTGAGCACGCCTCGGTCACGTTTGACCTTCGCTACGGCTCGGACAGGGACCGCGATGAGCTGATTTTCCGGATGAGGAAACTCTGCCTCACGGGGTTTGCGGACGGTGTGACATCAGACCTCAAAATCGAGAGTCTCGGTCCGGCGCTTCCGCTTTCCGCAGAGTCCGCGTCTCTGATCACGCTCATCAACCGGGCCGCCGCAACGCTTCGCCTTCCCTCCCCTGTCTGGGCTGAGGCGGGCGGCGCGTCTGACGGAAATGAGCTCGCGTCCTTCGGCGTCGCGGTGATCGATGCCCTGGCGCCCTCCGGCGGCCTGCTCCATAACCCGAATAAAGAGTATCTCGATCTCGCGACAGTCGAACCGCGTCTCCGCCTGATCGAAAAGGCGCTTGAGCTCCTCGCTTCCGCAAAGACCGGGGCGTCTCCCGCCCGATAAAAAACGGGAAGGCGTCTGAAACGCTTTCCCGTTCTGTGAAGCCGATACCAAACGCGGATCAGACGCCGTCAGGCGTCTTCCGGCTTTCGATCTTGATATCCTCTCCCCGCATCACGCCAAGGACCCAGCGAAGCCCGCGCGCAAGCCGCGCGGCCGGTTCATTGAAGTGACCGCCCCGCTCCCAGATCAGCGCCGTGGGAATTCCCGCTTCCCGGCTGAGCCCGGCAATCGCGGACGTGACTGAAGCGTTTTCCTTGAGGTAGGGGTTCCGGGAATGGCTCTCAGTGTCACCAAGCGACAGATACACCGCCTTCGGCGATCCCTTGATTCCCTGCTCCTTCGCGAACGGGAGGAACCCCGGGAACCAGAGAGAACCTGAGGCAGAAACGAGGTACGGGAAGTCGTCTGTCATGAAGAGCGAATAGGCGGAGAGAAGGCCGGACATTGAGTAGCCCGCGAGAATCAGCGTGGAGGGATCGAGGGCTAGGTGCTGCGATGCGAACGGAATCACTTCCTTCTCGAGAAACTCGAGATACTGAGGCGCGCCGCCCGTGAAGTGATCGGTTGAAGCGAGCACAGAGCCGTGAGCCCAGGGGGACAGGTCCTCTTCCCAGTGAAGATCGGAAATCGTGACCAGATTCACTTCCGGCGCGCCGAGATTCGCGAGCAGCTCGAGCACCGTTTTCCCCTGTTCCTGATACTGGGTCGAGAAAATGACAGGCACCGGATATTCGCTCTCCCGGTAGACCTTCACCGTGCGGCCTGAAAGCGCTTTGCTCACAACGTAAGCCATCTTCTAACCATCCTCCTTCATTTGGTCCTTTCATCGTAACGCAAAGCGCGCGGACGTCTGACACTGAGCCCTTTTTCCCCTCCCTATTTCGGGGAAAAACGCAGTATCCGCGAGAACACCCTGGAGCCGTCCTAAAATAGTCGGACATCATCGGGACGGGGCAGCTTCCCCATCCCTTATCAACTGGAGAACCCGACATGATTTCCGGCACGCTGTCCGAGTGGAAAAACCTGAAGTCCTATCTTCCTGAAGTCTTTTCGCGCGCTTTCGCTTACCTCGCGGCGCATGGCGGTGACCTCGAAACCGGGCGTCACGAAATTGAAGGTTCGGCATTTTACGTGAATGTTGAGGAAGGGATGACGCGCCCCGCTTCAGACCGAAAGTTTGAGGCTCACGCACGCTATATCGATATTCAGCTGCTGCTTGAAGGGGACGAGCGTCAGGACTTCATTACCCACGCGAACCACCTGACACCCACAGATGACCGGCTTGAGCGTGACGACATCGCTTTTTACCCGGATCTGGATCCGGCAGAAACCGTGACGATGAAGCCTGGTGACTTCGCGATCTACTTCCCGGGAGAGCGCCACGCGCCGAACCTCGCGGTCACGGGCCCTGCCATGCATAAGAAGGCGGTGTTCAAGATCCGGGCGGATCTCGCGGAACTCTGATTACCGGTATTCTCATCCGGATACACGAAGGGCGGCTTTTCAGCCGCCCTTTCTTATGCCATGACCGCGCGCCGCCGGAATTATGTCTCCGTCACCACGAGCACAGCCTTCACACGCCCAAGCACCTCTGTTTCAGGCGGCATGGCGCTCGCCGGGTCATCCTCAAGCCCCCGCATGAGGCGCGGTTTCCCATCCGGCTTAAACGTGTAGCGTCCGATCCGCTTCACGCCGTTATCCTGCACGAGGTAGAAGCCTTCCGCCTGAGCGGTCTTCACGCTCCGGTCAACGATAAGAACGGAGCCGATCGGGATCAGCTGCCCAAGCGCCGGATTATCCATCCGGTAAGCGCTGATCGAGCCCGGTTTCAGCCCGAACGACTCAATAGCGGATTTCGACAGCCGGACTGACTGCAGCACCCCTTCGCCGCGCGACGGGATGAGCGGCTCAACCGTCAGCTCCTCTTCAGACTTGGAGGGAGCGCCTGTGGTTCCGTTCACGAGTGACCGAGCCGGAAGTCCAAGCAGCTTCTCAAGCGCAACAATCTTATCTCTGGTCGGGCAGCTTGCCCCTGTCATCCAGCGCGATACCGCCGCCTTCGACACATCCATCGCCCGCGCGATTTCTGTCTGGTTATAGCCGCTGCCCTGAATAGCATCATTTACACGCGCAAGGCGTTCAGCGCGAAGCCCTTCTGTTGTGGCCATAATTCACTCCCCACTTCTATCAGGACAGCCTCCGCCTCTCCTCCGCGGCTGTGTGTTTGCCGCGGTCCGGTGAGCAGACCGACGCAGGAGAAACTCTCCCGCGGTTCTGCTCATCCGGCCGATGACGGATGACTGCATAGTTCTTTCATTCTTTCTTATATGGGGCTCATTCTCTGGAGCCGAAGCTGAACAAAAATCCGGGCAATGAAGCTCGCGCCACAACCCGCGCGAATTAACCGGAGACTCTCTTTTTGTCTACCTATATTTTACAACAAGTTGACGATTTAAGTGGGTTTCAATTATTTTTACTTACTGTTTAACTTAATTTTTTTTATTTTTTCGTATCACATGTAAATTTGACTAAGTTTTGACTACGGACATCTTTTTTCAACATTTAAGCCAAATTTACTGACGCGGAATCTGACATGCATCCTCCAGCCTCTCACTTCGGAAAAAAGGTGAGGATTCCGGATCCCACAAACTGAATTCCGATTGAAATCAGCAGAAAACCCATGATCTTGGTGAGGACCCGGGTACCGGATGGACCCAGCGCCTTTGAGCAGGAATCCGCTCCCCGCATGACGGCCCAGGTGAGGAAGGAGGAAAGCGCCGCAGCCGCGGTCACCGCGGCAAACATCGCGGCTTTCGTCTGGAGACCGTCCGCCTCCGCGATCTGAGTGGAGAAACCGATTACCACGGCAATCGTCCCGGGGCCCGCGATTCCCGGCATCGCGAGCGGGAAGAACGCGCATCCGTCGCTCCCTTTTTCACCGTGCTCTGAATCGTTCGGCGTCTTCACGCCAAACAGCATCTGATTTCCGATCACGGCTACCACAAAGCCGCCCGCGATCCGCATCGCTCCGTAAGAAATGCCGAAAAACGAGAGCAGGAGATTACCAGCGACGAGACTTGCCACCATGATGAAAAACGCGTCGAGCGCGGCGTGAGCCGCTTCGCTCCGGCGCCGCCCCGAGCTCCAGCCTTCCGTGAGACTGAGGAAAAGCGGGATTTTGGTGAGCGGATTCGTGATGACGACCAGTGACACGAGCGCCCCGAGAAAAAAGGATGAGGTAATAGCGGATTCCATACGGCCAGCTTTTTCAGGTTTTATCGACAGAATCATCGGCTATTCCGTTTAATTACGCAAATTGACTGTTAAAAAATGATATTTTTAACAGTAATAAACATGTAATAAAGAACTATCTGTACCTGCCCCGTTTTCTTAAGTGATCAGAATCGCTCTGTTCCTCAGCTTCAGAATGTGTAGGATCAAGAAGTGACTTGACCATGCGTTGAAGAAGGAACCGGTATGGCTGGATTTCTGAATCGGATAGCAGAAGGACTTTTCTTTGAAACTGACCGCCGGCGGTACTGGGACCATCGGCAGTTCGGTCTCGAGGGAGAAACCTTCGAGACACCGGGGCCCAATGGCTCTGTCATCTCCGGACTGTGGCTTAAGGCGCTGCCGCAGGATGGGAAACCGCTCCAGGGCACGGTGCTCTACGCTCACTGCTGTACACGGAACATGGGCTTTCACCTGCCTCAGGTTTCCTGGCTCGTTCCGTCTGGGTGGAATGTGATCCTCTACGATCCGGAGGAAACCGGCCGCTCCACCGGGAAACTCACGCTGAACGGCATGGTGGATGATGCGGAGGCGGTTTACCGCTACGCGCGGGATGTGCGCAGCGTATCCGCGGATAAACTCGTGCTTTTCGGTCAGGGCCCCGGGGGCGACGCGCTGCTCAGGCTTCTGAGACGTCACCCAGATGGCGCCGCCGCGATCATTCTTGAGGCTGTGACGGCAACGCACCGCGGCTGGATGATCCGCCGTTACGGTCCCGGAGTCGGTCATCTCGGAGCCAGACTTCTGCCGGATTCCGTTTCAGAGGATCCGATTGACGCGCTGCGGGAAGTGAAAATCCCTGTCGCTTATCTGTATCCGGGGCGGGATGACTCGGTCCCTGAAAAAGAGATGGATGACATGCTGAAGGCTCTGCCCGAAAACCGGGAAATCTGGATGGCACTGAAGGAGAAACATCTGACGTCCTTCGGGTATCCGACCGAGTGGCGTGACCGGTTCCTCAATTTCGCCGCGAAGGCTATCATCCGATAATCTAAGGCCTAAAGAGGGAGAGCAGTGGCGGTTGTTCCCTCTCGCTCCCCTCGTCTGCCCCCGGCGCCTCTTCTCTTTATTCCGTCTTTTCTCCCCGGGCAGCATCTGTCGCCGCCTTCAGGTTCTTCTTCGCGCAGGCCCAGACCGAGAGCGCGATGAGAAGCGACGCGGCACCGCCGAGAGACACCATCACCCAGCCGCCATAATCCCAGAGCACCGCGGCGAGCGTTGATCCAAAAGCCGCGAAAATAAAGTTATTCACGACAAACGCGGTGTTCAGCCGGCTCCTCGACTTCGGGGCAAGCAGGAAGAGCGTGGTCTGATTCAGAATGCCGATTCCCTGGAATGAAAGCGACATCAGAAGCGCCGCCAGTACGACGAGAATAATGGAGTGACTCCCCAGAGAAGAGACGAGCATGGCCGCAACCCCCAGCGCGATAAAGCACCCCTGCGCCGGAATACCGACACCCCGGTCCATGAGCCCGCCCACCTTCGCGGCAATCAGAGCGCCCGCGACGCCCACGAGACTCACGAGCCCGATCTCGAGTGTGTTGTAGCCAAAGGGCGGAGCGGCAAGAAGGAAAGTAATCGCGGTCCAGAAGAGCTGCAGCGCGCAGAAGCCAAAGCCTCCGATCAGCAGCACCGGTCCGACATTCTTAACCCGGCGGGCCTCCGTGAAGACAGAAAGGATCAGTTTCGGGTACGGCATCCTCACGCCGCCCGGGGCAGTCGGAATCCGCTTTCTTAACGCGAAGATGAGGATGATATTCAGAACGGCCGCAACAATATAGATAGAACGCCACCCCGCGAGATTCGCAATAAAGCCGCTCACGGTCCGGGCAAACAGAATGCCGACCACAACGCCGGATGTCACAATGCCGACAATCCTACCGCGGTCCTGCGGAGCGGCAAGGCCGCCCGCCATCGGAAGAATCACCTGCCCTGACACGGTCGTAAAACCGACCAGCGCAAGTGACAGCCCCAGCACGCCGAAGTGAGGCGCGAAGGCCGCGATTACAAGGGACACCGCGCAGAGCGCGAGAAGCGTGGTGACAAGTTTTCTGCGGTTTGCCATGTCGCCGAGCGGGACGAGGAGCAGAATGCCGAGCGCGTACCCCACCTGAGTGGCTGTCATCAGATGACCGCCGACCGACGCCTGCACGCCGAAATTTTCCGCGATCCGAGCGAGAAGCGGCTGCGTCCAATAGAGATTTCCAACCGCAACGCCCGCGGCTGCCGCGAAAAGCAGCGCGTCCGCCGTGGTGAGGCCCTGCTCCTCAGTTTTTTCTCCGGCCATATTCCGCAGTCCTTTAGGATTTAATTTTCTTTCCGACATTATGCGACTGACCGGATCTGAGGACAGAGCTTAGAGACAGAAAAAGGGCGGGAATATCTTCCCGCCCTTCAAAACACTGAGGTTCCGTTTATCGTCCGATGCCAGGAAAAAAGAAGGGAGAGGAGAAGTTCCCGATTATTTTCCAATCCTCCCCTCCCCGGCCTCCCTGGATTACCGGAGACAAACCATGTTTCTTAGTAAAGAATCCCCGCGATGCCGAGACCGGTCGTCACCGCCACAATCGTCGCAACAAGACCCGGAATCATGAAGGAATGGTTGAGAACGTATTTGCCGATGTGCGTCGTTCCGGATCCGTCAAACGCGATGGCGGCGACCAGAGACCCATAGGTCGGAATGAAGAAGTAGCCATTCACTGCCGGGAACATACCGATCAGCGTCTGAGGCGGAATCCCGAGAGCAGCGCCAAGAGGCATCACAGCGCGGGCCGTGGCGGCCTGCGAGTAGAGCAGCACGGAAACGAAGAAGAGCACGAAGGCAAAGGTCCAGGGCATCGCCTGAGCAATACCGCCGACCGCGGCAAGAAGATCCGCCTTATTGGCACCGACAAAGGAGTCACCGAGCCAGGCCAGACCGAAAATGCCGATCATGGCCACCACGCCGGCGCGCATCGTCGGGGTCTTCACGATATCGTCCACTTTCGGGCGGCAGGTCACAAGAATCGCCGCAGCGTTCACGAGCATGAAGATTTCAAGAACGGTCGCCATACCGAGCGGCTTGGTTTCCCCGCGAAGCGTACGGAGTTCCGGAATCAGGCCGGAGGCCACCGCGATCGCGACAAAGACGAGGAACACAATGGCGGAACGCTTGGCGTGAGGCTTCAGCACCTTATTCGCTCCATTCGGATCCGGCATCTTCACAAGCCCCGCCTTCACGCGGGCCTGGAATTCAGGATCATCAGCGAGGTCTTTTCCGAGGAACATGGAGACAAAACCCGCCACGATCACGCCGAGCAGCGTCGAAGGAACGCAGATCGCGAGAATCTGGGCAAGACCGAAACTCGTCCAGTTATAGGCCGCGAACATGCCGAGCATGGCCGCCGTGGCTGCCGAGACCGGGGATGCCGTAATGGATTGCTGAGAGGCAATCGTGGCCACCGCCATCGGGCGTTCCGGACGGATACCAGCCGACATCGCAACTTCATAAATCACGGGCTGCAGCGGATACACCACATGTCCGGTTCCAGCGAGGAAGGTAAAGAGCCAGGTCACCAGCGGGGCAAGAATCGTAATGTACTTCGGATTCGCACGAATAATTCTTTCTGCCACCGACACCAGAAAATCGATGCCTCCGGCCGCGTCCATCGTCGCGGCTGCTGTCACAACAGCAAGAATGATCAGCAGCACATCAACCGGCGGGGCGGTCGGCTTCACGCCGAAAAGGACCGCGATCAGGAACAGACCGACGCCGCCCCAGATACCGAGACCAACACCGTTAAACCGCGCGCCGATAAAAATCACGGCAAGCACGATCACGAGCTCAATCCAGAAAAATATTGACATAGATGACATGGAACCGCTCCGGGAGGTTTAGACCTGCGACCCTCCCTAAAACGTTCCCTCCTCTCTCTTGGTTGCTTTGGAAGGGCGGTGGTTCGAACTCCTCCGCCTCGTTCTCCTGTTCTTCCCGACCGGGTGTCCGAAGTCCAGGCCGTGTCTGTTACCCAGGCCCCGGACCCTCACAGGGATACTCGTCATCTACCCACTCCCTATCCCTGAATAAGTAAAATGACTTAAGTAAATTATTGGAGATCATCAGGAGGCGGTAAAGGTTCATAGCCGTCCAATAAGTGGTCAGATTCAGCCACTTAACAGGTTTTTGAACTCGGCGGGAGCAGACTCAGAGAGAGGAGGAGGACGCCATGAAGAAAATCGAGAACCTCGAAAATCTCCGCGTATTCTGCGAAATTGTTGAAACCGGAAGCGCCCGTGAAGCCTGCGAAAAGCTTCATATTGAGCCAAGTAACGCCTTCCGGATCATCCGCGCGATGGAAAAGGAACTGAAGTCAAAATTCTTCGATCGAAGCCAGCGTCCGATGAAGCTGACACCGGAAGGCAAGCGCTACTACAGCTACGTCTTCAGAATCCTGCAGCTTGAGGAAGAGCTCGAGGAAGAACTGACTGACTCTGCTGATTCACTTACCGGTCCGATTCATGTCGCCTCTACCGCCGGGTTCCGTGAAAGCCTGATTGTTCCTTCCGCGGTCGAGTTCCAGATGAAGCATCCGGGAATTTCGATTGAAGTGAAAGATATGGTGTCCGGTGTTTCCGAATTTCTGACCACACCGGATAACGAGTCAAACGATATTGTCTTCATGTACCGGCCGTCAGACGAACTTCCTGAAGGCGCCATTCTCCGCGACTGCGGCCCGATGCATTTCATCGCCTGTGCGTCTCCTGCCTACCTGACACAGCAGGGAGAGCCTGAGCGGCCGTCTGACTGTATGCGTCACACGGGACTCCTCCTCAGACTTCCGAACCGAACCTCGGTTTCCTATCTCTCCAAAAACGGCGTGACAGAAAAGCTCGACTGGAAGCAGACTATGGCATTTACGAGTCAGGTAAACGCTCGTGACGCACTCCTTCTAGGCGCCGGCATCGTACCCGACATGGCGTTTGATCAGTGTGTGGACTATCTGAAAGACGGCCGTATTGTCCCCGTGATGCGGGGATGGACGAGACCGCCGCGGCACTGCTGCGTGATCACAACAGAAAAGGCACTCCGGAAAAAGCGCGTCAGGCTCTTCGCTGACTGGCTGACTGTCCGCGCGACGAAATACACGGACGAAATGAATAAGGCCTTTTTCTCATTCCCGAGAAAAGGCCTCTGAGCGGCAAAGCCCGGATAGGTTTCTATCCGGGCAATTTTCACAGACGTGACTCAGTGATATCCGTCGACGCGGCGATCACTTCCTGAGACTCAAAGTCTTCGAGCCGATTCTTCACGGTATCAATGACCGCGCGGAGCGTCTGGCTCCCGATCACCATCCGGAGAGTCTCCTTTCAGTCCGTTATCAGAGCGAGGAGAGGAAAGTCCTGACGCGGCGGCGGAGCGCTTCACCGCCCTCAGCTGCCGTTGATCCGGTCACCGCGAGACCTGATGTGACACGCGCTTTCGGAGCGAGCCGCTTCACGCTCCCGACTGTTGCACCGATGCCGCTTCCTTCATGCGTACAGAACGGAATCACCGTCTTGCCTGAGAGATCCGCGGATTCAAGAAACGTCTTCACCGGCATCGACATTTCGCCCCACCAGATCGGGTATCCGATAAAAAGAACATCGACATCAGCCATATCCGGAACCGGGTGCTTCAGCGCCGGCCGGCAGTCTTCCTTCAGTTCCTTCGCCGCCTGATCGGTGCAGGCCCGATAGTCATCGGGGTAAGCCGCCGCGGGTTCAATCGCGTACACCGAGCCCCCGGTTTCTTCCGCGATCACGTCCGCGAGTTTCGCCGTGTTGCCCACCTTAAGCGGCACAATCGACCCCGACACCCAGTTCATGCCGGGGCGCGAAAACCGTGCCACAGCAACCTTCTTTCCGTTGAAATCCATACTGAAATTCCTCCTGATTATTTCTGATAGCCCAGGCGCTTAAGCCAGGCAGTGATCTCAGGCTCCACCGGTTCGTTTCTCGCGAAACGCGTCCCGAGAATGCCAAGCCCCTCGCGGACTGCCGCCCTCTTCTGGAACGACCGGACGAGATTCGCCGTATCCCCGATCCCGCTTCCTTCATGAGTCACAAACGGGACGATCGTTTTCCCTGCGCAGTCAAGCTTTGAAAGCACGCCCCGCACGATATACGGCATCTCGCCGTACCAGATCGGGTGCCCCCAGAAGATCACGTCGTAGCCCCGGATATCAGGGATCGCTTTCGCGTCTCTCGCCTTTCCTGCCGAACGTTCCTCACGCGCGATCGCTGTGGTCTTCCGGTAGTCAAACGGATAAGGCGTTACCGGTTCGATCCTGAAGAGCGGAGCATCCAATGTCTTAGCGATGATCTTCGCGAACTTTTCCGTGTTCCCCACCGGAAGGTTCACCATGTCGCCTGAGACATAGTTCATGCCGGGCCGAGAAAAATAGGCAACCAGAATTTTCGGAGCCTTCGCCTTGGAGACCGGCTTCGCTGAGGCTCCGAAACTCAGGACTCCCGGGACCGCGAACGCGACCCCTGCTTTTAATAATGACCTTCTCTTCATGCCTTTCCCCCACTTCCCGGCTGCTTTTATCCTCATCCGGTCCACGGAGAAAACTGTAGCCCCGGGGCTCCCCAATGGGTTACGGGGAAATTTCTGTTTTACTTGCTTATTTTTATCAGTCCTGAAAAGCCTCTAAACCTTTTCTCTCTACTATTAAAATGATCAGAGCCTTATTTCCCCAGTCAGAAAATCCCTCATGAATAACGCTGATTACGCCGAGCATCTGCGCTCAATCGCATCACTTCACATGAAGCTGCTTCCGGAAGCCGGAGAAAGCCGCACGCTCTGCGGTGTCACGCTGCACCGGCGCGATGAATCGAACTGCGCCGCCACCTGCTCGGCTCACCCCGGAATGGGGCTCCTCGTGCAGGGAGCGAAACGTGCCCTGATGGGCGGAAAAACAGTGGAATACACGGCGGGTGAATGCCTCGTGGTCGGTGTCGACATGCTCGACAGCTTCCAGGCGATCGGTGCGACCCATGAGACACCGTTTCTTGGCGTGTCATTTGATCTTGAGGAGGATGAGGTCGTGAAGATCACGTCCGAAATGGACGCCTGCGGCATTCCGATCCCGAAGCGGGCTGACGCGGAGGATCTCTCCGGAGCCGCCTGGATCATGCAGCCGGATATCAAAGTGATTGACGCCTACGCGAAACTCGTGGAACTCTTCGAAACGCCGGAAGAAGCCCCGATTCTCGCCCCGCTTATCCAACGCGAAATCATCTTCCGGTTCCTTGTGAGTCAGGGCGGAGCCGCCTTCCGGCAGATCTTCACGGTCGGCGCCCCGGAGTACCGTATCCGTAAGGCCGCCTTTGAAATCCGGAAAAATCTCCGCAATTCCATTGACTTCCGTGAGCTTGCGAAGAGCATCGGCATGAGTCAGCCGACGTTCTACCGGTATTTCCGCGAGGTCACCGGACAGTCACCGCTCCAATACCAGAAATCACTCAAACTCCAGGAAGCCCGAAGAGCGATACTCTCAGGACTTCCAGTAGCTCAGACGGGTTACGAATTTGGATACGAATCTCCCGCGCAGTTCTCGCGCGACTACCGAAGCCAGTTCGGTCTCAGCCCGCGCGGCGACTTCGAGCAGTTCCGGAAAGGCGAGGCGTTCTGGCGCAAGAATGCCGCGAACGGCAGCTGGCCTGAGAGCCTGGAAGAAGCGCAGAAAAATACCTACCGGGCCATCAGCTAAGCGCAGGATAAGTTTTTCAGAAGAAACTCAGAACTGAAACCGCATCAATACCAAGGAGAACCCGATTATGGCTTTTTATGGAAGCGCCAAGGGCGCGTCGTTCGAGGATCAGATCCGGTTGCTTCACACGGCTGAAGTGAAAGGCTCTGAGGAGTACTACGTGTTGATCGCCCAGGCGCGCGAACACGGTCTCAACGACCTCGCGGACGCCATGCAGGCCAACGCGAACGAAGACGCGGCGCACGGCGGCCGTTACGCTTCCATGCTCGGCGAAGGCGTGAGCGCTGAGGACGCCATCTGGGATCGTGCCCGGGCTTTCTGGCAGGCTGAGGCGAGCGCCCGTCCCGCGCTTCAGTCGATCGCGGATAAAGTCCGTGCAGCCGGCCGCGACGATATCGCGGACGCCATCGAAGACACCATTCCTGAGGAAGAAGGACACGCGAAACGACTCGAGGCGGTCTTCAAGGCTCACGGAAAGACGCTGAAGTAAAAGGCGTTTTCTTTCTCTCATAAGCAAAGCGGGAAGAGGTCCAAAGACCTCTTCCCGCTTGTTTTTCATCGGTTTTCCCGATCAGCGCTTCCGTCTGTACGACCGGTGCTCGGTCATCACGCCGAGAATCCGGATATTGCCTTCGGTCGAGTGAAGCACCGGATAGAGATTGTTGCTCGGCAGAAGATCGAATTCCGTTTTTCCGGAAACGGGATCCGTTTTCGGAGAGTACTGCATAAACACTGCTCTGCCGGCACCCGACGGGAGAGCGGCCACGCAGCCCCCCGCGGCCGGCGCTATCGGCTCAATAATCACGATGTCACCCGCGGTGAAATGCGGTTCCATCTGCGTATCCTCGATTCTGAGCGCAAAGGAACCTTCCGCCATTCGGTGATCCGTAAGAGTCCAGCCCGCGGGCTCATCCTCTTTGCCGCGGCTTCTTGAGGCCACCTCTTCACCCGTCAGCACCGGTATCCGGTTCGGATGAATCGCGCTGTCAATATCGGTTTCAATCTCGTGCGTAAAGGAAGCCGCTTTTCTCGCGAAAGCCGCGAGTTCCGGGGAGAAGTCATCAATCGCGCAGCCAAGCCCTTCGGCAAACTTCACCGCCGCGGCGAGGCTCACCGGCCGACGGCCCAGGAGCAGCTGATTCACCATGCCGGCTGTGCCGATACCATAACGCTCACCGAACTCCCGCTGGGAGATTTTTGAACGCTTCAGAAATACGGCTCTGAGCCGATCGTTATCGCTCGTCATGCCGGGCGCCTCTGACTTTCGTAATTGTTAACACTTCTATAATATCAAATTTAGGTGCCTGATATCAATTCCTCACAGAGTCACTCGGCGGACTTTTATCCGTGGTGAATTATCAAATCAAGTGCAAAGTTACTGAATAAAAGACTTCAGCCGGACACTTCCAATTGAGACGTTTTCTGGGTCTGAAATTCAGAGCATTGAACCGTTTCTGAACTTCTGCCTGAGAAATTTTATCGATACTCATTCCTTTTGGGAAAAAGTCTCTAAGAAGTCCGTTTGTATTTTCATTACTTCCTTTCTCCCATGGATGATGAGGCAAGCAGAAATACACTTTGGTTCTGAGATCTTTCTCCAGTTTTTCAGCCCAGGAAAATTCTTTTCCGCGATCTACGGTAATCGTACGCAGATCCTTATCTGACAGAGATTTCTCAATTACGGCAGACACATCGGCCGCAGTCTTGGAAGCGGTTTTCCCGCCACAGAGAAAGCCGGACTTCCTATCGACCAGAGTCGTGAGGCAGGCTCCGCCCTTTTTTCCGATGACGGTATCGCCTTCCCAATCCCCCAGGCAAGATCTGTTCTGAGCTTCCAGGGGTCGCTCTTCAATGCTGTGAGTGATCTGGATCTTTCCTCGCCTCTCGGTCATGCCTTTACGGTGACGCGTTTTACCGTGGTGTCGCAGGTGTCGGGACATCTTTCGGCCATCCACAAAGCGATCCAGAAAGCCAGAATTGATTCCTCGGTAGATTGTCGTGGCGCTGATCCTTAGATTCGGCAGCTCCTTTCTGAGACGGTATTGAATCTGCTCCGGAGACCAGAATTTCTTAACCAGCAGATTTGAGACAATCCTTGTCAGCAACGAGTCAGACTTCAGAATGTTTCTCTTTCCGCAATGCTTTCTCTGTCTCTGATATCGGGCCTGCGCGGCACAGGGATCATAGGCAGCTGAAGCCCCATCCTGGGCCGATACAGCCTTGTTTCGCTTCAGTTCGCGGGAGATCGTAGAAACATTTTTCCCAATCGCACATGCAATTTCAGACAGGGATTTGCCTGAAATCGTTAAAGCCGAAATAAATACTCTGTCCCGAAGAGTAAGATGATAATAGTGGCTCATGAGCTCCCTCTATAGTTATCTTGACAATCTCTATTATGGAAGCTTTATGGGCCACTATTCTTTTCTCAGGCTTTGCACTTGAAGTGATAATTCGCCGTTAAAATATTTCAGATCTACTTTGGAGCGCCGACAAGCCACGGCTGCACAGGCATCGGCGTAGGTTCCTGTAGTGTCTTTCCGGTTTCCCATTTGGCCGCGGCACGGGCTTTGCCGGAAATCGAAACCACATCAATCCGCCATACCGCGAGCGCCCCGAGCCGGTTGGTAAACTGAATCGCGTTCCGGGCATCAGAATTCCCGGGAGCGTGACGCCTCACCATGGCAACCATCGCCTCCGCGCGCTCTGCCGGATCCGTAACGATTGATGCCGTGCCTTCCACAATCGCGCTCGCGTAGTCAACCGTATAAAGCTCCGGAACCGTCAGTTCCTTTCCGATGTAGGTCAGAGATACCCTGCGGTTCATCTTCATGTTGTCTGATTTCCGGCCGCCCGGTTTTCCGGTCGCATGGAAGTAAATCCTCTTCCGATCAGCCGCGACAGGAGTGATAGGAACCCCATAGGGGTTTCCCTCATCATCAACCGTGGCGAGCACCGCGTGATCAGTCCCCTCCACGACCTCCCAGGCCTGATCCACGGTGAGTTCACGCTCTTTCCGCCTCATCGGGCGGCCTGATGTACTGCCGTTCTGTTCTTTCATATTCACGAAATCTTTACGGTGTATACGTTAAGCATAGCCTTTGGGTATGCTATAGGGTCGAAAGCAAAGCTCTACAAGTTTGCGATGTCTTCTTTCTGATTTTAAGTTTCCCGGGACTGTTTTCCTCTTCGGGAATACGGGTAAGGTCAACACCTCATGGAGTCGGAAACGAAGGCTTTAAAACCTTTCATAACTACAAAATGTTCAGCATCATCAAAGCCTCGGATATCACGGCCTGGTTCCTCGGCAGATCGGGCCGTGTTATGACGAAGGCGACACTCTCGTCGCTCTTCTACCTGTCGGAACGCCGCTCGCTGCTCGAGCGGGGGCTTCCGCTTACGGGAGGAACTCTGGTTTCTCTCCCGGAGGGGACTGCTGTCCTTGAAATCAAGGAGCTACTCGAGTCCACGAAACCGCCGCTCGCCTGGCTGACCCGTATCGGGAACCTTCCGGACGGCCGTTTGAAGCTGGATCTGAGAAGGCAGCCTCCGGCGCTCCCCGGGAGTGACACCCGAATTCTTGAAAGGGCGATCGAAGAGCTCGGATCGCTCCCCCTGCCCTTCTTCGGCTCTCCCGCTCAGATCCGGGCTTATTACCCCGAGTGGATTGAGCCTGATGGAGCTGATCCCGTACCGATCACGGCTGAAGCTCTCTTCGCCGCGCACGGGAAACCCTTTGACCGCAGCCGCTTTCCCCACGGCTGAACCCTGAAAAAAAGTTTCCGCTCCCGCTTCGCCCTATAATCAGCCCGCCCGGTCTGCTGACCCAATCACTGATATAAGAGGAGCGCAATTCAATGACGGATTCCCACGCAAAGCTTTTTGAGCCTTTCACTCTGAATAACGGTGTCACGCTGCAAAGCCGGCTTGTCATTGCCCCTCTGACACTTTACTGCCAGAACCCGGACGGAACGGTCAGTGAAGCAGAACGCGATTTCATTTCAAGCCGCGGCCGGAATTTCGGCATGGTGATCCATGGCGCGACGCTCGTAAGCGATAACGGCCAGGGCTTCCCCGGCCAGCCCCGCGCGATCCGTGATTACGACCTCCAGGCCCTGAAGGAGCGCGTCCGTCTGACGCACGCGAACGGCTCTCTCGCCATTGCGCAGATCCACCACGCCGGGATTCTCGGGAATCCGGCTTTTCTTCGTGATCATGTTCCGGTGGGGCCGAGTGAAAACGAAGAGCGCGGCGCTCGGGCTCTGATGCCTCCTGAAGTAAAAGCGATCATCCGGGCCTTCGCCCACGCGGCAGAACTCTGCCTCGTCGCGGGGTACGACGGCGTTGAAATCCACGGCGCCAACCGCTATCTCATTCAGCAGTTCTATTCCGGCGCGACCAATCACCGCACGGACGAATGGGGCGGCTCAAACGAAGCCCGCATGCGGTTCCCGCTCGCGGTGCTCGACGCCGTGCTCCGCGTAAAGGAGCGCTCCGGAAAGAAGAATTTCATCATCGGTTACCGCCTGTCGCCTGAGGAACCTGAAGAAGTCGGTATCACGATGAAGGAAACACTCGCCCTTATTCAGGAACTTATCAAGCGCGATATCCAATACATCCACGTGTCTGAGAAGGAATTCTTCCAGAACGCCCGCCGGGGCGCTGATGAAACCCGCTCAAGGCTTGACCTGATTCACGAAGCGATTGCGGGGAAGACCGCTCTGATCGGTCTCGGGAACCTCTTCACGGGGGATGACTTTGATAAGGCGATCGGCACCGGCTGGGTTGAACTCGCCGCCACAGGGCGCGCCGTCATGCTGAACCCGGATCTCGCCACGCTGATCCGCGAGGGACGCGATTCCGAGATTCAGACAAAGCTCGACCCCGTGAAGGAAGCGGCTTACCACTGCCCGAAGGTGCTCTGGCCCCGTCTCCCGCAATAACTCAACTGAATTCCACTCTAAAAAGCCCGGCCGTTCTACTGAACTCCGGGCTTTTTCTTCTCTTTACCGGTTGAGAGAAAGCCTCACGGCTCGTAGTACCCGCGTCTACTATTACCGGGAACGCCGGAAACACGGACTCTCAAGCAGTTCCTCCGGCTTTTGAATGAAAAAGGTTCCCTTTATGGCAAACGATTACAGCAATCTCTTTCTTCCTTACACCCTGAATAACGGCGTCACGGTCCCGAACCGGCTCGCGGTCGCCCCGCTCACGCTCTACTGTCAGAACCCGGATGGAACGGTGAGCGACGATGAACGCGATTTTCTGAAGCATCACGGCGAAGGTTTCGGACTCTATGTAACCGGTGCGACGCTCGTCGACGCCGGAGGCCAAAGCTTCTACAGACAGGCCCGGGCGCTCTCAGAGGCTGATCTTCCGAGCCTCCGGGAAAGAGTGGAAATCGTCCGGTCGCTCGGTGCGATCCCGATCGCGCAGCTGTTCCACGGCGGGATCCTCGCTAACCCCGACTTCCTCCCGGACCGTCAGCCGCGGGGACCTTCCGCTACGCCGGACGGGAAGGCGTCAGAACTAACCGAAGCTGAGATTGAGTCACTGATTCAGAAGTTCGCTTACGCGGCTGAACTCTGCATGAAGGCGGGATACGCCGGCGTCGAAGTGCACGGAGCCGGTCCTTTCCTTCTTCCGCAGTTCGTGTCAGAAGCCACGAACAGAAGAACGGATCGCTGGGGCGGGTCACTGGAAAACCAGCTTCGGTTCCCGCTCGCGGTGCTGGACACCGTCATTGATGTCAAAAAAAAGGCTGGACAAAAGGATTTCATCATCGGCTACCGGATCACGCCTGAGCAGCCGGGTGAAAAAGGCATCACGATGAAAGAGACCCTCGCCGCAGTGTCTGAGATCGTCAAGCGTCCGATTCAGTATCTCCATGTGTCGCAGCAGAACTTCTTCCATGCGGTCCGACGCGGGGCCGACACCTCAAAGTCCCGGATGGAACTGATTCACGAAGCCGTGGCGGGACGCACTGCCGTGATCGGAGCCGGGGAGCTTGTGACCGGGGCAGATTTTGAACGCGCGGTGTCTTCCGGCTGGACGGAATTCGCGGCCGCCGGGCAATCTGTCATGCTGAACCCGGATCTCGCGCGCCTTGTCCGTGAGGGACGGGATGACCTGATCGATCGATTCCGCGATGAATCCAAAAATGACAGCTACCACCTTCCCAAGGTGCTCTGGCCCTGGGTTCCGGACAAAGACGGCCCCGCGAAGCTTCCGTAAATAACCTCTTCGGAAAAGCCTCCCGGCATCACTGCCCGGAGGCTCTTTTTTTACCCGGAATTCAGAAAGTTAAGGTGTGAAAAAATTAATTAAAAATAACGATGTAATGTTTTTAATCATTTATCGATCTACGGATTTCATTAAAAACAGCATAACTATCATAAAATTTTCGTTATCTTCATTGATATTTTTAATTGAGAAGCGGAATCATTATTTATAAAATTTTGTTTAATTTTAATGATTTATAAGTTAAATTTATAAGAATGAATTTGTAATTATTAAATGTAATTGACGTTTTTCCGTAGAGTGGATAATGGCATAGTCGTTTTAACCGACGCCTTGTCCAGTTATCACATCGAAGGTTAGTAAATGAATAAGATACTTATTTCTTCAGTTGCCGCTGCTGTGCTGGCCACCGTTTCTGGTGCGGCTCTTGCTTCGTCCGCTGTTTACGTTAATAAAGCAGATATATCGGTACCGGATACTGATGTCGCCAATCAGACCGTTTCCAGCATCTATCCCTACGGCATCTCCTCCTACAACGGATTTGAGGCCTCCATTACCAATCCGACGATTGCCGTAACTGTCACCAGTTCAGGGAACGATCCGGATGACGGGGCACTCGGCACGGCATACGGCGTGTTCAACATTCCCGGAAAGCAGAATGACAATGCAGAAGTTACTGGGGCTCTCTTAACCGTGGGCGGAGACACTTCGACGGTTTCCTTCACGACCTCTGCCAACGGTGTTTCGAGAGGCATTTATGCCGCCGGTGGCCGGGGAAGCGACGTGATTGTGAACGGTTCCTCCCTTACACTTGACGCTACCAGCGCGGAAAGCGTAGCGCATGGCATCGTTGCCCTGAACAACAGCACGGTTACCGTGAACAGCGACACGATCAATATCTCTGCGAACGGCGTTACCATGGCTCGGGCGATTGAAGCCTCGGGGAACACCGGCATCGGAACTGTTACCCTTGGAAAGGATTCTTCCGTTACGACTCTGAATGCCACCGCCACGAAGGGCAAGGCATTCGGTATCTTTGCCGGCCCGAAGGTTGGCAGCACGGTTACGGTGAACGGCAAGTCTCTCACCATCAACGCTCACTCGGATACGGACGACGCCTACGGCCTCTTCGCTCAGAGCTCTGTGACTCCTGACTACAAGGGTGACGTTTCCACGATCAACATCAATGCCGAGGACACGGTGATCAATGTCACGTCCGGCGCCGGTGAGTCTCACCAGTATAGCATCATTGCGATGTCAAACAGCCGCGTAAATGTCAACGGCAACCTGACCGTGAACGCAGGCAGCGGCGACGCCATCCTGACCCGCGGCGGATCAGTTATCACGATCAACCCGAACAAGGACAAGACCGTCCAGCTGACCGGTAATATTGAATACAACTACAACGAAGCTAACTCCGGTAATATCGCTGATTCGACCGTCAATCTCAATCTCTCGGATGCCAACTCTTTCTGGACTGGCAATGCGGTTCTGAGTAACGGCGGTAACAGTGAAACTTCCAACGGCACCGTGACGGGGCTTAACCTCTCCCTGTCTAACGGCGGCACCTGGATTGTTGCCAACACCGCTACGGCGACTTCGTCAGAGTCCGGCTCCTCCACGACCCCGCTCGCGATCAATAACCTGTCGCTCAATAACGGTACCGTGACGTTCTCGGATGCTTCCCAGACCGCTACGATTGACAATCTGACCGGCACGGGCGGCACGGTGAACACCGCGGTTGAAAAGAATGCTGACGGCACCTATAAGACGTCTTCTCTTTCCGCTACCACGGTCAGCACCACGTCCGGCACTCCGACCCTGACCGTGAATATGGTCGGCACGAATGGCACGACGGTGAATTCAGACGTGATCTCCGCCTCTGAACTCGCCGCACTGACTTCCGCTGCTGTGACCGGCGCACTCGCCACCGAAACGACGCGTGTCGCGACCGTCGCTGAAGGCGATGTGAACGGCGCTCTGACGATCACGGAGAACACCGACGGCACGACGACGGTTGCCGCGCCTGTCCGCAACACCAAGCTCGACAGCCTGCAGTCGATCGGCGCCATTTCGATGACGCTTCTCCGCCACGACCTGAATAACCTCACGAAACGTATGGGCGAACTCCGCGACGCTCCGAAGGGTGTCGGCGCCTGGGCCCGTGTCTACGGCTCCAAGCTCTCCTACGGTGACAACGGTCTCACGAGCAAGAACAACTCGGTCCAGGTCGGTGTTGATACCGATATCGCCCAGACCGGCTGGAAGGTCGGCGGCGCGTTCATCTACACGAACGGCAAGGCTGATTACACCGGCGGTGACGGCGATATGGACGCTTACAGCATCGCGGCCTACGGCACCTGGTTCGGCTCGAACGGCGTGTATGTCGACCTGATCGGCAAATACACCCGCATGAGCACCGACTACGAGTTCGGCAACATGAAGGGCGGCTATGACAACAACGCCTTCACGGTGAGCGCTGAAACCGGCTGGCATAAGGACCTCGGCCAGTACGCCTTCGTTGAACCGCAGGCTGAACTCACCTACGGCACGGTCGGCGGCGCTGATGACACGGCTTCGAACGGTGTGAAGATTGACCAGAGCGACTACAACTCGCTCATCGCCCGCATCGGTGTCCGCGCCGGCGCGAAGTTCGCTGAAAACAAGGGCCGTATCTATGCCCGCGTGTCCGGCAACTACGACTTCCTCGGCGACCTGAAGATGTCCGCTCAGAATGCCTCTGCCCGCAGCAACCTGAAGGACGACCTCGGCGGCTTCTGGGTTGAATACGGTGTCGGTGCCAACTTCAGCTTCACGAAGAACACCTACGGTTACGTCGACTTCGAACGCACTTCGGGCGGCGAAGTGGATGAGCGCTATCGCTGGAACGTCGGTATCCGTCACACGTTCTAATCAGCGTTTCGCTTCTCTCTGAAGCAAACCTCTGATACCGAAATCCCCCGGGAGATCTCATTCTCCCGGGGGATTTTTGCTGCGTCACGCACAAAAAAACCGGGCGGATTGCTCTGCCCGGATCTGAAATAAGAATAGCTCAGGAAGTCATGCGAAACACAAAAGGAAAACCTCATCCGGCGCGCGGAGCCTGCCGCCTGTACGGAACGCTATGACGACCGGACTGACGCTCCGTTTAGACCCTGGAAAGCCGCTTCTGCTTCCAGTCTCCAAAGGCAGACTGCACGCAGACGGCAGAAAGCGCCGTGCGCCTGTCTGACGGGAGGCTTCACACTCATATCCTCCCCGTCTGGCGATTCCTGATTTTCAGATGGAATCACCTTTGAACTGGATAAAAGTTTAAATAAATTTTTGTTATCTCTACAGTGAAAATTTGTAAAAGCAACCTGATACCGTCAGCGATTTGTCGTCTTATCGTTCTTCTGACTGATACTGAAAAGCGGAGAAATCCCGTTTTACCCGGATCTCATGTAGTCCAGAGCGAATACAAATTCACCCCAGTCTGAATCTTTCCTTAACGTTATGATTCTGCCTTGTGATCAGTGAGAGTCTGACCTCAATCTCCTGAATCATCAGCTGTTTTTAAGTGAGTACCGAAGCGGGACCGTGATTTTCATCGCACGGCCGGTTTCACCAACCGATTCCCCGATAAGTGCGGAAGCAAGCACGTCACCCGCTGCGTCCAGAACTGAAAACCCGGAACCTTTCGATACCGAGGCTTTCAGGATCTTTCCCGCGGGGCTCAGCGAAAACGTGATTTCAAGAACGCCCTCTGTGCCTGAACGGAGGGCGCTCTTTGGGTAACGCTTCTTTCGCTCCACGAGGGCGATCAGTTTCGACGCCACGTCGGAAGTCTTGACCGCGGGCTGAGGTGCCGCGGGAAGAGCGGCCGGCGCCTTTTTTACGGCGGGAGACGCGGCTCTCAGGGGGATCGCGGCCGGGGCGGAAACCGCAGGATGCGGTGTTACCGGACGGGGAATCTCAGGAACCGCGGGAGCGGCTGCCGGTTTCGGCTCCTCAACAGTCACCGGGCTTACGGCGGTACGCGACGCGATCACCCGAGGTTTCTGAACCTCCCGCTTCACGGGCGGCGCAGCCGTGACGGGCGCTGCCTTGGGGACCGGCTTCACCTCAGGCACTTTTTTCACTTCTGGCGCGGGAGCTGGCGCAGGCTTCACCGTTTCCGCGACCCGGATTTCCATCGCGAAATCCGGTTTCGGGGCCGCGCTCCGCTTCAGATCGAAACTCTGCGTCGCGAGCAGCGCGGCGGCCAGCACGAAAGCCCCAGCCGTCAGCCATCGGCCGCCGGCGCGTGACGAGAGGAGCACAGGATCCGCGGTTTCACCCACCATCACTTTCCTACCTCCTCTGTCCGGATCACAAATCGGCCGGACTTCTTTTCCTTCGCCACATCCACAACCTTAACAAAGGCCGCGAACGGCGCTTTCTTATCGACCGCGAGGTTCAGCACCGCGTCCGCGGGTTTTGAATCAATGAAAGAGGCGAGCCCTTCCGGCGTTATCGGCCGTCCGTCCGCCCAGATCGAGCCATCCGCCTTCACGGCAACAAGGAGTTCTTCGGGCACTTCTGAGGCTTTTGCCTGAGTGGACTCCGGCAGCACGATATCAAGCACCGGCTTTGAACTGAAGGTCATCGTCATCACGAAAAAGATGACCAGCATGAAGATCACGTCGATCAGAGACGTGAGGTCAATGCGGGGTTCCTCGTTCTCATCATCAAACATAGCGGACTCCCGCGTCGCGCGGCGTTTCCGCCTGAGCTTTCACTTCTTTTTCAAGCGTCGGGCGGCCGCCCTGCACCAGTTCAAGCGCGCGGTAGCTATGCTCCACCGCTTCGATCCGGAAACCCTTAATGCGGAGAAGGAGACAGTAGTAGACCATGAGCACCGGAATCGCGATCACGAGGCCCATCACGGTTGTGAGAAGGGCCTGCCAGATGCCGGAAGCGAGCGCCGCGGGGTCCGGTGCCTGGTTCACGGCGATCGTCTGGAAGACTCCCACCATGCCGAGCACCGTGCCGAGAAGCCCAAGAAGCGGCGAAATCGCCGCGATGAGCTTCAGCCAGCACATGCTGTTATTCACGGGAGCGAGGTGCTTATGAAAGAGGTACGCGACCTCAGCCCGGATATCGTTTGAATGGGATCCATGCGTAAAAACCACTTCCCGGACGACGCAGACGAGCGGATTCAGGTTCCCCTCCGTCCGCTCGCGGAAATGCCGGCCGCCGTCCGCCTCCGCTTCGTGGATCGTCGAACGGAAGCCCCGGCCGGTCCGGATGAGATAAATCACGGTCCAGATCGTGAGGTAAAGACCCGCGGCAGCGACAAGAATCAGCGCTACACCCGCGGGTCCGATCAGTTCGTACATTTTCGCTAAACCCATTCTGGTGCCTTCTTTTTATGTTTATGTTTTAAAAGCGGGAAGCCGGTACATGAACCGGCTTCCATTTTTCGTTTGCCTCAGTCCGGAATCGGCTGCCGCTGAGTGCTGAGAATCCCAGCGGCCCAGGCTCCGGCTTCAGAGAGATCCGTCTGGTCGGGGTGTGAGGCTTGACGCCTTCAGCCGGGCTTCCACTTCTGGCGTCATCATCCCGGCCTCCTGCATCATGCGGACCACATCGTCACTCACGCGTCCCCGCCACATCCGAATCCCAAGGAGATCGGCTCCGGACGCGGCTGCTTCGCCGCGAACCCGTTCGAGAAACGACTGGAATCGGGGGGACGTCGGATCCCCGCCCATCGTGCCGAATAGCGCGAGCGGCATGCCGGATGCGCGGCCCATTACAGCCTTCGCGTCCGCGCTCATCTCGCCCATATCAATCCAGAACCCGAGAAGCACGAGGCGGTAGGCCGAGAGGTCACCCGCCTCAGACGCCTTCCTGAGAACAGAACCCGGGATTGACGCGGCAATCGCGCGGGCCACGGCTTCGGTGTTCCCGGTGCCCGAGCTGTAGGCGACGAGTACGGGTCTCGTATCCGTCATCAGGCGGCTCCGAGCTCGGCCTTCAGCGCGAGGAACGCGTCGCGGGCCTCAGGGATCAGCTGATGGTTCTCACGGCCCACATAGACCTGGAACATCGATTCGCCTTCTTCATTGAAGAACGCGAGGAAGTGGCTTTCGCGTCCCATGAAGGGAAGCGTGATGAAACCGATCGTCTTCACGGCGTCCGCCTTCAGGTGACCGCCAAGCGGGGAACCGTGGAAGATGTTGTAGTAGCCCATTCCGTGCTTCCCTTCCGCGAGCTTGCAGCTCACTTCGATCACGTTTCCGAGATGCTCAAGGAAGAACGTGGCGGAGGGCCAGGCGCAGGCCGAGCTCCAGACCGCGTCAAATTTCGATCCATCCGCATAAGCCCGGGAATCCGCGGGAAGGAGTTTCGAAGCCTCAAGCTCCGTGAGTCCGGTCGCGGCGGCGAGCGTTTTCAGCGTCGCAGGGGCTTTGGAGGAGAGCACCGCGGCCACTTTTTCTTCCATCGTTTTTTCCGTCATTCAATTAATTCCTTAAGTAGGTGGAGTGAAAAAATCTGTTCTGTGTCAGAGCTGCTTCCCGGGGCTTCCCCGGGAAGAGAAACGGGTTTCAGGCGGCTCGCGCCAGAACCTCGTTTCTGATCGGAAGCGTGAGCCGCCTTTCGCAGCAGAGTTTCAGGAGTTCAAGGTCGTGCGTGATCACAAGCACCGCCTTTCACTCCTTCGCCATGGATTCCAGCGCCCGGGCAATCCGCCGCATGTTGACGCCATCAAGCCCCGAAGTCGGTTCGTCGAGAATGATCACGTCAGGATCCTTCGCGAAGGCGAGCGCGATCACGAGACGCTGCTTCTGACCGCCCGAAAGTGACTGGGGGTGGCGCTCCGCGAGTGACTCAAGGTGAAAGAGCGAGAGAAGCGGCAGCGCGTCTTCCCGTTCAGCCGGGCGTCCGGCCGCGGCGAGCGACGACATCACTTCGCCAAGCACGGTCTTCATGTGAAGCTGGTGATCCGCGTTCTGCAGCACGATCGACACCGAGGCTAGTAGCGTCTTCGCGTCAGCCCGTTTGCCGCCAAGCAGGAACCCGCCCTTCACGGGCTTCGCGAGCCCCGTGAGAAGACGGGCGAGCGTGGTTTTCCCAGCGCCGTTATGGCCGATCACTGCGGTGATCCCGGGGTGAATGCCGAACGTCGCGTCATCAAACACGGGGGGCTTCCCCTTGTAGGCAAAGGTAACGGCGTCCGCCGCGAGCACCGGGCGGCCCGATGCCTCCTCGTTTCTCGGCAGCGTCTCCCGGACATCCGGCACCGCGGCAGACCGCAGGCCATAGCGGCGGCAGAGTTCCGGGGTGAGAATTGAGAAATCCCCCTCTTCCGCCATCCGCCCGTCCTCCATCACGATCACGCGGTCCACGGCTCCGGCGAGCCAGTAGAGACGGTGATCCACGACGAGAATCGCCTTCCCTTCCTTCTTCAGCCGGATGATTTCAGAGGCGAGCGCCTCGGTTGACTCCGGGTCGAGATTCGCGGTCGGCTCATCGAAAATGAGCGCCTTCGGGTCTGTCATCGTGATGGATGAGAGACCGACCTTCTGCTTTTCTCCTTCAGAGAGTTCGTGGATCGATGAGGACAGCACGCGGCCGATCCCGAACCGCTTCACGGCGTCTTCGATCTTCCGGCGAATGCCTTCCCGAGGCGTTCCCCGCCACTCTTCCGCGAACGCGAGCTCATCCTCGACGTTCAGCGCGAAGAACTGGTTCTCCGGGTCCTGGAAAAGCGTCCCGCAGTCAGCCGCTATCTCAGGAAGCGTTCGGCTCGCGTTCGGGATCCCGGCAACACGGATGCTGCCCGTCACCTTCCCGCCGTAGTACCCGGGGGCGAGACCATTGATCAGACGGATCAGCGTGGTTTTTCCGCAGCCGCTGACCCCCGTCACAAGAACCGCTTCGCCAGGCTTCACGTCGATCGAAATATCCGTCACGGCGTCCCGCCCCGTGAAGGGATAGCGGTACGTAACGTGATCAAGCGAAATCAGAGGTTCCATCACTTTCTCGTTTCTCATCGATGCGGCCCTCGCACAGCATCCGGGAACGCGATTTCAAGCGCGATCGCCGCGGCAATCACGAGAATCGTCGTGACCATCAGCCAGGTATCCGCGCGGCTCCAGACAGATTCCCGATAGGGGGTCATCCGGGCACGGAGCCCGAGTCCCTTCATTTCAGCCGCGATTCCGAGTTCGTCGGACGTTTTAAGCGTCCGGAAGAGAATCGGAGAAAGGAGAAGCCGCATCGCGAAGAACGGATGAATCACGCACGCCACGGGGCCCAGTTTCCAGCCGCGGATCCGAACCGACTCCCAGACCTGGCGGATATCGTTCGCGAAGGTCGGGATAAAGCGCAGCATGACAGCCGCCGGGAGATAAATGCAGAACGGCAGCCGCATCGACTGCAGCGCTCCGAGCACCGACTGGATCCGGGTCGAGAAGGCGAGCGGAAGAATCACGTTCATCATCGTGAGACCGCGGAGGAACGGGATCGAGAGGCTCTTCATATCGAGGCCGCGCGCCATCGCGGGGAAGAAATGCGCGAGCACCATCGCGCAGCCGACTGACATCGCCATCATGAGCGCCATGAGAATGTAGGCAGCCGCCGACACTTTCCAGCGCCGGGCACTCGCGAGGTAGACCGCTGACGCCGCGAAAAGCGCGAACTCAGCCCAGAACCCCGAGAACGCGATCGTCGCCGCGGCCGCGGCCGCCGTCACCGCCATCTTGGATCGGGCGTCGAGCGACGTGAGCCACGTCCTCTCTCCGGCGCTAAGACTGAATGATCCCTGCATGACGCAATTCCTTTACCACCCGGGCCCCGGTGAAGAGCCCGGCAAATGAACCGATGTAGCCGATCGCCACAAACGGCACGACCATCCAGACAAGGGCCGGCGTTTCGCGGGCGAAGAGGAATGAGACCCCGAGCGACAGGACTTTCGCCGCGAAATCCGAGACCCCAACCCCCGCGAACACACCGAACCGGCTTTTCGGGCCTCCCGCGAGACGCATCGCGCCTTCACCGAGAAGCGCCGCGGCGAACGCTGTCGGAATCAGCGTGACACTCCCTCCGAGGAGAATGAGGCTGATCAGCATGTTCACCGTGGTGAAGAGAAGCAGCGTCCACTGCTTCCTCACCTTGTAGAGCATCACAACGACGAGCGTCGTGAAAACGAGATTTTTCAGCAGCAGCGTTGCGGGATTCATCCCGCCCCCGGCAAGCGCGATGAGAAGCGAGGTGAGCTTCGCCGCGGCCGCAAAAATGCCGATCGCGACGAGCTCACGCGCGGCCCAGTAACGGGGCCGCGGTGTGTCGGGGAGCCTTCCCTCCCCGAATACCGCGGTGTTCATCATGAAAGCCGCACTCCTCTCTTAGAACTTCGCCGTAAGCTTCAGGTTCAGGTGCCGCTCAGCTTCCCAGGTGGAAGTGTTGTAGCGGTAGCCCTTATTGAAGATGTTGATTACTTCAGCGGAGAGCTGATACGCGCCCTGCTTCCCGAACTGGTAGCCGACCGCGAAGTTCGCGGTCGTGAAACCGGCGGTCCGGGTGGTTACGCCGGTCGTACGCGAGTAGCTCTTCGTTTCGTTCTGGCTTCGGGCATAGAGATCCGTGGTGAGCGTGCCGCCCGGGACCGCGAAAGCCGTACGGACACCGTAACGGGCCCAGAACTCAGGCGTGCCGCTCTGGTAGGTGGAGTAATCACCCCACTCAAGCTGACGGCGCATCCAGGTGAGCGAGAGATAGGGCTCAATATGTTCCGTCGCCTTCCAGGAGGCCGCGAGTTCGAGACCGCGGGTCTTTGCCTTATCGGCGTTGACATAGCGGCTGTTGACGCCGTCCGCGAGGTATTCCGTCGTGATGTAGTTCTTCACGTCGGAATAGAACGCCGCCGCGTCAATCACCACCGGGCCGTTATTGAAGCGGGCACCGACCTCAAAGTTATTCGACGTCTCAGGCTTCAGATCCGGGTTTCCGTAAAGGGTTCCCTGACCGCCCATCGAGGTCGCGAGATAGCGCTCCTGAAGGATCGCGGCTCGGAACCCCTGAGACCAGGTCGCGCGGAGCGCGAGGTTATCGATTCCCTTCCAGATGAGGCCGGCATTAAAGACCGCGCGGCTGTTGTCGCTCGACCCCGTGTCACCGGCGGACCCATCATCCACATTCACATACTCTCTATTGATCGTTCTGCGCGGCATGGTGATGCGGGTGTAACCGTTTTTCGACGCCGTCGCGGTATTCATTTCGGAATCCACCCACGTGTAGCGGACACCGTAATTCGCGGTGAGATCCCAGGGGAGCTGCGTCTCCATGGAGGCGAAAACTGCGTGGACGGTTTGCTTGCCTTCATTCACGCGGTCCGTCGTGTAATCCATGTCGGACGACATGCCGGGGCCGAGGGGCTGCTTCATCACCATGTGAACGCCGGTATCCGCGGAAAGCTTATCCTGCGAGTATTCGTAGCCCGTGATCAGGAAATTGCGCGCTCCGAGCTGCCAATCCATCTGGATCGAGGTGCCGAGGGTCTTCACGCGGTTATCCGCCGTGTTGTCCATCGTCATCCCCTGGCTCACATGGTTCAGCATTTCCTTGTCGTTCTTCTGCCAGTAGCCGTCCCAGCGGACGCGGGAGAGGTACTTCGAGAGGTTCTTCCCTTCAGCGAAAAGCCCCACCTTGTCGCGGCGCCACTTCGGCACATCAACCGAGAAGGCGTCCGGTGACATTCCGAAAACACCCCCGTGGATTGAGGAGTCAAACGTATCTGCCGTGAGACCCGCGGTCCAGTGATCAGTGATGTCGTAAGCGAGATAGAGACCGCCCGACTTCGCGCGGAAATTCGTGTTTTCCTGCTTTCCGTAGGGAGTGCGGATATCGCCGTGGCTCTCGTAGCTGCCATTCAGCCGATAGTGGAAACCGTGCGTGGAGCCCGAAATCGTCGCTCCTTCGCTTAAACCGCGGCCAGCGCCGTTGTAACCGATCGACGCCTCGGCTTCAAAGGGCTTATCGCCCCCTTTCTTCGTGATGATATTCACGGCGCCGCCGATCGCGTCAGAGCCGTATAGAACGGAGGCCGGTCCCTTGATCACTTCGATACGCTCGATCTCCGTCGGATCAATGAGGATCGGAGCGCCGGACATCGACTTATGCTCCGAAATCTTCTGACCGTCGATCATCACGAGCGTACGAAACGCGTCCTCACCTCGGATGCTGAGGCGCTTCAGCCCCTGCGTTCCGTCATTCATGATCTGAACGCCCGGAATGTCTTCCAGGAGCTCGCCCACCGTCCGGGCCGAGGACCGGCGGATGTCGTCCGACGTGATGACGGAGACGCTCATCGGAACGTCTTCCAATTCCTGCGCGACACGGCTCGCGGTCACAACGACTTCACCGGTTTTTTCCGCGGTTTCAGCCGCTCCGGCGGCTGTCGCGAAAGCCGCGGCGGTGAGCGCGGCGATGAGCGTGAGATGATGCTTTCCTTGCATTTGTTATTAATTCCCTGCTGGAATAGAGATCCCCTTCACGGGGTCCCGTCACTTTGAGGCTGAGGCGAGAAGATCCATCAGCGCCTGGGTAAGACGTCCCTGCCAGAACTGGCCGGAGACGGTTAGCTGGTAACGGCTGCCATCGGGTTCAATCAAACCGGCTTCAAGCCAGTTCTCAATCGCCGGGCGCCAGAGTTCAGAGAAGGCGATCGGGTAAAGACGCTCGAGCGCCGCCGGGTCAAGGTAATTCAGTTCCGTCTGCTCGTTCAGCGCCCGGGCCTCATTCCAGAAGCGGCCGGGGGCGGTAATCATGGCAACCGGCTTTTCGCCCGCCGCGACAGACGCCTTCCACTCGTCCACATTCCGGTTCACCATGTAGCCGTAACCCGACACCGTGCCGCCGGCTCCGGGGCCGAAGGCGAGGCAGTCCGTGCGGCCCTTCGCGAAGTAGTTGTAGAATTTCCGTTCGCGCGTCGCGCGGGCCCAGTGGCTGATCGAGAGACGCTTCCAGTGAGAGGCCTCCATCGCGCGGATGCTTTCCGCGAACATCAGGCCCCGCATTTCGGAGTCCGGCCCCGCGGGAAGCTTTCCCTTCTCGATATAGCGGTAGAGGGGAGCGCCCGGGAAGACGCGGAGCTGATAGCAGTCCGCGCCGTCAAGCTCGAGCTCCGCGACCATCCGGAGGTCTTCCTTCCAGGTTTCAAGTGTCTGATAAGGGAAGCCGTAGATCAGATCCACGACCACCGCGGCCTGGTTGTAGCCCGTCAGGCGCTCAAGCTGCCGCACAAGCTCTTCCTTCGTGGAACGGCGGCCGACCGCCTGACGGATCTTCGTGTCAAACGTCTGGACACCGAGCGAAAAGCGGTTCGTCCCGCCCTCCATGCAGGCCTCCATCCGGTCCGGCCCGAAGTTTGAGAGACGACCTTCAAACGTAATCTCGCAGTCGTTCGCGAGCGGCAGATTCTTCTTCACCGCGCGGATCAGCCGCACGATGTCCGAAGCTTCGAGCGCGGTCGGCGTGCCGCCGCCGAAATACACCGCTTCAAGCGGCCGTCCAGTCTGAACGTTGCGTTTGTTCCAGAGCTCCAGCTCCCGGATCAGGAGATCCGTGAACGCGCGGCTTTCTTCCGCGTTGCGGTAAGGCTTGATATAGAAGAGACAGTAGAGGCATCGGGTCTCGCAGTACGGCACGTTGATATAGGCAACCGTCCGGCGGCCCCGGACCGTATCGGCGATTTCTTCAATACGGACCGCGAGCTCCTCATCCGGCACAAGACTCGCGCTCATCCCTGCGTGCGTCATGATCTTCGGGTCAAACGCGTCGCGGAGCGGATTTCCGGTGACCCGGGCACGCCACGACGCTTCTTCCGGGCTTCCTCCACGCTTCATCACGTGGACCGGCATCTTCATTTCCATCGTTTTTCCTGTTCAATCAATGATTTGCGACTGGCGGAACGAATCTCACCCCGCCCATGTACCCGTAAAGATATACTTCATATCTTTGTTTGTCAATGATAATTATTATCATTGTCATTATCATTAACTTTGTAAGAGACGATGCCAGACGCTGTTTTTCCCCGGAATCCGGCTGTTCCGGCTCAAAAAAAGCCCCGCAGGACTGCGGGGCTTCAGGGTTTTTAAGAGACCGGTTTCAGGATGAAACGATTCTCACGCGGTTATCAGGCGCGGCCGAATACCTTTTCGAGATGCGCTTTCAGGCGCTCGATATCGGACTCGAGCGTCGGATTCTTGATCACGTCATTGCACATGAAGGACGGAAGCGGCTTGAGACCGATAAACTGGTTCGCCTTATGGAGACCGAAGAACGTGGCGTCGATTCCCTTCCCTTCGAAGAACTCATCCGGGGCGAGGAAAGCGTTCAGCGGCGCGTTCCAGGTGGAGCTGATCATGTAGCGGCCCTTCAGCTTGCCGCCGGTTCCGTAATTGACGGCCGGATTCTCATGGTGACGGCCGTCGCCCGTGATCATCGCGGGGCCCCCAAACACATCGTCTTCGTATGATTTCAGAGCAGCCGGGGCTTCCATCCACCAGGCAGGCGTCTGATAAATCACCGCGTCGAGCCACAGGTACTTCGCCACCTCATCCTCGGTTTTCCAGCCGTCCGCGAGCCGCGTCACCTGCACTTCGTGCCCGAGGCTTTCAAGCGTCGCCTTCTCGATTTCAGTGAGGCGATGATTAAGCGCACCGCCATTTCCACCCTTAAACGGCATGCCGGCGTCGACAATCAGAATCTTCATTTTGTTTTATTCCTTCGTTGCTGAGAAAGGAACCGGTTTTATAGGTTCCCGCGAATATATTTCGTCACGAATTCTACTTTCGCACTCAGGAAGCGTGAGGCTTTAAGGTCTGAAACGCCCGCGTTTTGTCTCCAAATGCAGAAATGCCGCCCCGACTGTCAAAAGGCGGACTTTTTCCTCCTCCGCTGGATGTATAGATATCGATGAAAGCTATAACCAGATATGAAAACAAAATATTGGAAATAACCAGAGCGTTTTCATAAACTTGAATCACAGGGGCAATAGCCCTCAGATTATTAAAAGAACAGAGGAACCTTTATGAACAAGCGTAATTTTCTGAAGTGCGCGGCGCTCGCCGCCGCTCCCCTCGGACTCCCGGCCGCCGCGAGTGCTGCCGGCTCCTCGGCCGCGGTGCCGTCTGACACACCGGCGCTCTCGTCCGGCTGGGACAAGGTCTTTCCGAAGAACCCCAATGTGGACCATAGGAAGATCACCTTTAAGAATCGCTATGGCTTCACGCTCGCGGGAGACCTCTACACCCCGAAAGGCGTGAAAGCGGGAGTTGAGCTCCCCGCGATCGCGGTTTCGGGGCCGTTCGGCGCCGTAAAGGAACAGAGTTCCGGGCTCTACGCGCAGGAAATGGCGTCGCGCGGTTTTGTCACGCTCGCCTTTGATCCCTCCTGGACCGGCGAAAGCAGCGGCCTCCCCCGCAATATGGCGTCTCCTGACGTGAATACCGAAGACTTCAGCGCCGCGGTTGACGCGCTCGGTATCCTCCCGATCGTCGATCAGAAACGGATCGGCATTATCGGGATCTGCGGATTCGGCGGCTTCGCGCTGAACGCCGCCGCGATGGATACGCGCGTACGCGCGGTCGCTTCTGTTGTGATGTACGACATGAGCCGCGCGATGGGCTGGGGGGTCGGCGCGGGGCGCGACCGCTACACCGAAGCGGACCGCCGCGCCGTGAAGGCGTTCCTGAACGAAAAGCGCTGGGAGGACGCCGCGAAGGGCTCGATTCCGCCCGGCGGCCACGATCTCCCGGTGGATAAAGCGGGTCACGTTACGCAGGGCGACCGGATCCTTCCTGAAACGCTCCCGGAAAATCCGGATCCGGTTCTGAAAGAGTTCTTTGATTACTACCGGGTGAAGCGCGGTTTCCATCCCCGGTCCGTCAATTCGACGAGCGCCTGGTGCCGTACGATGCCGCTCTCCTTCATGAATATGCCGCTTCTCACCTATATCAAGGAGATTTCGCCCCGCCCTGTTCTGATCATCACAGGCGAAAAGGCTCACTCCCGGTACTTCGCAGAAACGGCCTTCCGGAACGCCGCTGAGCCGAAGGAACTCGTGATCATTCCGGGCGCGAACCACGTGGATCTCTACGATCGGAAGGAACTCATTCCGTTCGCGAAGCTCGAAAGCTTCTTCACGAAGAACCTCGCGCCTTCCGCCGCTTCACGGTAGACTTTGGATGGATAGCGGCGATGCAGGTTCGCCGCTCAGGATGAAAATGGAGGCAGCAGGATGGCTGACTTTAGAGATCGAAGCGCCATGCTTCTCGAAGAGCTTCTCGACTCGGGTTTCCGGGTGGAAGATGCCGAGCGGCTCCGTGACCTTCTGACGGTCGGCTGCCGCAATTCCGCGATTGAGGAGCTGAAGGAGAAACGTGAGTCGCTCCTTCGATCGCTTCACGAGAAGGAATCGTCGATCGACTGCATCGACTCCGTCCTCTATAAGATCCGCCGGGGTGAGCTCTGAGAAGAACCCCGCGGCCGCTTGAAAAAAGCAAAGCCCCGTTCTGAAACGGGGCTTTCTGTTATCTCGCCGGACGGGCGCCAGGCCGCTCCGGATCCTCTTTCAGGGCTTCCGCAGCCGCGTCTCTCGCCGCCGCTTCAAACTCGCGCTCCAGATCCGCTTTCAGCACTTCGAGCAGCCGGGTCGCCGCGGGCGTAAACACCTGATACTTCCGCCAGATGATCTTCATACCGCTTGTCTTCGCCGGCACGATCGGCCGGAAGCAGAGGTCTGAGGCCGGGCAGGTATCAATCAGGTGATCAAACACCACGGCGTACCCAAGCCCCTCACGCACCATGATGCCGGCGTTATAGGCGAGGTTGAAGGTCGCGACAATATTCAGGCGATCCGCGGTGTCTCCGAGCCACCGTCTGAGATCCTGCTGCAGACCCTGACGGGAGCAGATCAGCGGGTGAAACGGCAGATCCTCCACCGGCACCGCTTTCCGGATCGCGAGCGGCGCGTCACGCCGCATTACAAGGCCCCAGCGGTCCTGCCCGGGAAGGTCAAGGTAGTTGTACTTCGAGAGATCGGCGTCATTCACAATGATCGCGAAGTCGAGGAGCCCTTTATCGAGCTTTGCCGTGATGTCATCGGCATCCCCGCTCACAAAGTCCGGACGGATTCCGGGATACCGCTCATGAAGCCGCTTCACCGTGCGGGCGAAATACTTGATCGAGTCGGACTCCGCCGCCCCGATCGAGACGCTGCCGGAATCGAGGTCATTCAGGGCCCGGAACTCCTCCTCAGTCTTATCGACGAGCGCCAGGATATCCTCGGCCCGCTTTCTGAGAAGCATGCCGGCGTCGGTGAGCCTGATACTGTAATTCGTTCTCTCGTACAGCTTCCGCCCGAGCTCTTCCTCGAGGTCCTTCAGCTGTTTGGAAAGCGTCGGCTGGGTCACAAACAGCCGCTCAGCCGCCCGCGTCATATTGCCTTCGCGGGCCATTGTCACGAAGTAGCGAAGCACCCTGATTTCCATTGCGGCCTCCTGTGGACCGTGATGCCGTTTGTCTCACGGCATCCCCTTGAAAAAATTATAAACCTGTCAGGGTCTTGCCATAGACCACGCTTATGACTGAGCACAGTTATTGAGGATGTTCAAAACTGTTTCCCGCCATTAATTGACAACTTTTAAACCAAGTTTAATTTAGTTAACTTTTTAAGGCGAGGCTCTGCTTTTTCGTTGATCGATCAACCAAAACTAAACTTTTATTTAAAACAAAATCAGCAGGATAAGATTAATTAGCCGAATAAATGGAACACGGAGGTGATCAAGCAGGGGACCCCCGGCGGCTTCTCATCCGACGCGCATTCAAGTGCTCTGAAAATCAGTTTCACGGCATTAAAAATCAGGTTTTTGCTTAAACGATATATATGTGACCCTTCTTATGCGTCACAAAAACCGATAAAAATGCCTTATTTTCAGCTATGTTGGCTATGACGCCAATATTTTTCAATTACAAAATCGAAAATATCCGGAATCCCGGTTTTACAAACCGATATTTGTAATACCAAATTATTCCAGTCAATAGCTAAAAGCCATAACTTCCAATTAATTATTACTTATTGGAATAGCGAAATCCAGCTTCCCCCGGATTTCTGCTAAATCGTCTCATTTAAGGCCTCGCAAAGCCTTCCGGACAAAAAAATAACCCGCTTTCACACCGGATTTGACCCGGAAGATGATAATTCCATTTAACCGGGCTGAAAAGTGGTTGTCAGTAATTTACCAGAGTCAATGGCCCGGATAAAGAGGAGGCAGGTGTCATGACAGATTTCATCCGGTTTACGGCTGGCGGCAGAACCTTCAAGGTGGAGCTAGCGGATACGCCGGCCGCGCGGGCTTTCAGGAAAGTGCTTCCGGCGAAGCTCCCGATGCTCGAACTGAACGGGAACGAAAAGTACTTCCACTTCAGGGACCGTACGTTCCCGGCAGCGCCCGCGGTGCACGCCAAAGCGGGAGACGTGATGCTGTATCAGGATGACTACGTTGTGATCTTCTATATGACGCCTGAAAACTCCCCCTACACCTACACCCGGATCGGCCGTGTTACGGACACAAAGGATCTGATCCGCGCGCTGGGAAGCGGGAATGTCGATGTGTCGTGGGAGTAGCCGCGGTTTATTAAGCCAGAAATGTGTACTGAATTCACCTTTTTCTGATTAAACATCACAAGAGAAAACCGTGCATTCCTTTGAAAGAACGCACGGTTTCTTTTTGAACTGAAATTCAGGCGCGGTTTATTACCGGGCGGGTCCCCAGGCTCCGGGGCCTGGAGCCGGACGGGATGCCTGACGGGGTCCAGGCGGCGGAGGCGCGAACCGGGGATCCGGCGCGGGCTTCGGAGGACGGGGCGGATGACCGAATTCCATCCGCTCAAACGTCTGCCGCTGCGGCTGATCGAAATGAGACACCATGCGGCGGCGGGTAAGCGCCACGCGGTCAAGGTCGGTCGCAAGAACCTGCGCGAAATGCGCCTGCTCGTCCGCGAGCGCCTGATGATCCGGCGCGTTTCTCACACGGCGCCAATGCTCATGGCGGTCAACCGCGAGCTGCCGCTGCGCGGCGATCCAGGAGTCGAACGTCGGCTTCTGATACGGACGGATCCGGAGCGCCTCAGCAATATGACGCCCCATCCAGTCCACCTGTTCAGGGGTCGCGTTGCCCCAGCCCGGCATCGCCGGAGCGGGAGCCGGTCCCGTCCCGGGCTGTCCGGGAGGCGGAGGGGGCGGCGGGGCCATCCCCGGTCCCTGCTGCGCGATCGCGGCAAGCGGCAGCGCCGCAAGCCCTAAAAGCATCAGTCTGCGTTTCATATCGTTCGTCCTACCTGCTTTTCTGCAGGAATTGGATGAGGATCCGGTGCCCCGAGAGAATGACGGGGAGATCCTCATCTCGTGCTTTCGAGCGAACCTCAGTGGCAGCCGCAGGCGTGGAACGCGTCCGGATTATTCACGAGTTTCCCCGTGAGGAATCCGCGGACCGCCTCGTCAGCGTTTCCGGAAGCGCCCGCGATGAGATTCAGATTCATCGACTCAAGAGCGCTCACCGCGCCGAAACCAATTCCGCCGCAGATCACGGTTCCCACGTTGAGGTCCGCGAGGAGCCCTGCCATGGCAGCGTGTCCGGATCCCGTGGCCGGCACTTCCTGCACCTGAATCACTTTGCTGTTCTCCACGTCATAGACGCGGAAAGCCGGAGCGTGACCGAAGTGCTGGTAGATTTCGCCGTTTTCAACCGGAATTGCAATACGCATTGTCTTATCTCCTTATTGGAAGGGCCCGGAAAGAGTTCCCGGATCCATCCGTTTCCTGAGGGGTCGGACGGCAGCATTCAGGTTCCCCGCACCCGGACAGGCGATCAGCCCGGAAGATTTCCGGCCCGATCCCTGTCCATCTCGGGTAATAACGATTATAGGAAGCGGGGCTTCCGTAAATCGTTAAGAAAACTCCATCCATTGCTACAAAAAACTCTGAACCGTAATAAAAACGAAAGTCCCGGATCCGGCCCGTTATCGGGACCTGAATCCGGGAGCTCTGAGCATAACCGTTATAGGCGCCGCGCGGGAGGTCAGACTGACCGCACGCGGCGCCGTCTGATCATGCCGCTCAGAACATACCCATACGCTTTTCGTTAAGCGAAATGAAGATGTTCTTCGTCTGGGTGTAGGCAGACAGAATCGAGAGATAGGTCTCGCGGCCGATACCAGACTGCTTGTAGCCGCCGAACGGGGCGTGAGCCGGCAGTTCGTTATAGGTGTTCACCCACATACGGCCGGTGTGAACGCCGCGGGCCACACGGATCGCGCGGTTGATATCCTGCGTCCAGACAGCGCCGCCAAGACCGTAGACCGAGTCGTTCGCGATCGCGAGCGCTTCTTCTTCGGTGTGGAACTTGATCACCACGGCAACCGGTCCGAAGATTTCTTCCTGCGCGACGCGCATATCGGGGGTCACATCGCCGAGCAGCGTCGGAGCCATGAAGCAGCCCTTGTCGAGACCGTCTTCCGTCAGACGGCGGCCGCCGGTAATCACGGTAGCGCCCTCTTCCTTACCGATATCGACATAGCTGAGAACCTTCTTCAGCTGACGCTCATCAACGAGAGCGCCGACCTGCACGCCTTCTTCCCACGGACGGCCCACCTTCACAGCCTCGAATTCCTTCTTCAGGGCAGCGATGAACTTGTCATAGATCGTGTCCTGAACGAGGATGCGGGAGCCGGCGCAGCAGACCTGGCCCTGATTGAAGAGGATGCCCATCTGAGCGCCTTCGAGCGCCTTATCAAAGTTGCAGTCGTCGAAGATGATGTTCGCGGACTTGCCGCCGAGTTCGAGCGTCGCCGGGATGATGCGCTTCGCAGCGGCAAGACCCACATTGCGGCCCACTTCGGTGGAACCGGTGAAGGCGAGCTTCGCGAAGCCCGGATGCTCAAGGATCGCCTGGCCAGCCACGCGGCCGGAACCCGGGAGCACGTTCACGACGCCGGCCGGAAGGATGTCCTTCAGGAGCTTCGCGAGTTCAAGAATGGAGAGCGGCGTGTCAGAAGCCGGCTTGATCACGACCGTATCGCCGGCAGCGAGCGCCGGGGCGAGCTTCCAGCAGGCCATCAGATACGGGAAGTTCCACGGAATGATCTGACCCACAACGCCGAGCGGCTCGTGAAGCACGAGGGAGAGCGTGTTTTCGTCAATCTGGGCGGCACGGCCTTCGGCGGCGCGCAGAACGCCGGCGAAGTAGCGGAAGTGATCGGCACCGGCCGGAATATCGATATTGCGGGTCTCACGGAAGGGCTTGCCGTTATCGAGCATTTCCACCGTGGCAAGACGCTCAACGTTCGCGTCGATCGCGTCCGCGATCTTCAGAAGCAGAGCGGCACGCTCAGCAGGCGACGTCTTGCTCCAGGTCTTGAACGCTTCAGTAGCGACCTTGACCGCGCGGTCCACGTCTTCCGGGGTCGCGGCAGACACATCGGCGAGCTTTTCGCCGTTTGCCGGACACACGGTCGCGAAAGTCTTTCCGTCAGAGGACGGCACGAATTCGTTATTGATGAATAGACCGTAGGACGCATCACAAATGTTGTTCATAAACACTCCTCATGTTAAGCGGGGTCCGCTCTTCCCCTGCCCTGGAGCCGCGCGGTGACCGCGCTCACTCCGCCGGCATCCCGGCTAAGAGCTAGTGGCAAACCCTCAATTAGACGATACTACTCCGTCTTTTCTCAAATGTCTGAAACGATTCTAGGCAAACTGGAAAAAAGTGGGAGGCCTTTTTCCGTGACTAAAAAAGGGGACATGTGCTTAGATCAATAATGCGGTTTCCTTAATTTTTTCTTAATTGAAAACAGAGATGTAACACGAAATGAAATAAGTGAAAATCCTTAAGGCGTAATGAATTTCCGTCTTCGGAGCGTTTTCGGCGGCTCCCCGACGCAGCCCTCCAGACCCCGTCAGACGGGGATTTTTTGCATTTGAGAATCATTAGCAATCAATAACTTCCGACAGCCGACTGACCCCGGCGGATGTTTTCCCTGCTGTCAAAAACTGTCCCGCTCCTACCAAATTTAGGGTAGTCTCACTTCGTTGAAAAGTTTTCTGACACAGATCCGCTGAACCCGTTATGGCTGAGAAGAAGATTTCCGCAAAATCAGAACCCCGGTCCCGCCGCAGGGGCGGCCCGGAGACGGACTCTCTCGTTCAGATTCTCCTCAACTCCTACAAAGGGTCGGATGCCGGGCTGCCGCCTGAGCTTGAAACCCTGAAAGAGGAACTCCAGGGAGAACTCGATTCCCCGCGGCTCCTTAATCCCGGAAAGCCTCTCGATCATCACTCCATGGGCCTTTTTCCCCAGATCGAAAAAGAAGCGTACCGGCTCTCTCGGAGCGGAAAAACAGATACTGAAATCCACGACTCCATACTGTCCCGCCACGGCACCCGGGTGACGCGGGAATTTATTGAGGCCGCGGTCGGGAAACTGCAAAGCGGCGCGGATCTATGGAGCGAGGGACCCGTGCCGGAGACGCTTCCCATCCTCTTCATCAAGCCCATCAAAGTGCGGAAGCAGGACGGCGGCCGCGTGACCGAGCTCCTCGCGGCACTCGCCTTTTCGTTTGATAAGAAGGGCGTTCCGGTATCGCTTGGCGGCTGGATCGCCGGAAACGCGATTGAGATTCCGAAATCGGTTTTCACGTCGCTTCGTGTCCGGGGGCTCATGGACGCCGCTTTTATCGCCGTGCCGCCCGACGACACGGAGCCCTTCTGGTCTGACGCGGCGCAGCGTTTCTTCCCGCAGGCCACGATCATCCAGGATCTGTCCGCCGTGTTTTACCCGCTCACGTTTCCCTTCGCGAAGATCAGCAAGGCGCGGTTCACAAAGGAACGGCACCGGATCGCCTCCGCCGTCACGGAGGAAGACTGGGGAGAGGCGAGCGGCACACTGAACACCGCGGCAGCTGACTGGGGACAGGTGAATCCCGCGCTCGGAGCCGCGCTTCACTTCGCGATTCCGGTCCTCCTCTCACTCTTCTCGCTTCCCGCCCCGATCCGGCGCGCGGTGCTTCAGGGAATCGATATGCACCCGATCGCGGATGAGATGATCGCTCAGGAGAAATTCCGTCAGACCGGGCTGCGGGCAGACCCCATGAAGCGGCTTTACTTCGCACAGCTGCACAGCGAACCCGACTGGGCAAAGCCCGTCACACGGTTCAGCCAGGTGCTCCGGGAAATCGGAAAACTTTCCAAAGCTTCCTGATGTCTTCCGCGGCTCCCGCTCCCGGCCATAAAAAATGGGGTGCGTTCTGATCACTCACCTGTTCAGAACGCACCCCGCGCTCAGCGGCCTCTCAGGGCAAGCAAGAGACCGCTTCACTCAAAAAGCTTCCGAAGGCCTGACCACCATCAACCTCCTCCGAAAGCGTTCCCCCTGGAAAGCCCAGGGTTCGGAAAAATCCCGGAGCTTTCAGCTGTGCGGCCAGCGTCCGGTCCGAACGGGTCGCCGGGAAGGGCCGCATTTCCTGCGAACGAAAAATCAGGAATTTGCCGTCCTGGACACCGCGATCGCGACTTCGGTCGGCACCGGTTCGGAAGCCTTCACGGGCTTCTTCTCAGACTTCGGTTCCGGCTGAGCGGCTGCCTGAGGCTCCACCCCGGCTTCAGTCTGCGGAACAGCGTCTTTCGCCGCTTTCTCCGCCTTCTTCGCCTCCTGGCGGGCTTTTTTAGCCGCTTTCTCAGCCGCCTCACGGTCCGCCTTCTCAGCCTTCTTCGCGGCTTTCAGGCGCTCCTTTTCCTTCTCTTTCTCTTCACGCTCAAGCTCCGCGAGAACCTTTTCGTTCTTCTTCGCCTGACGGGCGGCGGCCTTTTCAGCCGCGCGGCGCTCCTCACGTTCCTCGAGATACTCCATCAGTTCGTCAACTGTCGCGAAAACATCATGCGGCTCGTCAACCACCTTGCCTTCGATATGCTGCTTCGCGACCTGCGCGAGGAACAGCATGAGTCCGGTTTCGATCGAAAGCCCTGCCTCACGGAAAGCCTCTTCCGCCGCGTCATAGAGGTCATGCTCCAGCTTGAAGCGGATTTCAGCGCGACCATGCTTCTTTGTCATAATTTCGTTTCCTTATTCACAAACGGTGCGGAGAGTCTCACAGGGGTATCAGCCATCATGGCGGATCCCGTCACAGCGCCCTTTCGGGTGCCAGGGAAAACCGGGCGGCCCGAGTTTTCAGGGACAGCCGCCGAGTGCGCTTCATTCAGCACATCGAGCTTTTCCTTCCGGCACACCTGATTCAGGTGCCACTGCAGCGTCACCACAATTTCGTAGCGGTTAATGAGTTCCCGGACAAACTGCACGAGGACGAGGTAGAGCTCGGAGCCGCGAAGCGACAGACCAAAGCGGTTCACGTCGGAAAGCACCGCCTCCTGGCTCTGATCCACAAGCTCAGAGAGGTTCTTCATCCGGGTGTGCAGCGGTGTGAGGTCGCCGCCCACCTTGCAGAAGGTCGCCACATCGCGCCGCGCCGCATCCACTTCAACAGAAAGCCGCTTCAGGTATTCAGCGAGTTCACCCGTAAAGACCCGGTGACGGTTCGCGACATGGTCCCGCGTGAGAGTCGACGTGCGGACAAGGGTACGGGCGATTTCACGCATGCCGGTGAAGCTGCGGTAGTAGAAGTACTTCGCATCGCTGTCCGCGCGGTCCGTCGGATGCTTTGCCATCTGGTAGTAAAGCGAGCGCTTTTCGGTGAGCTCATCGAGGCATTCACTTGCGCGGTTCACGACGCGGCGGAGCGTCCGCTCATCGTCATTCAGGAAGCCGTAGACCATCGCGCCGTAGAGTTCAGAGGCGTTATCAAAGTGGCGCGGAATTTCGTGGTCGAGCATCGTGCGGATGCCGTCACGGTCCGTAAGACGGATTCTTTCCTTCTCGGCTTCTTCAACCTTGTTCGGCCAGAAGTTCGTCTTCACGATGACAGCGATCGCGATCACCATCAGAAGGACAGAAACCACTTCGCCGCCCTTAAGCACCAGGGTCGCGGCGATCGCCGCGGCAACGAACGCGGAGAAAGCGGTGACAAACCAGCCGGAAATCACGGTGATCACACCGGACACGCGGTACACAGCCGTTTCACGGTCCCAGGCACGATCCGCAAACGACGACCCCATCGCCACCATGAAGGTCACGTAAGTGGTCGAAAGCGGAAGCTTGAGGGACGTCGCGGACGCGATCAGAATCGCGGACACGATGAGGTTAAGAGACGCGCGGATATAGTCAAACGGGAGCACATCCTCACCCTTCTCTACCGGCTTCGGTTCGAAGCGGCTCGCGAGGAACTTGAGGAACGGCTTCGGGAGGACTGAGGTGAGGAAGGCACCGAACTTCATCGCGCCCTTCACCACGATACGGCCAGGAAGCGTCGCGCCGAACTGTTCCTTTTCGCCCGCGGCGGAGGAGCTGAGGTTCACGGAGGTTTCAATCACGTGACGGGCGCTCTTCGAAGTGAAAAGCGTGATCACCATGATGACACCCGAGAGGAGAAGCAGCGCAGTCGGTGCGGGGATCGCCTGTTCGAGACCCGCCATCGTGAAGGTGGAGGCCGAAGCGCCGGCACCGGCCGCTTCAAAGATGTGAGCGCTGTCGAGCGCCGCGATCGGCACACCGACGAAGTTCACGAGGTCGTTCCCGGCAAACGCGAAGGCCAGAGCGAAAGTACCGGCAAGAATGATGATCCGGAAAACGTTCGTCTTAAAGAACATCATCCCGAGCTGCAGGAGAATCGAGCAGACAACGAAGATCCCGAGCACGAGTTCCGTACCGTAGGCATCGAGGAACGCGAGCACGTCAGGCGTCATGAAGGAAGCGCCTTTCGCCCCCTTCATCACGAGGAAGTAGAAGATCATCGCGAGCGAAAAACCGCCGTAGATGCCGCCGAGCTTCTTGAAGAGACGGTCATAGCGGAAGGTGAAGATCACGCGGGTGATCCACTGCACGATGACGCCTGCGAGGAACGCGACAACGACCGAGACGAGAATCGCGGAAATCATTCCGAGCGCCTTCGAGTCATTGATATAAGCGCCGAACCCAAGAGCGGACTCACCGTTCTGGATCAGACGGTTGATCGCCACACCGGCCGCCGCGCCGAGAAGCTCGAACACGATCGAGACCGTGGTCGAGGTGGGAAGGCCCATCTTATTGAAGACGTTCAGCAGCAGGACGTCTGTCACCATCACCGCGAAGTAAATGGCAATCACGTCAGAGAACGAGAACATCGAGGGATGGAAGACGCCGCTTCGGGCAATCTCCATCATGCCGCCTGAGAACGTCGCGCCGAGCAGCACGCCGACCGCAGCCACGCCGAGCACCACCTTGAAGGGGGCGATGCGGCTGCCGACCGCGGAATTCAGGAAGTTGACGGCGTCGTTACTGACGCCCACGAAAAGGTCCACCGCGGCGAGAATCGCGAGGAACACGAGCAGAACTAGAAAGAATGTATCCATAATGGTGAGTGATGGAAGTAGGAATCTGTTGTCGGAAGCAGGAGATCAGGCCCGTCAGCTGCCAGTCTTTTACTTGCCCATAAAAAACCGGTAAGGCCCGCTCCGCCTCCATTAGCGGTGCTGAGTATGCCGGGCGAATATGTCAGAAAGGCTTCAGCGAGATGACGGTTCCGTGACAGAAATATGACGGAATCATGACAGCGAACGGAATCAATCAGTTACGAAAACTGAATTCGTCAAAAAATGTCTCGGAAATCTGGCCTGAACAGTAAAAAAAGGAACGGCCCCGGCGGAAATCCGCGCTCAGACTCTGATGGCATCCATTCAGAAAGCCGTTTCAGGTATCAGGAGGAAACCACATCATGACAAACGACCGCTGCTGCGCCTGGGGAGCCTCGGGATCCCTCGCGATGCGCGCGTATCACGACACCGAGTGGGGTGTGCCGACGATTGACGAAAAGCGTCTCTTTGAGTTTCTGGTTCTGGAATCCGCTCAGGCCGGCCTCTCCTGGTCCACGATCCTCGGAAGACGTGAGGGATACCGGAAAGCGTTCGCCGGGTTTGATCCGGAAACGGTCGCGTCCTTCGGTGAGGCGGACGTCAATCGGCTGCTCCTCGATCCCGGCATCATCCGAAACCGGATGAAAATCGAAGCGGCGATTACGAACGCCCGGACACTCATTGATATCCGGGAGAAAACCGGGTCCTTTGTCCGCTGGTACTGGAGCTTCACGGATGGATGGCCGATTGAGAACGCGTGGACGGATGAGTCGCAGGTGCCGCCCTCCACACCGTTCTCCGACCGGGTCGCGAAGGAATTCAAGGCGAGAGGATTCCGGTTCCTTGGCACCACGATCCTCTACTCCTTTATGCAGGCAACCGGCATGGTGAATGATCACGTAACGCGCTGCAGCCGGTACGAACCCATACGAGCACTCGGGCTATCGTTCGGAAAAAATTTTTCTTCCTCTATAGGCTAGAGACAATACCGAAAGAGTGTCTTTGCGCTAGTCTTTCCATCGAACTGTTTTTCTGTAAGGAGAAAACCATGGAATTCCGTGAAACGCTGGCCCGGCGTCATTCTTCAAGAGCCTATGAGGCGACGCCGGTGTCGGATGAAGCTCTGGACACGATTCTTGCCGCGGGCCGCGCGGCTCCGGTCGGCATGGGGGAATACGGCACTGTGCACCTGACGGTAGTCACCGGAAGCGAAAAAATGGCGGAACTCCGGAAATTCTTCATGGCTTCAGAAAGCCACGACCCGCTTTACGGCGCTCCCGCCTTCATCGTGGTTTCCGCGAAGCCCGGCACTGTGGGAACGCTTGACGCCGGCGCGATCATTGAAAATATGCTTCTTGCCGCGGCGGATCTCGGACTCGGAACCTGCTTCATCGCGGGCTGCCTTCTCGGAACGAAAGACCCCGCGAAACTCCGCTCGATCCTTCAGATCCCCGAGGGATTTGAAGTGAAGTCCGGCATCACGCTGGGACACGCGGCAGACTCTGCTCCCGCGAAGACGCTCGCCGAACGCTTCAGCTGCACCCGTCTCTGATCAGAGACTCCCCCAGGAAATAAAAAAAGAGACTCCGATGACCAATGCCCTGAAGATCGAAACCTTCCCCTACTTCTTCGCGATCGCGAAGATCCGGAATCCCGCCTCTATTAACTGGAAGTCGCCTTTTGTCTTTGTTGGGAAGACGGATGATGAGCTGTCGCTCGTGGCGCTTGAGTCAGACGTGCCGTCAGACGCCTATCCCGTCGACCGGGGTTACCGCATGATGCGGGTCGCGGGAACGCTCGATATGTCACTCACCGGAATTCTTGCCCGGATCTCCAAGGTGCTCGCGGATGAGGAGATTCCGATTTTCGCGGTCTCCACCTACAACACGGACTATATCCTGGTGAAGAGCCATACCGTCAAAAACGCGGTTCAGGCGCTCAGCCGTGCGGGTTACCTTGTGACGAATGAAATATCCTGAATCCTAAAGGAGCGCGGGACTAAAATTTCATCAATCCGGTGAAACCGGCGCGGCATCTGCCGCCCCGGTTTTTTTCCGCCCTTTGAAAGCCTCCCGCGGAGCTTTTCCTCTGCGATGCATCTTTTTATCGGGACCTTTCCGTCATGGAATTCTCAAGCGCCATTGCTTTCCGTCATTCGATCCGGTATTTCTCAGCCCGCCCTGTTCCGGATCCGGTTCTTCAGGCTATCGCGGAAGACGCGACAAGGGCTCCCTCCCAGCTGAACGGCCAGGACTGGAAGATCTGGATTTCGACGGGGAAGAGTCTCGACGCGATCCGTTCGGAATTCGACGAACGGAACCGGGCGGGTATCCCACCTTCGACCGACTTCGCGAACCTCCCGCTCTCGGAGCGCTCCCCCGAAGTCCGGGCCCGGATGGAAGCGGTCGCGGCAGAACGCGAGGCGCTGGGGCTTGAGGCCGACAAACGGGCGAGCCAGGCCGTGCTCTTCCACGCGCCCGCAGTCGCTTTTATCACGATCCCGAAAGTGCATTCGGAATGGATGGTGCTTGACGCCGGGGCGCTTGAAGCGTTTCTGCTTCTTGCCGCCGCGTCACGCGGAGTCGGCAGCATTCCGGCCTTTAATCTGGTGCGTTACCCCGATATCGTGAAGCGCGTTCTCGGCATCCCCGATAACCTGATTCTGGCGATCGGGATAGGACTGGGCTACCCGGCGGACTCCCCGCTTAACCGTCTCCGGACGGGACGCGTGCCGGTGAGTGAGATTCTCACTCTAAAACACTGAAATTACCATTTGGAAAAATACGAAAAGACACTGAAGACCCTGTAATTAGTATCACTGACACTTAAATTACCGTAGATCCGAAAATCTTTATTCCGTGATCAGAGTTCCTGATTTCAGGCCATAAAAAACGGGAGGGGCAACCCTCCCGTTTCTGTATCCGGCGATGCATTTCTGCCCCGTCCGGTTTCTGCCTAATCCTCTTCGCCGGACGATGAATTCACATCCCGATCGAAACCGGCCTGGAGCGTATCAAGGAATGACCGGAACCAGACAGACCCGCTCATCCTCGCAAACGTATCCCGCTGCTCGGTGGTACAGCGGATGTGAAGCACCATTTCCTTCGTGTGGAGAGATGCGGGCCGGCCCCGTCTTCGAGACCGAGGGGCGGCTTCAGCCGCCTCTTCCGCATTTTTTTCTTTTTCTTCTTCCTGCTGCATTTCAGACCTCTTATCAGCTTTCCGGGGGGACCGGTCAGCCATTGACTGCCGGTTCATGGTTTTTCTTCAATTTTAATGGTTCAGAAAGAAAAAAGTCCAGTAAAAAAAATAACTCGACCAATAAAAAATCATTTATTCTCAATAAGATCGAGCATAGCTAATAACATAAAAGAGATACGGAAAATTTATTTTCCGTGATACTTAAATATAATCGTTCTCATCTTTTTTTGTTACTTCAAACGGTTGAATTTAACGAGTTTCGGGAACACGGGGCATTTGGCCCAGAGCCGCACAAAGATTCCGGTCGTGAGAGCGGAAATCACGGTGCCTTCACGCACCCCTTCGATGCGGCCAAGGAAGATGAGACCGAGCACGCAGGCGATCGCGACAAGCGACCAGTCAAAGATTGCTTTCATGCGCCCAAGAGATATTCCGAAGCGTTTCGACGCCTCAATCACGAAGCCGTCGCCCGGGAGCGTCACCGCGCAGCTCGCCCCCTGAAAGACAACACCAAGCGCGAGAAAGGCGTTCCCGAGGAGGTTCTGGGCGATCTTCGCGGCATAAGGTCCCGGCGGAACCGCGGCGAGGGCCCACATGAAGAAATCAATGAGAAAGCCGAAAAGGAGAACAATCGGCACTTGGAGAAGATTCCGGGTGAACTGAAAGCGCTTTCCCATCACGGCCCAGAGGAGCGCGAAGAAAAACACATTGAGACCGATCGACGCGGCACCGAGCGTGAGCGGCGTGAAAAACGTGACCGTATAGGGCGAGGATGAGAGCGGTGTTGTGCCGAGCCCCGCCCGGGTTGTCATCGCGATCCCGAACGCCACCGAACTCATACCGATAAAAAGACATCCCCAGCGGCTCACAAACTGCTTCACGCGCAGCCCTCCTTCTTAAAACCTGTTGAAAAAGAAAAAAATGCCCGCCTCGGGTTTCCGGGAGGCGGGCAGCCAGACCGACCGGTAAGGATACCGGACAGAAAGAAAAAAATCTGTTATCCGGGCAACGCGCAGAGCGCTTCGAAATCCTCGTCAAGCGTTTTCTCGGCCGCGGCAAGCGCGGTCTTCTTTCCGCTTACCCAGTCAGAATCCGACCGGATCCCGTCCTCGGCCTCGCGGAAGAGCCGTGTAAGCTCAGTCGGCTGCGGACCGCCGCGGGTCGCGCGGCTGTTCACGATCGAGCGGGGATCCAACGCCGAACGGAAATCGTATTCCGTGAGCGGGAAGGTCTTTGGAATCCCCTCTTCCGCCCCGGAGGCGAGTTTCTCATAGAGAGCCTTTGCGTCTTCGTAGGGCAGCGTGAGCGGCGTGTAGTCCCGGCTTCTGGCAAACGTCACGAGGTCACTCGCAAAGTGATGCCCCTCGCGGAACGGCACCCCGTAGTCCTTCATCAGGACGTCCGCGATATTCTGGCTCGCCGTCCAGTCAAGATTCAGTTCCTCAAGAGCCCGCTCGGGGTTCACTTTGAGAAGCGTGAGGACGTGAGCGAAAGCCCGAAGCACCGCCGCGCCCTCCGCCATCACTGTGCTATTAATGGCCTCATCCTTCGGGTCATACATTCCGGGCATCAGATCGTGCGCCCGGAAGATCGTTCCCGTGAGTTCCCCAAGCACCTGATTCGCGTCCCGCCGCACATCGATCAGCGACCCGGGGTTCCGCTTCTGCGGCATGGCGGTTGAGGCATACGTGCTGGACACGAGGATCCAGGGGCGCGGCTGCGCATACTGCGTCATGATGTCCTCGATAAACTGCGTGATATGCAGCATCGGTTCGACGAGTTTGAGACTTGCCTCCACCGCGGTGTCAGTGGATGAAATCTGCGCCGCGTCATACGCGTTTTCAACAAGTCCTTCAAAACCGAGGAGTGAGGCCATCGACTCGCGGTCAAGCGGCCATGGGGTCCCATTCAGCACGGTGGTCCCCATAGGACTGAGATTCAGCCGGGCCCAGAATTCCTTCAGCGACTCAAAGTCACGCCGGAAGCCTTCAAGGTGTCCGAGCCAGGTGTGCCCGAGCGAATTCGGCTGAGCCGCCACCCCATTCGTATAGCAGGGAGCGATCGTGTCCCGGTTTTCCTTCGCGAGGCGAAAGAGTGTCTCACGCACCGAGTTCAGCGCGGTCATCACTTCAAGCGTCTGATCCCGGAGCATCGCTCGCTGATACACCGCGTGCATATCCTGGGAGGACCGCCCCGCGTGGATCAGCGTGACATCGATTCCGGCCTCGGCAATTAGAAGCGGCTCGTAACGCACATACATCTTGGGACGGGGATTTCCGGGTGTATTGCCTTTCTCGATCACGCGTCTCTGAGCTCTTGCCCAACCCGGTGCCCGCCTGGGGTCGAGAAGCCCGCTTCGGGTATTGACAACAAACGTCGCTTTGTTGATCTGGGAAAGCCAGAAAAACTCATCCCGCGGCGGTCTCTCGCCCGTCCACGGAGATGCGTCCGCGAGGCGGCCTGCCTCGCCGGTTGAAGGAACACCGAGCGTCATTTCCTATCTCCTTTGTCCTTGCGGCCGGGCAGGAAGCGCCTGAAGCACCCTGATTCCGGCACCTTTCCGGCCGTCATGCCCCCAATGTTAAAGCGAAATGCCTGTATTCAGGGGCTTGATGAAAACCGGCCGTTCCCTTTCCCCTTCAGAATTTCTTTTGATGTAATAAAAGTATTGACATCTAAAATTTTCTTCGCTATATTTCTTCTTAACAGATGAAACAACACTTATTACATCAATAAGGCAGAATGCAAAATGGCAAAAATCGCAGTCGTTGCCGCTAACGGCAAAGCTTCCCGCAAAATCATCTCTGAAGCCCTTTCCCGCGGTTTTGACGTGACCGCTTTCGGGCGTCACGAAGAGAACAATACGGAAGCAAAGACTTACGTCCGTAAGGACATCCTTGATCTCACACGCGAAGACCTCGCCGGGTTTGACGCGGTGGTGAGCGGGTTCGGGGCTTTCACGCCTGAAACTTTCCCGCTCTACCAGACCACGACTGAGCACCTCGCGGATATCTTCGCCGGTTCTGACACCCGTCTGCTCTTTGTCGGCGGTGCCGGTTCTCTCTACACGAACCCGGAGCGCACGGAAACCCTTGCTGACGGAAAAGACTTCCCGGAGGCGATCCGCCCGCTCGCCCAGGCTATGAAGAAGTCGCTTGGCTACCTCCGTACGAGAAACTATGTCCGCTGGACCTATATCAGCCCGGCCGCAGTCTTCCTCGCGGACGGCCCCCGCACGGGATTCTATGAACTGACCGGCGAGGATTTCACGGTGAATAAGGACGGGAAGTCTGAAATCTCCTACGCCGACTACGCGATCGCGATGGTGGATGAGATTGAGCACGGGAATCACATCCGCGAGCGGATTTCGGTCCGCTGGGCTTAAAATCCCCACCTTCCCCAAGAACGGTTACCGCGTCAGGCGTCCTGTGAGATGCCTGACGCTTTGATGCATCTACACTTCCGGAGAATCAGGACTCTATGCAGATTTCCACCAAATTCACGACTGCTGTGCACGTGCTGATCGCGATTGAATACTTCAGGGATGATGAGAAGATCACGAGCGATATGCTCGCGGGAACCGTTGGCAGCAACCCCGTGATCATCCGGAACATCATGTCGCAGCTGAAGGAAGCCGGTCTGATTGAGGTCCGCCGGGGCCCCGGAGGCATCACGCTTCTGAAGCCGCTTGAAGCCATCACGTTTCTCGACCTCTACCGGGCCGTGGAAACCGGGAGCAGCGCGCCGCTTTTTCACTTTCATGAGCACCCGAACCCCGCGTGTCCGGTCGGACGCGCTATTCACGGGAGTCTGGACGCGACGCTGGATGCCATTCAGGCGTCCTTTGAAGCTGAGCTGAAGCGTCACACCGTAGCGGATATTTATGAAAAGGCGGTGGCGACGATTGCGAAAGAGGACGGCGCTTCCGGAACCTCTCCCGTCTGACCGCCCCTGTAAGACATCCAAATCCACGGGAAGCCTCTCCTCAGTATTAATATTGAGAGGCTTTTTTGTTATCCATTTCAACTGATTATCGTCATTCAGCACACAGCCTGAACTGCCGGTGTTAAAGTGAATTCCGAAGCACTCTGTTCTACAAAAAAATCAAGGGAGAGCAGCGCATGGCACCATCAGTTCACCAATACATCCGCATTTCGGGACAGGCCCATGAGCGGGGCGTCGCTTATGGATCCTTCGCGAAGGAACGGATCCTGAAGGTTATTGACGAATACAAAGTTCTCTTCGATAAAGAAGCGCATCTGCCATGGAAAGATGCGGTCCGGATGGCAAAACGCTACGAACCGGCAATCCGGGCTTACCGGCCGGACCTGATCGATGAAATGAAAGGCATCGCCGAAGGGGCAGGTGTGCCGTTTGATGTGATTCTGACGCTGAACTGCCGCTCGGAAGTGATGTTCGCGAAGAGTGAAGCGCCGGCGGACGAATGCAGCGTGATCGGTGTGCCGCAGGAAGCCTCCGGCAATGGGAAAACCTATCTCGCGCAGAACTGGGACTGGTGGTCGATCGGAGCCGGCACCACCGTGATTCTTGAGGTGTACGAGCGGCCGTACCCGAAAGCCCTCATCGTGACAGAAGCGGGTCTGGTCGGAGGTAAGGGGCTTAATGCGGCCGGGGTCGGCGTATCGCTGAACGCCATGTCCGTGAAGAAAGGTCAGATTGGCGTACCGCTTCATGTGATTCTTAGGAACGCTGTGCAGCAGCCGACAGTCCCGAAGGCGATTGATACGATCGCGAAGGCGAAGCGCGCGGGTTCAGCCTGCGTGGGTCTCGCGAGCGCGGACGGTCTCGTGGTCGCGGTTGAATACGCACCTTCCGATCTCGATATCCTTCTCTCAGACGGCCATCCGCTCTGCCACACCAATCACTGGCTCTCCCCCTATATGCTCTCGCAGGGAGAGGCGACCCGCTATTCATTCACATCGACTTTTACGCGTCTCGACCGCGTCCGGCGCCTTACCCGCGCGGAAGAAGGCCATCTGAAGAGAAAGACACTGTTCCGGATCCTCTCGGATCACGCCGGGAATCCGGACGGTGTCTGCCGCCATGACGACATGTCGCTGCCCGAATACCACCGCCATACGTCACTCTGGTCCATGGTGCTCGATCTTGACGAACGGACACTCTGGCTGACTGAAGGTTCGCCCTGCTCCACAAAGGCGAGATCCTACACACTGAAGTAATCCTCGTGATACGAAGAGCGCCCCTGCCTGAAGCTTTCAGACAGGGGCGCGCTGTTTCCTGGCGGATAACAGTCTTCTCTTCCCGGCTACTTCACGAAGAACGGGAAGATATAGAGAACAACCGCGATCACGCAGGACGCTGAAACAATCACTTTCCAGATCAGGTACTCACGATCCATCGCCCGTTTTTCCTCAGGCGGCGGTACGTCATCCGCACCGGACGCCGCGAGATCCAGCGTGAATTCCCCGGCTTTGCCGTACTTCCACCGGCAGACAAGATAAATCGCGATACCGAGCACGCACCAGAGCACGCCAGTGATGAAGGCGTTCGCGTCCAGCTGCGTCATCATCAGCACGTAGATCACCGCGCTCACCGGAGCCCCGACCTTGATCCACGGAGCCTTGTAGCTCCGCTTCAGTTCCGGATGCTTCTTACGAAGAGCAAGCGCGGCAATGATGCCAAGCACGTAGTAGAAGAGGTCGGCGAAAAGGGAGAGCGACGCGATGTATTCAAGCGAATTCGTCGCAATCAGCGCTACGGACAGCACACCGAGCACAATCACCGCGACATACGGCGTCTGATATTTCTTACTCGTGATCGCGAAGACCTTCGGCATGGAGCCGTCACGCGCCATCGTGAAGAGATAGCGGGGAGGCGTCGAGATCGAGGCGTTCAGCGTGGAGAAGTCGCCGCCAAAGGCGATACCGGCAGCAAGGAGCGCGAGAGGGAACCCGAGGATCCCGGCCGCCTTCATCGCCTGGGCAAACGGCGCTTCCGCATCCGCGAGCGATGCGATCTGATCCGGAGGCGTGATGCCGACGAGGTACCACTGGAAAAGCGCGTTCACCGCAAAGACGACAAACGGGGCGAGGAACATCGCGCGCGGCACATTGATATGCGGGTATTTGATTTCTTCCCCCATCGCCACGCAGGCCTCAAACCCAGCAAAGCACCACCAGATCATGCAGGTCGCGGAGAAGAATCCGAGAGGTGTTGTCGCGTGAAGGAATTCCGGAGCCCGCACAAAGGACGGCAGGTGGACATTCGGAATCATCGTAAGGAACCAGATGAAGGCGACGCCCCAGAAGAAGAACATGAAGCCGTTCTGCAGTTTTCCGGTGAGCTTCACGCCGAAAACATTGGCCACAATGAAGCCCGCGGTCACAATGGAGGCGAGCACCACGTCGGATATCGGCAGGTCGTAGCCAAACGCGAGGAAAAGCGTTCGGAAGTAGTAACTGAAAGCGAGCGCTTCGCCCCCCGTCACTGCGACAAGCGAAATGATGAAGTTCCAGCCCGCGAGCATTCCGGCCGCACGTCCAAGACCAAGAGATGCGAACTGGTAGGTGCCGCCCGCGTAAGGAAGCGCGGCTCCCATTTCCGCGTATAGGAGCGCCGGATAAATACTCACCGCGAGCGCGAGGAGCGTTGCAAGAATGACCGCTGGCCCGAGCGTGCCGACAACATTGGAACCCGTTGTAAAGAGACCGACACCGATCACAGAGCCCGCCGTGATCGTCACCGCCTCCCGCATGCCGAATGTGCGTTTCAGACCCCCGGCCTGGGGGCTTGACGCCTCAATTCTGGTTTCTGTCATAGGATTTATTTTTTATATTGAGTGAAATTGGATGGACTGCCGAATCCGCGGAAGGCAGGAAGCCCCGAGGCTCCGGCATCTTCCATGTTAGTGCGGCACTGTGACTCGAAGGAGCGCTCCAAAGCCGTTCTCTGACCACGGTCGACTGAGATAAGGAAAACGTCTGAGACTTTCCCCCGCTTTCTCTCTTTTCGGGTTTTCATCAGACATTTTCCGGATATCACCATCAAGTAACGTTTTTAAATTTCAACGACGCTATCTTTCGTTCACGTTTTTTTCTGAGGCGAATTATCACTTCAAGTGCAAAGCCTGAGAAAAGAATAGTGGCCCATAAAGCTTCCATAATAGAGATTGTCAAGATAACTATAGAGGGAGCTCATGAGCCACTATTATCATCTTACTCTTCGGGACAGAGTATTTATTTCGGCTTTAACGATTTCAGGCAAATCCCTGTCTGAAATTGCATGTGCGATTGGGAAAAATGTTTCTACGATCTCCCGCGAACTGAAGCGAAACAAGGCTGTATCGGCCCAGGATGGGGCTTCAGCTGCCTATGATCCCTGTGCCGCGCAGGCCCGATATCAGAGACAGAGAAAGCATTGCGGAAAGAGAAACATTCTGAAGTCTGACTCGTTGCTGACAAGGATTGTCTCAAATCTGCTGGTTAAGAAATTCTGGTCTCCGGAGCAGATTCAATACCGTCTCAGAAAGGAGCTGCCGAATCTAAGGATCAGCGCCACGACAATCTACCGAGGAATCAATTCTGGCTTTCTGGATCGCTTTGTGGATGGCCGAAAGATGTCCCGACACCTGCGACACCACGGTAAAACGCGTCACCGTAAAGGCATGACCGAGAGGCGAGGAAAGATCCAGATCACTCACAGCATTGAAGAGCGACCCCTGGAAGCTCAGAACAGATCTTGCCTGGGGGATTGGGAAGGCGATACCGTCATCGGAAAAAAGGGCGGAACCTGCCTCACGACTCTGGTCGATAGGAAGTCCGGCTTTCTCTGTGGCGGGAAAACCGCTTCCAAGACTGCGGCCGATGTGTCTGCCGTAATTGAGAAATCTCTGTCAGATAAGGATCTGCGTACGATTACCGTAGATCGCGGAAAAGAATTTTCCTGGGCTGAAAAACTGGAGAAAGATCTCAGAACCAAAGTGTATTTCTGCTTGCCTCATCATCCATGGGAGAAAGGAAGTAATGAAAATACAAACGGACTTCTTAGAGACTTTTTCCCAAAAGGAATGAGTATCGATAAAATTTCTCAGGCAGAAGTTCAGAAACGGTTCAATGCTCTGAATTTCAGACCCAGAAAACGTCTCAATTGGAAGTGTCCGGCTGAAGTCTTTTATTCAGTAACTTTGCACTTGATTTGATAATTCACCGAATAAAACCGTGAACCGTTCCTCCTGACCGCCATACGAAACGCTCTGTGCCGCCTGCCGCAATATTGATACCTATAAATAAATAGAGCTTTTACAGAAACCCGTAAATCCAAGACAGAAGCCTCCATCATGATGAATAAATTACGGCATTTCTTCCTGGAATCCCTATTTGGTGATACATAAATATTTTTAAAAAGGCGTAATGTATGAATTGCAGAGAAAAGAAAAAGAAGAAACCCCGAGAGCATTTCTTCCTTCTTCTCTTCTCCGCGAAGCGGGTTTAGGAGCAGCCGGAAGCCGGTTCCGCTATTTTCCCGAAGTCCTTGCAGCGGAAGCATCACGGCGAATCCGGAGACACTGCTCCGGCATCTGTAGAAGCATGAGTGCGTACAGCCTCATCCCGTGACTCTCTCCTCGGAGATGAGGTCTTTTTCCCTCCTTCCCTGCAAGTTCTCCTCATGGAAGGAGGGATATTTCTTTTTCCCTCATTTGTCTCCCCGTTCACATTTCCCCCTCAGAAGCTTGGTCTTCAAAAAGACCCTCGGCCGGTTTTGAATCTGGCTCTCTCCTCTCTTATTCTTCACACTGTTTTGACGCGCTTTGAACGGGGGTTTCACACGGCAGGGAACACACTTTAACTGTCTCCCTTTATCTGCTGCCGGACTTCCGTCCGTCGGCACTCTGAATCCCGTGAAAAGACGTTTTCTTTCCGCTGCAGCCGAAGCGATTATTCCGGCTCTGCTGCTCGCGGCGCTCATCATCCTTCACCCGGTCTCCATTGACCTCGCGGTGGAGCGTTTCTTTGCGCCGGATGGAACGTTTCCGCTTCAGAACAGCGCAGCGCTGCTTTTCTTCCATAAATGGGCAAAACTGCTCACGGTGTTCGTAGCTTTGGGAGTTATCGCGATCGCGGTAAAAGACCGTGCCAAGATCTCCCCCCGGATTTCTGTCACTGAAGCGGGCTATCTTATTACCGCAATACTCGTCTGCGTCGGGACAGTCTCAGTGCTGAAAGATATGACCGGGGTCTACTGCCCGGTTTCCACGACGTTCTTCGGCGGTACGCATCCGATTCTTGCCCCTCACTTTGGATTCAGCCTTTCAGCCCCTGGCAACTGCTGGCCCGGAGGCTTTGCCGGAACCGGTTTCAGCCTGATCCCCTTCTGGTTTGCTTTCAGACGTCGCCGTCCGACCCTTGCCCGCGCCGGTCTCTTTTTCGCTATCCTCTTCGGAACGGTCTGCGGTGTCATTCAGATGATGCGGGGATACCACTTCCCGAGCCACAATGTGGCGACGTTCCTTCTTGACTGGAGTCTCTCCGCTCTGGTCTACCTCGCGTTTCTCGCGTCTTCGTTAAAGCGCAGCCATGCGGCTCGCTTCATTCGGATTCCTCAGAAAGCCTGAACGCTGATCCGGTTCGAAAATTAATAAGAGGGACGGTTTCCCAGAAACCGCCCCCGGAAGAGGTTTGCTTCAAAATGTCGGAAATGTCTTTTCTCCTCTCACTCCAGGCGCTTCATGGAACATTTTTTGATTCCATCATGATGGCGGCGACCCGGGTCGGGAACGCGGGAGAAATCTGGATCGCGCTCGCCGCGGTGCTTTTATGCTCAAAAAAGACCCGCCCGGTAAGCATCGCGATCATCGTCAGTCTGTTCGCGGATCTTTTTATTTCAAACGGCCTTCTGAAGTTTCTTTTTGCCCGTCCGAGACCCTGCGCCATTGAGACAGGGGTCTCTATGCTGCAGGCGTGCCCGCCTTCTTTCTCATTTCCTTCCGGTCACACGGCGGTGTCATTCACGGTGCTCGGCGTTCTGCTCGCAAGCAGGGAATTCAAAATTGCTCTCGCGGCGCTTCCCGTCGCGCTTCTGATCGCCTTTTCGCGGCTCTGGCTTTTTGCCCATTTCCCGACAGACGTTCTGGGGGGTGTTGCCGTGGGACTCGTGATTGGATATGGCACCTGGCATCTCCTTCTCCTGATCCCCGCATTCAAGCGGCTCTGGAACCGATCGAACAGAGAGGAAGCACTGACACAAGCCTGAATAAAACAGCGCCCCGAAAAATCACTAACGGGACGCTGTTTTTATCGGAAGCTCGGGATAACCAATTATTCTTCAAAAGTACCGCGAACAATAATTTCGCGATTCCGCATCATCTGACGCCCCTTGGCAAAAACATCCGTAAGTTCAAGATTGTCATCAAAAAGCAATGCATCTGCCGTTGCTCCATCGGCCACCCGACCTTGCGTAGATAGCCCATGCGAATCCGCAACATTTTTGGTGATAAAGGGAAGAACATCCTCGAGCTTCTGCCCCTTTTCCCTGACAAGCTTCTGAATAGTTTCAAGATTACATTCAATCCCGCAGACAGCCAGCCCTACCATTTCCCCCTTGTCATTGAAACGAGGTTTGGAGCCATGACCGTCTGAGCTCATCGTAATGCGGGCAGGGTCAACCCCTTCGCCAACCGCTTCAATAAAGGCATCAGCCGGGGAGTCGAAGCAGCAGGATCCGCCTGTTGTGATATCGATATAGCCGCCTGCTTTGGCAAACTGCACAGCGGAATCAAACACATACTTTGCCCTTGCGCAATGAGTCGGGCGAATATGGCGAATCGGGAAACCGCGGTCCACTATTTCCTTAAACATTTCAAATTCGCCATGAAGATTTCCGGAATGAACATGCAATACACCGATTTTTCCGGAAATCATGCCGGCAAGACGAATGTCAGCCAGTAGCTGAATAACCTGATCAACTGTCGGGAAGGATGAGCGGTGATCGCCAAGCGCAATCTTGACTCCCAGACACTCCGGAACCATAAAGATATCTTTTGCGGCCTCACCGCTCATCGTGGTCGGAGGAAAGCGGTAATTGCTCGTATACATCCATGTGGACACCCCTTCTGCGGCCAGCGCACGAATTTTGGCAAGCAGATTTTCAATTGAGCGGGTAATAAAGTCTGTCCCTGATACCCCAACAAGAGAAGTGGTTCCACAGGCAACCAATTCCGAAAGCACCAGTTCCGGTGTTCTGGACACGGGACCGCCTTCTCCGCCGCCTCCCGTGACGTGAATATGCTGATCAAAGAATCCAGGCGTCAGCAGTTTCCCTGCTGCATCAATTGTTTCCAGTCCAGGCATTACTACGTTGAGATCTTTCCCAACCGCAGCAAAACGGCCATTCACCATCAGAACGTCCTGAACCCCCAGACGTTCCGGCGCATATACCTCGGCGTTTCTAATCAGAACTGCATTCATCATTTGACTCCTGTCAGAAAGAGAATGGGATCAGGCTGCCGGAATTTTTTACGGCAGCCCGGGTTCCGTTCAGAGGAAGGCGGCTGAAGCCGCAATGTTTGTAATCAGGGCAAGCACCATCACCGGAATCGTGCGGCGCACGAGCTGGAACGGTGTAATGCCAGCGATCGATGACACGGCAATGGTGACACCCGCAATCGGGCACATCGTACGGGCAATACCCGCCGACAGCTGTACAGGAACGGCAAGCACAGCCGCGCTCATGCCGACAGAAGACGCTGCCTGAGGAAGAAGCGGCGAAAATGCAAAGAACGCTGCATTTCCTGAGCCTGTGACCAGAGTCGCAAGGACCATAATGGCAATCATGATGAAGAGCATCACCCAGACACCTGCCGATTCCATTGATGCGGCGGCGTTGATCATCGTCGTGATACCGCCGACCTTTGTCATACCAAAAGCGAAGAGTTCAGCGCAGCAAATAAGGGCCACAGTTGATGTAAATACTTTGCCCATCCCTTCATATACAGCCTTTGTCCTTCCAATCGAATCCTTCACACCCCGGGTTGTGATGAGGTCAACTACGAAAGACACAAGAATGGAAATAATGATGGCGGTCTGAAGCGAGAGTTTCACAGGCTGATAGACCATCGGGCTGAAAATAATCAGAAGAACAAGGGGCAGCATCGGAAGGATTGAATACCAGACAGGACCTGCTCCTTCAAATGCCTTTGCTACATCTTCCTGAGTCCCGGCTCCGCTTGTTTCAATACCATCCTTCTTATCAAACCAACGCTGAATAAAGAAATGTCCGATTGCTACTACAGCGATCACGCAGAGTGCAACCGGAATCTGATTCTGGACAAAATAGGTAACGACGTCTGTGTTAAGGAGATCTGCCGCCCGCATCGCATTTGAGGATGACGGTCCAAGGTCAAGACAGCAGGTCGAACCAATCACCGCAGCCGCGGAAGTCTTAGAAACCCCCAGCGCGACAAGCAGCGGGAAAATCGAAGCCATCAGCAGCAATCCAAGACCGACTGCGCTGTTAATGAAGAGTGCCATAAACTGACCAACGATATAGGTCACGGCAAGAAGCAGATAAGGCGAGCGGATCGCTGATAGCGGCTTCACACAAAGCTTCACGAGAGCCTTGGATGCCCCGATCTTATCCATGTAATACGAGAAACCTGCAATCCACATGATGTTGAGACCCAGACCGGGGAGGCGTGTCTTCATACGATCAGTGAAGGCCTGCGCAAAATCAAATCCAAGGAAATGAGTGGATGCCTTTGCCGGCACCGGATCAACTCCAAAACACGCAGCAACTGCAAGGAATAAAAGACCTGCAATCAAAAGAACGGTTGGAGGGTAATAGTTTTTGAAAATACACCACGCGACCGCCGCAATCACTGCGAGCGTTATGACGACACCTAGCATGCTTCATCTCCTTTGTGGTTGATGCATAACTCTTGAGGCACAGACCCTGATGCCCGTTTTCTTCTGCCATCCTGGTGGTTAGGGAACAGAAGATTAGGTTTATCCTGACGGACAACCTCGCGGAGGCGTGAGCTGAATTGAATTCTTCAGCATTTTTTAGAGATGACGTTATATGCACGCCTCAGCGTAATACCGCTTAAAGTCTACTCCCAATTATTGATTCGGTGCCAGACTTCCGTAGCCTCTCCGTGATCGACGATGTGATAGCGGTCGAAAGCCGCCGCCGTCGGGCAAGCGTGATTTGGGAGAATGCGAAGACGCGTATCCAAAGGGAAATCCGATTCTGAAATCGGTTTCCCGTCACGCCGGGCAATGATCCCGTGCTCCTGGTTCGCGGACGCCACCCAAAGCTCAGGGATCAGGTTCCCATTGATATCGCAGACCGCTCCGTAACCCCAGTCAACCGCCTGAGAAGCCGTGCCGCGGTCCCGGCTCATCGCGAGCCACCCGCCATCCGTAATCAGCCAGCCCTTCTCCTGCTGCCGGCCAATGACAGAGACCAGCACGGACTCAGCGATGTCCCCGATCTCGCAAACTCCCACACCATGCATAAAGAGATCAAAGATGGTCCCGACGCCGCTTCGATATTCCGTGACACCAGGAGCCTTTTCCGCGGCGCAGAGTGTCGGGGTGGAACCGACACTCACGATTTCAATCGGGAAACCGGCAGCGCGAAGGTCATCCGCGACTCGGGTAATTGCAGTCACTTCATTCTCGGCCGCGGCCTTCAGCTCGGCGTCCCCGTGCGCCGAATAGCTGCCGCCCGCGTGTGTCAGGACGCCGACAAGCGCCGCGCCATCTTTCAGATGTCGGGCTACCTCAAGAATTTCAGGGCTTCCCGGTTTCAGGCCGGAACGATGTCCATCGCAGTCAATTTCAATCAGTACCCGAAAACTGGTGCCAGCTGTCCGCGCATAGCGGCTCACGGCATCGGCCGCCTCAACGCTGTCGAGAATGATCTTGCAGTCAGCCCCAGACTTATTAATCCGATCAACGCGGGGCAGTTTATGCGGGGCGATTCCGACCGCGTAAATCAGATCTGTGATTCCGTTGGAGGCAAAAAATTCCGCCTCTTTCAGGGTGGAAACTGTGGCGGGACCAGTCGGGTCCTCAATCTGGAGACGGGCAATTTCCAGACACTTATGCGTTTTCAGATGCGGACGCCAATGCACACCGAGCTTCGCGCAGGATGCTTTGGCTCGGGCAATATTCCGGATAAGTTTGTCGCGATCAATCAAAAGCGACGGTGTATCGAGCTCGGTGAGCTTCATAGGCGTGGCCTCGAGGAAGAAAAAGAAAATTTATTTTTTATTCTCCCCCACCCCCGATAGTCTGAATCACGCATAAAATCAAAAGAGTTTTGAGAAAAAATCAAAGATAAGAAACAGGAAGACCGATTTTCCAACCCTATTCCTGCCTTCTCTTTTCGGTTTTTTCAGATTTTTTAGGACTGAAAATTCATGAAACGCGTGTTGCTGCTCCTTCCCGCTCTGATTTTTGCCGCTTCGGCCGCGTCTGCTGCTGACGCTCCCCGCGGGAACACCCAGTTTGAAAGCTTTTCCCAGGTGAAGAAGATTCTGCTCAATCAGGTCTTCAACGATCACCGTACGACGATTTACTGCGGCGCGTCTTTCACGCCGGATAAGCAGGTCATTCTGCCGAAGGGATTCATCGCGGCCAAATCCCCGAAACGCGCAAACCGAATTGAATGGGAACATATTCTGCCGGCGGAAAACTTCGGAAGGGCCTTCACGGAATGGCGGGAAGGCGCGCCGGAATGCGTAAAAGGAAACGGTAAGCCTTATAAGGGCCGTGCCTGCGCAAACCGCGCGAGCGCGGAGTACCGCCTGATGCAGGCGGATATGTATAACCTCTACCCCGCAATCGGCTCCGTCAATGCCGCGCGGCAGAACTACGACTACACGCAGTTCGCGAAAGGGACCCCGAACACCTTCGGTACGTGCCCTATGAAGATTGAGGACCGGAAGGCGGAACCGCCGGACGCCGTGAAGGGGCTCGTCGCCCGCACGTATAAGTACATGGAGTGGGCCTACTCGAAGTACCGGATGAGTAACCAGACCCGTCAGCTGATGAACGCCTGGGATAAGACGTTCCCGGCAACAGCCTGGGAGTGTGAGAGGGCGAGCCGCATCGCGGCGATTCAGGGGAATGTGAATCCCTTCACGCAGGCAGCGTGCAGAAAGCCCGCAAAATAAACATTACTTGTCACGGCTTTCCGGAGTGCCACACCTCCGGAAGGTCTCTTCCAGGAGGGTTTCGGTTTGAGCCGGGCAACTGATCTTGAACTCTTCTCCGCAATCGCGAAAAGCGGAAGTCTTTCTGAGGCAGCGCGCCGTCTCGGACTGACCGCCGGCGCTGTGTCACGCCGGCTCGCCGCGATGGAAACCCGGTTAGGCTGCCCCCTGGTGCTCCGCAATACTCGCGGGATGGCGCTTACCGGGGAAGGAAAGCGGTTTCTCGCGGGCGCGGACGACATTCTGGAACGGATTGCCGCTCTTGAAGACGCTGTGACGTCAGCGCGAGGCACTCTGAAAGGAAAGCTTCACATCAACTGCAGCTGGGGGTTCGGGGAACGGGTTCTCAGCCTCGCGGCAGCGGAATTTGCCGCCGCGAATCCTGAAATCGAACTCACCCTCCTCCTCTCCGATCCTCCTCTCGATCCGGTACAGTCCGGGCTCGATCTGGTCATTCATATCGGAGAGCTCCCCGAGAGCCGTTTTCACGCCAAGCGCCTCTTCCGGAATGACCGTATCCTTTGCGCGTCTCCCTCCCTGCTTCAGAAAACCGGAAGCTCCGTCACATCACCTGCGGATCTCGCGAAGCTCCCTGCCATTTCAATCGATGAGGACCGCCTACCCGGAAACATCTGGGAGCTGAAAGGAAAAAACGGCGCTGTCCGAATCCGCTTTCATTCATCACTCCGCACAAATTCAAGTGAAACCGCAACCCGATGGGCTGAGGCTGGTCTCGGCGTTATTCTGAGAAGCCGCTGGGCGGTGTCTGACGCCCTTCAGTCCGGGAAACTGACGCAGATCCTGCCGGATCTCACAATGCCGAGTTCTGGTTACGCGTATTACGCCGGAAACCGCCTCGCCTCCCCGGCCCGGTCTTTTCTTCGCTTTCTGGTTCCCTGGCTTAAGCAGAGAGGAATCGCCTCATGACGGATAACTTCTCGAAGCCTTTCCGAATGCCGGAATCGGTTCCCCCGACTCCTGAACTCGCGGCGCAGCTTCAGAAACTTGCCCACACGGTCAGCCATCCAATGCGGGGGGCCGGGCTTCTGCTTGAAAAGGATGGGAGCACCCGTATTCTCACGGCGCTTTCAGACGAGAGGTTCCCGGGGAGTGCCGGAATGCCGCCTGCTGAAATCTCATGGAGCTCCTTTTATCGGAATCTTGAGGAATCCGGGGAACGCCTGAACCCAGAGACTCCGGTGGAGACCGCGGGTGGACGCAGAGTTGATTTATCCCGCTTTTTCGAGCACTCCGCTCCCGCCTGGGCTTCTAAGCCGGGAAGGAATCGGAATCTCTGGCGCGGCGCTATCCTGCGGGAGCTCCAGAGCGCTCCTGTGTCCGTCATCAATACCTGGAGAGAACACTTCTGCGATTGGCGTCCGGTTGAGCTCCTTGAAACACGGGCAGGAACGCCGTTCTCATTTGAAGCCCGAACGGTTGGCGCGCCCTATTCGGTCCGGACATTTACGCGTCCACTCATAGCCTCTCTGATGCCGGAGGTCGAGCAGGCTCCGAGAATCCCATTCAGTCTCGGGAAAAATCCAGACTTCGAGGTGCTGTACGAGGATCAGGATTCGATTGCGATCCTGAAGCCCTCAGGTATTCCGTCAGTCCCGGGGATCCTTGAGCCGGTCAACATGAAGTCGGTTCTTGAAGAAAAAACCGGTCCGCTTTACACCGTTCACCGACTTGATCAGGGAACATCAGGTGTATTGCTCTTCGCCAAAAACGCCGCGGCGGCAGCAAGCCTCTCTGACGCTTTTGCTTCACGGCTGACCCGGAAAACCTATACCGCGATTCTCGAGGGCGAAACAGGAATCGCAGGCAGTGTGGAGACTCTCCGGCTTCCTCTCGGGGGAGATCCGTTCGATCTTCCGCGCCAGATCGTGCTCTCGGAATCCAACCGGGGAAAAAGCGCGAAATCAGCAGCGGAGATCATCGCGGTGAGTGAACACCGTGGGTTCGCCCGTACCCTCGTCCGACTGCATCCTGAGACCGGGCGCACGCACCAGCTCCGGATCCATATGGCACTGGGGTTCGGGTGCCCGATCCTCGGGGACGCACTCTATGGGAAACGGGGGCTCTTCGAGCTCAGAGAACCAAGGCTTTATCTGCACCTCGAGGAACTGACCTTCCCTCGGGTATCTGACGGAAAACCCGTCACAGTGAGGATAGATTCCGGATTCAGTTCTCTTCTCTGAGAACCAAGCGCCGAAAAAATCCCGCAGAGCCTAAACCCTGCGGGATGGAATCAGACTACCTGTATAAGGATCGCTGATTAAGCCTTGAAGGCGAGCTGAAGCGGCGGAACAACCTGCTTCTTGCGGCTCATGACACCAGCCATCCAGCCGTTCGCGTCAGGCTTCAGAGCGCCGCGGACAATATCGGCGTCGTCAGACTCCATCAGAAGCTCGGAACCTTCCTTCATGATGTCCGTCAAAACGAGGAGAACGGTGTCGCGGCCTTCAGCCTTCACTTCCTTCAGTTCGGCTGCGAGCTGGGCCTTCAGTTCCGGCGTGATGAGATCAAGCGAAATGAGGGAAAGCTGGCCGATACCGACCTTCTTGCCGTTCATATCGAAGTCCTTATAGTCGCGGAACACGAGGTCGCGCGGGGAGGCGTCGAGGTTGCTGCCGGCCTTGAACATCTCAATACCGAGCGCCTCGATGTCGTCAACACCAGCGATAGCGGCGAGTTCCTTCGCGGCGCGGATATCCGTCGGTGTGCAGGTCGGGCTGCGGAACAGCACCGTGTCAGAAAGAATCGCGCAGAGCATGGCACCGGCGATATCCTTCGGCACTTCAACCTTGTAGTAGTCGTACATCAGCTTCACGATCGTGTTGCTGCAGCCGACCGGCTGAATCCAGCATTCGAGCGGGTAGTCGCTCGTCACGTCGCCAAGTTTATGGTGATCGATGATGCCGAGGAGACGGCACTTCGGGAAGTCGTCCGGAGCCTGAGCAAGATCGGAGTAGTCGACGAGATAAACCTCGCGGCCTTCGACCGAATGCACCACTTCCGGAGCCTTGAGACCGAAGCGCTTCAACACGAAAGCGGTTTCAGGAGAAGGATCACCCTGAGCGCCGGAAACAGCATCAATGCCGCGGGCGCGGTAGAGATACGTGGCGGACAGTGCAGAAACGATGGAATCGGTATCCGGATTCTTGTGGCCTAGAACCAAAGCGGTCATGACTAACTAACCTCGAAAAAAGATGGGGACTGGGGACAGTCGGACGCGTCCCCTGTTTGCAGTGTGTAATTGAAGAATAGTACAACACCGCCCGGCTTGTGTCATGAAGGATAGCCCCGTATTGAAGTCGGCGTGAGCTCTGAATTGTTTCAGAAAACTGATGGATACCTGCGATCCTCACGTCCCCTGCCGCTCTTATAAGGCGTGACGCATGAATGGGTTATCCCACCTTGACCTCATTCATTACTCTGGCGGAACAGAGGCATCCTTCTGAAGCGCACTTTCTAATTAAATCAATAATGAAGACGTTAAATCAAAAAACGGCATCAAAAAAATTTGCCTTTTTTAATTTTCATGTGTAATATTTCAGTTCTGAGTTGCGCCCGTAGCTCAGTTGGATAGAGCACCTGGCTACGAACCAGGGGGGCGCGGGTTCGAATCCTACCGGGCGCACCAAACGAATTCAAGAAATCCCAGATAGTTCCGCTGTCTGGGATTTTTTCATGCCCGAAGCATTTCTTCTTTCAAACTAACTTTCCGCCTTTGCTGAACCCAGAAAAAATATAAGGCTGATCCACAATGAGTGAATCAGCCTTTCACAGCACTTCCGCTCCTGACCTCAGTTACTTCGTATAAAACCGCGTCAGATAATCCGCAAGTGCTGTGTCCCAGCTCGGCATCTTGTAGTTCAGCGTGTATTCAAGCTTCTTCTTCGCCAGGCGGGAATTTGCCGGACGCTTCGCTGGAGACCTGAACTCTTCAGATGTGCAGGGAATCACCTTCTGATTCACGTGCGCGAGCTCAAAAATCCGGCACGCGAAATCGTACCAGGTCGCCTCTCCTTCGCAAGTGAGGTGATAGGTTCCCACCAGCTCCGGATGACGGAGAAGCTCATTCAGGGCCTGAGCGACGGCGATTGTGCTCGTCGGATTACCCCTCTGATCATTCACGACCTTCAGAACCTCGCGGGTGCCATCCGCAAGAGAAAGCATCTTATCGAGGAAGCTCGGGCCGCCGGGACCGTAAAGCCAGGAGACGCGGGCAATAATGTGGTTCGGGCAGTGTGTTCTCACGGCCTGCTCGGCCGCCCATTTGCTCTGACCGTATACACAGTGCCCCCCTGTTGGAGCATCGAATTCCGTATAGGGAACGGGAGAATCGCCCTCAAACACATAATCTGTTGAAATGGCAATCAGCTTCGCGCCGTGGCGGTAGCAGGCAGATGCCACATTTTCAGTGCCGACCGCATTGATCCGGTAAGCCTGATCAATTTCAGTTTCGCACTTATCGACGGCTGTCATGGCTGCGCAGTGAATCACCACGTCAGGTTTATGGAGAGCAAGGCACCGATCAAAGGCGGCGGCATCGGTGATATCCGCTGTTTTGTGATTGGTGGGAATCACTTCGACTCCCTGCAGCTCATGCTGCAGAGTACGGCCGAGCATGCCATCCGCGCCGGTAATCAGTACTTTCATCGGTCAGAACTCCAGAGCGTCCTTGAAGAACGGAGCGATCTGATCTTTTGCGGACAGAACCGGTTCTTCCTTATAGGGCCAGTCAATCGCAATCGTCGGGTCATTCCAGCGGATGGAGCCTTCATCCCCCGGGTGATAGAAGTCCGTGCACTTATAGTGGAAGTGAGCGACATCGCTCAGAACGACAAACCCGTGAGCCATTCCTGGCGGAATCCAGAGCTGATTCTGATTTTCCTGGTTCAGAATGGCTCCGAACCATTTGCCAAAGGTGGGAGATCCCTTGCGGATATCCACCGCCACATCGAACACTTCTCCAAGAGACACCATAACAAGCTTGCCCTGCGGGTGCTGCTTCTGGAAATGGAGGCCGCGGAGAATCCCCTTCGTGGACTTGGAGTGATTGTCCTGAACAAAAGGCAGATTGATGCCTGCGGCTTCGTAACGCTCCTTCTGCCAGGTTTCGACAAAATACCCACGTTCATCACCAAAAACCTGAGGCTTGATGAGCAGCACACCTTCGATCGGTGTCTTTACGACTTCCATTATTTATCTCCTTCGATCAAGTTCAGCAGATACTGACCGTAGTGATTCTTTGCGATCGGTTTTGCCAGTTCAGCAACCTGTTCACTCGAAATGTAGCCCTTCCTCCAGGCAATCTCTTCCGGGCAGGCAATCATGAGACCTTCACGGGACTCAACCGCGTGAATAAACATGGCCGCTTCAAGCAGGGATTCATGCGTACCGGTATCAAGCCAGGCAATGCCCCTCGACATCAGTTCGACGCAAAGATCCTTGCGTTCAAGATAGGCTTTATTGACATCCGTAATTTCAAGCTCGCCTCGGGCGGACGGCTTCACCTGCTTCGCGATTTCGAGCACGTCAGGATCATAGAAATAAAGCCCGGTTACCGCAAAGTTCGACTTCGGGTGCTTCGGTTTCTCTTCAATGCTGATTGCCCGATGCTGATCATCGAACTCAACAACGCCATAGCGCTCCGGATCCGTCACGTGATAACCAAACACCGTAGCTCCGTGATCCCGGCTCATCGCGCGCTCCAGCATCTCAGCGAGTCCGTGCCCGAAGAACAGGTTGTCACCAAGAATCAGACACGTGTGGTAGCCCTTGATGAAGTCCTCGCAGAGCGTAAACGCCTGAGCGAGCCCCGCCGGCTTTTCCTGGACAACGTAAGTAAAGGAGCACCCCCACTGGGAACCATCCTTCAGAAGTTCCTTGAAAAGGTGCTGCTGATCCGGGGCCGTAATAATGGCAATCTCACGGATACCAGCCTTGATCAGAACCGATATGGGGTAAAAAATCATCGGTTTATCGTAAACCGGCATCAACTGCTTGCTGACGCTGCGCGTGAGCGGATAAAGACGCGTTCCGGATCCGCCGGCAAGCACAATGCCGCGCCATTTATTCTTGTTGTTTTCCACAATCAGCTCCTTCAGGACAGTTCGTTTCTGCTGCCGTAATTAGTCTTAAGCCAGTTCTTGTATTCACCGGTCTGAATGGACTCAACCCATTCACTGTTATTGAGATACCACTCAATTGTTTCGCGGAGCCCATCTTCAAACTTATGCTTCGGCGTCCAGCCAAGTTCCCGCTCGATCTTCGAGCAGTCGATTGCGTAGCGAAGGTCATGCCCCAAACGGTCAGCAACGTGCGTGATCTGTTCCTTATAAGACTTACCGTCTTTTCGCGGACGAAGCTCATCCAGAATCTCACAGATCTTCGTGACAATCGTGATGTTGTTACGCTCCGAGCGACCACCCACGTTATAGGTTTCGCCCACCCGGCCGCGGGTCAGCACGTCATAAATCGCTTCGCAGTGATCTTCCACATGCAGCCAGTCGCGAATGTTTTCACCCGATCCATAAATCGGAAGAGGCTTCCCCTGAATCGCGTTCAGGGTCATCAGCGGAATCAGTTTTTCAGGAAACTGGCGGGGACCGTAATTATTCGAACAATTCGTAATCACAGTCGGCAGACCATACGTTTCATGAAAAGCACGGACAAAATGATCACTCGACGCCTTGGAAGCAGAGTACGGGCTGTTGGGCGCGAACTTGGTTTCTTCCGTAAAGGCCGGATCCGTCATGGAAAGCGTCCCAAACACTTCATCTGTCGAAATGTGATGGAAGCGGAAAGCACTCTTCTTCTCCGCCTCGAGGGTGTTCCACCAGTCTTTCACGCAGCGGAGCAGGATGCTGGTGCCCATCACATTAGTGCGGACAAAGGAGTCCGGATCAACAATGGACCGGTCAACGTGGCTCTCCGCTGCAAAGTTCACCACCGCGTCTGGCTGATATTCAGGAAGAACCTTCCGCAGCAGCTTTTCGTCTCCGATATCGCCGTGGATAAACACGTAGTTCGGATTGCTTTCGACATCCTTCAGATTCATCAGGTTGCCGGAATAGGTGAGCTTATCGAGATTGATAACTTTATCGCCCGCGGCAATTCTCTGAAGAACGAAACAGGAACCAATAAAACCGGCTCCTCCGGTTACCAACAGTGTCTTCATGCTTGCTCCACTAACAATTGCTACAGAATGGTCCAGATCTTGAGGATCCCAAAGAGCAGATACTCGGACTTGGAACCATAATTTTTAACTTTGAGAAAAGGAATTTTTCCGAACAGGTAGACCCATCTTTTTCTGTCATGCTGCAGCAAAAAGTATGGATACGTTCTGATCGCGTAACTCCTGACCACGTTAGCCCGGTCTTCCATCAGATCAGATTTTTTATGGGTCGTATTGTCAGGCGTATTCCTGTATTTAAGCAGCGGTTCCTGGAGGTTATAGAACATCGTTACCTCCATCAGTTTCACCCACAGCATGTAATCTTCAGCTGGTGAGTAAACCGCTTCCCACCGAATGTGGTTTTTCAGCAGTACATCTTTCCGGATCATGGCCGCCGAATGAATCACTGCACAGTCAGAGAGAAGCCCTCTCTTAATATCCTCGTTACTTTCAGGAACTCTGAGCATCCGGCCACTGGGAATCTCATCTGCCCAGCTGCTGCAGACTCCCACATCGGGGTGGGAATCAAGGTAAGCTGCTTCTTTTTCCAGACGGGTCGGGTAACAGATATCGTCATGATCCAGAATGGCGATATAGTCGCCTGAAGCGAGCCCGAGAAGCTTATTCCGGCTCTCAGAAATCCCCAGATTTTCTTCATTGCTGAAGAACCGGATCCGCGGGTCTGAAAATCCCTTCACGAGACTTTCAAGCTCAGTATTGTCCGGAGAATCATTCAGGAGCAGAAACTCAAAATCACTGAATGACTGAGCCAGAACGGACTCAATCATTTCTTTCAGCTGATCGGGTTCCGTATTGTAAAGAGGGGTCAGAACCGAGATTTTAGGCATTCAGAATTCCAATTAGTCTGTTTGGCTGGGAAAGGCACCTTCGCTTTCGGCGGTTTTGGTCCTTGCAGGTCCATCCTCTGCAGGATGCGTCTGCTGAACAACTGAGACCCGCTCAAATCTGAATCGCCCGACTGAGACTGATCTTATAGGAGGTCAGCTATTTCCGGTAAAAAATTTATCGTAATGATACTGCTTTTTACAGCTTAAGACTACGTAATAATAAGAATTACAAAAGGCGGATTGGATGATATTTTCCGAAGAATCTGACTGCTGACGAAACATGCCTGATAGAGGGAAAATATTATAAAAATAATCAGATATTCATATGTTTAGAATAAAATCCGTAAACATTCAGAAGCCCCGGAGAAAATCTTCGGGGCTTCTGTTGACTGTCTGAACTGATACTCGCCTTTCAGCGGTCAGCTTTGTTACACGATAGTCCGGGGCGGCTGATCGTACACGGTCACCTCAGGAACGGCACCTTTCCAGAGCGACACTTCGACATTGGCAGTTGACGCCAGATTGCCGCGGGCAAGCTGGGATGTCGGCTTATCGAGCACCAGAGTGTTCGAATTGCCTCGGACGTCCACAACCCCATGAGCTGTCTGACGGGGATTGAACCAGCCGCCGTGATGCACCACGATAACGCCCGGGATAATCCGATCCGTAAGAACAGCTCCGGCCAGAATCTGACCGCGGCGGCTCTTCACGAGACAGATATCACCGTTCTGAATGCCGCGCGCCTTAGCGTCCTTCGGATTGATCCAGACAGGCTCCCGGTCTTCAATCGTTCCGCGGAGACGGGTGGCCGTGCAGTCAAGCTGACTATGCATGCGATAACGGCTCTTGCAGGCCATAAGGGCAAGCGGGAATTCCTTCGTCGCCGCGGCGACACCTTCAGTCGGCTGGAAATAGGTCGGATGCCCCAGGCAGTCGTTATAGTGATAGCCGGCAATCTTCGGGGAGAAGAGCTGAATCTTCCCGGATTCAGTTGAGAGCGGGTGCGCTTTCGGATCAGCACGGAAGTCCGCAAAGGAAACATAATTCCGGTTTTCTTCAGACACCGGGAAGAGAAGATATCCCTTCTTCCAGAAGGTATCGAAGTCCGGCATCTTCTGACCCAGAGTCGCTCCCATCTGCCGCGCGTCGTTATAGAACTTGCGGATCCAGTCCATCTGAGAGCGTCCTTCCGTATAGGCCTGCTTGATGCCGAGCTTGTCAGCAAGAGCGGAGAAAATGTCGTAATCCGGTTTTGCCTCCCACTGCGGTTCAATCGCCTGTTTCATAGCGATAAAGCCGTCATTGGAATATGTGCCGATATTCGTGATGTCGTTGTGTTCAAACGCCGTGCAGGCGGGAAGCACGATATCCGCGTGCCGCGCTGTAGCCGTCCAGACGATATCCGTCACGATTACGGTATCCGGCTTTTTAAAAGCTCTCGCCAGCTGATTCGTATCCGGATGGTGAGCAAACGGATTGCCGCCTGCCCACATCACCAGATGAAAGTCCGGGAACGTCACCTTTTTCCCGTCATAGTCAACTGTCTTGCCCGGGTGCAGGAGCGCGTCTGAAACGGCAGCAACCGGAAGTACCTTGCTGCCCTTCCAGGGCTTCGTCACCGGACGAACCGGCTTTACGCTGCTCGGAATCTGAGCCATGAACGGCGCTTCGCTGAGCGGAGAACCGCCGGACGAATAGTGATAGTTGGTGCCGAGTCCTCCGCCCGGAAGACCGATCTGCCCAAGCACCGAACAGAGCGCCGCGAGCATCCAGTGGCTCTGTTCACCAAAGTCAATACGCTGAATGCCCCAGCCGATCATGAACATCGTGCGATGTTCCTGCACTTCGTGAGCGAAGGAACGAATCTTTGAGGCAGGAACGCCAGAAATCTTTTCGGCCCATTCAGGTGTCTTTTTGACACCATCCTCTTCACCCACAATGTAACGGCGGAGTTCAGCCCAGCCATAGGTGTATTTGTCGAGGAAAGCCTTGTCGATCTTGCCCGTGGCATCCAGTTCATAAATCATGGCGGCCATCACAGCAGGATCGGTGCCAGGATTCGGATGAATCCATTCGGATCCCATATACTCCGCCGTATCCGTCTCAACCGGATTCACGGAAATGGTTTTCGTCCCCTTCTTCTTCAGGGCGCGGAGATAACCAGCGTAGTTGTGGAGCGTCGTGTACCAGTCAATATCATTCGTCACTACAGGATCACAGCCCCAGAAGACGACACGTTCTGAATGCTTGATCACAACATCCCAGGATGTGGACCGAGGATCACCGGTTCCGACCACATAGGGGAAGATCGTGTTAACAGCGGCGGACGAATAGCTGTTCCGACGGCCAACAAAGCCTCCCATCAGATTGAGCAGACGATGCTGGCAGGTAATTGCGGCATTGAGCTTCCCGGTTGACATCCAGCCGTATGAAGAACCATAAACCGCGGACGGACCATAGTTGTCATAGGTGTCGCGGATTGCTTTGGCTGCGAGTTCCAGCGCCTTATCCCAGGAAACCCGAACCCACTTTTCATTTTCGTCGCCACGCGTCGCGCGGGAAGCCGGACCATTCTTCAGGTAGGACTCACGAACCATCGGATAGCGGATACGAGCCGTGGAATACGGCATTTCCGCAATCCCCTGAAGGTTGACCGAAGGCTGATAGTCATGCTCAAACGGCTTGCAGCCCACAATACGGCCGCCCTTCACTACCGGACGGACAACACCCCAGCGGAAAGCCGTAATCGATTCACCTTCATTCAGCTGGGACTTTCCGAGATTAAAAGAACCTGTAAGAGAAAGGTCTGATTCCGGGAGCGGATTCTCCGGAAAGATTGCTGCACTCTCTTTTGCGGCAGGATACCCGGGATGCTCCTTCGGACTCTCCATCATTTCTGCAGAAGCAACACCGGGCGCGGCAACCGCTGCGGCAGCTGCCGTCGCTGCAGAAGCTTTGATTAATGTACGACGAGAAATCTGGGACATTGGTTTGTCCTCCTTATTGAATTCGTTTGAAGTCAGTCGGATCACCCCTGTCTTGCGCTCTCCGGTGGTAATCCTAATTGACTAGTTATTATGAAATTCTCAAATTCAATAAGAAAGCCTTTCATGCATTTGTATCGCTATACATTTATAAATATTTCTTTAATGAATAGCGGGAATTTACGTCATTTACCGTGATGCATATAGCTTATATAAAAAGCTGTATTCCTATGATATATTTTTACATTCCCAATGATTCTGATATCTTTTTTAACTACTTAAATTATTGATAAATTTAAAATATTTTTATCTCTATTTCTGGATGGAAAAGAATTTCAGGTCTCAGCTTCAAATTCTTATATTCGTGGTGTTGAAAATCAGGTATACCAGTTTTTTTGATCTGAAATTCGGGATGATAAAATTGGGCGTGTTTGATTGGAATGTGTGCCAGATTTAGAAATAAATTGTTACATTTAAGGCGCGCAAAACCTTCTTTTAATACATTAGATCTACCTATCCAAACGTTTCAGTGAACTTTTTTACAGACTGTCCTATATAGATTGCCTTGCCCCGAAGACAGTCCAGCCTTGATCAGAACCTGCACCGGGCTTTTTACGGATAAGTGTTAAATCATAAATTTATGCTTTGAAGCAGACCAGGAATTAAACATCAGTCTTATGCCTTGCGGCAGCTCAATCTCAGGCCTCCATTTCAGCTCCCTCCGGGCAAGACTGATGTCCAGGACATTCGCTGGTACATCCTGCTTTCTTCCCTCTTTAAATACAATTTCCACCTTTTTATTTAGGATATTTTCTATATATCCGATAATCTGAATAAGTGAAGCTCCCTGACTGGATCCTATATTAAATACGGTTTGGTCTCCTGAATAATTCATACAGGCCTTACAAGCTTCCAATACATCGGAAATATATATGAAGTCCCGTATAACATTACCCGTCCCCCATATTTCTATAGGCTCATCAAGAATAGCTTTCCGAAGGAAATTAGCGATAACACCCTGATTGGAATACGCCGGCTGTCCTGGTCCATAGGGGTTTGACAACCGGATTGACTGATAATTAAGACCGTATTGGTGGTGGTAATAGAAAAAAAGATTCTCAATCGTAAGTTTCTGAATACCATACAAGGATATAGGATTGCAATCATGCTCTTCCGTTATTGGAAGTTTTTCCGGAATACCATATACCGTTCCTCCTGAAGATATAAATATGATCTTTTTCAATTCACTTGATTTTTGACCGATTCCAAAAGATTAATAGTCGGCAAAACATTATCAGTGAATTCGGAGTATGGGTCTAAATTTGAAGGCTTGGTTGTACTGATCAAATGAAATATATAATCAAACCCATTCCTGCTCAGACTATCTATTAAATTTCTGTCTTTAAAGTCTCCGCAAACAAACTTGGCTTTTAAGCCATAGTCAAGAAAATCTTTATTCGCGCCCGAACTGAAAACAGTTACCTCATTCCCCAAATTTATCAGTAAATTGGTTAGATTAACTCCCAAAAAACCAGTGCCGCCCAGTATCAAACATCTCATAACAATATCCTATCCCTATATATTAAATTTCTTAAAAGGTGAATTATCAAATCAAGTGCAAAGTTACTGAATAAAAGACTTCAGCCGGACACTTCCAATTGAGACGTTTTCTGGGTCTGAAATTCAGAGCATTGAACCGTTTCTGAACTTCTGCCTGAGAAATTTTATCGATACTCATTCCTTTTGGGAAAAAGTCTCTAAGAAGTCCGTTTGTATTTTCATTACTTCCTTTCTCCCATGGATGATGAGGCAAGCAGAAATACACTTTGGTTCTGAGATCTTTCTCCAGTTTTTCAGCCCAGGAAAATTCTTTTCCGCGATCTACGGTAATCGTACGCAGATCCTTATCTGACAGAGATTTCTCAATTACGGCAGACACATCGGCCGCAGTCTTGGAAGCGGTTTTCCCGCCACAGAGAAAGCCGGACTTCCTATCGACCAGAGTCGTGAGGCAGGCTCCGCCCTTTTTTCCGATGACGGTATCGCCTTCCCAATCCCCAGGCGAGATCTGTTCTGAGCTTCCAGGGGTCGCTCTTCAATGCTGTGAGTGATCTGGATCTTTCCTCGCCTCTCGGTCATGCCTTTACGGTGACGCGTTTTACCGTGGTGTCGCAGGTGTCGGGACATCTTTCGGCCATCCACAAAGCGATCCAGAAAGCCAGAATTGATTCCTCGGTAGATTGTCGTGGCGCTGATCCTTAGATTCGGCAGCTCCTTTCTGAGACGGTATTGAATCTGCTCCGGAGACCAGAAGAGGGTGAGGAAAATTTTGTGGGTGACTCTGAGATAATTGCTCTTGGAGGAGCCTCAAATGAAACGAAAGACAGACCCCTTGGATAGTGTTGCAGGACAGATTTTAGAAAACGCCAAGAAATCCGGGCTTGAGATTAATACCGCAGAGGATGCGGAAAATCTTATGGCCCATATGCTCGGTCGGCTGCTGACTCAAATGCTTGACGGTGAAATGACCAATCATCTCGGTTACGAAAGAGGCGGTAAACGTGTCACCGAAAATGAGCGTAACGGGCATAGTTCGAAAACCCTCAAATCGTCCAGCCTTGGAAATATCCGTATTGACGTACCCAGAGACCGCAAGGGAGAGTTTGAGCCGAGGGTCGTTCCTAAGCATAAACGCCAGCTGGCGGGGTTTGAGGACAAGGTTCTGGCCTTGTACGCCAGAGGGCTCTCAACCCGGGAAATTCAAGGCTTTCTCTATGATGAATACGGTATGGAGACCAGTGCCGAATTTATCAGCGATGTTACGGACGCCATCCTTCCTGAGGTTGAAAAATGGCAGAACCGTCCTCTGGATCCGTTTTATACAACTGTTTTCTTTGACTCTATTCGAGTCAAAATCCGAGGTGATAATGGCATTGTTACCCCGAAAGCGGTCCATCTTGCCTTGGGCGTAAACGCCCAGGGCCGCAAGGAAGTTTTGGGGATGTGGGTCGCTGATAACGAAAGCGCAAAATATTGGCTTAAGGTCTTCACTGAACTCAAAAACAGGGGGGTGTCTGATATTCTGATTGCTGTCACAGACGGACTCAAGGGAATGAAGGAGGCGCTTGAAGCTGCCTTTCCCAACACTCTGCTGCAGACCTGCATTGTTCACCTGATCAGGAACAGTCTGAAATTCGTCGGATATAAGGATTACAAGGCCGTAGCCGGCGCGCTGAAGCCCATTTACCGGGCCGTAAACGCGGCTGATGCGCGGAAGGAACTGGACGCTTTTGCACAGTCGGAACTGGGGCTCAGATACCCTTACATCGCCAAACAGTGGATCGATTCCTGGGATAAGGTGATCCCCTTCTTTGATTTTTCCCCAAATATCCGCAGACTTATTTATACAACCAATGCCATAGAGAGCCTTAATCGGGATCTAAGAAAAGTAATTAAGACCCGAGCTGCTTTCCCTACTGAAACGGCTGCTTTGAAACTTCTCTTTCTGGCAATCCGGAAAGTAGAGAAAAGATGGGTGCGGCCTTCTCCATACTGGAGTGCCGCTATGAGAGAATTGGTTGTGCTATTTGGTGACCGAATCACCCCCTACATCGATTAACCTTGAACGAGCCGCCCACAAAAAATTACACACCCTCACCAGAATTTCTTAACCAGCAGATTTGAGACAATCCTTGTCAGCAACGAGTCAGACTTCAGAATGTTTCTCTTTCCGCAATGCTTTCTCTGTCTCTGATATCGGGCCTGCGCGGCACAGGGATCATAGGCAGCTGAAGCCCCATCCTGGGCCGATACAGCCTTGTTTCGCTTCAGTTCGCGGGAGATCGTAGAAACATTTTTCCCAATCGCACATGCAATTTCAGACAGGGATTTGCCTGAAATCGTTAAAGCCGAAATAAATACTCTGTCCCGAAGAGTAAGATGATGATAGTGGCTCATGAGCTCCCTCTATAGTTATCTTGACAATCTCTATTATGGAAGCTTTATGGGCCACTATTCTTTTCTCAGGCTTTGCACTTGAAGTGATAATTCGCCAAAAATAAACACATAGAGCCAAAGTCCAACAGAAATTACATTTTTTGCATAAGCACGGATACGCTACATTCCAGCTTCAAAATCAGTTATATAAAGCAAACTACCATTCTTCTCAGACGCAGAATAATCCTGATTATGCCTCTGATTCCTTTGTGTGGATTCCTCCCAATCCGCCCTCTTGGAAATCTAAATTAGTCTCAGGGAATCCGTAGGAACCGATTTTTCTTAAGAAAATATAGAAAAATCAGTTCTTTTTTACTTGCATCATACGTATTCATGTGATATAATAAATACGTATGAATAGAGAGGTTTATATGCCTACTAAAAGCTCGCTCCCTGATCCTCAGAATGTAGCTGATTACCCGGATAACCCCAAAGCAGTCATGGTCTCTGCCCGCGGAGTTATCCGCGTGGTTGAACGTCTGTATTACTGGGATAAGGAAAAGCATCGGGGATGCGAGAAACGAAATTATCTGGGCTACGTTGTCGGCAATCAGTTTTATTCCAATGATGATTACCACCGGCTCTTTAAGCGCGGCGGTGTTAAGCGGCGAGGGTGTGTAATTTTTTGTGGGCGGCTCGTTCAAGGTTAATCGATGTAGGGGGTGATTCGGTCACCAAATAGCACAACCAATTCTCTCATAGCGGCACTCCAGTATGGAGAAGGCCGCACCCATCTTTTCTCTACTTTCCGGATTGCCAGAAAGAGAAGTTTCAAAGCAGCCGTTTCAGTAGGGAAAGCAGCTCGGGTCTTAATTACTTTTCTTAGATCCCGATTAAGGCTCTCTATGGCATTGGTTGTATAAATAAGTCTGCGGATATTTGGGGAAAAATCAAAGAAGGGGATCACCTTATCCCAGGAATCGATCCACTGTTTGGCGATGTAAGGGTATCTGAGCCCCAGTTCCGACTGTGCAAAAGCGTCCAGTTCCTTCCGCGCATCAGCCGCGTTTACGGCCCGGTAAATGGGCTTCAGCGCGCCGGCTACGGCCTTGTAATCCTTATATCCGACGAATTTCAGACTGTTCCTGATCAGGTGAACAATGCAGGTCTGCAGCAGAGTGTTGGGAAAGGCAGCTTCAAGCGCCTCCTTCATTCCCTTGAGTCCGTCTGTGACAGCAATCAGAATATCAGACACCCCCCTGTTTTTGAGTTCAGTGAAGACCTTAAGCCAATATTTTGCGCTTTCGTTATCAGCGACCCACATCCCCAAAACTTCCTTGCGGCCCTGGGCGTTTACGCCCAAGGCAAGATGGACCGCTTTCGGGGTAACAATGCCATTATCACCTCGGATTTTGACTCGAATAGGTCAAAGAAAACAGTTGTATAAAACGGATCCAGAGGACGGTTCTGCCATTTTTCAACCTCAGGAAGGATGGCGTCCGTAACATCGCTGATAAATTCGGCACTGGTCTCCATACCGTATTCATCATAGAGAAAGCCTTGAATTTCCCGGGTTGAGAGCCCTCTGGCGTACAAGGCCAGAACCTTGTCCTCAAACCCCGCCAGCTGGCGTTTATGCTTAGGAACGACCCTCGGCTCAAACTCTCCCTTGCGGTCTCTGGGTACGTCAATACGGATATTTCCAAGGCTGGACGATTTGAGGGTTTTCGAACTATGCCCGTTACGCTCATTTTCGGTGACACGTTTACCGCCTCTTTCGTAACCGAGATGATTGGTCATTTCACCGTCAAGCATTTGAGTCAGCAGCCGACCGAGCATATGGGCCATAAGATTTTCCGCATCCTCTGCGGTATTAATCTCAAGCCCGGATTTCTTGGCGTTTTCTAAAATCTGTCCTGCAACACTATCCAAGGGGTCTGTCTTTCGTTTCATTTGAGGCTCCTCCAAGAGCAATTATCTCAGAGTCACCCACAAAATTTTCCTCACCCTCGTAAGATGATGATAGTGGCTCATGAGCTCCCTCTATAGTTATCTTGACAATCTCTATTATGGAAGCTTTATGGGCCACTATTCTTTTCTCAGGCTTTGCACTTGAAGTGATAATTCGCCCTGCAAAAATGTTGTACGGATTAAGTTGTAAATTTCGGTAATGCATTAATCCTGTTTTTACTGGAATCCGGAACTAATTTCTGTGTGCGTTTAATTTTCAATATATTGAAAACAAATAACATATTTAATTCGTGTAATTTTCGTTCTTAGTTATATTAGGGAAAGCACCTAATAAATAACCCTCCATCGATTATTACATCATCTGCGAAATGAGAGGGAACAACAAAAAAAAGGGAACCCTCTAAGGCCCCCTTTCCCCGGATCCGATGAGAATCTCGTCTTCTCAGACGCCAGGACTCTTCCCCCGGCGCCTCCAGGCATCCAGCAGGAGCTTCACATGGGTCTGCAAATGCGGATCATACCGAAGACTCTGCGTGACTTCTGACTCAGTCAGAGGCTTTGCTCCCCGGGTGACAATCTCTTTTATTTTGGCCGCGAGATCTGCTGAATCCCCTTTCCTGAAAGCGGTCACAGCGGGCGAAGTCACCACCTCGCAGCATCCGGTCTCGTCCGTCATCACGATCGGGGTGCCGCAGAGCAGGCTTTCAATACCCACAAGCCCAAACGGCTCATACTGGGACGCCATGATCGTATAGTCGGCCGCCCGATAGCAGTTTTCAATTTCCCTGCTGTACCCCAGGTACGAAATGTTCTCACCCTCGTTATGGATTGGGCGCCCAACCACCGCAAGGTGGACCGGGAGATCAGTGGACTCGAAGAAGGATGACAGGAATGGGTACCCTTTCCGTTCGTGGCTTGAGGATGGGAAAAGGAACACAATCCGATCCTCCGGCAGACCGAAAGACCGCTTCAGTTCAAGCCTTTTCTCTGCTGATACCGGAGTAAAACGCTCGGTATCGACCGGAGGATAGATCACGCGGATCTTTTCACCCGGTATCCCGTAGTAGTCCTCAATTTCTCCCGCCATCTTCTGCGAGTGAGCGATGATGAGCTTCGCACGCTCAAAGGACCGCGTTTCCAGTCTGATCGCCCGGCGATCAAAGAAGGTGGGAGTCCGTCCGGCATCGTGAAGAAATCCGATATGCGTCCCGCCGCAGGCCACAACATCGCCCGCATCCGTTCTTGAGCAGCTGAGGATAAAGTCGAGCGCGCGTTTCGGGCATTCACGGTTCAGCCACCAGTTAAATGACTCATCCTGAATCTTATTCGGCAGGAAACTGAGCGGGCAGACAATAAGCTCTACCATCGGCACGAGATCGAGCGCCGGATCAGCTTTCTTGGTGAAAACCGTGATCTCGTGCCCCTGTCTCAGAAGCTCCCGCACCACATCCTGGGCGTAGCGTTCCATGCCGCCCGACGGGGCGAACTTATTTGTGATGATCCCGATCCGCATAAGGGGTTACCGTCCTTTAAGGTTTGCGACGTACTCTTCCCAGCCTTTTTCACGAAGAACGCAGGCCGGGCATTTCCCACAGCCATAGCCCCAGTCGTGAAAGTGCGTGTGATCGCCCTCGTAGCAGGTATGCGTTTCGTCACGGATAAAGCTGACGAGCGCGTCGCCACCGATCGTCTCAGCGAGTTTCCAGGTTTCGGCTTTCGAGAGGTTCATCAGCGGCCGCTCAATCCGGAGACTCGTTTCCATGCCGAGATCAATCGCGAGCTCAAGCGCTTTCATCGTGTTCTCGCGGCAATCCGGGTACCCGCTGTAGTCCGCCTGGCCGACACCCGTGAAAATCGCTTCCGCCCCAAGCTTCCAGGCATACGCTGCGGCATAGGTGATGAAAATCAGATTCCGCCGGGGACAAAGGTGGTCGGAAGATGAGTCTTCTCGTTCATCTCAATCGCTTCGGGGTTTCGTCAGTGCGCAGTCGGAAAGCTGTCCGAAGGCTTTCAGGTCGAGAAGCAGATCATCCTTCAGGGAATGCGTGCCAAGAATGGACTCGATCCTTGCGCGGATCCGCTCTCTGCACTCAAGCTCAACCCGATGACGCTGTCCATAATCGACACCGACGGTGTACACCGCGTCATACTGCTTCAGCGCGGCGGCAAGACACGTGGTCGAGTCCTGTCCGCCGGAAAAAAGAACCACTGCGGTCCGTGACATTCGCTAAATCTCCTTGCTGCTGGAATCTGTTTCGTTTACTTCTGATCTTTCACGCCCGGCTCAGCGGACGGTTCGGGAACCGGAGCTCCTGAAAAGGATGAGTCCGCGACGGTCGGTGCCCCGGCCGTCGAAATCCGCTCAAGAGGCGCCCCTGCCATCAGAGTCCGGGGAGTCGCGAGCGTCGGGAACCGGATCGTCATGGCACCTGACTTCGCGACAGCAATAATTTCCCCGTCTCCGAACACCTTGTGTCTGACATGGTCACCGGGACGCCAGGAGCTGCTTTCAAGCGGTTCCCCTGTAAGGAACTTGTCCTTATACATCAGGGCTTCCTTCGCGCTCTCCTCCAACCCCGGTTCAAGCGGGCGTACCAGCTTCACGAGATTCCGGTCAAGCTCAAAAAAGAACCGGCTTGGATAACGGAAAGTGCTGGCCTCACTCGTTCCCTGAGAGTGGCAGAGTATCAGAAGATCCTTCGCGCGGGTCATGCCGACATAGCAGACCCGGCGTTCCTCCTCCATCTCTTCCATGGTGCTCGTGCGGGAACTCGGCATGATACCTTCTGAAAATCCCCAAAGGAACACAACCGGGAACTCAAGCCCCTTTGCCGCGTGAATCGTCATCAGCTTCATCGCGGGCCCCTTCTGCTCTCCGATATCCTCCGCGAAGACTGAGGCCCGCTGAAGGAATTCCGGGAGCGACGTCGGATCATCCGCGTCACTCTCGTAGTTCGCGATTGCCTGCCTGAGTTCCGCGAGATTATTGAGACGCTCATCTTCGCCCGAGAGCTGCAGAGAGGCCTCGTACCCCGAGTCCGCCATGATGAGATTGAAGACATCACTCACCTTGCGGGCGGCAGCGCTCGCGCGCGCCTTCTCAATGACCGCCACATACTCCCGGATCGCCTTCGTGTTGAAAGGCTTCTCGTCAATGTGGCGCTTCAGTGCCTCGTAGTACGAGATACCTTCCCGCATCGCAAGAACTTTGAGGGCATCCGCTTTCTTCGGGCCGAATCCCCGCTTGGGAGAATTCACCGTACGAAGGAACGCCGCGTCGTCCCCCCGGGTCAGCATCCGCATGTAGCAGAGCGAGTCCTTCACTTCGCGTCTCGCGTAGAAAGCGACACCGGACCACACCCGATACGGGATACCGGCTCGGACGAGCGCTTCCTCAACGGCGCGCGAACTTTGTCTCGAGCGGTAGAGCACCGCGAACTCTTCCCAGCCGCGGCCCGCCTTATGAAGATGGAGGAGCGCCTTGACGAACCAGGCGAGTGACTCTTTCTCAGTCTTTTCGCCGTCAAAAACGACCAGGCTCGGATTCGCGGGATCCGCGTCACGCCGGATCGGCACGCCTTCCACCGGGAAGCGGTCCCGGTTATGGCGGATCAGCGAGTTTGCCGCGCCGATGATCGCGGGGAGCGACCGGTAGTTCTGCATCAGCTTGATCGTGCGGCAGTTTTTGTGACTCTTCGGAAACCGGAGCATGATCGCAGGGGAAGACCCCCGCCAGGTGTAGATCGTCTGATCCGGATCACCGACCACGAAGAGATTGCCATTCAGTTCGGAAAGAATATTGGCAAGCGCCGCCTGATCGTTACTCACGTCCTGGTACTCATCCACCATGACGTACTGAAGCCGTTCCTGCCACTTCTGCTTCACGGACGGAAAGTGGTCCAGGATATAGAAGGCCGCCCAGATGACATCATCAAAGTCGAGTCCGAAGATCTTCCGCTCAGCCCAAAGGTAGCCGTAGAAAACCTTATCCGAGATATCCGGTGACTGAAGCGCCTTCTCCCGAAGCGACTCAGGGGATGTCAGCACCAGATCCCGGATGTAATTGGAGTCGTCCTTGAAGTTTCCGATCACATCCATCGCGGCCGAAAACTTCATGAGATTTCCGGGAATCCCAAAGGTTTCGTATACCTCATTCAGCAGCTCAAGCTCATCCTCTTCATCGATCACGATGAAGTCCTTCGGGATACCGATCACATAGCCCTCGTCCTTCAGGAACCGGACGCAGAAGGCGTGGAAGGTACAGATCTGCCCCAGATCGAGATCCCCTGTCATCGCGCGGATCCGGGCCTTCATCTCCTGGGCCGCCTTATTCGTGAAGGTCACGCAGAGAATATTCTGCGGATTGATGCCGAGATCGCGCACAAGATAGACATAGCGGCTCGTCAGTGTCCGCGTCTTACCGGCACCGGGACCTGCAATCACGCAGACCGCGCCTTCCGTGGTCTCAACGGCGAGGCGCTGCTCGGGGTTCAGTTCAGCTTGCTGCAAAGCGGGAAATTCCTCTGAGGAAAAGATAAGCGGTCAGGACAGACCGTGTACGGCATCCTGAGTCAGGGCATTGTTCAGATAACCTGTTTATTTTAAAGAGCTCCGGGCGGCTGCCGGAGGTGCGCCTGTCAGATCTTTTCTTCGTAGCAGAAAAGCTGCGTCACGCGGCCCGTCTCATCCACCTCGGCGCCAAACCTCGGCAGATGGCCGTTAAAAGCCGCTACCCGGGTAAGGAACGTGCTGAGATGCTTCGCCGGAGCCCCATTGGCGCCGCTCTCATCATCCGCAATGCGGGAGAGGAGCGTCACGGCCTCACTCCAGGGGATACCGGCCGCGATCAGAAAGGGGACCGCCACGCGAAGAAGCGGCAGCCGGAATTTCGGCGGCAGTGACTTTTCCCCATCCATCAGAGCCCGAAGCTTCTCTTCAGGCGGCATTTCGCCCTGCTTCGCGAACGCTTCAAGGCGTGAGGCTTTCTCACGCCACTCTGGCGGCACATCGGGCGATGCTTCAATCAGGCCTTTGAAACGGGTGGACTCTTCAAGGCAAACCCGGCGGAGAGCGGGAAGCAGCCGGTTAGTGAAAAGCACGCTTTTCACTTTGGGGATCGCGTCTGTCATCTGACAAGAGTCTTCGGGCGGCAGAGCGCTCTTTCGGATCATCTTTCCGTTTTTATCCCAGAAAATCTGAGTCACAGGGTCAGAAGCGTGTTTTGCGAGCACGGCGTTTCCCTGTTCCGGGGTCGCTTCTGGCGGATAGGCGAATTCAAAATAAGCCCGGTCCGAGTTCTTTCCCCTGTCACCGATCCCGGAGGCTGCACCGAGCTGCCAGGCGAAGGGAATCCGGATATCGGGAAGTGCGCCCGTGATAGGTGTAAACGCCCCAAGGGATCCTGTCCTCATTGGCTGACAGGTGAAGAGCGTGATAAAACCGGCAGGATCATCAAACCCAAACGCGATCAGCGCGGGACCGAGCGGTCCCCTGAAAACCGGCTTTGGCTTAACCGTCTTTTTCGGAACCGCGGGCACCGGACGTTTCCCGACGCGGACCCGGTCGCGGACGGCCGGTAGCTTTCCGCTTTTGCCGCTCCCTGCACTGCATGGATACCGCGCCTCACCCGACGGATAATGAGAATCGCAAGAACCACCGCCAGTACCACGCCCAGGGCGATCCAAAAAAACGTATCTCCCACGATTCCCCTCCTTCCGCCTCCGAATGAGGCTCATAACTGCTGATATTCCGTCTTATCGGTAGAGTGTCGTATAGTCCGGTTGATTTTTCAAGCAGACCCGTGCCGGCAATTGCCGGACTGGCAATTTTCATTCGCCTCTGCGCCGGGTAAACCATGGCGAGGAGCCCTCTCTGATGCCGTAGAATAACGGATCTTCAGAGCGCTTCCCCGGATGGATGCCGGGCGGCTCCAATTCCCCGGAATGTCTTCACTGTTATGTCTGTTATCACCTCTATCCCCAAAGCTTTCCCAGACGTAAATTCGTGCATCGTCTATACGTTTGACAAACGTTTTGTCCCGTATTTCTCGGTAGCTTTGCAGTCGCTGATTGACCAGGCATCCGGGAAAAACGAGATGTCCTTTGCTTCCATGTCGATTTGCCAGCAGAGAGTGAAGAGGAACTTCGCCGACAGTGTCCTCAGAATATTTCATTACGCTTTATCAACGTAGCTGAAGCAGTAAGCGCTTACTTTCCCGGGAACAGTTTTCGGGGAAAAGGCAACTGGCCTATCGCGACCTACTATCGGATGCTGATTCCCACACTCTGCCAGGAGTACCAGACTGTTCTCTATCTGGACGCTGACACAATCGTGGCTGGAGACATTGATCCTCTCCTTCAGCCGCGCAGGGAGATGAGCCCGCGGCCTGTGTGCCTGAAAGCCTGACTTTCTCACGTTCCTATGGGAAAAACGACATTGACCGACAGAATGCCACTCTGCATCTGAAATACCCGGAAAAGTATTTCAATGCCGGCATGGTGGTTTTTTATCCCCGAAATATCGACGCGAAGGCGTTTAACGCAGAGGTTTCTGACACACTGGCGCACAGAAACCTCCCAATGCTGGATCAGGACTGCCTCAATATCATTCTGAACACCCGGGTTCGGATGCTCGATATCCGCTATAACCTCACGGTGCACACCTGGCCGAAGCTCCCCCCGCTGATCGGTGACCGGACTCTGAGACGCACGATTGAGTCCGCGCTTCAGTCTCCTGTTGTCATTCACTACACCACCGCGGAAAAGCCCTGGCGCTCCAAACTCTATCCTATCACGACAAGTGGTGGAAAGCTGCCAAGGAAACGCCTTTCTATGAAAAGCTTCGCGCGGCCGCGAATGTTCATCACCGGGATGATCTGCTGAAGTTCTGCTACCACTGTCTGCTGTCCCCTATCTCTAAAAGCCATCGGGAGTCAGCCGCCAAGTACGGTTACCGGTTCTTCTCCCGCTTCTGACCTGAAACGGAGAAGAAATAATCCGAAGGAATTAAATTCCTACTTCATGCGGCCATCCCGCATCTAAAGGATTTATTTGGCGATTTTGATGAAGCGCATACCTCATCCCCTAAAATGGGGCGATAGTGGTAATAGCCTCCTCGTATTGCGGTCTGAATCTCCGGGGCGGCCAATCCGCTTTTGTCTTCTCTAACAGGGTCTCTTCCGTGCTCAGGTCGCCAGCAGACACAATTCAGCTATCGAACGGCGTCAGAATGCCCTGCCTCGGAATTGGTTCGTGGCAGGTCCGGAGGGCAACGCGCTCCTCAATTCGCTTAGCGACGCTATTCATGCCGGCTATCGTCTGATCGACACCGCGTCGATCTATGGGAACGAGCGTGCCGTAGGCATCGCCATGCGGAATTCCGGTGTTCCCCGGAGTGACTTTTTTCTGGTCGACAAAGTCTGGAACGCGGACCGGGGGTACGAGAAAACGCTGGAGGCCTTCAGGAAAAGCACGGCGCTTCTCGGCACCTCTTACCTCGACCTCTACATGATTCACTGGCCCGCGACGCATGAAGAGCCGATTACCTGCCAGGCGATCAACGCGGGAACGTGGCGGGCGCTTGAGAAGCTGTACCGCGACGGATCTGTGCGCGCGATCGGTGTCAGCAACTTCCTCCCACACCATCTTGTGCCGCTCCTTGCCCGCGCGGAAATCACGCCGATGGTGAATTCACTTGAATTTCATCCCGGCTACCCGCAGTTCCAGGCGCTTCGCTTTTCGCACGAACACGGCATGAAGGTGCTGGGCTGGGCACCGCTCGGGCGCGGCGCGCTGATGGAGGATCCGTCCTTCAGAGCATCGCCGCGAAGCACGGCAAGACGGTTCCGCAGGTTGCCCTTCGCTGGGCGCTTGAGCACGGGGTGGTGCCAGTTCCGAAGAGCACATCGAAAGCCCATATCGAGGAAAATGCCTCGATCTTTGACTTCACGCTGCGCTGGACGAAATGCGCGCGATCGACAGACTGCCGCTCACGGCTTCACGGGGCTAGACCCGATACCGTGAATTACTGAACGCGGCCACAGAGGTCCCCGAAGCCCGGTTTCTGAACAAATACCTGTTCAGACCGGGCTTTTCTGCGTATTTCCGGCCACAAAAACAACTCAGGGAAAACATAAACTAAAGTACTAGGACTTTAGTCTTGATTTTTAGGACCAAAGTGCTATATTTCCATCATCGGTTGGACGTACGCAGCCAGCCGCTCATCATTTTCTGGAGAGAAATCATGGGTTCTATGGAAACTAGCCGCAGAAATCTTCTGAAAGCCGGCACCGCCGCTGCCGCAGCCGTTGCCGCTGCGCCGCTCACGGCTCAGGCCGCTGTTTCGGCTGAAAACACCAAGTTTGATGCACGTATGACGTCGTGGTCGTGGCTCCGGTTTCGCCGGCATGGCCTGCGCTTATAAGGCTGCCAAGGCAGGCCTTTCCGTTCTCATGATTGAGAAGATGGGCGTCTTCGGCGGCAACTCCGCGATCTGCGGCGGCAACATGGCCTGCCCGGTGAATCCGGTTCAGAAGGCTCAGGGCATCAAGGACTCCCGCGAGCTCTTCATCAAGGACTGCCTGAAGGATGGCTCGGCATCAACCACACCGAACTGCTGAACGTTCTCGTTGACCGCTGCAACGACACGGTGAAGTTTGTTCAGGACTGCGGCGCTGAATTGTGCCGAACAAGATGCTGTTTGAAGGCGGCCACTCGGTCCGCGTTCCTATGAAATCAAGGCTGGTTCCGGCTCCGGGTACATCGTCCGATGTATGAAACCCTCTCGAGCTGAAGAACGTTAGATGCAGGCCGCACGAAGTTTGACGACTTCGTGATGAATAAGGACGGCCGCGTGGTGGGTGTTGTCTGCCGCGAAGGCTATCGCTTCAACCGCAATCTCGCGAGCGATGACGTCGAGAATAGACCGGCAAGCGTAAGGTCTACGGCGCCCGCCGCGCTGTGATGCTCGCGGCTGGCGGTTTCTCCCGCGACATCTGGTTCCGTCAGGTCCAGGATCCGCGCGTTGTGCCGTCCACTGACTCCACGAACCAGCGGGCGCCACTGCCGGCGTGCTCCTGAAGGCTCTCGAAATCGGCGCTACCCGCTTCAGATCTCCTGGCTGCAGTTCCTCCCCTATTGCAACCCGCATGAGGACGGCTTCGGCGTGACGGTGAATTCACGAACCACGCCTGCATGGACTCGGCATGGTGGTGAATAAGAAGACCGGCAAGCGCTTCATGGATGAACACGCCGGCCGCAAGATCAAGAGCGACGCGGAACTCGAAGTGATCGGCACGGATAAGAACTACCCGATCGCCATCTGCGACGACGCTATCGTTCACGCGATCAACCCGTCCTTCGTGAAGGCTCCGCTCGCCGCGAAGACCGTCTTTGTCGCTCAGACGCTGCCTGAACTCGCTGATCACTTCGGCATCAAGAAGGATGCGTTCCTTGAGGAAGTGAAGCGCTTCAATGGCTTCGTGAAGGATGGTGAGGATAAGGACTTCCACCGTATTCTGAGTTCAACAACGGCCTCAACATCTCGAAGCCCCGTTCTACGGCGTTGAAGTGGCTCCGAGATCCATCACACGATGGGCGGCCTCCTGATCAACACCAAGGCTCAGGTGATCAGCTCGAAGACCCACAGCCGATTCCGGGCCTCTACGCCGGCGGCGAATCACGGGCGGTTGTCCATGGCGCATCCGCCTCGGAACGGTCGCTGTGCTTGACGCTCTGACCTTCGGTATGGTCGCGGGCGAAAACATCGCGAAGTAACAGTCTCTCCTCGCTGCGGCTCCCCGCCCTCTCCCGGGCTGGAAGAATGCAGCCGCCCCCGGATTCCAAAAGGAATCCGGGGGCGTTTGTTTTCTCTGATATCGGACCTCCTGCACAGATCAGGCGGCAGATCGGTTTCAGATCGTAAACGCCGGTCATCTGACCCGCCTCTGGACCTGCCAGTCAGGAAGCGAGAAAATGCCGACCGTGTGATCCTCTGTCCCGCGTCTTCCTTCGTCCGCTTCACCGCGATCCGGACTGGTTTTTATCCTGGATGTCCTTCGGATCACCGGGAAAATCGTCCCATCGCTCCCTTGAGCGGGCTGCAGAAGTTTTCCGTTCAGCGCGAGCGCGAGCTGCCCGGCAGAGTTCCCGAGGTCGAGCATCAGCGTGCCGCCTCAGGCACCGGAGGGAAGTCCGATCGATCCGCCTCGGTGCTGTAGAGAAGCGGGCCTTCGCCGGCAGAGGAGTCCCAGTCCTGAGAGGCTGAAGCAGCGCATCAGGCTCTTCCCCGCTTCACCACCATCCCTCTTCTGACGCCGCGGGGAAACGCTCGGGTGTATCGCGGCCGTCACCTCAATCACCGCGGGACGCGTGATCTTCGCCATCAGAACGGGACCAATCGCGGAACCGGAGTTCAAGCGTTTCTTCCGTGAGAGCCCTGATCGATTTCGCGGGGAACGGGAGTCTCAGAATCCCGTCCCAGCCCGGCTCATCCGGTGAAAGCTCGATCTGCCAGACTTCACGCCCGGATGACAGATCAAGCGACACACCCTTTTCAACCCGGGTGATCGCCGTTTCCGAAAAGAATCCCGGGCGCCGCATGCGAAGTGACGGAATCCCCTTCTGAAGCAGATCCGCGTTGATCTCATCCCAGGGATCGGCGCGGCTCGTGTACTGCTCCACCCGGGCGATCTCGGATCGGACGGTGAACGAGTTCCGTCCCTCCGCATTCCGGATCGCGGAAGAGCCGGAAAGTCTGGGACCCGAAGCCGCAATCGCACCGCCGAAAATCACGAAATTAAGAAGCAGATCGAGAGTCGGCGCGCTGTAGCCCCGGATTTCAGAAAGAATCAGGGCGTCAGTGAGGCAGCCGCCGGCGGACAGCCGGTTTCCGGCAAGCTCTCCCGCCTCCAGATCCTCGAGCGGACGGCAGACAGGAATCGCGCCGAGGTTTCTTGCCGCCTCGCTCCAGACACCGGCCATTTCGACACTCCGGTCGGATTCGGGGTCGAAAATAACGAGGCAGTCGCAGTACGGAGTGCCCTGAAGAGTCTTTGCCGCGTCCATCACTTGCTCCTTATTCCTGGCGTCTGAGGAAGAGGGGGAATCTGCCTCACGTTTTTTCTGCAACGCCGTATGCTTAGAGTTATCAGTAAACCTGCGCCGCGAAGGAATACTCCATCGGCGCGCCGGTTGCATTATAGGGGAGAGTCTGTCGGTTCCTGACCCTCAGCTTTTTCTCCTCTTTTTATCTCTCTAAGGAGCTGCATTTATGGCTGATATCGTTGCCCGTTACGTTGGAAACAAGCGTGTTGAAGCGGAAAATCCCCGCTCTGGCGGCCGTCTGACTTTTGATCAGGGGAAACCTGACGGGCTCGGCGAATCCTATGACCCGGTGGAGGGACTGCTCGGTGCCGCGGGCTGCACGCTTACGATGATTGCCTACGCGGCTGAAGCGAACGGCGCTGATGCGAAGGGTGCCACCGCTGAGTGCGACTGCACAATGGCGGAACGTCCCCATCGCATTGCCTCCATTACGCTCACGATCCGCATGCCGCAGGCTGAATACACGGATAGCCAGAAGAAAGTGATTCAGAAGTACGCGATGCCTGCCCGGTCGGTCTCGCCCTTTCCGATAAGATCGATAAGAAGGTCGAAATCCTCTGGCCGTAACACGGTCTGAATCTGCCGCGGCATCTGCCAGGATGCTGCTGAGAAGCGCAGGGATGTGATCCCTGCGCTTTTTTGCTATCCGCCGCCAGTCTCACCGGGCATAAAATCATTACTGTAGACAGATTTTCCGCGCGGTTAAGCGCCCGGCGCTTAACTGCGTCTCTCAAAGGATATTGAATCTTGCTGCTCTCCATTCTTGTGATCGGTTTCGGTGCCGGGTGCGGCGCCGTTCTCCGCTGGGCGCTCGGGCTCTGGCTGAACAGCCTCTTCCCTGCCATCCCGCCGGGAACACTCGCTGCGACCTGATCGGCGGCTACGTGATCGGCGCGCTATCGTTCTTCGCAGCGCTTCCTGAACTGTCACCCGAGTGGAGGCTGCTCGTCGTCACGGGGTTCTGCGGGTCTCACCACGTTTTCCACGTTTTCCGCTGAAACCGTGACTCTCCTCACGCGGGGCGAATTCACGCTCGCCGCGATGGAGGTCTGCGTTCATGTCGGCGGATCCCTTATCGCCACGCTGGCCGGCATGGGCACCATTGCCATGCTTCGTCACCTTTAAAGAAGGAGCTGTCCATGCAGAAGGGATATCAGATTTCGTTTTTCACTGAGCAGAGCAGAAGAAAGGACGGCCGTCCCATGGGGAACTGGATTCTCGAAACCGCGAAGAGTCTCGGGATTCCGGGGGCAACCCTTTTCCCGGCTGCGGAAGGCTATGGCCGGGACGGATGGCTTAAAAGCGCGTCTTTCTTTGAGTCCGGCGAGCAGAGCGTCGAAGTCCGCGTGGCCGTTACAGAAGCGGACGCGGAACGCCTGATCGAGCGGATCCGGTCTGAAAATCTCGGTGTTTTCTGTGTGAAAACACCGATCGAATTCGGAATTTTGTAACAAATATCTCTATCAGTACTTTAAATAGGAACGAAAAGGCTCCCACAGGCTGTGGGTTTTCCCGTAAAATATCGCCCTCACCTTTCATTTTTTGGACTTTTTACCCTATATCGACTGACTGATGATCACTGCTCTTCTCGCGCACCCCTATCCCCGTTTCTCTGTAATCAGCATCCCGCTGCTTGAGGGATTGAAAGAACAATTCCCTCAAATGGATATCCGGGCGCTTTATGACCTTTACCCTGACAGTTCAATAGATCTGTGGGAAGAGAGGAAAGCAGTCGCTCATTCGTCCCTTATCCTCGTCGTACACCCGGTCTTCTGGTACAGCGTGCCCGCGCTTCTGAAGAAGTGGTTCGATGAAGTGCTCGCTTATGGCTTTGCCTATGGAAACGGAGGCGATGCCGTAAAGGGAAAAGGGGTCCTCTGGATTCCGTCACTCGGCACCGGGTACCGCGACGGCGAATTCCCGGGGGAAGTGGAAATCTCCGAAGTTGAGGCCCGATCCGCCGCATGTGGACCTTCTGCGGCGCGAAGTGGCTCGATCCCGAGATTATCGATTCCCGGCAGCCGCTCACCCCCGAGCAGTTCTCTTCAATCATCGATTCGCTCGCTGACCGCATCGCTGACTGGGAGTCCTACCATGTTTGAACTCGCCTGGTCGAAGCTCCTTGAATTCTGGGGCGGGTTCCTGACGCACGCCTCTGCGCTCCTTCCCCGACAAACTCCATCGCGGCGGGTATATCGTTCGCGCTGATCGCCGCGTGATCCTCGTTCCGATCATGTCCGGGTTGGTCTCGGCACCATGATCGGGTACCTGCTCGCCGGTATCGTGGTAGGTCCCTATGGTCTCGGCCTCGTGGAAGAAGTCGAGACGATCATGAATTTC
>NZ_BGZJ01000002.1 GCF_003402575.1 Mesosutterella multiformis
CAAGCCATTTCTTGAGACTGACTTCCAGATCGAGCTCGGTCTTCGTCTTCCCATCCTTTTCCGTGCCGAGCCGCTCCTTGATCTCGCCAATCCGCTTGGTGAGGTAGTGGTAGCCGAGCGCGACAAACTGCACGAAGAGCCTGCCCTGAAGGCTGTCAGGGTGCCAGACGCGTGGGCGGCTCCCGTCCATGCCATTCTTTTGGACATTGAAGAGCTCCTCAATCTTCTCCCTCAGCCTGTAGGACTTCAGCGCCTCCTCGGCGTCCTTGACCTCATTGGAGACAAGCGCGAAGAAACCGAAATACTTCCTGGCCTCGCGGAAGGCCTCGTCTCTGAAGGCCACCTTCAGCTTCCCGCCGCGGCCCACGGTCGAACAGTGGAGGAACTTCTCCGCCTTCTTTTCGCCCGCGGGGGAGAGCTGCTCGCCAGCCTCGACGAGCCTCTTGAGCTCGAACAGGTCGTTCACCAGCCTCTGCTCGTCCTTTGTGGCGCGGTCCCTGGAATAGCAGACATGGACATAGAGCCTGCGGCTGAAGGTCTCCGCCTCGCCGGCGGCAATGCCGCCGCGGCTCCTCTGCCTGACGACGGACAGCTCCTTCATGACCATTTTCGAGGCGCAATGGACCGAAGTGTCGAACGAGCAGACGGAGGACACCGAGTCGAGCCTGTCGCGCAGCTCGTCGACGATCTCCCGAATCCAGAGGGTGGAGGGCGAGGCGAGCGTCAGGAACTTCATGCTGTTCCGTGCGAACTCCGCCATGTTCGCCTGGCTGTAGAAGCCGTTGTCCGTAACTACGACGGGCTTGTCGATGTCGAAGCACTGGAGCTGGCGGATGGCGTTCTGGATGGAGATGACGTCCGGCACGTTCCCCGGCTGCTTCGCGAAGGCGACGGGCTGGCGGTCATTCACCGAGTAGAGCGTGAGCAGCTTGACGGTGTCCAGCCCGTCGCCGTCCTTGTTGAATCCCTGGCGGGCCTCGGCCTGCCCCGAGCTGTAGGTCGAAACCGTGGTCGAGTCGAAGGCGATGCTCGGGGACGTCTCGAGCCTTGCCGCCCGGGAGGCAAAGAACTTCTGCTGCCCGTCGCCATCCTTGCCGACCTTGTCGAAGAGCTCGCTGCAGGCGCTTTCGCCCAGGCCTTCCTCGTAGGGCGTCGGTGGCCGACCTGCCAGGCCTCCATGCGGGGGATCGCCGCGCCGTCCGTGGCGATCAGGTAACGGGCGATGGTGGCGATCTTCTGAGCCGCGGCCGTCCCGAAGGCGCTTTCAAGCCCCTTGTCGATCCCGGTTTCCCTTGCGACAAGGTCCAGGATGTCAGCCAGGCAGGCGTGCTCGATGGAGGCGGAAGCCTCCTTCTTAGACCTGCTTTTAGGCCTTGTCGGAACAATTTCGCCTGTCTCAGGGTCTAGTTTGCCCAAAAGCTTGTTTTTCAACGTGACGGTCTTCTGCGTCTCCCGGTCGTACTGCGTGTGGCGCTCGTAGACGTAGACATCCCCATTGGCGCGGGTTACGCGGCGCTGGCCGACATGGATTTTTCCGGTATAGGTGCGGGACATGGCTGGCTCCAATAATGTTATCTATATTATATATAGTAACACTAAATGGGTCAAGAAAAAAACGCAGAAAACATCCCCTTTCTGCGGTCTACTCAGCCGAAATCAACCGAACGTGTGCCTGTTGTAGAACTTTCAGGTTCGTCTGAGACTCCTTTGAGCCAATGCCACTCTCCGCATGACTATGCGTCATGAGGCGGTTTTCTGCTGTCCGAAACTTTCAGACCGTAGACCCGCTTTCCCTTACCGTTTCAGCCGCGGACAGAAATTGACCCGCCCTTTGAACCGATTTCACTTGATTCATAAATGACGGGCGAGTACACTTTTTACGTACTCTTTTTACATACTTGATTTTCATTCGTGAACGTACGGAAGCCCAGAAGCAGGCGGCAATGGCTGTTCTTCAGAATTCCAGAGTTCATCCTGAAATCCTGAAACAGGTTCACGGGAGACATCAACTTCACAAGGAGCTGCGATGCTGCAGGCGATTCTGCATGGCAAGGCTGGCCGTATCGAACAGGACGGGGAATCTATCAGCTGGCGTGACGCGTTCAAACGGCGCGAGGATCTGCTGACTGCCGTCTTTTTTGGCCGCGTGCCTCACCTTTCGGACGATGCCTTGGGCGCGGTTCTGCGCTTTCTGCTCGGTGACGACAATCCGATAGATCCTTCACCTTTGACAAGCTGGAGCTGTGGCCATACCTGGAATTGAAGCCTGAACATGCTGACCCTGAGCGGGAGTCTGAACATGTTGAGCCCGATGTGATGCTTCGCTTTGAAAACTCATTGGTGGTTATCGAGGTCAAGCCCTCATTCGGGGGCTATCAGTATCAGGATCAGTGGCAGCGCCAGACCAAAGCGGTGGTCGGCGATAACAGTTTTGACAAATATGCAGACCGGCTTTACTACGTGGCGCTCGCCCATACTCCTACCGCCCCGCTGACTCGCGAGGAGCTGCCCCAACGTTTTCGCCGAATGACGCTGCGTGAATGGGGATCGCTCCGCTACTTTCTGCAAACCGCCCCCGAGTTTGACTCCTGCCGACAGGATCGCGCCATTCGTGAAGAGTGGATGCGGGCATTTGAGCTCTTTGGTATGGCACCAGTAATACCCGAGTGGAAGCTCTTGTTTGCCTACTCTGCAAACGAGGTGAACTTGGGTTGCGGGGTGAAGTCGTTTCCCATCCTGACCTCACCGACTGAACACACTGCTGACTGGGCCGCCCTGGTCGACTATGCCGGGCCACTGCGCCTCTCTCCCCACGATTTCTCCTTTTTGAATCACTGACTTTGGCTAAGGATGCCGCTATGAACCTAAATTCCCGCTCTGTTAGCTGTATTTTTAACAAAAGTCTATTGATTTTCCAAATAGAAAATTTTAAAAAAAGGGTTGATTTATAGGTAAAACATACGTATAATATAGACATATATAATCTCTTTTGCAGCCCTTGCGATATGACTGATCACAATCCGATCCTTCCCGAAGATGCGCGTATTGTCCGAATCAAAGACACAGAGTACGTTGCAATCCATAAGTATTGGTGGGATAAAGAAAAAAAGCGGGGCCAACAAAAAAGGCGATATATTTGGCAAGCTTGTTGATGGAAAATTTGTTCCGAACGCAGCTTATGCGGCAGAGCTGAAGCTGACCCGTGTCAAAAAGACCACTGATAAGCGTCAGAAATTTGATCATGACAAAACGTTCGGAACAACCGCACTCCTTACTCAAGCAGCAGAAACCTCGGGTTTAACTGATGATTTGAAGAAAGTTTATGGTGAGGGGAAGGCCGCCATGATGGTAAGCCTGAGGGTGAGGAAAATTTTGTGGGTGACTCTGATATGCTCTTGGAGGAGCCTCAATGAAACGAAAGACAGACCCTTGGATAGTGTTGCAGGACAGATTTTAGAAAACGCCAAGAAATCCGGGCTTGAGATTAATACCGCAGAGGATGCGGAAAATCTTATGGCCCATATGCTCGGTCGGCTGCTGACTCAAATGCTTGACGGTGAAATGACCAATCATCTCGGTTACGAAAGAGGCGGTAAACGTGTCACCGAAATGAGCGTAACGGGCATAGTTCGAAAACCCTCAAATCGTCCAGCCTTGGAAATATCCGTATTGACGTACCAGAGACCGCAAGGGAGAGTTGAGCCGAGGGTCGTTCCTAGCATAAACGCCAGCTGGCGGGGTTTTGAGGACAAGGTCTGGCCTTGTACGCCAGAGGGCTCTCACCCGGGAAATTCAGGCTTTTCTATGATGAATACGTATGGAGACCAGTGCCGAATTTATCAGCGATGTTACGGACGCCATCCTTCCTGAGGTTGAAAATGGCAGAACCGTCCTCTGGATCCGTTTTATACAATGTTTTCTTTGACGCTATTCGAGTCAAAATCCGAGGTGATAATGGCATTGTTACCCCGAAAGCGGTCCATCTTGCCTTGGGCGTAAACGCCCAGGGCCGCAAGGAAGTTTTGGGGATGTGGTCGCTGATAAGAAAGCGCAAATATTGGCTTAAGGTCTTCACTGAACTCAAAACAGGGGGGTGTCTGATATTCTGATTGCTGTCACAGACGGACTCAAGGGAATGAAGGAGCGCTGAAGCTGCCTTCCCAACACTCTGCTGCAGACCTGCATTGTTCACCTGATCAGGAACAGTCTGAAATTCGTCGATATAAGGATACAAGCGTAGCCGGCGCGCTGAAGCCCATTTACCGGGCCGTAAACGCGGCTGATGCGCGGAAGGAACTGGACGCTTTTGCACAGTCGGAATGGGCTCAGATACCCTACATCGCCAAACAGTGGATCGATTCCTGGATAAGGTGATCCCTCTTTGATTTTCCCCAAATATCCGCAGACTTATTTATACAACCAATGCCATAGAGAGCCTTAATCGGGATCTAAGAAAGTAATTAAGACCCGAGCTGCTTTCCCTACTGAAACGGCTGCTTTGAAACTTCTCTTTCTGGCAATCCGGAAAGTAGAGAAAAGATGGGTCGGCCTTCTCCATACTGGAGTGCCGCTATGAGAGAATTGGTTGTGCTATTTGGTGACCGAATCACCCCTACATCGATTAACCTTGAACGAGCCGCCCACAAAAAATTACACACCCTCGTAAGCCTGGCGGCATATCAAATCATCAAAACACTACTTCACAGCATAGATTCAAGATTTTTCTGATACTAACGCCTTGCCAGCCGGTCTTCCAGACAATATCGAGTCTCAAAGACTAAGTGAGTTATCGCAGGATATTGGCTCAGATACAGCTTCATTAAATCGGCTCTTTGCTCTTCGGGCCAAGCGTCTTCCTGAAACAGAATATTTATCATTCGACAGCACACGAATCGCGTCTGAAAGCCGATCTCTGACAGATGTACGAAAAGGAATTAGTAAACGCGGAGGCTACGAAAACCAGATTGGTTTGGCGCTCCTCTACGGTCATAATTCTGGTGTTCCCTGATGTTCAGGCGATTCGCCGGAAACGTGCCAGATATAGTCACTATGCATGACCTTCTGACTCGATGGGAAAACATCGGAGTCAGTAAAAAAATTATCTCAATTTTTGATCGGGCTATTGCAGCCGTGAGAATCTTCGGCTGCTCTGCAAGAACAAGCATCACTTCATCATGGCTGCCAAAACTGATCACTCCTTCATCAGGGACGCCATCGAAGATAATCTTCCCGCTTTCTGGGATATGACGAACAACGTTCGCGGTCACAACCTGACCGCTGTTCAAACCCAGGTCACAATACCAGGCACGAAAGAGGACCCAAAATCATGTAGTGTTTGGGTGTACATCTATTACAGTCTTGCAGTTGCAAATAATGAGCAGGATAAATTTTTATCTGATTTGGTAACCTTTGAAGAAGACTGGATTAACGGGTTAGCCAGCCCTGATTCCAAACTTTTGAGATTCTATGAAACACCTGATAGTGAACCCGGTAAAAAGCCTCTGATCAGAAACAATGATGCTGTCAATGAAAAGGTCAGATACATGGGATTCTTTTCAATGATCAGCGATCGAAAACTTGAGTCGAAAGAAATCCTGGAGATCTACAGAACGCGCGACTGCATCGAGAAATGCTTTGGGGTTATCAAGACTGATGTTGGTTTTACAACTACAAGGGGACACTCCGACGTTTCTGTTAATGGACGTCTCTTGTTAGCCTTCATCGCTGCCACAATTGTTTCCTGGCTCATCAAAGCCATGAGTGTTGAAGTGAAAATAGGGAAGAAATCCTATGCACCTCTGCTTGACGAATATTCTCTCATGGAGCTGCTGGAAGATGTGGGGCAGATCCGTTTCTATAGCTCATCAATAGGAAAAGTTTGGCTCGGGGAAATTTTAGGTCGCCACAGACTCGTTTTTGAGCGACTCGGACTGGAAAACTGCCTCCTGAATCCCGCTATGTATAAGTAAATCGGGAATTCAGGTATGAAATACGATCTTCAGCAAACCACCAAGCTGGTTACCCAGCTGCAGCAGGCCCACAGACTCGCGGCCGCTTTCTACATGCGTATCCTCCCGCTATTCGATACGATCGCCTATCAGACGCTGTACTCCGAGTTCTGGTTCTGGGAGCCCACCGAAACTTACACCCCTCCCGCGATACATATCCCCATCCGGCACTTCGGCATGGTGCTATCTGCCGCTGTTTGCTTCGACTCATGCCTACCGGGACAAGACATACAGCAAGGCAGTAAAAGGCGATAAAGCGCTGATTTTCCGCAACTATATCGACTACGATTTCCGCAGTGACTCAGACTTGCGTGCAGGTAAGAATACCAAGCCCGATCCTTTGGAAATGTCTGGCAAGGAGGCAGTGGTTGAAGTCAATCTGTACCGTTGCCTGCAGGAAAGCGACTGGAAAATGGTTAAAGAAGCTGACAGGCCCCTCTTCAACCTGATTGGCAGCAAAGTGGCAAATGTCCTCAATTTGAGTTCTGCTCCATGCATTGGCCGCTCGCCAAGTTCCTTGCTGACCCTAATATCGTTACCAATTGGATCAAAGAGAAGAGTGCTATCGCCAAGCCGGTGACTGGTCCCGAACAAGCCTCGTAACCTGGCAGAGCCTGGTGACGTTATCTACGGTTCCCCGCCGAAGAGTCATCAGGCTCTGACAATCTCCCTTCATATCCGACGCGGAACTACACGCCGCGGTACGTATTCGTCCAGTCCGTGAACCCTTGATTCTTCGCCTGCAGCAGAAGCGGGAGAATCGCGTTTTTAAGCTTCTCGCTGAAAGCTTCTTTGTTTTCAAGCGTCGCGACGAACTGCTCCGCGTTCGGAATCACGTCGCGGTAAGACTCAATCACTTTCCTGAAATGCTGAGTCTCCCGGTTCGCGGTAAGCCCGATGAACTGCACTGAGCAGAAGTCATCAAGGTACGCCGTATCCGGAAGATTGTCGTTTTTGCTGCTGTTTGGGCTCCTGAACGTAGGTACCAGATTCCAGATCTGGTCATGCAGCACGAATTTCCAGGGGACAAAGTGGTCAACCGACATCGGTCCCAGGCTCTCAAGCGCGTCCTTCGTGAAGTGACGGAGCGTGTAGATGTCGTAAACATCGCCATCCCGCTCGATCGCTGAACGCCAGTAGTCCTTCGCACGGGAGAAATCAAGACTGTTCGGGCTGGTCGGCTGAATGAGCTTCTCTGAAATCGCCGGGACGCTCGGGTTCTTCTGCTGCAGGAACTGCGTGAGCTTGAAGTACGTGCACTCCGTGATGATCGGATTATTTTCGATAAAGTACCGCGTCCACTCAGGCGTCAGCTGAATGCCATCCTTACTGATCACGTAAGGCGTCCGGCCGGCGTTCATCGCTTTCTGGCTCAGGTCGCGCGTGAGGTTATCCTTCTTCGACTCAAAGGACTTCCCGAATTCCTTCCGGTACTCCGCGTACTGGTCATTGAACACCGCGGCGATAAAGCGCTGCGGAACATAGCGCGTCATCATCCGGATCTTTTTCTCCACATCCGGATTCTGGATCCCCATAACCGCGGCCACGATATCGTCGTACGACGAATCATCCGGCAGATGGCACTCTTCCCTCACGGCATAGATCAGTTCCGCGAGCTGATCTGAGTACCCGAGATTCAGACGGAAATAGATCACCGGGTACCAGGCGGCTGCCACCATGCGGGCCGTCATCTCTTTAAAGGAAACGAATTCGCGTTTGTTTTCAGACGCGATCCTGAGGAGCGCGAGCATCCAGACGTACTTGTAGCAGTTCGTCGTATTGGCCAGCATCTGCTCAAGCGTCCCCCCTTTCGGAGACGCCGTCGCGATCGCGAATGAAAACACGTTATCTGATGCCATGCGTGGAATGCCTTGATAAATTCCAGATGCGGATTGCCCTATTTTAGGGCGTACTGGTGCAGGAAAAGGAATGGGGCTTTCTCATGGAACCAACCACCCTGGAGTCGGAAAGAATCTCCCCGCCATCAGCAGGCTACAGACGCAGATCGTTCCCGGATATGTAGTCGGATTGCCACTTCGAAAAGCCCTGAATTTTTGCCTGCAGGAGAAGAGCCCCAACCGCGTCCTGCAGCTTCTCCCGCAGCTGCGCCTCGTGTTTAAGGAGATCAGCGATACTTTTCGCATTTGGCATCAGATCACGGTAAGCATCCATAATCGGATCCGCTTTTTTCTTTTTTTTGTTTTTTCAATATTCTCGGGCTTTTCCCAATCTATATTGGCTTTAAGCCCCAGGATCTGAATATTGCAAAAATCATCCAGAAAATCCCTGTCAGGTAAATTGTCGCTTTTACTGCTGTTCGGTCTGCCAAAGGTTGGCACAAGATTCCAAAGCCGGTCGTGAAGAACAAATCTCCAGGGCACAAAGTGATCGATTGCCAATCCGCCCAGACGATTTAAAGCATTTTCGGTGAATGGGTTCTTCGTGTAGATGTCATACACCTGTTCATTCGACTTGATAGCCCGCTTCCAGTAATTTCTTGCGCTTTTGAATTCCTCGGTTTCCTTTCTCTCCGTCGGTCTTATCAGCTTTTCAGAAACAGCCGGAACGTTAGGATTCCTCCGCTGAACGAACTGGGTCAGCTTGAAATACGTGCTGTCCGTAATCATCTGGCTGTAATCCAGAAAGAACTGTATCCAGTCTGGCATCAGCGTTATGCCGCCTTTCTCAATCACATAGGGCGCCTGAGATTTATTACCCGCCTCTTGGCTGAAAATCTTGACATCATTATCTTTATGACCTTCAAAAGACGAGCCATACTGCCGCTTGCTTATCGCGAGCTGATCATCAAACAAGGATCCAATAAACCGAGAAGGGACATAGCGGGTCAACTTACTGAGTTTGCTTTTCAGCTCTGAATTCCTGCTTTGCAAAATTGCCTCAATGATTTCCTCATAAGAGGCGTCATCCGACAAGGCGCATTCTTTTTGAACGAGCCGAATCTTTTCCTCTAACTTATCTGAGTAACCAAACTTCAGACGGAAATAAACGACTGGGTACCAGGCGGCCGCGATCATGCGGGCAGCCATTTCCTGATTGGAAATAAACCCGGTTTTGCCCTCAGAAACGATTTTGACAAGAGAAAGCAGCCAATAATATTTATAGCTGGCGGAAACATCAGCAACCATCTGCTCGAGCTGGCGTCCTTTTGGAGACGCTATGTTCGCAAACGAAAAAGCGTTATCTGCTGCCATAGATGGATTGCCTTGATTTATACCGGATGCTGAAAGTCCCTATTTTAGGGCGTCTGGCGGTCTTTTCCTCTCGCTCTAGAAATCCGCCTCGTACGCGCCGCTCACCTCGAGCCTCGCGAGAAACGCATCCCTCATCGCGGCTTTCGGAATCACGGACGGGATGGGAGCTCCGGCAATCAATGGATCCGCGAGAACCAGGTCCCGCAGTTTCCAGCCAGAAAACTGCCCGTAGACGAGGTACACCTGATCGAGCCCCTCTTTCTCATCTGCCGTGAGTCCCGGGTCTCCGGTCTCCGAGGAGTTCAGAATCCTGAACCCTGGCTCTTTCCCATATTTCTCAAAAAGCGCCGGAATCACGGGTCCCATCTGCCACACTTCGAAATCCTCTTCGAAAAGCGGCTTTCCGGTCATCGTCAAAGAAAATCCCTGACTGTAATAGAGGAGTTTCTGAAGCACCGGAAGCGTCATGACGTCTCCTGACTCCTCATCCATTTTGGCGAGCAGATACCGGATCGCTTTCTCACAGGCTGTCATCACGGGATCCTCCCTTTGATTCATCCGCGTCACAGTAATGGTTTCTGAGCCGGGTCACCGGAATCCACTTCACGGAAACCGCTGATTTCCCGTGGATTCCAGAGAACCCTCTTTCCCCCATTCTGTCAGGAAAAAGCACGCCTTATTGACCCAAACACGTTTTGTTTCGATTTATCTATATCACTAAAGAGATAAGGATATTGACTTAGGCGGTTAACTGTCTTTTAATGACGTTGCAATCAAAAATTGACAAGTCAATTTGACAGGTTTGAGGGGAGAAACAGCGTGATGAATACCAAATCCATTCGTTTTGCCGCCGTGATGGCAGCCGTGATCGGAGCCTTTGCTTTCCAGGCATCCGCCGCGACCGTAACCACGACCGGCACCGGTGTTGGGAAGGACGGCGATATCAAGGTTCAGGTGACCTTTGACGCGAATAAGATCCAGTCAATCAAGGTCCTCTCTCAGAACGAGAACCCGGTTCTCGCGGAGAAGGTCTTTACAGATCTTAAAGACAACGTTGTCAAAACGAATTCCACGGATCTCGACGCCATCTCAGGCGCCACGTTCTCATCGAAAGGCTTTCTCGCGGCCGTGAAGGACGCGGCGAAGAAGGCGGGCGTGACGCTCACGAAGGACGGACAGAAGTCGCTTAAGAAAGCGGCCTCGATGATTCCGGCGAAGAGCACCTATGACGTGGTCGTCGTGGGTGCCGGCGGCGCTGGGTTCGCGGCCGCGATTGAGGCGAAGAACACCGGGGCGAGCGTCGTGATGCTGGAAAAGATGCCGACAGTCGGCGGCAACTCCCTGATCTCCGGCGCTGAAATGAATGCCGCTCGGAACTGGGTCCAGCCGAAACTCGGGATTCTTGATGACTCCGCCGAACGCCACGCTCAGGACACCTATATCGGGGGCGACAAGAAGGGCGACCTTGAAGTGATCCGCACGATGACGGGGAACGCGCTTTCCGCCGCCAAGTGGGCCCGCGACTATATCGGCGTCCGGTTTGAACCCGATAACCTCTTCATGTTCGGCGGCCACACCCGTAAGCGCGCCCTGATCCCGTACGGCCAGACCGGCACCGAATTCATCACGAAGCTCTACGCGAAGGCGAACGAACTCAAGATCCCGGTCATCACCAATATGAAAGCCGTGGAACTTATCAAGGATGCCTCAGGCCGCGTGGTCGGCGTGAAGGCGACGATGAATGGGCAGAATTACGAGTTCGACGCGAAGGGCGGCGTGGTGCTCGCGACGGGCGGCTTCGGTCACAATGCCGCGATGGTGAAGAAGTACGACCCGTCGCTCGATGAACGCTTTAAGTCCACGGACTCCCCGTCCGCGACGGGCGAAGCGCTCTACATGGCGGAACGCGCCGGGGCGGAACTCGTCAACATGCAGTACATCCAGACCTACCCGATCTGCGACCCGGTCTCGGGCTCGATTGAGCTGATCGCCGACGCCCGGTTTGACGGCGCCATTCTGATCAACCAGAAGGGACAGCGTTTCGTTGAAGAACTCGGGCGCCGCGACGTGATCTCGCACGCGATCCTCGCGCAGCCAGGCTCCTACTGCTGGGTTCTCTGGAACGACAAGATCGGGAATATTTCGAAGACCGTCGAGGCTCACCCGGACGAATACTCCGTCTTCACGAAGACCGGCACGATGAAGACCTGCGGTGACCTGAAGTGCATCGCGGAATTCACGAAGATCCCTTACTCCAACCTCAAGGCGACGATTGACCGCGTGGATTCGATGACGGGGCCGGGGAACGACAAGGACTTCCATAACCGCGGCGGCCTCGTCGATATGTCGCAGGGCAAGTACTACGTCGTGAAGGCCGTTCCGTCGATTCACCACACGATGGGCGGCATCCGCATCAATCCGAAGTCCCAGGCGCTCGATAAGAACGGCAAGGTGATTCCGGGGCTCTATGCCGCGGGCGAAGTGACCGGTGTCACGCACGGCACGAACCGCCTCGGCGGCAACGCCTACGCAGATATCCTCGTCTTCGGCCGCATCGCTGGTGAAGGCGCCGCCTGGGACGCCCTGAGTCTCGGGAAGACCGCGAAGTAACGGGTAAGAGAAAGACCGCCCGAAGGTCACTCCGGGCGGCAGGGGATAGCGGCTCGATCAAGCTTCACACCACCGTTTCCAGCCGCTCTCCCCGGCACTGTCCTTTAAAAAAGTTGCTGAGAACAACCTGACATAACAACAATCGCCACAGAGGAGTACATCAATGCCTTCTGAACAGCAGCTGACCAAAGCCATTATCAACATGGCGGTGGAAGCCTGGCATTTCAAGGAAGCTTTTGAGCAGATGATCGCGAAGGCAAAGCCCGAGGATCAGGTGCGCTATCGGAACCAGCTGAAGTGGTCTCTTCAGAGAACAAAGGAAGCGCTCGCGACCGCGGGGCTTCATGTCGCTGACATTCCGGAAGGAATGCCCTTTAATCCCAGTCTCAAGATCACGGCTGTCAATATGGATGAATTTGAGCCGGGGGATGACATCGTGATCGAGCAGGTGCTCGAACCCACGATTCTCACGGCGGATAACCGGATCGCCCATATCGGATCGGCGACGCTCGCGACGGCAGCGGAATTCAATGCCACGTCAGAACCCGCCTGACCGCTTTTAAAAGAACACTGACACCCGCCGCGATTCCCCTAAGGAACCGCGGCGTTTCTTTATCCGCTCTCCCACCGTTTCATAGATTCTGATAGTTACTGATAGATCCTCTATAGGAACTCATATTTCCTATTAAAAACGATCGCGGGTAATTGACCTCTCATTTTTCACCGTGCCGCGCTTTGATTTCCGCCCTCCCGTATTTCCCTTTCTTTTCAGCGGCATCACCCGGTTTTCCCCTGTTTCCGGGGATCTCCGTAAATCATTCTCATTTGATTAATTTTGATTTACTTGCTGGGTTAGCAAGTTTTTGTTGTCAATCTGTCATTCAAAAATCGGTTCGTTCTCCATAGAATCCGCCCCCAAGAGATGAATCTCATCTCGTCCAGAACAGCAATTCATAAATAAAACAACAGGAAAACAAAATGACCTTCCAACTGACTCGCCGAGCCCTGCTGCAGGGAGCCGGCATCACGCTTGCCGGAAGCGTCTGTCCGCTTACCGCCGTGGCGTCAGGTGTCAAAAAAGCGATTGACGCGATGCCTGACATGTATTGGGGTGCCTGCGTGGTGAACTGCGGCAACCGCTGCGCCCTCCGTGTCTTTACGAAGAACGGCCAGGTGATCCGGATCGAGACCGATAACACATCGAACCCCTGCTGCCCCCAGCCCTATCAGCTGCGGGCGTGCCTCAGAGGCCGCTCCATGCGGCAGCGCCTCTATAACCCCGATCGCCTGAAGTTCCCGATGAAGCGGGTCGGCGAGCGGGGAGAAGCGAAATTTGAGCGGATCTCGTGGGATGAGGCCTATCAGCTGATCGCCGATAACTGGCAGCGGATCCTGAAGAACTACGGCCCGGACTCCGTTTACATCAACTACGCGACGGCGCAGCAGACGTCGGTCAGCGGCTCGAACTGCTGGAAGCGTCTCGCGAACCTCACGGGCGGCTACCTGAATTGGAAAGGTTCCTACTCCTCCGCCCAGATCACTGCGGCCTTCCCGATGACCTACGGCCGCAAGGTCGCGTCCTCTCCCACCGAAATCGCCCACGCGAAGCTCTACGTGTCGTTCGGTGACAACCTCTCTGTCACCCGGATTTCCGGCGGCTCGATGTCCTGGCAGTTCCTGCAGGCGATTGAGAAGAACCACGTGAAGACGATCGTGATTGATCCGATCTGCACGGATACGGTGGCGGGGAAAGTGAATCAGTGGATCCCGATCCTCCCCGGGACAGACGCCGCGCTCTGCGAAGCGCTCGCCTACGAATTCATCACCCACAACTGGGTGGATCAGGAGTTCCTCGATAAGTACTGCGTCGGCTACGACGAGAAGACCCTCCCGAAGAGCGCCCCGAAGAACGGCGACTACAAGTCCTACATCCTCGGGAAGGCGGACGGCGTCGCGAAGACCCCGGCGTACGCCTCGGCCATTACCGGTATTCCTGAAGAAACAATCATCGCCCTTGCCCGCGAGATGGGAACAACAAAGCCTGTCTTTGTCGCCCAGGGACTCGGGCCGCAGCGCCGCGCAAACGGCGAGGAAACGGCACGGGCAATCGCGATGCTTCCGATTCTTCTTGGTCAGGTGGGTCTCCCCGGCACGTCAAGCGGCATGGAAGAGTGTGGCACCGACTGGTGGCCAATCGGAATCCCCCGCGGCAATAACCCCGTGAAAGCCTCGATCCCGAGCTTCATGTGGACAGAGGCGATTCTGCGGGGGCACGAGATGACGGCAACGCACGACGGTGTGAAGGGTGTCGACCGGCTGAAGAACGACATCAAGATGGTGATCAATTCGGGCGGCAACATCCTCATCAACCAGCATAGCGACTGCGGCCGCACGGATAAGATCCTCCGCGACACGTCGAAATGCGAATTCATCGTGGTCTGCGACAACATGATGACCGCGTCCTGCCGGTACGCGGATGTGCTCCTCCCGGATACCCTCGGAAACGAAACCGAGGATCTCGTCGGAAACGGCGACTCGATGGGTGAGACCGCCTTTATCACGCCGATCCACAAAGCCGTGAACCCGCAGTGGGAACAGCGGTCTACCTAAGAAATCTGCCGCGGGATCGCGGAGAAGATGGGGCTTGAAGCCGCCTACACCGAAGGCCGCACGCAGCGGGGGTGGATTGAGTGGGCGTACGAGCAGAACCGGAAGCAGAATCCTGAGCTCCCGGACTTCAAGACCTTCTGGGCCACGGGGCCGCATCAGCTCCTGCACCTCAAGTGGGACCGGATCGCGTTCTCGGACTTCCGGGCGGACCCCGCGATGCATCCGCTGAAGACCCCGTCCGGCAAGATTGAGATCTATTCCGAGCAGCTCGCGAAGATCGCGGAAACGTGGACGCTTCCGAAGGGCGACGTGATCACGGCGCTCCCGAAATTTGTCCGCACGTGGGAAATGGCGGGAGACCCAAAGGCGAAGACCTATCCGCTCCAGTGCTACGGCTACCACGGTCACGGCCGCGTTCACTCTTCCTTCCATAACCTCCCCTGGGTGCGCGAGGCCCACCCGGACCGCGTTCTTGTGAATCCGGTGAACGCCGAGGAACGGGGGCTCTTTGAGGGGCAGAAGGTGCGTGTGTTCAATGACCGCGGCGCGATTGAGATCGCGGTCCACATCACGCCCCGCATCATTCCGGGTGTCTGCGCGCTCCCGCAGGGCGCGTGGTACCGCCCGGTGAAGAAGAACGGGAAGACGGTGGATATCGGAGGCTGCATCAATACGCTCACAAGCCCCCGCCCGAGTCCGCTCGCGAAGGGCAATCCCTCGCACACGAACCTCGTGCAGATTGAACCGATCAGCGCCTGAACTGGAGAAACAACATGAAGCAGCTTGGATTTTTCTTTGACGCAAGGCGCTGCAACGGATGCAAAACGTGCGTAGTCGCCTGCAAGGACGCCCATAACCTGCTGGTCGGGCGGAATTTCCGCCACGTGCTGGAAGTGACGGATGGCAAGTGGTCGAAAGACCCGAAGTCCGGTGCCTGGAAGCAGAACGTCTACGCGTACTACCTCTCGATCGCCTGCAATCACTGCTCAGACCCCGCCTGCGTGAAGGCGTGCCCGACGGGCGCACACCACAAGCGGACGGAGGACGGGCTGGTCGTCATCAACACCGATAAGTGCATCGGGTGCGGGAACTGCGCGAAGGCCTGCCCCTACGGCGCGCCGGAGCTTGATGAAAAGGCTCACAAAATGACGAAGTGCGACGCGTGTCTCAACCGGCTCGAACAGGGCCTTCAGCCGATCTGCGTTGAGGCGTGCCCGCAGCGCGCGCTCGAATTCGGGGATATTGAGGAACTCCGGAAGAAGCACGGGAACGTCGACACGATTTACCCGCTTCCGCAGCCGGCCGCGACTCACCCGAATCTCGTGATCCACGCGCCGCTGAAGCATCCCTGATTAAAGAACTAACGAAAGCAAACCCCTTCTCTCCTTCACCGCGGCTCTGAGTCCACCAGGGCCGCGGCGTTTTTTTCCTGTCACACCGTTCCCTTCATACCGATATTTTTCTCTTATATTCCGAAGCCTTAAACGAAGAAACTTTGATTCAGTCCGCACCCGGGGTCAGAAGGCATTTCGTTTAGTGTTTTATTTAATAACAGCAAAATCCCATATACTGTCTATGTCTCGCTGAATCAATACCTATCAAGCAATCGGGGAATGAGAATGTCTTCAGAAACTGAGCTGACAAACGCCATCATCAGCATGGTGATTGAGGCCTGGCGGTTCAAGGGCAACTATGAGCGGCTGCTTACAGGACTTAAGCCGGCTGAACAGAAACGCTATCTGAATCAATTCAACTGGTACTTCAAAAAGGCGGCTGAGGGACTCGAGTCCGCGGGGCTTCGGGTCGCGGAATTCCCGGTTGGCATGGCATTTGACCCGGGACTCAAGATTTCCGCCGTGAATCTTGAAGATTTCCAGCCTGGCGACCCGCTCGTGATCAAGCAGATTCTGGAACCCACGATTCTGGCCTCCGATGACCGCATTGCCCATGTTGGTTCCGTCATTCTGGAGAAAGCCGCCAAATGAGTACGTATATTGGAATCGATCTCGGCACGACGAACAGCGCCCTCTGTTCCTATGACGGAGCGGAAACCCGGATCTGGAAGAGCCCTGAACAGAATGACGTGACTCCGTCCGCCATTTCCTATGACCGCCGCGGAAACCGCCTGGTCGGCCAGCGCGCCTATCAGGCCGCGGCCGCGAACCCCGATAATGCCGCAGTGCTTTTCAAGCGCCTCATGGGAACCTCAACCCCGATCCATATCCGGGCGCTGGGAAAGGATTTGACGCCTGAGGAGTGCTCCGCGGAGGTGCTGAGAACGCTGTTCAGCTACCTTCCGGAAGAAATCCGAAACGCGCCGGATCTCGGCACCGTGATCACGGTGCCCGCGGCCTTCAATCAGATGCAGCGCGACGCGACGACAGAGGCCGCCCGAATGGCCGGTATCGGCCGCGTGGCGCTGATGCAGGAGCCGGTTGCCGCCGTGATGAGCGTTATGAAGGCTCATCAGATCGATGGCACATTCCTCATTTATGACCTGGGCGGCGGAACCCTCGATATCGCGATCGCGCAAAGCACCGCGGGCCGCGTGAGTCTTCTCTCGCACGGCGGCATCGCGCTCTGCGGCGGCCGGGACTTTGATCGCCGCGTGAGGGAAAGCATCGTGAAGCCCTGGCTCACGGCCAACTTTGACCTTCCCGAAGACTTCTCGATTCATCCGAAATACCGCCGTCTGATGCGGATGGCAGCCCTCGCGGTGGAACGCGCGAAGATTGAGCTCTCAGCGAAAGACTCCGCCACGATCAGCCTCTCTGAAGCGGAGACGCAGTGCGCCGACGAGTGCGGGAGCGAAATCTATTCGACTGCGATCTGACGCGCGATGATTTCAACCAGCTGATCGCTGACTGCGTTGATAAGTCAATCACGGCGGCCCGCGAAGCGATCCAGAAGGCCGGGCTTTCGCCGTTTGATATTGAGCGGATCGTGTTCATCGGGGGGCCCACGAACTATAAGCCGCTCCGCGATAAGGTCTGTCAGGAGCTCGGTGTGGAAGGGAGCACGGAAGTGAACCCGATGACCGCCGTGGCGGAAGGGGCGGCAATCTTCGCTGAGTCCATCGACTGGACCACGAAGGATAATGCCCGGAAATCCTCGAAAGGCTCTCTTTCCACGGGAGGCGATCTCAAACTCACGCTGAACTACATCGCGAGGACGCCTGAAACGAGTGCCCGGGTCATGGTGCAGAGCGGGGAGCCGATTCCTCCGGGATGCGAATTCCAGATTGACAGCCTCGATACGGGGTGGACCTCGGGCCGCGTGCCGCTCGCGAACGGCGCCTTCATCACGGTGATGCTCCCGAAACCGAACATCAATATTTTCAGTGTTTCGGTTTTTGACGCTGAAGGCAACCCGCTGAAGCTCGCCCAGTCCTCCATCATGATCACGAGGACCGCGGCCACGATCGAAGCGATCCCGGCCTCCTATTCGATTGGGGTTGAAGTGCTCGATAAGGTCGGCGGGGATCCGTCACTCGACTTCCTTATCCGTGCCGGTGACCCGCTCCCAAAGAAGGGGAAAAAGGTCTTCAAGGCCGCGCGGACTCTGAAAGCCGGCTCTAACGAGTCCATCAACATCAAGATCTGGGAAGGTGAAATCGAAGACCCGATCACGGATAACCGCCCGATCGGCGTCCTGAAGATCGAGGGCGATGACTTTGAGAACGGGATCATTGAGACAGGCGCCGATCTGATCTGTGAGTATGAGATCGATGACTCAGGCACCATCCGTCTTGAGGTCTCGGTGCCAAGCGTAAGCGGTGTCTTCTCTGCCGGCCACAATTTCTACTCCCGCCAGGAAAGCGCCATCAACTACTCGGACGCCGCGGAGCTGGTCGTGAATGACGCTGACAGCACGCTGGAACGCGTGAAGCGGATCAGTGACGTGGTGATCGACCCGGAGCTTGACCGTCTGACACGGCGCCTCACCCGGGTCCGCAGCCTGAATCCCGATAAGGCACAGACTGAGGACACGCAGGAAGCGATGGAAACGGTGCTCGAGTCACGCCGCAAACTCGCCTCTATCCGGAAGGCTCACCTGAAGGAAATCCGCCAGGCTGAGCTTGATGATGAAGTCCGGGAGTTCAACGACTTCGCCCGCGCTGACGCGAACCCGACCGAAATTCAGTCGTTCGAGTATCAGCAGCAGGCCGCGCAGCGGATTATTGACCGCAATGAGCCGGGGTTTGAGGGATGCCTCAGACGGATCCGCTCGAACACCTTCAGGATCCGGTGGCGTGACCCGAAGTACGTGGTCTCGTACTTCCGCTACTACACCGATAACCCGCATTGGTACCGCGACAAAGCCCGCTTCCAGGAGCTGCTGAAGCGCGGCTGCGGCAGTATCGCCAATCGGAATTATGACGAGCTGCGGGAAATTGTCTATGAGCTGAATTCGATCGTATTCCGGGACGGATCGGATGACGCGGATCTTGCTTCAGACGCGAACATTCTCCGCGGCTGAAGCATAACGAAAGATCTGTCATTCGTTACCTGTCTTTTCCTCTGGCGGACTGATGCCCGCCGGAGGTCCGGAGATCGGTCCGGTAAGCCTCGTATCCGGCAATCCGGCCGCGTCACACCGATAGCGCCGGGGCTATCTCCGCATTATCATTTGTAACCACGAAAACAACCTCAGATCAGGGGAAATTTCATGTCAGAAGCAGAGCTGAAAAATTCCATCGTCAGCATGGTGGTCGAGGCCTGGCGTTTCGCCGGCGTCTATCAGCGACTCCGCGTCAAACTCGATTTCGCCGGGCAGAAGCGCGGTGACAGCCAGTTCCAATGGTTTTTCAAGAAAACGCTGGAAGGACTTGAAGCCGCCGACATGAAAATCGCGGAAATCCCGCTTGGACTCCCCTACGATCCGGGGCTTCCCGTGACAGCAGTCAATCTCGACGAATTTGAGCCCGATGATCAGCTGATTATTCAGCAGATTCTCGAACCCACAATTCTCGATTCCCAAAACCACATCACCCACATCGGTTCCGTGATTCTCGCAAAGGTAAATAAATGAGTTATTACATTGGCATTGACCTCGGCACGACTAACAGCGCCATCTGTTCCTATGACGGCAAAGAAACACGGATCTGGAAGAGCCCCGAACAGAATGACGTCACGCCGTCCGCGATTTCCTACGACCGCCGCGGCAACCGTCTCGTCGGTCAGCGCGCCTATCAGGCCGCTGCCGCGAACCCCGATAACGCGGCGGTGTTCTTTAAGCGTCTGATGGGTACCTCAACCCCGATTCATATCAAGGCGCTTGGCAAAGACATGACGCCTGAAGAGTGCTCGGCTGAGATTCTGCGGACGCTTTTCGGCTACCTCCCGGAGGAAATCCGCAAGGATCCTGAAACCGGAACCGTGATCACCGTGCCGGCCGCGTTTAATCAGATGCAGCGTGACGCGACCACTCAGGCCGCGAATATGGCCGGCATCGGCCGTGTCGCCCTCATGCAGGAACCGGTTGCCGCCGTGATGAGCGTGATGAAAGCGCATAACAGTGACGGCACGTTCCTCATTTATGACCTGGGCGGCGGAACGCTGGATATCGCTATCGCGGAAAGCATCGGGGGCCGCGTGAACCTGCTTTCGCACGGCGGCATCGCGCTTTGCGGCGGCCGCGACTTCGACCGCCGCGTGATGGACAGCGTCGTGAAGCCCTGGCTCATCGAGAACTTTGAGCTGCCGGAAGACTTCGCGATTAACACGAAGTACAAGCGCCTGATGCGTATGGCCGCGCTCGCCGCGGAACGCGCGAAGATTGAGCTTTCCGCGAAAGATACCGCGACGATCAACCTCTCGGAAGCCGAAACCGGGTGCCTCGATGAAAATGGCGACGAAATCTACCTCGACTGCGATCTCACGCGCGACACCTTTAATCAGCTGATCGCGGACCGCGTCGAGCAGTCGATTCAGGCCGCGCGCGACGCCCTGGAAAAGGCCGGTCTCTCGCCCTTTGATCTGGAACGCATCGTGTTTGTCGGCGGTCCGACGAACTATAAGCCGGTCCGCGACAAGGTCTGTCAGGAGCTCGGTGTCGAGGGCAGCACGGAAGTGAACCCGATGACCGCCGTCGCTGAGGGCGCCTCGCTCTTCGCCGAGTCGATCGACTGGAGCTCAAAGGACAACTCCCGGAAGACCTCCCGCGGCCGTCTTGAAGCCGGCGGCGAACTGAATCTCACGCTGAACTACATCGCGCGTACGCCTTCCGCGACCGCGAAGGTCATGGTGCAGTCGAAGGACGAGATCCCCGCGGGGTACGAGTTCCAGATTGACAGCACGGATACCGGCTGGATTTCCGGCCGCATTCAGCTCACGGCGGGCGCGTCCGTAACGCTCACGCTCCCGAAGCCCGGCCTCAACCTCTTCCGCGTTTCCGCCTTTGATGCCAGCGGCAGCCCCGTGAAGCTGCTTCAGAACAGCATCATCATTACCCGGACGGCCGCGACTGTGGACGCCATTCCGGCCTCCTACTCGATCGCCGTTGAGGTGCTGGACCGCCTGGGCGGTGAACCCGCTCTCGACTACCTGATCCGGGCCGGTGAACCGCTTCCGAAGAAGGGCAAAAAGATCTTCAAGGCCGCGCAGACCCTCAAGGCCGGATCCGATGAGACGCTGAATATCAAGCTCTGGGAGGGCGAGATTGAGAACCCGATCACCGATAACCGCCCGATCGGCGTTCTGAAGATCTCGGGTACGGACTTCTCGTCCTGGGTCATTCCCGCGGGCGCTGATCTCGAGTGCGCGTATGAGATTGAAGACTCCGGAAACATCAATCTGGAGGTTTCGGTTCCGAGTATCGGCGGCGTCTTCAATTCCGGCCGCAATTTCTACTCGCGTCAGGAAGGCGCCATCAATTACACGGATGCCGCGGAGCTGGTTTCAAGCAAGGCGGATGACACGATTGCCCGAGTCCATAAAATCCGCGAAGTGGTGAACGATCCGGAATTGGATGAGATCGCCTCAAAACTCAGCAGCGCCTCGAAGCTCAACCCCGCCACAGCCCAGGCCGAGGAAACCCAGGAGGCGATGGAGAACGTGCTCGAGGCCCGAAAGCGTCTGGCCGCTATCCGTAAGGCTCACGAGCGCGATATCCGCCAGTCTGAATTAGACGAGGCCGTGAAATCATTCCGGGACTACCCTCTCAAGTACGCGACTCCCGATGAACGTCAGGCGTTTGAGTACCAGAGGCAGGCCGCGCAGCGCGCGATCGACAGAAACGAGCCCGGCTTCAAGGCTAACCTTGCCCGGATTCACCAAAGCGCATTCGCGATCCTGTGGCGTTCTGATCCAGACTTTGTGGTGAATATGTTCAAGAACTTCGCTTCAGAGCCTTATCGTTACGCGGATAAAGTCACGTATCACCGGCTGGTTTCCCAGGGCATGACCTGCATCAGCCAAAACGATATCGATGGTCTTCGTCAGGTCGTCGGCCAGCTCTTCCGGATCTACGCCTGGGATGACGGCGGAGAAGAAAATATCGCTTCGATGGCGAACATTCTGAGAGGCTGATAAAACCGCTTCCATAATGTCAGACTCCGGATCTCAGAGACGGGATCCGGAGTCTTTTTTTCTCCCAAAAGCGCGGACGATTGTGTCAGTAACCGTAGAGACTCGAGCGGCGGGATCTTTCCTGCTCTTCCTCAAGCTCATTCTCAAGTTCCTGGGTTCTCCGCCGCTGCTCATCGAGCTGCCGCTGCATCTCCTCCTCCCTCTCCAGTTCGCGGAGCCTCTCCTCCTCTTGTTCAGCTTCAAACTGAGCCTCAAGCGCTGCCTGACGCTCACGCGCTTCTTCCTCCGCTTCCTCCCTGGCCTCTTCTTCAGCCTCTTCCCGCTCCAGCTCCGCTTCCTCTTCCGCTTCCCGCGCCTCTTTCTCTCTCTGTTCTTCTTCGTACGACTCATCATCATCTGAATAGGCGCCTCCGGAGCGATACCCTCCTCCGGAATAGTCCGCATAGTCTTCATCGGAACTGAACACGCAGCCTTTCATCCAGACGATCAGAAGGATCACGGCAGCGATGAGCCAGAGTTTCCGATGCTTCTTTGGCAGCCGGGACTGAAGCGAGGAAAAGAAACCGGGGAGTCGGGAAGCGGATACCGCCGTTCTGGGCTCCGGTGCCCTGAACGCGGCCTCATCCTCTTCTGTCGGCACGATATCGGTTACGAGAAGCGGGATGCCTTTGAATCCCTTCGCCTCCGCGGGTTCGAGACTGGATACGGTTTTCTGCTCCGGGATCGTGTCTGAGCCTGAAGCCGCCCCTTTCCCTTTCCTCATGCCGGCGATCGACTCAAGATCGTATCGGTAATGCTTTTCAAGAACCGGAGAAACGAGAAGCTGGGAAAGAACCCGCCTCACGAGGAGATACGCCGCGTCAACGCAGTTCAGGTCCGTCGCGAGATAGTACGCGAGCTTCCGCACCGCCGTGAAAAGGCTTTCTGTCTGACGGCAGGCCTCTCCTTTCGCCTGGCGGAACCTCTGCAGCGGCAGCGTGACGCTGTTCCAATTCACTGTCACGCGGTAAAGCATGGTCAGGGCAAAAACGCCACGGCGCGTTAAATGACCATTCCTGCACTCCGCGGGAATCTGACGGAGCAGCTCCGCGGCGGATGCCATCTCTTTTTCCGCGAAACTCTGAACCGAGACCTCATAGCTTGAAAGGAGATCATCAATCAGACCGGGAATAATTCCCGCCTGCTCGCCTTTCGGCGGGAAGAGTCCCGTGAGAATCCGCGCTACGCGCCGCGACTGAATGCTGTTAAAACGGGCTTCAATCGCTTTCTGATAGTCCCAGCGGATCTCTTTCAGCGCTTCGGGGATCCGGTCCGTGTCCTTCACTTCCGGGAAGTGAGCGCGAGACCGGGCACCGTTTACGAGGGAGGCGAGTTCCGCGATATCCTGCGACTCAAAGCTTTCCGCTATATCGCGAATGAGAGAGGAAAAGCCCGGTTCATTCGTTTCAGGAAATGAGGGAAGGGCCTGCGCAAGAGCATTCGCGCGCGCGATGCCGGAGAGCCGCTCTTTAGACCACGCGCAGAGCGACACCGGATCCTTCCCGAGAAGCGCCAGGATTTCGTTCGCCTCTTCATCGCTTACGCCTGGCAGATACCGAAGCTCAGACTCCAGACGCTTTCCTGGATTTGTGAGAATGGACCGGTATTTCGCTACTTCATCCGGATCCTCTGTCAGGGCTTTTTCTTCAGCTTTCTCAAGGATTTCAGACCGGGAGCTCGAAGGACTTACTCCCAGATAAACAAACGGATTTTCACGGAACGCGGTCATCAGGTTTCTCGGAACTGAGAAGATCCGGGCATTTTAATAAAAAACCTGTCTCTTTTTCATGAAATGCAGAAAATAACGAAGTTATTTATATTCGTAATTCAGAGTTGATCTGAAACCGTTTTACGCTGCCGATCATTGACCACAGGAAACAAAATAAAAAGAGAACCACCGACGCAATTAATAGGCTGGCTAATAGCGGAATTTTTGAGGGCGAATTATCACTTCAAGTGCAAAGCCTGAGAAAAGAATAGTGGCCCATAAAGCTTCCATAATAGAGATTGTCAAGATAACTATAGAGGGAGCTCATGAGCCACTATCATCATCTTACTCTTCGGGACAGAGTATTTATTTCGGCTTTAACGATTTCAGGCAAATCCCTGTCTGAAATTGCATGTGCGATTGGGAAAAATGTTTCTACGATCTCCCGCGAACTGAAGCGAAACAAGGCTGTATCGGCCCAGGATGGGGCTTCAGCTGCCTATGATCCCTGTGCCGCGCAGGCCCGATATCAGAGACAGAGAAAGCATTGCGGAAAGAGAAACATTCTGAAGTCTGACTCGTTGCTGACAAGGATTGTCTCAAATCTGCTGGTTAAGAAATTCTGGTCTCCGGAGCAGATTCAATACCGTCTCAGAAAGGAGCTGCCGAATCTAAGGATCAGCGCCACGACAATCTACCGAGGAATCAATTCTGGCTTTCTGGATCGCTTTGTGGATGGCCGAAAGATGTCCCGACACCTGCGACACCACGGTAAAACGCGTCACCGTAAAGGCATGACCGAGAGGCGAGGAAAGATCCAGATCACTCACAGCATTGAAGAGCGACCCCTGGAAGCTCAGAACAGATCTCGCCTGGGGGATTGGGAAGGCGATACCGTCATCGGAAAAAAGGGCGGAGCCTGCCTCACGACTCTGGTCGATAGGAAGTCCGGCTTTCTCTGTGGCGGGAAAACCGCTTCCAAGACTGCGGCCGATGTGTCTGCCGTAATTGAGAAATCTCTGTCAGATAAGGATCTGCGTACGATTACCGTAGATCGCGGAAAAGAATTTTCCTGGGCTGAAAAACTGGAGAAAGATCTCAGAACCAAAGTGTATTTCTGCTTGCCTCATCATCCATGGGAGAAAGGAAGTAATGAAAATACAAACGGACTTCTTAGAGACTTTTTCCCAAAAGGAATGAGTATCGATAAAATTTCTCAGGCAGAAGTTCAGAAACGGTTCAATGCTCTGAATTTCAGACCCAGAAAACGTCTCAATTGGAAGTGTCCGGCTGAAGTCTTTTATTCAGTAACTTTGCACTTGATTTGATAATTCACCAGGGAAAAATAACTTTCACCTGAGGCCTGCCAGGCGGTTTTCTAAGCCGTGATTTCCGCCTGGCCGCATCACCTGATTCAATACTGCGACAGACCCGGATCGGAGTAAACCGGATTCGGATACTCTTCTTCCACGGGCTGCTGACGTTTCTTTGACCTGCGGCCCTTCGGGAGAAGCTTATTGATTTCCGCCTCAATGGCGGTCTGATCCTTGTCCACCTGATTCTGAGCCGCTCTCATACTGGATCGGTAATAGCGGAAGCTGGAACAGGTTGAATTAAACCGATGAACCAGATCATTGAAGAAATCGATCTGGCGGTTGGTAGAAACCTTCGGCTTGATGTAGTCAATCTGATGCTGGAGTTTGAGGCACCAGGCAATTTCTTCCGTGTCGAAGGTGCTCCCGAGAGAAGATGCCGGTTCCCGATAGACTGGTGCCGGATCAGGTTCCTTTTCCGCGACGGTTTCAGGACGCGGCATCCTGCTCGCAGCGGCGGGGGTATCCGAATTCACCGACGCATCGGTACTCCCTGAAGGTGTCCGCTGAACCAGTTTGGTGGCTGATGTGTCTGACTTTCTGTCATCCGGGGTATCTCCAGCCAGGGACGAAACAATGTACAAAAATAAGGCGATGACTCCTATGACAAACCACATTCCAAACACGTGATAAAGCGCAGCAATAAAGGCACCGCACCCTGAAAAAAATCTGCTGACAAGCCCCGGCTCTGCCCTCCCGGCAGAAATTAATTTTTTGCTGCCTGCTGACGACAGCTTAGGTGCAGAGAAACGAGGCGCCAACGTACTCAGCCCCTTGAACCCTTTGGCGTCAGGGTTTAGTGACAATGCCGGCAGATCAGAAAGCAAAGTATCCCGGCTCGTCTCGCCATAAATCTCATTTACCGCTTTCTGATCTGCTTTCACCAGATTTTTCTCTTCCGGGGAAGCTGCGAGCGGCTCCAGGATTCTTTCAAGAATGGCTTTGGAGGCCCTGGGGCAGTGATGCTCGTTATTCATTTCCAGAGCGAGATGCCGTATTTCATAGAAGAGGCTGCCGCTAGGTGTATAAGTCTCTCCCTTCAGCGCATGAAATTTATCCAGAATCCCGATCACGGCTTTCCATCGCCGTACGAGGACTTGAAGCTGCTCCATCAGCGTCACCGCGACGCCAAAAATGGCGCCATCCCTGCTCTGCTGCGGGATCTGGGAAACGAGTGAGCCGGCGGCCGCGCTTTCTGCCTCACTGAATCCCTGCGCCTCGACCTCATAACTATTCATCAGATCATCAAGAAGCGAAGGAAAGACGCCAATCGACACGGCGGCGGTCCCTGACTTTACGTACGACAGCACCCGATCCAAAGTATCGATAATATCGGCGGTTTTTCGTTCATCCAGGCATTGATTAATGGCCTTGACATAGCCGCGGCGGATCTCCTGGAGGGCTTCTGAAACCCGGTCCGGATCACTGACCGCCGGGAAATGAGCTGACTCTCGGGCCTTATTGATCAGCTCCTCCAGCTCTTCAGTCGTCTGCTGATCGAAACTCCTGGCGGCTTCCCAGATAAGAGACGCCATACCGGCATTGTTCGTTTTGGAAAGCGCGGGAAGCACAGCAATCAGGGCATTGCTGCGAGCCACACCGGAAAGCTCCGCCTCAGACCACTTTGGAATCCCTTCAGGGTTTGATTTGATGGCGTCGCAGACCCTCGGGATCACCGCCCCCGTTACCCCCGGGAGAAACTGCAGTTCTGCCTCCAGCCGCTTTGCTGGATTCGTAAGCACCGCACGGCATTGAGACACCAGATCCGGATCCACAGATAGAGATGCCTCTTCCGCTTTTTCCAGAATTTCTCTTCTTGGGCTCGTCGGCGTAACACCCAGAATAACAAACGGATTTTCAAGCAGTCCTGCCATATCAAACTCCTTAGTCAAATACCGAACTGCTCCTCAAATTTATGACTCGTTAAATAAAAAACTAAGGGGCAAATGAAAGGAATAAGTTTCGGTACTCTACCGGGATCAGTTCTCTTCATTTTACCTGCCTGCTTTTGTTATTCCAGTGCCGGTTATATCTGCCCCTTATCCCCCAACGGTTAGGTCTGGCCGATATTCTGAAAATCTCCAATTCCGTGCGCCAGGCAGAAATCTCTCCTCTTTTTCGTTGGCGAATTATCACTTCAAGTGCAAAGCCTGAGAAAAGAATAGTGGCCCATAAAGCTTCCATAATAGAGATTGTCAAGATAACTATAGAGGGAGCTCATGAGCCACTATCATCATCTTACTCTTCGGGACAGAGTATTTATTTCGGCTTTAACGATTTCAGGCAAATCCCTGTCTGAAATTGCATGTGCGATTGGGAAAAATGTTTCTACGATCTCCCGCGAACTGAAGCGAAACAAGGCTGTATCGGCCCAGGATGGGGCTTCAGCTGCCTATGATCCCTGTGCCGCGCAGGCCCGATATCAGAGACAGAGAAAGCATTGCGGAAAGAGAAACATTCTGAAGTCTGACTCGTTGCTGACAAGGATTGTCTCAAATCTGCTGGTTAAGAAATTCTGGTCTCCGGAGCAGATTCAATACCGTCTCAGAAAGGAGCTGCCGAATCTAAGGATCAGCGCCACGACAATCTACCGAGGAATCAATTCTGGCTTTCTGGATCGCTTTGTGGATGGCCGAAAGATGTCCCGACACCTGCGACACCACGGTAAAACGCGTCACCGTAAAGGCATGACCGAGAGGCGAGGAAAGATCCAGATCACTCACAGCATTGAAGAGCGACCCCTGGAAGCTCAGAACAGATCTCGCCTGGGGGATTGGGAAGGCGATACCGTCATCGGAAAAAAGGGCGGAGCCTGCCTCACGACTCTGGTCGATAGGAAGTCCGGCTTTCTCTGTGGCGGGAAAACCGCTTCCAAGACTGCGGCCGATGTGTCTGCCGTAATTGAGAAATCTCTGTCAGATAAGGATCTGCGTACGATTACCGTAGATCGCGGAAAAGAATTTTCCTGGGCTGAAAAACTGGAGAAAGATCTCAGAACCAAAGTGTATTTCTGCTTGCCTCATCATCCATGGGAGAAAGGAAGTAATGAAAATACAAACGGACTTCTTAGAGACTTTTTCCCAAAAGGAATGAGTATCGATAAAATTTCTCAGGCAGAAGTTCAGAAACGGTTCAATGCTCTGAATTTCAGACCCAGAAAACGTCTCAATTGGAAGTGTCCGGCTGAAGTCTTTTATTCAGTAACTTTGCACTTGATTTGATAATTCACCGGATAGGAAGTCCGGCTTTCTCTGTGGCGGGAAAACCGCTTCCAAGACTGCGGCCGATGTGTCTGCCGTAATTGAGAAATCTCTGTCAGATAAGGATCTGCGTACGATTACCGTAGATCGCGGAAAAGAATTTTCCTGGGCTGAAAAACTGGAGAAAGATCTCAGAACCAAAGTGTATTTCTGCTTGCCTCATCATCCATGGGAGAAAGGAAGTAATGAAAATACAAACGGACTTCTTAGAGACTTTTTCCCAAAAGGAATGAGTATCGATAAAATTTCTCAGGCAGAAGTTCAGAAACGGTTCAATGGAGGGTGAGGAAAATTTTGTGGGTGACTCTGAGATAATTGCTCTTGGAGGAGCCTCAAATGAAACGAAAGACAGACCCCTTGGATAGTGTTGCAGGACAGATTTTAGAAAACGCCAAGAAATCCGGGCTTGAGATTAATACCGCAGAGGATGCGGAAAATCTTATGGCCCATATGCTCGGTCGGCTGCTGACTCAAATGCTTGACGGTGAAATGACCAATCATCTCGGTTACGAAAGAGGCGGTAAACGTGTCACCGAAAATGAGCGTAACGGGCATAGTTCGAAAACCCTCAAATCGTCCAGCCTTGGAAATATCCGTATTGACGTACCCAGAGACCGCAAGGGAGAGTTTGAGCCGAGGGTCGTTCCTAAGCATAAACGCCAGCTGGCGGGGTTTGAGGACAAGGTTCTGGCCTTGTACGCCAGAGGGCTCTCAACCCGGGAAATTCAAGGCTTTCTCTATGATGAATACGGTATGGAGACCAGTGCCGAATTTATCAGCGATGTTACGGACGCCATCCTTCCTGAGGTTGAAAAATGGCAGAACCGTCCTCTGGATCCGTTTTATACAACTGTTTTCTTTGACGCTATTCGAGTCAAAATCCGAGGTGATAATGGCATTGTTACCCCGAAAGCGGTCCATCTTGCCTTGGGCGTAAACGCCCAGGGCCGCAAGGAAGTTTTGGGGATGTGGGTCGCTGATAACGAAAGCGCAAAATATTGGCTTAAGGTCTTCACTGAACTCAAAAACAGGGGGGTGTCTGATATTCTGATTGCTGTCACAGACGGACTCAAGGGAATGAAGGAGGCGCTTGAAGCTGCCTTTCCCAACACTCTGCTGCAGACCTGCATTGTTCACCTGATCAGGAACAGTCTGAAATTCGTCGGATATAAGGATTACAAGGCCGTAGCCGGCGCGCTGAAGCCCATTTACCGGGCCGTAAACGCGGCTGATGCGCGGAAGGAACTGGACGCTTTTGCACAGTCGGAACTGGGGCTCAGATACCCTTACATCGCCAAACAGTGGATCGATTCCTGGGATAAGGTGATCCCCTTCTTTGATTTTTCCCCAAATATCCGCAGACTTATTTATACAACCAATGCCATAGAGAGCCTTAATCGGGATCTAAGAAAAGTAATTAAGACCCGAGCTGCTTTCCCTACTGAAACGGCTGCTTTGAAACTTCTCTTTCTGGCAATCCGGAAAGTAGAGAAAAGATGGGTGCGGCCTTCTCCATACTGGAGTGCCGCTATGAGAGAATTGGTTGTGCTATTTGGTGACCGAATCACCCCCTACATCGATTAACCTTGAACGAGCCGCCCACAAAAAATTACACACCCTCGTTCAACTCTGAATTTCAGACCCAGAAAACGTCTCAATTGGAAGTGTCCGGCTGAAGTCTTTTATTCAGTAACTTTGCACTTGATTTGATAATTCACCTTTCATAAAAAACTGACTCCCATTTTTTTAGATAAGTCCTAAAAAATGGGAGTCAGTTCAAATTCTCTGTGGTCTTTTATGACTAAATAGAGGGACCTTATTAGCGGAACGGGCTTGTTTAAAATCTTCTCAGCTTGCTCAGCTCCTCTCCTTGGCAGCTGTAAACATCCGCCGGTGAGCCCTCGTTTCTGCAAGCGTCTATGATGCGTGCCCGGTCTGCATCAGATATATCCGACATATCAGGAGCAGGACCTGTCCGCCTCAGTTTGTTCAGCTCCTTTCTTTGGCAGCTGCTGTAATCATCCGCCAGAGATCCCCGATATCTGCAGATATCTATGATGCCTGCCCGGTCTGCATCAGATATATCATCCATATAAGAAGCGGAGTCTGTCCCTCTCAGCATGCTCAGCTTCTCCCTTTGGCAGAAGTAAACATCCGCCGGTGAGCCCCAGCCTTTGCAGGCGTCTATGATGCCAGCCCGGTCAACTGCAGATATATCCGACATATCAGGGGGAGCGGCGCCTATCCGCTTTAGCTTGCTCAGCTCCTCCTTCTGGCATCTGTAAACATTCGCCGGTGAGCCTTGGTCTTTGCAGGCGTCTATGATGCCAGCCCGGTCCCAAGCAAATAGATCCGACATATCTGGGGCGGAGCCTATCTGCTTTAGCTTGCTCACTTCCTCACTTTGGCAGCTTTCAACATTCGCCGGTGAGCCTTGGTTTTTGCAGGCATCTATGATGCCAGCCCGGTCAACAGCAGATGTATCCGCATAGTAGCCAAAGCCTAACGACTTTAGATTGCTCAGTCTCTCCCTTTGGCAGCTGTAAACATTCGCCGGTGAGCCTCGGTCTTTGCAGGCATCTATGATGTAAGCCTGGTCCCAAGCAAATATATCCGACATATCAGGGGCGGAGCCTATCTGCTTTAGCTTGCTCACTTCCTCACTTTGGCAGCTGTAAACATTCGCCGGTGAGCCTTGGTCTTTGCAGGCTTCTATGATGCCAGTCCGGTCAGAATCGGAGATACCACTAAAATCTGGGGTATCCACTCTCTCTGAAGGGGTCTGCTCCAGATTATTGGTCGTGTAAGACTTTGAAACCCCAAGAGCAATCACCCCGATAATGAGAATAAGAAGGTGAATTATCAAATCAAGTGCAAAGTTACTGAATAAAAGACTTCAGCCGGACACTTCCAATTGAGACGTTTTCTGGGTCTGAAATTCAGAGCATTGAACCGTTTCTGAACTTCTGTCTGAGAAATTTTATCGATACTCATTCCTTTTGGGAAAAAGTCTCTAAGAAGTCCGTTTGTATTTTCATTACTTCCTTTCTCCCATGGATGATGAGGCAAGCAGAAATACACTTTGGTTCTGAGATCTTTCTCCAGTTTTTCAGCCCAGGAAAATTCTTTTCCGCGATCTACGGTAATCGTACGCAGATCCTTATCTGACAGAGATTTCTCAATTACGGCAGACACATCGGCCGCAGTCTTGGAAGCGGTTTTCCCGCCACAGAGAAAGCCGGACTTCCTATCGACCAGAGTCGTGAGGCAGGCTCCGCCCTTTTTTCCGATGACGGTATCGCCTTCCCAATCCCCCAGGCAAGATCTGTTCTGAGCTTCCAGGGGTCGCTCTTCAATGCTGTGAGTGATCTGGATCTTTCCTCGCCTCTCGGTCATGCCTTTACGGTGACGCGTTTTACCGTGGTGTCGCAGGTGTCGGGACATCTTTCGGCCATCCACAAAGCGATCCAGAAAGCCAGAATTGATTCCTCGGTAGATTGTCGTGGCGCTGATCCTTAGATTCGGCAGCTCCTTTCTGAGACGGTATTGAATCTGCTCCGGAGACCAGAATTTCTTAACCAGCAGATTTGAGACAATCCTTGTCAGCAACGAGTCAGACTTCAGAATGTTTCTCTTTCCGCAATGCTTTCTCTGTCTCTGATATCGGGCCTGCGCGGCACAGGGATCATAGGCAGCTGAAGCCCCATCCTGGGCCGATACAGCCTTGTTTCGCTTCAGTTCGCGGGAGATCGTAGAAACATTTTTCCCAATCGCACATGCAATTTCAGACAGGGATTTGCCTGAAATCGTTAAAGCCGAAATAAATACTCTGTCCCGAAGAGTAAGATGATGATAGTGGCTCATGAGCTCCCTCTATAGTTATCTTGACAATCTCTATTATGGAAGCTTTATGGGCCACTATTCTTTTCTCAGGCTTTGCACTTGAAGTGATAATTCGCCAATAAGAAAAAGGATAGAGTAGAACCCGTTCAAAAGCTGTGTCCCTATCCCGCCAGAGGAAGAGGATTCTGCCTTCTCTTTCTGAGTCGAAACCGATTTGCCGCTGCCCGTCTGACGGGCGGAAGCTGCTGTCACGCGAGAGGCCAACGTTGGCGCCGCGGTCTTTTCTCCTTTCCCGGCAAAAATCATCTGTCCTGACAGAGCGGATAAAGAATCCGGTGATGAAAAATCCGAGGTCAGATCCCCCAGGCCCTTAAGGCCGCGCGCCTGAGGGTTCAAACATACTTCTCCCGTTACTGGAATAAAGTTATCCGCATTTGAGTTATCTAAGATTTCGCAGAGCTTCCGCAGATCTTCCTCAGCCGCCTTTGTTCGCTCTGAGTCAAAAGCGAGCGGCCTCAGGATTTTTTCAGTAATGCCTTTCGATGCCTGGAAACACTGATACTCGTTGCTGAGCTTAACGGCCAGTTGTCTAATATGAACAAAGAGGGATCGGGTCGGCTCATACGACTCTCCTTTGAGGAGATGGAATCGATCTAGGATCCCGATTACCGTTACCCATTTCTGCACGAGTTCCTGAAGCTGCTGGAGCAGCATCACGGAACCGCTGGTCATCTCCATTTCTTTGCAGCCTTGCGGTATTTCGCTGATCAGCCTGTCCGCTGTTTCCTTTTCCTTATTGATAAAAACCTGAGCCGCGATTTCGTAGCTATTCATCAGGTCTTCCAGAAGCGCAGGAATCACGCTGCCAGAAGACTTCGCACGTTCTGATTCTGCAAGGGACAGCTCCTTGCTCAGAACATCAATGACCTCTGCCGTTCTGAGACTGTCAAACGCTGTCGTTATGTTTTTCAAGTATTCGCGCCGGATGTCCTGCAGAATGTCAGACATCCGAGCCGTATCCTTCACCGAAGGAAAGCGGGCGGCTGTTCGGGATTGATTGATCTGTGCTTCTATCTGCTCAATCGTCTGCTGATCAAAACTCTTCGCAGCATCCCAAATGAGTGGAATGAGAGAAGGAGCTTTCGCACTAGTGGACAGATCAATTGAAGACACCGCAGCAATCATGACATTGCTTCGCGCGATTCCGGAAAGCTTTTCCGCGGGCCAGTTCACGACGGAAGCCGGATCCTTCTTCAGGGCTGAGCAGATTGCCTCAATTTCATCAGTTCTGACACCCGGCAGAAATCTCAGCTCCGCGTCAAGGCGCTTCGCGGGATTCGTAAGGGTCGCGCGACACTGGCTAACACGATCCGGATCATCTAAAAGAGCAGCTTCTTCAGCCTTCGCAAGAATCTCACTGCGGGAACTTTCAGGTGTGACACCAAGTACAAAAAAGGGATTTTCGAGAAACAAAGTCATGATCGGGCTCGATTCTGGTACTTTTTTATTTTACGGAAAAGATTCCATTTTGTCCGAAATCTGACCCTGAAGAATATCCTTCATAGCCCGGTCTTAAAGACCGAGACATCATCCATAAAAAAATTTATCCCTTTCTTTTTTATTACCTAAATCAATTAAAAACCGCTTGGATGGCTGACCTGCATTATTGCCAGCCGAGACTGGAAGTTTCTGTTATTTAACCAGCTTTCTTTCCGAAAAGTTTGAAACTCTTAACCCGCCTGCCCCGCAAAACAGTCCGATTCACGCGAGGAGCAGCAAACAGAAGCTTCCGAAACTCAGACATAAAAACAGACTGACAGGATATTGGTTGTCCGAAGAATCCGACAGAAATCCGTCCGCTTGTTGATTTCAGTAGGAGCCTTTGGACGGAATGACGTGCCGGACGCCGCCCCGCGGATTCTCCACGTCGCCCTTCCGGCGCGGAATCAGGTGCACGTGGCAGTGGAAGACCGTCTGACCGCTCACAAAACCGTTGTTGATCCCGATATTCCAGCCTTCGATCGTCGGGTCTTCGGTTTCAAGAATCTTTTTCTGCGAGTGAATCAGCAGATTAATCGAGTCACGCTCTTCCTGAGTGAGGCCGAAATAGTCCGGGACGTGGCGTTTCGGGATAAAAAGCGTGTGCCCCGGCGTCACCGGGAATCCGTCACGGATGGCGTACGCGTAGTCATTCTCTTCCACGATCCGCTTCCGGTCGTCTGTCTGAATCGCGCAGAAGAGGCAGCTTTCAGCCGCTCCCGTATTGCCGCTTTCTTTTTCTGACATCACTTCACCTCACCAAACCTTCCCATCTTTCACTCCGGACAGTGTACCGGAGCCTCTGTGCAGCATAAAAAAACGGCACCCAAAGATCTCATTCCGGTGACCGGAATCCGAGCTTCTTATCTCAGGAAACTCCACCGCAAAGCGCGTGGCGATAGAACTAAGCTCGGACTGAATCCTTCAGGATCGAGATTAATAGTTCAACTGATTCCGCGATTGTCGGAGTCGGGAATGCTCCAAATCCCAGCATCAGCCCATTGATCTGATAGTCTCCGTCGAAACTCGAACAGGCGATGAACTCATGCTTCCGTTCAAAGGCCTTCGCCGCGATAGCTTTATCGGAGATACAGTCATCCAACGAAAAAGTAATGTGTGAGCCGATGGCGTTTGATGAAACATGCCCCCATCGGTCCGCCTTCTCTTTCAGCAGATTCATCAGGAACTCCCTCCTCTGATTAAAGACAGTAGCGACTTTCCTGACATGCGTCTCGTACTCTCCTGAGCGGATAAACTCCGCGAGCGCCGCCTGCCGGCTTTCAGAAGAAAAGCGATCGTTTAAAAAACGGCTTCCGGCTAACGCGTCTGCCAGTGTTTCCGGTACAACCGCATAGCCGATTCGGATACCCGGGAAAATAATCGATGAAAACGTTCCGGAATAAATCGTGCAGTCTTCCGCCCCAGGAAGCGAACGGATTGCGGGCAGCGGGTCATTCAGCAGACCAAATTCGGTGTCGAAGTCATTCTCAAGGAGCCAGACTCCCTTTTTTCTGCAGACTGAAAGGACTTCCTCCCGCCTCGCGAGAGACATCCTGAACCCCGCAGGCACCTGAATTGACGGAGTGACGAGCAGCGCCGAAATATTTCCCGCTTCCGGAATCACGCCCTCGGAATCGCTTTTCAGCCACTGGATTTTCTTCCCGTGATATCGGATAAGAGACGAAATCAGGTTATTCGCGGGAGACTCAAGCGCGATTCTCTGACCTGCCTCCAGTACCAGATCGATAACGAGGCCGATCGTATTGATCGTGCCGTTCGTGATGACGACGTTCTCAGGCTTCGCCGAAATAGAACGGTACTTGAAGAGGTTCCGGCAAATCATTTCCCGAAGCGGGAAGTAGCCTTTGGGATCCGAATAGTTGGTATAGAGCCAGGGAGATCTCGCTATCTGGGCATTGATCGCCCCCCAGCGCTTTTCCGGGAATATATCCATCACGGAACAGCGGCAGGAAAGAGGCCAACTGGTGTGACGCCTGAAAAAGGGAAGAGCGTCAGCCGCTTCCTTTGCGGCCGAAGTAATCGGCATATTGACATGGTAGTCTTCCGCCGCGATAGCCCCGATCTCTGGCGGACAGATGACCGGAAGTCTCTCTGCCACCCAAAACCCGGAACCGGGTCTGACAGCAATAACGCCTTCGTCCTTCAGCTCAGCGTACACCCGCTCAACGGTGTTTTTGGACACGCCGCTTGACGCCGTCATCTGTCTCACTGACGGCAGCCGGGTTCCTTCAGGAAGCATTCCTTTCCCGATGAAACTTAAGAGTCTCTTTTTAAGACCTTCAGCTTTAGGCTCATCCTCACCGATTTGCCAGTCGAGCGGCGGCAGAATTTTTCGCGGCATATTTCCCTCCAAGAATAATTCTGCCCAAATGGAAGACAGATCTCCGACTGTCCCCATCAAATTTTCAAAAACCATCTAGATCTTTTGAATTAATCCGATGGTTCAATAAGGACAGAGTTTCGAGGAATCATAAAAGGAGAAAAGATGTCAACTCGAAGAGAAGTCCTTATTGCCGGCGGTCTTTCCGCACTCAGCGCTGTCGCCTCGGCAGCTGAATCTGCCCCGGATGAGAAAAAATGCACCGCCCATCGTCCTCTCCGCCGCAAGGCCCGTGAACTGCCCCTGGATCAGGCAAAAGAAGTGATCGATTTCATGGAACACGCGGTTCTCAGCACCTGCGATCTGGACGGACATCCTTACGGAGTGCCGATTACCCCCGTGAGAGTCGGAAACAAAATTTATTTCCATGGAACCGGGATGCCGGGCGGCCGTAAGACCGACAACATGCTGATGAATCCCAACGTGTCAATTTCCTACGTTGGAAAGGCGACGACGCTGCCGGAGTGGTATTCCGTTGATTACGCCTCAGCGATTGTTACCGGGAAAGCCTATCCGGTCACGGATCCCAAGGAATTCGCGGATGCCTTCGCCGCCATCCTCAAGCGCCACGCGCCGAAAAACAGCGCGGTCCGCAATGAGGTTCAGATGAAAGTGCGCGGTCCCATGGCTCAGGTCTGGCGTGTCGATATTGAGGAAATCACCGGCAAGGCCCGCGGCGCTTCCAAGTGGGTAACCGGGAAAAGCATTCACGAAGTGCAGGATATGGGTCCTTCCAAGTGGCTGAAGGATGTCCCGCTCTGAGAATACAAAGCCTGGAAGCCTTTGATCCGCGGTTTCTTCTGAAATAGGTATCGCTCTCTCACTTAAAGGAGCGGCTTCAAAAAAGCCGCTCCCTTTTTGTTCAACGAAAGACCATCGCGCTTCCGCTTCCCATAAAAAAACGGCACCCGAAGATGCCGTTTATCACACACACTGGATCCTCTGTTTCTTACCTCAGAAGATTCCGTTCATAAATCATGCGGCGGTTATCGAGGTAAGCGCGGGCAAAACCCGGGATACGGAAGATATCAATCAGAAGCAGCAGGCTTCCGATAACGAGGAACAGCGCGCCCACCCCGTTGATGAGGCCGGGGCCGTCAGATCCAATCGCGAAGACGAGGATGATTCCAAGCCAGATCGACGCGATACGGAAGAGTCCGCTCATCGGCTTTCCGAGATAGAAGCAGTGGACACCGAAAGAGCCAAAGAAGAACCAGAGCACGTAGGCGAGGAACACGGACTTCTTCTCGTTTGAAAGACGCGTCTCGATCAGCGTCATCTTGGCGAGATTCTCCATCTTATTGCTTTCCTGGGGGATGGAGGTCGGAGCAGAAGACCCCTGAATCGGGGAAGAGTGGACGGTCGAAGATTCAGACATACGCTTATCCTGCATATTCAGTTAACATGGATAGCGTTATTTTATACATTCCTGTTTATTTTTATATCGATTAGATCAAAAAACAGTACTCATAAAAACATAACCACGGATTCAAAAATAAGCTATTTAAATAACGTTTTTAAAAGATAGCGTAGGCAAACTGTCGATAAGATTGCCTATTTAAAGGAAAGTAAGACAATTACACTACCAACAAAACGCTGACTGATCAGCAGGATAAAGCACGGTGTTCAAGCCGACGCAGCTGATCCTATGACGTTATGTATTGACATAACGACAGTCCCAATTGCTGTGTCATTTTGTTTTGTTTAACTCCTCAGGCGAGCGTTTTTGTGCGGCTTTCCGCAGCTCAGTCGCCGCTCTTCCGGCACGCGGAGCGGAAACTTTCCCGCGTTTCTCCGATATCCTTGCTATGGTGACTGTTTTCCGAGAGGTTTCTGAGCCCCCGGAGGTTATTTTTTTGTCGCTCAGGTAAATCCTCGTAAAGATCGCTAATCAGCCTCTCTGCCCCCGGAATTCCGAACAGAAATTAATACATAAAATCAGAGATATCCCCGCACGCCGGCTTTCTCGTACCTCCAAGGTAAGACACCGAAGCGCCCTAAGCCTCAGGCGGTTTCTTCTATTCTGGTATTCTTTCGACTGCCGCTATGGCTTTTAGGCTAAACGGTTATTATTTTCTTTCGCATTCGGAACTTTACCGCGACGCATGCAGATACCTAACTTTCCGATCGGTCCTGACCAGGAGGACAAAACTCCTCACGGATCCGATGAGTTTCCTTTCGCGCTCTATGAGTCCAAACTCTCCCGGAACGCGAGTCATCGGGCGGACTGGCACTGGCACTCTGAGATGCAGCTCTGTCTTGTGAAGAGCGGCGCGGTGTATGTCTGTCTCTCCGATAAGAAGCTCGAACTGAAAGCAGGCGAAGGCTGTTTCATCAATAGCGGCATGCTGCACATGATCGCCCCGGTGGAAGACCCGGACAGCACCTACTACTGCATCGACTTTCTTCCGGCACTCCTCTCACTCTTCCCCGGCTCCATTTTCGAAAAGCGCTATATCGACCCCTATGTCGGGAACCCGGCGTTTGCCGAGATGGCGTTCAGGCCTTCCGTCCCCTGGCAGGATGAGATTCTCACGAGGCTTCAGACGATCGCGGATCTCGCGGAGTCGAAACTCTTTGGCTACGAGTACCAGGTCGCCGAGTGCCTGATGCAGATCTGGCTCTCGCTCCTTCAGAATTTCAGGCCCGACGCCGCGAAGAAGACGGTCGTCAGCCGGGCGAGGAACGACGCTGTTGCCCGCGCGATCATGACGTACGTTCAGGCGCACTATAAGGAAGAGATCACGATCGACTCGATCGCGGAGGCGGTTCACTACAGCCCGGGCGAATGCTGCCGGCTTTTTAAGCGGGTCACCCACGACACGATCTTCTCCTATATCCGGCTCTACCGCATCACGCAGGCGTCGAAGCTCCTCCGCGAAACCGGGCTGTCGGTCGAGGACATCGCGACGGAATGCGGGTTCGCAAGCGCAAGCTACTTCATTTCCGCCTTCAAGAAGTGCTTAAAAACAACGCCGCTCCGGTATCGGAACGGCGCTTAGAGGGCTGTTACTCTCACACCCAGGCTTCAGACCTGAAGCTCCCAGTACTGGACGTCAAGCCACTTCCCGAATTTCTTTCCGGACTCGTGGATCGTCCCGACGTACTTGAACCCGTATTTCTTATGAAGCGCGATGCTCGGCTCGTTGACACCGGTAATCAGGGACACGACGAGATGCGTCTCGGGATCCTCTTTCGCGAGATTCAGGATCGCTTCCATGAGAAGCGTCCCTATGCGGTGACCGCGGCAGTCGGGGGCCACATAGATGGAGAGCTCCACCGTGCTGTGATACGCGGCTTTTGAGGAGAAGGAAGAGAGTGACGCGTAGCCGACAGGCTTCCCGTCGAGTTCCGCCGTGATCAGCGGATGATTCTCCTTGTTATGCTCGTAAAACCACACCGCCCGCTCTTCAAGCGTCAGCGGCTTCAGGTCAAACGTCGCGACGCCGTGCTCCACCTCGTGGTTATAGATGTCGAGGAGCGCGGGAAGATCGCTCTCAACAGACTTACGAATTGTGACTGCCATTCTCTTTCTCGCTTTTTAGTGTTCTGCAGGAAGGGTCTGCATAGGAAGCAATCATAACCGCGGCGACATGCGCCGAATCCCGGAGTAACCCGGGAAACTGTGGTTTCCGAGGTAATACATCTATCATCAGTAAACTAACCGGTTATCAGGGCGGCTTCCGCCTGCCCTTTCTCCTCATTTCTTCTGAATTCAGGATCGCTATGCCAGACACCACGACTCTCATCATCACGCGCTGCGAAGAAAAATCGGGTGAAGTCCTGGTGTACGGACGGGAGACGTCGGATCCTGACACCGCGGAGCGCCTCCTCTTCACGAAGAAGGGGCGGCTTCGGGCGTTCAGTCAGACGCAGGTCGCGGTGGAGTTTTATGACGGAGCGACGGAGTACTACGACGCGCGGGGCGCGATGGTGATGCCGGGCTTCACGGCAAACGGCGCGGCGGACACCCGATGGATCAAGTACGCGATGATCGCGGTCGTCATCCTCATCATCGTCGCGACCGCGATGGGAGTGCCGATCGGATAAAGATCGCTTTCATCCGAAGACCGCTCTTCTTCACCCCAAAATAGAAAGCGGAGTTCCCTCTGAAGGAACTCCGCTTTCGTCAATCAATCAATGAAACTTAAAGCCGCTTACTTCGTCGTCTGGAAGAGGAAGTACGTGGTGCCGGCCGCCTTCACGGACTCGACGACGATTCCGAGCTTCTCCTCAAACGTGAAGTCAGAGCCCGCGGCCGGGACATCACCCTCGGTCTTCGCGAAGACCATCGTCTTCCCGAATTTCGCCATGTTGTTATGGACGCGCGAGATCACTTCCTGTCCCGGGTAGCAGCCCTTGTTGTAGGTCACGCCGCCGAGCGTGTCGTAATTGATCGCCTGCGGGACAAATTTCGACATGGAGCTCGTGAACACCGTCGGAACGCCGGCGGAGATTTCAGCGAGCCACCAGAAGGCTTCGGGAACGCGGGTGCCGGCGAGAGCCGCGATCTGATCCGCGGACCCAAGAACGAGGAGGCGTTCCGCCGGGGTTTCAAAGCCGGGGACGGGTTCCTCCGTCGGAATCACGCGGCCCGCGATCGCGCCATTCGCGCGGGCGGTGGTCCAGAGGCAGGGCGGCACTTCGAGCCCGGCGGGGGCGAGAGCGGCTTTCAGATCGTCGTTCGACCCCATCACGCCCGCGACCTTCACCGTGTCCGAGACGTCCTCGAACTTCACCTTGGAGCGGAAGATATAGATGCTGATCCGTTTCAGAAACTCCGGCAGCGTTTCGCGCGGCACCACGAGGAACACAGACTCCTCGTTCTCCATCACGATACGCGGGGTCGCGAGCAGCCGCCCCTTCACTTCGGCCCAGCCCGCGAGTTTCATCGCGTCGCCGAGACCCGTCACACGGACGCAGAAAAGCTTATCGAGAAGATCCACGGCGTCCTTGCCGCTCGCGCGGACAACACCCAGACCGGCAAGCTCCGTGATAAGAGGCCGGTTCGCCGCGAGAGAGAGTTCATCTGCAGAAAGTTCCCAGCTTCCGTTATCGCTCATGTTCTTTGGTTCCTTTCGGGTTGTGTTGTGAAACGTGAGAAAACGCGTAATTCCGAGCGTTTCTCTCTGAATTGACCGAAAGGATACACGCGTTAAAAGAAAATAACGCGGCTTTTTACGATTTTGATTGGGGTACGAAACCTTCGGGCATCGGAATCCCAAGCTTCCCGTACCAGAACTGCCACTGGTTCGCGAAGGTCGCGAAGACGCCTCGCTCCACGTACGCCATGAGTTCCCGGAGCACCTTGTCGTCCTGCGACCCCGCCCGGCAGTAGACGTGATAGTGCCAGGGCTCGCGATGCCACCCTTTCAGCACCGGGAAGACAAAGCCGCTCGCAAGGTAATCCGACACAAAGCCGGGCGTGAGGTCAATCGCGAGGCCTTCACTCGCGAGCAGCATCTCGCGGCACGCCGCGGCGTCCCCGTGCTGCACCCGGTGACCCCGGTCGATGTAATAGGTCTCGGTTCCGTTCTCGAGCTTATTCGAGTACCCAAGGTTCTGCGTGTAGCGAAGGAGGATTGTGTGGTGCTTCAGATCCTCAATCGTTTCCGGGAGCCCGTACTTCCGCTCGTACTTCTTCGTCGCCATGATGAAGGAGTAGCAGATGCCGGCGGGAAGCGCGAAGAGCCTCGGATCCGGCCGGTAGTAGCTCCCGAGTGACACATCGGTTTTCCCCGCGATCAGCGCCGGGAGCCCCGAGTCCGCTGAGATCTCGACCCGGACGTCCGGGTGCCGGTCTTCGTACGTCATGATCTGGCTGATGAGGGTCACGCGGTTGAGATTCATCGGGAGACTGAGCCGCAGTGTCCGCTTTTCGCCTTCCCGGGCTTCAAGCGCGTGGACTTCACTCGCGAGTTCCAGCGCGTCACGCCTCGCCTTCACCATCTTCTGCGCGAAAACGGCGAGCCGTGTCCCGGTTTCAGTGAGCACCGCGGGCCGCACGCGGCGGTCCAGAATTCCGACCCCGAGTTCCGTCTCAAGCCCCGCGATGAGGCGGCTCGCGACAGAAAGATCAAGCGACTCCGCGGCCGCGGCTTTCGCGAGCCCGCCGGTTTTCCGGCAGGCGGAGAGCAGCGACCAGGCTTCAAAATTATCGGTTTTCCTCATCTTTCGGGCCTTCCCGGCGTTACGTCTGACGCTCTCATTCTAGCTTGTTAAATCAGCAAGTAAAGTTTGCCGCTTTGTCATTCACTAATTCTTTCGGACTACATATATTGTCCAGTAACGGAGAAAAGCGCCGAAGCCTGATTCATCGGGCTTCCGGCCCGATTCCCCAACTCTCAATCTTGAAGGACGGGAAATAAAGATGACTGAAACTCTGAAAGGCAATGCCCTGCTTCAGAACGGGACACTCAGCAAAGGAACGGCTTATACGGCGGAAGAGCGGAAGGCGCTCGGACTCACGGGACTTCTCCCCCCGATGCCAGCCTCGATCGGCATGCAGGAAGAAGCGATGATGGAGGTCTATCACAGCTTCTCCACACCGCTTCAGAAGAGCATCTTCCTCGACGCGCTCCGCGCGGCGAACGAGACGCTCTTCTTCCGCATGCTGATGGATAACGTGGATGAGCTGCTCCCCGTGGTCTACACGCCGACCGTCGGTGACTTCTGCAAGCAGTACAGCCATCTCCTCCGCTTCCCCCGCGGCATGTTCCTCTCGATCGAGGATAAGGGGCATCTCGCGGAGATCCTCAATAACGCCCCGCAGAAAGAAGTGGACATGATCGTGGTGACAGACGGTGAACGTATCCTCGGTCTCGGGGACCTCGGCATCAATGGTCACGGGATCCCGGTCGGGAAGCTCGTTTTCTACACCGTCTGCGCGGGCGTGGACCCGGCGAAGTGCCTCGGGATCACGCTTGATGTCGGCACGAACCGCGAGCGTTATCTCAAGGATCCGCTCTACCTCGGCCACCGTCATGAGCGTGTCCGCGGGAAGGAATACGACGAATTTATTGAGGAGTTCTTCCAGGCCGTGAAGGCGAAGTGGCCGAACTGCGCGATTCAGTTCGAGGACTTCGCGAACCAGAACGCGTTCCGGCTCCTTGACCGCTACCGTAACCGCTACGCCTGCTTCTCGGACGACATTCAGGGGACCGCCGGAGCGGTCGTCGCCGGTTTCTTCTCCGCCTGCCGCGCGAAGGGCACGAAGGTGTCAGACGAACGGATCATGTTCCTCGGGGCCGGTGAATCCGGCACGGGTTCCTCTCGGCTCCTTGTCGAGGCGATGAAGGAAGAGGGGCTCACGGAAGAAGAAGCCCGCTCGAAGATCTGGCTCTTCGATATCAATGGCCCGATTTCGACGCGCCGCAGCGATATCGCGGACTACATGAAGCCCTTCGCGAAGGACGTGGATCCGAGCCTGACGTTCGAAGCCTATGTCGACCTCGTGAAGCCCACCGCGATTGTCGGACTCTCCACCTGCGGCGGCGCGTTCACTGAGTCGATTGTCCGGAAGATGGCCGCGATGAACGACCGCCCAATCATCTTCGCGCTCTCGAACCCGAACTCGCACTCCGAATGCTCCGCGGAACAGGCTTACGAGTGGACCGACGGCTGGGCGCTCTTCTGCTCAGGCTCCCCGTTCGAGCCCGTCACCTATAACAGGAAGACCTTTGTGCCGCGCCAGGGCAACAACTACTTCATCTTCCCGGGGATCGGGCTTGGCGCGATTCTCTCTGGCTGCACCGGGATTCCGCCTGAAGTCCTGCTTCTCGCGAGCCACACGGTCGCGGACTGCGTGACAGACGCGGATCTCGCTCAGGGGTCGCTCTTCCCGCCCTCTTCCTTCATGCGGAAGATCAGCCACGACATCGCGGTGAACGTGATCCGCAACGCCCAGAAGACCGGACGCTGCGCGAGAACCGATATCCCGGCTGACCTCGATCAGTACGTGACGGACTACATGTATTCGCCTGAGTACCGGTAATCCATGAAAGGCCGCGAGTCGGGTCCCGGCGGTTTCGGGCCCGGCTAGCGGCACCCCCCCACGCCTCCCCTGGCTTCCCTCTCCGCCCGGGTCCGTTACTTCGATATCGGACCAGGCCAGGGGCAGGCGTCCCTAAATTCGCGGTTCGGGCGGATTTTCTGATCGGATGCCTACCATGTCTGATACAAAAAGTAATGAAGCACCCCAGCCTCAGCCCTCTAAAACGGAGTGGTGGCGAGCGGCGATTCCGCTCGCGGTGCTCCTCATTCTCTGGTTCTGCCCGCTGCCGGATGGCCTGAGCGCCAAGGGCATGCACATGTTCGCGATTTTCGCGGCGACGATTGTGAGTATCCTCACCGCGCCGCTTCCAACCGGCGCGATCATGTTTATCGCGCTCACGGTCGCCTACTTCACCGGGACGCTCACGCTCAAAGAAGACCTCGCGGGGTTCTCGTCCGGCACCGTGTGGCTCATTTTCTCGGCCTACATTCTGTCGCTTGGCTTCGTGAAGTCCGGTCTCGGAAAGCGGATCGCGTACTTCATGCTCTCGAAATTCGGCGGCAGCTCTACCGGTATCGCCTATTCGCTCGGTCTCGCTGACCTCATCATGGCGTCCGCGATGCCGTCTGTCACCGCCCGAGGCGGCGGCATCATCATGCCGGTCGCACGTTCCATCTGCCGTGTGATGGGGTCGGAGCCAGGTGAATCCGGAAAGAAGATCGGTGACTACCTCATGATGACCTGCTTCCAGGTCACGCCGATCACGGGCGGCCTCTTCATGACCGGTATGGCGGCGAATCTGCTCGCCGTGCAGCTCGCGAAGGATCAGCTTGGGATCCAGCTCACCTGGGGCGGGTGGACGCTCGCCGCCTTCGCGCCCTGCGTCGCCGCGTTCCTCATTCTCCCCTGGTTCACGAAGCTCCTCATCCGCCCGACGATGAATCACACGCCGGAAGTGAAGGTGCACGGGAAAGAAATGCTCGCGGAGCTTGGACCGCTCTCCACGCAGGAGAAGAAGGTCGCGGTGGGCTTCATCCTCGCGCTCCTTGGCTGGGGCACCGCGATCCTCACGGGCTTCAACGCGAACGCGATCGGTATCGCTGTGGTCGCGTACCTGATGGTCACAAAGGCCCTTGAGTGGAAGGACGCCCTCGCTGAAAAAGCCGCCTGGGACACGGTGGTGTGGTTCGGTGTCTTCATTTCACTCGCGACCGGTCTCTCGAAACTCGGCTTCATCAAGTGGTTCACGGGTGTGGTCTCGGCGCAGCTCGCGGGTTCCGCCTGGATCGCCGCGTTCCTGCTCCTCCTCGTGATCTATGTCTACACGCATTACCTCTTCGCGACGGTGGCAGCTCACGTGATCGCTATGTATGTACCGTTCGCCGCGGTCGCCATTGCCTGCGGCGCGCCGGTGGGACTCGTCGCGATCGCGTTCTGCATCTTCTCTAACCCGATGTGGGGTCTCACGGAATACGGTTCCGGCCCTGGCCCGCTCTACTTCGGTCAGGGGTACTTCGAGCGCCCCAGGTTCTATGCCCTTAATTTCGCCGTGATCACGATGGATGTGGTCGTGATGCTTGCGGTCGGCATCGCCTGGTGGAAGGTAATCGGTCTCTATTGATAGGAATGGAAAAATGACGCTGAAGACGTATGAGCTCCCGTATGGCGACACCGTGAAAACCGTGGCGCTGCCGGAGGACGAAGTAATCGCTGAAGTCCGGACGAAGTCCTTCACCCCGATCCCGAAGGAAGCGGTGAAATCGAAGATCCTCGAAGCGATCCGGAACCCGATTGGGATCGGACCGCTCGACGAACGGGTGAAACCTGGCGACACCGTCTGCTTTATCTGTAACGACCTCACCCGCGTCGCGAATTCGTTCGACTTCATGCCGGTGTTCCTGGATGAACTGAACCGCCTCGGGGTCCCGGATGACCACATGAAGATCGTCTTTTCGCTCGGAGCCCACCGGAAGATGACGCGGGACGAGATGGCGGAAGCGGTGGGGGAAGAGGTTGCCGCCCGTGTCCCGATGTTTAATTCCGACTGCTACGCGGACCAGGATTTCGAGTACTTCGGGCAGACGACGCGCGGGACGCCGGTGCTCATCAATAAACTGCTCTGCGACGTCGACCACGTGATTCTCACGGGAACGATCGTCTTCCACTACTTCGCGGGGTTCGGGGGAGGCCGGAAGGCGATTCTCCCGGGGTGCGCGGCGATGGAAACGATCCGCATGAATCACCAGTGGATGATGGATGACCGCGTGGGGCTCGGGATCACCACAGGCAACCCCTGTTACGAGGACCAGGTGGAAGGCGTGGAGCGGTTCGCGAAGGGCCGCGACCTCTTCCTCTTCAACGCGGTGCTGAACGCGAAGCACGAGTTCCTCCGGATGTACGCCGGGCACTGGGTGAAGGCGCATCTCGAAGCCTGCAAGTTTGTCCGCGAGGTCTACGGCGTTCCCATCCCGCGGGAAGCCGATCTCGTGATCGTGAGCTGCGGCGGGTACCCAAAGGACATCAACGCGTATCAGATGCAGAAAACGATGGATAACGCGAGGATCGCGGTGAAGAAGGGCGGAGCCGTGATTCTTGTCGCCGAGTGCCGCGAGGGAAGCGGGAATCAGAAGTTTGAGGACACCTGCCGGCGGCTTGGGAGCTACGACGCGATCGTGAAGGAACTGAAGGAACACTTCGTGATGGGCGCGAATAAGGCGTTCGCGGTCACGCGGAATATGCAGAAAGCGCCCTACTTCCTCGTGTCTTCCCTCGACCCGAAGCTTGCGAAGGAACTCATGTTCGCGGGCTGCGTGACGACGATTGAGGAAGCGCTTGCTCTCGTCCGCCCGATTGTGGGCGAGCATCCGTCTGTCATCCTGATGCCGGAAGGATCGCTCACCGTCCCCCTTTTGCCTGAAAACTGAGAAGGAATAAGACAACCGGTACTCACATACCACTCTCTGCTCAGAAGTGTTTTTTTCAGGCGGCAGATGGGGCCAAAACCGCAGAATCGGCCCCATCTGCTCTTTTTTTTCAAACACACATATAGTTTTCGCTCTATAAGGAGCATAATTATTGTAGTAACCGGGCTTTCCGGGTAGAGGAGAAACATATATGGATTTCGATCTGGTTCTGCGTTCACGTCACTCCGTCCGCGTCTTTTCCGAGAAGCCTGTGACCCGCGACATTCTGCGGAAGATTGTTGAGGACGCTGGCCGCGCGCCGTCCTGGGTGAATGCTCAGGAGTGGCATGTGTACATGGCGACCGAGAAGACGCTGAAGAACATCCGCGCTGAATACATGGCGCTCGCCGAAAAGGGCGACCAGGGGATGGCAGACTACGGCATGCCGCACCGCGAAGAGTGGTCGAAGCTCGCTCAGGAGCATATGGCCGGGTTCCACAATCTGATCGCCGCTGAAGGCGTCGGCCAGACGATGGCGGGTGTCGAAGACATGCTCTTCAACGCGCCGGCTGTGGCTTTCATCACGATGCCGAAGGGCGCTTCCCGCTGGGCGGTGCTCGACCTCGGCGGTTTCACCCAGACGATGCAGCTTTCCGCCTTCAATAAGGGCCTCGGCTCCATCGCCGCGTATAACCTCGTGAAGCACCCTGAAGTGCTTCGCCGTTATCTCGACGTTCCGGAGACGGACGACATTGTGGTCGGTGTCGCTCTTGGCTACGAGTCTGACGATAAATTGAATCAGCTCCACACGGTGCGTGAACTCGTTGACCGCGTCGTGACGTTCAAGGACTGATTGAGGCGGCCGCCGGAGAGTGACTTCTCCGGCATCGGGTTCAGGGCGAACACATGGATCTCCTTCAGAATTGAGGGAGATCTTTTTTATGCCTGCTGTTTTTTTAAGAAACAGAAGAAAGCGGGACGATGGCTGGTTCCGCGAAACGCGGACAAAAAAAGGGGCTGACGAAACCACCTGTTAGACGTCAGCCCTCAGACTCAATTCATTTCAGAGAGTAAATGCCACGAAGTTCCAACATTTTTTTCCTTGCGGAATCAAACATCTGAACCCTGACAGGGAAAATATTACCCGCGGCGGGTTATTTTCCATATGGAGAATTTCTCTTTCTCTGTTGCGGTTTCGTTCAACAGCCTCTTCGCTATAATCTCAACATTGAATTTCCTTATGAATCACAGGCATGGCTAAAAATTCCGCTGAAAAAGCGTTGGAAAGCATCCCCTCGATGCGGCTTCTGGTAGCGGTTTGCCGTAAGAAGTCACTCACGGAAGCGGCGAAGGGACTCGGGATGTCGCTCTCCGCCGCGAGCCATCAGCTTTCGGTGCTGAAGGACGCCGCGGGAGACCCCCTCTTCCTCAGGACCGATAAAGGGCTCGCGCCGACCTCCGCGATGAAAGAGCTCCTCCCGAAGCTTGAATCGATCATCGACGCCGTGGATTCGCTCCGGAAACCCGCGGTGTTTGACCCCGCGACCGCGAAACGCGATATCCGGATCCTCACGTACGACATGGGGTACCTCGCGTTCGTGCTTCCCGTGGTTCCGAGGCTTCAGACTGAGTCCCCGGGACTTCGGATCAATGTGGATTTTCTCGAGAGCCGTGAGTTCGCGCTGAATGAGCTGAGGCTCGGGAAAGCGGATCTCTGCATCAACCCGGGGCTCCTCAATCAGAGTGACGTGGTGTCGCAGCCGCTCGGGAAGGTGGAATACCGGCTCATGGTGCGGCAGGGGCATCCGCTTGAAGCGATCTATCAGGCGGAGGGCCGCGTGACGCTTGAAGAAATCGCGCGCTTCCCGCAGTTCATTCCGTCGACGCGGCAGGGCGGCTACAACCGCCCGTGGCTCGACGTCATGGCGATGGGAGCCCCCGTGATCGCCTGCAACTACTTCAATGTTCCCCCCTTTGTCGTGAAGCGGACAGACGCCGTAGAGTGGATTCCGTCGCCGCTTGCCGCGGAGTGGGAAGGCACCGGGCTCTTCACCGTGATTCCGCTCGCCGGGGAAAACCGCTCGGTCTTTACTTCCCGCCTCTTCTGGGCCGCGCGTGATGAGCGCGATCCACTGAATCAATGGCTTCGGTCGCTTCTCCTCAGCTACGCGCACGACCACTATCCGACGGAATAAAAATGAAACGGTTTTGCTACACCGAAACAAGCCGCTTTTTGAGGAGCGGCGGGCATTTTGGCACTACAATCGATTGATTCGGTTTTTTCCGATTGAATAGGCAATACAGATGACTTCAGCACTACCCAGGACCATTCTCGTAACGGGCGCCGCTGGCTTTATCGGCAGCGCGCTTTCGAAGCGCCTTCTCTCTGAAGGCTGCCGCGTGATCGGTATCGATGACTTCAACTCCTACTACCCGGTGGAGCTGAAGGAAGCGCGCGTCGCGGATATCGGTCCGAACCCGGCTTTTACGCTCGTGCGCGGGGATATCAGCGATAAGGCGCTCCTGGAGAAAGTCTTCTCGGACTATGAGCCTGAGGCGGTCGTGAATCTCGCGGCGCAGGCCGGTGTCCGCTATTCAATCGAGAACCCGGACGCGTATACGCGCTCAAACCTCGTCGGGTTCGCGAATCTCCTCGAATGCTGCCGGCACCACAAGGTCGGGCACTTCGTTTTCGCGAGCTCCTCCTCCGTCTACGGAAAGAATAAAAAGGTGCCGTTTTCTGAAGACGACCGCGTCGACTTTCCGGTGAGCTACTACGCGGCGACGAAGAAAGCGAATGAACTGATGGCCGCGAGCTACGCGAACCTCTATAAGCTTCCGCTCACCGGTCTCCGCTTCTTCACCGTGTACGGCCCCTGGGGACGCCCCGATATGGCTCCCTGGCTCTTCACGGACGCGATCCTCGCCGGACGCCCGATCAAGGTCTTCAATAACGGCGACATGATGCGTGACTTCACCTTTATTGACGACATCGTGGAAGGCGTGGTGCGCGTCATTGGCCGGGTGCCTCAGGGTGACTTCCCGTACGAGATCTTCAATATCGGGAACCATTCGCCGGTCCGCCTCATGGACTTCATCCACGAGATCGAGAAGGCGTGCGGGCGAGAGGCCGAAAAGATCATGCTTCCGATGCAGGCGGGTGACGTCCCGGTGACGTACGCCGACACCGCGAAGCTTGAGGCCGCGGTCGGGTTCAAGCCCGCGACGCCGCTCTCCGTCGGCATTCCGAAGTTTGTCGAGTGGTTCAAGTGGTGGAAGGCCGAATCCGCGAAGAGCGCGGACTCCAAAAAGCATTAAGAAGGGATAAGAAGTCAAGATGAAAATCGCAGCAGTCGGAATCGGCTACGTGGGTCTCTCGAACGCGGTGCTTCTCGCGCAGCATCACGATGTGGTGGCGCTCGATATCGTGCCGCATAAGGTTGACCTGATCAACGCTCATAAGAGCCCCATCGTGGACCGCGAGATCGAGGAATTCCTCGCGTCCAAACCCCTTCACCTCCGCGCGACGACCGATAAAAAGGAAGCGTACGAGGGAGCGGACTTCGTGGTGGTCGCGACGCCGACGGATTACGACCCGAAGACGAATTTCTTTAATACGTCGTCCGTGGAGTCCGTGATCGATGACATCCTCGCGATCAACCCGGACACCACGATCATCATCAAGTCGACGATTCCGGTGGGCTACACCGCGGCACTCAAAGAACGCCTCGGGATTGAGAACGTGATCTTCATTCCGGAGTTCCTCCGCGAGGGGCACGCGCTCTACGATAACCTCCACCCCTCCCGCATCGTGATCGGTGACCACGGCGACAAGGCCCATGTCTTCGCGACCCTCCTCGTTGAAGGGGCTGAGGATAAGGACGTGCCGGTGCTTTTCACGAATTCCACCGAAGCCGAGGCGATCAAGCTTTTCTCGAACACCTACCTCGCGATGCGTGTCGCGTTCTTTAATGAGCTCGACACCTACGCGATGAGCAAGGGGCTCGACTCCCGCGAGATTATCGAGGGCGTCGGTCTCGACCCCCGCATCGGCACGCACTACCGGAATCCGTCTTTCGGCTACGGCGGCTACTGCCTCCCGAAAGACACGAAGCAGCTCCTCGCGAACTATAAGGACGTCCCGGAAACCCTGATCCACGCGATCGTGGACTCGAACCGGATCCGGAAGGACTTCATCGCGGAAGAGATCGCGAAGAAGAATCCGAAGCGTGTCGGCGTATACCGCCTCATCATGAAGTCGGGGTCGGACAACTTCCGCGCGTCCTCGATCCAGGGCATCATGCGCCGCCTGAAGGAAAAGGGCATCGCGCTTGAGGTCTATGAGCCGACGCTTGACGCGGATACGTTCCTCGACACCCCGGTGGAGCACGATCTCGCGGCGTTCAAGTCGCACTGCGACCTCATCATCACGAACCGAAACAGCCCGGATCTCGCGGACGTGAAGGATAAAGTCTTTACGCGCGACCTCTTTGGAAACAACTGATGGCGTCTCCCGTTTCTCATCCGCTGATTTCAGTCATTGTCCCGGCCTATAACGTCGGGGAGAAGCTCGAGGAAACGCTGCGGTCACTCGCGGGCCAGGGCCCGAAGGATGACTCGCGCTTCGAGTTCCTGATTGTGGACGACGGAAGCCGCGATAACACGCTCGAAGTCGCGAAGGCGTTCGCGGCGACCGATCCCCGGTTCAAGGTTCTGCATCAGAGAAACCGCGGCTGCGGTCCGGCGCGCAACACCGGTCTCGATGCCGCGGCAGGCGACTGGGTCGGGTTCCTGGACGGTGACGATATCCTGATGCCGGGAACGCTCGACAAAGTCCTGAAGCTTGGAGCTGAACCGGACGTCAACTGGATCTTCGGGAGCTACGCCGAATTCACGGATCATCGGGACGGGGCTCCGGCTCCGACGACGCCCGAGGGGCTAGAAACCCGGATCCCCGAGATGCCGCCCACCGGCACCCGGATGCGGGCGTTTGACTGGATGAAGGACGCGATTGACCGTCACCACTGGGTTCACTACTGCTGGATTCAGTTCGCGAGACGATCCTGGGTTGAGGCGCATCACTTCCGCTTTCCCCCGAGAAACGTCTTCCATCAGGATATTTTCTGGACCGCGGACCTCGCGGCCGAGAATCCCATCATGGTGTTTTCGCGCGATATCTTCGTCGCGTACCGCGTCTGGAGCGCGTCGACGAGCAATTCGAAGAAGCCCCGCGTCGGTAAGCGCCAGGGCTATTCCTACATGCATATCATCCGGTCGATCGTGCGGCTCGCGAATCGCCTGCGTCCTGAACACCCGGATGTCGCGGACGCCCTGATCCGCCACGCGGCGTTTGAGACCCGCCACTTCTACGGGATTCTGCATCACCGCGCGGTTCCCGCGGACCGGAAGCTGATGGCGAAAGTCTGGTGCCCGGAATACACGCCGGCGCTTTTCTGGCAGGGGCTGCCAAAGACCGGTTCCGGGATTTGGTTCGCCGTGAAGTTCGGGCTCACGCTCTTCAAGTACCGGCACTGCTGATAGAACCCCAAATAACGATTAAACCCCGCTTTGGTTCTTCCAAAACGGGGTTTTCGTTTGCCCCGAAGTCTGAAAGGGCAATAGAAATTATTAAGGTTCTATCAGCTGCTATCAGGCTCACTCAGTGCCAGATCGTCAGCGCCTCTGAGATTAAGACTGCTGTCGCGATGAGCGCGAGCGGCAGGAGCTTGATCGCGTAGTAACGGCGGCCGTGCGCCTCCTCGCCCTTCTGCCTCAGCCAATTCGGATTCACCATGCAGCGGATAAATCCGTACCACGAGATCACGGTAAGAATCGCGAGAACAACAACGAAGAACATCTGCATTTGAAGCGCCTGCGCCTATAAGAAAAGAGAAACGAAGGTGAATAGTATCAAACAATACGACTGAGGCAGGGCAGTGTGCATGCTGCTTCCGTTCCGTGCCACAGCAAAGACTTTGGAGCAGATCGCAAAAATTATCAGATTCTGATAGAAGCTATGCGTATCTATCAGGAACTATCAGGATCTATATAAAAACTGATAGCCATTTCCGGTTCTGAGATGCCTTTAATCTTTCTCCCGGTATAACGTTTACCGTACCCTGAAACCGAAACCAGTTCGGTATACTTTTCCGGTTCAGAGCGGATTTCTGAAGGAATCATTCATGCAGACGAAGGACAACCTCGAAGCGTGGCGCGTTTTCGTTTCCGTTGCCCGCACGGGAAGCATTAAGGAAACGGCGATCGAGCAGAACCTCGATATGTCGGCGGCGTCCCGTCTCCTCTCGTCACTCGAAACCGATCTCGGGTTCCCGTTCTTTGACCGGCATTCGCGCCCCATGGCGCTCACTGAGCGCGGCCAGTCACTCGTCCACCACGCGGAGCAGCTCCTCGCGTACTTCAGCCAGGTGAACGAAATCGCTCGGTCACTCTCCGGAAACGCGGTCCGCTACAAGCTCTGTTATCCGCTGAACGTCGGACGCTCAAACCTTATTGAGCAGCTGAATGACTATAAGAAGATTGATCCGCTCCTCGAATTCGATCTGATGAGCGAGTGTGATCATGAGGATGTGCTTTCGGGGCGAGTCGATATCGCGCTCCTCCCCTACCGGCCGCCGTCCAAAGGTCTCGTGATGTGGTCCGTGGGAAAGGGACTCAACTTTCCGCTCGCGACCCCGGCATACCTGAAACGCCACGGGACGCCGGAGAAGCCGGAAGACCTCACAAACCACAATCTCATTCTCCGCACCGGGCGCAACTACCCGCCCTCCTACTTCCTCTCCCGCGGGAATGAGAAAGCGCCTCTCATCACGAAGCACGTGGTGTTTACGGGTGACGCCCTCTCCTGCAAGGCCGCTCTGATGTCGGACGCCGGGATCGCAATGGACCTGTCGTTTGATCTCTGCCGGCAGGAAATCCTCCGGGGCGACCTCGTTCCCGTGCTGAACGGCTGGCACAGGCTCCCCTGGGAGATGACGTTCGTCATGACGGCGCGCCTTCAGGATAATGAGCGACTGATGCAGTTCTGCCGCTGGATTGTGGAACGTGAAACGATCGACAATGTCGCGCGGTGGAAGCCGATGTTCCTTAAATTCGGCGGAGAAACCGATATCCATTGAGTCTTTAAGGTTTCAGACTCTCTCACTGAACCGCTTGCCTCTCCGTTTTTCTAATCCTTTTTTACGAGGTTTTGGCTTCAGAGATTGTTAAAATCACAATCTCTTCACGCAGAATCGCTGTACCTCCGCCAGTCCTCGCTTCGTACACTTTTTTCTAACGGCGCGCGATCTCGTGAGAAGTCCGCGCGCCCCAGACACTGAAGTATTGAGAGGAGATGGATATGGCGGATCTTTCGAGAAGAGCGTTCCTGGGGACCGGTACGGCAATGGGGCTTGGCGCGATGCTGGCACCGGCCGCGGAGGCGAAACCCTACGACCCGATGCCCGCGAAGTGGGATGAAGAGGTGGACGTGCTGATCGTCGGCTCGGGGTTTGCCGGGCTTGCCGCGGCGCTTGAAGCGAAGAAGAAGAACGCGAACGTCGTCGTTCTCGAAAAGATGCGGACGCTTGGCGGCAACTCCATCATTAACGGCGGCATCATGGCGGTTCCCGGTTCTCCGATGCAGAAGAAGAATGGGATCAAAGATACGCCGGAGCTCCTCGCTGAAGACATGCTGCGGGAAGGCCAGGGGCTCAACGACCCCAACAAGGTCCGCACGCTCGTGAACCAGGCGCTTCCCACCTGGCAGTGGACGCGGGATGAGCTCGGGGTTGAATGGAATATGGATCACCTCGTGCAGGAAGGCGGCCACTCCGTCCCCCGCTGCGCGATTACCGGAAACGGCTCCGGCTCCGCGATCGTGACAAAGCAGATCGCGAAGTGCAAAGAGCTCGGGATACCGCTCCGCACCCGTGTCTTCATGGAAACGATCATCCGGGACACCGATGGCCGCGTGAAGGGACTCAAAGTCCGTGAGGGCTACAAGTTCCGCGATAACACCTCGGGCCGCGTGAAATACATCCGCGCGAAGAAAGGCGTCATTCTCTGCTACGGCGGTTTCGGCGCGGATGTCGCCTACCGCATGCATCAGGATCCGAAACTCACCGATAAGTTCCAGACCACGAATCAGCCGGGCGCGACAAGCGAAGGCTGGCGTGAGGCGAACCGCATCGGCTGCCAGATCATTCAGGCGGATTGGATTCAGTGCGGTCCCTGGAACAACCCGGATGAAAAAGGCATGGGGATCGCGCTCTACTTCGCGCAGAGCGCCGCCGCGATGTTTGGTATCTGGGTGAACTGCGCGACCGGCAAGCGCTTCGTCGATGAGCTCGCGAACCGCAAGGTCCGGGCGGACGCCGTGATCAACGCGGCGAACAAGGGCCAGCTCTGCATCGCGGTCGCGAATAAGGAAGGGATTGAGATGATGCAGCAGATCCACCACAACATCCTCGCGAAGCAGCTGGAGCGCGGCGTGGTGTACGAGTTCCCGACTCTCAAAGCGATGGCCGAGAAATTCAATATTCCGGAAGCCGCGCTGCAGAAGACGGTCGATGAATATAACGCCGGTCTCAAAGCCGGGAAGGATCCGCTGAACCGCTATATCAACAAAGACTGCAAGCCGATGGTGAACGGTCCCTGGTACTGCTCGAAGCTGTCTCCCAAGGTCCACCACTGCATGGGCGGCATCCTCACCGACATGAAGGGCCGGGCGCTTGACTGCACGAACGATAAGCCGATTCCGGGGCTCTACGCCGCCGGTGAGTCAACGGGCGGCGTGCATGGCGCAGTGCGCCTCGGCTCCTGCGCGGTGCTTGACTGCCTCGTGAACGGCCGCATCTGCGATCAGGCGGTGATGGACGAGGCCTGAACCGACTCTTTTGCCCGCGGCGCGGATCTGCAAAAAGGAAATGAGCTCCCGAATAAGGCTCTTCCGCGCCGCCTTTTACTGAATGATCTCCCCTGCCGGAGATTTCTTGATCCGGGTCCGGTTCTCACACGAACCGGACCTCTTTTTTTCCTCAAAGGTCCCCGGAATACGCCTTTCTTTCGGTCTCTCAGCTATACCTTGGGGAACCTCGGGTTTCGCTTTATCGTGATCCCGATGATCCATCCGAAACCGTCAACCTGAAGCGCTCAGGCACCCCCGGAAACGCAACACTTTCTGGCAGTTTCACTTCGCTTTTTTCTTTGTAAATGGTAATAGTTCCTGTTTTTTACAGAACTACTATCGTCGCTAGTTATCTTCATGCTACCGACGCTATCAACCTCCAAAACCCCTTAAAACCGGTATTCCGTGTTAAAAATAAGGCTTTGGTGCCGTACAGAACTGTGGGGACGGTTCTGTTTCAAAGAACAGGAAACGAACCCTGCATCACCCGAATCGGGGAGTAGGAAACTACCCATAACGAGAGAATTTACCCTACCGTAACAAAAAACATAAAAAATTGTTCTATCATAGTGTTAAGAACATTACCTCCATAGGAGGCGAGATGCTGAAGAAAAATAAAGTAGCCCGGATCCACGAACTCTACGAAAAAGAGCACGCGTCAATCAAAACGATCTGCAAGATCCTCAATATCTCCAGGAATACTGTCAGACGGTATCTCCGTGAGACAGAATTCAAGGGATATGAAACACCGCAGCTCGCTTATCTGCGCAATAACCGTGCGGAAGTGAGAGCGATCTTCAATTCCTGCAATAAACGCTGCACCGCGATGCTCCCGATTCTTGAGGAAAGAACCGGGCTGAAGTTCCCGCTGCGGACTCTACAGCGCTTCACGCACCCCTGGCGTCATCGCCGCACGAGAACCGCGGTCTCCTCGGTCCGCGACACTCAGTCAGCGTCTCTCTGATTCATAAAACGGGTCTCCTCTGTCCCTGGGACCCGTTTCGCTTATCCTCTTCAGTTCACCTCGCTGAAGAAGCTTTTTTGCTTTCCAAAATCACGCCGGTCTTTCCTTCCGGCGAAAAAAGATCCCGCGGATTGGACAGAATCCGCGGGATCTTTTTTGGCTTTTAAAGAAACGCCTGATCAGTATTTCTTCGGAAGGAACGCGGTCACCGAGCAGATCACGCCGACGATCGTGACGAGGATCGTGAGGATCCCGAGCGGCATCAGGAGATCCGACGTCTCAATGAGGCGGATCGAGTGGATCGTGAGCGCGATGAAGACAATGCCAAGCAGCCGGTGAACCTGCATCCAGAGGTATTTGCCTTTGAGGAGCGGGATCACAGCGAGAATCACAAGAACACAGGCCGCGATCGTGAGCACGAGACCGCTCGTCTCAGCGAACGGCCGCAGCGCACCCCAGAACGCGGAGAAGCCGCCTTCCGCCGCGTGACGCGCGATATGCGGCACGGGTTCCGTCGCGAACGGCTCAACGAGCGGCGAGAAGATCATGCGGGTGCCCCAGTGGATGAGGGAGAGGAGGATCGCGGAGACGCCGAGCGCCTTATGCCAGAAACCGATCTCCGGGAAGCTCGCTCCGGTGAGCCCGGCAACGAGCCGCGGCTGTGTCATGAGAAGGATCGCGCCCGCGAATGCCTCCCAGGCGAGGAGTCCATCCAGGTAATAGACCTCGTGCATCAGGCTCCGCATATTCGGGGCCGGGGGATCGAGCCAGAGGGTTGCGCCCCACGCGAGGACGGTGATCAGGATCATCAGGAAAACGCTTTTCTTCATGTCTGCGCCTTTTTTGTCAGTTAAGCCGTTGGGCCGGTTTAATCGATTCTGTGGGAATCGGGGGTTTCTGCTTACCACTTATGTGCCATATGGTATTGGAGAAATTTCCGGAAAGCGAGACTTTTTGCAATTCTGTTATTTCTTTCAAATGGAAACCGGTTTTTTTCAATATTTAACGCTGTCCTCAGTTGACAGAAATTTTCTTTTCATAACCAGAAATTAGCCATGCAACGTTATTTTTAACGCCGGCGTCATCGGTCTGACCCTATAGGCGACACCAAAAAAAGAGGGCCCCGGGCGGCGCGCCCCTGGGCCCTTCAAGTCAAGCAAAGGATAGGTCAATCAATCAGTGAATCGTTAAAAAACCCCGGCGGCCCTGTCCCCCAACGCCGCCGGGGAAACACCATTAGACGAGCGGATCAAAGTATCCGGCAAAGAGCACCGACGCCCGGATGCAAAGGGCGCCCGCGAGCGCGAGAACCGCGCAGAGCGGAGCCGCGAACCGCGCCTTTTCCCCAAACACCCGGATCGCGAGCGGGAGGAGGATGCCGGCTGCCACAGCGCCGATCCAGAACATCGCGGCCCAGTCACCGGAAATCAGGCTCATAGCACCGGCCTTAGCGCCTGGGGTCGAGAAACTCGCCGCGACCTGCAGGAGCGCGAAGAGCGCGAGAAGCTCCGAGACCTCGATCACGATGCCGGCCGTCCGGGCCGTGCCCGGAAGCGCCTTCTTATCCCGGAACCCGAGGAACTCCCAGACCGCGAGCGCGCAGCCGAGACCCGAAAGCACCCAGAGGATCGGGATCAGCGCCGTGTGCCAGAAGGTGACGCCGGACGCCTGTGTCAGCAGGAACCCGGAGTACACCGTGACCGCGACACCGACCACGGCAAGCAGCACCGGGACCGCCTTCCGTTCCGTAAAGATCGGAGCCCAATCGGGCTTCACTTTCCCGTAGAGCACCGCGGTGGCAACGAGCGTCAGCACCGCCTGCACGCCTAAGAGGCAGATACCGATCAGCATCCAGGAGCCGAAGTTGAGGCTTCCGCTGATCAACGCGTTAAACGCCGCGAACGGGAGATTCGTGAGGCGCGCGAGGTGCGAGAGCACAAAGACGCAGCCAAGGATCGACGCGATGAAAGAGACGAGCGCGATCCGTTTATCCCGCACGAAGTAGAAAAGCGCCATCAGCATCCCGGAGAGACCGATGAACCAGAGGAAGAACGCGATCGTCCATCCCCAGTGTGCCGCCGCGAGCTGCGGCGTAAGCGAGAGAAAACCTGCGTCTGTCATTTCGCCACCTCGACAAAGAAGTTAGGAAGCGTGCCTTTTTCCTCAAGGAGCTTCACGGTACGGCTGGAAGCGATCTCGCGCGAAATCGCGCTTTCCGGATCCAGGATGTCGCCGAACACGCGGGCGTTCGTGGGGCACGCGGCGACGCACGCCGGGTCCTTCCCTTCCGCCACGAGTTTCTGGCACCCCTCCCCCATGCACTTCTCAGGGAGGCCTGTCAGCGGATTGCTCCACCGAGCGTCATACGGGCACGCCGTAATGCAGTAGTTGCAGCCCATGCAGCGCTTCGGGTCGATCTTCACCTGGCCCGTTTCCGGATCCCGGTAATTCGCGCCGAACGGACACGCCTTGATGCAGGGCGCGTCCGTGCACTGCTGGCACTGGCTCATGATCTGGAACGGACGGCGGTTTCCGTCCATCACGATCTTCTGGATGTTCCCCGGCATCACGCGGCCGTGGATCGGCTTTCCGGACGCCATCACATCGCCGTAATTCGTCTGCGCACAGGCATTCATGCAGGCCGTGCACCCAATGCAGCGCGTCGCGTTGAAGAGATGCGCGAGCTGCTTCTTCGGTTTCATTTCAGTCATTTTTCGCGCTCCTCTAGTCAGAAAGGACCTTCACCGAGACGGACCCGTTATTCGCGAGCGGCCCGAAGACGGGACTCGCATAACCGGTCGCGAACCAGTTGGGATTCACACCCTCTTCCATCCAGTCCGCGGTCTCGGGGCTCATGGCGCGTAAGAGTTTCGATCGTGTGCCGCCTGAGAACCCCGGCATGTGGAGGCACCCCTGCTTGATGCGGTAGGAGAGATGCACGCGGGACTTCTCGGTAAACCCCGTATCGATCGCGCGGATCTCGAGCAGCGCGTTTTCTTTCACTCCGAGACGCGAGGCGTCATCCGGATTCATCACGGCGCGGCGTTCCGAATTCGCGTGCGACCCTGGGCCGAACATCCCGAGACCCGAGTTCCCCTGGAGGTTCTTGCCGGACACCATGTAGAACTCGTTCGGCTTCGAGGGGAGCGTGTACGCCTTCACGGGTTCCCAGGCGGGGAGCCCGGGGACACCCTTCCGGTTCGCTTTGAGGTACGGCCAGAACGCGTAAATCTCCATCTTCCCGGTCGGCGTGTCGAAGGGCTTCTTGTAGGGATAGGTCCCGTAGGCCTTCGGTTTCACGAGCGCCCACCCGTTCGCGTCAAGCGACTCCTTCACGGCCTTCGCCTTCTCCGGATCCTTCGCTTCGAGATCCGCCATCAGTTTCGGGAGCCCGTAGCCTTCTGACAATGTCTTATTCCACTTCCGGAAATCGGCATTCGTCTTGCATTCTTTCGTGTATCCAAGCCGCGCGGCGCGTTCAGGCCACGCGCGGCGGATGACTTCGAGCAGCGGGAAGAGGTCGTCACGGGACTCATTCCCGTCCGGAATCGGAAGCCCCGGGGCGTTACGCTGAATAGCGCCCCCCATCTCGCGCGCGAATTCAATCCCAGTCACGCCGCCCTTTTCGAGGAACATCGTGGCGGGGAGGACATAGTCCGCGTAGTCACACGTTTCCTGCGGCATCACGTCCTGCACCACGACGAGATCGAACTTCATCAGCATCTTTCTCATGCGGTCGGTGTTCGCCTCACGCTGAAGCAGATTCGACGCGGTCACAAAGAGCGCCTTCACGGGGTAAGGCTTCTCTTCTTCGAGTTCCTTCTGCAGCGCGAAGAACGACCCCGGAGCCTCGGGGAAGTAAGCGTGGTCCGCGCGAAGGGTGTTCGTGATTTCCCACGTAGTGCCGTTAGGCGCGGTGCAGGTCTTCGTCTTCCCGTCAAACTTGATCGCGGAGGAGGTGAGTCCGGACCCCTCTTCCACACAGAGACCGCCCTGCTGATCGACGTTTCCGATAAAAGCGTTCGCGGCGCAGAGGAGGTGGCAGAGTTCGACATCGTTGCCGTTCCGGCTCGAGTACCAGTTGTCCTCAAAGACCCCCTTCTTCGTCGCCATGAGGCGGGCGAGACGGACAATGCGGTCCGCGGCAATGCCGGTGATCTTCGCTGCGGCCGCGGGTTCGTATTTCGATGCCTCTTCCGCGTACGCCGTGAAAACGGTCTTCACGGGGATCACGGCTCCAGCCTTCGTCTTCAGCTCACCCTTCCACTCAAGTTCCGGGACGTCTGAGGCGTTCTCAATAAAGGACTGAACCTCCTTTTCCTTCCCCGTCGCGGGATCCGTCACCTTCTCGGTTTTCACGCCGCGGAAGACGACCGTCCCTGCCTTCGTCCTCATCGCGTAGAGCGCCTTATCGGCGTCCGAGTCCGTGCCAGTCAATTCGGCCTTCGTGATCGGGTGACCGTCGTCCGAGCTCACGAGGTACGCGGCGTTCGTCTGCCGCGCGAGGAACTCGGCGTCGTAAAGCTTCTCCCGGATCATCACCTGGAGCATCGAGAAAATGAGAGCGCCATCCGTCCCCGGCACCACCGGGATCCAGTCCGCGGTTCCGAGTGCGGGATCAGGCTGCCAGGGGTTCACGAAGATCACCTTCGCGCCTCGGTCCTTCGCTTCCACGAGCCGGTGCGCGACCCCCATCGGGCAGTTGATCGAGCGGCCGACGAGCATGATCACGGACGCGTGATCGTAATCCGGGTCGATCTTATTCTTTCCCTGATACTTCTTTCCGAACGCGAGAATCCGGCCGGCGTTCCCCGCTGTGTTGCAGGTTGCCTCGTGCCCGATCTGATTGATCGTCCCAAGCGTAAAGGACGCCCACTTCTGAATGCCGGAGAGCGTGTGGCTCGTGTAGACGACGGAGGATTCGCCATACTTCTCGACGATCGGCTTCAATTGCTTCGCGATCCCGTCGAGCGCCTCGTCCCACGAGACTTCCTTAAACTTTCCTTCGCCCCGGGCGCCGACCCGCTTCAGCGGCTTCTTCAGCCGGTAGGGGCTTGCCCAGAGCATCGCGGCCTGAGACGCGCGCCCGCACATGCCGCGCTGCGGATGCGTCGGATTCGGGAACACGCGCACCGTCGCGAGACTCGGCTTCACGCCCGTCTTCTTCATGATGATGAGACCGCATCCGCCGCCGCAAACCTTGCAGGCGACGGGGTTTGCTTCCCACCCTTCTTTCTTCAGGGTTTCAATCTGCTCCGCGATCACTTTCCATGAAATCGCGGACGCGCCGGCAGCGGCTGCCGTACCCGCGAGCAGCGTTCGCCGGGACAGACCGACCCCGGTTCTCCTTTCAGTTCTGGTTTCCATCTCCAATATCTCCCGAAATAGGTCTTTCGAAGGAGCCTTCAAGTGCCGGCAAGCTTTTTTATATCGGGGCCGTGCCTCTCCGGTCTCACCTCAGACCTCACGTTTAGATGATATTTTTCTTTTAAAAACAGATAAATCCGATATTCGTCCCGACACCGTATTGGAGGAATGCCGGGGGTAGTATCAGGGGGTTTCTTATAATACGAAAAGATAACCCCCTGAAAGGTATCGCCTTTAGGGGATGGATTTTTTGAAAGGAACAAAGCGGAAACGCGGTTCAGCGTTCCCCGATTGAAATGAGGAAAGACGCGAGTTCAGCGCTCCCCCGGAGCCCGAGCTTCCGGAGGAGCGAGCTCCGGTGCGCCTGGACGGTCTTCTCCGTAATTCCGAGGCGGTCCGCGACCTGCTTATTGAGGTCGCCCGCGGCAACGCCCTTCGCCACTTCTTTTTCGCGGGGCGTCAGTGTGTCCCAGAGCGTCCGGGCCGCAGCGATCCCGTCCTCCGCCTTCCGGCGCTCGAGATCCGCCTTCACCGCTTTCTCAATCGCCGCGATCAGACGGTCGGCTTTCACGGGCTTCGGAAGGAAGTCCGACGCCCCGTCTTTCAGCGCCTGCACCGCCATATCGATGTCGCCATGCGCGGTCGCGAAGATCACGGGGAGGCGGTTACTGCGGGACGCGAGTTCCCGCATCAATTCAATCCCGCTCATTCCCGGCATCTGCACGTCGAGCACGACGCACCCCGGAATATGCGGGTCGTCAAGCTTCAGAAACGCCTCCGCGCTCGCGTAGGACCGCACGGTCCACCCGGCGCTTTCCAGAATAAATTCCCAGGAGTGGCGTACCGACGCCTCGTCATCCACGACGCGGATCGCCGCCTCCTCTCGCATATCAGCCATGCCTTGCTTCTCCTTTGATTCCAACGCGGGCGCGTCCGGCGGTTTCCTTTTGTGTTTTTTGGCTTCTCGTGCCTCTTCGGGGGAGGCCGGAGCCGGGTGGGAAACTGTCGGGGGCGAGCGTGCCCGGTGTCTTAATTCTTACGCGTTCTTCGTTTTCTGTTCACTCCAATAGGCTTTCACCTTGTCCTCGGGGCAAAGCGGTACGGTAACCGTTACCGTAAGGCCTCGCTCAGAGCGGCGCTCGAATTTGATCGAGCCTCCGAGCCCCTCCGCGAGTTCCTTCGTGATCCCAAGCCCGAGACCGAGACCTTCCTTCCGGGTTGATTTCCCGAGTTCCGAGAGCCGCGAAAACGCTTCATCCGTGAGCCTCGGCCCGTTATCCGCCACCTCCGCGACCGCCCTCTCCCCTTCCCGCCGCATCGTGATCGTGATCCGGGGCGGGTGCCCCGGGTCGTTTTTCGACGTCGCGGTCTCCGCGTTCCGGAGGAGATTCATGAAGATGATCCCGAGTTCCACGGGGTCCCCGCAGACGATGAGGGTCGGGCTCCAGGGTACGGTAACCGTTATAGGAGAATCCGTGTGCCGTCTGAAGGTCTCGACTGTCCGGTTCACTTCGGACGTGAGATCTAGCGGCACGTGCGCGCTCTCCTTCCCCTTCACGAAGTTCCGCACCCGGTCCACGATCGCGTCCGCTTCTTCGCCCGCCTTCTCGATTTCGGAAAGCGAATGCCGGAGCGCCTCTTCTTTCATCGTCCCGCGGGAAAGCCGCATCTCAAGCCCCTGCGCGTAATTCATGATGACCGCGAGCGGCTGCTTCAATTCATGCGCGAGCATGCTGGAGATCAATCCAACCGCCCGCACTTTTTCAAGTGACCCGATCTTTTCGGATTGCTTCTTGAGTTCGAGCTCCGCCCGCAGCCGGTCTTCCTCTGACTTCATGAGGGCGACCGTGCGTTTCCGCGTCATCCCGGTAATGACGGACGAATAGAGGATCAGGATCACAAGAAGAATCGCGGCCCCAAACACGTACTGCCAGTATTCGCGGAGCGCCCACCGGATCCCCCGGGGCTCGGGCTCAAGATTCATGAGCGTAAAGAGATCCCGCATCGTTTTCCGGTCACTCGCGACGGTCCAGTAGAGACCGGAGCGGCCGGATGGCGGGAGATCGAGAAGCGCCTTTAAGACGCGTCTCGCGTCCGCGGACCCAAGACTCGGTTTCACGGAGAGGAACCAGCCCGGGTAAAGCATCGTGGAGTGGCGGCAGCGGAAACCGCTGTCCCCTTTCCGCTCCCCGATCACCCGGAAGTCGCCTGGCTTCACCTTCCCTTCGGATTCGAGCTCCTCAAGGAGACACGTGATCACGAAACCCCCGTCCGCCTTCCCTGACTTGACGGCATCCAATACATTCGTCATCGGCATGCCGACTTCCGTCACCGACCCGAAGTAATGCTCGGGGTCGAGCCCCTGACGGATCATGTCCCCCGCCGGCACCTGCCACCCGGCGAACGCCTGACGTCCGACGACCGCGAGATCCTTCCCCGCAAGATCGCCCTTTGTCTGAAGGTCCGTCCGGTCTCCCCGCACGACGACCGCGGCGCCGTTCGCGTGATTCGGGTCTTTGGCCCGGAACGACGTAAGGGTAAGAAGCGCTGAGCCGTTCGTCCTTTCGAGCATGAGGGAACTCAGGCCGCTCGACGCGATCGAGATATCGAAGGCGTTCGTTTTCGCGGCTTTGAGGAACGATGGCGGATCGTACTCATGGATCAGGAGCTGCCGCGGCTCCACCGCCCGCGCGATCGCGTCGACGGTCGCCGAGAAGTAGCGGACCGAGAGCGCCTCTCCATAGCTATTCACCACAGCAAGACGCACAGGCGGTGCCTTCGGGAGCACGGGGTCAGCCCCCGAGGTCCCGATCACGGCGACACAGAGAACCGCGGCACAGAGTTTCCGGATCATGGTGAATGGAAAGGAAAGAGAAACGTCACTCTCTTCGACTCTACACGAGAAACCGTGAAAGAGAAATCAACGGAACGATCCTCGCTCTTCCGGGTACGGTTTCCGTTATCCCTTTTCTCATAGTTCCTGATAGTTGCTGATAGCAACTGATAAATCCTATTAGAAACTATGAGTTTTCAGGGCATCACCGGGGGCGTTTCTGATCTGCTCTCCCCCCGACCCTTTTCCCGCTTCCAGAACACGGAAAAACACCTCCCGCTCTCTCAGTGAGCACCCTCTCCCGCCATCTTCGGGTACGGTATCCGTTACAGCGGTTTTCTCATAGCTTCTGATAGAAGCGCATAGGGAGTATCAGGAACTATTAGCTGCTATGAGTTTTTCCCTTATTTCTATCAGCAACTATTAAATAAAAATCCATCCGAACTGGGTACGGCAGACGCTGCACCATTTGAAGACGCCCGGCTGGCTGGGTTCCGTTTACGGGTCCTTTCTTTCGGCCAATAAAAAACCCGGGGCGGTGTGCCTCGGGTTTCGATTAAGACGCGGAACCGGGTTAATGGTTAAACGTCACCGGTTCCTCGATCACCTGGAGCGACGCGGGGTCGTCCGCCTTCGCGCGCCACTCAAGGTGCAGGATCGGGGATCCGCCCGCCTTCGGGAACTTCACCGCCATATAGGCGACGGTCTGAGTGCCGTCGGGCTCGCTTCCCGTGCGCCAGATGCTGTGATCGGGTCCGGCGTTCCGGTCGTGACCGAGAGTCTTGAATTCGTCAAACGTGAGGGTCTTTCCATTAGCGGTGGAGTCCGCGAGCAGCGCCTGGATCCTCGCGAGCCGTACTTCCGAGCTCTTCCCGATCTTCTGGTTAAAGGCTTCGGACTCGGGCTCGATATAGTGATTCGTGTGGGCAATCGTGCCGGTCTGAATCCGCTTCACGGTGCGCTTGCCGCCTGGCATCACCTCGATCACCGCGGCTTCAGTTTTATCCGCGAGGATAAAGTTCACGGGTTCGACGTACGCTTCAGTCGCTCGTATCGCCTCTTCCACGGTCGCGCAGTGCCGGAGCAGGTACGCGGGAGACGTGAAGCCGTCCTTCGACCTGAAATGCGGCATCGCGAGGCGCTCTTTCTTCGGGATCGAGCCCGCGGTGGAGAGCCCGAGCGCGAGCCCCTTCTCATTCACGCCCATGTTGAAGTTCTGGTACTTCCCGGTCGCGAGTCCGACGTAGGCGTACCCTTCGCCCGATTTCGGGGTCACCCGGACAAACGTCTCCTCGCTCGGACGCCAGTCCCGGACTTTTGAAATCATGACGCCGCCGTCATCGACCGCCGTCCCCGCCGCGGCGTAGAGCGTGCAGGCGTGAGCGCGCGACGGCGCGAGAAGCACGGAGGCAACAATAAGCGCCGCGGTGATCGCCACGGCAGACGGATGGATCTTCATTGAAGACCTCCAGAAAAATAAATACAGACCTTCACTTCGGTCCGCGACTGACGATTTATACCGGAAAGGCAAAAAAGAAACACCGGGTCAAGGTAACCCAGTGTTTCAGGAGTTCAGAGCGGCAAAAACCGGAACCGGTTTTTACCGGAAGAGGAAGAAGTAGATCGGGCACATGACGAGCGCGAAAACCGTGGTGCTTGTCATGAAGGACGAAACCGCGATGTTGGTTTTGAGCCCATAGAGCGCGCACGTGAGCACCGAATTAATGGCCGTCGGGCAGGAGGAGACGATGATGAGCGTTGCCGCCATCACGGGGTTCGTCACGACCGCGGCGCAGAGCGCCCAGACGACAAGCGGCATCAGGATGAATTTAAGGGGCATGAGCCACAGCGTCTTCGGCATCTCGCGGCGGGCCGCCTCAAAGTCGAGCAGCAGCCCCACCGGGAGGAACGCGATCCAGGCCGAAATATGAACGAGCGGCTTAAACACCATCTGAAGCCATTCGGGCTGCGGCACGTGCGCGAGCGACAGCCCCGCCCCCACGATCATCCCGATCAGCGCGACCTGATTCCAGGTGAAGAAGAGTTCAGCGAACGAGCGCTTCTTCATCGGCGCTTTGCCTTCCCCCGCCACCGCCATATCGTGGAACTTCTGCGCGACCGGGAAGTTAAACGTGATGAGAAGCACGTTCTGGATCACGGCGACGATCTGCACGTATGCGAACGCGGCGGGGCCGAGAAGCAGATAGCAGACAAGACCCCCGAGCGTCCCTGTGTTCCCGAGCATGCCGGCTGTCACCAGCGCCCCCCGCTCCCGGGGATCGGGGTTCTTCTTCGTCGCCGCCATCATGATGAAGTACGGGAGGAACGTGATCACGAGCGCGATCACCGGCACCCAGAAGATCGCGGGACCGATATGAAGGCTCCAGAACGAGATCACCGCGAGAACCGTAAAGACCACGCGGACATTAAACGTGATGACCTTTTTCGTCCCTTCCTGGGTGACGATGCCTTTTTTATGAAGAATGTAGCCGAGCGAAATCGGAATGATCGTATCGATGAGGAGGAGCGCGATACGGAGAAGCGTGTCATTCATGAGCGGGTGCTGCCTGATAACAATTAGATTAATTTTCGGACGTAATATTAACCTTTTTGTTGAATCCCGTCTTTCGCGTCCCCTCCTCCATTCGTTCCCGGATTACTTATCGGGACCGTAGAACGACTCCCGCGCTACGCCGAAAAGGCGGTCGAGTTCCGCCGGTGTTTCCTTGACGGTAAAGGTCCGGAGTTCACCGATGTCACCCGGGAGAAAGAAGGCATAGGGATAGGTATAAGGGTCATTCGCCCGAGTGAATGGCTCCGTATTCGCTTTGATATACCGATGAACGAAATCGAGTTTGTTTATATCCGCGTTCCGGAAGAGATCATTCTTTACGCCGATCCCGCCCCGCTTCTCATCATCGAAGAGACTCAGGTGCTCATCCATCGCCCGCCACTGCGGATGGCTCAGCATGATCGTTTCAGCCTGACGCTGGGATTCCTCTCCAAGGGCCGCGATGGGGAAAAAAATGACATCCACGATTCCGACATACGGTCTCACGTGGCGGCAGAGCCGGATACTCACCGGATCCTGCGGGTCAAAAAAGACGTAGGCGTTCCTGCGCCCCGAGCCGCCTGGATACTCGAACCCCCCGGCAGTGCCGCTCATACCGGAGTACGAAGACGCGCGGGAGCTGAGACCCGCATAATCCTCCCACTGATCTCTTTCGCCAAAAGTGAAAGCCCGGGAAGCGGCTGGCAGCGTGAGGAGCGCGGCTCCGGTGAGGAGCGCGTCCCGGCGTGAATAGCGTTTCGTCATAGCGTCCCCCAATCCTTATTTCCGCGGCGAGTAGTAGGGGCTATCACCCTTCCGGAGAACCGTCCGGAGATCTTCCTCCGTAAGCGACCCGTCAAACGGCACATAGCGGTTCGGGCCGCTCTTAAAGACGCCGAACGGAACGTCGCGGCCTCCGACCTCCCGGTACACCTTCCCGTTCGCCCAGACCGCGGATTCCATCGCGGGGCGTTCCCCAGTCCGGTTCACGGGGAGACCTCGGGTCTCCGGATCACTGAAGCTGACGATGTGGCGGTCGAGCGCCCGCCACGGTTCCGCCGCCCCGAGTATCTGCGCCCCCTGAGGGCCGGAGCGCCAGTTGAGGTACGCGACCGGGTAGAAGTGGATATCGATGTCGTGAAGCAGCGGCTTCAGCCGCTCGATCATCCGAATAGAGTTCTCGCCCTGCGTGTCAAAGACGAAGTACGCCACGGGCCGCCCTTCGGGTCCCGGGTACGAGAACCCCCGCGACCCCTGCTGCAGCATCGGGACCTGGCCCGAAAACGCGTCGATCATCTTTTTCCCGTTCCAGCCAAACGGGATCATCACTTTCTTCAGGATCGCGTAGTGGGGATCCGCCCGGGTATGCGCCTCTGCCCAGGAGGCGGATTCCAGCGCCCCGTCAATCAGTTCGGCGTAAGGCACCACAGACGACCCGGTCGCGAGCTGGCTCGCGGCCGCGTCTTTCGCGATCACGAGGCCCGCCGCCGCGGCGAGGACCGTCCCGGCCGCCATCCGGCGGGAAACACCTCGCTCTTCCTGTTTCTTTTCTTCCATCATCTTCCGTCCCCTCCTACTTCGCCTTCACGAGATCGAAGAGCGCGAGATAGTGATCCCAGTCCGGCTGGTTATTGAAGGGGCGGTATCCCCCATCCATCCCGAGATAGACCCCAAAGGGCACATCAACGCCGCGGGTCGCCCGGAAGAGGTTCGTGTTCGCCCAGATTTTCCGTTCGGAATCTTCCGAGATCCGGCTCACGTCGTACTCAATGCCGTTCGAGCCTTTCTGGCTGAAGAGCGTGATCTGATCGTCCATCGCGAGCGCCCGGTTCGGCGCTCCGAGGATTGTCGCCCCCTGAAACTCGGACACGGGGCCGAGGAAAGCGAGCGGAAAGATATGAAAGTCGATGAGGTGCGAAAGCTTTTTGAAGGTCCGCAGCATGGTGATCGAGTTCGGGTCCTGCGTATCGATCGCGACAAACGCCATCCGTCTCCCCGGGTCTCCCGGGTACGTCACGCAGGCCGCGCCGTGAGTCGGGATTCCATCCGGCCCGATAAACGCCTCGAACATCTCCTTCGCGTTCCAATCCGGCGCGACCCACACCATCCGATAGGTTTCGCGGATCATATCCGCACGCCACCGGGCCCTCGCGTTCGCGGTGGCCCGTTCCGCCTGATAGCGGATCCAGGGCCGGGTCGGAAGCGCTTCCGCTGCGCCCGCCGCCGCGGCACCCGCGGCCCCGGCCGCCAATAGTTTTCTGCGCGATATCTCGATCATCACTCAGTCCTTCAGAGACCGCGGCTCCTCGGAAGAGACCCCGCGGTTCTTATTTCAGATACGTCGATATTAACGCCCGGATTCGCGTCCGGTCTACAGAAATAACCGTGTTATCTATCGGATATAGCGAAAGTAACTAAATGATTTATGAAACGTTCTTTTCCGCTTTGATTTTTCTTGGAAACCCCGAACCCATGGGGCTTTGAGGCGAATTCCGAATGAGGCAAACAAACCGCTACCGATCCCCCCGCTTCCGGCCTAAAGGGAATCTGTCCCGCGGTTTTCCCCCGTTTGCCAATAAAAAACACCTGTTCGGGTTTTCCTTGATAAACCGGCCCGTGACCCCGCATTTTCAGGCAGTTCCCGGGGCGGTTTTGTCCGTTATGTCCCGTATCACGAAAAATTACCGTGACTTTTATCACAGAAATACCCTATTTTTTCCGGAATAATCCGTTCTACATAGACGGACGAACTAATCCATACGAACTTTTTTAACCGTCTATGAACTCAAATCTCTGGGAGAGAAAATGAAAAAGACCATTCTGGCAAGCATGCTTGCCGTCATGATGGCGACCCCCGCGTTCGCCGCTGAATCCACCGACATCGTCATTATCGGTTCGGGCGGCGCTGGCCTGTCCTCCGCCATCACCGCGACCGAAAAGGGCGCCAAGGTTATCGTGCTTGAGAAGATGGCCTACTTCGGCGGCAACTCCAACCGCTCCGAAGGTGAAATGAACGCCGCCGGCACGAAGCAGCAGAAGGCTCACGGCATCACGGACGACACGCCGGAACGCTTCGCCGCTGATACGATCCGCGGCGGCCACGGTCTGAATGACCCGGCGCTCGTCAAGGCTCTGACGGAAAACGCTGCCTCCGCTGAAGAATGGCTCCTCGACCTCGGCGCTCACTTCTGCCATCGTATGGGTCGCGGCGGCGGCCAGACCCGTGCCCGCGGTCATGGTCCTTGCGATGGTTCGCCGGTCGGTATCGAAATTATGCGTGTGCTTGGCGAACGCGCGGATAAGGATCATATCGACATGCGTCTCAATAACCGCGTGACGAAGATCCTGATGAAGAACGGCAAGGTGTCCGGCGTCCAGGTGAAGACTCCGAAGGGAATGGAAACCATCAACGCGAAGGCTGTGATTCTCGCGACCGGCGGTTTTGGCGCGAACCACAAGATGGTTGAGAAGTATCGTCCTGAACTGAAGGGCTTCTCCACGACGAACCACCCGGGCGCTACCGGTGACGGCATCATCCTCGCCCAGCAGGTTGGCGCTGGCCTCACCGACATCGAGCAGATCCAGATTCACCCGACCGTTATCAAGAAGAACGGCGCTCTGATCTCTGAATCGATGCGTGCCCGCGGCGGCTTCCTGCTGAACAAGAACGGCAAGCGCTTCACGAATGAGCTCCTGACGCGCGACGTGGTGTCCGCTAACGAACTGAAGCAGCCGGGCGGAATCGCTTACCTCGTGATCGACAACTCCATCTACTCGAAGAACAAGATGGCTCAGAACTACACGGCTGAGAAGCTGATGACGAAGTGCGACACGATCGCTGACGTCGCGAAGCTGATCGGTGTGGATGAGAAGGTTGTCCAGGCGAGCTTCGATCAGTACCACAAGGCCTTCGATAACAAGAAGGATGATCTCTTCGGGCGCCCCGAAATGCTGATCCGTATGGACCAGGCTCCGTACTTCGTCGCTGAAGTCACCCCCGGCATCCATCACACGATGGGCGGCGTGAAGATCGACCCGCAGGCTGAAGTCCTGACCCCCGAGAAGAAGCCGATCCCTGGCCTCTTCGCCGCGGGTGAAGTGACGGGCGGTGTGCACGGCGGCAACCGTATCGGCGGCAACGCTGTGGCTGACATCATCACCTTCGGCTGCATCTCCGCTAACTCCGCTCTGAAGTACATCGGTCAGTAATAGCGAAGTAAAAGCTTCAAACAATCCGGGAGGACCAACTCTCTCTCCAAAGGTCCATCCCGGAGGTCTCCGAAGTGAGCACCGCGTGAACCGCTTCATGCGGTGCTCAATTTTCTCCAGTAGTGCTTTGTAGTGTTTTGCTAGACCCGCACGCGATCTTTCTCTCTCCTCAGATCGCTGCGGTTTTTTTTGCCCAATTTTCCCCCACCCCTCAGGCGCTATTATTTAAAGAACTTTCACTTCGTCCTGAGGAATTGGCTCATGAAAGAGACTGTTTTCGCGGCCGCCCTGGCGCTTTCCCTTGGCTCCCCCTCTGCCTTCGCCGCTGAAACCGCGGATGTGGTCGTGGTGGGCGCGGGCGCGGCAGGCCTCTCCGCCTCGATCGGCGCGGCAGCGCGCGGCGCGAAAGTGATTCTGCTTGAGAAAACGACTGACGCGGGCGGGAACACCGCGTTCGCGAAACTCGGGCTCAATGCTGCCGCGACTCCTGATCAGGCAGCCGCCCGGATCACGGGGGACTCCCCGACGCTTTTCGCCGCGGACACGATCCGGTACGGGCACCAGATTAACGACGCGGCCCTCGTCCGCGCGATGACGGTGACTTCCGCCCCGGCGCTCGCGTGGCTCGAAACCCTTGGCGCCAAACTCTGCCTCCGGATCACCCCCGTGGGGAGCGAAGAGCGGCCGCGCCTCATGGCGCCCTGCGACGGAACCGCGGTCGGTCCCCGCCTCATCCAGGTTCTGAAAGCGAAGGCCCTTCAGAGCCAGGTCGACCTCAGAACCCAGGCCCGCGCGACAAAACTCATCCTCGCGGACCAAAAAGTATCAGGAATCGAGGTCCAGACCCCGAAAGGCCGCTATCAGATCAAAGCGAAAGCCGTGGTCCTCGCGACCGGAGGCTTTGCCGCGTACTCGGCGCTCGTGAACCAGGTTCACCCGTCTCTTAAAGGGATCGCTCCGGTCGGTTTCCGGGGCGCGACAGGGGACGGGCTCGTGATCGCTCGGGCGGCGGGCGCTTCGCTCCTCGACCTCGATCAGCTCGAGATCCGACCGACCGTGAGCGTGAAGGGGAATGTCCCGATCGAGGAAGCCCTGCGGGCGCGGGGCGGAATCCTCCTTAATAAATCAGGGAAGCGCTTTACGGACGAAACCGGGATCCGGGATATCGTGTCGCAGGACATCCTGAAGCAGTCCGGGCACTCGGCGTACCTCGTGATCGACAGCGAAATTTTTGACGCCGATAAAGCCCTTCAAACCTACGTGGACCAGGGGCTCATGAAGCGCTGCGGGACGGTCGCCGCGGTCGCCAAAGCGATCGGCGCGAACTCCGCCGCTGTGAAGTCAACCCTCAATCGTTACTACCGGGCGTACGACCGGAAGTTCGATCAGGATTTCGCGCGCTACGAAATGCGGGTTCGGCTTGATCAGGGTCCCTGGTACGTCGCGGCGGTGAAACCCGGCGTTCTCGCGACACTTGGGGGAATCAAAATCAATGACCGGGCTGAGGTTCTCGGATCCGGTGACACCCCGATTCCGGGACTCTACGCCGCGGGGGAAGTGACAGCCGGAGTTCAGGGCGGCAACATGATGCCGGGGAATGGGCTGACAGACGCTGTCACGTTCGGCCTCATCGCCGGCGCGAAGTCCGCGGCGTATGTGGGAAAGACCGGCCTCTGAGACGATTGAACCCAAAACAAAACGGGAGAACTCAGGTCAGGAGTTCTCCCGTCATTTATTTCAGCTTCAGATTATTAATCAGAGCTTCACTTCAAAGAGCGCGGCGAGTTCCTCGGTCGAGAGGTTCTCGTCAAACGGCTTATATTCGCCCTTCGAATTCTTGAAGACGCCGTAGGGCACCGCGCGGCAGCCGGCCCGGCGGTGCAGCTTCGTGTTCGTCCAGACCTTGTTCCGCAGGTCATCCGGGAGCTTCGCGAGGTCATAGCGGATACCGCGGAACTCGGGGTCGCGGAAATGCTCATGCTGCTCGTCATACTTCTTCCACGGTTCCTTCGACGCGAGGATCGTGCTGCCCTGGGGTTCGGAGTTGATGTTCAGGAACGCGATCGGGAAAAAGATCACGTTGACCTTTGAGAGCAACGGCTTCACGTTTTCCGTGAACTTCATGCAGTCCGGGCACTGGGGATCGATCGCCACATAGGCGACCGGACGGTCCGCGGGACCGGGGTAGGAGAATCCGGCGCCCTGAGCCTTGAACGTCTCATACATTTTCTTTCCGTCCCAGATCACGGGGACAACAGCCGGACGGGCAGCCGCGGGGCGGGCCGCGATAGCGGCGGCAGCGGCGGCGGAAAGGGCGATCGCGCTCCGGCGCGAGAGAGTCTTCTGCATTCTTTTTCCTTTTTTTCGTCGGGGTATCTGAGGGGAAAGCCGGAACTCCATACGTCTTTCCCCGTTTCACAGATCATCAATCTTATGTCCGCGGGTTACGGATAAACCCGCTCTTTTACAGGCTGAAACAAAGGGAGCTCCGGAACCGGGTTATGTACGGGTTTAAAGAACGGCTGAAGTAATTCATACGGACGTAACAGATACCGGTACATTTTCGGAAACTGCGCGCGGAATAACCGTGTACACAGGAACGTCTCAATAAAACGGAACCGATAAAACACTTTTGCCCGATGAAATAAGCCTTCTTACTCGGGTTAATCTCATCCACCAAAAGCGATTTTCTGTTCCAGGAAACGCAAATCCCGTTTGATTGTTGATTTTACGTCAATGACTGTTAAAAATTATTTCAAAAACCGGTATGACTAAAGTAAGATAGTCATTGTTGTGTTCCTATACATACACAGGAGAGAAGATGAAAAAAACTCTGATTGCGGCTGCTCTTTCCATGATGGTCGCGAGCCCGGCTTTTGCTGCTGAATCCGCTGATATTGTGGTCGTGGGTTCGGGCGGCGCGGGGCTCTCGTCCGCCATTACGGCGACTGAGCGCGGCGCGAAGGTGATCGTCCTCGAGAAGATGGCCTACTTCGGCGGCAACTCCAACCGCTCCGAAGGCGGCATGAACGCGGCCGGCACGAAGCAGCAGATCGCGGACGGCGTGACGGACGATTCGCCTGCCATTTTCTACGCCGACACGATGAAAGGCGGCCACAACCTCAATAACCCGGCGCTTCTGAAGACGCTGACCGAGAACGCCGCGGGCGCTGAAGAGTGGCTTCTGTCGCTCGGCGCCAAGTTCTGCCACCGCATGGGTCGCGGCGGCGGTCAGACGAAGGCCCGTGGTCATGGACCGTGCGATGGGTCTCCGGTCGGTATTGAACTGATGCGGGTCCTCGGTGAACGCGCGGATAAAGACCATATCGATATGCGTCTCAATAACCGCGTGACGAAGATCATCATGAAGAACGGCAAGGTCGCCGGCGTCGAAGTTCAGACCCCGAAGGGCAAGGAAGTGATCAACGCGAAGGCCGTGGTGCTTGCCACCGGCGGTTTCGGCGCGAACCACAAGATGGTGGAAAAGTATCGTCCTGAACTGAAGGGCTTCTCCACGACCAACCACCCGGGCGCGACCGGTGACGGTATCGTCCTCGCGCAGCAGGTCGGCGCGTCGCTCACCGATATCGAGCAGATTCAGATTCACCCGACCGTCATCAAGAGGAACGGCGCTCTGATCTCCGAATCGATGCGTGCCCGCGGCGGGTTCCTGCTGAATAAGAACGGCAAGCGCTTCACAAACGAACTGCTGACCCGCGACGTGGTCTCCGCGAATGAGCTTAAGCAGCCGGGCGGCATCGCGTACCTCGTGGTCGATGACTCGATCTACAAGAAGAACAAGATGCTCCGCAGCTACGTCTCCGAAGGTCTCATGAAGAAGTGCGACACGGTGGCTGACGTCGCGAAGATGATCGGCGCTGATCCGAAGGTCGTCCAGGCGAGCTTTGATCAGTACTGGAAGGCCTACGACAACAAGAAGGACGATCTCTTTGGCCGTCCCGAAATGGTGATCCGCCTTGATAAGGCTCCGTTCTATGTCGCTGAAGTCACCCCCGGCATCCATCACACGATGGGCGGCGTGACGATCGACCCGAAGGCTGAAGTGCTGAATAAGCAGAAGAAGCCGATCCCGGGTCTCTTCGCGGCTGGCGAAGTGACGGGCGGCGTGCACGGCGGAAACCGCATCGGCGGCAACGCTGTGGCTGACATCGTCACCTTCGGCCGTATTTCCGGTAACAGCGCCGCCTCTTACGTCGGCAAGTAATCGGCAATAAAAATCCGCAGTGCCCTGCTCCCGACAGGGCGCGTCGGAAACATAAAGCGCGTCGGTTTTCCCCGGCGCGCTTTTTTTGCCTCTGTCGTTTCTTCGTTACCTTTTTCTCTTTTACCGTGATTCAGGAAAGAAATTTTCCGTGTCTTATAAAAAAATTTTCTGACCCCTTGAAAAAATAAAAACCGCCCCCATAATATTTATTGCAGGGGGATGAAAAGAAGTACAAACATCCGCTCATCCCCCTATACAAATCAGGGTTAAGTCCCTGTTAATCAAGTGTTGACCGCTCAGACGACGGCCATAATGGAGTGATAATTATGGCAAATGTTCCTACTATTTTTGATGAATCCCCTCTGAACATTTTTGATCCGTTTGATGTGTTCTCTGGTTTCAAATTCCCGGATCCTTCCACTACGGTTTTTGGCAAGAACGCTGACCGCCTGATGAAGACTGATATCCGCGAGACCGACAAGGGCTATGAGCTCGCGATCGACCTCCCGGGCTTCAAGAAGGAAGAAATCTCCGCTGAACTGAAGGACGGCTATCTTACGGTTTCCGCCTCCAAGAGCCACAAGGAAGAAGAGAAGAAGGAAGGTCACCTGATCCGTCAGGAACGCTCTTCCGGCTCCTGCGCCCGTACGTTCTATGTGGGTGAAGGCGTGAAGCAGTCTGACTGCAAGGCCGCCTACGAAAACGGCATCCTGACTGTCTGCATCCCGAAGGTCACGAAGGAAGAAAAGGCCGCGAAGCAGATGATTTCGATCGATTGATCGGAGCGCTAATCTGAGCGGCGGTCCTCCACCGTAAAAACTGGAAGACAAAAAGAACCCGCGATACGCCTCACCCAGGCGCGCCGCGGGTTTTTTCTTTAAGCCCCTCAAAGGATATGTTTTTATGACGCCTCTTCATTGAGGCGCTCTTTTTGTTATTCAGACTCGGCGCGGCGCTTTCTAAGGCGTCCGCGCCATTTTTTTTCGGTTCTCAGTGATCGCTCTTGATCCCGGCGCTGCACATCGAAAGCAGCGCGTCATGCGTCGGGCCATACTGCCGGCAGTACGTGTAGTAAGCGGCGAGCGACGCGGCGGTCGTGTGCTCCGCGTAGATCCCGCGGTGCGCGAGTTCCGCCCGGGCGGGGAGGATATCCTCTTCCGCGGCGCAGACGATGCGGATCTTATGCTTCCGGATCATCGCGAGGATTTCGTCCGCCCTCGCGGGCTTCCCGATCGCGATCCCTTCCGCCATCGTGGGCTTCGGGGTAATAGAGACGATATGTTCGGCGCCCTCCGCGATCGTTTCGGCGAACGGCGCGCAGTTCGCGCCCTGGACCGCGATCACCTGCGGGAAGTGATCGATCGCGCCCGAGGCGTAGAGGTGCTCAAGCGCCTTCACGGCACCGATAAAGAGTGTCCCGTTCCCAAGCTCGATAAAGATGTTTTCGGGCATCCGGTGCAGCTGCTCAAAGACCTCGTAAATGTAGGTCTTCGTTCCTTCATAGAAGAAGGGGTTGAAAACGTGGTTCGCGTAGTACGCGCCTTCATCCCGAACCTTCGCGCGGCAGACATCGGCGCAGTGGTCACGGTCACCCGGCACCACCACCGCCTTCGCCCCGAACGCCTCGATCATCGCGATCTTTTTCGGGCTGGTGCCTTCAGGCACGTAGATCTCGCACTCGATCCCGGCGCACGCCCCATAGGCCGCGACCGCGATCCCGGCGTTGCCGGACGAGTCCTGCACGCACTTCTTAACCCCGATCGACTTCATGTGAGCGACGAGCGCTGCCGCTCCGCGGTCCTTGAAGGACAAGGTCGGCATGCAGTAATCCATTTTTACGAGGACGTCGTCCGAGAAGGGGATCACAGGCGACATTCCTTCTCCCATCGTGACCTCTTTCCACGCGTCTCCTTCGAGCGCCATGAACGCCCGGTACCGGAAGAGGCTCCAGGTATCGCGGTCAATCTTCGAGTCGTCCCAGGCCGGAGGCACGAAGTCGAGCTCAAACAGTCCGCCGCAGTCACACGCCGGCGCCTTCGTATCGGTCGAAACCTTCTTTCCGCAGCAGGTGCAAACGAAATTCATGATGGAATCCTCATAGGGTGGGGTGAGTCCGGGAACGACTCTGATGACAGACATTCTACCTAGGGACTTTGCGTGCGACTGATACAGTTTGGTACTATCTCACTGATACAGATAGCAATAAAGGAAGTTCCCGTGGAAGCAAAGAAAAAACCGGTGGTGTCAGTCCCCATTCATATCCGGAAAAACGGGAAACTCCCGGTCGGGAAGCAGATCACGCGGGAACTGATCCGGCTTCGGAGCCGCGGGGCGCTGAAACCCGGGGACAGGCTCCCTGGGATCCGGAGTCTCGCGTCTGACCTCGGCGTCGCCCCGAACACCGTTGCCGGCGCCTACGCGGAACTCTCCGCGACGGGGTTCGCCGTCTCAAAACCCGCCTCCGGCTACTTCGTCGCGGAAACAAAACCGATCCCGGAACCCCCTCGCCCCGTACACCCGCCGGTTCACGCCCGCCCCTTGACGCGGAAAGCGGAAGCGGCCCGGAGCGCCGCGGCGGCCGCGGGTACCGGAAACTTTGAGAACCGCCCGTTCAAGATCTATGGGTCTGCGATGGAGAAGACGGTCGAACGGGACTGGGTGAAGATCGCCGCGTCTACCGCCCGAAGCCCTTGGCGGCACACCTTTTACAGCCCTCCTGCCGGCTACGCTCCCTTACGGAAAGTGATCGCGGCGAAGCTCCGGGAAACGCGAGGAATCGTGTGCGGAGAGGAGAACATCGTCATTACGACGGGAAGCGTGCAGAGTCTCTCGCTTATCGCCGGCACGCTTTTCACGCCGGGCGACGCCATTCTCACTGAAGCCCCGATGCTCCCGCTTGACGCGAAGGTGCTCGATTTCGCGGGGCTCCGCCGGATCCCGGTGCCGGTCGATCGGGAAGGCATGGTGTTTACGGCGCCGGAAGGCGTCCTGAAACCGAAGGGAATCCTCGTCACCCCGGCGAGCCAGATGCCGATGTCGGTCCCGATGGCGGACGCGCGGCGAGCCGCGATCCTACGCTTGGCGCTTGATACGGGAGCCTGGATTCTCGAAGAGGATACGGATGGGGTTGTGACGCTGGGCGCCAAACCCCGCTTTCCCATCCGGTCGCTCCCACGCGCGGATGAAGCCGTGATCTATATGGAGAGCTTTACGCTGCAGGTGTTCCCGGGGCTGAGGCTCGCCTACGCCGTGCTCCCGGAACCGCAGGCAGAGGCACTCGCCGGCGCAAAGCTTCTCACGGATCGCTTTACGTCGGAATCGCTCCAGGCAGCTCTCGCCGAATATCTCGAGAGCCCCGGCTCCGCTCATCACATCCGGAAGATGGCGCGGGACTACCGGAAGCGCTTCGCGCTCCTCCGGGATGCTCTTCGCTCGTCACTCGGACCTCTTGGCCGGGTGTCAGAAACTGAAGCCGGCCCTCACCTCGCGCTCCTTCTTGATCCCACTATCCCTGATACCGCATTGCAGGCCGCGCTTGAGCGTGACGGGATCACCGCAAGAGCGATCAGCAGTTTCACGGACGCTCCTGCCGGAACGAATGGGCTCCTTCTCGGATTTGGAACGTTTACGGAAAGAGAGATCCTCTCAGGTGCCGCCCGTATCGCGGAACGCGCGAAGGCGCTTTTCGCCGCGGCCAATCTCCGCTGACACCGTTCCTCTTTCTCAAAGTCAAAAAAAACCGGCTGATCAGAAACACGATTAGCCGGATAAGACTGGAGTCAAAGGAAAGAAGTCACACACTACACGCTGCCCCCACTGCACTGCTTTGCACGTTGGGGCTGCTCGGAGATTTTCCTTACAGATCATCCCCTTGCAGAATCAACAATAGGCGCTTTCCGTGATTGCGCGCGGATCAATTGCAACCAAACGATGCAGTGAGCGAAGTTTTTCGCATTTCGGATACAAATAGCGGCAGATGACGTATTTTGCCCGCCTGCGGATAAAAAAATTCCGGCATTTCTCGTGAAAACGCCGGAAAATCAAACACTTAGTTAGTTCAAAGGAGAGAGATACTTCATCACACTCTGCGCCTCGGGTACTCACCGAGACTGGCTGTCGCTGCGGGGTCTGCAAACCCGCACCTCTTGCGTAATTAAAACTCTATTCGAATTGCCTGCAACATTCTTCCATCAATTGCAACAAAATCTTTTAACAACAAGCGGGAACAGCACGGACGGGACTTCCGGAGCGATATCGGGGTTTTCGTGTAATCACCTGGATTACCTCCAACAGATCAGATAAATTCCGGCGTTTCTCGTGGGACTGCCGGAAAATTTCCAACACATTCAAAGGAGATCGAACAACTGCCTGATTATTCAGGAGATTCCGATACATCAGCAGCTTTTCCGACGAAGCAAGTTTGGAAAGACTCGCGCGGTCGGACGTCACTGCGGACACGGAAAATTTTCGTCTGCACTGCCTCTGATGTGAAACCCGGCGATGGGTCCCGCACGAGCCGCGACAGGAATCTCTCCCTGTCAGGACCCTTTGGCAGTTTAATGTCGCGCACAAACCCCGCAGACTTAAGCTGATGTTCCACAGCCTGCCAGCACCTCTCAATGCTGACCGGGTCGTGCTCGCCGTTCTTAACGCAGCAGGCCAGGAGTGCGCTGTAGATGTCTCGGGACACCAGCGTATCGCTGCCGCCCAATGAATGCCATCGCTGTTGCAGCGGTTTCCTGGTATAGGTCTGCGTTCTATGGTCATACTGGCTCATACGCAGTTTCCGGGTATCCAGTTCATTTACCGTCAAGGCAGCACTTTCAGCCTTCCTCTTGAGTCGCTGAACAAATAATCCCGATGCCTGGCGCTGAGCGCTTCTTCCAAAATTACGTTGATAGCTCCTATAGCTGATTGTTTCAAGATTGACCGTTCCGGCCTGCTCAAAAATCGAGTTAATCAGTGCTCCGTGGTCGCGCTTTCGTGTCTCTGCCGCTCGGCGATACAGGTCAGCCAATTCTCGTAACAGTTTTTCATAGTGATTGGAACGCTTCCATTCTCGTGCTCCTTTTTTAGTCGCTCCGCTGGGTTCGTAATTGTCCGGATTCATTGCCCGAAGTGACCGAGCCATCTTCCTTCGCAGATTCCTGATCTTTGCCCAGGGTATTTCTCCGTAAGGGGAAAGGAACGTAAATCCGGCGAAATTCGGGCTGACCATCGCCACCTTGGAAGGGCCGATATCAAGGCCTATCGTCTCGCTCTTCGGAGCGTACACATGGCGCACGGGTGGCAAACCAACCATGACAAGCTGGACGAACCACCGTTCTCTGCAATTAAGAATCCGACGGACAATGCGGCAGATCTTGACCTGCCTCGGGCTGTCTTCCGACCCAAGCGCTTCCTGAAAGTAAGCCGTGTGCTTTACAAGAGCCGGAAACCGATAACCCCTCCAGACCACAGACTGCAGCTGCGGTTTCCATATAATTCCTCTGTTGCCGCAGCAGTACATGGAATGAAGTCCGCGCCGCTTGGTTTTAAATCGGGGACGTCCGCCCTTAGCATAGATATAGCGCTCCAGTGCCCGCCACACGGTAAAACCGATGAACTTAGCTTCAGTAAAGCCAATCAGATTGGTTTTGCCAGACGCTTTGCGGTGGTTAGCGGCCATATCACCAAGACCGAACTCATTGAGTCCGTATTTTTTCTGAATTCGTTTGAGTTCAGCGTTCCGATCCGACACCTTCTTGATGAGGAAAGCGTTCTTCCATTCGGTGCTCTGGCGCATATGTGTCAGCTTTCCCAGTGCCTGACCGAGCGTGGCGTTGTAAATAGTTCGCCCAAACTCAAAAGCCATCGCGAGCCTCCGCGACTCTTCATCGCCGATTCGAAGCGGAAGCTCGACAACATAATATTGAGATGACGTTCCCATTTACAGCTCCGTTAGATCAAATCAGGAACAGACACCTTTCCTTCAGGTGTTCAATTCCTTTTTGAGTTTCATGACATAGAAAAGCCCGCTCCATTAATTACTAAAAATAACGTTTTAGTAGTTACGTTTAATAATTTTCATAAGGGTCCGAAAAATCGTCCCCGCGAGCACAATCCAATTCTCTTACCTGATTTAAATGGGTTTTCGTGTAAAAATATTTTGTTACATTTGGGTTGAAGTGAAACGAATCGACGTTTTTTCTGCTTGTATTTTCAAAAATTCGATGTGTTAAAGCAACGATTCGAGTTATCACAGACTTAACGAGATTCCGCCCGTAAGACTCATCCTCAGGCTTATCTGAGGCGACGATTGAAGTTTCAATCTTCAGACAGCGGATATCGGCGCGAGGCTATCAGCCGCCCAGGTCAGTGCCAACGCCGCGAGTCACCTGTCGGGAGGCGGTTGCGCCAATCTTTCTGGAGACTGATTTCCTAATAACAGCGGATTAAACAAGGAAGTGTTTCTGCTAAGAAACATGAATAGGCGGGGCTTCCGGTGCCGTAATCACTGATTCGTTCGAAGAGAACAAAAAAAAGCCCGGCGATTCCAGAAAGAAACGTCGGGCAAATCTCGTTTAAAACAAATGCATGCCTGCGCGCGACACACAGAGACCGCGTCCGGAGGCTACCCGGACAGCTGAGGCTGCCAAGCGCAGAAAAGAATGGACCTCAGCGCGCTTCGCTACTTTATGCCCGCTGACTGCAAAGATGGCTCAGGAAAATGAAACAGAAGTGTTACTGAAAGCGGGACAGCACTCTCCTCTGCCCGCGTCAAATACTTTTGACAAGTGTGTAGTATTTACTCTACACTTCCCGCAAGTAATAACGATTGCTGATGGTTTTGGGTCGTTTTTGGTTTAGCTAAAATGTGGAGTAACTGCTACACAGGCTAATACCATGGACTTTGGAACATACATTCGCGAAGCACGGCTCAGACTCCAAGAGGAAGACCGACGCACCTATTCGCTGCGCCAGGTCGCTGAACGAGTCGGCATCGAGCCATCCTATCTTTCCAAGATTGAGCGAGGCATATTTCCTCCTCCATCTGAAGAAACGATTGTGTTAATCGCCCAGGAGCTTCACGAAGACAAAGATGTTCTTCTCGCCATGGCAGGCAAGCTATCCAGCGACCTCAAGGCCATTATTACCGCCCGGCCAAAGCTTTTCGCCCAGGTTCTCAGGCAGATGAAGCAGATGCCGGACGATGCGATTCTGGAGATCAGCCGTGAAGTGAAAGACGGCGATTGGTGATAACTGAAGGAGGTCCTCCATGTCTGAGAAAGGCCACACTGTCCAAGTACAACTCCGTACCCATAAGCCCCGCAGCAGCGTTCGTTTAATTGACAATAACGAACTGGAATTCGCCTTTCCCGCGATTGGCAAAGACTGCATACTGCGCATGAATTTCCAACGCACCCTGCGAGTTCCTGATGATGAAGTCAATAATCTTCCGCCCGGACTAGACCGGTTTGAACTCGAACACGTCGAAGACTATGAAGGCAGGATTCCTCAGAAATGGCTGGAGCACGGCGGACTTATGCTGCCAATGTACCAGGCTGAAGCCATGTGGATCTCCTTCAGGAGCCCCAGAGAATATCCGTTCGCGGTCCGAATCGCGGCAGGCAAAATCTGCGCGGTGACCGGGGATGAATGGAAGCCCGGTCTCGTTAATGGCACACGGGTTGATGGCGGCAAAGAACAGAATCTTCAGAATTACCTTCCCGTTCCCGCCCAACCCTGGATCGACGGCTTCTGTGTAGAAAAGGGGGTCATTCGGCAGTTTGTCGCCGCCCGGCTCGGCGAAGGTCAAACCGCGGAGGAACAGCTGACTGGCAAGTCAGAGTTTGGCGGCATCCAGATTCAGGTTTATCCGCTTAAAAAGGAAAAGCGGGTGGAAGAAAGAAGCTTCTCCTCGTATCAGGAAGATTTCGTCCTCTGCAGCAGGTCAACTCTCAAACCGTCAGAAATGGGACTCGGCGCCGGCGGCCGCATTCATCAGGAAATCTACAAAGACCGCCGTGAGGTCTCGGACTACGATACAACCCGGTCGGCACGGGCCTATGTCCATCTCGTAAACTCAGCCGATTGGTCAAGAATCACAGGGCTTCCAATGCCCCGCAAACCTGTATCCGCGGCAAGGCTGGGCTTCCTTGGTTCGATTACTACTCTGAAGAGAGCGCGGTTTCGGGAAGCAATAGGCTCGCCGGTCTTAAACCCGTTGAAGTGACTGACGGCGACTGGTAATCCTCAATCAGCTGACGATCAACTCTAAAAACTCGGGGATATCATGCCGATCAGCATCGTCTCTGCGGTCCGCCAGTTCATCAATAGCAATTCATTCACCTGAGATAATAGAAACCGCAAGGTGAACAGCCATCGGGGTGCCATATGTCTGAGGACAAAATCAGTTTTGCCAGCTACACGCTTTCAGGTCTTTTTTGTGACTTACAAGCCCGGCATCCCGAGATTCTTGACGAACTGGCCAATGAGTTCAAAGACTCTTTTGCTTTATTGCCTTGCGGCACGACGCAAAGTGAGAAAACGTACTTCGCTGAACGTTTCGGAACCCGATGCGATAAAGCTGTTGCGGAAATTCAAACCGACCCGAATTTCCCCATACCCCCGATAATGGCCGCGCTCTGCCGACAGAAATTCATGTCCTATTACACAAGGCAGAGCCTGGTGCTCACCCACAAGAGAGAAGATGGAACAGTCGACTATCGGCTGATAACCGCTAAAGGGGCTGTCTCGCAGCATAAGCGGCTTGATACCTCTATCCGCCGCCGGCATATTGAGAGCGATCGCGTCTTCTCCGTGGACCTTGCATCGCACGCGTTTCCGAGCGACATCATAAAGTCCTATACCTTAACGCCGAAGGGCATGATTAGGCCCAAGCGAACCATTTTTATTCAGGTGAAAGGCCTCCCCCAGGAATATGGGCCTTTTGCTGATGAGTTGGCTGATGTCGCTTTTATTGATCCCCGCAGCGATGCCTGCCCCGTATTCGAAAGGGCCGGCATGCCTATCGAATTCATAGGCGATGAAATGCGAATTTATCTCGATGAGGAGATACTGCAATTCATTCATCGCAATACTAATGATCAATTACGGATTCGGTTTTCCATCCGCGTATCCGATTTTTATTTTTTATATTTGCCGATTCCTTCCTCGTTTGACGTCACTGTCGAAGGAGGGCTGTTCGACACATACGGCTTTCACACGGTTTCTGAAATTGAAAATCCACCTTTCCCGGTTGAGGTTTCTCTTAAAGAAATGATTGATACGGTTATCAGCGTGACCGATTTCGAGAGGCATTGGGATAGAGCAGCGCGTTTGTATTTCGGAGGCTCAGCCACGATTTCCTTCGTTGATCCCGACGACGTTACTCATCCGGTTTTAGTTCAGGAAGATCTTCTAGCCGAGGCACGGGCTGATGGATTGCATATGCATTTGAATAATGCGATCGTCGGCTTTCTGAAGAACCATCAAAACGATCGAATCTGGCTTCAAATTGCCTTTGGCGACAATCCGTATGGCAGTGCGTTTATTCTCTTTCGGGTTTCCCGGTCAGGGGAAAACCTTACGGGCGGTCACTTTTTCTACTCAGAGCAGCTGTGGGACATCGAACAGCCACCCAGAGTTTGCTTGGTCTCACGTCGATTGGCGAAGAAACTTTTCACGATCTACCCTCTGCTGCCCCCATACGGATCGCCTGACGAGCTGATCCTCGCCATGTCGTCTCCGTAAAACAAAAGCATCTGCCTTTCCGGCTTTCGCTGAACCCAGAACGGAATGGTTTCTGAAAATTCTGGCGGCCTTCCGCAGATAGCGGGGCGGAGCCGAATTCCGTGAAACAGTAAATCTTTACCGAGGTCATGCCCTGTGATCTAAAAAAAAATCCGGCGAACCCGTGAGGGTAGCGCCGGAATCAAAGTTTCGTTATCACATTAAAGGCAAAACACCGTTTGACCAGAGCAGCTCCGAAGCGGCCCGGAGCTGATTGAGAACACCACAATGTATCTCAACGTCTGACCTCACTTTACTCCAGATCACGGGAATTCGCATCACCTAAAAAGCAACTCAAGCGTAAATTTTTATCCAGATTTACCCTATATAGTTATGTTTTTATTTAGTTTTGCTATTAATTTAATATATTGATTTAAATAAAAAAATTCCGGCAATCTATAAAGAAAGCCGGAACTAAAATTCACATTCAAAGGAGAATTCACTTATGCTCTTCACAGCTCTGCCGTGGCGCAAAACTGAATGGGAAACACCGCTGCGTTTCTCATCGCATGAGAATAATGTAGTACCAAAACCTGCAAAGTTCTGCCGCGAATTGCAACAGAATTGTGTCTGATGCAACGAGTCGGAGACACTTTGCCGCCCCCATTCCTGAAATCCGATTAGTTACTGTTTTTTAAGGATAAAAAAATGCCGGTACTCAGGAGAGACCGGCACGGGAAAATTCACAATCCATCGGAGAGATGTCGCCTTCGCTTTCAGGGACCGCGGCGCGCGGCACCCGTTAAAGAAGATTTTTTGTGTCTTCCTTAATGCGTAAGAAAAGCATATTCCTCTTCTCCGCAAAGAAAGAGCCCGAATTGCAACTAAATTATGTCTGTTGCAACACGATCTCCAAAGAAACAATCTTTCTCCCGAGTGATTTCTGTATTGAATTCAGCGGGATATCGATCTATTTATTCTGTTCCCTATGTGTCTGTGTGTCGGCTGACGGGAGGAAGGCGCTCACTCCCGGACGGTTCCCTCCCCCCCTGGCTGAGGAGAGACTGGAGAAAAGGGAATCGTCCGGCGTGATTTCTTAGCTAAGCGGCTTCTCTCCCGCGGCGGATTCACCCGCGATCTGGCCATAGACCAGCGCCTCGCAGACGTTGGATGATCCCTGATAGATCGAGCCCCAGATGGACCCGAGCTCTCCCGCGACATAGAGGCGGGGAACCGGACGGTCAAAGACATCCATCACGCGCGCCTTCACATCGCGCTTCGGTCCCCCCTGAGTGTTAAGAAGCGCGGGGTACGCCTCAATCGCGTAGTACGGCCCCTTTTCAGACAGCGGAGCCGAGAGTGTCGGCACATCGGTGCCGATAAACGCGGACTTCCCGGTCTTCTTGATCTTCCGTCCGAACTCGGTGTCGCGGCCCGCCCGGATATCGGCGTTCCACTTCGCGACCTGGGCTTTCAGGGCGTCCGCCGGCACGTGGATCAGTTTCGCGAGTTCTTCAAGCGTATCCGCTTTCTTCACGACACCGCTCTTAATTTCAGCCGAGCTGTCTTCGCTCCAGTGGTAGCCTTCGATTCCCGCCGCGTATCCATACTTGAAGTGCGTGGGCCGGCCGGCAAGCCGCCCCGCCTCATCCATCACGATGTAGCAGGGGATCGCCGGATATTTATGTTCCACGCCGTTCAGCGGATTCACGGCATAGATAAAGCCGTGGAAGTCGACTCCCGCTTCGTTGCAGAACCGCTTCCCGTCCTGATTCACCATGATGTAGTTCGGGGTCATCATCGTGACAAACACCGCAGCCTTGCATCCAGGATCCTTGATGCCAAGCGGGCAGGAGTAGGAGGTCATATGCCAGAGACGTGCTCCCATTGAGGCCGCCATCCGGAGACCGTCACCCGTGTTTCCTGGGTTCCCGAGCCCGAGGATCTTCGTCCCCTGAGCGAAATTCTGAAGCGACTGAGGGTCGTATTCATACCCGCCGCAGGCGAGAATCACGCCTCTTCGGGCCCTGACCCGGACGAGTTTCCCGTCATGCTCGACGAGAGCCCCGACTACCGTATTCCCCTCGCGGATCAGTTCCTTCGCCGGGCTTCCGAGCCACACCGGGATCTTCCGGTCTGTCTCCACCGCGGTCCTGAGAACCTTGAAGAGCTCGATCCCGCCTGGCTGATGGCCGCCGACGCGGTACTTCGTGATGTTCTCCGCAAACGGCAGATAGGGATAATTCGCGTGCCCCGTGACGCGGAGCTTGGACGCCGGCGCGATCCGCTTAAAGAATTCCGGGAGTTTCACCGCCCTCTCGCAGAATGTCCGCACGAGCGCCCCATCCATTTCGTTATCCGCGAAAAGGAAGGTCTTCTCGAGATACTGGTACGCCTCATCCGCGTTCTTCGGAATGATGAAGCCGCCGCCGGACGCCCGGGTATTGCCGCCCCCATCCTTCATCTTCTCGATCACGAGAACCTTTGCCCCGGCGTCATGCGCCGTGATCGCTGCGGCACCGCCCGCTCCGCCGTAGCCGATCACGAGGACATCGGTTTCGGTGTCCCAGTGAGTCTTCGGTTCCGCCTTCGCGTCAGCCGCGAGCAGCGGTGACGCGGGAACCGCGGCCGCCCCCGCGGCCGCGAATTTCAGAAATGTCCGCTTGGAAATAGCAGTCATAGTCTTCTCTCCTTCTGACAAGGTAAAAATCGGCAGCGCGCCGGTAAGCCGGTTTCGAATCCGCAGGTCCGGCTTTTGTCAGTGGCGGCGCTACCGGATATGCAGCTCGCGGCTGAAATCGTGGCAGCGGGCGCATTCGAGCACCGCGGGCTTATGCCCCCGGTGGCACTTCGTGCATTCGATCTTTCCGAGATGGGAATCGTGGGGATTGATTTCGAGGCTGTCCGTCTGCTCGGCAAGTTTTTCGTAGCTTCCGCCGTGGCACGACAGACACTTCTCTTTTTTGACCGGCGCGGGGTGCGCCGCGTCCGCGTGGCAGGATTCACACTTCAATCCGCGCGCGATATGACGGTCCGCGAGATTCTGGGCGGGTGCCGGGGTTTCTCCAGCCGCCATGGCGGCGGCCGCGAGGAATCCGAGCGCGAGCATCACGATCGTTCTCTTCATCGTTCTCTCCTAAGGTGCTGCAGAGCGCCGCGAGCCTTCTCCCGGGATGAAGGAAGGACTCTTTCCCGTGTCGCCGGGCACTCGTTCCCCCTCCTCCTGATAAGAGGCATGGCGCTGATTTAATTCGTTATTTTTGGTTGTTTCTTAAGTCACGCTTAATCTTACGGAGGAGATACCGTGACCACAATTCGTTTTTTCTGAAGGATTTATTTGTCTTTTACAAAGACGGAAACGAGAGGCAAGTAACTTAAAGAGAAGCGGTTTTGACTCTGAAGAGGCTGAGGCCCGCTGCGATCGCCATTAACTCCGTCGCCTTCAGAAAAGCGAAGGATCAGGAGGAAGACCTCACCTTCACCGTTCTTCCGATGACAACATTGCCGCTGCTGATTTCATCCGTTCGGTCCAATAGAATGTATTTATCAGGTTAGACAACAGAAGCGAGAAAAAGACGCGCGGAGAAACAGATGGGACTTTTCGACGATATTCTCGACACCACGGTAAAAGTCGCGGGAGTCACCCTTTCGGTAGCGGGCGGCGTAGCCGTGAACACGGTCCGTGGGGCAGCTGCCGCGGTGGATGACGCGCAGGAAATCGTCTCCGGCCTCACCCGGCTCGATTTAACGCCCATCGGAAACGTCGCCGAACGCCGGATTTCCGGAGCCGTTTCCGGCATTGAGTCCCAGGTCAAAACCGCCGCGACGCTTCTCGATGAACTCGGCGCCTGCGCCCTGGATTCAGACCGCCCCTTCCTCACGGACGAGAATACCGAGCGTCTGACGAGTCTCGCGACAGCCGGTCTCGTGGCTGCGGCGGGCGGCTCACTCGTCTCTTCAGTCCTCCCGGATGACCTGGGGTTTGACGGTGGGAGTGACACTTCCGGCGGTCTCCTCGCGTCTGACCTCTCTTCGATCCCGACTGAAGACGGCATGTTTGATGGCGACAGCGGAGACCTATCGGATTTAGCGAAGGCGGGCGAACTCGAGGATACCGATCATATTGAGAGCGACGACATCACGCGGAGCCTCGCCTCGCGCGACGCGTTCCTCGAAGAGAACGGCTACGACGGCGTCCCGGACGGGTACGAGGTTCACCACATCGTGCCTCTATCTGAGGGCGGCGCCGATACCCCTGACAACATGATTCTCCTCACCGAAGACGATCACGCCGAAATCACGGCTGAGCACGGCCGCTTTTACGGCTGGCATCGCGCGTAACGGGCTCTTCTGAACCCTGGATTCATTACCGCGGGGAACGTATAGAAAATCCTGGCTGGAAGCGGAAATTTTTCAATGCGGCGGCACCAATTTCACCCCCTCGCGCGGGCAAAAAAAATCGGCAGATTTCAAAAAATCTGCCGAAAATCAAACATTTAGTTCAAAGGAGAGTCGTCTTGATCCAACTGCAAACCTGTGCCCAGAGACGGAGGGGGCTCAGAATGAAGGGGGTTCCAATTCCTTCATTCCTTTCGGTTAAGAAGAACTATACCGACCGACCCTGAAAAAAAGTTATGCGGATTTGAAACAAACGAACGGCCCGTGTAACAAAAGATATCCCGGCTTCATCCGCACTTAAGATATCCCATTGAAAAACAGGGTAAACCTCTGTTTTGTCTGAATTTTCAAGGACAAAAGCCACCTCAGGGGTTCATTCTATGACGCCGTAAAAAAGACTGTCTTTTCAAGAGAATAGAATGATTCTCATCTGACTGCAGTAACAAAAAACCGTCAGAGCCTTGATTCATAAAGAAAAACCGGAGAATTACGACAATCCTCCGGTCATCCGTGAAACATTTTTTTATGGCTATCCACAGTTGTGGTGGAAAAGGTTTGAGTGAGGCAATAACTTTTCCTTATAAAACAGCCACTTTGGCACACTGCCTAATTTTTAGGCATCGCCGTGAAACATCGATAAACAGGGACGCGGGTTCCCCTTTACTTCGAGCATTTCAGGTCGATCAGCACAGAGGCGACAGAACCCGGATCCGCGCCAACCCAGGATTCGGGATAGGTTTTGGATGCGAGCGCCGCGCCCTTCCCGTAGCGGTCCGCGTAGAACGTGACACCGGTATAGGCGATCTTCCTCGCCCCGCACTGAATCCGGAACGTGTTCACGGCGGATTTCGCGTCCGGGTTCGCGGGGAGCTTCCCGCCTGTAAACACCGTTTCCATCACGTACGCGGTGTCCCCCGCTCCCGCCTTGATCATCCGGTAGAACCCGTTCTGGCGATCCACCCAGCGAGGATCCCAGCCATTCGCGTCAGCGAACTTCCCGGATTCGAGTTCGTCCGTCTGCAGCGGCACCACGGGGGCAGCGAGGACCGCGTTTCCCGTGCCTAAGAGTGTCAGAGTGAGGGCAGCCGCGATTGCGAAGCGCTTCATGCTTTCTGTTCCTTATCGTTCTCTATATATAAAAGATGTCTCGAAGATTACTCCCGCGGGATCGTTTTCTTCACGACCGCGGGGTTCCCGGCGGCGAGCGAGTCATCCGGAATGTCCCGAGTCACGACAGAGCCCGCCGCGATGATGCAGCGTTTCCCGATCGTGACCCCGGGGCACACGATCACGCCGCCCCCGAGCCACGTATCCTCACCGATCGTGATCGGGCGCGCCTTCTCAATCGTCTTCCGGCGTTCGAGATAGTTCACGGGGTGATTCACGGTGTAAAGCTGACAGTTCGGGCCGATCTTCACCCAGTCACCCAGCGTGATCGGCGCCTGATCGAGGAACACGCAGCCGTAATTCACGAAGACGTTCTCTCCCATCCGGATCCCGTTCCCGTGGTCACAGAGGAACGGCGGGCTCACCATCGAGCTCTCGGGGCACCCGGGGATCAGGTCGAGGAGCGCCGCGCGGTACTCCGCGCTGTGCAGCGTGTCGAGCTTCCGGAACGCGGCGCACGCCTTCCGCGCGTGCGTGAGACTCGCGTGGATCTCAGGATCCATGAAGTCATAAACCTCGCCCTGCCGCATCCGCTCAAATTCAGTCGTCATCTGGCTCACCTCCCTCTCACGCGCCTCGGTATTCCATCAAAGCTTACTGAAAGTTTACGTAAAGAGGCGTTGCAAAGCGTGGCTCAGGGGTGAACCCTATCCCTTTATGCTTAGAATAGTTAGCCGTCTATTCATCAACTAACCACAAAACATTACCGAAGTATGAAGAAAATCATTCTGCCGATCGCCATCGCGCTCGCGATGACGGTACAGACCGCGTGGGCTGACGCGGCCTCTGAAGTCGTTAAAACCCAGGGCGCCGAAATCATTACGGTTCCCATGAAGGACGGCATCATCGATACGATGTCGGGCGTGATTTACAGCCAGGTGAAGACCCCCCGTAACGTTCAGGGTCTCCGCATGACGCTGATGATCCCACGTAACAACGCGAAGAAGCCCGCGATCGTCTACTTCCCGGGCGGCGGCTTCACTTCGGCAGCGTATGAGAAGTTCACTGAGGTGCGTTACGCCCTCGCCCGGGCCGGGTTCGTTGTCGCGGCCGCGGAATACCGTCCGATCCCGACGAAGTTCCCGGGTCTCGTGAATGACGGCAAGGCAGCGGTCCGGTTCCTTCGCGCCCACGCGAAGGAGTTCGGCATTGACCCGAACCACATCGGCGTGATCGGCGACTCGGCGGGCGGCTATCTCGTTGATATGCTCGGCACGACGAACGGCGAAAAGGCCTTTGATAAGGGTGACTGGCTCGATCAGTCCTCTGACGTTCAGGCCGTCGTTTCGATGTACGGCATCTCGGACCTCAAGGATATCGGTGAAGGCTTCTCGCCCAAGGTGGTTGAGAGCCACAAGTCGCCGTCCGCGACCGAAGCGATTCTCGTGAACGGCTTCTCCTTCGGCACTTCTCCTGGCGGCTCGATCCTCTCGGATCCGAAGGCCGCGGATTACGCGAGCGCGATTCGCCACGTGAAGGGCAAGGAACCCCCGTTCCTCCTGATGCACGGCGTGATTGATCCTCTCGTCTCCCCGCTTCAGAGCTCAAAGCTCTACACCGCGCTGAAGGCGAAGAACGACGACGTGAAGTTCGTTCTCGTGAAGAACGCGAAGCATGGCGATCTTCCCTGGTTCCAGCAGCCGGTGATCGACCGTATCGTGCGGTTCTTCAAGGATAAGCTCGGCACTCCCGCGAAGGGCGAACAGTCGAACGGCATCTCGCTTTAATAAAAAACGCCCTCTTTATATAAGGGCGTCTGAATAGCGAAAGAGGCAGATTCCATTCACCGGGATCTGCCTCTTTTTTCGTTTCTCTGCCTCGCGGCAAAGCCGGATTACTTCATCCAGGGCGCCTTGTCGTCCACGAGCTTCGCGTCCGTCATCGTGAAGCCGCCGAGGCTGTGAGCCTTCGTCTGGATGCAGATGTATTTGAGAGAGGAATCCGCCGCGGCGCGGATCGCGCTTACCGGCCGGGTCGATACGGAAGCTGTCGCCCGCCTGAATGGGGAGCGTCTCGCCGTCGATCCAGAGTTCGCCCTTCCCTTCCAGCACGATGTAAAGCTCTTCGTTATTCGTGTGAACATGAACGAAAGGCACGCCGCCGTTCGGGGGAACGGTGTTAATCGACACCTCAGCGCCCGTGAGGCCCAGCGCCTCGTGGAGTTCAACGCGGGGAGCGGGTTCAGAGTGGACGAGCTTGTAATTAGCCATTGCAGTATCTCCAGTGTATTTATTTGACGTCTTATTATTAGACGTCTAACTATTAATCAGACTGAAAAATTCAGTCTTTCCGAATTCCTACGCGCCGGCCGCCTTTTTAAGGAGCAGCTCAAGCGTCAGGGTTTCTTCTGGCGTCAGGTTCCGCGCGATTTCTTCCGAGAGCGCTTCTGACACCTCGTAAAACATGGGTTCGAGCGCGCGGCCCTTTTCGGTGAGCCACACTTCGGTCTCCCGCCGGTCCTTCGTGCTCCGGCGGCGTTCGACGTAGCCCGCCGCGATCAGCTTATCGACGAGCACCGTGACGGTCGGCTTTGTTCTGTGAGACCCAACCGCGATATCGGTGCTCGTAGCCCCGTCGTGACGCAGCAGGTAATTCAGAATGTCGCCGTGGCTCGGCACAATATCCGTCACTCCGCGCCGGCGGAGCTCGGAAACGAGAAAGCGGTTCGCGTGAGCAACAATGCGGCCCGCCTGCTGAGCGATGAAGTTGATTGCCATGACCGTTATATTAGTTAGATATCTAACTAAATGTATGCGTAATAACCCTAATTAAAGGGCAGGATCCGTCAGAGAACGGGGGTGCTGAGGAGCGGGAATTCAGCCCCGCGTGTAACTCAGCCCCAGAGCTCGCGGTAATTACGGGCGAAGAGGTCGAGTCCCTTCTGAACACGCTCCTGATACGCCTTTTCCGCTTCCAGCACCGCGTCCGGAATGGGATCCAGGCTCCCCGCTTCCGACTTCTCGTACCACTTCACGAGCGGCGAATGACGCTCATCCTTCTTGATTTCCTTGAAGCTCCAGATCATGGCATCCAGCACCTCGTTCCACGCCTTCTGGCTCTCAAAGGCATCGGGGAACGTGCGGCGGGAAGACTTCCGGAACTTCTTCAGCCCCTTCAGAATCACGGGAGCGAGCGTGTAGTAGAGGCTCCAGGTATCCACCTTCTTGAATTTGATTTTCTTCATTCCGAATTCGGACTTTTTCTATTGGATATCTTTTTATCCTAGCGGATTTAGGGTGGCGCTGCCCGGTATACCGGAGTTCCCGAACTCTCTTTACAATCGCTCTCATCAGTTTCGCGCTTAATAAAAAGAAAGAGGATTCCCGCGATGGAAAAGAAGTCGCTTGCGATACTCGCTACGTCGCACTTTGTGACCGACCTGAATCTTGGGTCGCTCCCCGCCGTGCTCCCGTTTTTCGTGACGGTCTATGGGTTTGACTACAAGTCGGTCGCCGGGCTCATGTTCGCGTCGAGCTGCCTTAGCACCATCGTGCAGCCGTTTTTCGGGTGGCTCGCCGATAAAGGCCCCCGCCACTGGTTCATGGGGCTCGGGCTCCTGATCTGCGGGATCTCGTTCGCGCTCGCCGGGTTCTTCACGAACTACTGGGCGATTTTCGCCGCGATCCTGCTCTCCGGTGTCGGAAGCGCGATCTTCCACCCCGAGGCCGCGAAACTCGTGAACGCGATTTCTGGCGCTAAGCGCGGCATGGGAATGAGCGTCTTTTCAGTGGGCGGGAACGGCGGCTTCGGCGCGGGGCCGCTTCTCGCGGTGGCGCTCATCACGGCGTTCGGGCTCCACGGCATGGCGTTCTACGCGATCATGGCGCTCGCGGTCGGGGTGCCGCTTCTACTCTTCAGCTCCAGAATCAAGGTGCCAAACGAAGGCGTTAAGCCTGTGAAAGCCGCAGCGGCGGTCGCGGAAGATCCTCAGGCGAACGACTGGAAGTCGTTCTCGAAACTCACGGTCTTTATCGTCCTTCGGTCCGCCTGCTACACCGGGATCAATAGCTTCCTTCCGCTCTACTGCATTTATTCCCTTGGGGCCTCTCACTCCGCCGCGAGCGCGACGGTGTCGGTGCTTGCCTTTGCCGGCATCTTCTGCACGTTCCTTGGGGGGCCGCTCGCCGACCGCTTCGGCTACGCGAAGATGATCCGGATCGGGAGCCTGCTCCTTGTGCCCGCGATCGCGCTTGCCGTCCTTCCGCATAGCCTCTTCTGGGTCTACGCGATGCTGATCCCGATCAGTCTCGCGTTCAATATCACCTACTCCCCGTTTGTCGTTCTCGGGCAGAACTTCCTCGCGAAGAGTGTCGGGTTCGCGTCCGGCATTACGCTTGGGATCTCGTTCAGCGCGGGCGGCATTCTCGCGCCGGGCCTTGGGTGGTTCGGGGACAAGTTTGGGATCGCGTTCACGATGGGGCTCCTTGTGGTGCTCGCCCTCGCCGCTCATCTGATCTCCTACTTCATCCCGAAGAAGCCCGCGGGGACTCCGGCAGCCGAAGTGAAACCGGAGCCCGCGAAACCCGCCGCCTGACCGGACCGGGTTTCTTCCCAAATAAAAAGCCTCTTTCTTCCGATAGAAAGAGGCTTTTTTGATGGCCTTGAGCGCCTAAGGGGATTGAGGCGCTGGTTCTCGCTCTCAGTCTTCCTTCAGCCGGCCCTTCGCGGCGTTGGGCTTAATAAAGTGCTCGAGCTGCCAGGCCCAGAGCGCTTCGGATCCCTCGTGCGTCCGGGCATTCCGCTTCATCACCTGCGAGACCTTCACGCCGTGCTCGTTCCAGGCGCGGCCATCCGTCGCCGCGTTCAGCATCATCGGCTGGAACCGGTCAAGCGACCGCGCGAATTTCGCTTCAGGCGTTTCCCACGCCTCAAACTCTTCCCAGAGAGCGCGCATTGTCTTCCCCTGATCCTCGGGGAGCTTCGAGAAGAGGCGGTCCGCGCCGCTCGTTTCCCGCGTTTTCTGCGTCGCCGCGCCCGCCGCGTCGTACGCGAACGTGTCCCCGGCGTAGATCTCCACGAGGTCGTGGATCAGGAGCATCTGGATCACGCGGCCGGTGTCGACTTTTTTGTTCGCGTATTCGGAAAGCACCATCGCCATCACGGCCATATGCCACGCGTGCTCGGCATCCGTCTCTTTCCGCGACTCATCCGCGAGATACGTTTCCCGGACAATCGTCTTCTCTTTATCAATCTCAAGGCAGAAGTCGAGCTGGCGCTTCAGCCGCTCTTCCTTCTCCGCAATGTCGTTCGCCACACCTGTCTCCGATAGATACCCGACCCCGGGGCTGAGTTCTTTTTTCTCTATCCCGGCACCGAAGCCAACATTTTAGAAATCAAATCGATAGAATGGAGCCATTTGCTCAAAATTTTGAGCGGCTTTAAAAACCTTAGGTGAGTAATGTCAGCAAAACTGAAGCTCCGGGCGGATACGCTCAGCTGCTTTTTCTATTTTCTGATGGTGGGTGTCTACTACGCCCTTTTCACGTCCCGGCTTCCGGCCATCAAGGCGGAAACCGGAATCGGAAACGCCGAGGTGGGAATTTCGCTTCTCACGCTCGGGATCGCATCCGTCACTGGTCTCATTTTCTGCGGCCGACTGATTGAGCGTTTCACGTCGCGCCGCCTCCTTCAGGTGTCATCGGTCGCCCTCTGCCTCATCGTCCCGTTCGCGGGTCTCGCCCCGAACGCCGTGACGCTTTACCTCGTGACAGCGTGTCTCGGGCTCGCGATCGCGATCTGGGATGTCTGCATGAACGCTCAGGCGCTGCTCCTTGAAATCGAGACGCATGGCCGCTATATGGGGAAAATGCAGGCGGGCTACAGCTTCGGCTGCATCCTGGGGGCCCTCGTCGGCGCCCTGTTCGCTTACTTCGCGCTCTCCCCCTTTGTCACGTTCCTCGCCTTTTCTCTCACGACGCTCTTCTTCTGGAGCTTCGCGTTCCGGCATCTGAAGGATGACCTCCCGCGTCAGAAAACGGAGAAGCGGGGCCGGATGCCGCTTTTTATCTATTTCTGCGGGCTTCTTGAAATCCTCGCCTTTACGGGCGAAGGCTCGATCGGCGACTGGGGCTCAATCTTCCTTCACTCCGCGAAGGGGGCGACTGAGGCGACCGCGGCGCTGAGTTTCGGTGTCTGCGCGCTCGCGATGACGCTCGTCCGGACGCAGAGCGACTCGCTTCGCGAAAAAATCGGGGATCAGAAGCTGATCGGGGGCGGGGCGCTTCTTGCCGCGGCTGGGTTCCTCCTTTCGATCTTCGTCTCAAACCCCTGGGTGTGCCTCGTCGGTTTCGCGATGATCGGGGCCGGCATCGCCCCCGCGGTCCCGGTCATCATGAGCCGCGCGGGAACGTACCCCGGAGTGGATCCGGGTGCCGCCTGCGCGACGGTCTCAACGCTTGGCTACGGGACGCTTCTCTTTATCCCGCCGCTTCTCGGCTCCGTCGCTGAGCATGTGGGTCTGGATACGGCGTTCTTTATCCCGTTCACGATGGCGTTGCTGCTCTTCGCGGGGAGCTTCGCGCTGAAACCCCGGAACTGATCCGCGAGCCGGTCAGAACCCGGAAACAGAAGGAGCCTTCGGGCTCCTTTTTTATTGACAGGATCTATCCGCCAGGATCTTTGAACCCCAAAAAAATTCCGGCGCTTTACAGAGTAAAGCCCGGAGTTCGGTCGGAAACCCGTTCGACGCTTACTTCACATAGTGAACGCGGGAAGGATCAAAGCGCTTTTCCTGCGGGTGGTCATCAAGGGGATAGCCAATCGCGACGAGCGCGAAGGGGACCACGGTGGAGGGGAGCGACAGAATTTCCGTCACTTTATCCATCCGGTCCTCTAGCGGCATGAGGCTCATCCAGGTGCCGCCGAGATCGAGCTGCTCCGCTTCCAGAAGGATCGAGAGTGTCGCGGCCGAGAGATCCATCTGGCAGTTTTCGGGGTAGATGAGTTTCGGCTTCACGAGGCACGGGACGATCACGACCGGGGCCTTCGCCGCGGCTTCCGCGTAGGGGGAGGCAAGCGACAGCGCCTCTTTCGTCTTCGGGTCCGTCACTACCCAGAATTCCCACGGGCGCTGATCGCCCGCGGACGGCGCCTGCATCGCGGCTTTGAGGAGACGGGTGATAAGGGCGTCATCGACCGGGAGATCGCGGAACTCACGGACGCTTACTCGGGTAAAAATCGGGTCAGTCATTTCGGTTCTTTTTTTTCCAGGTGTTCGAGTGGATACGGGCGGGGTTGTGGCGGAAGGCGCTCGCGCCTGAAACGGCGTCAGCCGGGACTTTGCCGACTGCCACCATGATTTCAGGAATAACGTCAGCGGGGAGCCCGAGCGCCTTCTGAGACGCGGTGATACGGGACTTCACCGGCGCGAGACTCATCGGGACCGAGTGGAGTCCCAGGTGCCCCGCCTCTGCGAGCACGGCTTCGGCCGCGGCCCCCGCGTCAAACTGCACGAGGTCCTCAATCCGCGTGTCTTTCAGATTCGCGCAGATCACGAGCACCGCGGGAGCGGTCGAGAGCGCGGAGGCGAAGGGCGACGCGGCTTTGAGGTTCTTCATCACCGCTTTATCCGTCACCCAAACGAATTCGAGCGACCGCTGATTGACCGCGGTCGGAGCGGAAAACGCGGCGGCGGTCAGCGTATCAAGAGTGGCTTTCGGAAGAGGATCCGACAGATAAGTTCTCGCGGTGGAGCGGGCGAAGACGTCACCGTCCGCCGGTGTCACCGCCATAGCTGAGGCTGGAATCAGGAGTGCGCTCAGTGCACACAGAGCGGCTGTTATTTTCATTTCTGTCCTTTTTTCGACCGGGAGCACCGGCTCCCGGGATTTCAGGACGCTATCGTAAACGGAAATTCATAACGCTGAGAGACTGGGTTTGAGAATCAAGGAGAAAGGAGAAATCGCATACCCCAGACAGCGCAAAACCCGCGGAGGCGGCTCGCGCGGGCTTTGCATGGAGGGGCGATTGCGGCCGGAGCAGCTGTCTTACATCGCCGATCCTCCGAATTGAGAGCCCCGGGGGTTAGATGCCAGCTATGGGCTTTTTCCGGGGCTGATGCGGGAGCAGATCTTGCCGGAACCTCTAACTGTTCCAGATCTCCCGTGCGCATAACTATTATCGCTCTTCAGACCCGCTTTTGCCCTATCGAAAATCCTGTTGTTTCAGTGAGTTATTTGTTCTATACTTGAAAAGTTGGAGGTGATTCGGGGGAGCCCGTTCACCTCCTTTTTCGTGCGCGCTTTTAAAAGCGGTCCAGGTTTCGCTTCCTCACTCCCCCACAGGAAAAGGCACCTTAAACGCTTCCCGCATTTCCGCCGTTTTCAGAGCAGTTCTTGCCCTTCCTCTCTGCTATCCCGCTATGCGTATCTATCAGTTCCTGATAGATCTTCCATAAATCCTATTAGCAGCTATCAGGATTTCTTTAAAACCTCATACGGTGAACCTCTCGCCGAATCGCCCTGATGGGGGATGAATGCGGGAAATGGAGTTGAGAGTGAAGCTCGGTTCGGCGGGTGCTTAGACAATTGGGCTCACTCCCCGAGTTGCTATCAGTTCCTATCAGATGCTGATAGGGCTTCCTTAAAAAATATTAGCTGCTGATAGAACTTCATACAAAACTCATAGTGAGCGCCGGCGGCCAGATCGATCGAAAAGCGGGAAAGCGCGAAAAGGACAGAAGCCTGGGTAGGGGTTGGGCAGGAATCAGGAAACGGCGTTCATCAGACAAAAGCAAAGCCCGCGGAGGCGGCTCGCGCGGGCTTTGCGGAAGGGGCGACCGCAGCGGAGTTAGCTGTCTTACATCGCCGGTCCTTCGAATTGAGAGCCCTGGAGGTTAGATGCCAGCTACGGGCTTTTTCCAGGGCTGATGCGGGAGCAGATCTTGCCGGAACCTTTAACTGTTCCAGATCTCTCCGTTCGCATAACTATTATGCTTCCGGAGCCTCTTTTTCGCCTCATCGAAAATCCTGTTGTTTCAGAGGTTTATCTCTTATAAACTGGAAAAATTGGGGGTGATTCAGGGGAGCCTGATCACCTCCTTTTCTTTTGCCCTCTAGCACCTGCTCTATTGACGCAATTGCTTTGATATTCGCAGTCTCTTCTATCAGTTTCTATTAGCTGCTGATAGATCTTCAATAAAAACTATCAAAATCTATCAGTTTCTCAATCATTTCTCATACCGATGGGAACCGCTCACCGGTGAGCCGCGCATTGCGAAGCGACGCTAGTGCCTGGGCAGAAAAGACTCTCTGTTACTGAGCCTGAGACGGCGGGTTTGTCACGGAAGCGCCAAAGCCAACGCTGGCCCCGATTACGGCTGTGGTGATGTGGCGCTTAGGGACGATGCCTGCTGCGAAGCTGTTTGAGTGTTGGGCATGGAGAGGCCTTTATATGCTGCCCGACATTTTCAGGAATTTCGACCTGGTCTTTTGCCGTCTGCAGGCGAAGGGCTTTTCGGACAAAAGGAATCTCTTTTCTTGAAAAATTTATGCACGCGTGCATAAATGCGTGCATACGTGATGACTCCTATTGTGCTTTACAGCAGCCCTGCCGGACTATTGTCCGACAAGTTCTGTATCGGAAAAATAAGAGAGGAAAGAATCGCTTAGGAATGCCGGACAAGGCGAACCCTCCTGGCCGTTGAGAGTCTTTTCACCGTCTGCTGGCGAAATGCTTTTCGGAGAAAAAGCATAGCTTCTCTCGATAAATTTATACACGCGTGCATAAACTCGTTTTTAACTTATGCACGCATGTATAAAAATTATCCTTTGTAGGTATATCGAGTCTTCCTGCGATTTTCTCTTAAGCGATTGATTTTATTTTATTACCCCGATTCTTGGCGCCCCTCACACCGCTATTACCGACACGTAAGAAAGCCCGTGCCTCCGGACGCATCTATTGTGAGGGCTTTGCCAGGACAGGTTCTTCTCAAAAGAGCTGCGTTTCTGAGAGTCGCTTCATCAGCGCCAGAAATTGACCCACCTCAGCCAGAGAAACACCGCCTGTTGCAGGAATCCGTTTAAAGAAACGCATCCAAGATCTTCGTTCGTTTCCTTCTATCAGGAACTGATAGTTTTTATGCCTTTTCTATCAGCTGCTATTATTTTTTGAGGGCGAATTATCACTTCAAGTGCAAAGCCTGAGAAAAGAATAGTGGCCCATAAAGCTTCCATAATAGAGATTGTCAAGATAACTATAGAGGGAGCTCATGAGCCACTATCATCATCTTACTCTTCGGGACAGAGTATTTATTTCGGCTTTAACGATTTCAGGCAAATCCCTGTCTGAAATTGCATGTGCGATTGGGAAAAATGTTTCTACGATCTCCCGCGAACTGAAGCGAAACAAGGCTGTATCGGCCCAGGATGGGGCTTCAGCTGCCTATGATCCCTGTGCCGCGCAGGCCCGATATCAGAGACAGAGAAAGCATTGCGGAAAGAGAAACATTCTGAAGTCTGACTCGTTGCTGACAAGGATTGTCTCAAATCTGCTGGTTAAGAAATTCTGGTCTCCGGAGCAGATTCAATACCGTCTCAGAAAGGAGCTGCCGAATCTAAGGATCAGCGCCACGACAATCTACCGAGGAATCAATTCTGGCTTTCTGGATCGCTTTGTGGATGGCCGAAAGATGTCCCGACACCTGCGACACCACGGTAAAACGCGTCACCGTAAAGGCATGACCGAGAGGCGAGGAAAGATCCAGATCACTCACAGCATTGAAGAGCGACCCCTGGAAGCTCAGAACAGATCTCGCCTGGGGGATTGGGAAGGCGATACCGTCATCGGAAAAAAGGGCGGAGCCTGCCTCACGACTCTGGTCGATAGGAAGTCCGGCTTTCTCTGTGGCGGGAAAACCGCTTCCAAGACTGCGGCCGATGTGTCTGCCGTAATTGAGAAATCTCTGTCAGATAAGGATCTGCGTACGATTACCGTAGATCGCGGAAAAGAATTTTCCTGGGCTGAAAAACTGGAGAAAGATCTCAGAACCAAAGTGTATTTCTGCTTGCCTCATCATCCATGGGAGAAAGGAAGTAATGAAAATACAAACGGACTTCTTAGAGACTTTTTCCCAAAAGGAATGAGTATCGATAAAATTTCTCAGGCAGAAGTTCAGAAACGGTTCAATGCTCTGAATTTCAGACCCAGAAAACGTCTCAATTGGAAGTGTCCGGCTGAAGTCTTTTATTCAGTAACTTTGCACTTGATTTGATAATTCACCAGTAAAGACTCATAGAAGGCTTCAGTGTGGGAACTGAGAGAACGCGGGGAGGTTTTGAGTGTTCAGACAAGAGCAAAGCCCGCGGAGGCGGCTCGCGCGGGCTTTGCGGAAGGGGCGATCGCAGCGGAGTTAGCTGTCTTACATCGCCGGTCCTTCGAATTGAGAGCCCCGGTGGTTAGATGCCCTACTGGCTTTTCCCGGGGCTGATGCGGGAGCAGATCTTTGCGGAACCTCTAACTGTTCCAGATCTCTCCGTGCGCATAACTATTATGCTTCCGAACCCCACTTTTCGCCTCATCGAAAATCCTGTTGTCCCAAGAGATTCAGTGATCTACACTTAAAAAGTTGAGGTGATCCGGGGTCTTTCCGGGTCACCTTTTTTCGTTTCCGATGCCCCAGGGGACGGATGAGCGGACCGCGGCTCCCGTTGTTCCTTCCCGCTATGCGTATCTATCAGCAGCTGATAGTTTCTCAATAAAAACTATTAGAAAATCTTAGGAACTATCAGGAACCTCTTCCCCTGCCATCCTTGAATCGGTTTTCGCTAACCGCCTTGAACCGTCCACATTCAATTCCAGGATCCTTCGCCGATCGTTCACCCTACAGCCAAATGTTCACAAAGTATCTGATTTGATCTCTTATGACACTTTTGTCTGCTGTGAACGGAAGCGTTCACTATTTTTCCTGATCCCGGAAAATCGGAGAACCGCAAAGCCCGATCTGGCTTAAATTTCTTCGCGCTCGGAGTTGTCTGATTGATTCATAGATAAAAGTAATATCTAAATATGGTCATAGCTTTTACTTGTAAACTACTTTTGTAGTTGGCATGCCTACAACACGAAACTGACCCCCAGCGTGCCCTGAGCCGCTTTATTGTGCCTATCAGCCGTTCTATAAAATCTATTAGCTGCTATGAGTTTTTATGAATCCGCTATCAGCATCTGTTAACTCGAACCGTGTGAAGCCCTGTCACTATGACATCTGAGATCCGAAAAGCTTTTCTCTCTGAGAATCTTTCTGAACAGAAGGACTGGGTGGTCTTTGCCCGGAATTCGGAAGCCGGTCACTCCCGGCCTGAACACGTGCATGACGTGGCGCAGCTTCTCTATGCGGAATCGGGTGTCATGCTCCTCGTGTCCGAAGGCATCCCGCGGCTCGTGCCGCCCCATCAGGCGCTTTGGATTCCGGCTGGCATCCCGCACTCTCTCACCTTTATTACGGAGACGCGGCTTCGGACGCTCTACTTCCCCGCTGAATCTTCAAAACGGGTTTCCGGTTCGATCCGCGCGATGGAAGTGTCTGATCTCCTCCGGGATCTGATCGCGGAGCTCTTCAGGAACACCTATCCGCCGTCCGTCCAGAAGCAGATGAGCCGCCTGGTACTGAGTCTCCTCCATGGAACGGCACCCACCGCGGATCCCCTCCCGCTCCCCACGGATCCCATGCTCCGATCCGCCGCGGAAGGAATCCTGCGGGAAAGCCGCTGGGCGGTGCCGCTTGAGACACTCTGTGATGAGGTTCACCTGACGCCCAAAACCTTCGAGCGAAAGTTCCTGAAGGACACAGGGATGACCTTTAAGGCCTGGAAATCCGCAGCCCGTCTCTGCTCCGCGCTCGACTGCCTCGCGAAAGGGATGTCGATCAAGCAGACCGCGCTTCACCTCGGGTTCTCTGGCCCCGGCCCCTTCAGCGCCGCTTTCACGAAATTCTTTGGTCTGACTCCCGGTTCACTCGTTCAGTCTCTCGGGAAACAAAAAGACCGCTGACCAAAAACACCGGTCAGCGGCTGAGGGAGGTTAGCTTCTAATTTCTTACGGCTCAGAGCTTCTTCGGAAGCGCGAGCGCGAAGATCCCGGCGAGCGGCATGAAGGATGCCGCGAGGAACACATTCTCAATTCCGATGATGTCAGCGAGCCACCCGAAGAACGCGGCGGCCGCGCCGCCAAGACCAAACGTCAGCCCGAAGAAGACACCGGACACCATACCGGTGTGCCGCGGCGCGACATCAAGCGCGCAGACGAGAATCGCGGAGAAGGCGGACGAGATCACAAAGGACACGAGGATCACGAGCGCGATGACACCCCAGAAACCCACGTAGGGCACCAGGAGCGCGAACGGCGCCGCGCCGAAGATCGACCCGAAAATCACCTTCCTGCGGCCAAAGCGATCGGTAATCGGACCGCCGAGCAGCGTCCCCGCGGCTCCCGCGCCAAGGAACGCGAAGAGCGCGTACTGAGCGGTCACCGGATCCACATGGAATTTCTCCATGACGTAAAACGTGAGGAAGTTCGTGAGGGACGAGATATAGACCTGCTTCGAGAACATCAGAATGAAGAGGATCGCGAAGATGAACTTTACGTTCCAGGCGGTTCCTGAACCCGAGGCAGCCGCCGCGCTTTTCACGGCTTCAGGCGGTGCCCGGTGATAGGTCTTCGCGACACCGACGAGAAGGAGGAACGCGAGCGCGGCGGAGAGGCTGAACCAACCGATGCTTGACTGCCCATACGGAATCACGACAAGGGCAGCTGCGATCGGTCCCATCGCGGAACCGGCATTCCCTCCCACCTGGAACACGGCCTGAGCGAACCCCCGCCTGCCGCCCGAGACATCCTGAGCGGTGCGGGAGGATTCCGGGTGAAACACCGCAGAGCCGCATCCGATCAGAGCGACCGAAATCAGGATGGCGGGGAGCGTCGCCGCGTGAGCGAGAAGAATGAGACCAAGACCTGAGAGCAGCATTCCGCAGGGGAGCGCTTCCGGCATCGGGTGCCGGTCACTCACTGCCCCGACGAAAGGCTGCAGATGTGACGACGTGATCTGCACGGTGAGCGTGATGAGACCCACCTCAGCGAACGTGAGGGCGTTCGCTTCCTTTAGGACAGGGAGCGATGCCGGGATCACCGACTGAAGCAGATCGTTCAGGAAATGCGCCGCGCTGATGGTGAGCAGAATCCCCATCGCGGCAGTTTGATTTTTTGAGTCCATCTTTTTGGTCCCTCCAACGCGGACCTGAATCTTTCAGATGGAGTCAGTTTATGTACGGGGGTTGTCGTTTAAACGACATTAATAGAACCTGAAACGACATTCTGCGAGATCAGGAATCTGATTCGGAATCATCGCAGCTATTTATCAGAAATCCAATAGTTTCTATCAGTTTTTATGAGTTTCTGATATTTCCTAATATTTGCTATTAGTTTTTATAGATTGGAACTAGAAAGACCGATGATCTGTTTGCAGCGGCAGGGAAGATCTCCATCGGGAACTCAGACCCCGGGATTGATCATCCAACTCCCTCATCCGAGATGCGCCTTATCTCCTCACTTTCATTAAGTTCTATGAGATTCTCCATAAATCCTGATAGCTGCTATTAGCAGCTGATAGTTTTTATATCAGACTGACATTCAGTGACCTCCAGAGACAAAAAAACCGGCACTCGAAAAGAGTGCCGGTTCTTTGCTCAGGTCAACCAATGAATGGTTTATCAGTGGTGCTCGTGCGGCGAGAAGACACGATCCGCGGAAGCAACCGTAATCCGATAATCCGAGAACACGCCTTCCATCGATTCGCGCTGGGCTTTGCGATGTTCTTCAGAGGTGAGGAAGGCCTTAACGGATTCGTTATCCTTCCAGACCGAGAGGCTCAGGACCTTGTTCGGTTCGGACACGGACTGGAAACGTTCAGCTCGAACGAAGCCCGGAACATGAGCGAGGTGAGACTGAATCTGCTCGGCCTTAGCGAGGAAACCGTCTTTCTGTCCCTCAAGCAGAGTGACTTCGAGCAGGACTACAACATCAGCCATGAGTTTCTCCTTAACTTTGAAAAGGTTCAATTAAGGACAGTACATCACAGCTATCTGAAGCCGATCTGAAGAGAAATCTTTCTTTACGTTTCAGCCGTGCCTCAGATACCGGCGATCACTTCTTCCGGTCCCTGGGTGTCGATATTGATTTCGGTCCACGTCTGATGGGCATATTCCTCATGCTTCTTCAGCGCGCTGAGGTCAGACGGAGGCGGAATCGGGCGTCCGGCTTCGCGTTCACCTTTAACCCAAATCACAGAGGCTTCCTTGAGATTACGCATCGCTTCTTCAAGCGTCTTGCCGACAGCGTAGCAGCCCGGCAGATCCGGAACAGTGAGACTGAAAGCATAGGCGCCGCTGCCCGGTTCGATTGCAACTTCGTATTTCATACGAGAGCTCCGTTTACTGTTGAGATCAGGAGAAAAGAGCGATGGTCACACTCCGTTCTCCAATGCGAAAAATTCAAACGGCTTAGTGTCTCACAATCGTATCGGAAAAGGTAGTCCTTCAGACGAACCTATTTGTTTGTACAGTGTGTTTCTTCTATCTGTCCGTATCCGCAGAGGCGCTATCGGTAATCCCAAAAGTTATTCAATAACTATCAGTTCTTATGATTTTCTATTAGCAGCTAATAGCAAATCATAGATTTCATATACGGTTAACATCGCCAGGTGCCAACGGCCGGCAGAACCCGCACCTATATCCGCATCACTGTTCGATGAGGCAGAGAGACAATAACTGTCAGCCATACACGTTGGTGCGTCACTTTATGTCGCATTGAAAATGACTTTCTCTGCAGGAATCTACAAAAGAGCTGTTGGTGGATTTCTTATCAGTTTCTATTAGTATCTATTAAATACTATTAGTTTTTATGAGTTTCTGATAGAAAAGCAATACTGATAGGAGCGGAACCAAAATCCCCGGCGGAAAGAGTCACTGGCTTGAGACGAAGATCGGTTCCGATTTCTGATAGCAGCTATCAGTGTCTCTATAAAAACTCATAGTTCCTAATAGAAAAGGCTTCGGCCTCCGGGCCAAAGCCTTTTCACACGCGGCTGATCAGCCGTGCGGTTCAACTCAGAGTGTCAGACGCATTTTGATATGCGGAATTCCATCCTCGAGGAACTCATCCGACACCTGAACGAAGCCAGCGTTCTCGTAGAGCTTTCTTGCGTAGACCTGAGCCTCAATCGTGAGACTCTCGGCGTGAAGCTTTTCCTTCGCCACCTGGATACCGGCGTCGAGAATCTTCGTCCCCAGGCCGCAGCGTCGTTTCACCGCGATCACGCGGCCAATTGAGCATTCATCAAACGTCGCGCCTTTCGGGAGCACGCGGAGGTAAGCCTGAATGCCGTCCTCGTCTTTCATCCACACGTGATACGCGACCTTATCGGCGTCATCCACTTCCTGATACGGGCACTTCTGCTCCACAACAAACACCGAGACCCGGAGCTTATAAATCTCAAAGAGCTCCTCTGGCGTCAGCTCTTGGAGCGTCTTCACAAAGAGTTCCATCTTTCTTCCATTGCTTTGAATCACTTTTGAGCCGTCATTTTGTCATAAAGCCGGGACTGACCTCACTTCTCATAGTTTCTTATGATTTTCTGATAGATACTAATATTTTCTTTCAGTATCTATTAACACCATGCAGATCACGGTGACTCCAGCCGTAAGTCAGAGTCTGGGAGTAACCAAGGCGCATCAGTCTCTTTTGCAGGGTACGGTAAACGTTATAAGTGGGATTTGAACCTTGTGTTGTGGCTCGCGGGTCTTCAACGGAGCGGGATTCGTGCCGACTTGATTGTTTCCAGAGCAACGTGTGTCATTGATAGATGCTGATAGCTTCTATTAGTTTCTATTAATTGATCTGAAGACAGGAATCGTGCTGATTCCGCCCCCTGCTCGATAGCCTCGTTCCGGGTAAGGCTGCTGAACCGGATCGGCTTCCGGGTACGGTATCCGTTATAACGGATTCATACACCCTAATCGCCGGCTTCCGTGCTCCAATCCTGAAATCCACCGTCCGCGCCGATTTCTGGCTGGACCGGTTTACTCATCTATCTTTTAATATTTTCTATTAGATTCTATTAGTATTTATGATTAGCTGATAGTTCCTCTATGGCCGCGTCCCTTTGAGACTCCACACAGCATATTTCGCATTTGGAACGTGGCTTATTTCCAGTTCGCCCTTATGAGTTTCTATTAGAAGCTAATAGAAGCTCTTAGGCTTGAACCTTCATTGAGATACCGGTTTCCAATCGGTATAGGGTACGGTTTCCGTTATATCGGGTTCATTTCGTCCGATAACGTTTACCGTACCTGAAAGGGTTGCAACTGTTCTTTAGGGCGGTCGTTCCAATGCTCGTGGACAAATACTGACCCACCCCTGCTTTTCCCGATCCCTTCGGGAGTCTTTTTCCTGATTGATAGCTTCTATGCGTTTCTATGATTTGCTAATAGAAACTAATAGAGAGCTAGTTGGTGAACCAGATCCCGGAGGAAACGTAGACCGATCTCGCTTCGGGTACGGTAAACGTTATAACGGGGAATTGAGCGCCCGCTCGCTTTCTGATCCGGTACGGTCTCCGCTGCAACTGGTTTCTCTCCGTTTTCTCTCTGATTTCGATTCAGGGTACGGTTTCCGTTATTTCTGACGAGATCACGCTGAACTGCCGCCTCATTAATAGCTTCTATTAGCTTCTATCAGAAACTGATAACGGGCAGGCACCCGCCCTTTCCCAAACGGAATTGGAGGCTCAAGCCTTTTGGCACGGACACGGATCCTCCGCGCCCTCCTTTTCCAGTACCGTCCTGAAGACCATCACATCCCGAGACAAGGTGTGGTGACCACGGGCGGCGGACTTCTCCCCTCCAGACCGGGATCCTGAGCCTTACGCAGACCGTTTTTTTGATGGGTACGGTTTCCGTTATATCGAAAGAGAAGCCTCTCATTCAGACTGAGACCGTCGGCTCTTCCTTTGTCTTCTTATTAGGTACGGTAAACGTTATCGATCACGGGGCTCGCATATCTGCTAGTCAGCCGTCTCGAAGAGTTTCACGTCGATCCGATTCACATCGTCCTCTCAGGATCGAGGTACCGAAGTAACAGTCGCGTGTCAGAAGATCTTCAGCTATGGGTACGGTTTCCGTTATATCTGAAAGAGTCCTGCCTCCGTGACGTCCTTCTTCATCATGATCCCCTCAATTACTCCGTTGCCTGTCGCTCCTGACTGAGGAATAACGAATTCCGTACCTGTTTAATAGAAACTATTCGTATCTATCAGTATGTATTAGATGCTGATAAATGATGGGGATTCGACCATTAATCGCCTCCACACCTGGCGTCGGCAGTCCTGACACTTCTGACCGCTATCCATTTCGCTTTTCTTTTTGGGACAATCGCGCTTTGGCTGCCGTTCACGGCATCGACACAGGTGGTCGAAGACCTTTTCGTGTCGGAATGGGTACGGTTTCCGTTATATCTGGAGCTTAAAAAAATCCGAATGCCTCACCCGACACTGTTTTTTGAACTTTTTAAATCAATAAACTTTTTTGTAATCAAATAGTTATACATTATCAATGTTTCACGTGAAATACAGACACTTTTCACGGGACTTTTGAAGTATCGTTTAACTATTTGATTTTATGTTATTTAATATTTTCTATTAGTTCCTATTAAATTTCTGTCATTCTGAGCAGATTCCGCCTGACCCGAAAAGAACTGAAAAATGGGTGGAAATGGACTTTTACTATTTGGTATATTACTTATAAGTATTTTTTAAACATGAAAATATGTCTGATCGCCAGAAAATCGGCAGAAGCCGCGAAACCGAAAGACTGAAGGAATTGCTTTCAGCGCCAGGACCTCACCTCATTACGGTGCGAGGAGAGACCGGTGTCGGTAAAACCGCACTCCTTGAAGAGGCCGCGAAAGAACGGCGTCTCTTCCGTTTTGAGGCCGCGGACATGAATAGCCGGCTGCTCCTCAGAAGCTTTACTTCGGACTTCAATCAGTTCTTCGGGAAGAATGAAGCGGAATTCCCTTCCTGGGAAGACGCCCTGAAATCGGTGTTTGAGGCGTCTCTCCAAACGGGGTCCGCTATCGCTTTTGACCGGTTTGAAGCGCTCTGCGGCGCGGTGCCGGAATTCCCCGCCGTGCTTCGTGAGGTCTTTCAGTCCGTCCGAACTCCCTCCCCCTGCCCTCTCATCCTCTCTGGCGGCGGTGTCGCCTGGATGCGGGAAACGGTTTCCGGCTTCAAGAGCCCGCTTTACGGCCTTCCGAATACGACAATCGAACTCTCGGGGCTCTCGCTTCGCGATATGCCAGCGTTCTTCCCCGGGTGGACGCCAGCCGATCAGTTCACCGTCTGGGCGCTTTTCGGCGGCGTTCCCGGTGTTCTCGCGCTCTTCAATCGGGAGGAAACGCTGGACACCAATCTCTCGCGTCTTCTCACCCGAGGGAGTGTCTTTGACTTCGCGGTTCGGCTCGCGACCGAAACCCCTTTCCGGGAACCCCGGATCTATCACTCCATCATGTCGGCTGTCGCTCGTGATTGCGACACCCCGGGGAAGATTGCCGCCTGGATCGGTGAAACCGAGGCGAAATGCGGCAAATACCTCTCAGGACTCGTCCGGTCAGGTCTCGTCACGAAGATCTTCCCCTGCGGTGTTCCGAAGGACGGCAGAAAGGGCCTTTACCGGCTTTCCAGCCCCGCGCTGAAGCTTTGGTACCGGTGCCTCTTCATGGGTTCGGGAAACGGTGCCAGCGGGCTTAAAACGCGTTTAAATGCGATTCTCGGTGAACCCCTCGCTCTGGCATCCTCTGACGCGCTGACGCGTCTGGGACGCCGTTCCAGGCTCCGTTTTATGCCGGAGGAAAGCGGGCTGCTGGAAGGGGTTCAGAGCGATTCCGGTACCCTTTTCGCCCTGACAGACGCCTCGAAAACGGATTGGCTGATCGGTCTCGCGTCAGCTGATCCGACCCCCGTGGGAGAGGCGGCGCTGCGGGGCTTCGCGCTTCACGCGCTGAAAGGCCGGGATGACCGCCGCACGGACCTTGCGGCATCGAGCCTCGCGGGGTACACGGATGAGGCCCGGAATTTCGCGGAAACCGCTGGAATCCGGCTTCTCGAACTCCCCGATCTCCTCCGATAAAAAAAGACCGTCAGGTGATTTCTGACGGTCTTCGCTTCAGAGCCTTTTACTCTTCAGTCTTCTTTTTCGCGGTCCGCGTGGTTTTCGCCTTGACGGTCTTCACGGTTTTTGCGGTCTTCGTGTTTTTTGTCTCCGCTTTCACCGCGGTTTTGGAAGCAGCCGCTTTCTTCGCTGTTTTCGCGACCGTGGTTTTCACGGGTTTAGCCGTTTTCGAGGTTTTCGCCGCGGCCGTGGTTTTCGCCTTGGTGGTCCGGGTTTTCTTCACCGCGGTCTTCTTCACTTTCGGCGTCTCTTCCACGATTTCTGGTTCGAGAATCGGTTCCATCGCCGCGGCTTCAGCAGCCATCTGTTCCGCGAGTTCAGCCGCCGCTTTCTGGGCCGCCCGCTTCGCCGCCGCGTCTACCTTAGGCTTACGAGGCTTGAACCCGAGCTGTTTCAGCCACGGCACATAGACTTTCTGCACAAAAGCGGGTTCCGCGAGGTGCAGTTTCAGCCATTCGACAAATTCCTCGATCGAATGGCCCTTCGGAGCGAACTTATTCGCGCGAAGCCAGTTAAAAAATTCGTGGGACTTGTAGCCCTTCTTCTCCGCGTACGCCTCATTCGCGCCGCCAAGCAGATCCGCGTAGTACGACACCTGGCGCGCGGTGAGCACGGCCTGGTGATCATCGAGTTCCAGCGAATCCATGACAGAAGTCTTGCGGCGGCGGGATTTCTTCGAATCATCGTCATCCCGCGCGAGCTGCACATGATTCTTCGGCGACAGGTGGAATTTCAGCTGTGTCACCTTGTTGTGGGCCCCCCGGATCAGCTCAAGTTCCACGCTGAAACGCGTGAATTCCGAGCTGTTGATCTGGCGGATAGCGACGTCGAGCACCCGCTGCTTGAAGTTCCCAAACCGCGTATAAGCGTCTTTTAAATCAAGGAGATTGCGGAGTTCCTCAAACGTCGTGAAGAACGTCCGGTCCGGATGGTTCTGGTACTGAAGGCACATCGTGTAGATGCGGATCGCGAACACACTCCGCAGACCCGTGAGTTCCATGAGATTGAACTCAGTGAACTGCTCTTTCAGGCGCTGAACAAAGGGGATAAAGGCCGGCGTGAAACGGAATCCGATCTGACCGTGCCCTTCCGCGTACGTGACTGACGTGAGGAAGTGGAAACGCTCGAAAACCGGCTTTGTCGGATCCTTTCGGAAGAGGTCGTACGAACTCTTGAACGCCGCCTGCAGTTCCGGGAAATTCTGAATCGACCGCATCTGAATCGTGGCGAATCCGTTGAAGAGCGAATCCGACACCTTGCGAAGCGCCGCGTACACCTCCTGCTTTCGGGTACCGAGAGCCATGATGTCGGTGGCGTTCACGAAGTAAGTCTTGTTCGGATCAATGGCGTCGACGTTGGACACATTCGCGATCGCGCTCATCACCACGCGCAGCTGGAAAAGATCCAGGTGATACGACGTGAGATTGAGCGGATTCGAATAGCGAACAACCTTCGATTCAACGTATTTTGTCTTCGGTTTTTCAGCCATAGCCCAGATCCACAAGGAAAATTGACAGGTACGGTAAACGTTATAACTCAAATCCCCATAAACAAAACGAGCCGAAAGGTGATGGCCTTTCCGCTCATTTTTTTGGTGGGAACCTGTGCATAACGGTGACACTTCCGATTACATAGTACTAGCTAAGAGAAGAAAATTCCAGCCGAAATTCATAAATCTGCCCCCTCCCTTCAAACCCGAAAAAAAGGGGCTGGTACGGAAGACGTTGCAGCAGCGGTACGGCTTCCGTTATCGAAAGGTACGGCAGACGCTGCACCAGGGGTACGGTAAACGTTGCTTCTGGCCACCCTCTATATAGAAAAAGAATTTAAAAAGATAAAAAGTAAGAAAAGAACAGAGCCTGTGGATAACCCAAAGACACAGGCTTTTTCTTTAAAAATCGTCATTAAGGTACGGTTAACGTTATACCTGTCAACAGACACTCACACTCAAAATCACCTCAGAACCGAAAAAAACATCAAAAAGCCTGTGGATAAGTCTCAAAAATAACCCAGTACGGTCTATGTTATCCGTGAAGTACGGGAAAAGTTATCGAAGGGTACGGCAGAAGTTACCTCAAGGGTACGGTAAACGTTGCTTCTGAGGCCCCTCTATATAGAAAAGGTTTTAAAAAGATAAAAATTAAGAAAAGAAACCATTCCCGCAAATTTCTGTGGACAACCTAAGTGAAGTGTGGTAGCGGGTACGGTTTCCGTTATATCTGACTGAAAAAACAACAGAAAAGAAAAATGGTACGGTAAACGTTATTCAATATTTCTAATGTGCTTTCAATAAGATAGAACGATAAAAGCGGATAGAAAAGAGAAGAAAAAAGAGAAACGGCGAGGGTGAGGAAAATTTTGTGGGTGACTCTGAGATAATTGCTCTTGGAGGAGCCTCAAATGAAACGAAAGACAGACCCCTTGGATAGTGTTGCAGGACAGATTTTAGAAAACGCCAAGAAATCCGGGCTTGAGATTAATACCGCAGAGGATGCGGAAAATCTTATGGCCCATATGCTCGGTCGGCTGCTGACTCAAATGCTTGACGGTGAAATGACCAATCATCTCGGTTACGAAAGAGGCGGTAAACGTGTCACCGAAAATGAGCGTAACGGGCATAGTTCGAAAACCCTCAAATCGTCCAGCCTTGGAAATATCCGTATTGACGTACCCAGAGACCGCAAGGGAGAGTTTGAGCCGAGGGTCGTTCCTAAGCATAAACGCCAGCTGGCGGGGTTTGAGGACAAGGTTCTGGCCTTGTACGCCAGAGGGCTCTCAACCCGGGAAATTCAAGGCTTTCTCTATGATGAATACGGTATGGAGACCAGTGCCGAATTTATCAGCGATGTTACGGACGCCATCCTTCCTGAGGTTGAAAAATGGCAGAACCGTCCTCTGGATCCGTTTTATACAACTGTTTTCTTTGACGCTATTCGAGTCAAAATCCGAGGTGATAATGGCATTGTTACCCCGAAAGCGGTCCATCTTGCCTTGGGCGTAAACGCCCAGGGCCGCAAGGAAGTTTTGGGGATGTGGGTCGCTGATAACGAAAGCGCAAAATATTGGCTTAAGGTCTTCACTGAACTCAAAAACAGGGGGGTGTCTGATATTCTGATTGCTGTCACAGACGGACTCAAGGGAATGAAGGAGGCGCTTGAAGCTGCCTTTCCCAACACTCTGCTGCAGACCTGCATTGTTCACCTGATCAGGAACAGTCTGAAATTCGTCGGATATAAGGATTACAAGGCCGTAGCCGGCGCGCTGAAGCCCATTTACCGGGCCGTAAACGCGGCTGATGCGCGGAAGGAACTGGACGCTTTTGCACAGTCGGAACTGGGGCTCAGATACCCTTACATCGCCAAACAGTGGATCGATTCCTGGGATAAGGTGATCCCCTTCTTTGATTTTTCCCCAAATATCCGCAGACTTATTTATACAACCAATGCCATAGAGAGCCTTAATCGGGATCTAAGAAAAGTAATTAAGACCCGAGCTGCTTTCCCTACTGAAACGGCTGCTTTGAAACTTCTCTTTCTGGCAATCCGGAAAGTAGAGAAAAGATGGGTGCGGCCTTCTCCATACTGGAGTGCCGCTATGAGAGAATTGGTTGTGCTATTTGGTGACCGAATCACCCCCTACATCGATTAACCTTGAACGAGCCGCCCACAAAAAATTACACACCCTCGAAACGGCTGCCTTTATCCCTTCACTTTATGGGTACGGTATCCGTTATCAGTGACTAAAAAGAATTGAAAAAACAGGTATCTAACAAATCAAAAGACCAAAGACACTAAGAAATCCGGATCCTGGTGAGTCAAAAACCGATCCATTGAACGGCGTTCAGTCTTCCTCCGGCTAACGTTGAGCAAACGCTGCTAGCAAAAGATAAATCGTGTAGCAAAGATCAATGCAAGATCCTGAACTGTATCCGACTTTATGCAAAAGAATTCACTCTGAGAGAAAAACACCGTCCGTTTTTGAGACCTTCTTTTCGGGTACGGTAAACGTTATAACCGGTTCCAGAAGATCCAGGGTACGGTTTCCGTTATATCAGTGTCTTTCAGACCCCCGAAAAACGTTCATTTAAGAGGCTTTAAATTTTTCTATATGTCCTCTCGATCGATCTATCGGATTTAAATGCACCGTTTTTTGATCAGAAGAAAGCGAAAAACCGGTACGGCAAACGTTATACCGACAGAGCCATCAGGGTACGGTAAACGTTATCGTGAAGATTGTCCATTACCTGAAGATGCGTTCCTTAACTCTCTGTTTATTTTAAACAAAAATTGATTAGAAAAAATCAATTGTCTGAAGTACGGAAAGTGTTACCGATAAAAGAAGAGAGCCAAGCGACTCAACCGGATTCCGCGCTTTCCTCTGGTACGGTAAACGGTATAACTGGGGGGCTTTGCCATCATTTTTTCAGCTTTTGACTGGTATATGTCTCTTTTGCGGTAACAAGGTACGGTAAGTGTTATATCTGCCCCAAAAAACACCGCGATTAAAGTACGGAATCTGTTATCGATTGATGGCCTATCTTCAATAAACATCAATCACAACACATTGTTTTAACTAGATAAAAAACAGAAACTCTTCATCCAAGCAGTCAGGTACGGTTTCCGTTATATCTGAACCTGATTCAGAGGCTGCGGCGAGGCTTTGCTGTTATATCTGGATTCCGCCAGAAAACAGGTACGGCAAACGTTATAACAAGGGTCTCCTTCTCTATCCAAAGTGATCCTGAAAGAGATCGAATTTGGGTACGGTAAACGGTATAGCGGAACCCGTTGGAGGCCTTTCAGGGCGTTTTTTACCGAAGCTGAAGGAATGATTGAAAAGCAGTGTCCAACTCTCTGAGTCCATGCGAGAAAAGATCGGGATAGAACATAAGAGCCGACCATGCGTCATTTTGTCGTCCGATAACGTTTACCGTACCAGGATTTGATCGTTTTTAATAAATTCGCGAAGTCTCCTCGGCCAATGAAGGGACCTCAGGATGGCCTCAGGAAGTGTCCGTTTAAGTAGGTTTTTTTCCCTCTGTTTGCGCTGCTTTTGGATTTTGCATACAATCTGATTTATTCAATAAATATTAATATTTATGAATAACATCTATAAATTCTAATAGATGCTATTAGCATCTATTAGAAATTGACATCTACAGCACAGATCGTAAAAAACATTTTTCTGGGGGCTCGAATGATCATTGCGGTTGCATCCACTAAGGGCGGAACGGGGAAAACCACGGCCGCTCTGCAGGTAGCGCTTTACCTGCTGGTGCAGAAAAAAGCGAAAGTCTGCCTGGTTGACGCGGACGTGCAGGGTTCCTCCAATCTCGCGATTCAGTCGCGGGAAAAGAACCTCGTTTCGCCGAAGCTGAGGACTGAGGTCATCACGGATGGCGGTGAGATCCTGACCCGCGTTCCGAAACTGAATGAGAAGTACGAGTATGTGGTGATTGATGTCGGCGGCCGAGAGACGGATGCTCTCCGCGCTTCCATGGCGATCTGCGACACGCTCCTCATTCCGTGCCGTCCGACTGGGCTCGACCTGCTCGCTTTCACGCTTAATATCCGCGATGTCATTCAGAAGGCTCGTGAAGAGGCTGGCGCAAAGTTCAAGGCCTTCGTCTTCATCTCCCAGGCGCATACCCGCATGACGAAGAACGACCATGAGGTGGTGCAGTTCCTGCGGAGCCTTGATGACATCAAATACGTGGACGCAAAGCTCACCTCGCGTGTCGTGTTTGAGGAGGCTGGAAATCACGGTCTCTCTGTCTACGAGATGAAGCCGAGAAATGAGAAGGCGTGCGCTGAAGTCCGCCATCTTGTGAATCAGACGGTCTTAGCCAAGTAAAATACGAGCCAAAGGAGACGGCAATGTCTATCGATCTTAGCGTTACGAATAAACCGGCTGTACAGAAGAAGGCTGAAGAAGAGCCTGATAACCGCGAACAGATCCGCGATTTCGTTCAGAAGGCTGCCCCTCAGAAGGCGGAACGTGCCCGTAAGAAGCACGCCCCGGTTCAGAGAAAGATGTGCTCCTTCATGATCCCGGTTCCCCTGCTTGAAGAACTGGATCGTTTCTGCGAAAAGAAAGCGCAGACCCGCTCCGGCATCATCAATCTCGCGATCGTGAAGATCCTCGAAGACGGACTCTGATTCTGTTGTTTCATCCTTCGGCCCATGAATCCTGATAGAAGCTATGAGTTTCTATCAGGATTTAATATTTTTTATTAGATGCTATTAGCTTCTATGAGTTTCTGATAGCAGGGGCGTTCCCCTCCTTTCGATTCTTTCTGACCTCTCTCCTCTTTCCCGCCAGGGCTCTTCTCTTTCTCTCACGTTTCACCGCCGTCTGATCTTAGGTTTCTTTCCTAGCTGTAAAACCAACAATCGTTTCTCATAGAACCCACATAAGTTCTATTGGTTTCTGATAGTTCCTAATAGAATTTATTAGAAGCTATTAGAAAATAATAGGATTTACTGGCTCTGAATTCTGAGAGATCAATCTTGCTGCATCGTGCGAAAGATCCGGAAGAGGATTTTTCGCTTGAGACGGAAATAAAAATATCTCCTGATAGGTTTTATGAAGAAACTATCAGGAGCTATTAGCATCTATTAGAAATTAATAGAGTAAATCAAAGAAGCTGGGTACGGTAAACGTTATCGGACGAGTCCCGGGTCAGATGACTGATAAGAGCAGATGTCCAGGGACCTCGGAGCGCGGGATCCTCATTGACGGCGATTCTGAGCTCTCTCTGAGCCCAGGAGTTGGAAAGACGTACCGGAACCGCCTTCGCGTACGCTGAGAGCGATGTAAAGGCTTTGCGACTGAGAACACCGATACCAAGGCCCTCACTCACAAGACGCAGCAGGATCAGCGGATCCTCAACCTCAAGACGGGACTTCAGAACGCGGCCGATTTCGTCTGCTTTCTCATAGAGAAACTTCTGCATCGCGAAGTCCCGATCGAACGTCACGAATTCGAATTCAAGCGCCTCAGAGAAGTCGACTGTCTCACAATCCTTCAGCGGGTGATCCGCTGGCACCGCGAGGATCAGCTCATCCTTCCGGTAATCCCTGAACTTCACGCCCTCGTAGGGGCCTTCAAAGGCGGTCACGCCGATGTCAGCACGCCCACGGGCGATCTCTTCCACGACTTCAGGCGATGTCTTCTGTTCAAGATGCGCCTGTACGCCAGGATTCGCTTTGAGGAACGACGGGATATCGACTGGGAGGAAATCAAGCATCGCGCCATAGTTCGCCGCGATCCGGATGACGCCGCTTCTCAGACGGGCATACGGTGCGATTTCGTTCTCCATCCGGGCGAGTGTCTGCTTGATCTCATTCACATGCTGATTCAGGATCTCGCCCGCCGGAGTCAATTCAATGCCACGCGGCTTCCGGTTAAAGAGCGTCACGTGGAGCGCCTCCTCAAGCGATTTCATTCTGAGAGAGGCGGATGGAAGCGAGAGATGTGCCTTTCTGGCTCCGCGTGTGAGACAGGACTCTTCAGCGACAGCGGAGAAAAGCAGCAGGTCCACCAAAGAATAGTGGTACATAGGTTTTGGCCTTAATGAGGAAGTCAGGCGTCAGCCAGTTATAACGTTTACCGTACCTGCGGACGGTCCCTGTGCTGTTTACGTCTGTATGGGTCTACAAGAATTTACCTAAACATAATTACCTAAAGATAATATTGAAAAAAATGTACCTTGGAAAGAGTTTGTGAGAGACAAAACCGAAGGACTCAGAAAGTCGGTTCCACCAGAGGCAAAGAGAGCGATTATCAAGGATTTTCGATTCTTCGAGGGTGTGTAATTTTTTGTGGGCGGCTCGTTCAAGGTTAATCGATGTAGGGGGTGATTCGGTCACCAAATAGCACAACCAATTCTCTCATAGCGGCACTCCAGTATGGAGAAGGCCGCACCCATCTTTTCTCTACTTTCCGGATTGCCAGAAAGAGAAGTTTCAAAGCAGCCGTTTCAGTAGGGAAAGCAGCTCGGGTCTTAATTACTTTTCTTAGATCCCGATTAAGGCTCTCTATGGCATTGGTTGTATAAATAAGTCTGCGGATATTTGGGGAAAAATCAAAGAAGGGGATCACCTTATCCCAGGAATCGATCCACTGTTTGGCGATGTAAGGGTATCTGAGCCCCAGTTCCGACTGTGCAAAAGCGTCCAGTTCCTTCCGCGCATCAGCCGCGTTTACGGCCCGGTAAATGGGCTTCAGCGCGCCGGCTACGGCCTTGTAATCCTTATATCCGACGAATTTCAGACTGTTCCTGATCAGGTGAACAATGCAGGTCTGCAGCAGAGTGTTGGGAAAGGCAGCTTCAAGCGCCTCCTTCATTCCCTTGAGTCCGTCTGTGACAGCAATCAGAATATCAGACACCCCCCTGTTTTTGAGTTCAGTGAAGACCTTAAGCCAATATTTTGCGCTTTCGTTATCAGCGACCCACATCCCCAAAACTTCCTTGCGGCCCTGGGCGTTTACGCCCAAGGCAAGATGGACCGCTTTCGGGGTAACAATGCCATTATCACCTCGGATTTTGACTCGAATAGAGTCAAAGAAAACAGTTGTATAAAACGGATCCAGAGGACGGTTCTGCCATTTTTCAACCTCAGGAAGGATGGCGTCCGTAACATCGCTGATAAATTCGGCACTGGTCTCCATACCGTATTCATCATAGAGAAAGCCTTGAATTTCCCGGGTTGAGAGCCCTCTGGCGTACAAGGCCAGAACCTTGTCCTCAAACCCCGCCAGCTGGCGTTTATGCTTAGGAACGACCCTCGGCTCAAACTCTCCCTTGCGGTCTCTGGGTACGTCAATACGGATATTTCCAAGGCTGGACGATTTGAGGGTTTTCGAACTATGCCCGTTACGCTCATTTTCGGTGACACGTTTACCGCCTCTTTCGTAACCGAGATGATTGGTCATTTCACCGTCAAGCATTTGAGTCAGCAGCCGACCGAGCATATGGGCCATAAGATTTTCCGCATCCTCTGCGGTATTAATCTCAAGCCCGGATTTCTTGGCGTTTTCTAAAATCTGTCCTGCAACACTATCCAAGGGGTCTGTCTTTCGTTTCATTTGAGGCTCCTCCAAGAGCAATTATCTCAGAGTCACCCACAAAATTTTCCTCACCCTCGATTCTTCTAATTAATCATCTCAAGATTAACAAATTATTCACAAACTGTATTCTTAAATCTGCATAATTGCCTATAGATAAACGATTCTTTAACATCCAAAAATCACTTCAATGTTACGGAGATTTATTCAAGTCTGGCGTACTATCTGCGGAAAATTCTCTCAGGCCGCTCATATAACCGCACATTTAAAGTCAGATATAACGGAAACCGTACCTGTTTCAAACGATTTATGAAGTGTGATGAAGAGAAAACAGCGACCATTCTTGTGATCTGGAAAGTGAGCGAAAAAGTGTAGGTGCTCTGCTGTGTTCATAGAAAAATGATAGTTGCTATGAGTTTCTAACAGCATCTATTAGTACCTATTAGGAAATCATAGAAATCTGGGGGGTCTCAGTTCTAACATCGACTCTTCCTATAATCAAGGGCTGTTGGTTGGTTACAGAAAATCGGAGAGAAATTTCAATGGCAATGACTGAACTTGAGAAGCTCGACGCGGGTCTTCCTTATGACTTTATGGATCCGGAAGTGGATGGGAGAAAGCTGCATGCGCTTTCCTGCGCCCAGAAGCTGAATGCCATTCCGATGCAGAACGCTGCGGAACGCGAAGCGGCTGTCCGTGAGCTCTTTGGTTCCTGCGGCAAGCATCCGACCGTGCTACCGGTCTTTAATTGCGACAACGGTCTCAATATTCATGTGGGTGATGAGTTCCTCGCGAACTACAACGTCACGATCCTCGATATAGCTCCGGTCACGATGGGGAACAACGTGATGATCGGACCGCACACGCTGATCACGTCGGTCGGTCATCCTTTGTCTCCCGCTGCCCGTCGTAAGCACATGGGCATTGCGAAGCCCGTCAAGATAGGGAACGACGTCTGGATCGGCGGCAACGTGACGATTCTTCCTGGCATCACGATTGGGAATAACGTCGTTGTGGCGGCTGGCGCTGTCGTCACGAAGGACGTCCCGGATAACTGTGTTGTCGGCGGCGTGCCGGCTCGTATTCTTAAGAACATCGAGAACGATGTGGATGACGCCGAATAAAACGACGAATAGTTTTTATTGAGATCCTATGTGTTTCTGATAGATCCTAATAAATCCTAATAGGATCTAATAAAGCAGTATGAAGACGATCAGATACCTCCTCCAGGGATCTGATCGTTTTTTCTTGGGATCTGATCGCGGGGAAAGTTTTTCTGCCTTCTCTGAATCCTCTGCTGTTCCCCGGTCTGACCTGGCGTCAGAGCTTTAATAAGACCTTCTGATAGTTTTTTCATAGAAACTATGCGTTCCTATCAGTTCCTATTAGAAGCTAATAGGTTTTCCGTCAGTACTGTAAAGCGCCTGATGGCGGAACCGTGACAGAAATGACTGCTGATGCCGGGTGGATTCAGGGCCGGTTCATGACAGTTTTTTTCATTCATCGTTTATTCGATATTTTTTGATAGCTTCTGATAGAACCTAATATTTCCTATCAAAAACTATCAGAAACTAATAGCAAATAATAGAAGCTGATAATTCATCCGAAGACGACCAGAGTACTGTGAGGACTCTTTTTTCAGGCAAGGTTTCACGGTTCCCACTCTCCGGTCTAATATCACCGTATCAGAGACTCTGAAGTGAGCGTGTTATGAGCCAGCCTGCCTTTTCACGCCGTGTGCTGCTGTCAGCCGCCGCGGCTGCCGGTGCGGCTATCAGTCTGCCGTTCGGAGCGGAATCGAAGGAAAGTACGACTATGGATAAAAAGGACATGGAAGGTATCAGGCATTACGAGTTCGGTAATGTGACTGTTACCTCAATTTCTGACGGCACGCGTGCTCAGGATCCGGGGCTTTCTCTCGCGTCTAAAGAACGTATCGAGGAGCTGGTCCGTCAGAGCTGCCAGACCCCGGATACGCTCGAGCATTACGTCAACGTCTTCCATATCAAGAGCGGCCGCCGTTCGGTTGTGATTGATACGGGGTACGGAATCGGAAAGGGTCTCGCACTTACGCGGCTTTTCTCAGAAGTGAAGCCCACTACGATCACGGACGTCCTGATCACTCACTGCCACCCGGATCACATTTCAGGTCTCACGCATAACGGAGAGGCCGCTTTCCCGAAAGCAAAGGTCTGGGTCCCGAAGACGGACTATGAGTTTTTTACGGGTGAGAGCGTTCCTGAGGAAACCCGGAAAGCTACGGCTGAGTTCTTCGCCCCGTACGAGGAAGCCGGTCATCTGAAGCTGATCGATAAGGCTGAAACGCTTTTCGGTGACTTCTCCGCTGAATTCCATCCGGGACACACCCCGGGGCACGCGTTCTTCGTGCTCGATACGGAGCAGGGTGAGATCGTATTCGCCGGTGACGTTGCTCACGTGGCCGCGGTTCAGTTCGCGGATCCCACGATTTCCGCTCGCTACGACATGGACCCGAAGCGCGCCGCGGCCGAACGTATCGATCTCTTCACGGAACTCGCGGAATCAACGCATCTCCTCGCGGGCGGTCATCTCCCGTTCCCGGGAATCGGACGCGTGAGAAAGTTTGGTTCCGGCTTTGAATTCCTGACGCTCCCGTATCGCGACCGCCTCTGACGTACAGCGGATCGCTTCGCGATTAATAGCCCTGGATTCCGGTATTGCCGGTCCGGGGCTTTTTCGTTGTCTCTTTCTTTATTAGAGGATCTATAAAAACTGATAGCAGCTCCATAAGCTCTCATAGTTTTTGATAGGAACTATCAGGAGCTAATAGAACTTATATAGAGAGCGTGTGAGAGGGGGAGCAGGGATTGACGGGGCGCGGCCTTTGATCAAACCGGGTGAACCTGCATCTCAGGCCGAATCCTCTGATGAGCTGAGCAGGAGGAGAGAGTAGAAGAGGCCGCAGAGCTCTTCTTATATATGAAGAGGGAGGCCGGAAAGGTGTTCCAGCAAAGCAGCCCCGAAGAACAGGTAGTGATCCGCTAATAGAGCCTCACTAATTTCTATTAGCAGCTATGAGTTTCTGATAGATCTTTCTGAACCGCTATCAGGAACTCATAAAATTTTTTTGAAGAGCCTCTCAAAGCGAATCTAATTAAGAATCACTTCATATACTTATGCGAGAAATATAAGTGCCAGAAGCACGAGACCGAGCACAACCACGCTTCCCGCGAGAAGAAGCGTCGTGCTGCAGCCTTTGACTGCGTGGATTCCGCTGGTGTCAGCCGGGGTCTTCGTTTTCTTACCGCTCGCTTTATTCGCGATGTAAGTTCCCGCAATCAGACCGATGCCGATCAGGATGATGAAGTAGGAAGCCAAGGGAAGGATCCTCCGTGTTTCCGAGGTTTTGAGGAAATCAAATAATGAATCTTAAGCTTTGCCATACGAAATGGCAGGCTGAGGCAGAAATTTCCGACACACAGATACGCAGAAAAACAACGTCCGTCAGCCCATGGCTGTAGCTGATAAAGGTGACACCGGAATGGCTAAGGGGTCAGCCGCCCGAATGATCTGAAGACGGGCGCTGAAACCGGAGACCTTCCGGAACCCTGCAGAATCGGGGCTTCGCGAGGGACAGATAAAGATGGTGCTCTTTACCACTATTTTTTGTCCCGTGAAGCGGCACCCCCATGTCCATGGGATGCAAAAAACGGGCTAGGTAGTTATGGGTTTCCCTAAGCTACTCCGAAGTGGACTCTGTCAGATAGTCACTTCGGATGATTGGGCATCTTTGATATGAGTCTTTCGGGCTCAGGTCTAAGACTGAATAAAAAGATGCATTTGCCCTACAACTTTAAAAAGTAGGTAGTAACGGCGTTATCCGGGGCCGAGGGGTCAGTTTTATCAAATAATTGTATTTAAAGAAATAATGAGCGTATACCTGTATGAAATGGGTACACCCTTTCGTGTAGGGGACTAGTCATCCGGCTGTGAGAGGGTGGGGACGGATTAGCCCGTTCTCCATATTTCGTAGCCAATAGCCGTTACTTAGAATGCAGGCGTTCCATGAAGTGCCCTAATTCCCAAATAAATCAGGGGATTTAGGGGTTTTTTACTCTTTGCGCGAAACCCTTGAAAACAGGGGCTTTGAGTAAAGAGAGGGCGATTTCCCCAAAAACACACATGAAGCGTCTGATCTCGGCTGAATCTGGAACTCCTCGCGGTTCCGCTCCGGGCGCTTCGCTATAAAAACCAATCAGATATGAGCAAAGAAAACTTTCAGCTGATCGGGTCTCCCAACCGGGCCCTTCTCGCAGCAACCCTTGGCTTCTTCTTTGGCGCAATGTCGATTTCCCTTTTCGGGCCGACCGCTAAGGCCCTGACGGATGTCATGGGTCTTACCCCGGCGGAAGTGGGTCTTCTCGTTGCCGTCCCGTCGCTTTCGGGCTCTCTCCTTCGTATTCCGTTCGGCGCGTCTGTTGACGTGAACGGCGGCCGGAAGTCTTTCAACTTCCTCATGCTTTGCTCCGCGATTGGCCTGATCGGTCTTTCGATCCTCTTCTCCACGCGCTTCCCTGAGAACATGGCCGGTCTCTACCCGGTGATCCTGCTCCTCGGCTGCCTCGCGGGCTGCGGTATCGCGACGTTCTCTGTCGGCGTGAGCCAGATCTCTTACTGGTTCCGCAAGAAGGACCAGGGCTTCGCCCTCGGCGTCTTCGGCGGTCTCGGTACGGCCTCTGCCGGCGTCCTCGCCTTCTGTCTGCCGCTGCTCCTTAAGGGCATCGGCTTCGTGAACGCGTACCACGTCCTCACGGCGGTTCTCATCATCGGCGGCATTCTCTACGCGGTGATCTCCTGCAACGCCCCGTACTTCCAGCTCCGTAACCACGGCGTTTCCCACGAGGAAGCGAAGGAAGCCGCGGTTGAGCACGGCGAGGAACTTTTCCCGACCGGGAACATTGTTGAGTCTCTCAAGATCTCTGCCGGCATTCCGCAGACCTGGCTCCTCGTTCTCACCTACTTCACAACATTCGGTGGATTCATGGCTCTTACCGCCTGGTTCCCCACCTACTGGACCCGTGCCCAGGGTCTTGAGCCGATCACGGCCGGCGCTCTTACCGCTATCTTCTCGATTCTCGCGGCTCTGATGCGCGTCCCGGGCGGCAAGTTCGCTGACAAGGTCGGCGGTCAGAAGGTCTGCATCGGCGCTCTCGTCGTCGTCGCTATCTCCTGCGCCCTGATGAACCTCAACCTCCCGTGGTTCGGCACCTTCCTCATCACGATCGTGATCGCTGTCGCTTTCGGCTTCAATAACGCCGCTGTGATGAAGCTCGTCCCGGTCTATGTGGCCAAGTCGGTCGGCGGTGCCTCCGGCTGGGTCGGCGGTCTCGGTGCCTTCGGCGGCTTCGTCTTCCCGATCATCCTCGCCGCTGTCGTTACCGCTTACGGCAACGCCGGCTACGGTCTCGGCTTCCTTGTCTTCACTCTCTTTGCAATTGCAAACATCGTGCTTAACTGGCTCGGCATGATGCGTAAGGCCAACTAATAGCCTGAAAACCACCCCCATCGGTTCCGGCACGTGTCAAACGGGACGTCGCAGCCCGCAGTGCCGGAACCTTCAGGAGAACAAAAAAATGACTGATGCCTTTTCTAATCTTCGCTACTTCAGCGCCCAGGATCACGCCGCGCGTGCCTGGGAAAAGTTTTATCGCAATCGCTGGCAGCACGATAAAGTGGTCCGTTCCACGCATGGCGTGAACTGTACCGGTTCGTGCTCCTGGAAGATCTTCGTTAAGAAGGGAATCGTGACCTGGGAAATCCAGGCGACCGACTACCCGGATAATGGTCCGGATATGCCGAATCACGAGCCGCGCGGCTGCCCGCGTGGCGCTTCTTATTCCTGGTACCTCTATAACTCGGGCCGCGTGAAGCACCCGATGATCCGCCGCGAGCTGCTCGAGCTCTGGGAGAAGGCGAAGGAGAAGGAAAAGGACCCGGTGAAGGCCTGGGGTTCTATCGTCTCCGATAAGGAAAAGGCAAAGTCCTATAAGAAGGTCCGCGGTCTGGGCGGCTTTGTCCGCATGGACTGGAATACGGCCTACGAAATCATGGCCGCCGCGAACATCTGGACCACGAAAAAGTACGGTCCGGACCGCAACGCCGGTTTCACCCCGATTCCCGCGTTCTCGCAGGTTTCTTACGCCGCCGGTATCCGCTACCTGTCGCTGCTCGGCGGCACGTCGCTCTCCTTCTACGATTTCTACTGCGATCTTCCGCCTGCCTCTCCCCAGACCTGGGGCGAGCAGACTGACGTGCCTGAAAGCCAGGACTGGTTTAACAGCGCGTTCCTGATGCTCTGGGGCTCCAACGTCCCGGTGACGCGTACCCCTGACTCTCCCTTCATGACCCAGGTGCGCTATAAGGGCACCCCGGTTGTCGTCATTTCTCCTGACTATTCCGACGCGTCGAAGTTCGCTGACGTGTGGCTCGCTCCGAAGCAGGGCACGGACTCCGCGCTCGGCATGGCGATGGGCCACGTGATCCTGAAGGAATTCTTCGTGGATCGGACGACCCCGTACTTTGACGAGTACGTCCGCAAGTACACGGACCTCCCGTTCCTCGTGAAGCTCGAGGAACAGCCGAACGGTCAGTACTCCGCGGGCCGTCTGCTGCGCGCCGGTGACTTCGCCGATAACCTCGGTCTCGACGACAAAGAGCGCCCGAACTTCGCTCCGGTTCTCCGTGATACCGAAGACCAGCTCGTGATCCCGAACGGCACGATGACCACCCGTTACGCGGGCAAGGGTCAGTGGAACCTGAAGAACGAAGACTGCCGCACCGGCCGCAAGTTCACGCCTGAGCTCTCGCAGAAGGATCACCACGACGAAGTGGTGGAAGTCCTCTTCCCGTACTTCGGCGGCGCTGAGTACAAGAACCCGAACTTCGCTGCCACGGCTCACGACTCCCTGATCTCGCACAAGGTTCCGGTCCGCCGCATCGACCTCGGGAACGGCAAGTCGGTCCTCGTCGCGACGACCTTTGACCTGCTCCTCGCGAACTACGGCGTTGAGAACGGCTACGACGATCCGAACTGCGCCCGCAGCTACGCGGACGATCTCCCCTGCACCCCGAAGTGGCAGGAAATCATCACGGGTGTTCCTTCTGAACGCGTCGTGCACGTCGCGCGCGAATTCGCGAAGACCGCTGAGAAGACCCGCGGCAAGTCGATGATCATTATCGGTGCCGGTGTGAACCAGTGGTTCAACACCGACATGACGTACCGCGCCGCGATCAACCTCCTCATGCTCTGCGGCACGATCGGCGTGAATGGCGGCGGCTGGTCTCACTACGTGGGTCAGGAAAAGGTCCGTCCGCAGGTTGGCTGGGCTCAGCTCACCTTCGGTCTCGACTGGATCCGTCCGTCCCGTCAGATGAACACCACGAGCTTCATCTATATGCACGCCGACCAGTGGCGTTACGAACGCGTGAAGACGGGGGACCTCGTCTCGCCGCTCGCGAAGCATAAGGAAGACTGGAACAAGATGTCGCTCGTCGACTGCAACATCCGCGCTCAGCGTATGGGATGGCTGCCGACGGAGCCGGAATTCGAGCGCAACCCGCTTGACCTCGTCCGCGAAGCGAACGCGGCCGGCGTCGCCCCGCGTGACTATATCGCGAACCAGCTCGGTTCCGGCAACCTCCACCTCGCGAGCGAAGACATCGACGGTGAAGGCAATTCCCCGAAGTGCCTCTTCATCTGGCGCGCCAACCTGATCGGCTGCTCCGCGAAGGGCATGGAATACTTCATGAAGCATCTGCTCGGCAGCGAGAACGGCGTTCTCGGTGACAACATTGAGCAGATGGGTGAGGAGCTGCCGCTCTTCACGAAGTGGAAGAGCGAAGACACGGTCGGGAAGCTTGATCTCGTCGCGACGATCGACTTCCGCATGACGACCTCCGGTCTCTACTCGGATATCGTGCTCCCGGCCGCCACCTGGTACGAAAAGGCGGACATGAGCTCCACCGATATGCACTGCTTCCTCCACCCGTTCTCGAAGGCTGTGGATCCGGCGTGGGAAGCCCGCACCGACTGGCGCATCTTCAAGGATCTCGCCCGCACGTTCTCGAAGCTCTGCGTGGGTCACCTCGGCGTTGAAGAGGACATCATGATGACCCCGCTCGCCCACGATTCGCCTGCTGAGACCGCCGCTCCGATGGAGCCGGTTGACTGGAGAACCGAAGGCAAGACCCCGATCCCAGGTGTCACCATGGGTAACCTTGTTCTCGTGAAGCGCGACTACCCGCACCTCTACGACATGTTCACGGCTGTCGGCCCGCTGCTCCGCGATAAGGGCGTCGCGCCGCACCAGATCGCCTGGAAGACGGGCGAAGACTACGAGACCCTCGGCGACCTGAACGGCCGCGTGGAAGAGGGTTACGCGAAGGGCGCTCCGAAGCTTGATACCGACATCAACGCGGTCAACATGATTCTCACGTTCGACCCGGCCGGCAATGGCGCCGCCGGACGCCGTGCCTGGAAGGGCCTTGAGAAGCTCACCGGCATACCGTTCGAAGAAGAAATGATGAAGGGCACGGGCTCCACCCGCTACACGTATGACGACCTCGTGCAGCAGCCCCGCCGTTCGCTCAATACCCCGATCTGGACGGGTATTTCGGACCGCGGTGTCGCTTACACGGCGAACTACGTGAATGTCCACAACCTGATGCCGTGGCGCACCATTACGGGCCGCCAGAGCTTCTACCTCGACCACACCTGGATGCTTGACTTCGGTGAAGGCTTTGTGGGGTACAAGCCGCCGCTCGCGAAGCACGAGATCGACGGCATGAAGGAAAAGCTCGGCATCAAGGATAAGACGCTCGCGCTGAACCTCCTCACCCCGCATAACAAGTGGACGACGCACTCCACCTGGTCCGATAACCTCGTGATGCTGACGCTCGGCCGAGGCGGCCCGGTGATCTGGATCAGCGAAACGGACGCGGCGAAGCTCGACCTGAAGGATAACGACTGGATTGAAGCCGTGAACATGAATGGCTCGACGATCGCCCGTGCCTGCGTTTCGCAGCGTATCCCGGAAGGCGCGGTCTACATGTATCACAACCAGGGCCGTACTGTGAACGTCCCGCTCTCCCCGACGACGGGTAAGCGCGGCGGTCTCCACAACTCGATCTCGCGCATCTGCCCGAAGCCGACCCATATGGCCGGCGGCTATGCCCAGTTCTCCTTCGCGCTGAACTACATGGGCACGATCGGCGCGAACCGCGACGAGTTTGTGCTGCTGCGCCGTCTCGACCATGTCGAGTGGTAAGCCGATACCTGAGAACCATTTAGAGAATAAGGACAAACCATGAAAGTACAAGCACAGATCTGCATGGTGATCAACCTTGACAAGTGCATCGGCTGCCACACCTGCTCGGTCACTTGCAAGAACGTCTGGACCAGCCGCAAGGGTATGGAATACGCCTGGTTCAATAACGTCGAAACGAAGCCCGGCATTGGTTACCCGAAGAAGTGGGAAGACCAGGAGAAGTGGCAGGGCGGCTGGGAAGTGAAGGACGGGAAGGCGGTGCTGCGTCACGGCAACCGCCCGACGATCCTTGGCAAGCTCTTCAGCTCCCCGCGTCAGCCGGAAGTGAAGGATTACTACGAACCCTTCACGTTCGACTTCGACACCCTGAAGCAGAGCCTTCGCCGCAAGACCGCTCCGACCGCGCGTCCGTACTCGATCGCGACCGGCAAGCGCATGGACAAGGTGGAAGACGGCCCGAACTGGGAAGATAACCTCGCCGGCCCCTTCGCCGCCCGTTCCGCTGACCCGAACCTGAAGGGCACGGACACCGTGGGCTACGAAGAGTTCGAAGCCTCCTTCATGTTCTATCTGCCGCGTCTCTGCGAGCACTGCCTGCATCCGTCCTGCGCGGCGTCCTGCCCGAGCGGCGCGATTTATAAGCGCAGCGAAGACGGCGTGGTGCTGATCGATCAGGATAAGTGCCGCGGCTGGCGTCAGTGCATCTCCGCGTGCCCCTATAAGAAGATCTACTTCAACCCGGCCCGCAACAAGTCCGAGAAGTGCATCTTCTGCTACCCGCGTATCGAGTCCGGCGAACCGACGATCTGCAGCGAATCCTGCGTCGGCCGTGTCCGCTACCTCGGTGTCGTGCTGTTCGACGCTGAGAAGATCGAGGATTACTCCGCGGCTCCCGAGAACGAGCTTTATGAGCGTCAGCTCGACCTGATTCTTGACCCGTTCGATCCTGAAGTGCAGCGCGCCGCCCTCCGCGACGGTATCTCGCAGAACTTCATCGACGCGGCCCAGAACTCGCCGACCTATAAGCTCATGAAGGAGTGGAAGATCGCCTTCCCGCTGCATCCGGAATACCGGACGCTCCCGATGGTGTGGTACGTTCCGCCGCTCTCTCCGCTCGGCCACCAGGACGTGCCGGAGCAGTTCTTCGCCGGCATCGACGACATGCGTATTCCGCTTGAGTACCTCGCGCGCCTCCTCACCGCTGGTGATCAGAAGGTGATCCGTGAGGCTCTCGGGAAGCTCGTCGCGCTCCGTATCTACATGCGCGGGAAGACGCTCGGTGACGAGATTTCGCCCGATATCCTCGAAAAGGCCGGTGTCACGCCTGAGGAACTCACCGCGATGTATAAGCTCCTCGCGATCGCCGACTTCAAGGATCGCTTCGTGATCCCGACGGCTCCCGCGGTCCGTGAGGAAGCGGAACTCTTCGCTCTCCGCACCGGTCTCGGTTTTGAAGGTGAAGATAAGGAAAACGGTCTCTTCGGAGGCCTCTAAAGAGGCGATCGTATGATCAAAACCTACCGAATTCTCTCATCTCTTCTCGATTATCCCGAGCAGGAGCTGTGGGAAAACCTGGGAGAAGTGGAGCCGCTCGTGGCGGCCGACGGGATCACGGAAACGGGTCCTGAGTCGCCGCTCGGCACCTTCCTCTCCTGGGCCAGGGGTTTTAAGTCGCTTCGCGAATGGCAGGCGGAGTATTCGAGTCTCTTTGACTCGAATTCCGCCGAGAGCCTCTATCTCTTTGACTTCGTCTACGGCACGAACCGTGACCGGGGTCAGGCGATGGTGGACCTTCGCGAGAGCTACGCTGCAAGCGGCATGGACTGCAGCGCCTCTGAGCTTCCGGACTACGTCCCGCTCTTCCTCGAATTCGTGTCGGCGCAGCCGACCGAAGAGGACGCCAAGCGGGTTCTCGCCGAGGTGGGCGGTGTCCTTCGCATGATGGAACGCCGCTTCATCGACCGGAAGCACCCTTACGCACCGCTCATTACTATTCTCCGGACGCTTTCCGGTGCGGCACCCCGACTGGTGACCACGGAAAAGATTGCCATCCGAGCAGAGGACAATTGAAATGGAACAGCAAATTTCAGCCACCACCGCGTGGATCTACAGCGTCTTGTTCGCTTACCTGCCGTACGTCGCGTTCGGCATCTTCATCGCGGGTCTCATCTGGCGTATCCGCCACGCGAACCCGACGATCCAGGCGCTTTCTACTCAGTTTCTGTCGAACGACAAGATGATCAAGTGGGGGAGCCCGCTCTTTCACTTTGCCGTGATCGGCGTGTTCTTCGGCCACATCTTCGGTCTGCTCGCTCCTGAGCCCCTTTACATCTGGCTCATGAGCAACGAGACGAAGCGGCTTCTCGCCATCATCATGGGCGGCGCCGCTGGTATCGTCGCGTTTGCCGGCATCACCCTGATGATGATCCGCCGTTTCTCGAACGAGCGCGTCTCTGTCCGCAGCAGCTTCGCGGATAAGGCGATCGTCGTGCTGATCTTCGTTCAGATCCTTACGGGGCTGCTTGGCACCTACGTGACGAGCCAGAGCCCGCTTGAAGCCTACATGACGATTGACCACTGGGCTCAGGGTCTCTTCATCTTCAAGCCGGATAGCTGGATTCACCTGCTCGACACCTCGCTGATCCACAAGATCCATATCCTGCTTGGCTTCCTGATCGTGATCGTGTTCCCGTTCACGATGCTCATGCATATGGTGGCGACCCCGATTCAGTATCTCTTCCGCCCGAATAAGGTGATCAATAACGGCAGCCTCTAAACGCTGCCCGATCCCGGCCTGAAGGGGAGGCCGGGGAAGAACTGAGAAAAGCGATCCGTGTAAAAAGCGGATCGCTTTTTTATTGCCTCGGGAAAAGTGGAGGAGGGTAGAGAAGGGGGACTCTCCTGACCTGAGGGAGTCTCCGCTTCCTGAGGTCCCGCGTCTGAACGAAGGCTGGACGATTAGGTGACCCCATGGAGATGCCCGGCCGGCGGGGATCTCCTCTGGGATTGAAGTGCTGTGGGTACGGTATCCGTTATATCTAGAAAGCGGAAATCCGAGAGGCGGAACCGCAGGAACCCCGCCGATCCCGCAACCAATGCTCTTCAAATCATTGAAATTCCCCTTTTTCTATGAGTTTCTGATAGTTCCTATGAGTTTCTATGAGGAACTATCAGCATCTATCAGAAAAAGGAGATGAAAAAGACGATTTCGCCTCTTTGGGTACGGTAAACGTTATAACAGGGGAAAGTGGCAGGAAACTCCTGAAGATTCCCGGAAACCGGGGATCTTCATGAAACTGAGGGTGGTTTTATCTCTCAGATGCTGCAGGAAAGAAGAATCGGAATCCGAAAAATCACGGAAATCCACCGAAAACCGCAAGATATGGGGGTCTTTGTGAGATCTGTCCCGATATGACGGAAAGCGTACCGAAAAATCAGAGGGGAAAGCGATCGTTCCAGGTACGGTTTCCGCTGCACCAGAAGCGTGTCAGTTTCAGGCCTCCCCGTCCTTTCGATCTTTTGAGAAGCTGGTATCGACGGTTTCGGCATTCCGCCATTCGCTCGGCGTCGCGCCGTACGTCTTTTTGAAGACCCGCCCGAAGTGCGTGAGGCTCGCGAAGCCATTATTTTTCGCGATTTCTTCGATCGTGAAGGCCCGTGAAGCGGCGTCCCGGAGCTGCGTTGAGGCGCGTTCCAGCCGCAGCGCGAGAAGCCGGTTCATGACGGAGCTTCCCGTCTTCCGGAAGAGGTCCGAGAGATAGCGGGAGGAAACCCCGACCTCGCGCGCGATGTCGTCCGCGCGGATTTCTGGATCCGCGATGTGCTTATACATCGCGTCAACCGCGCAGGCGCGGAGGAAATCCTGATGCGACGCGAAAGATTTGTCGTTCCCCGAGAAGCTTTCTGAGAGCACGGGGCGGAGGGCAGCGGAGAGCGTATCGCAGTAGTCCTCGGCCTCTTCCGGTGTCATGTCTCCGAGGTAATCGTGCACGGCCCGGAGCACCGCGAGGAAACAGCGTTCACGCGCCGTTTTCCCGAGGATCGGGAGCACCTTGAAAAGCGCCGCCTGAAAGCGGGTCCGCGCGTGAAAGTAGTTGCTCGCGACGAGAAGCGAAATGCCTTTCGTGTCCTTCACCGCGGCGTATGTGATGTCTTCCGTGGGGTCGAAGAGCAGCGCTTCGCCTGGCGCAAGCCTCACGGTCCGGACGCCATTCACCGTAATCGTGAAGGTACCGGATGTCGGCATCATGAGCTTAATGAAGCTGTGGTAGCGGTTCTTTCGGATGCTGTAGCGAAGTGTCATCGCGTCGGTTTCAAACGCCGCAAGACGCGCCACTCCGCACCGCACGAGGTGAAGCGAGTACGTGTACGAGCGGACGCCCTTCTTCACGCGGCAGGCGTGCCGGTCGACGTCATAAAACCGCTCATCGAGAAAACCCATGAAAGACGCGAAATTCTCGTCGTTTGTCCGTCTCGGGTCACTCTTCCGGGTCTCTGTGCTGAATTTCGGCGGGCGTCTGCGGTCCTCTGCCATGGCACTCTTCTCCTATCGATAAAAGAGGAACTGATATCGATCTTTTCAGCACTCCATCATAAGCCTCAGGTTTGAGGAACGGAAGCGTTTTTCCTACATTGGACTCAGGCGGAAGGAGAACACTCCTCCGCTAAATACCTGAAACCATTTGGAGAGAATAAAAATGACCAATCTTTCCCGCCGCACCCTGATGAGCGTTGCCGCTCTCGCTGCTCTCGCTCCTGCCGCGAACTCCGCTTTCGCCCTGGATCCCGCGAAGAACACGAAAGATATGCCGATGCGGAATCAGAAGTTCGCGCTGACCCGTGAAGAGACGCTCGACGTCATCCGCCGCACCGATCACGCTGTGCTGTCGCTCGCTGACGGCACCGGTGAACCCTACGGTGTGCCGATCACCCCGATCCTGCTGGACGGGAAGATCTACTTCCACGGCGCTGGCATGGGCGACGGCCGCCGGAACGCCGACATTCAGCAGAATCCCCGCGGCTCGATCTGCTGGATCGCTCAGGACCGTACGAATCAGCCGAAGCTTTCCGTTGACTTCGTGTCCGCCATCGCTTCAGGCCCCATCCGCATCATCAAGGACAAGGCTGAGAAGACCGCGATCATGCGTAAGATCCTCGAACGCCACACCCCGAGCGTTGACATCAATAAGGAAATGAACGCCCGTCTCGAGAAGATCGATAAGTACACGAACGTGTTCGAAATGAAGATCGAGCACCTGACGGGCAAGGCGAAGGATCTCGGCTACCTCCGCTTCTTCGGCCACAACCGTCCCGCTCAGAAGTAAGACGGTCTTCAGCCAGGATCTGATCGCTGACAGGGCATAAAGACTCCCAGAACCTCTTGTCAGATCTCTCTCCCGGTTCCTCACGCGGCACCCTCTTGAGTCTGGTGATCCAGGCCGCGCGAGGAACCGGATCAGATTCCGGCAGGTCCCAGGTCTGAAGGTTCTCATTTCTCTCCCTTTGAACCGCCTTCAGACAGAGCCCCCCCAAAAAAGGCGCGCTGCAATGGCAGCGCGCCTTTTGACTTTTTCGGCGGTGCCGGTTGACTCAGATCGCGGTCCGCCACTCGCGCGGCGTCTTCCCATAGAACTTCTTAAAGACGCGGGCGAAGTGAGCCGGACTCACAAAACCGTTCTTCTTCGCGATCTCCTCAATCGAGAATTCATTAAAAGCTTCGTCCCGAAGCTCAGTGGAGGCGCGCTCAAGCCGCAGCTCAAGGAACCGGTTCATCACGGTCTTTCCGGTCTTCTTAAAGAGGTCCGACAGGTATCGGGTGGAGACGCCGACCTCACGCGCGATGGTGTCAGCCTTCACTGACGCGTCACCGATATGCTTGAACATCGCGTCCACCGCGCAGGCGCGAAGGAAATCCTGGTGAGTCGAGAACGCCTTCTCCTTATCCTTGAAGCATTCCGAAAGCACCGGGCGGAGGAACGCGCAGAGGCCGTCGCAGTAGTCCTCGGCTTCGTCTGGCGCCATCGAGGGGATATGCCGGCGCACGGCTTCGAGCGCCCCGATAAAGCACGATTCGCGCGGCGTCTTCCCGCTGATCAGAAGTTCCTTGAAGAGCGCGGCGAGGTGGCTGCTTCGGGCGTGGAAGTAGTTGCTCGCGAGAAGAATCGAGACGCCCTTCGTACCGCGGGCTGTGGCGTAAGTGATGTCATCTGTCGGATCGACGATCAGCACTTGGTTCACTTCAGGTTTCAGCGTCCGGACACCGTTCACCGTGACGGAAAGGGAGCCCTCAGTCACCATCAGAAATTTCACAAAACTGTGGTACGGATTCTTCTTGATGGAGTAACGGAGCGTCATCGCGTCCGTTTCAAAGGCGAGCATCCGGACCATGCCGTTCCGGATGAGCGTCGTTCTGAACCCGTACGAGCGGACTCCTTTTTTGACCCGGCAGGAGCGCGAGTCCACGTCGTAGAAGGGCTCCGCGAGGAACGAGAGGAAGTTTCTGAAGTTGTCGTCGATCGAAATCCGCGGGTCGCTTTTCCTCGTTTCCGAAATAAGCCGATCCATGCGGGCAGCAGAAATGGCCAAAAGAAGACGCCTCCGGTTTGACTGAGAAGGAAGTGAAAATTGCCTAATCCTGCTTCGAATCTTATCCGGATTGGTTGGGAAATAAGAGGCTGAGACCTAGGATTCTCACTGTCAAATGTCATAAAAACGTTCATTCGAACGCCGATGGAGAGAAACCATGATCAATCTGTCCCGCCGTAAGGCCCTGACGCTCGCCGCCGCTGCGGCGCTTGCTCCCGCTGCTTCTTCCGCTTTTGCTGAAACCGCGGAAAAGAAAGGCACGAAAGACATGCCGATGCGGAATCAAAAGTACGCGCTCACCCGCGCCGAATGCCTGAAGGTGATCGAGCACACCGATCACGCGGTGCTTTCCACCGCGGACAGCACGGGTGACCCCTACGGCGTTCCGGTCACGCCCTTTATGTATAACGGGAAGATTTATTTCCACGGTGTCGGAGCCGGTATCGGCCGCCGTACGGCGAACCTCACGCAGAATCCCCGTGCCTCCATGTGCTGGATCGCGAAGGGAGATACGAACGAGCCGGAACTCGATGTCGACTACGTGTCGGTGATCGTTTCGGGCCCCATCCGTATCGTCCAGGATCCGAAGGAAAAGGTGGAACTCATGCGCCTGATGCTCGCCCGTCATACTCCGAGCATCAATGTCGATAAGGCGATCGCGGATCGTGTGAAGAAGATTGAGATGCTGACGAACGTCTACGAGCTGACGCCGGAACACATGACGGGGAAGGGGACAGGCAGCGCCTACGTGAGCTACTTCGGTCACAAGCGTCCGGAGACGAAGTAAGGCTCTCTCTTCAGCTGGATTGGGTTTCAGCTGAAACTCTTTCTGAAGGAAGGCATTCTCACCCTTTGACCTTCCTTCAGAAACAGAAAAAGAAGCGCGCCTCGCAGGCGCGCTTCTTTTTTCGCTATGCCGGATCGGCTCTTAATAGATTCTGATAGCAGCTATCAGAAAATCCCTATTTCCTATGAGGAGCTATGAACCGAGGCGGGGTCAGCGGAAAGAAGTTCCGCTATTAAGGCCCCGCAGAGATCAGAGCCGGTTTCTTTGGCGATTTGATATCCGGACTATTCGACAATGTCCGTAGAAGCCGCGAGTTCCGTCTCCGTTTCGTATTCGGCAAGGCGCTTTTGAAGCGTAGCGATCGTAGCCTTCAGAGCCTGAGATCCGAGCACCATGTGCAGAAGGGGCTTCTCAGTATCCGCGGATTCAATGATGCGCGCGGCCATCTTGGCGGGGTCTCCCGGAGCGAGCCCGTTTTTCGGATCCAGCATCTTCAGGAACGCGTGCGTCGCGGAGCCGTCATACTCCGGCATCAGTTTGGCGACGCGGGCCGAACCGTAACGGAATTCCGTGCGCGCTCCGCCCGGTTCGACGATGGTAACGTCAATCCCGAAGGGCGCGACCTCCTGAGCAACGGATTCACAGAAACCTTCAATGCCGAACTTGGTGGCGTGGTAGAGAGAATTTCCGGGGTAGGCGACCTGTCCGCCGTAGGACGATATCTGAATGATTCGTCCGCCGCCCTGTTTGCGCAGATGCGGGATCGCGGCGCGGATGAAGGCGATCGAACCGCGCAGATTCGTGTTGAGGATGCGGTCGATTTCTTCAAGGGACAGTTCTTCAGCTGCCCCAAAGAGGCCGTAGCCGGCGTTGCTCACATAGACATCGATGCGGCCGTGCTTCGCGGCGGCTTCGTTCACTGTTTCAGTCACCTTGGCGGCGTCCGTGACATCCAGAATCACACAGTCAAACGTGTCCGGGTACTTTTTAATCAGATCGGCGACCTTCGCCGTGGAGCGGACGGTGCCGATGACACGGTCACCTGCCGAAAGAAGCTGTTCCGTCATTTCACGGCCAAAGCCGCTCGAAACACCGGTAATCATCCAGGTTTTAGCCATTTTCTCTTCCTAATAGCGGCGCGTAAAGCGCCTGTATCGATAGGAAGAATTTTAAAAAGCCTGCACGGCAGGAACAATTTTATTTATTATTTTTCGAATAAGAAATTCTTATAGAACCTGGAGGAACGTTTATGCTGCTGAAGCAGCTCAATTATTTCGCGACAGTGGCTGAACTCGGAAGCTTTACCGAAGCGGCCTACGCGCTCGGCATTTCGCAGTCGGCTGTATCGCAGCAGATCAAGGCGCTGGAAGAAGACCTCTCGGTTCAGCTCATCATCCGCAATAACCGTACCTTCACCTTAACCCGCGCGGGAGAGTATCTGGCCGTGCGGGCGAGGCAGCTCATCACGGAGACCGAGGCCCTGCGGCGGGAAACCGTTCGTATCTCCCATAGTAAAAAGCGCGTGATCCGTTTGGGGTTCCTCCTTTCCTACCGGGGGAGCGAACTCTATGAAGCGATTACCCGATACGCGAAAATGAACCCGGGGGTTGAGTTTGATATCGCGAGCGGGAGCCACGAGGAAATCTACGAGATGCTGAAGTCGGGCAAGATCGACTTTGCCTTGAGCGATCAGCGCAGAGCCTTTTCTGACGAGTATGAGAACCTCGTGCTTTCTTCCCCCGCGGTGCATATCGAGTGCGCGCCGCAATACAGTCCCGGGGCAGCGTCGAGCTTCCGCGCGGCGACGCTGCCCGATAAGCCCTGCATCCTGATTGCCGGTGTCGGCCAGCGCGACTCGGAAAAGAGCTTTTACCGGGAGCTGCTCGGTTTCTCGGGGAGTTTCCTCTTCGCGGATAACGCGGAGGAAGCCCGCCTGATGGCGGCGGCCGGGCAGGGCTTTTTCCCCGCGGAAGGAGAACCGGAGCCTGTAGCGGCCTCGTTTTTGAAACGGATCCCGTTTTTTAAGGACGACAGGCCGGTGAAGCGTAATTTCTGCGCGTTTTGGCTGAAGAACAATACGAGCCAAGTCATCACGGATTTTTCCGCTATTTTGGTTGACCTGTTTTCTAAAGACGTAAAGAGCGATTAATAAGATTTGCTTATTCGAATGACTGATTATTGAGATTGGAGCGTACACGGTCGCTTCGTAAGATTTCCCCTGCATTCATTCACAGGGGGAATTTTCCATGCAGCGCCGTCAACTGATCCTTTCGCTTTCTTCGCTTGCAGCCATCTCCGCGGTAAAGGCGAAGGAGGCGCCCAAGGGAAAAATTCTGATTGTTTATTACTCCCGCAAGGGCGAAAACTGGTGGGACGGCACGACCCGTGTGCTTCAGACGGGGAACACGGCGAGGATGGCCCGCGTGATCCAAAGGACCATCGGCGGCGATCTCTACGAAATAGAAACCGTGAAGCCGTACCCGGCTGACTACCGCGAAACCACGAAAGTGGCTCGGGATGAGCTCGCGAAGGAGGCTCGTCCCGCGATCAAAAAACCGCTGCCGGACTTCTCGGCTTACCGCGCGGTTCTGATCGGCCATCCGATCTGGTGGGGAAAGATGCCCCGTGCCGTGATGAATTTCATCGAGCAGGCTGACCTTGCCGGCAAAAAGGTCGTGATGTTCGCGACGCACGGCGGAAGCGGCCTGGGGACCAGCGCGGAGGACTGCGCTCGTGCCCAGCCCAGGGCATCAGTTACCGCGGGGCTTGCTGTGCGCGGCACGGCTGTTGACAGGTCAACGGATGAAATTGTCCGCTGGGCCAGGTCTCTCAGGCTCTGAGGTCGGGAGGCGTCATGAGTGCTCTTATCGGTCATATCGCGGCCTTTCTCTCCAATCTCTTTTTCGGACTGAGCATCCCGGTTACGAAGGAACTCCTGAGCTCCTGGCTTGATCCCATTGGATATACGCTCCTCAGAGCTTTGTCGGCCGCGGTGATTTTCTGGACAGCCAGTTTCTTTCTTCCGCGTGAAAAAGTGGCGGGCCGCGATCTTGCCATTATCGCGGCGGGTGCGTTTCTCGGCTTTATCGCGAGCCAGTTCCTCTTTGCCTTGAGTATGGAGGAGACTTCGCCCGTTAACTACGCGATGGTGGTCGCGCTGAGCCCGGTGATCGTGCTTTTGATGTCGGCCGCGCTTCACCGTGAAAAAATCACGGCACAAAAAGGGCTCGGCGTGACGCTGGGTGTGGCCGGGGCTCTCGTGGTGGTGCTGGGCGCTGGTTTCGGCACGGGCGGACGGAATAATCTGCTCGGTCTTCTCTACGCCTTTTTAAGCGTGGCGGGGTACGCCGTTTATCTCATGATTTCGGGCGCTGTCGCGCAGAAGTATCGCGCGGCAACCATCATGAAGTGGCTCTTTCTCTTTACGTCGCTCATGCTCCTGCCGTTCGGCTTTAAGGCCATTCCGGAAGAACCGCTGCTGAACGGCGGGTTCTTTACGCAGGGCGCGCTTCTCTTTGCCTACATCGTCATTTTCTCTACCGCGATCGGCTATTTCCTTCTGCCTGTGGCGCTCAGAAAGCTTCAGGCGACGACGGTAAGCGTGTACTACAACCTGCAGCCCATTGTGGCGTCGGTCTCCGCCATCTCGGCGGGGCAGGACTCGTTCAGCTGGGATAAGCCCCTCGCGGCCGCTCTGGTCATCAGCGGGGCCTGGATCGTGACCCGGGCGAGAAGGCCATAACGGAGTTTTTCTAGCGATAAAAGTCCTGCAGGATTTTTATGAAGTCCTTCACAGCTTTCCGCTTTTCGTTCTTATGGGTATAAAGCGAACAGGGAATCGTCTCTGCCGTATCAAACGGTGTCCAGCAAAACTCTTCGCAGTGATCGTTCAAAAAGTCGGGAGCGATGCAGACACCGCGCCCGGCCGCGACGTTCGTGAGTGTGGTGTCGTGATCGCGGCTATTGAAGTACGTCACTTTCCCCTCACTCACAACGCGGTTTTGAATGGCTCGCAGCACGGGCGGTGACCCCCCGCCTACCATCAGAGTGCGTCCCGCGAGATCTGCTGAGGTTACCTTCGCCTGCCTGGACAGAGGGTCATTCCGGTCAGTGATGAGGAAGAAACGGCTGTCAAAAAGATGGTGTCGGGTGATGTCGGGCACCCGTTTCATTTCGAAATCCATCGCGAAGAGAATGTCCTGTTCGCCCTTGAGGAACGACTCCTTGCATCCATACCAATCAAAGGAGGGGGTGATGGAGATATCCGGGTAGCGTGAGGAAAATCGGCGGATTGCTTCGGGCAGAAAATAAACGGCTGAACGGATCGGCATGGCGATCCGTATGTCGTTCTTAACGCTTCGGCTGAAATTCTGCCCCTGTTCGATAGCAGAGCGAAGCGACGCGTAAATGCTTTTAAGCTGCCCCGCGAATTGCGAGCCGGCCGGGGTCAATACGGCGCCTTTGCCGGAACGGTCAAAAATCTCGAATCCGATCTCTTTTTCCGCGGACTTGATCTGGTAAGTCATGGTTGGCTGGGAAACGCAGAGATTTTCAGCGGCCTTATTGAAATTCCGTGTTTTCGCGAGCTCAAGGATGAATTCAATCTGCTTGGTATTCAAATTCAGTCTTTTTAATCGATTTAAAAATTAAATTAATTATATAAATAATCGATTGGATTTTAATGACTGCGAAATCATAGAATTTTCTCTATGAAAAAGCGGCGGATCCGCTTGTTAATCTTTAAAAATCCTGTTGCAGGAACAAGAAATGTCACTCGAAATTTTGGAAGCTAAAGAAGCCATTCGCGAAGTCATTGACCGCTTTGCCAATCTGGAATGCGATGTTCATGCTCAGATGCCTTTCTTTACAGAAGACACGCATGTCGTGGTCTATATGGGCGGCAATCTCGCTATGGATATCCACGGGCGGGAGGAATTGGAAAAGACGTTCAGCGGTTTTACCTCGGGGATCAAGTCTTCCCATCATATGAATGGGCAGCAAGTCATCACGGTAACGGGTGACACCGCGGTAGACGAACACTATTGCCGCGCCGCGCTCGTTATGGAAGAGGGGGGCCGCGATATCGTGTCAGACAACTATATCCGTTACCGGGACACGCTGGTCCGTCAGAACGGAGAGTGGCGGATTGCGGAGCGTATTCAGCATTTCGTTATCACGAAGAAGCAGGCACTGGCATAAGCAGCGAGTGGGGCGGAAATGGTATTGAACAAAATTCTGACTGCGGGTCTGGCAGCGCTTTTAGCCGGCGCGGCTATGGCGGCGCCGATTGTCATTGAGTCTCAGGGGTCGTTCACCGTTGGCGGACGGTATGTTCAGCACGAAGGGACGTTCTCTCAGGAGAACTTTGTCGCTCCGGATGGTCAGCGGGCTTACGGTGACTTCGCCTATGTTCAGTACCAAATTCCGCATCAAGCGAGGAAGCTGCCTTTGATTTTTCAGCATGGAGGCGCGCAGTCAAAGCGCACCTGGGAATCCTCACCTGACGGCCGCGAAGGCTTCAGCACGCTCTTCTTACGGGCGGGGTACTCGGTTTATCTGCTGGATCAGCCGCGAAGCGGCGAATCGAATCTGACGACTCAGGCGATTACGCCGGATACGCCCTGGGTGAGCAATCCCATGTATGGGGATAAAACGCTTTACGTTCTTTCACGCATCGGGCACTTCAATGAAAAGGGGGAGCCGGTGCCAAACGAGCAGTTTCCGGCAGGCGAATCGAACTACCAGGCTTTCCAGCAGAGCTGGACCGCAGGCTCAGGTCCCTTGGACAATGATCTCAACGCGAAGGTACTCGCTAAGCTCGTTGATCAGCTTAAGGACGGTGGCATTCTGGTGACCCATTCCATGGGAGGAACGATCGGGTGGCGCGCCGCGATTCTGAGTGACAAGGTGAAGGGCATCATCGCGTATGAGCCGGGCGGAACGCCATTCATTTTCCCGAAAACGGAAATGCCGAGGATTACGGAGGCGAGGTTCAAGGCGCTCTCCGCCTCAGCGAAAGGTGTTCCTCTGAAGGATTTTCTGAAACTCACCCGGATGCCGATTGTTCTCTATTACGGAGATCATATTCAGGTCGGCTCAGCGAATGTTGGGGAAGATAAATGGGGAACGGAGCTTGCCATGGCGAAGCAGTTTGTCGAAGCCATTAACCGTCACGGCGGCGACGCGGTTCTTGTGCATTTGCCTGAAATCGGGATCAAAGGGAACTCTCATTTCCTCATGCAGGAAAAGAACAACAAGGAAATCATGAAACTGGCGCTTGACTGGCTGCATAGCAAGGGGCTGGATGGCCGAGAATAACGGCTGGTGAGATTTCTTTTTCTCCTTTCCCTGCGGTGTGCCGCGTCAGGCAAAACCGTCCCGGTATCCAACCTTCTCCGATCAATCCCTAAGAACCGCGCGTTTTCTTTCGCCGCTTTTCTTTCTCTGCGTGAGAATAGAGCTGTTACGAATAAAAAACCGTTCACTTAGGAGAAAACGATGGCGGATACTCGTGTTGAGCGTGACTGTCTTGGTGAAATGGAAATTCCGAATGACCGCTATTACGGCATTCAGACCACGCGGATGCTAGGGGTGTCAGGCGCCGCGGGATTGCCGATCGTTTTCTATCCGGATATCTTCCGCGCGATGGCGCGGATCAAGAAGGCCGCGGCCCGTGCGAACGCCGAGGCCGGAGCGCTCGATCCCGAGATCGCGGACGCGATCGTGAAGGCCGCTGACCGGACGCTCGACGGCTCGTTTGATAAGGAGTTCCCGCTCGACTTCTGGCAGGGCGGCGGCTACACCTGCCTCAACATGAATGTGAATGAGGTGATTGGGAATCTCGCGAATGAGATTCTCACGGGTCACAAGGGCCAGGACCGTGTTCATCCGAATACGCACGTGAACATGGGGCAGTCGACGAACGACACGATCCCGTCCGCGACGCACCTCGCGATGATCCCGAGGATTGACGCTCTGAGAAGCGAGCTCTGCGACCTCGAAGCCGCGTTTGAGAAGAAGGCGGAGCAGTTTAAGGAAGTCGTGAAGGTGGGGCGCACCTGCTGGCAGGACGCGCTGCCTCTTACCCTCGGGCAGGAATTTTCAGGCTACGCCTCAGCGCTCCGGCGTCTCATTCGGAAGCTTGAGCATGTCCGCCCCGAGTGTCTTCAGATCGTGATGGGCGGCACCGCGGTCGGAACCGGGCTCTCCACCGCGCCGGGTTACCAGGAGGCGTTCTATCGGTTTATTTCCGAGGATTACGGAGAAGAGATCCAGCCGATGGAGAATCTCTTCGACGGGTTCCAGAACAGCGACACCGTGGTGACGGTGTCAGGCGTCGTGAAGGAAATCGCCTGCACGCTCGCGAAATTCGCGAAAGATCTGCGGATCATGAGTTCCGGCCCCCGAGCCGGGTTTATGGAGATCGAGCTTCCCGCGCTCTCTCCGGGATCCTCCATCATGCCCGGGAAGATCAATCCCACGGTCCCTGAGATGGTCGTTCAGATCGCGCATCAGGTGATCGGGAATGATGTCGCGATTTCAGTCGCGCTTTACGACGGAGAGCTCGACCTCAATGTCTGGGACGCGACATTCTATAAGTGCCTCTTTGAGTCTTTCTCACTGGTCGAACGGGAAGTGACGATCTTCCGCCGCGACTGTGTGGAAAGCATCACGGCGAACCGCTCCCGCTGCATGGAGGAGGCTGCGGCCTCGATCGCGCTCTCCACGATTGTCGCGACCTGCTACGGGTACCCCACCGGGGTGAAAGTCGCCCAGTACGCGGCGGACCGCGGCTGCAAGGTGCAGGACGCGGTCGTGGAGCTTGGGCTGATGACAAAGGAAGAGGCCGATACGCTTGTGAACCCGATCCTGATGACGGATCCGGAAAGGATTGACGCGGCAGCGGCGGAATTCAAACGCCGCCACGCGAACGTGAAGAAAGCCTGAAACAGTCCGCCGTCCTAAAAGTCCGCCGCCTGGGGGAATTCTCACGGCGGCGTTTTTTTGGGGAGGACAAAGACGGCTTTTTTTAAATTCTGATAGATCCTGATAGATACTATTAGAAAGTATCAGAAAATATCAGGAAATATTAATAAGGAAAGGCAGAACCGCATTCCTCCGGGGCCGGATCAATTCTGCGCGCTTCGCGGTAGCGGAAACCGCCGGTTCGATGTACAAAAGAAAAAGAGCGTTCGGGTTCTAGCCGGACAGAGGATGAAATAGAGAGAGCCTTCCATGACAGACAAACGCCGTTTCCCGGATCCGCAGGAACTCGCGATTTTTCTTGAGGTCGCGAAGCAGAGGAGCTTTTCCCAGGCCGCGCTGCGGCTCGGGGTAACGACGTCATCCGTTTCGCAGTCAGTCACGCATCTCGAGAAGAGTCTTGACGCGACACTCGTGAACCGGGCTCACCGGCCGATTGAATTGACTTGCGCGGGTGATCGTCTTTACCGGAAGAGCGGTCCGATTCTGAATGAGCTTGAAAGAACCGTGCGGGAACTGAAACCCGCGCCGGGGTTTTACCCGGAGGTGCGCCTCGGGCTCTCGGAGTCAGTGAGCGGGACGCTGTCCCCCTGTCTTCTTCAGAAAATCCGAACGGTTTCCAACCGCATTACGGTGAGCACGGGGTTCACGAACACGCTGGCGAAAAACTTCCAGAACGGCGAAATCGATATTCTGATTTCAGGCCGCACATTCGTGAATGAAGCCGATCTCTGGCGGGGAACGATTTTCACGGAGGAGTTCCTGCTCCTCTTCCCGGAGTCCTGGGGCCGGCCGGTCACGGAAGAAAATACGCTTGACTCGCTCGCGCGGGATCTTCCCTTCATCACCTATAACGATCAGTCTGATGACAAGAGTCTCGTGCGGCGGCTCCTTCGCGCGAAAGGGGTTCCGATTATCGCGGGACCGCGCGTGGAGTCGAGCTACTCGATGGTGGAACTCGTGTCCGAGGGGAAAGGATGGGCCGTGATGGCCCCGACCAACATTTACCGGGGCGGGCTCTTTCTCTCAGGCGTGCGGTTCGCGTCGCTTCCATCCCCCGGACTCAAGCGAACGCAGAAGGTGCTCGCGAGGACGGATGAATATATTCCGCTCGCCGGCCGCATCGCCGGCTGGTGCCGGGAACTCTGTCTCTCCACCGTGAAGCCCCGGCTGAAGGCGCTTTCTTCAAAACTTGATGAGGCGGTATTCCTTCCCCCTCATACCCCCTAGCGAGCTTTTCTCTTTAGGAACCGAGCCTAAGTTAAGTAATCACTAAACTTATCCGAAAGTATTAGTGAAGACGATGTATGGATTGGGAGTCTGTCTCCAAAATGGGAGTCATTGGAGATGCAGCAACCAAATTCCTAAGGAGAAAAGAATGGCTGATACCCGCATTGAGCGTGACTGCCTCGGTGAAATGGAAATCCCGAATGACCGTTACTACGGCATTCAGACGACCCGCATGAAGAAGGTGTCGGGCGCCGCTCACCTGCCGATCGTTTTCTATCCGGACATTTTCCGCGCGATGGCTCATATCAAGAAGGCTGCCGCCCGCGCTAACGCCTCGGTCGGCGCTCTCGATCCTGAGATCGCGGAAGCGATCGCTGAAGCCGCCGATAAGACGCTTGACGGTTCTTACGATAAGGAGTTCCCGCTCGATTTCTGGCAGGGCGGCGGTTACACCTGCCTTAACATGAACGTGAATGAAGTGCTCGGCAACATGGCGAACGAGATCCTCACCGGCCACAAGGGTCAGGATAAGGTTCACCCGAACACCCACGTGAACATGGGCCAGTCGACGAACGACACGATTCCTTCCGCCACCCACCTCGCGATCGTTCCCCGGATCGACGCCCTGATCGGTGAGCTCCGCACCCTCGCGAAGGCTTTTGAGAAGAAGTCCGCTGAGTTCGCGGATGTCGTGAAGGTCGGCCGCACCTGCTGGCAGGACGCTCTGCCGCTGACCGTCGGTCAGGAATTCTCGGGCTACGCCTCTGTCGTCAACCGTCTCATCAAGAAGCTCGAGCGCGTGCGCCCGGACTGCCTTGAAATCGTGATGGGCGGGTCAGCCGTCGGAACCGGTCTCTCCGGCGCCCCGGGCTACAAGGACGCTTTCTACAAGTTCATTTCCGAGGATCTCGGCGAAACGGTTACCCCGATGGATAACCTCTTCGACGGTTTCCAGAACAGCGACACCGTGGTGACGGTTTCCGGCATCGTGAAGGAAGTGGCCTGCACGCTTTCCAAATTCGCTAAGGACCTCCGCCTGATGAGCTCCGGCCCCCGCGCCGGCTGGATGGAGCTTGAGCTTCCGGCTCTCTCCCCTGGATCCTCCATCATGCCGGGGAAGATCAACCCGACGGTGCCTGAGATGGTGATCCAGATCGCGCATCAGGTGATTGGGAACGACGTCGCGGTGTCTGTCGCGCTCTACGACGGTGAGCTCGACCTCAACGTCTGGGATTCCACCTTCTACAAGTGCCTCTTCGAGTCCTTCACGCTCGTAGAGGAAGAAACGAAGATCTTCTGCCGCGACTGCGTGGAAGGGATCAAGGCGAACCGCGAGCGCTGCATGAAGGAAGCCCGGGGCTCCATCGCGCTCTCCACGATCGTGGCGACGTGCTTTGGCTACCCGACCGGCGTCAAGGTCGCTCACTACTGTGAACAGCATGGCTGCGACGTGCACCAGGCCGTTCAGGAAATGGGCCTGATGACGAAGGAAGAAGCCGATTGGCTCGTGGATCCGATTCTGATGACGGAACCCGAGAAGATCGCTGATGCCGCGGCTGAGTTTAAGAAGAAGCACGCCGCTTAATACAGACGTCAAACAGTTACATCTCTCCAAAGACGTAAGCGAAGGGCGGTTCCTTTGAAAAAAGGAACCGCCCGTTTTTGTTTCTGACAGCGAACCGCGGTCTCCGTGAGACGGCAGCCCTGATCTGCAGACTCTCAGGCCGTGCATCGGCTGGAGGCCGCCATGGGGGCGGAGCTCCTCGACCGGCATTCGCGCCCGCTTTCTCTCACGGTCTATGGGGGGAACCTCATCCAGTACGCGGTGCCGCTTGTCGTGGATCTCGATGGGCTGATCGGAGCGATCAGGCCTGGGACCGGCCGCTACCCGCTTGTCACCGCGGGGTATTCGGAGTCAGTCAGCGCGACATCCGCCCCGTGGCTCACGTCGTACCTAGAGACACGGTCTGACAAATTGGTGGTTCAGACCGGAATGAGCCTGCGCAAGCTTACAAAAAAACAAGCAGGCCAGGATAACCTTCAGTCTGCTTGCTCCAAGCTTATTTCAAAGCTTCTTTACTCTTAGAGAGTAAGGAGAAGTGCCATCTTGAACTTCTCAGTTGCCTTTACCCAGTGACGGCCTCCCTTAGCAAAATGGAAGTTCTCTCCGGCCTTGATGACGTGTTCCTGTCCTTCATATCCGATAACGCCTTCTCCATCTAGCGCGAAAACAATGGCTTCGCCGGGGGCGGCGTGTTCTGAAAGCCCAGTTCCCTTGTCAAAAGCCATCACAACGAACTTCATTTTGTCGTTATGCACCACATCCATGTTGACAATCTTGCCATCCTGATAAGGGACGAGTTCTGCTAACTTAAATACTTCTCCTGCCTTCACTGCGTTATTCATAGTGTCCTCCTTAGAAATTTCAATTTCCGTATAAACAGCGCCACTACTTGTGCGCATTCCCATTGGCCTGTCTGTGAGTGTGAAAATGCAGTCACCCGCAGCCAGGGTTCTAACGTAATTGTTGTCGCCGTATACCTCAATACTTCCCTCAGCTACAAGGATCAGCTTGTGATAAGGAAAAATCTCAGCGCTGATGTCTGTACCTGCGGCAAAGGAGAAATAAATAATGGGATTTCTGCCACTGCTGATCGCCTTGGAGATCGTGCATCCGGCTACCGGCTGATTATCTTTTGCGATGGAGAAAACTTCCCCTGTTTTTTCATTCATGTCTTACTGTAACCTTTTTCATTTCATTGTTAGGCGAATTATCACTTCAAGTGCAAAGCCTGAGAAAAGAATAGTGGCCCATAAAGCTTCCATAATAGAGATTGTCAAGATAACTATAGAGGGAGCTCATGAGCCACTATCATCATCTTACTCTTCGGGACAGAGTATTTATTTCGGCTTTAACGATTTCAGGCAAATCCCTGTCTGAAATTGCATGTGCGATTGGGAAAAATGTTTCTACGATCTCCCGCGAACTGAAGCGAAACAAGGCTGTATCGGCCCAGGATGGGGCTTCAGCTGCCTATGATCCCTGTGCCGCGCAGGCCCGATATCAGAGACAGAGAAAGCATTGCGGAAAGAGAAACATTCTGAAGTCTGACTCGTTGCTGACAAGGATTGTCTCAAATCTGCTGGTTAAGAAATTCTGGTCTCCGGAGCAGATTCAATACCGTCTCAGAAAGGAGCTGCCGAATCTAAGGATCAGCGCCACGACAATCTACCGAGGAATCAATTCTGGCTTTCTGGATCGCTTTGTGGATGGCCGAAAGATGTCCCGACACCTGCGACACCACGGTAAAACGCGTCACCGTAAAGGCATGACCGAGAGGCGAGGAAAGATCCAGATCACTCACAGCATTGAAGAGCGACCCCTGGAAGCTCAGAACAGATCTCGCCTGGGGGATTGGGAAGGCGATACCGTCATCGGAAAAAAGGGCGGAGCCTGCCTCACGACTCTGGTCGATAGGAAGTCCGGCTTTCTCTGTGGCGGGAAAACCGCTTCCAAGACTGCGGCCGATGTGTCTGCCGTAATTGAGAAATCTCTGTCAGATAAGGATCTGCGTACGATTACCGTAGATCGCGGAAAAGAATTTTCCTGGGCTGAAAAACTGGAGAAAGATCTCAGAACCAAAGTGTATTTCTGCTTGCCTCATCATCCATGGGAGAAAGGAAGTAATGAAAATACAAACGGACTTCTTAGAGACTTTTTCCCAAAAGGAATGAGTATCGATAAAATTTCTCAGGCAGAAGTTCAGAAACGGTTCAATGCTCTGAATTTCAGACCCAGAAAACGTCTCAATTGGAAGTGTCCGGCTGAAGTCTTTTATTCAGTAACTTTGCACTTGATTTGATAATTCACCTATAAAGAAGAAACTAGGTCATTTACCTTATACGAGAATGACTCTTCTTACGTTCAAACAACTAAAGGTACATTTATAGTACAAGTATTTTTTTGATAGTTCTTTTGGGGGGATGGTTAGGGCGTTTTCTTGCAGATGCTCTTGTCTTTCGTCGCATAGATGCTTCGATCCCGTCTGTTCTTCCTCTTGGCCGCTTTAGTTTTCTTTTTAGCTGCGACTGCTATTTTTGGTTCAGGCGGTTCCTTTGAAAAAAGGAACCGCCCGTTTTTGTTTCTGAAAGCGAACCGCGGTCTCCGTAGAGACGGCGGCCTCCGGATCCGCTATTGTTGATAGGACAGCCGCTTGAACCGAAACCCAAAGGACCTCCCGCTATGCATCGCAGCAGCCTTGATCTGCAGACTCTCAGGATCTTTCTTGAAATCAGCCGTGACTGCAACATGAGCCGCGCGGCGGTGTCGCTCGGGCTCACGCAGTCCGCGGTCTCTCAGGCCGTGCATCGGCTGGAGGCCGCCGTGGGGGCGGAGCTCCTCGACCGGCACTCACGCCCGCTTTCTCTCACAGTCTATGGGAGGAACCTCATTCAGTACGCGGCGCCGCTTGTCGCGGATCTCGATGGGCTGATCGGCGCAATCAGGCCGGGGGCGGGGCGCTACCCGCTTGTCACCGCGGGGTATTCGGAGTCAGTCAGCGCGACATCCGCCCCGTGGCTCACGTCGTACCTAGAGACACGGTCTGACAAAGTGGTGGTTCAGACCGGGATGACCGCGGAACTGATTGAGGCGTTCCTGAATGACGATATCGATATCCTGATCGTCCCGGATCCGCTTCTCGACACCGATGGCCTCTGGCGGCAGAAGGTCTATGAGGAGGAGTTCCTTCTCGTGCTCCCGGGGAATGAGGAAGGGGAGGGGGAGGAGGCGCGGCGGCGCGCGGCGTCCCGCCTCCCCGTGCTGATCTATAACGGCCAGTCCGCTGACCGCGAGATGATCCTGAAGTTCACGGATTCTCTTCCCTTCCCGGCCTTTGAGCGCTACGCGGTGGAGTCCAGCCGCACGATGATGGGACTCGCGAGCCTCGGCGAAGGGTGGACTGTGGTGCCGCCAGGCAATATCTGGCAGGGCAGGGACTACGTGCCGGAGCTTTGGCTTCACCGCATCCCGGGCGCTCCGATCGTGAGGCCTCAGTACGTGATCGCGAAAGAGGGGATTTACAGCCGGCTAGCCGAAGATCTCGCGTCGCAATTCACGGAAATTCTCGAAAAGGAAATCCGCCCGAGATTCTCGGCGCTTAACCCGATACTTTCCGACGCGATCCGTCAGCCGTAGTCTGAATTTGTGATACAACTATCTGAAAAATAATCAGAATTCAAAGTTAAGCCAAACACCTAAAAGAAGTATTAATTCTGCTAATAATTCTCGGAAAACTGACCGGATTAGGAAAAAATACCTACGAAGGCTGGAGAAAGGATTAGATCCAGCCGCCCAATAAGTACTCCATAAGAAGTATCTAACGGGCAACCGGTCGGGAGGCGCTTCCTAAGCGTCTTCCCCTTGTCAGAAACAACAGGAGAGGGGGTCAGGTCCTGAGGCTCAGGTGAGCTGGAGCCAGACGGACCGGATTTCCGGGAATCACTATGACAGCAACCATACTTGAATTTGTAATCGTGCTGGCGGCTATTCTGCTTGGCGCCCGACAGGGCGGCCTCGCGATTGGCTATTGGGGCGGTCTGGGGCTTGTGCTCCTCGCCGTGATATTCGGCGTCACTCCGACCGCGCCTCCGGTCGACGTGATGCTGATCATTATGGCGGTCTGCATGTCAGCGGCCGCCATGGACGCGGCGGGCGGTCTCGAGTTCCTCGTCCGGATTGCCGCGCGCATCATCCGCTCGAATCCGAAATACGTGTCGATCATCGCGCCGCTCGTCGGCTTCTTCCTCACGTTCTTCTCGGGTACCGGGAACCTGATTTTCGCTATCCACCCCGTGATCTATGAGGTCGCGTATTCCGCCGGCGTCCGTCCGGAGCGTCCGATGGCGTCCGCCACCGTGGCGGCCCAGATCGGCATCACGGCGTGCCCGATTTCAGCGGCTACCGCGGCTCTGCTCGGCCTTTTCGCGGCCTACGGCCACGCTGAGGTGACGCTTTCCTCGATCCTGATGGTGACGTTCCCCGCCTGCCTGATCGGCGTTCTCGCCGCCAGCTTCATCTACATGTTCTGGGGCAAGGAACTGAAGGACGATCCTGAGTATCAGCGCCGCCTGAAGGCTGGCCTCGTTGAGCCGCCGGAAGCGATTTCTGATCAGCCGCTCCCGAAGGGTGCCAAGCTCTCCGTCGGGATCTTCCTCCTCGGCGTGTTCCTCATCGTCCTTACGGGCTTCTTCCCGGAACTCCGCACGATCCACGGAAAGCCTGTCAGCATGTCGCTCGTGATCGAGATGGTGATGCTCGCGGGTGCCGCCCTGATGGTTGCCTTCTGCCACGTGAATCTCGATGTCGCGTCTAAGAGCCCCACGCTCCGTGCGGGTGTCGTGTCGGTCGGCGCCATTTTCGGTATTGCCTGGCTCGCTGACTCCTTTATCGGCGCGAATAAGGGCTTCTTCATGGAACTCGCCGGTGATCTCGCCGCTCAGGCTCCGTGGCTCTTCGCCTTCGTGCTTTTCTTCATGAGCGCGCTGCTCACGAGCCAGGGCGCGACGACCCGCGCCATCATGCCGCTCGGCCTCACGCTCGGCATCCCGGTTCCGCTGATGATCGCGATGTTCTCGGCTGTGAACGGTCTCTTCTTCCTCCCGATCACGGGCCCGGCGCTTTCTGCCGTGAGCTTTGACCGTTCGGGTACCACGAAGATCGGGAAGTACATCCTGAACCATTCCTTCCAGATTCCGGGAATCGTGATGGTGGTGGTGTCGGTTGTGGTCGCGATGCTGCTCACCCAGCTCGGGCTCTGATGAAGTAAAGCCTTCCGGCTGAAAAGCGGCTGCCGCTTGACGCCGGAATGCGGGAGTCAGATTAAAAACAGGGGGATTCTGGAGAAGTTTTCTTCAGAGTCCTCTTTTCGCGTTTTTTCGGGGCGGGGGCACCGCCTGAGGAGATAAAACATGGCAAATCCATTGGAAGCGGGCTTTTCAGAGGACCATCGCGGGAAGATCCGCAAACCCCCGCGCGAGAGCGTGATCCGGAACATCATCAGTCCGGCGATTGAGGAAGACCGCGCTCACGGATCGTTCCAGGATTACCTTGACATCAATAAGGCGCATGTCCTGATGCTCGCGCGCCAGGGGATCATCTCGGAAGAGGTCGAAAAAGCGATCCTCACGGCGACTGACCGAATGGCCGCGATGGGACCGGAACCGGATTTTCCGCTCGACCCTAAGCTTGAAGACATGTATTTCAATCTGGAGCGCCATCTGATCGAGATGACGAGTCTCGAGATCGGGGGGCAGCAGCATACGGCGCGCTCCCGGAACGATCTCTTCGCGACCTCCGCCCGCATGGCGTACCGCCGGTACTATTTCGCGATCGCCGGCCGCTTTATCGCGATGCGGAAGGCGATTCACGCGCTCGCTGAGAAAAATAAGGACGCGGTGTTCTCGGGCTACACGCACCTGCAGCCTTCGGAACCGATCACGTTCGCGCATTACCTATCCGCGATTCTCGCGTCCTTTGAGCGCGATTACCGGAGGTTTTCTGACGCCTACCGGACGCTTGACCGGTCGCCGCTCGGAGGCGGCTCCATGGGTTCCACCACGTGGAATATCGACCGCGGGATGACGGCGGACCTCCTTGGGTTCTCCGAGGTGATCGATAACTCGATCGACTGTGTCGCGAGCCGCGACTACGGGCTTGATATCGCGTCAGGCATGGCGGCGGCCGGAAACACCCTTTCCCGCTTCTGCTTTGACCTCTATATCTGGGCGACGCCGGACTACGGCTACGTTGAGGTAGATGACTCGGACGCGGTCTGCTCTTCCATCATGCCGCAGAAGAAAAACCCCTGGACTCTCGAGCACATCAAGGGGAAGGCGGCGCACCTCGAGGCCGCCTGGATTTCTGTCTTCAGCGCGATGAAGAACACGCCTTACACACACTGCCAGGACGTGAATGGGGAGGCGCTTCACTGGCTCTGGCCCGCGATGCGGGAGATGGAGGCGTGTCTTGAGATGATGACAGACACGGTCTCGGGGCTGAAATTCAATAAGGAGCGGGCGCTTGAGACCGCGCGCGGAAATTTCTGCACGGCGGCTGAACTCGCGAACACGATCGTGCGTCACGACCATATTTCCTTCCGCACGGCGCATGAGATTGTCGCTGAAGTCGTGAACCGGATGATCGCGGGGAATCTGAAGGCGGATGAAACGGGGCTCTCTGTCATCGCGCCGGTGTTCCGCGACGTGGTGGGGCGGGAAACAACAATGACAGAGGATGATGTCCGATCAGGTCTTGATCCGAAGCGGATCGCGATGGCGAAGCGCGTCACGGGGGGTACGGCGCCTGACGAAGTCGCGCGGCAGCTTGAAAGCCGGCTCCGCGCCATCGAGTCTGATGATGCGGAACTCGCGCACCGGATCGGGCGGGTCGCGGACGCGAAGGCAAAGCTTGAGCGCGAAGTCCATGAGGTGATTGGGTAGGCGCTTCGGGCGGGAACGCCGGGTTCACGCGCCAGGAATATTAGCGGAGCCGCGGTCAGGTTATTAAATCCGCTAATAGAGCGTGAACCGCGGACGGCGTGTCCGTAAATTAAAAGACGCGGCAGTTCTGCTGCAGAAGCTGATATGGAGAGTCCGCCTTCACGGATTTTCTCTGACCGTCCCAAGGGGGAAATTTTTCCCTTGGGACTTTTTTTCGGATGAGAGCCGGCACGGACGGAATCGCGTGGTGACCGGCGGGGCAGTGCGGGATGAGTGAAATCGTGGTTGCCGTCATGGCGTGCTTCATGGTGCTTGGAGCCGCTGATAAGGCGCTCTTCTCGGGGCGCTTAGGTTACGGCGAGGAGTTTGAGAAGGGGCTTGGGGCGATGGGGCCGCTCTCGATGAGCATGGTGGGGATTATGTGCGCCGCACCTTCAATCGGCGCTTTTCTCGGCCCAGCGCTGACACCCTTTTTCACCGCAATCGGGTCCGATCCATCCGTCGCCGCCTGCATGGTGCTCGGAGTGGATTCGGGCGGTCTGCCGCTCGCTCTCGCGTTCGCGAAAACTCACGAAGCCGCGATGCTTTCGGGGCTCGGGCTCGGGGGGTCGTTTGGCTGCATCATGACATTCGCGCTTCCGATCTCACTCTCCATCTGCTCTGAGGAAAGCCGCCCGGATGTGGCGCGGGGCCTTGTCGCCGGCATCATTGCCGCTCCCTTCAGTCTCTTTACGGTCGCGGCCGTGATGGGGTACGGGTTCGGGGACGTGCTGAGGCTCGGGCTCCCGGCGTTTGCGGTCGCCGCGATCCTCGCGCTTCTTCTCACGTTCTGCCGCGACGCGGCGGTCCGGGGATGTCTGCTTGTCGGGCGGCTCATGATGGCGGCCTTTGTGGTGCTTCTCGCCTCGGCCGCGATCGAGCACTGGTTCAGCGTCACGCTGATCCCGGGGATGGCGCCGATCGGGCGGCAGCTTGAGATTGTGGGGGAAATCGGCGTGATGCTTTCAGGAGCCTTCCCGATGGTGAAGTTCGCGGAGAGGCACTTCGGGGGCGCGATCCGAGGGCTCGCGCGGCTTCTCCGGATCGACAGTACGGCGTCGCTCGGCATGATCGTTTCGATCGCCAATCCGCTTCCGATGTATGTGACGCTGAACCGTATGACGCCGGAAGGCCGCGTGGTGTGTTCGGCGTTTTCAGGACCCGTGCTCTGCCTCCTTGGCGATCACCTTGGGTTCATCACCGCGGCGTACCCCGCAGGCACGATTCCGATGCTGGCAGGGAAAATCCTTTCTGCGGTTCTCGCGCTCATGATCGCGCTCCTCCTTGTCCGCGCCGGGCGCGGCAAACAGGCCGCGGCAAAGATGGCTTAAGCGTCTTACCGAATAACACCTCGCTTTCCAGGTTCAATAAAAACTCATAGTTTCTGATAGGAACTGATAGATACGCATAGAAACTATCAGGTTCTATCAGAAACGCGCTGCAGGGAAATCCATCAGAGCCTCCGGCGCCTTCCGATCGGAAGCTCTGATTTTTATAAAATGACGCTCAGATCCCCGGTTCCGGATGAGACTCCGGCCGCGGATCGGTAGGCACGGGTGATGGAGGGGTGCTTTCCCCTGATCCCCATTTCTGTCCGCCGGGACGCTACGAAAAGTCTCAGAGGTCAGAAATGATCAGCGAAATCGTGGTCGCCTGCATGGCGGTCTTCATGGTGATCGGGGCGGCCGACAAAGCGCTCTTCAATAATCGCTTCGGGTACGGAGAGGAGTTTGAACGGGGACTCTCCGCGATGGGTCCTCTCGCGATGTGCCTTGTCGGCGTCATGTGCGCGGCGCCTGCGATCGGCCGGGCGGCAGCCCCGGCGTTAGGTCCTTTATTCACGGCGATCGGGTCAGACCCATCGGTCGCGGCCGGCATGATTTTCGGCATTGACTCGGGCGGTCTCACGCTTTCCATCGCGCTCGCCGCGACTCATGAGGCCGCGATGCTGTCGGGGCTTGGGCTCGCCGCCTCGATGGGCTGCGTCATCACGTACGCTCTTCCCGTGTCGCTCTCGATGTGCGCGCCTCGAAGCCGTCCGGCGGTGGCGAAGGGCCTTGCGGCCGGGATCGCCGCGGCTCCCGTGAGTCTCTTTGGCGTCGCCGCGGTGTCGGGTTACAGCCTTTCAGGCGCTTTTATCACCGGGATCCCCGCGTTTCTAATCGGCGGCCTCATGGCTTTTCTTCTGATCACGCGCCAGGACGCTGCGGTCCGGGGCTGCGTGCTCTTCGGAAAACTCATGATGGCGGCCTTTGTCCTCCTTCTCGCCGCCGCGGCGATTGAGCATTGGTTCGCCCTAACACTCATCCCCGGGATGGATCCGATCGGGAAGCAGCTGGAGATCGTGGGCGAAATGGCGGTGATGCTTTCCGGCGCCTTCCCGATGGTGAAGTTCGCGGAGAGGCATTTCGGCGGGGCGCTCACGCGGCTCGCGCGTCTCTTCTCGATTGACGGTCACGCGGCGCTCGGGATGGCGGTGTCACTCGCGAACCCGATCCCGATGTACCTGATGCTCGATCGGATGACTGAGCGCGGAAAAGTGATCTGCTCCGCGTTTTCCGCGCCGATCCTCTGCCTCTTCGGTGACTATCTCGGGTTTATCACGGCAGCTTATCCGGAAGGAACCGTTCCCATGATGGCGGGGAAAATCGCGGCGGCGATCGCCGCGCTCCTCCTCGCGCTTCTGCTCTGCCGCGCGGAAAAGCGCGAAGTTTGAGGCATCGACCTTTAAAAGACGTGAAAAACAGGAATATTCGAAGAATCCGGTCCCTGTTTTTTAAGCCCTGCCATGTCTCAGATATTAGTTTTACTGATAGCAGGGGGCGGAAAGCCGCTCGATCCGTAGACTGGATCGTGCGGGACCGCTTGAACTCTCTCTATGTAAGGCGTTCAGGTCTCTGCTTCTCTCTGTTTTTTAGTGCGCAGAATCTCTTCTACTCTGCTCCGCCCGGAAGACCGATACCCTTCCGGGCTCTTTTTTTCTCCTGGATTCACGCGACCCACTGATACTCGCGGTTCGTGTGCTCAAGCATCTTCCGAAACCGCACCTCAAGCCAGTCAAGGAAATACCGGACCCGCTTCTTCCGGTAAGCGTCTTCGGTCGCGAAGAGGCAGCTGATCCGGGGCGGCCGGGTCCAGCCCGGCATCACCGGGACGATCTGCCCCTCTTTGATCCCCTGGATCGCGAAGTAGAACGCGAGATCCGGGATGATCCCCGCACCCATCAGCATCGCGTCGCGCCCGTTGATCTGGCTGTTAAAGGTCATCGTGCGGCGCCACGAGATCCGTTCCTGCACGCCATCTTTCGTGAGGTAGGTGACGGTCTTCCGGTTCGGGAGGTTAAGAAGAATGCCGCGGTGGTTTTTGCATTCCGCGGGGCGCGCGGGCTCCCCGAAACGCTTGATATAAAGCGGCGACGCGCAGGCAATAAAGGGCATAACGCCGCATTCCCGCACTTCCATTCCGGGCGGGAGCGCTTCCTGCGGTTTATACATGAGGACGACGTCATTCCCGCTCTCTGTCGCGCTGTTCAGGACATCTGACACACCGGAATTCATTTCCCGAAGATCAATCACGATATTCGGGTGATCCATCTGAAATTCAACAAGAGAGGGCGTGAGGAACTGCTGCCTGAAACCGGCGGTGGAGCAGACCGTGATGCGGCCCGCCATCGCGTCCGTGTCATCCTTCAGCTCTTCAAGCATCTGGTGATGGAGCTTCAGGATTTTTGAGGAGTAGCGGTAGAACTGCGTCCCGTAGGATGTCAGCTGCATCGGGCGCTTCTCGCGGTCAAAGAGCGCGACCCCGAGCTCGTCCTCAAGCTGCCTCACGGTGCGGAACGCGTTGCTCGTCTCTGTATTCAGTGCGTCGCTCGCCGCTTTCACGCTTCCCGTGCGGACGATCTCACAGAATACGTGAAGGTTTTCAAGATTCTGCGTTTTCTTCATGTTGTGATCAATTTTGATTCATTAATGACCATAATAAACCTTTACGGAATCGAATTTGATATAGATAATTTTGCCTAGGATGTTTCAGGTGGACAGGCACTAAGTGCTTACACAATCTGAATTATCTTGTTACATCTTTCCTTAATCCGCGCTTCCATATAAACAGACGCGGAACTTTTTAGGAGTGTTAGATCAATGTCCCGTATTGAGCATGATTTCCTTGGCGACCTCGAGATTCCTGATGACGTGTACTACGGCGTTCAGTCCCTGCGCGGCAAGGAAAACTTCCACATCACTGAGCACTCGATGAATGAAGATGAGTACTTCATCAAGGCTTTCGCTCAGGTGAAGAAGGCTGCCGCCCGGACGAACAAGGAACTCGGCACGATTCCGGCGAACGTCGCTGACGCCCTGATCTACGCCTGCGATCAGCTGCTCGAAGGCAAGTACCGCGACCAGTTCGTTACCGACTGGCTCCAGGGCGGTGCCGGCACTTCGACCAACATGAACACGAACGAAGTGATCTGCAGCATTGCCTGCGAAAAGTTGGGTCTCCCGAAGGGCTCCCAGAAGCAGGTTTCGCCGAACGATCACGCGAACTTCGGTCAGTCCACGAACGATACGTACCCGACCGCTCTGCACCTCGCGATGTACTACCGTTCTGAGGACCTCCTCAAGGCCCTGCAGCAGCTCGTTCAGGCCTACTACAAGAAGGCTGACGAATTCAAGAATGTTCTGAAGATGGGCCGCACCCACCTCCAGGACGCTGTCCCGATGACCATGGGCCAGGAATTCCACGGCTGGGGCCGCACGATTGAAGACGAAATCGAAGTGATCAAGGACGCGCAGAAGCACCTCCGCGTGATCAACCTCGGCGGCACCGCCATCGGCACGACCGTGACCTGCCACCCGGATTATCCGGCGAAGGCTGTGAAGTACCTCGCTGAACAGACCGGCATCGACTTCCATAACAGCGACGACCTGATCGCCGCGACGAGCGACTGCGGCGCCTATGTCGCGATCTCGTCCGCCGCGAAGAGCCTCGCCGTGAAGCTCACGAAGGTCTGCAACGATATGCGTCTGCTCGCCTCCGGTCCCCGTACGGGTCTTTCCGAAATCAACCTGCCGATGCGCCAGCCGGGCTCTTCCATCATGCCGGGCAAGGTGAATCCGGTGATCCCGGAAGTGACGAACCAGGCTTCCTTCCTCGCGATCGGTCTCGACACCACCGTGATGCTCGCTGCCTCCGCTGGCCAGCTTGAACTGAACGTGATGGAACCGGTGATTTCGTTCGCTGTCTTCACCCAGATGAAGGTTCTGACGAACGCCATGATCGCCCTCCGTGAGAAGTGCGTTGACGGCATCACCGCGAACGCCGAACACACGAAGGACCTCGTGATGAACTCCCTCGGCATTGTCACGCTGCTCAAGCCCCACTTCGGCTACATGCTCTGCGCTGAAATGGCGAAGGAAGGCTACACCGAAGGCAAGTCTCTCCATCAGATCGTCGTTGAAGAACGCAAGCTGATGACGGAAGAGAAGTGGAACGAAGTGTTCTCCTTCCAGAATCTGATCGCTCCGAAGTTCGAGATGTAATTCAGAAGGGAAGAATCCGCGGCGTGAGTGCACCGCGGATTCTCTGAAGAGTCGGCCGTGCCGCTGGGTCAAACCATCGGCGCGGTTTTTTTATTGACTGAAGCATTAGGTCTTGCCTATCCGGGTCTTTGCGTGAGCCAAAGACAAAAACCAGACAAAAATCGCTCATCTTTTGCGCTGACCCCGCTTCAAGTCTGTCTTTTTACCTAGAGATATCAGGGTATTGAAAAGAGTCCCGGCGGTATATTGGAAAAAACAGAACAGCGCCGCGCCCCCGAGGCCGAGACCCCAAGATGACAACCACTTTCGTCCCGTACCGGAACCCCGAAACCGGTCTGCCGCATCACGTGCAGCCTGAGATCACGAAGATCCCGGCGCCTGAGTCACTGCTTTTTGTCGGGAACTCCCTTTTCTTCTTCAATAATGGCGTTCACCGTTTCGTGCGGAAGCTCCTTGCCGGGGCGGACCCGAAGGCCTCCTGCCGCACGAACCTCATCGCGATCGGCGGGGCGAGCCTCTACTGGCACGATCTCGAAAGCTATTTCCGTCCGGACGCGATCGCGTCCTACGCGATCAAGAACGACGGCACAAACCGCCTTGTCTGGCGTGAGCCGCAGAAGAAACTCTGGGACGCCGTGATTCTCTGTGACAGCACCCAGGGACCGATCCACCCGGATCTCCGGGACCGGTTTATCGAAACCGCGGCGCGGGACGCCGCGATCGCGCGCTCTCACGGAACGGAACCGATCTTCATGATCACCTGGGCTTACGCGGACCGCCCAGAGATGACTGAAGAGCTCGCGGACGCGGTGCTTGCGGTCGCGAACGCGAATCACGCGATGGCGGTTCCGGCCGGGCTTGCGTTCGCGGAGGCGGAGAAGTTCGCGCCGACGATCCCGCTTCGGATCGAGGATAAGCGTCACCCGACGCCTGAAGGGAGCTATCTCCTCGCGGCCGTCATTCTCGAATCCGTTTTCGGGATCAACGTGCGGCGCGTGAATGAAGACTGCGATCTCACCCCCGAGACCGCGATGATTCTCCGGGAGATCGCGCATAAAACGGCGGTGCGGTTCTTTGACCGGCCGCTTCAGTCCCCGAGCCGCAAAGGATCATCCGGCACCAAAGCCTGATCCCCGCAGAAAAATAAGAGAAGGAGTTACTGGATTATGAAAATCGTGATCGCGATGGATTCGTTTAAAGGGTCTCTCACTTCTCTTGAGGCGGGAGAGGCTGCGGCGAAAGGTGTGACGGACGCGCTGCCTGACGCCGACATTATCCTGATGCCGCTCGCGGACGGCGGCGAAGGTACGGTATCCGCTATCGTGAACGCGCTCGGAGGCGAAATGGTGCCTGTGGTGGTCCGGGGACCGCTAGGCACCCTCGTTGAAAGCTCGTACGGCATGGTCTGCGTTGAGGACGCCTCGGGTACGCCCCGCGTTACCGCGCTGATTGAGGCCGCGGATGCCGCGGGTCTCACAAAGGTGCCGTCTTCTCTCCGCAATCCTCGGAAAACCACGACCGCCGGGCTCGGGGATCTGATCCGTCACGCGGTGACGCGCGGTATCAAAGACTTCGTGATTGGGATTGGCGGGAGCGCGACAAACGACTGCGGGCTTGGGATGATGGAGTCGCTCGGCGCCCGGTTTTTTGACGCGAACGGGGAACTGGTCGGCGGCACAGGGGACGATGTGAAGCGGGTCGCGGAAGCGGATCTCGGTGACCTTCTGAAGCTCACCCGCGGGTGCCGTTTCCGCGTCGCCTGCGATGTCACGAATCCGCTCTGCGGAGAGAATGGATGCTCCTTTGTGTTCGGTCCGCAGAAAGGCGGGACCCCCGATATGCTCGCCGAAATGGATGAGGCGATCGGCCGGTTTTCTCGATTGATTGAGACCCAGATGGGGACGGAGAACGCGGCTGATGCGCCGGGTGCCGGCGCGGCGGGCGGTCTCGGGTTCGCGTTCCGGACGGCGCTCGGGGCGGAACTCGTGTCCGGCACCGACCTCGTCCTGCAGACGATCGGCGCGTCGAAAAACCTCTCAGACGCCGATCTCTTTATCACGGGAGAGGGGCGGCTTGACTCCCAGACCGCGCGGGGTAAAGCGCCCGCGGGAGCTGCCCGGTTCCTGAAGCGGCTGAATCCGAAGTGTGTCGCTGTGGAACTCTGCGGCTCGATTGGAGAGCGCCCTGAGACGATTCACGCGCTTGGAATCGACGCCTTTTTCCCGATTATCGGCGGTCCCGCAACCGAAGCCGCCGCGATGGATCCCGACGCCGCGAAAGATAACCTCCGCCGTACCGCGGCGGAGGCGGTGAGGTTCTTCACCGCGGCAAGAGCGGCCCGGGGCTGATCGAGCCGGATTCAGACGGCTCTCAGACCGCGATCTGTGCCATTACTTTCCGATACCGGACCGCGTCTCCTCGGTCCGGAAGGTGTTCCGGTAGCTTTGAGGCGATACGGTCTTCGCTGCCTGAAACGCCTGCCGGAAAGTGACCGGTGACTGAAACCCGGTGTCCTCCGCGATCACGGCGATCGGAAGGTCGGTGGTTTCAAGGAGCTCTTCCGCTTTCCGGAGTTTCAGGATCCGGAGCCAGGCGGCGGGGGTTTCGCCCGCGAACTTTCTGAAGCTCCGGGCGAAATTCCGCGGGGACATCGAGGCGACACGCGCGAGACTCTCCACGGTGATTTCCTCTCTCAGATGTTCCTCGGCGTAGCGCATCGCGAGGTTGAGGCGCGCGGACGGTGTCGTGCGGGCAAGCGGCTCATCGATATACTGCGCCTGGCCTCCATCCCGCACCGGAGGGATCAGCATATTGCGGGCAACGTCGTTCGCCGCGGCCGCGCCTTCATGCTTTCGGAAGAGGTAAAGACAGCAGTCGTTGCCGGCCGCGATGCCGCCAGACGTTATCCGGTTCCGGTCATCGATATAAAGCGCTTTGGGATCAAGCTCCACGCGGGGGAACCGTGCCCGGAAGTCCCGCGCGAACCGCCAGTGGGTGACGGCCCGGTGGCCGTCGAGAATGCCGGCGTAGGCGAGCGGGTACGCGCCGAGGCATAGTCCTGCCACTTCCTTTCCGTCATCCGCCGCTTTCTGAAGCGCCCCGATCAGCGCGGGGGAGGGAACCTTCCCGGGATCTGTCCAGTGCGGCATCAGGACGGTATCCGCGTCGTCCAGCGCTTCAAGACCTGCGGACACCGGCACATCAAAGCCGCCAAGCGCCCGGATGTTCCCGGGTTCCTCAGCGCAGAGCGTGACAAGCCACCGGTGCTTCTCAGGCGGCAGCGTCTGCATGACGAGCCACGGGATCGACAGCAGATACGTGATGGTTCCGGGGGTCACGATGACCGCGGCGCGCCGCGCGGGGTGAGCGGGCGGCAGCGGATCCACATTCGGAAGCGGAAGGTCATAAGGCGTCATGAGTCAGAAATCCAAAATGGCAGAAATCCATCGTTAGCTGTCAATTTACCTTATCACGGTCACAGCCGTGCGTCCGTAGGATGGTTTTCATGAAAAGCGGAGGCGGAGAAAACCGCCCCGCGGGAATTCAAAAAACCATCAAAGGAGATTAACGACAATGAAAGCCATCCATGAATGCAGCACAGTCCAGCTGATCCGCAGTGCGACGATCAAGGTGTCGCTTGGCGGCACAACGTTCCTGATCGACCCGATGCTGGCTGAGAAGGGGGCCTTTTCCGGTTTTCCGGAATCGATGAACATGTCTCAGCGGAATTCGATGGTTGAGCTCCCGTTCCCGGTTGAGGAAGTGCTGAAGTGCGACGCGATCATCCTCACGCACACGCACGTTGACCACTGGGATGATGAAGCCCGCCGTGTGGTGCCGAAGGACCACCTGATCTTCGTGAATAACGAAGAGGAGCGCTGCCAGGTTGAGGCGGATGGCTTTACGAATGTCCGTGTTATGCGGGATGGTGAGGTGTTTAAGGGCGTCACGCTTTTCCGCGCGAATGGCAACCACGGGTCGGAGGAGATCCTGAATAGCGCCATGGGAGATTTCCTCGGTCATCCGATGGGCGTGATTTTTGAGCGCGAAGGCTGCAAGACGGTTTACGTGGTGGGGGACACGGTCTGGATTCCTGAGGTGTCTGAGCGCATTAAGAAATTTAAGCCCGGTGTCATCGTGCTCAACACCGGAAACGCGATGATGGCTGAGTGGAGCAGCTCGATCATCATGGGCGGTCCCGACTTTATCCGTGCCTACCGTGAAGCGCCGGACGCCGCGATCGTCGCGGTTCATATGGATGGTTTTAACCACTGCGTACTCCATCGCCCGGAGCTTCGGCTCCTCACGCAGCGTCTCGGGATGGACCCGCGCCGCGCGCTGATCCCGGCGGACGGCGAAATTCTCGTTTTCTGATAGATCAGAAGGAAAAGGCACGGCTCGTGATGAACCGTGCCTTTTTCTCCGGGCTTTCTATCCTTCGGATGGGTAAAACTGCCGGCAGTCGTACCACACCACCGTATAGTAAATTTCATACAACGCCGGACTTTCGTACCAGCCCTGCCGGAGGGTCATGACGTAGCCGCCGGTGAGTGAACAGACAATCGGAAGCACGGAATCATTGAAGTCGAATTCCGGGCTCCCGAGCGATGCCTGATGTTTGGGGCCGCGGACACCGAACCGAAGCATGATGCCGGGCACGATACTCTGATACCGGGAGAAATCGTCCGGCACGGGGAGCGGCGGAAGATCTGTTCTTGCGGCATCGGTGAATAGATCGTTAATCAGATCGCGCGCGTATCCGACCCGTTCCGGGTCGTTCCCGCCGGAAGCTGCCCCGGGCACGGCACCCGGTTCCGGGGCCGTAAAACCATAGGTTCCCATCGGGAGCGTCGGATCCGCGCAGACTCCGAAAATCGTCTCAATTCCGTATTTCTCAAAAATTCCCGAATTGATTACCGCATCCGCCCCGCGCCCGGTTTCAGAACCGGGTTCGAAAATCAGAACGAGGGTCGAATTGCCGAGCTTTATGTCGTGAGCGAAATCCCGGGCGACCCCGAGAAGCCAGGCGATTTCGCCGTCGTGCCCCTGGGTGTGAGCGGCACGAGGATTCCGGCTGCGGTAAAAGATGTCGCTTCGTTCCGTCACCGGAGACGCGTCAATCCGGGCTCGAAGCGCGATTACGGGCTGCATGTTTTCCCACTTGTCGTCGGGGAACATGACAGGCCGGCGGCGCTTGATAACCGCGATGACACCCCCTGGGACGGATTTCAGATCAATGTGATGGACACCGAACCGGAGAAGGATGTCCGCGATCCGCTTCGCTGTCCGATGCGTCTGGAAACCGAGTTCAGGGCGCGCGTGGAAATCACGCCGGATCTTCAGAAGCTGACTCTGCCAGAGGACAAACTCCGGAAATACCCAGTCCTTTCCAACCAGTTTCATTGCTCTCATTGAGGATCAGTCCTTTGATTCGGATACCGCGTTCGCCAGTCGGATCATCCCGGTGTGGTTCTCCTGTCGATATGCGTTTGATTACTTTTGTGTCAGATTCGCTGTTCGTTTTTAATTGTAGAACAGGGGAAAAGAGGAAAAAAAGCGGTTGGGCTTCCGCGCGGTTTTGACAGCAATAGGGAGGAAGATTCCCAAAGCGCTGGAAGAAATCATTTTTCATTGCGCCGGAGATGATCCACAGGGGGAGTGTTTCTGTCGCTCACGGTACGCGGAAATGCTCTCATTTTCTAAGCAATTCCTTTTAATCACAATGCCTTATTGGCAAAAAGATTCCGGCAGTTAGAATCGAAAATAGCGCTGGATAAAGCACTTAAGAGCCTTATCCAGCAACGAAAAAGCTGAATTCTGGAGGAGAACTGAAATGGCATTTGGACAGAAAGTGCTATCGCGCGTGAAGTCCGCTCTCATGTTCGACCCCCGGTCGGACGCCCCCGTGACGCGCCGGGTGGCTTTTGTGATTGAACCGAATACCAAGACTGAGGGGAAAGCGCCCGAGGCGGGTGCCGCGATCAGCGGCGCGGCCGAGCTCATCCTCCGGGTTGAAACCGCGGCCCAGGCGATCTGGGGGGCTGAAGCGCACGTGGTGTCGCTTGGTGACACCGGGGTGCCGCTTAGCTGCGGTCCGTCCCGCGTCGAAGTGAAGATTGAGGCCCGCGCCCGGAGTGAAGGCGAAATGAAGCACCTCATTTCCCTCCTTCGAGAAGAAGCCCGCGTGATCTGCGACCGTCGCCGTCTCATTATTACGGAAGAGCAGATCAGTGAGCGTGTGGTGAAACCGGGGACCCCGGAACCCGTCATCGAAACGGTGACGGAAGAAACCCGCATCTACGGCGTGTAAAGCATTCCGATCCGGCAGCAGCCCGGATCAAAAGTTAGGGAACGACCGGTGTCCCGGAGGTCTCCTCCTACAGCCTTCCAGGCACCGTCCGAAGGAGTCTTATCAGAGCCGTTTCGATAAGCTCCTTTTTTTTGCCCGCGCGGTCTGAAACCCCGAGGGGCGGCTGGCTCGGATTGACTTCGCGCGATTGGTTCAGTAACTTAAAGGAACGGACGGGGGTTCACCCATCCGTGAAGGCAAGGGACGGGGGCTAGACACCCATCCGGCAAAAAGAAGGCTCGCGATTCATACCGCGGGCCTTTTGCTTTATACGGGGACCCAATCGGAGTTCCCAAAGCAAAAAAATGGATGGATCCAGGAGAGGAGAGAACTCCTCGGATCCATCCAACAAGCCGTTATGGGAGATTTAGGAGACCGCCTCTCAGAGGGAGAGAAGGAGGGGCGGCCTCAAGCGGCTTTCGGCGGGCGGCTTAGGCCTTGCCGAGAGCGTTCATCGCGGAACCGGCGCGGAACCAGGTGAGCTGCTTCGCGTTATACGAATGCTGGGCCTGGAAGCGGTCCTCAGTGCCGTCCTCATGCTTGCAGACGATCGTCACGGTCTTCCCCGGAGCGATCTGGGAGAGGCCGAGCACCGAGATGCGGTCCTTCTCGCGGATCTTGTCGTAATCCTTCGGGTCCACGAACGTGAGAGCGAGGACACCCTGCTTCTTCAGGTTGGACTCGTGGATTCGGGCGAGGCTCTTCGCGAGCACCACCACGACGCCGAGGTAACGCGGTTCCATAGCGGCGTGTTCACGGGAAGAACCTTCACCGTAGTTATCGTCGCCGACGATGATCGACTGGATGCCCTTGTTCTTATAGAGACGGGCGGTCTTCGCGGGGGACTCGTAGTCCTTGTTCACCACGTTCCAGACGCTCTGGCTCTTGCCGTTGAAGGCGTTCGTCGCGCGCTCGAGCAGGTTATCGGAAATCCGGTCGATGTTGCCGCGGTACGGAAGCCACTTGCCCCCGGGGGAGATGTGGTCCGTCGTGCACTTGCCCTTCGCCTTAATCAGCAGCGGGAGATCGACGTAGTCCTTCCCGTTCCAGGCCGGGAACGGGGTGAGGAGGCGGATACGCTCGGCGTTCGGAGCCACCACAACCGGGACCTGCTTGAAGTCCGGGATGATGCAGCCGCCGACGTTCGTGGCGAAGCCCTTAGCCGGGAGTTCTTCACCGACCGGGGTCGCGAGCTTGAAGGAAACGCCGTTCGCGCCCGTCACCGTGCTCGTAAGCGGGTTGAAGCGCATATCGCCGTTAATCGCCATCGCGACCACGATTTCAGGAGACGCGAGGAAAGCCTGGGTCTTCTTGCTGCCGTCGTTGCGGCCGGCGAAGTTGCGGTTGAAGGACTCGATAATCGTGTTCACCTTCGTCTTATCACCGATGTGGCGATCCCACTGGCCGATGCAGGGGCCGCAGGCGGTCGTCATCACGGTGGCGTTCAGCTTCTCAAACTGCTGCAGAATGCCGTCACGCTTCAGGGTTTCACGAATACGGACAGAGCCCGGAACGACGATGAGCGGGGTCTTGATCTTCACGCCCTTATCGAGGCACTGCTTCACGATTGAGGCTGCGCGGGTGAAGTCTTCGTAGGAAGAGTTCGTGCAGGAACCGACAAGCGCGACCTCAATATTTTCCGGAAGATTCTTCTTCGCGAGCGTGTCACCGACCTTATCGAGTTCCATCGCGGCGTCAGGAGAAAGCGGGCCGTTGATGAGGGGCTTCAGTTCGGAGAGGTTCAGCTCAATCACGCGGTCGAAGTACTTCTCCGGGTGAGCATAAACCTCGGGGTCTGCCTGGAGGTCCTTCGCGACACCGTCCGCGAGATCCGCCACCGCTTCGCGGTTCGTGGCCTTCAGGTAAGCCTTCATGTGGGAGTCATACGGGAAGACGGAGGTCGTGGAGCCGACTTCAGCGCCCATGTTGCCGATCGTCGCCTTGCCGGTCGCGGAGATGGTGTTCGCGCCGTCGCCGAAGTATTCAATAATGCAGTTCGTGCCGCCCTTCGTCGTGAGGATCTGAGCGACGCGGAGGATGACGTCCTTAGGAGACGCCCAGCCCTGGAGCTTGCCGGTGAGCTTCACGCCGATCAGCTTCGGCATCTTGAGTTCCCACTCGGAACCCATCAGAGCGTCCACAAGGTCAGCGCCGCCGACACCGATCGCGAGCATGCCGAGACCGCAGGCGGTCGGGGTGTGGGAGTCGGTGACGAGCATCATGCCGCCCGGGAAGTCGTAGTTCTCAAGGAACACCTGATGGCAGATGCCGGAACCCGCGGGCCAGAAGTCAAAGCCGTAGCGGCGGGACACGGTGCGGAGGAAGTCGTACGTTTCCTTGTTGTAGTGGTCCGCGAAAGCGATGTCCTTACGGGCGCCGGCGTTCGCGGTGACGAGGTGGTCGCAGACCATCGCGGCGGGGAGCGCGATTCGCTTTTTGCCGGAGACCATGAACTGCAGGATCGCCATCGGGCCGCCGATATCATGGGTGCCTGCGCGGTCCGGACGGAATTCGGCGTAAGAGGCGCCGCGCTTATATTCCTTCACCGCTTCCGGATCATAGAGGTGGGTGAAGAGGATCTTTTCCGAGAGCGTGAGCGGGCGGTTCAGCTTCGTGCGGACCGCGGCGAGCTTCTTCGGATAGTTCGCATAGAACGCTTCGATCATGTCGAAGTTACGGATCTGGGCGGTCGGCGCCTTATGAGCCTTCTTGGCAGGCTTCTTCGAGGCAGCGGAAGCGATATCCGCAATGCCCATCGTTGACACACCGGCGGCGCCGATCGCGGTATCCTTGAGCAGGGTACGGCGGGACACCTGGAATTTATTCTGAGATTCCATGTTGTTCTCTCCTCGGCCGGAATTCGAATGGCAGTTCGGACTCCGGACGTTGGTTTCAGGTTTGATTCTGGTTTTCTAGGCCCGAAGAAGTTTCTGAGACCTCTTCAGTACGGTGAACATTGTTCCGCCGACCTACCACTACGTAGTGTGTTTTCAGTCAAAAGACTATTCGGCGGTTGTCCTTTCTGGGTAAGCAATCTGACACTGATGCCATGAAACGTTCCCACACACTCAGGACAGCCTTCGCTGCGATCCTTATTTCAGCGGCTTTTCAGGTCCTCGCGGCCGGAACGGCGGGCGCCGCTGTGGCCGGAGAAAAAATCCCGGACGTGACGCTCGGGATCGTCTACTACACGAGTCCGTCGCCCAACGAGGAAATCATTCCGGACACGATCCGGGCGCTTGAGAAGCGGATCGGAAAGCGTCACCTGCGGGTGAAGGAGTACACCCTTGAGCAGCTGCGGGACGCGATTAAGAGCGGGGACGTGGATGTGTTCCTCGCGTCAAGCGGCTTCTACCGCCGCATGGTGCAGTACGGCGCGAGTTCGCTCGCGACGGTCGCTTCCAAAAACTACCCGGACCCGAATCACAGTGACGGCGCCGCGCTGATTGTGCGGAATGACTCCGGAATCCGGACGCTTTATGACGCGAAGGGCTCGGTCCTTGGGGCCTCGTCCCCCACCGCGTTCACGGGTTATCAATTGGCGCTCGGCGAAGTGCTGCGGCAGGGGTTTGACCCGGAATCGTTTTTCAAGAAAACGAATTTTTATGGCGGGGGCCCCGGGGCCGTCTCGATCCTTGACGCCCTGAGGCGGAAGGATGTCGACATCATCACGCTTCGCATCTGCTGGCTTGAGGGGTGGCTGAAGAAGCATCCGGAGGATAAGGGGCTCTTCCGCGTGATCGATCAGCGGGACGAGAACGAGCCCTGCCAGCGGTCAACCGATCTCTATCCCACGTGGACGATCGGCACGAGCGCGAATACGCCTCCTGAGATCTCGAAGATTGTGACATCCGCGGTGCTCGAGATGCCGCCGACGAAGGACGGCTTCTACTGGAGCATCGCGACCGACTTCCGGTCCGTGGACGCCCTTTTCAAGGGACTCAAAATCGGTCCCTATCGCTACTTAAGAGAGTGGTCGCTCAGTCGCTTCATCATGACCTACTGGAGCGCGATCCTGATCGGGATCCTCCTCGTCCTCGGTCTCATCCTTCACAGTGTCCGAACCGAGGTGCTCGTGAAGCGCCGTACGGCGCAGCTCCAGGAGTCACTCCGGATCCAGAAGGAGTACGAGGAGAAGTCGCGCGAAGACGCGGCGAAGATCAGCTTTATGGAGAAGATGGGGATCATCGGGCAGCTCTGCTCGGTGTTCGCGCACGAGATGCGGCAGCCGCTTGGCGCGATCTCGCTCTATGCCCAGGGGATGAAGTCCCTTATCAAACGCGGCAAAGCCTCTGAATCTCAAATGGAGATGGCGCTCGGGAAGCTCGAAACCCAGGCCGAGCGCGCGAGCGACATCGTGGAACGCGTGAGAGCCTACGCCCGGGCGAAGGATATCGATCGGAAACCGATTTCGCTTAACGACGTCGTCACCCGGTCGCTTGCCGGCTACCGCTCCGCGTCCGGAAGCCGGGTGCGGTTTAAGCGCACCGACGCGAACCAGGTGACGCTTTTCGCGGATCAGCTCGAAATGGAGCTCGTCTCCTATAACCTCATCAAAAACGCGGCGGAAGCCGTCAAAGATCAGCCGGACGGGGTGGTTGAGATTATCATCGCGTCGAACCCCGGTAAAGCATTGCTTGCGGTCTCGGATAACGGGCCGGCGCTGACCCCGGAGCAGCTCGCCGAAATCGAGAATCCGTCGGGAACCCTGAAGAGCTCAAAGCATGAGGGGATTGGCCTTGGGCTCCTCATTGTGAAGGCGATCGTGGAGCGGAATGGCGGGCGCCTCTCGATTGAGAACGGGAGTGTCCGGGGTGTCACGATTTACGTGCATCTCCCGACCGCGGACGGGGGCGATAAGACCCCCGCGGATGAATCCGCTCAAGGAAATGAAAAAGATCCGGCGGGTCCGGCAGAGGACTTTGTGAAAGCCGAAACCGCCGCGGACTCAAAGAAAGAAACGGGCTCCCAGGGGACGGGCGACCTGAACTGAAAAAATACGCCGGGCGGCGGCCCTTGGGGAGGGGGCGGCGCCTGAGGTCAGAAAGAAATAAGGAGAGAGAAAAAATGACGAATACGGAGATCCCGGAAATCTCGGATGACATCAAGGCGAAGTGCCTCATTCGGACGGTGGACGATGATCCCGCGATGCGGGAAGCGCTCGAATTCATGCTGACCGCGGAAGGGTGGCGCGTGAAGACGTACGAAAACGGGCGCTCGTTTCTCACGGATGACACGCCCTCTACCCCGGGCTGCGCGATTCTCGACGTCCGGATGCCGGGGATGAGCGGGCTTGAGCTGCAGCAGGAAATGAATGTCCGTGGGTACGCGCTTCCGATCATTTTCCTCACCGGGAACGGCGACATCGATATGGCGGTTGGCGCCATGCGGGACGGCGCGGTGGATTTCGTTCAGAAACCCGTGCGGCAGGAGAGGCTTCTCACCGCGATAGCGAGGGCCGTGACCCGCAGCGTGAGTGAGACCGGGGCGGTTGAAACCGAAGGCGCGATCCGGGCGAAAGTTCAGGAACTGACGGAGCGCGAGCGCGAGATCGCGGAACTGATCGGGAAGAAGCTCACAAACCGCCAGATCAGTGAGCGCACCGGGATCACGGTGCGGACCGTTGAAGTGCACCGCGCGGCGATTATCCGGAAGCTTGGGGTGCGGACGCCGGATGACATTGAGCGCTATCTGAACGCATAAATGAGGCGGGGTGAGTTTCCCGCCGCCAAACGCGCCGGGATCCCGTCTGAATGGTTATTCACCCGGAATTTCACAGATAAAAAAATGGAAGGCAATTATGTAACTGCCTTCCACTAAATTCGATCTTGTCTTCACTTCACCGACGCAGAATCAGGATGAGAGTGACCTAGACCGACACACAGAGTAAAAACCATGTTCAACGCCCGTGATTTCTCTCGGTAATTGAACGATTTACAATGTATCACTTGTGATTTGATAAATCAACTTTGACCACTATCACCAAGTAGGTATTTGCTGATTCATGTCAATAATCTTTGGCATAGATCAAATACGGGATTCCCCTTCCCGAGAGGCCTGAAAATTCAGTGTTTTTATCAGGTTATGCGACTTTGATCTCATCTCATGAATAGGTACTCCGTGTGACAGATTTCTGACAGGCTGTAGGCGGTACAGGTTTTTTATTGGGCGAAAGAAAACATTACTAATCCCATTCTTAAAGCGGTTTTTGTCTTACGGGTTTCCGGATTTAAGAACCCGTTAAGGACAGATGGCGACTTTGCGTGCAGAAATAGGCAAAAATCCCGTTATAAGGTGAATTTCTCATTTTGATGAAAAAAGACGGGAACTTTTTTTCATCCTGCCGCTATTCCTATAACGAATAACGTGGAAATTTATTTCTGGGACGCAATACCCTGCCCCGGCTACCTGAACACCTTCCGGCGGGTTAAAAAAAGACAAAAACAGAAAGAGCGGGATGCCTTAAAACCGGCATCCCGCTCTTACGTAAGGTTTAAGTTAGGTTCAAGGCTCAGAGTGAGGAGAAGAGCCCGAGGATCTTCCAGTACGGCACACCGATGATCGCGAAGATCACGTAGCTCACGAGTGTCATGAAGAGCCCTGTGGCCCACCACTTCTTAAGCGGCACGTATCCTGCGCCGAAAAGCACCGGGCCCGCGGCGTTCGCGTAGTGAGTGACGTAAGCGCCCATCACGCCGCACATCACAAAGACAAGGAACATGTCCATCTTCGGGAGCCCCGCCGCGAGCCCGATCGTGTACTGCACCGGGATCACGGATGCCATATACGCGCCGCAGGAGACGAAGAGGTAGCGGCAGGCGGTGCCGGCGAAGACAAGCGTGATCAGAAGCCCGATGTGGCTGAAGGACGAGAAATCGATATAGGTCTCGAGCCACCCGGCGAGCCAGTTAAAGAACTGGAATTTATTGAGGGCGCCCGCCATCCCGAGAATGCCGCCGTACCAGATGAGGGTCGACCAGATCTGACCGTTCACCGCGATGTCCTTCTACTTGAGGACACCGGTGAGAAGCGTGAGCGCGATGAAGGCGAGCACCACCGCGGTGGAGTTGATCTTTGTGTAGGACGAAGTCGACCAGAGAATGATCGCGAGAAGGAAGAGGACGAGAAGGATCTTCTCGTTTCTCGAAATCGGACCGAGGTCTTTCAGCCCCTCCGCCGCGATCCGCTTGTTATCGATTTTTCCAATTGTCGGCTTATAAATCTTATAAATGATGAGCGGCGCGAGGAGAAGCACCACGCCCGCCGGCACGATAAAGGAGATCGTCCACTGGATCCACGAGATCTGGAGCCCGAGGATCTGATCCGTCATCGCCCAGGCGACACCGTTAGCGGCGTAACTCGTGAGGAACGTGATGCCGGTCGCCATCGTGATGATGTAGAGGAGCTGCGAGAGATAGGCACCGATCTTTTCCGGGTTGTGATTCGGCGTGGAACCGAGCGTCTCCGCGACCGAGCGGAAGATCGGGAAAATGATGCCGCCGGTCCGAGCGGCGTTCGAAGGGGTCATCGGCGCGATGATGAAGTCCGAAAACGCCGCGGCGTACCCGAGCCCAATCGCCGATCGCCCGAAGATCCGGATCAGGTGATACGCGATCCGTTTCCCAAGCTGCGTGTCACGGAATGCCTGCGCGATCACGAACGCGCCGACCACGAGCCACGTCATCGCGAGCGCGTAGCCTGAGAGCGCCACGGCCTGGCCTTTCATCGTGACGGAGTAAAACCCGAGGAAGATGAGGAGAATCGCGGCCTCAGAAAACGGATGCAGCATGATTCCGAGAATCGCGCCCGCGTAGAAGGGGAAGAGCTCCCAGGCTTTCGGGTTCATTCCGGCGGGGGCCGGAAGAAAGAGGAGGAGAAGCGGCAGGAAGCACACAATGATTTTGATGATCTGCGACTTTTTCATGGAAACACTCCATCAGCAGAAAGCACCGGAACAATCTACCGTGAGTTGCTGTATATCGGTATACCAATAAATCTAACACTTTGATAATCAAAGTGGTCTACCTATCTTGAGGTAACTTTGGCTTTGAATTGATGTAAGACGGTTTTCCGGTACCCGGCGTGTCCCAGAGGTCGGTTTTTCAGAACGTCAAAAAAAGCGGCAGGTCCAACGCGAGGACACTGCCGCTCTGGCGCTTTTCGAGCGCTTTTCTTACGCTTCGCGCGTCCGGATCACGTAAAGCTTGTCACCCGGGCGGACGCGCTCGGGGACCTTGAACGTGATGTCGTCCTTCTTCTCAAACGTGTCGGCGGGCTTCTCATCCGCGAAGATCTCAGTGGGCTCCGCGTACACCGCGCCCGTCGTGGGGCCGGTGATGAGGAGCTTTTCGCCCTTTTTGAAGCCGCCCGCTTCCAGCACAAATTCGGCGATCGAAGGTTTCACGAAGAAATTCACGCACTTTCCGACGTAGAACTTCTTCTCGGTCGCCTTGGTCCCGTAGCCGTTCGTGATATCCGCGACCGGGGCTCCGAGGTAGTACCCCTCCCAGAACCCGCGGTTAAAGACAGCGGCGAGTTTCGCGTCCCACTTCGTGCGGCAGGACTCGTCCCACTCACCCGCGATATAGGTCCGGATCGCTTCGTCGTAGCATTCGACCACCGTGCGGACGTATTCCGGTCCCCGGGCGCGGCCTTCGATTTTGAACACGCGCACCCCGGCGTCAATCATCCGATCCAGGAACCCGATCGTCTTCAGGTCCTTCGGGCTCATGATGTATTCGTTATCGACCTCAAGCTCGATATCGCGCGTCTTATCCTTCACGAGGTAAGAGCGGCGGCAGGTCTGCAGGCACTGGCCGCGGTTCGCGCTTTCGCCCCGGGTCCCGAGACTCATGAAGCACTTACCCGACACCGCGAGGCAGAGCGCCCCGTGGCAGAACATCTCGATCCGCATCGGCTGCCCGGAGGGCCCAAGGATCGGTTCCGAAACGATCGCGCTGTGGATCCGCTTCACCTGCTCGAGGTTGAGCTCCCGCGCGAGCACCGCGACATCGGCGTACGCGGCGTAAAACCTGAGCGCCTCGGTGTTCGAGATATTCATTTGCGTCGAGAGATGCACCTCCACCCCGGCCTTTTTCGCGTAGCCGAGAACCGCGGCGTCAGACGCGATAATCGCGGAAATGCCGGCCGCTTTCGCGGCGTCCACGATCCGCCGCATTTCGTCGAGTTCCTCGTCGTACACGATCGTGTTCACGGTGAGGTAGCTCTTGACGCCCTTCTCGCGGCAGAGCTCCGCGATCTCCCGGAGATCCTCAATCGTGAAGGCGTTCGCGGAGTGCGCCCGCATGTTGAGCTTTCCGACCCCGAAGTACACAGCGTCAGCCCCGGCCTGGAACGCCGCGTAGAGCGACTCGCGGGAACCGACCGGAGCCATGATTTCAAAGTCAGAGCGGAGCATGAAAGATAAACCTCAAGCGAAAAAGCGAAAAAAATAAGAAGCCCCCGCATTCTAGGCGAAAGGGCTTCTTCTGTTGAGCCGGATGAGAGCGTGTATCAGGCAAGCGACGCCATCACGTCACGCAGCAGCCTGAAACCGGAATCGAGCACCGTAAGCACCGGGGTCTTGAAACCCGTGAGCTGCGGCGCAAGCGCTGCCATCGAGGGCTGCGCGAGAAGAATCGCGTCCACCGTGCCATCGACCTTCGCGGCTTCGGCTGCGAGCGTTTCCCGCGTCACGTGATGCGTTTCCACCGTGACCTCGAGCCCGCGGCGGTAGGCGAGGTTAAGGAGCAGCGTTTCGCTCGGGTGCAGGGCGGCCTTCGCGGTGCCGAAGATCGCGAAGCGCTTCCCGATCTTCAGCGCGTCGAGGATCATCCCTTCATCGATACGGACAATACGGGGGTTAAAGAAGCTCGCGAGCGCGGTTGCGGTGTTCCCATACACCACGCATTCATTCAGGATCGCGTCGCAGCCGACATTTTCAGCCGCTTCGTAGAGATGGAAGAGCGCCCGGTTGTCCGCGGGGGCAGGACCGGATTCGGAAATGGCGGGGTTGAGCAGCCCTTCACCGATAAACTGACGCACTTCGATCCCCGGAAGGTACTGTTCGCAGAGCGACCGGAGGAGCTCGGAAGAGCCGCTTGAAGTCTGAACAATGCCAAGAATCTGAGCCATGGCTTTTTATCCTTTTTGGTATTTTTTGAGTTACGGGAGTTTTGCGACTTATTGAGTAACTTCAAGGATAGCCGGAATCGGGGCGCCTGGCGCGATAAAAGGCTACGCGGCGCTCCCTTCACCCTTCTTCCAGTGATTCGGCGTGACGCCGAACCGGAGCCGGAACGCTCGGGAAAAGTGCTGCTGCGTCGCGAACCCGTTCCGGTCAGAAATCGTCCGGAGGGGGAGGCGTGAGAGTTCGGGATCCCGGAGGTCGGCCGCTGCGGCTTCCACCCGGATCCTCACGAGTTCATTCATCGCGGTGGTCCCCGCGTCCCGGAACGCCTCCGTGATGTAGCGCGTGGTGACTCCGGCGTCGGACGCGATTTCTTCGAGCGACAGCCCTTTTTCGGCTCGGCGGCGTGTCATGATCCCAAGAACGGTGTTCCGGAGGGTGCCGAGCGCCGCGCTCGGGTGCTTCGCCCGGCGCATCGGGAGCGCCTGAATCACGGGCGGGAGGAAAGCGGGGAGAGCGGACGCGGCCCGCGCGAAATCCTCGTCCCCATAGAGAAACGCGGCGCGAAAGAAACTTTCGAGAATCCGGATAAAGGCGTCAGAGGCCCAGCCGCTCCCCTGGATCCCGGTTTTCGGGATCTGGCGCCGGGGGATTTCGTCCGAATCCGGCACCGCGGCGAGCGGCAGCGAAAGCAGAAACATCTGGCTTCCCGCAGGAATCGTGATCCGGAGGTCTTCGTCCGTGAGGATCGGAACGAAACTGCCCGGGGTCACCAGGAGCTTCGTCTTCCCTTCAGCGATTTCAGAGGTTCCCGCCGCGGTGAAGAGAAGGAGAAGCCGGGTGTCGTCTGACACGGCACTTGGTTTCGCTTTCCGTTTGAAGACAAGCCCCGCGCCTTCGGCTCGGGCGGCGGCCGCACCCCCGGCCTCCCGGACGCTCACGCGGAAGCTGAGTCCCGGTTCCGCCGCTTTTCCGCTCCCCGCTGTGAACCCGAAAGGAGCGAGCGCTTCCGTGAGACGATTGAGGTTCTCATCAGAAGTGAATTCAGGAAGCGGTGTCAGGTCAGACGTGATCGGCATAAAGAAAATGGGGAAGACATTAAAAAGTCTTCCCCATTCTCCTACAGGCGTGAGCCCCGGGCAAACCGCGCCGGGGAGTCGATTGCCGGTCAGAAGCCGCTCTTCTTAAGCCACGTCTTCAGTTCCGCATCGGATTTCCGAGCCTCATCCCCCGGCACCCAGAATTCCGGCTTGATCCTGGCTTTGGGGCAGAGCTTATGGATATCCGCGACGACACCCGCCGGGGACGAGCTCCCCGAGGTCGTCACCGGGAAAATCGTCTTCCCCGCGAGCGGATGATCCATGAGGAACGTCCGCATCGGGGTGTCGAGATGCCCCCACCAGAGCGGGGCGCAGATAAAGATCGTGTCGTACCCCGAGAGATCCGGGATCTTCGTCTTGATTTCACGGCGGCTCCACTTCCGGATTTCTTCACGTGCCCCGTCTGTCATATCGCTGTAGCGGGGAGCGTAGGGAACCTTCGGTTCAATCCGGAGAATCGGGGCGCCGGTTTCGGCGTGGATCCGCTCCGCGAGGTACGCGGTGTTCCCGGAGCGGGAGAAGAGGATGATGAGCGCCTTCGCTTTCGGCTTTGGGGCGGCGAAGAGCGCGGGAGAGGCGGCGGCGATCGCCGCGGCTGAGACACCGGTGAGGAATGTCCGGCGCGAGATAAATTTTGTTTGGTTCATTGCGTATGGCTCTTTCATTATTGTTTTATCAGGCTGCCAGCGCCTGAGGACGTGCGGTCCTCTGTCCACTCGATCGGGCTTCCATCGGGCCTTACAGCTTTGCCTCGGGCGTTTACAACTTTTTTCTCATGTGTTGAAGTAAAAATTACTTCAACCCCTTAAAATATAAAGGAATTCCTAAAAAATATCCGTTAAGTATTTGAGAATATCCGTCAAGAAAATGGGGTGTCGCGGTCTCATAATCCGCGCTCTTTTAGCGTTAATCTAAAAGGCGAAACTACAAAAAAATATCCCGGCAGCAATAGAAAAAGATGGAGAGCTTTTTCCTATGAAGAATGCAGCATTGGAGTCTCCGGATCTCGTCCGACGGCGCCGCCAGATGTTGGCGCGGCTGGACGGGATCTGTCCCACCCCCGAAATTCTCTACTCCGACATCACAGGCGTTTCCGTTTATCGGCGGGAGAGCGATGACGTGATCGACTGCAATGGCGGAAAAGCGATGGCGTGCTTCGTCGTCTCCGGCACGAAAGAAAATCACATCGGCGGCCGGAAGTATGTTTACACGGAGGGGCAGTGCTTCGTGTCCTCACTCTGCGTCCCGGCGTTCTTCCACTCGGTCGGCGCGTCGCACGAAAAGCCCTTTATTTCAGTCGGCCTGCAGTTTGAGCCCGAGATCATCGCGGAGCTCACGAAGCGTGACCCGATCCCCCACCCCGACTGGATCCCGGATGAGCTTGGGTTTGTGTACCGGGCTCCGGAGCCGCTCGCGGACGCCTTTGACAGACTCTCGCGGCTCCTTGAGCACCCCGAGGACGCTCAGGTGCTGCAGCCTCTCGTGTCCCGCGAAATCCACTACTGGATCCTGAAGTCGCCCGCGGGGAAAACCATCCGGCAGCTCATGATGCCCGGAACCCGCTGCCATGCGGTCACGGAGGCCGTGCAGTGGATCCGGTCTCACTATCGGGAACCGGTCCGGGTGGATGAGCTTGCGGACCGCGCCCACATGTCGACATCCGCTTTCCACCGCGTTTTCAAAACCGTGACGGGGCTCCCGCCGCTGCAGTTCGTGAAGACACTGAGGCTCTACGAGGCTCAGCGGCTCATGGTCCGGCTGGGCTGGAATGTCTCAGACACCGCGGCCGCGGTCGGGTACGAAAGCTCGCCGCAGTTTATCCGCGAGTACAAGCGGCTTTTCGGGGAGCCCCCGATGAAAGACGTGAAGCGGCTGGAAACGCAGGATGGTCCTGGCATTGTCCGTGTGATCTGACGCCGATTGGATCTAACGAAACGAAGAGGGCAGTCTGCTGGAGACTGCCCTCCTGTTTTTTAGGGGGATGAGGATTCGGCGCGATCAGAAGCGGAACCCCGCTTCAAATCCGACATTGAATCCCGTGTCGTGAGCGTACCCCGAGGTGAGGTTCGCGAAGACGCGTCGCCCCGGGCTTTGGAGGGACGCGGTGCCTTGGATCACAAAGCCGTCCCGAGCGCCGCGCTCTGTCCGCGTTTCAAATTCGGTCCCGGGGTACCCGGCAAACGTCGCTGTCGTCGTGTAGCCGCTTCTCGTGAATTCATGCTTCCAGCCCGCCGTGAGGTCCGCGGCGAGCCGCAGCCCGGTTTGGGTTCGGGAGAAGCCTGAGAGGTGGCCGCCGACCGTCGTCGCGAAGGTGTCTTCGCTTCCGCCTTTGATTCGGAGATTCACGCTGTCACCGCCCCGCTCCGTAAAGCCTTCGCGGTGTGTGACGCCGTATTCAGCGGTAACGATCGGGCCGAACGACACATTCCCAGCGTAAAAGTCTTTGCCAAGCGCGGCGAGGCCGGACGCTCCGACACTCGTGTAGTGGCCTTTCGCCGTGCGGCGGAAGTCACTGATCGCGACGCGGCGCTTTGAGTGGTTCTCATCAAACCCAACCCGGACGGCCCCCGCGATATAAAAGCCATTCCACGCGTCCGGCGAATAGAAGGCGTGGGTTCCGACGGAGAACCCTGCGGAATTCACGCGGTCATTGTGATTCTGATGGAGGGATGTGTGACGCCCGATAAGCCCGGCATCGAGCCCGAAGGTGAGACCGTCCCCGGCGCTTCTTTCTATCCCGGAGAGAATGCCGGCGGCCGACCCCCGGTAGTCCGCGTGCCCCGAGAGCCCGTGCCGCAGCGTTCTCGCGGCAAACGCCATCGCGTAGCCAGTCCATTGCGAAACAGGTAAAGCGTCTGGCGCGCCGTCCGACGCCGCGAAGTCCGCTTTCGCTTCGAGTGCCGACGCGTGAATCCGGGAGAAGAGCGCGGTGTTCGCGGCGTTGAGGCTTCGGAGCTCCGCGTCCGCCGCGGCGTTATAGGTTTCGGCAGAGAGCTGCGAAAGCGCCGCGTCCACAGCCGCGCCGTTCGGAAGGTAGTCGATTGTGCGGATGAGTGTCTGGGCGTCACCTTCCGCGGCCGAGGCAAGCGCGAGCACCCCGGATCCCGCGCCTTGGGCCGCGGGCGATGTGGCGTATTGGCTATAGGCGTCGCTCGTCCGCTCCACTGTGATCGTGGGGGTCGCGCGGCTACCTGAGACCCTGAGTTTCAGCGTGGGGGAGCGGGTCGAGGCCTCGATCGTACCCTCCCACTCGAGATTGCCGCCATTCAGGGTGACCGCCGAGTGCCGCGCGGTGATCGCGGTGCCAGTGCGGTAATAGGCTTCAGGGGGCGTCAGGCGCCAGGTGCCCTGAAGGCGGCTTCCTTCTTCCCCTGTGGCGATTTCGCCGAGAGAGCCGTCCGACGTGATCGGGGTCACGAGTGTCGCGTTGTCGCTATTCGTGAAGGTGGCCGTGGCACCGACTGACGCCTGGGTCCCAAGCGTGAGTGTCGCGTCGTTCCGGATCGAATAGACGTCAGACTCGCCTGTCAGCGTCAGGTTCCCGCCGATGACATTCAGCCTGATTGTCTCGGGACCCGAAATCGAGCCGCTGTAAGTAAGGCTGAAATTGGGATCGGCAGATGACGTGTCAGCGCTTCCGTCCGCCGCGGTCCGGTATCCGAAATTGAGATCCGTGTAAAGCGGGACACCGGCTTCCGCGGCCGCCGCTTTATTCACGACGGATACGGCGACGCCATCGGGCGTTTCGATCGTGAGATCGGGGTTCCAGTCCGAAACGATGTCTCCGGTGATTGCGGCTCCCCGCAGAATGTTGATCGCGGAAACGAGCGCGTTTTCGCCGATATAAATCGCGGCGTCCGACCCCGAGAGACTCCCTGAGAGGTCGTATGACCTGACAAGCGGTCCATCGAGGTTCAGCAGGTATCCGTTCGAGAGACCCGAAATCGGCTTATTTATTCCAGATCCGTAATGGATAAAGGAGCCGCGGTATTCCAGGGTGTCCAAAACCGTGTTGTGGCCGAAATCAAAGCGGACCCCGATACCGCCTTCGCCAGGCGCGGACACCGTCCCTGACTGGATCAGGCGGTTCTCTTTTCCGTAGGCGAAAAGAAGACCGATGCCGTGAACACCCGTGGAGGACACAGTCGTTCCCGCGGGGACATAGATCGTGTTCTCCGAGCCGTCGTTCCGGATTCCGACCGCGGCTTCGCCTGAGGCCGCGATTGAGGCGGCCTGCGTCACGGTGTTCCCGCTTCCGAACACATGAAGGCCGACCCCAAGCGTCGTCCCGTGGCTGTAGCCGTATTGATTCGTGACCGTGAGACCGTCGTTATAGATCGAGTGACCGTAGAAGAGGCTCCGGTCGATGTCATACCCGATATCCTGCAGCACCGCGAGCTCCGCTTCGAGGAACATTGTGTAGTTGCGGTACCTCTGATGGCCCATGAGACCGCGTTCAAGCTCAAGATGCGAAAGCTCCGCGTAAAACCTCGTCACTCCTTTCTGAAGATCCTTGTGTTTTTCATATCCGTTCACCGGAATGGAGTTGCTGAAGGCGCCGTTCAGCACTTCGCTCACATGCGGACCCCTGAAGTACACCCCGGAAGTGCTGGCTGCAGAGACGAGAAACTTTCCGCCATCCGCCGGGGTCGGAGTGACGGTCTCGCTCAGTACATCCGTGACATACGGGGAGGGGGTGAGCGTAATAAGGCCGCCTGGCGTCGCTTTGACACCCGGTACCGAGGGGTCCGGTCTGAACTTTTGCGCCGTCTCATCCCAGACCATGCAGGAGTAAAGGTGGTCCGCGAACGGAGTCCAGCCGTTTTCGTCGAAGCGGATCAGATCCTCTGACAGCGTCTTTTCTGTCGTGCCTCCATCAACCTCTGACACGATGCCGAGCGAGTGACCGAGCTCATGCACGATCACTGACGCGTACTGTGTGCCCGCTTTCTCGACAATCGGATAGAAGTACGGCGTGGGCTGCGTGAAGACCGGTTCAGTGTCAGATGCAAAAATGACCTGCACCCCGCGCGTCAGCTGATCCTGTGTGACAAGATCGAAGATCGGCGTGTTATAGGTGCCATCGGCGTTTTCGGCACCTTTGATGTAGGCGGATGACGCGTTGCCATTGTGTACCACATAAACGGCCATCCGGCCTTTTGAATCGTAAGTCCGTCCCTGTGTCACGTAGCCGAGCGCGTAGTCGATCGCCATCCCGACCGATTTTTTCTGATCGGCCGAAAGTGTTCCTTCTGAAGTTTTCGGCTCTTTAACATTGTCGCTTTCTATTGGTGCCGGGGGCGTAAAGACGTCCCCTTCGTCATAAAACTCGATCGTGAGGAGCGGGTCCCCTGAGGCCGAGTAAGCCTGTGCGGTGGTGAGCGCGAAGGCTGAAGCGGGAGCGAGAAGCGTGAGGCTGAGCGCGAGACTGAGCGCTGAGCGCTGGAATTTTCGGGTGAGCATGCCGGGAACGGGATTTTTGTGCGGAGCCTTGTTCGGCTCTCTGATGTCATTATTATCGCTACCGGATTTAGTAGCTTGGCTATTTAATTGCCTTTCATCTGTCTCGTTCTGCTTTAAAAATCAGAGAAAAAGCTCTGAACCGACGTAAAAAAGAGGAGGCGTGCCTGGCGTGAGCCGGGCCTCCTCTCCTTCACTTGGCGGCGAGTGATGCCAAATAAACTTTTCTGTTATTCGATACGTTCTCCGTGGAGCTTTAGGTCGAGAACGATCTGTTCGTCGTCCGGGTCTTGTCTGACGCCGCATGGATACAACGAAAACGAAGAGGGCAGTCTATGAAGGACTGCCCTCCTGTTTTTATAAGCTCAGGAGATCCGGCGGGATCAGAAGCGGAACCCCGCTTCAAATCCGACATTGAACCCAGTGTCGTGCGCGTACCCCGAGGTGAGGTTCGCGAAGACCCGGCGTCCCGGGCTTTGGAGCGACGCGGTGCCCTGGATCACAAAGCCGTCCCGGGCTCCGCGCTCTGTCCGGGTTTCAAACGCGGTGCCGGGGTACCCGGCAAACGACGCCGTGGCCGTGTAACCGCTTCCTGTGAATTCATGCTTCCAGCCCGCCGTGAGGTTCGCGGCGAGCCGCAGCCCGGTTTCGGTCCGGGAGAAGCCTGAAAGGTGGCCACCAACCGTTGTCGCGAAGGTGTCTTCGCTTCCGCCTTTGATTCGGAGGTTCACGCCGTCACCGCCCCGCTCCGTAAAGCCCTCGCGGCGCGTTACGCCGTATTCGGCGGTGACGATCGGACCGAACGACACGTTTCCGGCGAAGAAGTCTTTGCCAAGCGCGGCAAGGCCTGACGCTCCAACACTCGTGTAATGGCCTTTCGCCGTGCGGCGGTAGTCACTGATCGCGATACGGCGCTTCGAGTGGTTCTCGTCAAACCCGACGTTGGCGGCTCCCGCGATATAGAACCCGTTCCAGTTGTCCGGCGAATAGAAGACGTGGGTTCCGACGGAGAACCCAGCGGAATTCACGCGGTCATTGTGATTCTGATGAAGTGAGGTGTGACGCCCGATGAGCCCGGCGTCGAGCCCCCAGGTGAGACCATCCCCGGCGTTTCTTTCTATCCCGGAAAGAATGCCGGCGGCCGACCCCCGGTAGTCCGCATGCCCCGAGAGTCCGTGCCGCAGCGTTCTCGACGCGAACGGCATCGCGTAGCCAGTCCATTGTGAGATGGGGAATCCAGACGCGGCAACACTGTCAGACGCCGCAAGATTCGCCTTCGCCTCAAGTGTCGACGCGTGAACCCGGGTGAAGAGCGCGGTGTTCGCGGCGCTCATGCTCCGGAGCTCCGCGTCCGCGGCGGCGTTATAGGTTTCGGCGGAGAGCTGCGAAAGCGCCGCGTCCACTGCCGCGCCGTTCGGGAGGTAGTCGATCGTGCGGATGAGTGTCTGCGTGTCACCTTCCGCGGCCGAGGCAAGCGCGAGCACTCCGGATCCCGCGCCGCGGGCAGCGGGCGATGTCCCGTACTGGCTATAGGCGTCGCTTGGCCGTTCCACCGTGATCGTGGGGGTCGCGCGGCTCCCTGTGACCCTGAGTGTCAGCGTGGGGGAGCGGGTATAGGCTGCGATTGTGCCTTCCCACTCGAGATTGCCGCCGTTCAGCGTGACCGCCGAGTGCCGCGCGGTGATCGCGGTGCCGGTGCGGTAGTAGGTTTCAGGGGGCGTCAGGCACCACGTGCCCTGAAGGCTGCTTCCTGCTTCCTCCGTGGCGATGACGCCGAGCGTTCCGTCCGCCGTGATCGGCGTCACGAGTGTCGCGTTGTCGCTATTCGTGAAGGTAGTCGTCGCGGCGACTGACGCCGGGGTCCCGAGTGTGAGTGTCGCGTCATTCCGGATCGAATAGACGTCAGACTTGCCTGTCAGCGTCAGGTTCCCGCCGATGACATTCAGCCTGATGGTTTCCGGCCCCGAAATCGAGTCGTTATAAGTAAGGTTGAAATCGGGGTCAGCGGATGACGTGTCCGCGCTTCCGTCCGACGCGGTCCGGTACCCGAAATTGAGATCCGTGTAGAGCGGGACGCCCGCTTCCTCGGCCGCCGCTTTATTCACGACGGAAAGGGTTTCACCTTCGCTTGTTTCGAGCGTGAGATCGGGATTCCAGTCCGAAATAATGTCTCCGGTGATTGAAGCTCCCCGCAGAATGTTGATCGCGGAAACGAGCGCGTTTTCGCCGATATAGATCGCGGCGTCCGACCCCGAGAGACTGCCTGAGAGGTCATAGGACCTAATGAGCGGCCCATCGAGGTTCAGCGGGTATCCGTTCCAGAGTCCCGTGACAGGCTGGTTTTCTCCGCCGACGTAATGGATAAAGGAGCCCCGATACCCATAGAAATCCGCGATCGCGTTGTGGCCGAAATCAAACCGGACTCCGATACCGCCCTCGCCAGGCGCGGAAACCGTCCCTGACTGGATCAGGCGGTTATCCTTTCCGTAGGCGAAAAGAAGCCCGATACCGTGAACGCCGGAGGACGATACAGTCGTCCCTGCGGGAACGTAAATCGTGTTCCCCGAACCGTCGTTCCGGATTCCGACCGCGGCTTCGCCTGAAGCGGCGATCGGTGCTGCCTGTGTCACGGTGTTCCCGCTTCCGAACACGTGAAGACCGATCCCAAGCGTTGTCCCGTGGCTGTAGCCGTATTGATTCGTGACCGTGAGACCGTCGTTATAGATCGAGTGACCGTAGAAGAGGCTCCGATCAATGTCATACCCGATATCCTGCAGCACCGCGAGCTCCGCTTCGAGGAGCATTGTGTAGTTCCGGTACCTCTGATGGCTCATGAGACTGCGTTCGAGCTCAAGGTGAGAAAGCTCCGCGTAAAAGAGCGTTATTCCGTAGTCTTCGTAGAAGTAGTCCTGGTAACCATTCACCGGAATGGAGTTGCTGAAGGCGCCGTTCAGCACTTCGCTCACGTGGGGCCCCCGGAAATACACCCCGGAAGTGTTGTAGGCGGAGACAAGAAACTTCCCGCTATCCTCCGGGGTCGGGGTAATGGTCTCTCGCAGTTCATCCGTGCGGTACGGGGACGGGGTCAGCGTGATCACGGTGCCAGCCGCCGCCCTGACACCGGGCACGGTGGGATCGGGTCTGAAGAGCTGGGCCGCCTCGTCCCAGACCATGCAGGAGTATAGGTGGGACGCGAACGGCGTCAGATTGCTCTTATCGAACCAGATCAGATCTGTTGAGAGCGTCTCCGCTGTCGTGATTCCTTCATTCGGCGCGATGATGCCGAGCGAGTGTCCGAGTTCATGCACGATCACCGGCGCGAACACGGTGCCCGCCTCCTCAATAATCGGGTAGAGGTAAGGAGTCGGAGTCGCGATGTCCGACGCATTGTCAGCTTCAAAGAGGATCTGCACGCCGCGCGTCAGCTGATCCTTCGAGACAAGATCGAAGATCGGCGAGTTATAGGTGCCATCGGCGTTTTCGGAGCCTTTGATGTAGAAGGATGACGCGTTGTCATCGTGTTCCACATAAACCGCCATCCGGCCTTCTGAGGCGTAAGTCTTGCCCTGCGTCACGTATCCGAGCGCGTAGTTAAGCGCCATCTCGACCGAGTTTTTCTGATCGGCTGAAAGCGTTCCTTTCGAGGTCACAGGGTCTGTCGCCTGGTCTCCTTTCACCGGATCCGGAGGCGTGAAAACGTCTCCCTCGTCATAAAAGTCGATCGTGAGGAGCGGCTCGCCTGAAGCCGAGTGAGCCTGAGCGGTAGTCAGCGCGAAGGCTGAAGCCGGAGCGAGAAGTGTAAGGCTGAGCGCGAGACTGAGCGCCGAGCGACGGAATTTTCGGGTGAGCATGCCGGGAACGGGATTTTTTCTGCGGAGCCTTGATCGGCTCTCTGATGTCATTATTATCGCTACCGGTTTTAATAGCTTGGCTATTTAATTTTTTCTCATCTGTCTCTTTCCGCTTTAAAAATCAGAGAAAACGCCCTGAACCGACGTAAAAAAGAGGGGAGGCGCGTCTGGCATGAGCCAGGCCTCCTCCCCTTAATTTTGCGGCAAGTGATTCCAAAAAACCTTTCTGTTATTCGATACGTTCTCCGTGGAGCGCGAGGTCGAGACCGATCTGTTCGTCGTCCGCGGACACGCGGAGCCCCATCACCTTATCAATCACGTAGAGGATCACGCCGCTCATGAGGCCGCCGTAGACCAGCGTCGCGATGACGGAGAGCGCCTGGATGCCGACCTGTGTCATGACAGGCGGGAGATCAGTGCCGGTCACGCGGGCTGTCGCGAAGACACCCGTGAGAAGAGCGCCCACAATGCCGCCCACGCCGTGCACGCCCCAGCCGTCCAGCGCGTCGTCATACCCGAGCTTCCGCTTCAGGATCGTGACGGACCAGAAGCAGACGAGACCTGCCGCGATACCGATCGCGAGGGCGGGAAGCGGCTCCACAAAGCCAGACCCCGGGGTGATGCCGACAAGCCCCGCGATGGCGCCTGAAATCATGCCGAGCAGTGAGGGCTTCCCGCGGTATGCCCATTCGGCTGCCATCCAGGCGACAAGGCCGCCGGCCGCCGCGATCTGGGAGACCACGATCGCCATCGCGGCGCGCCCGTCCGCCGCAAGACCCGACCCGCCATTAAAGCCCATCCAGCCGACCCAGAGCACCGCGGCGCCGACCACCGCGATCGTGAGGTTCGCGGGCTGCATCGGGGTGACGCCGTAGCCCTTCCGTTTCCCGAGCATCAGCGCGCCCACAAGACCCGCGATACCGGCGTTGATATGAACGACCGTGCCGCCCGCGTAGTCGAGCGCCCCGAGCTTGAAGAAGAAGCCGTCAGAGGCCCACACCCAGTGGCAGATCGGCGCGTAAACGAGAAGGCTCCAGATCACCATGAAGGCAAGCATCGCTGAGAATTTGACGCGGCCCGCCCAGGAACCCGTGATGAGGCAGGCGGTGAGCACCGCGAACGTCATCTGGAACACCGCGAAGAGGAGCTGCGGGATAGAGCCCTGCAGCGTATTGACGCCGATCCCCTGCATCCCGAGGAAGGAGAGCCCGCCGATAAAGGAGTTCCCTTCCGAAAACGCGAGTGAGTAACCGATCACGAACCAGAGAATGGTGACAACGCCGCAGATCGCGAAGTCCTGCGCGATCGTGCCGAGAATGTTCTTTTTCCGCGCCATGCCGGCGTAGAAGAGCGCGATTCCCGGGATCGTCATGAAGAGGACGAGGACCGTCGCGACGAGCATCCACGCGGTGTCGCCTTTATCAAGGGTGTCCGCCGCAAAGGCGGAAACGCTCGCCGTGAGGCCGGAAGCCGCGGCCCCGAGTTTCAGAAGTGTGGTGCGGAGAGTCATGACAGGGCCTCCTCGTTTTCCTCTCCGGTACGGATCCGGAGCGCGTATTCAATGGGAGAGACGAAAATCTTTCCGTCTCCGATCTTCCCCGTGCGTGCCGCGGCGCAGATCGTTTCAATCGTGGTGTCGAGGACGTCGTCCGGCACTACGATCTCGATCTTCACCTTCGGGAGGTAATCGATTTCGTATTCCGCCCCGCGGTAAACCTCGGTGTGGCCCTTTTGCCGGCCGTGCCCCCGGACTTCAGTCACCGTGATGCCGGAGATTGAGATTTCTTCCAGCGCGTCCTTTACGGCGTCCAGCCGGTAAGGGTGGATGATGGCAGTGATGAGCTTCATAAGCGTCTCCCATGCGGTTTTCGAGTGCCGGCGCCCCGAGGAAGCGCCGGAAGTCTTTTCTTATCCTCGATATCGCATAATCCGTGCCAGATTTTCAAAATCCCGAAAACGCCTGTTTTTATTGGCGGGTCACCTCGGGTGCTCCAAACCGGTGCACAGATTCGGGTCGCGCGGGTTCCCTATCTCGGTGAATCGGCACCAAAAACTCTCACAAAATCAGATTTTAAGAATCACAGATAAATTATTGTGATAGCGGTGATCGACGGTCCCGGCGGCTTACAGCGGTAAAAAGTGCGATAGTTAGCGAACGACAGAATTGAACCGGTTCCGAGGAACCTCAGAAAAAATAGGAGTCCGCTGTGGGAAAAGAGATTGAACGGAAGTTTCTCGTGAAGGGGGACGCGTGGAAAGCGCTCGCCCCTGGGATCCGTTACCGCCAGGGGTACCTGAATAGCAGCTTCGACCGCACGGTGCGTGTCCGCACGATCGGGGATCAGGGCTTCATCACGGTGAAGGGGCCGAATAACGGGATCGCGAGGCTTGAGTTTGAGTACGTGATCCCGGCGGATGATGCGAACGAGATGCTGACGGAGCTCGCCGAAAAGCCGCTCATTGAAAAGAACCGCTATCGGATTCTTCGGGGAAAGCACGTCTGGGAAGTGGATGAGTTTCTCGGAGACAACGCGGGACTCGTCGTCGCGGAGATCGAGCTCGGAAGCGTCGATGAGCCGTTTGAGAAACCGGAGTGGATTGGAGAGGAGGTCTCAGGCGATCCCCGCTACTACAATTCAAACCTCGTCGCCCACCCGTATTCCGAGTGGAAGTAAGGCGGCTTTCCATATAGAAGAACCCCGGAAGAACGCGGTTCCTCCGGGGGACCTCAGAACGGCGATGGGTGAAGTCGCTGTCTTGCTTTTTTCTGCTGAGTCAATACGTGTCTTTTGTGATACGGGAAACGCGAAATGCGACCGCGGTTTCCTCTTCACTCTTATTAGAGCATGAGGGGGCCCGGCTGAAAAGCGGAATGTGATCGGAAATAAAACCGATAAACCGCCTAATTCGTTCTTTTTATGGCTATTCACCGAGAATCCGCTTCCCTTCGGCCAGCCCCGGAAAATCAGCCTTCTCCGGGTGAGTTTTAAGCCGCGGAAAGCGGCGGCAGACGAAAGAATGTCACGGGTTTTTGTGTTGCGGAAAAACAACAAAAAAACCAGCTCCCGGATTCTTCCGAGGCAAAACAAAGCCCCCGGAGGCTTTCGCTTCCGGGGGCTTCACTGAATCAAATCAGTGCAGGCTTTAATCTGAAGATCAGATTAGAACTTGTGGACGAGGCCAGCCATCACGCCGACGGCGGACGGGGTCTGATCCTTATCCTTCATTTCAGCCTTCTGCTGAGCGTAGGTCACGCCAGCGTAGGCGTTCGTGCGCTTCGAGAAAGCGTAGGTGTAGCCGAGAGCGGCTTCCCAGCGCTTGTACTCGTTGTCACCCTGGACTTCTTCAGCATCGCGGTAAGAGACACCGGCGATAACCGTGCCGCCGAAAGCCGGAGCCGTGGCGCCGAGGGAAATGCCCCAGCCTTCGTAGCCGAGGTTGCCCTTCTCGTCGGTGGTGCTGGTGGTGGCCGTGAATTTATCAAGACCGCCCACGCTGTTCACGAGGGTAGACTGGTTGTCGAAATAGTTCACCTGACCGTAAACGCGGACAGCCTTGAAGTCGTAGTTGCCGCCGGCGATGACGCTGAAGCCGTTATCGACGTTCTCGGTAGCCTTGGCAACGTTCTTCCACATGGAGTAGTCACCGATCAGGCCGAACTGCGCGGGGCCGTTCTTGTAGCTCACACCGAGAGCGGCGTAACGATCGACGTCAGAGGAGTTCTCGTCACCGGTCTTCGTGCCGTCGTTCTTGAAGGAGTACTGGGCGCGGATTTCAAGACCCGAGAAGGACGGGGAAACATAGGTGAGGGAGTTGTCAATACGGCCCCAGTCGGTACCGGTCTGAGCCTTGATGCCGGCGTCGCCCCAGAGGACGGAGAACGGCGAGAAGATGCCGCCCATGGCAGCCGCGCCAGCGGTGCTGATCAGCTTGCCTTCACGGCCGGCGTACAGGGTACCGTACTTGCCAGCGACATGCACGGAAGCTTCACGGCCGAAGAGGCGGCTCATCGCCTCGGTGCCGTCATCGGAATTGAAGCCGTTTTCGAGGTTGAAGCCAACCGTCACGGAGCCGATCTTCTCATCACCGCGGAGACCCCAGCGGGAGGAGGCGGTCTGACCGGACTGTTCGGAGAACGTATCGGTCGAGGCGGTCTTGCCGTCATCAGCGCGGTAGTGGGTGTAGTTGAGGCCGGTGTCGACCACGCCGTACAGCGTCACGGACGGAGCGGCAAAAGCGGAAGCGGCGAAGGAGCCGAGCAGAGCAGCTGCGAGAAGAGTCTTTTTCATCTTTTCTAACCTTTGATTGTCATCCCTTTGGAGGTACCAGAAACTAGTTCTCCCGGGATTGAATTTTTAACTACCGGGTAATTAAAGCATGAGAAAAAGATGAAGAAAAGCATCTTTTGCAATCACTTAACCGGCTTTATTCTCGGAGTCAGATGGTGTAGGGAATACATCTTATAGTTATTAATAACTAATAAACAGACACTTATGCAATTACCGGCCGTGTGTCTGAAGCACCGGGGAACCGGATTTTTCTGTTTTTTTATCTGTTGCAAAAACGCAACAGATTAAGAAAAAAACCGCGATTGACTCTGAAATGCCGGGTCAGGCGAAGACCTTCTTTCGGTCTTTCCAGGAAAAAGCGTCCGCGGCTTTCTCCCGCGCTTTTTCCGGTTTTGGATCCACCGGAAATCCGGTTTCGGGTCGGCCTCCGGGCGTTTCCCGCGCCCCGCAATTCCCCGCCCTGCGGTGCCGGCACCCTCTCCAACTTCAGCGCCTGTTAGGAAAAAGAGACCGCGCGGCCTCTTCGATCCCGAGAACGTAAACAGGTACTCATGGAACGGTTATTCTTATTAGAGATGCATCACAGAAAAAGACCGGACTGAGAATGGAAACGGACACCGAACGAGCGAGACGCCGATTTAACCGCGTGAAGCGTGAGACCCTGAGACGGGGAAAACGCATCGCGAAACGCGGGAAACGGGGCTTTTTTTCCATTCTCTTCAGCCGCTCGGGGCTGATCGGGGTGATGCTGCTCGCGCAGCTCATTCTTTTCCTCCTCCTCACCTTCTGGCTTCAGTCCTACACGTCGAAATACTTCCTGATTTCAGGCGCGATCGGCGGCTTTGTTGTGCTCTGCATTATCAATAGCCGTTCGGACTCCACTTCGAAAATCACCTGGCTCTTCCTCATTCTCCTGATGCCGCTCTTCGGTATCGCGTTTTATGTCTACACGCAGACCGATATTGGGCACCGGAGGCTGAAGCGGCGCGCGGCGAAGATCATCGGGGAAACGAAGAATTCGATCCCGCAGGATCCGCGGGATCTCGACGCGCTCTCCCGCGCGGGATCTGATATCTCGGGGCTCGTGTCGTACATGAATAAGACCGGGTGCTACCCGGTGTATCGGAACGAGGGGGCGGATTATCTCCCGTCCGGCGAAGCGTTTTTCCGGTCTCTTCTTGATGACCTCTCAAAAGCCCGGCGCTTCATCTTTCTCGAATTCTTCATTATTGATGAGGGATTCATGTGGGGGCAGGTGCTGAAGATCCTCGAGGAGAAGGTGAAGGCCGGGGTTGAAGTGCGGGTGCTGTATGACGGGACGTGCGAGTTCGCGCGTCTCCCGAGCGGCTACCCCGAGTACCTCCGGTCTCTCGGGATCCAGTGCAAGGTCTTTTCCCCGATCTACCCCTTCGTTTCCACGAAGTACAACTACCGTGACCACCGGAAGATTGTCGTGATTGACGGCGTCACCGGGTTCACGGGCGGCGCGAACTTAGCGGACGAATATATCAACCGGATCCACCCCTATGGGCGATGGAAAGACGCGGCGATCAGGCTGCGGGGGCGGTCCGTGAAGTCACTTACGCTCCTCTTCCTTCAGATGTGGCACGCGGACGACGGGGAGATCTTTATCGGGGATCTCCTGAAAGGCGAAGACGCCCGCGTGAATCTCATTGAAGGCGGTTTTGTCATTCCGTTCGGCGATAACCCGATGGATGAGGAGAAGGTGGCGGAGAACCTCTATATCGACATGATTTCGCGCGCCGACCGCTATGTCTGGGTGATGACGCCGTATCTGATCCTCGATGGGGAGCTTGAGTCGGCGCTCGAATTCGCGGCCGACCGGGGCGTGGATGTCAGGATCATCTGCCCGTCGCATTCCGATAAATATCTCATTCACGCGCTCGCCCGTAACACCTACCGGCAGCTCATTCACGCCGGCGTCCGGGTGTTTGAGTGGCAGCCCGGTTTTGTTCACGCGAAGGTGATGGTCTCTGACTCCGAAAAGGCGATCGTGGGGAGCATCAATTTCGATTACCGCAGTCTTTATCACCATTTCGAATGCGGCGTGTACTGCTACCGCACGCCCTGCATTGAGGAAATCGAGCGGGATTTCGAGGCCGCGTTCCAGGACTGCGTGGAATTTACGGAAGATCGCCTGCACCGCGTGAGTCTCTTTGAACGCGGGTGCGGCGCGGTGCTGAAGGTGCTGTCTCCGCTGCTTTAAGGCGTCTTTGTTGCGGTATTACGACTTAGGCCGCAGTTGATTCGCGGAATCGGAATCCCGCGCGGCGCGTTTCTTTTATACTCAACCGCACGGGCCGCCGGGGATAAAAAGGCGGCTTTGACAATCCACGGGGCCGCGGCGGAAAAAGCGGCTCCAACGCTTAATACACACAGTCATGACAGTGAATTCAATCCTCAGAGCCTTCGCGCCGGCCGCGAAAGTGACGCTGCCCGTCGGAACGGGATACCTGTTCCTCGGCGCGGCGTACGGTATCTATATGCATGTGAACGGGTTCTCCGTCTGGTACCCGGCTCTGATGGCGTGGCTGATTTACGGGGGGTCGCTCGAATTCGTCGCGGCCTCGATGCTGCTCTCCCCCTTCGCGCCGGTGACGACGTTTTTTGTCGCCTTCATGATCCAGGCTCGTCACCTCTTCTACGGCCTCGCGATGCTGGATCGCTTCAAGGGACTCGGCTGGAAGAAGCTCTATCTCATTTTCGGGATGAGCGATGAATCGTTCGCGCTCGAATTCGCGACCAAGGCCCCGGAAGGGGTCGACTCCAGCTGGTACATGATGTGGATCACGTTCCTCGACCGCATGTATTGGCTTGGCGGCGCGGTGCTCGGAGCGACGCTTGGCAGCTTCCTCACCTTTGACACGAAGGGGCTGTCGTTCGTCATGACCGCGATGTTTGTCGTGATTTTCCTTGAGCAGTTCCTCAAAGAAAAGCATCACTGGACCGCGTGGATCGGGTTCGGGGCGTCGCTCGGGTGCCTCGCGCTCTTTGGCCGCGACTTCTTCATGATCTCGACCATGGTGGTGATTCTGCTGCTCCTCACCGTTTTCCGGAAGCCGATTGAAGAGAAAGGAGGGTACGAGGAATGACGATGCCGCTTTGGGAACAAATCATCACGGTCGCGCTCTGCATCGCGGCGACGATGCTCTCCCGCTTTCTCCCCTTTATTCTCTTTTCGTCCCGCCGGCCGACTCCCCGCTACATCCAGTACCTCGGGGCGACGCTTCCGGCCGCGATTTTCGCGATGCTTGTCGTCTACTGCCTGAAGGGGGTTGATCTCTTCTCGGGCACGCACGGCCTCCCGGAATTCATCGCGATCGCGGCGACCGTCCTCCTTCACCTCTGGAAGCGGAACATGATGATCTCGATGGCGGGCGGCACCGCGGTCTACATGTTCCTCGTGCAGATGGTGTTTGTCTGAAGCAGAGCAGAACGGTTACTATGAAAAACGAAACCCCGAAAGACGTGAATCTTTCGGGGTTTTCTGTCGCTGCGGGCGGGGTTTGATCCCCGGCTCCGCAGAGGCCTGCTTTTTGAGGCAGGACTTAGCCAGCAGGAGTTTAAGCCCCCGCGGTGACGCTTCCTATGTTACCAAAAAGCGAACCCGCGGGAAGCCTTTGGCGTTACGCCGCTTCGCCCGGCACCTGAGCGAGCGCCGCGACCTGCCGGTCACGGATCCTGAGAAGCCTGCGGCGCTCAAGGTAGAACCGGAGTGTCACGAGCATCATGAGCGCGGTGACGTAGAGGATGTATTCGCCGTAAGGCCCGATCATCTGCGACAGCGTCATCCCGCGGAACGCGAAGTCGCGGTACATCGAGTACTGCCACGTGAGCGGGAAAAGGTGCGCGAAGTACCAGCCCGTGCCAGTCAGTTCTCCCATTGCCATCGTCATGCCGCCCATGATGAAGCCGGGCGGCACCACGAAGATCATGAAAGAAGCGCCGTTTGCCGGAGTCTTGAAACTCCAGGTGATCAGCATCGCGATGAGGCCGATCGAGAACGGCAGCATGAAGAGACTCGGGAGGTACGCGAGGTAGTTCCCCTTGAACGGCATGCAGTTAAAGAGCACAAGACCCGCCGTCATGATCGTAACGGCCGCCGTGTACCCAAGAGCGTAGGGGATGAGCCGCGCGATCATCGCGGAGGGGCCCCGGTTCAGAATCGCGTTTTCCCACTGCCCCATCACGTGGACACGGCCCGTCAGCATCAGGGTCGTGATGCCGAAAAAGATCCCGGAGAAGAAGTAGAGGAAGCCCGCGATCGTCACAGGGACGAGCGAATTCGTCGGGTTAAAGAGCCGGCGGATCGAGACCGTGAGCCCCGAGGAACCGGAACTCTGAGCGCTCGCGGGACCGAGCGCCTGGAGGTTCTCGGCGTTCACCGGGATCCCTTCCTGCGCCGCGATCTGGTTCAGCGACTCAAAGACCTCACCGTTCTGAGCCGGGTTCCCCATGTCGGCTTCGTAACCGATGTTGTAGGGCGTGGTGCCATTCAGCAGTCCCTTCTCAAACCCCTTCGGGATCACGATGACGCCGACCACGTTATCGTGCCGCGTGAGGTAAACCGGGTCCACCGGCGTGTGGAACACCGAGGCGATACGGATATCGCGGGATGAATCCACCGCCTGGATAAACTTCGCGCTGCGGGCCGAGTGGTCAAGATCGACCACCGCGACCGGCGCCTCAATCACGCCCATCTGGGTGAAGAGGATGCTGAAAATGAGAGCCGTGAGAAACGCGGCCATGAAGCAGAGCTTGTGGTACGGGATGAAGTGACCGCTCATCATCGCGCTGATCTCTTCGTAGATCGAGTCCGCGATGTCGCGCCGCCACTTCGCGAATCCCGAGAGTGCGGCCTCTTTAGTCATTGATCTTCACTCCGATCGACATCCCGGGGATGACGCCGGGCTGCGGGGTCACATAGATCCGGGCGACAAGCGATTTCAGATCCGCCTGGCCGCGTTCACGCGTGCCACGGAGATCCGCGAAGGCGGGCGCTTCGTGCAGCACGCGCACCGTTCCGGTGACAGTCTTTCCGGCCGCCGTTTCACCCTTCACGGTCTTTCCTTCCGCGAACTTCGCGGCGTCCTTTTCGCTTACGTAGATTTCGTAATACTGACGGTTCGACTCGAGCAGTACGGCGGGGCTCCCCGCGGGAACGATTTCACCCACCTGGTACATGACTTTGAGGATCTTCCCGTCCTCAGGCGCCTTGATCGTGAGGCGGGACTTCTCGACCTCGAGCGCGGCGAGCGCCTGCTTCAGCTGTTCGCCCTCGGCTTCGAGCTGCTTCACCTTGAGTTTCTGCGTTTCGATGCTCGCGCGCGTATCCGCGATCGCGGCAAGCCTCATCCCCTGAGCGGAGCCGGTTTTCGCGAGCCGCGCGAGATCTGACTTCGACGCCCCGACCGTCGACGCGTCGAGCTGCTTCCGGGCGGTGGTTACCGCGGCCGCCGCGGTTTCCCAGGTGTTCCTCGCGGAGTCAAATGACGCCTGCGAAATCGCGTGCGACGTGATCAGGTTCTTCGTGCGGTCGTAATCCGCCTTCGCGCGCTTCTCTGTCGCGATGGCGGAGTCGAGATTCGCTTTCGCGCCTTCAATCGTCCGCCAGGAGTTCTTTTCCGTGGTGCCGGACGCGGTGAGGCTCGTCTCAATCGTGCGCTTCGCCTCTTCAACCGCGGCCGCGTTCTCCGCGATCTGAGCCTTCGTCTTCGCGATCGAGATATCGGTATCGGTGGAATCGAGTTCCATCAGGACGTCGCCCGCCTTCACCATGCGACCTTCAACCGCGGGGCGGGAAACGAGCTTCCCGGACACCTTTTCAAAGGCGGTGTTGACGTCCTCAGCGGTGAGCGTCCCGTACTTCTGGCTCTGCGCGAGGGTATCCGCGTCGCGGCGGGGCCCGAGCACCATGAAGGTCGTGCCGACCGCGATCAGCACGGCAAAGACAATGAGGGGTTTCAGGAGCGCTTTCTTCCCGGGGCCCTTCCCGAGCGACTGCGGGGTGGGAGCAGCCGCCGCTCCGGATTCTGCCTCGGCCGCGGGGGCAGGGGCTGCGTTCTTCTTTTCTTCTTCACTCATGATGAATCACTTTTTTAATCAATAAACCAACAAATCAATTGTTTAGCTGACTAACTATTTTCACGGACCAAACCGGCCGGAAGCGGGGGGCAGAAAACGCGCCTCAGCGCTTCGGTCGGTTGAGAGAGTGGGAGGGAGTTATTTCGCCTCAGGTTTCGGGAGGAGCTTGTCGAGGAGCGCGAGAAGCTCTTTCTGCTCGTCCGGCGTCAGGCGTCCGGCGAAGTCCATCACGCGCTTGAAGTGCCCTGGGAGGAGCTGATCGAGCAGCGCGAGTCCGTCCTTCGTGATCGTGACCCGCTTTTCGCGCGCGTCACCCTTCATGCGGCGGACCGCGACGAGCGGATGCGTTTGAGCTCTCATGCGGGAAAGCATCACGGAGATCGTGGGTACCGAAACACCAACCCGCGCGGCAAGCTCCTTGATGCTGCAGCCCTTCGGCATCGTCTTCAGCGCCATGAGAAGCACAAACTTCCCCTCGCTGATGCCGAACTCATTCTCCATATAGGAGATGATTTCCTGATTGATCAGATAGCCCGCGTTGATCAGCGTGAGGACAAGCGCGGGGGCTTCCGGTGAAAACGGAATCGGTGCGGCCTCTGCGGTCTTCATGAGAACATCACGTGTTGGGAGAACCCGGACTTTGTAATTCATGAAAATAGTTTTCGTGGCTAATAATTAGGTAGCTAATTATATCCTGAATGCCCATAGCGTCAACGTTTGCTATCCCATGAATGAGTGTCGTTTTGGGAGGACGCCGCGGCCATGCGGCTGAGCCTGGGATTACCGGTGAGAGGCAAAGCCTGAGGTATTGACGATGGTTCTTCCGGAGGACAGGCGGTCTACGCGTGAGACAGGAAAACCGTCAATTGCGATTGAAATTCCCCGGTAGATCCAAAATAATAACGGCATAACGATTGATTTTTCACCCGGGCTCCGGCCCGATAGGTGACGGAGCCAAGCTGTGACTAAAAAGAAAACGGTTGTGAGGGATGAATTCACGTCGGAGGAAGCGTTTGACGCGGCCTCCAAGATCGAGCATCTCCTCCATACGCCGTTTTTCGGGAAACCCCCGTGCGATTCATTTGCTCAGGCCTGGGCGAGTGACGAGATCCGGGCGAAAGCGCTTGAATTCGTCCGGGATCCGCACGCTGAATTTCATGAGCTCTCGGAATACACCGATGTGGATAACTTCTGGGGCGTGGGGCTTTATGGAAGCCGCCGCGAGGGACCCGCGATCTACGGTTCGCACGGCGCGCCGGGCGTTCCGCTGATGCCCCCGGCACTCTGCCCCGTGATGCCGGGAGCCGAAATCCCGTGTGACGTCCGGGCGACCCGCCGCTATATCAATGGGTATGACGGTGAGGTGTTCGTACAGCCCGCTGGGAGCCTCATGAATCTCGCCGCCGCGGTGCCCGGGCTCCGGGTCTTCGAAAAGACACTCGCGAGGCCGGGCGTCCACCGTTTTTCCTTCAATGCCTGGGCGCTCTTCGCGTTCCCGGCACCGGCGCCTGAAACCGAAAGCGCGCAGGAAGTGCTCGCGGATGCCGCCTGGAACCATTTCCGGATGGGAGATAAAGACGCGTTTAAGCCGGAGGAGCCGAGCTGCGCCCTGATCCCGGTGATGCCGGTGTCGTTTTTCAAGGACGGACGCGATAAGGCGCTTAAGGACTATGTGAACGGGAACGCCTGCACGTACGCGCTGCACTCCGTGATCCGGTCTGTCGAGGAAATGACGCTGCTTGGCGAAAAGTACTGGAAGATCGAAGCCGCGGTGGATGAGAAAGATCCGGCGGCGGTCGATACCGTGCTCCCGATTTTCTGCCCGGAATCGATCTGGCAGGGCGAAGTGCCGCCGGCTGTCGGTATGCGCTTCGCGGGCTTTATCTGGATTTCGGCGCGGTTCCTCCCCGAGGGGCCGCTTGAGCCGCTCCTCTCCCGGGCGGATCTCCTCACGGACGCGATCAACCGGGCCGAATCCGGTGACGTGAATGCGATGATTGAGCTCGCGGATATCTACACCGAAGGCTTCCGGGTCGGAAAGGATGACGCTGAGGCGTTCCGCTGGTACAAGGCGGCAGCTGAATCGGGAAGCATCGATGGTCTCATCGGACTCGCGGACTGCTATAAGGAAGGACGCGGCACGGAAAAGGACTGCGAGGCCGCGAAGGCGCTGCTCCTTCGGGCCGGGTCCGCCGGCAGCGGAGAGGCGTTTAAGGAGCTCGGTGACCTGATTCACGAGGAGAGCCATTCGTCTGAAGATGAAAAGCAGGCGCATGAAGCCTACCAAAAGGCGGTGAAGCTCGGCGCGACAGATGCCTACGCGTCTCTCGTCATCGAATGCTTCACAAAGGACTTCCGGAGAAAGCAAAAGGATCCGGTGCCTCTCGCCCTGCAGTACGCGGCAGCAGCGAGGAAAGCGAATACCGATCCCACGACGCTTCTCATGATTTCGCATCTCTTCACCGTGGTCCAGGATCCGCGGCTTCTCAAGCCCGCGGCCGATCTCGCTGAAAAGGCTGCGGAAAGCGGTTCGGCGACCGCATATTTCATACTCGCCACTTACTACGCCCATGGAATCGGACGAGATCCGAGTCCAAGGAAAGCCACGCAGTTCCTGAAGGAATTTGGGTGGGCCGGAGACGCGAACCAGAAATTCGAGGCGGCGCAGATGCTTCTTAATGGTGATGACGGATTCCGTAAGGATACAGGACACGCATACCACCTTTTTGAAATCTCGGCCTATATGGGGAGCCCCGACGGCGCGGGGGGATACGGCTACTGCCTCGTAAATGGCATTGGTACGAAACAGAATATTGAGCTTGGCCTCCGGTGGCTGAAGAAAGCCCGTTACGAAGGCTCCGCGAAGGCGTGTTTCGAGTACGGCCAGATGCGGATGGATGGTCGCTTCGTACGTAAGAACCGGAAGGACGGCGAGCAGTGGATCAAACGCGCCGCGGAACAGAACCTTCCCGTGGCGCTCCTCTATCTCTCAGACGGCTACTTTTATGGGGACGTCTTTAAGCAGAGCATTTCGCAGGCCATCTCCTGGCGTCTCCGCTACTACGCTGCGATTCCGCCCGAAAATGCCGCGGAGGATGTTCTGAACTTCATGGACGCCTGTTTCGATAAAGCGTCTGAGAAGCAGATGGCGGAACTCGCGAAGGTCGTTGAGAAAGCCGCGGACGCCGGTGTTCCTGAAGCGATGGTGGCGGTCGGTGACTACTACATGCTCGGATTCCACGGATTCAAAGAGGATCACGACGAAGCCTTCCGGTACTACCGGGAAGCCGCCTCTCTTGGGAATAAAGAAGCCGAAGAGCGGATTGAGAATCTGAAGAAGTTTCTGAAGTGACGGGTTGATATTCGGGACCGCCGCTGACAGGCGTCTCAGAAAAATCAAAAAAAAGGCTTGCAAGAGGAGGGGAAAGCGCTTAATTTTTTGATGTAACCAGTCCGGTTACAAAAAAATATATCGTTAAATCTGAAATCGGATAAGAATAAACACATACATCTTTTAACCCCCGATAGGAAAGAATAATGAGCAAGACTCTGGTTATCGTCACTCACCCGAATATCGAACAGTCTCACGTCAATAAGAGCTGGGTTGATGCGCTGAAAGCGCATCCTGATCTCTACACCGTTCATGAAATCTACAAGCTCTATCCGGATGGCAAGATTGACGTCGCCGCCGAACAGAAACTGCTGGAGTCCTATGACAACATCGTCCTGCAGTTCCCGATGTACTGGTACAGCTCTCCCGCACTCCTGAAGCAGTGGCAGGATGACGTACTTGCTTACGGCTGGGCCTATGGTTCCAAGGGCAATGCGCTCAAGGGTAAGAAGCTAGGCGTCGCCGTGTCGGTGGGTTCTCCCGCTGAGGTCTACACGAAGACTGGTTCCGTTGGCGCTGAAGTTCCGGAAATTCTGCTCCCCTTCAAGCTCATGGCGAATTTCGTTCAGACTCAGTGGCAGCCGCCCTTCCTCCTTTTCGGCGCTCTCAGCCAGACGCCTGAAACCCTGAAGAAGAGCAGCGAGGATTATCTTGCCCATCTGCAGAAGTACTTCGCCTAAGCTGGCGACAGCTCTTCTGCCTCGGAAACCAGCTTTGAATGAGCGGATCAGAGAATCGGACAGGCTCCTGAACTGAGCTCTAAAGCTGATCTTTCCGCATCAAACCCCGTGGATTAGGTTCCTCGGGGTTTTGTTTTATCGGGTCATCCGTAAGCTTCATCGTCGATACGTGAAAAGTTACATATGCTCTAATTGTAACAAAATATTTCTTAGGATAAAGTCCTTATTTAGATAACGCAAAATACGAAGATCAATGACGAAGTTGCAAGGGGAAGCTTTCGGGCTTTTCTCTGAAATCTCTTTTAAAAAGCGGCTCTGACGCACTTTTATTCAGAGGCTGGAGTAACGGAGAACGACATCATGAGATCACACTACACACGTACGAATCCCGCGGCTCAGGGGCAGGCGCTGCCGCCCGAAGCGAAAGCGCGTTTCAATACGCCGTTTTTCGGGAAGAAAGCCATTGGAAATTTCACGCATGCCTGGGCAGACGAACTGACTCTTGACCGCGTGCAGGAAGCGTTTGATCCCTTTGAGTGCCATCACTACGAACTGCCTGAATATTCCGATACGAAATACGGCTGGGGCGTGACACTCCTTGGAGACAGCCGAGAAGGGCCGGCGTTTTACGCATCGCACGGACCTGAAAATCAGGGAATGACGACGGAACAGACCGCACCCGTAATGCCTGGGATCAGCGGGTTCTTCCGCATAAGCAATTTCCGACGGTTCAGGAATCAGTATGACGGTGAAGTGTTTATGCGGCCGGAAGGCGGACATTTCTCGATTTCCGCCGCGGTTCCCGGCCTCCGGGTCTTTGAAGATCGGTTTAGGGATCCGGTACCGCGGGCTTTTTCGCTTTCCGCCTGGGCTCACAGCATTACGGTGCTCACTGATGGACCGGCTCCGGAGAATATGACGGCTGAAGAAAATTACACCGTAATGCCTTTTCTTCCGCCGTGGGAAGATCGGAAGCAGGAAAAAGGGCTTGATGATTTTCTTGAAAAAGACGCGAGCTGCTACTTTATCCGGTCGGTTATTCGTTCCGCGGAACTCGTGATGCTTTACGAGGAGGATGTCTGGAAGCTTGTGGTCACCATGAAAGAACCCCTTCTCGGCGAAACAGGCATCGATATTCCGGTCTACTGCTTTGAGAAAGACTGGGAGGGCGAGTCTCCGAAAGCGGGAATGAGGATTCTCGCCGCGATCTGGCTCCTCGCGCGTTTTATCCCTGCGGAGGAAGTTGAACCCCCGCGGAGACTCAATCCTGACGATCCGATAGATCTTGAAAAGGCTCAGTCGGGGGACGCTGATGCTATGGTCAAGGTCGCGAAGGCCTATCTTTCGGATCCGTTCTATGAGGCCCCATTTGAAGCGTTTACCTGGTTTCAGAGAGCGGCTGAAAAGAAGAATCCGGAAGGGATCCTGGGTCTTGCGGACTGCTACCTGAACGGCACAGGCGTCAAAAAGAATCGCAAAGAAGCGAAGAAACTTGTCCGGACTCTCGCGGATAAGGACTACCCGGACGCAGTGATGAAGCTTGCTGACATTCTGGATCTGGACGCGGTTACTCCGAAGGAAGCGCGCCGGGTGAGAAAGATTTATGAGCGAGCGGTGTCGCTTGGCGCGGTGAAGGCCTATATCCCATTGATCTCCAATGCCCTTATTGGCTGCGAATCCGATAATTTCGCGTCGGACTATCCCCGTGCGGTTCAGTTCGCGATGGATCTGAGAGAAACCGGGGCGGATCCTGTGACACTGATCACCGTGAGCCAGATGCTCAGTGATGAAGGTCTCAGGAAGTACGCGAAACTCATCGCGGATCTTGCGGAGCTGGCGGCGGAAGGCGGGGACTCGCTTCCGAAGGCTGCTCTGGCTCTTTACTACGCACAGGGTTTTGGACGAAAGAGAGATCCTAAGAAAGCGAATCAGCTGCTCATAGAGGCAGGAGAAAACGGAAGCATTAGGCAGAAACTTCAAGTCGCGGATACGCTGCTCGCAGGGAAGAAGGGCTTTATTCAGGATGTCAAAACGGCAGTGCGGTTCTATGAAGACGCAGCCATGATGGGAAGCCCGGATGGTGCGGCATCTTTCGGTTGGTGTCTCGCTATGGGATTTGGAACCGTGGAAAACCTGGAAGCCGGACTCCGGTGGCTGCAGAAAGCGATTGATGAGGGGTCAGACCGTGGGCGGTTTTACTATGGGGTGTTGCTTTCTGATGGGCAAAAGCTGAAAAAGGACGAACGAAAAGGCGAAAAGCTTATCCGTGAAGCGGCGGAGAACGGTCTTCCGAATGCTGCCTATAGGCTTTCTCTTGATTGCTTTGATAAGGGCCTTAATAAAGAAGCGTTCGACTGGAGAATCCGCTATTACGGATTGGCTGAGGCGGATGAGTCCGTAAATGACATTGTTACCCTTCTCCCTGAACATGGCTATGACGCGGAAGGGCACCAACTGGAATTTATCCTTGGGGTTCTTTTGCTTGCAGGAGAAACGGGGGATCCCTTGGCACTCGTGATGCTCGGCGATATTTACGTTACCGGCGCCTATGGAGTCAGGGTGAATGTAAAGGATGCGAAGAAACTTTATCGGGAAGCCGCGGAGATGGGCTATAAAATGGCAGAAACGCGTCTTGCTCAGTTGGCAGGCAAATAGAGCCTGTGGTTTTAACCCGCAGAGGTTTTGAATGGATCACGTCTACGCCGAATGTCCCTGGGTTGTCCCGCCGGACGCCCCGGAACTCCTCGCACTCTTCCGTGAGAAGGGGAGACCGGCCTTTGTCCGCTCGAGAACGGTGGTGAACTTCGGTGAGGAGCCGACAGCCTACCTGGTGGAAGAAGGGCTAGTGGGGACATTCGCGGGCGGCGTCGGGAAGTATGAGCGCCTCATTGTGCTTTTCCCCCCGGGAACTTCAGTGGGAGCGGAGAAGTCAATCAAAGGTAAGCACGCGATCAAGCCTCTGATCGCCCGGGCGCTTCTCCCCACGAAGGTCCTCGTGATGGATGCGGCTCAGTTTAAGCGGGAGCTGGAGCTTGATCCCATTCTCTGCATCGCGGCGCTGAAGAGCTTCATTCGGCATGACGACGCGAAGATTGAGGGTCTTCTGATGAATGACCTCCTCACGGTGCCGCAGCGGGTCGCGCTCATGGTGAAGGTGCTTTTTCAGGCACTCAATATGCCGCTCACGGCGCTCCCCAAGTGCCTTCCCAAAACAATCACCGTCACGGAACTCGCGCGTCTCGTTCACAGCGACCGCGCGGTCGTGAGCCGGATTCTCGCGAAGTGGGTGGAAGAGGGGATCGTGGTGACGCACGACGGAATGTATTTCTTCAGCAATAAGCTGAACCAGATCCTCGGTGACGAAGAGGTCTGATTCAGTTCAATTGAATCTCAGGCAGCGTTTGCCGTGTCCGGAACCTTGAAGGGACCAGCAGGCAGCGCTGCCTTTTCTTTTTCGTCTGGTGCTTTGGCAGCGGCCGCGTCGCGGTAAGCAATCAGAAGGGGAATGCTCTCACGTCCGAGAGTTACCCGAATGTCAGCCCGCCGGTGAGAATCCGTCCCAGCCGAGGGCCGCTGCGGAGAAGATAGCTGCAGAGCCATGCCTGAGGAGTCTGCTTCTCGGAGAAAAATCATCGACTATAGTCGATGATCGTGTCTGTTTTTCTTCAATCATCGATTACGATCGATGATTTTGTGCATCAACAGGAACCCCCGACCTCAATTTCGTGCTCAACATCTAGAAGAGACGTATCGGTCTGTCTGATTCTGATGCAGCTCGATTGAATCTCAGGCAACGTTTGCCGTATCCGGAACCTTGAAGGAACCGGCGGGGAGCGTTGCCTTTTCTTTTTCGTCTGTCGCTTTGGCAGCGGCCGCGGCGGCGGTCGCCCGGAGTCCTCCGAGCGCGAACACCGTGAGCCGGTCATCAAGCTCCGACTGCGGCATTTTGGTGAGTGCTCCGAAGGGTCCCGGGAACCGGGAGCCGAACACAAAGAAGAGGAAAGCGGGCGCGATCGCGGACGCGATGCAGTGGATGAGGCGGGGATCCCCAACGGGGAAACCGGTGATTTCAGACACGATCTGCAGGATCACCTGAAGCTTCGGACGAGCCTCTTCCTTGAAAAGCGTTTCAAGCGCCGCCCCAGGCGCGATGACGCTCCGCGAAATCACCTGAAGCGATGCCCGTTCGCCGCGGCGCGCGGCGCCTGTGATGAGATTGAACACCCCGCGGAGCTTTTCCTCGGGCGTCATGTCAGAGCGCTGAATGGCTTCCAGCGCCTCAAGGCTCACGAGGTTCTGATGAGCCCGGATCAGGACTGCTTCAAACAGTCCCTTGCGGCTTCCGAAGTGATAGTTGATCGATGCGATATCGACCTTCGCTTTTTTGGCGATTTCTTTATTTTCCGTCTCCGCAAAACCGTGTTTCGCGAAGAGCGCGAGAGTGGCCTTCAGAATCCGTTCCTTAGTTTTGTCACCATCCGATCGGGTCTTTCGAATCGAGTCCTTTGGCATCACGTGTACCTTCGTAATTTCCGTGTCTTTTATTCTGTGTGGAATTGATTATACTTTAATTTGAATTTAAATTTAATTTGTATAGCTTTCCTGCATCTGCCGCGAAGGGGGTTCAGTATGAAAAAACGTTTGATTGCGATAGGAGCTGTGATCCTGGTGGCCGCGGCGGCAGCGGGAGGCTATGCGTGGTACCGGGGGCGTCAGGTAACCGCGCCGACAGAACTTACCCTCTACGGGAACGTCGATATCCGTCAGGTGTCACTTGCCTTTGACGCGAGCGGCCGCATCAGTGAAATGAATGTGGATGAGGGGCAGGTGGTGGAACCCGGGCAGGTGCTCGCGAAGCTGGATACCCGGACGCTGGAACTGCAGGCGAAACAGGCCGCGGCCCAGATCGGGGTTCAGGAGCAGACGCTTCTCAAACTGAAGCGCGGGAACCGCCCGCAGGAAATCGCTGAGGCCCGGAGCCAGATGCTCGCGTACGAAGCGCAGCTCACGAAGGCGAAGCAGGATCTCGAGCGCGCCAATAACCTGTGGAACGCGCCGGGCGGCCACGCGATCAGCACCCAGAATTACGACGCCGCGAAGAGCGCGGAGCGGGTCGCATCGCAGAACCTCGTGAACGCGCAGAAAGCGTACGAACTGATGAAGATCGGTCCCCGCGTTGAGGATATCCGGAGCGCCGAGTCGTCGCTTGCCGCCGCGAAGGCGAACCTCGAACTTCTGAATCACGAAATTTCGCTTGGTACCCTGAAGTCACCTGACGCCGCGATTGTGCGGTCACGGCTCCTGCAGCCGGGCGACATGGCGTCCGCCGCGAAACCGGTTTACACGCTCGCGCTCACCTCTCCCAAGTGGGTCCGCGTCTATGTGAATGAAAAGGATCTCGGGAACGTGAAACCCGGGATGACGGCAAGCGTCGTGACGGACACTCACCCGAACACCCCGATTGAGGGAACGGTGGGCTATATCTCGTCTGTCTCCGAATTCACGCCTAAAACCGTTGAAACCCCGGATCTCCGCTCGAGTCTCGTGTATGAAGTCCGCGTGATCGTGAAGGATCCGAAGGGGGATCTGCGTCTCGGGCAGCCGGCGACCGTGAAAATCAATCTGAACAGCAAGGGTGCTGAGATCCCCGCTTCCACCGCGGCCGCGGTGTCTCAGGTTCCGGATACGCCGCCTTCCGCCGCTTCCGCGGCAGCCCGCTGAGCTTGAAGGTGCTTCTCATGGCTGATTTCACTCCTGTCGTCACGGCGCGCGGTCTCACGAAATCCTTCGTGGGGGCGGATGGGGAGCACATTGAAGCGCTCTCCGACCTGACGCTCTCCATGCCACCCAACGTCATCGTGTCGCTTGTCGGCGTTGACGGCGCGGGGAAGACGACTTTCATGCGCCATATCACAGGGCTCATGAAGGCGGATTCGGGAGAACTCTCGGTTCTCGGCATCAACCCGGCGACGGACTCCCAGGCGGTGCAGGATCGGATCAGCTACATGCCGCAGGCGTTCGGGCTCTACGAGGATCTTTCGGTGAGCGAAAACCTCGACCTCTACGCCGATCTCCATGGCGTCCCTGAAGCGAAGCGGAAAGAGCGTTACCCGGAGCTTCTCGCGATGGCGGATCTCGCGCGCTACCTCGACCGTCCGGCCGGAAAACTCTCAGGCGGCATGAAGCAGAAGCTGGGGCTCATCTGTTCGCTCGTGCGGACACCCGACCTCCTCCTTCTCGATGAGCCCTCTGTCGGCGTCGACCCTCTGTCACGCCGCGACCTCTGGGAAATTGTCTCGAAACTTGTTTCCAGACAGCGGATCTCGGTCCTCTGGGCCACGAGCTATATGGATGAGGCGGAGAATTCGGATTACGTTTTCCTTCTTCACGGCGGAAAGCTGATCCGCGAGGGGAAGCCAAAAGAAATGACGCTTGAGTCCGCGGGACTCACGTATTTCGCGACGCCGGAGCACGGTGAAGCGCCCCGGTTCCTGCAGACCGCGTTCTATGACAGGCTGGACCTCACGACAGACGCCGTGCCGCAGGGGGGCGACGTCCGCATCATCGCGAAAGAGGGTGTAACGCAGGCGCAGCTCGACGCGGTTGCCCCCCGCACGAATCTTCGCCCGAGACCTCCAGAATTTGAAGACACCTTCATGCGGGAGATCGTGAAGGGCGAAGACCCCCGTCTCCCGAACCCGGCTCCGATTGAGAGCCATCGGGCGTCTGACGGCGACGTCGCTCCGGTCATTATCGTGAAGGACCTCGTCCGGAAGTTCGGTGACTTCACCGCCGTGAAAAGCACGTCCTTCTCCGTGAAGCCAGGAGAAATCTTCGGGCTTCTCGGGCCGAATGGCGCCGGAAAAACGGTGACCTTCCGGATTCTCTGCGGGCTTCTCCCCGCGACGAGCGGTCTCGTGCAGGTGGATGGGCTCAACCTCCGCACGGCGCGCGCTGAAGCCCGCGGCCACGTGGGTTACGTCGCGCAGAAGTTTTCGCTTTACCGGAACCTCTCCGTCCGGGAGAACCTGGAGTTTTTCGGCGGCGCTTATGGGCTTCGCGGGAAGCATCTCGAGGAGCGGATTGAGCACGTGATCCGGGAATTTCACCTGAACGCGGATGACATCGCGGGGAAGATACCGGCCGGCATGCAGCGGCGTCTCGCGATCGCGGCCGCCATGATTCATGAGCCCGCGATTCTCTTCCTCGATGAACCGACATCGGGTCTTGATCCGCTCGCGCGCCGCGCCTTCTGGCGCATCATCACGCAGCTCGCGAGTCAGGGCCGCACGATGATTGTGACAACGCACTTTATGGAAGAGGCGGAGTACTGCGACCGGATCGCGATTCAGGATAAGGGCGAGATGCTCGCGCTAGGCACGCCGGCTGAAGTCCGGAAGCTCGGGGGCGAGAACTGTGTCGATATGAACAGCGCCTTTATCGCGATTGTGGAAAATTCGCGTGAGAAACGGGGGTACACGAGATGACTGATCAGGCTGAAACCGGTCTCTCCGGGTTCTTCACCCGGTACTTCGCGCTGCTCGAGAAAGAGTTCCGGCAGATGATCCGCGATAAGAGCAATCTCGCGATCGGGATTCTGCTCCCGATCATCCTGATTCTGCTTTTCGGGTACGGCATTTCGTTTGACGTCGAGAACGCGAAGGTCGCGGTCGTGGTGGAGGACTCCTCCGCCGCGGCGCGCGACATCGCGCAGAGTCTCGGCGGGAGCAAGTATCTCGTCCCGGTCCGCGTGAAAGACTATCCGGCGGCGGTCGAGATGATGGAGCAGTCGGAGGCGCTCGGTATTCTCAGGATTCCGGTGAATTTCGGGCAGCAGTACGCGGCTGGGAACTCAACCGTGCAGCTGATTCTGAATGGCGTTGACGCGCAGACCGCGAAGACGATTCAGGGGTATGTGCTGAGCGCCGTCTCGAACTGGGGCGCGAAGGAAGCGGCCCGACGCGGCGGCATCACCGTGGGCGGCGGGATATCAGTCGTGCTGCGGATCTGGTTCAACCCGAACGCGATCAGTACCTGGTACCTTGTCCCGGGGATCATCGTTCTGATCATGACGCTCATCGGCACATTCCTCGCCTCGATGCTGATCGCGCGCGAGTGGGAGCGCGGCACCTTTGAGTCACTCTTTGTCACCCCGGTGCGGCCCTTTGAGATCGCGCTCGCGAAAGTTGCCCCGTACCTCGTGATCGGGATCATCGATATCGCGATCTGCCTCCTCGCCGCGCGGTTCCTCTTCAAGGTGCCGATCCGCGGGTCGCTTGTGCTGATTGTGCTCGTCTCAATCCTCTACCTGCTCGTTTCGCTTCTGATGGGGCTTCTCGTTTCGGGTGTCACGCGGAATCAGTTCCTCGCGAGCCAGATGGCGCTGCTCGTGAGCTTCATGCCGGCCGTGATGTTCTCGGGGTTCGTGTTTGACCTCCGGAATATGCCGGGGTGGATCCAGCCGATCTGCGAGATCTTCCCCGCGACCCACTTCATGAAGGTGGCGAAACTCCTCTTCCTTGCCGGAAACGACGCCTCGGTGGTGAGTCAGGGTGTCCTGATCCTCCTTGGCTACACGATCCTCTTCCTTATCCTCACCACCTGGACGCTTCGGAAGCGCGTGGAGTAAAGACTCATGAAAACCCAACGCTTCAATTCACTCATTATCTGGTTCTCCCAGGTCCGGGCCCTGATCCGGAAGGAGCTCCTCGTCCTCATGAAGGACCCGGTGAGCCGCTCGATCCTGATCGCCCCGGTGATCATCCAGGCGTTCCTTTTCGGTTACGCCGCGAGTTTTGACCTCCGCTACGTCCCGTACGCGGTGATGGATTCCTGTAACTGCAAGGCGTCGACTGAACTCCTCACGCATCTCGACAGCACCGGGATGTTTATCCGCGCGATGACGCTCACCTCGCAGTCCCAGATCGAGGACGCGGTCGTGACGGGAAAGGTGGTCGCGGCGATCAATATCCCGTCAGACTTCGCGGCGAAACTCTCATCCGGTCAGACCGCCCCCGTGGAACTGATTCTGGACGGCCGAAACTCAATGACCGCGAGCCTCGCGGGCGCGTATATCAGTTCGATCGCGGCGAACTATGGGGCCTCAATCACGGGGCAGACGAGCGCCGTGTCAGTTGACACCCGCTCCTGGTACAACCCGACGCTCGACAGCCGATGGAACATTCTGATCGCGCTGATCGCCTCGCTCTCCCTTCTTCAGACCATGATGATGGCGGCGTTTTCGGTCGCCCGGGAGCGCGAGCGGGGAACGTTTGATCAGCTGCTTGTCACGCCGCTCACACCGCCCCAGATCCTCGTCGGGAAGGCCGTCCCCTCGATCATCATCGGCATCGCGCAGAGCACGCTCATTTTCCTCATCGTGCAGTTCTGGTTCGGGATTCATATCGTGGGGAGCGTCGGGCTTCTCTACCTCGGGCTCCTCTTCTTCAACATCGCCGCGGTCGGTATCGGACTCTCGATTTCCGCGCTCTGCACGAATATGCAGCAGGCGATGCTCTGGTCCTTCCTCCTCATCGTGCCTTTCGTGCTGCTTTCGGGGTTCGTCTCCCCGATCGCCAACATGGCGGTCGGTGTCCGGTACCTCACGTATCTCAATCCGCTGCGGTTCGGGCTTGAGATCGTGAAGCGTGTCTACCTCGAAGGCGCGGTGCTTGGCGACATCTGGATGGAATTCATTCCGCTCACGCTCATGGCCGCTGTCTGCCTCCCCATAGCGGGCTGGCTATTCCGTCATAAGCTCTATTAAATCGACTCTCCATCCCACCAATAGTGGTAGCCCGAAGGGTGAGGATGGTCTATGTATGGGATGGGGGTCGGTTTTCACGTTTGCTTGCTTTTCCTACAATGACAGACCTGCGGCAGCGAAGGGGGCTGCGCCCATCGCTTCGTGTCGCACGAAATGTGGAGAAAAGTTTTGAATTCAGATAAGTTCTTTGAATATGTGTGGAGATGGACCCTGCTGGTAGCAGGGATGTTTGTCGCGGCCTGCGGCATTGCAATCATTACTCAGACGAATCTCGGGACGACCCCGATCAGTTCGCTGCCGTACGCGGTCACCGGTCTCACCGGATACTCCTTCGGTACGACGACCTTCTTTATCAATCTGATCTTCATCGCGCTGCAGTGGGTGATCCTCAGCCGCAAGGGCGTGTTCCACTACACGACGTTCTTTCAGATTCCGGTCGTGTTCGTGTTCAGCGCCTTCATCGATTTCACGATGAGCCTCTCAGGCGGCATCATGCCGGAGTCCTATCCGCTCCGCCTCCTGATCAGCTTTGCCGGGAACACGGTTCTCGCGCTTGGTATCGTGATGCAGCTGCATTCCCGAACAATCGTGCAGCCGGGCGAAGGTCTGGTGATCGCGGAGTCGATTCTCTTCCGGAAGCCGTTCGGTACCGTGAAGGTGTTTAACGACTGGACGCTTGTTCTGATGGCCTGCCTTGTCGCCTTTATTTTCTCGGGCGGTCTCATCGGTATCCGTGAAGGCACGTTTGTTTCCGCGCTTTTTGTCGGTATCTTCGCGAAGCTTTACCTGAAGCTCTGGCCGATGCCGAAGAAGGAAGAGCTGAAGGAACGTGAAGCGATCGCCGCTGAAAAGAAAGCGGAACGCGAAGCCGCGAACGCCGCGGGCGAAGCCGCCGCCTCCTGAGTGTAAGAAGCCTCTCCTCGGAAGTGAGCGAGGGGCTAGCCATAAGAAGACCGCCTGAAGGAAAAATCCTCAGGCGGTCTTTTGGTATCCGGAGAAAGGAGCCGCGGTGCCCCGCTCCCGCGGCTTCTCTTCAGAGTCTTCAGCCGAGTGTGAACATCGCGATCGTCGTCACAATCACCGCGGCGACGCAGGGGAGCGCGGTGCGCTTCACGACCTGCATCGGGTTGACACCCGCGATGCCGGCGAGAATGATGACGCCGCCCGCGACAGGGGACATCGTGCGGCCGATGCCGGCCGCAATCTGGGCGACAGCGCCGAGCTGCACAATGGTCATCCCAAAGTCCGCGGCGTGCGGCGTGATCGCCTCATTGAAGGCGAGCGCCGCGGCGTTTCCGGAACCGGAGACAACCGCCATGAGGAACGGACCCACGGCAGCCGCGATCATGGCGACAGACTGCGAGCCCTTCATGGCGTCAACGAGCGCGCCGGTGAGACCGATCGACTTCATGCCGGCCGCGAAAAGCGCGGCCGCGGCGATCAGGATCACGACGTTATTGAAACCGTCGCCCGCGCCCTTGCAGAAGCGCTTTGACGTTTCGCCGACGTCCTGCTTATGAATAAGACCGACCACCATGCCAAGCGCCGTGCCGATCAGCATGCAGACCGGAACCGAGAACGTTTTCGTCGGAAGCCACCCGACCTGCTTTGACGCGATGACGAGGAGGAAGAGCGGGATCACGGGGATGATCGCCATGATCGGATTGATTCTGAAATTCGCCATTTCGCGGTCCGTTTCCGTTTCTTCCTTTACGGAGCCGACACCTTCCTTCAGCAACATGGAAATCGCGGCAAGGATGAGCGAGGCGATCAGAATGCCAAGCGCGGCAGGGATCGCTTCCTGCATGATCACGATCATCGAGTCCGCGGTCGGAATTTCGCCCGCCTTATAGGCGATCGACGCGATCTGCGGGTTAAACATCAGCCCCGGGCTGATCACGGAACCCCAGGTGCCGAGGAACACGGCGGCAGCTGCCATCACCGGACGCACCTTAAGCGCGATGAGGGCCGGAATGAGGAGAACGCCGACCGCGGCCGAGACCCCGGCGGCGGACGGCAGCACAATATTGAGGCCCCAGGTAATGATCGCCGCGCCTGGCACCACGATCGCCGGAACGTGAGTGAGCGGACGGACAAGCGCGTTCACGAGGTGGTCAGAGCACTTGGTGTACGTCATCACCGCGCCGAAACCCATCACGGTGACAATCACGGGAACCAGGCCCCCGTTCACGAGCTGCTTGATAAAGGCGTCCACCGCGGCGCCGACCGTGGTCGGCGACCCGAGCGCGGCTTCTCCGATCAGCGCCATCAGGACGCCTGAGAGTGTCAGGACGAGGCGCGCCTCGTAGTTCTTGTAAATCAGCCAGAAAGTGACAAGGACAATCGCGAGTCCAATCCAGATCATGTTTCGGTCTCCTCGAAATGTTGGCGGCGGACAGACAGTCCGCGGGGCGGATCACTCCGGCCCCGCGGCAGTCTCTCTCCTTTGTGGACGCGCTTCGGAGGACTCTCTCCATTCCTCCAAAGGCATACTCAGTGTAGAGGAGGTGAGTATTTGTCTGGTTTCTGAATTTCTTTTGTCTTGAGCTAATCGGGCTGAAATCGCGGATCTTTACACTGGGAACCGGCTTTTCCGGGCGAGTGACGCGATTAAAAAGGAAGCGTTCCGGATTTCAGCCGCTCGTTACTGTGAGAGAATCAGACAGATTTATAAAAAATAACCACCCCTCACGCATACTCTCTCCTATGCAGATCAGAACTCTTATAGGGATTGGGCTTGCCGCCCTCTCCGGCATCGGTTTCGGTGCCGGCGGCATCGCGGCCCAGTACCTCTTCACCTATTGCCGCTTCACGCCGCTCGATCTCGTCTCGATCCGTCTGTTCGGAGCGGGGCTGATTCTCCTTCTCGCCTACGGTCTCGCGGCGAGGCGGAATTTCTTCCGCGATGTCTTCCGGAACCTTCGGAATATCGGCGCGATTCTGATTTTTGGTGTCGGGCTTCTGCTTCTGCAGCTCACGTTCTTCGTCTCGATCGAGAAATCCAACGCCGGAACCGCGAGCCTCATGGTGGGTTTCGTTCCGCTCATGATTCTTTTCTGGCTTGCGGTGCGGGAGAAGCGTCCCGTGACGGGGACGGAATACGTCTGCCTCGCGCTCGCCGTGACAGGCGTGGTGCTTCTCGTGACGCGGGGCGATTTCTCGTCACTCAATTTCACGGTGGCCGGTGTCGTCTGGGGAATCATTTCAGCAGGCTTCCAGGCGTTCTGCACGCTGCAGCCAAAGAAAGTGGCCGGCCGCATCGGCGTGGTCCCGGTGCTTGGGTGCGGGCTTCTTGTCGGCGGGCTCCTCGGGTTTATCGTGCATCCGCCGTTTCACATGGTTGTGGACTGGACACCGGCCGCATTCGCGAATTACCTCTTTATTGTTCTCGTGGCGTCGGTCCTCGCCTACTATTCGCTTCTGAAAAGCATGGAATACGTCTCAGCCTCCGTCACGGGGCTGCTGTCGTCGTTCGAGCCGCTCACCGCCGTGGTGCTTACCGTGATCGTCTTTCACGTGCCCTTCAACGCCTGGGAGATCACGGGCGCGGCCTGCGTGATTCTCAATATGGTGCTTCTCGCGCTGCAGGACCGGAAGAAAGAAAAGTAATCGGGAAGCAAGGGAAATCCAGTTCCAATGCCGTGAAATTCTGTTGCAATTTCACGGCATTTTGACTTTTCGATGAGTTATTCTTTTAAAATTCTGCCTTTTGCAATTTCGCGTCATTCGGAGAACCGCATAGCCTTATGCCTCAGACTCAGAAGATTCAGCTTGCCCCGATCACCGCGTGGACCCTCGTGAAGTGGTTCCTGATTCCGGGACTTATCCTCGCTTACATTACGCTTTACCCCCCGCACGCGCTTGATATCGCGCTTTCGGAGCCGTTCTATAACGGGACGAAGTTCGCGCTGAACCGGATTCCGGTGATGGTGTGGATTCACCGTCTGTTCCGCATCGTGCCGTTCTTTATCGGGTTCTCGGCGCTTTATGTGATCATCCAGAATCTTCGGAACAAGGTTCCTCCCTATAAGCTCGGCGAAGTCGGTAACCGCCGCGCGCTTTACCTGATCCTCGGGATGCTCGCGTCCGTGTTCCTCGTGAAGTTCCTGAAGGACACGACCGGTGTCTACTGCCCGTACGCTGTTGAGGTGTTCAGCGGGAACGCGCCGCTCTTGAGCCCCGTGTTCTCCTTCCACAAGAACCCCGGTCACTGCTGGCCCTCGGGCTTCACCGGCACCGCGTTCTGCTGCTTCGCGATGTATTTCGCGTTCCGTGATGTACGCCCGCGTCTCGCCCGCGGGAGCCTCATTTTCACGTGGCTCTTCGGTATCGCCTGCAGCGTGATTCAGGTGATGCGTGGCGAACACTTCATGTCGCATACGCTTGCCACCGCTCTTTTTGACTGGCTCACCTGCGCGCTCCTCTACTGCGTGTTCTTCTCGAAAGAGATCTGGCAGCAGTTCATCGTGAAGAACCGTGCGGAGGACGGCGGATCAAGCGGCGGCCCGATGCTTCGGGAAGCCGTGGCTCCGGTCCGGATTGAGGACCGCGGAGACCGCTGATCCCGATAAACCCCGGATCCAATCGGTATAGGCCGGAAGAATTCAGTGACACGGATTCTCCGGCCTTTTCTTTTGCCTGAAACGCGCCGGGAACCCCCGAAACCACGGCATTCCCGTGTTCCGGAATCCGTTTTTTCGGGTTTTCTTACGAAAATTTTGCGCACATTTTCCGTGTTCTCCGTATGATTTCATATGACGCCGGAGGGCGGATAGCCGTTTCTGACGCCTGATAAGTCGATAACTGACACACTGGAGAGAGACAGATGGCGGGTAAAAAAGATACAAAGAAAAAGAAGGTGCTTTTTGTCGGTGACACGCACGCCGAATTCGCCTTCATGAATTACGCGCTGAAGGAACTGAAGCCCGATGTGGCGATCGTGGTCGGGGATTTCGGGTATTGGAGAAAGAGTGACTTTGAGGAGTCGGGGACGGAACCCGGATACTTCTTTGATTCGCTCGTGAATGATCAGACGAAGGTGTATTTCTGCGACGGCAATCACGAGAACCATAAGCTGCTGCGGGAACTCGTCGCGGAGCACGGAAGCGATAAGCCGATCCGGATCCGGAAGCGGCTTTACTACATGCCGCGCGGGAGCACTCTGAAGCTGAATGGCAAACGTTACCTTTTCGTGGGCGGCGCGCTCTCGATTGATAAGGAATTCCGTGAGCCCGGGAAGACCTGGTTCCCGGAAGAACTCCTCACCGAACCCGAAGTGAAGGCGATCATGAAGACCGTCGACCTCGACAAAATCGATGTCATGGTGACGCACACGGTGCCGTCCGTTGGGATCGATGATGTCTGCAAGGCGTGCCAGCTGCAGCGGGACTGGCTCCTCGGGACGGTGTCCGAGGATAATCTGCAGCTCCTCTTTGAGCGTCTGCCGCGGGTCCGCGACTGGTACTTCGGTCACTGGCATCAGACGGCGGAGTTCACGGTGCCCCGCAGCCGGGTCAATTTCCATATGCTCAATATGACCCCGTATGAGGGGTGCCTCCGCGGGAAGGGCTACAGCAAGAAGCGTCTCGCCCGGGTAGAGAAGGAATATATGGAGCGGCTTGAAGCCGAGGCGGCAGCCGCGGAAGCTGAGGCGGAAGCGGTGCCGGAAGAGGCTCTTGGCTCTGAGACGCCGGAAGCGGCGGAAGTCCCGGCTGAGAAGCCTGAAGCCGCGGGCGGTCTCTGATAGCTGAAGGATCGCGTCCCCGGCTTTTCTGGGACGGCAATCCCAAACAAAACGCCTTCCGATGGATCACCGGAAGGCGTTCGTGTATCTGCCGGGTCAGACCGGCAGCGTCCCGATCAGTCCCCGAGCTTCTTCTCGAAGAACTTCACGATAAGGTCGCAGATCGGTTCCTGATACCAGGCGGGGTCGGACGAATGATCGACGCCTTCAAGGAGGTAGTAGCGGAAGGGCACGTGCGCTTCCTTCAGGAGCTCCGCCATATGGGCGCTCTGAGCGGGGGACACCATGCGGTCCGCGGTGCCGTGGATGAGGAGGAACGGAGGCGCCTTGACGTCAGCAGGCTTCCGGATGAGGAGACCCGCGGGGCTCGCGGCTTCCGCTTTCTCGGGGACCGAGGCGATCGGGCCGTCACCGCGGCCGGTGAACGACACGCCGTTCACGAGAAGCGCTTCAGGCGACGACTCAGAGTCGTGCGCCGCGACGGCGTCGGGGTCGAGCCCCTCACCGATACCGATGAGGTTAGAAACCGGGTGCAGGGCGCAGCAGGCGCTGACGGCTTCGGATTCATCACCCCACTCAGCGGACGTCCACTCGCGGGTATGGGTGGAAAGCGCCACCATCTCAGCGAGCCACCCGCCCGCCGAATTTCCCATCACGCCGATGCGGTCGGTGTCGATCTCAAAGTCGGCGGCGTGGGCTCGGAGGAACCGGAGCGCGGTCTTGCCGTCCACCACCTGGGCCGGGAACCCGGCCGGGATCGTGCGGTATTCAGCCGTCGCGACGACAAAACCGGCTTCAGCAAGCGCCCAGCGGTTTTCGGCAAAGCGGTCCTTAGCGGCACCCAGCCAGCCGCCGCCCGGGAAGAAGAGCACCGCGGGTTTCGCGGCGCCGGTGTCCGGAATCAGAACGGTCATCCGGAGCTGCCGCGCCTCGCGCTTCCCGATGATCTGCGAATACACCACTTCGGAGATCGTGCGGATCATCGGAGCCTTGCGGTGGATATCCAGGACTTCAGCGTCTTCCATCCAGCCCGGAAGCTTCTGCTCCCGGAAGCTCTTCTTCTGCTGCTTCTCTTTCTGCTTCTTTTTCTTCGACATGATCTTGATCTCCTGAACGCGCCGGAATCGGGGTTCGGATGGGAACCTCCGGTGTTCCGGGCGTCATAAATTAAGAGGGAAAAGAAAAGGGCGCTGCCGCCGATTCAGGCGTCAGCCGCTTCGTCTTTTTAGAAAAATCCTTTGTCTGAGCCTGAACGCTTCGCCTTTCGGAAGTCCCAGGGCGGGGTCGGGTTCGCTTCGCTCCAGAGACCGATATGCTCGCTTCTTGCTTTTTCCTCAGCGGCCTCGTAAATCGGCCGGTCCTCGGGGAACATCGACTTCTGATAGCTCCGGTAGAACCAGGCGTTCCCGGTCTGAAGCTGGCTTAAATTGATATCCTTCCCGTCCACCAGCACCTTGCCGACCGTGCGTCCGTACTGATCGAGGTTCCGATAGCGGACCGTGACGTTCCGACCGGCAACAAGCGACTCGAGATGAGCCTTGCTCGCGGGACCGCCCGCCTGGTCATGCTCCGGGGCGTCGATCCCAAGGAACCGGATGCGGATCGTCTGGCCATCCGTTTTTTTGAGCGTAATGGTGTCGCCGTCCGCCACCTTCACGACCTGCCCCTGAACCTCCTGGGCTCCGGCGTTCGCGGTCGAGTCAGGAAGACCGGCTGTGGACCCGGTCGCGGTCGGATTCTGCCCTGGGAGAGCGGCCGGAGCTCCGGCTCCGCCCTTCACGGACTTCATCGTTTCCTGCGTCGCGTGCCTGAAGGCGTTTGTGATGCCGTTACCGGTGAAGCCATTCACGGCGATCGCGCCGACAAAGGCGGCGACAAAGACGCCCGCCGCCTTTTTAAGCTTCGGGGAACTCATGAGGGAGTTGAGGAGTGAGGAAATAACGGAGTGGTTATCGCGGGGGTCAGTCATCAGCGTCAGCTAACAAATAAAGAGCTCATACCGGCGGAGCTCAATCGCATCGCTCTAGTGTAGAAAAAAGAAACACAGCGTGCAGTGCGAAACGGCGTATTTGCGGGACTTTTCGTTCGTGACTCAGGATTTTCCGGAAAAAATCGAGGTGACGCGGCCGAAAAAGCCGTCCGGCTGCTTCACTTCACTCTTTTCCTCAAACGTTTTCAGTTCCGACGCGCCCGTTCCCTTCCGGAAATCCCACGGGGAAACCGGCGCGGGATCGGCCCAGAGACCAATCCGGTTTTTCTTCGCCGAGGCTTCGGCTGCCGGGTAGAGCTTCCGGGCTGGAGGCGTGAGCTGCGGGGCGTCCGCCTTCATGTACCAGGCGTTCCCGTTCGTGAGCTGCGTGAGACCGACGTCCTTCCCATCCGCGATCACGCGCCCAAGAATCCGACCGTAGGCGTCACGGCCCCGGAACCGGATCACGACATCCTTTCCGTTAAGGAGCGCGGCGAGCGCGAAGTAGCTCTTGTCGCCCCAGACCTGATCCGGGTCCGGCGCGTCGATTCCGACAAGCCTCACGCGCTCAGTTGACCCATCCGTGATCAGCGCCGTGAAGGCGTCACCGCTATCCACTTTGGTCACTTTGCCGTGAAGGAGCGAAATCGCGGTCGGAGTCGCCGCGGGACTTGGTTTCGCGGCGGGCGGTACCCGCACTTCGCGGTCAGGTGACCCGAGCCCCACGGCGTTTTTGACCGTATTCCAGGCGTTCGGGATCAGCGTGAGAGACACGCCCGCGATGATCACGAGAGCGGCGGCTGCGACCGCGAGACGTTTCTTAAACGGGGACAGAGTCTTTCTGGAACTCCGTTTCGCTTTGGTGACTCTCTTAGGCGTTGCTTTCTTGCGGCGTGGTGTCGTCATTCGGGTGCGGTCCGTATGAAGTCAGAACCCGGTTCTGCGGGGGTTCTATCGCTAGTCGTAGTTTAAGAAAAAAATCCGCGCGGCGTGCTCTGTCTGGCGCGCCGCGCGGGGGATCACAGTCGTCTGAGTCTCAGCATCAGAGCTTCTTCAGCATCTTCTTCAGCTTCTTCGCCGTTTCGCGGACATCCTTATCCCAGTCTTCGCAGCCGAGATCCGGATCGATCTTCACGGCCTTGATGCGGGTGAGGAGTTCCTTCTTCTTTTCGCTCATCTCGTCGATCTCGTCCGAGATCTTCGCGAGGATTTCCTCGCGCTTCTCGTCCGCGGCCTTCGCGGCGAGAGCGGCCTTGGAGGCGCGCGTGCAGAACTTCTTCACGATCGTCTGAACGTCCGTCTTCTTCGCGTCCGCGATCAGCTGCAGCCCTTCAAGCGTTTCCTGATCGAGTTCGAGCGTGAGCGGCGGAATCGCCGGCACAGGAGCCGGAGCGGGTTCAGCCGGAGCTGCCGCCGGGGCAGCCTCAGTCTTTACGGTTTCTTTCTTATCAGCCATGTTGAGACTCCTTTTCGTGTTGGTCTTTCACCGGGTACCGGAAAAGCTCATAACGGGTCAGGGTTCCGATACCGGCTGGCAATGCTTTGTCTTTGTATCAGGGGTTGGGAGGATTCCTTTTATTCTGTTCACGGCGCTCCCGCATCTGCTTCAGGAACTCATCCTTCTTCGCGTTGAGATCGGTGAGTTCTTCAGAAATCAGCTGCGCGATCGCTTTGCGCTTCTCGTTCGCGCTCTTCGCTGTGTGCGCGGTTTTCGCGGCGGCGGAGGCGAGGCGCCCGATCACTTCTTCGACTGTGATCCCCTTATGTTCCGCGATGAGGCGGAGACCTGCGAGCGTATCTTCCGTAAGCGTCACGGTGACCGTTTCTGTCTTCACTTCTTCTGCTTCAGCCATATGGCGATCTCCTGTCAGTGAGTTTTAGCCCCGGGGTTTTCCTTTTCTGTAGTCTGAGAGATATATCTTCAGAGAAAAGGAACAGGCAGGGTCAGTAACTTTCAACTAATAGTGTAGTAGTCAAAAGCGCACTTGAAAGCGGTTAACCTGAAAAAATTTGTGAATGTCTTGAGGAAGGCGAAAGAAAACACCGATTCCCATAGTAAATACAGGGGATTCAAAGGGGTTTGCGTGGGCGCTCGGGAAGGCGCTCCGGAAATCAATGCTCTTAACCTGTCAGGATGTCAAAAATTCTGACGGAAGTGAAAAAAACGCGGGCTCCCGTTTGATAGGAGCCCGCGCTTTTAAGTGTCTCGGTAAAGCGTTTCAGCCGATACCGACAATCTTTCGGATTTCTTCTGCCGTCGCGTCGCCGAAGATCGGAACGAACTGATTATCAGGCGTTCGGTAGATGCCGAGCGGCACCTGAGTGCCGCCCGCCTTGCGGAAGATACGGGAGTTGTTCCAGGCGACGTCACGCTGTTCCTGGGTGACCGGATAGTCCTTCGGATTGATGCCGCGGAAATCCGGATCGTCGAAGAGCTCTTCGCTCTCTTTGGTGAGAGCCCAGGGGGTGTCGGATGCGAGAATCGCCGCGGCCTGCGCGGTGCTCACGTCCTTGGTGACGCAGACCGGGAACCAGAGGAAATCGATCTCGTCCTTCAGGATCATTGCGGTGTCCCAGAGGCGGTGAGACCACGGGCACTGGGTATCAAACACCACCATGACGCGGGGGAGCCCCGGGCAGGTGCCCGGTTCCTTCTTGATGCCGGGACGGCGGTATCCCTTGCCAGTCGCAAGCATCCGGCCCCAGATCGCGTCGAGCTGCGTGCCGGCGCGCAGTTTCGGATATCCCGGAACGGAGGGCATCGTGTAGAGATCTTCTGTCTTTCCAGGAAGGGGGCAAGTCTTATGGTTCGTCGCAAGGCTGCAGGAGCAGGAGTCAGAAGCCATCAGATCCTCCAAAATTAAGTGGTGCCGGCCTCTCAGCCAGCTGATACATAAATTTTATGTCCTGAAATTATGCAATCAGAGGCTTTTTGTATTTGGAAATATTGCTGAAAACCTTGATTCAGACCGGAATCGGCGTACATTTATTTTTATCAGTGTCCGTGTCAGTCGGAAAGAGTCCGAGGAGGCGAGCCATGGAGTGGAAGACCATACGGCGGGGCGGCATCCGGAGTGCCGCGTACGACCGCCGCAGCCGTACGCTTGAAGTGGAGTTCGACACGCGAAGAATCCTGCGGTTCCGGGGCGTGGGAGAAGAGATCGCGGAGGGGTTCCTCGCGTCTTCCTCCCCGATGTCCTACTACCGGGATCGGATCGAAGAGGATTTTGAAGGGGAGGAGGTGTCGTCCCGCACCGAAGCGCCGGCCGCGTCAGCGTCAGACGCGAAGAAACGCGCGGAAGAGGAGTGGAAGCGGCTTTTCGGCGGCTGACATCTATTCTTTGCGCAAACAGCAAAAGAGCCAGAAAACCTGGAGGTTTCCTGGCTCTTTCTGTATTTCGATGATCCGTCGGTTATTCGATCGTGATCAGCTCGTACTGCGGGTTCCCCATCTTCTTCTCAGCCATGCCGGACAGCTGACGGAGACCGTGGCGGGAGGTCATGCGTTCCACGAGGTCCTTGTTGCTCTCGTGATTGAACACGAGGTCGACAGACGCCTGATCGATCGCGAGGAGGTCGGTGGAGGCGAGGATGCCGATATCCGGAATCGTCGGCTCAGCGGCCGTGACACCGGCGCAGTCGCAGTCAACCGACATGCGGCGAAGGACGTTAATGAAGGTGACGTGCTTCCCGAAGTAGTCAAGCGTCGCCTTCGCGGAATCCACCATCAGTTCCATGAAGGGTTCCTTCATGGGCCAGTCGGTCCAGCTTTCGGGGATCTTGTCGACCACGCCATGCACCTGGCGCTTGCCGACGCGGCCCGAGGCGAGGCCGATCGCGATATTCTTCATCGAGCCGCCGAAGCCGCCCATCGCGTGACCCTTGAAATGGGTGAGAACGATGAGGGAGTCGTAATTCACGATATGGCCGCCCATCGTCACATGGTCGAGATGGAAGCCGTTACGGACCGGGAGGTCAACGCCGCCTTCCTCGTCAAGAATGTCGACCGGGCAGAAATCCCAGCCATTCACCTTCAGCGTTTCACGGTGACCTTCCGTCGTGTAGCGGTCACCTTCGTAAAGGGTGTTCGTCTCAACGATGTTGCTGTTCGGGATGCGGCTCTGGAAGTCACGCACGAGGTCACGCGGAAGAATATTGGGACCGTGCTTTTCACCGGTGTGCAGCTTGATCGCGGTGCGGCCGTAGATGCCTTCATTCACGCGGCGATAGAGCTTAAAGAGGTGCTCGGCGTCGATCACCGGCGTAAAGAACACTTTCGCGCGGGAACCCGGGACATCAAGACCCGTGACGTTCTTCGACCCGATCACCGGAGCCTGCGGATTGGTTGCTGTCATTTAAAAATCTCCAATGAGACCGGAGCGATTCCGGTCTTCTCTGAAATTCTTGTTATTTGTGTTCAAAGACACTTTCTTATCATCAATTTTAGGCGGCAGCCATCCGGGCGGTGTCTGTCTTTTTCTCAGAAACTTGCCGGAAATAAAAAAGCCGGTTCACGAATGAACCGGCCTGGATCGCGGAGTCTCCTTGTCGGAGACTCATACCCGTGTGTGGATTACTCCACAGCGACCATCACGGAGGAAGCCTTGATCACGGCGAAAGCCTTGACACCGACGTCGAGACCGAGGGACTCGGCGGAAGCGGTGGTGATGGAGGAGACGATCTTTTCGCCGGCGGCGGTCTCAAGGGTCACTTCGGTGGAAACGGGGCCCTTCTTGATGGAAACGACTTTGCCTTCGAGGCAGTTGCGAGCGGAGATCTTCATAGTATTCTTGATCCTAATAGGTGTTTTCAAAGGTTAGGCTTCGACGCGTCGATATGCATTTTTGGAATAGCGAAGACTCTATTTTCGCTATTAAAATCAATAACATCGGATGCATATCCACATCAAAAGCGTTGGAAACTTTACCAAAGATTTTTGAAAAAAGTAAGGAAAAAAGATCACCCGGAAGGAGAGAAAAGTGGAGGAAAAAAGCGTAGTCACGATGACGTACCAGACTCCCTGCGGGGAGTTGCTCTTAGGAACTACGTCCGGAGCGCTGATCCAGGCGGACTGGGTGGCGGGGTGGCATGAGGCTACGGTCCGCGCCCGGCTGAACCGCTATCTCGGAAACCCGGTTTTCGAGTCAGGGACGGATCCGGTGCTCGAAGAAACCGCGTCGCAGCTCGATGACTATTTCGCGGGGAAACGAAAATCGTTCGACCTACCGCTTCGGTTTCTCGGGACGGAATTCCAGACCGCGGTGTGGGATTCGTTAAGGAAGATCCCGTTTGGCCGCGTGACGACCTACGGCGAAATCGCGGAAGCGATCGGGAAACCAAAAGCCATGCGGGCGGTCGGGATCGCGGTGGGTGAGAATCCGTTCTCCATCATCGTGCCGTGCCACCGGGTAGTAGGCCGGGATGGCAGTCTCACGGGTTACGGCGGCGGGTTCGACGCGAAGCGCTATCTCCTTAATCTTGAAGGGATCCGGCTTCCGTCCGCGGTGCAGCAGGAGTTTCGCTTTTGACTCGCCTTAAAGCCTCTCGTCATTCGCGATAGTCGCGGATAATAGACACTCATTCTCATTGAGACTTTAGGGTTTGGGAGGCTCGAGGCTTATGACGGCAGGTGTGGTAGTCACGGAAACTTTTGCTTCTCCCTGCGGCGACATCCTTCTCGGATCGAACGACGCGGGGCTGGTGATCGCGGACTGGACGCACGGCCATCATTACGGGGACGTGATGAAGCGTCTGGGGCGCTACCTCAAGAACCCGGAATTCACTCCCGGTCATCACCCCGTGAATGAGCGGGCGGCGGAAGAGCTCGCGGAGTACTTTGACGGAAAGAGAAAGGTGTTTGACCTTCCGCTGATCTACTACGGGACCGAGTTCCAGAAGAAAGTCTGGCAGGTGCTGGAAGCGGTTCCCTATGCGACCACCACCACGTATCGGGAGCTCGCGATGCGGCTCCGGATGCCGCAGTCAGCTCGCGCGGTCGGGGCCGCGGTCGGGCTGAATCCGTTTGCCGTGATTGTGCCGTGCCACCGGGTGCTTGGAACAGACGGAAGCCTCACCGGGTACGACGGGGGCTTTGCCGCGAAGAAATTCCTTCTCGCGCACGAAATGCCGGATCTCTTCCCGCTTGAAACGGAATTGCCGCTCTAGAACGTAATCCGCATCTGATTCCAGGTGACGCCGCCGTGCGTCGACCCGAGGAACCCTTCATTCACGAACCCGAACTTCGCGTAGTAGTGGACAAGGGGGTCCTTACAGGTAAGGACCAGGCCTTTCCGGCCTTCCTTCTTCGCTTCCTCAATCATCCGTTTCAGGAGTTCCCCCGCGTAGCCCTGCTTCCGGAAGCGAGGCCGCGTCACCACGCCGAAAATCATCTGCCACGCGCCTGATTCGTCATGCATCGACGCGTCTTCATACATCTCGTCCTTCAGGTCCGGGTCGTTCGTCACGAGACCATCCACAAAGGACGCGAGTTCCCCGTCGACAAAGAGAAGCCAGAAGTGATTCCCGTAGGCGGCAAGCCGCGATTCGAACGATTCGCGCGTCGCCGCTTCAGCCGCCGGAAAGCTTTCAGCTTCGGCCGCCGCGATCGCGTCAAGGTCAGAGGGAAGAGCGGAGCGGATTTCGATTGTCATGATGGAAAGGAGGGCGGAATTTCTTATTCCGCCCTCAGAATTCAATAAGTTGATGGCTTTCCGATTCTAGAGGAAGACGGGCCAGAGGGCGGCGAAGATGAGAGTCGGGAGCATGTTCGCGACCGAGAACTTCTTCCCCCAGACCAGGTTCACGCCGACCGCGAAAATCATCATCGAGCCCGTGAGCCCGATCGCGTCGATCGACGCCTGGCTGAGGAGGGGGCCGATCAGGAACGCGAGAAGCGTGACGAGCCCCTGAAAGATACCGACCGGGATCGCGGAGAAAATGCAGCCGACTCCGAGCGCGGAGGTCATGATGAGGATGATCACGCAGTCAAGCACCGCTTTCGCGGCGAGCACCGTGTAGTCGCCCGCGATGCCGTCCTGGATCGCGCCGATCACCGCCATCGCGCCGATACAGACAGTGAGCGACGCCGTCACAAAGGCCCCGACAAAACCGTTGTCGCCGGTCCGCCCCGCCTTCCGCTGAAGCCAGAGACCGAAGCCCTCAAACCGATCCTCAAGCTTCAGGATGGTGCCGATCAGCGTTCCGACCGTAAAAGAAATCACCATCATCATCGCGCCGGTCGATGTCAGCGCGGGTCCGGTGCCTGAAACGCGGAGCATGAGAGAGAGCGTTCCCGCGGTGCCGAGGAACATGCAGACAAGACCCATCACGCTCATCAGGTTTGTCTGCAGCGATTTGCTGAGATACCGCCTGAAAACGAGCCCCGCGGTGCCGCCCGCGGCAATCGCCGCCATATTGATCAAAGTGCCTAAGCCAACCATGCCGATGCCTCAGGAGAATTTTCTGAGTGATGTGACTGAAAAGATTATCTGAACGAGAGACGGCTGTATCGTCTGATACAAAATTTTGGGATACCCTGGCCTCAAGGCCCCCGGAAAACGTGCGTAAAATCCCTTCCTGACCGTGGATCAAGCGGGTATTGACAGAAAATTATCACCCTCGTTAAGCAATTGTATACACGCTATTCAATTGTTTTGCTTGAATATTTTCTGTGTACTGAAAATATTTCCAAAGTATTGATTTATTTTCATTAATGCCCGCTATAATGGTTTCAAGAGACTCCTGGATGGCTTTGATCCCGTGGGCCGGGCTTAGCTGGTTGTTCCTGGAATTTCTTCTTTTATGGGTGACATCAGCCGTCTTGAACTTCGGCTTTCGGGCCGAAAGATGGGTGAAGTAAGCGAACTAGGCTGATGTCACCCACCCTTTTTGCTTAGTTAAGCAAGGAGAGCGGGGTTCTCGGTCACACAGAATCCGCTTAAATAAAGAGCGCTGTGAGTGGTAATCACAGCGCTCTTTGTATTTTCAAGGGAAGCCGTCGGACAAGATGCCATCCGGCGGCTTTTTGCTTTACTGAATGACTTTCGGCTGCGGGCGGAGCTTCTGCTGAAGCTTCGGAAAGCTGTGGCAGTCGTTGCACATGAGGTTCGAGCGCCCCTTCCAGTTGTGGCACGCGTCGCACTGCACCGGTCCCATGTGGGAGCCGTGCGGATTCGGTTTTACGTTGGCGGTCTGCTTCGCGAGCGCCTCGTAACTCCCGCCGTGGCAGGCGATGCATTGTTCCTGCGTGGGATTCCCCCTGACGCCTGCCTTCGCGTGTTTCTGGGCGAGCGTCTGTGTCGCGGCACCGGCGGTCGCGGCGAAGAGGGCGATAAGTGCGAATGTGATGAGTTTCTTCATTTTCTTCCCTCCTCAGAGCGCCGTTTTTGCCCAGGCCGCGGCCTGCCGCCCCGCGATCGACCCAAACACCGCGTTCGCGGTCTGCGGGTTCAGTCCCCGGAGTCCGGACGCCGCGCATTCGCCGACCGCGTAGAGCCCCGGGATCACGGAGCCATCCGGTCTCAGCGCCTCGGTCTGCGCGTTTGTCTTCACGCCGCCGAACGTCCCCTGGATCATCGGGGAGATCGGAGCCGCGTAGAGGCTGCCGCCAAACGCGGGCTTCACGTTCGCGCGCCCGAAATCCGGATCCTTCCCGGTTTCTGCGAGTTTCGTATAGGCGGCGATGGTGTCCGCGAGCGCCTTGCCGTTGATACCGGTCTTCATTTCAAGCGCGGCCGCGTCGACAGCCTTCACGATGGACCCCGCCGCGATGAGCCCCGGAAGCCGCTTATCCGCGGCGAGCACCGGGTCTCCGAACACCACCCAGGCCTGCTTCTGCGGGAGCGCCCAGATTTTCCTCGCTTCCCAGTAGCCGCCCGTCTCATTCATGAAGCGGACGCCATCCTGATTCACGATGATCGCGCCCGCGTTCACCGCGGGACGCATGTTGTACTTATTCCCCTCAAAGCGGTGGATCGTGGGGTTCGCTTTGAAGACATCCATATCGGCGAGCTCGGCTCCCGCCGCTTCTCCCATCCGCTGACCGTCACCGCGGTCCGCGGGGGTGCAGTAGAACCCGGCCATATCCCAGCCGTCACCGATATACTTCGCGATCATGTGGGGGTTCCCCTCGAATCCGCCAGTCGCGAGAATCACCGCTTTCGCGGCGTAGCGCGTGACGCCTTTCGGGGTCTTGCAGATGACACCGGTGACGCGGCCGCCGGACGTGATCAATTCAGTCGCCCGGGTGCGGGTTCGCATCGCGACGCCAAGCGACTTCGCTTTCGCCTCCAGCGCCGGGATCAGCACCTGACCGAGACGGACGCCTTCCTCAATATTGAGGAAGAACTTCTGAGCCTTCTTCCGGGACCAGCGGACACCGAGTGACTCAAGCCAGTCCGCAGCCGGAATCGCGCCGTCCGCGAGAATCCGGGCGACATCCGGTTCTCCCACGGTGTGCGTCGCCGCGGCCTCGCCGATATAAAGCTGATAGAGGTCTTCAGGCGTCGTTTTGAACCCGAGCGCCTTCTGGATCGGGTGCCCGGCGCAGCCGAAGATTCCGGTCGCGACGCGGGACGCGCCGCCGAACCACGTGTTCACTTCAAGGAGAATGACGCTTGAGCCCGCTTCCGCCGCGCGGATCGCGGCCGCAAACCCCGCGGACCCTGAGCCAACCACAACGACATCGTATTTTTCCGTGACGCCGGCCGCGAACGCCGGCGCGGCCCCCACGAGCCCGGCCGCGGCCGCTCCCGCGAGCACTTTTCTTCTTGTGATTCCAGACATAAAACTCTCCTCGGCGGAAGACCGGATAAGCGGCTCTTCACCTCCGCCCCCTTCGCGTCAGGCAAAGGCTGACGCTTCCATTCGGTTCCCCCATTTTTACAACTATACCCGTGCCGTATACAGAAAATCCATAGCGGAAAAAGACGCTTAAGATTATTACGCGTGAGAAATTCTGTATCTCAGGAAACGGTTATGGCGGTGGAGCGAAACCTATGAGGTTTCAAAGCCTCATCTGTTTTTTCCTATTGCCGTAATATTTTTGGTATTCGTGCTAACACAACAAAAGAAGGCAGCTCATATGTATAAGAAGTTAACGCCCCGCGCCGCGAACCGTCTCACAAGCGGCGGACAGATTGTTACGGTCGCTACCACGTCGAAGGAAGGCGTGGCGGATATCATGACGGCCGCGTGGAACACGCCGTACGATAGCGATCAGGTGCTCGTGGTGCTGGACCGCGGTCACACGACGACGAAGAACATTATCGAGACCGGGAAATTCGTGGTCGCGATTCCGCATGAAGGCCAGATCGCGGATATCAACCGCGTGGGGTCGATCCACGGGCGTGATTCGGGTGACAAGTTTGCCTGGGCGAAGATCACCCCGGTGACTTCTGAAGTCCTCGGGATCAAGACGCTGCCTGACGCGCTTGCCTATATCGAGTGCGAGCTCGTCGATCTTGAGACACTCAAAAAGACCGGCGTCTGCATCGGCAAGGCCGTTAACATCACCGTGAAGGAAGAGCTGTGGGATGAAGAGCATTCGAGCTTCGCCGCCGGCTTCGCGAAGACGCTGCACTACATCTCTGAAGACGCTTACTACACGAATGGCAAGATCGTCCGCGTGGAAGAGAACTTCATGAATATGACGAACGATTAAGCGCCGTTCACGCTGTATTCCAAGCAAAAGGCCTGAGAGAACATGTCTCTCAGGCCTTTCTTCATGACGGGATCCCGCCGGATTCAGCGGGACGGGATCCAGGGGGGTCGCTTTTTACGCGAGACGCATGTCCTTCAGGAGGCGCACGAGTTCATCGGCGTCCTCATCCCGCGTCGCCCAGCTCGTCGCGAAACGGACCACGGTGTGCGTGTCATCCTTCTTCTCCCAGAAGCTGAAGGCCACCGACTTCGCGAGTTCCGCCATCTGGGTGTTCTCGAGCACGACGAAGATCTGGTTCGTGGGGGATTCAAAGAGGAGCTCGTAACCCGAGGCGCGGAGCGCGTCCTGGATCTTCCGGGCGTTCCGGATCGCGGGGATGCCGATCTTTTCGTAGAGGCCGTCCGTGAAGAGCGTCTCAAACTGGATACCGGCGACGCGGCCCTTCGCGAGGAGGGCGCCATGCTGCTTGATCGTCGTGAAGAAGTGCGGGATGAAGTCCGGGTTCGGGATCACGACCGCTTCGCCAAGGAGCGCGCCGCACTTTGTGCCGCCGATATAGAAGACGTCGGCGAGCCGGGCAAGATCCTTCATCGAGACGTCGTTCGCGGGCGACGCGAGTGCGTAGCCAAGACGCGCGCCGTCGATAAAGAGCGGGAGCTTATGTTCGTCACACACCGCGCGGATCGCTTCAAGCTCGGCTTTCGTGTAAAGCGTGCCGTATTCAGTCGGCTGCGAGATGTAGACAAGACCCGGGTGCACCATGTGCTCGTAGCTGCCGTCATTCTCGATATCGAGAAGCGACTGATTGAGCACCGCGGCGGACACCTTGCCGCGCTCCTGCGGAACCGTGAGCACCTTGTGGCCGCCGAACTCAATCGCGCCCGCCTCATGCACGGCGACGTGACCGGTGTTCGCGGCGACGACGCCCTGGTAGCCGCGGAGCACCGCGTCGATCACCGTGGCGTTTGTCTGCGTGCCGCCGATAAGGAAGTAGACCCCGGCGTTCGGAGCGCCGCAGGCCTCGCGGATCTTATCCTTCGCCGCGAGCGAAAATTCGTCGTAGCCGTAGCCCGGTTCCTTCAGGAAATTCGTTTCCGCGAGACGCTTCAGAATCGCGGGGTGCGCGCCTTCTTCGTAGTCACAGGTGAAAGAAAGACGCGGAGTGTTCTCTGCCATGATGCTGGATCCTTTTTATCTGTCGTATGCGCTGGGTTTGAGGCGACCTGAGCGGGGGGCCAGGAGCCGTGCCTCTTTGACGTGAAAAGCCAGAGCATAGCTTTCAATATTACCTTCAGATGAGGAGACCGGAGAAGAAAGCGGAGGGGGAAGCCGCGGTTCCCGAAGAACGCGGCAGCAAAAAACCGGAGCCTGTGAAAGAGAGACTCCGGCTCCTCAGGGAACAGGCAAAAAAAAGCGCCGGCACTTCGCGGGTATCGGCGCAGGTAAATCCAGTTTCCTGGAATTTATTTTGACTTTCTCTGTGTGTCAGTCGTTCTCGTTTTTTACGGCAGATCCGGAAGGATCTCCGCGTGACCCGTTTCCCGGGTCTTATTCATGTCGATCAGGCGCTGGTTCGTGGAGCCGCGGAAGGCGATCACGATATTCTTCTTCGCTTCCACGAATTCACCGTCCACGAGCACGTCGATATAGGAAAGGAGCTCATCCGTCACTTCGCAGCGCGCGCGGCTGGGTGCCAGGAGATCCGTTTCGTAGGTGTACCCCGTGTAGCACCAGATGTTCTTTTCCGGGTAGAGCTTCTTCACCCGGCGGCAGAGCTTCACGAGTTCCCGCTGGTTATCCGGTTCCATCGGCTCGCCCCCGAGGAGCGAGAGCCCGTTGATGTAAGAGGGTTCCAGCATCTTGACGATCTGATCCTCAGTTTCCTGAGTGTAGACGTCACCGTACTTGAAGTTCCACGTCTGCGGCTGGAAGCACCCCTTGCAGTGGTGCGTGCAGCCGCTGACGAAAAGAGACACCCGGACGCCAAGACCGTTTGCGATGTCGCAGTCTTTGATATTCCCGTAGTGCATGGCGTCCTTATGGCTCAGAGGTGCAGAACACGGTCACGGATTTCTTCCGTGCGGCCCTGGTTCCAGAACTGTGTGCCGATGTAGCCGCAGGTACGGCGGGCGACGTTCATCTTCGACTGATCGCGGTTGCCGCAGCTCGGGCATTCCCAGACGAGCTTGCCGTCATCCTCGACGATCTTGATTTCGCCGTTGTAGCCGCAGACCTGGCAGTAGTCGCTCTTCGTGTTGAGCTCCGCGTACATGATGTTGTCGTAGATGTACTTCATCACGTCAAGCACCGCCGGGATGTTGTTCTGCATGTTCGGCACTTCGATGTAGCTGATCGCGCCGCCCGGAGAGAGGCGCTGGAACTCAGACTCGAACTTGAGCTTCGTGAAGGCGTCGATCTTCTCAGACACATGCACGTGGTAGCTGTTCGTGATGTAGCCCTTGTCGGTGATCCCGGGGATCACGCCGAAGCGGCGCTGCAGGGCACGGGCGAACTTGTACGTCGTGCTCTCAAGCGGCGTGCCGTAAAGCGAGAAGTCGATGTTCGTCTTCGCCTTCCACTCAGCGCACTTGTCATTCATGTGCTGCATGACGTGGAGCGCGAAGGGCTTTGCTTCCGGATCCGTGTGGCTCTTCCCGGTCATGTACTTCACGCATTCGTAGAGGCCGGCGTAGCCAAGCGAAATCGTGGAGTAACCGCCAAAGAGCAGCTTATCGATCTTCTCACCCTTCTGCAGACGGGCGAGCGCGCCGTACTGCCAGAGGATCGGAGCAACGTCAGACGGAGTCCCGAGCAGACGCTCGTGGCGGCACATCAGAGCGCGGTAGCAGAGCTGCAGACGCTCATCAAAGATCTTCCAGAACTTCTCCATGTCGCCGCCGGAGGAGAGCGCCACATCCGGCAGGTTGATCGTCACCACGCCCTGGTTAAAGCGGCCGTAGTACTGCGGCTTCCCCTGGTCATTCACGTACGGGGTGAGGAAGGAGCGGCAGCCCATGCAGGTGTAGCAGTGGCCTTCGCCGTTCTTATCCTTCTTCAGCTTCAGCATGATCTTTTCGCTGATGTAGTCCGGCACCATGCGCTTCGCGGTGCACTCAGCGGCGAGCTTCGTGAGGTACCAGTAGGGCGAATCCTCGTGAATGTTCTGCTCCTCAAGCACATAGATCAGCTTCGGGAAGGCAGGCGTCACCCAGACACCCTTCTCGTTCTTCACGCCCTGGATACGCTGACGGAGCGTCTCCTCGATGATCATCGCGAGATCGTGGCGTTCCTGGTCGTTCTTCGCTTCGCCGAGGTACATGAAGACCGTCACAAACGGCGCCTGGCCGTTCGTCGTGAGGAGCGTCACCACCTGGTACTGAATCGTCTGGACGCCGCGGCGGATTTCGTCGCGCAGGCGGTCCTCGACGATCTTATCGAGCTGTTCCTGATTCGGCTCGAAACCGATCGACTCCATCTCAGACTTCACGATCTTGCGGATCTTTTCGCGCGACGTCTGCACAAACGGGGCGAGGTGCGCGAGGCTGATCGACTGGCCGCCGTACTGGTTCGACGCGACCTGGGCGACGATCTGCGTCGCGATATTGCAGGCGGTCGCGAAGCTGTGCGGCTTCTCAATCAGCGTACCGGTGATCACGGTGCCGTTCTGCAGCATGTCCTCGAGGTTCACGAGGTCGCAGTTATGCATGTGCTGCGCGTAGTAGTCGGAGTCGTGGAAGTGAATCAGGCCTTCCTGATGCGCCTTCACGATGTCCTTCGGGAGCAGGATGCGCGCCGACAGGTCGCGGGACACTTCGCCCGCCATATAGTCACGCTGCGTGCTGTTGATCACCGGGTTTTTGTTGGAGTTTTCCTGCTTCGCTTCTTCGTTGTTACGTTCGATCAGTGAGAGGATTTTGTTATCCGTCGTGTTCGACTCACGGACGAGATTCCGGGTAAAACGGTAACGGATATAGCGCTTTGCGGTCTCAGGAGCGCCCTGCAGAATGATGTGGGTTTCAACGAGCTCCTGAATCTCCTCAACGGAGAGAGCGTGACCCAGTTCTTTGCAGTGGTCTTCAATGACGAGCGAAATGTAATCGATCTGACGATCGGTCAGCTCGGCTTTGCCGTCATCGGAGATATTGGCTTTAGCGATTGCGTTTTTGATTTTCTGGCGGTCGAATTCTTCTTCCGACCCGTTTCGCTTGATGATCTTCACTCTGCGTCTCCTGGCATCTATTCAAAGAGCCAACTAAATCTTGTTGATGGAACTCGTTAATGATACATAATCTGGTGCTTTTTTCAACCAGAAAGCCCGGTGTGGAAATTTTCCTTTTTTGATTCAGGCGCTTTCAAATCTTGTTCACAGCGGGGTGAAAAGCGGCGCTTTTTTTCCACATTTCGCTGATGAGTTTTTGATCAGCCGGGGTTATTTTTCAGGCGCCGGAAACTAAATAGCCGGACCCGGAAAGTCTCCGGACCAGATATGGCATATCAGGAATTCCGCTTATCCACAGCGAAGCGGAAAAACAGCTCCGCATTCTCCTCCAAAAGGGGAAGTCGGGGGAGACGGATTTCGGTATCACATATTGAAGTGATTGCAAAAAATGAAAGACGGATTCGGGGACAGGAACTGACAATCAATTGAGAAAAAATGGCAAATCGGGGATCCCGCCCGACTGATAATTCTTTAGGAGCGGTAACCGGTGCTTTGAGAGCGGGAAAAAGAGATGCTTTCAGACCCCTTAGCCGGTTCCCGGCCACTTTTTGGAGAAAAGCAGATGGCAGATCAGAAAGATATGAGTGTGTTCGATTCGGGCGACGTGAATCCCTATAACAAGTTCTTTACGGGGATCAGCTACCTCAAGATGCTTTCGACCGAACAGGTTCCGGTCGGAAACGTCACGTTTGAGCCCGGGTGCCGCAACCACTGGCATATCCACCACGCGACGCAGGGCGGCGGTCAGATTCTGCTCGTGACCGCGGGCCGCGGCTGGTATCAGGAGTGGGGTAAGCCCGCGCAGGCTCTGAAGCCGGGTGACGTCGTGAATATTCCGGCAAACGTCAAGCACTGGCACGGTGCCGCGAAAGACGCCTGGTTCCAGCATCTCGCGATTGAGGTGCCGGGTGAAGGCGCGAAGACCGAGTGGTGCGAACCGGTGTCGGACGCCGATTACGACGCTCTGAAGTAAGAAAGAACAGAGGAGGAGGGGGGCGGAAGCGATTCCGCCCTCTTTCGCGAGAAACGCCATTCAGCGCATGAAAGAAAACCTATATGAGGAGCGGTGAGAAATGGCTGAAGAAGTAAAAGAGCTGAGTGTCTTCCCGATGGGGGAAGAGAATCCCTTTGGACAGTACTTCACGGGAAAGAGCTACCGGAAGGCGCTCTCGAGTGAACAAGTGAAGGTGAGCAACATCACCTTTACCCCGGGGTGCCGCAACCACTGGCATATCCATCACGCGGAAACCGGAGGCGGGCAGATGCTGCTCGTCACCGCGGGGCGCGGGTGGTACCAGGAGTGGGGGAAGCCGGCCCGGGAACTGAAGCCCGGCGACGTCGTCAATATCCCGGCAAACGTCAAGCACTGGCACGGCGCGGCGAAGGACAGCTGGTTCCAGCATATCGGGATCGGGGTCCCGGGCACCAAGACAAGTACCGAGTGGTGTGAGCCGGTGTCGGACGACGACTACGCGAAACTCCCGTAACCCGACTTCAAAACAGCAATACTTTCCGACAGACTCCGGTGTCCGGTTGGCAGTCCGTCTTCTCTTTTAATATAAGGGGGCGGCTTCCAGCCGGTTTTTTTGTGTTTCACGAGGAGGAAGATAAGCATGACGCGGAAAACGTGGTTCAGTTGGGTGGCAGCCGGGATGCTCGGTCTCGCGGCCGGAGTTTCAGGCGCGGCCCCCTCAGTCACTGTTGCTTCCTCCGCCCCAGTCGCGGACACGGTCCAGGGAAAGGTGACTGGCATCACGCGGACGCTTCCCGGCACAGACCTTGCGGCGGACGCGTTCCTTGGAATTCCGTACGCCGAGCCGCCGGTCGGCGATCTCCGCTGGAAACCCGCGGCTCCCGCGAAAAACTGGACTGGTGTCCGGAACGCCGAGTGGCACGCGGCGCCGTGCCTGCAGCCAGAAGGGGGATCGGAAGACTGCCTCTACGCCGATATCTACCGCCCGGCCGGCACGAAGTCGGACGCGAAGCTTCCGGTTGCCGTGTATCTCCATGGCGGCGCGAATATCACGGGAAGCGCTTCAGCGCAGGATCCGTCGCGGCTCGCGGCGGAATCCGGTGTGATCGTGGTGGCGGTCCAGTATCGGCTTGGGGCGCTTGGGTTCCTGTCGCTCCCCGAATTCGGGGAAGCCTCGGGGAACTTCGCGATCACCGATATCGAGGAAGCGCTCCGCTGGGTGAAAAAGACGATCGCGGGCTACGGCGGAGATCCGGATCGCGTGACCCTCATGGGAGAGTCCTCCGGCGGCACCGATGTCTGCCGGATGCTCGTGGACCCGAAAGCGAAGGGGCTCTTCCATCAGGCGGTGATTCAGTCAGACACCTGCGCCTTTGATTCTGAGCGCCCCGCGAAGGCGAAGCGCCGGAGTGAATTCTTTATCAAGCGGGCGGGCTGCGACTTTGAGAGCGGAGTCGGAAACTGCCTGAGGAAGGTTCCGGCTGAAAAGATCGCCGAGGCGAGCGCCTCATCCGGCCTTTGGGCTCCGGTGTCGGAAGTCCCCGGGATCGAGCAGATCAGTAAGGGCAATTGGAACCGTGTGCCGCTCCTCTCGGGGTCGAATAAAAACGAGGCGCGGGACGCTGCGTCGGTCTTCACCGGGTGGAGTGAGGACGCCTATAAGGTCTGGGTGAAGAGGCTCGTGGGGGACAACTGGTACAAGGCTCAGGTTGAGTACCCGGGTGATAAGTATGAGAAGGATGAGGCGTACGGTGTCCCCTACATCATGGGGGACTTCATGACGGATTCCGGCATGCGGGGTCTCGGCGGCTGCGGGAGCCTGACGCTCGCGCGGGCCGCGGCGGCGTCTGATGTCACCTCCTGGTTCTACGCGTTTGAGGATGAGAACGCGCCGACGCTTCTTCGTCCCCGCTATCCCGGCTACAAGACCGGCGCGAGCCACGGTTCTGAACTCTCGTACCTCTTCCCCGACACCGGGCGGTTCCTCGCGCTCGCATCCAAGATGACGCCGGATCAGAAGCAGCTCGCGGAAACGATCCGCGCGTACTGGGGGAACTTCATCCGGACCGGAGACCCAAACGGGAAAGGCGTCCCGGCGTGGGGCCCCTATAAGGAAGACGGCGCCGTGATGGTGCTCGCTCCTGGAAAGACCGGCACGCGCCCGGCCGCGTACTTCGCGGGTGAACATAAGTGCGCGTTCTGGGCGTCGATCCCGCCTGTCACCGGACGGGGGAGCAGTTTCTGAGTTTGGCCCGGGATTTCGGACAGTTCAAAAAACAAAGGCATCCTTCTTTTGGTAGAAGGATGCCTTGTCGTTTCAGCCTCTAGCGGGGAAAGCCAGGCGGCGGTTCACCGGGACCATGAGGGCCTTTCGGTGCCGACCGGGGCGCTGGCCCCGGACGAGGACCAGACCCCGGGCGGGGACCCATCCCGGGGCCGCCGGGGCGTCCGGGAGGATTCCGGAAACCCGGTCCCGGTCTGCCAGGACCGATCGGGCGCGGACCGCCAGACCGATGCATCATCCGCGGATCCACGGGACGGTGAGGCCCAGGGGGCGGAGGTGCCGGTCGGAACCCCGGTCTCGGACCGGGGCCAGCAAAGTGCGGCGGCGGAGCCGGCCTCGGAGGCGGCGGCACGGGTCTCGGAGGAGGAGGCGGTGCCACATGGGGACGCGGGGGCGGCGGTGGCGGCACAGGATGAGGATGCGGGGGAGGCGGCGGATGCGGCACCGGCTGGTAAATCACCCCGGTCTCGTAATACCCGCCGTAAAGCCCATCGTCATACACCGCGCAGCCAGAAAGCAGTGTGACCGGGAACGCTGCCGCGGCCTTAAGAAGAGTTCTGCGTTTCATGGCGCTGATCCTTGAGTCAGAAAATCAATTCGGTTCTGAAGACCATTCTAGGGGAAAGGGCGTGAGTTTCGTGACGCATTTTGTTTCTGATCGGTAACAGAGAAGCGCCCGGAATCCGGGGTTTTCGGGGATCTTCACGGAGAAAAGCGCCAGTCTGATCGCAAAAAGGCACAAATTCCTTACCTTTCTCAAAACTGCATTATCCGCAAGCGAAAAGGGAACGCCGTGATTTTTGATGGAGCGAGCCGAAGGAATTCAGACTGTAAAAAAGGCACCCTGCTATTTGAAGAGCAGGATGCCTCTTATTCAGATACTAGCGGGGACCGCCGGGAGGTTCACCGGGGCCGCCCTGACCGCCGGGACCGCCATTTCCTGGCGCGGGTCTGTTCCCTTGTCCAGGACTGCGGCCGTTATTGGGGGTGGGACCATTTCCCTGACCGGGACCTCTGCCGTTCCCTTGAGCGGGGCCTCGTCCATTATTCATGCCGGGGCCCGCGGGGCGTCCCGGCTGAGGGCCGCGCCCCTGATTACCGGGTCCCGGTCTCGCGGGGCCGTTTGGCTGCGGACCGTTCGGACGGTCGGGTCCATTCATTCCCGGACGGCGGAGTTCCGGATTAGGTCCCGGTCCATCGAAACGAGGACGGGGTTCCGGACGGGGTTCAGAATGCGGGCGGGGAGGCGGGTTCGGTACCGGCGCGTAGCCGACGTCGCCCACGTAGTACCCGTCGTCATACACCGCGCAGCCGGAAAGCAGCGCGACCGGAATCGCTGCCGCGGCCCGAAGAAATGTTCTGCGTCTCATAGTGCACAGCTCCTTTCTCTCAGAGAAGGAATGTTCTTAAGAACATTGTAGGCGCGGGAGAAATGCCGAGATCGTGGATTTTGTATCAGTTTCAGACATCAAAAAGCCCCGATGTCCGGGGCTTTACTGATTTTCCGTGAGGATCAGCAATGCGGCATTCAAAGAAAAGCACAAACGCTTTACGTTTCTGAAAACTGCATTGTCCGCAAGCGGGGAGCCAGGCGATCAGGAATTCTCATCCTTGATGACGTTGCCGTTTCCGATTCGCTTCAGGAACTGATTCCGCTGGTACTCCAGGTAGGGGAGGTGTCGGGAATCGACGAAACGCAGCTTCATTTCGGGTGTCACTCCGAGAGCTTTGAGTTCCTCAGCCTTAAGGTACGGGCTGATCAGAATCTTCCCGTCGTCTGCGAAGCTGATCAGGAACTTGTCGAAAAGCGCGTCAAGGTTCGCGGAAAGGAGGAACCCGTTATAGCCGTCCAGCCGCTCATTCCCCGTCTCACAGTCTTTCCAGGGCTTCGCATGACTTGCCCGAAGCACTTCAGGCACCCCAACACCGGTCACGGCGCAGCGGCCTCCCCAGATCTCTTCAAGACGGGTGCGATAAAGCTGCTGACCGGACCGTTCGCTCGTAACGGTCTCGGACTCAGTATCGGCGAGCGACACCTCAACTTCAGTGTCTTCTTCAGCAGAAGTCGGGAAGAAGTCAGAAGGCAGCGTTGAAAGCTGTTCGCGGCATTTGTCGGCAACTGCCTGGAATATTGCTTCAGTTTCGATGCGAAGAGAACCGTCCGGCAGCACTTGCAAATTCGGGAAAGCGTCCTTCAGCTTTGACTGAAATTCAGCATTAGTGAACTTCAGATCCACATAGAGGAACTGATCCTTTTCCGTTGGCTCACCAACTAGCGTCCCAGTTAAACCATGGCGCTCATAACTCTGCAGAGTCCATTGATTTGGATGATCAGGAAGAGATCGGGCATAGATTCCTCCCTGATCCAGCAGTGTTTTAGGAATGAAAAGGCGTGAAAGCATTTTCCAGTTCTCTTAATTCTCAGTGCAAAGTGCGAGGGTGAGGAAAATTTTGTGGGTGACTCTGAGATAATTGCTCTTGGAGGAGCCTCAAATGAAACGAAAGACAGACCCCTTGGATAGTGTTGCAGGACAGATTTTAGAAAACGCCAAGAAATCCGGGCTTGAGATTAATACCGCAGAGGATGCGGAAAATCTTATGGCCCATATGCTCGGTCGGCTGCTGACTCAAATGCTTGACGGTGAAATGACCAATCATCTCGGTTACGAAAGAGGCGGTAAACGTGTCACCGAAAATGAGCGTAACGGGCATAGTTCGAAAACCCTCAAATCGTCCAGCCTTGGAAATATCCGTATTGACGTACCCAGAGACCGCAAGGGAGAGTTTGAGCCGAGGGTCGTTCCTAAGCATAAACGCCAGCTGGCGGGGTTTGAGGACAAGGTTCTGGCCTTGTACGCCAGAGGGCTCTCAACCCGGGAAATTCAAGGCTTTCTCTATGATGAATACGGTATGGAGACCAGTGCCGAATTTATCAGCGATGTTACGGACGCCATCCTTCCTGAGGTTGAAAAATGGCAGAACCGTCCTCTGGATCCGTTTTATACAACTGTTTTCTTTGACGCTATTCGAGTCAAAATCCGAGGTGATAATGGCATTGTTACCCCGAAAGCGGTCCATCTTGCCTTGGGCGTAAACGCCCAGGGCCGCAAGGAAGTTTTGGGGATGTGGGTCGCTGATAACGAAAGCGCAAAATATTGGCTTAAGGTCTTCACTGAACTCAAAAACAGGGGGGTGTCTGATATTCTGATTGCTGTCACAGACGAGGGTGTGTAATTTTTTGTGGGCGGCTCGTTCAAGGTTAATCGATGTAGGGGGTGATTCGGTCACCAAATAGCACAACCAATTCTCTCATAGCGGCACTCCAGTATGGAGAAGGCCGCACCCATCTTTTCTCTACTTTCCGGATTGCCAGAAAGAGAAGTTTCAAAGCAGCCGTTTCAGTAGGGAAAGCAGCTCGGGTCTTAATTACTTTTCTTAGATCCCGATTAAGGCTCTCTATGGCATTGGTTGTATAAATAAGTCTGCGGATATTTGGGGAAAAATCAAAGAAGGGGATCACCTTATCCCAGGAATCGATCCACTGTTTGGCGATGTAAGGGTATCTGAGCCCCAGTTCCGACTGTGCAAAAGCGTCCAGTTCCTTCCGCGCATCAGCCGCGTTTACGGCCCGGTAAATGGGCTTCAGCGCGCCGGCTACGGCCTTGTAATCCTTATATCCGACGAATTTCAGACTGTTCCTGATCAGGTGAACAATGCAGGTCTGCAGCAGAGTGTTGGGAAAGGCAGCTTCAAGCGCCTCCTTCATTCCCTTGAGTCCGTCTGTGAGAGGGTGAGGAAAATTTTGTGGGTGACTCTGAGATAATTGCTCTTGGAGGAGCCTCAAATGAAACGAAAGACAGACCCCTTGGATAGTGTTGCAGGACAGATTTTAGAAAACGCCAAGAAATCCGGGCTTGAGATTAATACCGCAGAGGATGCGGAAAATCTTATGGCCCATATGCTCGGTCGGCTGCTGACTCAAATGCTTGACGGTGAAATGACCAATCATCTCGGTTACGAAAGAGGCGGTAAACGTGTCACCGAAAATGAGCGTAACGGGCATAGTTCGAAAACCCTCAAATCGTCCAGCCTTGGAAATATCCGTATTGACGTACCCAGAGACCGCAAGGGAGAGTTTGAGCCGAGGGTCGTTCCTAAGCATAAACGCCAGCTGGCGGGGTTTGAGGACAAGGTTCTGGCCTTGTACGCCAGAGGGCTCTCAACCCGGGAAATTCAAGGCTTTCTCTATGATGAATACGGTATGGAGACCAGTGCCGAATTTATCAGCGATGTTACGGACGCCATCCTTCCTGAGGTTGAAAAATGGCAGAACCGTCCTCTGGATCCGTTTTATACAACTGTTTTCTTTGACTCTATTCGAGTCAAAATCCGAGGTGATAATGGCATTGTTACCCCGAAAGCGGTCCATCTTGCCTTGGGCGTAAACGCCCAGGGCCGCAAGGAAGTTTTGGGGATGTGGGTCGCTGATAACGAAAGCGCAAAATATTGGCTTAAGGTCTTCACTGAACTCAAAAACAGGGGGGTGTCTGATATTCTGATTGCTGTCACAGACGGACTCAAGGGAATGAAGGAGGCGCTTGAAGCTGCCTTTCCCAACACTCTGCTGCAGACCTGCATTGTTCACCTGATCAGGAACAGTCTGAAATTCGTCGGATATAAGGATTACAAGGCCGTAGCCGGCGCGCTGAAGCCCATTTACCGGGCCGTAAACGCGGCTGATGCGCGGAAGGAACTGGACGCTTTTGCACAGTCGGAACTGGGGCTCAGATACCCTTACATCGCCAAACAGTGGATCGATTCCTGGGATAAGGTGATCCCCTTCTTTGATTTTTCCCCAAATATCCGCAGACTTATTTATACAACCAATGCCATAGAGAGCCTTAATCGGGATCTAAGAAAAGTAATTAAGACCCGAGCTGCTTTCCCTACTGAAACGGCTGCTTTGAAACTTCTCTTTCTGGCAATCCGGAAAGTAGAGAAAAGATGGGTGCGGCCTTCTCCATACTGGAGTGCCGCTATGAGAGAATTGGTTGTGCTATTTGGTGACCGAATCACCCCCTACATCGATTAACCTTGAACGAGCCGCCCACAAAAAATTACACACCCTCCTTTGACGCGGTCGCTTATGCCGCTGGCTTTTCTCTGCCTACGCAGAGGTGTTTCCCACTTTATTCTCTACAGCCATGTCCTCAACCCCTTTTCTCTGCCTACGCAGAGGTGTTTCCACTCTTGCGAGACGATGCCTTTCGACCGCCTTCTTTTCTCTGCCTACGCAGAGGTGTTTCCCCTGATAAGCACCAGCTTTCCCCGGGTGATGACTTTTCTCTGCCTACGCAGAGGTGTTTCCCATCACTTGGCTCCTGTATTTGGAATGAAGTTCTTTTCTCTGCCTACGCAGAGGTGTTTCTGTACTTTCGGACATCGCTGTCAGTCTTCACCCCTTTTCTCTGCCTACGCAGAGGTGTTTCCCCCTGAGCGGAAGTCTCTGCCGGAGATGCCGGCTTTTCTCTGCCTACGCAGAGGTGTTTCCAGCAACATCTTTCAAAGCCTTCATAAAGGAGAGCTTTTCTCTGCCTACGCAGAGGTGTTTCTGCTGTCCGGGGCATTGCACCCCTGTCACTTGCCCTTTTCTCTGCCTACGCAGAGGTGTTTCCCCCCACGTATTTCGCTAACTGGCGGACGGAAACTTTTCTCTGCCTACGCAGAGGTGTTTCCAGGTTTGTAGCAAACCCCGTAGTTCCCTGTAGCTTTTCTCTGCCTACGCAGAGGTGTTTCCTTGCCCACGTGCTACAGATTTTTCCTGTGGATACTTTTCTCTGCCTACGCAGAGGTGTTTCTAACAGGAACCATATGTGCGTTTTTTGCACATACTTTTCTCTGCCTACGCAGAGGTGTTTCCACTGAGCGTCCGTGGCTTCAAGGAGTCTATGTCTTTTCTCTGCCTACGCAGAGGTGTTTCTAACCAAACGAAAATTTCCGGGCTCCAACGAGCCTTTTCTCTGCCTACGCAGAGGTGTTTCCGACCGACGCGAGTTTCAGGGGATCCACCATCACTTTTCTCTGCCTACGCAGAGGTGTTTCCCAGTAGTCAGCCACTCTCCCGCTTTGTTTCTCCTTTTCTCTGCCTACGCAGAGGTGTTTCTGCTGATCAGTCAGGCAATGGATGCTGAACCAACTTTTCTCTGCCTACGCAGAGGTGTTTCCTCAAAGCATCCCACCAAAACGACCCCGATTACCTTTTCTCTGCCTACGCAGAGGTGTTTCTCACCAGGTGGTATTTTTATCCGGGCTCGTGGGCTTTTCTCTGCCTACGCAGAGGTGTTTCTCACCAGCAAGAAATTCCGCCTGGATTACCCGCACTTTTCTCTGCCTACGCAGAGGTGTTTCCGACATTCGTATAGCCCCGATTCTCATGGGCGCCTTTTCTCTGCCTACGCAGAGGTGTTTCCCGGCGGAGGGGTGTGCTATTACGACTGTTGGGCTTTTCTCTGCCTACGCAGAGGTGTTTCTAACCAAACAAAAACATTCCGGGTTCTAATGAGCTTTTCTCTGCCTACGCAGAGGTGTTTCTAACCACTGGAACACGCTCAGATCCGGCGAGGACTTTTCTCTGCCTACGCAGAGGTGTTTCTGAGCTCGGGTCGATTCTGGAGAACCTTGAGCTCTTTTCTCTGCCTACGCAGAGGTGTTTCCTTTTTACTCGCAAAGTAAACGAGCGCCGCCGCCTTTTCTCTGCCTACGCAGAGGTGTTTCTGCCAAGAGCTCAGAAACGGCCAGTGCCGCATCCTTTTCTCTGCCTACGCAGAGGTGTTTCCAGATGATTACGACCACCACCTTGAAGGGGGTGCTTTTCTCTGCCTACGCAGAGGTGTTTCTGAAAAAGAAGCCCGATTATATCGCTATCGCAACTTTTCTCTGCCTACGCAGAGGTGTTTTCATTAGCAAAATGATTACAATATCGTCAAATGCTCTTTTCTCTGCCTACGCAGAGATGTTTCCACTAGAAGGTACAACCAAGCATTTATACTTCGCTTGTCTCTGCCTACGCAGAGGTGTTTCCGTGATAGTGATAGTGATAGAAATTATATCGAGTTGTTACTTTTCTCTGCCTACGCAGAGGTGTTTCCCAGACATCAAGCAGCTTTTTCTCCAGCCGATCCTTTTCTCTGCCTACGCAGAGATGTTTCCATCGACACAATCCGAGCAGAGCGACGTCTGGGCTTTTCTCTGCCTACACAGAGGTGTTTCCTAAAAACCGATTTTCGTTAACCCGTAGACCGACTTTTCTCTGCCTACGCAGAGGTGTTTCGTGGTCTCCGGATGTCAACGGACGGGAGGAGTTATCAGGTGCCATAAAAGATTTCACCTAAATTCCCGCTCTGTTAGCTGTATTTTTTAACAAAAGTCTATTGATTTTCCAAATAGAAAATTTAAAAAAGGGTTGATTTATAGGTAAAACATACGTATAATATAGACATATATAATCTCTTTTGCAGCCCTTGCGATATGACTGATCACAATCCGATCCTTCCCGAAGATGCGCGTATTGTCCGAATCAAAGACACAGAGTACGTTGCAATCCATAAGTATTGGTGGGATAAAGAAAAAAAGCGGGGCCAACAAAAAAGGCGATATATTGGCAAGCTTGTTGATGGAAAATTTGTTCCGAACGCAGCTTATGCGGCAGAGCTGAAGCTGACCCGTGTCAAAAAGACCACTGATAAGCGTCAGAAATTTGATCATGACAAAACGTTCGGAACAACCGCACTCCTTACTCAAGCAGCAGAAACCTCGGGTTTAACTGATGATTTGAAGAAAGTTTATGGTGAGGGGAAGGCCGCCATGATGGTAAGCCTGGCGGCATATCAAATCATCAAAAACACTACTTCACAGCATAGATTCAAGATTTTTTCTGATACTAACGCCTTGCCAGCCGGTCTTCCAGACAATATCGAGTCTCAAAGACTAAGTGAGTTATCGCAGGATATTGGCTCAGATACAGCTTCATTAAATCGGCTCTTTGCTCTTCGGGCCAAGCGTCTTCCTGAAACAGAATATTTATCATTCGACAGCACACGAATCGCGTCTGAAAGCCGATCTCTGACAGATGTACGAAAAGGAATTAGTAAACGCGGAGGCTACGAAAACCAGATTGGTTTGGCGCTCCTCTACGGTCATAATTCTGGTGTTCCCCTGATGTTCAGGCGATTCGCCGGAAACGTGCCAGATATAGTCACTATGCATGACCTTCTGACTCGATGGGAAAACATCGGAGTCAGTAAAAAAATTATCTCAATTTTTGATCGGGGCTATTGCAGCCGTGAGAATCTTCGGCTGCTCTGCAAGAACAAGCATCACTTCATCATGGCTGCCAAAACTGATCACTCCTTCATCAGGGACGCCATCGAAGATAATCTTCCCGCTTTCTGGGATATGACGAACAACGTTCGCGGTCACAACCTGACCGCTGTTCAAACCCAGGTCACAATACCAGGCACGAAAGAGGACCCAAAATCATGTAGTGTTTGGGTGTACATCTATTACAGTCTTGCAGTTGCAAATAATGAGCAGGATAAATTTTTATCTGATTTGGTAACCTTTGAAGAAGACTGGATTAACGGGTTAGCCAGCCCTGATTCCAAACTTTTGAGATTCTATGAAACACCTGATAGTGAACCCGGTAAAAAGCCTCTGATCAGAAACAATGATGCTGTCAATGAAAAGGTCAGATACATGGGATTCTTTTCAATGATCAGCGATCGAAAACTTGAGTCGAAAGAAATCCTGGAGATCTACAGAACGCGCGACTGCATCGAGAAATGCTTTGGGGTTATCAAGACTGATGTTGGTTTTACAACTACAAGGGGACACTCCGACGTTTCTGTTAATGGACGTCTCTTGTTAGCCTTCATCGCTGCCACAATTGTTTCCTGGCTCATCAAAGCCATGAGTGTTGAAGTGAAAATAGGGAAGAAATCCTATGCACCTCTGCTTGACGAATATTCTCTCATGGAGCTGCTGGAAGATGTGGGGCAGATCCGTTTCTATAGCTCATCAACAGGAAAAGTTTGGCTCGGGGAAATTTTAGGTCGCCACAGACTCGTTTTTGAGCGACTCGGACTGGAAAACTGCCTCCTGAATCCCGCTATGTATAAGTAAATCGGGAATTCAGGGAGTTATTGATCTTTTCAGCCCCTTTTTAGAGGCTCTTGATTATTCGTCAACGGATAAAAGGGGTGACATGCTTCAGTATCAAGACTGTCCACTCAATGGCGGCGAGACAGCTTTCCAAACGTGAGACCAAGGGCATACAGCATCATCAGAGTGATGCCGATCAGTGCTGCCCGTCGAAAATATCAGGGATATCTGACGCGCCTTTGAACCGCCAAAAAGATCTGGACCAACGATCTCATTTACAGCGTTAATCCTCTGTCAAGCGAACCTTGCGAGATAGTCGCTGAGCTTTTTCTCATAATGTTTTCTTCTCTTTCCATGACAGACTTTTGCCATCACACGGTACTTAACAATCCTCTTAATCGAAATATGTTTTGCCTTTTCTTTTAAAACGGTGAATTATCAAATCAAGTGCAAAGTTACTGAATAAAAGACTTCAGCCGGACACTTCCAATTGAGACGTTTTCTGGGTCTGAAATTCAGAGCATTGAACCGTTTCTGAACTTCTGCCTGAGAAATTTTATCGATACTCATTCCTTTTGGGAAAAAGTCTCTAAGAAGTCCGTTTGTATTTTCATTACTTCCTTTCTCCCATGGATGATGAGGCAAGCAGAAATACACTTTGGTTCTGAGATCTTTCTCCAGTTTTTCAGCCCAGGAAAATTCTTTTCCGCGATCTACGGTAATCGTACGCAGATCCTTATCTGACAGAGATTTCTCAATTACGGCAGACACATCGGCCGCAGTCTTGGAAGCGGTTTTCCCGCCACAGAGAAAGCCGGACTTCCTATCGACCAGAGTCGTGAGGCAGGCTCCGCCCTTTTTTCCGATGACGGTATCGCCTTCCCAATCCCCCAGGCGAGATCTGTTCTGAGCTTCCAGGGGTCGCTCTTCAATGCTGTGAGTGATCTGGATCTTTCCTCGCCTCTCGGTCATGCCTTTACGGTGACGCGTTTTACCGTGGTGTCGCAGGTGTCGGGACATCTTTCGGCCATCCACAAAGCGATCCAGAAAGCCAGAATTGATTCCTCGGTAGATTGTCGTGGCGCTGATCCTTAGATTCGGCAGCTCCTTTCTGAGACGGTATTGAATCTGCTCCGGAGACCAGAATTTCTTAACCGAGGGTGTGTAATTTTTTGTGGGCGGCTCGTTCAAGGTTAATCGATGTAGGGGGTGATTCGGTCACCAAATAGCACAACCAATTCTCTCATAGCGGCACTCCAGTATGGAGAAGGCCGCACCCATCTTTTCTCTACTTTCCGGATTGCCAGAAAGAGAAGTTTCAAAGCAGCCGTTTCAGTAGGGAAAGCAGCTCGGGTCTTAATTACTTTTCTTAGATCCCGATTAAGGCTCTCTATGGCATTGGTTGTATAAATAAGTCTGCGGATATTTGGGGAAAAATCAAAGAAGGGGATCACCTTATCCCAGGAATCGATCCACTGTTTGGCGATGTAAGGGTATCTGAGCCCCAGTTCCGACTGTGCAAAAGCGTCCAGTTCCTTCCGCGCATCAGCCGCGTTTACGGCCCGGTAAATGGGCTTCAGCGCGCCGGCTACGGCCTTGTAATCCTTATATCCGACGAATTTCAGACTGTTCCTGATCAGGTGAACAATGCAGGTCTGCAGCAGAGTGTTGGGAAAGGCAGCTTCAAGCGCCTCCTTCATTCCCTTGAGTCCGTCTGTGACAGCAATCAGAATATCAGACACCCCCCTGTTTTTGAGTTCAGTGAAGACCTTAAGCCAATATTTTGCGCTTTCGTTATCAGCGACCCACATCCCCAAAACTTCCTTGCGGCCCTGGGCGTTTACGCCCAAGGCAAGATGGACCGCTTTCGGGGTAACAATGCCATTATCACCTCGGATTTTGACTCGAATAGCGTCAAAGAAAACAGTTGTATAAAACGGATCCAGAGGACGGTTCTGCCATTTTTCAACCTCAGGAAGGATGGCGTCCGTAACATCGCTGATAAATTCGGCACTGGTCTCCATACCGTATTCATCATAGAGAAAGCCTTGAATTTCCCGGGTTGAGAGCCCTCTGGCGTACAAGGCCAGAACCTTGTCCTCAAACCCCGCCAGCTGACGTTTATGCTTAGGAACGACCCTCGGCTCAAACTCTCCCTTGCGGTCTCTGGGTACGTCAATACGGATATTTCCAAGGCTGGACGATTTGAGGGTTTTCGAACTATGCCCGTTACGCTCATTTTCGGTGACACGTTTACCGCCTCTTTCGTAACCGAGATGATTGGTCATTTCACCGTCAAGCATTTGAGTCAGCAGCCGACCGAGCATATGGGCCATAAGATTTTCCGCATCCTCTGCGGTATTAATCTCAAGCCCGGATTTCTTGGCGTTTTCTAAAATCTGTCCTGCAACACTATCCAAGGGGTCTGTCTTTCGTTTCATTTGAGGCTCCTCCAAGAGCAATTATCTCAGAGTCACCCACAAAATTTTCCTCACCCTCTCTTAACCAGCAGATTTGAGACAATCCTTGTCAGCAACGAGTCAGACTTCAGAATGTTTCTCTTTCCGCAATGCTTTCTCTGTCTCTGATATCGGGCCTGCGCGGCACAGGGATCATAGGCAGCTGAAGCCCCATCCTGGGCCGATACAGCCTTGTTTCGCTTCAGTTCGCGGGAGATCGTAGAAACATTTTTCCCAATCGCACATGCAATTTCAGACAGGGATTTGCCTGAAATCGTTAAAGCCGAAATAAATACTCTGTCCCGAAGAGTAAGATGATGATAGTGGCTCATGAGCTCCCTCTATAGTTATCTTGACAATCTCTATTATGGAAGCTTTATGGGCCACTATTCTTTTCTCAGGCTTTGCACTTGAAGTGATAATTCGCCAGCTTTTTAGACGGCGAAGTCTTTGCTGATATTCCGATTCCAGATTTTCAGAACCTGAAGTATCTCAAATCGTTTCTCCCAAAGTCGGGAGCTTTTCTCCCAAATAGAGGGTGATTTTGGGAGAAAGACGCAGTCGGTTGGGAGAAAGGTAATGGAAAGAGCGCTGGCATCGACGACTGTCTCGAAAAGCCATGTCTCAACAGAATCGGTTCCGGACTCCTGACTGGTTACGCCAGAGTTGGAAGTCTTTGGCTTATAAAGCTTTTTTTTGATGGCGAAGTTTTCCGCCGGAATTCCGATTTCAGATTTTCAGAACCTGAAGTATCTCAAATCGATTCTCCCAAAGTCGGGAGCTTTTCTCCCAAATAGAGGGTAATTTTGGGAGAAAGAGGCGGCCGGTTGGGAGAAAGGCGATGGAAAGAGCGCTGGCATCGACGAATGTCTCGAAAAGCCATGTCTCAACAGAATCGGTTCCGGACTACTGACTGGCTACGCCAGAGTTGGAAGTCTTTGGCTTATAAAGCTTTTTTTGATGACGAAGTTTTCCGCAGGAATTCCGATTTCAGGTTTTCATAACCTGAAGACTCCAAAATCGTTTCTCCCAACGCCGGGGGCTTTTCTCCCAAATAGAGGGTGATTTTGGGAGAAAGAGACGGTCGGTTGGGAGAAAGAAAAGAGGCAGCACTGAAGGTACCCGTGGCAGAAAATCGCTCTCCTGACCTTTCAGAACAGATTCCCGCGGTTACCCCGCTTCCGTCTCCGTCACCTGTTTCCAGCTGAGTCCAAACCCCGCGAGGTATTTCCTCAGGCGGTCCGAGTCATTCGTGCTCTTTCGTTTCTTGAAGGATTCCGCGAAGAGTGTCCGGCCCGCTTCTGACATCGTTTTCGAGTGCCGGCAGACCCGGATCACGAGAGCGAGCTGCGGGATATCGAAGAGGTCGAGGCGCGAGACGGCTTCGTCCCCCAGCACTTCTTCCACGAGATCCCGGTCCGCGTTTCCGTCCCCCGCGTCCTCTTTCCAGGAGTCGCGGAGACGCCGGAATTCACTTTCCACGAGATCCGTCGTGATGCGGCCGCTATCCGACAGCACCGCCATCCGGGTCGCGACCCCCGAGAGATCGCGGAAGTTGCTGGTCCAGGCGGATTCGGAGTCCGACGCGTACCGGAGGAACTCTTCCTTCGCCTCCTTATTCATGCGGACCAGTTTCCCGAGTTTCCGTGAGGCGTTCTCAAGCTCCACCATGAGGTTCGGCTCAATATCTTCCGGGCGGTCCTTAAGCCCCATGAGGCGGAAGGTCCAGAGGTTGATACGGGCGAGCAGATCCTGCCTGAATTTCCCCTCGCGGATCATTTTTTTGAGATCCCGGTTCGTGCCGCAGATCAATTGAAAGTCGCTCGTCGACTCCGTATCCGACCCCATGGGGTAGAAGCGTTTTTCTTCAATCGCCCGAAGCAGCATCGCCTGTTCGTCCGCCCCAAGCTCTCCCACTTCGTCTAAGAAGAGGAGACCGCCATCAGCCGCCGCGAGAAGCCCGGCCCGGTTTTCCGAGGCCCCGGTGTACGCGCCTTTCTTATGGCCAAAGAGCGCCGACATCGCGGCGTCGCCCCGAAGTGTCGCGCAGTTCAATTCCACAAACGCCCCCGACACCTGGCCGTTCTTCTTTTTCCACTCGTAAATCAGCCGCGCGAGCCGCGTTTTGCCGACGCCAGACGGCCCGGTGAGAAGGATCGGATCCTTGGACCGCTCACAGACCCGGGTGATCTCCTCAATCATCCGGTTATAGGCGGCATTCCGGGTGTCGATCCCGGCCTTCAGAAAGTGGTGCGCCTCTTTCCGCTCTAAGGTGAACCGCTCCGCCAATTGATCGTACTTCGAGAGATCGAGATCAATGATGTCGTACTTCCCCGCGATATCCCGCCGCTCGGGGCAGCTCGTCTGCAGAAGCCGCGCCGGGATGATCCGGGACTCCACGAGGAGAAAGAGGCAGATCTGGATCACATGGGTGCCGGTCGTGATGTGGACGAGGTAATCCTCGTTCTCCGGATCAAAGGGGTAGTGCTTCGCGAAGTCGAGGAGCTCCGCGTACACCGCGCCGAAGTCCCAGGGCTTCGGGAATTTCGCGAGGTGGATATTTACTTCGGTGTCCGGCGACACCTGTTTGAAGTCGGATGCCAGCTGCTCCCCAAGCCACTGATACTTTTCCTGACAGAGGAGCTCAAAGCGGTCGACGAGGAGATCATCATGCTGCCCGATCGACACCGTGGGCCGCCACCTCTGCCACCGGTCCTTCCCGCCCCGGGCGTCGAGCGTCGGCCCCGCGAGCCCAATCACAACCGTTTTCTTAGCCATCGTACCGATCCAATTTGATCAAGTCTGATATTAAGGGATCAAAAATTCCCTATCGGAATTCTACTGAAAAATGGGGTATCGCCGCCAGAGCCCTGATTTCACAGGGTTCGTAAAAACTGGCACGCTTTGTGCGATAGAGAGGGCAGGAAAGATAAAAACAGCCAATCAAAAATCGATAACCATCATGACGACAGTGAAGACGATTGAGATCAACGGGGCGGAAGGCGGAGGCCAGATCCTCCGCGCGGCGCTATCGATGTCCGCGGCCCTCGGGATCCCGTTCCACATCCGGAATATACGGGGGAAGCGGGAGAAGGCGGGGCTCGGGCGTCAGCATCTCTCATCCGTCCGTGCCGCTGCCGCGATCTGCGGAGCGGAGGTGACGGGGGCCGAAATGAATTCGACTGAACTCACGTTTGTTCCGGGTGAAGTGCAGGTGGGGAGCTACCGCTTTGATATTGGGACCGGCGGCAGCACCGCGCTCGTCCTCCAGGCGATCGTCCCGGCGCTGATTTGCTCTCTTAAGGCGGGCGAAAAAGCCTCTGTCACGGTCACGGGCGGCACTTACTGCCCCTTCGCACCGGCGTTTGAATTCCTGAAGGAAACGCTCGAACCCTGTCTCAATCGGATGGGGTACCCGGTGACCTTCACTATGCCGCGCCCCGCGTTCTTTCAGGCGGCAGGGGGCCTCGTCCGGATGGAAGCCGCGGGACCGTTCGAGCCCGCCCCCTTGGAATTCCGGGAGCGGGGAAGCCTGAAGAGCGTGAGCGCCGTGATCCTTAACTGCCACCTGCCGCCAGAAGTGGCGGAGCGGGAAAAGAAGGTATTGATGCGCGACTTTGGCGATCGGCTGGGGCTCACGGAAGACGCGGTCACGCTGGACGCGAACCCCGCGATCCCGGAAGCGGGGAACGCGGTGCTGATCCGAACCGGGTTTGAGTCGGGCACCTCGGTCTTTTCCGAGATCGGACGCCCGAGGCTCGCGGCGGAATCGGTCGCGAAAATCGCGGCAGATGAATCTGCGGCGTTTCTCGAAGCCGACGTCCCGGTGTGCCGGCATCTGCAGGATCAGCTGTTGGTTCCGATGGCACTCGCGGGCGGCGGTCACTTTGTGACGACCGCGCCGTCCGCCCACACGCGGACCTGCGCTCAGGTGATCCAGGCGTTCACCGGAAAGCCGGTCCACATGGATCAGCAGAAACACGGGTGGCTCATTACGGTGCCGTCTGTATGAAAAAAGATTTTTAGAAATTAGGAAGAAAAGAAAATGATTGACCTTAAGACGCTCTACGAACTCGGGATCCCCCGTCTCCCTGAATTGACGGGACCCGCGATGAAGGCCGCGAATAAAGCGGTCTCAAACGGCGCGAAACCCGCAGCCGTGAAGGCGCTGGTCTCGACGCTTGCCCATTCCGCGTCCCCCACCGAGGAACCCATGGGGGAGCTGAAACAGCTCTTTATGCCCCTCGCGAAGCTGCTCGCGAAAGCCCGAGCGGAGCACACGTTTTATACGGAGCGTGAAACCCCCGCGCCCTGGAAATCCTGGGCGAAGGGCGACGTGGAGGATGCGGCGTTCCAGCAGATGGCAAACGCGTGCCGCCTCCCCATCGCGGTCGGGGGCGCTCTGATGCCTGACGCCCACACGGGGTACGGGCTTCCCATCGGAGGCGTCCTCGCCGTGCGTAACGCCGTGATCCCTTACGCCGTCGGGGTCGATATCGCGTGCCGCATGCGAATCACGATTCTCGATCTGCCCTACGAAAAGCTTGAGACCGAGTCTGACCGGTTCGCTGAGGCCCTTGAAGCCGAAACCCGCTTCGGGGTCGGGGCGGAGTTTTCGAAATGCGAGCGCCGTGACCACCCCGTGATGCACCGCGACTGGTCGATCACGCCTCCCACGAAGCAGCAGTACGGGCGGGCGCTGGCGCAGCTCGGAACCTCAGGCGCTGGAAACCACTTTGTGGAATTCGGGAAACTGACCGTCGATCACGACATCGATGAACCCACGCTGAAACTCAAAGCGGGTGTGTACATTGCGCTCCTCTCGCACTCGGGGTCCCGCGGCGCGGGAAGCGCGGTCGCGGATTACTACTCGGAGGTCGCCCGTTCCCTTCACCCTGAGCTCCCGGACGAACTTCGCCACCTCGCGTGGCTCGATCTCGATACGAAGGAAGGGAAGGAGTACTGGAATGCGATGCAGCTGATGGGGGACTACGCGTCCGCGAACCACGAGCTGATTCATGAGCATGTGCTTAAGCACCTCGGGGTCGGGTCGCTCGGCTTTGTCGAGAACCATCACAACTTCGCCTGGAAAGAAACCTATAACGGGGAAGAGCTGATTGTTCACCGCAAGGGGGCGACACCCGCAGGCGACGGCGTTCTCGGGATCATCCCGGGCTCCATGGGGACCCCAGGCTACATCGTCCGCGGGAAAGGGAATGAGGCATCGTTCCGCTCCTGCTCTCACGGCGCGGGGCGCGCGATGTCACGAAAAGCGGCTTTTAAAACCCTGAAGCACGAGGACATGGAAGCGATCCTTAAGTCCCGCGGGATCCGCCTGCTCTCGGGGTCGATAGACGAGTCCCCCGAAGTCTATAAGGACATTGGGAACGTGATCGCGTCTCAAACGGATCTGATCGACACGCTCGCGGAGTTCGACCCCAAGATCGTGAAGATGGCGCCTGAAGAGGGTTCCCGCCCCCGCTGGGTGAAGAAGAAGGAAGCGAAGGAAGCCGCGAAAGCGGCGAAGGAAGCCTCTGAGGCAGCCGGAAAGGCGGAGCAGAAAACGGATGTAACGGCTGAGAAGGCGCCTGAAGAGCAGTCCGACGTCGTGTATGAAGTGGTGGGTATCCACTTTCATGTCGTGAAGGACTGCAATGATGAATGCATAGGATAAGAAAAAATGACTGAAGATTTTAAGAAGCATGACCAGTTTTTCGTGAACCCTGAGAGACCGGAACCCGGTCTCACGGCGACGAGCGCCTCGTTTCTCGCGGCGCTCGCGTCCCAGGAAGTGAACCGGCTTGAGGAAATCGTGAAAAGCAGCACCTTTTACGATGTCTATATGGAGCTCCTCTCAGGCGTCGCGGAACCCCGTCTCGTCCAAAAGGGAAAGGACCAGGAGTTCCTCGAGTCGCTCCTCCCCACCGCGGCCCGGATCGGGGAACTGCGGGGCTTTATCGCGTACGTTCACGAAGCCGTGAAGGAGCGGGATGAGAGGACGGAGTATCTCGAACACTTGTCGTTTGAAGACTGGCTGAAGCTCCCGGAGAACAAGCCCCGGAAGGACGAGATCGACGCGAAGCCAAAGGTGGAGCGGCCTTCAGCGCCTGAAAAACCGGATCCCGTGGATACGGAGTGGGCGAAGACTCGGCTCTCGATCCGCGACCTCGCGCACTATCTGCTCCTCGAAGCGAAGGCGAGCACACTCGGTATCTATATCCATCCGGACGGCGTTCTCGCGAACGCGAAGGATGACCTCGCGAAGAAATCCGTGAGGCCCGTGGGGACGGAGGGCCGCGGCCAGGACACCGCGATCCGGACCTATAGCCCGAGTGTGGAACCTGACGCGGTGTACGACTCGTATAACCGCTGGCAGCAGAGCCACCGGACGTGGGAAGCGGAACTGAACCAACTGAAGGCGAAGATCGAGATCATGGCGAAGAACGAGAATCTCGACCGGAACCGGAAGTATCGGGAGGAGCAGCTTGAGTACCAGAAGCAGCTTTCCGCCTATCAGGTCGAGTGGGATCGGAAGAACAGCCGCACGAAGGAGATCGAGACTGAGTATTCCGACTGGATTCTGAATCAGACAGAAGCCGTGCGGAATCTGAAGATCGTGATCCCGCACGAGCTCCAGCCCACCTACGATTACTTAGCGGCTCTCGGTAAGGCGTAAAGGTTTTCAGTGTTTGGAGGCGCGCCTGCGGTTTCACGCATTGAGGAAACCCCCGCGCCCTATACGGCAGGTACAGGACTCACTCTTGATGGCTGCGCACCAGCCAGGACGGAACGCAGAGGGCCTACACCAGTAGGATCGTCCCCTATTCCGAGGAGCGCTAAGTGAACACAGTCTCAGAATTCACGGTAAGGCGCTCATTCCTAAGACTCCGCCACAGCACAAGTCTCAGGCTTCATCCCGAGGCCGGCCGTGACTCCATCTTTTTTGGTTGGACAGTTTTGGCTCCCGATTGGAGGGGGCTGATCCCGAATTCCCCTCTGGGGAGAAACTATCGGAATGGAACCGGACGTGTTCCGGTTTCCGGTAAAGCATCACCTTTTTTCAGGTTTGGAGGCGCGCCTGCGGTTTCACGCATTGAGGAAACCCCCGCGCCTTACGCGGCAGGTACAGGACTCATTCTTGATGGCTGCGCACCAGCCGAATCGGAAAGCAGTGGGCCAACACCTGTTGGATCGCCCCGCGTTCCGGACGGGCGCCAAGTGAACCACAGTCTCAGTATTCGCTAACGCGCTCATTCCTAAGGCTCCGCCACAGCACAAGTCTCAGGCTTCATCCCGAGGCCGGCCGTGACTCCATCTTTTTTTGTTGTAAGGGTCTGGCTCCCAATCTCAAAGGAGGCTGGCACCGAATTCCCCATTAGGGAAGAAAATATTGAAACGGGGCCGGACGTATTCCGGCTTCCGGTACAGTTTCACCGTTTTTGCAGTTTGGAGGCGCGCCTGCGGTTTCCCGTATTGAGGAAACTCCCGCGCCTTACGCGGCAGGTACAGGACTTACTTGTGTACTGGCTGCAAACCAGTGCTCCAAGAATCCAGGGAGCTCCCCGCCAGGGAGTTCCCGGATTCTCTTAGGCGCTCCATAGACTCACAGCCTCAGTCTTCAGGTGCGCTTCTGCACAGGCTCAGCTCCAGTTTCAGTCGCAGTCTTTATCCCAAGGCCTGCCGCGACTCCTCTTTGTTTTCAGGCGCGAGGTGAACGCCTGACTCCTCAAGAATCGCTTCCGCGACCGCGTCAGGGGTTCCGCCCTGTTTCTTCCATTCCGCGTACAAGCTGAACACGATATCCGCGAGATCCTCCTCCGAACTGAGGTCGTAATAATGAGGCGGGATTTTGGCGAGCCGGCAGAGTTCATGCATCGTATCCGGGTTCACTTCCACCCAGCCGTCCTCGCGTCGCTTCAATTCCAGCGCGCTGAAGCTGATGCCGGATTTCATTGCGGCATCGATAAACTGTGCTTTCAGATGTTCAGTGAGGACATCCATTACCCAGTCGCCTAATTTCTTCCCCTGCCGCTCGGCCACCTTGATAAAGATGACCTTCTTTCTTTTTGTCGTATCAACGAAGATTTTTGTCATGTATTGCGGGTCTGTCATAGTTCATCCATAAGAAGCGGCGGGAAGGGCAGGGCTAACAATTCCCCCTGTTTGCCGTTAAAGAAGACCAAACGGCTGTCCCTGATGTCGAAGTAACATCATACATAGCTATAGCAACAAATCAAAACCCGCATTTCACGAGGAAGTCAGGCGGTTTCCGGATCACTGCTGAAGGTCATTGAACTGAGGACTATCTTCTCGCTGCTTGGGATTGCTACACTAACGAACGTTACGAAACTCCTCTCTGCGATCAGCCGCTATGAATAAGAAACACCTCGTTCAGTTTCTGCTGCTAGACGAAAATTTTGATGGCGCGGTTCGCGCGACGCTCGATAACTGGAATGGGCTCGCGTATCGGATTCCTCGGCTACGGCTGAATGATTACGCGGACAGAAATGAACTCTCCTTCAGCGGCGTCTATCTTCTGTTCGGGAAAGAAGAAGCGACCGATGAGGACGCGGTCTATATCGGGCAGGCGCAGGAGCGCCAGGTCGGCGGCTCCATCCTGAATCGCCTCAGTGAACATAACCGGAGCCCGAGCAAGGCGTTCTATAACGAGGTCGTGTTCTTTACGAGCGCAACCAACAGCTTTGGGCCGACGGAGCTTTGTTACCTTGAGAATCAGTTCTACGAAATGGCGAAGAGCTCCGGTCGCTACGTGATCAAGAATCAGGAAATGCCGTCGCCCGGAAACGTCACCGAGTCCCGTCAGGTGGAGCTTGACCGCTATATCGAAAACGCCTTGATTCTGATCCGCGGTTTCGGCTACCGGGTGTTTGAGCCAAAGGTCTCCAAAGAGAGCCGAAAAGAAAAGGCGGAAGACCGGCGTTTCTTCCTCACCCGCATGATTCATAAGAAGTACCGGGTGCAGGGGGAAGCGATCTGGACCGCGGACGGCTTTGTGATTCTGAAGGGAGCGGTGGTCTGTATGGAAAACCGCCCTGGGATTCTTCCTTCGATGGTTAACCGACGGGAGCAGCTCGTTGAGCGGGGTGTGCTCGTGAAGGAACCGAGCGGACTTTACCGTCTGAAAGAGGATCAGATTTTCTCATCCCCCTCCAGCGCGGGATCTTTTGTTCTGGGCTCTTCTGTCCGCGGCACAACGGAGTGGAAGACAGCGGACGGCAGAACCTTTGCTGAAGTGAGCGGCGAAGTCTGAGTGATTCTGATTCGGAATCGATTCGCGCCGGAATCGGAATCAATAGCTTCAACAGATAACTCTTTGAAATTGGATCCGACAAGTGGAGTTGAAAAGAGAACCTCTGCTTTCGGATCCTTTCCTCACTGGTTAAATGCCGGATCTACTTCGCGGATCAAAGCTTCCGCGCCGTGAGCAGGCTCTCCGCCGCGCCGCTTCCATTCAGCGTAAAACCCAAACACGACGGATGCCAGGGCGTCTTCCGGCATGATTTCGAAGAATTCAGACGGCAGCCCAGCGTGTTCACAGATTCTCCGAGTCGGGAGCGTGTTGACCTCCAGAGAATCCTCTGGTCCCCGGCTCACCTGGAGGTCCGAGAAGTTCATGCCCGCGTCAATCGCCGCGCTGACAAAGAGGGACTTTGTGTAGGCGTCAACGACGCCCTCAACCCAATCTTCCACCGAGATACCGAGCTGCTCAGCCGCTTTTTCATAGGCGGCTTTCTTCAGAGCGGCTGTCCAAAAAGATTTTAAAGGAGGGGACCGGTTTCCCCTCCCGCAGCCAGGATCCCGCCGTGGATAATCAAAAGCGGGATTCCGGGGTTCAATGAGATCTCTTATCGGATCGTGAGCTTATCCGTCGTCTTTGGGGCAACCTGCAAGTGGTGCTTATAGACAACGACCCGGCCGTTTGCGCAGGCTCGCTTTCCCTTCTCGGCATAGAGATTGCCAAACTGCTTTTCAAACTGCGGCAGCTCCGGTGCCCAAATCACGATCGCGATATGCTCAGACGGGTAGGCGCCACCCAAGTTAAGAATGGTGCGCTTAGGCTGCTTCACGACCTGCGCGACGGATCCGCAGATAGTGGCTACGTTATCGACGAAATTATGCGCGTCGAAGGATTCAACCGGAGATGCGTTCGCGGTAAAGCAGAGTGCCGTGGACAATAAGGGAAGAGCAAATTTCAGAAGTCGCATGATTGAAAAGCTTTCTAAGAAAGGACAGCCAATCCCAGAGTTATTCCGTTCTGTCGAAATGGGCCGCCCCGTAGGCTGATTTGTAGGAGAAACCAATATATCTGAAGGCCCGACGGCTTGTCTATTGTTTTGCGGGGAAACTGACAGTGTGGAATTGATTGAGCGGCAGCTCTCTGACCGGATCGCGGAGCATCCTTCAGCCGCCCCGTGTTACGTCCTGAAGTGAGGGGTGATTTCAGGCATTTCCGGTCTACGGAAAGACAAACAAAAACATATTGGACGTCCGGCTTTTTCCCAAAGTGATTGGGAAGCTTTGATTTTCCCTATTTGAGATACATAAATCCCTGTCACACTTTTCGTATCTATGACCGCTTTTTTGTCACTTTGGTATACATGAGTGAGGAGAATTATTACGATCCTCCAATAGTCGGATATTCGTTTTATCTAGCACTAATGCGGAAATGACACAAATTTAAGCGTGCTATAGTCTCCCCATTCGCTTCAGACTGAGTTCTGAATCCGTTCTTTTAATTGAATATTTTGCAATTACCGAATCAGCCTGCTTCATCGTTTGGTGAATGTGTAGGTGGGGAGAGACCAAATGAGAGTACCGGGTAAGAGAGGGCCGCGAAGCGGTCCGGATGGCGCAACAAGAGAGGCGCTGCTTGAAGCGGCGTTTAAGGAATTCACGTATCACGGTTTCGACCGCGCGACTACGCGCCAGATCGCCAAGGCCGCGAATGTCGACCCCGCCATGGTGAATTACCGGTTCGGGTCAAAGGAGGACCTGTGGCTCGCAGTGCTCGAAGATATCAAAACCCAAAGCATTCCGTATATCCGTGAAGCCCGGGAATTGATTCAGGATCCGGATCCTGAGCGGAGCATCAAGGCTCTGATGCAGGTCATTCTTCGGGTCGGCGTGGAAAAGCCGATGATTTCGATGATGATTTTTAACGAGTCCACGACCCCGAGAGCGGATATCATCCGCCGCACGATTGTGCTCCCGTTCGTGGAATCCGCGGTGCCGGTGGTGCAGCGCGCGATGCGCTCCGGGTGCTTCCCGGAAGGAGATCCGTCGCTCGCGCTCTTCATGCTGATTGCCGGGGTCTCTCAGGCGGTTACAAATTACGGCGGTGATGATCACGAGCTGAGAGCGAAAGCCGCGCACCTGCTCGACAACCTGACAAACCGGCGTCCGAAATAGCGTTTCCGATTCTTCAGCGATCCAACCTCTGATCTCCAGTCCTCGGTTCCGGGGGCTGGAGATTTCTTTTATTTCCCGTGTTTCCCGGCATCTTTCTCCTATCGGACTATATTGAAAAACCGTGAAAGGAAGTCCTGGCCGTGTTCCCGAATTTCGGAGGAGGGCGGACGGGATGACCGCAGAAAGAGGTTTATCGAATGAATTCTGATCGCAATACGCTCTTCACTTTTTTCACGCCGCAGTATGTGACGCAGCACCGTAAAAACGAGGCGGCGCTCAACCACACGCCTTACGCGAAGTATTTCACGGACGACCTGGAGGTCCCGTGCGATATGGTCCAGGCACTGAAACTCGCGCCTCTCCCGGAGTCGTCGCTTTTCCCACCGACAAAGGCGGGTTTGAACGCCCTTTTCCAATCCCCGTACGATCTCCCGGTCGCCGGTTTCGGTCTCATTGGAAACAAAGACACCGGGCGGATCATCTGCAGCTGGAGCCGGCACTTCTTCCCGGGGGCAACGTCTGAGATGCTTCGCTGGTGGTTCACGTGGCACATGGGGCACACGGATCGGTATTCACTCTGGTCTCCCTACGCTCATATCGGGAACACCGTCCCGCATCTTGACCGGATCGATGATCCGAATCGGTCGTATGAAGAAAAAATGTATGACCCCGAGAACCCGAACCGGGTGACGGAACTGGTGGGCGACATGGTGCTTGACGCTCTGATTCACTTCACGGATCCGAAGAAACTCGGTCTCACGGAAGAAACGATTAAGAAGGGCGGCTACACATTCAGCGCGAGCGGGTGGTCCGAAAATCTCGCGGCGCCGGGGCTTCCGGCCGGCATGATGTTCCACCTGGGGCGCGAGGTGTCGGGCGGCCTTGAACTCATTTCCCACTATTGGCTTGGGACGCACCGCGGAATGGCGGAACTCACCGGGATGAAGGATGAGGTGGAGAGGGCGCTCAGTCTCGCGAAACCGGTGCCGGACGAGATGCTGCTCCGCGGGGGGTACGACATGTCGGTGCACGACATGATTGAGTTCACGCGGCTCTCGCAGATTCTCCCGAACCTCTACGCGGAGTTCCGGAACGCGTAAAACGCATATCTGCTTTGCTTAGCAACAAAACAGCCGCCAAGGAGTCACTCTTTGGCGGCATTGCTTTTCTAGACGGTGAAAGATCCTTAAAGGGCTTTTGGTCAACGAAGAGAAGAAGGTTGATTTCCACACTTGAGAAAATCCATTTTTGAATCAGCCGCCCTAGTCGGTCCTCTGTAAACTGCCCATTGAAACACCCCCACGGAATGTGGGGAAAGGCAGAGCCAGTATGCCTGCATCGTCACTATGGGAGAAACACCCCCACGGCGTGTGGGGAAAGGGATGGACGCTTATCCGCCGTAGTCCGTCCGTTGTAAAGATCCCATTGAAACACCTCTGCGGTGGCAGAGAAAAAGGAACGCGCAGGTTATTCTCGAAGGGAAATCAACCTGGAGAAATTCTATCTGAAGAATCGGAAAATTGCTAACTAAAAAAGTTACTATAACTTTTTAAAAATAGTTTTGTTATGCCGGAAAATCAATGCATAGCCGCTCTTCAGAATGATTGTTTAAGGACCAGAGTTCAAGCGCGTGATGGGGCAGTGATTCCGGTCTTCAGGGCACAGCCTTTCCTTTTTTGTGGATACACGGATCGCCTTTTCTTACCGTCATAATTCGCGGGATCCATCGCTTCAGCCGTGACCGCGTTACATCGATTCACATCAGAACGACGCTTTCCTTTTTCCGTCAGAAAGAAAAAAGCAAGAGCGTAACGGCGGCCGGATTTCAGGTTTCTGAAAAAATCTCTTAGAATTCACCCCTTAAATGATTGATTTAAGCGCGCAGTGACGCGCGTCTCCTCACCATCCCCGTGAGGAACAGAAGAGAGATTCAAATGGATATCAAGAAAGACAACGCGATGTATATGCAGATTGCGCAGATCGCGGCCGGCCGCAGCTACGCGAAGCGCCTCCAGGTGGGCTGCGTCATCGTGAAGAACAACTCCATTATTTCGTTTGGCTGGAACGGCATGCCCACCGGCTACGACAACTGCTGCGAAGAGGAGATCGACGGAAAGCTCGTGACCCGGAAAGAGGTCCAGCACGCCGAACTCAACGCCATCGCGAAGCTTGCCTATAACGGCTACTCGTCTCACGGGGCGAGCATCTATATCACGCATTCCCCCTGCATCCACTGCTCGCTTCTCATTCAGAAGTGCGGGATTATCGCGGTCTATTACCACGAGCTCTATCGGGATGACGCCGGCATTCAGTTCCTGAAGAAGGCCGGAATCCACGTGGAGCAGCTCTGAGCGTGATGAGCGCTATGGACTTGAAACCCCGCCGGGTGCTCGTCACCTATGAGTCGGTCACGGGAAACACGAAGCGGGTCGCCGAAGCGATCGCGGCGGTGATCCCGGGGGCCGTTCTGCTCCCGATCACGGAGGCTCCGGATCCGGGAGAGTATGACGCAGTGTTCGTGGGTTTCTGGTGCGACAAAGGGCACGCGAGTGAGGCGGCTGACGCCTATCTCAAATCTCACCCCAGCTACCCCTTCATCCTTTTCGGGACGCTTGGCGGTGTGCCTGGGGTCGGGTACTCGGTGACTTATGAGAATCGGGTGAGGGAAGAGCTCACGGCGGCCCAGGTTCCCTTCCGGGATTTCAGGCTCTGGCAGGGGAAGATTGATCCCGAGCTCGTTGAAAAATCGAAAGCGCGTTTCCCGATGACGCCAGAGAGGCTCTCCCGGATCGCCGCCGCTGCCACTCACCCGGACGCGGCAGACCTCAAAGACGCGCAAGTGTGGGCTCTCGAACAGTTAACCGGAAGTTAACCGAAATGAAACTGACCCCGGTTCGGGTGCTTTTTAAAAACACATAAATCACCGATAGTTAGCCTTAGATCAGTTAACTCTCAGTACATTCCAGTAAACCGATAGCTCAATTCCTATTGATCGGCTATAGTAGTTATGCCACAGACTTAATCTGTGGCTAGATGGTAATTTCCTTTACACCGCGGCTGCTCCCTGCATCCGCGGTCTTTTTGTTAGGACAGGGTTTCCGTATACAGGAAAGTCCGTCTCATCAATTCCGTTTCCTTCAGCTAGACTCATAAGAATCACACTCATTCAGGTTTTCTGGAGACATTGAGATGACGAAACGCGTTTTGACTGCGGCCGCGGTTCTGGCTCTTTCGCTTGGAATGACCTCTGCCGCCTTCGCGGCGGAATCTACTGAAGGCAATTCGACCTCGATCGCGAACGAAACGGCTTCCGCTCCCGCGAAGTCCACGTCGATCGGTCAGGACATCAAGGAAGGCGCGACGGATGTCGGCCATATGGCGAAAGACGCCGCGACGGAAACCGGTCACTTCTTCCGTGACGCGGCGAAGGACACCGGGCACTTCTTCCGCGATGCCGCTAAGGGTACCGGACACGCCGTGAAGAAGGGCGCTGAGAAGGTGGGAGGCGCGGCCTCTACCGTTGGCCACGGAATCGCGAAGGGCGCGAAGACCACCGGTCACGCGATCAAGAACGGCGCGACCGCGGTGAAGGATACGTTCTCGGACTCGTATTCGTCCGCTCCGGCCTCCAAAGCCGCTGGCAAATAATTCACAGAAAGGAAATACCCACATGCAGAAGGATCTCGGCGGACTGCCGCCCGAACAGGCTCTGGACTATATGGAGAAGACCCCGGATCTCGTGATCGTGAATGTCGCGGGACGCGGTTTCTGGGATCGGAACCATTTTGACGGCGCGGTGAACATTCCGACGGAAGATATCGGGGACGACGCGTCGATCGAAAAACTGAAAGAGCTTCCTGCCGGCCGCCCCGTCATCATGCACTGCCGCCGCGGCCACATGGTGGTCGACTGGTACCAGCGCCTCAAGGCCCTGCGTCCTGATATTCCTGAAGTGAGCTATATCGCGGGGGTTCCCCCGTTTGACGCCTATAACGATTGGGCGCGCGATAAGTAATCTGTCTCTCGACGTTTGAGACAACCACAAAGGCTGACCGGTTTCACTGCCGCGTCAGCCTTTCGTTTGCCTGGATGAAGGTGAGGGGAGCCCCGCCCGGGATCAGAGGGCATTCGCGGCGCTTTCCCCCGCGATCCGCCCGAACACCACGCAGTCGGGGAGCGAGCAGCCGCCGAGTCTCCCCGCGCCGTGGATTCCGCCCGTCACTTCTCCCGCGGCGTAGAGCCCGGGGATCGGATTTCCGTCCTTCCGGATCACGCGGGCACGTGCGTCGATCCTGAGACCGCCGTTGCAGAAATGCACAAACGGCCGCTCAAGGCCGTAATAAAACGGCGGCTTCTTGATTTCCTGCGTGAAGAGCGTTCGCCCAAACTCCGGATCCTGGTGAGCCCGGGCGTAGCTGTTATAGCGATCCATGGTCTGGAGGAACTCTTTCGGATCCACCCGCATGCCCACCGCGACGTCTTCCAGAGTGTCCGCGGTTTTGACGATCCCGCGGAGAAGCTTCACGCTCCGGCTCGCGCCTTTCGCGGACGCGGCGTCGGTCACGACCCAGAAGCGGTGATTCGGGAGTTTCCACACCGCCTGAGAAATCGTTTCCATCGGAGCCTGCTCGTTCACGAACCGGTGCCCGGATTCATCGAGATACACGTCCGCCCCGACGTAATTCGTGAGACGGCCGCCGGAAAACGGGATCGTGAGGATCTTATCCATGTCGAGGAGCTCCGCTCCGAGCGCTTCCCCAAAGAGAATCCCGTCCCCGGTCGCGGTATCGAGCCCATCCCCATAGGGGTTCGCGGTGGAGGTGATTTCGCGGGTCAATCTCGGGTCGTACTTGGACCGGAGCTCGACGTTCGCCGTATAGCCGCCTGTCGCGAGAATCACGGTTTTCGCGTGAACGAGGAATTTCTTCTTGAGCCGGGAGCCTGACACCACGTATCCCGCGTCCGTCGGCGTTACCTGCGTCACTTCGGCTCCGAAGTAAAGAGGAATCCTCAATTCACGCAGCCGCCGGTTCACGGCGAAGATATAGTCGTAGCCCCCGTTCACGAAACTTGTGAGGTAGCTTCGGGGGACGAGGCCGCCAAGCGCCTCGTACGGATCCGGGAGCCACGTGACACCGAGGCTTGTCATCCAGTCATACGCTGCCCCGGAATTCTCGGCGAGGATCCGGATGAGTTCGGGGTTCCCGAGCCCTTTCCCGGTTTTCTCCATATCGGCGATCATGGAGTCGACCGCCGCGCGGTACTCCGCGTCGTGGCCCGGCATATGGCGCACCGCGCTGAAGTAGCCGGTCGAAATCGTCGAGTGACCTTCAAGGAGCGATTCTTTCTCTAGCACGCAAACGTTTGCCGCCCCCGCGGTTTTCGCCGCGATCGCGGCGGTAATCCCGGCGAGCCCCGCTCCGATCACGCAGACATCCGACTCCCACTCGTCCGCCGGTTCCGCGGTGGACGAAAGCGCCGGTCCCGCGAACGGGATCACGGAGAGGAGCCCGAGAAGATTCCGGCGTTTCATAGGGCGGCCTCGCTCCCCGGGTCATCGCCGGTTTCATAGTCGAGAATCGTGAAAATCCGGACAAGCTCGGCGCTCGATCGGGCGTCAAGTTTGATCAAAGCGTTCTGCCGATGCATTTTGACGGTTGTCTCTTCGATCCCGAGTTCGCGCGCGATTTCTTTATTGCGTAGCCCCCGCGCGATACAGCGGGCGACATCGTTTTCGCGAGGCGAGAGTTTCCCGACGAGCGATTTCAGCCGGTTCACCTCGTGCTCCCGGACGTCGAGTTCGACAGACGCCGTCACCGCCGCCGCGACACGCTCGAGCATCTTATGCGGTTCCGCCGGCTTCTGGATAAAGTCCGCCGCGCCGTGCCGCATCGCGTGCACCGCGGCGTCCACTTCGCCGTGCGCCGTGAGGAAGATGATCGAGAGGTGGGTGACTCCCCGGTTCTCAAGCTCTTCCTGGACTTCAAGCCCGGTCATCCCCGGCATCCGCATATCCAGCACGACGCAGCCCGGGCGCTTCAGTTCATCATGCTTCAGAAACTCAACGCCGCTCGCGTACGTAATCACTTCCCACCCGAGCGTCTCGAGCAGCATCTTCTGCGACGCGAGAAGTTCAGGATCATCGTCCACGATTCGGATAAGAGGAGTGTCACTCATCGGCTGCACCTGTAGAGGGTTCTGAAGTGGGGTTGGGGTTCGACTCAGGATGGATCGCCGGATCCGGTTCCGGCGTTTCATTCACCCGGTCAAAACGGAATTCAAAGATAACGCCATGCGGCTCCGCGTGCTTCACGGTCATCAGAGCGCCATGCGCGTCCGCGATCCCGCGGACAATGCCGAGCCCGAGTCCGAGCCCCGCCGGGTCAGTGGAGTCACTCGCCTCCGTGAGCCGCCTGAAGTTTTTGTCGTCTAATTTCGGGCCCGCGTCCTCCACCGAGAGGAACACATACTGATCGACCGTCCGGACCGAGACCTGTAGCGGCCGCCGGGTTTCGGACTTCATCGCGCGGGCGGCGTTTTTCATCAGGTTAATGAGGAGGATCTCAAGCTCCAGCGGGTCCCCCGAAATCACCGCGCCCGGCACCGCGGAAATGAGGAGCTCAGGCGAATACTTCCGGTATTCCTCATAGTGGCGGAAATTCTCCACCGCGGCGGTGACGACCGATGCGAGATCCACGGGCTTATGCGCCGACTTCTTTTCCCGCGCGTACCCGCGCACCCGATCCACGATATCGGTCATCCGGTGCGCCTCGCGGTTCACGGCGTCAGTTGCTTTTTCAAGCGTCGGGTTCGAGGGCGAGAGGTCTTCAAGCGTGAGACTCATCACCTCGCAATAATTCATGATCGTCGCGAGCGGCTGCTTCAGCTCATGCGCGATCATGCTGGAGAGATGAGAAACGAGGGAATTGCGTTCCAGCACCGAGAGCTTTGTCCGCGCCTCTCGCTCGTTTTCAGACAGCCGCTCGTTTTCGGAGAGCGCCGCTGTGAGGTCACTCGTCCGCTTCCGGACCAATGTGCGAAGCCGCATCTCATTCATCACGAGGATGAAGATGAGAAGCGCGACACCGGCGAAGATCCAGCGGTACTTGATGAGGACGTCCTTGAATGTCAGGGGTTTCGGCGCGAAGGGGCCCATCCCGAGCGTCTTATAGAGATCGCCCACGGTGTTCAGCTGCCCTGCGACCTGCCAGGAGAACGACCGCTGATCCGGCATCGTGAGGAGGGCGACCGACACGGCTTTGACGAGTTCCGGGCGCGTGAAATTCAGCGCCCCGAAAACGTTATCTGGGTAAAGCGCCGTTGTGTGGCGGCACTGAAGGAGACTATCCGCGTGAGGGGAGACGACGCGGAGCACTCCCGTTTCGATCAGCCCCGCTTTTTCCGCGGCCTCAAGCTCACACGCGGTGAGGACCCCGGCGTCCGTTTTCCCATCCACCACGTTTTCCATCACGTCCGGATACTCAAACGTCCGGTAACTCACGCGGCTGAAGAAGGTCTTCGGGTCGTACCCGGCCTGCTTTAAATACCCCGCGAGCGCGAGCCAGCCTCCGAGCGAATCGGGAAGCGACGCGGCGACCGACTTTCCCTTCAGATCCTGAATCGACTCCAGATCCTTCCGGTCCGAGCGCACCACAACGGCGGATCCCACCGAATACCCGCCATCCTTCGCCCAGACGGTTTTCCGGGTCGCGAGCGCCTGGGCTCCGAGGGAATTCGTGAGCGTATAGAAGATGTCGGAGGGCCCGATCACGAAGTCCGGGCGGTGCCCCGCGATGACGGAGGCTGATTGATAAGCCGGGATCTCAAGCACGCGGAAGTGGTACGAGGGAAGGGCGCGGGAGAGCTGGATCAGGGTCGGTGAAATAAATTCCGATCGATACCCCGGCTCATTCACGTTGATCACGCCGATGGTGACCTCTTTCGCCCCTTCATTCGGATCCGCGTCGAGCGACGGGTTTTTCGCCGGGTAACTCGCGGGGACGGTCCGGGTCGCCGCTGAATCAAACTGCGGCCCGAGCGCCTCGGCGGGCCCTGTGAAACCGAGGGCGAAGGCTAGAGCGGCAATGAGAGCGGACTTCTGAAGCATGGCGGGCCGGGAGAGTAGGGGGAATTGCGGTTTTTGGTATGAGGTCATTCTATAGAAGGACCGCGCTCACTACCCACCTACTTTTTTAGGTAGTCAATTTTTGTCACCATCTATAACCTTGTACCTAAGCTTAAGTGAAGCTTAAGGGGTGTGAAGGGTGTCGCAGTTACCTTCCCAGCGCCTCTTCAAAAACAAGAACTCTGTGAAAAAAACCAACAGAGTCAGGTGTTTCCAAAAGATACCCGCTTTCAGACGGAGAGAGAAAGTCTCAGCAGTACTCCCCAGAATCCGAAAGCCGAATTAAAGGACAACGGATATGCAGATAAGGTTCAAAGCAGCGCTTGCCGCGGCGATCGGAGCCATGCTCCTCGCGGCCCCGTCCGCTTTCGCTCAGGGTGTGACGATCCACGGGTCCCATGCCGGCATGAAGTGCGAAACCTGCCACGCCGGGCAGACCCAGAAGGCCGCCCCGTCGCAGAAGACCTGCCTCAAGTGCCACGGTTCTTACGAAGCTCTCGCGAAGAAGACCGCGAAGCCGGGCGAAAAGTTCAACCCGCATGACTCTCATATGGGCCGCATTGAGTGCACGCAGTGCCATTCGATGCACGCCACGAGCCACTACATCTGCCGCGACTGCCACGCGATTCCCGATCGTAAGTTCAAGGGGGAGTAAACCATGTCTTCTATTCTGACCCGCCGTAATTTCCTGAAGACCGCTGCCGCTGCCGGCGCTGCTTCCGCAGCCGCCCCGGCGCTTGCCGCGTCTTCCCAGTCCACCGCTGCTCCGAAGCATTGGGATCAGACCGTTGACGTGGTCGTCCTCGGTGCCGGCGGCGCTGGCCTTATGGCCGCCTGCCAGGTCTATGACAAGAAGGGCAAGGTCGTCGTTTTCGATAAGTCCTACAGCCCGTACCACTCCGCGACCCGCATGTGCGGCGGCCTCTTCACCGCCTACGGCACTGCGATCCAGAAGCGTGAGCACGCGAAGGACTCCTGGCAGGATTTCGCGCACGACATCATGGATTACGGCGGCTATATGTCGCTGAAAGAACCGGTGGAACTCTTCGCGAAGCATTCCGGCGAAGCCTTTGACTGGCTCGAGAACCACGGTCTCGCGAAGCATCACCTCGAAAAGTATCCGGGCCACAGCAATCTCCGCGCCGTGCGTCAGGACAGCTATCAGGGCAAAGACTACATCGACGTGCTGACAAAGCAGATCGCGGATCGCAAGATCAAGATCTACGAAGGCACGCCGCTCACGAAGATCTACTTCGACCCGAAGAAGAATGAAGTCCTCGGTATTGAGGCGACGAACCTCGATACGGGTAAGAAGTACAACGTCCGCGCCCTTAAGGGCGTCATCATGGCGATCGGCGGCATTACCGGCACCCCTGAGTCTCTCGACTTCTGGGTTCCGTCCGTTGCCGGGAAGGGCGTTTCGATTGGCTGCTCCGCGAACGACGGCACCGCGATGCGTATCGCCGTGCGTGATGTCGGAACGCCGATCTCCCACATGCAGTACATCGCGTCCTACCCCTGCGGCATTGTGACAGGCGGCCGCCGGGGACCCTACTGCCGCTTCTGGTACTTCACGCAGGCGGGCGGCATCCTGATTAATAAGAACGGCAAGCGCTTCGTCTCTGAAAACGAAGGCATCTGCCACATCACGCCGTACCTCGCGAGCAACCCGGGCGGATACCATATCGTCTTCATGGATAAGAACATCTATGACGCGACCCGCGCGAAGTATAAGATCGGCGCGCTGATCGGTCTCCCGTCCTGGAACGACGAACGCACTGAGGAAGAGTTCAAGCTCGGGAAGAACCTCTTCCGCGCGAACACCCTTGAAGAGTTCTGCAAGATCTCGGGCGTGGATCTCAAGGGCCTGCAGGATCAGATCGAGATGTGGAACAAGGCCGTCGAGACGAAGAACGACACCCAGTACGGCCGTCACGACCAGAAGGTGAAGATCGACACGAAGGGCCCGTTCTACGGCATCAAGATGTATCCGTGGAACAACCTCTCCTGCGGCGGCTTCCGCGTGACGGATCACCTCCAGGTGCTCGGCTGGGATCTGAAGCCCGTGAAGGGTCTGTACGCCGCCGGCGAAACGGTGGCCGGTGTCCACGGCGCGTTCTACTGCGGCGGCAACGCCTGCGGTTTCGCTCATACGTCGGGTTACATGGCGGGCCAGATCGCCATGGGACGGAAGGACGTCTGAAGTCTGTAAAAGTCGGGGAACCGGACGAACTCTCCTCCGGTCCCCCGCGGTTCTGGTGAAAAAGCAGTTCAGGTTATAAGTCAGTTTGGGATCCGGTAATAGCGTTCCGGATCCCTTTTTTTATCCGCGGCGAGGGTGCTATTTCCTACGGGCGCGGTGCAGCGGCTCGGTCCGTATCCGTATCTATATAGAGAGGCGTCGCGGTGTAATGGTCTTTTGGAAGGCGGGGGTGAGGGCGGAGTGGGTCTCAGAATGTCAAAACCGGAGCGGTGACGGGATCGCTCCGGTTTTTTAAGACCTGCATCTGAGCAGCGGGAGAAATGGCGCGGATTCTCAGGCCCCTACGCGGCCTCCAGGGGGAGCAGCGCGGAGAGAGATGGCGGGATCAGGAGCGGCTTCATATCGGTTTTCTCCAGCATCAGAAGCCTTGCCCGCTGGATAACGCCGCCCGCGTAACCCGTGAGGCTCCCATTCGCCGGCACCACCCGATGGCTCGGAATAATGATTGAAATCGGGTTTTGGCTCACCATACCGCCCACCGCCTGGGGAGAAGGGCGAAAGCCGGTTCGCTCCGCGGCAACCTGTTTTCCAATCTCACCGTACGTCGCGGTTGTGCCGTAGGGAATCGCAAGAAGGCGCTTCCAGACCGCGATTTGGCAATCCGTTCCGATCAGGTGAAGTCGCGGCGTGAAGGATGGTTTTTCGCCTGCAAAATAAACCCGGAGCCAGCGGACCGCGGATTCAAGAATCGGCGTGCTGCCGGTCTGGTAATTCCGCGTGAGGGTCTGGGCGAAATATTTCTGCCCTTCAAACCAGAGTCCAATGAGCCCCGTGTCATCGGCCGCGAGAAAAATCAGCCCAAGCGGGGAGTCGTAGTACTTTACAGTGACCATTTCAAATCATGAGACTAAAATAACGCTCTGAATCTGACAGCCGGTACGGGCTGTCTTGAAGAGTGATTGACCGGGGGACAGCGATAAATTGTTACCCGCGTCCCTGCGAGCCCAACTCCGCAGGATTTCAGATAATCGGTTGCAAGCGCCTAACAGCGCCGGAACGCGACTTCTTTTCCATTCGTATCACTTCCTGAGTAGCAATTTATTCTCAAAATCCCCGTTTTGATATCAGGAAAATAGCGAAAATTATCAATAAATCGCCAAACTGGAATTTTTCGCATGGATAAGAACCGTTTTGTCAATTCCGTCAATCTGAATATCGGAACGCGGTTTCCTTATTTCGTGGTGGACGCGATCGATGACAAACCGTTTCCGCCGAATCCCGGTTTTCGTCTGATGCACTGGCACGAGGATCTGCAGTTCATTCTGGTGACAGATGGGCGGATCACGGTTCAGACATTGGATGAAAAGGTGGAAGTGGGGGCAGGGGAAGCCATTTTTATCAACGCGACGGTCATCCACCGCATTACAAAGATTGGGACCTGCCGCTATCGGAGCTTTATTTTTCCGGCCTCGTTTCTGTCCTTCTTTCCGGGGAGCCCCGCGGAAGATCTGGTGACCCGGGTAACAGAGAATCAGGACATCCGCCTGATTCGGTTTTCGGGCGAAAGCGACGGGAACCGCAAAGTGCTTGAGCGTCTGACGAGCCTCTACAAACTTGAGGATCAGGCAAAAGACGAAACGTACCCCTATGAGGTGCTGACAGAACTCTCCCGGCTTTGGCTCGTGCTGATCCTGAATCTCAGGCTCCCGGATAAACAGAAGGTGAGCCCGCTCCACAGACGGCTTCAAAAGATGCTGCAGTACATCTCGCTTCATTTTTCAGAACCGATCACGCTCGAAGACCTGGCTCGGAGCGCAAGTATCAGCAAGTCTGAATGCGGCCGCGTTTTCAGGCAGAGTCTTGAGAAAACGCCGTATCAGTACCTCCTCGAGTACCGGCTCCAGCGGGGAGGGGAGCTGCTCGCGAAAACCGATCTTCCAATCGGCGCTATCGCGGAATCCGTGGGCTTCGCTCAGATGAGCTACTTCGGACAGTCCTTCAAAAACAAAACGGGATTGTCGCCAAGCGCGTATCGGCGGGCGAAGCGGGAGAATGAGCGGGATCGTCTGTCGTCGAAGGCTCAGTCTGTATAGGCTTGAGACGGCCCGGCGGTTTGTAGAATTTGAGCATTCTATACGGGATTACCCGTAGACACGAATGTCTCATTCTTAGGAATCTTGCTTAGGGTGAGGTTCTTCTGTATATTAAAGCTGTATTTGAAATACATCTTAAATTAAATAAGAGAGAATCATGTCGTTACCTGAATATGCATCGCAGTCTGTCGGAAATGTGGCCTCGAAGAGCACGGCTTTTGCCAAGGTGCTGAACGACGCCGGCGTTGATTTCTGCTGTCACGGCTCTGACGGCTTCTCCGAAGCCTGCCGCAAGGCTGGCGCTGATCCTGAAAAGGTTGCCCAGGAGCTCGACTCCGTGGTCGGTGTTCCGGCCCAGATGTCGCACGACTTCAATACCTGGCCGACCGATCTTCTCTCTGACTACGTGCTGAAGGTGCATCACCGCGGCATCCGCAAGGTGGGTCCGAAGATTCTGGATCTGCTTGCCAAAGTCGTTGAAGTGCACGGCCCGAATCACCCCGAACTCCACGAAATCCAGTCTCTCTTCCAGCAGACCATGGTGGATCTGACGAACCACCTGATGAAGGAAGAGATGATGCTTTACCCCTTCATCTATCAGCTCTGCGACGGTGATCTGAACCACCACTCCGTGCAGGCTTTCCACTGCGGCTCCGTTGAGTCCCCGATCGGTGTCATGGAAGCGGAACACGAGGAAGAGGGCCAGCGTCAGGAGCGAATCCGTCAGCTGACGAACGACTACACGCCGCCCGCGGACGCCTGCGGGAGCCTCAAGCTCACGTACGCCCTCCTCAAGCAGTTCAAGGATGACCTGCACGAACACATCCATCTTGAGAACAACCTCATCTTTCCGAGGGCTCTCGAGATCGAATCCCGCGTCGTTGAACGCTGATTCTTTCTGAAGTAAACGTCTTTCTCCTGGGTGAATGGCCAGAGCCGGGTTTTTCGGTGATGGATCTGCAGAGGAGCGGTAAGAGGGATCCGCTCTGGCTGTTCACTTTTTAGTTTCGAGGAAAAAAGCAGCACCTGAAGTATCAATAGAAGTGAAAGCACTGTCCTCATGGGCCGTTCTTTCACTCCTCTCAAAGGTTTCCCCCTCCGGGGCAGTTGGCAAACTACGCATCACACTCTCCGACCCGCCGATTGTTCCAGAGACCTATTGAGAGGAGTGAAACGACTGTCTCTGAGAAGAGGAGAAGCCTGGCACGTTGGGAACCGTGTCAGGCTTCTGTTTTTTTGACTGTCCGCTTTCGGCGATCGAACGAGCATCCGAGAACCGTCTTCTCGTTCAGAAGGCCGCGAACCGAACGGATGCGGGTCCTCTTCCTCTCTCCTTGCCTCGAAGAACAGAAGACTTATCGATTGAATTTATTGGTCTTTTATGGGAATTATCCGTATTACTACCCATGATGGTAGTAACCCCGGATTTGGGTTAAATCGCGGTCTTTCTTCTCTATATTTCACGGCACGCAGGCGCTGTTGCCTGAGAAAACAGGAGAGAGTTTGTTATGACCGAAATTTCCCGCCGTTCTGCTATTGCCCTCGGTGCCGCAGCCGGACTTGCCACTTTTGCTGATGGCGCTTTCGCCGCCGACGCACCCAAGTCCACGAAAGATATGCCGATGAAGCATACGGAACTCGCGCTTTCCAAAGAAGAATGCTTCTATATCATCGAGCACACGGATCACGCGGTTCTCTCGACCGCTGATGCCACCGGTGAACCGTATGGCGTTCCGGTGACCCCGTTTATGCTGAACGGGAAGATTTATTTCCATGGTATCGGAATGGGCGAAGGCCGCCGCAACGCGAACCTGACTCAGAATCCCCGCGGGTCGCTCTGCTGGATCGCGAAGCAGGACATCAATGAGCCGCATCTCACGGTGGATTACGTTTCAGTGATCGCCCGCGGCCCGATCCGCATCGTGACGGACGCGAAGGAGAAGGAAAAGTTCATGCGCTATCTGCTCGCCCGCTTTACGCCGAGCATCGATATTGATAAAGCCATGGCTGCCCGTACCCAGAAGATCGCTCTGTATATGAATGTCTTCGAGATGACGCCTGAAAACATCACCGGGAAGGCCAAGGACCGCGGCTACATGCATTACTTCGGTAAGCAGCGTCCGGGCAAGAAAGACTCTGATTAATTTTCCAGAGTCTCGTCTGAACGACTAAGGGGCGATTCCTTTAACCGGAACCGCCCTTTTTCTGTTGTCTGACGCGGAAGGCATCTGTCTTTATTGGAGTTCGGTTTCGGAACTCGTTCCGGATTCTGAACTACCCAGCCAGGAACAGGGTACCGTCCATCACTCAGTCAAAAAGATCTTTCGTTTTCCGCGGTTTATCCCGCTCCCGGAACCGGAGGTACGGCGTGAGGATATAGCGCCCGAGAGCGTAGAAAAGGATTCGCTTCTTATCCTGAGCGGGGAGGGGGGAGGAGAACTTGTATTTCCGGATCCAGCTGTAGTAGACATCCGCTTCAAGGAGCGCCTTGCTGTCCCCGCGGCCATAGCCAAACCGCACGGCGGCCCACCACATGCCGACCAGCGTCCGCTCAATCCCCCGGACCGCGGCGGGCGGGAGCCCGTCCGAGTCGTTCCTGAGGCTATGGGTGATCGAGGATTTTCTGAGCCGCCGGCGGTAGAGATACTGAGGCACCGTGACCGCGGTTTTAAGCCCCGGAAGAATGCGGATGAAATATTCCTGATCCTCCGCGATCCCGAGCCGCGCGTCAAAGCGATAATCCCGGATTTTGTCGTACCGGAAACACTTCACGGGGAGCCCGCGGGAACTGTAGGGGGCTTCAGCCTTTGTCGCTTCGTACCCAAAAAACACCGCTCCGATGCCATCCTGGTCAAGCCGGATTTCTTTGAGATTAGGGACCTTAGGGGTTTCTTTCTTCCGGTCGAAATCCGTATAGGGGCAGAGCGCGAGATCGGCTCCGGTGCGTTCGAGTGACTCGGTGAAGGACGCCACGTACTCGGGGTCGAGCACATCATCCGGATCCACAAACGACAGGTACTTCACGCCTTTCACCTGACTCACGATATCGAGTCCCCGGTTTCGGGCAGCGGAAACGCCGGCGTTTGGCTGATGAATAGCGGTGAGCCAGGGGTGAGCGGCCGAGAACCGGTCGAGAATCAATCCGCCCCGGTCGGTTGACCCGTCATCCACGGCGATCACGAAGAACGCTTTTGAAGTCTGCTTATCGAGTGAATCGAGAAATTCCGGCAGGTACTGGATCACGTTATAGACCGGAACAACGATGGCAAACTGTGACGCGGATGTGCTCATGAGAGGACAGGTATCGATGGGTGCCTCATCGGTGGCGAGGCATTCTGACTCGGAATTTTAACAAGGGTGAATTATCAAATCAAGTGCAAAGTTACTGAATAAAAGACTTCAGCCGGACACTTCCAATTGAGACGTTTTCTGGGTCTGAAATTCAGAGCATTGAACCGTTTCTGAACTTCTGCCTGAGAAATTTTATCGATACTCATTCCTTTTGGGAAAAAGTCTCTAAGAAGTCCGTTTGTATTTTCATTACTTCCTTTCTCCCATGGATGATGAGGCAAGCAGAAATACACTTTGGTTCTGAGATCTTTCTCCAGTTTTTCAGCCCAGGAAAATTCTTTTCCGCGATCTACGGTAATCGTACGCAGATCCTTATCTGACAGAGATTTCTCAATTACGGCAGACACATCGGCCGCAGTCTTGGAAGCGGTTTTCCCGCCACAGAGAAAGCCGGACTTCCTATCGACCAGAGTCGTGAGGCAGGCTCCGCCCTTTTTTCCGATGACGGTATCGCCTTCCCAATCCCCCAGGCGAGATCTGTTCTGAGCTTCCAGGGGTCGCTCTTCAATGCTGTGAGTGATCTGGATCTTTCCTCGCCTCTCGGTCATGCCTTTACGGTGACGCGTTTTACCGTGGTGTCGCAGGTGTCGGGACATCTTTCGGCCATCCACAAAGCGATCCAGAAAGCCAGAATTGATTCCTCGGTAGATTGTCGTGGCGCTGATCCTTAGATTCGGCAGCTCCTTTCTGAGACGGTATTGAATCTGCTCCGGAGACCAGAATTTCTTAACCAGCAGATTTGAGACAATCCTTGTCAGCAACGAGTCAGACTTCAGAATGTTTCTCTTTCCGCAATGCTTTCTCTGTCTCTGATATCGGGCCTGCGCGGCACAGGGATCATAGGCAGCTGAAGCCCCATCCTGGGCCGATACAGCCTTGTTTCGCTTCAGTTCGCGGGAGATCGTAGAAACATTTTTCCCAATCGCACATGCAATTTCAGACAGGGATTTGCCTGAAATCGTTAAAGCCGAAATAAATACTCTGTCCCGAAGAGTAAGATGATGATAGTGGCTCATGAGCTCCCTCTATAGTTATCTTGACAATCTCTATTATGGAAGCTTTATGGGCCACTATTCTTTTCTCAGGCTTTGCACTTGAAGTGATAATTCGCCAGGGAAAGGTGTCTTGGGATCCGAAAACTCCAAGTTTTCCCGCCGCTCGCAATTTTTATTTTCTTTCGGTAGAATGCGGTCCTCGCATGGCTACCTTGGTAGAGTAACCGTGGACTGGCCCTACTAAATCAACAGCTTCCAGACTATCCAATTTCAGAAACGTCATTAACGGGGACAGGCCTTTTCTTCCCAATCCGAAAAAATCCCGCAGACTTCTGAGAATTTCAGACAAAAGACCGGCGGTCCCCCTGTTAGAGTTATGGAAAGTGATCCGGGAGCGGTTTCCCGGGCGCATGGATTGAAGGAGACAGCATGGCAACAGTTATCTGCCACATGATGGCGTCGCTTGACGGACGTATTGACTGCGATATGACGAGCCACCTGGGGTCGAAAGGCTATTACGAAGCGCTCGAAGCCCTGAAGATTGATACGACGGTTGAAGGAAAGGTCACGGCGCTGCATCACTACGCGAGCGGCACCTATACGCCGATCGATCCGACCTCGGTCGGAAAGCCTGAGTTCTTCAAGTCGCACGATTCCGACAAGTGGGCCGTGATCGCTGATACCCGCGGCACGCTCGTGTGGCCGGAAACGGATGATAAGAACCGTCTCTGCCTCGTTTCTGAACTCGCGCCGCGCGAGTATCTCGACTATCTGAAGAAGAACGGCATCTCCTATATCGCGGTCGGGAAGAAGTCGATTGATCTTAAGGAAGCGGTACGGATTCTTGAAACGGAATTTGGTTCCAAGCGGATCGGTGTGGTGGGCGGCGGCCATATTAATGGCTCGTTCCTCGAAGCCGGTCTGATTGATGAAGTGAGCATGGTGTACGGGGCTGGTATTGACGGTCGCTCCAGCCAGCCGACCGCCTTTGAAGGGATTTCGGAATCCCACACCGTGCCCTATAAGCTCACGCTGCAGAGCGTGGAAAAGGTCGCCGATCAGTCGGTCTGGATCCGCTATACGGTTTAAAGCGTTTGGACGGTATCGGTTAAACCTCTGACGCGCTTCAGTTTTTGTTCAGATCAGAAATTATTTTCTCCTGCAGAATCAAAGGAAAAGGTAATATAACTTCAAGCTTTTCTGAATAAAGGATGATGTGTCATGAGACAGTCTGCTTATCCGCTGATTACCGCGCCGTGCCTCAAGGGGGTTCTTGAGGACGGCAAGAACCACGTCGTGATCATTGATGTGCGATCGAACCTCGTTCACCCCGAGAAGGGGCGCGAGGCGTATCTCGAGTCTCACATCCCAGGCGCGGTGTTCGCGGATATGGAGACGGACGTTGCGGGCCTGAAGACCGGCACGAACGGCCGTCACCCGTTCCCCAATCTTGAAGCGTTCGCGGAAAAGATGCGGAGTTTCGGCGTCCGAAAGGACACCTTCGTGATTCTTTACGATGGTGGAGAAGCGAACTTCGCGTCCCGGCTCTGGTTCACGTTCCGCGCGGCCGGTCACGGAGACATCCGTGTGCTGAATGGCGGGTTCAAAGCCTGGGTCGACGCAGGGCTCCCGGTAACAAAGGAGATTCCGACCCCTATCAAGGGCGACTTCGAGGTTGGTGAGCCGCTTGAACGGGTCTTCACGAAGGAAGAGATCGAGAAGAACCTCGAATCCGGGGAATATCTCCTCGTTGACGCCCGCTCGAACGACCGTTTCCACGGCAAGAACGAAACGATGGACCCGAAGGGCGGTCATATCCCGGGGGCCTTCAATCACCCCTCGACCTCGAACATCGGGCCGGATGGATATTTCCTCCGGAAAGGTGAACTGAAGGAAGGGTTCAAAGCCGTGCTCGACGCGGCTGCCGGAAAGCCCATCATCAATTACTGCGGTTCCGGTGTCACCGCCTGCTGCAACCACCTCGCGATGGAAGATGTCGGGATCCAGCCCGCCGGCGTTTATATCGGCAGCTGGTCTGAGTGGATCGCGGATCCGAAGCACCCGCTCGCGACAGAATAAACGCTTCCACGTTTCCGAAAACTATCGAAAACGAATCCAGGTGTCCTATGGGCATCTGGATTTTTTTTGAATGCCGAAATCAAAAATGCCACCCCGAAACTGAGTTTCTTGGGCGGCACTTTGAATCAGGAAGAAAGGGGATTACTTCTTCGCAGGTTCCTTGTAGGCAAGGTGATTTTCGATCGCCTGATCGAGCATTAACTGCCACTGATTGACCTTGCGATGACCGCAAAGCTTGTCTTCAAACGCGGGCTGGGTGCATTTGCTGACGTCAAGCCCCATGCTGTCGATATATTTGACTTCGTACGAGTGAGGTCCGATATCCACCCGATAGCGGGCGTGGAACTGAATGTATTTGCCGTGATTGACCGGGGGGTAGACGAGGGCGACAGAGCTCGGTGTGTCCTTCTCCACCATGAACTTGCGTTCGTTCGCGGCTTTAATCACCGCGTCGTGAATCGCGGACTGACTCTGAGTGACTTCCATTATCTGTCAAAATAACTTTCGCCACTCTTTCAGTCTTACATGGAGTGGTAAAACATGCGATATTCGCAGGAGTTTATAGATAACCTCGTGGCCCGCATTCTGAGCAAAGAGCTTCGAATCTCTGAAGCCTCCGTTCAGTACTCGATAGGCAAATCAACAATCAGGTACTGGCTCGAGAAGGCAAAAGAGAAATCAGACTGCGTCACGCTGCCTAACACAGGAATTTCCAAGCCCATGGCCGACCTTAAGCTTCCTAAGGGTGTGACCTACCTGCAAGCCCATACCGCTGTCAACGCCAAAGCATTCCTGAGCGAGACTGACTTCGGTCAATACTGCCGTAAACACGGCTATCTCGCATCCACTGTGGACGCCTGGGCCGAATGGTTCAGCAAACACCCGGATGCCGTAGACAAGAGACAGCATGAAGCCCAGGCTTCCGCTATTACCGAGCTCAAGAAGGAAAACGCAAGACAGGCTCAGGAAATTTCCAGAAAAGACAAAGCATTGGCTGATGCTGCGACGATGCTGATGCTGTCAAAAAAAGCCGAGGCGATCTGGGGGGAAAAGGAAAACTGATCAGTGCCCAGGATCGTCAGGAAATTATTTCACTGGTCGATTTCGGTCAATCGCTGGGACTGTCGCAGAGGCTGTCCTGCGAAGCAGTTGGAATTACTCCGCGTACATTGCAAAACTGGCGGCATGCCCCTGATGGCGATGGACGGCTCGACCGGAGCAATTTTACGAGCTCCCGGCAAATCCCGGAGGATTTGCGGGAGCAGATCGTGGAGCGATTCTGTCGGGAGGATGTGCGCGATCTCAGCCTGACGCAGGCTTTCTACAAGCTTCTGGATGAAAACAAGGAGTACTGGTGTTCTCTCTCTACGCTTTACCGTCTTTTCAGAGCGCGGGGATTGAACGCGCGCCGCGCTCCCACCCGGAAAGCCCGTCTCCGCAGCAGGCCGACCGCTTACAGCGCGGAGAAGCCTAATGAAGTATGGACCTGGGACATCACCTATCTTCGCTCCAGCACTTACACGGGCTGGTTCTACTACGCGTACGTCATTGTCGACGTCTATAGCCGTATGGTTGTGAGTGCCAGGGTGTTCGACGCAGACAATGCTGATTTTGCCGTGCGCTTTCTCGGAGATGCCTTCAGAAAATATGGAATCAGGCCCGGACAGCTTGTCGTGCATTCAGACAATGGCGCGAGCATGAAAGCCGCGCCCACTATGGCTTTGCTTGAGAAGAACGGAATTATCTTCTCGCACAGCCGTCCGCGAGTCAGTAACGACAACCCGTATTCTGAGTCCTTTTTCCGTACGCTTAAGTACAGCGGCGATTGCCTGTATCCCCGAGACGGCTTTAACAGCGTCGAGGAAGCTGAACAATGGGTGCAAAGTTTTGTGGAACATTACAACGAGCACCACAGACATCGCGGCATCCGAATGGTTACACCCGGACAGCGTTACCGCTGCGAAGATGCGGAGGTGCTGCGCCGACGCAGGGAAACGATGCTGGAGGCTCGCAGAAACCACCCGGAGCGCTGGATCGGCGATTCCGTGCTGAACTGCACTCCGATCGGCAGGGTATGGCTTAACCCCGAAAATGGACAGCTTGAGGAAAAGCGTTTGCCGGGGGCTGCTTGAACAAACACTGCAACCTATTTTTTTACGAACAATTTCGGCGAAAGATCATTTGACACTCACCGGCACTCACAACCATACGGCTATAGACGTCGACAATGACGTACGCGTAGTAGAACCTGCCCGTGTAAGTGCTGGAGCGAAGATAGGTGATGTCCCAGGTCCATACTTCATTAGGCTTCTCCGCGCTGTAAGCGGTCGGCCTGCTGCGGAGACGGGCTTTCCGGGTGGGAGCGCGGCGCGCGTTCAATCCCCGCGCTCTGAAAAGACGGTAAAGCGTAGAGAGAGAACACCAGTACTCCTTGTTTTCATCCAGAAGCTTGTAGAAAGCCTGCGTCAGGCTGAGATCGCGCACATCCTCCCGACAGAATCGCTCCACGATCTGCTCCCGCAAATCCTCCGGGATTTGCCGGGAACTCGTAAAATTGCTCCGGTCGAGCCGTCCATCGCCATCAGGGGCATGCCGCCAGTTTTGCAATGTACGCGGAGTAATTCCAACTGCTTCGCAGGACAGCCTCTGCGACAGTCCCAGCGATTGACCGAAATCGACCAGTGAAATAATTTCCTGACGATCCTGGGCACTGATCAGTTTTCCTTTTCCCCCCAGATCGCCTCGGCTTTTTTTGACAGCATCAGCATCGTCGCAGCATCAGCCAATGCTTTGTCTTTTCTGGAAATTTCCTGAGCCTGTCTTGCGTTTTCCTTCTTGAGCTCGGTAATAGCGGAAGCCTGGGCTTCATGCTGTCTCTTGTCTACGGCATCCGGGTGTTTGCTGAACCATTCGGCCCAGGCGTCCACAGTGGATGCGAGATAGCCGTGTTTACGGCAGTATTGACCGAAGTCAGTCTCGCTCAGGAATGCTTTGGCGTTGACAGCGGTATGGGCTTGCAGGTAGGTCACACCCTTAGGAAGCTTAAGGTCGGCCATGGGCTTGGAAATTCCTGTGTTAGGCAGCGTGACGCAGTCTGATTTCTCTTTTGCCTTCTCGAGCCAGTACCTGATTGTTGATTTGCCTATCGAGTACTGAACGGAGGCTTCAGAGATTCGAAGCTCTTTGCTCAGAATGCGGGCCACGAGGTTATCTATAAACTCCTGCGAATATCGCATGTTTTACCACTCCATGTAAGACTGAAAGAGTGGCGAAAGTTATTTTGACAGATAATGGTGCCAGGGTGTTCGACGCAGACAATGCTGATTTTGCCGTGCGCTTTCTCGGAGATGCCTTCAGAAAATATGGAATCAGGCCCGGACAGCTTGTCGTGCATTCAGACAATGGCGCGAGCATGAAAGCCGCGCCCACTATGGCTTTGCTTGAGAAGAACGGAATTATCTTCTCGCACAGCCGTCCGCGAGTCAGTAACGACAACCCGTATTCTGAGTCCTTTTTCCGTACGCTTAAGTACAGCGGCGATTGCCTGTATCCCCGAGACGGCTTTAACAGCGTCGAGGAAGCTGAACAATGGGTGCAAAGTTTTGTGGAACATTACAACGAGCACCACAGACATCGCGGCATCCGAATGGTTACACCCGGACAGCGTTACCGCTGCGAAGATGCGGAGGTGCTGCGCCGACGCAGGGAAACGATGCTGGAGGCTCGCAGAAACCACCCGGAGCGCTGGATCGGCGATTCCGTGCTGAACTGCACTCCGATCGGCAGGGTATGGCTTAACCCCGAAAATGGACAGCTTGAGGAAAAGCGTTTGCCGGGGGCTGCTTGAACAAACACTGCAACCTATTTTTTTACGAACAATTTCGGCGAAAGATCATTTGACACTCACCGGTAGAGACGAACTGTCCAACGGGCGAACTGACCGTCAAGCAGAAAATCAGGGCCAAGTTTTTAAACGATAAGCCGTGGTCCACGCTTGAAAAGATCCGGATCGCCCGGAACAACGCGAATCCGTTTGACGCCGAAACGCGGCGCTTGATCCAGCGTGAGCTTCAGGTACGGGAGAACCGTGACAATCTGAAGTTCCTCTGGAATGAGATCACCGAGGGGCTCAAAGTGCCCGAGGGTCGGTTTGATTTTTCAAAAAATGACCCGAAAGAGCTGCAGACGCTTTATGACGGCATCACGAAAAGCCTCGAGTGGTGGAAAGAAATCTATGAGCCGTTCTTCAGTCAGGTGACTGAAAGGAAGTTCACAACCCGCCTAACACCGAGAACCGAAACCGAGGAAGCGCTGAAGATCATTCTGGAGGACATTGTTCCCACAGTGGCGTTCATGAAGGAGCAGCAGGTCTTCGATTCCGTGCATCAGGGTATCCGGGATATTGAGAAACGGTTTGAACCGGAACAGCAGCTGACAGTGGGGCAGAAGTTCCTTTCCGCTATCCGGAACCGGGATGTCAGCGCGTTCCGAGACGCTTTGGAGTTTAAAGAGAAGGAGGACGCCGAGTACAAGGTCTACTCGGATCGCGAACGTCTTCTCCAAAAGCTTGCCATGAGCGCCCAGACCTGGGCCGCCCAGATCCGGACGGAGGCCAGCACCGTACCTCCGGAACACTATGAGACGAGCTGGAAATGGAAGCGGCTGAATGAGATCTATACGAAGATCGTCTCGGCGAACGTTTCCGCTCTGATCGACGAAACCCGTCAGGGCTCCAGAGACCTGAGAAAAAACACGACTGAGCTCGTTGAAGCGAAGGCCTGGAATTATCTCAAGCAGACCCTTGAGAATTCGCGGGAAATGCAGTCGCTCCGCACCGTGGCCGTTTGCTATAAGCAGCTTGGGAAGGGAACGGGGAAGAGCAAAAAGGCCGCGGAAGCCCGCCGCACGATCCGTGCTCTGATGCCGGACTGCCAGAAAGCGATTCCGGTCTGGATCATGCCGATTGATGACGCACTCGCGAGTTTCCACCTGAAGCAGAGTTTCGACTGCCTCATCATTGACGAAGCGAGTCAGGCTGACATTTCGAAGCTCCCGATTCTTCTTACCGCGAAGAAAGCGATCATCGTGGGCGACGATAAACAGGTGAGCCCGATTTCGTTCGCGAAGACGGACCAGATTCTTGCCCTGAAGAAAGAGCAGCTCGGCGGCAAAGTGCCCCGCGACTCTCTCTATATGCCGGGAATCTCGCTTTACGATATCTGCCAGACGGCGTTTAAAGTCATCATGCTGCGGGAGCATTTCCGCTGTGTTCCGGACATTATTGGATTCTCAAATCAGCTGAGCTACGACGGTCAGATCAAGCCGCTTCGGGATGCCGCCTCTACGAACCTGCTTCCCGCTCTTGTTGACTACCGCGTGCCAGGACTCCGTGACCATAACCTGAATAAGCTTGAAGCCCACACCGCGATCCGGATTATCCGGGCCTGCCTGACGCAGCCCGAGTATCAGGACAAGACTTTCGGCATTATCCCGATGCTGAGCGCCGGGGATGACCAGTTGACGCTCATCAATCAGCTGATTTCCTCTGATATTCCAGCAAAGGAAGTGAAGAAGCATAAGATCCACTGCGGTCTCTCAAAAGACTTCCAGGGCGACGAACGAGATGTGATCATTCTTTCCCTCATTGACAGTGTGACGGATGAAAAGCAGGTGATGCTCCGCACGCTCGGTGAGGGTAAAGACGACATGATGAAAAAGCGCTACAACGTCGCTGTGAGCCGAGCGAAGGATCAGCTTTGGGTTGTGCACTCCATTGACTGGAGGAAGCAGCTCACCGAGCGCGATCTCCGATGGAAGCTGCTTTCCTATATGAATGGCGTCAACACGCGCACCCGTTCCGATCAGGAAATTGAGCGGGATTCAGACTCTGTCTTTGAAAACCGGGTCGCGAAACACCTCCGCTCGAAGGGGTACGAATTCACGCAGCAGTATCCGGTCGGCGCATATCGGATCGACATTGTCGTGGCGTTCAATGGGAAGAAGATCGCGTTGGAGTGCGATGGCGAGGAATTCCACTCACGCCCGGAAGATGTCATGAATGATATGAGCCGGCAGAGCGTGCTCGAACGAAACGGCTGGCGTTTCATCCGGCTGCGCGGCAGTGAGTTCTTCCGGAATGAAGAAAAGGCCATGGAGCGGGTCTATCGGGAACTTGCCGGCTTTGGAATTTACCCGAAGGACGAGAAGGAGAAAGCGGTCAAAAATACGCTCTTCGCCCGGGTCAATGACAAAATTGCCGCGATCCGGAAGGCGGACGAAGAGGCCAAGGAACGTGATCAGGCTTCAGAAACCGAGGACGACGCGATACTGGCGGTTGAGGTGGAGAAAATCGCTGATGCTGCTGAAACCGCTAAAACAGCTGAAACCGCCAAAGCTGCAGAAACCGCTGTGGTCACAGGAGTTACATCCGGCAATATGACGGAAAAAGAAGGGGAGGCGGTTAAATCCGAGAATGGTCCGCTTTCCTATCAGACACCAGGCGCTGAGGTGACTATTGAAACCGATCTTCTCGGTGACCCAGTGAAACCTGCCGTTCATCACGAGCGGCAAGAGGATGATAAGAATACCCAGCTGAGTTTTGGGTTTGCCGAGGATGATGATCTGAACCTCAGGAAAAAGCCCCAGCACTCCGCAAGGAAAACGGCATCCAGCCACCGGCATGGGAAAGCCGCTAAGGCGGTTCCAGCCAAAAAGGCACCGTCACCCGTCAACATGGCAAACGTCCGGAAGGTCGATATCAGCGATCTGGAGAACCAGCTGAAGGGATATCTGGATTAAGACGGAACCTAAAAAAATCGCCTCCTTTGATTTCTCAAAAGGAGGCAATTTTTTCAGGGCGAAGAAACCTTATTACTTCTTCGCGGTTTTCTTTTCTGCTTTCTTTTCAGTGGATTTCGCGGGAGTGTCGTACACCTCGAAAGTGTTGGGGTCTTCCTTTGACACGTTGATAATCCCGGCCAGAACCTGCTTGGTGATCTCTTCATCGAGAGGGAAGGACACGTTATTCCTTCCGAACATCCACTCGTCGCCCTTCTTATAGAGCGAGTTGATGGAGATCTTGTCGTGCCCGTTAACCCGGGTTCCCTTAATCAGAAGGGCTAATTTCTCTGATACTTCAATGAGATATTGCTCAGCCATGATCTTCCCTTTTCTGTGAGCGTTTTGGCGTTACATCTAATTGTACTGACGCCCCAGTGTGTTTCAAAAAAAGATCAGTCTGATATGATGAATTGCCTTTTTTGACGCAGATCGAATTATAAAAACCTGTGAGGGATTGCGTTTCTCCCTTTCTCTGGGGAAGGGGGATCGGGATTTTCCCCTTAAACCATCAGAAGTACCTCCGCCACTAACCAACTGTAACCGTGACAAATGTCATAGCAATGACGTTTTTTTAGGCAAAAAACGAGAACTTTTTTAGATCTGTGTCAACCCTTAAACGAACCTTAAAGTTCTCTTTTTCAGAATCACGCAAATTGCATTAAAGCCAATTACGGCGGGAAACATTCCGACAATATCGTGGTCTTGCAAAGTTAAAAAATACTTGATATAGTGTTCCTCATCAACAACGAAATAACAGTCATTCTCATTCGTATCTGTGCATGACGGTTATTTGTCAAACAATATATGAGGAATTAACCATGTCTCTTAATGGAAAGAAAGTCGGCGAATTTGCTCTGAAGGCTTACAAGAACGGTGAGTTTATCGATGTGACCGATAAGGACCTGCAGGGTAAGTGGAGCGTCCTCTTCTTCTATCCGGCTGACTTCACCTTTGTCTGCCCGACCGAACTCGAGGATCTGCAGAACAAGTACGCTGAATTCCAGAAGATCGGCGCTGAGATCTACTCCGTTTCGTGTGACACGCACTTCGTTCACAAGGCCTGGCACGAATCCTCCGAGCGTATCGGCAAGGTTCAGTACCCGATGATCGGTGACCCGACCGGCCGTCTCGCGAAGGAACTCGATGTCTACATTGAGGACGCGGGTCAGGCTGAACGCGGCACCTTCGTGATCAATCCGGAAGGCGAAGTGGTGCTTTACGAAGTGAGCGCCGGCAACATCGGCCGCAACGCTGATGAACTCTTCCGCAAGGTCCAGGCCGCTCAGTTCGTGCACGAGCACGGTGACGAGGTCTGCCCGGCCAAGTGGCAGCCGGGTGAAAAGACCCTCAAGCCCTCTTTCGACCTGGTCGGCAAGCTTTAATGGGGATATGGCATCTTGGCAGAAATTAAAACCTACGATGCCATAGTAGTCGGCGGAGGTCCTGCAGGACTCTCCGCCGCTATTTATTTGGCACGTGCTCGTTTCCGCGTTCTTGTCCTTGAAAAGGAAAAGATCGGCGGTCAGATCACCATCACGGCAGAGGTCGTGAATTATCCCGGCATCGTGAAGACGAACGGGGAGAAGCTCACCTCTGACATGACACGCCAGGCTCAGAATTTCGGCGCGGAATTCCTCGCGGCTGAAGTGACGGGGCTTGAGCTTGAGGGTGACTGGAAGATCGTACACACGAACCGCGGCGACTTTAAGACGCTCGGCGTGGTGTACGCGGCCGGGGCTCATCCGAGACTCGCCGGGTTTACCGGCGAATCCGAATTCCGGGGCCACGGTGTCGCCTACTGCGCGACCTGCGACGGTGAATTCTTTACCGACCGCACGATCTTCGTGATCGGCGGCGGATACGCTTCGGTGGAGGAGGGGCTCTTCCTCACGAAGTACGGTAAGAAAATCATCATGGTGGTCCGCCGTGACGACTTCTCGATCAACTCCGCCGCGGTTGAGGAGCTGAAGGAGAATCCGAAGGTCGAGCTGCACTTCAATACGGAAGTCGCTCGGGTTGAAGGCGACAGCGCTGTCCGACGGGTGGTGCTGAAGGATCGGAAGACGGGAGAAGAAACCGTTTACGAGTCCGGTCCGGATGACTTCTACGGCGTCTTCGTGTTCGTGGGCTATACGCCTGAGAATGAACTGATCAAAGGCCAGGTGGAACTGAACCCGCAGGGGTATGTGATCGCCGACCGGAATCAGAAGACGAACATCGACGGCGTCTATGCGGCGGGTGACATCTGCGTGAAGGAACTTCGCCAGGTGGTGACCGCGGTGTCAGACGGCGCAGTCGCTGCGACGTCGCTTGAGAAGTATCTCGGAAGCCAGTACCGGAAGCTTCAGCTGAAGCGGACGTACGTGAAGAAACTTGAACCGAAGGAAGAGCCGAAGCCTGAAGCCGCGCCCGTGGCGGACGACAATTCGTTCCTCGACGCGGATACCCGCGCGGCGCTCGCTCCGGTGCTCGGCCGATTCACGAGTCCGATTACGCTGAGGCTCTACGACGATCACTCGGATCTCGCGCGTGAAGACGCGGAGATGATTAAGGAACTTGCCGGTCTTTCTGACAAGGTCTCGTACGAAGTGGTCGACGCGGTTCCGGGGAAGGAACACACGATCGCGATTCTGAACGATAAGAAGGAAGAGACGGGGCTCCGCTTCCACGGGGTGCCTGGCGGTCACGAATTTAATTCGTTCATCCTCGCGATGTATAACGTCGCGGGTCCGGGACAGGACGTGGGTGAGGCGCTGCAGAAGCGGATCGACTCGATCGATACGCCGAAAGCGCTCACGATCGCCGTGTCGCTCTCCTGCACGATGTGTCCGGATCTCGTTGCCGCGGCTGAAAGGATCGCGGCCGATAACCCGAATGTGACGGTCGATGTCTATGACCTCGCGCACTATCCGGAGCTTCAGAAGAAGTGGAACATCATGAGCGTTCCGTGCCTCATCGTGAACGATAAGGACGTCCACTTCGGGAAGAAGGGGGTCGAAGAGATCCTCGACATGCTGAAGTAACCTTTCTAGCTTGCCCCACGAACCGCTTGTCTTTTGGGCTTCTAAACCCAGGAGGCAGGCGGTTTTTCTTTTGCCCGAAATGAAGAATCCCTCCAGCGGGGAAGTGCTGGAGGGAGTCGGAATCAGTCGTTCGCTTCCTGCTTATAGCTTTCCGAATTCTGAATGATGCGGTTCGCGAGATCCATCGCTTCATTCATCTTGTCGTTCGGCGTGAAGCTGCGGTCAAGTGACTCGATCAGTTTCTCGGATTCTTTCCGGGTCTGTACCACCGATTCCTCGCGGGAGACTTCAGAGCGTTTCGCGAGTTTCTCCGCTTCCCGGAGCGCCGCGACCCGGATAAAACCGGCGAGCGATACACCGCTTTTTTCAGCCGCGTCCCGCAGCAGATGCTGCTCTCCGGAACTGAGGCATATATTGAATTCACCAGAAGCATTAGCAGACATAGATTTCTCCAATATGAGGTGTTGCGCCGGAGAGGAAATCAGTTTTTTATCTTTATTTCGTCTGTTCTTAGTGCGCGTTATTCATTTTACGGCTAAGCGGTGCTTTTTTCCCTACTTTGTTGAAATTATTTCTGCCAGCATTCATGGGAAATGAAATCGATTTTGAGAATCAGATACATCGATTGTTTTTACTGACCTTTTGCCGGCAGACTGATGGAGTGCCGGGTGTCCGTGTCGGTTTCACTGCCAACTGAAACTCACTTTCTCACGTACACCGAATTGAAAACCAGACTCGCGAGGCCCCGGTACTTCCGGGCGGCCTCTTCTGTCGTTTTCAGATCCTCAGATCCGATCGTGAACTGCACATTCACGACCTTGTTATCCACGAGGAAGAGCAGGTAGTCGATATGGAGATAGAGAACCTTTCCGAGCCGCTCGGCCTTCACGGTCGCGTCCGCGAGAAGCGCGGGGTAAGAGTCGAGCATCGTGGCTCTCGCATTCCCGGTTTTCACGATCTCACCGACCGCGGGAAAGAAAGTTATCCAGAAATCAGGCGACTTCACCACCTCTTTTAGGACCGGCAGTGTCCAGTTTTCCTTTAAGGCGGGATCAGGATTCGCGTCCGCTCCAATCGCGGAAATCAAAACGGTTTTTTCATCCGCTTTCATCCACTGGCTTACGACATGCGGCCGGACGGTTTTCGGTTTCTGCACCCAGGAGAGCGGGAAAGAAATTTCGATATTGAGTCCCTGGGCTTTGGGGTTACCTTTCGTCGAATAGGTTTCCTTATTCCTCGCGAACTCTTCAGCCGGATTGTGGGTAAAGGAGACATCGGATAGCGTCCGGAAAATCCGGTCAGTCTGTTCTGTCGGCTGATCAAGCGTGGCAATAAAGAGATCGAGCTGCTTCTCCGCAAGATCCTCCGTCCGAAACTTCACGTCTGGCATCAGCTTCCCGATCCGTTCGTTCGATTTCGCGAGCACCTTGACTCCAAAATCCCCAAAGCATGCAAAGTGTTCCCGCACCGCGGCTTCGGCTCCCGGGAACCGATCCCGGAAACGTCGCTGAAAGCGAAGAACCTCCGGTGCGAGTGCCGGGTAGGAATGAGCGATTTCAGTGAGCGCGGTCTTCTGATACTCCACGTAGCCATAGGCTTCGGTGAGATTCCGGATATCGGCTTCTCCGAGACCGTGAGCGGACGCCGCGCCGCTGATTGAGGTGAAGATCAGAGAGGCTAGAAGCAGGGCGGCGGTTTTCATAGGCAGGGTCTCAAAAATGCAGCGCGTTACGGAATTATTCATTGATTCTGATCGCATTGAGACTGAAACTCAATGGAGCACCGGCAGTCTGAAAACCGCGAGGCAAGCTCTATCCCTCCCCAGAGTTTTAGACGCGCTTCTTGACGTCCTCCGGACTCCCGTGAGTAGAATTACCGCGAATCCAGATCACTTCAGAGCAGCAAAGATTTCCTATGGCACTTCAGACCGACACCCCGGCACTTCCTCCGCTTATCCGCATCGTGGACGATAACGATACGCTGCGGCAGTCACTTGAATTCATGCTTCAGTGCGAGGGGTATGAAGTCGTGTCGTACGCGAGCGCCATGGAGTTTCTGAAGTCCGACACCCCGAGCCGCCCTGGGTGCCTGATTCTCGATATCCAGATGCCGGAGATGAGCGGGCTTGATCTCTTTGACCGGCTGAATCACCGGGGGTATGAAGTCCCGGTGATCTTCCTCACGGCGCACGGCGACATCGATATGGCGGTGGGCGCGATGCGGGACGGAGCGTGTGACTTCCAGACGAAACCGATCAACGTCGAGAAGTTCCTCCCGGCGGTCGCGCGGGCGCTGGAAAATGACCGCCTGCGGCGCGAAGGCATCAGCCGCGATATCCGGGAAGAGGTGAAGCTCTTCCAGAGTCTTTCAGAACGAGAGGAAAAAATCTGCCGCCTCACGATCCAGGGCTTTGTGAGCCGCGCGATCGGGGAGCGGCTTGAGATCTCACACCGCACGGTGGAGCACTACCGGGGATCAGCGCTTAAGAAACTCGGCCTCCATTCATCCGCCGACCTCGCGCAGTTTTTCGCGAGGGTCGACGCGTTCCTCGCCGCGAACCCTGAGCGATAGAGCGAGATTTATACGCCTTTTGGCATAGTCTTTCTGACTATTTTCTGATTTCGGTGGGGGTCACCTAGGTAGACCCCCGAAACACAATTTCTCCTGAGAAGAGAGGATTCGGCTGATCGGATGTCCTCACAAGACCAAGAACTCACTCATGGAGAGATATGTATGCTGACTCGGAGAAATTGGCTGAAAGCCGGTGTCGCGGCAGCAGCCGCGGGAACCGCGAGTGTCGCGCAGGCTGCGACTGGAAAAGCTGCCCCGTCCCGGAAGTCAAACATCAATAAGACGCTGCCGTCCGAAACCTTTGACTGCGTCATTCTCGGCGCGGGCACCGGAAGCCTTGTCACCGCGATCGAGGCCTTTGACCGCGGACTGAAGCCTGTGGTGCTAGAAAAAATGTCCTGGGCCGCCGGGAACTCTATTTTCGCGTCCGGCGGTATCGCCGCCTGGGGTACCGACCTTCAGAAGGCTCAGGGGTTCAACGAAACGAAAGAAGCGTTCCGCGCTGACATGATGAAGGTGTCGCAGAACCGCGCCGACCCCGCCCTCGTTGATACCTATGTTGAAAACATCGGACCCGATATCGAGTGGCTGCAGAAGAAGATCGGCGTGAAGTTCGCGAAGATCCGCAGCCTCCCGTGGCCTCTCCTTCACCGCATGATTCCGGTGGATGGCCAAGGGTTGACCGGCGGCAGCCGCCTGATCCGGTATCTGCTCGCCGCGTGCGACGCCCGTAAGATCCCGGTCCGCTTCAATACGAAGGGTCTGAAACTCATCACTGATAACCAGTATCGGATCGTGGGCGTTGAGTGCCTGACGGACGACGGTCTCAAGAACTACATGGCGCGTGACGGTGTCGTGATCGGCACCGGCGGCTTCTCCGCGAACCGCGCGATGCTCTGCCGCTATATGGGCGGTCCGCTTTCCCGCCTCGTGCTGCGCGGTTCTCAGTATGTCACGGGTGAAAACGTCTCGATGACGGAGCCGCTCGGCGCGATGCTCGTTCATATGGATCAGTTCCACTGCGGCCCGATCGTTGAGAACACCCACGCGAATCCGAACTTCGTGATCGATGCCGGCACGGGGCTTGACGTCAACTGCCAGGGCCAGCGCTTCATGGATGAAGTGTTCACGTACACGCAGAAGTCGATGGCGACTGCCACAAAGACGGCGGAAAACAAGGCCTATCACATCATCGACGCGAACTGGCCGCGCTCCGAAATGGCGGCGAAGAAGTTCCTCGGAATGAACAGCGAAGTGATCATCGCGAACACCCCGGAAGAACTCGCGCGGAAGATGGGTCTGAAGCCTGAAGTCTTCACGAAGCTTTTCGCCGAATACAACAAGGCGCTCGCGGACGGGAAGCTGAAGGAAATGAATCCGCCGTGCTCCCTCAAGGATCCGAAGCCCCTTAATAAGCCCCCGTACTACGCGTTCCCGTTCCAGGGCGGCATTACGGCCACGTTCGGCGGCCCGAAGATCAACTCGAAGGCTCAGATTGTGAGTAACGAAGGCGTCCCGTTCAAGGGGCTCTACGCGGTCGGAAACGCCGCGGGCGGTCTCTTCTTCGGAAACTATATCGGCGGCTCGCAGCTTGGCGCTGCCACTGTGTTCGGCCGTATTGCCGCGGCTGATATGGCTTCAAAGCATAAGAACGCTTAACCGAAGGGGAGAAAACGACCATGAAAAACTTAATCGTTATGACGCTCGCCATGCTGATCGCGGGCACCGCCGCGGCTGCCGGAACGACTGACCACTTCCTTGCGGATCGCCACGTCGAGCGCGGCGTGAAGTGTGAGTCCTGCCACGTGAACGGCGACACCTCGAAACCGGTCCGCAAGGCGCAGTGCCTCGCGTGCCATAAGTCTTACGAGGAACTCGCGAAGAAGACCGCGAACGTTCACCCGAACCCGCACTTCAACCACTACGGGGAGCGCGACTGCACGACGTGCCACAAGGGTCACCAGCAGAGCACGCTTTCCTGCAGCCAGTGCCACAAGTTCAATCTGAAGACGCCGTAAGGCGGGAAGCAATACTTCCAATCTTCCTTTGACTTCTCCTCATTCTTGAGGTTCACCGGAAATCCTCCCCTTTCTCTCTCCGAGGGTGATGGATTTCCGGTTTTTTTCTTTTCTATATAGAGAAGAGAAGCTGAATGGCCGAAGAGTGGAGGGAAGAAAACGAAAGAATCAGGAAATCGGGTGCGACGGAGCCGGAATCGTCACGGTGACAGCCAGCCCCCCGGCTTCTCTCGGGTTAAACGCGATCGAGCCCGAGTGGTTCTGGATGATGGTGCGGACGATGGCGAGCCCAAGCCCAAGGCCCTCAGGCTTCGCGCTCTTCGTCGCGTACCCGAGACTCTCGAGCCGCTCTTTTGTGAGGACGTCACCGGTGTTCTCAATTGTGAGGCGGATCGATTCCCCGTCCGCCGTTTCAAAGCGGTCAAGCACCACAGAGACCCGCGCGTCCGATCCTCCCTTCCGGTCCGCGGCTTCGAGCGCGTTCTTGATGAGGTTTACGACCGCGACTTCAATTTCAAGGCGGTCCCCCTCAATCAGGCACCCAGGGCGGATATCAGAGTGAATCGGGGTCCGGTAGCTGCTGGAGTCCTCGAGATTCGCGACAGAGCGATTTACGAGCTCCGTGAGATCAATCACGGTTCGGGTGTCCGAACCGCTCGACCGCTTCGCGTAGTCCCGGACTTTCGTCACGATTTCGTCCGCCTTCAAGGCTTCGCTTCGGATCGTGGTGAGACCTTTCTGCATCATGGCTTCTGAATTCGGCCGATGCATGTCACTGAGTCTCAAAAGGCTCTGCACGTAATTCACGATCGTCGCGAGCGGCTGCCGGAGTTCATGAACGACCATGGAGCTCATCTGCCCGATCATCCCGTTTTTCTGCAGCGCCGCGAGATGCTCGTTCGCGCGCCGCGTCCTTTCCTCAAGTTCCTTCTGTTTCGCGTACGCCTTCGTGAGTTCCCGGGTTCTCCGTTCGACCAGCCGGTCACTCCGGACGGAATGAAGAAGGAGCCCGATCACCGCGGCGATAAAGAGCGTGAGAAACGGCCAGTATTCGGAAAGGAACCGTCTCAGCGTCCAATGCCGCAGATATTCATACGGCCCGATTTTGAGTTCCTTGAAGAGGGTGTCGACTGGCGTGAAGTCCGTCGCCATCCCCCAGTGGAGGTTCCCCGGGATCGGTTTCATCGAGAGGAGGGTGGATGCGGCAAGCCGCGCGACATCCGGGGTCGCGTGAGGCGTGATCGTCACGGTCCAGTTCGGGTAAAGCGCCGTGCTGCGAACGCAGCGGAAGTCTTTGGTTTCCGGTTTCGCTCCGACAACCGCGAGATCCGAAATGTCCTTGCCTTCGGCCGCCATATCTTCAAGGAAACAGGTGCGGAGCACACCGACATCCGCCTCTCCCTTCCGGAGCGCCGTGACGACTGACGGCATATCGTTCAGTTTCACGATCTGATCGGAAAAGAACCGGTCCGGGTTGATGCCCTCCCGCAGCAGCTCCCCCATCGCGACCTGGTACCCTGTGAAGGCTTTCGGGCCGCTCGTCACGAGCCTTAGGCCTTTGAGATCTTTGAGGCTCTGGTACGTCCGGTTCCCTTTTCGAACCACAAAGACCGATCCTTCCGCGTGATTCGGGTCCGGAAAGCGATCCGAAACGAGTGACCCGATATCGCGGCTTCCGACATCCGCCGCACGCCGGTACGTGCCGGCCGAACTCAGCACCAGATCCGTTTTCTTCGGGTTGATCCGTTCGCCAGAAAACACCTCAGCATAGAAGTGATCCCGCCCAAACGCTTTTTGAAACGCCCGGACGGTCGGCATGATGATCGCGTCATTCTGGTTTGGCTGCGAGAAGTGCGAGACCTGCATCCGGACCATGTCCGGGGCGTCTTTCCGGGCCGCGGTTTCGGGCGTCAATACCCGCCCGATCGGGTACGGCTCATCAATTTCCGTAGCTCCCGCGGCCGGCGTGAGAAGCGGGAGAGCGACGAGCCCCGCGATCAGGATGAGACTCACAGGTTTCAGACGGTACCTCGCGCGGCGCATGGGAATAAACGGATAAAGGTTCACGGTGATGTCTCTAAGTATAGGGAAGGGGACTCGCGGCAGAAAATAAAAAAACACGCTCTTCACCAGGAATCTGAGGAAGAGCGTGAAAACGTCGTACGTTCAAACGAAGACCAAAGAGAGAATCGCCGCTCCCGGATCGGGAGGATCCAGGAGCGGGTACTGCAATTAAGCTCAGGCGTTCTTCGCCTTTGCCTGGTTCTGGGCGCGGAGCATGTTAAGCGACGACCCATAACGGAACCACTCGATCTGGCGATCGGTGTAGGTGTGGTTCACCTGGACGCGGTCCTGAGACCCATCCGCGTGACTGAGGATCACGGTGAGGGGCTTCCCGGGCTTGAAGTCCTTCATCCCAACCACCGAGATGCGGTCCTTCTCCTGCACCTTGTTCCAGTCATCCGGATTCGCGAAGGTGAGGGCGAGGATCCCCTGCTTCTTGAGGTTCGTCTCGTGAATTCGGGCGAAGCTCCGGGCGATGATCACCTGGACATTGAGGTAGCGAGGCTGCATGGCAGCCTGTTCGCGGGACGACCCTTCACCGTAGTTTTCGTCCGCCACGACGCAGGAGAACTGGTTCGCGGCCTTATAGCTCTTCGCGACCGAGCTCACCTTGTCGTACGTTCCGGTCTTCTGATTGAAGACGTGGTCGAGTTTCCCGGGCTGGAAGGCGTTATCGGCGACAGAAAGCGTGTTATCCGAAATCCGGGAGATGTTCCCGACGTAGTGAATCCATTTGCCGGCTGGCGAAATGTGGTCCGTCGTGCACTTACCCTTCACTTTGATGAGAAGCGGGAGCCCCTGGATATCCTTCCCGTTCCAGGCGGGGAATGGGTCGAGGAGCCGCAGACGGTCGTAGCTCGGGTCGATCTTGATCACCTTTGTCTTAAAGGTCGCCGTGTGGCAGCCCGTGCCGGCACGGGCAAAGCCCTTCGGCGGAAGCTCATTTCCGTGCGGGACTTCGAGCTTCACCGCCTTTCCGTCCTTCCCCGTCACGGTATCCGTCATCGGGTTGAAGGAAAGACGGCCGCCGAGCGCGTAAGCGACCGCGATATCAGGCGACACGAGGAACGCTTCAGTGAGCGGATTCCCGTCGTTACGCTTCCGGAAGTTGCGGTTGAAGCCGTGAACAATCGTGTTCTTACGCTTCGGGTTATTTTTGCGGTTCCACATGCCGACGCACGGGCCGCAGGCGTTCGCGAGCACCGTGACACCGAGCTTCTGGAAGACCTGCGTGAGACCGTCGCGGTCCATCGTGGCCTTCACGAGGTTGGAGCCAGGAGAGAGGAACATCGGGCACTTCACAGAAATCCCGTGATCGAGCGCCTGCTGCGCGATGGAGGCGGCGCGTGAAATGTCTTCATAAGACGAATTCGTGCAGGAACCGATCAGCACCGCTTCAATCTTGTCGGAGAGCCCCTTCTTCTTCACGTTCTCCTTCATTTCGGAGAGGTTCATGTCAGCGTCCGGTGAAAACGGCCCGGATACCTGGGGTTCAAGGGTCGAGAGGTCGATCGTGATCACCTGGTCATAGAATTTCGAGGGGTTCTCGTAGACCGCCTTATCGGCTCTGAGGTCGCCCGCGATCTTATTTGCCATCAGGACGATCTCTTCGCGGCCCGTCTTCCGGAGGTAATCCATCATGTGGGAGTCATAGGGAAAAACCGAGCTCGTCGCGCCGAGTTCCGCGCCCATGTTCGCGATCGTCGCTTTGCCGGTCGCGGAAAGAGTGTCGGTGCCCGGACCGAAGTATTCAATAATGGCGTTCGTGCCGCCTTTGACGGAGAGAATTCCGAGGAGCTTCAGGATGACGTCCTTCGGCGTGGACCACCCCTTCAGTTCCCCGGTGAGCTTCACGCCGATCACCTTCGGCACGGGGAGCTCCCATTCCACACCCGACATGCAGTCCACGGCGTCCGCGCCGCCGATACCGATCGCGATGCCGCCAAGCCCCGAGCCATTCGGCGTGTGGGAGTCGCACCCGACGATGAGGCAGCCCGGATACGCGTAGTTCTCCAGCGTTTCCTGATGAATAATGCCCGCGCCCGGTTCCCAGAAGTCGATACCGAGCTTATCACTCACGTCGCTCAGGAACTTGTAGGTCACGCGGTTATCGTAGTTTGAGACCTTCAGATCCTTGATCGCGCCCTCGCTCGCGAGCGTCAGGTGATCGCAGTGGATGGAGGAGGGGAGCTGCACCTTCGGGAACTCCGCGACGAGGAACTGCTGCATCGCGGACTGCGCGGTGAGGTCTTCCATCACGAGCTGATCCGGACGGAAATTCGCGAATTCGTGTCCGCGCTTGAAGTCCCTCGCATCCTCGATGTGATAGAGATGCGTGTAGAGGATCTTTTCAGAAAGCGTGAGCGGACGGTTGAACCCCTTCCGCACAGCGGCGAGCCGCGTCGGGAAATTCTTATAGAACGCGCGGATGTGCTCGATATTCCTGATCGGGTGCTGGACGTTGATGTCCTTCGTCGCTGCGGAAGCGACCGCGGACGCTGCGCCATTCACACTCACCGCGGCGGCGGTAAGACCTGAGGCTTTTAAGAGGCTGCGGCGTGAAACCGAAACGGGCATGGTCAAAATCTCCTTTTTTGGTTGTATGCGTACTGAGAGACCGCCGCGTTTTTCTTTGCGGCTCTCTATGTCTCTCGACGTAGTAAGTTTGGATTAGATCTTTGCCTAGGTAGCCCGGTCACATGTCAAAAAAATGACACTTGGGTGACACATAAATCCGAAGAACAGGCCCGTTTCTGCCCCTCGGAAAAAGGAAAAGCCCGCGGAATCAGCGGGCTTCGGAGATTATTTGTCAGCGGAAACTAACCGGATAGAACTGAGGATCTGGTCTCTCAGCATCTGGTACTTGTTACCCGCCCGCTTCGCTGCCTCGGGATCGCGTGACGCCACATAAAATTCCACATCCACGTACTGCGATCCATCCTGATAGATCGCTGAAGTGGTGTGCGTGTAGAAAGGCGTATTGTCTCTCGCAAATTTTCCGTCCCACTCGAGAAGGATCACCGGTGTCCGATCGAAGATCACGACCTTCGAAGGGCCCTTCTTAACGAGCTCGCTTTCAAGCGGTCCGAACCGCTTCCCGATTTCCGGCGTCCCTTCGATGGCCTTCAGGTTCCGGTAAATAAAATCGGCAGGGTTGTACTCATCGTCGACAGGCCGCCTCGCGCCGATCGAGACGACGACGTCCTCATCATTCTTCGTCCAGTAGCCAAGATGCCCCGGAAAACTCGTCGGCGTTTCTTCCCAGGAATCCGGGATCAGGATTCGGAATTTTTTCTCACCCGCGGTATTCCGAAGCGGATATTTGATTTCGTGCGCTGTCCGATGGAACGCGAACTCTTCTTCCGGGTAGGCCGAGAAGGCGGCATCCGATAGTGTCCGGCGGACCCGGTTTTCCTTCTCAGTCGGACTCTTGGACACCAGGCTGTAGTGCAGCACCACGGCTTTGGCCTGGATCGCGTCCCGGAATCGGAGATTCTTGTCCGACGCTCCGAGCGTTTCCGCGGTGAGCTTCGCGATATCCGCCCGACTGAGACCGAAGTGTCCCAGATGCGTGATCAGCGCGTTTTCCGCGTCCGGATAGATGAGATTCCAGGTGAGACGCGAGGTATCAACCACGCCCAGCACCCCAACGTCGTTCCCGAATTGCTTCTCCGCCGCCGCGAGCACCTGCTGCCGCTGATAGACATAGGCATACGCTTCTGTCAGATTCATCAGGTCGTTCTGGGTCATGCCGTGAGCCGACACCCCTTGGCTCATAAGAGCCGTAACAGCGGAGCAGAGAGCCAATGCGATTTTCTTCATAGCAAGATAAGAGGGGATCAGGAAACACAGTTCCGGGCCCACTTCAGTTTGAGTTATGAAAACATCATACTGCTATCAACGTTAAACAGCGCTATAGATCGCCAGAAACCCGAGATCCTGGCGAGTTCCAGACGATTCCCATAACGGTCTTTTTGATCAACCGTAATGCCGTATTCTTTCTCTTTGGAAGGGCTGACCGCAGGGATACTTGATTTCGATATATCGATTTCAAGATGATTTTTTCATGGCTTCAGTCGCTACTTGATTTCGGTATATCGAAATCAAGATGAAATTTTCATCGAAATGGAGGAAAAACAGAGGCCGGAAACCTCAAAATGGACTTTTTAAGTCCCAAAGTCGGTACCGGCAGCCTCGAAATTACCGAAAAACGCCGCTCGGAACTGTCTCTTGATTTCAGTATGAGAGAATCAAGAGCGATCTCTCCGCGTCAGGGTAGGGGAGACCACAGAAAAGCACCGTAATTTCCGGAATCGGACGCTTAAAACTTGCCTGATTTTCTCACGACTGCCTAACAAATAAGCAAAAAATGCCGAAAAACCCGGTGAAATACCTTTTACGGTCTCAAACTTGATTTCCGTATAAGAAAATCAAAAAGAGGGGTTAAGAAGCGATTCTGACCTCAAAAAAGACCTACAAAAAGTCACTTCAAGAGTCAAAAGAGGGAGAAAAAGTACGCTGAGAGTTCCGCTTCAGCGTTTCCGACGTTCGAGCCCCGCAGCCCGCCCCAATGTCGGGTTCAGAACGGGCCGTTTTGCCTTCCACCGCCCTGAGATGCACAGCTTCCAGCGACTCTCTTCCCTGGTAAAAACCGCCCCAAAAGTCTCCGTTTTCCTCGGAAAATACCATTTTTTCCATAAAACTTGATATCGGTATATGAAAATCAAGTGAGGTATTCAAAAGGGAGACGGGTGACGAGGCAGGCGCTTTCAAGGCAAAAATAAACGGACCCGCGCAGGAGAGAGAGCTCGCGGGTCCGTCGGAGAGCAACCAAAGGAGAGAAAAGCCCGCTGCTCATCCGGTGGAGAGAGTCCGGATCTGGCAGCGGTAAATGTAAAAACACCTAGTTCTGGGAGCGGCGCACCTATCAAGCCGCTGTTGCTTCCCGGAACAGAGTTAAGGATACGAATCCGAGTACGTAAGTAGTTGAACTTAGATTAAACATTAGTTCAGTTATAGATAAAGGTTTTTCTAGTTTGAACAGGATGTGCAACCGGAATAATCCTTTGTATCTTTTATCAAATTATTGATGAAAATCTGAGATGCTTTAGAAAGATACCGTTCCTTGCTCCAGGCAACAACGACAGGATTTTCAGGCAGCTCTTCAGAAAGATCGAAATAATAAGGGCGACATTCTGCTGTACACGTACAGTATGCGAGTTCTTCTGGAACCAGCGAGCAGCCGAGGCCATGAGATACCACGTCATGAACGATATTGATCGATTCGGACTGCAGAATAACCTTGGGTTCAACACCATATTTCTGGCAACAGGCGAGGGTGTGTAATTTTTTGTGGGCGGCTCGTTCAAGGTTAATCGATGTAGGGGGTGATTCGGTCACCAAATAGCACAACCAATTCTCTCATAGCGGCACTCCAGTATGGAGAAGGCCGCACCCATCTTTTCTCTACTTTCCGGATTGCCAGAAAGAGAAGTTTCAAAGCAGCCGTTTCAGTAGGGAAAGCAGCTCGGGTCTTAATTACTTTTCTTAGATCCCGATTAAGGCTCTCTATGGCATTGGTTGTATAAATAAGTCTGCGGATATTTGGGGAAAAATCAAAGAAGGGGATCACCTTATCCCAGGAATCGATCCACTGTTTGGCGATGTAAGGGTATCTGAGCCCCAGTTCCGACTGTGCAAAAGCGTCCAGTTCCTTCCGCGCATCAGCCGCGTTTACGGCCCGGTAAATGGGCTTCAGCGCGCCGGCTACGGCCTTGTAATCCTTATATCCGACGAATTTCAGACTGTTCCTGATCAGGTGAACAATGCAGGTCTGCAGCAGAGTGTTGGGAAAGGCAGCTTCAAGCGCCTCCTTCATTCCCTTGAGTCCGTCTGTGACAGCAATCAGAATATCAGACACCCCCCTGTTTTTGAGTTCAGTGAAGACCTTAAGCCAATATTTTGCGCTTTCGTTATCAGCGACCCACATCCCCAAAACTTCCTTGCGGCCCTGGGCGTTTACGCCCAAGGCAAGATGGACCGCTTTCGGGGTAACAATGCCATTATCACCTCGGATTTTGACTCGAATAGAGTCAAAGAAAACAGTTGTATAAAACGGATCCAGAGGACGGTTCTGCCATTTTTCAACCTCAGGAAGGATGGCGTCCGTAACATCGCTGATAAATTCGGCACTGGTCTCCATACCGTATTCATCATAGAGAAAGCCTTGAATTTCCCGGGTTGAGAGCCCTCTGGCGTACAAGGCCAGAACCTTGTCCTCAAACCCCGCCAGCTGGCGTTTATGCTTAGGAACGACCCTCGGCTCAAACTCTCCCTTGCGGTCTCTGGGTACGTCAATACGGATATTTCCAAGGCTGGACGATTTGAGGGTTTTCGAACTATGCCCGTTACGCTCATTTTCGGTGACACGTTTACCGCCTCTTTCGTAACCGAGATGATTGGTCATTTCACCGTCAAGCATTTGAGTCAGCAGCCGACCGAGCATATGGGCCATAAGATTTTCCGCATCCTCTGCGGTATTAATCTCAAGCCCGGATTTCTTGGCGTTTTCTAAAATCTGTCCTGCAACACTATCCAAGGGGTCTGTCTTTCGTTTCATTTGAGGCTCCTCCAAGAGCAATTATCTCAGAGTCACCCACAAAATTTTCCTCACCCTCGAATGCGGAATTTATTCTGTTTATTGGTACGGCACCAGGACAGGCTGGGAACCCGTTTAAGAGAACAGCTGAACTGGTTGCAAAAGGAAGATCAACCCAAAAACTCTCATACGTAGTGGTTGATCCGGTAATGACCAATGCGGCCAATGCAGCAAGCGGGGCAAATGCTAATTGGATTCCCATTTATCCGGGTACCGATGGCGCGCTGGTTATGGGCATGATCCAATGGATGATCAGCCAAAAGAGGATAAATAGCGAGTTTCTTAGCTGTCCGAACATTGGCGTTGCAAAAAGGCTGGGATTCCCCTCATTTTCGAGCGCATCGTGGCTTGTCGTAATTGACGAAAAACATAAAAAGTACGGTAAATACGTCAGAGCATCAGACCTTGGTCTTGATGGAGGAAAGGACGCTTCTGTTGTTGTGATGGAAGACGGTAGTCTGCAATCCACAGATCAAGCATCAGGTCCAGCGCTTATCGATATATCAAAAGAGATCACCATCGGCGAAGAGAAGGTACACGTTAAATCGGCTTTCCGTCTACTTAAGGAAGAAAGTTTCAGCAGTTCAATACACGAATACTCAGCAGCATGCGGGGTGCCGGCCGAACAAATTGCTAAGCTTGCTCAGGAATTTACGTCACACGGTGTTAAGTCAAGCGCTATAGCTCATGGCGGCATGATGTCAGGCAGCGGCTTTCTTAATGCTTTCTCCGTAATCACGCTTAACGTTCTGATTGGTAACTTGAATTGCCGCGGTGGATTTGTTATGAATGGAGGGGGATTTAAGGATGCTGGGAAAGGCCCCAGGTATGACCTTGATAGTTTTGATGGCCAGATAAAGCCAAAAGGCATTCCCTTTGGAAGAAATGTTCCTTATACAAAGACATCGGAATTTAAATGGTGAATTATCAAATCAAGTGCAAAGTTACTGAATAAAAGACTTCAGCCGGACACTTCCAATTGAGACGTTTTCTGGGTCTGAAATTCAGAGCATTGAACCGTTTCTGAACTTCTGCCTGAGAAATTTTATCGATACTCATTCCTTTTGGGAAAAAGTCTCTAAGAAGTCCGTTTGTATTTTCATTACTTCCTTTCTCCCATGGATGATGAGGCAAGCAGAAATACACTTTGGTTCTGAGATCTTTCTCCAGTTTTTCAGCCCAGGAAAATTCTTTTCCGCGATCTACGGTAATCGTACGCAGATCCTTATCTGACAGAGATTTCTCAATTACGGCAGACACATCGGCCGCAGTCTTGGAAGCGGTTTTCCCGCCACAGAGAAAGCCGGACTTCCTATCGACCAGAGTCGTGAGGCAGGCTCCGCCCTTTTTTCCGATGACGGTATCGCCTTCCCAATCCCCCAGGCGAGATCTGTTCTGAGCTTCCAGGGGTCGCTCTTCAATGCTGTGAGTGATCTGGATCTTTCCTCGCCTCTCGGTCATGCCTTTACGGTGACGCGTTTTACCGTGGTGTCGCAGGTGTCGGGACATCTTTCGGCCATCCACAAAGCGATCCAGAAAGCCAGAATTGATTCCTCGGTAGATTGTCGTGGCGCTGATCCTTAGATTCGGCAGCTCCTTTCTGAGACGGTATTGAATCTGCTCCGGAGACCAGAATTTCTTAACCAGCAGATTTGAGACAATCCTTGTCAGCAACGAGTCAGACTTCAGAATGTTTCTCTTTCCGCAATGCTTTCTCTGTCTCTGATATCGGGCCTGCGCGGCACAGGGATCATAGGCAGCTGAAGCCCCATCCTGGGCCGATACAGCCTTGTTTCGCTTCAGTTCGCGGGAGATCGTAGAAACATTTTTCCCAATCGCACATGCAATTTCAGACAGGGATTTGCCTGAAATCGTTAAAGCCGAAATAAATACTCTGTCCCGAAGAGTAAGATGATGATAGTGGCTCATGAGCTCCCTCTATAGTTATCTTGACAATCTCTATTATGGAAGCTTTATGGGCCACTATTCTTTTCTCAGGCTTTGCACTTGAAGTGATAATTCGCCATCCAAAAAAGCCCTTGGCAAACCCTATCCAGCATCAGATCTTTGGTTCCCTAACGCTCCAGGTCTAGGAACGGAATGGTTTGCCTCGCTTTCAAGTCAATATCCGTATCCATTGAAGGCGCTCATTCTGTGGATGTGTAATCCAGTTTACGGAATGCCCGGATCCCGAAAAATTGCCGAATCGATACTGGCAGACCCTCATAAGCTTCCTTTGATCGTTTCAATTGATTGTTTCATCAATGAATCCAATGCATTTGCTGATTACATTGTTCCTGATTCCCACATGTATGAAACTTGGGGGTGGGTAGCCCCTTGGAATGGTGTGCCTACCAAAACCAGTGCGGCGCGATGGCCTGTCGTTGAACCAAGAACAAGCAAAACAGAAAATGGCGAACATATCTGCATGGAAACCTTCATTCTCGGGTTAGCCAAGGAAATGAATTTGCCAGGATTTGGTCCAAACGCTATTAAGGATCAAGCGGGCATGCGCTATCCGCTTGAAACTCCAGAGGATTGGTATTTCAGGGGAGGAGCCAATATCGCTTTTACCGGGAAAAAACCAACGGAGGAAGCAACAGATGACGACCTATCCATCACTGGTGTTGAAAGGCTTGTGCCGAAACTGAAGTCGGTTCTTAAAGCCGATGAATGGAAAAGGGTGGCAAATCTGTATGCCCACGGCGGTCGCTTCGAAAATCACTCCGATGCCTACGATCCAGATAATCGTGCCTGGATGAGACACCGTTTTGATCTGCCACAGCTTATCTGGAACGAAAACGTAGGCAGTACGCGAAACACGCTTTCCGGAAAATTTGAAGTAGGGTGCGCGGCATGGCGGGAACCATCGTTCGGGAATGGAAAACCCATGCGGTCAATTTATCCCGTTACCCAATGGCCGTTCCTGCTGATGAGTTTTAAATCGACCATTCACAGTAGCTACAGCCTCGACTCCTCTCTATCCTCATTGCAAGAAGAGAATCCTGTTCTTTTAAATCCGCGGGATGCTCAACGTTTAAAGATCAAACAAGGAGATAGGGTCAAAATTTCGACTCCTGCCGGATCAATTAATTCCGCGGTTTTGATTGACCCAGGAGTCAAAAGCGGTGTCCTGGCAATCGAGCATGGATTTGGGCATAGAGATTTAGGAGCCCGAACGATAATAATTAACGGTACGAAAATACCCGGGAATCCGCACGCTCGGCACGGGGTCAACCTTAATGAAATTGGTCTGACAGATCCAACCCGTAAGGGAACGACCTTATGGGTCAATTCTGTTTCAGGGGCATGTGTGAGAAACGGTATCCCTGCAAAGATCGAAGTACAGAAAGTTTGACCCAGATAAGAAAGAGGCCGCATCTATTTCTAGTTGCGGCCTCTCCTTTTTGTCATCCGGCTCCGTCTCCGTGAGGCCGGTGCTTCCTTCCTCGCGACCGTGCAGAGATTACAGGGGGACGGCCGGGTTGGAGGAACAGTTTCTAGGCGTGATCGAGCGCGAGTTCGTCCGGGACCTCATGGTCCGACGCGAAAAAGCGGTAGATCGCCTGTTCGACAGAGTGTTCACAGTACTTCTTCAGGCCGCGGGGTCCGCGGGAAGGAGAAGTTCTGTTCGGAAGCTCCGGGAGCGGGCGGTAGTCGCCCGCAGCCATCCGATAAAACTCCATCTCAAGCCGGAGGTTATTTTTTGTTTTCATTTTTATGACAGGCGAATTATCACTTCAAGTGCAAAGCCTGAGAAAAGAATAGTGGCCCATAAAGCTTCCATAATAGAGATTGTCAAGATAACTATAGAGGGAGCTCATGAGCCACTATCATCATCTTACTCTTCGGGACAGAGTATTTATTTCGGCTTTAACGATTTCAGGCAAATCCCTGTCTGAAATTGCATGTGCGATTGGGAAAAATGTTTCTACGATCTCCCGCGAACTGAAGCGAAACAAGGCTGTATCGGCCCAGGATGGGGCTTCAGCTGCCTATGATCCCTGTGCCGCGCAGGCCCGATATCAGAGACAGAGAAAGCATTGCGGAAAGAGAAACATTCTGAAGTCTGACTCGTTGCTGACAAGGATTGTCTCAAATCTGCTGGTTAAGAAATTCTGGTCTCCGGAGCAGATTCAATACCGTCTCAGAAAGGAGCTGCCGAATCTAAGGATCAGCGCCACGACAATCTACCGAGGAATCAATTCTGGCTTTCTGGATCGCTTTGTGGATGGCCGAAAGATGTCCCGACACCTGCGACACCACGGTAAAACGCGTCACCGTAAAGGCATGACCGAGAGGCGAGGAAAGATCCAGATCACTCACAGCATTGAAGAGCGACCCCTGGAAGCTCAGAACAGATCTCGCCTGGGGGATTGGGAAGGCGATACCGTCATCGGAAAAAAGGGCGGAGCCTGCCTCACGACTCTGGTCGATAGGAAGTCCGGCTTTCTCTGTGGCGGGAAAACCGCTTCCAAGACTGCGGCCGATGTGTCTGCCGTAATTGAGAAATCTCTGTCAGATAAGGATCTGCGTACGATTACCGTAGATCGCGGAAAAGAATTTTCCTGGGCTGAAAAACTGGAGAAAGATCTCAGAACCAAAGTGTATTTCTGCTTGCCTCATCATCCATGGGAGAAAGGAAGTAATGAAAATACAAACGGACTTCTTAGAGACTTTTTCCCAAAAGGAATGAGTATCGATAAAATTTCTCAGGCAGAAGTTCAGAAACGGTTCAATGCTCTGAATTTCAGACCCAGAAAACGTCTCAATTGGAAGTGTCCGGCTGAAGTCTTTTATTCAGTAACTTTGCACTTGATTTGATAATTCACCCATCAAAAGCTTGTTCAAAGCATCGGGGGCAGTCTGCCACAGGTTTCTTAAATTTGCGAGACCTTTTGAGAGCGGGGCTTTTTTACGAGAACGATAAAAAAAGATACAGGGCTTTTTTCAATCGTTTAAATAGTTTGCCGTGATCAATCAACCTTTTGGGTAGTACTAGGTAGATATAGGTTGAGTCCTTTGCAAGTTATGCTGGATATTCAAAAAGAGAATAACGAAAAGCGTTTCACTGCCTCTTACAGGTGACGCGGCCTGAGGCGTTCGGAGGAGTCTCGAACGACCGAAAACTGATCCTATCCTTCGTCAGAATCTGACAGCTTTCTCGGGTTTCCTGCCCTTATTTGTCAACCTGAAATAGTTAACCGAAATTAACTCATCCATTTTTGAAATTACGGAAAAGTCATTAGTTCTCTGATTTCCCTGTTGCCGGAAGGCAACAGAATTCTGTATTTATTTGCGAAATCGGAAGCGACACGAAATAATGAGTAAAGATTCCATAATTACCGTAATCCTTACTTCGGTCCATCTGTCAACTTGAAGAACAGCCAAAAATAAACAGGTGAGGCGAAAAAGTCAGAATCCATCCCTCTCAGCAATTCCCCTTGAAGGGCAGTTTCTGACCCGAGGTGAGTCTTTAATCCGGCTGAACACACTATTGGACGAGTATTCACCATGAAGCAGAGAAAAACCTATGCCCTGAAGGGGACGAAGGCAGCCGCCGCGGTTGCCGCGGCGCTTTTCACACTGGGAAGCGCGGCGCACGCGGCTACCTATACGCAGATCGGCACAACGCTTGATGCCGCCGGGACTGACGCGGTCGTGTCATACACCGATCAGACGGATCCCGCTTCGGTTGGATCCCTTGCGCCGGTTGAGGCAGGATCAGACACGGACGCCGCGACAGGCATCACGCTGACCCTTAACTCCCTCACGGTCACGAATACCGTGTCGGCCGCGAGCACAGGGATCAGCCCGTATGGCATTTCGTCCGCGAACGACCTCACCGGGACCGCGACTGGCACGGCGACGGGAGGCGTTCACCTCGCGGTGACGGGGGATGTGAGTGTCACGACGGTCGGGAATTCGCTTGTCACGGGGTCAAACAACAATATTGACGGCACGATCGGCGGGAATCTGACCGTGCGTTCGACTGAAGGGGGCGCCGCGATCCTCGGGAGCGCCGGAACGACGGATCGGTACGTGTACCGGGGCGTCGACCTCACGCTTTCAGGCGGCACCGCGTCGATCACCGCCGATAAGGGCTACGGCATTGAGACGAATGCCGCTTCAGCGATCGTCCAGATCGCCGGGGCCGGGAGCACGACGGTCACATCAAACAGCACTTTCGCGATCCTCGCGGACAGCGGCAGCGTGAATCTTTATGGTACGGGGGAAGACCACGACGGCGGCACAGTGGCGGTTGAGAGTCTTCAATCCGCCGCAGCGGCAATCATGTCGGATTCGGATGGCACTGTCACAATTGACGCTGGCAGCGTGACCGTGAAAGACACCGCCGCTTCGTCCGCCGCGATTGAAGTCACCGGTCACGGGTTGGTTAGCCTGAAAGCGAACGATGCTTCGGGCACCGGAGTTCAGGTGCTCAATAATTCCGACTCTCCGACGATTTACGCGGCGAGCGAGGGCAGTGTGGTTATTCGGGCGGACAGCGCCCCGATTCAGGTAATCAACCAATCCGGCGGCCAGGTGATTCTCTCTGATAACGCCGATCCTTCGACCGGTGTCACGATTAACGGAGATCTGACCGCGTCAAGCGTTCAGGTGGTTGGGAACGTGACAGCCACCAATGATTCCCGCGTCGCCATTCACGAAAGCGGAACCGGTTCCTACCTGAAAGCGAATAAGATCACGGCATCCGATAGCTGGGTATACCTGGTGCTGACGGGAGACGCCGCGTACACGTCGCAGACCGGCGGCACGTCAGAAGTCTCGGTGGACGGAACAGGAGGCCGTTTCCTCCTTCAGGAGCAGGATTCGGCGTCGAGCCTCGCAGATATCAGCCAGACTTCGGGAGCAGGTACCATAGTGATGCTCTCCGACACGTCGACCCTCACTGGGAACGTGACCGAGTCAGGCTCGGGGACCCAGCTGCAGGCTAACTTCGGGACCGGCACCGCGTGGACTGGCGACCTCTCGGCGTCGGACGGCGCCTTGGCGACTGTGACGCTCGCCGGCACCTGGACCGGCTCCTCCACGCTTTCAGGCGGCACCGCGGATCTCATGTTCACGGACCCCGCGGGTATCTGGAACCTCACCGGAAACTCTGAACTCACGAGCCTCACGCAGGACGCCGGCACTGTGAATTTCCCGAAACCCGTGTCCGCGTCGGCTTTCACCGGCACGACGCTCACGATTGACGGGGACTATTCAGCGGACGGGGGCACCGTGAACATGAATACCGTGCTCGATGGCGACAATTCCGCGCACGATCTGCTTCTCGTGAAGGGGAGCGCCACAGGCACCGCGACCCTCATCTTCAATAAAGTCTCGGGGTCCGGGGCTCAGACGGTCACCGGGATCAAAGTGGTGGAAGTGGACGGGGAGTCAGACGCGGTGTTCACGAAACCGGACTCGAACCGGCTTTCCGCCGGCGCTTATCTCTACGCGCTTAAGAAAGTCGGGAGCAACTGGTACCTCACGAGCGAACGGGACCCGGACGCTCCGGATCCAGTCGTACCGGATACGCCGGATCAGCCGGACATTCAGCCGACTGACCCCACGGATCCCACGACACATATCGTGAAGCCGGAACTCGGAAGCTACGCCGCGAACCTGATCGCCTCAAACACGCTTTTCACAATGTCACTCGCGGATCGGCTTGGCGAAACCCGGTACTCGGACGCCTTGAAGTCTCAGAAGCATTCGGAGAACATCTGGATCCGGACGGCGGGCGGGAGATCCCATTCCCGCATGATGGATGATCAGCTCACGAACCGCGGCACGTGGGGTCTCGTGCAGGTTGGGGGCGATGTCGTCTCCTGGCCTGGGTCCGGCGACCACCGCTTCCACGCCGGTCTCATGATGGGGTACGCCCACCAAAGCGAAAAGACCCGGTCAACGGATATCGGAGAGACGTCTAAAGGAAAGGTGTCCGGTTACTCCGCCGGCCTCTACGCGACGTACATGAACGCCGCCCCGGCCGGCACCGGGCCGTATGCCGACACGTGGCTCCTCTGGCAGAGATTCAAGAACAAGGTGGATCCGAGTAACGCCGTAGAAGAGTCGTACGATTCGAAAGGCTTTACGGCGAGCCTTGAAGCCGGATACACATTTGGCCTCAAAGATTGGGTGAGCAGCGATGGCACGCGGAACGCCGCGCGCCTCCGGCTTGAAGCCCAGGTGATCCGCATGGGCGTGAGAGCGGATCAGCACGTGGATGCCGAGAACTACACGGTGTCCGGCACCGGGGCCGGGAACGTCCGGACCCGCGTGGGTGCGACGGTCTATCACCTCTTCACAAACGACAAAACCGGCCGCGCGATCAAACCGTTCCTCAGCCTCAACTGGTACCACGACACGAAATCCTTTGGCGTCACCTACGCCGGGGTCCATGACCAGGCGGAAGGGAACCGGAACTTCGACGAAGTGAAGCTTGGGGTCGAAGGAAAGCTTTCGAAGCACGTGAACCTCTGGGGTGCTGCCGCGTACCAGCAGGGGAAGCAGGGCTTCCGGAACGTCGGGGCCTTTGTCGGAGCCAAGGTGCTCTTCTAGCCGTGACGCCTGAGGCCGGGGATACCGCCCGGTCTCACCGCCATCCGGTTAACCGCCGCGGGAGTCACAGCCTTCCCGCGGTTTTATTTTGTGGGCGAATTATCACTTCAAGTGCAAAGCCTGAGAAAAGAATAGTGGCCCATAAAGCTTCCATAATAGAGATTGTCAAGATAACTATAGAGGGAGCTCATGAGCCACTATCATCATCTTACTCTTCGGGACAGAGTATTTATTTCGGCTTTAACGATTTCAGGCAAATCCCTGTCTGAAATTGCATGTGCGATTGGGAAAAATGTTTCTACGATCTCCCGCGAACTGAAGCGAAACAAGGCTGTATCGGCCCAGGATGGGGCTTCAGCTGCCTATGATCCCTGTGCCGCGCAGGCCCGATATCAGAGACAGAGAAAGCATTGCGGAAAGAGAAACATTCTGAAGTCTGACTCGTTGCTGACAAGGATTGTCTCAAATCTGCTGGTTAAGAAATTCTGGTCTCCGGAGCAGATTCAATACCGTCTCAGAAAGGAGCTGCCGAATCTAAGGATCAGCGCCACGACAATCTACCGAGGAATCAATTCTGGCTTTCTGGATCGCTTTGTGGATGGCCGAAAGATGTCCCGACACCTGCGACACCACGGTAAAACGCGTCACCGTAAAGGCATGACCGAGAGGCGAGGAAAGATCCAGATCACTCACAGCATTGAAGAGCGACCCCTGGAAGCTCAGAACAGATCTTGCCTGGGGGATTGGGAAGGCGATACCGTCATCGGAAAAAAGGGCGGAGCCTGCCTCACGACTCTGGTCGATAGGAAGTCCGGCTTTCTCTGTGGCGGGAAAACCGCTTCCAAGACTGCGGCCGATGTGTCTGCCGTAATTGAGAAATCTCTGTCAGATAAGGATCTGCGTACGATTACCGTAGATCGCGGAAAAGAATTTTCCTGGGCTGAAAAACTGGAGAAAGATCTCAGAACCAAAGTGTATTTCTGCTTGCCTCATCATCCATGGGAGAAAGGAAGTAATGAAAATACAAACGGACTTCTTAGAGACTTTTTCCCAAAAGGAATGAGTATCGATAAAATTTCTCAGACAGAAGTTCAGAAACGGTTCAATGCTCTGAATTTCAGACCCAGAAAACGTCTCAATTGGAAGTGTCCGGCTGAAGTCTTTTATTCAGTAACTTTGCACTTGATTTGATAATTCACCTGTGAGAAAGGAACGGGGGTTACAGCTTCCGACCTGTCTATCCGTGGCCGATCCTTCCGGATGAGATGTCAGAACCGGTTTTCAGATGCTTTACCGCGCGAGGCACCGGAAACCGGGTTCGTAGTTTTCCGCAGTCCGGCATTCCTTTTTTCACGTTTCGCAATCATCGGGAAAGCGTCCGCCAGTATTCATTCTCGGTATCTTCAGGATCCTGAGGATTTACCCGGGGTTACCGTCTTTAAGTCACCCTCTGAAATGTGTTTTTACCCCGGCGTGAGAGTTTTAGATAACCACGAATTCAAGGCACGATGAAAACGGTTACGCGGATTTAACCGTTAAAGGTCCGCCGGAAGACCTGAGAAAAATTACGGACGCGGGAAAGCGCGTTCACCCCAAGGTGATCAGTAATCCGGGTACGGATGAAATGTGTTCTTTTTCTTCTGTCACGCATTGTCAACCGAATCAATCGCTCTTTACATAACATGACAGATTCTCGGGTTGACAGCGGTTGACTTAACAATTTCATAAATACTGAAAGTCAATAGGGACTTTATTCTAGTGTTGCGAACTGGCAACAACAGCCTGTTTTTGTTTGCAATATACAAAACCAAAGAAAATAATCCGCTTAAGAGCACGTCTTAAACGTGATCCAAACCCCGCATCATTTGTCAACCTGCGAATAAAACAGAAATAGACAGGAAGAGCGATTGAACCGGAATCCGAAGCGCGAGGAACGCAGACCCCGCAGGGACTCCGCCAGACGAGGCACGCAGTTCAGACACAAAAACCGCCTATAACAAAAACGAGGATGATCATGAGACACACAGAGACTCATAACCTCACTGGAAAAGCTGTCGCCGCGGCTGTCGCGGCCGCGCTTTTCACCATGGGTTCCCCCGCGGAGGCAGCCGCCGTCACCTATCCCCAGATTTCCGAGTCGATCACAAGCCCGGACACTGACGCCATTGTGACCTACACGGACGAAACGGATCCCGCGATCGTGAAGACTGCCCCGGTTGTGCCGGGGAGCGATACGGATGCCGCTGCCGGCATCACCCTGACGCTTAAATCCCTCACCGTCACCAATCAGACAACCGGGAATGACACCGTTCGCTGCGGGCTGGGTATTTCCGCGGTGAGCGGGCTTGAAGGGACGGGGGAAAAGATGTCCACCACGACGGGAGGCGTTCATCTCGCGGTTTCAGGCGATGTGACGGTGACCTCCCGGGCAAACGCAATCGAGACCGCGGATAACAATAACGTGGATGGCACGATCGGCGGAAACCTGACGCTCGAGTCGACGGAAGGGGACGGGATCCTGGGTGAAGCCGGCTCTCACTACCCGACGCTCGATCGCGGCGTGCTCCTCACGCTTTCAGGTGGACGAGCCTCGATCACGTCAGACGGTGCTTACGGTATCGAAACCGACAGCAGCACGGTGAAGGTGAGGATTGAGGGGGCGTCTGATACCGTGGTCACGTCCAAAGCGTCCTTTGGCGTTTTCGTCGGGGACGGCGGCGAAGTGGATCTTTTCGGCTCCGGAACGGGCGGCGCGGGAGGCAAAGTCACGGTTCAGAGTCTCGGCTCCGCCGTGTCCGCGATCATGGTCCAGTCGGAAGGCTACGTGACCGCGCAGGCAGGCAGCGTCCGGGTGGAAGACACGGCCGAGTACTCCGCCGCGGTCCAGGTGCTGAAAGGCGCGGTCCAGCTCACGTCGCTTGACGCCGCGGGCACCGGCGTTCAGGTATTCAATAATTCCGCCGAATCTCCTACGATCTACAGCGGCCAGTCCGGGAGCGTCACTATCCAGGCGCAGTCAAGCCCCATTCAGGTCATCAACGAGGGGCCGGGCCCGGCGATCTGGGCTGACAGCGGAAGCGTTCAGATCAACAATGCCCAGATGTCGACGGGCGTTCAGGTGCAGGGGAATATCAGCTCGGCGAATGGCTCCGCGGTCGGGATCTTCGAAACCGGAACGGGCTCTTTCCTCAAAGCCGATACGATCACAACGACAGGCGCGGGCGACGGGCGAACGGATATTGTTCTCGCCGGGGACGCTGCGTACACGTCGCTCACCGGCGGAACGTCTGAAGCGTCCGCTGACGGGAATAACAACAGTCTCTCCATTGTGGAATCGGATACCGCGTCCGCTCTCGCGAACGTAACGCTTAAAACCGGCGCGAGCGGAACGGTGATTCTCTCAGGGAAGTCGTCCTTCACGGGCAATATCACTGCGGACGGCGTCGCGCCTGACGTCGCCAATACCGATGACGATATGAACCGAAGCGTCCTTACGCTCATTCTCTCGGGCGACAGCGCCTATAAGGGGAACACCGCGGTCACAGCGGGCGGCCACGTTTACGGGACTTTCGAAGGCGCCTCAACGCTTGAGGGTGATGTCAGGGTTTCAGGGACCGCCTCTGACGGCACGCCGTCCACGTGGAATATCAATGGCTCGGGGACCGGTTCCGTGACCGGCAATGTCTCCGCGGCGGACGGCGCTTACGCGGTGCTCGCCGTGACTGACAGCGTCAAGGTGAACGGGAATTACACCGCGACCGGTGACAAATCGATCGTTTACCTCCTCGGGGCTGGGAACAGCGTGATCACCGGGAACCTGACCGCGGATTCAGGGTCAGCCGCCCCCGTGGCGCTCGGTGACAGTGCCGTGCTGAATGGTGATGTCACCGCGGCGGGTGCCGGCACAAAGGTCACGGAAGACTTTGAGGCAGGGACGACGGTGAACGGGAATCTCGTGTCGTCCAACGGTGCCGCTGTCACGACGCAGCTCGCCGGCACCTGGAACGGCACTTCGACGCTCACGGGCGGCACGGCGGATGTCACGATGACCGACGCGGCAGCCGTCTGGAATATCGCGTCATCGTCTGAAGTCACTTCCCTTACGCAAGGCTCCGGCACCATTCACTTCCCAGCCGCGGCCGCGTCGGGCTTCACCGGGACAACGCTCACAGTGGACGGCAACTACTCGTCTGACGGCGGCACTGTCAGCATGAACACCGTGCTTCAGGGGGATACGTCGCCGCATGACGAAATTGTCGTAAAGGGGAGCACCGCTGGAAGCGCGACTCTTGTCTTCACCAAGGTGTCAGGAAGCGGGAGCCAGACGGTAGACGGTATCCGCGTGGTGCAGGTAGGCGGCGCTTCAGACGCGGTCTTCACGAAGCCGGACTCGAATCGCCTCACCGCCGGTGCCTATATCTATGAACTGAAGAAGGTGGGAAACGACTGGTACCTGACGAGCGAGCGGGATCCCAACGCCCCGGTCCCTGTCCTTCCCAATACGCATGACGATGACACCCCAGCGACTCCGGCGCAGCCGGATGTGATCCCAGCCGCGGATCCGACGAATCCCGCGACTCATATTGTGAAGCCAGAGCTCGGGAGTTACACCGCGAACCTGATCGCCTCAAACACGCTTTTCACGATGTCGCTCGCGGACCGGCTTGGGGAAACGCGGTATTCCGACGCCTTGAAGGATCAGAAGCACTCCGGCAACCTCTGGATCCGGACGGCGGGCGGAAGATCCCATTCCCGCATGATGGATGACCAGCTCACAAACCGCGGCACGTGGGGTCTCGTGCAGGTCGGCGGCGACGTCGTCAGCTGGCCCGGGGCCGGCGATCACCGGTTCCACGCCGGTCTCATGATGGGGTACGCGCATCAAAGCGAAAAGACCCGGTCAACGGATATCTGAGAGACGTCTAAAGGAAAGGTGTCCGGTTACTCCGCCGGTCTCTACGCGACGTACATGAACGCCGCGCCGGCCGGCACCGGGCCTTATGTCGACACGTGGCTCCTCTGGCAGAAATTCAGGAACAAGGTGGACCCGAGTAACGCCGAAGAAGAGTCGTACGACTCGAAAGGCTTCACCGCGTCGCTTGAAGCGGGCTACACGTTTGGCCTCAAAGATTGGGTGAGCACGGACGGCACTCAGAACGCCGCGCGTCTCCGGCTTGAAGCCCAGGTGATCCGCATGGGCGTCCGGGCGGATCAGCATGTGGACGCCGAGAACTACACGGTATCCGGCACGGGAGCCGGGAACGTCCGGACCCGCGTGGGTGCGACGGTCTATCACCTCTTCACAAACGACAGAACCGGCCGCGCGATCAAACCGTTCCTCAGTCTCAACTGGTACCACGACACGAAATCCTTTGGCGTGACCTACGCCGGGGTCCACGACCGGGCGGAGGGGAACCGGAACTTCGGGGAAGTAAAGGTCGGACTCGAAGGGAAGCTTTCGAAGCACGTGAACCTCTGGGGCGCTGCCGCGTACCAGCAGGGGAAGCAGGGCTTCCGGAACGTTGGAGCTTTTGTCGGGGCGAAGGTGCTTTTCTGACCCAGTGACACGCCAATCGGGGGAGGGCATTCCCCCTTCAACGCTTCAATCCAACACCGCGGGAGATAAAACTCCCGCGGTGTTTGTTATTAGGCGGATGGACACGTCGGTTTTTTTCGAAGGGGCTATTGATCCACCCCGAACTCCACACCCGCTGTGCTGCAGTGTCCGGGAAAAACGATAAACCGCCTTGCCTTAAAGTCGGGTTGAAGGTATAGGATCGATAGCGTATATCGATAAGCTGGAGGTTTTTCAGAAATGGAAATGATGACGCTGAATAACGGCGTAGAGATGCCGCTAGAAGGGTTTGGCGTATTTCAGATTACGGACGCGGCGGTGTGTGAGCGGGCCGTGCTTGACGCTCTCGATGTCGGCTATCGGCTGATTGATACCGCGAGTTCCTATCAGAATGAGGAAGCGGTGGGCCGCGCGATCAAAAAGTCCGGCATTCCGCGAAGCGACCTCTTCATCACGACCAAAGCTTATATGCAGGAGATGGGGTACGAGCGGACGAAAGCCGCCTTTCAGTCGTCACTCGATAAACTCGGGCTGGATTACCTCGACCTCTATCTCATTCACATGCCGTTCGGGGACTATTACGGCTCGTGGCGCGCGATGGAGGAACTCTATAAAGAAGGCCGTATCCGCGCGATCGGTGTCTGCAACTTCATGAGTGACCGCATTATCGACTTTGGGTTCAATGTTGACGTGATGCCGGCGATTGACCAGATTGAGCTGCATCCCTTCTATCAGCGGGAACCGGAACTCGCGGTGCTGAAGGAATACGGGATCAAGCCGACCGCCTGGGCTCCGTTCGCGGAGGGGCTGAACGGCATGTTCACGAACCCGGTGATGAAGGTGATCGCCTCGGAACACGGGAAGACGGTGGGGCAGGTGATTCTCCGCTGGAATATCGAGCGAGGCGTCTCCATCATCCCGAAGTCCGTTCACCGGAGCCGGATGGAAGAGAACTTCGATATCTGGGACTTCAGCCTGACGCCGGATGACATGAAGGCGATCGCGACGCTCGACCTCGGCCGCCCCCAGATGCTTGACACCCGGAGCCCCGCGGAAGTCCGACGGGTCTACGACTATCTCAATAACCCGGTGCTCACGACACTCTGAGCGCCGTCCTTTAAAGCAGTCTTATTGCCGCCTGAGGTTACCAGCCTGAGGCGGTTTTTTTTGTTTTCAGCCGTCTCAAACGACACGCCAGCTCCCGCGGTCGGATTCCGGGGGACCGTTTTTCTCTCCGCGTTGTTCTGAAAATTCCTTCCGTCTCTCCGTTTTCTCTTAGGGATTTTCCCTTAGCCGCATCGGCAAGCCCTCCGTCCTCATCAAGTCAATTTCATAACATCCGTGTTTCAACACCGGATGAATAAAAGCCGGGGATCTGCCGCGACAGAGCCGATACGGCGATTTGAGAAACCATAACGAAAAGAAATTCACCTCAGGGACGACACTGTCCGATTTTCCGGGTGCGGTGAAATTCTTGCATTTTTCACAACCGGGAAACGGGTTTTGGTGAACTGGGTTTTACATAACCGGATTGACCAAGGCTTCGCCAAATTTCGTTAGCCGTCTATTTTTGTCATCACGATAAATATCATAATTTTGGATTAACGGTATATGGATTATTAGTTATTCATCTGTTTTCATTGCAGGCGAATTATCACTTCAAGTGCAAAGCCTGAGAAAAGAATAGTGGCCCATAAAGCTTCCATAATAGAGATTGTCAAGATAACTATAGAGGGAGCTCATGAGCCACTATCATCATCTTACTCTTCGGGACAGAGTATTTATTTCGGCTTTAACGATTTCAGGCAAATCCCTGTCTGAAATTGCATGTGCGATTGGGAAAAATGTTTCTACGATCTCCCGCGAACTGAAGCGAAACAAGGCTGTATCGGCCCAGGATGGGGCTTCAGCTGCCTATGATCCCTGTGCCGCGCAGGCCCGATATCAGAGACAGAGAAAGCATTGCGGAAAGAGAAACATTCTGAAGTCTGACTCGTTGCTGACAAGGATTGTCTCAAATCTGCTGGTTAAGAAATTCTGGTCTCCGGAGCAGATTCAATACCGTCTCAGAAAGGAGCTGCCGAATCTAAGGATCAGCGCCACGACAATCTACCGAGGAATCAATTCTGGCTTTCTGGATCGCTTTGTGGATGGCCGAAAGATGTCCCGACACCTGCGACACCACGGTAAAACGCGTCACCGTAAAGGCATGACCGAGAGGCGAGGAAAGATCCAGATCACTCACAGCATTGAAGAGCGACCCCTGGAAGCTCAGAACAGATCTCGCCTGGGGGATTGGGAAGGCGATACCGTCATCGGAAAAAAGGGCGGAGCCTGCCTCACGACTCTGGTCGATAGGAAGTCCGGCTTTCTCTGTGGCGGGAAAACCGCTTCCAAGACTGCGGCCGATGTGTCTGCCGTAATTGAGAAATCTCTGTCAGATAAGGATCTGCGTACGATTACCGTAGATCGCGGAAAAGAATTTTCCTGGGCTGAAAAACTGGAGAAAGATCTCAGAACCAAAGTGTATTTCTGCTTGCCTCATCATCCATGGGAGAAAGGAAGTAATGAAAATACAAACGGACTTCTTAGAGACTTTTTCCCAAAAGGAATGAGTATCGATAAAATTTCTCAGGCAGAAGTTCAGAAACGGTTCAATGCTCTGAATTTCAGACCCAGAAAACGTCTCAATTGGAAGTGTCCGGCTGAAGTCTTTTATTCAGTAACTTTGCACTTGATTTGATAATTCACCCATAAATAAAAATATCTGTAAGATGTCGTCCCCAGTAAGTTGTTAAAGATGTGATTTATCTCGCCCTGATTGGTGAAACACCTTCCCGGACCCTCGGTTCAGAAAGACGTTTTCTGAATGGGTTCCAGATACGCAAAGGAGAGAAAAAGAAAAGGGAATAGGGGACCGATCCGGGGTCAGAAAAAGAAAAAAAAGCAGCACCCGATCAATAAAAAAACTTTTGAGGATTCCATGAAACACACAGAGACCATCCGACAGACGGGAAAGACAGCCGCCGCCGTGGCCGCTGCGCTTTTCGCGATGTCAGCTTCAAACGCCGAAACGCCCGCGCGCATTTCCAGTACGCTCACCGAACCCACGGCTGATATCTCAGTCCTCTATACGGACACCGGCACCTCGGCGTCCGACATTATTCACGCGCCGGTGGAACCGGGGAACGCGGACGGGATCACCGTCACCGTGAATTCCCTCACGGTCGAGAACCAGACGACAGCGGGTACGGTCCCCGGGTCAGGCGACCGGAACGGTAGCGGTATTGCCTCCACCGCGGCCTTCCCGGGTTCCAGCATTACGCTCGCGGTCACAAAGGACATCACCGTCCACGCGAGGACTGACGCCGTTCTCGCGTCCGGCGGCTCCTCGGTCACCGGGAATGTCGGCGGTAACCTCAGCATTCAGTCAGCCGGCACGGGTATCCGGTCTGATAACGCACCGCTTACGATGACCGTTTCTGGCGGCAGCGCGGAAATCGTGACGGACGGCACCGCGGTCTCAAATGCTGGGACCGAGGGATTCCTCACGCTCCAGGGGGCCGAATCCACCCGAATTTATTCAGCAGCCGGACACGCGGTTCAAACCACCGGGAACGAATTGAAGATTTACGGGACCCCGTACGAGGGGGACGCCGGCGATACCATATCCCGCGCACTTCCAGATAAATCAGGTTCCATTCTGATTGAAAACGGGAGCGCCACAGAAAGCGCGGTCTTCGAGTCAGGAAGCGTTTCCCGCCGGGGCGAGTGGATCAGCGCCGGAAGCGTCACGGTCCGGAACATGAGCGGCGCGACCGCCATTATTTCAGAAAGCGGCGGTATTGGAATCAGCGCGTCGGACACGGCAGGAACCGGCGTCCTCGTGCTCAATAATTCGGAAAGAAATCCGACGATTGAGGTGAAACGCGCGGAGGGCGACGAAGAACGGGTGGGCAGTGTCACGCTCAACGGTCTTGCGAAACGGTTCACCGTCCGAAATGAGAATCCTGCGGGCTACGCGGTCATCGCGAAAGACAGAGCGCGGTTCAGCATCCTCGGAAGAAGCCCCCTGCCAGACGTTCATATATTCGGTAATCTCCGGACGGAAACTTATTCCAGTATCTCGATTGACATGGGTAACGGCGAAATCCGCTCGGACAGAATTGAGATTCTGGATGGCGGCAGTTTCGGAATGGACTGGATGAGCGGTAACTCCGTTCTCAGCGCGCTTGACGGTTCCAAAACGATGATTACGGTGAAAAATGAAGGCCGGGCGGATATCACACCGCATGGGCACACCGTGATCAACAGCGATTTCATCCTGCTCCCAGGTGACCGTGCGCCGGCCGACACCATTGAGAAGATTGACTCATCAGCCCGGCTCACGATGCATGAGAATTCTGTTTGGAACGGAAACCTCACGAGCCAGGGTCATATGAACTGGCTCGGCTTCTACCTCATTGGGGACGCGAAGCTGAATGGAAACCTCTCGAGTCTTGAGGGTGGTGAGACGGCGCTTTTCATCATGGATCAGGGTGTGATGACGGGCGATATTCTGTCTGACGGCACCGGGCGGGCCCCGGGGTCTGATGACCCGACCGAGTATGCGGCGGATTTCCAGGGGGAAATTCAGGCGAACGGCATATTGAACAGCAATGTCACCGCGAGAAACAGCGGCAAGGCGGCGCTCCAGTTCAAGACCGCCGCCACGCGGCTTAACGGCGATCTCGTGAGCCAAAGCGGCGGCGCGATCAATACGGAGATGGCTGGTGTCTGGAATGGCGCATCGTCAATTGCAGGCGGCACGATTGACCTGAAGTTCACGGACCCGGCGGCCGTCTGGTACATGACGCGGGACTCCCACCTCACATCGTTCACGCAGAACGCCGGCACGGTGAATTTCCCGAAACCGATGTCCGCGGATACCTTCATCGGCACCACGCTGACGCTCGACGGGAACTATTCGGCAGACGGCGGGACGCTCAATATGAGCACCGTGCTTGAGGGCGATGACTCCCCCCACGATAAGCTCGTGATCAAGGGGGACGCCGCGGGCCGCGCGAATCTCGTCTTCACGAAAGTCTCGGGTAACGGAAAGAGCACGGATCAGGGAATCAAGGTCGTGGAAGTGGGCGGGACGTCCGACGCCGTCTTCACGAAACCGGATGACAACCGTCTTTCCGCGGGCGCGTATCTCTATAGCCTCAAGAAAATCGGAAACGACTGGTACCTCACGAGTGATCGGGATCCGAACGCTCCCGTGGTGATGGAAGAAATCGTTCAGCCGAAACCCAAGGATGAAGACCCCGCTGTGCCGCCGGTGCCGGATACAACGGATCCGGTGGCACCGAAAGCATCCGATCCCGTTACCGCGCCGCAGCCGGATGTGATCCCGGCATCAGCTCCGACGGATGTGACGCGGCACACGGTGAAGCCGGAACTCGGTAGCTACGCCGCGAATATGCTCGCTTCGAACACGCTTTTCTCGATGTCGCTCGCGGACCGGCTGGGTGAAACACGGTACTCGGACGCCTTGAAGTCTCAGAAGCATTCGGAGAACCTCTGGATCCGGACGGCGGGCGGGAAGAATCGCTCGGCGATGCAGGACCGACAGCTCACAAACCGCGGCACCTGGGGTCTCGTGCAGGTCGGGGGCGATGTGGTGTCCTGGGCCGGAGCCGGGGATCACCGGTTCCATGCCGGTCTCATGATGGGGTACGCCCATCAGAACACGAAGACCCGATCCACGGATCTCAGTCTGACCTCCAAAGGGAAAGTGTCCGGATACTCCGCCGGGGTCTATGCGACCTATATGAACGCCGAACCCGCCGGCACCGGACCGTATGTCGATACGTGGCTTCTCTGGCAGAAGTTTAAAAACAAAGTGACCCCGGCCGGGGCCCCGGAAGAGTCGTATCACTCGAAAGGGTGGACCGGGTCCGTTGAAGCCGGCTACACGTTTGGTCTCTCGGATTGGGTGAGTGAAGACGGGACGCTTAACGCCGCGCGCCTGAGACTCGAAACCCAGGTGATCCGGATGGGCGTCCGAGCCGATCAGCATCAGGATGCCGAGAACTTCACGGTGACCGGGACCGGAGCCGGGAATATCCGGACCCGGGTCGGCGTGACCGCGTATCACCTCTTCACGAACGATAAGTCGGGGAGGGCGGTGAAGCCGTTCCTTGGTGTCAGCTGGTACCACGATACGAAGAGTTTCGGCGTCACGTACGACGGCGTAAAGGACCGGATCGACGGCAGCCGGAACTTCGGCGAAGTGAAGCTTGGGGTTGAAGGGAAGCTGAATAAACACGTAAACCTCTGGGGCACTGCCGCGGTCCAGCGGGGGAGCGATAGCTTCCGGAATCTTGGGGCCTTCGTCGGAGCGAAGGTGCTCTTTTAATCAAACCGCCTGATCTCTCCATTCGCCGCGTCACAAAACGAACGGAGATCAGGGCAATCCACACCGCGGGGGTAACAGCCTTCCCCGCGGTGTTTTTTTGTAGTCCGTTAACTTAACAGGTTGACTGAAGTTGACAGCTTTGGGTGTCAATAAGAGCGATACGGAAAGGTCATAAATCTATCATTGCTGTTTTACTCATAACGACAAAAATAATTGCATAACCAGAAATTAAAGGGAATAATGTAATTAAGAAGCTGTTATTTACCTATTCTTAACGCTTTACCGATTTGTGATGAAAGAGCCGGATTCAGTTGACAGCTCTTTATCAATGGATCCGGTTGGTTAACAAAAGTGTCGAATCAAGAAAAGCGCTCCCGGTAAGAACAGAAACCCCTGACCGCGCCGGAAAATCAGCGGGCAAATGAAGAGTGAGGACATTATGAGAAAAAGAGCATTCAGCATCACTCGGAAAACCATCACGGTGGCAGTCGCTGCCGCGCTCCTCTCGATCTCCGCCGGGGCTGATACGCTGAAGCCAGAGCGGATCACGGCGTCGATGTCGAATCCCGCGGACGATGTCATCGTGACGTATGAAGACATCACAGAGGGGATCGACGCGGATGGCAAGGACCCCGATCTCAGTTTTATCTATGTCCCGGTGCAGCCGGAATCTGGCACTCCGATTACATTGACACTCAAGTCCCTTACCGTTGATAACCAGACCACCGCGGGCTGGGTGCCGGTAAATAACCTGCCGGTTCACATCATTGATAACGGCGATGGAACGAGCACCACCACGGCGAGCTCCGGCCTTTACCGGAAGAACGGCGCTGGCATCGCGACAAACACCGATGCCGGGATCACGCTTGATATCGCGGGGGATCTCACGGTGAACGCCCGGACCACCGCGATCGCCGCGACAGCGGGTTCCTCCATCACCGGAACCATCGGCGGGAACCTCACGGTGACGTCTAAGGATACAGGGATTGCCGTGACGGAAGCCACCCTCGGGGACGGTACGACTCAGAACCTCAATCTCGCCATCACAGGCCCCAGCTCCTCGATCAAAACGGCGGGGACCGGGATTCTGGTCTCGGGCGACAAATACACCGTCACGATCTCGGGCGACACGTCGCTCACGATTACCTCTGACGCTGGCAGCGCCGCGGTTTCAGAGGATCGGGGAAACTTCGATATCAAACTCGGAAACGCTGCGACGCTCTCGCTTCTCAGCAGCGCTTCTCTCCCCACCGTGTCGTACGAAGAGAGTGATTCTTATCCAACCTCGGATTACAACTACTTCCAGGCGGGCGACGTGAAGGTTGAGAATACCGGAGGCGGTTCCGCTGTGACTCAGCGCATCAGTTTCACGCCGGTGTTCTATGGCAATAACTCCGTCACGATCGTGAACAATTCCGCGGAAAACGCGACGATTGAGATCGGGGCCGCTGAGTCTGACCCGGAAGACCACGACCGCGCCATGTCCGTCCGGTCTGACAGCGGCCCGGTCATCATCACGAATAATGATCCTGACGGCTACGCGATCCGGGGGCAGCATAGCGGCAACATCTTCGTTCAGATGTATGGCGCGAAAGCTCCCGTCCAGATCACCGGGAATATTGAAATCTCGGATAAGGGCCAGATTACGGCGGTCGTGAATAACGGCGGTTTTATCCACGCGGATAAGATCGATATCGAAACCTCAATGGCGGATATTTCGTTCTGGGGAAATGCCGAAATGTCGTCCCGGGACGGCGGAAAGACAGAGGCGACCGCGGACGGCGCGGGCACCTTGATGGGCCTTCAGGCCTATGAGCAGTCGACCGCCAAGGCGGACGTGACATCGATAAACGGCGGCTGGACGAATGTCTACGTGATGGGCGATTCCGACTGGACGGGTGACGTCCTTGCGACCGGAAGCGCGGTGTATTACAGCACGGAGAGTCCCTCCACCGTCTATCTGGTTGTGACCGGCACGAGCACTTATACTGGAAACGCGGCCGCGGAGGCGGGCGGGGATATCGCGCTCGGTGCGGGGGATGACGCCCGGATTACCGGGGATATCACGTCTGACGGCGTCAGTTCGCTGGATGCGGAAAAAAAGAGCACCGCGCGGATTCTCGCGTATGGAACCTCGGAAGTCACGGGGGACATCACCGCGAGGAACAGCGGAACGGCTTCTCTCACGCTGAATGACACCGGAACAAAATTCACAGGTGACCTCATCAGTCAAAGCGGCGGCTCAATCACCGGGACTTCTGCCGGCACCTGGACCGGGTCGTCCTCGGTTTCAGGCGGCACGATTGACTTCACGATGACGGACCCCGCCTCGGTCTGGAATGTCACCGGGAATTCGGAACTCACGACGCTCACTCAAAACTCAGGCACCATCAATTTCCCGGCCGCCCCCGCGAAATCCTTTACGGGCACCACGGTGACCGTGGACGGGAATTATTCGTCTGACGGCGGTTCGATCAACATGAATACGGTGTTCACGGGCGACAGCTCACCCACCGATAAACTCGTGATCAAGGGGAACTCCGAAGGAACCGCCACAATCACCTTTAACCGCATCACCGGGTGGGGCGCTCAGACGGTGGAAGGGATCAAAGTGGTGGAGGTGGATGGGACATCCGACGCTGTCTTCACGAAGCCGGAATCAAACCGCCTTGTCGCCGGTCCCTATCTCTATGAACTGAAGAAAGTCGGAAACGACTGGTACCTCACGAGTCAGCGGGACCCGGAGTCGCACATCGTCCTCCCGAAGGCGGATGATGATCCCGAACCGACCCCGGATCCGGGGACTGAGGATCCGGATCCGACGCCCACACCGGCTGAGGAGCTCCCTGAAATTCTGCCGCCAGCGGATCCAGGGGACGTGACGGCTCACAACGTGAAGCCGGAACTCGGAAGCTACGCCGCGAATATGCTCGCCGCGAACACGCTTTTCACGATGTCGCTCGCGGACCGGCTCGGCGAAACCCGGTATTCGGATGCCCTGAAAGACCAGAAGCATTCCGGCAATATCTGGATCCGGACGGCGGGCGGTAAGAGCCGCTCGGAGATGGCGGATCAGCAGCTCACGAACCGCGGTGACTGGGGTCTCGTGCAGGTCGGGGGCGACGTCGTCAACTGGCCGGGAGCCGGAAATCACCGGTTCCACGCCGGTCTCATGATGGGGTACGCGCATCAGAACGCGAAGACCCGCTCCTCCGCGATCGGAACCACGTCAAAAGGCAAAATCTCAGGGTACTCGGCCGGCCTCTACGCGACCTATATGAATGCCGCACCCGCCGGAACCGGACCGTATGCCGACACGTGGCTGCAGTTCCAGAAGTTTAAGAATAAGGTCGATCCGAGTAACAGCGCCGAGGAGTCCTATGACTCGAAGGGCTTCACCGGGTCGATTGAGGCGGGCTACACGTTTGGATTGAATGACTGGGTGAGCGAAGACGGGACACAGAACGCCGCGCGTCTGAGACTCGAAGCCCAGGTGATCCGGATGGGCGTGCGGGCTGACCGCCACGTGGATATCGAGAACTTCACGGTGGACGGCACCGGGGCCGGGAACGTGAGAACCCGGGTCGGCGCGACAGTCTATAACCAATTGACGAACGAAAAGACCGGATTCGCGCTCAAACCCTTCGCGACCTTCAGCTGGTACCACGACACGAAAACCTTTGGTGTCACGTACGACGGGGTGAAGGACCGGATCGAAGGAAACCGGAACTTCGGCGAAGTGAAGCTCGGGTTCGAAGGACGGCTCAATAAACACGTGAACCTCTGGGGCGCGGCCGCGTACCAGCAGGGGAAGCAGGGCTTCCGGCACCTCGGAGCCTTTATCGGGGCGAAAGTCCTCTTCTGATGTTTGAAACCTGACGCGCGTTTCAGGACTTTTGTAAAGAGAAAAAAAGAACACCGCGGGGTATGCAACAAATCCTTGCGGTGTTTTTTTCGATACAGGTCAACAGAACGAAAACGTGGCTGAATTGTTGCCTTTTTGTCTTCAACTTGTCAGAGTTGTACCTTAAAAGCAACAACTTTCTGCTTTTTTGGCTCAGAAAACGATAAATAAGTTACAAAAACGAATCCATTTGCTAGTATGAAATCAGGATTTGTAATCTTTACGCAATTTTTACGCTTTTAAGCGATTTCCAGAAGCCAGCGTGTCAAAAGAAAAAACGGCGGGGTTCCATTCGAACCCCCTGGGATCCCTAAAAAGCAGGGGGCGGCATCCACCCGGGCGGGTCACCGGAATTCCGGGCGTCCCACCTGGCCTTACCCCCCAGACGCAGAACGGCATCCGTCCCAGGGACAGAACGGATGACCGGCATTGATATAAGGAGAAATTGCCATGACAGAGCAGAAACCGAGCTTCAGAAGACAGTCCATTACGCTAGCGGTCGCGGCCGCGGTCTTCGCGCTCTCAGGTACCGCGTGGGGCGCGGACTATAACCGGATCACGACAACAATCGAGGATTCGTCGGTCGACGCCTCGGTGACCTATACGGAGGTCACCTCCCCGGTTAACGCGGGGACCGCGACACCGGATCTCACATTCCACTATGTGCCGGTGCAGCCGGAAGCGAACTCCCCGATCACCCTGACGCTCAATTCCCTTACCGTGACGAACGAAACCACGGCTGGGGATGTCACGGTAAACACTCAGGTTCAGGATCCCGCGTATCCTGAGGATCCGACAAAATTACTGGATCAGACAGCGACGTATTCAAAAAACGGGAACGGCATCGCGACGAACACCGGGGCCGGCATTACGCTGGAGCTGACCGAGGGACTTACGGTTACCACGCGCGACACCGCGGTGAGCGCGGCGGATGCCGCGACGATCTCCGGACGGCTCGGAGGCGATCTCGCCCTGACGTCAAGCGAGGGGAACGCGATTTCGGCGACAGAATCCACCGCTGGCGCGAATACCGCCCAGGCCGTGAATTTCACGCTGAACGGCGGAACAGCAACGATTGAAACCCAAGGAGACGCGATTTACGCGTCGGGTTTCAATAGCAGCGTGAGCCTCTCAGGGGCGTCCGACTATGTGATTACATCGGCCACCGGCAGCGCGCTCCGCTCGGAGAACGGCGCGACCATCTCGGTCCGCGGAACAGGATCGGATACCGATGGTCTCGTCGCGCATGGCAGCATTACGCTTAAAAGCGGCGGTTCCGCAGCTACCGTTGATGTCGGTCCCACAGCGGATCTTAATCTTCCTAACTACCGCCCGAATACCCGAACCGATATCTGGGCTGACACGGTGACGATTGAGAATACCGGCACCGGCTCCGCGATCGAGAACCACAGAAGCGGGGATCTCCTCACGGTATCCGCGACCGATAAAACCGGAACGGGGATAACACTTCGGAATAACTCAGCAGACAACGCCACCATCATCAGCGGGCTCCCTGATGAGCAGAAAGGTCTTGAAGACGCGCATACGGCGGGGATTCATATCATCACTTACGGCGCGCCGCTGACGATCGAAAATCAGAACGCCTCGGGTAACGCGATTCTCCTGAAAAACAGGGGGTCACTCCTGATTCAGATGGATCATGGGGTTCCCGCCCAGATAACCGGCAATATCACCGTGGATCAGGGATCGAACATCTGCCTCATTGTCGGCTCTGACGGCTTTATTCACACCGATAAACTGACTCTCACCGCCGGCTCAATGTCCGATATCGCGACCTTTGGTACCTCCACGTGGTCTGACCGGGCGGGAACCGGGAAGACTCAGGCGACGGCGGATGGAGTCGGGTCCCTTCTCTCGATGCAGGCCTGGGAAAACTCCACGATCAACGCGGATGCCGTGCTCTCTGGCGGCGCAGCCGGCGGCTTCCACGCGGAAGATAACGGCATCCGGAATGGTGACACGACACTCACCGGAGAATCCGGGAGCGGTGCCGATCGGTATCCCACACAGTCTTACACCTATGTGAACGGGAACGGTCAGGTGAATGGCAATCAGTACGCCTATCTGGGCGCCAAGAGCACGATTTACGTCCAGGGCAGCGGCAGCCTTACGGGCAACGTGGTGTCGGACGGCGTGGGTACGGCGGACGGTTCCCCTACAGAAACGACATTCATGGCCATGGATAACGGGACTGTCACGGGTGACCTCACCGCGTCAAACGGCGGCAAGATGATGGCCGGCGCAATGCAGAGCGCCGTGGAAACCGGTAACGTCGTCGCGACGTCGGGCGGCCAGATAACTTATTACCTCTATGGGATGGATACCCGGATCCCGACTCTGAACGGTGACCTTGTGTCTGAAGACAGCGGCTCGATCACGGCCTCAATGAATGGTATCTGGAACGGCGCGTCGACCGTCTCCGGCGGCACGACCGATGTCACATTCATGGACGCGAACGCGGTATGGAATGTCACACGCGACTCTGAGCTCACGAATTTCACCCAGGGCGCGGGCACTGTGAATTACCCGACCGCTGACGCGAAGTCCTTTACCGGCACCACGATTACCGTGGACGGGAACTATTCCGCGGACGGCGGCTCACTCAATATGAGCACCGTACTCACGGGCGACACGTCACCTCACGATAAACTCGTTGTGAAGGGCGACACTTCCGGCACAGCGAGCATCACGTTCACCCGCGTGACCGGCTGGGGCGCTCAGACGATTGAGGGCATCAAGGTGGTCGAGGTGGATGGGACATCCGACGCCGTCTTCACGAAGCCTGACTCCAACCGCCTCACCGCCGGCGCTTATGTCTACGACCTGAAGAAAGTGGGGAACGACTGGTATCTCACGAGTCAGCGTGACCCGAACGCGTCGACGATCATCCTTCCGAAAACGAATGACGATCCGGCTCCGACTCCCGATCCTGATAATGGAGATGACCTCCCGGACGTCCTTCCGTCTGTTGACCCGGGCGACATCACGGCTCATAACGTGAAACCGGAACTCGGCAGCTACGCCGCGAATATGCTCGCGTCGAACACGCTTTTCACGATGTCGCTCAATGACCGGCTCGGTGAAACCCGGTACTCGGACGCCCTGAAGAGCCAGAAGCACTCCGGAAACGTCTGGATCCGGATGGCGGGCGGCAAGTCCCACACCGAAATGGCGGATGATCAGCTCACGAACCGCGGCGACTGGGGTCTCGTGCAGGTTGGCGGCGATGTCGTCTCCTGGGCGGGTTCGGGTGACCACCGGTTCCACGTCGGTCTCATGATGGGTTACGCCCACCAGAACGAGAAGACCCGCTCCTCCGCGATCGGGTCGACGTCCAAAGGCAAGGTCTCCGGTTACTCCGCCGGCCTCTACGCGACCTACATGAACGCCGCTCCCGCGGCAACCGGTCCCTACGTCGACACGTGGCTCCTGTGGCAGAAGTTTAAGAATAAGGTGGATCCGAGTAACAGCGTCGAAGAGTCTTACGACTCCAAGGGCTTCACCGGGTCGATTGAAGCCGGTTACACGTTTGGTCTGAAGGACTGGGTGAGCGCGGATGGCACGAAGAATGCCGCCCGACTCCAGCTCCAGGCTCAGGTGATCCGCATGGGTGTCCGGGCTGATCAGCATATCGACGCCGAGAACTTCACGGTGGCCGGTACGGGTGCCGGGAATATCCGGACCCGCGTGGGTGCCACGGTCTACCACCTCTTCACGAACGAGAAGACGGGCCGCGCGGTGAAACCCTTTATTGGTCTCAACTGGTACCACGACACGAAGACCTTTGGGGTGACGTACGACGGTATCCACGATCGGATCCAAGGGAACCGGAACTTCGGCGAATTGAAGCTCGGGGTCGAAGGGAAGCTTTCGAAACACGTGAACCTCTGGGGCGCTGCCGCGTACCAGCAGGGCAGTCACAGCTTCCGGAACCTCGGGGCCTTCATTGGAGCGAAGGTGCTCTTCTGATAGGCTAGTGACGTGAGGTTCCTTCCCTTCCGGGCGGGAACCTCAGGGGATCTGAAGAAAATGCCGCGGGTTTGAAACCTGCGGCATTTTTTATGTTGATTCAGCGGGTTAAGTAACCGAACTTCAAGCAGCTTCCGAAATAAAAAGAAGCCACCGATCAGTGGTTCACACTATCCATTTCAGAAGCTGCATCTGAAACCGATTCCAGAAACCGCTTCCTTATCCTCCCCGCTAAAACGGAAAAAGCTTGCGTTAAAGCAAAAGTGCCGCCTCTCAGAAGGGGAATATTGTCCGGGCGGTCTGAAACAGCAACAGACAGAAATCGATCTTTACGCGGGTGAACACAGCGCGGAAGCCACTCCGGCTACGCTCAGTCACACAAACGATCAAAGACTCTCATTCGCAGCAAGGGATCTCGAAGAACTTCCTCCATCGGTTCTTCGGGATTCTGTTTTTATCGGGTTACTTCGAGAGCGCCTCGAGACGCGACTTCGCGAGCGCGGCGAAGAGCGTCACCGCGGCGGGGAGCACTTCGTCATTGAAGTCAAAAGTCGGGTTATGGAGGGTCGCCGTGTGATTGTCATCCCGGATCCCGACCCGCATCATGAGCCCCGGCACCTTCTGCTGATAAAGCGAAAAGTCTTCCGCGCCCATGATGAGCTGAAGGTCGGTCTTCACGTGATCCGGACCGAAGAGGACGGTCGCGGTCTCAACGCACGCCGCAGTCAGTTTCGGATCATTGATCACCGGCGGAATCAGTTCCCGGTATTCGACTTCGGCTTCGAGGTCGTTGGCTTCCGCGATTCCCTTCGCGGTTTTCGGGAGCTTCTCCTTGATGAGTGCCCGGACTTCGGGGTTAAAGGTGCGCACCGTGCCGCTCATCGTGAGGACACCGGGAACGACATTCGTGAGTTCGTACTTCCCGGCGTTGAGGGAGCAGATACTGATCACCGCGGGGTCCGCCGGGTTGATACGGCGGGAAATAATCGTCTGGACATCCGACACAATCTGGCAGCCCACCGGGATGGGGTCGAGCCCCTGATGCGGCCGGCCGCCATGCGTCCCTTTCCCGATCACCTTAATAAAGAAATTGTCAGACGACGCCTGAAGCGGACCTGACTTCATCCCGAAAACGCCTTTCGGGAGCGCCGGCTCATCGTGCGCCCCAAGGATCTCCTGGATCCCGTACTTCTCAAAGACCCCGGACGCGACAACGGCTTTCGCGCCTTCCGCGATTTCTTCCGCGGGCTGGAAGATCCCGATCACGGTGCCGGGGAAGTCGCGATGGAGGTGGAGGTAGCGCAGTGCCCCCATGAGCCACGTCTGATGACCGTCGTGACCGCAGGTGTGGGCGAGACCCGGTTTCAGGCTCTTCCAGGGGTTCACACTCTGATCATCCATTTTGAGCGCGTCGATATCGGCCCGAAGTCCGATCACCGCGCCGGGGCGGTTCCCCTCAATCCGCACAACGACACCGTTTCGCACGAGCCGGTCATCGATATCGGTCAGTCCCCATCCCTTCAGGATCCGCACGATCCGGGCCGCCGTTTCCGCGGTCTCAAGCCCCGGCTCCGGATGCTGGTGAATTTCGTGACGGATCGCGGTGAGTTCATCCGCCCACCCGGCCACTTCGGGGTACACCCGGTCTTTCAAGACGATATCAGCCATGGATCAATGCTCCTTAAAGGGATCAAAACGAATTTTTGTGTCCCTATATTAGACGCTTAGCCGGCAATCGAGTGAGGAAACAATGAGCGCTTCGGTTCTGACGCTCTTCCGGATTCGGGGAACGGCACGCCGAAGTTCGGAGACCCCCGTCGGGCCGGGCTTTTGGGACTTTGTACCTACTTATAAATATTATCGGTTTCCCTCATAGGTTCACATCTGACTTATGGAAAATTTCCGAAGGAAGATAGCGAAAAGCGTGACTTATTGGAGAAGGTTGCTGTCTGACAGTCCCTTTTTATCAGGACACAATAATCAGCGCTATTCAGCCATCTCTTGATTAATAAAAGGATTTCATACGCGAATTGAACAGATTTGTAGACGAGAATGCAATTTTTGTCATTTTTTACCAATAAATCTGTCAGCTGTTTTTTGCTAAGGACTTTTACTTAACTTTTAAAGACAGATTTAATTTCAGAATTGATGTGACTCAGAAATGGATATCCGATCTACAGCAAAAATCGCTATACTTTCGGAAAAATTAGGTCTTATTTTTCATTTGTGCTACTGAAGTCAGAAAGTTCAGCTGAATGGAAGACATAACTTAATTCACAACTGATTGATTCTGGTTGATTGTTTTACGTAAACCGGCTTCCGGCTCTGTCAGTTGGCACTGGATTCATTGATTGACTTGCTTGACCCCCGCTCCTCTCAAGCGCGGACTGAATAGCTGTACCCAACCAGTCTCCTCGTTCAGTTCTGTCTTTGTCCGTCTGCCTTTCGAGATTCTTGCCCATCGGAAAGGGCAGAGGGCAAAGGCAAGCTTCTTCTCTATGTGTAATTCCCGCCGGGTCGGAGAGGATCCTGGCAGGAGTTGATGGCGCGATCGGGGGTTTTACTTTCATGGCTCGCGCCATCACTTTAAACCCTGCTCAGTTTCGGCCGAGCAGGGTCTTTTTTTTCGCGCGGCCCGTTGGAGAACAAAGCCGGATCCGGTTCCCGCATCCCCGAAAGGGGTATTGGCGGCCCTCTCAGGCTTTTTTCCGGAGGGCAAGGGACGTGAGCACCTCACGGACCCGGTCAAGCGCCGGGAGCACGGTTTCAGGCGGATAGGCGTAGCCAAAGAGAAACCCATTCATCGGACGCGCCGGATCCGAAATCACGCTGAGTGTACACACGAAAATCCCGGATTTCTCAAGGATCGCGGCGGCCTCGGTATCCCGGAACGCGGGGTCCAGGAGAAACACCGCGTGCTTTCCGCTTTTTGTTTCTGAAAACTCCCCGAAGGGCGACAGCCGTTTCCCGGCAGCCTCCATAAAAAACCGGTACCGCTCCCGGTAGCGGCGGGCGAGTTTCCTCACGTGGCTGTCCCAGGCTCCGCTGCGGATATATTCCGAGAGCACCGCCTGCAGGTTCTCGGGATTATGGCGGTCCGTGAGGAGCTTCGCTCCCGCGAAAGCGTCTGAAACCTCATGCGGGACCGCGGCAAAACCGATCCTGACCCCCGGAAAAACCGTGGTTGAGAAGCTCGCGAGAAAAATAGTGCAGCTTTCAGCTCCCGCAATGCTCCGGCTCGGGGCGGACACCGATTCCGAGACCCGAAGGAAACTGTTGTAGTCATCCTCAATAATCCAGCCACCGGTCTTCAGGGCCCAGCTGAGGAGCGCTGCCCGGCGGTCCGATGACAGTTCAAACCCCAGCGGATACTGGCAGGCGGAGGTCACATAGACACCGGCCGCGTTTCCGGCGGCTTCCACTTCGGATGTGAGGATCCCATCCGTATCCACCGGGATTTTCTTCACGCGGCAGCCCCGGAAGGCGAGCACGTCGGACACGAGTTTCAGCCCTGGAGACTCTACGCACACGGTGTCACCTGCGGAGAATAGAATCTGCGACGCGATCGACGCGGTCTGAACGGAACCCGTCGTGATAATGATGTCGTCTGGATCCGCGGCGATCCCGCGAAGCCGCCTCAGAAGATCAGAGAGTGTCTCCCGAAGAGGGCCGTACCCGCGGGGGTCCGAGTACCCAGTGTGACGCCAGGTCATCCGGGCGAGCTGCGCGGAAAGCCGGGTCCAGACGGGATCCGGGTCGCTCGCCATCCCGGTCGCGATACCGACGAACGGTGCCGGGTTCGAGAAAGCGGGGGAGTAGTCGCGGAGAGCGGCCGCAGCGAGCGCCGCGGTTTCAGATGAATGCCGCGGACCAAGAGGAAACGGTGCCGGATCAGACGTCTTCGGAACAGGGCGGACGTCCGGCAGCCGGTCCACCACAAAACCGGATCTGGGGATCGATTTCAGATAGCCCTCATCCGCGAGGTCATCAAAGACGCGCTTCACCGTGTCCGGCGAAACCGATAGCAGTCGCGCGAGTTTCCGGATCCCGGGGAGCCGGGTACCGGGCGTCAGGATGCCGGCCTCAATCTGGCGCGTCAGTTCCCGCCTGATCTGCTGATACTTCGGGGCGGGATCCACGGGGTCGATCGAAAGCGCCGGAATCACAATAGGTTTAGCCATGCGTCAGGAGTAATCAAAAAGACTGAGGGGGTCAGAAACCGCAAATCTGTATGGATTCAATTCTAAAACGCATCCATACAATTTTCTCCATACAACAACCAAAGCAGTAACCAAGGAGAAATCTCAAATGACAAAAATCAATCGGCGTTCCGCCCTGATGCTGGGCGCGGCTCTCATTCCGGCGATGAGTTTCGCGGACGAAATGACAGGCAGCACGGATGGCCCGATGTCCCGGAAGCCTGAGCGTCAGCTCACAAAGGACGAAGCGCTCTTCATCATCAATCACACCGAACACGCGGTTCTCAGCATGGCGGATAAAGCTGACTACCCGTACGGGATCCCGGTGACGCCGATTTATCTCGATGGAAAGATTTATTTCCACGGCTCAAATAAGGGCCGGAAGGGAAAGGATCTCGAGCAGAACCCGAACGTATCGCTCTGCTGGATCGGGGGGCACGAAGTGGCGAAGGGTGAATTCGCGATCAATTACGCGAGCGCCATTGTGACGGGGAAAGCGCATCTCGTGACCGATCCCGAGAAGAAGACCCACGTTCTCATGAGCATCGTTCACCGCATGGATCCGAGCGTCCCGGATAAGGATGCCCAGAACTACATCAAGGCCGGCATGGGCCGCGTCTCGGTGTGGGAAGTGGATATCGATAAGATTTCAGGCAAAGCCCGGAATAAGCAGGTGTATTTCGGGAAGTTCCCGAAGAAGGCCTGACTGGTTTCACTGGCACCGGGGCGTCTCTCTCCTCAATAACAACCATCCCCCGGTGTCATCTCCCTCTCTGTTTTCTCATTTGCCGGACCGGCCACCGCGGGTCCGGATTTTTTTTGTCGGCCGACAAAAATGCCGGGGTGCCCCGCGCTGGAGCACCCCGGCTTTCCCCCTCATACAGAATTCAGATTCACTGAATCGTCTTACTTATAGGATTCCTCGAAGATCTCAAGGTAATCAGCGTCTGAGAGCGGCAGGGGATCGGCCGTGATATCGCCGCCAAGCACCTCGTGAACGCGCTTCGGATAACCCTTCAGCTCTTCCTTCGTAATGCCGGCGTCACTCATCCGGAGATCAGCGCAGCCAACGGACGCGATCAGAGCGTCGAGCGCCTGGATAAAGTCTTCTCCCGACTGCGGATCCTTCACGCCCATGGCACGCGCCATCTTCTTCATCGGTTCCTCAGCGGCCTTACGCTTCGCGAAGAAGTTGAAGTAGGCGTGGCTGATCATGATGAGGCCGGCACCGTGAACGAGGTCATCGTGATAGCCGCCCATCACGTGCTCCATCGTGTGTTCCGACGTGCAGAGCATGTAGAAACCGGCGAGCGTGTTCGCGAGAGCCACATTCGCGCGGGCTTCCATGTTGCTCCCATTCTTATAAGCGGTCGGGAGGTTCTGGGCGATCAGTTCAATCGCCTTCAGGGCAAACATTTCGCCCATCGGGTGCTCATTCTTATTGATCACGGATTCCGCGGCGTGGAAGAACGCGTCCATTCCCTGGTAAGCCGTGAATTTCGGCGGCACGCTCTTCATGAGGTTCGCGTCAACAATGGAAAGCGTCGGCATCATGGAAGGGAAGAAGATACCGGTCTTCTCTTTCGTCGCCTCATTCGTAATGACAGAAGCCATATCCACTTCGGAACCGGTGCCGGCTGACGTCGTAATCGCGACAATCGGAACCGCCGCGACCGGAGCCGCTTTCTTACCGCCGTTGACAGACAGGCTGTAGTCCCAGATCGTCCCGGGGTTCGTCATCATGAGGGCGATGCACTTCCCGCAGTCCATCACGGAGCCGCCGCCAAGCGCCACGACAAAGTCGCAGCCCGTTTTCTTCCCGAGCGCCGCGCCGTCCATCACGTTATCCGACGTCGGGTTCGGACGGATCTGATCAAAGAGTTCGTGCCCGACCCCCGCGAGATCAAGTTCCTTCTCAAGCGAGGCAAGGTACCCGTACTTCTTCACCGAAGTGCCGTTCGTGGTCACGATGAGCGCTTTCTTCCCCGGAAGCGTCTCTTCATGCAGCGTCTGCAGCTTCCCCGGTCCGAAAAGGACTTTGGCGGGCATATGGAAGACAAAGTTATACATGCTTATTCTCCTGATTTTCTCTCTGCAAAAAAGGTTCCCGATGCCCCTCACACCGGGATTCCTGATGCTGTAATGGTAGAGAAGGAGAGGACAGAAAACAGTACCTGAAGTTAACAGGTATACTGACTTTTATTAACCTATGGCGGGAGAGGATCCACACGAAATGACAAAGGATGAAAAAGCGGCTGAAGCGGCGCTCGCGGAACTCTCACGCCGTTTCCCGACCCTCCGCTGGGACTTCCGGCCGGATCCCGTCGGGGGCCGGACCGAACTCATTTCGCAGTGGCTCGGGGACCCTGAGGAAGAAGTGATGCTCTGCGCCTTTACGGGCGACCATATCGATGAGCGGTTTCACCGCCAGGATTTCTTCTTCATTAACTTCGCGTACCACGGGACGTATGAGGCGCTCTCCGCGCGCTACAGCAACCGGGTGACGCTTGAAGAAGGGGACTGCTATATCGGGCAGCCCTACAGCGGCTACGCGATGAAGAAGTCGGGGCCGGATCCGGTCTCGATCGTCGGGATCCTGATTCAGAAAGAGGCGTTCCTTCGGGAGTACCTTGCGCCGATTTCCGAGGACCCGGTGCTGCTCCGGTTCTTCCTTGAACCGATGAAGAACCGGTACGCGGATGAATTCATCAAGCTCTCGCTCCCCAGGTGTTCCCCGATCTGGAATCTTCTCCGGATTATGATGACAGAGTACGTGGGCGGGAACCTCTGCAGTCAGAAGATCCTCAAGTCCCTCACGCTCACGATCCTTCTCTATATCATCCGTTCGTACCACGAGGAGCAGGAAAAAGCCGTGAAGCCCACACTCACGGAATCGCTCCTACAGTACATCGCGCTCCACTCCGATTCGCTCACGCTTCAATCGATGGCGGATCACTTTGGTTACCACCCGGTCTATCTTTCGCGGCTCCTCGTGAAACTCACTGAAAAGACCTTCTCAGAGCTTCTGCTCGATTCCCGGATGCGGAAAGCGAAGCTGTTTCTCGAAAACACCCCGCTCAGCAACGAGAAAATCGCGGAGCTGCTCGGTTACAAGAACGCGAGCAACTTTTACCGCGCCTATAAGAGCTACTACGGAACGACGCCCCGGGTGACAAAAGCGGCGTAAGTGAGATCGGGGAGGGGGTGACTCTCCCCTTAAGCGACCCGAATCCGACCCTCACGGAACCCGTTTTCCGTGCTCCAAAAACCGGTATTGTGATCGAAGGACAGTATTGACGCCGGATCACGGCAAATACCCCGGAATTTCCCATTCTTTCCTTGTAATCTTCCCTCAGGAACTGAGCCGCAGTGTTCTGATTTAGCAAGAAAATCAGAGACCGCGAAAGAGACGTTAATCGTTATGGCGGATTTAAAGCGATCCGCTTCATGACAAGGGAAGGGAAAAATGGTTGATGAGTATTACGACAGTGCGTACGCGGATTATCCGCTGAAAGCGCTCACGAAAAACACTGAGCTGACAACCGAAGTCCAGCAGAAAGTGATGTACGAAATCGATTCGCTGCTGGAAGCGTATTTCGAGTCGACGCTCGACGATATCAAGGCCGCGTGGAAGAAAGACCGCGGAATCGGGACCGGAGATCCGGAGGAAGCTGACATTCTCGCGGCTACGGTTGATGAGGACGAGATTGACGTGGACGAGGAGGACGACGATGACGACGGTCCGACCCGGGAATTCATATTCGCCTGGGTCTATAAGAACATGCCGCGTGTGATCCGGGACTACTTGAATGACGAGTTCTGTAAGTCAAAGCCGGGGAAGCGGCGCACCGCTCGGTTCTACATCAAGAAGGACTTTATCTACCTCTCGCAGACCGGAGTGAATGAAGAAGCCTGCTACTGGCCGATGAACCTCGATCAGTTCGCGGAAGAGCTCTCGGACTATCCGATGACGGAGGGCGCGATGTACTGCTGAGCCGCGAGAGAACCGGCAGCAGGGCGGGGAGGAGAGAAATCTCCCCGCCGGCACCTTCAAGCCTGATTCAATCGGGGAGACACTGCTGTGTCTCCCATTTACTTATTTATAGGTGTCGATTTTCATAACACCTTGTGGTATGCTTCAGATCGACATGGATGACCGATTTTTCGATGGTCTTCCTTTAGGCAGCTCTCCGTTCTCCTGATGGAAAAAGAGGTTTTATGCCGCTTGAAAGTTATTACGACGATAAGTGGTTCAAAAATCGGCTGAAAAAAATCACCGAGGACACTGAATTCACGGAGGAATTCAGCACCCAGGTCGAGTTTCTGATCGACTGCTACCTCTCCGATATCCTGACGGATGTCGCGGATCTGGCCGAACGGGGCGGCGACGTGTGGAGCTGGGTTTACATCCATGTGCCGGCCCGGATCGAGTGGCAACTGAACGCCCGATTCTGCCCTCCGATCCCCGGAAAACGCCGCGCCATCCGGTTCTATCGCGAGAACTGCACAAAGCTCTTCCTCTCCATCAAAGGAAAGGGGAAGACCTATTGGGAACTCTATCTGGACGACTTTATCAGCGAAGCCGAGAACTATCCGTCCCGATCCGGGCTCCCAGGGCCTAAGTATTACTGACCGATTTTTAAAAACCACAGAGCATTAAAACCATGGGGCAGGGGGAAAGTGATCTTTCCTCACTGCCCCGATTTTTTAGGTGACGCGAACGCTTTCCTCTCTTGATTCCTGTTTTCCCGCGGCGGAAAACTCACCCTCAGGATCTTTTCTTTCCGTGATCCAACAGTATTGCGATCCAGGGACAGTATTGACGTTTCAGAAGCACGGAAAACACTCTTTTCTCCCCCTTCAGCTGATAAGCTGGTGTCAGAGAAAAATCGATGTCTTACAGCGAGTTATGAGGACAGGCCGCTCGTAACGGTGAATCTTTTTATCGTTATGACGCTGGTTCTGATTCAACACTGCGGGACAGCGGCATGCCTGTTTCTGTAAGCGAAAATCGACAGGAGAGAAAGCAAATGACCAAGCTCCACGCAGGAGAGATTCTGAGTCCGGAGATCTGCCGGGAGGTCGATCGCGCGATCGAAACCATTATCCGGCGGGAATTCCGGTCCTTTCACCAGTGTTACGCGGAAGGCGTGAAGCGTTATTACGCGCGGAAAGGGAAGGACGCGGATTTTGAGAAATTCGCCCGGGTCTGGATAAAACGGGTGGGATCGCGGCGGATCGCGGAGCACCTGGAGCATCAGTTCTGTGACGGGACGTCAGGAGAATTCGGTGTCCTGATCTGCGGCTTGCCGCCCGGGTCTCAGTGCGTGATCCGGTTTAACAGCGCCGGGGGCCGCAGCTGGTGGAACGCTTATTCGTGGGAAATTGACATGAAAGCGCTCAGTCACGACCTCGTCCGGTACCCGTACCGGGATCCGGGTGTCACCCGGTACTACTGAAGTCAAAGCAACTGGCGTCAAAAAAAGCGGGCAGGGAGGAAATCCTCTTTCTGCCCGCTTCTCTGAAGGGCAGGATCACGACAGATCCCGCCTTCCCTCTTTATCAGTGCACCGCGTGAAGCATCGGGCGGCCGTCCGCCGGCCGCTGCACGAGGTCACTCAGTTCCCGCTCAATGACAAGCGACTCGAACTGATCGATGAGTTCGAGAGCGTTCGTGATCTTCTCACGGTACCGATAGGAGCAGCCCTCAACACCGAGCGAGACGCCGGCGGAGAGGAGCAGCGCGAACTGCGCCGCGTGACGGAGACGGTCATCCTCACGGGAGTCCGCCGCGTCCTGCGCCATCTGTTCCTTCAGAATCGTACAGACCGTCTGCCACTCACTTCTCAGCTTGTCCGCCTTCTCAAAGTCCACGGATCTCCGGACCCGGCGGATGGAAAGACGATGATTCAGAGCCGAACGGGCGGTTTCCAGCTGTTCGTGAATATCAACCGGATGATCTTTGCATGCGCCAAGCGCGAGGAAAGCTTCTGCCGTGTCTGGGTCAAAAAGATCATTGATGCTGATTTTTTGGCTCATGGGAATCCTTCGTTCTTATCGTTCGAACGCGACGTAAATGTGTTGTCATAATTCTACTATAGGTTTGGACTAATAATAACGATAGAACGAAAAAAATCTGACGTATTACTTGAAATATCTGTGCGACAGATACCCGTCTGAGCCTCGTTTTTTACGGAAATCCGGCGTCTAATAAAAAATACCTATTCGGGGAGAGGGGAAGAGACAGCCGGTGACATTCCGTCAGTCTGACTACATCGTTCTGACGCTTTTATACGACTACGGTGCCGGTACGAAAGTTCTATTTTTTGTAAGGCTCGATCCCAGACTCGGGCCGCGCGGGGTCGGGAAACGAAGAGTCGGAAACCGGGACGGTAAAGAAACGGCAGGGGACGTTCTTCAGATCACGCTGAATACCGCCGCCCGGGGGAAAGACGTTTAAGAAGCTCATTCGCTCTCGGGAATCAAGCGGTTAGCCGACCCGACAAGTCGGTCTGCCGAGGTCAGTCGCGCCACATGTAGTGGTCCGCGGTCACGTCCTTAAAGAACCGAAGAGAAAGCGTAAACCCATCGCGGTTTGAGGAGAGAGCGCCCGCCTGATGCCATTTCGCGAGAATCCGCTCAATCGTTTTCACGGTGGAATGCATCACGTAGCTCAGTTCCGTGTACGTGAGTTTCAGCGGAACGAAAAGCACATCGCCTTTAGGCCGGCACCCGAGGCTTTCCGCGAGTGACAGAAGAAAATGCCCGAGCCGCTCCTCAGTCTGCGTACTGAACATCAGCATAAAAGCCCCGTAGTCGGAGGCGATGCAATCCATGCAGTAGCGGTGATAGAGCTCCTCGAGCCCTTCTTCCTTTAACGCGGCCTTCAGGGTGTCGAGACGGCAGATCCAGACATCCGAATTCCGAAGCACCATGAACTTTTCCGCCTGGTGATCGATCCCGAGGTAATCAAAGTAATTGATGATACGGCCCGGGAGCACGATCGAGATCGCGTGAGGGCGGCCCGGTTCCCCGGTGTCGTAGCACTGCCCAAGGAGCCCAGCCTGCAGGAACGTGACGTTGTGGCCATCCCCCTTGATATTGATGGCGTCCAACATGCTTCCCTTTTTCACGCTGAAAAAACTTCCATGCTGCCGGAAGAGGGCGGCGAGCCTGTCGTCCGCCTTCGGAATCAGCCACGGAGTCGTGTCGTAATACTGGGCCATAGGGAGAAAGGAGTAGATGAGAGGGTATTAAGACCGGATTATAAGAAAACGCCGGATGGATTCCTCTCTTCCCAGGTTCCGCTTATCTCCTCACTTTCCCGGAGTGCGGCTTTCCGAGGCCTTCCTACGGAGCCGGACAAAACTTCCATCACCGCCTGTTTCTAAGGCATTTCTTCTTCTCTGATTTATAACGTGTTTTCGGTTTGTCAGCCGCCTAAAAGAATCAGCCGAAAGCTGTCGTTCCTCTGAAATTCCACGGACATATGTGGGGGAAAAAGAAGAAAAAATCACCGACACGTGTCGGGGGCGAAAAACGCCCGGAGATCACAAAATTACTCCGTCGAACGGATAAGCATCTCTCCGACGAATTACCTAGTAAGACTTAACACATAAAAACACTGACACACTTACGCGAGAAAAGGAATAAGAAATGAAACGAGTTCCGACTCTGGTCGCTGCCGCGATGATGGCTCTCAGCCTCCCGGCGTTCTCACTCACTCAGTACACGACAGATCTCGTGATCGTCGGCTCCGGCACGGCCGGTCTCCCCGCTGCCGCCACCGCGGCTCAGATGGGCGTGAAGGCGATCACGATTGAAAAGAGCCCAACGATCGGCGGTCAGCTTCACGTGATCGAAGGCACGTACGCGGTCGGCACCGATATCCAGCGTAAGGAAATGATCGGTCTCAACGCTGAAAAGTCGTTTGACCAGACAATGAAGTACGCCGCCTGGCGCGCGGATCCCCAGCTCGTGAAGCGCATCATTGAGGCGTCCGGCCCCAACATCAAGTGGATGATGGACACGGGTGTCGCCATGAAGGGCGTGATGACGGATACGCTTGACGGGAACCGCGTGTACCACACCTACGCCGGTCACTATCCGGGAGAACAGGCGGTCGGCGCTCTGATGAAAATGATCAGGGAGAAGGGCGGCAAGGTCCTCACCGAAATGAAGGGCGAACACCTGATCATCGATAAGGACGGCACGGTGACCGGCGTCGTCGCAAAGAACCTGAAGACCGGGGAAGAAGTCCGCATCCACGCGAAGGCAGTGCTGCTCGCCGCGGGCTCCATGGCGAACGGCCCTGACATGATGGCAAAGTACAACCCGTCGCTTCGCGTGGCCGGGAAGCCGATGAAGTCGATCGCGATTGAAACGAACACCGGTGACGGCATCAAGATGGGACTTGAAGCGGGCGCCGATCTCCGCAACACCGATATCGTGATCAGTGAATCCATCGTCCCGACGAACACGCTCTACCTCGAGCAGTATGTCGATAAGAAGATGCTCGACGCCTACATGATGCTGAAGGCGCAGACGCTCTGGGTCAACACCGCCGGCCACCGCTTCATGGATGAGAGCCACTCGGACGACTTCACGATCGTCTTCAACGCGATCCATAACCAGGGGAACCAGGCTTTCGTGATCATGGATGACGCGAAGCGTGTCGATCTGATGCAGGGCGCGGGCTCCGACACCAACTACTTCACGGTGTATGACAAGGGCCAGAAAGTGGTTCACTTCGACGAAGTCGTGGCGGACGGCCAGAAGCGCGGCTACGCCTTCAAGGCAAACACCATTCCGGAACTCGCGAAACTGATGGGCGTGAACCCGACGGTGCTGCAGGCGACGGTGGACCGCTATAACAAGATGGCCCGCGCCGGTGTGGATACCGACTTCGGAAAGAAGCATAACCTCATCCCGATCGTGAAAGCACCGTTCTACGCCTTCAAGGGTGACGGCACGATCTGCGATATGACGGGCGGCCTTCTCATCAACAGCAAGGCCCAGGTGATGGATAAGAAGGGCAACCCGATCAAGGGTCTCTATGCCGCGGGCTCGATGGCGGGCGGCATGTACGGCACGGAATACCCGTACATCAACCCGGGATTCGCTTCCGCCACGGCTATCGCGACTGGCCGCTTCGCGGTCCAGGATGTGGCTGAGCATCTGAAGGCCGGGAAGTAATCCGGCGACAGGAATCCACTCTCTTTCTCTCCTCCGGTCCGCCCGATCTCGTAACCCCATATAGATCCGGGCGGGCCGTTTTTACTTCTGAATGCCGGAGAAGGCACTTTTTAAATGCTCTCCCTCCGGTCAGGAATGAAAATGCATTCATCACACTTCAGAATTCCCGCGGTGACGGCGGCGGTCCTCCTGGCGTCAGGTATTTCAGGTGCTGCGTCAGCCGCGAACGTGGAGCTTTACGGCAGCATCGATAACGGTCTTCGGGTGACCGCGGCCCGCGGGATTGACGGGGCATCATCCCAGACCACGGTCGGAATGGAATCCGGCCAGTGGTTTCCGAACCTGATCGGGCTGAAAGGATCAGAGTCGCTTGGGAACGGCTACTCGGTCGCGTTCAGCCTGGAAAACCGCTTTAACAGCGACTCGCGAACGTTCCTTGAGGAAGGCCGGCTTTTCGACAATCAGGCGCTCCTCATGGTGAACACCGAAAAGTGGACGGTCGCTGCCGGCCGCATGGAGGGGCTTTCATCCACGATGGGTGAATTTGACCTGATGTGCCCGATGGAACCGTTTGAGGGCGGCTGGGCGGAGGCGGGCGGCGGGAACGTCTTCGCGAATATCGGGCTTTCCGCGAATAACGCGGTCGCCGCGCGTGTCCGTCCCATCGCGGGTCTCACCGTAACCGGCGCGTATTCGCTCGGAGTCGAAACGGAAAAACCAGGCTTCAGCGCGAAACGCCACTACGCCGCGATCGGTAGCTCGTACCAGAATGACCGCCTCTGGGCCGGGTTCACGTATGAGGTTCTTACGAAGGGTGACGCCGCGTCGAAGAATGACCACGTCTTCAAGGCTGGCGTGAATTACGACTTCGGTCCGGTGAGGGCGTTTATCGCTTACTCCTACACGAAGAACCACACCTGGTGGGGCGTGAATTCGGACTCCAACTCCTACATGCTTGGGTTCACAGCACCGGCAGCCGGCGGTCTTATCCGGACGTCTGTCCAGTACTTTGACGGGAAATCCGTGAAACTGGCGGATGGCACGGATTTCAACGCCGACCGCACGGTGGCCTCAATCGGCTACACGTACCCGGTATCCAAGCGCACAACCCTCTGGGGAGTCTATTCGTATTCGCATGGCTCCAAGTCTCTTAACCGGAACTCGAAATCCGGTTACACGATGGCGAGCACCGAAGAGCGCGCTGAAGCGAATCGGTCTCTTGTCAGCCTCGGCGTGACGCATTTCTTCTGAAAAATAAATCTCAGCGTCACTTGAAGAACCATCAATTAACTGATTGTTATTAATCGGTAATTTAAAAACAGAGCGGCAGACTTTCCTGACTCCTGCCGGAGGCTTTCTCTCCACCTCGGGTGAGGAGTCAGGATTTTTTAGCGACACTGAAAGCATTGAAGCGGGGCGGTGAAGGGGATTGGCTCGCTTTTTTTTCGATCGGGATCTCCGGAATCACAAATCGTTCGTAGCTCGAATAAAGTTCTTCTCGTTCAGTTTCTCATAAATCCTGTAACACTTTAAATAGATAGCGTCTCCTATCTGAAATTTAAACCTTTGCTATATTAATCAAAGCGTTCTACTACACACCTGCAGTAAACACCATAAAGGAACTCCTATGACCGATATCACTTTATGCGTCACGCCGAAGGTGCGCGAGAGTATGGGGCAGAATCAATGGAAAGCCTTCACGGGGCATCTTGGCACTCACTTCGATGTGATGGACAAGGTTTTTCCGATGGAATACGCGGAGCGCGAAGGCATTATCTTCGACGTCAGCCGTGTAGGGGATGGGGAGGTGCAGATCAGCGACATCGACCTCACGCTCGTTAAAGCCGATATGGCGGTCATTTTCGCGACCGGTTTTATTGAGAAAGTGGGATACGGGAACCCGACCTACTTCAAGGAGCACCCCACCTTATCGCCTGAACTGATCGACGCGCTGCTTCTCCGTCACATCTCGATCATCGGTGTCGACTGCGCCGGGGTGAGGCGGGGCGCGGAACATCCCCCGATGGATCAGCACTGCGCGGATCACGATGTCTTCATCGTGGAGAATCTCTGTCACCTGGGCGACGTGCTTCAGGGCCGTCCCTTCGCCCGCTGTCATGTCCACACGTACCCGATGAATTTCACCGGCATGACCGGGCTCCCCTGCCGGGTCGCCGTGGATTAAAAAATCAAAAGAGGGGAGGCGGTTAAGCGGTTACCGCCTCCGTGCGGGGTGCCGGGTTTCTTGCACCCGCTTTTGACAGCGCTCGGTTTACAACCGGACAGTCCGCTTTCGGAATCCATTTCTGTCTCCGGAAAAGAAGAGGGGAGAGCAGTCCGAAGCTTCTCCCCCCTTCAGTACCCCGTGTCCGACCGGTGTCTTTTCACGGCTCTTCTATATAAGAATGAAGCGGTCACTCCGAAATCGGTATCACAAAGCGGCCGTATCCCCGCTGTACGCCATCCCGTTCCAGCTTCATTTCGTTAATCAGGATCGCGTTACCGGAGGGTTTGAGCCCTAGAGACCGGAGTTTCTGAAACGCCGGATGCGCTCCGGTTTCGGAGTCCTTCATGAGGAACGGATCCTTCAGCCCCGCGAAGTGGAACACAAAGGCGACCGTTTTCGGGATCACCCAGACGGCACCGTTCAGCGGAATCCCGCAGCGCTTCACATTCGCTTCCGTGACGTAAAGCCCCCAGAAGACCTTGTTTTCCCCCGGATTCTCGGGATCCGGTTTCACGTAAAGCGCGGACTTCGTCACCGGCATCTGATCGCACCAGGCCTGCAGCACCTCATACACCCGGTCGTCATCGATAAAGTCCTGCCCGCAGGTGTGGGGGAGGAAGTAGATCGGCTCGATCTCTTTCACTTCCCACTTGGTCTCGTTCCCCCGCATCGCGTCGTGCCATTTATTAAAGCGCCGGTGCTCATCCACGATCGCCTGCAGCCGGTCCGCCTTCTGCTGCAGCTCATCCGCGTGGTCATCAAAGGTTTTAAACGCGGTCTCTTCGTCTGCCGCGAGAGCGCATTTCATCTGCTTGATCTGGATCCCGAAGCTATGGAGCCGCATGTATTCAAAAACGCGCCCCGCCTGCGGAAACTGGTAGTAGCGGTAGCCTTTCTCGTTCTGTTTCGCGTCAATCAGCCCCGCTTCCTCATAGTGTTTGAGGAACGCCTGGGTTACCCCAAGGTGATAAGCGAAACTCCCAATCCGGTATTCCTTGAATACAGTCATCTCTCTCTTCTCTCTCCGATCCGTCACCGCGAAGCGGGCGGATCTTCTTGTTTTAATTGCGATTCGGTTTTGTTTTCGGCCGCGGCCCGCGTCTCCCGGCAGGAAAGGCCCTTTTTTCAGGTCAAGCGGCTCTTATTTTCCTACTTCTACCCATTCGGGGTAACTACCCCAATGGTTTAGGGAGGCAATACATCAAAAGTCGCATCCTAGATTCGGCTTTGGAAAGACATTACCCCACTTTCTATCGACGCCATTTTCGGGGTTTTCCCGTAATTAATAACAAAAAATTACATCATCACTAGGGTTTTTACCTCAAAGATGTTCGATCTGTGACTTACAGCACAGCAATTTTTTTCTCCCTTGACCCGTATCCGGGATGCACCAATATCATTTTTTCCCGTTACGCCGAATGGCGGCATTGCTTACGCCTTTCGGCTTCACCTTTTTGGTTCAAAGGAAGAAAAACTCTCATGACTCAGTTCTCTCGTCGTAAGTTCCTGCGTACCAGCATTGTCGGCGGTGCCTCTATCACCACCGCGGCTCTGGCTCACGCGGCTCCTGCCGGCATCTATAAGGCCGGTACTTACTCCTCCAAGGCTGCCGGTATCGGCGGCGACGTCATCGTCACGATGACGTTTGACACGAATAAGATCACGGGCGTTGTGATCGACGCGTCGCACGAGACCCCCGGGATCGGCCAGAAGGCGGCCGTTGAACTGAAGAAGCAGCTGCTGCTCGGTCAGGGCGCCAAGGTGGACACGGTGTCCGGCGCCTCAATCACGTCGTCCGCTGTCCGGAAGGCCGCCGCGAAGTGCATCGCGCAGGCGAAGGGCGAGATCCCGGTTGAAGTGATCACGAAGGAAACCGCGAAGGAAGAGGATTCCGGCGACTGGCTCGGGAAGGCCCCCGAGATCGCTGAGAAGGACATCGTGAACACCGTGACCACCGACATCCTCGTGATCGGCTGCGGTACCGGCGGCATGTTCGCTGTGTGCGCCGCTGCTGAGAACGGCGGCAAGGTCATTGGTATTGACCGCTTCCCCACCGGCACCGGCATCCGTGGTGACCTCGGCGCGATCAACTCCCGCTATCAGAAGAAAGAAGGGACGAAGATCGACAAGTTCGAGTTCACCGCCTGGGCGACCCGTTACGCGGGCGGCCACGTGAAGCAGGAGCTCTACAACGTCTGGGCGGATAACTCCGGCGAAACGATCGACTGGTTCGGTGACCGGCTGAAAGAAAACGGCATCGAGATGATGAACGAAGTGGGTGACAAGAACGATCCCGCCCGCTACGTTGGCTACGCCACCGGCCACTCCGGCCAGAAAGTCGGCGCGAACGAAGGCCAGAAGTTCAATTCCTTCCTCTACAAGTATGCGATCAGCAAGGGTGCCCGCTTCGACTACTCGATGAAGATGGTGAAGCTCGAGAAGAAGGACGGCCGCGTGACTGGCTGTATCGCTCAGAACGGTGACGGGAAGTACGTCCGCTACATCGCGAAGAAGGGCACGGTGGTTGCGACCGGCGGCTACGCCCGTAACTACAAGATGATGGAAGCGCTCCAGCCCTGGAACCTCCGCGTCGTCTCCCGCACCGGCGCGATGCCGGGCGCGCTCGGCGACGGCATCAAGGCCTGCCTCTGGGTCGGTGCCAAGATGGACGAGACGCACTGCGCAATGAAGTTTGACCGCGCCGCGATCCGCCCGAATCAGAAGGCGGGTCTCGAGACCCTGAAGTCGGGCGACAACGCCTGGTTCTGGATGGGATCGCAGCCGTGGCTGAAGGTGAATTCGTTTGGTGAACGCTTCATCAACGAATCCGGCACGTACGAGAATCCGCTCCACGCGGACGAATACAACAAGGATCACGCTCACTACACGATCTTTGACAGCAACTGGCCTGAATACGCAAAGCAGTTCAAGATGCACGGCTGCTCCCGCCTCTGGCCCTTCGCGAACGGCGCTGAGCCCAACATTCCGTGGTTTGTCGTGAAGGACAAGATGCTCCCGGGGCTGATCAAGAGCGGCTTCGTGCAGCAGGCGGACACGATCGAGGAACTCGCGAAGAAACTCGGTCTCCCGGTTGAAGCGGTGAAGAAGACCGTGGAAAAGAATAACGAGAACTGGAAGAACGGCGTCGACCCCGAGTTCGGGAAAGAGAAGCATCGCCTGTCTCCGGTGAATAAGCCCCCGTACTACGGCGCGAAGAATTCCGGCTGGCTGCTTTGCACGCTCGACGGCATTGTGATCAACAAGGATCTCAACGCCTGTGACGAAAACGGCGACGCGATCCCCGGGCTCTACGTGATCGGCAACGACTCGGGCTCCTACTTCGCGAACGAGTACCCGAACCTCGCGACCGGTATGGCCTGCGGCCGCACCGTGACGTTCGGCCGTGTGATCGGCCGCGCTCTCGCGAAGAAGGCGTAACCGACCTGTTTCCCGGCTGCTGGAAAGAGAAGAGGGGAGAAACCTCTCACTCTTTCCGGCGGGAAAGATTCCCACCCCACCACACTAAAAACACAGTTCAAACATCATGAATCTCAAGCTCTCTGCACTCGTCCTCGCGACGGCCGGCGCTTTCGCCTCCACCGCTTTCGCTTCCGGCACCCAGATCTATGGCGTGATTGACCAGGGTCTCGATTACCAGCACGTGAAGACGGTTGGCGGGTCGAAAACCGACTCCCTCTCCATGGTGTCCGGTCAGTACATCGGCTCCCGCTTCGGCCTCAAGTCTGAAGAACGTTTTGATAACGGCACCACGGTCGGCGTTCAGCTCGAAGGCGGTCTCTCCACCGACTCCGGCATGTCCGGCCAGAGCGGCCGGCTCTTTGGCCGCGACGCCCGTCTCTACGTCGATAACCAGTACGGTCTCTTCTCCGCTGGCCGTATGGGCGCGATGGTGGGCGGCAACGGCCCGTACGCCCGTTTCGGTCACATCCTCTCCCCGTTCTCCTGCGGCTGGGGCAACGTCGGCGGTCACCTCCAGGTGATGGCGCTTGGCTACGAATACGTGGATAACGCTCTCGCCTGGGCTTCCCCCAAGTTCGCCGGGTTTGATGCCACCCTCCAGTACTCGAACGGCACGGACGCGAAGAATTTCGGCACCGGTGTTGAAGGCAAGTCCTCTGTTGAACGTATGTACGCCGGCGCTCTCCGCTACACCCATAATGACCTCATGATGATCGGCGGTATCGAGCGTATCAACTACGCGCAGCCGAGCGCGAATGACCTCGGCCGCAAGGACGCGATCAGCTATAACCTCGGCGGTTCTTACCAGGCTGGCTGGGCGAAGTTCTACGCCTACGGCCAGTACTTCCAGAACTACACGGCGGCCGCCCGTACGACGACCTTCGCACTTCCCTCCGGTGTTGACGGCTGGGGCGCGAATGTCGGCGTGGATGTCCCGGTGTCCCACGGTTTCATCAAGGCTGGCCTCGGCTACGGTGACTTCAAGGGAAGCAAGGATTCTGACCGCACGATGAAGACCTGGCAGGCTGCTGTCGGCTACCTCCTCCCGCTCTCGAAGCGCACGTCCCTCTACACGGCCGCGAACTACATCAACAGCCGTTACTCTGACGCGCAGGAAGCCGCGAATCCGAAGGCTGGCAAGCAGGTGATCGACGTGATCGCCGGCCTCATGCACAAGTTCTGATCTTTCACCCCTGAAAGATCAACCTGAGAAGGGGATGCCGCCCGACACCCAGTTCGCCCTGGGGGAAGAGCGGTATCTCTTTCCATCTCTCCTAAGAGTGTCCTACGGAACCGGAACCCAACTCTCTCCTCCACGGTTTCGGTTTCGAAGCAGCAGCTCTCCTCCGGCCGGGTATCCCTCCCGGCTGGACCCCGAAAGGGGTTCCCCATTTCTCATCAATGTCCGTTCTCCCGCGATTTCGGAACACCGATATCGGGAAGAGGGCACCGATCCCATTCTCTGCCGCGCTTTTCCGCCCGGAATTCCGATCTCTTTAAAACCGGTTTCTCAGAATCGGAAAAACGGCTCAATTTTCCGTGCCTCTAATATAGATAGAGAGACTCAGGCACCTCTTCAAAAAGAAAGGCCCCCGGTTACCCGAGATGAACTGCTCCCCAAATTTAGGACTTGTTAAATAAAAATCCTAAGGGGCGATAGAAAGGGATTGATTTCGGTATTCTACCGGAGGGTGAGGAAAATTTTGTGGGTGACTCTGAGATAATTGCTCTTGGAGGAGCCTCAAATGAAACGAAAGACAGACCCCTTGGATAGTGTTGCAGGACAGATTTTAGAAAACGCCAAGAAATCCGGGCTTGAGATTAATACCGCAGAGGATGCGGAAAATCTTATGGCCCATATGCTCGGTCGGCTGCTGACTCAAATGCTTGACGGTGAAATGACCAATCATCTCGGTTACGAAAGAGGCGGTAAACGTGTCACCGAAAATGAGCGTAACGGGCATAGTTCGAAAACCCTCAAATCGTCCAGCCTTGGAAATATCCGTATTGACGTACCCAGAGACCGCAAGGGAGAGTTTGAGCCGAGGGTCGTTCCTAAGCATAAACGCCAGCTGGCGGGGTTTGAGGACAAGGTTCTGGCCTTGTACGCCAGAGGGCTCTCAACCCGGGAAATTCAAGGCTTTCTCTATGATGAATACGGTATGGAGACCAGTGCCGAATTTATCAGCGATGTTACGGACGCCATCCTTCCTGAGGTTGAAAAATGGCAGAACCGTCCTCTGGATCCGTTTTATACAACTGTTTTCTTTGACTCTATTCGAGTCAAAATCCGAGGTGATAATGGCATTGTTACCCCGAAAGCGGTCCATCTTGCCTTGGGCGTAAACGCCCAGGGCCGCAAGGAAGTTTTGGGGATGTGGGTCGCTGATAACGAAAGCGCAAAATATTGGCTTAAGGTCTTCACTGAACTCAAAAACAGGGGGGTGTCTGATATTCTGATTGCTGTCACAGACGGACTCAAGGGAATGAAGGAGGCGCTTGAAGCTGCCTTTCCCAACACTCTGCTGCAGACCTGCATTGTTCACCTGATCAGGAACAGTCTGAAATTCGTCGGATATAAGGATTACAAGGCCGTAGCCGGCGCGCTGAAGCCCATTTACCGGGCCGTAAACGCGGCTGATGCGCGGAAGGAACTGGACGCTTTTGCACAGTCGGAACTGGGGCTCAGATACCCTTACATCGCCAAACAGTGGATCGATTCCTGGGATAAGGTGATCCCCTTCTTTGATTTTTCCCCAAATATCCGCAGACTTATTTATACAACCAATGCCATAGAGAGCCTTAATCGGGATCTAAGAAAAGTAATTAAGACCCGAGCTGCTTTCCCTACTGAAACGGCTGCTTTGAAACTTCTCTTTCTGGCAATCCGGAAAGTAGAGAAAAGATGGGTGCGGCCTTCTCCATACTGGAGTGCCGCTATGAGAGAATTGGTTGTGCTATTTGGTGACCGAATCACCCCCTACATCGATTAACCTTGAACGAGCCGCCCACAAAAAATTACACACCCTCTTCTACCGGGGTCAGTCCCTTTAATTTCATCTGCCTTCTTCTGTTGTTCCAGTGCTGAATGTAACGATCCAGGTCTCTTTCAAAATCTTCATAGCAGTCCCATGTCTGATCAAGAAAGAATTCGTCCTTCAGATGCCCAAAAACCTGTTCGGTCGCGGCATTATCAAGGCAGTTACTTTTTCTTGACATGCTTTGCCGGATTCCTGCGCTCTTCAGGGTCCGTACCCAATACCAATGCTGGTACTGCCAGCCCATATCCGAGTGAAGGATTGGGTGCACGCCCTTGGGCATCGTCCTAAGCATCATCCTGAGCATTTTCTTCTGCTGCTCCATATTTGGAGAGCGGGAGATAGCCCAGGCCACGATTTCCTTTGTCGCAAAGTCGTAGACCATAGCCAGATACGCCTTACCCCAGGGATCTTGGAAGCGGGCTTAATTGCAAAAAGCCCGGACTCAGGAAGCTGATGAGACTGCTTCTTGGCGGGCAAATCCGGACATTGGTGCTGACCCATGACGACAGGCTGCTTCGGTTTGGCACGGAACTGATCTATATCCTCTGCCGTTGGGTGAAAACCTCTGTTGTCGTTCTGGATGATTCAGCGAAAGAACCTTTTGAGACTGAACTCGTCAAAGACGTGATAACACTGATGACTGTGTTCTCCGCCCGTCTCTATGGGAAACGGAGCTGGAAGAATCGAAAAAGCGTTGAGCTTCCGCTTAAATGTAACAGAATATTATCCGCCTGAAACTCACTTATAGACCGGCAGAAAATGTGACTGTGCAGCGGGGCTTGTTTTTTTAGCCGCATATAAGTATTATTTTAATAACCCATTTACAGTTACTTTTTCTATGTCAGAAAGCGAGCTTTGCTGGTACCTCGGATTCAGAACAAAACTGGATCCTACGAAGGAGCAGGCGGAATATTTCTCCCGTGCCAGCGGAACCGCTCGTCTTGTCTTCAACTGGGGACTGGGGCAATGGATAAAACAGTATGAGGAGTACAAAAACGGGCTGCGTTCCGGTGAGTGTCAAATGATCTTTCGCCGAAATTGTTCGTAAAAAAATAGGTTGCAGTGTTTGTTCAAGCAGCCCCCGGCAAACGCTTTTCCTCAAGCTGTCCATTTTCGGGGTTAAGCCATACCCTGCCGATCGGAGTGCAGTTCAGCACGGAATCGCCGATCCAGCGCTCCGGGTGGTTTCTGCGAGCCTCCAGCATCGTTTCCCTGCGTCGGCGCAGCACCTCCGCATCTTCGCAGCGGTAACGCTGTCCGGGTGTAACCATTCGGATGCCGCGATGTCTGTGGTGCTCGTTGTAATGTTCCACAAAACTTTGCACCCATTGTTCAGCTTCCTCGACGCTGTTAAAGCCGTCTCGGGGATACAGGCAATCGCCGCTGTACTTAAGCGTACGGAAAAAGGACTCAGAATACGGGTTGTCGTTACTGACTCGCGGACGGCTGTGCGAGAAGATAATTCCGTTCTTCTCAAGCAAAGCCATAGTGGGCGCGGCTTTCATGCTCGCGCCATTGTCTGAATGCACGACAAGCTGTCCGGGCCTGATTCCATATTTTCTGAAGGCATCTCCGAGAAAGCGCACGGCAAAATCAGCATTGTCTGCGTCGAACACCCTGGCACTCACAACCATACGGCTATAGACGTCGACAATGACGTACGCGTAGTAGAACCAGCCCGTGTAAGTGCTGGAGCGAAGATAGGTGATGTCCCAGGTCCATACTTCATTAGGCTTCTCCGCGCTGTAAGCGGTCGGCCTGCTGCGGAGACGGGCTTTCCGGGTGGGAGCGCGGCGCGCGTTCAATCCCCGCGCTCTGAAAAGACGGTAAAGCGTAGAGAGAGAACACCAGTACTCCTTGTTTTCATCCAGAAGCTTGTAGAAAGCCTGCGTCAGGCTGAGATCGCGCACATCCTCCCGACAGAATCGCTCCACGATCTGCTCCCGCAAATCCTCCGGGATTTGCCGGGAGCTCGTAAAATTGCTCCGGTCGAGCCGTCCATCGCCATCAGGGGCATGCCGCCAGTTTTGCAATGTACGCGGAGTAATTCCAACTGCTTCGCAGGACAGCCTCTGCGACAGTCCCAGCGATTGACCGAAATCGACCAGTGAAATAATTTCCTGACGATCCTGGGCACTGATCAGTTTTCCTTTTCCCCCCAGATCGCCTCGGCTTTTTTTGACAGCATCAGCATCGTCGCAGCATCAGCCAATGCTTTGTCTTTTCTGGAAATTTCCTGAGCCTGTCTTGCGTTTTCCTTCTTGAGCTCGGTAATAGCGGAAGCCTGGGCTTCATGCTGTCTCTTGTCTACGGCATCCGGGTGTTTGCTGAACCATTCGGCCCAGGCGTCCACAGTGGATGCGAGATAGCCGTGTTTACGGCAGTATTGACCGAAGTCAGTCTCGCTCAGGAATGCTTTGGCGTTGACAGCGGTATGGGCTTGCAGGTAGGTCACACCCTTAGGAAGCTTAAGGTCGGCCATGGGCTTGGAAATTCCTGTGTTAGGCAGCGTGACGCAGTCTGATTTCTCTTTTGCCTTCTCGAGCCAGTACCTGATTGTTGATTTGCCTATCGAGTACTGAACGGAGGCTTCAGAGATTCGAAGCTCTTTGCTCAGAATGCGGGCCACGAGGTTATCTATAAACTCCTGCGAATATCGCATGTTTTACCACTCCATGTAAGACTGAAAGAGTGGCGAAAGTTATTTTGACAGATAATGGTTCCAGCCCTCCGAATATCAAAGGGCGAATTATCACTTCAAGTGCAAAGCCTGAGAAAAGAATAGTGGCCCATAAAGCTTCCATAATAGAGATTGTCAAGATAACTATAGAGGGAGCTCATGAGCCACTATCATCATCTTACTCTTCGGGACAGAGTATTTATTTCGGCTTTAACGATTTCAGGCAAATCCCTGTCTGAAATTGCATGTGCGATTGGGAAAAATGTTTCTACGATCTCCCGCGAACTGAAGCGAAACAAGGCTGTATCGGCCCAGGATGGGGCTTCAGCTGCCTATGATCCCTGTGCCGCGCAGGCCCGATATCAGAGACAGAGAAAGCATTGCGGAAAGAGAAACATTCTGAAGTCTGACTCGTTGCTGACAAGGATTGTCTCAAATCTGCTGGTTAAGAAATTCTGGTCTCCGGAGCAGATTCAATACCGTCTCAGAAAGGAGCTGCCGAATCTAAGGATCAGCGCCACGACAATCTACCGAGGAATCAATTCTGGCTTTCTGGATCGCTTTGTGGATGGCCGAAAGATGTCCCGACACCTGCGACACCACGGTAAAACGCGTCACCGTAAAGGCATGACCGAGAGGCGAGGAAAGATCCAGATCACTCACAGCATTGAAGAGCGACCCCTGGAAGCTCAGAACAGATCTCGCCTGGGGGATTGGGAAGGCGATACCGTCATCGGAAAAAAGAGCGGAGCCTGCCTCACGACTCTGGTCGATAGGAAGTCCGGCTTTCTCTGTGGCGGGAAAACCGCTTCCAAGACTGCGGCCGATGTGTCTGCCGTAATTGAGAAATCTCTGTCAGATAAGGATCTGCGTACGATTACCGTAGATCGCGGAAAAGAATTTTCCTGGGCTGAAAAACTGGAGAAAGATCTCAGAACCAAAGTGTATTTCTGCTTGCCTCATCATCCATGGGAGAAAGGAAGTAATGAAAATACAAACGGACTTCTTAGAGACTTTTTCCCAAAAGGAATGAGTATCGATAAAATTTCTCAGGCAGAAGTTCAGAAACGGTTCAATGCTCTGAATTTCAGACCCAGAAAACGTCTCAATTGGAAGTGTCCGGCTGAAGTCTTTTATTCAGTAACTTTGCACTTGATTTGATAATTCACCAGATATAAAGAAACAGCTGACACAGCTGAAAAAGGAGGGAGAGAAGTTCTTCTGGATGAAGAAGGTGACCAAGTGCGCTCCGCAGTACGCGCTGACTGATCTTGGGATGGCTTTTGAGCACCTTTTCGACAATCCTGGCGACTTCAAATATCCGAATTTCAAAAAGAAAGGGTCCAAGCGAGACAGCTTTCGCCTGGATAACTGTCAATTTAAAGTTGAGAACAATCGCATCCGCGTTCCCCATGTCGGTTGGGTCCGGATGCATGAGCGTCTGCGGTTCCGGGGCGCTAAACTGCTTTGGGCGACTATCTCGCGACAGGCGGACGGTTGGTACGTGAGCATTCAGCTTGAACTCCATGATCTCGATCATCTCAGTCCGGCTAAAAACCAAGGCCGCATTGGGGTGGATCTGGGAGTTCTGAATTTTGCCACGCTCTCAAACGGTCTCGTCTTCGAAGGCCCGAAGCCGCTGAAAAAATACAGTGAGAAGCTAGCCAAACTTCAGCGAAAATTTTCCCGTACGGAAAAAAACAGCCATAATCGCGCGAAGCTTCGAATTAAGATTGCCCGGCTGTATGAGAAAATCAGCAATATCCGACTTGATGCCATTCATAAACTCACGGCATTTCTGACAGCCAACTATTCAGAGGTCTGCATTGAGGATCTGAGCGTTAAAGGCATGATGAGGAATCATCACCTTGCGCGCGCCATTTCCGATATGGGATTCCGTGAATTCAGGCGTCAGATGGAATACAAAATGAAGCAGCGGGGCGGGAGGCTTATCATCGCGAGCCGCTGGTTCCCAAGCTCAAAGATGTGCAGATTCTGCGGATTAACGAATAAAGCTCTGAAACTCAAACATCGGCTTTGGGTCTGCCCGCATTGCGGCAGGATTATCGTTGACCGGGATGTGAATGCCGCTATTAATCTTTGTAATTACATAGATAGAGTTGATAAATCGGACAGCTGTTCTGACAGCGGCCGCGCTGCGGCCAGCAGTCAGAAAGGGAATGCTGTCTCGTCCGAGAGTTACCCGGACGTGTGCCCCGCCGGTGAGGACCCGTCCCGGCTGAAGGCCGCTGCGGAGAGGCAGGGATGCCAATCCACGATGCAGACATGTCGGAAGACATTGGCCGGAAATGATGCTGCCGACCCTGGAGAAAACAGTAAGGCGTTTTACTATGGTGTCGGCAGTGATGACTGGGGAAGCCAACGGAATTCTCTGCCCGGCAGTTTCGGCGCAGAGGTAGTCTCTAAGCAAACTGTTAATGTACAGGTTTGTTCAGAGGCTCAGTAACGGAAAGGGGTGATTTTACCTGACTCTGACGTAATGAAAAATCCCCCCATCGAGAGCGGGGATCCGTTTTTTTCGTCCCGCGTCCGGCCCGGTATTGTGATCGAAGGACAGTATTGATCACAATAATTCAGAATCCAGTCGATTTTACGATTCAAATCTGATACTTTTTTAATTGAAGAGCGGCCTAGTCTTAACTGTGACAAAACTCCTTAATTCGCCAATAACTGCGAATGAGGGAAAGGGGGGAAGAAGCGCCGGGACGCGAGTCGTTTTCAGGCAAAAGCGAGCCGAAATTCCCGTAGCCAGTAGTTGGAAGCCTGAAGCGGAGCTAGCAGGCAGAAGGAGTCCTAACTCCTGCCGCTTCTCTCCCTCCTTAAGGTCCTGAAAGTTGGAGAAACCACGATGCAGCGAACCCTGAGAACAAATTCCCGGATCACTCCCGAGATACATGCGGAAGCCGCGGCTGAAATCCACGCGTATTTCTGCGGAAACCTCAGTACCTTCCGACAGGAACTGCTGGACGACGCGACGAACGCCAAATTTCTGAAAAGTGTTGAGGACGCCGAAACGCTTTTTGAACTGGGGGACGACCCGGATGAGGAAGAACTGAAGGATCTTGGTCAGTTCAGGGATTTCTCTTCCAAATGGGTCCGGACAGCGCTCATTCCAACCGTGATCGATCACCTGAACGAGGTGTTCTGCCGGAAGGGGTTCGAAGGGTTCCGGAGGAGAGGACGAAGCGACTGGATCTATTTCGGGGAGAAGCCGGACACGCTTTTCTGGACAGTCCGCGCTAAAGAGAGCGCGGCACCGACAAACCGTTTCCCGCGGTACCCGGACGCGCTCCGCGACCTGCTGCCTGAAATTTTCCCGGAACAGAACTGAGCCTTCAGTCTTAACTCAATAAACACCGCACTCTCCGGAGGTCACTATGGTGGATTTTTCTCCCTGCGCGTCAGACGCAAGTAACGTCAGATTCTGGATCGAAGACGCTATCAAAGATCATGTTCCGTACCTGAGGCAATGTATCTGCAAAGCCTGGAACGAGTCCGGCCGGTATCAGTCGGTTCTCAGGGCTTATAAAAAGAAGCCCCTCAAATTCGTGAGTGAAGAGGAGCGGGAGGCGTTCCTCGCGTTTTGTGAGAAAGAGATCTCCAACTGCCCCTTCGCCATGAATCCCTACGAGTATCCGGAAGACACGACAGAACTGATCGGGGCGCTCGTGGATGACCTGAATGGCTGCGAATGGGAGAGTTCGATGTCTTTCGATGACGGTTTCAAACTGGGTGAAAGCCTCGGTCTCGCCTACACCGAGGGTGGGTGCGAAACTGGCACCTGGGATGTGGACTACGCGCTTGTCGCCCGGGAAATCCGGGACTTCCCGAAGTACACGGGCCATACGGTCCGCTCCTGGTGGATCGCAGGCGGGGTCGAAGTGAAATGCGACCGGCTGACTGAGAAATACACATTCTGAAAGAGAGACAGCGAGGAGCCCCGCGATGAAAAAAGATGAAATCGGGATGGAGTCGATAAAGGAGTCTGAGATCCGTTCGCTTTGGGGGTTGGATCCGGAGGAGGCAGCAGGCCCCCTTGGGTACCTCGCGGGGCGAGCCGTCCAGCATCTCTTCCAGGCGCCTCTCTCCCCATCCCCCGCGGAGAAAATAGAAAACGCCATTCGGGATCTCGAGCGGCTTCAGTCGCTCGAGAAGAAGGGGGTTGAGCTGAGAGATTCCGATCGGGAACCTTCAGCGGTTTCCCTCACTGAAGACGCGAAAAGCCGGGTAAAGGCCGCCTTCAGCCGGGTCACAGCGGAGTCGCCCCGGGTGACCGAAGACCTGATCGCCGCGATAACCCGGCTCGCGAGCCCGGGGCTCACCCAAAAAGACGCAGCCGAAGCAAAGCAGCTATGCAGGCGGATCATCCGCTTCGTGGCCCCTCTCCGTGTCCCGTTTGCCGAACGGCCGCTTGAGGTGCCGGCCGCGATCGAGCATCTGTGGGCCGCGTTCCCTGCGCCCTTTAACACGATTTTTGAACTCTTCCTTCGTTCGCCTTTTTTCCGCGACATGCCGACAGACTTCAGAAAGGGACTCCGTCTCTTCAGGGTCGCCGACACCGCGGCATGGTCCGATTGGACGGACGCCGCGGAAAGGGCATTTAATGAGCGGGAGGCGTTTTTCAGCGGGATTGCCCGCGGAGCCCGCTGTTCAACCGTCACCGAGAAAGGCGAGACGATGTCCCCCTTTGATCTCTATCTGGATGCGATCGGGCCTCAGGCAAAGGACCCGGCCGCAGCGGCGGAAAAGGTTTTTTCCGCGATGGCGGATGTTTACTTCTCGATCCGAAACGATCCGGATTACGTGAACTGGAACCCGAGGCTCGAGGGGGCGCTCGAGAAATGCGAAGCCGCGGGGGCGCTTCTGAGAGAGGCTTGGGAAGGACATATTGAAAAGAATCCAATGCCCGCGGACACACCGACGGCGGAAGACTCCGACCCGCTTTCCCCGGCTGCCCGGGCATACAGCCTCGCGCTGACTGACGCTGGGATCGACCGGCTGCCGGAGTTTTTTGACTATGCCTCGGGTAAGTTCATCCGTTCTATTCTTTCACTCCCGCTCTCCGGATCCCCCGCCCGAGAGACGCGCGCGATCCTCTTCGGACTTCGGCAGATGATCGGGTCAATTGAGTGGCACATGAAAGATTACCCGATTCGACGCGGCTGGCAGGAATACACCGGCCGGATACCGCGGCTCTTCTGTTCATCCGGAAATGAGGCTCTGGAGGGGATAGAAAAGCCGCTCCTCAAGGCGATAGAGAAGGGCGCGTCTTCGCGCCTCTTCACCCGGCTCCGCGGCGCGCTTCAGCCCCAGACAGACTTCCCAGCAGAAGTGACGGAAAAAACGTTTGAAGTCATCCGGGAACTGATGATTCTGGGGAAGCAAACCCACAGATCCGATTGGAGCGAGCCGCCAAAAGCGTCTCTGGAACGTATCCGAAAGGAAGTTCTCTTTATTCATCAGGCCTTCGAACACGCGGTGTGTGAGGACGATAAGGAAATCGAAAATCCAACGGACATTACGGCCGAGCTTTGGAAATCGCGCCCCGGAATTCCGGATTTCAACCGGGAATCAGCTAAAGAACTGAAGGAAGATCATCCGGAACGGTGGGCTGACGCTTTCCCGGGGATTTCGATAGAGGATCTTCTCTTCACACTGGACCGCGCGACTGGAAACGTGATCCGCTGCCTCAGCCGGGTTCCGTATCTCGCGGATCCGCGGGAAGAGCTCGAGCAGGCGAAAGAGGATCTCGCGCGTCTTGAGCGCTCAAAGCTCCGTCTCTCCGGTGTCATTCCGCCTGTGGCATCAGAAGAGCACCAGGCGCTTGAAGCCGCGCTGAAAACACTGTCCGAGACTCTCGAGGCTGAACGTCAGTCGCTCGCCTTTGAGGTCTTCGCGGACAGCATGAAACTGAAGACGCGCTCCCCGAATTCGGTCGCGGCTCAGATCCTGCGCGCGATCATCTTTCTCATTAAAGCCGCGCAGATGCCGACGGACGAAAAAACGGAGAAGCAGAAAGCGGTTTTTTCTGAACAGGCGCATAAGTCGTTTTATGACGTGTACTGGAGGTGGTGCAGCAACTCCAGAACGCCTGACAGTCTGAAGTGGATTCACTCGGTGATCGATCTCACTCAGGAAGGGATCCTCGAACGGTTCCCGAACGGCCGTATTCCGTATAAAGCGATTTACCGTCATGCCGGCCCAATGCCCATGCCGATCTCGTCCTATTTCCCGAGATCAAAGCGGGTCACTGTCGGAGACGCCGCGCTTAAGATGGTGAGAACGAGTATCGATGGTCCGTGGTACATCAAGCTCTCAGACTTTGAGTTCTTTCTCAGCGGCGCGGAAGGTTCCGGCAATCCCGGGTTCCATCTCCGGGCTGACACGCATCTGAAAAACGGTGACATTCTCTGTGTCATGGGAACCATGTTTCTGAGACTTCGGGGAGCGGTCCGGTACCTCGAAGATCTAAGCGACCACCCGGCAAATCCTGACCCGAAAGAAGCCGCAGAATTCCAAACCTGGGCGCATGAGGCGATCCGGGTTCTCAGTACGGCAGATCCCGAGAATCAGCCTGAATCCGAGTCTCAGAAGGATCCTGAATAACGTCGTTATAGGGGTTCTGGCGATTCCTTCGAGGACAAACCGCGATCAAAGATCAGGGCCACCCGGTACTGTCTGTGCCACAATGGAAACGGATCCTGAAAATCACTTCATTAAGAGACCCCGCGCGCCCGCCCCCGCCGGCCCGCCAGGGATCTCAAAAACTGACTGCCTCCTATGCCTGCCCCTGAAACAATAGAGAACAAACAGCCGCTTGATAAACTGAGCGGCCTCGTTGAGCGGGTGACATTTCACAGTGAAACGAATGGCTATGCGGTGCTTCGCCTCAAGGTTCGGGGTGAGCGGGATCTCGTTACCGTCATCGGCCACACTCCGTCAGTCACCCCCGGCGAATACGCGTCCTCGCTTGGCCGCTGGATCATGGATAAGGAGTACGGGCGGCAGTTTCGGGCGGAGTTTCTGAGTATCCATCCGCCCACCACGCTTCAGGGGATTGAGAAATACCTTGGCTCCGGCATGGTGAAGGGGATCGGCCCCTGGTGCGCGAAGAGTCTCGTCGGCGCCTTCGGTATGGATGTCTTTAAAGTCATTGAGGAAGAGCCCGAGCGGATGAAAGAGATCCGCGGGATCGGCCCCAAGCGGATCCGGAAAATCACGTCCGGCTGGGCAGACCAGAAAGTAATCCGCGAAATCATGGTCTTTCTTCATAGCCACGGGGTCAGCACGTCAAAATCCGTCCGCATCTATAAGAAGTACGGGAAGGACGCGGTGAAAATCGTGACCGAGAACCCGTACCGTCTCGCGAAAGATATCCGGGGTGTCGGGTTCAAGTCCGCGGACACGATCGCGCAGCATGTCGGAATCGAGAAGACGTCCCCGATCCGAGCCCGCGCGGGGGTGTCCTATACGCTCTCCGAAGCGTCCGGAAATCAGGGGCACTGCGCGCTCACCCGTTCTGAGCTGATCAGAACCGCTTCTGAATTATTAGAGATCCCGGCCACCATCATTACTGACGCGATCACGCACGAGATCGAAGCGGGGGAACTGACTGAAGCGGACTTCCCTGAGCCTCAAAGCGTCTACCTCACGCCGCTCTATCTCTCGGAAAAAAGTATCGGTGAGCGGCTGATCACGCTGTCACGCACGCTTCCCCCGTGGCCCGCGATTGATCCGGGAAAAGCGGCTCCCTGGGCCGAAAAGAAACTCGGGCTCACGCTTGCCGAAAGCCAGCGGACCGCGGTCGCCTCCGCGCTCACCTCCAAAGTGATGGTGATCACAGGCGGCCCCGGTGTCGGAAAAACGACAATCGTAAAGGCGATTCTCACGATCCTCCGCGCGAAAGGGGTCCGCATCGCGCTCTGCGCGCCGACCGGCCGCGCGGCGAAGCGTCTCGCGGAGACGTCCGGAATGGAAGCTAAAACAATCCACCGGCTCCTTGAAATCGATCCCGCCTCGATGGAATTTAAGAGAAATGAGGAGAATCCGCTTGAATGCGATCTCCTCGTCGCGGACGAATGCTCGATGATTGATATTCCGCTCGCGAATAATCTCATCAAGGCTATCTCACCCCGGACCGCCGTGATTTTCGTGGGGGACGTGGATCAGCTGCCGTCAGTCGGCCCCGGGGCGTTTCTCGCTGACCTGATCGGCTCCGGAACGGTTCCGGTGATCCGGCTGACTGAAGTCTTCCGGCAGGCGGCCGAATCCTGGATCATCAAGGCAGCGCACCGGATCAACGCGGGACTGATGCCGGAATTCCCCACGAAAGGCGTGAAAGGCGACTGCTACTTTGTGACCGTTGAGGAAACTGACCGGATGCCCGCGGTGCTCACAGACCTCGTGAAGAACCGTCTCCCGAAGGCCTATGGCGTGAACCCCATCCAGGATATTCAGGTACTCTGCCCGATGAACCGCGGGAACGCCGGCGCCCGGGCGCTGAACGAAGTGCTGCAGCTCGCGCTCAACCCGCCTGGGGAAGTGTCGATCGAGAAGTTCGGGACGACCTTTTCCGTTGGCGACAAAGTGATGCAGATCGAGAATAACTATGACCGCGATGTGTTTAATGGCGACATCGGGTTTGTGACGCGCTTTGACCCCGAAGAGGAAGAACTGACCGTGAATTTTGACGGGCGTGACGTCATCTATCCCTACGGGGAACTCGACGAACTCGTGCTCTGCTACGCGACCACGATTCATAAGTCCCAGGGGAGTGAGTACCCGATTGTGGTGCTCCCGATCACGATGCAGCACTACGTGATGCTGAAGCGGAATCTGATCTATACCGGGGTGACGCGCGGGAAGAGGCTCGTCGTAATGGTGGGGCAGAAGAAGGCGCTCGCGATGGCGGTCCGCGGTAAACAGACACTCAGGCGGCATACCGGGCTCAAGTACTGGCTTCAGATGGCGGATCAGCCCTGAGGCTTCCTTTTCTTTCGGTTTGCATAAGACGCTAGGATCTCGTCCGTAATCAATCCTGAAACCCGCCCCGCAGACCGCTTTGTCTCATGAAAGACCGGAAAAGGCCGGCAGTGGGAGATCCTGAGGGAAACGGACTTCCCGTTTAAGCCTTCGGGATCAGCGATGGAATCTCCGCGCAATCCTGATCTCAAAGCCTCTTAATGACGGAATCGAGGCTTCCTGATTGACGGTTTTGAGTTGACGCTTTCGGAAGAGCATTGCTTCCGCGAAATGAATCGCCTTGACAGAATGACAGACGCCAATTGAAGCGGTATCGTTAATCGCTTCAGTAAATTCCAGCGGGGGTATGGCAAAGATAAACAAAGAGCCGCTTTTCAGCGGCTCGTCAGTATTTCAGTGAGTCTTGAGGCTGATTTAATCGTCAGTTTTTACAGGCTTTGCCTTCTCCTCCGTCTTGGCGCTCTTCTTGGCAGAGTCGTCGGAGGCGGGGCGAGGTCGATGCGCGCCAAGACCCCAGGCGCTGCCGCCCCAGGCCATCATGCTTTTCTGCAGTTCTTCAAGTTCTTCAGGGGTTGCCTTTCTTGTTGCCATACCTGTTCTCCCAATCCCTTATCAAGGGAACGTAAGGATTTCAATATCGCTGTAAAACCGCACAGCCATTCTGGCAAGTGGGAACGAAATCGTCAAGGGATACCACTTTATGAGTTATGAAAACCTAGACATAGGAAAACCGGCTTATCCATTTTTTCCCGGACGTTTCGGTATCTCTTTGATTGTTTAAAAGGGAGCTGGTCCGCGCGACTCGGCTCTGGTTAGCCACGTGATGCGTGGATCGGTCGAAGATGAAGATTTACCCGGGAAGATTTGACCCCGCTGACTGACGCTGATGAAGGGTAAGAAGAGAATCAATTTTGCTGAAGAACTTTCCAATAGCCTCCTGTTCCTGACATCCAGGAATATAAATATTTTTCCCAAGAAGCTCTTCTTTAGTAATTCCCTTAATTGAAGTACCCTGAACAGCATTTAGATCTTTCTGTAATCTTCTATACAACTGATAAGATGTGAATTTAACGTCAGTGTTTAGATTGCTTAAGGAAAGAAAATCCTGACTCGTAGTGTATGGAAAGCTCATCACTGCAAGCTTTCCAACCCCGACTCGCGTGATAACAGCAATGGAGTTTTCAGGAATTATTTTTACCGAGGAATTCGCTACTGCCGCATGCGAAATAAACTTTCTTGGGTGCACCCTAAAAAGGTTATGTTCTGACAAATCAGACGACTGAATCCAAGGGATTGAACCTTCCCAAAATTCAGGGTTAGACGTCAAGGGCGTGCCACCGCCATATGTATTCGCGGCTAAATCTTTGACTTTTCGCTGTTCCCAAGCGTGTGATTTCATGCGCTTGTTCCCTCCAGGAACCAGGCAAAGTGCAGGGGATTGATGAAAGAAACGAGCAAAAATCACAAAAATTATCCCTCTGTCACTGGCACGCTATCCTCCATGCACTCGATCTGGGTCACTTTCGCTCCGTAAAAAACGCAAAAAGTCTCCTCTGACCCATTAAGATAAGCACTTGCTCGCAGCGCCGATGAGATGCTTCCGCTCAGAGTGAGCGTTAAAACCTGAATTCCCGATTTACTTATACATAGCGGGATTCAGGAGGCAGTTTTCCAGTCCGAGTCGCTCAAAAACGAGTCTGTGGCGACCTAAAATTTCCCCGAGCCAAACTTTTCCTATTGATGAGCTATAGAAACGGATCTGCCCCACATCTTCCAGCAGCTCCATGAGAGAATATTCGTCAAGCAGAGGTGCATAGGATTTCTTCCCTATTTTCACTTCAACACTCATGGCTTTGATGAGCCAGGAAACAATTGTGGCAGCGATGAAGGCTAACAAGAGACGTCCATTAACAGAAACGTCGGAGTGTCCCCTTGTAGTTGTAAAACCAACATCAGTCTTGATAACCCCAAAGCATTTCTCGATGCAGTCGCGCGTTCTGTAGATCTCCAGGATTTCTTTCGACTCAAGTTTTCGATCGCTGATCATTGAAAAGAATCCCATGTATCTGACCTTTTCATTGACAGCATCATTGTTTCTGATCAGAGGCTTTTTACCGGGTTCACTATCAGGTGTTTCATAGAATCTCAAAAGTTTGGAATCAGGGCTGGCTAACCCGTTAATCCAGTCTTCTTCAAAGGTTACCAAATCAGATAAAAATTTATCCTGCTCATTATTTGCAACTGCAAGACTGTAATAGATGTACACCCAAACACTACATGATTTTGGGTCCTCTTTCGTGCCTGGTATTGTGACCTGGGTTTGAACAGCGGTCAGGTTGTGACCGCGAACGTTGTTCGTCATATCCCAGAAAGCGGGAAGATTATCTTCGATGGCGTCCCTGATGAAGGAGTGATCAGTTTTGGCAGCCATGATGAAGTGATGCTTGTTCTTGCAGAGCAGCCGAAGATTCTCACGGCTGCAATAGCCCCGATCAAAAATTGAGATAATTTTTTTACTGACTCCGATGTTTTCCCATCGAGTCAGAAGGTCATGCATAGTGACTATATCTGGCACGTTTCCGGCGAATCGCCTGAACATCAGGGGAACACCAGAATTATGACCGTAGAGGAGCGCCAAACCAATCTGGTTTTCGTAGCCTCCGCGTTTACTAATTCCTTTTCGTACATCTGTCAGAGATCGGCTTTCAGACGCGATTCGTGTGCTGTCGAATGATAAATATTCTGTTTCAGGAAGACGCTTGGCCCGAAGAGCAAAGAGCCGATTTAATGAAGCTGTATCTGAGCCAATATCCTGCGATAACTCACTTAGTCTTTGAGACTCGATATTGTCTGGAAGACCGGCTGGCAAGGCGTTAGTATCAGAAAAAATCTTGAATCTATGCTGTGAAGTAGTGTTTTTGATGATTTGATATGCCGCCAGGCTTACCATCATGGCGGCCTTCCCCTCACCATAAACTTTCTTCAAATCATCAGTTAAACCCGAGGTTTCTGCTGCTTGAGTAAGGAGTGCGGTTGTTCCGAACGTTTTGTCATGATCAAATTTCTGACGCTTATCAGTGGTCTTTTTGACACGGGTCAGCTTCAGCTCTGCCGCATAAGCTGCGTTCGGAACAAATTTTCCATCAACAAGCTTGCCAATATATCGCCTTTTTTGTTGGCCCCGCTTTTTTTCTTTATCCCACCAATACTTATGGATTGCAACGTACTCTGTGTCTTTGATTCGGACAATACGCGCATCTTCGGGAAGGATCGGATTGTGATCAGTCATATCGCAAGGGCTGCAAAAGAGATTATATATGTCTATATTATACGTATGTTTTACCTATAAATCAACCCTTTTTTTAAATTTTCTATTTGGAAAATCAATAGACTTTTGTTAAAAAATACAGCTAACAGAGCGGGAATTTAGGTTAAAAGTCAGGCAGATGTTCTGTAACCGCATCTGACGGCACAAAAAAGAAGCCGGCAGCATTTCGAAATAACGATCTATCTCCCGTTGGTACTGCGATTAAAAAGATTTTTAGTTTCACCAGGTATGTAATAACATATCGCGTAACGCGCTTGGAATATCCCTCAGGAAAAACGTTTTCTCGGGGCAAGCGACAGCGCAGGGCAGGGGCTGAAAAGAGAAGCCAAGAGTCTGAACCGGCTCTCGGTTTTTTCGGCCTCTCAGACAAGATTCAGCAATCGGAGCAAGAGCAGCATGAATAAGCAGGCACTGGCAGCAAAAATCTGGGAATCCGCTAACCGCATGCGGTCGAAGATCGAAGCAAACGAATACAAGGACTACATCCTTGGCTTCATCTTCTATAAGTTCCTGTCAGACAACGAAGTCCGGTACCTGAAGTCCATCGACTGGACGGATGAGTTTCTGCCTGAGGTGACCGAAGAAGACAAAGAAACGGTCACGAACGTCCAGCAGAATCTCGGCTACTTCATCAGCTACGACAACCTCTTCTCGACCTGGCTGAAGAAGGGCGCCGATTTCTCGGTGAGCAACGTGACAGACGCTCTGGCTGCGTTTAACCGTCTGATCAACCCGTACCATAAGCGCGTTTACGACAAGATTTTCAACACGCTGGAAACAGGCCTCTCGAAACTCGGCGAAAACACTGGTGCCCAGTCTAAGGCGATCAGAAGCCTCATCGATCTGATCAAAGATATTCCGATGGACGGGAAGCAGGACTACGACGTCCTCGGCTTCATTTATGAATACCTGATCAGCAACTTCGCGGCGAACGCTGGCAAGAAGGCCGGCGAATTCTATACGCCGCATGAAGTGTCGCTTCTGATGTCAGAAATCATTGCCCGCCATCTGAAAGATCGTGATCACATTGAGATCTATGACCCGACGAGCGGCTCCGGCTCACTTCTCATCAATATCGGTCACTGCGCGTCCAAATATATCGGTAAAGATAACTGCGTTAAGTACTACGCTCAGGAACTGAAGCAGAACACGTATAACCTCACGCGAATGAACCTCATCATGCGAGGGATTCTTGCGGCGAACATCGTAACGCGAAACGGCGACACGCTGGAAGAAGACTGGCCGTACTTCGAGGATGAGGATCACGATGCTACTTATAAGCGGCTTTATGTCGACGCAGTCGTGTCAAATCCCCCGTACTCTCAGGTCTGGGATCCCACGGGAAAGGAAACCGATACCCGATTTGCGGGCTACGGTCTCGCTCCGAAGAGCAAGGCGGACTACGCGTTCCTCCTTCATGACCTCTATCACCTGAAGTCTGACGGCATCATGGCGATCGTTCTCCCGCACGGCGTGCTGTTCCGCGGCGGTGAAGAGGGCACCATTCGTAAGAACCTGATTGACCAGAACAACATCGATACGATCATTGGACTGCCGGCCAACATTTTCTTTGGCACCGGCATTCCGACGATCATCATGATTCTCCGAAAGAATCGCGTGAACGATGACGTGCTGATCATCGACGCCTCAAAGGGCTTCGAGAAAGAGGGTAAAAGCAACAAGCTCCGGGCCTGCGATATCAAGAAGATCGTGGATACGGTCGCTGCCCGGCAGACGGTTGATAACTTCTCGAAGGTGGTGTCCCGTCAGGAAATCCGCGATAACGACTACAACCTCAATATTCCGCGTTACGTCGATACATCTGAGAAGCCTGAGAACTGGGATATCTACGCCTCTATGTTCGGCGGCATTCCGGCGGATGAACTGAACGCGTTCCAGAAGTACTGGGACGCTTTCCCGGCTCTGAAGACCTCGCTCTTCACGACTGAAAACGGCGCCTACTATCAGCCGTCCGCGTCTGACCTCCACAGCGCGCTGCTGAAAGACCCCGATGTGCAGGACTGGCAGAAACAGTATCAGGGGATTCTGCAGTCTTTTGACTCTTTCCTCTCAAAAGAGCTGATTGACCAGATGATGTCGGTTCCTCTCGCGAAGGAAGAGGATGTCCTCAGCGCTGAACTCTTTCATTCCATGAAGGGACTTCCGATTCTCGACCCCTACCAGTCCTATCAGTATCTCGATACCGCCTGGAGAAAGATCAGCCAGGATCTTGAAGTGATCCAGACGGAAGGTCAGGACATCATCAGGCAGGTTGATGTTCTGACGGAAACGAAATCGAAGGGCGGCAAGTCGTCCTTTGAGTGGGGCGGCCGTGTCCTGCCGTTCGATCTGGTGCAGAACGCGCTCCTTACAGACGAGGTGAAGGCACTGCAGGAAGGGGAAGACCGGCTGCAGGAAATCGGTTCATCGCTCGAATCCCTTCTTGATGATCTCGATGAAGACGTCAAGGAAGGCGCCGACTTTCTGAATGACGCCAAGGATAGCTTTGTCGCCCCCGCGGTTGATAAGACGCTGAAGGCAAAAGCGGCTTCGGACGAAACGCTCTCTATTCTCAAGAACGTGAAGAAACTCTTCACGGAAGAAAAGGCGCTGAAGAAAGACCTGAAGAAGGGGAAGGAAGACCTCGAAGCCAAGACGAAGGAAGTGATCGAGCATCTTTCTGAAGATGAGGCCAAAGCACTCGTTAAGCAGAAGTGGGTTGACGCGCTTCTTAAGGAACTCGCTCAACAGCAGACCGATCAGCTCGAAGATTTTGGAAAGAAGCTCGAAGCTCTCACCGAGAAGTACTCCATCACGCTTTCGGATCTCGGAGAGGAGATTCAGCAGACCGAAAAAGAGCTGCAGGGAATGCTGGACGACCTGACTGGCAGCGAATTTGATGAAAAGGGCATCGCTGAGTTCAAGAAACTGCTGGGAGAGGCTTAAAAATGCAGGAAAAAGCAAAAGAACCTGAGATCCGTTTTGCTGGATTTACTGGCGCTTGGGAACAGCGGGAACTTGGAGAAATTTCTGAAATTAAAACAGGTCCCTTTGGCAGTTCATTGCATGCAAGCGATTATGTTGCTGATGGTGTTCCCATCATCACGACTGAGCATTTCAAGTTTGGCAGTATTGAAAAAAACAAGTATTTGATACCGATGGTTTCCGATACTGATCACTCAAGGCTCATCGCCTATTCACTGAAAACTGGAGATATAGTTTTTTCACGCGTGGGTTCTGTGGATATCAATGCGTTGGTTGAACCAGAAAGCGATGGATGGCTTTTTTCTGGTCGTGTTTTACGAGTTAGAAGTAGTGAAAAATACGATAGTGGTTTTCTTCACAATTTATTAGAAACTGACGATGTACGAAATGACATAAGGAATCGAGCGGTAGGTCAGACAATGCCGTCGATCAACACACAAATCCTCAGTGCTACAGAATTAACAATACCGTCATCGAAGCGAGAACAACAACGTATTGGGAACTTTTTTAAAGGGTGAATTATCAAATCAAGTGCAAAGTTACTGAATAAAAGACTTCAGCCGGACACTTCCAATTGAGACGTTTTCTGGGTCTGAAATTCAGAGCATTGAACCGTTTCTGAACTTCTGCCTGAGAAATTTTATCGATACTCATTCCTTTTGGGAAAAAGTCTCTAAGAAGTCCGTTTGTATTTTCATTACTTCCTTTCTCCCATGGATGATGAGGCAAGCAGAAATACACTTTGGTTCTGAGATCTTTCTCCAGTTTTTCAGCCCAGGAAAATTCTTTTCCGCGATCTACGGTAATCGTACGCAGATCCTTATCTGACAGAGATTTCTCAATTACGGCAGACACATCGGCCGCAGTCTTGGAAGCGGTTTTCCCGCCACAGAGAAAGCCGGACTTCCTATCGACCAGAGTCGTGAGGCAGGCTCCGCCCTTTTTTCCGATGACGGTATCGCCTTCCCAATCCCCCAGGCGAGATCTGTTCTGAGCTTCCAGGGGTCGCTCTTCAATGCTGTGAGTGATCTGGATCTTTCCTCGCCTCTCGGTCATGCCTTTACGGTGACGCGTTTTACCGTGGTGTCGCAGGTGTCGGGACATCTTTCGGCCATCCACAAAGCGATCCAGAAAGCCAGAATTGATTCCTCGGTAGATTGTCGTGGCGCTGATCCTTAGATTCGGCAGCTCCTTTCTGAGACGGTATTGAATCTGCTCCGGAGACCAGAATTTCTTAACCAGCAGATTTGAGACAATCCTTGTCAGCAACGAGTCAGACTTCAGAATGTTTCTCTTTCCGCAATGCTTTCTCTGTCTCTGATATCGGGCCTGCGCGGCACAGGGATCATAGGCAGCTGAAGCCCCATCCTGGGCCGATACAGCCTTGTTTCGCTTCAGTTCGCGGGAGATCGTAGAAACATTTTTCCCAATCGCACATGCAATTTCAGACAGGGATTTGCCTGAAATCGTTAAAGCCGAAATAAATACTCTGTCCCGAAGAGTAAGATGATGATAGTGGCTCATGAGCTCCCTCTATAGTTATCTTGACAATCTCTATTATGGAAGCTTTATGGGCCACTATTCTTTTCTCAGGCTTTGCACTTGAAGTGATAATTCGCCAGAAAAAGAATCCGCTCAGGGTTCAGAAAACAAAAAGATTGACGGCAGGGTCTTGAAATCCGAAACAGGAGAGAGGCTAAAAACAGCATCCCTCCGCATAATTTCCGCCAGCATCCTATGCTGGGTCACTTTCGCTCCGTAAAAAACGCAAAAAATCCCCTCCGACCCATTAAGATAAGCACTTGTTCGCAGCGCCGAAGAGATGCTTCCGCTCAGTGTGAGCGTCGTAAGTCAGGCAGATGGTCAGGAACCGGATCTGATGGCACAAAAACGAAGCCAACATCATTTCGAAATAACGATCAATCTCCCGTTGGTACTGCGATTAAAAAAGATTTCTAGTTTCACCAGGTATGTAATAACATATCGCGTAAACGCGCTTGAAATACCCCTCCAGAAATACGCTTTCTCGGGGTCAGCGACAGCGCAGGGCAGAGGCTGAAAAGATCGGCCAGGAGCCTGATTTGGCTCTTGTTTTTCTCAGCCTCTCAGACAAGATTCATCAATCGGAGCAAGAGCAGCATGAATAAGCAGGCACTGGCAGCAAAAATCTGGGAATTCGCTAACCGTATGCGGTCGAAGATCGAAGCGAACGAATACAAGGACTACATCCTTGGCTTCATCTTCTATAAGTTCCTGTCAGACAATGAAGTCCGGTACCTGAAGTCGATCGACTGGACGGATGAGTTCCTGCCTGAGGTGACCGAAGATGACAAAGAAACGGTCAAGAATGTCCAGCAGAATCTCGGCTACTTCATCAGCTACAACAATCTCTTCTCGACCTGGCTGAAGAAGGGCGCCGATTTCACGGTAAGCGACGTGACGGACGCTCTTGGCGCTTTTAACCGCCTGATCAACCCGTACCATAAGCGCGTTTACGACAAGATTTTCAATACGCTGGAGACAGGGATCTCAAAGCTCGGCGATGGCAAAGGCGCCGCATCCCAAACCAAGGCCATTCGTGAGCTTATCGACCTGATCAAAGATATCCCGATGGACGGGAAGCAGGATTACGACGTCCTCGGCTTTATTTATGAATACCTGATCAGCAACTTCGCCGCGAACGCGGGCAAGAAGGCCGGCGAATTCTATACGCCGCACGAAGTGTCGCTTCTGATGTCGGAAATCATCGCCCGTCATCTGAAAGATCGTGATCACATTGAGATCTATGACCCGACGAGCGGCTCTGGCTCTCTCCTTATCAATATCGGCCACTGCGCCACGAAATATATCGGTAAGGAAAACTGCGTGAAGTACTACGCCCAGGAACTGAAGCAGAACACGTATAACCTCACGCGTATGAACCTCATCATGCGTGGGATCCTCGCGGCGAACATCGTGACGCGAAACGGCGACACGCTGGAAGACGACTGGCCGTACTTTGAGGATGAGGATCCTGACGCCACTTATAAGCGTCTGTATGTCGACGCGGTCGTGTCGAACCCTCCGTACTCCCAGGTCTGGGATCCGACGGGGAAGGAAACCGATCCTCGCTTCGCGTCATACGGGCTGGCGCCTAAGAGCAAGGCGGACTACGCCTTCCTCCTTCACGATCTCTATCACCTGAAGTCTGACGGCATCATGGCGATTGTTCTCCCGCACGGCGTGCTGTTCCGCGGCGGTGAAGAGGGCACGATCCGAAAGAATCTGATCGACCAGAACAACATCGATACGATCATTGGGCTGCCGGCCAACATTTTCTTTGGCACCGGCATCCCGACGATCATCATGATTCTGAGAAAGAATCGTACTAATGACGACGTGCTGATCATCGACGCGTCGAAGGGCTTTGAGAAAGAAGGGAAGAGTAATAAGCTCCGGGCCTGCGATATCAAGAAGATTGTGGATACGGTCTCTGCCCGGAAGACGGTTGAAAACTTCTCAAAGGTCGTGTCACGTCAGGAAATCCGCGATAACGACTACAACCTCAATATTCCGCGTTACGTCGATACGTCTGAAAAACCGGAGAACTGGGATATCTACGCCTCCATGTTCGGCGGAATTCCGGCAAATGAACTGAACGCCTTCCAGAAATACTGGGATGCCTTCCCGGCTCTGAAGTCCTCACTCTTCACAACAGAAAACGGCGCCTACTATCAGCCGTCAGTGTCTGATCTCCACAGCGCGCTGCTTCAGGATCCGGATGTGCAAGACTGGCAGAAGCAGTATCAGGGCATTCTGAAGTCTTTTGACTCTTTCTTGTCGAAAGAGCTGATTGACCAGATGATGACTGTGCCTCTCGCGAAGGAAGAGGACGTTCTGAGCGCTGAACTCTTCAATTCAATGAAGGGACTCCCGATTCTCGACCCCTACCAGTCCTATCAGTACCTCGATACCGCCTGGAGGAAGATCAGCCAGGATCTCGAAGTGATTCAGACGGAAGGTCCGGACATCATCAGGAAGGTTGATGTTCTGACAGAGACGAAATCGAAGGGCGGCAAGTCGTCCTTTGAGTGGGGCGGCCGTGTCCTGCCGTTCGATCTGGTGCAGAACGCTCTTCTCACGGATAAGGTTCAGGCTCTGCAGGAAGGGGAAGACCGTCTGCAGGAAATAGGTTCGTCTCTTGAATCCTCCCTCGACGATCTCGATGAGGACGTTAAGGAAGGCGCCGACTTCCTGAATGACGCCAAGGATAGCTTTGTCCCCGCGGCAGTTGAGAAGACCTTGAAGGCCAAAGCCGCGTCCGATGAAACGCTCGTCGTTCTTAAAAATGTGAAGAAGCTCTTCACAGAAGAAAAGGCGCTGAAGAAAGACCTGAAGAAGGGTAAGGAAGACCTCGAAGTTAAGACGAAGGAAGTCATTGAGCATCTCTCTGACGATGAGGCCAAGGCGCTCGTAAAGCAAAAGTGGGTTAACGCGCTTCTGAAGGAACTCGCGCAGCAGCAGTCTGATCAGCTCGAAGATTTTGGGAAGAAGCTTGAAGCGCTCACCCAAAAGTATTCGATCACGCTCTCTGATCTCGGGGAGCAGATTCAGACGACTGAGAAAGAACTCCAAGGAATGCTTGATGAGCTGACTGGCAGCGAATTTGACGAAAAGGGCATCGCTGAGTTCAAGAAACTGCTGGGAGAGGCCTAAAAATGCAGGAAAAAGCTAAAGAACCTGAGATCCGTTTTGCCGGATTTACTGGCGCTTGGGAACAGCGGAAGCTAGGAGCGATAGTTCAAATTACGATGGGACAGTCACCGGACGGGAGCACTTATTCGGATACTCCATTATCTGTCAAAATAACTTTCGCCACTCTTTCAGTCTTACATGGAGTGGTAAAACATGCGATATTCGCAGGAGTTTATAGATAACCTCGTGGCCCGCATTCTGAGCAAAGAGCTTCGAATCTCTGAAGCCTCCGTTCAGTACTCGATAGGCAAATCAACAATCAGGTACTGGCTCGAGAAGGCAAAAGAGAAATCAGACTGCGTCACGCTGCCTAACACAGGAATTTCCAAGCCCATGGCCGACCTTAAGCTTCCTAAGGGTGTGACCTACCTGCAAGCCCATACCGCTGTCAACGCCAAAGCATTCCTGAGCGAGACTGACTTCGGTCAATACTGCCGTAAACACGGCTATCTCGCATCCACTGTGGACGCCTGGGCCGAATGGTTCAGCAAACACCCGGATGCCGTAGACAAGAGACAGCATGAAGCCCAGGCTTCCGCTATTACCGAGCTCAAGAAGGAAAACGCAAGACAGGCTCAGGAAATTTCCAGAAAAGACAAAGCATTGGCTGATGCTGCGACGATGCTGATGCTGTCAAAAAAAGCCGAGGCGATCTGGGGGGAAAAGGAAAACTGATCAGTGCCCAGGATCGTCAGGAAATTATTTCACTGGTCGATTTCGGTCAATCGCTGGGACTGTCGCAGAGGCTGTCCTGCGAAGCAGTTGGAATTACTCCGCGTACATTGCAAAACTGGCGGCATGCCCCTGATGGCGATGGACGGCTCGACCGGAGCAATTTTACGAGCTCCCGGCAAATCCCGGAGGATTTGCGGGAGCAGATCGTGGAGCGATTCTGTCGGGAGGATGTGCGCGATCTCAGCCTGACGCAGGCTTTCTACAAGCTTCTGGATGAAAACAAGGAGTACTGGTGTTCTCTCTCTACGCTTTACCGTCTTTTCAGAGCGCGGGGATTGAACGCGCGCCGCGCTCCCACCCGGAAAGCCCGTCTCCGCAGCAGGCCGACCGCTTACAGCGCGGAGAAGCCTAATGAAGTATGGACCTGGGACATCACCTATCTTCGCTCCAGCACTTACACGGGCAGGTTCTACTACGCGTACGTCATTGTCGACGTCTATAGCCGTATGGTTGTGAGTGCCAGGGTGTTCGACGCAGACAATGCTGATTTTGCCGTGCGCTTTCTCGGAGATGCCTTCAGAAAATATGGAATCAGGCCCGGACAGCTTGTCGTGCATTCAGACAATGGCGCGAGCATGAAAGCCGCGCCCACTATGGCTTTGCTTGAGAAGAACGGAATTATCTTCTCGCACAGCCGTCCGCGAGTCAGTAACGACAACCCGTATTCTGAGTCCTTTTTCCGTACGCTTAAGTACAGCGGCGATTGCCTGTATCCCCGAGACGGCTTTAACAGCGTCGAGGAAGCTGAACAATGGGTGCAAAGTTTTGTGGAACATTACAACGAGCACCACAGACATCGCGGCATCCGAATGGTTACACCCAGACAGCGTTACCGCTGCGAAGATGCGGAGGTGCTGCGCCGACGCAGGGAAACGATGCTGGAGGCTCGCAGAAACCACCCGGAGCGCTGGATCGGCGATTCCGTGCTGAACTGCACTCCGATCGGCAGGGTATGGCTTAACCCCGAAAATGGACAGCTTGAGGAAAAGCGTTTGCCGGGGGCTGCTTGAACAAACACTGCAACCTATTTTTTTACGAACAATTTCGGCGAAAGATCATTTGACACTCACCGACTCCTGCTGACTATATTCTTGTCCAAGGAAACGCTGACTTAAAAAATGGCTGGGTTTGTCCAAGAGTTTGGACTACACAAAAAACAAAATTTGCCACAGCTGGCGATTTGATTATGAGTGTCCGAGCCCCAGCAGGATCGGTTGGGAAAACAGCTTACGATGTAGTGTTGGGGAGAGGTGTCGCTTCTTTAAAAGGTAATGAATTCATCTATCAATCATTAGTGAAGATGGATTTTGATGGCTACTGGAAAGCAGAATCGACAGGCTCAACTTTCGAATCCCTTAGTTCAGACAGCATTTCTACTGCTGAACTTTATTGTCCTTCTGAAGATGAGCAACATAAAATTGGCATTTTTTTAAGCCGTCTAGATTCCCTTCTTACCCTTCATCAGCGAAAGTATGAGAAGCTCCTGAACATCAAAAAATCGATGCTCGAAAAAATGTTTCCGAAAGAAGGTGAGGTTGTCCCTGAAATTCGATTCAAGGGATTTACTGGCGCTTGGGAACAGCGAAAATTCGGAGAAATGGCGAACAGGCGGTCAGAAGTTTCTGCCAGCGGGAACCTCCCTCGCGTCGAGTATGAAGATATCGTTTCCGGAACTGGAACATTAAATAAGGATGTTTTTGAAAAACAGAGTCAGAAACAGGGTATTGTTTTCCACTCGGGAGATGTCCTTTATGGCAAGTTGCCGGTGAGTGTCAAATGATCTTTCGCCGAAATTGTTCGTAAAAAAATAGGTTGCAGTGTTTGTTCAAGCAGCCCCCGGCAAACGCTTTTCCTCAAGCTGTCCATTTTCGGGGTTAAGCCATACCCTGCCGATCGGAGTGCAGTTCAGCACGGAATCGCCGATCCAGCGCTCCGGGTGGTTTCTGCGAGCCTCCAGCATCGTTTCCCTGCGTCGGCGCAGCACCTCCGCATCTTCGCAGCGGTAACGCTGTCCGGGTGTAACCATTCGGATGCCGCGATGTCTGTGGTGCTCGTTGTAATGTTCCACAAAACTTTGCACCCATTGTTCAGCTTCCTCGACGCTGTTAAAGCCGTCTCGGGGATACAGGCAATCGCCGCTGTACTTAAGCGTACGGAAAAAGGACTCAGAATACGGGTTGTCGTTACTGACTCGCGGACGGCTGTGCGAGAAGATAATTCCGTTCTTCTCAAGCAAAGCCATAGTGGGCGCGGCTTTCATGCTCGCGCCATTGTCTGAATGCACGACAAGCTGTCCGGGCCTGATTCCATATTTTCTGAAGGCATCTCCGAGAAAGCGCACGGCAAAATCAGCATTGTCTGCGTCGAACACCCTGGCACTCACAACCATACGGCTATAGACGTCGACAATGACGTACGCGTAGTAGAACCAGCCCGTGTAAGTGCTGGAGCGAAGATAGGTGATGTCCCAGGTCCATACTTCATTAGGCTTCTCCGCGCTGTAAGCGGTCGGCCTGCTGCGGAGACGGGCTTTCCGGGTGGGAGCGCGGCGCGCGTTCAATCCCCGCGCTCTGAAAAGACGGTAAAGCGTAGAGAGAGAACACCAGTACTCCTTGTTTTCATCCAGAAGCTTGTAGAAAGCCTGCGTCAGGCTGAGATCGCGCACATCCTCCCGACAGAATCGCTCCACGATCTGCTCCCGCAAATCCTCCGGGATTTGCCGGGAGCTCGTAAAATTGCTCCGGTCGAGCCGTCCATCGCCATCAGGGGCATGCCGCCAGTTTTGCAATGTACGCGGAGTAATTCCAACTGCTTCGCAGGACAGCCTCTGCGACAGTCCCAGCGATTGACCGAAATCGACCAGTGAAATAATTTCCTGACGATCCTGGGCACTGATCAGTTTTCCTTTTCCCCCCAGATCGCCTCGGCTTTTTTTGACAGCATCAGCATCGTCGCAGCATCAGCCAATGCTTTGTCTTTTCTGGAAATTTCCTGAGCCTGTCTTGCGTTTTCCTTCTTGAGCTCGGTAATAGCGGAAGCCTGGGCTTCATGCTGTCTCTTGTCTACGGCATCCGGGTGTTTGCTGAACCATTCGGCCCAGGCGTCCACAGTGGATGCGAGATAGCCGTGTTTACGGCAGTATTGACCGAAGTCAGTCTCGCTCAGGAATGCTTTGGCGTTGACAGCGGTATGGGCTTGCAGGTAGGTCACACCCTTAGGAAGCTTAAGGTCGGCCATGGGCTTGGAAATTCCTGTGTTAGGCAGCGTGACGCAGTCTGATTTCTCTTTTGCCTTCTCGAGCCAGTACCTGATTGTTGATTTGCCTATCGAGTACTGAACGGAGGCTTCAGAGATTCGAAGCTCTTTGCTCAGAATGCGGGCCACGAGGTTATCTATAAACTCCTGCGAATATCGCATGTTTTACCACTCCATGTAAGACTGAAAGAGTGGCGAAAGTTATTTTGACAGATAATGTTGCGTCCATACCTACAAAATTGGCTTTTAGCTTCATTTAATGGTCTAGCTGTGGGGGATTTTTGGGTTCTTGAGCCCCAAGGATTAAATAGCAATTATCTTTATAGGTGAATTATCAAATCAAGTGCAAAGTTACTGAATAAAAGACTTCAGCCGGACACTTCCAATTGAGACGTTTTCTGGGTCTGAAATTCAGAGCATTGAACCGTTTCTGAACTTCTGCCTGAGAAATTTTATCGATACTCATTCCTTTTGGGAAAAAGTCTCTAAGAAGTCCGTTTGTATTTTCATTACTTCCTTTCTCCCATGGATGATGAGGCAAGCAGAAATACACTTTGGTTCTGAGATCTTTCTCCAGTTTTTCAGCCCAGGAAAATTCTTTTCCGCGATCTACGGTAATCGTACGCAGATCCTTATCTGACAGAGATTTCTCAATTACGGCAGACACATCGGCCGCAGTCTTGGAAGCGGTTTTCCCGCCACAGAGAAAGCCGGACTTCCTATCGACCAGAGTCGTGAGGCAGGCTCCGCCCTTTTTTCCGATGACGGTATCGCCTTCCCAATCCCCCAGGCGAGATCTGTTCTGAGCTTCCAGGGGTCGCTCTTCAATGCTGTGAGTGATCTGGATCTTTCCTCGCCTCTCGGTCATGCCTTTACGGTGACGCGTTTTACCGTGGTGTCGCAGGTGTCGGGACATCTTTCGGCCATCCACAAAGCGATCCAGAAAGCCAGAATTGATTCCTCGGTAGATTGTCGTGGCGCTGATCCTTAGATTCGGCAGCTCCTTTCTGAGACGGTATTGAATCTGCTCCGGAGACCAGAATTTCTTAACCAGCAGATTTGAGACAATCCTTGTCAGCAACGAGTCAGACTTCAGAATGTTTCTCTTTCCGCAATGCTTTCTCTGTCTCTGATATCGGGCCTGCGCGGCACAGGGATCATAGGCAGCTGAAGCCCCATCCTGGGCCGATACAGCCTTGTTTCGCTTCAGTTCGCGGGAGATCGTAGAAACATTTTTCCCAATCGCACATGCAATTTCAGACAGGGATTTGCCTGAAATCGTTAAAGCCGAAATAAATACTCTGTCCCGAAGAGTAAGATGATGATAGTGGCTCATGAGCTCCCTCTATAGTTATCTTGACAATCTCTATTATGGAAGCTTTATGGGCCACTATTCTTTTCTCAGGCTTTGCACTTGAAGTGATAATTCGCCTAGAATCATTCAGACCAAGCAATTTGATGAAATAGCGAATCAATCCGTAGGCACAAAGATGCCCAGAGCAGATTGGAAACTTGTGTCAAAAGCTACGTTTCTAAATCCAGCATCTTTTAACGAGCAAAGACTAATTGGGAAATTCTTCAAGGATATAGATTCCCTTCTTACCCTTCATCAGCGAAAGCTGGAAATGCTTAAAAACGTGAAGCAGGCTTTCCTGGAAAAAATGTTCGTTTAATGCGTAGGAGAAATATCCGTGTTTAATTCAGAAGCAGAATTCGAAGCGGCCCTGATCAAGAAGCTGACGGATGAATGCGGCTGGGATAAGAAAATCCTGCGCAATTATTCAGAAAAGGATCTGATCAAAAACTGGGCCGACATTCTTTTTGGCGAATTATCACTTCAAGTGCAAAGCCTGAGAAAAGAATAGTGGCCCATAAAGCTTCCATAATAGAGATTGTCAAGATAACTATAGAGGGAGCTCATGAGCCACTATCATCATCTTACTCTTCGGGACAGAGTATTTATTTCGGCTTTAACGATTTCAGGCAAATCCCTGTCTGAAATTGCATGTGCGATTGGGAAAAATGTTTCTACGATCTCCCGCGAACTGAAGCGAAACAAGGCTGTATCGGCCCAGGATGGGGCTTCAGCTGCCTATGATCCCTGTGCCGCGCAGGCCCGATATCAGAGACAGAGAAAGCATTGCGGAAAGAGAAACATTCTGAAGTCTGACTCGTTGCTGACAAGGATTGTCTCAAATCTGCTGGTTAAGAAATTCTGGTCTCCGGAGCAGATTCAATACCGTCTCAGAAAGGAGCTGCCGAATCTAAGGATCAGCGCCACGACAATCTACCGAGGAATCAATTCTGGCTTTCTGGATCGCTTTGTGGATGGCCGAAAGATGTCCCGACACCTGCGACACCACGGTAAAACGCGTCACCGTAAAGGCATGACCGAGAGGCGAGGAAAGATCCAGATCACTCACAGCATTGAAGAGCGACCCCTGGAAGCTCAGAACAGATCTTGCCTGGGGGATTGGGAAGGCGATACCGTCATCGGAAAAAAGGGCGGAGCCTGCCTCACGACTCTGGTCGATAGGAAGTCCGGCTTTCTCTGTGGCGGGAAAACCGCTTCCAAGACTGCGGCCGATGTGTCTGCCGTAATTGAGAAATCTCTGTCAGATAAGGATCTGCGTACGATTACCGTAGATCGCGGAAAAGAATTTTCCTGGGCTGAAAAACTGGAGAAAGATCTCAGAACCAAAGTGTATTTCTGCTTGCCTCATCATCCATGGGAGAAAGGAAGTAATGAAAATACAAACGGACTTCTTAGAGACTTTTTCCCAAAAGGAATGAGTATCGATAAAATTTCTCAGACAGAAGTTCAGAAACGGTTCAATGCTCTGAATTTCAGACCCAGAAAACGTCTCAATTGGAAGTGTCCGGCTGAAGTCTTTTATTCAGTAACTTTGCACTTGATTTGATAATTCACCTTCAAAACAACCGTCAGATCGACCGGCTGAACGATTACCCTTTGACTGAGGGTGAAATGGGGCAGATCCTTGAGCAGATCAAGTCTCTCAGGACCCCTGTGAAGCTGAATGGCTTCATCAATGGCGGCAGCATCCTTATCAAACGCGATAACGAAGACGATAAGGCACATTTCGGGAAAGAGATTTCGCTCAAGATTTACGACCGAAAGGAAATCGCGGCCGGTAAAAGCCGCTATCAGATCGTCGAGCAGCCACAGTTCCCGGTTCACTCAGATATCAAGAGTCAGAGAAGAGGGGATCTGCTTCTCCTGATCAATGGCATGCCGGTTATTCACATTGAGTTGAAGAACACGAATGTTCCGGTGAGTCAGGCGTGCTATCAGATTCAAAAATACGCGGGAGAGGGAATCTACACGGGAATCTATTCTCTCGTTCAGATTTTTGTCGCCATGAATCCGGAGGAGACCCGGTATTTCGCGAACCCGGGCCCTGAAGGTAAATTCAACCCTGATTTTTACTTCCACTGGGCCGATTTCAATAACAATCCGATCAATGACTGGAAGCGAATCGCAACGTCGTTCCTTTCCATCCCCATGGCGCATCAGCTGATCGGTTTCTACACCGTGGCGGATGACACTGATGGTGTCCTGAAGGTAATGCGAAGCTACCAGTACTATGCCGCGAACGCTATTTCTGACCGTGTCTCCAAAACCAAATGGGATGAGCCCCGGCAGAGAGGCGGTTACGTCTGGCACACGACAGGGTCCGGTAAGACGCTCACCTCTTTCAAGTCTGCCCAGCTGATCGCGGCGTCACGTGACGCCGATAAAGTGATCTTCCTGATGGACCGTATCGAACTCGGCACGCAGAGCCTTCGCGAGTATCAGGGGTTCGCGGCCGATGATGAGTCGATCCAGGCAACAGAAAACACCACCGATCTGCTGCACAAACTGCGAAGCGACAGCGCGAATGACACTCTGATTGTCACTTCGATCCAGAAGATGAGCCGTATCAGCAAGGATGCCCGCGGCGGCGCCATGTCTGACGCAATTGACCACATCAATACGAAACGGATGGTGTTCATCATCGATGAGTGCCACCGGTCGACATTCGGCGAGATGATGCTGACAATCCGGCAGACTTTCCCGCGGGCCATTTTCTTTGGTTTCACTGGAACGCCGATTCAGGAAGAGAACCAGAAGAAGCAGAACACCACTACGTCGATCTTCGGGGACGAGCTGCACCGCTACAGCATCGCGGACGGCATCCGGGATAAGAACGTGCTCGGATTCGATCCCTATATGGTGCTCACCTATAAGGAATCGGACCTCCGCCAGGCAGTGGCCGAAGAAAAGGCTCATGTTCGCCATGAAGACGTGAAGAACATGACGGATGTGCAAAAGGAGAAGTACTACGCCTTTATGCAGCTCCCGATGGCAGGAACAAAAGATCCCATTTCAGGGAAGTTCGAGAAGGGGATAGAAGACTATCTCCCCGCCGATCAGTACCGGCGCCAGGCGCATCAGATGATGGTGGTTCAGGATATCCGCGAGCACTGGCCGATTCTGAGTCACAACAGCAAGTTCCACGCGCTGTTTGCCACTTCGAGCATCAATGAGGCGATTGAGTACTACCGCCTGATGAAGAAAGAGCTGCCTGAATTGAAAATCACGGCACTCTTTGATTCCAACATCGATAACAACGCTGGCGCGAATTACAAGGAAGATGGTCTTGAGGAGATCGTCCGGGACTACAACGAGCGCTATCACCAGGACTTCACAATCCCGACCTTCAGTCTGATGAAGAAGGACATCGCGGCCCGGCTCGCTCATAAGCAGCCCTACACCCGAATCGATCTTGATAAAAAAGAGCAGCTGGATCTTCTGATCGTCGTCGATCAGATGCTGACGGGCTTTGACTCCAAGTGGATCAACACGCTGTATCTCGACAAATTGCTCGAATACGAACGTGTGATTCAGGCGTTCTCCCGAACGAATCGGCTCTTTGGACCGGATAAGCCCTTTGGCACCATCCGGTACTACCGCTATCCGAACACTCAGCGGAAGAACGTCGAGGACGCCGTCAAACTCTACTCGGGCGACCGGCCGTTCGGCCTCTTTGTCGACAAGCTGAAAGACAACCTTCGGAACCTGAACAACACCTATCAGGACATTCAGCAGCTCTTTATCAATGCTGATATTCCGGACTTTTCCCATCTCCCGGACGAAATTCCGGTGAAGCAGAAGTTCGCGAAACTCTTCAAGCAGATGAATGAGTACATTGAAGCGGCTGAGCTTCAGGGCTTTACGTGGGATAAGCGCAGCTACCTGATTGAACCCGAAGCGGGTGATGAGGCGGAGGGCGACACTGGCGAAGAAACTGTGATCGATGTCCAGCTGGATGAGCGGGACTTCAAAACGATGGCCCAGCGCTATAAGGAACTGGCGCCCACAAAAGAAGAAACCGAAGCGGCTGGATCAGACCTGCCATACGAGATTGATGGGTATCTCACGACGATCGATACCGAGATGATCGATTCTGAGTACATGAATTCCCGTTTTGAGAAATGGATCAAGGAGCTGAACCTCAGCGGTCCTAACGCGGAGATTACCAAGAGAGCTGAAGCTGAGCTTCACAGCTCCTTCGCCTCTCTCACTCAGGATGAACAGAAGTACGCCAACATTTTCCTTCATGACATTCAGCGCGGCGACGTCAAAGTCGAACCTGGGAAATCGCTTCGTGATTACATTACGGAGTATATGGCCCGCGCCGACAGCGACAGAATCCACCGATTCTCCGAAACTTTCGGACTTGATGAAGAGAAACTTCGCGGCCTCAAGGAAATGACGCTCACGGAGGGGAACATCAATGAATATCGGCGATTCGATGCTCTGAAGGAGACCGTCGATAAGGGGAAAGCCAAAGCCTATTTCGAGAAACACGAGGGCCGGAGACTCCCGCCGCCTAAGGTCACGATCAAAATCGACTCCGCGCTGCGGGACTTTATCCTTGACGATAAATGCGATCCTGACATTGAAGAACCTGAAGAATAGGGTGAACGTGAGAACCGCTTCATCAGCGTCAGCTTTTAAAGGAATTCACATAAAAACAAACCATTAACTCAGCCCCGAAAGGGCTCGCATAATCAGGTCAACATCCTGATTTTCCAATTCCTGAATGATATGCAGGTAGGTTTTCTGCGTGGTTGTGATATTGGAGTGCCCCAGGCGTCTCGCGACGCTCGCGATTGACACTCCTGCAAACAGCAGCAGAGAAGCATGAGTGTGACGGAGTCCATGGATCGAGATAATCGGTACATGGACTCTTTTGCAATACCGGGCCAGCCTGTTATTGACCGTGGAGTTATAGACGTGGGCCTTGGTGACAAAGATGGGTTTATCTGGAACCAAGTTCTTAACCAACTCGGCAAACTGGATCACAGTCTGCCAGTCTAGCTGGATCTTTCTGACCGAAGATTTATTCTTGGTTGGCAGAAACCCGCCTTCGCCTTTATAGTCCCAGGTCTTCGAAATAGAGAGCATCTGGTGGGCAAAATCAAAGTCGCTTGGCGTGACCGCCAAAGCCTCAGAAAATCGCATTCCGGTTTTGGCGACCAGAAGGATCAGCCAATCCCAATTGATCTTGCCGCTTAAATCCAGGCTGGAAAGCAGCGTGTGAAGCTCATATTGATTGAGGTATTTGATCTTCTTGGAAGAGGGCGTTCTGCCCTTGATGATAGTTTTTCTTGTGGGATCACGGGGAATGTATCCCTCATCAACCGCATCAATAACGGCACCTTTAAGCTGATGATGGAAGTCCATCGTTGTCTGCCGTTCGTGATAAACCGCATAGGCATTCAGGATCTGCTGGTACTCTACGCGGGAAACGTCGCAGAGCTTTAGGCCGGGAGCAAGTTTCTTAAGCCAGGACAGCGTCATTTTGTATTTATTCAGCGTAACTGGTCTGACAGCGCCTTCTTTGTAGACCTGTATCCACTGGCTGTAATAATCGCAAAACAGACTTGTTTTGCTGAGTTCTCTAACCATAAATAGCCTCCATTTTGCTGACGCTGATGAAGGGTAAGAAGGGAATCAACTCTTTCTAAAAGGGCTGAAATTTTTTCTTGTTCCTTCCTTGAAGGGAAAATCACTTTGCCAGAAATAGCCTTTTCGTTTGAAATGAGCATATTATTTTTTGCTCCCTTATTTACTAAAGGTCGCAGGTAGTTATTTAAACGCTCATTTTGTTCAAAATAGCTTTGGACAAAAGAAGGAACCAAGTTATTTTTTGGATGATAGATAGCATAAAGCGGGGAGACTATACCCGCCTTGCCTTTATTGGTTTTTATAATCCCATAAGGATTTGCTTTTAGAGGTGATTTTGTATAGACGATGTCTTCGTTATGCAATACACCATATTTGACGACAGAATTGCTTGCAAAAGATCGTCCCTGAAATGCTATCTGATTCACAACCCCATAGTCTCCAGAGATGGATAAAACGTCGTTTTTATCAAATTTTGCAGAAGAATTGGTTTCCATAGAAACCTCGAGGAAATCTCCTAATACACGCTGTTCCCAAGCGTTTGTAAATCTAAACGCTTTTCCCCTTTTCCCAGAAAGGTTGGGTGAAAAATCCGGTCGGTTCAAGGGGGTACAGATTTCATTGCGCCTCGTGAGGTACAGATTCCATTGCGTTTTTCTACGAGCCGATGGGATAAGCAGCACAAACGCCACTAGTCTTGATACTTTCCTCACCTTATCTGATAACCTCGACAGATCGGAATAAGAAGACGATTATGAGCAAAATCACATTTGAAGAAGCGGCAGCGAAGGCGATCGAGTTCCGGAACGACCGTGACTGGAAGCAGTTTCATAATCCCAAGGATCTCGCGATCTCGGTTTCTCTTGAAGCTTCGGAACTCCTTGAGCTCTTTCAGTGGTCCGGCGCTGATCTCGAGGCCGCCCGTAAGAAGCCTGAAATGACGGAAGAGCTCGCAGACGTCATGATCTACTGCATCTATATGGCTAACGCCCTCAATATCGACATTCCGGAAGCGATCCGGAACAAGATTGATAAGAACGCGGCGAAATACCCGGTCGAAAAGGCAAAGGGCAAATCAAAGAAGTACACGGAACTCTAAATCCGATTTTCAATCACCCTTCATAACGTCTCTGAATTCCCTTCTGGTGAGCCGCACGCCGGTAGTGGGAGCAGGGCTGCAGGCGTTCGAGTGGAAAGGCACTTAAAGAAGTTTTCTCGATCAAGGTGAGGTAAAAGAGCGCACAGCACAATAAAAAGCCGCTTCTCGAATGTGGAGCGGCTTTAAATTGGGGGTCAGGAACAATCAGTTATAACTACCTGTAGGACGTGTCTCCAAAGGCATCTGTGTGGGCGGTACTGTTTAATTTTTTCTTCCCAATATGCCCGGTTGTGCTGACATCTCCAAAGGCATCTTTATGGGCGGTGGTATTTACCTGGCTATTCCCGATATGCCCGGTTGTGTTGACATCACCGAAAGCATCTGTGTGGGCGGTGGTATTTACCTGACTATTCCCGATATGCCCGGTTGTATTGACATCACCGAAGGCATCTGTGTGAGCTGTGGTGTTTACTTTACTATTCCCAATATGTCCAGTTGTGGTGACATCTCCAAAGGCATCTTTGTGAGAGGTGGTGTTGACATAATGACCATCCTTGTCATATCCGGTACAGTTTACGTCGCCAAACGCATCAGTATGACAGGTAACTTCCGCGATAGCACTTGTGCTGAAACAGAGTGCCGCAGCTAAAACCAACACAAATTTATCCATTTGAAGGTCTCCCTATCGAGCTATATCTGGAAATCATTTTTGTTACTTTTAAAAGTATAGCCTTCGAACATGTTTAAAAAAGAGTCGTGAAATAAATGGATTCATTTCATTACTTTAAGTTTTCAGATATATAGATTTCATTACGCATAGAGGCGCAATTTGTAATGTCCATTAAGAACCGTCACGTTGCAAAGGAAGGAGCAGGGTGGACTATTTTCTCGTGACGCCAGAGGCTGGCTCTGCGGTGCCACTGATACGAACGGCTTCTGACTGCACTTCCACGCTGTGAATTTAAGCGCTGAGGAGGGAAATAAATCGAAAAGACCATACTGAAGGATGCAACACCTGGCTGACCCAATTCCTTAATGCGTGACCCTTCCTGCCCAAAGTCCTGTTTCGATCGGTTCTGGGCGTCACACAGCCTCTTCGCCCGCATTCTCAAACGTCTGTCATGAGGAAAATCTCTGGATGCTTCCCAGACTGCCCGGATTCCCAAACCTGACTTTTAGCGTTCCGTTCCGAGATCCAGATTTCAGGATATTTCAAGGTTCTCAGATTTTATGCAGATATAAATCTGTAAATTTAGCTTTGCATAGAAAACAGAGATTGATTTAAAACGGCTCAAATTTTGAGGAACGAGCACTTGATCACCAAATCGGATTCAATTTGATGGCTCTCAGGGTCATTTTTCCGCCCTTTTTTCGCCAAAAATAGGATAATATAATGTCGATTATATGATTCAATCCGTGAGGGCGGTTAATAAAGAGTCCGTTTTCAGCCTCTTCTCACGTCCTCTGGAGTCTCCAGCACCCCAAAAACGGATCCTATTTTTCCTATAATTCAAAAATAGAATCCTTCTTGCGATGTCTGTCATCCCGTTTTTCTGAATTAAGGTACACAAAATTATGGAAAATGAAGTCCTCGATCCGGTTCAGAATGAGCTCATAATTCGCCATAATTCTGACGCCCCGGAAGTGAACCCTGCAATGGCGTTTATCGCCACTCTTCATAGTGGTACTTCCCGCTACACGATGACAAGCAAACTGAATGTAATCGCTCACTGGGCTGGAGCGACAGACCTCCGCTTTCTCAACTGGTCCGCGATGCGATACGAGCACGTGCTCGCCTTTATCACCGCGATGCAGCAGCCAGACGAAAACGGGAAGCCCCGGATGAGCCCCCGGTCGATCAACTGCTACCTCTCAGCTTTCAAAGGCGTCGCGAACCAGGCGTTCCTTCTGAAACAGATGGACGCGGAGACGCTCGCTAGGATTAAGCTTGTGAAATCCATACGGTTTCTCCGTCTTGCGGCCGGCCGCGCGATCACCGAGGATGAGTCTGAGGCGCTGCTTGATGCCACCCAGATTGAGATGAACCCGATCACGATCCGGGATCACGCGATTCTCTGTCTGCTTCTTGGCTGCGGGATGCGCCGGGCCGAGGTGTCCGCGATCAAACTGAAGGGCGTGAACTTCGCGGAAAGTTCTATCCGCTTTATCGGCAAAGGCGATAAGGAGCGAGAGGTGTTCATGATTCCGGAAGTGAAGGATGCCCTTGCCCGGTGGCTTGATGTCCGCGGAAAAGAAGGGGAATTTGTGTTTGGGAAGTTCTTCAAAGGGTGGAAATTTGACCCGACCGCGCCGCTCACCCCTCACGCCGTGGGGCACGTGGTTCAGGAGTACCGGATCCGGGCGGGGCTTGAGGACATCACGACGCATGACCTCCGCCGTACCTTCGCGACCCGGCTTCTTGACAAGAATGTCGATATCTCGACCGTGAAAGATATGATGGGGCACGCGAGCATCACCACCACCGCGCTTTATGACCGCCGCGGCCGCAAGGCTCAGCGGGAGGCGGCGAAGAAGGTGAAGCTCTGACCTGCCGGTCTCTGGGATCCGCATTCAGCAGAAGATATAGGAAAGCCAGCTAAAACAGGCACTATAAGGGCTCGTAATCCTGGCCGCGGGCTTTCAGCTTTTCCCTCGTGCCCTTGTGTCGGTGCACCCCCCATTTGGATCGATCGCAACCGACTCCAACCGAATCACGGCTCTAAAAATCAGCCTTACCTTTTTGTTTTATAACCGATGTCGCTCCCTGGAAAGACCGAAACTCGGGGTGGTCTTGCAAAAATGAGTGTTGATCTTCACACTCAGTCTAAGCACAAAACACAATGGTTCCAGCAAGATCGAATCTGCTACAGGTAATCCTGTAATTATCTATTTTTATGGTTTTTTGTTTCTCTAGAGTGCTTTGTCTTTCTTGATAAAACTTGCTGTTTTTTATCTCCTTAAGTTAAAAATCAAAATTTCAGGGACCGTTTTCAGAGTGCTTTCCCCTCTGAAACCATAACGAGATCGACGATCCTCAAAGCCATCCTTCCTCCCCGCTCATCAGCGTCCAGAAGTTCCAACTTCACTCCCTGACTCACTCTGACCTGTCAGACTGTTTACCGTACTGAATAACCGTATTTACAGCATTGATATAAACGGTAAATAACAAAAAATTCTTGATCTTTAAAGATAACTTTAAAAAATTTTAACGACATTAATTTGTCCCTGATAAATAGCCAGTAAAAAGAGATAGAAAACGACATTACAGAGATAAATTTATGTATCACTTTTAAGAAAATGAGGATCCGAAAAATCCCAAAAAATAAGCCCGGAAATCGATTTTTTTCGATTCCGGGCGGACGCGATTTGTATTATAGGATTCTATTTTATGTTCAAGGGAGCATCCGATCGAAGAAAACCGCGCGGAACGATCCCAATTAAGAACCGATGCGTGACCTGACCCCGGAATCCACGGTAGTTTTGGTCTGGATTCCATGGGTTAGCGGTTGGAAAAGCCTTTTTTGCCTCGCGCCAGTATTGGAGATTGGGCGGAGGGACGCCCTTTGAGTCATGCGCGGCGATATAGAACCGCCCCTCATGCGTCACTGTGTCGCGGGGAATGGCGAAATTGAGCTTGCAGACCATAAGAAGCGCGTTCCGCCAGACGCAGAGCCCCTCCACTTCCTTATTGATCGGAAAGAAGCCCTTCGCTGTCCCCTCTTTCGCAGCTTCAGGGAGAAACGCAAGGAACGAATCCGTCTCTATCGTCTTCCGGTGCCGCCCTTCCCTCGTGAAGACATCGATCCGCTGTTTCATCCAGAGGTCTGCCGTGGAGCTTTGCAGCACATAGATAAAGCGGCCGTCAGTCGTGAGACCCGACACAAAGCGCCTCGGGCGTTCATCGCGGAACGGAATCGTGAGAACGGGTTTCGCGCTGTCGGGGTGAGCTAGAAGCTCTAGCCGCTTAAAGACAGTGATCCGCCCCTGGACGAACCCAAGAAGATATTCCCCATCCGGTGACAATCCCACCTGGTGGAAGTCGCTCTTCGGGGTCCGGGTCACCCGGAAGTTCGACTCCCGGGTAGCATCTCCCCGCCACGTGATCCGGGTGACGCCGTTCCCCGCGGGAGAATCGGCTGAGGGGCCTTTCGTCGTGTAGATCACGGTTCGCCCCTCTTCCCGGACGGCCTGGCAGCCCTGCCCGTGCCCGAGACCGAGGAAAGCGACGGTCGACACCGGAGCCGTCTGATCCGCGTCCGTCTCAATCCGGAACGCCGGCCGTTTATCAGCGAATCCTGGAAACGCGTATTCCGACACCCGGACAACCGATTTATCGCTCCAGCCCGGGTTCCGGACATTTTGAGAGAGGAAGACAGCGCCCCCGCAGACCGACATATCCTGCACGCCCACCTTCTCCACCGCGTACTTCAGGTCGGCAAAGAACATCTGATCGAGCGTCTCCGAATCCGCGGGCGTCGTGAGCGCGATCTCGTGTCCGTTGTCAAAGGTGAGAATCCCCGGTCCATAGAGACGCGAAAGGTCCACGCGGCTATCTATCCGGAACGTCCCTTCCGGTACATAGACCCGATCGTGGGTTTTGAGCGCATCGAGAAACGCGGCGGTCACATCCCGGGAGCCATCGGTGACGGGAGTTTTGACGGCGTTGATGTCACTCCCCGGCGTCGTTTCGGCGCGGGCGTCGGTGCCCGCCACGATCCCGGCGGCACAGGCGAACAGCATTCGGCGGCTGATCATTTTTTCCTTTCGTCCGTAAAAAACGGAGAGCCCAGTCTGTGAGTTCTCCGTTTCGGCGGGCTATTTTTTAAAGCAAAGAAGAGATCGTTGCGGTCCCCTTCAGACTGCCCCGAAGTGTAGGCGTGAATTGGAAAAACGGTCTTCACGCTTTCACGGATGCGTTTTACTTCAGCGGGAAACCGCGCCCCTTGAGCATATCGGTCATGTTTTCGCGGCCATCCATATAGTCAATACTCGTCGCGCCGTTCACGACTTCAAAGGTCCAGGACTTCAGTTTCATCCCGTTCGCCTCACGGTACGCGCGGAAGTTCCGCTCGTAGGTTGCAACCGCCTCTTTCAGATCGACCGGCCCATAGCCATTCTTAAACGCCACGGCGTTCTGCGGGAGGCGGGGACGGACGAGGGTCTGTACGCCCTCCGCCGTCCACTCGACGAGGAGCCCCGCCACCACAAAGCTTTGTTCCGGAAAATGAAGCCGTTCGCCAAGCGCGGTTTCCTCATCCCGCAACGCTCCGATATAAACCGTCCCGAGACCGAGAGACTCGGCGGATACGCCTGAGGATTGAAGAACCTCAGGCCTTATCGCTCGCCCCCAGACGGTCGAGAAGCACATAGAAGCAAAGCGAAATCGCGGCGAGCACCCCGCAGAGCGCGGTGGCTTCATCAAAGTCACCTCGGCCCACCGCATTGAAGATCTCAAGCGATACGGTCGCCGTGCGGTCCTCGATATTGCCGCCGAGCATCATCGTGATTCCGACTTCCCCGATCGCTCGGCCGGCTGCGAGAATAAAGGCGGCGGCGAGCGGCTTACGAACGAGCGGCACAGTGATTAAGAGAAAGCGCTTCAGGGGCGAAAGGCCGCAGAGCGATGCGGCTGCCTCGAGGTCCCGCAGCTTCGCGTCTGAAAACGCGGCTTTAAGCGGCCGAACGACGAGCGGAATGCCGGCCACAAAGGCCGCGAGGATCACCGCTTCCGGTGTAAAGAGCACCCGGATCCCCCACTCGGTTTTGAGCCATCCGCCGATCCACCCGTTCTGACCGAGAAGCACCATAAGCAGGTACCCAAGCGCGATCGGAGGGAAGATGAGCGGAAGCGTCGTCACAAATCCCACGAGTTTCGTGAGAACGTTCTGCTGCCTTGCGAGCCAAAAGGCGATCGGGATCGACAGAAGCGCATGCAGCGCGAGACTCCAGAAAAGCGCGTTACCGGTGAGCCACAAGGGACCGGTGAGCGACTCCCAGAGGTCGGGGGATAAGAAGATCGAAAGCCACTCAGGCATGGTTCCCCTCCTCCTTCAGGAATCCGCAGGACTCCAGCACCGAGCGAGTGTCCCCGGTCGCGGCAATTTGTCCCTTCGATAGCCCAATCGCTTTTTCGGACACCCGAAGGGCTTCCGCGGGGGAATGCGTGATCATGAGGACCGGAACATCAATCAGCGTCGGAAGCGCCGCGATTTGTTCGAGGAGCCTCGCCTTCCGAGGAGGATCAAGCGACGCGAGCGCCTCATCCAGAATCAAAAGGGAGTCCGCCGCCATCACGCCACGCGCGAGTGAAACGCGCTGGGATTCGCCGCCGGAGAGCGTCCCCGGCTTCCGGTCAAGAAACGGCGTGATTTCAAAGAAGCGGGCGACATCCTCCAGCGCCACGCGCGCTTTCCTGCCGCCCCACTTTTCCGCGAGCGTCAGATTCCCGCGGACCGTAAGGTGCGGGAACAGACGATGATCCTGGAACACCATGGAAATGCCGCGCTTATGCGGCGGGAGAAAAAAGTGTCGATGGGTATCCGCGAACAGGCGGTTTCCGAGTCTCAGAAACCCTTCCGTCGGTCGGATCAGACCGGCAATCAGCTGCGAAAACGTGGTCTTCCCCGGGCCGCTCTCCCCCATGACAGCGGTGACACCTGAGAGGGGCATATTGAGAACGAAGTGAAAGCGGCTCTTTCCCCGGACACAGGAAAGATCCATGACGAGAGACTCAGAGCCACGGGGATCCGAGCGGTCTTCAGTCGCGCTGTCCCTATGAAACGCCGAATCGTCATCCGCCCGCTGATCTCCAGCGTTGCCCTCCAGGAGAGAGAGGAGTGGCTCGGGGGCCGCAGACCCTCTGCCGCGGGAAGTCTCGCCCCCGCGGAACCGGTCATTCAACGTTGAATCCGGAAAGTAGACCATCTGCTCTTCTCTCTTCCTTTAGTCCTGAAAATCAGAGGAGGGGTAAGGGTTGCTGCCCCCCTCTTCCTTATTTAAAAATCGCTTCAGACGTCGTTCCCTACACCGAACTGCTTCAGAACCGCTTTCGCTTTCGGGGTCCCGAGGCAATTGAGGTACTGCTCTGCCGCCTTTTCATTAGGCGACCCTTTCACGATCGAAGCGGTCATCGTGATCGGCTCGTACCCCGACGTCACCTTTACCGAGCCGCCGAGCTTTCGCTCGTTCTTCTTCGCGGCGAGAACATTCACGAACGCGGCATCGGCTTCTCCCCGGACCACATAGGACATCGCCTGAGGGAGGTTCCGGACGGCAAGCCACTTCGGTTCGAGCGCCTTTTTCACCTCAGGCTTCTGCCCGGAAAGCCACTGAGCCGCGGTGCGGCCATAAATCGCGGCCTTCGGATCCGCGACTGCGATGCGGGTCACAGAGGCGTCGGTGAGATCCTCTGGCCCCTTGAGGTTCAGTCCTTTCTTCCACACAAGCATCATCGGCGTGCCGCCGAGCGTCATCGTCTTCGTGTAGGTCACTTTCGACTTGATGCTCTTCAGCGTCGCGGCGTCTGTCACCACAACCGAGACCCCGCTTCCCGCCTCAATCTGAGCGATCTGCTGCCCGGTATTGCCGCCGAAATGCCCTTCAATTTTGACGCCAGGCGCTTCGCAGACTTGATTCAATGCTTTCACCATCGGGATGTAGCCCGCGGGCGTCGTAACACCGAGAACAGAAGAAGCCGCCGAAGCTGTGCCTGAGATCGCAAGGGTTACAGCACCAATTGCCGCCGCAAGAAGGAGAGGCTTAGTCATCATAGTTTTAACTTCCAATAGAAGGTTCCTGTCGTTTAATACGTCCTTGAAGCCCGGTTTACAGGCCTAAGAACGTAAGGTATCCCGGCATTCTACAAAGGGAAATTTCGATCTTAAAACCCTCTTTCTGACGTGGTTTTAAAAGATACTGAGCGGTATTTCCCTACGCCGAATGACGGACTGAAACCCGATAGAAACTTCATTCCGAAGCTAAATAAGCCCCGCCTCCCATTTCCAATTTTTTCTGACCCCTCACGGACATAAAGGCTTTTCCCCCCGACGATTCCGGAGGTCGTTGTCTTATTCCGTAGATGATTTTGATTCTCATTCGTAATATGTAGTCAAAACCAAAATCAAGGTTTTCCCCAAAAATGAAAAGCGGCGACTCTTTTTTTAACGGATCCAGGAGGGGGATAAGCAACAAGTGAGCCCCCGCGGGACGATTGACTCACCTAGGATCCCCGATTCATCATCTGAAAATCAAAGGGCCTTGAAGCGCATCTTGATATCAAAGGGCTGTGCGAAGTAAGGCCACGTGGTCACAATCGCGTCCACGCCGGTCGCGGCAAATTCCGACGCGTTCGAGCCATTGATACCGCCGGCCGCAAGGATCTTCCCCGCGGGGTACTTGGCACGCACCGCGTCCACAAAGGCTTTGAGGTCATCCGTCGAAAACTTCTCGCACTGGATCACGTCCGCCCCGGCTTCAAAGTACGCGAGCCCTTCCTCTCCCGTCGCCACTTCAACCGTGATGCGGCGTTCAGGGGACTTCAGTTTCGCGTCGTGCACGGCCTTAAAGGGGTCCGATAAAAACACCCGATGCTGATCAAAAACGAGAATGGATTCCGAGAGCCCCGCTCGGTGGAAGACACCGCCGCCAGTCAGAATCGCGTAGAGCGAGAGGAGTTTCGCGCCCGGGAAGTGTTTGCGGGTGAGCGCCACCTGGCAGTTCGGGTTCACGGACTGCGCCGCGTCCACCATCTGACGCGTCCGACCGGCGATCCCGGAGCACGTTTCCATAAGCCGCTGCGCGGTCTTATAAACCAGGTGAAGCTGCGACGCGGTGCCTTCAAGCGTCAGAACGGGCGTCCCCGCTTCCACCCGATCGCCATCCTTCACATGTTCCGTTGCTTTGAGACCCTCCCGGCGGCAGAGTTTCGCGGCAACGGAGACACCCGACACCACGCCCGTCACCTTCGGAGCCCCAACCACCATACCCGGCTGATCCTCGATCCCGAGAAGCGTGGAGGTTTCGTCGCCGTACGGTGCGTCCTCGCGGATCAGATCATCCAAATAAGAATCCGGAAAGTAGACCATCAGAAATTTCCTCTTCAAGTTTTGAAGCCATCAGGATGAAACGGGGCCAGTACTCAGTACCGCCCCGTCCATAACACACCCAGACCCGCTCTTACTTCACGTCGCCCACGCCGAACTTCTGAAGCACGGCCTTCGCTTTCGGGGTCGTGAGGCAGCTGAGATACTGTTCCGCGGCCTTTTCGTTCGGCGCGCCCTTCACGATCGACGCCGTCATCGTGATCGGTTCGTAACCCGTCTTCACCGGCATCATGCCGCCGAGTTTCTCGTGATTCTTCTTCGCCGCGACCACGTTCACGAAGGCGACATCCGCCTCTCCCCGGACGACATACGAAATCGCCTGCGGGACGTTTCCGACCGTGAGCCACTTCGCTTCAAGAGCCTTCTTCACTTCAGGCTTCTGACCCGAGAGCCACTGGGTCGCGGTGCGGCCGTAAATCGCGGCCTTCGGATCCGGAGCGGCGATACGGGTGACGGAGGCGTTCGTGAGGTCCGCCGGGCTCTTAAGGTTCAGGCCCTTCTTCCACACCATCATCATCGGGGTGTCGCCAAGCGTCACGGTCTTCGTGTAGGTGACTTTCGACTTGATCTTCTTCAAGGTCGACGCGTCTGACACCACGACTGACACGTCATTCCCCGCCTCAATCTGAGCGAGTTCCTGACCGATATTGCCGCCGAAATGCCCTTCAATCTTCACGTCAGGCGCTTTGCAGACTTCATTCACGGCCTTCACCATCGGGATATAGCCCGCGCCCGTCGTTACCCCTAGCACCGACGGAGCGGCGAAGGCCTTGCCTGACATCGCGAAAGCAGCGCCGCAGAGCGCGGCAAAGATGGCGGTATTTTTCATATCTTTTCTCTCCAGAAGCGTTGTGGTCAGTACCGAAGGGAAGACAAAAATCGGTTCTTTTGTATCCGGTTCTCGCTTCGGTGTAACGCTATTCTACATACGATATTCTATTTAGTAATATCGGCATGAAGAGGGAGTTTCAGAGGATATTGAGACACTCTTTGGATAGGGCAAAGGCGGTACAGATGAAAGGCGTGAACCGATCCGCGGAGATGCTTTCTCTACGCCCTGAACAGGTCTTTCATCATAGACTCACGCTTTTCGGATCGTTTATTCAGAGCAAAAGCCTCGGCGCTCGCGAACCACCGAGCGAATTTCATGAGACGCGCGTTGCTTTCGTTTTCTTTCGCGATAACGATATTGAGATGCCACTCAGGACGATGCCAGCCATCAAGCACGGGGATCAATTTCCCCTCTTTGATCTCCGTGAGGCACCGGGAGAAGGAGAGATCAAGCGCGACTCCTTCCCCATTCAGCACACATTCACGCCCCGAAAGCACATCACCAGAGAAAGCGATTCCCGCGCATCGAAGCGGCCGATTCTCGCTGTTTTTCTCCAGATGATCCGTCACCGGATAGTGGCGGGACTCCCTGAGAATCACCTTGTGATGAATGAGATCCTCAGGCGTGTGAGGAAAGGGATGCGTCTCCAGATACCCGGGAGACACCACTGGGACATTCATCGCCCGCCCAATCGGCAGAATCACAAGACCTGAGGCCGGCGGGTCGTACGGAATGTAGGCAAGATCCGCCCGCCCCTCAAGCACATCCTGATGATCCATATCGGAAATCACCTGAACGGAAAGCGAGGGATCAAATTCCCTATAAGTTCTGATGTGCTCATTCACGCTCTTTCTTGGGTTATTGACCGGAACGCTTAGCCGGATAACGAGCGGCATCCGAGTGAAAGATGCCGCGGCGGACAGAATCCTCGACTGCTCAGCCGCGATTTCCCGCGCGGCGGGAAGCACCGAAAGACCGAAATCGGTGAGCCGCGCCGGCCGCACCTGATGCTCAACCAGCGCGTAGCCAAGCTCTTCCTCAAGCTTCTTAATAAGCCGCGTACAGGCCGGGAGGTCAATCCCAGTGGATTCCGATGCGCCGGTAATCCCGTTTCCCTCCGCGATCGCGGCAAGAACCCGCCAGGCATCGATATTGCTCACCGCTTTCATGGAGGAGTATCTCCCCGTCAATAAACGTTAAATTGTGAATTTCACAAGTTGATTTCAATAGTACTCTTTCTATAACAGAATCTTCAATGTTTAATAGGAATAGATAGTTCTTTGTAATTAGGCTTTCTGACCAGTAAACAGAGGAGAGTGCTATGACTGATCTTAATCGCCGTCATTTCCTTGCCGCGGGTGCCGCGGCGACTGCCGGAGCAATGCTTTCAGGCCCCGCTCAGGCGGCTGCCCCGAAGGATCCGATGCCCGCGAAGTGGGATGAGACGTACGACGTGGTGGTAATCGGCTCCGGGTTCGCCGGGCTTGCCGCCGCAATTGAAGCGAAGGCTGCCGGCTCGACGGTCGCGGTTCTTGAGAAGATGCCGACCTACGGCGGCAACTCGATCATCAATGGCGGCATTCTCTCAGTTCCGGGAAACGCCCCTCAGAAGGCGCTTGGCGTCAAGGATTCACCGCAGCTTCTCGCGGAAGACATCATCCGTGAAGGTCAGGGTCTCAATTACCCCGAAAAAGTGAAGCTCATGGCCCGTGAGGCCTACCCGACCTGGGAGTGGACTGTCAAAACGCTCGGTGTTGAATACATGGATAAAGTCGGGCAGGAAGGCGGTCACTCCGTCCCCCGGTTCCTCTATACAAAGAACGGCTCCGGTTCCGCTGTTGTGCAGAAGGAAGTGGATTACCTAGCGAAACAGGGTGTCAAAGTCCGTACCCGCTGCTACGTGGAGACGATCATCCGCGACGCGGACGGTCGCGTAAAGGGACTCAAGGTGCGGGATGGCTACCGCTTCCCGAAAGCCGATTCCGGAAAGGTGAAATACATCAAGGCGTCGAAGGCTGTGGTGCTTTGCTACGGCGGTTTCGGTGCGGATGTGAAGTTCCGGACAAAGTATGACCCGAAGCTCACGGCGAAATTCGATACGACGAATCAGCCCGGCGCGACAAGCGAACTCTGGCGAGAAACCGCCCGTATCGGCTGCACGCAGATCCAGCAGGACTGGATTCAGTGCGGCCCCTGGAATTCGCCTGAGGAAAAAGGAATGGGCATCGCTCTCTACTTCGCTCAAGGAGCGGCAGCTACCCGAGGACTCTGGGTTGACTGCGCGACCGGCAAACGCTTCGTGAATGAGCTCGCGAATCGCAAGGTCCGTGCCGATGCCGTAATCAACCTGAATAACGAAGGGCACAAGTGCATCGCGCTCGCCGATACCTCAGCGACCGATGCCTGGAAGGTGGCCCGCCCGGGAATGCTTGAAAAAGAACTCACGGCCGGCGTTGTTCATAAGGCTGACACCCTTGAAGACGTGGCGAAAATGAATAACATTCCGCTGGCAGCGCTTAAGAAGTCGGTTGATGACTACAACAAGGCGCTTGCCGCTAAGTCAGGTGACGAAATGGGACGCACTTTCTTCCCGAAAGCGCAACCCATGGCGAAGGGCCCTTGGTACTTCTCATACCTCTCCCCGAAGGTCCATCACTGCATGGGCGGACTGCAGACCGATATCCAGGGGCGCGTGATCGGGATTGTCGATGATCAGCCGATTCCGGGACTTTATGCCGCAGGCGAATCCACAGGCGGCGTGCATGGCGCGGTTCGTCTCGGATCCTGCGCGACGCTTGACTGCCTTGTGAACGGCCGTATTGCCGGTAAGGCTGCCGCGGCTGAAAAAGCCTGGGGCTAAGCGGATCAACACCTGACTCTCAGAGGAGTCAGAGCATGTGTCTCAATGGGCGGGGACTTCGGTTCCCGCCCTTTCTGTCTGGCGCGGGGAATAGCCCCCGCGCAGCTCTCAAAACTGAAGCCACTAAAATTTAATCGGCGCTTTAAGTTTGTTTATTTAATTATTTGTTTTTAAATAGTATTTAATAATAAAAACGACAGACTGAAAACTGAACGACTCATCGGTCCGTTCCAGGTATTTCTGACTCTGCTCCCTCTTCCCTCGTCCTCAGCGGTCTGTCTTTTTTCGCTTCCTGGGGGCAGTTCCCAGTCGCTCTGGTATCGGTTTTCTCCTCCTCCGGCAGACAAACACATAACCGAAAGCGCCGGAATTCCCGTGATCTGATAATCATTCGCAGATCAGATTTAGAGATAAATCAAATGATTACAGATTGATGACAGAATCTGCCGGAAAAAACGGGGTTTCGACTTAAAATAAATCGGTCTAAAAAGCGACTCTTCATTGATTTCCCCATGCATACAAAAACTATAAAAATCGCCGTACTGCTTACGTGCTTCGCGTCGCTTTCTGCCTCAGCCAATCCCATCGGCGATGCCCTTGGGAAGATCATCAACTGGGGTCAGAATACGCTGCACCCCGCGGACCCGGCGTCATCCGCGGTAGCGTCTGCCGCGGCGAACTCGCTCGCCGCGGGCGGCACTCTGAATACCTTCTGGAACCCCTTTACGGCGAAGCCGATCGCGACACCGACGGACGCGAAACTGAAGGCGTTTCACGACAGCGTGATCAGCCTCGCGAAGGCCAACGCGTCGCTCTACGCCGCAAAGAAACCTTTCCCTGAGTTCTACAAGATGTACCTCAATAACCTCGTGGCATTTAATAGCCGTGAGGCGTCGCAGTTTAAGGTATCGGATCTCGTCGGAAAACCGGAATTCGGCGATATCGAGCATGAGCTGCATGAGAATATCCTCGACTGGGGAACGTATTCGATTTCGGGGTCAAAGTTTGAGGTGACACCGCTCTACTCGTTCTTCGCTAAGCTCCCGAATCTCCCGCCGATGTGGAAGCAGTACTTTGACGTGATGGCGCTGGGGAACGGGCGAGTCAGCGCGGATAACAAAAACCGCAATATCCCGTCACCCGCGGAACTCTCGCACGTGATCGCGAACTGCGATTCATTCGTGAAGGCGTACCCGGACTTCCCCTACGCGTTCCAGGTCCAGTCGGTGTATTTCTCGCTCCTCCACTTCTATCTGCATGACCCCCGGATGCAGCAGAATCCGACGCTCCGGAATCAGTACCTCGCGTCCTATCAGTCGTTCATGAGGACCGCGCCGCAGTCAACGGCCGCTTGGTTTGTGCGCCGCGCGGCTGCCCGCGTCAAGGCCTCTAACTTCCAGATGCCGCAGAATGAGGTCGCGATGATGGAAACGGCGCTCGGTCTGAAACCGACCCGTTACGTCCCGGTCTCAAAGAGCGCCCGGGCGTCTATCCGCGCGTCACTCAAAGCCGATACTCCGCAGGTCGCGTCTACCACCCGCACGCAGACCGTTGCGGCTCCGGTGCATCTGAACTCGCACGCGCAGAACTGACGCTTAAAAAAAGGAGGCGGACCGCTGAGTTCCCTCCTTACCGATCAAGCCAATCACAAGGGCCGCCGGAGACATTCCCCCGCGGCCCTTGGTGTTTCCGGAATCTCGTAAAACGCTTTACGCTGGTACCGGAGTTTCCTTCCTGAGGGTCCAGGCGGCGAGCCACCCTACGGCGAGCATCCCAGCGGCGAAATAGAAGCCGCTGTTCCAGGTGTTCGTGCTGTCCCGCAGCCACCCGGTGATATAGGGCGAAAGAATCGCACCCAGCATCTCGATGCAGTTATAGATACCGTAGACCGAAGAGAGTTTGTCCTTCGGGGCCGCGTCGGAAATCAATGTCAGGATAATCGGGTCGCAGGCGAGTTTCCCGAAGAGCCCGTAGGCGACGAGCGCCGCGATCAGGAGATCCCATTCCTGGACGTGAACGAGCGAGACAATCGACGCGATCGCGACCGGGATGAGGATGAGGAGGAAGGGCTTCCGCTTTCCGATTTTGTCTGAGAGCCTGCCGATCAGGAGCGCGGCCGGGACACTCGTCCACGCCACAAGCGACGCGATCATGCCGGTTTCCGAGAGCGGTATGTGCCGCACGTCCGCGAGATACAGCGGGAGCCAGGTCACCATCACAAAGAACCCGTAGACATTGCAGAACGCGATAAAGAAGATCGTCGCGAGCTGCCGGTTCCCGAGGATCTCCCCGATACTCGCGACAGACCCGGCTTTTGTCTTCGCGTGCTCCACCTTCTTCGCGTGCGTCCCGGTCTTCACGAAGAGATAAATCAGAATGCCGACGATGATGGTCGGAATGGCGTAGAAGAGAAACGTCACGCGCCAGCCGAGGTCGAGGCCAAACGAAATGTAGCTTGAGCCGATGAGCCCGAGTGTGATCCCGACCGCCTGGCCGTTATTGATTGATCGCGTAGCCAAGCGCCCGGTATTTCGGAGGCGTGGAGTCGCTTGAAATCGCGTACTGGGGTCCGTAGTAGAAGCCTTCCCCGAACCCCGCAAGAATGCGGATCAGGATCAGCATGAGGAAGGACGACGCGAAGTGCGTGAGCGCGGTCGCGGCTCCGAACACCATGAAGCCAAAAAGAATGATCTTCGTGCGGCCGAAGCGGTCCCCGAGAAGCCCGGACGGGATCTGGACCGCGGTGTACATGATGAAGAAGACGGAGGTGATGAGGCCGACTTCCGCGTTGCTGAGGAGAAATTCTTCCCGGATCACGCCCTGGACCGGACTCAGAATAGTGCGGTCCGCGTACATGAAGACCCAGCCGAGGAAGAAGAGGAGCGAGGTGACTAGCCATCCGGACCCCGATTTACCGTGCGACATAATGATTTCCTCCTAAAAAGATCGGAAGAAAAAGCGGTGTGTTTGGTTTTTTACATTCTTCTTTTCAAAGCCTGTCTGAGACCCGGCGGGAGAAATTCCCGCCAGGCTGAGCAAAGTTATTTGAAATTAAGAGAGCTCGGGCGTCAGATCTGCTTCTTCTCTTTGATGCAGAGCACCGCGACGATACCGAGGATCAGGAGCCCGACCGCGACGTAGAAGCCGCTGTTCCAGGAGCCCGTGATATCGCGGAGCAGCCCCGTCGCGTACGGCGCGATGATGGCGGACGACATCCCGACGAAGTTGAAGATCCCGAACGCGGTGGAAAGCTGGTTCCGCGGCGTGTTATCAGCGACGAGCGCGATGGTGAGCGGGTCGGTGGCGAGTTTGCCGAAGAACCCGTAGCAGACGAGCGCCGTGATCATGAGCGCGTGGCTTTTCGTGAGGAGCATCAGAAGGATGCTGCAGGCCGCGAGCGGGAGGAGGCAAAGCACCACCGGACGGCGTTTTCCGATTTTGTCCGAGATGTAGCCGTAAAGCAGCGCCGCAGGGATCGAGGTCCAGGCAACCAGCGACGAGACGAAGCCCGTGTCAGACCGCGCGATGCCGCGCACTTCCTCGAGATACACCGGGAGCCACGTGCACATCACGAAGAACCCGTAGAGGCTGCAGAAAACGAGGAGGTACGTGAGAAGGAGGTTGCGGTTCTTCAGGAGGTCCGTGAACTTCGCCTTCGGGGCAGTCGCGGACTGGGCTTCGCGCTTCGTTTCCCTCATCTCTCAGTGTTTTAAAACACATCTTTTTGATTATCTCTGGGCCGTTAATGTATTACATAAGTTACTTTGTTTTCAATTTTCTCCGATCAGAAAACATATCGATTGGTCAAAGAAAATTTACAAAAGTTAACTCAGACTCACTTATATTATCTCCTGTTTCTATGGGATTTTCATGCTTTTTTCATTCCATTCCCGCTGAAAACAGGGATTTTCTTATTTTGTGATTTGCTATGAATTATTCCGTGACAAAGTATCGTCTTTTCCACCGGGGTCAAAGACGATGCATAACAGGCAATCACACCGATCCTGGGTAAGATTGCCGCTTCCCTTCCGCCCCGTTAAACCATACCGGTCCGCTCCTTTCATCCGGATATAATCCCGTTGGGATCGCTTAAAACCCCGCGGTTGTAAAAAGTCATCCGAAAACCAATGCTCTCAGCCCCCAGGCCCAGAACGTCTGACGCGGAATCCACGGAATTCACGCCTTGGTCTTCCTTAAACGGCCGCAAACGCTCTTCTCCTGAAACGTGGACTTTTAAATCCCGCCATCCTCCGGAACCTCTCCAGATCCGATCCTGAGGAAACCTTTGGACAATCCAAACTCCCTTCCCTCTTTAGGGACTGATTTCACGCTATTCCTGGGTTTTAAAGCGCGTTATTCGCTCTGCCTTGGTATATATTGGCGGGAAAAAGAGATGAACCCCTGGGACTCCCCTTCGCGATTTCAGAAGAAGAGCCCCCGCGAACCTTAAAGCCAATCAGATAAACCGCCCGGTGACGCTCGCCTTCGTGCGCTTGATGTCGTCCGGCGTCCCTTCCGCCACTATACGTCCGCCCTCTTCTCCGCCGCCCGGACCCATATCGACGATCCAGTCCGCGTTCCGGATGATATCGAGGTCGTGCTCAATGACGATCAGCGTCGCGCCGTGGTCGATGAGAGACGAGAAAACGGAGAGAAGCGTCATGACGTCAAGCGGGTGAAGCCCGATCGTCGGCTCATCAAACACGAAAACCGAGTCTTCCTGCGTGCGCCCCATTTCGCTCGCGAGTTTCAGCCGCTGCGCCTCCCCTCCTGAGAGCCCTGGGGTCTCTTCTCCGAGCGTCAGGTAGCCGAGCCCAAGCTGCGAAAGCACTTCAAGCCTCGGGCGGACGTTCTTCATATCACGGCAGAAGGTGAGCGCCTCTGTCACATCCATCGCCATGAGTTCGGGGAGCGACTTCTCCACTCCCTCTTTATTCGCGACGCGGATCGATTCCGCCGCCTTCGAGTACCGGCTCCCGCGGCAGCCCGGGCAAGGAATGTCAACATCCGGGAGGAACTGCACGTCGAGACTGATTTCCCCCGTGCCGTCACACACCGGGCAGCGGAGCTTACCGGTGTTGTACGAAAAGTCGCCCGCCTTGAATCCCGCGGCTTTCGCCGCTTTCGACCGACCATAGATCTTCCGCAGCTCATCATGGATCCCGGCGTACGTCGCGACGGTCGACCGAACGTTGATCCCGATCGGGGTGGAGTCGATGAGTTTCACGTGCTCAATCCCGGGGGCCGCCACCGCCTTTACGTGCGGCGGGAGTTTGCCACCGGACAGCATCGCCTCAAGCCCTGGAATCAGGGATTCGAGCACCATCGTGGTTTTACCCGACCCCGAGACCCCGGTGACCACTGTCATCCGGCCCTTTGGAATCGAGACATGAAGGGGCTTCACGGTGTGGATCGGGAGGGTATCGAGGGTGATCTCCCCTTCCGAAAAAATCTCGGGCTTCGGGATCACCGGCCGGATGCGGCGCTCATAGGTCCCGGCGAGGAACGGGCCGATTTTGGAATTTTTGTTCCCGGCGATCTCATTCACCGTTCCTTTCGCGATCACGTTGCCGCCTTTCGCCCCGGCGACCGGTCCCATCTCGATCACCCAGTCGGATTCCTTCAGGATCTGCACATCGTGATCAACGAGCACCACGCTGTTCCCATCGTGAATCAGGTCGTGGATGACATCCGTGAGCCCCACGATATTCGAGGGGTGAAGGCCGATCGAAGGTTCGTCCAGCACATAAAGCACGCCGGTTGTCCGGTTCCTGACCGCCCGCGCGATCTGCATCCGCTGCCGCTCGCCGGTGGAAAGCGTGTTTCCGGCTCGATCGAGCGACAGGTACGAGAGCCCGAGGTCGACAAGCCGCGCCGCGACCGCGAGGAACGATCCGCAGATGCTTTCCGCCATGGGGCGCATTTCAGGTGGCAATGACGCCGGCACCCCCCTCACCCAGGGGATGAGTTCCGTGAGTGTCATCCGGCACGCGGCATCCAGCGTAATCCCCCGAAGCTTCGGGGCCCGGGCGGCTTCGGATAGACGGCTCCCTCCGCAGTCCGGGCAGGCGTCGAACTTCAGGAACTTTTCGACGCGCTTCATTCCCTTATCGTCCTTCACCTTGGCGAGCGCGTTTTCCACCGTTTTCACCGCGCTGTAATAGGTGAAGTCGAGTTCCCCGGCGGAATTGGAGCCGTTTTTCGGCCGGTAGAAGATGTGCTTCTTCACCATCGGGCCGTTATAGACGATGTCTTTTTCTTTGTCCGTCAGATCCCGGAACGGGACATCGGTCCGGACCCCCATCGCGCGGCAGACATCTGTCATGAGTGACCACATGAGGCTGTTCCAGGGCGCGACCGCGCCTTCATCAATCGTGAGCGACTCATCAGGCACGAGGGTCGCGAGGTCCACGGTGTGCACGATCCCGGTGCCGCCGCAAGTCGGGCACGCGCCCTGACTGTTAAAGGAGAGCTCTTCCGCGGACGGCGCGTAGAACGACTCACCGCACTCCGGGCAGACGAGGGGCTTCCCCGCCGCCACCGCGAGACTCGGCGGCACATAGTGGCCGTGGGGGCAGCGGTGACTCGCGAGGCGCGAGAACATGAGGCGGAGGCTGTTCAGCAATTCAGTCCCGGTGCCAAAAGTTGACCGGATCCCCGGCACCGCGGGGCGCTGATGGAGCGCGAGCGCGGCGGGAATGTAGAGCACCTGATCCACGTCGGCTTTCGCGGCCTGCGTGAGGCGGCGGCGCGTATAGGTGGAGAGGGCCTCCAGATACCGACGGGAGCCTTCCGCGTACAGCACCCCAAGCGCGAGGGACGATTTTCCGGAGCCCGAGACACCCGCGATCCCGGTGATTTTCCCGAGCGGAATATCGACATCAATATTTTTGAGGTTATGGACGCAGGCTCCGCGCACCTCAATATGATCCGGAGGAGTCTCGGTCTTCGACGTGTTTAAACCCTTTTTCGCTGCTGTCATTTTCTGCCGCTCGCTCCCCTCTGATTCTGTTTCTTCAATGGGAACCGCAGAAAAGAGACTCCGCCTCCTCTCCTCTCTATATAGAGAAGCGCGCCTCGATCCCCTCTCCCGCCGTTCCCACGTTACGAAGACAGGATACCAGCGTGAAAACGAAGTTCAAGAACCGCACGCGGCCGCGGGATCCGGAATGGCCTCTGGCGGGGATGCCTGGTTCCCGGTCTCCTCGATACCGAAAACCTGGTCCGAATCCCCTTTTAAAGACACAGTATTTCATTTTGCTCTCTGCGTTAGGAAAAAACGCTTCAGAGATTTTTCTCACGCGCCGCGGCCCCAAAAATCCCCTCCGATCCCTCACAGATCACGGTTTTTCAGCCTCTTTACATGCAAATTCCGCAAGATGCCAATTAACGCTATGTCCGAAAGATATGAACCGGACTAAAGTAATACATAACGGGTTGCAACTTTTGGAGAGTAACTGAATGGCAGATAAGAAAAACGAATCCAAGGCGATCTCTGACCGCGTGAACAAGGTCGCCGCGAGCCAGGCCGCGAAGGCCGTAAGCTCCGCCCGGGCAGTGAAGGAAGAGCGTAAGAGGCTTCAGAACGAAGCCGCGGAAGAACTCGGTGTCTCTGAGAGCCCGAAGGACGGCGCGGTGAAGAATGAGCTCAGCATGGAGCGTGACGTCCGCTACACGACGCCTGAAGGCGCGATGAAGTTTGAGACCGCGGACCGCTCGAGCTCCGCTGTCGGCCGCACGACGAACTTCATCCGCGAGGTGGTCCTCGAAGACCAGTCCCCCTCGGACCGCGAGAAGATCCTGCAGGGGCTCCTCTCCGCTGAAGTGAAGGACGAGAAGGGCCGCGTGGTGAGCACCCGGGGCCTGAACCCTGATATTGAGCTTTCCGAAGACTGGGAAAAGGGCGGCTACCCCTATAAGAACCACCTTCGCCGCAAGGTCTATGAAACCGAAAAGTTCAAGCTCCAGGTGGAGCTCCTGAAGCTGCAGGCCTGGGTGAAGAAGACCGGAAGCCGGGTCGTGATTCTCTTTGAAGGCCGCGACGCGGCAGGCAAAGGCGGCACGATCACGCGCTTCATGGAACACATGAACCCCCGCGGCGCGCGGCTCGTCGCTCTCGATAAGCCGACCGCCGCCGAATCCGGCCAGTGGTACTTCCAGCGCTACGTGAAGCACCTCCCGACCGCGGGCGAAATCGTGCTCTTCGACCGCTCGTGGTACAACCGCGCGGGTGTTGAGCGCGTAATGAGGTTCTGCACGGACGAGCAGTATCAGGAATTCATGAAGGAAGTGCCTGAGTTTGAGCGTTTCCTCGTTCACTCCGGGATCTACCTCATCAAGTTCTGGTTCTCGGTGTCGCGCGAAGAGCAGCGGAAGCGCTTCAAGGAGCGTCAGGTTCATCCGCTGAAGCGCTGGAAGCTGTCGCCGGTTGATCTCGCGTCGCTTGATAAGTGGGATGACTACACGAAGGCAAAGGAAGCGATGTTTGAGAAGACGGACACCGTGGAGTGCCCGTGGACCGTCGTGAAGAGCGACGATAAGAAGCGCGCCCGGCTTAATGCCATGCGTTATGTCCTGAACACGATTCCCTACGAAGGGCGGGATGACAAGATGGTGGGACCGGTTGATCCGCTGATCGTCGGCCGCGCGACCGCGATGAATGAGGCCGCGGAGTCCCTTAAAGCGCTCCGGTCGCTCCGTGAGCGTCAGCTTCAGGGCATGATGGCGGCGGACAGCCAGAAGCCGAAGTCCCGGAGCCGCAAGGCGAAGGCGAAGACCGCGTCGAAGAAGAAGACCGCGGCCGCTAAATCCCCGGAACCCCGGGAGGCGAGCCTCGAAGCCACGCACGCGTCCGCTGCGTCCAATAAGACCGTCGAAAAGAGCGCTTCGCTCTCCTGACCGTCATCCCTGTCCCCCTAGCACAGTTCTGTGACAGGACCGTGACAGATCGGGCCGGATCACCGGAATTTCCGGCGGTCCGGCTTAATTTTACAGGATCATGGTATCCGCTCTTGCAATCCGGGGCGCTTTAACTAGAATTCGATCGGAATCCATGGGATCCACGCGCGGGAGACGCCCGCCCGGAACTGAAACCGGCTCGACGCCGCGATCTCCCCTTTTTTCCGACCTCTTTTATTAAAAGCTGGCTACCTCAATGGTTGATGAATTCATTCAGTGGCTCTCCGCTCAGAACTGGAAAGTCATTCCTGCCGAAACCGCGACGCCGATTCCGGAGGACGTTCTCAGTCGCTACGGACACGCGATTCCGCAGTCCTGGCTTAACTTCGCCGGGAAACTCGCGAAGTGCGAGGATCAGACCGGGAACAAGTGGTTCCTCGTGGGTCCGGACTTCAAGCCCGCGAAAACGGAGGACGATTGGAGCTGGAATGAGCTCGAGCTGATGGGGCTTGACGCGGCCGGAAAGGATAAGAAGTGGGCGAAGGAAGTGACGGACTTCTGGGACACCCATTTCCCGATCTACCTCTGCACCGATCCCGAGTATTACTACTACGCGATCGATATCGAGGATGGCTCCGTCATCACGAGCACGGAACCCGATTTTGAGGAACGCGCGAAGCATGTCGCGGGGTCCTTCCCCGAGTTCCTCGCGAAGATTGTCTCAGGCGCGATCAAGCTCTGACCGAGAGCCTCTGACACAGGCATAACCGCGGCGTCCGGCGAATCCGGAACCGCGGTTTTTTATTGGCCCCGCACCTCGAAACCAAAATAAAAGCCCCGGCTGTTGAAACCGGGGCCCTGTTTTGCCTTTATTTGGTGACGCTATTCTAGCGCGGTCAGGAGTGGCCGTGGCGGCGGCCCTTCGCGTGGCCTGAAGCCTTCGCGACCACAATCTTTTTCCCGGACGCGGCGCGGGACTTGCCGGCGCGCGAGGCCTTAGCGACCTTGGCAGACTTCGACCCCTTCACACGCTTCTCAGCCTTCGCGGACTTCTTTCCGTGGCGGACGGAGGCGACGACGCGGGCGGGAGCGGCCTTTTCCTGATACTCAATCGCGGGGCCGGGGTTAAACGCGGCGTCTCGGGACTCGGTATCCGCGATCTTTTCTTCGAGATCATCCTGAGCGACTTCGACGTCAGACGGCAGACGATTCTTCGCGAGCTTCAGGCCGCCCACGTGGCGCACTGAATAGAGGTGACGCGCCCAGTAGCCCGTGAGCTCGGACTCGCGCACGCGGTCCCCCGCGCGGGGCGCGTGAATGAAGTGCTCGGAATCCGTCATGATGCCGGTGTGGAAGCCGTTGGGGCCCCGGTTCGTCTTGAAAACGACGATGTCGCCTGCCTTCGCGTCCGCGAGGTCCACCCGCGTCCCGACGTGAGACTGGGAGACAGAGTCGCGGGGGAGCGAGATCCCCTGCTGCTGATAAACCCACCACACAAGCCCCGAACAATCAAAACCGCGCCCGGGCGTTTCAGCGCCGGCGCGGTACGGGGTCCCAAGCTGGGTTTCCGCGGTCTTGATGACTCGGAGACCGAACCCATGCGGGCGGTCAGAGGAGTTGAGGCTCGCCTCGCCATCCTTCTCCGGGGCGGAGCCAAGGGATGCCTTCGGAACCGAGATTTCAGTCGACTCCTGCAGCGTGGTGAGCGTGTCGTAGATCGGATCCTGGACTTCGGGCGCTTTGAGATCAGCGAACGAGGCGGACGACATCATCAGAAGCGCAGCCAGCGCAAAAACGCTTTTCTGCCATCGGCCAGCCTTCGCTCTCTTCTGATTCTCTTCATCCGTCCGCGTCATTCTTATTCACCCAGTCCGCAAGTTAATTTCCAGTACCCGACGAAAAACTGTCATCCAGAATAGCAGGGTATGCACATGTTTGGGGCAGAGGAAAGAAAGCGAATTTTTCTTTTTTGTCGTTTTGTTAAAATTTACGATGTATTTTCAAATAGTTATTCAAAATAGGTAGATCCTTAGGAATAACCCTCTAAAGGGAAATCGGTAACGGGCGGGATCATCCGTCTTCATGAGGCGATCAGCGGAATTCTCTCAAAAGAACAGCCGTTTGCCTTTTGTCATGATTCGTTTCGCCGGTTTCTTTCCATTTTGACGGGTTTGACTCTCATGCCCTTCTCCGGGTTAACACATCCGTTTTGCCTCCGGCTTCTAAGCAGTCTGGCTTAGAATGGCGCGGCGGCCGAGAAAGGCGGAAACCGGGGGCACAAAGTCCCCTTCCCCTCCTCTTTCCCGCCCTACAAAAACAACAACTCAGCAACACACTTCATCTATCTATGAAAGACAGCGTTTCCCAGCGGCTGATCGGAAAGATCCGGTCGGGCGAGTCCTTTACGCGGGCCGAGGAACTCGCCCTCGTGATCCGGCTCTCGATCCCGGCGATCCTCGCGCAGTTCGCGAATGTTTTGATGCAGTACATCGATGCCGCCATGGTGGGTAACCTCGGCGCGGTCGAGGCTGCCGCTGTCGGTATTGTGTCGAGCACGATCTGGCTCTTCTGGGGCCTCGGGTCCGCGGGGATCACGGGGTACTCGGTGCTCGCCTCGCAGGAAATCGGGGCGAAGTCGTACCCCACGGCCCGGAAGCTCCTGAGACAAGGCATCACGGTCGCGGTCGCGACCGGCGCGATTCTCGGCGCTGTGGGGCTCATGATCAGCCCCTGGCTCCCGGGGTTCCTCGGTGCCTCGGCGGATGTCGCGCGGGAAGGCACGAAATACTTCGCGATCTACACCGCCGCGATGCCGCTTCTCTTCCTCAGTTACGAAGCGGGATCGATGCTGCGGGCAAGCGGCAATATCCGCGTTCCCTCGTTCCTCAATATCTTTATGTGCGTGGAGGACGTGGTCTTTAACTACTTCCTCATCTTCCCGACGCGGCTCGTGACGTTCCTCGGGTTCACGTTCACGATGCCGGGGGCCGGAATGGGGGTCGCGGGGGCAGCCTTGGGGACCGTGCTCGCTGAACTCTGCACCGCGGTCCCGATGCTCTGGTACGTCTGCACCCGGAGCCCGGAACTCGCGATCCGGGGCGAAAAGGGACGGTTCCTCCCCGAGTTTCCGCTGCTTAAAAAAGCATTCAAAATCGGGATTCCGGTCGGGCTTCAGCACACCGTGATGTGCTGCGCGCAGGTCGCGTCAACGATGATCGTGGCTCCCTTGGGAACGATCGCAATCGCGGCGAACAGTCTCGCGATCACCGCGGAAAGCCTCTGCTACATGCCGGGCTACGGCGTGAGTGACGCCGCGGCTTCCCTCACCGGCCAATGCATCGGCGCGAGGCGCGAAAACCTCGCGATGCGGTTCGGTAAGATCGCGATCGCGACAGGGCTCGGTGTCATGACCGTGATGGGAGTTCTGATGTTCATCTTCGCCCCGATCATGATCGGCCTCATGTCGAACGTCCCCGAAATCATCGATCTCGGCGCGACGATCCTCCGGATCGAGGCGTTCGCGGAACCGATGTTCGCGGCCTCGATTGTCGCCTACGGTGTCTTTATGGGCGCGGGGGACACGCTGATCCCCTGCCTCATGAACCTTGGATCGATGTGGTTTGTGAGGCTCCCGGCCGCCTGGCTCCTCGCCCGCACCTTTGGCCTCAAGGGCGTCTGGATCGCGATGTGCGGTGAGCTTATTTTCCGCGGCATGATCTTCCTGCTGCGCTTCCGGGGTGGAAAGTGGCTGAAGCACGGGAAGGCATAAGGAAAGGTCTGGCCCCTCCCCGCCTCCGGGAAGCATGAAAAAAGCGGATTCTGAATCATGAAAACAGAATCCGCTTTTTCGTGGGGTAACGCCGGCCGGAATCGAAGACCCGAGCCTTGAATTACGCGATAAAGGACGCGAGCTGCTCCTCTGTCGCCTGAGGGAGAATCTTCCGGAGATGCGCGAGGATCCGGTCGCGGGACTCGTGCGGCGTGCGGTCCACGTGAAGCGTGGACTCACCGAAGTACGATTCCGGCGTCGTGTAGCGAGCCACACCCCAGCCGTAGGTGTTCCCTTTCTTGTCGCGCGAATACTCAAAATCCGAAATGATCACGTACCCCGCCATCTGGAGGTGATTCACCGCGGTTTCAAAGCCTTCGCGTTTCCGCCCATCATCGTCGCCCAGCATCGAGTCGAGATGCGTGAGCCGCTCGCCAAAGGGATCAATCGCTTTCGTTCTCGCCCGGGTGTATCCCGTGAAGGCCTTGAGTTCTTTCGAGAGGAGTGAATCCTCGCCCTTCAGTGTCTCCAGGATGAACTTTTCGTCCGCGGTCAGGTGACGGCGGAACCTCCGGTAATTCAGGAAATCCGGGTACCAGCCGCGCGATATAAAAACCGCTTTCCCGCGGTAAAACTTCCCATACGCGCATTCCGTCCGGGAAATAATCGGCCCCTTCCACTCCCAGACCCCGTCGTTATCGTCGTTGAACCAGAATTCCGCCGGCGTCTTCTCTTCAAGCGACCATCCTTCAATCGGGTTCCGGAAGAATGGCAGGAACCCCAGTTCGTCAATCAGATCGACGATATCCTCCATTCCTTCAATTTTTCCGTATCGGTCCATCGCGCGTGAGTCCTTTTTCCTTGAAACTGAATCCTGCTGCCGCCCTGCCCCCGGGCTTCTCGGCCGCGTTAAGGGCACGGTTCTTTATACCTAGAAGTGTAGCGGGAGCCGGAACGGCGGACGACACCTCAAACGGTTTCGCGCCGGCCGATAGAATAAATGGAACATAGGTCATTTCTTTTGAGGAACACAAACGATGAAGCCGCTTAAAGCGCTCGGAGCCGTGGGAGCCGCGTCCGCCGCTCTCCTCACGGGATGCGCCGCTCCCGGAACCGCTTCTGATCAGCCCGCCTCTGAACCGATGGCGGGGATGGCAAATCCCGCTTCTGTCTGGTGCGTGAAGCATTATCACGGGATGCTCGAAATCAAAAAGGATAAGGATGGCGGCGAATACGCGATCTGCCATCTGCCGGACGGCCGCTCGATTGAGGAGTGGGAACTCTTCCGTGCTGATCACCCCCAAAAATAGGGGGTCGGCGTTCCGGCCTTCAAGTAACACCTGAAGTTGGTGAGTAACGAAAAACCGGAAAGGGATCGGTCTCGCAAGGGACCGATCCTTTTTTATTCCCCGCCCGCGTCTCCTTTATCTCCGTTTCCCCGCAGCCCCAAAAAAAAGCCCCCGGCGTCATCCGAACCGGGGGCAAGCGCTGACTCTGCAAGTCAGTGGGAGAGAAAAATAGTGTCGGGATTACTTCCGGCCGAGAACCTCTTTCGCGATGCCGGCAAAGACTTCAAGACCCGGCTCGAGATTCACGGTGTCCTGGACATCGAAGTCCGGACGGTGATGACCGTGGTGCTCGCAGCCGTAGAGGAAGAACGCGGCGTTCCCGCCATGCGCCACCACGGCGCGCGTGAAGATCGTGCAGTCTTCAGAGGCCTGCGGGGCGGTGATTTCCTTCACTTCCTTCACGTCTTTCGCGGCAGCCGCGGCCTTGCGGACCACTTCCATCGCGGCCGGGGTGGCTTTCAGGGTCGTCGCTTCGCCGACCTTCGTGAGTTTCACCTCGACCCCCAGCATCTCGGCCGCGCCCTTCACGACGGTCTGAGCCTTTTCCCACATGAAGTCACAGGCTTCTGACGTGGTGCCGCGCACCTCGCACTCCATATGGGCGTGCGCCGGGGTAATGTTGCGGCCGGTACCGGCGACGAGTTTCCCGACCGAAATCCGGGTGTCGCCTTCAGACGTCCGGCTGATCGCGGAAAGCATCACCGCGGCGTTCGCGGCGGCGAGGAGCGCGCTGCGCCCCTTTTCCGGAGCCGCGCCCGCGTGGGATTCCAGCCCCGTAAAGTCCACATCAAACTTGACGGTCGCGAGGAACACGTCGTGGCAGACACCGACTTCGTGTGAATGGCACTCGGTCCCGATGTGCCCGCCGAAGAACCAATCAACGTCATCCACGACACCGGCCGCGGTCATCGGGCTCGAACCGCGCGTCCCTTCTTCGGACGGCTGGAAAATGAGCTTCACTTTGCCAACGAGCTCATCCTTATGATCCATCAGCCACCGGGCCACCCCGAGACCCACCGCGGTGTGGGCGTCGTGACCGCAGGCGTGCATCACGCCCTTGAAGGTCGACGCGAACCCTTCCTTAGCGGGAAGGTGCACCGCCGGATCCTGGAGCTCCTGAATCGGGAGCGCGTCCATATCAAAGCGGAAGGCAAGCGTGGGACCCGGACGGCCGGTGTCGAGAATTCCGACCGCGCCCGTGTAGCCGCCCATTTCGGAGAGGAGTTCGTCCGACACCCCGGCTGACTTCGCGCGCTCAATCGCGGCGGCGACGAGTTTCTCGTCACGCCCGAGCACCGCCTCAGGCTTCACGACCTGCGTCCCGCAGAGCACCTGATACCCCAGAGCCCGAAGCCGCGTGATCACGGTCGCCGTCGTCTCGAACTCGGTCCAGCCGAGTTCCGGGCGGGCGTGAAACTTCCGGCGGGTCGCCACCATCTCAGGAACGTACGAATCAAAGTTATCAGCCATTTTCTTTTCCTTTTCCGTAATGGAGATCTCCCGCGGCAGAGAGAGGGAACGGCGTCTGACGGGAGATCTCCTGACACGGAAAATTTTCCCAAAGGGTAACCCCAAAAAACGAGGGTTTCCGAATTCATATATATGATTTGGGAAAAATGCCAAAAAAGAAATTTTTGGCTGAACCGGCGTCTGAGGCGAGAGGCGGAAACACCGAAACGCCCATAAATAAACGCCTCCGGGAGTGTTCCGGAGGCGTTTTCGCAAGGAAAATCAGGCGGGTTTCAGGAGGAACACCGCCCTCAATTGATATATATGAATTGAGGAAAGAACCCCGGTTACGGAATCCTTGTGCCGCAGTGCGGGCATTTCTGAACCGGAATCACGACGACCCCGAGAAGGCCGGTCTGCACGGGGAGCGGTTTTCCGCAGACGGGGCAGGACCAGACCTTCTGCACCGCGGCTTTCGTGACCTGCAGCCCAGCGAAAATAAAGAGGACCGCGAGCGCGACGCGCCCCGCGAATCCCTGCATCGGGAGAATCGTGGCGAGCACCAGCGCGAACATGAAGGTCGCGGTCGTCCCGAAGACTGAATAGAGCTGCGCCTTCTTATAGGTCTCGGTTTCCATCCCGGGGACCGGGTGCATCCGCTGCTTCGCGAAGTACCGAAGGACGAGCCAGAGGACCAGCACTCCGCCCCAGATAATCCAGAAAGTATTGCCGCCCTTCATAGCCCCGGCTCCTAAATAAAACACCTTAACCCGTCAATTTTACCCGTCTCCTGAAATTCCTTAACTGTATCCGTAAAAATAAGATATCTCACCGTTCTTTATGATTACAACTGACACAATAATTTCCTCGCTATAGCACGATAAAGCGCCTAGACTATACGGTGGGTGTTGGGGATCCAATCAATATACGGATGCTATCTAGTGAGCGTCCGTCCATGAGGAGTCAAGATAAAGATGAGTGAAGAATTGGAATTTTTCAAGCGTCCTGAGCCGATCACCCAGTGCGACGAAACCGTGGAATGCGATGTGGCGGTTGTGGGTGCCGGATCGCCGGGTGTCCCCTGCGCGATCCGCGCGGGTGAGCTCGGAATGAAGGTCGCGGTGCTGCAGAAGGAATCCTACGCGTCCGCCTGCGGCAACTTCGGGGCCGGCATTCTCCTCGATAAAAGTGATCCGGAGCAGGTTGAAGCCTGCGTGTCGCTCCTCGTCGCGGGGTCTGATTACCGCGCGAAGCGGGGCGTCCTCGAAACCTGGGCGAAGAACTCCGGGGTCGCCGTCTCCTGGATGGTCGACCGCGCGAAGAAAGCGGGCTGCCAGGTGGTCGATATGGGAACCGCGCCGCATAAGGCGTTCCTCGCGAAGGAAGGCTGGGATAAGCTCAATTTCACGACCTGCGTGTTCGGCCCGAAGCCCTATAACACGGGTGTCGCCGTGCAGGAGCTCGCCGACTGGGCGGAGAAGAATCTGCCTGTGAAGGTGTACTACAAGACCCCTGCCGTGCAGCTGATCCAGGATGAGACGGGCCGCATGACGGGCGTGATCGGCAAGGACCGCGCCGGGAAATTCATCCGCTTCAACGCGAAGAAGGGTGTCGTGATGGCCACCGGTGACTACGCGAACGATAAGCGGATGATGGATTACTACCTGCCGGATGTCACGAACCTTGAGCTGAAGCGCCGGGGCCGCGACGGTGACGGCCAGAAGATGATCGTCTGGGCGGGCGGCCGCATGGAAAACGTCGGCCACACGAAGATGGTCCACGATATGGACGCGGGTCCCGCGACGATGATGAGTCACCCGTACCTCCGCGTGAAGGCCTCGACCGGCCGCCGGTTCTCGAGCGAAATGGTGCCGATGGAATACATGAACTGCTTCCTTCTCTCGAAGGAAGACGCCGGCCACTACTGCCAGATCTTTGACTCGAACTATATCGAGCAGGCTAAGAAGCTCGGACTCCCGGTGGAAGACACCGAGTCGCTGAAGAACTGGATGCCGGAGGAGAAGATTGAGCATAAGGGCGTGATGGAAGGCCTGATCGATACCTGGAAAGCGGATACGCTGGAAGAACTCGCGAAGAAACTCCGCATTCAGGACGTTCCGGCGTTCCTCGAAACCGTGAAGCACTATAACGAGATGGCACACGCCGGGAAGGATACGGAGTTCGGCGTTCCGGCCGATCACCTCTGCCCGGTGGAAGCGGGTCCGTTCTACGGCATCCATCGCCACGTCCGGTTCACGGTCGGCTGCTCCGGGGTCGAGATCAACGAGCGCCTGGAATGCCTCGATAAGGACGATAAGCCGATCCCGGGTCTCTACGCGATCGGGAACCTCGCCGGCAACTTCTACGGATCGATGGACTATCCGCTTGATATCTTCGGCCTCAACCTCGGACACAATTACACCGAGGGCTATGTGGTCGCGGAGGAGCTCGCGAAGCTCTGAAGATAAGTCCCGCCCCTTCCGGGGGTGAGATTTAAATCGCACTTTTGAAGAGGAATCCCGGGTTTTCCGGGATTCCTCTTTTTCGTGTCCCTATCCCTGGGTAAACCATTTTAGTTATCGGGTATTTTCTACCTATATTGGGGAATTTCGTGTCAAAAAAATCCTGATCCTTTTTATTTCATTTCGATAGAATAGAAAGAACGAATTGATCTGATCCGGATGTCATCTTCAGCGATCTTCCGGGGTTTTGACGTGAAAAGCGTGCTTCATCGCAACCATCGCTCTTTATCCGGCCGCAGGGTGTTTTTTCACGTAACTCACCGGCTTTTCTCCTGATGTCACGGAGAGGGACCCGCGGGACGCTTCAGGGCAAGGCCGCATAAGCACCGCCTGTGACACAGAAAACCTGATTCAGATCTGCTTTTTCACTCCCGGGATACGTCTTCCGGGACTCACGCGAGAAGCCAGTGCCGGGATGGGAACCTTGGAGTTCCCGCCGGGCGCTGAATCCGGAACGGTTTCGCTTTTATTTCTCCACTATTTAAGGATTTCCGGAGAACTTCATGAAGAGTCTTACGGTATTCGATCCGGCAGCCGCTGACAACACGGGGGCGGGCGATTCCACTCCGGTCCCGGAACTGATCCGGTTCGCGTCTGACGCCGAATGGCTGAAGCGGAAGGGGGTCGCGGTTGAGCGCTGGAATCTGGTATCGGATCCAATGGAATTCGCGCTGAACCACCGGGTGTCGATGTTTCTGAAGCGGCACGGCGCGGAGGATCTTCCCTACATTCTCGTAAACGGTGCACCGGTGCTTTACGGCCGCTATCCGACACGGGCGGAACTTGCCGGATGGTTCGGGGTCTCGCTGAAGCCGACGCCTGAAGACTGTGCCGCGGCAGCGTCCCCCAGGAAACCACAATCCGTCTGGGTGTACCACGCCGCGGCGCTCCGCCCCTCCGTGATCCACGAGACACCGGGAACGGAATCCGGCACCGGGCTCCGGTTCCTCGACCGCGCCCCGAAAACGCTTTTCTTTACCGGGAAAGGCGGGTCCGGCAAAACCTCAGTCGCCGCGGCCGCGGCGATCGCGCTGACGCGCGAGGGGAAGCGGGTGCTGCTCGTCAGCGCTGACCCCGCCTCCTCCCTCTCCCAGATCTTTGAGCAGCCGATCGGGAACACCCTCTGCCCCATCAAATCGGTTCCCGGTCTCTCCGCGATAGAGATTGATCCTCGGCTCGCCGCCTTCGCGCACCGCGAGCAGATCGTGAAACCCGTGCGGGATCTGCTCCCCGAATCCGCGATCGCGTCGATTATTGAGGAACTCTCCGGCCCCTACGCGACCGAGGTCGCCGTGTTTAATGAATTCACGGGACTCATCACGAGCCCCGCGGTCGCGTCGCAGTACGACCACGTGCTTTTTGACACCGCGCCGACGGGACACACGCTCCTCGTGCTGAAGCACCTCGGAGCCTGGTGCGACTATCTGGAGTCGCGCGTGCAAAACCGTCCGGATCTCGGACCGGATTCGGAACTTGAGCGGCAGCGCCATCAGTATCAGGCCGCGATGCAGTCTCTTATCAACCCGACAAAAACCCGCTTTGTGACGGTCTGCCGGCCTCACGCGGCTTCTGTCCGGGAGGCCGCGAGAACCGTGGATGAGCTCCGGGACACCGGGATCGTGAATCAGAATCTCGTGCTGAATGGGGTGCTCCCGGAGAGTGAGGCGGGAACCGGGCCGCTCGCCACATCGATTTACGAGTGGGAATCCACGGTCCTTAAAAATCTTCCCGCGCCGCTCCCCGCGCTGCCGCGCGATATCCTGCCGCTGAAGCCCGAGAACCTCGTGGGGCCTGAGAATATCCGGTCACTCCTTCGGGATGACGGGGAGCCGGCTGAGGATGTCGAATTTGATCCGCCGCCCCCGAGGCCGCTCGCCGATCTCGTGAACGAAATCGCGGCCTCCGGCCACGGTCTCATCATGATGCTCGGGAAAGGCGGTGTCGGCAAAACCACGATGGCGGCCGCGGTCGCCGTGCGGCTCGCGGCGCTCGGCCACAAAGTCCACCTTTCCACCTGCGACCCCGCGGCGCATATCGAGGAGACGCTGAGCAGCACGCTCCCGAATCTCACGGTGTCGAAGATCGACCCCGCGAAGGAAACGGAAGAATATCGCTCGTACGTGATGGAAACGCAGGGAGCGAGGCTCGACGCCGCGGGACGAGCGCTCCTTGAAGAAGACCTCCGATCGCCCTGCACCGAGGAAATCGCGGTTCTCTCCGCGATCTCCCGGGTGTTCAGTGAAGCGGCGGATCAGTTTGTCGTGATGGATAATCCGCCGAACGGTCACTCACGGGTCTTCCTTGACCTCTCGGAAAGCTACCGCAAGGAGCAGGAGAAGAAGGCCGGGAGGACGGACGCGGAAGCCTTCCGCTCCCCGATTCTCTTCCTTCAGGATCCGACGCTCACCAAGATGATTCACGTGACAGTCGCCGAAACCACCCCGGTAGCGGAAGCACGGTCCCTTGAAGAGAGTCTCCGGAACGTGGGGATTGAACCCTGGGCTTATATCGTGAACTGCAGTCTCTCGGCCTCCTCGCCTGTCACTCCGATCCTCAGGCAGCGGGCCGCCGCGGAAATCCCGCTGATTAAGGAAATCAGTGAGCGGTCGCCGCGGCTCGCGATTGTGCCGCTTGTCCGCGAGGAACCCGTGGGGTTCGAGAAACTCCGTCAGCTCACGGAACCCAGCCCCTGATAGACGCGGCGCTTTCCGCTCCCTCCCCTCTCTCCTGCGCCCTGGAATCCAGGGCGCGTTTCTTTTAAGCTTTGAAAAACCGGCTTCAGGCGTTATGATATTTGGTTTTAAAGCATTGCTACCTATTCCTTCAGACGATAGTCTTACGACCTTCGGGTTGAAAAAAACAAAAGCACGGACATCGTTTTGACAGGAGAGTAACGGAGAGAGCCATGAAAACGGGAAAGGGAGCGGGAGCCCCTTCACGCCGAACTCGCCGGACGGGAGAAAAAACGCCTGCAAAGAAGAAACGGGTGACCGCGGCACGGATGCCGCGCGCCCCGAAAACAGAAGCGGAGCGTCTGCGGGACGCGGCCGCAGCCCTCGCGTACCTGAAAGACGCCCCGAAGCATCTCGTCTTCACGGGGCCTGTTGGCGCTGGGAAAACATCGATCGCGAGCGGCACCGCAGTGCTTCTCGCGCGGCTTGGGAAACGCGTGCTTCTCGTCAGCATGGATCCGGACATGAATCTCGCGGAGCTCTTCAATGAGCCGATCGGGAGCTCCGTCACCCCGATTCAATCCGTTCCGGGTCTCTCCGCCCTCGAACTGAATCCCAGGAAAACCGCGGACCTCTATCGGAAAAAGGTGCTGCGGCCGATGAAGGGGTTCCTGTCGGAAACGACTTTCGCCGCGATCACGGAGCAGCTTTTCGGGACGGACACCGAGGAAATTGCGTGCTTTGACCGCTTTACTGCGCTCAGAACCGACCCCAGAATCGAGGGGCCGTTTGATCACGTGATTCTCGACACCGCTCCTTCCGCTCACACGATCCGGTACCTCGGGATCCCGGCCGCGTGGAATCAGTTTTTTGAGCGGCGTCCGGACGGTCAGGCGTCGATCGCCCTCACCGCCGGTCTCGGACAGTCCCGCGCGCTTTATGACGAAACGCTTCGGACGCTGAAGGACCCACAATCAACCCGCCTTATTCTCACGGCGACGCTCTCACGCGGCCCGATCCGGGAGACCGCGAGGCTCGCGGAAGAGTACGCGGACGCCGGACTTCGGAACCTCTCCCTCGTCCTCAACGCCGAGATGGAGAAGGCCTCAGGGGAAGAAGGAACGCTTGACGCCGCGGTGTTCAGGCGTCAGCGGCAGGTCCTTCGGTCGCTTCCCAAGGCGCTTTCCGCTCTTCCCCGCACTGTGCTTCCACTGCAGTCCCGGAGGGCCGCGGGCGCTGACGCGCTTCAGGGGATCTTCCGCTGGGGCACGCGGCCCCCGGAACCGAAACCCACCGCCTGGTACCCGAGCACGAAGACGCTCGCGACACTCGTGCGTGAACTCCATGACGCGGGTCCCGGCCTTATCCTGCTGGTCGGCAAACGCTCGGTCGGGAAGACAACGCTTGCCGCCGCGATCGCGCTGCGGCTCGCCGCTCTCGGGGGTGACGTCCACCTCGTGACCACCGACCCCGCGGCGCTTAAGGCGTCCGGTATCCGGGACACGGTTCCGGGACTCGAGGTCACAGCCGTGGACCCCAGAAAAGAGACCGGGCGGTACCGGGCTCTGACGCTCAGAACGGCCGGGCGCTCGATGAAGGAAGACGAAAAAGCGCTTCTCGAAGAGGATCTCCGGGGGCCGTGGGCCGAAGAAACCGCGGTTTTTTACGCCGTGTCGCGGTACTTCCGGGAAGCGGAAACACGGTTCCTCGTGATGGATACCGCGCCTGAAGGCCATACCCTCCTTCTCATTGACGCCGCGGACACCTATCACCGGGCCGCCGCGAACCGTCTTGGGATCGAGCGGACATTCCGCACACCGCTTGAATTCCTGCAGGAACCAGCTCTCACCCGCGCGATCTTCGTCACGCGGGCGGAACCCTCCGCTCTCCGGGAAACAAAGTTCCTGAAGGACGACCTGAGGCGGGCGGGAATCGCCCCCTGGGCCTATATCGTGAATGGGAGCCTCGCGGCCGCGGGTCCGATGTCCCCGATCCTTAAAACCTGGGCCGCGGCTGAGGAGCCGCTCTTCACCCGGGTCGCCGCGAATACGAGGCGCTACGCGGTGGTGCCGCTTGAAAGCGAGAAACCGATCGGAGCCGAACAGCTGCTGAAGCTCACGGAAGAGGAAGAGCCGCAAACGCCTGAGGACTGAAATTCAGGACGGCGGAACATCCGGTCATCAGAAAAGCCTTGCGGTTTTAAACATATTCACTAAAATGCATATGACTTCTGACGCGCCGCGTGTCAGAAGTCTGTATTCCGACTTTTACCGTTTTCCGGCACACCATGATCCTTCTTCTCACGCCGCTTCAGCTTTTCAAGACGCTTTCTGACGATACACGTCTCAGCATCGTGCTACTTCTCCGCGAGATGGGAGAACTCTGTGTCTGCGATATCGGCGCGGCGCTTGATGCCCCGCAGCCGAAGATCTCGCGTCACTTAGGAATGCTGCGGGACGCGGGGGTGCTTTTGGATCGGAAGGAAGGGAAATGGGTGCACTACCGGCTTTCCCCGCAGATGCCCGCGTGGGCCGCGCGGGTGATTGAGGAAGCCTGGGAAGCGGATCGGACCGCGGCCCGGAAGCTGGCCTCCAAACTCACCTCGGTAAACGGCACCGCGGACGGCAAGTCCTGCTGCGGGTAAAAATTTTTATTCATTCATATCTGTTTTATCGAATATATACGGAGAACGCCATGAAGAAACTTTCGGTTTTTGACCCGGCGATGTGCTGCAGCACCGGGGTCTGCGGTCCGGATCCGGATCAGGCGCTGATTGATTTCGCGTCGGATTTTGACTGGCTGAAAGCGCACGGCGTTCCCGCTGAGCGCTGGAATCTCGCGAATCAGCCGATGGCGTTTGTCCTGAACCACAAGGCGTCCGCCTTCCTGAGGGCTAAGGGGTCCGATGCCCTCCCCCTCATCCTCGTTGATAACGAAGAGCGGCTCTCGGGCCGGTACCCCAGCCGGAGTGAGCTGTCCGAGTGGTTCGGCATTCCGATGACAGCCTGTGAGCGGGCGAGGGAGCTTGAGAAAAGCACCGGGATTTCCGCGGAAGCGGTCTGCGGGCCGGAATGCGGCTGCGGAGAGTCCCCGAAGGCGTCGTCTCAGTCAACCCTGAAAGACACGGTCTCGGGGCTGAAGTTCCTCGAAAACGCGCCGCACACTCTCTTCTTCACCGGGAAGGGCGGCGTCGGAAAGACCTCCGTCGCGGCCGCGGCCGCTGTTGCCCTCGCGGGACTCGGAAAACGGGTGCTCCTCGTCAGCACGGATCCCGCGTCCAACGTCTCCGAGGTATTCGATCAGCCGATCGGGAATCAGGTGACCGCGATCCAATCTGTCCCGGGGCTCTCCGCGATTGAGATTGATCCGCAGGCGGCCGCCGCCGCGTACCGGGAGAAACTGATTCAGCCGATCCAGGGGCTGCTGCCGGAAGAAACGGTCGCTTCGATCACGGAGCAGCTTTCCGGTGCCTGTACGACTGAAATCGCGGCGTTTGATGAATTTACGGGGCTCCTCACGGATCCCGGGGTGACCTCTCAGTACGACCACATTCTCTTTGACACCGCGCCGACCGGGCACACGATCCGGCTTCTTGAGCTCCCCGGAGCCTGGAGCCAGTATCTCGACGCGAACCCGAATGGAACCTCCTGCCTCGGGCCGGTCTCGGGGCTCGATAAACAGCGGAGCCAGTACGCGGCCGCCGTCCGGTCACTCTCGGACCCCGCGGAAACGCAGCTTGTCCTTGTCGCGCGGGCTCACCGGGCCTCCATCCGGGAGGCAGCGCGGACGTCTGACGAACTCGCCGGGATCAAAAATCAGTATCTGGTGCTGAACGGCGTGATGCCGGCAACCGAGTCCGCCTCAGGCGCGCTCGCGCAAAGCATCTGCCTTCGGGAGCGGAAAGCGATCACGGAAATCCCGGAGCCACTGAAAAGCCTCCCGCGGGACACCCTCTCCCTCAAGCCCCGGAATATGGTGGGGGTGGACGCGCTTCGAACGCTCTTTATAAAAGAGACCGGGACGAAGCCGGAAGCGACCGCTTTTATGCCTCCGGAACCGAAGCCGCTCTCCGATCTGATCGATGAACTCTCAGGCACAGACCACGGGCTCATCATGCTGATGGGAAAAGGCGGTGTCGGCAAAACCACGATGGCGGCCGCGATCGCGGCGCGGCTCGCGAAGCTGGGCTTCGACGTGCATCTCTCGACCTCAGACCCCGCGGCGCATGTGGACGCGGCGCTCGCGGGATCGGTCCCCGGTCTCACGGTCTCCCGGATTGATCCTGAGAAGGAAACGGAGAATTACCGCGCCCTCGTCCTGAAGACTCAGGGGGCGGGGCTCGATGAAGCCGGGAAGAAGCTTCTCGAAGAAGATCTTCGCTCTCCCTGCACGGAAGAGATCGCGGTGTTCCAGGCGTTCTCGCGCGTCATCCGGGAAGCGGATAAACGGTTCGTCGTGATGGATACCGCGCCGACCGGTCACACGCTGCTCCTCCTCGACGCCGCGGGCGCTTATCACCGGGAAGTCGTCCGGAAGATGGGAGAGACGGGAAGCGGCACTACGCCGCTCACGCTGCTTCAGAACCCCGATATGACCCGCGTCATCATCGTGACACTCCCTGAAACCACGCCGGTGCTTGAAGCGAAGGGCCTTGAAGCGGATCTCAGGCGGGCGGGGATCGCCCCCTGGGGCTATATCGTGAATGACAGCCTGGCGGCCGCGGACCCTGAGTCCCCGCTTCTCAGGGAACGGGCTACGTCTGAGCTTCCCTTAATCCGGAAGATCGAGTCTGAGTCCCCCCGGACCGCGATTGTCCCGCTTCAGGCTGAGGAACCGGTCGGAGTGGAGAAACTCCTCTCGCTCACGATCTGATCCCTCTCACTCTCCGGATAAGGGCAGCGTCTTCATCCGGTTCTCAGCGCTTTCCTTCACTCAAGTCCTTCAGGCGGTCTGATGCCGCCTGAAGCCGGGGCCCACCATGCTTCCTGCTCTCGCGATCTTTATCCTCACACTCACTCTCGTTATCTGGCAGCCGCGGGGTCTTGGAATCGGCTGGAGCGCGTCGCTCGGCGCAGTTCTCGCGCTTCTCATCGGTGTTGTGCATCTCAGTGACATCCAGACGGTATGGCATATCGTCTGGAACGCGACCGGGGCCTTTGTCGCGGTGATTCTCATCAGTCTCCTTCTCGACGCTTCCGGGTTCTTTGAGTGGGCGGCGCTCCACGTCGCGCGCTGGGGCGGCGGCCGGGGCGTGCGGCTCTTCACGCTCATCGTTCTCCTCGGAGCCGCGGTGGCCGCGCTTTTCGCGAACGACGGGGCGGCACTCATCCTGACCCCGATCGTGATCGCGATGCTCGCGTCGCTCGGATTTGGAAAAAAATCCACGATCGCCTTTGTGATGGCGGCGGGCTTCATCGCGGATACGGCGAGCCTCCCCCTCATCGTCTCGAACCTCGTGAACATTGTGTCCGCGGATTTCTTCAGCCTCGGATTTTCGGAATACGCCTCGGTCATGGTGCCGGTCGACCTCGCGTCGATCGCGGCCTCGCTTGCCGTGCTTCATTTCTTTTATCGGAAGGACATCCCAGTGTCATACGACCCCGCGAAACTTGCCGCCCCCGCGTCCGTCATCCGGGACCGCGGCACCTTTTTCACGGGGTGGGCGGTGCTTTTCCTGCTCCTCGCGGGATTTTTTATTCTTGAGCCGCTCGGCGTGCCGGTAAGCGCGGTACCGGCTTCAGGCGCGCTCATCCTTTTCGCTGCGGCTCTCCGGGGCCGCGTGATTGACACAGCCCGGGTGCTGAACAACGCCCCCTGGCAGATCGTCATCTTTTCGCTTGGCATGTATCTCGTGATCTATGGACTCCGGAACGCGGGGCTGACCAGCCTGCTCTCCTCCGCCCTTACCGCGCTTTCAAAGTCCGGTGTATGGCTCGCGGCACTTGGGACGGGGTTCCTGTCCGCCTTTCTCTCATCCCTCATGAACAACATGCCGACTGTCCTCGTCGGAGCGCTTTCCATTGATGGAAGCACTGCGTCCAGCCTCATCCGGGAGGCCATGATTTACGCGAACGTGATCGGGTGCGACCTCGGACCGAAAATCACGCCGATCGGAAGCCTCGCGACACTCCTCTGGCTTCACGTTCTTTCTGAAAAAGGGATCCGGATCTCCTGGGGTTTCTATTTCAGAATGGGAGTCGTGATGACGCTCCCCGTGCTTTTCGTTTCGCTCACGGTGCTCGCGCTGAGACTCTCACTCTGACTCGGTGAGCGGGGTTCGTTCAGATCTTCGTTATTAAATATAAGAATGACAGAATCTTAATATCTGGAAATCAGGGTTATTTTTTGCGGATCAGATTCATGACGCACCGGGGAAAATATCAGGAAAACCCGGCAGAAAATGGGTTTCCTCGCGGCCTCGGATCAAAAAAACGGAACGCTGATTTTGGTTTGCTATTGACAATGAGTATGAATAAAACTACTATTACAGACGTAGTACCAAGGGCGTTCCGCAGAGTGGTGTCTGCACAGGGGCCCTCCCGGATGCTGGCGGAAGGAAAGGAGCCGTGCGGTGTTTTGCTCCTTAACCTTTGATGCGGTTGTTCATGGCTTCTTTTCTCCGCCGGCACATTTTGTATCCTGTAGTTCTTTTACGCCTTGTGAAACTGCTGGCTTGTACTGCTTGGTACCCTGCAGTGATTGGCCCCTTTCAAAGTCCGCCGGATCTTCGGATCCCGCGGACCTTTTTTTGGCCGGAGGGTGAGACGCCGGGCGTATCGCTATTCCGAAAAGTCATATCGACACGAAAACTGTCACCTGAAACACAGAAAAAGGAATCCCCCGACGGGTGAAACCGAGAGAATAAAAGGGATTTTCTTGAATAAAGTCAAAAGTTTTACCGCTTTCACTCCGATCCCTGTCTTTTTTCGTTTTTTCAGCGCATAATATCGCTATTCCTAAACGGAATAACGACGGAAAGCCTCCGGCAGCCTCTCCCGCTTCTCCTTGGGGTCGCCTGCAAATCTGGCTTCGGGTCCGTCCGGCTCAGGGGTTCTCCCGCTCCTCGGCAATTCCGTTTCGGTAGTTCTGCGACGAGTAATCCTCAAAGGCTCGCACCTTTAAAGATTCTCTCTTTTATTACACCGGACGGTTTCTCCCCGTCCGGTTTTTTTTCTGCAGAGTTTCCGGCTCTGACCGGCCCCATTTGCCCTTCCGCTTTTCAGTTTCACACTACGGATTAACGGCAATCCGGTCTACTGCAAAATATCAAAACAGCCTTATTTCAGCCGAATTCAGTGAAAAATCGTGTTTGTCATCATTCCGTCATGAAAATTTCATGTACACGTCACGAATCCGCAACAGGCTTGAAATAATCGCCTCGTAGTATGCAGGGTACCGGGATGGAAGTGAAGAGTTGTCCCATCCCGGCCTTCCAATTTTTCAATTGATTGCATACTCGAAAATGATCACTCTCAAGCCGTTCAAAGCTGTCACTCTCGCCGCCCTTATCGCTGCCTCGACGCTCGCCGTCGCGCACGCTTCCACGATTACCGGTGCCGGCGCTTCGTTCCCCTACCTCGTTTATGCCAAGTGGGCTTCTGACTACAAGGCTGCTACCGGTAACCAGGTGAACTATCAGTCCATCGGCTCCGGCGGCGGTCAGCGCCAGATTATCGCGGGTACGGTTGACTTCGGCGCGTCTGACGATCCGATGTTTCCCGCTGAACTTGAGAAGCATAAGCTCGTGCAGTTCCCGGCCGTCATCGGCGGCGCGGTTCCGGTTGTTCACATCGCCGGTGTCAAGGCTGGCCAGCTCCGTCTGACCGGCCCCGTTCTCGCCGACATCTTCCTCGGCAAGATCAAGATGTGGAATGACGCCCAGATCACGAAGCTGAACCCGGGCCTCAAGCTCCCGGCCGCCCCGATCGTTGTGATCCACCGCGCTGACGGTTCCGGCACCACGTTCCTCTGGACCGACTACCTCTCCCAGGTCTCCGCTGACTGGAAGTCGAAGGTCGGTGCCGGCAAGGCTGTGAAGTGGCCGGTGGGCCAGGGCGGCAAGGGCAACGAAGGTGTTGCCGCTTACGTCGGTCAGCTGAATAACTCGATCGGTTACGTCGAATACGCCTACGCGAAGCAGAACCACCTCGCCTGGACCCAGCTCCAGAATAAGGCTGGCAAGTTCCTGCAGCCGTCCGGTGACGCCTTCGCCGCTGCCGCCTCCAACGCCAAGTGGAACAGCGTGAAGGGCATGGGTGTGTCCCTCGCCAACACCGACGGTGCCAAGTCCTGGCCGATCACCTCCGCCACCTTCGTCCTCCTGCAGCAGACCCAGACGAAGCCTGATCAGGGCCGCGCTGTCCTGAACTTCTTCGACTGGTCCTGGAAGCACGGCGGCAAGGCTGCTGAAAAGCTCGACTACGTGCCGCTGCCCGCCGCTGTCACGACCCGCATCCGCGCGATCTGGAAGTCGGACCTCAAGGCTGCTGACGGAAAGCCGCTGGTGAAGTAATTCCCTATCCGCCCCTGAGACCGACCCGCATCTGTCGGACCCTCAGGGGCGGTTTTCCGTATCTGGCTCTTCTCTCATCTCTATGATTACCAAATCCACGCTCGCAGACACTGGCTTCGAGAACCTCTCCCGGTTCGCGGCCATTTTTGTGTTTCTGCTCCTCGCGGCGATTCTCGTGTCCCTCGGGTTCGAGAGCCGCGACACTATCAATCAGTATGGGTTCTCCTTCCTCACCTCGTCCGAATGGGACCCGGTGCAGGATATTTACGGAGCCCTTTCGCCGATTCTCGGCACTCTCATCACCTCAGCCATCGCTCTTCTCATCGCGGTTCCGGTGTCTTTCGGCATCGCGGTTTACCTCACTGAACTCGCTCCGGTCTGGATCCGCAAGCCCTGCAGCATCGCGATCGAGCTTCTCGCCGCGGTTCCTTCCATCATCTACGGTATGTGGGGTCTCTTCGTCTTCGCGCCGCTCTTCCAGACGTACGTGGAACCGTGGCTGATCGAAGGCCTTGGGTCGCTCCCCGTGATCGGGAAGTTCTTCTCCGGCGCGCCGTTCGGTATCGGTCTTTTCACGGCCGGTCTCGTCCTCTCCATCATGGTGATTCCGTATATCGCCTCCATCATGAAGGAAGTGTTTGACATGGTGCCCCCGCTCCTCAAGGAATCCTCCTACGGTATCGGCTGCACCACCTGGGAAACGATCTGGCATGTGGTGCTCCCCTACACCCGCGCCGGTGTCATGGGCGGCATCATGCTGGGCCTTGGCCGCGCGCTCGGTGAAACGATGGCCGTGACCTTCGTGATCGGTAACTCCTTCGCGCTCCCCACCTCGATCTTCGACCCCTCGAACTCGATCGCCTCCGCGCTCGCGAACGGCTTCAACGAAGCCGCTGGGCTGCAGAAGTCCGCTCTGATTGAACTCGGTCTGATCCTCTTCCTTATTACGACGGCGGTTCTCGCAGCCTCCCGTCTGCTTCTCTTCCGCCTTTCCCGCAAGGAGGGCCGCGCATCATGACGCAATCTCACGCAACTGACTATACGAGCGCCGCGAATTACGAGGCCTCGGTGAACCGTGACGAGGAGGCCCGTAAGCGGATCCTCGCGCGCGAAGCGACTTTCCCGCTTCGCTCCGCCACTGACCGCCTGATGAAGATTCTCGCGTTCGGTGCCATGGTGTTCGGTCTCTTCTGGCTCGTGTGGATCCTCGTGACCCTCGTCCAGAACGGTGTCGGCGCGATGTCACTCACGCTCTTCACGGCTGAGACGCCTCCCCCAGGAGCCGCGGGCGGCCTGAAGAACGCGATCGTGGGTTCTGTCCTCATGGCGACCTTCGGTACGCTGATCGGCACGCCGATCGGTATTCTCGCCGGCATCTACCTCTCGGAATACGGGAAAGGCGGCTGGCTCGCTCCGGCGACCCGCTTCCTGAATGACGTGCTGCTGTCTGCCCCGTCCATCGTCCTTGGCCTCGTGGTGTACGCCGTGGTTGTGGCCCCGTCCGGTCACTATTCCGGCTGGGCCGGCGCGATCGCGCTCTCCCTCATCGTGATCCCGGTGGTGACCCGTACGACGGATAACCTCCTGCAGCTCGTTCCGAATAACCTCCGCGAAGCCGCGATCGCTCTTGGGTGCCCGAAGTCGAAGATGATTCTCTCTGTCATCTGCCGCGCCGCGAAAGCCGGCATCGTGACAGGCGTCCTCCTCGCTGTTGCCCGTATTTCCGGTGAAACGGCTCCGCTCCTCTTCACCGCGCTTTCGAACCAGTTCATGAGCTGGAACATGAATGCCCCGATGGCAAACCTCCCGGTGGTGATCTACCAGTACGCGGCCTCGCCGTTCGATGACTGGAAGCAGCTCGCCTGGGCCGGTGCCGCGCTCATCACGTTCCTTGTTCTCGCAATCAACATTTCGGTCCGCCTTCTCTTCAGAAACCAGACGAACCGCAAGTAAACCCATTTGGATATTGACAACATGACGAATACTCAGACTATGGTTCCCCCCGCGATGCCGGGCGAAGTGGACGAGGAAGAAGTGAAGATTGCCGTGAATAACGTCAACTTCTGGTACGGCGGTTTCCACGCGATCCACGACGTATCGATGCCGATCATGGCGAACAAAGTGACGGCCTTCATCGGACCGTCCGGCTGCGGCAAGTCGACGCTCCTTCGTATCTTCAACCTCATGTACCGCATGTACCCGGGTCAGCGGGCGGAAGGCGAAGTGATGCTGGATGGTGAAAACCTCCTCACCACGAAGACGCCCCCGGCGCTTATCCGCGCCCGCGTCGGCATGGTGTTCCAGAAGCCGACCCCGTTCCCGATGAGCATCTATGACAACATCGCGTTCGGCGTGAACCTCTTCGAAAAGCTCTCGAAGAAAGACATGGATGAGCGTATTGAGTGGGCGCTCACGAAGGCGGCCCTCTGGGACGAAGTGAAGGATAAGCTTGATCAGAGCGGCTACGGTCTCTCCGGCGGTCAGCAGCAGCGTCTCTGCATCGCGCGCGCCATTGCCGTGAAGCCTGAAGTGCTGCTGATGGATGAGCCCTGCTCCGCCCTCGACCCGATCTCCACGATGAAGATTGAGGAGCTCGTGACGGAACTGAAGCGTGACTACACGGTCGCGATCGTTACTCATAACATGCAGCAGGCTATGCGCTGCTCGGACTACACCGCTTACATGTACCTCGGACGCCTCGTCGAGTACGGCGAGACGAACCAGGTCTTCAATCATCCGCGCCAGAAGGAAACGGATGACTACGTGAGCGGCCGCTTCGGCTAGTCAACCGGTTTCGGCTGAGAGGAGCCCTGCCGCAGGAGTGCGGCCCTGGAACCCGGAAGGACGCGAGTCCTTCCGGGTTCCTCGTTTCGGGGACCGGTCAGAACCCCTTCTTTCCCCATTTTCCGGGCGTCCCGGTGCGTTTTTCCGTGTATCAAAAGTCACTCATAAAACGAATAAAACCGATTCTTAAATAATGCTTAAACAATTGAAATTGCAACAATAAAAAAGCCTCGCATTATTTAAACCGACGCCTATAATCGATATTAACAGTGGACAGATACTCCTCGCGGAGCGGCGGAGGAGCTGCCCGGGAAACCCCTCTCTTCCCGCCTCCCCTGCCGCTCCGTCTATGTGAAAAGGAATTGAGCATGAACGTCTATGACTTCAGCGGCAAAACCCCGAAGGGTGAAAAGTCGCTCCGCGACTACGAAGGGAAAGTCCTTCTCATCGTGAACACCGCGAGCAAATGCGGTTTCACGCCGCAATTCAAGGAGCTCGAAGACCTCTACCTGAAGTACAAGGACCGGGGTCTTGAAGTGCTCGGTTTCCCCTGCAACCAGTTCGCGGAGCAGGATCCGGGGACGGACGCCGAAATCCATGAGTTCTGCCAGCTGAATTACGGGGTGACGTTCCAGGTATTCGGAAAGGGTGACGTCCGGGGTGAAAACGCCCAGCCGCTCTTTAAGTGGCTGACGTCACAGAAGGGCTTCAAGGGGTTTGATGAAAGCCATCCGATCGCGAAGATCCTCGAAGGGGTTCTTAAAGAAAAGTTCCCCGAGTATCTCGAAGGGGACGGTATCAAATGGAACTTCACGAAGTTCCTGATCGACCGCGAGGGGAACGTCGTGGATCGGTTTGAGCCGACGACGGTGCCTTCCGCGATCGCGCCTGAAATTGAGAAGCTGCTCTGAAGCGCGGCTTGAAGTAAGAAAGATCTCTGTGGTGGGACCTTCCCGTTAACCGGGAAAGGACGGGGAACCGGACTAATCAACCGGTTCCCCTTTTTTGCGCCATGAAGCTTGAGATGCCGGGCTCCGGGGCTCAGCCCGGAACCCGCTTTTCCACTCTCAGAAGAGGATCTTCGCGCCGACAAACGCCCCGGCGTTCCAGTAGCTGTGGGAGCCGGCCTGATAGAGCGCCGCGCCCCAGAGGTTGACGTTCTTAGAGACCTTCCCTTCGATCCCGAACTTCACTTCGCCGAAGTTCCGCGTTCCTTCGATCCGGTCCTTCACGCCGTCATACACAACCCCGAAGTTCTTCGTGTCGTGGTACCAGTTGAGGGTGAGGTACGGCTTGATCGCGCGGCCGGTCTTCGGGTTCGTGAAGAGGTGGTACGCGGTCGCGCCGATTCTCGTACGGACGTTCCCGGCACCGGTTCCCTGAACGGTGAAGTTTTCGGCGTCGACATGTTCATCGGCTCGGACTCCCATGCGGATAACCTGAGCCTGCAGCTGGAGCCGCGTCGCGTTCTGCGTGCCGCTCGCGCTCACCCAATCCTTAAGCCCAAACGTGTAGCCCGCTTCAAGAGAACCGGTCCAGCCTTTCGTGTGATACTCTTCTTCCGCCGCGCTGCTCGCGTGGACCTTATCCGTGAAGTGCTGGTAAATCATCCAGAGATCCGCGTACGGACCTGTCGCTTCAGGCTTGTCATTCATGTAGGTCGCGTAGAAGCCGGCCGAATAGCCGGAGAGTTTCCCCTTCGACGTGAGCCCGATGTCGCTTGACCGGGTCTTCGTGCTCTGATGCGCGTAGCCGCCCATGAGACCGACATGGAACCGGTGGTCGCCGGAACCCGGCCACGTGACGAGGTCGCCGCCCACCTTCACGACACCATACGTGCCGCGGTTTGTCAGCTGATCGTCATACATGGTGGTGTGGTTCTTCCCGCCCTGCATCCGGATCCAGACGTTTCCGGACTTCTTCTGGCTCTTCAGTGCGTCCGAGTACCGCGTTTCACCCAGCCTGTCATAAAGCGACATCGTGAAGAGCGTGTTCGACGCGAGCATATTCGCGGCGTAGCTTCCGAGTTCAGGCTTCACATAGTGAACGGCCGGGTCCGTCGGATCCACTGCCGGAATGACATCCGGCTGGACCGGATCGGGATCGTCAATCGTTTTCGGAAGAATGATCTTCGCGGCGTCCGGATCCCGCTGACTCGTGAGGTACCAGTCGCTTCCGATCTTCTTCAGCTCATAGATATAAGCGCCGGCCGTAAGGCGGTTCGATTCCGGTTTCGTGAAGACCGCGTCAGACGTTCCCGCCACCTGGACCACCTTGATGCCGTCAACCGTCTGGCTTCCCCAGCCGGACACCTTGGTAAAAACGAGGTTCGCGGTGCCGGAGGTGTTTCCGTTCACGGTGATTTCGTCATGCGCCGACGCGTCACCCTGAAGCACAGTGCTCATGTTCACGGTACCGCCGTCAGCCGAATAATCGCCGTCTATCGTGAGCGTAGTACTCGTGAAGCCGGTCGACGCGGCCGCCGGGAAGTTGATCGTGCCGGACGACTGCTTGAGGGTCGTGACTTCGGACGCCGCCGCCATATTCCAGACCGCGGACGCGTCCGTGAATTCCAGATCCGTTGTGCCGCCGGAAAGCGTTGAGGTGCCGTTCCAGGTGCCGCCGAGCGACGTAGTGACCGCCGCGCCGTTTGAAGAGGTAAGATTCCCGTTCACCGTAGTGCCCGGTTCAAAGGACTCAATCACCTTGGTGCCAGAGCCGGTCCCCGACACATCGCCATTCAGGACCGCGGAACCCATGAGGAAAAGCCCGGCGGTGCCGCCCGCGGACGCCGTCGTTGTTCCATTGATTACGCCTTCATCCTCAGCGACCCGGTAAAGTATGGAATTCGCGTCTTTCACCGTGTAGTCGCCTGTCGCGGTCGCCGAATCACTGACCGCGATCTCGCCTAACGCGCCGCCTGACACATTCATATTTCCTGTGTAGGATGCGGTGCCGCTGCCATTCATGCTGAACGTTGAGGGAACGCCGCCTGAGGACTGGCCGGTAACGGTGATGTTCCCCTTCATAGCGGAAGCCGCTTCGAAGACGCCGTAGATATGACCGCCATCCTCGACTGTTGAGTCACCGGTATATGTTGAATTTTCGGTGAAAGTAAACGTAATAAGGCTTCGGTAGTTGTCGTTCTGATCCGACTCGTGATCCGGCGCGATGCCGGTCGCATGAAGATCGCCGGTCAGGGTCGAGTTCCCGGCAAGCGAAAGCGACGTGGACGCGCCTCCGGAAGACGTAAAGTCCGCGGTCACTGACGCCGTGTCCTGTGCCTGAACCACGACAAAACTCCGGAAATCCTGCGACACCACGCTGGTTTTGTCCTGGTCCGCGGCGATCGGTCCCATCACCGCGTCGCCGTGAAGCGTGATCGCGACAGAACTCCCGCCTTCGCTCTTCACGTTATTCGCTTTGAGATATGAGCCGGTGCCGGTTTCATAAATCCCCACGTAGCTCGCCTGGCTCGCCGTGATGTCTCCGTTTACCTTGACGCTTGTCGCCATCTGACCGCTGTTGACCGAGACATTGCCGCCCATGGCCATAATGGAGGACAGATCGGCGTCATTCAGTATCTCGATTGGGCTATTTCTGGCCTCGATCGTGACGGAACCGGCATTCCCGCTGCCGTCATCCATCGTCATGATCACCGGAATTTATCCGTTAGGGTATTGATTACCATTGAAGCTCAGCAGCTGAACGCCAGTTCCGTTGGGGTCGAGTGATGTGATGTGGACAGAACCGCCAAAGGCATATATGGAACCACCGCCCTTCGTTTCCATAGCATCATTCTCTTCGCCATCCCCCCAGACTTTGACGCTGCCGGCCTGAAGCGTTACAGACCCTCCGTACGTATAAATTCCCGCGGTCCCGATACCGTGCGAAACCACAGAGATACTGCCTTCACTTCCGTTCTCGCCTGAACCGGATACTTCAACTCTTCCTTCATTAACGTAAATTCCATACGCCATGGAAGAGATGACGGTTTCGGAAGCCCCCTCTATCCTGAGCACAGAGGGGGCAGACTCAAGGTCAATCGCGTTCCCGGAAGGAGCTCCCGCGAGGGACTGGATCACCGCCTTCCCGCCATTCAGCTTCAGGGTCACATTGGATCCTGCTGTGGCATCATCTGATCCGTGTTCTCCAGTATCAGTAGCTTGGATCGTCGAACCATTGCCATCCGAGGTTGTCAGCGTCAGATCTCCCCCGATCGTCGCGGTCACGGAAGAACCGTAACTCGTTTTGATCGCGACTCTCGGGACCGTGACAGACAGATCACCCGCGATATTAAGCGTAATGTCAGACCCCGGGTAAGCGCTGTTTGTGGCGATACCGCTGTAAGTCTGATACAGATAATCGGAGGTGCCATCATCCGTGATGGTGAGAGATTTCGCGGTCACCGTGATGCCGCCCTCCGCTCCCGGTTCGACCGGGGCGTGGATCACATCGGAGGCGGGTGTATCACTGGTGTAGTGAATCTCAATATCCGTGTCTGGCTCATTTATTGATGTGGATATCCGCGTGAGAGTTTCCGCGCCCGCGCCTGACGCCATCGCGAGAAGCGCGGCAGCGACCGCCGCGGTCACGGCTTTCCCAGTCAGTATGATGGTTTCTGCGTGTCTCATGGTCTTTTTCCTCTGTTTTTCGGAATCCGTTTCTGAAATCAATGGAATCCTTTTCTCAGTCTCCGTTCAGATGGCTGTCTGAAACGGATTCACGGTTTTGATCTCTCAGCCATTCATCCGCGCTGAATGAAACCGCGCGGCCGGTTCAGAATCGGAAAACATCGCGGAACTGACCGCTCTTTGGCCGGAAGACTGATGGATGTCATAAAGGAGGCGTCGATCGAAATCACCGAAGCGCCTCCTTTTCTGAAGAGGACCGGGCAGCCGGGGCACCAGACACCCTGCCCTCTTCTCAGGTCAGAAGAGCACCTTTGCCCCGATAAAGGCACCGGCGTTCCAGTAGCTGTGAGAACCAGCCTGGTAAAGGGCCGCACCCCAGAGGTTGACGTTCTTAGAGACCTTCCCTTCGATCCCGAACTTCACTTCGCCGAAGTTCCGCGTTCCTTCGATCCGGTCCTTCACGCCGTCATACACAACCCCGAAGTTCTTCGTGTCGTGGTACCAGTTGAGGGTGAGATAAGGCTTGATCGCGCGTCCAGTCTTCGGGTTCGTGAAGAGGTGGTACGCGGTCGCGCCGATGCGGGTGCGGACGTTCCCGGCACCGGTTCCCTGAACCGTGAAGTTTTCGGCGTCGATATGTTCATCGGCGCGGACCCCCATGCGGATCACCTGAGCCTGGAGCTGGAGGCGGGTCGCGTTCTGCGTACCGCTCGCGCTCACCCAGTCCTTCAGACCAAACGTGTAGCCTGCTTCAAGAGAACCGGTCCAGCCTTTCGAGTGGTAACTTTCCTCACTCGCGTTGCTCGGATTCACCTTATCCGTGAAGTGCTGATAGAGCACCCAGAGGTCGGCGTAAGGCCCTGTCGCTTCCGGCTTGTCATTCATGTAGGTCGCGTAGAAGCCGGCCGAATAGCCGGAAAGCTTCCCCTTCGACGTGAGCCCGATGTCGCTTGACCGGGTCTTCGTGCTCTGATGCGCATAGCCGCCCATGAGACCCACATGGAACCGGTGGTCACCGGAACCGGGCCACGTGACGAGGTCGCCGCCCACCTGCACGATTCCATACGTGCCGCGGTTCGTCAGCTGATCGTCGTACATGTTGGTATGGTTCTTTCGCCCTGCATCCGGATCCAGACGTTCCCGGACTTCTTCTGGGATTTCAGAGCGTCTGAGTACCGCGTCTCGCCAAGGCGGTCGTAAAGCGACATCGTGAAGAGCGTGTTCGACCCATAGAGGTTCGCGGCGTAGCTCCCGAGCTCCGGCTTCACGATGTGCGTGGTCGGATCAGTGGGGTCGGTCGCCGGCAGCACATCCGGCAGCACATCATCGCCAGACGCCGAATTATTGGACAGATCATCGGTCGGTGTCACGGACGGATTGTCCGTGGTATTGGAGTATGTGTGCGGAAGCATAACCGTTTTGGCGTTCGGATCCCGCTCGCTCGTGAGGTACCAGTCGTTACCGACCTTCTTCAAATCGTAGATATAGGCACCGGCCGTGAGGCGATTCGAGTCCGGCTTCGTGAAGACCGCGTCAGAGGTCCCCGCCACCTGGACCACCTTGATGCCTTCAATCGTTTGGCTGCCGTACCCCGACACCTTCGTGAACACGAGGTTCGCGGTGCCGGACGTGTTCCCGTTCACGACGATCTTGTCGTGCGGCGACGTGTCACCCTGGAGCACCGTGCTCATGTTCACGGTACCGCCGTCAGCGGAGTAATCGCCGTCAATCGTAAGCGTGGTGCCCGTGAAGCCGGTCGAGGGAGCCGCCGGGAAATTGATCGTGCCGGAAGACTGCTTGAGACTCGTGACTTCAGAATTCGCGGCGATATTCCACACCGCGGACGCGTCCGTGAATTCCAGATCCGTCGTGCCGCCAGAGATCGTCGATGTGCCGTTCCAGGTACCGCCGAGCTGCGTTGTCACCGCGGCGCTGTCAGACGACGTGAGATCCCCGTTCACCGTGGTGCCGGGGTAAAACACTTCCGTCACTTTGGTGCCCGTTCCGGTGGCCGTCACATCACCATTCAGGATCGCTGTGTCCCCGAGGTAGACCGCTGCCGTCGCGCCGGCAGACGCGTCAACATTACCCGTGAGGACGCTTTCACCCGACCCCATCAGATAGAGCAGCGTTTTATCGTCTTTCGCGGTAAAGTCGCCGTCAGCCTTCACCGTATCGGTCACCCAGAGCTCAGCCATGGCGCCGTCAGAGAGACTCATGTTGCCGGTAAAGGATCCTGTGCCGCTGCCATTGAAATTCCAGGTTGACGGAATATCCCCTGATGACCGGCCTGAAACATTCACATCGCCTTCCATCGTGGCAGCGCCTGAGAAGGTTCCGTAAATATGACCGCCATCCGTCACGGTCGACGTGCCTTTATAGGCGCTGTTCTCATAGAGCGACAGCGTGATGCAGCTCCGGGTCATATCGTCGTCTTTCGATTCATACCCGGGCGCGATCCCAAAAGAATTCAGATTACCGGTCAGAGTCGAATTGCCCGCAAAGGAAAGACCGGATAAGGCACCCTGGGTTGTGGTCACATTCGCGAGCGCCTTCCCCGTATCAGCCCCCTGAATCACCAGGTAGCTCTCTTGCCCGTCGACCGTCGCTTCCGAAGTCCCGCCGCTGAGCGACGTGTAAGCCGCGTCGCCATGCAGCACAACGTAGGTTGAGCTCGAAGCCGTAGTGGTGATCTTATCCGCCTTCAGGTAAGAACCCGTTCCGGTTTCATAAATACCGACACTGCTTTTGTCATCATTGGTGACATTGCCGTTCACCCGGACGCCAGTAGCCATCTGCGAGGGGTTAATGGCAACGCTGCTCTCCCCGCTGGTCGTAATTACCTGACCGCCCGCCTGATTGAGGACCTCGATCGGGCTGTTCTGCGCCTGGATCGTAACACCGCCCTTTTGCCCCGCATAGATAGTGGGAACCTGCGCATTGAGATTATCTGAGGCGGGCGCGTTACTGTATACCTGAACCCCAGTTCCATTCGCGTCTAGAGAGGTCAGGACAACATTGCCACCTATAGCGGCGACGGCGTCAGAAGTTTGATTAAGGTTTTGAACCTTCACGCTCCCGGCCTGAAGGGCAACCATTCCGCTACCCATTGACATAACGGCATAAGGAGTGCCCACTCCCGTGCTTTCAACAACCACACTGCCGCCCGCGCCGCCCTTCCCGGAGCCGAAAATATCCACTTCACCTGCGTAGTTAGCGATGGCGACGTATGTAGAAGAAATCGTGGTCTTGGAAGCCCCCTCAATTTTCACTGTAGCGGACGACGAATCCGTCTCGATACCGAAACCATCCGTAGTAATTGAGGCTTCGCCGCCATTAAGCGTGAGGAGAATGCCACGGTCAATGGTCGCGTCGTGCTCTCCCGCAGATGCATAGAGCCCCACTCCACCGCCACCAGGCGTTGTTTTCACGGTCAGATTGCCGCCGATTGTGCCGTCGATATTGTTGTTATTCGATACCTGAAGGGCGTTCCCCCGCGCGGTAACGGACACGTCACCTGTGATAGCCAGATGTACGCCGCCCGTTGACGGATCTTTCCAGGCGGAGGTCCCCACAAATCCTCCGTTAGTGGTGATTCCAAGGCCATTACGCGAGCCGGAAGTGGAGTAGCCTTCCGTCGTCTCATTGGTAACGGTGAGGGAATTAAGTGTCAGCGTCATGCCGGTCGCCTGAGCATCGCGATCCTCGGGCATCACCGGAGGCTGTGTGACAAAAGTGTCAGCAGTCTGATCTGTGTATGTCACAACCGCGTCGGTCGTGGGACTATCGATAGATTCGGTGATCCGATCGTAATTCACCTGATCCGCGGCCGCCGCGCCTGAAGCGGCGAGGAGCGCCGCAGCAACGGCAAGCGCGACTGCCTGTCTTTTTGCGTACGGTTTCTGCTCTGTCATGGTCTGCCTCTCTTATAAGTAAGGATCGGTTCTGTCAAGAACCTGATCCGATTTCTGTTCCCGTGCCGGTAAACCGCGCTGACACCGGGAAATGGTTAAAAGGCCTGCAAGTCAGTCAATCCGCCCCGCGCGAGGGACTCTCAGAACCCCGATCCGCGAAACACCGCGTTCTCCGAAATGTTCGGAATTCTTAAAGATCCGAGGCGCGTAAAAATTGCGTAAATAATTACAAATTTCAATTCGAAATTATCAAATAGCAATTCATTTGTAATATCTTGTAATGATTTTTGGGTAGCAAACCCCATTAATTTGTTGCTTTTACGCTACAGATTGAGACAACTGAAGAAAAACGTTCCCAAAACCCTTAATGACAAATCCGTAGTGAAAAGACCCACTGCGGATATTTTTCTGCCATGAGGATTGGGAAAGACCGCCGGTCCTGGGGCTTCTTCAAGGGAAAAGCCTCAGCCGCCTGGCCCGGAAACGGGATTTCGCCGCGATGTAGGTGCCGAAAGTCCGGGCACCAGGGCGAAGGGAGGAAAGGATGGGGGCGGGGCTGCCGCCGGAGATCAGCGACGCGGCATCGACCGTGTCAGCAAGGATCTCCTGGAACCCGGTAAGCCGGGTGGAGCCTGAAGCCGCCGCGGGAGGCGCGGCAGCGGCTGTCTTTTGAGACAGCCTGATGGTATCTGTGTGTCTCATGGTTTTCTCGTTCTTTTTATCTATCTGGCTTTGTTTTTCATGAACGCTGACACCTTCTGACAGCCTCCCCCCGGTCTGCGTTCCGGAGGGGTGACTTTTGCTTCACAAATTTTGAAATATGTCATCCTGCTTGACAATATTTCATAACTTCGAAGCGGTGTCATCGACACGAAAATAAACATTCTTTTATTGCATTATTTTCCAATCTTCCTGTTTTTCAATACCAGACGACCATATATGGTATAAGCCCTTACTAACAAAAGATCTCGAAAGACTTTTATTTGTGTTTCACAAACGATAAAAGTTGACAGGAGTTAACAGAACAAGTTAACTAAAGATGTCAATCAATCAAACAACGGGAATGGGCCGATACTGATTTTCAACGCAGGCTTAATTACTAGGTCTTATGGGGGAAATCAGGCGTTTTCCGTCAGAACCGGAAACTTCGGGTCTGATCCCTTTACGGCAGAAAACCGAAACGGGGCAGTTAACAGCCGCCTGAGTTTACCGTAATCGCCCGGAGCCTGAAAGCGTCTCTTTGATAAAAATCATCAATCAGCCGGGATCTGCGATGATCCGCCGTCAAAAGATCGGAAAAGAGTAAAGAGAAATGGAAGGACGAAAACCGCCTCTCTCCCCACCGGGACAAAAAAAGCCGGGGCGTGAGCCCCGGCAGGAAGAGAAAAGGAAGCGGATTCCACATTCAGAAGAGTTTCATGTCCAGGGAATCCGCTTCAGACTCCAAAGGATCTGGATCGTGTTCTGACCCTCAGAAGAGAATCACGGTTGCGGCAAGCGCCACAATGAGCCCCGCGAAGCACGGGATCCAGGTGCGGCGAACCACGGCGAGCGGCGACACCCCGGCAAAGCCCGCGACAATAATGATCACTCCAGCGACAGGCGACACCGGGCGGAGGAATTCACTTGCGAGCTGCAGCATCATGGCGAGCACCGTGGGGTCGCCGCCGAACCCAGCTGCCACGGTCGGCGCGATCGGGACGAGTCCCGTGAAGGACGCGACACCAGACCCCGTGAGCACCGTCACAATGCCGATCACGGCGGAAAGCACGAGACCCGTGCCCATCATTCCGAACCCCGCGGACTTTGCGGCGTCAATCATGAGGCCCACAAGACCCGCGTTCTTTAGACCGTCCGCGAACAGCGCCGCGACAAAGATAAGACCCACCACGCTCTGCATCATGTGGCCCATGCCTTTGAACATCGCGAAACCGTCCTGGAAGCACGCCTGGAGGTTCCGGCGGTGCAGGAGGTCGACGAGGATCCCGAACACCCAGCCGATGAACATCGCAATCGCGACATCGAGCACCACGGTCTTATAGACCATCTTGTTAAAGATGAAGAGAAGGACAAGCGGCACGAGCGGGAGGAGCGCGTAGTACCCGGGGAGGTTCGCCGCGCGGCGGGTCTTCTCCTCAACCACCTTCGGGTCGATCGAGAGGAGCGACCCGGTCGCCTTATCCCGCTTATCGAGGTAATTCTGGACAATCACGTGGACCACAGCGGTGACAAGAATCGCGGGGATCGCGACCGGCAGCTGATACTGAATCAGGTACGTCATCGGGTCGACACCCGCGGTGTGAGCGGAAAGCACCGCGATCGCGGAACTCGGCGCGTAGCTGATCACGAGGACACTGCCGATCACGGCGGCCGCGGCGACCCCGGAAATCCCGATACCGATAAGCAGCGGGTAGACCGACACCGCGAGCAGCATCGCCATGCCCGCGGCGGAGGTCACCACGAGCCCGAGGAAGTTTCCGAGGATAAAAACCGCGCCCATGATGAGGTACGGATTCCGGAGCCGCTGAAGGGGTTTGAGGCACACGGCGACGAGCTTATCCGTCGCCCCGATCTGATCCATATAGGCCGCGAAGCCGCCCGCGACGAGAATGATGAAACCGGTCGTCGCCGCCTGATGGCGGGAAAGCGCGGAGAGGAGCCCGAAGAGGTCAAAACCGATAAAGCCGGTGCCGTGGGCGCCCTTCGGCATCAGATCGGTGACGCCCCCGAGAATCGCGATGAGGTTAAGGGCGATGCCGGCGAAAAGCAGAAGAATATTCACCTGCAGCTTCTTCACGATTCCGACGCCAGTCAGAATCACGACGAGAAGCGCGAGATACGGCATGATGTCATGCATGACGAGTTACCTCCGAATGGAAATCAGAAACGGTGAACGATGCCGGCAGAGAGTTCCGTGCCGGTGAGGTTCGAGCGGTCGAGGGTGTTCTTCAGATCCTGGCGGACCCAGCCGAGGTCCGCGTAGAGGTCGGTGCGTTTGGAGAGCGCGTAGTCGTAGCCCACGTGGGCGGAATAGCGGACGACGTCTGTCGTGTTCGAGCCATCCCCCTCACCCTTCGCGTAGCCCGCGCCGACCTTCGCTTTGCCGCCGAAAATCGGCCACTGGACCGCGGCGAGGACGCTGAAACCGTTGTATTTCTTCCCGGTGCCTGAGCTGATCCGGGTCTGATAGTCGGAACCCACCGTATTAAAGGCGCTGTGCTTAAAGTACTGCGCGAAGATATAGGGCTTGATAAAGCCGAAGTCGTAGTTCGCGGCGAGGTTCACGGTCCAGGGATCGTCATAAAGCTTCGAATCCGCCGTATTCAGATGAATCATGTCAGCAAGCGCGAGCGCGGTGAGCGCGCCCTGCTTATAGCGGACGGCGGCCGCCATCATGCGGTCCTTGTCGTTCATTCCGGTGCCTTCCTGACCCGACATCGCGAATGAATACTGCGCGTGGAACGTGAAGCCGCGGTAGTTCGGGGACACGTAGGTGACGGAGTTATCGACCGTGAGGTAATTCCCCGTCGTGATGTACTTAAGACCCCCGATAAAGTTACTCATCAGCGTCCCGAAGGGATACATGGCGGTGCCCGCGAGCGCGGTGGACCCGACCGGGCTCTTCAGCTGCCCCACCTTGCCGACCGTCACACGGCCATACCGCCCGGACACCCAGAGGGAAGACTCTCGGGCCCAGAAGCTCGAGTCTTGGAGCGTGCCGTCGTCCGCTTTGAACTGATCCTCGAGAATAAAGCCGACTTTATTGCCGCTCCCAAGATCCTCAACGCCTTTCAGGCCGAAGCGGGAGCCGTTTCTCTGCCCGCTCTTCAGCTGGAAAAGAGCCTTTCCGTCATTCGCGTTCGACGCGTCGCCGGACGACCGGGAAACGGAAAGCCCCATATCAACGAGGCCATAAAGCGTGACACTCGGCGCGGCAAGCGCCGGGGCGGACACGAAAGCGGCAGAAGCGGCGGCAGCGAACGCCGCGGTGAGCGCAGTGCGGTTCATAAAACTCTCTCCTTATTTCTGGGTAGCTGAAGAATCGTTTTTCTCTTCCGAACGACCTAGTCCGGATGCTCTTAAGGATCGAGGATTTTCCGCTTTGCAACAATGGCAATCGGATTAAAGTTTCTTTGTAAAAAAGAACAAAACCGCACAGAACGGTGAACGGACGCCCGATTCCCGCCCTACTCCATCACATTCCGGATCACTTCGGCGCATTCGGCGAGGAGCGGCTCCACATTCGCGCGGTACTCGTCGATAAACGTACGGACGCGCTTCAGTTTCACGAGGTCGGGCCGCGTGTAGATGTAGCAGGCCTGACGCGGATAACTCCAGTCGCGGAGCACGGGGATCAGTTCTCCTTTAGCGAGTTCCCGGTAGCAGTGAAGGTCTCCGAGATCCGGAGCGATACCGGCGCCGATCAGCGTCGCGGACTTCGCGGAGAGTGCCGAACTGAAGACGATATCCCGCTTAAAGCGCACCGCTCGGTGTTCGCTCCCCCGCATCAGCTGCTGCCCCACGGTGCCGAGTCTGAGCGGGCTCTTAAACCGGATCCCCACATGGTCCGCGAGATCCTCAGGCGTCTTCGGCATTCCGTAGCGGGCGATGTAGGTGGGTGACGCGCAGCAGATGAATCCGGCGTCTCCGTACCGGATCTGGACGAAGTTCGAGTGCGTGGGGTCCGGGCCGTATGACATCACGACATCGAGCGACCCCGCGGGGTATGAGAAATCAATCGGAATCCCGCCGAGATACTCGCTCACCTCAAGCTGAATCTCCGGGTACCGGCGGCCGAATGAGACAAAAAACGGCATCAGGAACCCCTGAAGGAGCGCGGGCGGCACGCCGACCCGGAGCACCCCCGACATCGCGTCGGTGTTCGCGGCAAGGCCCGTCACCAGCTGATCGTGAAGCGTGATCATCTTTGTCGCGTACTCCAGCGCGAAGCGGCCGTTGTCCGTCAAAGTGAGCGGGAGCGAGCTCCGGTCAAAGAGCGAAATGCCGCCAAGCGACTTCTCAAGCCCCGACACAATGCGGCTGATGCTTGGGGCGTCCATCTCAAGCTCCGCGCTTGTTTCCGTAATGCTTCCGGTCCGCGCCACCGCGGCAAACACTTTCCAGCTTTCAAGATTGAGATCGCGTTTCATCGGGGAAGTCCTTTTCCGTCCGCTTCAGGCCGGGCAAGTGTCCGGCGGATGGCCTTGATTGTAGAAAAAAGCAAATTCTTTTTGCAATACTTGTCATAGAAGACAAAACAAATCTTCTCCATACTGTCCTCAAACCCGGGCGGAAAGACCCGGTGTGAGACATCGTGAATTTTTGGAGAAGGAGAACACAGCATGGCGCTTGGCGTACCGTCAGTCGGCGAAGCCGGAAAGAAAGCGGATCTGGAGCCCTGGAGCGGGACACCCCCGCGGGACGAGTTTTATTGGCTCTCCGAAATCAATAAAGCCACCTTTGTGACGAATACCGCGGCGGGGCTCCTCGACCGAAAGTCGGTCGGTACCTGGTGCAAGGCGCAGGAGCGGGTAATCGAAACCGGGAACACCCCCGGGAATCCGCGCCCGAAGATGTATGTGCGCTACGAACCGCTCCTTATCAAGGAGGCTGGGATCGAGGTGACCCTCATTCACGCCGGGCGCTCGTCCCAGGACATGCATGCCACGTTTCAGCGCGCGATGATCCGCGATCAGATCGTGCGGATTATCCGGAATCTGAACGCCGCGCGATCCGCGCTCCTCACACTTGCCGATCAGAACCGGGACACCATCGCCCCCTGCTACACAAACGGGGTCGCGGCGCAGCCGAACAGCCTCGGCCACACCTGGCTCGGGCACCTTGAGGGGTTCCGCCGCGATATCGAGAACCTGAAGGAATTCTGGGCGCGTCTCAATCTCTCCCCCATGGGGACCACCGTGCTTAACGGCACCCCCTGGCCGCTCAACCGTCACGGGATGGCAAAGCTTCTCGGGTTTGAAGGGATCATTGATAACGCGTACGACGCGGGGCAGATCGCGGGGACGGACGTCGCGATTGAAGCGGAGCTGAAGCTCGTCGAGCCGCTCCTTCACGTGACGCAGTTCATTCAGGACGTGATGACGCAGTACGCGCAGCCGCGTCCCTGGATCCTTGTCTCCGCCACTTACGCTTCCACCGCGATGCCACAGAAACGGAACCCCGGCGCCCTGATCGATGTGCGCCGCGACGCGAACGAAGTGCTCGGCGAAATCTCGGGCATCATCTTCCGGGCCCACGACCTCGCGCCCGGGATGTACGACGCGAAGGATCAGCGAAGCAACGCGACACTGCTTTCTGACGCGGCGTCGGTCTTTGACGCGTTCGGAAAAGTGATCGGGCTTCTGAAGGTGAACCCCGACCGGGCGCTCGAGGAACTGAATCTCGACTGGACCGCGAGCCAGAATATCGCGGACGTGATGATGCAGGAGTTCGGGATCCCGTTCCGGGAAGGGCACCACTATTCGTCAGAGCTCGTGACGTTCGCGAGAGCGCATGAGTACACGCCGATTACGCTTCCGTATGAAGACGCGAAGTCGCTCTACGAAACGATGGTGAAGAAAGAAGGACTCTCGCATATTCCGTCCAACTTCCCGTTCACGGAATCCGCGTTCCGGTCGCTTCTCGACCCGAAATCGATCGTGGAAGCCCGGCGGTCCGAGGGCGGCCCGCAGAAGCCCGAGCTCGATCGACTCTTCAAAGCGGCGGAACAGTCGCTCGAGACCGATACCGCATGGCTGGAGTCGAAAGTGAAGCTCCTCCGCGACGCGGAAATCAAGCTCAATTCAGCGTTCAAGGCTCTGGAAGACTGACCCCAGCATTCCGCCTTCTCTTTCAGATCCGTCGGAATCCGTAGAAGAATCGGCAGTTCCTAAACCCGAGGAGAGATAGCCGGGGAAGGAACTGCCCATTTTTACACCTGACTGTTTATGGTTTCTCAGGCTGCCTTGCGGATAAAGCGTTTCCAGACAAAGCACACTGCCATGATGACCAGCACTAGGAACATGAAACCGAAGGCCAGCTCACAGCACTGCGCCATGCTGAGGAACTTCCACTTCGGAATTAGGTACCAGGAATCCGAGCTGTTATACATATCGATAAACCACTGCTGCAGGCTCGAGAGCTGGACTCCATCCGGTACCACCGCGAGGTCGTACCCGCAGTCACCCGTCGGCTTAAACCAATCCGGCGCCCACTGTGCGAGCGGAAGATCAAACGGATAATGAGGGGCGGTTGAGCAGCCCTGCATGCCGAACATCGCGGTCGGATCGTCACTATGAATGGCGTGATGGATAGCAGCAAGCTTCACCGAGCACTTCAGACCGTAGATCGCGCCGGCAAAAGCAAAAACGTATCCCAGCACCTTCAGGATCAGATTCTTCGGATTGATGGCACAGAGCAGTCCGCCGATCGCCATCACAAGAAAACCGAACCGGATGTACACGCACTGTTCACAAGGGGCCATATAGAGCCACACCTGGAACATGTAGTGGGCCACCAGGACGAGAAGCACACAGACCGCTGCCATCAGAATCCAGGGCCACCGCATATCCTACCAGTCGGCAATCGTCCCGATAGGATCCTGCCGCAGCTGATTGAACCATTTCATATCAGCTCCTCCCCTTACATCTTGGAGAGCTTCTGAATCAGGGCGACGAATCCATCAATGCTCTGAATGCTCTTTGTCATGATGAGCCACTTCCCGTTCACGACGTAAGCCGGGATGCCCTGAATCTTTGCCACGTCATAGACGGACTTCCAGGAATTCACGAGATTCTGCACAGCGGCAGTCTTTCTTTCCTTGGCGAATTCATCCGCGCTGATCCCCGTGGATCCTGTGAGGGTTTCGATAAAGGCGGCTTCGCCCTTGGTCCAGCGTTCTCCCTTCCGGTGATAAGCGTGGTAGACAGCGTCCTTTGCCTTCTTGAAAAGAGAATCCTTGGCCTCAAGACTCCTTCCGGCCTTTTGGTCACGAAGAATGCACATTGCGAAAAATTCAGAGGCTGTGCGGCCATACTTGCCCTTGGTTTCGAGATGGCGCGGCTCAAAGGTCATCCCCATTTTCTCAATCATCGGGATCGCTTTGGGATCCACACCGATGTCATAGCGGTAGCAGAACGGGCAGTCGTAAGAGAAGACCTTGATCACATTATTTTTGCGGCTGGCGATCGGCTTGCTGAGACGGACATAATCCGTGCCTTCCTTGAAATTGTCGGCGAGAGCGGGAAGGGAGAAAGAGGCGGCAGCGGCAAAGGCAGCAGAGAAAAGAGTACGGCGTTGCATGATGAATGACTCCAGTGAACGCGGAGCAGTTGCTCCGCGGGGTTTCTTTTCGGAATGTCCCGCCGGCCTGACAAAAACAGAGCCTGGTCAGTGCCGGGGAAATTCCTCATTGGTTTAGGGTTGGATCGGAGACCGGGATCGGTCAGCGGGAAGCGCGAGAGGCGGTCTCCGATGAATCAGTCTGAGGGAGCGTCAGAAAGCGATCTTCGGATCAATCTTTTCAGCGCGATAGGGCATGTTCTTCTTCCCCATCATCTTGATCTTCATCTCGAGCTCGATCTTCTTTGTCTTGTAGTCAATGACATCAAAGGTCGATTCGATGGCCTTCTTCGACTTATCGAAAATGCCAGTCGACGAAGCGAAGATCTGCATGACGTCCTTCGATCCGTCGTAACGGATATTTCCGGTGACCGGCGCGTACCAAGCGAATCCCCGGTCTTTCCCGTATTCCCAGACCTGCTGGACTGTCATGTCCTTTTCATTGATCCGATACTCCACACCGCGGGAATATTTCATAGTCGGGAGGGCAGGCTGTTCGAGGTGACGGGCATCACCGTTATCAAAAACGATGAGTGTGCCGCGCGAGGTCAGACTTGCGGCGTGCTGCATCCACGGCCAGTCGAAGTCGGTGTTTTCACACCCGGCGTTATCGCAGGTAAGCGCCTTGCCGTGGCTGTCCACCGGTTTCAGGACTTTGTCCTTGAACTTCGCGGACCACCCCGCAGGCGTGCCGAGAATCCATTTCACCTGCTTATCGCGGCCGATCTTGATGACGCCCTGATGTCGGATGGAGAGGATGATGGAGTCATCCTTCGGATCGTACTCAATCGAATTCACGTGGGCCCAGTTGCGGCCGACTTCGATACCGGGAATGTCCATAAGCGGAGCATCGGGACGGGCCTCCGCGGTCTGACCGGCCTTCTTCGGATCAATCTCAATGCAGACCGCTCCCTGGTCAAGAGCGCGAAGAAGGTTATCGCGAAGAGGATCCAGAATCTCGGGGAGATTCCATTCATCCACCAGATCCCCATCGGCATTCACTTCAATGATCTGATCGCGGATCGTATTGACAACGACGCCATCCGGACGCTTGTAGTTTCTCTTGCCGACACGAAGCAGGAGGTCGCCGTTCGGCATCTGAATCTGGTCATGGGAATAGTCGATGTAGCCTCTCGGAAGCCGCTGATCACGCTTCACGAGACCCACCAGATCCATCTTGAAGTGCCTGAGTCCCTGCGCGAAAATCAAATCCCCGTCCTTCACCTGGGTGACTGCCATCATGTTGCCGCGGCGATCAAGATTGCGGAAATCGTAATTCGTGAAAGCGTCCGGCTTCAGAACCCAGCGGATATCACCGTTTGTATCGAAAATCACATTGACCGGCACGCTGTTATACTGCGCAGCGCCGCCTCGGGCCCAGATGATTTCGTTCGCGTTCGGCATCTGTCCCAGCGAGTTGATGAGGTAGAGGCTCCCATTCATCTTGCCAGTATTCACGACCACCTCTGCCTCAGGATGGGGACGGATGCTCATATCAGCGACCGGAAAATCAATACCGCTTGTCTGGATCCGGTAGTTTTCGGTAACAGGCTTGCCATCGAGCTTATAGCTCACGGTCACCTGATTCAGGGTGTCCGCGTAAAGACCGAACACCGGAATGCCGTCATGATTCATAACGGCCTTGTCTGAGACGGGATAGGAAATCGTGACACCCTTCGCACCTTTTCCGTGTACCGTAACGACAACCCCAGTAATGTTTTTACTGCCTCGATCAATAATCGCTGTGAGGGGCGTATTCCCATACGGGTTAACGTAAACGGAACCCAGCTGCCCCTGGCCCTTCCATGGTGCGTACTTTGTAAATGTTGGATTTTTATTGGCGTCATCCGCTGCCTGTGCAGTCGACAAACAGGCAAACGAGGCCGTCACCATGCAAGCCACAATTGTCAGGGTTTTCAGTTTCATCGTAAACTCTCCAGTGATACAGAATGTGTATGAACTAATTCTGGCGACCTAATTCTATTGACTCAATGGCAGAAGCTGGTACACGGAGGTTTCAGATCTTGCAAACAAACGACCCCTTCAAATTCTGGGCACTGGAATTTCTGCTGGATCTGCTGGAGAAGGGGGAAAGCCTCAGCGCGGCTGCCGAGCGGTTTGATCTTTCGGTATCAGGAGCATCGCGGATGCTCGATAAACTCCGCGTTCATTTCAACGATCCGCTGTTCGTGGTTGTCAGCGGAAGGCTGCAACCAACCGATTTCGCGATTAATCTCGGGGACCGTCTCCGACCCATCGTGGCTGAAATCAAAAGTCTTCGGGCCGGAATTCCTTTTGATCCAGCGGAGTCGACAAGAACCTTCCGGATTTCCAGCTTTTCAATCGCGACGGAATCTCTTCTCGCCGAACTTGTAAAGCGTCTCGAAATAGAAGCTCCGCACGTCAGACTGGTGTTCCGGGGCGAGTATCCGAAACTCGGACAGGCGCTTTTGAATCGGGACCTCGATTTCGCCTTTATGCCTTCAGGAACGATTCCTGATGGGCTCCACTCCGCTTTTTGAGCTGAAGCGGGTCATCCTCTGCCGGGCAGATCATCCCTCACTCTCCGAACTGCGAGAAACGCCCGAACACTGGCCGCAGATTCTGAAAAAACATCCGACGGTATCTGTCAGCCGATTTGAGGAGCGAGACTTCCCAAGCATGGATTCCGGACTCCTTGCGGAATCCATTCAGGACTCCGCCATGCTCCGTGTTTACAGCATTGCCACGGCACTCGGCGTCCTGAAGGAAACCGATGCGCTGGCAATCTGCGGTTTTACAGGCGCTCAGTATCTGATCAAGCTGGTTCCTTGGCTCTCCTGCGTTCAGATTCCGCCTTCAGAAACTGACAATCCCTGGCTTTCTCTCGTCTGGTCGCAGGCGATCCATGATGACCCTTCCGCCGTCTGGTTCAGAGGGCTGATCAAAGACTGGGCCAAAAACATTTCAAAGGACTCATAAGCTGAGATTGGCCGACGGCCTTCTCTGACCCTCTTAGAATGGTCAGGTTCGCGCGGGTGTCCTGCTGGATCCCGCACGGATAAATCGGAGAAAGAGGTTGAATTCAGAAAAGTTAATTGATTACGGGAAGCGCTGGGCGCTTCTCGCGCTCGGCATGTTTGTCGCCGCGTCCGGCATTTCTTTGATTACGCAGACGCATCTCGGGACCACCCCGATCAGTTCCCTCCCCTACACCATCACCGGGCTCACGGGGCTCACCTTCGGCACCACGACCTTTATCGTGAATGTCGTGTTCTTCGTGATTGAGTGGCTGCTCCTGAAGAAACGCGGCGTCTTCCACGCCTTCATGTGCTTTCAGGTGCCGGTGGTCTTTGTGTTCAGCGCGTTTATCGATTTCACGATGACGCCGGCCGCCGCCGTAATGCCGTCAGGCTACATCCCGCGGTTTATCGTGAGTTTCCTCGGGAACGCCATTCTGGCGCTTGGAATCGTGATGCAGATCCATTCGCGGACGATCGTGCAGCCGGGAGAAGGCATTGTGCTCGCGGAGTCCGTTTTCTTCCGTCACCCGTTTGGGACCATGAAAGTCGTGAACGACTGGTCGCTTGTGATCATCGCGTGCATCGTGGCTCTCATCTTCACAGGCGGCATCATCGGGGTCCGCGAGGGAACGTTTGTCTCGGCGCTCTGCGTCGGGCTTTTCGCGAAACAGTTCCTGAAACTCTGGCCGATGCCGAAGGCCCCGGAACCTCGGGTCGCGGAAGAAAAGGCGATGGCGTGAAGCGAAAATCGTCTGAAGCCCCGTCCGTAAAGGCGTGAGCCGCCCCAAAACACTCGGCTCACCCGCTAGAATAGATCCCGAGCAGCCGGCTTTCTTGTGTGCAGTCGGCTGTGTCCCAACCGCCTGGTTTTCTGGGTTTAACCGCCCTGAGAATCAGGCGGTTCCTGTTTTGAGAGACCGGGGCCGGGTCCCTCTCCTCTCCCAACCGTAAAAAATAAAAAAGGGGCGTCCGTAATGGAGGCCCCTCTCGGATGGAATTCCGCGCTTTCCGGGACTTTATGCCGCGTCGTCCTCAGAAGCCGGTGTGTCGTACTTCGGCACGGTGCCCGCGAAAAGATCATTCGGGACGCCGAATTTCGCTTCGAGCGGCTGACTCCAGGCGTAGCCAGAGAGCACATCCCAGATGAGTTTTGCCTTCGCGTCCGGGGTCACGGTCTGATCGTCATCCATCTGACGGAAGGTCGCCGCGAGATCGACGCGGGACGCTTCGGTATCGGCCCAGGCCTTGGTTCGATCGGCGTCGAGCACCAGCGCGTTTCCGGTTTCGCCCCACGGGGCCCAGGTGACGAGGTTTTCACCGTTCGGGTTTCCGGTGCGGATGAAGTTCTTCACGTAAGAGCGGGTGATCGAGAGGAGCTCCTGGCCTCCGGCAGTCCGGACCGCGCCGCCATAGCGGGCGTCAAAGTTTTTCGAGGGTCCGAAGATAAAGGCGGACGGCACGTCAGACGCCGCCCCATGCAGCGCCTTCGCCGCGGCTCCGACCACCGCCTCATCATCCCCCCAGCGGAAAATTCCGGCGAACACCTGATGGTTCCCGAAGCGGTACGCGCGGTCCGCCGCTTCCGCGGTGTTCGCCCACAGCATCAGACTGCTCCCGTAGCGGGACGCGAACGCGAATTCAGATTGAGAGGCGGGGTTCGTGAGGAGACTCGAATCCTTCAGGGCGGCCGCGAAATACGGGTCGCGGGACACCAGAGCGTTCGCTTCAGACGCCCCGGAAAGGAGCAGCACCGGGAAGTCGCGCGACGCCTTCGGATCCGGAGGACCGGCACGGTCGAGGCCAGACGCGGGCAGGAACGCCCCGTCCGCGAAGAGCCTCGGGTACGAGGTGTCACGGATCGAAGCGCCGCGCGTGAGATTGAGAATCCGGGAGGTTTCAAGAGTCGAAAGCCAATGGCGGACTTCAGGGCTATCCGCCCCAATCCACTTCGCCGCGAGTCCCACGGTGCCGGCCTTACGGTCTTCAAAAGCGAGGCGCGCCAGGCTATCCGCGTCGATTCTCGCGGCTGGGTCAGGTTTCGTTAACGCGCCGCCCCCGGAAATCACGATCGCGCGGGTGAAGAGCCCGGAAAAAACTGGACTCCCCATCAGGGCCATCACGTCGCGGCCCGCGCCGGACGTCCCGACAAGGGTCACGGACGCGGCGCTCCCGCCGAATTTCGCGATGTTCTTTTTCACCCAGAGGAGGGCCTTTCGGGCGTCGAGGAGAGCGAAGTTCCCGGAATTTTCGAGTTTCGTTCCGTGGCGGAGCGCCGGAAGCGACACAAAGCCAAAGAGCCCGGGGCGAGTCCGGGCGACGACGACCACGGCGTTTAATGCCGCGGAAAGCGACGCGCCGTCGATCGACGCGTGATCCGCGTCACCATCGTATTTCCCGTCCTCAAGCGTAAACACCACGGGGAGGTTTGAGGCGCTCCCCTCAGGCCGCCAGATGGAAAGCGTAAGAGGCGTCCCCGAGGTTCCCTTGGGGGCGCGGTTCCCGAGGAAGAGCACGCGGTCGCGCGCCGCGGGCGGTTCCGGCGCTTTCCAGCGCTTCGCCCCGACCGGCGTCTTCGCGTACGGGATCCCGATATAGGCTTCGGCGCGCCGGCCGGCGGCCTGGGACCCAACCACCGGGCCTTCAGTCGTATCGACTGTCAGCTCGCGATCCGGAAACGCCCCGCGAAGCGAGCACTTTCCGAGCACAGTCGAAAACACGGGCACGGATAAACCGGCCAGTGTCGCTGCGGCGGAAATAAGAAATGCGCGTCGCTTCATAATGGGAAAATCCTGATCAAAAACCGATAGCGGGATGCGTTCGAAACCTTGAGAAATGGATTATCCGCCGGCAATAAAAAACCTTCCGGAGGGAAAACCCCCGGAAGGCTCGTAAATCTGGATCTCAATAACCCTTAGTTACGCGTGTTACTTCATCGCGCCCGGAAGGATCAGAGACTTTACATTCACGGGATGCGCCATCAGACCGGATTCCACGAGGAACTTCTGATCGGCTTCGAGGCCCTTGATATCGGTCTGGGTGAGGACATCGTAATAGTGGGAGCGGCGGGCAAGCGTTTCCGCCTGGCTCACACTGATCCCCTGCTCTTTCGCGCCGATCGCGATCGCTTCTTTCCAGTGAGACTTGATCCACTTCAGCGACTCGCGGTTCACCTTCACGATCGTGGCGAGCGCTTCGGGCGACTCATCCGCGAACCCCTTACGGGCGGTCATCACGAGGTTCACGTCGACAAGACCTTTCGCGGTCGTCAGCACCCGGCAGCCGGACTCTTCCGCCTTCACCACGGCGCTTGCGGCGAGCAGCGCCGCGTCCACGCGGCCTGATGTTACCGCGGCGAGCGACTCCGGGATCCCCATGGAGATGAACTGGGCGTCTGTCGCCTTCATCCCGTTCTTTGCGAGCGCGGCGAGCAGCAGCTGCTGAAGGACAGTGCCCCGCGGCCCCGCGACCCGCTTCCCCTTCAGGTCCTTAATGGATTTAATCGAGCCTGACTTCACGACGATCGCGAAGTTTTCGGAAGGATGGGCGACCCCAGTCGCGATCTGGACCGGGTTCCCCGCGCCGTTCGCGAGAAGGAGCGAGGCGGTGTTCATCACGGCTGAAACGTCGACTGAGCCTGCCGCCATCGCCTGGCTCTGCTGGGCGCCGGACGTGATCGTCTTCCAGTTCACCTTCACGCCATCCTTCGCGAACGCCTTTTCAAGGAGCTTCTGATCCTTGATCACCATGTTCTGGAGATTGAACGGCGCCTTCACGTAGACGATGTTCACTTCTTTCGGCATCTTCGCTTCGGCCGCGCCGCAGGCAATGACAGCTGAAATCGCGATCGCCACCGCTTTGATGAAATTCATAGTGTCTTAGCTCCTCTTTGAAACAACGGGCCTTCTGATCTTTGAAGGGCCCGGTTTATCCGAACTGCTATTTAATTTCTTCTTTTTCGCCCGTAAAAAACGTTCCGTAGATCCGGTGAGAAAGGTCACCAGCTCCCGGGGTGGCGAGTGACCTCGGGTAAGGGAACGGCACCGCAAAAGATTCATCGATCACGCCGCCGCGAAGCCTGAGGATCGTGCGGGATAGCATCACGGCTTCGAGCACATCGTGCGTAATCAGAAGCACCGTCATCCGGCGCTCGCTCTGCAGCGCCTGGAACTCCTGATAGAGCACGGTGCGGGTGAGCGCGTCAAGTGCCCCAAAGGCTTCGTCGAGCAGCAATATGTCAGGCGACTGCGCGATCGCGCGCGCGAACCCAGCCCGCTGCGCCATGCCGCCTGAGAGTTCCTTCGGGAAGGCGTCCGCGGCGTCACAGAGCCGCACAGCCTTCAGCGCCTCATCCGTCCGACCCCATTTTTCCGAGCCCGGCAGTTCCCGCACCGCGAGCGACACGTTTTCCCGCACGGTCATCCAGGGGAAGAGCCGCGGCTCCTGAAAGACAACCGAAATCCGGGGCGCGGTATCGGGTTTCTCGGGGTTCGTGAACCGGATCGAACCCGAGTCCGGCGTCTCGAGCCCCGCGATCATCCGAAGGAGCGTCGTCTTCCCGCAGCCGCTTTCGCCGATCACGGCGGTGATCTCTCCTGCCGCCGCGGTCAACGTGAGGCCATCAGCCGTCACGACGCGCCCCCGGTCCGACGCGAAGGCTTTGCTCACCTGATCGACTTCAATCGTCCACATCAGACAGCCCTCCCGACCCGGCGGCCGACCGCTTCAAAGGCGGCATAAAGCACCCGATCCGCGATGACGCCCACCACCGCGATCGTGATGATGCCGACAAAGACGGTGTCCGTTTTCGCGAACTCGGCGGAATCGCTGATGAGGAAGCCGAGACCCGAGCTCGCGGCGATGAGTTCGGCGGCGACAAGCGCCCGCCAGCTGTAGCCAAACCCGAGCCGAAGCCCCGTGAGAATCCCGGGGAGGGACGACGGCAGCGTGAGGTAGCGAAGGCGTTCCGACTTCGTGAACCGGAGGAGCTTCGCCGCTTCTTCTAGCTTCGGATCCACCGCCTTCACCGCGGTCACGACATTCATGTAGATCGGGAAGAAGCTCGCGAGAAACACGATCGCGATCTTCGGCGCTTCATCGATCCCAAGCCACAGGATCAGAAGCGGAATGAGGGAGAGAGGCGGGGTCACGCGGGCCGCCTCGAGAAGGAGGTAGGAAACCCGAGTCGACACCGCGGATCGGGCATTCAGGAGCCCGAGCGCGAGCCCCAGGGCCGAGGCGATCGCGAAGCCGGCGAGCGACCGGAAGCCTGACGCGAGTGTGTGATGCAGAAGGTCCCCCGAGACCGTGAGACTCACAAAGGAATCCCACACCGCGCCCGGTGTCGGAAGCAGAATCGCCGGCACCCGTCCCGTATAGGACACTCCCGCCCAGAGGGCGAAGAGAATGAGGGGCAGCGCGAGATATTGGAGCCAGCGCATCAGTGTGGAAAATAGGACGTAAAGGAACCGAACGCGATCCATTATAGGAGGCGCTTTTGTCTCTCCGCACCCGCCATTCGGGGGATTCAGGTCACTCTTACGGAGCGAAGGGTTCCTCGTGTACGCCGCGGTTCATCCGGATGACGGCCTCGTGCGTCGGGTTCGGCCCGAGCCCCGCGAAGCGGCTGTAGAGCGAATCCCGCACCAAAGGAGCCCGCCTCGGGACCGCGCGGGCAAGCGCGGCCTTCATTTCGTCCGCCTTCCAGTCGCAGCAGTAGGCCGGGGTCCCCGGCTGCTGACGCCAGGAGTCTTCAAGGAGCCCGTCATCCACCGGATCGAAGCCGGCCTCTGACACGAGCTTCATCGCGGTGCGTTTCGCGGTGTCGTTGTCGCCCGCCACTGCGGAAGCGAGCCGGTTCGGGTCACCCGGGAGCCGGCCGCCCGCGGCGAGCGTATCGGCGAGCACATTATTAAAGGCCTTGATCACCGGGTGATGGAGTGTCTCGGTTACCCAGACGCTTTCCGGCATCCCCTCATCAATTTCCTCAATATGGGGATCGCGGAGGTCAGGGTAGTAGTTACTCGTGTCAATCACCGGGACCGCGGCGGGGAGACTGGTGAAGAGATCCACGGGGAGAGCGGCGACTGCGGGAAGCGGTATCGCGAGAATCACGGCGTCGACCCCGGACGCCGCGCCGAAGACGTCTGTCGGCTCCGCCCCGATCGACGCGGCAAAATCCTTCACCGCGTCCGCTCCGCGGGAATTCGCGACCCGCACCGTGTGGCCGGAAGCCGCGAACTTCCTCGCGAGTGTCCCGCCGATATTTCCGATTCCGATGACGCCGATTTTCATGATGACGTCTCCGCCTTTTCTGTAGATCAGGGTTCCATTGTGATCCCGATAAAGAAATTCCGTGAGCTAGGTATCTTTACTGATCCAAAAGCCCTTCCAAAGTCGTAGACCGCACTTATAATTCGCCGCACATTTAAATTAACGATAACAAGGGTTTTGCGTTATATCGGCGCAATTCCGATACACGGAGTTTTTCACCATGCCGAATCAGCCTGTCAATGTGACTTTCTGGCTCGATCCTAAGGTCAAAGCTGAAGCGGACGCGCTTTTTTCTGAAATGGGGCTGACCCTCAACACCGCGGTCAGCATGTTTGTGCGGCAGTCAATCCGGGACGGCGGTTTTCCGTTCCGTCCGACCGTGGCTCCGGCAAAAGACGCTGAAGCTGCGGTGACAGAAGAGAAAGCGGCTGACCCGAAGAAAGCCTGAGATAAATAAAAGAAAGCGGGACGCCCCCCAAGTCCAGAAGCGTCCCCCTTTCCCGGCTGCCGATTCGTTCCGGCTATCAGACCGACCGCATGTAGTGACGGCGGCGGCTCATCGCTTTTTCCGCGTCATCCGAGAAATTCGCTAGGAACTTATCGAGCTCGTTTAGGATCAGCGGTTTTTCAGTCGGCAGATCCACCGTGAAGTTCACGCTGCTCGCGGCGTTCTCTGAATTCACGGTGATCGGGATATTCACGTCCGCGATCAGCTCACGCATTTCCTTAATGCGCTCTTTCTCGGTCGCCTCCTTGAACTTCCCCTCCATCATGTCGCGGTAAAGCGGCGTCCCCGGAAGCACGGAAACCGTGGTGAGGTACATGTAGTACGGGTGGATCTGATTGATGATTGCAGCGCTCTTCTTCGCGCTCGCTTCAAGCTTCCCCGCCCCGGCGAGGCCGCCGAGGTAAATCATGCGGTAGTCGAGCCCCGCTTCATCGAGTTTCCGGCAGGCCTCGATGATTTCGTCGGACTTATACCCCTTATCGACCGCTTCGAGTACCTCATCATCCCCGCTCTCGATCCCAATCACGAGGTCATCAAGGCCGCTCGCCTTGATCCGCCGGATATCGTCCACCGTCTTGTTTCTGAAATCCGTGATGATCGCGTAGGTGGAGAGGCGGGCTTCCGGGTAATAGCGCTTGATGAGCTCCCACACCCGGATCTGCTTTTCCGTTGACATCACAAACGGGTTTCCGCCGTTCGCCCAGATCTTACGGACGGTCGGCAGGTACCCTTTCGCCTCTTTCAGGTCCGACTCGATATCCTCAAGCTTCGCCATCCGGAAGGGGACGCCTTCGTAGAAATTACAGAACCGGCAGCTGTTATGCGTGCAGCCCACCGTCACCTCAATAAAGAGACTGTCCGCGTCGGTCTGCGGTCTCACAATCGGTCCGCTGAAATGCATTTTGGTATTTGCCTCTGTTGTTATTAAATAGATATATCGATAAATATCGATATAAAAGTGTCTTAAAAAAGGCCGGAAGCTTTGCTCCAGCCTCTCTATTCCTGGGATCAGATCCGGGTCGCGATGTAGTCCGCGAGTTTCCGGATGTTTTCCTCATTCCGCCGGTAATACGTCCACTTCCCGTAGCGGCGCGATTCTAGGAGCCCCGCCCGCTGCAGCATGTCGAGGTAATGCGACACGGTGGACTGAGAAATCCCCGCTTTGTCGCAGATCGCCCCGACGCAGACGCTGTGATCAAAGGAATCACCCTCAGGAATATGAATCCCCTGGGGCGGGAAATACTTTTCCGGCTCCTTCAGCCACATGAGAATCGTGAGCCTCGTGTCGTTCGCGAGCGCTTTGAAGATATCGACGGTTTCCATGCCGGTCATTATATCTATATTTATCGATATGTCAATTAAACGAAAATAGAACAACTTTAGAGAAAGTTGTCTAAGTTGTTTAAGGGATTGACGAAAAATATTGAATGTGATGATATTACAGAACAGGACTGAAGCGACACGGAAACTCTCCTTTCCCGCCGCGGGAAGCCCTGATTTACTGACGGAACGGCGACAACACTTATGGCAAAAAGCACAGAAAGACCGTTTTCGAGCCTTCACCGGGGGCAGGGGTGTCTCGCATCCGCCTCGGTCCTCTCGGGGAAATCCAAAATTATTTTCTGCTTCCGGGAGGCCCCGGCCGGGTCCTGGGACTCCGGATGGCGGTTTTCAGCGGCCGGCACCGCGCCGGACGACTTCTGGGGCGTAGAGGAGTTTGAGGCGTGTCTTCTCGACCTCGTTTTCAAAAAGGACCCGCGGGTCGCGGCAATCGCCTTCGCCCCGCCCTGCTCCACGTTTAAGCGGAACCCCGAAGGGTGGTTTGAACGGATGATTGTGACGCGCTAGGAAAAAGCATTCTCTTCAAAACTATCGCCGCCGGAGGGTGAACCTCGGGCGGCGGTTTTTGTTGATACGGTGTGGCCGTTGTTCAGAGCCTTCAGATTTCCTGATCGGCGGCCTTTCGCTCTTCTGCCCGGGCGAGGCACGTGAGCAGTTCCGCCTCCGTATGGACCCGAAGCTTATGGTAGATGTTGTTCCGATGCCCCTGGACCGTGCGTTCGGAAAGCGCGAGACGCTCCGCGATCGCGCGGTTCTGCATCCCCTCACGGATCAGCCCCAGGATCTCGGTTTCCCGGTCACTCATCTCTTTAAGGGCATCGAGCGCCTCACTTCCCGTAAGCCCGCCGTCTGACCTCGCAAGTGAATCCGCGGCCGACCGCTCAATTGCGCGGAACAGCGTCGCATTATCAACCGGCTTCAGGAGAAAATCCGCCGCGCCCCGCTTGAAGGTTCGGATCGCCGCGTGAATATCCCCGTGCCCCGTGAGGAAAATGATAGGAAGCGTGCTTCCCCGCTTTCGCATCTCGTCCTGGAGCTCAAGACCGCTCATGCCGGGCATTCGGATATCCAGGACCAGGCACCCCGGGACGCTCGGGGTGTCTGAGACAAGAAAATCGCGCGCTGAGGCGTAGGACTTCACTTTCCAGCCCTTGCAGGAAAGCATGAATTCGCTTCCGTCCCGCACCGCCTGATCGTCATCCACGATCCGGATCAGAACCTTTTGCTTCTCATCCTCAGTCACGAAATGTTCTCCTTCACTTCCCCTAAACGAGAGAGTTTAGTTTCTCCGGCTTCCTTCCCAAAGGAATTCCTGAGGAGCCGGATGGCTCGAGAACCGGGTTGGGGAAAGGGTCGCCGCATAGGCGCCAGCGTTCGTCACCGCGACAAGATCCCCGACTTCAAGCGTCGGAAGCGTAATCCCCTCCGCGATCACGTCAACCGCTGTGCAGAGATTCCCCACGATCGTCACGGTTTCATTCGTTCCCACGGGGTGCGCGGGCAGAGCCTCGATCCGGAATTCGTTCTTTGTGGTGTAGAAGGGCTCAAGCCCCGAGGCAGCGCCGTTTGCGGCAATCCGTTCCGCCATCGCGGCGAACCCCGGACGGATAAAGCCATTCAGGCCGCTTGTGACCACGAGGTACGTGACACCGCGGGACGTCTTTTTATCGACCACGCGCGCGTAGTATGTCCCCGCGCGGCAGGTCGGAAAGCGGCCGGTCTCGATATAGAGGGCCGCTTTAAGGGTCTCGCGGTTCTTCGCTGCGATCTCAGTAAAGGCTTTCGAGAGTACGGTGAGATCCACCGGTTTCTCCTCGTCGTCGTTATAGACCGTTCCGATGCCGCTTCCGAAATTCACGAACTCCACCGTGATCCCGTAGTCCTTCGCGATCCGTTCCGCGAGATCAAAGCACTTCCGGTGATAGTCCGCGATCAGTCCGGCGTCGAGCATCTGAGACTTCAGGTGAATGTGGATCCCCGTCACTTCCACGCTCTTCAGATTCCGGACGATCTGGAAGAGCAGCGGGAGCTGCTCCTCATCAATCCCGAATTTGGACGGAGCCGGGGCCGCTCCCCCGATTCCAAACGCCGGGTTCACGCGGATCCCGATTTTCTGACGGACACCCGCCTTATCCGCGATCGCGGCGATCCGGCCGACCTCTCCGATGCTGTCCGCGATAAAGACGCAGAACCCGAGGGACGACCGGATATCGAAGTCCGTCTTACCCGGGGCGGAGTAAAAGATCCGATCAAGCGGCACGCCCGCGCGGATCGATTTCTGCACTTCGTCAGACGACGCCGCGTCGCTCCCAAACCCCTCCCCCGCGATCGTCCGGACCACGGGGTCAAAGGGATTCGCCTTAACGGAATACAGAAACTGCACGTCCGGCAGCGCGGCTTTGAGAATCCCGCAGCGGCGGACAATTTCCTCTTTTTCATAAATGAAGCACGGGGCTTCGCGTCGGGCAAGGTCTTCTTTCGTGTCAGTCATCGAGCGTTTCTCCCGGATCGGTGAAGAGTTGAAATCTTGGGTTTTATTATGAATTTTTGTAAATCAGTTCCGCGAACAAAACTGCCCTATCACTATACCGTGAGAAACGGCTCCGTCCAAAACCCCGGGGCAGTCATTGAGATACCGCTTAGGAGTGAAATGAAGGCAGGTGAAGTGACGCCCTGAGGCCATTCGGCGTCCGGGGTTTCAGACTGAGACCGCCTCCAGTCGCTTCCGCGATCGACTCCGCGATGTGAAGCCCAAGTCCGGTACCGCCTGGCTTCTTTGACTGGAGCGGAGAGTCGAGGTTCTTCACGTCTTCCTCTGTCATCACCGGGCCGCTGTTTTCGATCTGAAGGTATACGACGCCATCCTTCTCCGCTCCCTCGATTTCAATCATCGGATGCCCAGTGCCAAGCGCCGCCTCTGTCGCGTTTTTGAGGAGATTCCAGAGCAGGAGCTCAATTTCCAAAGGATCTCCCCGCACCGCGAGTCCCTCGGGGACTGAAGACGCCACCTGTACGCCGCCGATGCCCTTCATCCGCAATTCGGACAGCACGGTCTTCAAAGTCCCCGAGAGATCGACACGGATGTCCCGTTTGGCATCCGACTTTGCATAGCTCCGGACCTTCCCGACGATCGCGCCCATGCGATCGGTCTGAACCCGAATTTTTTCGAGTGACGATGCGAGAAGCCCCGATTCATCGTGGTTTCGCTTCACGAGCTCCATCGCCCCTTCCAGGTAATAGCTGATCGCAGAGAGCGGCTGCGCGAGCTCATGCGCGATCATGCTGGAAAGCTGCCCGACAAGCGTCGCCTTGTGGGTCTGCTCCATCCGCTGATTCATAGCCGCCAGTTCCCGGGCTGAGCGTTCCCGGGCTTCAGACTCGGCTTCGAGCTCCTCTGTCCTCCGGAGCACAAGCACATCAGACCGCCACGCGTGAAGCGCGAGCGCCGCGATGAGAAGGAGCCCGATAAAGACCCCCATCCGGTGCTCCCGCAGCCAATGCTTTACGGTCGGTTCCCGGAGATACGCGTAGGGTCCGATTTTGAGGAGCCGGTACGCCCGGTCCACTGCCGTAAAATCCGTCGCGACGCTCCAGCTTTCATGTGTGTCACCCGCCTTCATGGAGAGAAGCGCCTCAGACACCTTTTTCGCGAGATCAGGCTCCACACCATTCATCACCGCCATCGTGTGCCCGGGGTACGCCGCGGTTGAACTCACGCAGCGGATTCCGGTATCCGTTTTCCCGCCGATCAGCCGGAATTTCGCCTGATCCTCCTTATCCCACTCCTCATACGTGCAGACCGGGATAATCGCGGCGTCCGCTTCCCCGTCGATCAGCGGATGCATGATCGCGTGAATATGCGGGCTGCCAACGAAAACCGTCCGGCTGAAAAACGTCTCATAGTCGTAGCCCAGGTCCGCGAGCTCTGCCATCGCGATCCGATAGCCATTGAAGGCAGTCGGGTAGCTCGCGGAAAGACGTTTCCCTTTCATATCGGCGATCGTCCGGATAGGGCTCTCAGCCTTCACGATAAAAACCGCCGCGTCACTTTTATTCGGGTCCGGCCTGTCACGGTTCACTTCTGTCACAAGCGCCTGCGCCCCGTAAGTCACCATCCGGCGGTAAAAACCGGAACTCGCGACAAAGAAGTCGATATGCCCCGCCTTCACCTCACGGTCCAGGTCTTCCGCCCGGTACCGGGTCACCAGAAGAGGTAACGGCGACACCGCGGCCCGAAGCCTCGCAAGCGACGCGTCGATTGAACGCGCGTTGGAGTCCGAGTAATTGAAGTCCACAAGCCCCACCCGGACAGGATCCCCCGGCGCTCTCGCGTGACGGGGGGGCGACAGAAGAGAGATCGGGCCCCGGCCCCTTCCCGGGAGACACTTCCGTATAGGCGAAAAGAAGAAGCGCCGCGGCGAGACAGACCGCGAGCGCCGCGAGCGGCACCGCGTATATCGGTCTTTCTTTCGCGATTCTTTTCGTCTTTTCCATGGGAAATGTCTGATAAAAAGGAAGAAGGAGGAAAGAGCGGCAGGCTCTCGTTTTTCTATTCTGATTGCCAGAAAGCGAAAAGGAAACCTTTTCTCTCACCTCCTCCTTCCAGCCCGATTACTTATGACACGCGCTGCACTTCTGGAACGTGTAGTTATGGTGGCAGGAGTAGCACATCTCCACATTCGCGCTCTTATCTTTGAACCCCTTCGGAGGCGGCATCGGGTGCGGCGTATGGCACGTGGTGCACTCGGGGAACTTCGCCGGGTCCTTCGAGTCATGCGGGATGAACTTATGCGGATTGATGACCTTCCCGGATTCGGTCTGATACATCGGGGCAAGCTGCGTCAGCTTCTCAAGCGGCCCATGGCACTGCAGGCAGTCCGCCTTCTTCATATCCGCGGCGGACGCGGGGCCGGCAGCCGCGATCACAGCCGCGGCAACCGCGGCCGAGATGAGCATTTTTATCGTTTTCATAATGGCTGGTCTCAGGAAAAAGTCCCGGTCCGGCGGGGAGAAGAGAGTGCGTCCCCGCCGGATCGGGAGAGGAGAGAACTTTCTCTTACGCCTTCACTTTGGAAGCGTGCTCACCGGCCCAGCGGCCCGGCATGATGGCGCGCGGCATGCCGTTCCCGACATAGAGGCCGCCCGCGGTTTCGCCCGCGGCGTAGAGACCCGGGATAACGTTTCCGAGGATATCGATCACCTGGGCGTTCTCATTGATCCGGAGGCCGCCCGTGAAGTTATGGGCGAAGAGCACCACCTGAACCGCGTGGAACGGACCCTGCTCGATCTTCTTCCGAAGGAGGGGCGCGGGTTTCTGGAAGTCATCGTCCTGCTTTTTATCGACAAAGCCGTTGTAGCGGGTGACGGTCGCTTCGAGATCCTTCGCTCCGAGCTTCTGGGCGAGTTCGGCGAGCGTCGCGGCGTCAAACGCGAAACCCTTCTCGCACTGCGGGTAAGACGTATCCCAGCGATACTTCTTCGCGGTCGCGTCATCAAACACGCACCAGACCTTCTTCTCCGGCTGCACAAAGGCCATGTCGTAGAAGCTGTAGCCGCCGAGGTTCCCCTTATCCTCCTCACGGACAAAGCGGTCGCCGTTCTTATTCACGAAGATGATGTCAGCCCAGCGCGGGCCCTTCACCGCGATGCCGGGGCAGCCATACTTGGAGCCCTTCTGGAAGCCATAGCGGTTCGTGCCGAACATGCGGCGGAGGCGCGGCGTATCTTCGCCTCGGTCACCGATATACATGGCGCCGGCCTTAAGACCGGCGAGGATCGCGGAACCGTCCGGCGCGACAAAGGGGTAACCGGTCGGAACCACTTCAGAGGTGAGGCGAGGATCGGTGATCACGCGGAGCGCCGGGTTTGCCTTCCAGCTGCCGCCCGCGAGAATCACCCCCTTCTTCGCGCGGATATTCTCAGCACCCTTCGGGGTCTGGACCTTGACGCCGACCACACGGCCCTTGGCGTCACGGTAAAGATCGGTGGCCTTGTAACCCATCAGGATCACGCCTCCCTTCTTTTCGAAGTACGCCTTGAAGGGCATCATGATGCCGCGGCCCGTACGGAAACCGCCTGTCGGCTGCGGGTTAATGCCGCCGATATCGTCATCCTTTCCTTCGGAATAGATGTGGAGGTAGCTCTCGTGATGCTGCGAGTCGTACTTCCCGGCAGCGGTCGACGTATTGAGGAACTTCACGCCGTGCTCCTCGAGCCACGCTTTCGTCGGCCAGCACATTTCGGCATAGCGGCGGGTGAGCACCGGATCATTTTTCCGGTATTCAACATTCTTTGGATCCGTGAGGTGCGCGTAAAGCTGATCGGGGGTGTCATTCCGCAGCGCGATGATGCCGCCGTTGATCCGGGCGCAGCCGCCGTAGTTTTTACCCATTTCGAGCACCAGCACCTTGGCGCCGTTATCGATCGCCGTAATCGCGGCACTCATGCCGGCAATGCCGGAACCGACAACGAGGACTTCAGTCGTCCGGTCCCACTTCTTCGGAAGGGCAAGCGCCTTTTCTTTGGCTTCCGCAGGAAGCGCGAAAGCGCCAGCGGCAAGGGCTGAGCTCATGGCGGCTGCCTTCAGCATGCCGCGGCGTGAAATATCGATCATGATTCTTCTCTCCTAATGGATTTGCGGAAATCCGGACTCGTTCCTCTCGATCCGGTGAAACTCATTCAACGCTTCGGATTACTCGAGTAAGGTGAGAAGGATCAAAAAATCGGATTGGCAGGATCGCGTCGGGAATGGGCGAACCGCGGTTTGAGATAAACCCGACCGGGAGCGCACAGAGCCCCGATTCCCGGCTATAACTCCTTATCGGCTGTATTCATCAGAAAGGAACCGCGTATGGCGCTCGTCGAGGATTACATCAGGGATCTAAAAGAAATCACTTCGTTTGACTCCGGGAGCCGGAATATTGAAGGGGTCGCGAGAGCGGCCTCCATCATGAAACGGCATTACGACTCGATCGGGTTCGCGACAAAATTTGTCGACCTCGGACCGAACGCCGGCCCCGGGCTATTCGCGACGAATAAACCGGACGCGGATCACTACGACATCCTTTTGAACGCCCATCTCGACACGGTGTTCCCGGACGGAACCGCGGTGAAGCGCCCCTTCCGGATTGAGGGGGACCGGATTTACGCCCCTGGCTGTATGGACTGCAAGGGAGGCGTCGTCGCGTTCTTCTACGCCCTGAAAACGCTGCCGTCTGATGTGATGAACCGCCTCTCGATCGCGGTCGCCTGCAATCCGGATGAGGAGTCGGGATCCGTTTATTCGCATGAGTGGCTTTCCAGTCTCGCGAAGCAGTGTGACCGGGCGCTTGTCGGTGAGCCGGGACGCCCGGATGACTCCCTCATCCAGTCCCGGAAAGGGATCCGGGGGTATGTCGTGAAATTCCACGGCAAAGCCTCTCACGCCGGGAACCATCCGGAGGAAGGCCGAGACGCGAATATCGCGCTCATGAAATTCACGCTGGAAGCGTACAAACTGAACGACCTCGCGCACGGCGTCTCCGTCTCCCCCACCGTCATGCAGGGAGGCTCGATCCGGAACGCGATCTCGGACGCCTCTGAGATTTATCTCGACACCCGGTTCCTGCGTGATGAGCAGATTGAGAAGCTCGACCGCGAGCTCCGGGAACTCGCGTCCCGAACGTGGGTGGATGAGGTCACCGCTGAACTCACGATCGATCATGGGCGGCCGGCGATGCCGAAAACGGAAAAAACGGAAGAATTGATCCGGCTTGTGAACCAGGCCGCAAAAATGGCGGGGTTTGACGCCAAGTGGGTGGATGCGGGAGGCGGGTCAGACGCCGCTTATATGGCGGCGGCCGGCATCCCCGCGGTCGATGGCTGCGGGCCGGCGGGGGGCGGCGCGCATTCCCCGAATGAATACCTCCGGATCGACACGATTGAGGAACGGATCACGATGATCCGGAATGTTCTCACGCTTCTCTAGCTAGAATGGCGGGGCGGCTGGCTTTTGGCCGCGGATTAATCACTCAATGGGAGGCGCGGCATGGGACTTTTTGATTTCTTGAAGGGCGGGAAGACGGAAGAGAAAGCGCCTCCGAAAACGGCTCCCGCGAAACCGAAAGAAAAGCCTCACGCTCCCGAGCGCACCGCGGAGTCCCTTCAGGCGGAACAGATGCGGCTGCTCCGCGGCACCGCGATTCTGAATGGCGAAAGGCTGAAGACGCTGCGGCCTGAGCGGATCACAGAGGATCTCCGCCGGATCGACAAAGCGCGCGGGCTCGCGGATTTTGAGTTGAAGCTCGCGGAGAAAGAGTCTGAGAAGAAGCAGCTTGAGAAGTGGAAACTCGGGCTCGGGCTGCTCGCCGGCATGTACCGCGCGCAGACCCGCGAGAACCAGGGCCGCGGGATGAAGAAACCGACCCCGAAAAAGTATTCCGGCGCGAAGAAAACAAACACCGGGAACTGATCCGCTCTGAAGCTGGATGCGGAAACCGTTCCTCGTAAGAGACGGCTGATCGGAACTACGATCGGCCGTCTTTTTTCATGCGCTCAATCAGGTTTTTCAGATACGACGGGAACTCCCGGTAAGTGAGAACACCGCAGACCGCGCCGACAATAAAGAACGTCACCGCGTCGTCCGGACTGGAGTCCCCCGCAAGCAGTGCGAGCCCCTGCCACGCGAGAAAGAAAACGAGGACGGACGCAAATATCCGGATCGCCTCGAACGCCGCCGCTTTGAGTCCCTCGTTCATCTCTCGCTTTCCTCTTCTGACCGCCTCAAAGTGGCAGGAATAAAAACCATCATTTCCCCGAATGATGGGAGTAAGAAACAGCCTCACCCGGGTAAAATGATCCGCAACCTCTCTCACTTACAGGCGAAAAAAACACCATGTCTGAAGAACAGAATAGCGCGACCAGCATCCACTGCCCCATCCGCCGCGTGGACCGGGCTCTTTCCGAAGAAGAAGCCTATGAAATCGTCCGCCGGACGCATGAAGCGTCTGTCGGCGTCGCGGATACCGATGGGACACCGTACGTGTTCGCCGTCAACACCGCTCTGATTGACGGCGCGATCTACTTCCACTGCGCGCACGACGCCGGCCGCAAAGAAGCGATCTTCAAGGTGAACCCGAAGGTCGCTCTCCTCTTTATCGGCCGAAAGGAAATCGCTCCGACCGAGTTCTCGACCAATTACGCCTCGGCCTCCGTCTACGGTCACCTCTCGATGGTGACAGATCCTGACGACAAGCGTGACATCATGCTGAAGTTCACGGAAATCACGGCCCCGGAAGCGGGGGCTGAAAACACGAAGGTCTATTACGAGAACGCGAAGGACGCGATCGACGTCTGGAAGGTCACGATTGAGGTGATCCGCGGGAAAGCTCGTCACAAGGAACTGTATTTCGGAGAACAGGCGTAAGCTTTTCTGAAGAACACCTATTTTTAATGAGGTCCGCCATGAAAAGACGCCCCGCCCGACTGATCTTCGCTTCTCTGATTCTCGGCACCCTGCTCACTGCCTGCCAGATGAGCGGCGTGACGCTTGGGGGCGGCTACGCCGGAGGCTTCGGTGGGTCCTCTTCAGGCGGCGGCGGAATCGGCGTGAACTTCAACCTCGGCGATATCTTCGGCTGGAACCAGGCGAAGGGGGATATCGGAACGCTTTCCCGCCCCGGAACCGAACTGAAGGATCTGAAGGTCTCGAGAACGGACGGCGCGGTGCAGGGAACGTATGACTACACGCTCACCGGCCTTGGCTCAAACGCCGCGGACGCTCCGGCCCGGATCCAGGTCTCGATCCCCTGCGGCGGGAGCGTGACGGATCCCGGAGCTCTCTCCTTCCCGATTGAGATTCCGCGCGGGATCTCGGTTCCGATTGAATCCAAAGTCACCGGTGTCTCAAAGACCTGCACCCCGGACTACAAGCGGGTCTCGATCACAAAAGGCGGCATCTGATTTCCTGAACCAGACGCGGATCAATTAAACAAAGGATGCGTATTGATTTACGCATCCTTTGTTTTTTAATGCGGCTGGGAAAGTCTTTACCTTCGGCTTCATCGTAAGAAAAAGGGGCGGCACCGTTTTCAGGCACCGCCCCTCCCTTCAGAGATCACCCCCCTGGAGCCTCTCTGACCTTTTTCCGTCAGCCCTTTACCGGCTTACGGCATTCACGTGTGTACCAGGTTTCCACGGCATCCGGCGCGACGTAATTCTTGTCGTAGGTCCCGTTCTTCTTTGAGGGGACCACCCAGCGGGCGGAGTCCACTTCGATCGAGCGGCACTTGGCCTTTGTCGCGGCAGCCCGGTTCGGAAGCTTGAGGAGCGCCATTGCCTGCTCCTTGGTGTCAAACTTCGGCGCGACGTAGTTCGCGGCTCCGTGCTTCGCGAGGATCTTCCGCAGCTGCACGCGGGCTTCTTCCGCATAGCGGATCGAGTTCGCGAATTCCCCGAGCGTTTCCTGAGGATTATGGAAGTAGGCACCGCGGTTCAGCGAATTGAAGCGCCAGTAGGACGCGCGGATATTCTGAAGCACGGGCTTCATCTCTTTCTCAGTCGCCCCCACTTCCCAGGCTTTGCCGGCTTCCAGGTGCGCCTTCGCGAGCAGCGTCCCGGACTTCCAGCGGAGATCCTCCGCCCGGTCCTTCATCTGCTTCACGATCGCCTGATACTTCGCCTCATCCTTCACGCTGTGGCAGCTGCCGCAGGAATCCTTGAAGGTATTCATCGGATTGCCGATATTGTGGTTCGTGTAAACCGTGCCGTCCTTCGCCTTCACTTTCGGCATATGGCAGCTCGTGCAGGAAAGGCCCATCTTGCCGTGGATGCCGGTCTTGAAGAGCTCATAGTCCGGATGAATGCTCCAGATGATCGGGGTCTTCGAGATCGGGTGGATCAGTTCAGCGAACGGCTTCCCATCCGGGAAATTTTTTCCGTCATTCAGAAACGCTTCCTGCTCAGCAAGCGAGAAGCCATTCTTCCAGGCGGTCTTCCCCACGGTCGCGGTGCGAATCTTCCCGGTCTTATCCTTCCACTTCTCCTCTACCGTATACCCCGTGTAGTGGCACTGCGCGCAGACAAGGCTCTTCTGCTCCGCCGCGCCGGCCTTTTCAAAGGTGGGTTTACCGGCTTTGGTCAGCATCTTATCGAGGAACGAGTGCGAGACCTTGAGCTTCATGCTTTCCGGGTCGTGGCAGTTGATGCATCCGACGGAATGGGCTCCCATGTAGGCGAAGTGCGAGAGGTTATTCGACTGCAGCTCACGCTCACCCTCTTTCCGGATTACCTCAGGTCCGATCGAGCTGTGGCAGACATTGCAGCGGGCCGTGGTCGCCTCATTCTTTTTGCCGTTGGGGATGCCCGAATCCGGAATCGTCGCCACATCAACCCAGGCGTAGTAGTGGCCTCTCAGGCCGAGAAGACGGGGACCGGTATCGCCGCCCGTCCCAGCGCGCAGAATCGCGAGGAACGGATATTTCGCGATGTAATCCTCCGTTTTCGAATCGTTTTTCGACGCGATCCAGCTCTGATACTGAAGCGGAAAAACCTTTTCAAAATTGGAACTGTTATAAGGCTGCGGGACGATATCCTTCGCCTGGATCGCCGTCTGACAGAGCACGGCGGCCGAGAGTACGCAGACGGCTGCTGAGAGCTTCCTCATTTTGTTCTCCTTTGGTTGCGTTATGAGGTCTGTCACCATGATGCGAAAAAGGCGAAAAAATTGACAGGCAGAATGATCCATTTAAACTTGACGAAAATATCAATTTAAAAACGGTCTTGCGTTCGTCAATATGAAACGGTCTGAGAATATCGGCGTCTGGAAACTGGTCTGCGCGTACGCGAAAGCGGGGAGCCTCAAAGCGGCGTCTGACGCGATGGAGCTGGATCCGGCGGCCGCGTCCCGCCTCATTTCGGAGCTGGAGACAGAACTCGGTGTCGCGCTGATTGATCGGAGCCGGAAACCCGCGGTGCCGACCGAGGCGCTCACGGCGATCCTCCCTTACGCCCGGCGGATCGTGAAGGCGGAGCGAAGCATTCTCTCCCTCACCCGGGATCGGCAAAGGACACCGGTTTCAGGCCGCGTGATCCGGGTAAGTGTCCCGTCCAATATGAGCCGCAGCTCATTTCTGGATCCCGTCGCGCGCTTTGCGGAGAAGCATGACGGGCTCCGGGTGGAATTTGTGTCAGGCGCCGGGATGGAGTGGCTGAAGACGGGGGAGGTGGACCTCGCGATCCTCTCCTACCGCCCGGAAGAGAGTGACCTGCTCGCGCTCCCGCTTAAGAAAAACGTGCCGCTGATTCTCGCGACATCTCACTATCTTGAGCTTCACGGAACCCCTGAGACGCCGGAAGATCTGAAGCGCCACACGCTCATCATGCAAAGCCGCTCAGACATTCATACGGATCGCCCGGAATATCTCTATAAGGGCGACAGCGCCTTTTATATCGGTGATATGAAGCATGTGATTTATGGGGACGGCGTGACGCGCCGCACCGCGCTCGCGATGAGCCGCGGGATCGCGCTTGATATTGACTGCGCGCTGGTGCCCACTGAGCTCGCCTCCGGTATCTTCGTTCCGGTGCTCCCCGGCTGGCACCGAAAGCCCTGGGATAACCACATCTGCGTACTGAGACGGAACGCGGATGACCGGCTGCTCCGGGAACTGATGTCCGTGATCCGGAAGTCCTTCTATACGCACCTTGTCGACTCCTGGAAGTACTGGTACCGGCATTTTGGGTTTCCAATCGAGGATGTCCGATTCTGAAGCCAGCGCGTCGATCATTTTTTTTCAGGAACGTGAAAGAGGTTTTGCGTTTCTGAATTGAAAAAAGGGACGGCACCGTTCCCGGCACCGCCCCTCTTCTCTCTCCTCTAAACCGGAGCTGCGATTACTTCGCGAATACCGTGAGCGCCGTGCGGCCCATGAGCCAGGCGTCCACCGCCGCGGCGCACTGACGGCCGTCACTCGTCGCGGTCACGATGAGAGACTGACCGCGGCGCGCGTCACCGCAGGCAAAGACCTTTTCGCGGCTCGTGAAGTACGGGCGATCCGTCTTCGCGTTCCCTCGGGCGTCCTTCTCCACGCCAAAGGCGTCGAGCACCGTGGAGGACGGATGCAGGAACCCCATCGCGAGGTACACGCGCTGGACCGGGATCTCAAACTCGGTTCCCGGGATGTCCTGGAAGCGGAGACGGCCATCCGGGCCGCGGTCAACCTTCAGCTTCACGCAGCGGATCGCGGTCACTTCGCCCTTCTTATCCTTCACGATTTCCTTCGTCGACACCTGGAAGAGCTTTTCGCAGCCTTCCTCATGCGACGTGGAAATACGCATCTTGCGGGGCCAGTTGGGCCAGGTTTCCGCCTTGTTTTCGTGCTCCGGGGGTTCTGAACCGACGTCAATCAGGTAGACCTTGCCGGCACCCTGACGGCGGACCGTGCCCACGCAGTCGCTTCCGGTGTCGCCGCCGCCGATGATGGCGACGTCACAGCCCTTTGCCGAGATCGGAGCCTTCTTCACCGCGCCCGAATCCTCGCGGTTCTGGCCGATCAGGAGGTCAAGCGCGAAATTCACGCCCTTCGCGTCGCGGCCCGGGACCTTGAGGTCACGGGGAGCTTCGGAGCCGAGCGCGAGCACCACGGCGTCGAAGTCCCGGATCACGTCTTCCGCGGGGATCACTTTCTTCGCGAAGGAATGCACCCCTTCGTCAAACTTATCGGTGCCGACCGCGGTGCCGAGCTCAAAGGTAACGCCTTCCGCCTTCATCTGTTCCAGACGGCGGTCAATCAGCGGCTTCTCGAGCTTAAAGTCCGGGATGCCGAGCGCCATCAGGCCGCCCGCGCGGTCATTCTTCTCAAAGACCGTGACGAGGTGCCCTTCACGCGCGAGCTGCTGCGCGCAGGCAAGGCCCGAGGGTCCAGAACCGATCACCGCGACCTTCTTACCGGTGCGGATGAGCGGGACTTCCGGCTTCACCCAGCCGGACTTCCAGGCGCGGTCGATGATCGAACGCTCAATCGTCTGAATGCCGACCGCGGAATCCTCGATCAGGTACTGCGTGCAGCCCGCTTCGCAGAGGCACGGGCAGATGCGGCTCGTCACCTCAGGGAAGTTATTCGTCGCGTTCAGGCACTCCCAGGCGTCACGCCACTTCCCCTCGCGGACCAGACGGTTCCAGTCCACGGGGCGGTTGTGGAGCGGGCAGGAGGACGAGCAGTACGGCGTCCCGCAGTGGAGACAGCGCAGCGCCTGCTCGTGGATCTCTTCCGCGGTGAGCGGGGTCTTGAACTCATGGAAGTGCTTCACGCGTTCTTCCACGGATTCATGGTGAAACTCAATGCGGTGAAGTTTCTTTTCGGTTGTCATCACGTTTTCTCCTTACTTCGCCGCCGCGTGAGCAGCCTTTGCCTTCTCGGCCTTCGCCTGCAGAGCCGCCCGGTACTGGAGCGGGAACACCTTCACGAACCGCGTGCGGGAGCTCTCCCAGTGCGTGAGGAGGTGCTGCGCGAGGGCGGAGCCGGTGTAGTCCGCGTGCTTCTGGATGAGACCCTTCAGGATCTCTTCATCGGTCCTCCCGAGGTGCCAGGACTCGGGGTCCGAGGTACGGCGCTGTTCGTCCGACCCTTCAACCCGTTCAAGCGCGACCATCGAGGTGTTGCAGTGGCTTTCAAAGTCGCCATCCGTGTCGAGCACGTAAGCGACGCCGCCTGACATACCGGATGCGAAATTGCGGCCGGTCTTTCCGAGCACCACCGCGGTGCCGCCCGTCATGTATTCGCAGCCGTGGTCACCGGTGCCTTCAACAACCGCCGACGCGCCTGAGAGACGCACGGCGAATCGTTCACCGACGACACCGTTGAAGTACGCTTCGCCGCTTGTCGCGCCATACAGCGTGGTGTTCCCGGCAATGATGTTGTGAGTCCGGTCGCCGTGGAACTCACCCGGGGCGCGGATGATGATCACGCCGCCAGAAAGGCCCTTACCCACATAGTCATTCGCGTCACCCGCGAGGTCGAGCGTCATGCCGTTCACTGCGAACGCGCCGAACGACTGTCCCGCGTGGCCCGCGAGCTCAATATGGATGGTGTCATCCGGCAGACCCTTCGAGCCAAACTTCTCAACCACGGCGTGCGCGATCATCGTGCCCGCCGTACGGTCAATATTCCGGATCTGGGTCTTCACTTCGGTCCTGACGCCCTTCTCGAGCGCGAGCTTCAGCTCGGGGAGGAGCTTCGTGTCAAGCGACTTCTCGAGGTGATGGTTCTGAGCCGTGTGGTGGCTGCGTTCCATCGAATCCGCCTTCGGCTGATAGAGGACGCGGGAGAGATCAATCCCGTCCGCCTTCCAGTTGTTGACGTCCGCTTCCTGCTCAAGGAGATCCGAGCGGCCGATCAGGTCCTCAAACTTCCGGATACCGAGGCTCGCCATAATCTCGCGGACTTCCTCAGCGACGAAGAAGAAGTAGTTCACGACGTGGCCCGGGTTCCCGTGGAAGCGCTTGCGGAGTTCCGGATCCTGAGTCGCGATGCCGACAGGGCAGGTGTTCAGGTGGCACTGACGCATCATGAGGCAGCCTTCAACGACGAGCGGAGCGGTCGCGAAGCCAAACTCATCCGCGCCGAGCATCGCGCCGATCACCACGTCGCGGCCCGTCTTGATCTGGCCGTCAACCTGGACCGTCACACGGTCACGGAGGTGGTTAAGCACGAGGGTCTGCTGCGTCTCAGAGAGACCGAGTTCCCAGGCGCTGCCGGTGTGTTTCACGGAAGACACCGGGCTCGCGCCGGTACCGCCGTCGTGACCCGAGATCACGATGTGGTCCGCCTTCGCCTTGGCGACGCCAGCCGCCACGGTGCCGACACCGGTTTCAGAAACGAGCTTCACCGAGATGTCCGCGTGATCGTTCGCGCACTTCAGATCGTGGATCAGCTGCGCGAGATCCTCGATCGAATAAATATCGTGGTGCGGGGGCGGCGAAATGAGGCCGACACCCGGGACCGAGTAACGGAGCTCCGCGATGTACGGGGACACCTTGTGACCGGGGAGCTGACCGCCTTCACCCGGCTTCGCGCCCTGCGCCATCTTGATCTGGATCTGATCAGCGGACGCGAGATACCCTTCCGTCACGCCGAAACGGCCGGAGGCCACCTGCTTGATCTTGGACCGGAGGCTATCGCCCTTCTTAAGCTTTACTTCGGCCATCACGCGATCCGACCCGATCACGGACGCGAGCGTATCGCCATCCTTCACGGGGGAGTGACCGAGGCGCATTTCTTCTTCGTAACGCCGCGGATCCTCACCGCCTTCACCGGTGTTCGACTTGCCGCCGATACGGTTCATGGCAACGGCGAGCGTCGCGTGGGCTTCAACGGAAATCGCGCCGATCGACATCGCGCCCGCGGCGAACCGCCGCACGATCTGGGCCGCGGGTTCCACTTCCTCAAGCGGCACCGGGGTCGCCCCGGCGGTCTTGAACTTCAGAAGACCGCGGAGCGTCATCTGACGCTTCGACTGATCGTTGATGATCTTCGCGTATTCCTGATAGGTCTTGAAGCTGTTGTCGCGAGTCGACCGCTGCAGCTTCACGATCGCTTCAGGGGTCCACATATGCTCTTCGCCGTCAGCACGCCAGGCGTATTCGCCGCCGGTCGGGAGTTCCCCCTGCATCGAGGGGTTGATGCCGTAGGCCGCGCGGTGACGGTTCACGGCTTCCTGCATGACTTCAAAGAGGCCGATACCTTCGACGCGGGTCGGCGTCCCCCAGAAGTAGCGCTTGACGAAATCGGTCTTCAGGCCAATCGCCTCAAAGATCCTCGCGCCGCGGTAGCTCATCAGGGTCGAAATACCCATCTTCGCCATGACCTTCGTGAGGCCCTTGCCGATCGCCTTCACGTAATTCGCGACCGCGGTTTCTTCCGTGAGGCCGCGCTTCGGGGCGAGAGAACGGAGGGTGGCGAGCGCAATGTACGGGCACACCGCCTCAGCGCCGTGCCCCATGAGGAGCGCGAAGTGCTGCGTCTCGATCACGGAGCCGGATTCGACGACGAGGCCGACGTCGGTACGGACGCCTTCAGAAATGAGGTGCTGGTGCAGGGCGGAGGTCGCGAGGAGCACCGGGATCGCCACGCGGTCTCGCGACACGGCGCGGTCCGTGATGATGAGGATGTTGTAGCCGCCCTTTACGGCGTCAACGGCCTGAGCGCAAAGCGACGCGATCTGAGCCTCAACACCCTCGCTCCCCCAGTTCACGGGGTACGTGATATCGAGCTCACGGCTCCGGAACTTCCCGTCCGTGAACGCCGCGATGTGGTGCAGTTTCGCCATATCGCGTTCGGTCAGGATCGGCTGCATCACCTCAAGACGCCGGGGCGGATTGACGTTATTCACGTCAAGGAGATTCGGCTTCGGGCCGATAAAGGAGATGAGGCTCGTCACGAGCTCCTCACGGATCGGGTCGATCGGAGGGTTCGTGACCTGAGCGAAGAGCTGCTTAAAGTAGTTAAAGAACGGCTTATCTTTCTTCGATAGGACCGGGAGCGAGACGTCGTTCCCCATGGAGCCGATCGGCTCCATCGCCTTCTCCATCATCGGTCCGAGGATGACATCGATATCTTCCTGCGTCATCCCGAACGCCTTCTGGAGCTCGAAGAGGCGGCCGGAGGATACCGCGAACGGCACGGGGTTCACGTCCGGGCTCTGGAGGTCGGAAAGACGAAGGTTCAGGCGCTCCACCCACTCGCGGTAAGGTTTGGCAAGAGACACCTGGTTCTTGATTTCGGTATCCGGAATGATGCGGCCCTGAACGGTGTCAATCAGCAGCATCTTCCCCGGCTCCACACGCCACTTGCGGCGGATGCGGCCTTCGGGGATCGGGAGCACGCCCATTTCGGACGCGAGAATGACGGTGTCATCATCCGTTTCGACATAACGCGCCGGACGGAGACCGTTACGGTCAAGCGTCGCGCCGATCTGCACGCCGTCCGTGAAGACGATCGCCGCGGGGCCGTCCCAGGCTTCCATCATCGGGGCGTTGTAGGCGTAGAACGCCTGACGGTCGGCGTCCATCGTGCGGGCCTTTTCCCAGGCTTCGGGGACCAGCATCATCATGGACTGCGCGAGCGAATAGCCGCTCATCACGAGGACTTCAAGGGCGTTATCGAGACTCGCCGTGTCACTCTGACCTTCGTAGATCAGAGGCGCGAGTTTCTTCACGTCGTCCCCCAGCACCGGAGACTCCCAGGTCGCCTCCCGGGCCCGGATCCAGTTGTAATTCCCCTTCACCGTGTTGATTTCGCCGTTATGGGCGATATAGCGGTAGGGGTGAGCGAGCGCCCAGGCGGGGAAGGTGTTAGTCGAGAATCGCTGGTGCACCACCGCAATCGCGGAGGTGGCTTCCGGGGCCTGGAGGTCGAGGTAGTACTTCCCGACCTGGTCCGCGAGGAGGAGACCCTTATAGACCACGGTCCGGGTGCTCATCGAGGGGACGAAGTACTCGTTCCCGTGCTTCAGGTTCAGAGCCTTGATGCGGTGGGAGGCTTCCTTGCGGATGACGTAGAGTTTCCGCTCCAGGGCGTCCTGCACCATCACGTCCGGGCCGCGGCCGATGAAGATCTGACGGATCACCGGGGCAGCCGCCCGCACGGTGTCACTCATCTTCATATGGTGATCGACCGGGACATCGCGCCAGCCGAGAACGACCTGGCCCTCCGCCTTCACGACACGCTCAATCTCCGCCTCGCACGCCGCGCGGCTCGCGGGCTCCTGCGGGAGGAAGATCATGCCGACACCGTAGTCACCGGGGGGCGGGAGCGACACGCCCTGCTTCGCGAGCTCCTTTCGGTAATAGCTATCGGGGATCTGAATCAGGATACCGGCACCGTCGCCGCAGAGGGGGTCCGCCCCGACCGCGCCGCGGTGATCCAGGTTATGCAGGATGAGGAGCGCGTCCTCAATCACCTTATGAGAGACGCGGCCCTTGATATTCGCGACGAAACCAACGCCGCAGGCGTCGTGCTCTGCCTGCGGTGTGTACAGTCCGTGCTGGGCGGCATCTTTCCGCGCTTCTTCCAAAGTCATTTGAGGCATGACTGGAGTCTCCCTAAAGATTTTCTTTTTTATGTGAGAAAGCTGGGGGCACATTCTTTTACCTGTGCGGTGCACGGGGTTCTTTTGAAGTGCGTGTCTGAAAATAATGCGTCTATAAATGGGCTTTTTTCAATTGAAAACGGGGCTTTTTCTCGTGTTACCCATATATAGGCTATGGTGAAGTATCTATGGCTGGCGGTATGTCTTAAGCAGAATCTTTTAGAGAACTACGACATTCCGCTCACCCTCTCATAACTTCCGCTCTATTTATTCCCGTATACGGAAATTGCTGATTTTGGGTATAACAGCCCCCTTTCGCGAGGCGCTGACGCCACAGTCCAATATGGTGGAAACCCCCATGAATAAAGGCGTCAGGCGAAAACCCTTGGGTGTAACTCCCAGTGGGGGGAGAGTGTTTCTCCCAAGCTTTTTTTTCACGGCGGCGCTTATATTTCACTCATCCAGAAACGCTGATGTGAGTCATCAAAACGCCTGGCTCCCGAGCCCTGCTGAAAACAGGGATGGGAATAGGAAATTCCTTTTTGGAGCTTCTCGAAAAATCATGAAGAAGACTTTTGCTGCTGTGGCTCTCGCCGCTGCTCTCGCGTTCTCTGCTTCCTCTTTCGCCGCCCCGGCCCCCGCTGCTTCCCAGCCCGCCGGCACCCAGGCGACCGAGAAGGCTCCCGCTCCCGCCGCGAAACCCGCACCCAAGGCGAAGGCCGTGAAGAAGGCTCATAAGGCTGCCCCGAAGAAGGCCGCCAAGAAAGCCGCTCCCAAGGCTGAGAAAGCTGCCCCCGCGGCCGCTCCCGCCCCGGCTCCTGCGAAGTAACGCGCGATCCGATAACTAAAAACACTGACCGCTTTTCTCCCGGTCCAGGTGATGGCCGGGAAAAAACGAACAACCAACCTTGATAGGTATTTGAAAAATGAACAAGACTTTTGCCGCGATCGCTCTCGCTTCTGCCCTCGCTTTCTCCGCCACCACCTTTGCCGCCCCGGCTCCCGCTGCTTCCGCTCCGGCTGCTGACCAGGCTGCCACCGCTGCCGCTCCGGCCGCTAAGACCGCTGCCCCGAAGGCTAAGGCGAAGGCTGTGAAGAAGACCGCCAAGAAGGCGACGAAAAAGGCTGCCAAGAAGTCCGTGAAGAAGGCTGAGAAGAAGGCGGAAACCGCCGCTTCCGTTCCGGCTTCCACCCCGGCCGCGAAGTAATCGCTGACAACAACTGATTTCTCTCCGGGAAGCGTCCCACACTGAATGGATGCTTCCCCGGGGAACACCCAACAAACCCATTAAGGATTTATCCAAATGAACAAGACTTTTGCCGCGATCGCTCTCGCTTCCGCCCTCGCTTTCTCCGCCACCACCTTTGCCGCCCCGGCTCCCGCTGCTTCCGCTCCGGCTGCTGACCAGGCTGCCACCGCTGCCGCTCCGGCCGCTAAGACCGCTGCCCCGAAGGCTAAGGCGAAGGCCGTGAAGAAGGCCCATAAGAAGGTCGAGAAGAAGGCTGCCAAGAAGTCCGTGAAGAAGGCTGAGAAGAAGGCGGAAACCGCCGCTTCCGTTCCGGCTTCCACCCCGGCCGCGAAGTAATCGCTGACAACCACTGATTTCTCTCCGGGAAGCGTCCCACACTGAATGGACGCTTCCCTGGGGAACACCAAACAAACCCAATAAGGATTTATCCAAATGAACAAGACTTTTGCCGCGATCGCTCTCGCTTCCGCCCTCGCTTTCTCCGCCACCACCTTCGCTGCCCCGGCTCCCGCCGCTTCCGCTCCGGCTGACAAGGCTGTGACCGCTTCCGCTCCGGCCGCGAAGACCGCTGCCCCCAAGGCTGAAAAGAAGGCCGTGAAGAAGGTTGAGAAGAAGGCCGAAAAGAAGGCTGCCAAAAAGGCTGAAAAGAAGTCCGTGAAGAAGGCTGAGAAGAAGGCGGAAACCGCCGCTCAGGCTTCCGCCCCGGCTGCCAAGTAATTTCCAGAGCGCCGCTCTGAAACTCTGAATCAATTCCGGACTCCAGACGGAGTCCGGGACGACCCAAATTCAAGGATTTGACTCAAATGAAAAAGACTTTTGCTGCTCTGGCTCTCGCTTCTGCTCTCGCGTTCTCCGCTACCACGTTTGCTGCTCCGGCTCCTGCCGCTGCTCCCGCTCCGGCTGACCAGGCTGCTACCGCTGTTGCTCCCGCTCCTGCTGCCAAGGCTGCTCCGAAGGCTAAGGCTAAGGCCGTGAAGAAGGCTCACCACAAGGCTGTGAAGAAGGCCGTTCACAAGAAGCACGTGAAGCACGCGAAGAAGCACGCCCCGAAGGCTCCGAAGGCTGCTCCCGCTCCGGAAGCCGCTCCGGCTCCCGCGCCGATGAAGTAATTCACCTGAATTCAGTTCACTGATTTCACCCGCCCTTCCGAGGTTAAGTCCCCGGGAGGGCGTTAACGCATAGAGGGTTCCTATCATGATGAAGAAGACGTTTGCCGCGGCCGCGATCGCAGCCGCTCTCGCTTTTTCCGCTTCCGCTTTCGCAGCCCCTGGTCCTGAAGGCCAGCCGCCCGCGCCGGGTCCTCAGATGGATCAGAAAGCGCCGCCCGCTCCGAAGGCTCAGCCGAAGCACCTGAAGAAGGCCCCGCACCGCGCGGCACCGCGCCACGCGAAGAAGGCTCCGAAGCCGATGCCGCCCCGCGGCGCTCATAAGAACGCCCGCCACGCTCCCGCCCCGGCGCCTCACGCGCAGCCGGGTCAGCCCGGACAGCCTGGCCCCGGCCCGCAGCCCGCTCCGGCTCCGATGAAGTAATCACCGGCTGGGAACGGTCCGCCGTTCCCCAGACCTTAAAGGGATGTCTCCTCTCAGAGACACCCCTTTTTTTGACCCCGGGAGACGCGCTTTCCGTCTTCCCTATGGGATAAATGAATAGCGGGTAATACCGCAGGAATCCCATATTCAGGGCGTTAAAGCGGGGGTTTTATCCTCAGGAATGAGTTCCATGAAGGGTAAAATTTCTCCTTACCGCAATTGATTTACTGACTGGCTTTTTTGGTTTTCCCCTTCACTCAGATGACACTTCCAACACCTGATCACCTCACCACCGCGAGCCACTGGGGCGTATTCCGCGCCGCCGTGAATGACGGCCGCATTACGCTCACGCCCGCTGCCGGGGACTTCTTCCCGAGCCCGAATGTCCACGCGATTGAGGCCCAGCCCTATATGAAGAGCCGGGTGCTGCATCCGATGGTGCGGAAGTCGTTCCTCGAGAAGAAACCCGGGAACGCGGCGAACCGCGGCCGGGATGAGTGGGTGCAGGTGGATTGGGATACGGCGCTCAATCTCGCGGCGGACTCGATTAACCACGTTTACGACACCTATGGGCCGTCCGCGGTTTTCGGGCAGTCCTACGGCTGGAAGTCCTCGGGCGCGATTCAGTCCGCGGTGACGCTCGTCCGCCGGCTGCTCGCGTGCCGGGGCGGCTACGTGAAGGGAGAGAACAACTACTCAAACGGCGCGATGCGGAAAATTCTGCCTTACGTGATTGGAAGCGCGTATCAGAAGCCGCAGAGTTTTGAGCGGGTGCTCGAATCCGCCGAGCGGATCGTTTTCTGGAGCGCGGACCCCGCGATCACGAACGATATCGACTGGTTCGCGTCGACGCACGGCACGAGCCCCTACTACAACGCGCTGATCAACCACCCGCGGATCCGCACGGTCTGCATTAACCCGGTGAAACCGCTCACCGCGGAAAAGCTTGGTTCCGCCTGGGTGCCGGTGCGTCCGGGGACGGACACCGCTCTGATGCTCGGGATCATCTACGCGCTTGAAGAAGCGAATCTCGCGGATCACGAGTTCCTGAAAACCCACACCGAAGGCTGGGAAGGATTCCTCGCCTACGTGATGGGGCAGGAGGACGGGTGCCCGAAGTCTCCCTCCTGGGCCGCCGATATCTCCGGGGTGCCGGAAGCCACCATCCGGGCGCTCGCTGAAGACCTCGGGACGCACCGCACGACGCTCATCACCGGCTGGGGCGCGCAGCGCGCCCAGTTCGGCGAGCAGTTCCACTGGATGGCCTTTACGCTCGCCGCGTTCTTAGGCCAGATCGGACTCCCGGGCGGCGGCATTCAGACGGAGTACCACACCGGTTCAGCCGGTGACCCGGCGACTGCGGGCCCCTATATCCCGAATCTCCCGGTTCCGAAAGTGCCGGCGATTCCTCCGTCTCACCCCGATCAGGGAAGCCGCGTGATCCCGATCGCGCGTTTCGTTGACTGTATTGAGCACCCGGGGAAGGTGATCGACTTTAATGGCGAAAAGATCACGTACCCCACGATCCGTCTTCTCGTCTGGGGCGGCGGAAATCCGTTCACGCACCAGCCGGATACGATGCGGCTCGAGCGCGCGTGGCGCTCTGAGCAGCTTGAAGCAACGATCGTGATTGAAACGCACTGGACCGCGACCGCGAAACACGCCGATATCGTGCTTCCGGCGACGACGGTCTACGAGCGGAACGATATTTCAGGCGCAGGCGAACAGGCCCGCAACATGATTGTCGCGATGCATCAGCTCGTTCCTCCGCAGGGTGAGTGCCGGGATGACTACTGGATCACGTCTGAGCTCGCCCGCCGGATCGGCGTTTTTGACGCCTTTACGGAGGGGAAAACGCTCGAAGACTGGATCCGCGCGACGTATGAAAAAGCCGCGAAAACGGCTGAGCTGTCACTCGACACCGTGCCGACCTTTGAGGAATTCTGGCGATCCGGGATCCTGAAGTTTGAGCCGACCGAGTCCGGACGCCGTTTCGTGGACTTTGAGGACTTCCGGAATGACCCCGTGGGGCATCCGCTTCAGACCCCGTCCGGGAAGATTGAGATCTGGTCCAAAAAGATTGAGTCCTACGGGTACGCGGACTGCCTCCCGCACCCGGCGTACTTTGAGCCCTCCGAAGGCTTTGCCCAGGCGACGAAAGAGTTCCCGCTCGCCCTTGTCGCGCCGAAGAGCGTGAAGCGCCTTCACTCGCAGCTTGATGAATACGCGAACCGGGAGCCGGATGGGACGCAGCTTCGCGAACCGCTCACAATCACAAGGAAAGACGCCGAGGCGCGCGGCATTGAAACCGGCGACGTGGTGCTCGTTCGGAGCCGCCGGGGTGCGGCGCTCACCCGCGCGGTCGTTGAGAACACGGTGATCCCGGGGGCCGTCGTGCTGCATCACGGCGCGTGGTTTGATCCGGCGGTGCTGGATGGCAAAGAAATCGACGTCCACGGGAACCCGAACAGCCTCACGCAGGATATCCCTACGTCGTCCCTTGCCTGCGGAAACGTCGCGTCTACCGCCAATGTGGAAGTTACCAAGTGGGTAGGACCGATCCCTGAGATCCGGGCTTTCACGCCGCCTTCGGCTTCCGCGAAGTAATTCCCCGCCGCACGAGGCGGGACGGCGCTTCGCCCGTCTTTACTTATCTTGACAAAAATGCCTTCAGAGTTTTCTCTCTGAAGGCATTTTCGCAATTATTGAATACGAAAATATTATACATAGTGGGTATAAACGTATTTTTGTGATTACATGGTGACAAATTAGCCTACAATGAACGTATAAAACCTTCACACAGAGGGGGTGCGAAATGATCTTGCCGCGCTGTTTCGACTTTCGTGACCGGCTTAACCGCAAGGGTTACTGGCACTGGTATGTGCTTTCGCTCCTCGTGATCGGAATCGGGGCTGTCATCGCCATGATGATTGGTCTCCTTGGCTTTGGCACCCCCGAACTCCGGCTAAACCTCATCCTCAGCTGCTACCTCGTCACCGCGCTCATGGTGCTCTCGATCCAGGTGCCGATCACGGTGCAGCGGCTGCATGACATCGGGAAGAGCGGCTGGTACGCGCTCGTCTATCTCGTTTTCATCGGCATGGTGGTGTACGACCTGCTTCGCCCGTTCCCCACCTTCCTCACGGTTCTCGTCCCATTCGCGTTTGTGGTCCTGATTGGCTTTGTGCCGTCTGAACCCCGGAAGAACCGCTACGGGAACTATGTGCCGGAAGAGGAAAAGTTTTCGGAATCCGAACAGAGTGAGGGTTTCCGGATCTGATTGTTCCGTTTTGCAGTGGTTTCATTGTTGGTCTCTCTAGACTCACTTTTATAGATTCTGTTAACTCCTGGCAGAATCTATTTTTTTGCCCTCTGTTCGATCCCATAACGTTTAAGAAGAAAATCGCAGCATCCGTCTGATCGGAATAAAGAAAACCCCGCCGGCACGGGCGTCTTCATATAATTACTCAAACGTTACTCTAAAGATTCGGATCAGCATGAACCTGCTTTATTCAGACATTCTTCCTCTCGGAACAGAGGACGGTCAGCAGACCATCACAGAGCGTTTCACGGCAGAGCTTCAGAAGGCGGACAGGCTGGATATCGCTGTCGGCTATCTGTCGGGGGATTCGCTTGAAGAGCTTGACCGGCTGACCGAGGAGCTGCATATCAGCCGCGTAACGCTGATCGCCGGTATGTACTACTCAGACGGTATTCCGGAAAGCATTTTCCACGCAACGAAGCGCATCAACCTCAAATGGAAGAACGAGGGACGGGGCGAAATCCGTTTTGTACGTCCTTTCAAGTACCACGGGAAGGTGTACTGCTTTTATAAAAATGGAAAGCCGTTTGCCGCCATGCTCGGCTCCGCGAACCTCGGGTTTATCAAGCCGACCGCCTCAAACCTCAGGCAGTATGAGCTCGACGCCGTCACGGAGGATCCCGCACGGGTAGAAGAAATCGCCCGCCATATCGCGAGCCTCACTGAACCCCGATGCTCCGCCAACATGGATGAAATCCGCGATTTCAGTCTGATTGAGGAAACCAACGGCGCGCTGCAGGACGTGGAACTCGTGCACCAGGTGCCGACCTCTGATGTGCTCTTCTACAAGGACTGCCCTCCTCTCGTCTCGTTCTCGCTTCCGATCAAAGTGCCGGCCGAGAGTGAAAAGCACATGGATGACGGAAAGCACTTCACGAAATCCAACATTAACGTCTGCTACGCCGCGCCCCGCTCCAAGCGAAAGCCCCGTGACTGGTACGAGACGCAGCTGACTGTCAGCGTGAAGATCTATACCCTCCCCGGCTACCCTGAGAAAAACAAGCCGTTTATGGTCGTGACAGATGACGGCTATCGGTTCAAAGCGCATACGACGAGTGACCACAATAAGCAGTTCAGCGCGGTGGGCGATGAACTCATCATGGGCCGGTGGCTGAAGGGAAGGCTCGCCGCCGCCGGGCTGGTCCGCCCGGTGAATAACACGCAGGCCGACACGGAACGTACCGGCATGATCACGAAAGAAATCCTCGCGGAATACGGCCGGAACCAGCTGACCTTCAAGAAGACCGCGAAGAAGTTCCTCGATGATGACGGAACGCTTCTGGATATCTGGCTCCTCTCATTCGATAACGACGAACCTTCTATTGGATAACAGCCCATGGCCGCGAAGCATCTCAATCACTATCTTGATGAAATCCGAAGCCGCGGAAACCCGGGACTCGCGGACTCCATCGCGAAAACCGCGTCTGAAGTCGGTGACCGGCATCTGAAGAACTTTTCGTTCCTCTCGCACGAAATCGGTCTTCTCTTCGGGAACGTCCAGTCAGGAAAAACAGCCCAGCTCTTCGGCATCATCTGTGAGGCAGCGGATCTCGGGTTCTCGGTTTTCGTGCTCCTCACGACGGACAACATCCTGCTTCAGCAGCAGACGCTCGAACGTGTCCAGCGGGATCTCAGTGACTTCTGCATCTGCGGCGAAAATGATTCCACGCTCTTCAAGGAAAACAATCTCCGGAAGCCCGCGATTATCGTGCTGAAGAAAAACAGCCGTGTCCTGAGGCTTTGGGCCAATACCTTCCTTTCGACCGGTTTCCTTCGCGGAAATCCCCTTTTCATCGTGGATGATGAGGCGGACGCCTCGTCTCTCAACACGAAGGTGAACAGCGGCGGGCAATCGTCGATCAATAAGTATCTTGAAGCGATCAAATCCTCCGCCTCCAGCAGCCTTTATCTCCAGGTGACCGGAACACCGCAGGCGCTCTTTCTTCAGACCAGCGCTTCGGGCTGGCACCCGATGTTCGCCTACTCCTTCAGGCCAGGAGCCGGGTATCTCGGAGGCGAATTCTTCTTCCCGTCAGAAGGGAAACCGGAATGCATTGAATTTATTGATGAACTTGATCACCCCGAGAAAGATGCCGTTCTCCGGCATCTCGCGGTTTCCGCTCAGATCCTCGGAACCGGGGGAAAAGTCTGCAACTGTGTTTTCCACCCGAGTGTCCGTCAGAACGTCCACCAGAAGTTCGCGAATCTGATTTCGTCAGAGCTCGCCGCGCTCCGCGCTCTTTCGCGGGATGAGCTTGCCCTCCGGCTGAAACCGGTCTATGACGAACTGAAACCAGCGAAATCCGAGAAACTCAGTTTTGACGTGATGCTCGGCGGTGTCAGCGCGCTCCTGCAGCCAGGCGGCGTGAAAGTTCTGGTGCTGAACGGCAAATACGATGTCGAAAGCTCGGAATACGCCTCAGGATGCAATTTCGCGGTCGGCGGCAACACGCTTGGCCGCGGCGTGACTTTCCCCTCGCTCCAGACCATTTTCTATACGCGCTCAAGCAAGAATCCGCAGGCGGACACTATGTGGCAGCACAGCCGCATGTTCGGCTACGACCGGGATCCGGGGTTGATGAAGGTTTATATCGAGAAGCGCCTCTATAAGATCTTCTCGGAACTGAACGCCGCGAATAAGTCGATTGAGTCCCAGATTGAGAGCGGGCTTAAGAACATCAAGATCTACTACTCGAAAGACATCCGCCCGACCCGCCGGAATGTCATCGATCAGAGCGAAGTAGCGACGGTGATCGGCGGCACGAATTACTACCCGTATGATCCAGATAATGATTCGATTGAGACGATTTCCGAGCTCCTGAAACCGTTCTCAGACACTGAGCCCTATTACCAGGTGAGCCTCCGGCTGATCCGGGAGATTCTCACGCACATCATCCCGAGTCCGGATTTCCGCCTGAAGGCTTTCCAATCCGTGATCGACGCGCTGCTTTCGAATAACCCCGGCGAGCAGGCAATTCTTCTCGTCCACCGGAACAGAAACGTGGCGCAGGGCACCGGCGCCCTCGTGTCCTCGAACGACTGGGCGGTCGGCGGCCAGTTTAGGGACAGGACCGTTCTCACCATGTACCAGGTGACCGGCACGAAGGGCTGGCACGGAAAGCCGCTCTGGGTGCCGAATATCAAACTCCCGGACGGCGTCGTGTACTACGATGTAGCGGACAGCTGATCAGCCGAAGCGGTTCAGAAGAACCGCTTCTTTTTTGAATCCAGGACAGATCGCGGTGGCGGACAATCACACAAAGGAAGAACGAAGCCTCAATATGGCGCATATCGCGGGCAAGGATACGAAGCCCGAGGTTAAGGTGAGAAAGTACCTGTGGCGCCTGGGGTTCCGCTATCGGAAGAACGACCGGAAACTCCCCGGGAAACCCGATATCGTGCTTCCGAAATACCGCACTGTGATCTTCGTGAACGGCTGCTTCTGGCATAAGCACGACTGCCCGGCCTTTGTCTGGCCCTCATCCAATCAGGACTACTGGATCCCGAAGATCACCCGGAATGTGGAGCGGGACAGGAAAAATACCGCGCTGCTCACTGAGATGGGGTGGCATGTGCTCGTGGTCTGGGAGTGCGAACTGAAGAAAAAAACGATAGACGACACTCTTCAGCGGGTCGCGCGGCAGATCCGGGAAAATCTTCCGGCCAAAGAAAAGGAGCAGAAGGCTTCTGACAGCCCTCTGCTCCCTCTTGAACCCTGAGATCCGTTTCACTCAGAGCTTGATATTCGGCTCCACGGATTCATACGGAACACCGGCAAAACTCTTCAGCACCGCTTCGAAAATGATCTTCGCGCCGCGGCAGGGAACCGCCATGCCGATCTGCTTCCGGACATCTTCCTTGCTGCCAAGGAACACATAGTCATCCGGGAACGTCTGCAGTCTCGCGCGCTCTCGGTTCGTGAGGGCCCGGGGCTCCGACCAGTGATACATGTGCGTGCCGCCTCCGCCGCTCCCGGTCACCGTGTAAGAGGGCTTCGAGGGATCCAGACGCTTATAGATCTGGCTGATCCGGGCCCCCTTGATGTTCAGCTGAAGCTCAGGCGGCAGATCGGCCGTGAAGGCGTTCTGTCCCGGCTTGATGAGCTTCAGACGCTCAACCACAGTCTTCGACTGTTTCGTCGGCTCGTTATTCGGGGCGTCAGCCGGAATCGGCGGAACTTCGATCGCCGTGCGGCAGCTGTTATCGATATCCGCGTAAGGCGCCGTGGACGGGACACGGTACTCCACATCGATATCGTTCCGGATGCCGATGATGATGATTCGGTGGCGGGCCTGAGGGAGACCGTATTCCTCGAACTTGTAAAGGTTCGGAGTGATCCTGTAGCCCGCGCCGCGGAGTTCTTCCAGAATCTTCGTGAAAGCCTTGCCCTCATTCGCGTTCTGGAGGCCGCTCACGTTCTCTGCGAGGAACCACTGAGGGCGGAAAATCTTCAGGGCTTTGACGCCATAGGAATAAAGCGGTCCGAAGGTGCCGTCCATCCCCTTCTGCTCACCCACAGTGCTGTAGTCATTGCAGGGAAAGCCGAAAGCGAGGGCGTCGATCCCGGTCAGCTGTTCCAGATCGAACTTGCGGATATCAGCATGGTAAACGGAATCGGGATCATCCGGGCAGATATTGCGGCGGTACGTCTCGCAGGTGCTCTTGTCGTAGTCGTTCGCCCACTGATGAACAATCCGGAAATCCGGATTGCCGATGTCGGCATGCAGAGCGCCCCAGGCCAGTCCGCCAGGACCGCAGAACAGTTCACCCAATCTAAAATGCATAGTTTCAGCTCTCCAGCTTAATTCCGTTCTCCGCTGCCCTTTCTCGCGATCATGAAATCAACGAGAAGCTGCAGACAGCTGATGTCCGTCTCACTCAGTTTGTCAAGGTTCCTCAGAACCGGTTTCGGATTGATGACGTCATCTCTAGTGATATAACCGGCAGCAAGCATGAACTCAAAGGGATGAATATTCAGAGCCTTAGCAATTCTGCACAAACTTTCCCAGCTGGGCGTTGTTCTATTGCCGTTTTCGATTTTGCATATTGTAGTATCGCTCAGCCCTGAGCTCCTGCCCAATTCCTTCTGCGATAACCCGAGTGCGCGGCGCCTCGTTTCGATCAGCCTGCCGATTTCGCTCATAGCCACCTCCTCACGCAGTGTACTGATAATTGCTGCCTTCTGTCAATTTTCAGCAAGTTTTCGCTGCCTATAAGCAGCGTGGAGGAACAGCGCCGCAGGCTTTCTGCCGCCCAATGCTGAAATCGCCTATGCACCGCTGAGGGAAAAAATTTCTATCAGGGAATACAAAGAATCTAATGGTATCTATCAGATACGCATAGAAACTATATAAAACCTAATAGTTTTGGAAGAACACTTTCCTCCCCGCTCCTTCCATCATTTCTTCGCTTAGGCTGCCGCGGAAAAACGCTTCGGAGCAAAATCAACTCAGGGACGGCTGTGATCAGGCCGTTCCCCAGTGACAAAAGGAAGTGTGAATATGGAAGACTTCGTGGTACTGAATAACGGCGTCCGGATGCCCCGCGTGGGGCTCGGCGTCTACGCGATTCCGGTGAATCAGACGAAGGACGCGGTGCTCACCGCTCTCTCGCTCGGTTACCGCCATATCGATACGGCGCAGCTCTATAAGAATGAGGCCGAGGTCGGTGAAGCGGTCCGGGCGTCCGGTATCCCGAGAAAAGAGATCTTTGTCACCACGAAACTCTGGGGAGCGCGGGATTATGAGGACGCGAAGCGATCGATTGCCCGCTCTCAGAGGGCGCTCGGGATCGGTGTGATCGACCTGCTTCTGATCCATTGGCCGGGGGAAGATAACCTCGGGGTCTATAAGGCGCTCGAAGAAGCCTATCAGGCAGGCGACGTCCGGGCGATCGGTATCTCAAACTTTGTCGAGAATCTCTTCCCCTCGTTCATCAAACAGGTGGATGTGGTGCCCGCTGTGGATCAGGTTGAGGCACATGTCTTCTGTCAGCAGAAAGGACTTCGGAAGATGATGGCGGAAGCCGGTGTCGTCCCTGAAGCCTGGTCTCCTCTCGGATCAGGAGAGCACAAGATCTTCGGGAACCCCGTTCTGGAATCGATCGCGAAGAAGCATCAGAAATCTGTCGCCCAGGTCGCGCTCCGGTTCCTTGTGCAGTCTGGCTTTGTGATCATTCCGCGAACCACCAAAGCAAAACACATGCAGGAGAACCTCGATGTGCTCACGTTTACGCTCGATCCGGATGACATGAAGCGGATTGAATCGCTCAACAACGCGAAGAGCCTCTTTGGCTGGTGGTAAAAGGCGGTTCCTGTGCAGAAAACCAGCCGCTTTTCACTCATAGGTTTTATTGAGATCCTAATAGATTCTGATAGGAACTATCAGAATCTATTAGTTTCGGATGAGCGGATTCTTGTGACATCTGACTATTTTTTCAATCCGCTCCATTCCCAATAGAGGACATATGGATTGAAATCAAATCAATTCTTTGATTTCTATTCTCATCAGCCTGCCGCATTCACGCTCTGAGACGTAGAACTTCCTGCATTCTTCAGGGCTTTAATTTTTTCGAATATTTTCTCAAAAAGAGTACCCGGATCCATCATATCTATTAAATATGTTCCGCCTAATATACTCATAAATTTCTGTAGGTCTCTCATCATATTAGAGTTGACAGAATCTTCCGGATGCTCCAAAGCATACATTTCGCAGGCATCGACGCAAGCTTTGATCAGAGCCTTGCTGTTGCCAGTATTTCTCTCTAATACATCAACGATAAATCTCTGATAAGTACATGCAAATTTTGTGTAGTGCCATGGATCCGCGCCTTTCTCATCATAGGTTAAATATCCGATCCACCATAAACGGGCCAATCCGTTTCTAGTTAACGATCGTCTGCCGCTGTGCGCAAAGAAAAAATGATCCAACACCGTATTCTCATTCCAGCCAGCCTTTTTCCACCTTGCACTTAAGTACTGCCAGCAATTTTTCCCCATTGCCAGTCCGGCCCATAGCCGCTCATCTGAAGCCATGGCTGGGCTGATGTCCTTCAGTGTCCCGTATAAACGCTTTACATTTTCAAAATCATCTTTTTCATCAGTAGAGGCTTTTAGTCTCAGCGGAGAACAATTGATTCCTGTGTCTACCAACGGATATTTTCCTAAACCAGACAAAAGTTCTTCCGGGCTGTCTTCGCCGTACTTTTCGATATCACTTGACAGATTGCGCTTCAGTGTCTCTAAAGATTGATACGTCATGATCTTAATTTTCATTATTCTTCATCTCCTCTGGACACTAGGTAATTTGAAGCTTCTGGCAAAGGCGAATCCATTAGTTGCTGTGCCAATTCGTATAAATCTTCTTCACTTGTTTCCCGAATATCGTCAACCGTTTTCTTAAAATTCGTTTTTAATAGGTCTTCAAGTGATTGGACCCATAATTGATCTTCCATGGTTCCTAGATCAACATCATTTGTTCGTTTCAGCCTTAATAATCCCTGGTATAAAGCCGGAACTACAAACATGCTGTACAGCACCGTTCTCATTTGATGAGTTTGCTGAGCTACTCCATAGTTGATGGAAACTTTCTCAGGCACCATGATGACTATTTTGGGTTTATCCAGGTCTACCTTCATGGTTTTTAATGCGTCATCATGCACTGGAACAACTGATACAAAAGGATTATTTTGCTCTTTAAAGTCTGTGAATTTTCTCGGTATATTTAAGTCAAATTCAGATCCCTGAGCAAGAATAAAGCCCTTGCATATGTTTTTTACTTCACCTGCATAGTCTTCATTTAAATTCTTATTTCTATATACTGGAATATCCTCAGTTGCAACAATAAATGTATTTACCTCGACGTTTCCTCTAAGACTCTTTAATGAAATGCAGTGACGCTCATCAAAGCTCTCTGCAAGGTGTATTTTTCTATAGCCTGTCTGAGAGCATTCAATATGATAGGTAAGAGCAGCTTTCCTTTCATTAATAAGTTTTTGAATGCCTTCATCTGAAAGCGCCGCCTTAAGATGAAGCTCACACTCATATCCTATGACTCTTCCGCTGACGTCGGCCTCAAAACTGCTATTCACATAATCATCTGAATTAGAACGCAGTACCGGGTACGGGAATTCTTTATTGACGCGGATTTTCATAGCACTTCACCTCTAAAGATACGTAGTCACGTGTATCTGCAAGCCTCAAATCAATAAAAACTTTTTTGTCTGGCGAATTATCACTTCAAGTGCAAAGCCTGAGAAAAGAATAGTGGCCCATAAAGCTTCCATAATAGAGATTGTCAAGATAACTATAGAGGGAGCTCATGAGCCACTATCATCATCTTACTCTTCGGGACAGAGTATTTATTTCGGCTTTAACGATTTCAGGCAAATCCCTGTCTGAAATTGCATGTGCGATTGGGAAAAATGTTTCTACGATCTCCCGCGAACTGAAGCGAAACAAGGCTGTATCGGCCCAGGATGGGGCTTCAGCTGCCTATGATCCCTGTGCCGCGCAGGCCCGATATCAGAGACAGAGAAAGCATTGCGGAAAGAGAAACATTCTGAAGTCTGACTCGTTGCTGACAAGGATTGTCTCAAATCTGCTGGTTAAGAAATTCTGGTCTCCGGAGCAGATTCAATACCGTCTCAGAAAGGAGCTGCCGAATCTAAGGATCAGCGCCACGACAATCTACCGAGGAATCAATTCTGGCTTTCTGGATCGCTTTGTGGATGGCCGAAAGATGTCCCGACACCTGCGACACCACGGTAAAACGCGTCACCGTAAAGGCATGACCGAGAGGCGAGGAAAGATCCAGATCACTCACAGCATTGAAGAGCGACCCCTGGAAGCTCAGAACAGATCTCGCCTGGGGGATTGGGAAGGCGATACCGTCATCGGAAAAAAGGGCGGAGCCTGCCTCACGACTCTGGTCGATAGGAAGTCCGGCTTTCTCTGTGGCGGGAAAACCGCTTCCAAGACTGCGGCCGATGTGTCTGCCGTAATTGAGAAATCTCTGTCAGATAAGGATCTGCGTACGATTACCGTAGATCGCGGAAAAGAATTTTCCTGGGCTGAAAAACTGGAGAAAGATCTCAGAACCAAAGTGTATTTCTGCTTGCCTCATCATCCATGGGAGAAAGGAAGTAATGAAAATACAAACGGACTTCTTAGAGACTTTTTCCCAAAAGGAATGAGTATCGATAAAATTTCTCAGGCAGAAGTTCAGAAACGGTTCAATGCTCTGAATTTCAGACCCAGAAAACGTCTCAATTGGAAGTGTCCGGCTGAAGTCTTTTATTCAGTAACTTTGCACTTGATTTGATAATTCACCCTTTATATAATTCAACGCCAGTAATTCTGTTACCGGAAAAAGAGATATTGGGCTGCCCCTTTATTGAGACATCAAGAAGAACCGGTGAGTAAACCGCATCCTCCGCAGCTATCCCGATATCTATTACTGAATCGCTGCAGGCTTCTTCAGTCTGCAAAGCCAAACTATATTTTCCATTTAAAACGTCTGTTGCTACTAAGCGTCTGGTTTTTAAAACAACTCCTCTGTTTTTCTTTCTATCGCTTTGTCCTGGATCATCCCCAGAACCTGGGGGATTCATTCCACCTTGCTGTCCATTTCCGCCAGTTCCACTTCCATAGCCGATTCCTGGTCCGCCTGATCCTGAATCTCCATGATCTTTCCCACCACCTTCACCAATGTCCCCTTCATCCGGATTTGTTCCTTCTGCGTCAGCCTCATATGGCTCTCCGTTATCGCGTAATTCATGTTTACGCGTTTTTATTTCCTCTGTCTCATCCGTGAGTACATCACGTTTTTCTTTGTCCCCTTCCTGAACATCTATACTTTGCAACATGTTGTCCATCTGAAGGTTAATTTCGCCTCCAAAATTCTGATTAACTAGTTTCTGCAATTCATCTCTTATTCTTCTATTCATATGGATGAGATACTGTTTAGCGTGACCTTGGTTACTATCACGTTCTACTAACCAGTCTTTATGAGCAGGATTTTCAAGCGAAGTAAGATACTTGTTTGCTTTTTCTCCGTCAACATATAAAAATCCTGCAAAATAAATCTGTCCATTGATTCGATTTCTATCCAGTATCTTCATTCCCGTTTGCCTTACCATAGCTACATGTCTATGGAGCCCAGGAGCTACCATTAGCTTAAGATGCATGCAATCTTTATTTCCATCGAAATCATCAAATGTGATCCATTCATTATCTGATCTAAGAATTTGATAATAATCATATGTAAAGTCATTGCAGTCCTTGCGATACTTCGATATAACATCATCTAAGGTATTCCTGTCTATAACAACATCATCGACAGTCACCTTCATCATATCCTGATCAATCGCGTATAAGAAACCATTAAGGATGGCTGCAACCAATTGATTCTTCCAATTACCTGAAGAATCAAAACCCAGCACATATATATCCGTGCCAAAGTCATCTGATTTTCTGTTAAAAGATTCGTCAAGATGTATCTGATCATATACTGGGCTAGTGGATTCTTTTGAATCCATTGTCCCGCAATAACCTTCGCCAAAGGTTTTTGATCCCTTTTCATCTATAAAAGACGCCAGTATTGATAATCCCTGGCTGGCTTGTTTGCCTGTTGAGTCTAGTGTGCTATAAAACACTGTACGGATCTTAGAATTCGCAAATGCGGCAAATTTCCCGATTCCGAACGAACCTCCGCCCGTTCCATCTTTAGATGAAGCTCCTTCTGACATTACAAGGGCGGTCCACGGCATATTGGTATTATCCGGCTGATCCGCTCCTGATAATCCCCATGTATTATGATCACTAATCCTTAATATTGTGATCTTGTCGCTTTCTATTATTGCCTTTGCAGCCGCATAAAACTTATCAGCCTTTGGGTTATTTTGACTTTTCCAAAAATCTTCCCCTCGGTTAATGGCATCCCTTAACTTTTCGATATCAGGAAGTTCATCTGTATTAATTTCGAAGGTTTTGAACTCTACTTCCACCGGCTTGTTCTTATTTTTTCTTGCATCACCTGAATTTTGACAAATTTCTCTGCCAAGAGATTCAATTGGCGTGTCTAAGAACATTTCTATATTTCCGTTATTTATACCAATGTTCTTTCTGCATCCACTCTGAAAAAACCATTTATACCTAGTGAAATTTGAATTCATGAGTTGTTCTTCCCCAGTCCGATTTAAAACATTTTTTTATTATTCTACTGAAAATGCATGGTTACGAATATATTTCTGCCATTACTAACGACGCATCTTTGCGTAGCTTTTTTGACAGGAAAAGTTCTCCCAAACAGTTTTTGCAATCGATAGATTTCACCCAAAGCCAGCGTTCACTGTGCAAAAGGAACGGTCTTCTTTTCATTGGCGAATTATCACTTCAAGTGCAAAGCCTGAGAAAAGAATAGTGGCCCATAAAGCTTCCATAATAGAGATTGTCAAGATAACTATAGAGGGAGCTCATGAGCCACTATCATCATCTTACTCTTCGGGACAGAGTATTTATTTCGGCTTTAACGATTTCAGGCAAATCCCTGTCTGAAATTGCATGTGCGATTGGGAAAAATGTTTCTACGATCTCCCGCGAACTGAAGCGAAACAAGGCTGTATCGGCCCAGGATGGGGCTTCAGCTGCCTATGATCCCTGTGCCGCGCAGGCCCGATATCAGAGACAGAGAAAGCATTGCGGAAAGAGAAACATTCTGAAGTCTGACTCGTTGCTGACAAAGATTGTCTCAAATCTGCTGGTTAAGAAATTCTGGTCTCCGGAGCAGATTCAATACCGTCTCAGAAAGGAGCTGCCGAATCTAAGGATCAGCGCCACGACAATCTACCGAGGAATCAATTCTGGCTTTCTGGATCGCTTTGTGGATGGCCGAAAGATGTCCCGACACCTGCGACACCACGGTAAAACGCGTCACCGTAAAGGCATGACCGAGAGGCGAGGAAAGATCCAGATCACTCACAGCATTGAAGAGCGACCCCTGGAAGCTCAGAACAGATCTCGCCTGGGGGATTGGGAAGGCGATACCGTCATCGGAAAAAAGGGCGGAGCCTGCCTCACGACTCTGGTCGATAGGAAGTCCGGCTTTCTCTGTGGCGGGAAAACCGCTTCCAAGACTGCGGCCGATGTGTCTGCCGTAATTGAGAAATCTCTGTCAGATAAGGATCTGCGTACGATTACCGTAGATCGCGGAAAAGAATTTTCCTGGGCTGAAAAACTGGAGAAAGATCTCAGAACCAAAGTGTATTTCTGCTTGCCTCATCATCCATGGGAGAAAGGAAGTAATGAAAATACAAACGGACTTCTTAGAGACTTTTTCCCAAAAGGAATGAGTATCGATAAAATTTCTCAGGCAGAAGTTCAGAAACGGTTCAATGCTCTGAATTTCAGACCCAGAAAACGTCTCAATTGGAAGTGTCCGGCTGAAGTCTTTTATTCAGTAACTTTGCACTTGATTTGATAATTCACCGAGGTTTATATGCCTACTAAAAGCTCGCTCCCTGATTCTCAGAATGTAGCTGATTACCCGGATAACCCCAAAGCAGTCATGGTCTCTGCCCGCGGAGTTATCCGCGTGGTTGAACGTCTGTATTACTGGGATAAGGAAAAGCATCGGGGATGCGAGAAACGAAATTATCTGGGCTACGTTGTCGGCAATCAGTTTTATTCCAATGATGATTACCACCGGCTCTTTAAGCGCGGCGGTGTTAAGCGGCTGGTTGAACAGGACGATGAATCCGTTAAATCTGGTTCACTCTCGCTGGATCAGCTGGGCTCTTTGGAAACAAAGCTGGCTGCAGAGTTTCCCGTTTATCACGCAATCGCCCAGGAGATCGGACTCACGGAAGATCTGGCTGCGGTTTGGGGTAAAGACAAGGCCAATGCGGCGCTTTCTATCGCGTACCAATGGCTTCATACCGGATCCAATGCTGCTTACCTTTATGAATCCTGGTCAGTCAATAAGCTGCTGCCTTATTCCAGGGGTATTTCCAGTAAGGAAATGAGTGAGTTCTTCGCCAGTCTGACAGAGGTTTCGGGCTGGAGAAAGGACTTCTTCAACGCCCGTATTTCAAGACTGCCAGACAAAGAAATGCTGTCGTTTGACGCAACGGAAATCGCTGCCGAAGCCGCTGAGATTTCCTATGCTCAATACGGCATGGGAAAAGAAGGAGGGTACCAGCGCCAGCTCGGATTGATTCTCCTGGTTGGTCATGAGTCGCATATGCCGGTGCTCTTCAGAGTGCTTCCTGGAAACATTACCGATGTGACTACGGTTCAGGACATGCTGTTCCGGTTTGATGAGATTACCGACAGCCGCAGAGTCTTTGGGGCGGTTGTTGATCGCGGTTATTTCTCTCTGGCCAATCTGGCCCGGTTTGTCGATGCAGGCAGCCGCGTCATTGTTGCGGCCAAGACTGATTCAATCTGGATTCAGGATGCCATTGAAACCGCTATGGAACACCTCTGGAGTAATGCCGCCCGTATTCCAGGCGAACATTGCTGGGGCTGGACGGTTCCCGTCCACCCCGGTTTTGAAGACGGGGGCAATCGTAAACTCTGGGTTCATGTTTATCGCAGTGACTCGAAATCTCACACTGAAAATACAGCCTTCTACGACGAACTGGAATCGTTTCAGAAAGAGTGGCTTCGGTGGCGGCCGAACCACGAGGGTGACAGCTCGGAAACGTGTCCTCTTCTCAAGAGCCGGTGGATGAAATATTTCAAGCCGGGGATTGGCATCCCCGGCAGGACGCCTCTTGAACAGGATAACGACGCGGTTGACGCTGCTACACGCTACTTCGGTATCTTCTGCAATGTCACCACGATGGAGTGTTCTGCCCGCGAAGCCATGACAACATACAGAGTTCGTGATCTCATTGAAAAATCATTCAAGGGCGGCAAGACAAATATTGAATTGGATGTCGTGAGAGCTCATGGCGAGGCAACGATGGAAGGACGGTTCATCATCGGCTTTGCTGCCATGTCGATTCTCAACCGGCTCTATGTTTTGATGAAGCAAAAAACGTATACCGAAACCAAGAGCGGACTCAAAGAAATGCCGGCGCTTGCAGACGAAATGACATTTAACGAGCTGAAAAACCGACTGGCCACGCCGCGGGTTATCTTTGACAGGAACGGGGTCGGTCATTGGCTTGAGGTTACCAAGCGGCAACATGGCATTGCCGCTCGGCTTGGGTTCCCTGATTTGTATACGATGATCCCAGATTGGGCTGAAAAATAACCGAAACTATCGACTACGTATTTTTCCAGCCCAATTTAGAATCTCAGAATCGACGACCCGCAGCTTTGCTGGCGATTCTCGTTTGGTTCCAAAGTGCGGTTTCATGTCACGCTCAAAAACCTTTCCGGCACAACGCTGCTCTATCTCAAAGCAACTGACCTTGAGTACATCACGGTCAACATGAAAATCGAAGCCGTTCAGCCGAAAACGCAGACGATTACGCATAAGGTTTATTCCTCTCCGATCTCCTCTGTTCAGTCCGCGATTCTGCGTGAGCAGCCGCACAGCACCCACTCGCCTTCCGAAAACGCCTATGCCAAACCCTTTGGCAACTACGGTATCCGCCAGGAGCTGCTGAAAGAATTCAGCCGGAAGGAGTCTGAGGAAAAGGAGGAACAGGCAAAGCTCTCTTCCGCGCCGAAATCCGCCGCGCCAGTTACCTCGACAAAACCGGAAGAAAAGCCTTCCAGAGCTGAAAGCACAATCACCGTTAAAAAAGGATGGAAGAAAGAACGGAACCAGCACGTTGAACACATCACACAGACCGTTCATACGCGCACGGAAGAACAGCCTCTTCCTTTCGAAATCAATGATCCTGAGGAACTACCGCTCCCTACGGGGCCGAAGCCTGAGGAGATCAAGGTCTCCCCTGCTGTTCATAAAGAAGTACCTGAACCACAGGAACTGCCGCCGGAAGACCCTGTCACTGAAGATGAAACACCTGAGGTGTCTGACACCTATTCAGAAGAAGAGACATCTGATGTGTCTCTCACTGAGCCCACAGCATCGGAAATGGCTGAAGAGTCCGAGATCGAAGAGGATGATTCGGATTTCGCGGAGGATCCTGCAAGCGAAACGGAGCCTGCTGAAGTGGCGGCTGACGATGAGAATTCCGATTCATCTGTGGAGGATGCGTCTGATCGCGAAGTACGGGACATTCTGACCAAGGAGCAGATGCTCGACGCTCTTGCTTCAATGGGGTTCTATACCGACCCGGACGCGCCTGACGAAGAGACTGACGAAGAACTCTCTGTTCACGGCGAACAGATTGAAGGCGAAAAAGCCTGGGACGCTGAAATCCGGCGTATTGAAGGCTTTATCGCTGAACGCGGCGGGTTATACCCGAAGAAACTCATTGAGACCTTCACGGCACTCATGCAGACTCACGACATGGTGGTGCTTGGAGGCCGCTCCGGTACCGGCAAAACGAGTTTCTGCCAGCGTTACGCTGAGGCAATCGGGGCGGACGTCACGATCGTTCCTGTGAAACCGAACTGGATGAGCACGGAGGATCTTCTCGGGTACTTCAATCCGGTGAACGGCACCTATGTGTCGACCCTCTTCCGTGACGATCTCCTCCAGGCCGCTGCGCATCCGGAAAAGATGCATCTCGTTGTGCTCGACGAAATGAACATCGCGATTCCCGAACACTACTTCGCGGATTTCCTCAGCCGCCTTGAAGACCGAACGGTTCCGGAACCTGAAATCGTGCTCCCTGGGATTCCGAAGAAAAAGGATCCAGCCCCCCGCAAAGCGCAGTACGCGGTCTGCAAAGTGATCCTCTCGTTCCTAGGCGACAAAGGGTCAGACGTCACACTTCAGGATGTGCTCGGGGACCCCGATTACCGGGGGCTTCTCGCCGGCGCTCTGAAGGAATTCGGCGAAGCGCCGCTTCTCACGAAACTCGTTGAAATCGCGGAAGGTGCCGCAGATGACGGGAAATCCGGCCGAACGCTTAAGATTCCGCAGAATGTCCGCTTCATCGGCACAATCAATGTGGATGAGACAACGAACTCGTTCTCACCGAAGGTGCTTGACCGAGTTCACGTTCTGAAGATGGATGACGACCCGTTCGCGATGAAGGATGATGAGAGGTGCTCCGGCACCGGGGACGCAAAGTGGATTGATCCGGCGTCCTTTGGCATCCGGGGACCGTATGAAGATCTCGACAGCGCGGCGATGCGGGATCCGATCATCCAGAAGCTGATTGGGCTGCGGGAGTACACGAACCCTCTCAATATCGACCTCAGCATGCGTCTCATCAAGCAGGCGCTGCATCTGAAGAACTCGATGATGAAGGTGGGACTTGATCCGAACGGCGTGATCAGCGCCGTGATCCGCTCGAAGATTCTCCCCCGCATGGTGTTTGACGCGGATTCGGGATCTTCCCGCGGCTACCCCGGAACGAAGGGCGAAGCGCTTCAGAAGTTCCACGCGTACCTTGAGAAATCGGTGCTCGATGACCGGCAGTGCAATGTAGAGGCATCTGACCTGCTGAAACAGAGCCGGAACGGCGATAACCAGGTCAACTACTGGGCGCTCTGATGTTCCACGCGTGCTACATCCGTTTTGTCAGACGGGAAAACAACGCTCCCCGGATTACGGAAAAGATCGGCTCGTTTGAGACCGAACTCGTTGTGACCGCGTTTAATCGGAACGAGTACGGGTCCTTGATTCTCCCGGCCTTCCGGTCCGATAACGCGGCCGCATCCCCGGTTCCGCTCGAGAATACGAGCGAAGCCTGGGACTCGTTTACGGATTGGGATGGAAACCGCTGGTGGTTCCTCTCCTGCTTCTATACGAACAGGAACCGTCAGACCGGAGAGACCGAGACGCTCCGCAGCTCCGCGATCTATAACTCGGTCGGATTCCTCCCCGTCGCGTGGACTGACGGCTCGGAATTTGTCCTTCACGTGGAATGCGAGCCATTTGATCAGGCGTCGCTTGACCGGATGCTCCGTGACTTCCGGGACGGGCTCTATGAGATCATTCTCGCGGGAAAAAATCCCCTCACCGCGTCCGCTGCCGTGAGCACAGAGTCAAGCGGAACACCGAAAGAAGGCAGCCTCTACCAGTTTGAGTCTCTCGTCGATCTGGTGAACTCCATCGAATCCGTGATGGCGTCGCTTCGCGCGAAAATCGGTCTCCGGGAAGATCTCCTCCCCGCGCGGCGTGCCCGGCAGTCCTCCGCCACGCTGATCCGGAAGTATCTCAACCCCAACGCCCGGACGCTTCTCTCCCGCGAGCTTCATCACGACTGGAACAGCGGCGTGAATCAGTTCGTGCATTCTGTCGTCGAACGGACGCTCGAATTCGTGGAACTCGTGCTCGATCAGCCGCAGTCCGTAAAAGACCGGTACTTTGATCACGAGGACACCGAGACGCTCAAACTCATGCGGGAGAAGCTCCGCCGGAGCCGCGACCGCCTGATCAAGCTCGGAATCGGGACCGAAGCGCTGAACTTTAACATGGTGGTGTTCCAGCAGGATACGAAGTATTCGCACCTCTACCGAGCCCAGAAAGCGTTCTTCTCGAACCGCGTCGGCTTTGAATCCGTGGAAAGTCTCCACTATGCGTTCCAGCATTCGCGCCACTTCAGAATCACGCGCCTCGCGGAACTCTATGAACGCTGGGTGCTCGTGACGCTCGTCCGGGTTCTGCAGACCCGGTTCAAGCTGACGCTGCCGACCGGCTGGGTGAGCGACTTTATCCGCAGGGTGATCCGGGACGAACATAACATCCGTCTCGAATTCACGCATCCTTCCTGGCGCTATCGGATCCGTCTTACCTACGAGTACGAGCTCCCGAAACAAGGGACGCAGCGTTACGCCTTCCGCCCGGACTTTGTGCTTGAGCTGATCGATGAGTCGCGGCTTGAAAAACGTTTCCCGAAACTCATTCTCGACGCCAAATTCCGCACGGTCTTTAATGCCGCGGACTGCCGGCAGCTGCTTGAGGAACTCGCGTACCGCAAGGACTACCTGCAGGAGGCTCAGAAGACCTCCGACACTCCCTATATTCCGCCGCGGGGCCGGTCTGAATTTATGGAGTAGGCAGCCGCCCGCTTAGCGCGTGACCGTCAGATTACCGATGGCCGCAACATGCTCTTCCTCGTATACCCAACGCCTGAAACCGAGCGTCCTAGCTACTTTGGCCTCATGGATCACGGCCGGGGCTGGGTACACGCGTTCGCGGACTTCGGAACCCTTCTCCGGAATAACGGGCTCGCGAAAGCGGTGCTCGAGTGGCTTCAGGCGCTGGAGCATGATTACGAGGCGGATTTCTCTCACCCCGATGAGCTCCTCTGTCCGGTCTGCGGCGCGAGCGGCGATCATCTTGTGCTCAGAGCTTCCGATTTCGATCATGACGGGCACCCAATCGAATGGAACATCCTGTACTGCAAGGACTGCGAGAACGTCGTGCGGCGGAAGCTCACGTGCCAGTGCTGCGGGCGGACCTCGCTCTTCGGGAACGCGCTGAAGTCCGACTACTACCGGCGTCGGGAAGGAAAACTCGTGTGCCCTGAGTGCGGCGAAACCGTGGAATAGCGGCGTAAACCGCTTAATAGCTTCTGATAGATCCTGATAGTAACTATCAGGATCTATTGGTATCTATCAGGACTTCACAGGGGAGGCGTCTTTCTACTAACAGCGGACAGCGGCTCTGCTCGCTATGCATATAAAAAAACCTGAGCTCGAAGCCCAGGTATGAAAGATCTCTGTTCTAGCTATACAGAGAAAAAGAAAAAGAGGGATGTCTTGGATATCGCTGCCCTGACATCCCTAAAAATTTCCCGTGCTTTGGCGGACGGGAAATCAAAGACTGCAAGTTACTTCGCAGCCCTAGGAGACGGATTCTTCTGCGGGACGCCGGAACGTACGCTCGGCGACCGAATCGATAACAACGCCACGCTGCGCGGGAAGTCCGGCGTTCGTGAGACGCTCGGGATGCGTGAGGACCGTCGCGCGGCCCGGGCGGCAGAACGCCGCCAGCGTGAGCCCCGCCTTTTCCGCCGTTTCGACGGCAAGCCCAGTCGCCGCGGACACCGCGAGCAGCACTTCAACGCCGCAGCTCGCCGCTTTCTGAACCATTTCGTAGGAAGCGCGGGACGAGATCAGCACCACGCGGCTGTTCCACTCAGGAGCCGTGGGAGCGCGCATGCCGCGGGCTCCAAGGAGCTTATCGAGCGCCACGTGGCGGCCGACGTCCTCCATGCAGCCGATCGTGCCGCCATGGTCATCGAGAAGGCACGCCGCGTGCGTGCAGCCCGTAACGTCGCCCACAAGCTGGCAAGCCTTCATCGCGGCGAGCGCCCGATCGAGATGCTGGAGATCAAAGGTCGCGGTGCGGGGAAGCGGCTTCACCGGGCGGATCACGTCATTAATCTGCTCAAGACCGCAGACACCGCAGCCCGTGCGGCCGGCGAGTGACCGGCGGCGTTCCTTCAGCTTCATGAAGCTTTCGCTCGACACCTCGAGCTCCACCCGAACGCCGCGGCAGGCCGGAACCACATCCATCCCGTAGATCTCGGAGCGATTCTGGATGATGCCTTCAGAGAGTGAGAAACCGACCGCGAACTCCTCAAGGTCAGAGGGGAGCGCCATCATCACGACGTGGCTGATCCCGTTATAAACGAGCGCCACGGGAACTTCCTCAGCCACGACATCCGGCACCGCTCCGAACGTGTCGAAGCTGCGCTTATACGCAGTTACCGGTCTTGCACACTGATTGAGATCCATGGCGCTTCCTTTATAAAAACCCTGACACTCACTGCGGTCAGTCTTTCCGTTCCTTTAAGCTGCTTTGCCGCCCCTTAGTTGAGGGGCTTCTCCTGACCGGCTTCGTAAGCCATCTGGAGATCACCGAGCTTCACGAGCTCAAGCTCGTCCGGAGTCCGGTTAAATTCATCCTCGTGCTCGAACACGGTCGGGAGGATCTCACCGCAGTGGTCGCACACGTAGAGGCGGTGATCCAGGTCGTCCTTATCGTGGACATAACGGAGGTCACGCGTCGCGTTCGTTTCGCAGTACGGGCAGCCGATGCGGTTCCAGTACCAGGAAGCGCCGCAGGTGCCGCAGACGAGGCTGCGAACCGAGCCATTGAAATTCGTTTCAGAAATACGGGCCATCACAGGATCACCGCCGCAGATCGGGCAGTGAGGCTTGTAGCCGTATTTGCGGTCCTCAAGCGAATCCTGGTCAAGAGACGCGGCCTTCGATTTCGCCGCGTTCCCAATGAAGACGCGGAGAGCCCAGGAGAGAACCGGGAAGATGAAGCGCGAGAGCGTATCCGGATCCGCCCCATTCGCGTTGTCATAGATGTAATTCAGGAACTCCTGCGGACGGGTGCCGGCAAGCGTCGCCGCGTGGTCATCCACGAGCGCGTCCCAGTCAATGCCCTCAAGCATCTTGAGGACCTCGGGATCCATATCCTTGCCGACCTTTCCGAGGAGCGTGGAGAGAATCTCGCGGCACACCGCGGCGAGGCTCGCGCGGTCGATCGCGACCGGCGACTCCTGGAGCACCGTGCTTTCACCCTTCTTCACGCGTTCAACGGATTCAGGGGTGAGATCAACGATTTCGAGCGAATAGCTATCCGAGAGCTCGCGGGTCTTCTCAAGCGTCTCAGCCGTCAGCCAAAGCACGTGAACGGTCTCCGGGGCAACGCCCTTCGAAAGCTGCTCAACTGCCTGTTCAAGATTCTTATCCATGGTTTGAAACTCTTTTTAAGTTATTGGATTTGATGTTTTTAAACCGGGTACTGCTTTAGGGGTCCCTGGGAGGAGGGGCGCTCGGCCCCCCGCATCCCAGGTACTGCCGCTCTGATCAAACTAGAGCTTTACTGCATGCTGCTTCTTACTTCTTTTCGGTGGTCACGCCTTCACCGGTGCCGAGGCGGGTGTTAGCCCAGTAGCCCCAGTGGTAGGCGGCGTCAGCCTCAGAGACCTTGCCGTCACCCCACATGAGGTTGGCAGTGCCCTTGTACGGCTGGAAGATGCCGGCACCAAGGTAGATGTGGCCAAGACCGAAGACGATGATCACGAGGAACCCGATGTCGTGGATGATGTGAGCGGCCCAGATGAGGGAAGCCGACATCGCGATACCGGTGGAACCAGGGATCCAGCCAGCTTCAGCCCACATCACGAGGCCGGAGAGAGCCATCAGGATGCCCATGATCACGAGACCGCCGTCAGCCATACGCTGCGCGCCCTTCACTTCGTGCTGCGGAGGCATATGAACCTTCTGCGGGTTGAAGAGGTAAGGCACGAACTTGCGGGCGAATTCCCAGTCGTCCTTATCCCACTTGCCGAAGATGTTGTTCTTGAAGAGGTGCGCGGCACCCTTCGGAGAACGAACGAGAGCGATCAGCGGGAAGAGGATGAACGGCACCGCGGCGATACGGTGCAGCATGCGCATCCAGTAGACGAACGTTCCGCCAAGAGCCTCGGAGATCGCCGGCGTGAAAACCGCGACGCCGGTGAGAGCGAGGAAAATGCAGGACACCGCAGCGACACCGTGGGTCACACGGGCGAGACGGGAGTGGCGCTGGATATAGCGAGTCATTTATTTTTCCTCCTTTTCTTCGAGGGCAGCCTTCAGTTCAGCGTCGGCCTTGGCCTGCTGTTCCGGAGTCCAGGTCTTCTTCGCTTCGTCGATCGTCAGATCATCGCGGTGATACTTGCGAGCCGAGATCCAGGAGAGCGCGAGACCGGCAACGGTCGCGGCCGCGGCAATGCCGCCGAGCGGACGGAAGAGCTTGTGGGAGTCGTACACAGCCTTCTTCTGCGGGTTGGTCGGGAGACCATAGGCCTCGTGACCGTGCTTGCAGACGTAGATCACGTGCAGACCGCCCATTTCGGTTTCACCGTAGACCTCAGCCTTGCTGAAGCCCTTAGCCTTCAGGACTTCAACGCGGGCCTTCGCCTTCGCGATCATTTCATCGCGGTTGCCGAAGCGGAGCGCTTCAGGCTGGCAGGTCTTCACGCAGGCCGGGATACCGCCCTTCTCAAGACGGTCCATGCAGGCCGTGCACTTGTCGATCTTGTGATCGCCAGGACGGAAGCGCGGCACGTCGAACGGGCAGGCCGTACGGCAGTACTGGCAGCCGTTGCACTTCTCGGTGTCGAAGTTCACGATGCCGTTCTTGTCGTGGAACAGCGCGTGGCTCGAGCACACCTCGACGCAGGCAGCGTCCGTGCAGTGCATGCAGGAGCGGCGGCCGATAGCCCAGTTGATCGGCTGGAACTTGTTGCCGGACTCTTCCTCGTGGAAGGTCTGGATAAGACGCGTATCGCCATTCAGATCCATCGGGCTCTGGAGGGAGCCAGAGAATTCCGTGACGTTGTGACCGAGCGGAGCGGGAAGTTCGTTCCACTGCTTGCACGCCACCTGGCAGCCCTTGCAGCCAGTGCAAAGGCTCGAGTCAAAGTAGATGGCGACATCATTAGGTTTTGCCATTATTTATCTCCTAGTCTCTCTGATCAGGCCTTTTCGACGTTAACGAGGAAGCCGCGGTATTCCGGAATCTGGGAATTCGGGTCTCCGACGTTCGGCGTTAGGTCGTTCATCGTCCAGCGGTCGCTCGCGTAGCGGCCGATGAAGGAGAAGTGGTGCGGGCAGCCCAGGATGTGATGCGGCTTGCCGTCAACCATGACCGGCTTCAGACGCTTCGTCACCATGGCCTGGACGCGGACTTCGCCACGATTGTTCCAGACACGGACCAGGTCCTTGTTCTTGATGCCCTTTTCCTTCGCGAGTTCTTCAGACATCTCGACGAACGGACGCGGGCTGATTTCAACGAGCCACGGGCAGTTACGGGTCTGACCGCCAGCCTGCCAGTGTTCAACCACGGAGTAAGTCGTGGCGACGATCGGGAACTTATCCGGATCAGCGCGCTTCACGGACGGGTCGTTCGTGTAGATCGCGCACGGATTGTTCTGAGAACCGTTGATCTGGTTCTTCACCGGGGATTCCCACGGCTCATAGTGCTCGGGGAGCGGACCGTCGGCCATGCCGTGATTCGGGAAGAGACGGGAGTACTGTTCCCAGGTCATCATGAAGGCCTTGTTGTTCGGCGGAACACCCTTGCCGTCCTTGGCAGCCACGAAATCCGGCACGTCGTAGCAGACCCACTTCTGAGCCTTTTCGTCCCAGTGCAGGAGGTCACGCTTCGGGTTCCAGGGCTGGCCCTTCATGTCGGCAGCGCCGCGGTTATACAGAATGCGGCGGTTGGCCGGCCACACCCAGGCCCAGTTCGGGAACACGCCGAGACCAGAGGGATCCTCGGTACCGCGGCGGTAAACCGGCTGCTTCGTGTGATCGAGCGGAGCGTCGTCGTTATTCCAGTAACCCACATAGATCCAGCAGCCGCAGGCGGAGGTGCCATCAGCCTGGAGGTCACCGTAGGTCTTCAGGAACTTGCCGGTCACGGTGTTGTAGCCATTCAGAGCGCGGGCAACGCGTTCCATGCTCCACTTGCCGTCAACCTTGTAGTCCCAGTTCACCTTCGTCACGGCCTCGGGGCACTTGCCGCCTTCCTTGCGGTAGAGGTCCTGAACGCGGGTGAAGATTTCGGACATCATCTCAAGGTCCCACTTCGCCTGGCCGAGCGGCGGCACAGCCTGTTCACGCCACTGCAGCATACGGCCGGAGTTCACGATGGAACCGGGGCGTTCGTAGATCAGGGCTGCCGGCAGACGATAGATTTCGGTCTTGCAGGACTTGACGTCGAACCCGGGTTCCTTCCAGAAGTCGGAGGTTTCCGTCGGGACGATATCGGAGACAACCATCCAGTCGAGCTTCGCGAGACCGCGGCGGGCATTCGACGCGTTCGGAGCGAAGTGAGCGGGGTTCATGCCCCAGACGAAGTAGCCCTTCACCTTGCCGTCGCGCATACGGTTCCAGGTCGGAATCATGGAGGCGTCACGGTATTCGTGCGGGAGCTTCGGCATCCAGTCATAGCCATAGTCGTTCTCGACCGTGGCGTTTTCGCCGTACCACTCTTTCAGGATGGAGACCATGAACTTCGGCTTATTCGTGTAGTAGCCGTCAGCATAGGTTTCCTTCGCGAGCCAGTCAGCGAGCTTCGCGTGCTTGTCCTGACGCGGGTAGTTGAGGTAGCCGGGGAGGCCGTCAGAGGTAGCCGCGATGTCGGTGGAACCCTGAACGTTCGGTTCGCCGCGGAGCGCGTTCACGCCGCCGCCGGGGACGCCGACGTTACCGAGGAGCAGCTGAATCACAGCCATCGAGCGGCAGTTCTGGGAACCAAAGGTGTGCTGCGTTTCGCCGAGCGCGTAGAGGATCGTGCCGACGCGTTCACGCTTGCCGGTGGACGTGTAGACCTGATAGACCTTCTCGAGGACTTCCTTATCGATACCGGTAACGGAAGAAACCTTATCGAGCGTGTAGCGGGAGTAGTGGCGCTTCATGATCTGGAACACGCAGTTCGGATCCTGCAGCGTCATGTCCTTCTTCGGCTCATGGACGGTCGGGTACTTGAACTTCGGGACACCGGGCTTCGTCACCCAGTTCATCGCGCCCTTCGTATCCCACTCGCGGTCAGAGGCGGTCTGATAGGACCAGGTCTCGTCGTCATACTTGTGGGTGTCGGGGTTGTAGCCCGTGAAGTGGCCGGATTCCGGATCAAACTTGAAGTCCGGGTTGATCAGGCACGGGGCGTTCGTGTAGTTCTTGACGTACTCATCCTGCCAGAGGTTGTTGGAGAGGATGTAGTTCATCATGCCGCCGAAGAAGGCGATGTCGGTACCCGGGCGGATGCAGGCGTAAAGGTCAGCCTGAGCGGCGGAACGGGTGTAGCGCGGGTCAACCACAATCCAGGTGCCGCCCTTACGCTGAGCGCGTTCGATGTAGCGGGAGGAAAGCGGGTGGGACTCAACGCTGTTCGAGCCGATCGACATGACGACATCGGCGTTTTCGATGTCGCACCAGTGGGAGGTCATGGAGCCGCGGCCAAAGGTCGGGGCAAAACCGGCCGGCGTGGAGGAGTGGCAGGGGCGGGTCTGGTTATCGATCTGCACGGAGCCAAGCGAGCGGCAGAACTTCTGCACGAGCCAAGCTTCTTCCGTCTGCAGCTGGGCAGCGCCGATGGAGGCCATGCCGTCGTTGCGGTTCACGAGGACGCCGTCTTCGTACTCAACGAAGTTTTCGTCACGGGTCTTCTTCACGTGACGGGCGATTTCGTTAAAGGCGTCTTCCCAGGAGATGTCTTCCCACTTGTCGGAGCCGGGGCGGCGAACCTGCGGCTTCAGGAGGCGGGACTCGTTATGCTTCACCTTGCGGTCCGGCGTAACGACGTTGCGGAGGTTGAACATGGTCGCGCCCTTCGGGCAGAGACCGCCTTTGTTCACCGGATGATCCGGATCGCCTTCGAGGTTCACGAGTTCGCCGTTGCGAACGGAGCAGATCACACCGCAGCCGCCAGCGCAGTAGCAGCAGATGTTCGTGAATTCCTGGGTTGAAACGAGCTTGTATGGCTTCTTAGCCGTGTCGGCGGCAGCGTGCGCGAGGGACGGGGCAGCAGCGACAAAGCCGCTGGTGCCAAGAGCCATGCTGCGTTTGAAAAAACTTCTACGGGAGATCCCCATAAAAAGCCTCCTATTTGCTTTGTTTTTGTAAATCCCGTTCGGGCCGGGCATGTCACGCATTCTAGGGATCAGTTTTTTCAGATCCAATAGGGAGGCGGGACTAAGCGAAGGAGGATTTAGCACTACATACCGTGCATGAGGGATACAAGAAAACGCTATGAGATCAATGCGGTATTCATTTTAGGAATAACGGTAAGGCCCCACAGTGCACACATAAAATCTTTAATGTTTTCGGGGAATTCTTTCAGTTTCGCTTCAGTTTCGTAACACGCCATATATTGGGGATGCGTGTTTTGGCTACGTCAGAAGGCCTAGTTCCTTGGCCGGTACCGGCGTAGATACCGGTATACCGTTAGATGAAAATGATTCTCGTTACAGAAATTAGTTTAGCATAAAACTTTTTGAAAAGGGTACTTTTCGCGCCTGAAATGGACCTTAAGAAAGGAAAAAATGGGGCGTGAAAATTAAGAATCCCTGAAACACCGCGTTCATCTCCAGGAAAAGCCCGTTTTCCCCACCATCTTCCGACCCGAAACGCGTTAAAGTGCGGGATAGATAACCTATTCACTGAATTTCGGATTTTCCCATGCACCAGCTTCAGTTTTTCAGAGCCTCAGGGCGGCTCCCGCGGCGGTTCTTCTGGATCGGCGTCCTGCTTCTCCTGATCCTCCTCTCCTGCGCGGTCTTTGTTTCCGTGCTTCTCGCGGGGGTAGCGCGGAGCGCGACAGGCTCGGAAACCGTGAGTTTCGCGGTGTTCGCGGTGCTCGGCGGGCTCTCTATTCTCGCTGGTCTTTATTCGCTTACCTGCCTCATGAGTCAGAGGCTGCATGATTTTGGAAGGCCCGGTATTTGGGCGCTCGGGTTCTACGCGCTCCTCGCGGTCGGTATCGCTGGGATCCGGATTGGAGGAATCGCAGGGGCATTGATGATCCTCCCCTTCGCGGGCCTCGTCTTCTTCGGCACCCGGCCAAGCGACCCGGCACACAATATCTATGGTGATCCGATATCAGCACCGCTTCCGACTGACCCGCAGCTCTGACCCTTTAGCCCCCAGGCACACGGAAATCGAAATCATAAAAAACCTCTATATATATAGAGGAGAATATTCAGTAGACGAAAATCACTTGAAGGACGACGCAAAATGACAACTCAGGCTCCTGATCTGAATAGTCCCGCAGCTGCCCGCGCCGGCATCGCGGCCGGTGTCCTCGCCTATATCATCTGGGGCCTGATGCCGATCTACTGGCGGCTCCTCGGGGAAGCGTCGTCGCTTGAGATTCTCTGCCTCCGAATTATCGGGAGTCTCGTCTTTATCTTCGGGTACCTTGCGGCAAAAGGCCGGCTCGGTGAGCTTTCCGGTGTGGTCCGGGGACTTCGCTCGGATAGGCCGCTCGCCCTCCTTCTCGTCGGGGCCGCGTTTTTCTCAAGCGCGAACTGGCTCGTGAATATCGTGGGAGTGAACACCGGGCACGTGGTGGAGCTTGGGATCGGGATGTTCCTCACGCCTCTTATGTCGGTCGCTCTCGGCGTCGTGTTTTTCCGCGAGAAACTGACACCCATTCAATGGATTTCCGTGCTCCTCCCGCTCGTTGGGGTTCTCATCATGATCTGGGGCCTCGGCAGAATTCCGTGGATCGCGATTCTGGTTTCGAGCACCTGGGCTGTCTACTCCGCGATCAAGAAGAAAGTGCCGCTTTCCGCCTGGATCAGCCTCGCGGTCGAGCACGCTCTGATGCTTATTCCCGCCGCGCTTTACCTCATGTATCTCGAGCGCGCCGGCGGGATGTACTTCCTTCATGGGCACGGTGTGGAGCTCGATCTCGCGCTTCTCTTTGTCGGCTTTGTGACCGCAATCCCGATGATCGCCTTCTCCTACGCCGCTCCGCGCCTCCCGATGCTGATTCTCGGGTTCATTCAGTACCTGAACCCGATTCTTGTCACGTCGCTCGGGGTCCTCTTCTTCGGTGAGTCGCTCACACGGACTGAACTCATTCCGCTCCTCTTTATCTGGTCCGGGATCGCGATTTATCTCGCCTCTTCCATTGTCCGGAACCGCAGGGCACTCCGTCTGAGGCCCCCAAAACTCGGGTAAAACCCCCAGAGACACAAAAATTCCTGCCTCACCCGGATACAAATGGAAACGTATCATCTAGACTGTAAGGCTCAAAGGAATTGAAGCGGCGGAACGTCACTTTTCCGCCGCTTTTTAAAGCAATTTTTTCTGGTCTCACCCCCGCGAGCGCCAGAAATTCATAAAAGAAAAAGCATCATGTCTATCCGTTGCTTACACCCCTCAGGCCGCGTCCGCCGGAAGCCCTTCTGGCTCTGGGTTATTACCTTCTGAGTACTTGGCGGCATCGTCACCGCGGTGTTTTCTGACACCATCACGGAGATTTCGTCCGGTCTCGCGTATTCCCAGGTAAATGGCGGCTTCAGTTTCCTCATCTGCTACGCGCTGCTCTATATCGCGAATTTCTTCATTCATATCCAGCGCCTGCATGACGCGGGACACTCGGGCTGGTGGATGCTTTTCTTCTTCCTTTTCATGATGCTTTTCACGGTCATCATCGGGCTCCTTCCCTCCGAGCATCAGGATAACCACTACGGTCCTGACACCGACGCGAACGGCCGGTATCTCGGCTGATCGCGGATCTGGATCCCAGGCGAAGCGCCTTCTCTCCTGAAGGCGCTTTTTTGTTGCCGGTCATCCGCCTTCCCTTCCGCCCTTCCCTATCCAGCCAAAGCGATTATTTTTGTAAAACTCATTATCTGGATGCTATATACCCGGCTTCTCGCGTTATCATTCTTTATGTAATGGAGATAAGAACTTAAACGGGAATTCAGTATCCGGATTGCCGCCCTGGTTCTGCGAATCACGCTTTTTTAAGGAAACGCGCCATGGCTAAAACAAGCATCACTCAGAAAATCCGCTGCTTCACGCCTCGGGGCCGCATGAGACGGGCCCCCTACTGGCTCTGGAACATCTGCGTCGGCGCGTACTACGGTCTCATGACCTTTATCTGGCTCGCGTATCTCTATTGGCTGAATAACAGCGTGCCGGCGGGGTCTGAGAATATGGACGCGGGGCTCGTCTGGTGGCTTCTCGTTCTGATCCCAGGCGTCGTCTGCTCGGTCTTCCTTCTGATCCAGCGCGTGCACGATATCGGGATTTCCGGCTGGTGGCTCCTTCCGATCTGGATCGCGGTCGCGGTGATCGGCTGCGTCATTCCGCTCTGGATTCCGAGCACCATCGGAACGCTCGCGATCGGCTTCTGGCCGCCGCAGGCCAAAGATAACAAGTTCGGACCGAATTCGAACGCGAATGGAGCGTTTATCTACCGGCTGCCGGACGACGGGAAGCCCGACCCTTCCAAAGCCGCCGCCTGATCCGCTACACTGCCTGAGAGACCCCGTCTTTCAGGCATTTTTTCTTTTTGGCTTAAGGAGTTAACCATGGCTTCCGACCGCCGTATCAGAGATTTCCGCTGTTTCACGTTTAAGGGCCGCATGAGACGGAAGCCCTTCTGGTTCTGGCTCCTTCCGTATTTCCTTACGTGCTGCGTCCTCGGGGCGCTGCTCGCGCTGACATTCATCGCGGCGGATTCCAGCGCGGCGCTCAGCATCTTTTTACTGATCGTCTTCTTCGCGGGACTCGTCGGAACCGTAATCGCCTGCTACGCAATTTTCTTTCAGCGGCTGCATGACATTGGGCTCTCCGGCTGGTGGGCGATCGCCATGATGGTTTTCGGCGTGATCTGCGCGGTTGTGGATTCAGTCTTCGACACCGGCGTTTTCTCGGCGCTTGACTCAATCGTGAATCTGATCTTCCTCCTCGCGCTTGGAATTCTGCCTTCTCAGCCTGAAGAAAATAAATACGGGCCGAACAGCGAGGCGAACGGCGTCTTTCTCTATCAGCCAAAAGCCCCGGCACCGGCGGATGAAGTGGCGATCACTCATTAACCGGAGATCGATTTCGTCGTCATTACTATTTTTCCAAAAATCGTTCGTTACTCAAAGCGGAACGCCTTCTCGATAAAGAAGGCGTTTTTGTTTACCTATTGTTTTTATTCAGTTTCAGCGTTATCTGAAAAATTGCGTATTGATTCTCTTATAAGTTATTTATATACTTACAAAAATAACACTATAAAGTTATGCAAAAAGAATTGTTGCACCTAGTGTCTTCACATTTACTTCATAGTTCTTTAGAGAGATTAAAACCATGACTGATAAGAAAAATTTTCGCAACCTCCGTTGCTTCACCTGGCGAGGACGGATGAGACGTCTCCCTTATTTTATATGGGGGATCTGCCTCACCGCTCTGATGTTCGCCATTGGTTATATCCTTCCTCTCGCTATCATTGTTGGCTTAAATCTTGATGCTGGTTCAGGGAGAACTGCCCAGTTAATGCTCTGCTTCAGCTTACCGGTAACCATTCTCTTTTCTATATTTACATTTTTCACTCTCATTCAAAGGCTGCACGATATTGGTATCTCTGGGTGGTGGATTTTATTAATCCTTTTTGTTTACAGCTTGATTTCCGTCGGTTTCCGGGACGTCGGCGAAATTGTGGTCGCAGTAATTGGTCTCGTGATCATGCTTTGGCCTTCTGACTCTAAGGACAACAAGTTCGGGATCAACGTTCCTGAAAACGGGGCTTTTTTCTTTAAGCCGGAACCGAAGCCCATGGGCCAGCCTTAAGGAAATCTCATTCAACCGTCGGCTGATATCCGCAATTCAAAATTCGGCATTGAAAAACAAGCTGAAAGACGCCTTTCCCGATCCAGCAAATGCGGATTCTCAGCCGACATCTCCCACGGCTCAATATCCCCCCTGATAAGCCGCGGGAGATTCACGGATCCGGTCTAAACTTCACCCTGATATGCCCCTGAAGTCAGCGGGAAGCGCTGGTAGCTTCCCAATCAAGGTTTCAGGAATACATAAACGCTTAACTCCTGGAGGAGACTCTCGAATGAAGAAGCTTGGCCTCATCGGCGGCGTCGGACCGGAATCCACCGTTCCTTATTACAAAGGCATTGTTTTCGGCGTGAAGGACCGCGTCGGACACGACTTTTTCCCGCGGATCACGATTGAAAGCATGAGCTGCTTTGATGTCGTGCCGATGAGTGTCGCGGGGAAGAAGCAGGAACTCGTGGACTATTTCCTTGACGGGATCAAATCGCTTGCCGCCGCGGGATGCGACTTCGCGGCGCTCTCCTGCTACACCGGGCACATGGTGTTTGAGGAACTTGAGAAAGTGTCCCCGATTCCGCTTGTCAGCATCGTCGAAGCGACGCTCGATGAAGCGAAGAAGCGCGGCTACAAGCGGGTTCTGCTCCTCGGCACCAAGGCGACGATGGAGGATGGGTTCTTCCAGAAACCGTTCCTTCGGGATGGGGTTGACGTGGTGACGCCGGACGCCGCGACCCGCGACTGGGTGGCGGACCACATCATGAATGAGCTCGAGCAGGGGATTGTGAAGGACGACACCGCGGCCGCGTTCCGTGAGATTGCCCTCTCTCTTATGCGTCAGCATGACGCGGACGCTCTGGTTCTCGGTTGCACGGAACTCCCGATGGTGTTCTCAAAGTACCCCGACATTCCGCAGCTCGACGGGGTCCAGATCCACGTGAACGCCCTTGTTGACCGGATCCTTTCTGACTAAGAGTTATCTCTCTTTTAACACGCTTTTCAGCAGGTTACCGAGGCCTGAAGAACCCGTTTCTTCAGGCCTTTTCTTCGACTGTTTACCGTAACAGACATAAAGCGCTGCCCCCGGTAATTGCACAGAATCCGGTTTTCCTTATATTTTTCAGGGTACTTGCGCACTAACTAACTGTTCAATAGAATAATTACCGGACTTTCGGGCGGTTTTCCGTTCTCCGCCACTCTCCCTCATCCGAATGGGGGAAATATCCACATTTCCTGTGAAGAAGTGTAATTTTTATTTTTCCAAACCATTGGAAACATTGAACTTTTGCACAGTGCCTAATTTTTAGGCAGAACCCCTATGGCATTTTTCGCAATTCGGGTTATGCTGTTCAAAGACTTGGGTATTTCATAACAGACATATACCCGGCGCTGGAAGCCCTAAAGACAGATTCGCGCTTATACACCAAAACGGCATTCATTGACGAGCATAAAAAAGGGGATTTATCCCTATTTTCCACTGCCATTTTCCGCTTCCCTGCTTTTTAAGATACTCAGGTATCTGCTTCTCTTGCATTTATAGAAACTTCACGGAAAACATGAAACTCGAAGACTTCTCCTTTCGCCTTGGCAATAAGGAACTTAAGCCGCTCATCATCGGCGGCATGGGCGTGAACATTTCGACCCGCGAAATGGCCCTTGAAGCGGCGAGACTCGGCGGCATCGGACACATCTCCGACGCTATGCTCCCCTCTGTCTGCGACAAGATCCTCGGGACGAACTTCACCTCGAAGAAGGCGAAGGCTCAGCGGATCTATATGAATTCGATCGATAAGAGCCAGGACGTCATTTCAAGCGAGATGCTGCGCGAAGCGGCTCTCCTCTACACGCGTCCGATCATGGAACAGAAGAAGGGTGACGGCCTCGTCTTTGTGAACTGCATGGAGAAGCTCACGATGAACGATCCCCTCCGCACCCTGAAGGCTCGTCTGAACGCCCTGATGGATGCCGGTATCGACGGCATTACGCTCGGTGCGGGGCTTCATATGGCGTCCCTCTCCCTCATGGAAGATAACCCCCGCTTCCGCGACGTGAAGATCGGTATCATGGTGTCTTCGGTCCGCGCTCTGAAGCTCTTCCTTCGCCGCGCGACGAAGCATAACCGCATGCCGGATTATGTGATCGTGGAAGGTCCGCTCGCGGGCGGCCACCTGGGCTTTGGCATGGACTGGGCGAACTATTCCCTCATGCCGATCTTCAAGGAAGTGAAGGAATTCCTCGCGAACGAAGGTCACCCGGATATCCCCGTGATCGCGGCGGGCGGCATCTTCACAGGAAGCGACGCCGTTGAATTCATGAAGGCCGGCGCTGCCGCCGTTCAGGTGGCGACCCGCTTCACCGTGGCTCAGGAATCCGGTCTCCCGCATGACGTGAAGCAGGCTTACTTCAACGCGAAGCCTGAGGATATCGAAGTGAACACCATTTCGACCACCGGCTACCCGATGCGCATGCTGAAGTACTCGCCCGCGATCGGCTCCGCCGTCCGTCCGAACTGCGAAACCTACGGCTACCTTCTTGAAGAAGGCAAGTGCTCTTACCTCACCGCGTGGCTCGACGCCGCGGGCGGCACCTTTGACGGTCCCACCCCGAAGTGCGTTCAGAGCAAGACCTGCCTCTGCACCCAGATGCGTAACTTCAAGGTCTGGACCTGCGGCGCGAAGGCGAGCCGGCTGCACGAGACGTCGGTCCGCGGTTCTGATGGTCTCTGGGTCGAACCCTCCACCGAACACATCTTCAATGACTATATGAAGAGCGAGAACGGTGAGATCGCGGTCCCGTCCCTGAAGGACCAAGCGGTTCCCGCCTAATCGACTGAAACCCCGGGCAGCGTCACCGCGGCCCGGCGTATTTCCAGAATCCAAAAAGCATCGCCAGAAGGAAAAACCTTCTGGCGACTTTTTTATGTGTGTTCCGAAAGATCCCCGGAAGGAGATCTTTACCCCCTCTCAGGCGCGTTCCGGCTCATCGAGAATCCACCGGCCGTACTTCCCGCCCACCTTCCGGATCCAGTGCGTCACGCCGAGATAGAGGCAGAAAGACGCGAAAATCGCGAGCGCGCAGACGAGGAACGCGAGCACCACGCCCTGAGTCCCCGCGACCCAGTCCTTCGGCACATACTGAAGCGGACCATCCGGCGCGAAGAGGTAGTGAAGGACAAAGCGCCACACGGCGACAATAATGAGAACCGCGACGATCGATGCCCCGTAATCCAGAAATTTCTTCATAGGAATCACTCCTATATCAACCTGCTGTTATCTCAATGGTAGTTCCGGAAGAGAGAACACGGGAGACTGAAGAGAGGATCGGACCTCAGTGCTTCTTATCGTCCTTCTTTCCATCCTTATCTTTTTTGTCACCCTTTTTGCTGTCGTCCTTCTTTTCTTCCTTCTGGACTTCCTCGATCTCCTTCACCGCCTCCACGAGCGCGTGCGCCTCAGCCGGTGCGGCATCCTTCGCGATCACCTGTGAGATCACTTTCTTTTCGACCGTCTTGCTGTCGAGATTCAGGTCTTTCGCAAGCGTGAGGAGGTTGCGGAGTTCGCCGAGCTTCGCCTTCGTTTCGTCTGAAAGCGGCGGGAACTTCGGGTTCATCGCTTCAAGCGTCTGTTCAACGATCGTCCCGACCACGTAGCGGAGATACCACTTGTTATCCGCCGGCACGATGTACCAGGGGGAATGTTCCGTCGTGGTTTCTTCGATCGTTTCCGCGTAGAGCTTCTGATACTCAGGCCAGTAGCGGCGTTCCTCGAGGTCAGAAAGCGAGAACTTGTAGTGCTTCTCTTCGTTAAAGAGCCGGTCCGTGAGCCGCTTCTGCTGCTCATCCTTCGACACGTGAAGGAAGATCTTCACCATGCGGAAGGCGTTCTGCCGGAGATACTTTTCCCAGTTCCGGATCTGATCGAAGCGTTCGTCCCAGAGGTGCTCGTCGTTTTTGATTTCGTCGGGCAGCTGGCGGTCTTTGATGTAGTTGTGGAGCCTTACAGTGACGACGTCCTCATAGTGAGACCGGTTGAAGACCCCGATCATGCCGCGGGGCGGGAGCGCACGGTTCACACGCCAGAGGTAATCGTGATCCTTCTCGATCACGGTCGGAGCCTTGAAGGACGCGATCCACATGCCAGCGGGGTCGACTTCCGTAAAGACGTGACGCACGGTGCTGTCTTTCCCCGCCGCGTCCATTCCCTGCAGGACGAGGATGATTGACTGCTTATTCTCAGCCCAGAGCTTTTCCTGCAGCGACTCCAGGTGACTCTTCAGAGCCGGGAAAAGCGTGTTTTCCACTTCGTTCTTATCCGCCTTTGGATCCGCCTTGGTGCTGATCGCGGCAAGATCCACTTTGTCGCCTGGCTTCACCCGGAATTTCTCGATATCTAGCTTCATGCTTTGACTCCAATAGCGGTGCGGAAAAAAATATCCTGATTCCTATAGGTTACCGCCGCCCGGGCGGCGCTGCGTACCTTTCCGCCATACGTTCACAAAAAATTTCCTTTTCTTTTGAATCGGATTTCCTGTCGGACGGAAAATCTTTCGCAAGCATCCCCAAAAAATAGGACCAAAGTCCTTCCAGACTCTCCAAATCTTTCTATACTGCAAGCCCACTCAATGATTTCTACAAAGCGTAATGGCCGTGAGTCTCATCCGGCCTCAGATAATGGATACAGAAAATAAAAATTCCGGCGGCATCCGTCCCTGGCTGCCGCTTCTATCGCTTGCGTGCGCGGTATTCGCTTTTAATTCCTCTGAACTGATGCCGATCGGTCTTCTGATCGACATCGCGAAGGACTTTGAGATCCCGGTCGCGAAGGCGGGGCTTCTCATCACGTTCTATGCCTGGGTGGTGGCGCTGATGTCGCTGCCTCTCATGGTGCTCTGCTCCCGGATGGCTTATCGGAAACTGCTTCTAGGCGTACTGCTCCTCTTCGCGGTGAGCCACGTGGGAAGCGCGCTTTCGACCCAATACTGGATGCTGATGGCAAGCCGAATCGGTGTTGCCTGCGCGCATTCGGTCTTCTGGGCGATCGCGCCTCCGATGGCGGTGAAGATTGTGCCGGAAGGAAAGCGCGCTCTCGCGCTCTCTGTCGTCGCCGCGAGCACCTCAACCGCCCTCATCTGCGGCCTGCCGCTAGGCCGCGCGGTGGGACTCCTGCTTGGCTGGAGGTGGACCTTCGGGATCGTCGCGGTTCTCGCTTTCCTCATTTTCGCGTTCCAGCTGAGAGTCATGCCGAACGTCCCGAACACGAGCTACATCGCGCCGCAGAAGATTCCGGGCGTCCTGAAGCAGCCCGTGCTGATCGCGACTTTCGCGGTCACCGCGCTCACCGTCACGGCGCAGTTCTGCGGCTACAGCTACGTGGAGCCGTTCCTCAAGATCAAGGCCGGGATGCCGGACTCGATGGTGACCTGGGTGCTCGTGCTTTATGGCGTCGCCGGCATTCTCTCGAGCATCCTTTATACGAAGCTCTACGATAAGCACCATAAGCCGTTCCTCTACTTCGCGGTCTGCGGCATCGGCGCGGCGCTCTTTATGCTTTACCCCGCCTCCTGGTTCATTCCGGCGACGATCGCGGTCTGCGCTTTCTGGGGTATCGCGATTATGACCTTCAACCTCGTGCTGCAGTCGCTCGTGATTGAAGTGGCGCCGCCCGCGGCGGTCACGATCGCTATGGCGACCTATTCCGGGATCTATAACCTCGGGATTGGGTCGGGAGCCTTTATCGGCGGCCTTGTGGAGCGCTCAATCGGCGTGCAGTTCACGACGCTCGCCGGGTTCCTCGTGTCGCTTGTCGCGGCAGCGGTGTTCTTTAAGAAGCTCCTTCCGAATGTCATGGGGCTGCTGAAGAAAGAAGCCTGATCGGAATCCCCGGATTCCCCAAAACAAACGCCTGAGGTCTCCAAAGATCTCAGGCGTTTTCGTTTGGATGGATGGAGGAACAGCGTCCTCCAGATCCAGATCTTTTTAGGCGAGGCTCTCCAGCATCGAGGCGGCGTCATCAGACCCCAGGTCCGCGGCCTTCTTCACGAGCGCCTTCCCCTTCTCGCGGTCCAGCGCGATCACGGTGCCTGAGAGATAAGCGAGCCCGAAGTTCAGCGTCCCGTAGGGGTCGTTCGCCTCAGCGGCTTTCTCGAGGAACGGGATACCGTCCTTCTTCATCTCGTCCCCAAGCTTCCCGTTCACAAGGAGGCTATCGGAAATTCGCGCAAGAAAACTACGAGACCACAATCGTGCCCCAAAACAAAGGAGGAAGTGATTCCTATACCAAAATAGATGTAATGAAATTTCCGTTACCTGTAATTTCTATAGATGTCTATGTTATTACAAGTAATTCATCGGTGAATTATCAAATCAAGTGCAAAGTTACTGAATAAAAGACTTCAGCCGGACACTTCCAATTGAGACGTTTTCTGGGTCTGAAATTCAGAGCATTGAACCGTTTCTGAACTTCTGCCTGAGAAATTTTATCGATACTCATTCCTTTTGGGAAAAAGTCTCTAAGAAGTCCGTTTGTATTTTCATTACTTCCTTTCTCCCATGGATGATGAGGCAAGCAGAAATACACTTTGGTTCTGAGATCTTTCTCCAGTTTTTCAGCCCAGAAAAATTCTTTTCCGCGATCTACGGTAATCGTACGCAGATCCTTATCTGACAGAGATTTCTCAATTACGGCAGACACATCGGCCGCAGTCTTGGAAGCGGTTTTCCCGCCACAGAGAAAGCCGGACTTCCTATCGACCAGAGTCGTGAGGCAGGCTCCGCCCTTTTTTCCGATGACGGTATCGCCTTCCCAATCCCCCAGGCGAGATCTGTTCTGAGCTTCCAGGGGTCGCTCTTCAATGCTGTGAGTGATCTGGATCTTTCCTCGCCTCTCGGTCATGCCTTTACGGTGACGCGTTTTACCGTGGTGTCGCAGGTGTCGGGACATCTTTCGGCCATCCACAAAGCGATCCAGAAAGCCAGAATTGATTCCTCGGTAGATTGTCGTGGCGCTGATCCTTAGATTCGGCAGCTCCTTTCTGAGACGGTATTGAATCTGCTCCGGAGACCAGAATTTCTTAACCAGCAGATTTGAGACAATCCTTGTCAGCAACGAGTCAGACTTCAGAATGTTTCTCTTTCCGCAATGCTTTCTCTGTCTCTGATATCGGGCCTGCGCGGCACAGGGATCATAAGCAGCTGAAGCCCCATCCTGGGCCGATACAGCCTTGTTTCGCTTCAGTTCGCGGGAGATCGTAGAAACATTTTTCCCAATCGCACATGCAATTTCAGACAGGGATTTGCCTGAAATCGTTAAAGCCGAAATAAATACTCTGTCCCGAAGAGTAAGATGATGATAGTGGCTCATGAGCTCCCTCTATAGTTATCTTGACAATCTCTATTATGGAAGCTTTATGGGCCACTATTCTTTTCTCAGGCTTTGCACTTGAAGTGATAATTCGCCAATTAAATAAACTTCTTTAATGGCAGGACCCGGCAAACAGGCCGCAAAGCGCGGCTCAATATAAGAGCAAAGCCCGAAGGTCAAGAAGACCTCCGGTGCTTTCGTGGTTTTGGGCTGAGGAACGGTATCCTCTTCTTTTTTAGGCGAGGCTCTCCAGCATCGACGCGGCGTCATCAGACCCCAGGTCCGCGGCCTTCTTCACGAGCGCCTTCCCCTTCTCGCGGTCCAGAGCGATCACGGTGCCTGAGAGGTAAGCGAGCCCGAGGTTCAGCGTCCCGTAGGGATCGTTCGCCTCAGCGGCCTTTTCAAGGAACGGGATGCCGTCCTTCTTCATCTCGTCCCCAAGCTTCCCGTTCACAAGCAGGCTCCCGAAGAATCCCATCGCTTCCGGGAATCCGCCCTTAGCGCCTTCCGATATCCAGAAGACACCGAGTTCCGGGTCCGGCGGCACGCCGATCCCATTCAGGTAGCAGAACCCGAGGAGATATTCGCCTTCGGGGTACTTCGCCTGAGCGGCCGCGAAGTACCAGCGGAAGGCGCGCGCCGGATCCTGCTTCACCTGCCAGCCGGTTTCGTACGCCCGTCCGAGCACCACGGCGCATTCAGGGATCCCCTGAAGGGCCGGGGTAAAGAGGGAGGCGAGCTGACGGCGGGTCGCCTCAGGGAGGTCCGCCGGAATGCCGGCATCCGCCGCCTCAGTCTGCGACTGCACGGGCCCCATTTCTTTCAGGAGATCCACGAAAAGCCGGTTCGCCCGGACACCCTCGGATTCTTTAAGCGTCTTCCGGAGCCCGGCAAGAATCGCGCCGGCACGGACGTCGCCCGCGGCTTCAGAAAAGATCGACCAGGCGGCCGCCTTCACGGCGTCCTTCGGGATACCGATCCCGTAAGCGAGCGCCCGGGCGTACCAGTAGCGGGAGTCGAGGTCACCGGCCCGTGCCGCCTTCTGGAAGAGATCTGTCGCCCGCTCAAAATCCTGCGGCACACCATCCCCCGTCGAAAGCGCGATCGCGAGGTTTCGGATTGAGGCCGGGTCACCGGCTTCCTCTGCCCGCTTAAGCCACATCACGGATTCGGGCTCGTTCTTCTCGACCCCGTTCCCTTCCTTCAGCATCCGGGCGTAAAGCGCCATCCCTTTCGGGTAACCGGCTTCGGCTGAGCGCTTGATGAACCCCACGCCCTTCTCTCCGTTCTTCGGAATCCCGATTCCCTGAAGGAACGCGATACCGACCTGGAAAAGCGCCTTCGGGTGACCCGCGTCCGCCGCGGTCTTGAGGAACGTCCATCCTTCCGGGTCCGGGGTTCCGGTCGCGAACCCGGAGATCAGGTTCCAGCCGTACTCCGTCGCGGCGTCCTTATCTCCCGACTCCGCTTTCGCTTTGAGGTCGGAAAGTTCAGATTCAAACGACCGGTTCTCCGCGTCACTCAGGAGCTTCGAGCGGATCGCTTCCGCCGCCGCGTGAATCCGGCGCTTCAGCTCATTCATTTCGTGCTCCTGCGCCTTGCGGTCCAAAACCGCCTTTTCGTTCTCTTCTGCCATCACCGTCCTCCTTCTAAGCCGGGGAAAATCGAGCGGCCGCGGATATGTATTGTTACAGCCGTCAGCGGCTATTTTACGTAGAAATGCCTAGAAGAAACGGGCGGACACAAGTGAGGTGAACTGTTGCTCTTTTCTCACAGCAGTTTGCGTCCCGATCATTAGAGTATTTCTCAACAGAACTTCTGAATCCTTCAGAAGAAGTGATGGAGATAAACATCATGAAACGCCGTGCTCTTCTTGCTATTCTCGCCGCGGCCCCGATCGCGGCCTTCGCGAAGGACCATCGCCCGGGCGACGTCCCTCCGTCTCCTCCCGCAGGCGGCAATCCCCCGCCGCCCCCGCGCCCGAGGAAGCATCATCGTCCGGAGCCGCCGCCTCCCCCGAAGCATCACCATGAGCGGCACCACCGGAAGGATCGTCCGGCGCCCCCGCCCCCGAAGGGACCGAACGGCCCTCAGGGCCCGCAGGGTCCGGGCCCGAAGCGTCCCTGATAGCCTCCCGTAACTTCTGAATGGAAAAAACAGACGGCGGAACTGCCTTTAAAGCGGTTCCGCCGTCTGCGTTTGTCTGGGGGATCTGTAGGACTGTTCTTTACGCCCGGATCAATGTCCCTTCTGAGCGACGATGAGGCCTACAAAGATCGTCACGATGCCGGCGATCGCGAGCGGCGGGAGCGTCTCGTGAAGGAACACCACGGAGAGAAGCACCGTGATCAGCGGCTGTGCGTAGAGGAAGAGAGAGGTCTTCGCGATGCCAAGCGACTCCACAGCGCCCGTCCACGTCGCGTAGCAGAGCGCGGAAGCGAACACGCCAAGGAACGCGAGTCCCATGAAGACTCCCGGATCCGTGAGAGTCGAGAGTGAGATCTTCGACCCGAACCCGATATCAAAGGGCAGCATGATGAGAACGCCGAAGAAGAATGTCCAGGCGGTCATCGGAATGATCTTGAAGCCGCGTTCCGAGAGCTTCCGGCTCACCACGCAGTAGAGCGGCCAGGCGAAACACGCGAGAAAGGCGAGCAGGTCGCCGAGCGGACTCACGGCCCCCAGCTTATCGGTCGCGAGCGTAAGGCACGCCGACCCCGCGACCGCGATCGCGGAACCGATAAAGAACTGGCGCTTCAGCGGCACGTCCCGGAAGAAGAACCACATCACGAGCACATTCGTGATCGGGATCAGGGACACAATAACCCCGACGTTTGCCGCCTGCGTAAAGTAAAGCGCGCAGTTTTCAAGCGTGAAGTAAGCGGCGACACCAGTCGCGCCGGACGCGATGAAGAGCTTCAGGTCGGATCGCTCCTGAATCATCAGCGACTGCCCGGTCGCCTTCGCGACCGCCGCGAGAATCAGAAAGCCGATCGTAAAACGGGTGACCAGAACGTCAATCGCCGTGAGTTCCGACATCACGCCTTTTGTGACGACATAGGTCGCGCCCCAGACCGTGATTGTCGTTAGCGCCATCAGGACGCCGCGTAAAGTCTTTGATTGCATGTCAGTTATTAATTTTCGTTAAGCCAGCCATTATCGCAGATATTGCCCAGGCGCTTCAGATGGCATCCCCTCTCCCGCCTCACCCGCTGTCCCGTCCCCCCATTCAGAGGACTACACTTCAGCGTCTTTCTGTTTTTCACTTGTTTTATCTGCCATGCCGTCCACACCTGCCGTCCGCCGTCCGATTGATCTGCGCGCGTTTCTGATCTGTGTCGCGCTGAGTTTCACCTGGGGCCTGCAGCAGGTCGCAATCAAGGCGGCTGCCCCGAATATCAGCCCGATGCTGCAGGTGGGGATCCGCTCTGGCGTTTCCGCCCTCCTTCTTCTCCTCACAAATCACTTCTGGCTTCACGAAAAGTGGGGGCATGAGGTGAAGCTCCGAGACGCGATTCTGGTGGGTCTCGGTTTTGTCGGTGAATTTTTCTTTGTGTCAGAAGGCCTCCGCTTTACATCCGCCGCCCACATGTCGGTGCTTCTCTACACGTCTCCTTTCTTCGCCGCGATCGGACTCTCAATCAAGCTTCCCGAAGAACGGCTCTCGGTGATTCAGTGGGCAGGGCTCTTAACCGCTTTCCTCGGGATCGCGGTGGCGTTCCTCGTCCCCGCGCTTCTCTCGAAAGAAACACTTGAAGGAAGCGGCTGGATTCTCGGAGACATCCTTGGGCTTGGCTCCGGACTCTCCTGGGGGTTCACGACGATTATGCTCCGGACAACCTCGATGAATAACGCGCCGCCCTCCCTCATGCTTTTCGCGCAGCTCTTCATGGCGTTTGTGATCCTTACGCCGCTCGCGTTTATCACGGGACAGACGACGTTCCACAATTCGCTCGTCGGGTGGTCTAGTCTCCTCTTCCAGGCGGTGATCGTCTCTTACGCGAGTTACCTCGTCTGGAACTTCCTCTTGAAGCAATACCTCGCGGCGCGCCTCGGGGTGCTCGTCTTCATGACCCCGATCTTCGGCGTCATTCTCTCGGTGCTCCTCCTTGGAGAATCGGTCGGCATGCCGTTTGTCTTCGGGTCGCTTCTCGTGCTTGCCGGCCTCCTTCTCATGCAGGCGAAGACAATTCTGCTGGTTAAGAAGCACAGTTCTTAAGAAACTCATCCCCCTGATTCACCAAAAGCTGCCGGAATCTCCGGCAGCTTTTATTTTTTCCGGGAAACAAAAATCTCTGCTTTTTCTCAATCTGGTTCCTGTGTTCAGTTGATCCTGTTCGCTGTATGCCGGACAATAAGGAATCTGCGCCTTCACTGATGGCTATTAGTGCCTATTGCGGCTGAATTCTGCCCCTATCCGGTGTGAATCAATAACCGTAACTCTGCCCTCAGGGAAGCCTGGAGCGGCCGCGACCAAAACCACAGCGTGTTTTGTATTCCTGCCGCCCCTAAACCAAACACTTTTCACGAGGCAGACGTTTTTTTCTGTCTGCGGAGCCGCACCATGGATATTTTCGAGTTCAGAGACCGCGGTGAGTGTCAAATGATCTTTCGCCGAAATTGTTCGTAAAAAAATAGGTTGCAGTGTTTGTTCAAGCAGCCCCCGGCAAACGCTTTTCCTCAAGCTGTCCATTTTCGGGGTTAAGCCATACCCTGCCGATCGGAGTGCAGTTCAGCACGGAATCGCCGATCCAGCGCTCCGGGTGGTTTCTGCGAGCCTCCAGCATCGTTTCCCTGCGTCGGCGCAGCACCTCCGCATCTTCGCAGCGGTAACGCTGTCTGGGTGTAACCATTCGGATGCCGCGATGTCTGTGGTGCTCGTTGTAATGTTCCACAAAACTTTGCACCCATTGTTCAGCTTCCTCGACGCTGTTAAAGCCGTCTCGGGGATACAGGCAATCGCCGCTGTACTTAAGCGTACGGAAAAAGGACTCAGAATACGGGTTGTCGTTACTGACTCGCGGACGGCTGTGCGAGAAGATAATTCCGTTCTTCTCAAGCAAAGCCATAGTGGGCGCGGCTTTCATGCTCGCGCCATTGTCTGAATGCACGACAAGCTGTCCGGGCCTGATTCCATATTTTCTGAAGGCATCTCCGAGAAAGCGCACGGCAAAATCAGCATTGTCTGCGTCGAACACCCTGGCACTCACAACCATACGGCTATAGACGTCGACAATGACGTACGCGTAGTAGAACCTGCCCGTGTAAGTGCTGGAGCGAAGATAGGTGATGTCCCAGGTCCATACTTCATTAGGCTTCTCCGCGCTGTAAGCGGTCGGCCTGCTGCGGAGACGGGCTTTCCGGGTGGGAGCGCGGCGCGCGTTCAATCCCCGCGCTCTGAAAAGACGGTAAAGCGTAGAGAGAGAACACCAGTACTCCTTGTTTTCATCCAGAAGCTTGTAGAAAGCCTGCGTCAGGCTGAGATCGCGCACATCCTCCCGACAGAATCGCTCCACGATCTGCTCCCGCAAATCCTCCGGGATTTGCCGGGAGCTCGTAAAATTGCTCCGGTCGAGCCGTCCATCGCCATCAGGGGCATGCCGCCAGTTTTGCAATGTACGCGGAGTAATTCCAACTGCTTCGCAGGACAGCCTCTGCGACAGTCCCAGCGATTGACCGAAATCGACCAGTGAAATAATTTCCTGACGATCCTGGGCACTGATCAGTTTTCCTTTTCCCCCCAGATCGCCTCGGCTTTTTTTGACAGCATCAGCATCGTCGCAGCATCAGCCAATGCTTTGTCTTTTCTGGAAATTTCCTGAGCCTGTCTTGCGTTTTCCTTCTTGAGCTCGGTAATAGCGGAAGCCTGGGCTTCATGCTGTCTCTTGTCTACGGCATCCGGGTGTTTGCTGAACCATTCGGCCCAGGCGTCCACAGTGGATGCGAGATAGCCGTGTTTACGGCAGTATTGACCGAAGTCAGTCTCGCTCAGGAATGCTTTGGCGTTGACAGCGGTATGGGCTTGCAGGTAGGTCACACCCTTAGGAAGCTTAAGGTCGGCCATGGGCTTGGAAATTCCTGTGTTAGGCAGCGTGACGCAGTCTGATTTCTCTTTTGCCTTCTCGAGCCAGTACCTGATTGTTGATTTGCCTATCGAGTACTGAACGGAGGCTTCAGAGATTCGAAGCTCTTTGCTCAGAATGCGGGCCACGAGGTTATCTATAAACTCCTGCGAATATCGCATGTTTTACCACTCCATGTAAGACTGAAAGAGTGGCGAAAGTTATTTTGACAGATAATGGACCGCTTGATTGAAAGCTACAAATCCTTCAGTCGGAGTTTTACGAAGATTGAATCCGAGGATATCCGGGAGAAAGTGAATGAGGAGCTAAAGGCCTACTGGCCTGAGCCGCTGATTCAGATCAACCCCTGCTACCAGACGGACAGAACCGTTCAGGAGTTCTGTGACCATCACGTGCTGCATCCGGAGTGCGGCGCGATTTTCCGAGATAAACACGGAAAGTCGCTCAGGCTTTATCTCCATCAGGCCCAGGCAATCGAGTTCGCGAGAAAGAAAGAGTCTTACATCGTGACGACCGGCACCGGCTCCGGTAAGTCGCTTGCCTTCTTTATTCCGATCATCAATCGGATCCTTGAAGAAAAAGCGACCGATCCGAAACCTCGCACCCGGGCGATCATCCTCTACCCGATGAACGCGCTCGCGAATTCGCAGAAGGAAGAAATTGAGAAGTTCCTGACGAACCCCGGGCACCCGACGCCGCTCACCGTGGCGCGCTACACGGGGCAGGAAACCGAGGCCGAGCGTGAGGTGCTCCGCACGAATCCGCCGGACATCCTGCTCACGAACTACATGATGCTGGAACTCGTCCTCATGCGTTCTCCCGATCGCCCGATCGTACAGAACTGCGAGGGGCTTGAGTTCCTGGTGCTCGACGAACTCCATACGTATCGCGGCCGTCAGGGCGCCGATGTCGCGCTCCTTGTCCGCCGCCTCCGCTCGCAGCTGAAAGCGGACCACCTGATCTGCATCGGGACGTCCGCCACGATGTCCTCCGCCCCCGAACGGTCTGAACAGAACCGGGCGGTGTCTGAAGTGGCATCGAAGATTTTCGGTACCCGGATTGACGCAAACCACGTCGTGAACGAAACCCTGCAGGGGGTGACGGACGCGGTGGAAGTGGACAAAATCAGCCAGGCGGATCTGCATAGAGAAGTGGTATCCGCAGCGTCTGCCCACCTGAAGCCACTCGACTTTGAGGGCTTCAAGAAGAACCCGCTCGCCGAGTGGCTTGAGCGGAAGCTGAGCATCACGGATCGCTTTACCCGCGCGATGCCGCAGTCAGTCACAACGATTGTGGAGCATCTGTCGGAAGCCGCCGGCACGGACCCTGAAACCACGGAGAAAGCGCTGAAGCACTTCCTCTCTCAGTTCGGAACGGAAAACTCAATCCGAACGCCTGAAGGTCGGAATCCATTCCCCTTCAAGCTCCATCAGTTCATCAGCGGTCCGGGAAAGGTTTATGTGACGCTTGGGGAACCTGGCAAACGCACGATCACGCTTGACGGGCAGACCTCTGTCGCGGATCCCGAGGACTCGAATAAGCGCATTCCGCTTTTCGAAGCTTATTTCTGCCGTGACTGCGGTCAGGAATACATCCCGGTCTGGATTACGCGCACAAACGAAGGCGCGGTCGTGAATGTCAAACCCCGCTCGATGGATGAGATGCGGGCTGGGGATAGCACGAGTTACGGCTACATCTGCCCGGTGACCGAGGGGCAGCTCTTCACGGGCGAAATTACTGATCTCCCGGATGAATGGCTGGATCCGAAAAATTCCGAGCGGGTAAAGACTTCCCGTCGGAAGGATATCCCGCAGCGTCTCACGCTTTCTCCTGAAGGCTTCAGCTCTGGGATCGGCACCGATTTCTGGCTCCTCACGGGAAAATTCAAGATCTGCGTGAACTGCCTTCACACCTATTCCGCAAACGGGCGCGATAAGCACCGCCTCACCGGACTTTCCGGCGAAGGCCGCAGCTCCGCGACCACGATCATCAGCCTTCAGATCCTGCGGCAGCTTTACGACATGCCGCTTTCAGATGACAAACATAAGGCGTTCCGGAAGCTCCTCGGTTTCTCCGATAACCGTCAGGACACGGCGCTCCAGGCGGGGCACTTTAATGACTTCGTGAGCCAATTGATTCTCCGAAGCGGTCTCATCCGGGCGCTCGAAAATGAAACCGAGCCAAAGCGCCTTCCCGAGATCGTGGACGCCATCTGCACGGTGTTCCGCTTTAATGATGAGAAAGACGAAGCCGCGAAACGCGAGTATTTGCTGAAACCAGATACCACAACCGGGCAGCTCCTCACGAAGGCGCTGTCCGCCCTTCGCTTCTCGCTCTCCTTCCAGCTCCTGAATGAACTCCAGGATCGCGGTCTCTATACGAGCCCGAGTCTTGAGCGGCTGCACCTCCTTTCCGTGAGTTACGAGGGGCTGGAGAACTTCTGCAGGGACGGCGCGAATTTCGGCTCGAACGGAGCACTTCTCGAATTGGGGCCCCAGAAACGATTCACGCTTGTTAAGCGGTTCCTGGATGAGGTCCGGCACCGTCTCTGCATCTCGTCGATCTATTTCGATCCGAAGGAGCAGGACACGGCCCGTGCCCGTGAGTACGGTCTTCTCACGCCCCGCTGGAGCTTCTCGTCCCTCTCCCCTGAGTCTCACCATCAGACGGTGGGAACCGCGTTTGTTCTGAATACGAACGACCGGAAAGCCTGGAGCTTCGGGGGCACCGTGAAATTCACGGAGAAGTCGGGCATTATCCCGACACTCGGGAAGCTCGATATCTGGGACGGGATCAAGGACGATACCGGCGCCGTCATCCGCTCTAACCGTCAGGCCATGCATGAACTGCTCGTCGATATGACGAAGGCGCTCTGTCAGGGCGGGTATCTGAAACCGACGCAGACCAAAGAAGGCACTTACTATCAGCTTGTCGACAGCTGCGTCCTCTGGAGCAAGTCGAAGGAACCGACAGACGAAAAGTTCAATTCCTATTACCGTACTCTCTACCTCGATGTCGCGGACACGATGGCGACGGACGGTCAGGCACTTTTTGACTTTGAGGCGGAAGAGCATACCGCTCAGGTATCCGCGGAGGAGCGTCAGGATCTTGAAATCCGATTCCGGGGCGGTCCCGAGGATGAGAAGAAGTGGAATGAGCTCCACGCCGGGGTGCCTTATAAGCGGCTCCCTGTTCTCTACTGCTCACCCACGATGGAACTGGGTATTGATATTTCGGCTCTGAACTACGTCTATATGCGGAATATCCCGCCGACCGCGGCAAACTATGTACAGCGTGCCGGCCGCGCCGGTCGGTCCGGTGATCAAGCGCTCAGTATTAGCTACTGCTCCGCGATGAGCCCGCACGATCAATGGTTCTTCCACAAGCCTGAGCAGATGGTTCAGGGCGTGGTGAAGCCGCCGACAATGGATCTCGGGAACGAGGCCCTTGTCCGAAGCCACATGCATTCCATCTGGATGTCGGCCGCCTGTATCGATCTTCCGATCACGGTGAGCCAGGTACTCGATCTCGCTAAGCCTGAGGACGGCTACCCGGTGAAAGAAGAGATCATGGAGAGCCTCACCGCTCCCCGTGTGACTGAGGACGCCATCGTGTTTGGCAACGCGGTCGCCTCTCAGCTCTCGCTCTCTGAACAATCCTGGTACACGGATACCTATGTGGAATCCGTGATGAAGTCCGCTCCCCGGGAGTTTGAGGCAAGCTTCGATAACTGGCGGGCTCTCTACCGGGCTACGCTTGAGCAGATCCGGCTGGTTAACGAGACTCTGGGGCGCTACGGCATCACGGCTGAAGAGAGGGACAGCGCGAAGAGCCGCTGGCAGGATGCCCAGAAACAGCGGGAGCTCCTTGAGAGCGCCTCACTCACGTCGACCAACAACGATTTCTACACGTATCGGTATCTCGCGAGCCAGGCCTTCCTCCCCGGGTACAACTTCCCGGCGATGCCGCTGCTTGCCTGGATCCCGGACCCGAGCGGATCGAGAAACGATTCCACGGTGATTTCTCGCTCCCGCTTCCTCGGTCTCGCAGAATTCGGTCCCCGGAACGTGATTTATCACCGCGGCCGAATCTATCGGGTAGACCGTCTGAAGATCTCGGTCCAGGCGGGGGGCGCTACGGCGTCCGATAACCTCGCGACTGACTCCGTGATCGTCTGCCCGCACTGCGGCTATGCCCATGTCATGAATGGGACGGTCTATAACGAATGCGAGAACTGTGGGAACGAGCTCCATCAGGAAAACATTATTCAGGGGCTCTACCGCGTCACCATGGTCGAAACAACGGAAATCCAGCGTATTACGACGATTGATGAGAATCGCCAGAATCAGGGTTTCGACATGCAGACGCTCTACCGGTTCGGCGACACGAAGCCTGAACGGACGGAGGTGATGGAAGGGAAGAAGCCGCTCGCGACGATCAGCTACGCGCCGGCCGCCTCTATCTGGCGTGTGAATCTCGGCTGGAAGTACCGCCTGAATCAGAAGACGAAGGGCTTTGTCATCAACCCGCTTACCGGCTACTGGCGGAACGAAGGTCCCGACGCGGAAGAAAAAGAGAACAAGAAAGAGGACAAGGCTCAGAAAAACGCCAAGTCCCAGGTGATCGTCCCCTACGTGACGGATACCCGGAACATCCTTCTCTTTGAGCCGAATGTGGATCTCGGCGAAGGTGAAGACCGCCAGGTCTTCATGGCGACCCTGCAGGCCGCTCTGAAGCGGGCGATTGAGCAGTATTTCGAAATTGAGTCAAACGAAATCTCGATCGAGCCGCTTCCGGGGAATCAGGACCGGAAGAGCCTCCTGATTTACGAAACGGGTGAAGGCGGTGCCGGAATCCTCCGCGAGATCAGCAAGGATCCGAAGACTTACCTTCGGGCTCTCGCGCGCGAAGCGCTTTCCCTTATGCATTACGAGTTTAAGAACGTGAAGCGGCTGAAGGTTGAAGACCTCGTGGATACGAAGGAAAGCTGCGCGGATGGCTGCTACAGCTGCCTTCTCACGTACTTCAATCAGCCGGAGCATGAGCTCATCCATCGGCGCGATCCGAAGGTTCTCGAGTTCCTCGTGGGACTCGCGAATACGGAAGGGACAGCAGCGGCTCCTGAAACCGTGAAACTTTTTCCGACGTCATCAGACAAAAATGGCGAAAGCAATACTCCAATGGGTCACTTCCAGGTCTGGGCCGTCGAATATGGATACCGCGTTCCGGATAAGATTCCGAAGACCTTCAAGGCGCTTGGTCTCAAATTTGACGGTGCTTATACCGACGCCCTCTGCTGCGTGTCGTTCACACCTGTGAGTGATGACGCGCGGGAGAGTCTCGCTGACTTCGGCTGGGATGTACTGGATCTCAGTAACGAGGACAGCTGGGGCACAGTCATGAGCACTCGCCCTGATCTGAAAAGCAGCAACTAAGTTATTTACGGCAGAAAAATATGAGTAATACGTTCCTTCCCGGCAATCTCGTCCAGGCCCGCGGCCGCACCTGGGTTGTTCAGTCTGGTTCTGAAGACGACTGGCTGAAGCTCCGCCCGATCGGAGGCGCCGATGATGAAATCACAGAGCTGATGCCGCAGCTCGAACGGGAACCGGTGGAACTCGCTCAGTTCCCGCTCCCCGATCCGACGAAATTCGGAACGCTTTATTCTTCTGCCGAGCTGCTCTACGACGCGCTCCGCTTCCAGCTTCGAAGCGGCGCCGGTCCCTTCCGGTCTTTCGGCAGTATCGCGGTTGAGCCGCGCTCGTATCAGCTGGTGCCCCTTCTCATGGCAATGCGACAGAAAACTGTGCGCCTGCTGATCGCGGATGACGTCGGTATCGGTAAGACGATTGAGGCCGGGCTCATTGTCCGCGAGATGCTGGACCGCGGCGAAATTACGAAGTTCGCGGTGCTCTGCCCTCCGCATCTTGTGGAGCAGTGGGTGTCAGAGCTTTCCGATCGCTTCAATATTGAGGCGACCGCGCTGACCGGATCTTCCGCGCAGCGGCTGGAACGCCAGGTACCGCATGGTCATACGCTCTCAGACACCTTCCCCGTGCTCGTCGTGAGTCTGGATTACATCAAAAGCGATAAGCACCGCGACTATTTCTACGCGATGAATTTTGACCTCATCGTGGTGGATGAGGCGCATACCTGCGTGAAAGCTGGATCACGGGATAAGCAGCTGCGATTCGACCTGCTCCATAAACTGGCGTCGGATGCTTTCCGCCACATGATCCTTCTCACCGCAACGCCTCACTCCGGTAACGAGGACGGCTTCTATAGCCTTCTCTCGCTGCTGGATGAAAAATTCCTGGGACTGAAAGGGCGTGAAGTGAAGAGTGACGATCCTCTCCGTCAGGATCTCGCTAAACACTTCGTTCAGCGCCGCAGAAAAGATATTGAGGAATGGAAAGTCTCCGGTGCTGACCGTATGACAGGGTTCCCGACCCGTATGACGACAGAACTGAATTACCGGCTGACTGCCAGGTGGGATCAGTTCTTCGCGGATGTTCAGGAATACTGCCAGAAAGTGATTGACCGCGATGGGAAGAAAAATCAGCTGATCTGGTACTCAGTACTGGCTCTCTTCCGCTGCGTGTCATCCTCACCCGCCGCCGCAGTCCAGGCGCTGAATAACCGCCTGAAGAATCAGGAGGGGGATTCGGTTGAGGAAGAGGATTTCATCATCAATGACCTCGATAACGTCGATGAAGGAACAGACTCCGACGTTGAGCCGGCACTCTGGTTTGATGAGTCAGCGGAACTGAATACGCTTCTTGCGGAAGCGAGGACGCTCGCTGGAAGCAAGAACGATCCGAAGATCCGGCTCCTCGCTAAGCACGTGAAGGAACTGCTGGCGGAGGGTTTTAATCCCGTCATCTTCTGCCGCTTTGTCGCAACGGCTCAGTACGTCTACGACGCGCTGAAGGAAGAACTGAAGAAAGAGGATGATGTCGCGATTGGCTGCGTCACGGGCGAACTCGTCCCCGGCGAGCGGGAAGAGCGTGTCAATGATCTCGGCGAAAAAGAGAAGCGCGTACTTGTCGCGACAGACTGCCTCTCTGAAGGTATCAATCTGCAGGATCTTTTCACGGCTGTGGTTCACTATGACCTCGCCTGGAACCCAACCCGCCACGAACAGCGTGAGGGTCGCGTTGACCGTTTCGGTCAGAAGGCAAAGGAAGTCCGCTGCTCGATGATCTACGGCGAAAATAACCCCGTGGACGGCTTCATCCTGAAGGTCATTCTGAGAAAGAGTGAGGAGATCAAGAAGGATCTCGGCGTGATTGTGCCGATCCCGGAAAAGAAGGAAGCGATTGATAAGGCGCTTCTCCGCGCTTCGCTCTTCAGGGATCGGAATGGACAGTTCAATTACGATGATCAGCAGATGTCGCTCTTCACCTCAGAAGACCTCGGTGACATGAATACAGTGTGGACGAACGCACTCGAAAAAATGAAGCAGCAGCGCACTGTGTTTGCCCAGCAGTCTATTCATCCGGAAGATATTTATCCTCTTTGGGAAGCCCAGCAAAAAGCCCTTGGCAGCCACGCGGACGTGGAAAAGTTCTCAAAGTCAGCCTGCGCATCACTCGGCGCTCAGCTTGAGCCTCTGAAGAACAATCGCTACCGTTTCCCGTTGGTGTCGCTGCAGAACAAGTCGCTTGTCGCCCGTTTTGAGGATGAGGGCTTCGAAAATAACGACATCATCGACTTCGACACCCTGCACCGTACCTCTCCCTTCATCAATACCCTCTCTGAAGGTGTTGTCGATGAAGCTCTGAGGGAAGAAAGCCGCCTGATCTCCCGGACAGCTATTGCTCAGACGTCTGAGGTCTCCGCTGTGACCCGTGTATATCTCCTGCGTCTTCGATACCAGATCCGCATTGCCTACCGGAATCAGACAAGACGTTATCTGCTTTCAGAGGAAATCCAGCCGGTTGCAGTGACCGGTATCCGGGATCCCAAATGGGAATCCTCTGAAACCGCTCAGTCGCTTCTTACTCTGAGCGCGAGCGGTAATTTCACGTCTGTTGTGGCGGAGAAGCAGATTCGCTCTGCCATGGACTTTATTGCGTCTCAGAAAGAGGCAATTGAAGTCTTTGCCAAGGAACGTGCGGAGCAGCTGAAAACGGATCACCAGAAGGTAAAGGAATACTCAGCGGAGGGATCCGTCACGGAAGTTGCCCCCTGTCTCCCGATTGATGTCATGGGTGTCTTTGTACTGATGCCTGCTGATGAAGAATGAGATTGAACCATGAAGAAAACCAATAAGAAATTTAATTCCACCTGCTGCGATATTCAGGGTGCTCTCTTTCTTCCAGATCAGATTCAGCAAGCTTTTCTTGGGAAAAACAAGCGCCAGTCAATCGATGACTACAAAATTCTCCCGGGACTCACCCTGAAAGAGGAATGCTCACGCGCTTTCCGTATCGCTCAAGCCTCATGGGACCGATTTAAAGACACCCTGACCCGCACGGATCTCTCTGAAGCGGATCGTCTGAGCCGCACCAAGGAGTGGGGCCGGATCTTCTTTAACTCAGTGCTCGGGTACACCATTCAGTCCCAAACCATTATTGAATGCGATGAACGCCAATATCCGGTTGCATTTCTCGTCAGTAATCTCCCTGTGACGGTAGTGTCGGCTCCGGCAGGATTGGACGATGCCCGACCCGAGCTCACCGTGATTGGGGGCAGCCAGTCCAAGAAATCCGCTTTTACCCTTGTCCAGGACCTTCTGAATGCGGACACCCGCTATAAGTGGGGATTCGCGTTTAACGGCACTGCGGTTCGTCTTGTTCGTGACGCGATGTCCCTGACCCGCCCTGGGTATTTGGAATTCAATCTCCAGGAAATTCTTGCTAACGACGACTACGCGGAATTCCTACATCTCTGGATGGCGCTCCATGCCTCAAGAGCGGAACTGATTGATGGAAATACGGCCTGGGATCTGTGGATCAAAGAGGGGGAAGAGGCCGGGCAGCCGGCACGCGAGGCGCTCAGAGGCTCAATTACTGAGGCCCTTCTGACGTTTGGTCAGGGTTTTATTGCCCATCCTGAAAACGAAGCCTTAAGAAAAGCGCTTTCTGATGGCTCTCTTTCCGCCAAAGACTATACGCATGAGCTCCTACGTCTCATGTATCGATTCCTTTTTGTCTTCTGTCTTGAAGAACGGAATCTGATCAATATAAAAGACGATTCAAAGAAAAATCAGGCAGCCACCGCCAGATACCTGTCGGGCTACGCGCTCCACCGGTTCCGGGATCAGTCTCTTAAATCCTATTTCCGGAACAGGTATTCCGACGCCTGGGAATCCGTAAAGATCGTTTTCCAGGGGCTTGATAACGGAGAACCATTGCTGGCTCTTCCTGCTCTTGGCGGTCTCTTCGCGTCTGATGAGTGCCCTCACCTTAAAGACACCAGGCTGTCTAACGTGGTGTTCTTCAACGCTATGAAGCTGATGCGTTGGGCAACCATCAATGGCACATACACCGCGATTGACTATAAAAACCTGGGGACTGAGGAACTTGGCAGTATCTATGAGAGTCTCCTGGAGCTTGTCCCGGTAGCGGATCCTCAGCGCCGCGAGTTTTCTTTCCTTAACAACACCGTTGGTTCCAGTGAGCGGAAGAAAACCGGCAGCTACTACACACCGGATTCCTTAGTCCAGAATCTGATTAAAACCGCTCTGGACCCTGTTATTGAAAAAAGACTGTCTGATAATCCGAGCGATCCTCAGGAAGCCCTTCTGTCTCTCCGAGTTATTGATCCGGCCTGTGGCAGTGGCCATTTTCTGCTTGCTGCGGCCCGCCGGATTGCGGAGCAGCTCGCTAAAGTCCGATCTCTGGATGGAATTGTCACACCCCAGTCTTACCGAAATGCTTTGAGAGAAGTAATTCAGCACTGTATTTACGGTGTTGATATGAATCCTCTTGCTGTTGAACTCGCTCGTATGGCTTTGTGGCTTGAAGGTTTTGCTGAAAATAAGCCGCTATCGTTCCTGGATCATCATCTGAAAGTGGGGAATTCTCTCGTCGGCGTGATGAATTTGAAAACACTGAAGCTCGGGATTCCTAAAGAGGCATACAAAGCTTCGGGAAACGATATCAAAGCAATTTGTACAGCGATTTCGAAACGCAATAATGCCGCTCTAAAATCCCTACAGAAACTGGCATCAGAAGAGACTCTGGATCTTTTTGTCGACACTCGTCAGGATCAGCTATTGAGTCTTCTCGAAACCATGCCTTCTTCAACGCTTGACGATGAAAAGAAGAAAGCAAAAGCCTATCAAAAGTATCTGAATACGGTTTCTGATGATCGGATGAAAAAGGCCTGTGATCTTTTGATCGGAGCCTTTATGTGCCGCAAGACTGAAGAAACTCAAGATTTAGTACCTACCAGCGAAATTCTTTGGCGGGTAATTGAGGATTCTGAGAATCTTTTAGGAGGGTGTGTAATTTTTTGTGGGCGGCTCGTTCAAGGTTAATCGATGTAGGGGGTGATTCGGTCACCAAATAGCACAACCAATTCTCTCATAGCGGCACTCCAGTATGGAGAAGGCCGCCCCCATCTTTTCTCTACTTTCCGGATTGCCAGAAAGAGAAGTTTCAAAGCAGCCGTTTCAGTAGGGAAAGCAGCTCGGGTCTTAATTACTTTTCTTAGATCCCGATTAAGGCTCTCTATGGCATTGGTTGTATAAATAAGTCTGCGGATATTTGGGGAAAAATCAAAGAAGGGGATCACCTTATCCCAGGAATCGATCCACTGTTTGGCGATGTAAGGGTATCTGAGCCCCAGTTCCGACTGTGCAAAAGCGTCCAGTTCCTTCCGCGCATCAGCCGCGTTTACAGCCCGGTAAATGGGCTTCAGCGCGCCGGCTACGGCCTTGTAATCCTTATATCCGACGAATTTCAGACTGTTCCTGATCAGGTGAACAATGCAGGTCTGCAGCAGAGTGTTGGGAAAGGCAACTTCAAGCGCCTCCTTCATTCCCTTGAGTCCGTCTGTGACAGCAATCAGAATATCAGACACCCCCCTGTTTTTGAGTTCAGTGAAGACCTTAAGCCAATATTTTGCGCTTTCGTTATCAGCGACCCACATCCCCAAAACTTCCTTGCGGCCCTGGGCGTTTACGCCCAAGGCAAGATGGACCGCTTTCGGGGTAACAATGCCATTATCACCTCGGATTTTGACTCGAATAGCGTCAAAGAAAACAGTTGTATAAAACGGATCCAGAGGACGGTTCTGCCATTTTTCAACCTCAGGAAGGATGGCGTCCGTAACATCGCTGATAAATTCGGCACTGGTCTCCATACCGTATTCATCATAGAGAAAGCCTTGAATTTCCCGGGTTGAGAGCCCTCTGGCGTACAAGGCCAGAACCTTGTCCTCAAACCCCGCCAGCTGGCGTTTATGCTTAGGAACGACCCTCGGCTCAAACTCTCCCTTGCGGTCTCTGGGTACGTCAATACGGATATTTCCAAGGCTGGACGATTTGAGGGTTTTCGAACTATGCCCGTTACGCTCATTTTCGGTGACACGTTTACCGCCTCTTTCGTAACCGAGATGATTGGTCATTTCACCGTCAAGCATTTGAGTCAGCAGCCGACCGAGCATATGGGCCATAAGATTTTCCGCATCCTCTGCGGTATTAATCTCAAGCCCGGATTTCTTGGCGTTTTCTAAAATCTGTCCTGCAACACTATCCAAGGGGTCTGTCTTTCGTTTCATTTGAGGCTCCTCCAAGAGCAATTATCTCAGAGTCACCCACAAAATTTTCCTCACCCTCTCTTTTAGAGACGGATGATTCTGTTATTCAATTTGCATCAAATACCTGTACAGAGTCTTCTGCTTTCCACTGGCCCCTTGAATTTCCGCTTGTTTTTGCAAACGGAGGTTTTGACTGTGTATTGGGGAATCCTCCTTGGGAAAAAGCCAAGGTAGAGGATGTGAAATGGTTCGAGAACCGCTATCCGGAAGTTGCCAACGCAAAGACTGGAGCCATTCGAGCCAGAATGATTAAAGCAATGTCGGAAGGACGGATGTCAGAAGAGTTCCTGAATATGCCTCCTTCTGCTGATAAGAGGGTGAGGAAAATTTTGTGGGTGACTCTGAGATAATTGCTCTTGGAGGAGCCTCAAATGAAACGAAAGACAGACCCCTTGGATAGTGTTGCAGGACAGATTTTAGAAAACGCCAAGAAATCCGGGCTTGAGATTAATACCGCAGAGGATGCGGAAAATCTTATGGCCCATATGCTCGGTCGGCTGCTGACTCAAATGCTTGACGGTGAAATGACCAATCATCTCGGTTACGAAAGAGGCGGTAAACGTGTCACCGAAAATGAGCGTAACGGGCATAGTTCGAAAACCCTCAAATCGTCCAGCCTTGGAAATATCCGTATTGACGTACCCAGAGACCGCAAGGGAGAGTTTGAGCCGAGGGTCGTTCCTAAGCATAAACGCCACAGCTGGCGGGGTTTGAGGACAAGGTTCTGGCCTTGTAGAGGGTGAGGAAAATTTTGTGGGTGACTCTGAGATAATTGCTCTTGGAGGAGCCTCAAATGAAACGAAAGACAGACCCCTTGGATAGTGTTGCAGGACAGATTTTAGAAAACGCCAAGAAATCCGGGCTTGAGATTAATACCGCAGAGGATGCGGAAAATCTTATGGCCCATATGCTCGGTCGGCTGCTGACTCAAATGCTTGACGGTGAAATGACCAATCATCTCGGTTACGAAAGAGGCGGTAAACGTGTCACCGAAAATGAGCGTAACGGGCATAGTTCGAAAACCCTCAAATCGTCCAGCCTTGGAAATATCCGTATTGACGTACCCAGAGACCGCAAGGGAGAGTTTGAGCCGAGGGTCGTTCCTAAGCATAAACGCCAGCTGGCGGGGTTTGAGGACAAGGTTCTGGCCTTGTACGCCAGAGGGCTCTCAACCCGGGAAATTCAAGGCTTTCTCTATGATGAATACGGTATGGAGACCAGTGCCGAATTTATCAGCGATGTTACGGACGCCATCCTTCCTGAGGTTGAAAAATGGCAGAACCGTCCTCTGGATCCGTTTTATACAACTGTTTTCTTTGACTCTATTCGAGTCAAAATCCGAGGTGATAATGGCATTGTTACCCCGAAAGCGGTCCATCTTGCCTTGGGCGTAAACGCCCAGGGCCGCAAGGAAGTTTTGGGGATGTGGGTCGCTGATAACGAAAGCGCAAAATATTGGCTTAAGGTCTTCACTGAACTCAAAAACAGGGGGGTGTCTGATATTCTGATTGCTGTCACAGACGGACTCAAGGGAATGAAGGAGGCGCTTGAAGCTGCCTTTCCCAACACTCTGCTGCAGACCTGCATTGTTCACCTGATCAGGAACAGTCTGAAATTCGTCGGATATAAGGATTACAAGGCCGTAGCCGGCGCGCTGAAGCCCATTTACCGGGCCGTAAACGCGGCTGATGCGCGGAAGGAACTGGACGCTTTTGCACAGTCGGAACTGGGGCTCAGATACCCTTACATCGCCAAACAGTGGATCGATTCCTGGGATAAGGTGATCCCCTTCTTTGATTTTTCCCCAAATATCCGCAGACTTATTTATACAACCAATGCCATAGAGAGCCTTAATCGGGATCTAAGAAAAGTAATTAAGACCCGAGCTGCTTTCCCTACTGAAACGGCTGCTTTGAAACTTCTCTTTCTGGCAATCCGGAAAGTAGAGAAAAGATGGGTGCGGCCTTCTCCATACTGGAGTGCCGCTATGAGAGAATTGGTTGTGCTATTTGGTGACCGAATCACCCCCTACATCGATTAACCTTGAACGAGCCGCCCACAAAAAATTACACACCCTCGCCTTGTACGCCAGAGGGCTCTCAACCCGGGAAATTCAAGGCTTTCTCTATGATGAATACGGTATGGAGACCAGTGCCGAATTTATCAGCGATGTTACGGACGCCATCCTTCCTGAGGTTGAAAAATGGCAGAACCGTCCTCTGGATCCGTTTTATACAACTGTTTTCTTTGACTCTATTCGAGTCAAAATCCGAGGTGATAATGGCATTGTTACCCCGAAAGCGGTCCATCTTGCCTTGGGCGTAAACGCCCAGGGCCGCAAGGAAGTTTTGGGGATGTGGGTCGCTGATAACGAAAGCGCAAAATATTGGCTTAAGGTCTTCACTGAACTCAAAAACAGGGGGGTGTCTGATATTCTGATTGCTGTCACAGACGGACTCAAGGGAATGAAGGAGGCGCTTGAAGCTGCCTTTCCCAACACTCTGCTGCAGACCTGCATTGTTCACCTGATCAGGAACAGTCTGAAATTCGTCGGATATAAGGATTACAAGGCCGTAGCCGGCGCGCTGAAGCCCATTTACCGGGCCGTAAACGCGGCTGATGCGCGGAAGGAACTGGACGCTTTTGCACAGTCGGAACTGGGGCTCAGATACCCTTACATCGCCAAACAGTGGATCGATTCCTGGGATAAGGTGATCCCCTTCTTTGATTTTTCCCCAAATATCCGCAGACTTATTTATACAACCAATGCCATAGAGAGCCTTAATCGGGATCTAAGAAAAGTAATTAAGACCCGAGCTGCTTTCCCTACTGAAACGGCTGCTTTGAAACTTCTCTTTCTGGCAATCCGGAAAGTAGAGAAAAGATGGGTGCGGCCTTCTCCATACTGGAGTGCCGCTATGAGAGAATTGGTTGTGCTATTTGGTGACCGAATCACCCCCTACATCGATTAACCTTGAACGAGCCGCCCACAAAAAATTACACACCCTCAATTAAAAAATTCTACTAATCGTTATAAATTGACTGATATCAATTCAAATATCTGATTTCAGGGCTTGAAACCAGACAAAGCGGAACAATGTCCTCATCCAAATAACCGGGTAAGGGATCAGCTGAAAGAATCAGCTTTTCTCCCCCAAACTTTGTAAGACAGAGGACAAAAAAATGCCGTCTACCGCAATTGATAGCCAGATCCACGGTTCGATGTTCAGCACGGACGAAATGCGCAAGATTTGGAGCGACGAGTCCTGGGCCCAGAAGTGGCTCGACACGGAAGCCGCTCTTGCTAAGGCTCAGGGTGAGCTCGGCGTTATTCCGAAGGATAAGGCTGACGTGATCAATGAGTACGCGAAGGCTGAGCTCCTTGACATCCCGTCGATCGGCGAATTCTACAAGTCCTCGATCACGATCGTGCCGCTGCTCCGCGCTTTCAAGGCGGTTCTTCCTGATCATGCCGGTGAATTCGTTCACTGGGGCGCCACGAGCCAGGACATTGTCGACACCGGCATGGTCCTCCTTGAACGCGACGCCTACCAGGTCATTCTCCGCGACATGAAGGCCTGCCTGAAGGCCTGTCTCGCTCTCGCGAAGAAGTATCGCACCACCCCGATGGCCGGCCGTACGCACGTTGTCCACGCTGTGCCGATCACCTTCGGCTACAAGGCCGCTGTCTGGGCTGACGAACTCGGCCGCGACATCACCCGCCTTGAAGAGATGGCTCCGCGTGTCTTCGTCGGTGAAATGGCTGGTGCCGTCGGCACGCTCGCCTCTCAGCCTGAGAAGGGCCTTGAAACCCAGAAGCGCATGTTTGAGATCCTCGGTCTCCGCTGCCCCACGATCGCCTGGCACGTCCAGCGTGACAATCAGGCCGAATTTGTCAGCACGCTGGCGATCTGCGCAGGCACCATCGGCCGCATTATTCACGAAGTGCTGACTGAGCAGCGTACCGAAGTCCTGGAACTCGAAGAACCGTTCTTCATGGGTAAGGTCGGTTCCTCCACGATGCCGCATAAGCGCAACCCCGCTGTCTGCGAAAACGTTCTCGCCCTCTGCCGCAACGTCCGCTCGATCGCCCCGTCGATCGTCGAGTCGATGGTGAGTGAAGCTGAGCGCGACTGGGGCTGCTTCCTCTCCGAGTGGGAAGGCATCCCGCGCGCCTGCCACCTCCTTGGCTGCGCTCTCGCGAAGTCGAAGTACATCCTTGAGAATCTGATCGTCTATCCGGAGCACATGGAGAAGAACCTCTTCCTGCAGAAGGGTCTGATGATGAGCGAATGCGTGATGATGCACCTCGCGACGAAGCTTGGCCGCATGACCTCTCACTCCATTGTCTACAAGGCCTGCATGGAAGCCTATCAGAAGGAAATCCCGCTGAGGGACGTCCTGATGCGTACGCCTGAAGTGGAAGCCGCGTTCACCGAGGATGAACTCGACCACATGCTGAACCCGCTCACCTATATCGGTCTCGCCCCCGAATTCGTGGACCGCGTCGAAGCCGAGTTCGGTGAGAAGGCGAATTCCTAACGCCTTCTCCGCCCCGGATTCTTCCGGGGCCGCGCCTCAGGCGGGATCCTCTTCCGCCTGGGGCAAAGCAGTACCTCAGCAGCCTATCACTGCGTCACTACAAAGATCACCGTTCAAAGCGGGGACAAAATCATGCCAAAAGCTTCTGCAACCTCTGGAGTCCAGCTCTGGCGCTGGATCGTACCGATCGCGGTCGGTATCATCATCTGGTTCCTCCCGGTGCCTGCGGGTCTTAACCCGAAGGCGATCCACATGCTCGGAATCTTCCTCGGCACCATCGCCGCGATTCTGACTAACCCGATGCCGTCCGGCGCCGTGATGATGACGGCGCTCGCGGTTTCTTACTTCTCAGGCACGCTGACTCTCAGCCAGTCACTCTCCGGTCTCGCGTCCGGCACGGTGTGGATGATTTTCTCGGCGTACGTTTTGTCGCTTGGCTTCGTCCAGTCCGGTCTCGGCCGCCGTATCGCGTACCTGATGCTCTCGAAGTTCGGCGGTTCTTCCACCGGTATCGCGTATTCGCTCGGCTGCGCCGACCTTGTGATGGCTCCTGCCATGCCTTCCGTGACGGCTCGCTCCGGCGGCATCATTCTCCCGATCGCGAAGTCAATTAACGACGTGATGGGTTCCACCCCTGGTGAGTCCGGGAAAAAGATCGGTGACTACCTCATCATGACGTGTTTTCAGGTCACACCGATCACGGGCGCTCTGTTCCTTACCGGTATGGCCGCGAATCCGCTCTGCGCGCACCTCGCGAAGGAAGGTCTCGGTGTGGATATCAGCTGGGGCACCTGGCTCTGGGCCGCTCTGCTCCCCGCCGCTATCTGCTTTGTTCTTCTTCCGCACGTGACGAAGTTCCTCGTGAAGCCCACGATGAATAAGACTCCGGAAGCGAAGGCGCTCGGCAAGAAGATGCTCGGTGAGCTTGGCGCTCTGACGCACCAGGAGAAGCTGGTCGGTATCGGTTTCATCCTCGCCCTCGTCGGCTGGGCGACCACGATGCTCACGGGTTACGACGCTAACGCGATCGGCCTCGGCGTGGTGGCTTACCTCCTGATCTCGGGCGCTGTGAAGTGGAAGGACGTGCTTTCTGAAAAGGCGGCCTGGGACACCGTGATCTGGTTCGGCGTCATCATCTCCCTCGCCGGCGGTCTCACGAAGCTTGGCTTCATCAAGTGGATGTCCGCGACGGTCGCGGCGCAGCTTGTTGGTACGAACTGGCTCGTGGCCTTCATCGTCCTTGGCTTCGCCTATATCTACCTCCACTACATCTTCGCTACCGCTTCCGGCCACGTGGCAGCTATGTATGTCCCGTTCTGCGCGGTGGCTATCGGCTGCGGCGCTCCGGCTCTGATGGTCGCGGTCTGCTTCGGTATCTTCTCCAATATTATGTGGGGCATTACGGAATACGCCGGCGGCCCGGGCCCGATCTACTTCGGTCAGGGTTACTTCGAGCGCCCGCGCTTCTACAAGATCAACTTCTGCGTGGTGACGCTTAACGTCCTCCTCGTCTTCATCACCGGCATGGCCTGGTGGAAGCTGATCGGCCTCTACTAAGAAGACCTTACAGAAATCCAAACTAACTCTCTACTGTTTCTCTCTGTTCCCGGAAGGGGTCCGCAGCGGCTCCTTCCGGTTTTTTTTCACAAACCTGTAATTCTCCGCTACTACAATAGAAGCCGGCTTCTTATGTACACCAGAAAAGAGGATGGGACGATGACCCGCGTACTGCTGAAGGACAGACTGGCTCATAAACTGACCCGCGCGATCGCGAGCGGTCTCTATCCGGTGGGCACTCTCCTTCCAGGCGAAATGGAACTGATGAAGCGGGAAGGGGTCTCGAGGTTCACGGTGCGGGCGGCGCTCGCGCAGCTTGAGCGCCACGGTCTCATCCGCCGGACGCCGCATGTCGGGACACGCGTGATCAGCCGCGGTTCCACGCAGGGTTTCGGGCAGCAGCTCTCAACACTCTCTGACCTCGGCCGCCTCGCGTCGAATAACAAGCGCCGGATCCTCAAGATCGAGGAAGTGGTGATCAGTAAGGAACGAGCCGATCAGATTCACGCGGTGCCGGGTGAAACGATGATCCGCTTCACGATGGTGCGCGTAGGGGAGAGGGCAGGGGAGCCGCCAGTCGCCTGGACCAGCGAATACGTGAGCCGCGATCGGCAGGAACTCGTCACCGAGGCCCCGGCTCACCCCGATATCCTGATGATTGAACTTATCCAGTCGGTTTACGGTGACACGTGCGCCGAGGTGCGTCAGACGATTGAGGCGACAAAGCTCCCCGCGGAACCCGCGGAAGCCCTTCACGCGAAAGAAGGAGAGCCCGCGCTTCGGATTCTCCGGCGCTACTTTGACCCAAAGGGGAAGGTGATCCTCATCACCGTGAGCTATCACCCGGGGGAACGCTACGCCTTCAATCTCACGATTGAGTCGAAGTAGCGGGTGGACGATTCACGGCCGAACAAACGTGAAGCGTCCGCTGCGCTTTGGGGTCGGTACGGCTAGACGGACGCGCGATGGAATTTCTCCGCCAATGAATCGAGCCAGGCGGGCACCCCGCTTGCCGTGATCCCGCTATCCCGGAGAATCCGCGCGATATCAGTGGCTGTGAGAATCAGGATTTTATGTTTCCCGTCGATCGCTTCCCGATAGGCGGGTTCCGAAATATAGCCTGTCGTCACCATGACCCCGAGGTTACGCCGCTCGGTTCGAGAAATCAGGCGTGTCATCTCGGACACCTCTACCCCTTTTTCCGCCTCATAGCACCGGGCTTCAAGCGCGGCGCTCAGTCTGACATCCGGGTGAACCGTGCCGCCCGTCGTGATCCGATAGCGGCCCGCGGTGTCCCGGCCGTCGTCCTGCCACTCGCGGCTGAAGGTGAAACCTTCAAAGTGAGGATCGAGTTTCGAGACGAGGTCCGCCGCGCACTGTTCAAAACCCAATGAGTCATCTTTGAATCTCTCCCGAATGAGGCTGAGACACTGCAGCCCCTCCATGTCACTCTGCAGCTGATCAAAGGGGGAGGGGAATTCGGAAAGCCTCGGAGCCTTCAGCGGGTGAAGCCCCGGGCGGCCTTCCCGGACGAAATCCCGCCAGGCGCGCGGGGCGAGCCTGAGGCTATCCGGATCCCCGTGCCAGAGAGCCCGAAGCCACGCCTTGGATACAGGCTGACTCCCGGTATCGAGAATCGTGAAGTACGCCTCGTAATTCTGGAACCGCTCACCGTCCACGGTTCTCCAGTGAGCGGTGAGGTCCCGGTCCGGCGGCAGCCCGGCAGCGCCCGGAGCGGCGAGCCCGAGGAAACGCATATCGCGCCCCGTGCCATGGCGCTTGAAAATCAGGAAAGGCGGAATCTCAGACCGGTCACCCGCGTGGAGCTCCCCGAACACTTCCTGAAGGAGGAGATTCCCCTTCCCCCTGGTGTCGAGAAGCGATCTCCCGGCCTTTCGGTTGTCGCCGTAGTAGCGGAGGACACCGGTTTCGGTATCGAGGAAGTCTGGCCAGGCGAGCTCACACATCGAGGTGTAGAGGACGATATAAGCGATCCGCTTCGTCCGCTGGTTATAGACCTTCCGGAAGCCTCCGAGATTCGGGCACCCCGGAACGAGCTTCGTGATCACTTCACCCGCGAGATTCGGGTAAGGACCGGATTTATAGACACAGTCAACAAAAAGATCGCTCTCTTCAAGCGCTTGATAGGGAACTTCCATGCCGGACCTCTCAGGACGTCAGGCCCTTACTCCCTCGTAAAGCAGGCGGCGCGGGCCGCGCCGCGGGGGAAAGGGCGGTTGAGAGAAAGAATAGCAGCGTTTTTAGCTGCGAATCGATAGAAGCCCGGAAGAACACCAGGGGGCTCGCCGGAGGCAAAAAAATCCCGGAGCCGTCCGGCCCCGGGTTTGCAGATCGTCACTCTATATATAAGAGGCGTCTCAGAGCGAATCCGGATCGTTGCAGCCGCAGTCGCAGCCGCAGTTGCATTTGGGCTTCGGAGTGCTGAGCGTGATGTAGGACTTGTTGAGAAGGGTCTCAAGCGTCCTGATTTCCTCTGGCGACAGCCCGCAGCGCGTCCGGCAGTTCAGTTTCCGGCGGATCTTCTCAAAGGTCGGCTGGAGCGCGAGCCCTTTTTCCGTGAGATAGAACATGCAGCAGCGGGAATCCTCTTCTGACTTCCGCTTCTCGATATAGCCGCGGCCCACGAGCGCCTTCATCGTGAGTGAGGCGGTCGGCTTCGCGCGCGACGTCTGCTCCGCGATTTCGGTGAGCGTGCAGCTCCCGTGCTCAGAGAGGTAGAAAAAAATGTCCCCGGTGCACGGCGCGATATCGGTCACGCCTTTCCGTGTGAGCTCGCCCTCGATCAGATCATTCACGAAGCGGATGAGCTGCTCCGCCTGCGCGAGAATCTTCATAAAGGAAATGTCGTCGTCCATCGGGATCTGTCCAGAGTAGCCCGGAGGCCGGAGGGCACTGCCGCCAGCCGCCAGGGGGGTCAATAAATGTATACAGCTATGGTACCCCGGGACGCCGTTTTCCGAGAGGCTTTGCGGGGGGCGTCCTGCCTCCCCTCCTTTACTTAGGGGATTACGCCCGCCACTCAAGGATTTTCCGCGTGTTACTATTGATTACAAGGATGCTAATTGCACTCGATCCCGACTTCAGTTTGGAACCCGGGGGTTACCCGCCTTCAGTTCCCAGCTCTATCAAATAACCGCGGCTCACCCGCCGCGCGTTCGGCAGCCGCCCGATCGGCGCTGCCGGTTCATGCCGACAAACAGGACGCATGAGAGCGAAAACCAGGAAGGTGAGAGACATCAATCCTCTCTGATGAATGGCTTCGCCTACCCCGTGAAGCCAGTGGCTTTTCTGGTGCCTCATCGGCCTGTGCCTCAATCCATCCCGTCCGGGCGGCGAGAAAAACCTTCTCACCGCATGGCAACTTTTTATTTCTTTCGATAAAGAAAGGAACTGTTTCTGCGTTCTCCAGACCAAAGGGGAACGGATGAACGGTTTCGGACTGTGAACCATGGAAAACAGCAATAACAGATATATCGCGATCGGCCTCATGCTTTTCGCGCTCCTCTTCGGTGCCGGTAACCTCATCTTCCCGGCGGCTATGGGTCAGAACGCCGGCGTCAACGTCTGGTACGCCGTGCTCGGTTTCTGCGTGACGGGTGTGGGTCTGCCCCTCATCTCGATCGCCGCGCTCGGTTACTCCGGGTGTCTGGACCTTGAAGAGGCCGCGGGCCGCGTTCACCCCTGGTACGGCGTCTTTTACTCCGTCGTCTCATACCTCGCGATCGGACCTTGCTTCGCCGCTCCCCGTACCGGCACGGTGTCGTTCGAGATCGCCGTGAAGCCTTTCCTCGGGTCTTTTTCGCCTGATATCGCGCTTCCGATCTTCCTCCTCATCTTCTTCCTCCTCACGTACTGGCTCGCGGCGACCCCGTCGAAGCTCGTTGACCGTGTGGGCAAGATCCTGACCCCCGCGCTTCTCGCTGTTATTCTGCTTCTCATCGTGCAGTCCTTCATCACCCCGCTTGGCACGCCCCAGGCCCCGACGAAGAACTACGCGACGCCTGTCACCGCTGTGATGCAGGGTATTCTCGATGGCTACAACACCCTTGACGCCATCGCGTCCTTCATCTTCGCGACGCTCGTGATCAGCTTTGTGAAGGAGGGCGGCGTGACGCAGCCGAAAGCGATCATGAAGCAGGTGCTGCTCTCCGGCTCGATCGCTGTCGCGCTCCTCGCCTTCATCTACATCTTCATCGCGAAGATCGGCGCGGATTCCGTGACGCAGCTCGGTATTCTTGAAACCGGCGCTCCGGTGCTCGCGGGTTCGGCGAAGATCCTCTTCGGTAACCTCGGTGCCGCGATTCTCGCGGTGATCGTGCTCCTCGCGTGCCTTTCGACCTCGGTCGGCCTCGTGACCTGCTGCGCCGCGTACTTCATGCGGCTCCTCGGCCACTTCTCCTACAAGACCTACGCCGTGATCTTCTGCGTGATCTCGTACCTCGTCGGCCTCTTCGGTCTGAAGACCATCATCGTGTCCACGATTCCGGTCCTGATGTTCATCTACCCGCTGCTCGTCGCGCTGATCTGCCTTATCTTCCTCGATAAGTTCTTCGGCGGCCGTCAGTGCGTGTACGCCTGGACCATCGCTTTCACCTTCGTGATGGCGACGATCAACCTGCTTGAGACCGCCGGCGTGAACCTCGGCTCCTTTGAGACGATGCTTCAGACCTACGTTCCGCTCCACACCTTCGGTATGGGCTGGATTCCGTTCGCCGCTGTCGGCTTCGTGATCGGCCTCATCTGGAAGGCCGCGGTGCCGGAGAAGAAGGCTGCCGCGTAAGAAAGAGGCTTTCAGGCGGTAAATGTCGGTGCCGCCTGACTCCTGAATAAAAAGTCGCCCCGGAGCTTTTCAAGGCTCCGGGGCGAACTGTTTATGGGGAAAGGATACGGGAGAGCCCCACGTTCTTTTTTACGCGGCCCGGATGCGATGCGTGAGGCGGGGAAGAGATTCCTGGTATCCCAAAACGGATTCGAGGGCATCCGAAAAAACGGCGTCGAGTTCTTTCCCGAGTCCCTCCCAGGTGGGCGACTCAGCGACACAGGCGAACGCCGGAAGGAAATCCTCGCTCTCAGCGACGAAGACATTGGCTTCCGGATCCCATCGCGCGGAGACATCGCAGAAGAGAGGCAGCCCCGCTTTCGCGGCCTCGGTCCAGCCTTCAGACCCAACCCGATATTCCATAAAAGTCGTTCCTTAATAAAAGAGAAACGCCTTCGATTTTAAGGATCGAAGGCGTGTCTGGGGACAGAACGAAAGCGGTTTTAATCGTTACGCTTTCGCCGAGTCCACCATCATGCGGGCGATGAGTTCACCCTGCGGTTTCCCGAGCTTCAGGCTCTCGCGGACCTTTTCCACGAATTCCGGGGACTGTCCCTTCACGCCCACCGTGAGGAAGAATTCAAGGTACGCGATCGTGAATTCCGGGTGCCCCTGGAACGCGAGGATTTTGTCCCCGATCGCGAAGGCGTCGTTCGCGCAGAAGTCGCTTGTCGCGAGAAGCTCAGCGTCAGGCGGCAGCTCCACCACCTGGTCTCCATGGTTAACGGCGAGAAGCAGGGTGTCGGACGGCAGATACTTCCGGAGGCGGTCAGAGACCACGCGGCTCTCGCGGAGCCCGAGGCCCCAGCCGTTCGGGTGCTTGATCACGCGGCCGCCAAGAGCCTCTCCGATCGCCTGAGCGCCGAAGCAGACGCCCGAAAGCGCGATCCCGGCCTCTTTCGCGTCCCGGATCCACTGCAGCAGCGTCCCGATCCAGGCGTCCGTTTCATAAGCTCCGGCCTGGCTTCCGGTGATTACATAAAGCCCGGGTTCCGGGTCCGTGAGATCAGGGAGCTCGCCCTCCATCGCGGCGTACACCCTGTACTCGGCGTCCGGCACCACGGATGCGAAGAGGTTCTTATAGAGATCCGCGTGGGTCGGGGTATCCGCGGGGAGCAGACCCTTAAACCAGTCCGTAATCAGAAGATGAATGATCATGATCGATTTCTTTTTATCGGGGGAGAAAAGAAAAAGTGTTTCGCCTCATCTTAGCTTCTGTGAGGGGCGAGAGTGACCGTGAGGCGCGCCTCTCACGGAAAGACGTGAGAGGCGGTCTGAAAGAGAATGGATGAGGGGGAAGGGGAGAAGGGAAGATCTGCCCCTTAAGGCACCCTCACGCCTTTCGAGGAATCAGGCTTCTTCCGGAACGGAGTCGTAGGGGCGCGCTTTGAAGTCAAGCGAGAACCAGTTAGACTCCGCTTCCCGCGGGCGGGCGGTCATCTGCTGCGCCTCGCGCGTGTCACCGCCTTCCTGCTCAGACTTCCAGGCCTTCCTGCACTTCAGCATGTAGTCCGCGTCGAAAATCCATTCGCCCTTCTTATTGATGCCGACCGGGCGGCAGAATTCGTACTTATGGAGTTTCTCGATTTCTTCGCGCGGCATGTCGAGCCAGTTCTCGAGGTCGCTTGCCGCGACAAGCGGTTCCTTCCAGAGGAGGACCTTGAGGGCCTCCACCGGGTAGTACTTCTTCTCGACCCACGTGCCGTTATAGTCGAGGAACTTATCCACGCGCACCGGCACCGGGGCGTTTTCGTCCCCCAGCCGATCGGTGAGATTCGGGAGGTCGACGCCGTCGACATCCGCGTAGTACTCCATAACTTCTTCCACTGTTGCAATATCCCAGTCGTAGGGAAGTGCCATTTCAATAGCTCCAGCAAAAAGTGAACTGCAAAAGGTTTTCAGGCGGGCCGCGGTTTGATGAGCGGCCTGCTTAAATTCTCTAGGTATCAAAAGAGGGGGCTGCCATAGACTGGCCGCTTTTCTTCTTCTTTTCCTCTGCGGGTGAGGCGGATATGTGAGGGGGATCGGGGAATTGTGAGGCCCCGCCTTATCCAATGGACCGCCTGCTAAACATTTTTATCTGCCGGGGGATTCACGGGAAATGCGTGTTTCTTAAGAAAAACCACAGCGCTTGGGCTTTCCCCCGCGGTCTTCCGGAGAGAGGTGTCTTTTGTTCGCAATAAGACCCGCGTCCGGAACCTTCGAAATAGTACCGCAAGGCGAGCCCTTTTGGCGTCACCCGTTCGGGTATTTTTGGGGGTCGGAGGGGATACCGGGACGAAAAAAACCGGATCACGGAAAAAATTCCCATGATCCGGCGGCTTTAGTCTGCCCCCGCTTTTTGATTCACAGAAGGGAAGGGAGGCTTTTAAGACTGTGGTTTTGGAATCAGGTTACGCGAGCTTCACTTTCTCCCAGAAGGCGTCATGCTCTTCCTTCGTGATCAGGCCGCCCGCGGACCAGATCTGATAGCGGCCGCCGTTCCATTCGGAGACAAAACCGCAGGAGGTGAAGCCGTTTCTCTGATAGAACCCGAGGCGGCGCACACGGATGTCGTCCGCGGGAGCGCCCGGCTCCGGATCCTCGGCGTCGATAAAGAGACGGCGGCCTTCGCGCTTCGAAAGCACCCAGCGGAGAAGCTCGGACCCTGCCCCGTGATTCCGGGCTTCCGGCACCACCGCGAAGTAGACAAGCGACATGATGGTCTTACCGACCGCGAGCGCCGCCATCGCCTTTACTTCTTTCCCTTCCGTAAAGACATAGAAGCGCCCGTCCATCGTGCAGCTTCGGATGAGAGCCTCAAACGGTACACGCTCCGACTCCGGGAACGATTCCTCATAAAGCGTACGCGCCGCTCCGACGTATTCGGGATGCGACGAGAGCAGAACCGGTGTCAGCATGGGTGACTCCCTCCTTCTCTTCAAAAACCTTCAATCCTTCAATAATAGACTTCGAGAATCAAATAGTTGCGTTAATTTGTTAATTCTTCGGGTAAAGTCCCTCACGCATTCGGGCGACCCCTCTGACGCGAAATAAAAATTGGGGTGTGATCCTTTAACCATAACGCCGCGACATAAAAGAGTTATTTGGAACAGCGCTTATTTCCGGATATCCGCGACGAGGAAGTCGATAAAGGCGCGGACCGCAGGAAGCTGATAGCGCCGGGACGCGTAGAGAGCGTAGATGCCGACGGATTCCGTTTTCCAGTCGGGGAGGAGAGTCGTCAATTCCCCTTTTTCCACGGGATCCGAAATCGTGAGATCCGGAAGCAGCGCGATCCCGAGACCGTCAAGCGCCGCCCGCAGAATCACCTGCGTGTCGTTTGTCCGGATCCGGCCTTTCACTTCCACTTCAGAACTTTCTCCCTCCCGCTCAAACTTCCACCGGCTCCCGAACCGGGTGCTGACGAGAGTCGGGAGTTTTGCGAGATCCGCCGGGGCGGTGACGGGAGGGCGGTCGGCGAGAAACGCCGGGGCGGCGCAGAGGAGCGACCCGCAGGAGGTGAGCCGGCGCGCGATGAGCCCTGGCTCCGGGGTGTTCGTGACTTCAAGCGCGAGGTCGATATTGTCAGTGAGGAGATGCGCCGGACGGTCGAGGAGCGTGAGTTCCATATTGATCGAGGGGAACTCGCCGAGGAACCGCTTCAAGGCACCGGCGAGGTATGTCTGGCCAAAGGACACGCTGCAGGCGACGCGGATTGTGCCCGTTGGGGCGGAGGACTGATGAAGCGCTTCCGCTTTCAATTGGTCCGCGAGCCCCACGAGTTCTTTACACGTATCGAGCACCTGGGAACCAAACGCGGTGAGCGCGACATGCCGCGTTGTCCGCGTGAAAAGCGCGGCTCCGAGCTCAGACTCCAGACTCATCAGGGCGCGGCTCGCCGCGGCCCGAGTGAGCCCAAGCGACTCCGCGGCCTTCGTGATGCTGGAAAGCTCCGCGGTGCGGATAAATACACGGTGTCCGGTCAGTTCTTCCATAGGGATTCGCTCAAAAAATGAAACAATGATGGCGGTTTTTAAGTCTTTATCGCTCGATATTTTGGGTAAATAATACACCCATGAACGTAACGAAAAACGATAAGGAGCAAAACACAATGGATCGCCGTTCTCTTCTTAAGGCCCTCGCGCTTACCCCCGTCGCGTCGGTCGCTTTCCCCGCTTTCGCATCCGACGCCCTGAAGCCCGCGTCGGCCCCCGTCTGGAATTCGGAACACGTGAACGCGCTCTTCTCGCAGTTCGGGTCGACCGGGAAGATGCCCCCCAAACTCGGGAAGTGGCTCTCGGACCCCAAGGGCTCAGAAGATCGACCCCTATGAGGCGTTTGACGGCGTCTATAACGTGGGCGTGAACTGGGTGTCCGCGTGGCTCATCAAGACCCCCGCGGGCCCGGTGCTGATTGACACCGTGCATGAACCGTTTGTGGATCAGCTGATCGCGAACATCAAGGCGTGCGGCGTGAACCCCGCGGACCTCAAGATGGTCTTTGTGACGCACGGTCACTTCGACCACTGCGGCGGGATGAAGCGTCTGAAGGAAATCGCCCCGAAGGCGCGCTTTGTGATGACAAAGCGCGGGTGGGATGAGGCGAACGTCGACGCGAAGCGGACGCACCAGGGCGGCCGGAACTCGTTCACGATGATTCCGCAGGATTTGGTGGCGAAGGACGGGGACACGTTTACCTTTGGGAACTTCGTGATGACCGTCCTTGAAACCCCGGGGCACACCTGGGGAACGGCGTCCTACGTCTACCCGGTGCGGGATGGCAATAAGACGTATCGCGCGATCACGGTGGGCGGTCTCGGCCTTAACGCCATCACTGGCCCCGATCAGGTGGGAGCGTATATCGACACCGTGAAGCGGATCCGGAGGATGGTGCAGGATCCGGTGAACCCGATCTCGGTCCACCTTTCGGCGCATCCGTTCAGCAACGGCCTCATGGAAAAGCGTTTCCTCCTCCCGCACACCGATCGGTCGACCCCGCATCCGCTCGTCGCCCCTCAGGCGTTCGTGAAGGAGCTGGATGTCATGGAATCGAACGCCATGAAGCGTCTCGCGATTGAGAAGGCGAGAAAGGCGTAAGGGAAAGGGTCATGCCCCGCGCCCGATGCCCCTCGCAGCGCGGGGAAGTGCCTGACGGCGGGGACCGGAGTCTTCACTCTCCGGCTCCGGTCTCCGGCCGTGTTTTTGATTTTTACCTGTGTCTCTATGAACGATCCCCGGAAGGCGTTTGAGTCTTCTCCTTCCCGGGATTTTGCATGGGATCCGGCGTCCAATGCCGGGTCCCGTTTTTTTATGGGGCGGAGGAAGTCTTCACTTATCACACGGTGCGTCAATTGATGGCGCAGAAAAAAGGCGTGATGTCGGATGCTCAGTCAATACGGATCCGTATTGTAAAATTACGGATTCGGATTGATAGATAAGAATGAGCGAGTGATGACGAACGACCGGGAGCGATTTCTCCGCTTTATGCGGGCGATGAACACGATTGACGGCGAATACGCCGCCCTGATGCACGGGCTCCGCGTGAAGGAGAGCCTCTTTGTGCTCCTTTACGCGTGTCTCGATGAAGCGCCGCGCTCTCAAAAAGAGATCTGTGACGAGTGGCGGATGCCGAGGTCGACATTGAACACCGCGGTGCTTGAGGAAATCAAAGCGGGGAACGTGACTCTCGTCCCCTGCGGTCACAAAGAAAAACTCGTGACATTGACACGCAAAGGCCGCGCGTACGCGGAGTCGCTGCTCCGTCCGATTCTCGACGCGGAAGCCCGGATCGCGCGGACCGCGCTGACGGATGCCTTCATCGCGGAACTGGAAAGCGTGGGGCGGGAAGCGAAAACCGCGTTTTCGGCGGTCGGAAAGGCGTCGGCTCAGGCGGAGTCTGAAATCAATTCTCTTAATCTGGAGCCCGCCCGATGAAGCACCCGAGCACCTTATATAAGAAACTCGTGCGGGGAGTACTTCTTCTCGCCTTCATCGCGGTTGCCCTGATCCTCGGGAACCGGCTCGGGATCCTGAGTCACTCGGTGAAAAACGCGGGTCTCGTGATCCTCCTCTTTGTCTGCAACATGGCGCTCGCGCTCGGTGCCCGCCACGCGATCGAGCGCGCGGTGTGGCCGGAATCGTGGAAGCGGGGCGGGGCGGCCGGGCTTCTCGTGCTCTGCTTCGCCGCGCTTCTCTTCGCGGACTCCGATATCACGGATCTCATCATCGGGGAGAAGGGGGACCCGGTGGATGAGGCGACGGCGCAGCTCGCCGCGGCCGCGACCTGGGTGGGGGCGTACGTCGTCGCCTGGAAACCGTTCCTCCGCCGGAAAGAAAACCGCTATATCTCAGCCTGCGTGTCGCTGACACTTGGCTGCATCGCGTTCGCGCTCTTCTTCGTGAGTCTCTACTCAAACGCGCTCCTTGGCGTTGTCGGGTGGAAGGTGGAGTTTGTGCGCTTCGCGCTCGCGAGTGTGGCGTTCGCGTCCTCGATTTCCGCCTTCATCGTGCAGGGGATACGCGGGAAGTGCGGCGGCGGAAAGAAGAAGTGGAGCGGCTCGTCGCGGACCGGGTGGAGATCCGGTACTTTGACCCCGCGGATGACCTCGATGAGGCGGAACGCTTCGCCCCGGTCGGAGTGAGGCTGGAACCGGGGAACGAGAACACGTTTGAGGCCTGGACCGCTGGCCGCGACGCGATGTGCGAGGCGCTTGTCCGCGCGACGCATTTCTACGGCGCGTATTACCAGGGGCGGCTCGCGGGGTTCCTGCTCGCCGAACGGAAGGGCGAGCGGCGGCCCTATCAGATCTCCCGCTATACGTTCTTCCACTGGCTCTATAAGCGTATCCACCGGGAGCTTCATGGGAGCGAAGCGGTGTGGTTTGAGGAAGCGAAGTCAGAAGTCGTTTCTTCTGTCACTCCGGTCCCGACCGCTGAGATTCTTCTTTTCGCGACCGACCCCGAACTCATGGGGCGGGGAATCGGGACGAAACTCCTTCAGACCTTTGAGTCGGACTACAAGGGGGAACGCGTCGTCGCCGCGGTGGATGGGGCGACGGATACCGCGTTCTTTGACCGTCATGGGTATGTAGAGGCAGGGTCGAAAACAGTGTCTGAGGCGCTGAGGCCCGGTGACACCGAAATCCGCTGCCGGGTGTTTATGAAGGCGATCCCGGCACCGGATGAGACGGGCGAATCCCCCGAAAAGAAAGCGAAAGACGCGGAGCGGCTCCTTGGCGAAATGAGGCTCCGGTTCCGGCACTGAAGCCTCTAGTCAAAACAGACAATTAAATATCCCATAACACACCGTGCGTCAGTTAATGGCGCACGGTATTTTTGTGTTTGATAAACGTCACAATACGCATTCCCGTGCCTCAGATCGCAATACCCGTAAATCCCGCGCGTCACCCGAATAAGTACCGACTAAAATAACAGTGAAGGGAAAGGAGGAGGCAGAAAGGGAATCCCTTTATAAGCAGAGAGTTTCATGGTTTTTCGGCCAGGAAAAGCAGAATCCGGTTCGTGCGGAATTTCGGTTAACCCGGAGTGAGGCTGAACTGGGTTTGCGGAACGACAGGGAAAGCGGCGTGAGGAAACAGATTTCGGAATTATTGTGACGCTTAAGTCCGGAATTCCGAGTGTTTTTGGGGAGACAGGAAATGACAGAAGGGGAGAAGGGCTGAACCGAGACCTTGAATGGAAAACCGATCGGGGAACCGTAACGAAATTAAGGAAGATGCGTTATGACGAGAAAGAAAAGTGACGGGGTCAGATCCAATTCAAACCCGGGCTCGGAAAAGAGTAAGCCCGCGTCGTCGGACGTCATTGAGGAATTGCTGAAAGACACGGGCGGCTGGTTTATCTCGATGCCGCTGCGGCCAATGAGGGCGAGCCGTCCTTCATCGGAAGACCCGAAAGAAGGGACGGGGGACGAGAAAGGAGAAACGAAATGACGGAAGAGAAGGAAGTGAAGAAAGGCGAAAGCAAAGTGGCTGACGCGGCCTGGCTCCGCGACACGGCTGAGCGTCACAGGGCGTTTGCCGGGAACAGCGGCGGCTGGTTTATCGGCCGGACTTTCACGATCGATGACTTCCGGGACGATGAGGAGAAGGAGAAGAAGAAGGAAAAGAAGGAATGAGGCGGTAAGACAAAGTTCGAAATGTGTTTTTCATGATGTGGTTCCTGGTGTTTTGGCTGGGCCGGTGATTTTCACCGGCCCCTTTTTTGTCTCGGAAAAGGGGGTGGAAGGGGGCTTATTTTCGGATTCGATCGATTTCTGAGACAAAGTTTCTGTCTTTCTGCTGTTTATCGCTCAGGAATAACTAGAAATAATTGACGCCGGTCGTAATGAAAAAGAACTAGAAGCGGATTCCGGAAGTACTCCTGAGGAAAGAGGAAGTACGGAAAGGGGGATTTCCAGGGACACCGCTGGAAGAGAGAAACGGCCAGGAGGCAGCCGCAAACCCTGCCGCACCTATCAACACAATCATTGGAAAGAAGAAAAATGAAGAAGAGTCTTATTGTCGCCGCGCTGCTCGGCGCGCTCGCTTTTCAGGCCCAGGCTGAAGTGACGATCTATGGCGTCGCGGACGCGTCGATCACGTACCAGTACCTGAAGACCCCGGGGCACGGTTCCACGAACACCGTTTCCATGGATTCGGGCACGGACCGCGGATCCCGCGTCGGCATCCATGCGACGGAGAAGCTCTCGGACCGCACGCAGGTCGAGGTGATTCTGGAAGACCAGTTCGCGCTCGACAGCGGTGTGCAGCAGCAGGATGACAAGCATCTCTTCCACCGTGAAGCGACACTGAACCTCAACACGGACTACGGCCGCTTCGGCTTCGGGCGCATGGGTACCTCGATGGGCCAGATCTCCTCCTGGTGCGTCGTGGGTCCGCAGATCAGCGCGATCGGACCGGGGTACGGCCCGTATTCGGGAACCTCCGTGTGGTTCACGTCCGGTCAGTCCCAGATGGATAACACGATCGCCTGGCGTTCGCCCCGATTCGGCGGCCTTGCGCTCACCGCTCAGTATTCCGGAAACGTGGATCAGACGGTAACGGGAGCGGTGGAGAATAAGGCAAGCGCTGAACGCTACGCCTCTCTCACCGGCGAATTTAAGCGCGGCGCGCTGACGCTTCTCGCCGCGGTTGACTCTCACCTCTGGGCGTCCTCCGCCGCAGGGAACCCGGATAACAGCCTGCAGTTCACGGTGGGCGGGAATTACGACTTCGGCCCCGCGCAGCTCTTCCTCGCCGGCAACTACTTTGACCATATGAAGCTCGCGCTCGCGGCCGGCAACCCCAGCTGGTATATCGCGTCAGGCTTCGATGACTTCGGCGTCGATAAGGCGATGAACTACTACGCGAAGGGCTACGGGGTGTCCGCCGGCGTCTCTGTTCCGCTCTCCTACGGGAAGATCGGCTTCAACGCGACCTACAACAAGGTGAAGGATGTTGAGACCGCTAACGGCACGGCGGTCACCGGGAACCCCGAGTTTGAACGCGCCGCCGGCACGGTGACCTACGAATACCCGTTCTCGAAACGCACGACCTTCTATGTCTCCGCCGGCTACGGTGAACAGAAGATGGATCGCGCGACGAACGGCGGCACGGTGAAGTTTGCCCGTGCGCTCTTCGGTATCGACCACAACTTCTAATCACGTAACGAAATACCGGTACTGCCGTTATGAACCGGCGGCGGTACCGGGCAGTCAGCGGACTGACATAATCCGACCCGCTAAAAGAGTTTTTTCCGGGACTCGCGTGACAGCGAGTCCCGGTTTTTATTTGGGAAGCTGGATATCTATTTTCTGGAATCGAGTTTCTTTCCGAATGCGGCGAAAACCGCCCGGATATCCGGCGTGAGCCGACGGTCGACTTCAGATCGGATCGTTTCAGGCACGCCGTACGCGGCTTCCGCGACTGACCCCGTGATCGCGGCGATCGTGTCGCTGTCGCCCCCGATCGAAATGGCGTTCCGGATGGCGTCCTCAAACCCGTCCGACTCAAAAAACGCGACAAGCGCCTGGGGAACGGATCGGCTGCAGGCCGCCTCAAACCCGTAATCCTTTGGGATCGAGGCGAGGGTGAACATCACGGGGTAATAGTTGTTGTCGATATAGCGCCGGATTTCTTCTTTCGGCGTTCCGGTCTTTGCGAGTAAGATGGCGCTTGCGACCGCTGCCGCGCCCCGTATCCCGTCCGGGTGATTGTGGGTGACAGCGGTTACCCGCTCCGCGAGCTGCTGGGCCTCTTCAAGTGTCTTCGCATAAAACCCCGCCCCTGAAATCCGCATGGCGGAACCGTTTCCGAAGCTTCCGTAGGGCTTCTGCTCCGGACCGCGCGCCCATTCGATAAACCGCCCGCCGTACGCGGCGTCCGGATGTGCGTTAAAAAAGTGAAGGAGTTCTTCGACCGCGAGGGTTTCGAGTTCTCCATCCCCCTCGTCCCAGCGGAGAATCGCTTCTTCGATCGCCGCGGTGAGGACCGTGTCATCCGTAAAGTGGGAGCCGGCCGAGAAAAGCGGAAAGTCTTTCGAGCGAAGGTTCTCAATCTCGTAAATCGACCCCACAATATCGCCAGCCGCGGCTCCGTACATTTGATCGGCGTCCTTAATGAGTAATGATTGCGATGATTTTTTGACCGGGTTGAGAGATCGCCAGTCAGTCATGACACTCCGATTTCAATCATAGCCTCACGCGTGTTCCCGGTTCGGAAGAGGAACCGCGTTCAGCGTATATTCCGTAATCAATCGGAGGAAGTGACGATCGGTCGCTTACCTGTCCCGCAGAATCCAGGAGAACCGCGGATGAATCTTATAAAGAGCCTCTTCACTGGCGCAGTACTGATGGCGGCGGCCGCCGTGTCGCTCGCGGAGCAGCCGATGCCGCTGCCGCTTGGGCGCGACATTTCAGCCTCTTTCACCGGAACCGCGCACCGGAATGATCTCGTGATGCCGGAAACGATGGGTGGAGTCCCGCAGACCAACGTGATCACGTTTGAGCCGGGGAGCCGGAGCGGCTGGCACACGCACGGCGCGATGACCGTGATCGGGATCTCTGGGCTCGGGCTTTATCAGGCGTGGGGGAAGCCCGCGGTGCTCGTGCGTCCGGGAGACGTCATCCATATTCCGGCGGGTGTCAGCCACTGGCACGGAGCGACGAAGAATTCCCGCTTCCAGCAGTTCGTGGTGTACGACAAGACGTGGAAAGCTCCCGCGGGGCTTGAGGCGCATAAGGGGAAGATCACGGATGCCGAGTACGACGCCCTGAAACCCGTGGACGCCGCGAACCGCGCCGCTGAACCGAAGGACGGTTTCCTCTTCGCGCATCCGAAGAAAATCGAGGCGTCGGATCACTATACGAAACCCATTCAGGAAGCGACGCTCCTCCCGAAAGAAAACGCGGCGAAGTCCCCTGAGTGGACTTACCTCGTGTTCCCGCACGGCGCGTACAGCGCCTGGCATAGCCATAAGTCGGGCGAAGTCCTGATCGCGACGGACGGGATCGGCCTCAATCAGGCGGAAGGCGGGAAGCTTGAGGTGCTGCTCCCGGGGGACGTCGTCTACACGAAACCGGGCGTCTCGCACTGGGTGGGGTCCGCGCCCTGGAGCAGCTTTGCCGGGATCGTGATCCATCCGGGAAGTGACACCGCGGTCACGTGGAAAGGGTTCCCGGACGCCTATGGGCCGCTCGCGAACGGGAAGGGGGATCCGGCGGAGTAACCGATCCATTCTCTTCCTTGAGAATCAGCGCCAAGTATTTAAGAAAATCGGGTAGCTGATTCGGGGCCGGCGGATTAATTTATTCTCTATCGATAAAGGGCGTTTCGGGGAAGGGCGTCGGAATTTTCCGGCTTCCCGCCCCGGCCACTTCAGCATGAGGATTGAGAAAAATGGAATATACGCATCTCGGTCAAACCGATATCCGCGTCTCAAAGATGTGTGTCGGCGCGATGAGTTTCGGAAAAGCGGGGACGATGCATCAGTGGTCGCTCGACGAAGACGCGAGCGCCGCGATCGTGAAGCACGCGCTCGACCTCGGGATCAACTTCTTTGACACCGCGAACGGCTACTCCGCGGGGACGAGCGAAGAGTATCTCGGGAAAGCGCTGAAGCGGTACGCGAAGCGTGAGGACGTGGTGATTTCGTCCAAGGTTTATTTCAATGAGGGGCGGCTTTCCCGTGAGGCGATCCACCGTGAGATTGATGGCACCTTGAAGCGCCTCGGGACTGATTACCTCGATCTCTACATCATTCACCGCTTTGACTACGAGCATCCGATCGAGGAAACGATGGAGGCTTTGAACGACCTCGTGAAGGCCGGCAAGGTCCGGGCGCTCGGTGCCTCCGCGATGTATGGCTACCAGTTCCACAACATGCAGATCGTCGCACGTGACCACGGCTGGACGCCGTTCTCCGTGATGCAGAACCACTACAACCTGCTTTACCGCGAGGATGAGCGGGAACTGATCCCGGTCTGCCGGCAGTTCGGGGTGTCGCTCATGCCGTATAGCCCCTTGGCGGCCGGCCACCTCTGCCGCCCGACCTGGGACAGTGACTCGATCCGGAGCCGCACGGACGTCGCGGCGAAGAATAAGTACGACCGCGCGGAAGAGGACGATATGAAGATCATCGCGCGCGTCCATGAGCTCTCCGAAAAATACGGTGTCGCGATGAGCGAAATCGCGCTCGCGTGGCTCTGGGCGAAGGGCGTGGAGACCCCGATTATCGGCGCGACGAAGGCAAGCCACTTCGATTCCGCCGTGAAGGCGCTCGGGATCAAGCTGACAGCAGATGATGTCGCGTACCTCGAGGAACCCTACACGCCGCACACGATTGTCGGCGCGATCGACAAGAATCCGCCTGCGGGGACGATAGTCCTTCTTGATAAGAATCCGAAGTAATCGGTAGCCGTCATCCATCACGGCAAACAAAAAGCCCCGGGGGATTCACCTCGGGGCTTCTGATGTCAGGGGGAAAGGGTTCTATCCCTGGAGTCTGACTCTCAGGATCCTTCCGGAATCCGGATCTGGGGGTAGAGCTCCTCCGCGATCGGAAGCGCCCAGCTCATATCGGCGATGAGCGGCTCATCCCACGCGCTGATCACGGATTTATTGACGAGCTGCAGGTAGAGGTCGAGCGGGAAATTGACGACCCGGGTGCGCTTTCCGGTTTCGCTCGTGAATACCACGTAGAAGTTTTTGAGGTGACCGTAGTCCCCGAACACTTCGGGGTTGGAGACTGAGAAGCGGGCGTTCGCGTACGTGAATTTATCGTCCGTTTCTTCCTGCATCCGGAGGAGGCAAAGGGCGACCGTGATCGCGGCGTAGTGGTCGTAGAGGTGGACGGAAAGCATCCGGCCGTGCTCGATAAAGTCCTCAATCGTGAAGCAGACACGGCGGGTGCGGCCCATGAACATCGCGCGCGACATCCGGCTCCAGACGGTGGGTTTGCCGGCGACACGGATCGCCGCTTCTTCCCGCGTCTCATCCGGTTTTGGGTAGGCGAGGAAGAGTTCCGTGTCAAAGCCGCGGTACGGGAAATAGACGCGGAGCTCGGGCCAAATCGAGCTTTCCGTGTGGCCGCACCGGGGACACATGAAGGTGAACGGATTTTCTTTTTTGAACCCCGATTCAGCGCTTTCAAATAACTTCACGAGCGCCGGGAGGTCTTCTTCTTTCCCCGCGTTCATCACGGTCGGCGCTTCGAAGCGGTTCTTATCGCCGCACTTCGGACACCGGAGGGTGATTGTCTGATTCTCTGCCATGATGAAGCTCCTGGGGCTGCGGGGTGAAAACGAGGTGACAATGTCACAGAAAAAATCTTACTTTCAAATTCCGTGAAACTAAAGACTGCTGAAGACTTAACCGATACACGAAAAAACCCCTGAAAGGAGAACCTTTAAGGGGCGTAGAGGCACCGTTCATATGGTCTACGACGGATGGCGTTATCAGCCGATTGGACTCGGCGCGGCGGCGTTCGGATCCGGCCTCTTTGGGAAGCGTCGGAAGGCGATCCTGGGTCAGCCGAAATCAGGCGGTTTTAACACGTAAAATGACGGAAACAACCGGGCGGACGCCCGAACAAAGGAAAACCAATGAAAAACCGATTCCTCGGAAAAATTGAAGTCTCGCCGATTGGCATGGGCTGCATGGCGTTTTCGCACGGCTACGGAAAGATTCCGGATGAGGCCTACGCGGTGAGCGCGATCCGGGCGGCTCTCGATTTCGGATGCACGTTTTTTGATACGGCGGAAGCGTACGGCGAGCAGCTCTACTACCGGGGCCATAACGAACAGATCCTCGGGAAGGCGCTCGAGAATGTCCGGGATAAAGTGGTTCTCGCGACGAAGATCCACTTCCGGGGAACCGCCTATAAACCGGGCGACCCGATCTACCCGATCCTGAAGGAGCACCTCACGCAGTCGCTTAAGAATCTCAGGACCGATTACGTGGACCTCTATTACCTGCACCGCGTGAATCTCGAGATGCCGGTGGATGAGGTGGCGGAAGCCTTTGGACGCCTGATTGAGGAGGGCCTGATCCGCGGTTGGGGGCTGTCGCAGGTGTCGGCGTCGCAGCTCGACTCGTTCCATCGGGTGACGCCGGTCTCCGCGGTCCAGAATCTCTACAACATGCTGGAGCGGGACTGCGAAAAAGACATCTTCCCGTACTGCCTCGAGCATAACATCGGCGTCGTGCCGTTCTCCCCGATCGCGAGCGGCTTCCTCTCGGGGAAAATCACGGCGGACACGACGTTCGAGAAGGTCGACGATGTCCGGGTCTTTGTCCCGCAGCTCTCAAAAGAAAACATCATCGCGAATCAGCCGATCATCGATATCCTGAACCGGTTTGCCGCGGAAAAACAGGCGACCCCGGCGCAGATAACGCTTGCCTGGATGCTGCATAAATATCCGAACGTCGTCCCGATCCCGGGTTCCAAGCGAAAGGAGCGGATTCTCGAGAACCTCGGGGCGTGGAATGTGACGCTGACGGATGAGGAATTCTCGAGCCTCGAAGCGGCACTGAACGCGGTTGAGGTCCACGGCCATCGGGGGAATGTCGAGAACGAGCGGTCCACGATGAAGGAGTGGAAGCGGTAAGAGCGGGAATCCTAAGCGCAAAAATAAGCCCCTGAGGGACAGTCCCTCAGGGGCGTTGTGTTTCTGGAACCGAAGACGCGGCGATCAGTCGGTCGGCAGGCGCTCAAGGAGCTTTGCGGCGTAAGACGCGGCCCAGGCGGCGTCCACCACCGGCGGCTCATCGACAAGCTTCATATCGTCCACGATCGCGTCATAGAACTCCTTCGGGAAGGTGTCCTCACCGATCGGTTCGCCGTTCTCATCGAAGTAAACGATGAAGTTCTTATTCTCGTCATCGATCATGAAGCGGTTCGAGGCGACGTCTGTCGTTTCGCCATCCTGCTTCTGGATCGAAAGCGTCATCGACTTGATGATTTCCACGTAGCGGTCATCAAGCCCGGCCTTCAGGATCATCGCCTTCTCGCGGAGGTCATCCGGCGTGGTGACCACTCGGAAGTGTTCCCCGAAATCCGCGTCCGCCTCGGGAAGCTTCGCGCGGAGTTCCGCCATCGTGGTCTCGCGCTCCGCGATCGCGTCTTTCACGGAGTCCTCCAGCGTGAGCCCAGATTTCGCGGTGACGAGCTGCAGCGTCGTGCGGCGCACGAGATCCTGGTAGAGGAGCGGGAACGTGAGCACCACGTCGGTGCCGCAGCCCGGGCACTGGTAACTGAAGAGGTCACCCGAGATCACGCGTTCCGCGGCCTCGGGCTCCGTCACCGTGTTCACGGAGCGCTGGATCTCAGGCTCCGACTCTTTGCCGCACTTCGGGCACTTGAAAGGAATGCGTTCAGCTTCAGACATCGTGGGGTTCTCCGGGGGAAGAGGGAAATATTGTTATCGGCGGCCGTCTTAACCCTGGAACGTGTCCTGAGACTCGATCTCAGAGATCACTTCGCGGGCCCAGCCGGTGTCAATGATATCGGTGTCCGCCTCAACGAGTGAGAGTCCGTTCTTAAACGCGTTGTAGGACTCCATATCAAAGTCGCAGGAGCCCGCTTCCTTCCCGTCTTTATCGAAGAAGTAGAGGTACTGCTTCCCGTCCTTATCGAGGAAGAACCGCACGGATTCGATCCCGAGGTCCGGCTTCATGTTGGCGGCCTGCGGCATGATGTAGGCCTTCACGAGTTCCACATAGCGGTCGTCGAGCCCGGCGCGGAGAATGAGCGCCTTTTCCCGAAGGTCGTTGAGGCTCGTGACAAAGCGGAAGACGGCGCCGTAAAGCTGCTTCGCGAGCGCCGGATCCTGCGCCTTCGCCGCTTCGATCGAGTCCTTGCGGGCCTTCCGGTACTCCGCCATCTCCTTCGCGCGCTCCTCACGGTCCGGCGTCGCGATGTACTGAATCATCATCCCGTGCTCCACGTCGTGGTAGAGGAGGGAGTAATTCGCCATCGTCTGATAGCCGCACTTCGGGCACTGGATATAGAAGAGATCACCGTAGGCAAGCGCCTCCGCTTCTTTCGGATTCTCAGCGGTGTTCACCGACTGCCAGAGCGTGAGCGGAATTTCTTCCCCGCATTCCGGGCACTTGAAGGTGATGTCTTTCGTAAGCGGCATTTCAGTTCCTTTGGTTCCTTTTTGGGGTCTGTTGGTTTTTCTTTAGGGCAATCCGTTAATACTAGCTTTTTATTCAGAGGTATGCCCAGAGCATCACAAGAACAATCTGACCCGAAATGATACGGAGAAACATCGCGGAGGGGTAGATGTTCGAGTACGCGATCACGGCAGTGCTCTTTTCGGAGAGCGTACCGGCGAAGGCGAGCACCGCGGTGTTGGTGGAGGTACCTGCCATCAGGCCGCAGATTGTGTGGAAATTAAGATGCATGAATTTCCGCCCGACCACCGCGATCGCGATCATCGGGATCACGGTGATGACAAGCCCAAGCCCCATATAAAGGAACCCGATCCCTTCCTCAAACGCCTTGAAGAACGGGACGCCGGCCGAGAGCCCGATGGACGCGAGGTAGAAGGAGACACCCCACTGCCGCAGCATCAGGTTCGCGGAATTCGTCATATAGGTGACGAGGTGGATCCGGGGACCGTAGTAGCTGAGAAGAATCGCGGCGATGAGCGGACCGCCCGCGAGCCCAAGCATCACCGGAGCCGGCATCCCGGGGATCGCGATCGGGAGGTTCCCAAGAATGACGCCGAAGAGTATCCCGATAAAGAGCGCGATCACGTTCGGACGGTCAAGCGACTTCGTCTGATTTCCCATGAGATCCGCGAGACGGGCGAGCGAGTTCTTCGGCCCCACGCAGTAGAGGCTGTCCCCCATCTGAAGCTGGAGGCTGTTATACGGAAAGAACTGGACGCCGGAGCGCGTGACGCGGGTGATATTGACGCCATCCAAATGCGAGAGATGGAGCTGCTCAATCCGGACCCCGTTCATCGCGGACCGGGTCACGCGGATCGACTGCGCCATGAGGGGCGAATGTTCTGTCGCGAGGTCGATCGTCGTGTCCTCCTCACCGAAGAAGGAGACGACAGAAAGCTTAGCGTCTTTGTTCGACACAATGCGGAGCTTATCCCCGAGGTGCACCTGGCAGTTCGCGGTGGGGGAGGTGATGAGAGCGTCGTGAAGGATCCGGCTGCAGATAAACGGCCGGTCGATGATGTCGCGGAGTTCTTTAAGCGTCCGGCCGTCGAGCGCCTTATTCGTTACCGTCACGTGGTAGTAGATCGGAGCTGGGGAGAACTTCATCTGATGCTCGGCCCAGGCCTCGTCCTCCGCCGCGATATCGACGTGGAAGGCTTTCTTAAGGAACAGAATCGCGAGAATCATCGCGATGATCGCGACGGGGTAGGCGCAGGCGTACCCCACCGTGATATCGGTGTGGTTCCCCATGGCGTGCAGCGCCTCCTGCGTTGCGCCGAGACCCGGCGTGCTCGTCACCGCGCCGAAGTGAACGCCCATCATCTGCGCGAGACTGATGTCGCCCTTAAAAATGAAGAAGAGCCCGATCGTGACCGCGAGACTGAGGAGGACGCCGAAAAGCGTGAGCCCGTTTAAGCCCCAGCCGCCGTTTCGGAAGGTGGCGAAGAACGACGGCCCCACCTGCAATCCGATAAAGAATACGAAGAGGATGAGGCCGAAATTCTTGAAGAACGCGATGAGGTCCGGGTTCACCTGAAGCCCAAGCCAGCTGAGGATGAGGCCTAAGAAGAGCACCCAGGTCGACCCAAGCGACACGCCGAAAACCTTCATGCGGCCAAGCGTCAGCCCGAGCGCGATCACAAACGAATACACCACCATCCCGTGGCTGAAACCCGATGGATTGAAAAGCAAGTCACTAAGCCACGTCATAACCGATACTTCACTCCTTCAAAATCTGACGATCTGTTTTTTCCGTAAAACCGCGTATTGTAGGCGCTCTGAATTTCCGTGAACCGCGGAAAACACCCGGATCCCGCGGGTTTTGTCCCAGACCGGCGGCATATCGGCACTCCCTTTGATCAGAGGACAGGGATCGCCCGCTCTTTACATTTCGGGGCGGCGGAAGCTGTTCACCCCGCCGGGCTGAAATGCGTCTCTCTCAGTCTGACTGAAAGCAATGCTTTTGAGAAGGGGGAGATAAGGGGGAGCCTTCGAAAAACCGCGCTCCCAAGTCTATCGGTGGGCGAGAGTGAAGAAATCGTCCTTCATGAGGCGGGTGTTCTCGAACGACACCGATTCCACCGTGATCCCGTGCTTCCAGAGGATGAAGCTGAGCGCCAATTGATCCCGCTTCGAGTATTTCTCAATCATTGCCCACCACTCGTCCATCAATTGGATGATTTCAGGGTTTTTGTGACGGCGATAGAGGATGTTCGTTTCATTCAGCCCGTAGTTCGCGGGGAAGCCGGCGGCCTTTTCAAGCGCCACCTCGGCGTCAACGAGCGCGGGGTCATCGATCCCGGCCGCTTTCACCGCTGCCGCCTCCTGATAAATACAGGTTCTCGCGAAGTGGCGCGGGATCAGGAGGTCGTGATGCTCAGTTCGGATCTTTTGAAAGAGGAAGTCCGTGAGGATATTCACGTTTCCGTCCGCCCAGAGGCTCTGATCGTAATTTTGAAGAAGCGCGTGCGGGTGCGTCTTATGCCAGCGGCTGTTCCGGACGGGGTCGAGTGACGAAAATTCGAGCGGCCGCACGTCCCACGCCCCGTAAGTTGGGTTTTTGAGAAGGGCTTCGTTATCCGTGTAAAGGATGTAGTCCCAGGCCGGATCGAGGTATTCGTGCGACTTCAGGTGCGCCATGCTGTCGTACTGCCCCGTGACGCAGGTGTAAACCGCGCCTTCGCACTTTGTCCGCGCTTTTTTCGCTTCCCGGTACCGCTCGACGTGCTCTTCAATCCGGTCTTCGTAGGGGTTAGCGGTGAGGTGCGTCACCCAGTCGGTGTTGGAACCGAGAAGGAAGATCACGGGGTTGATGTTTCCGGAGACACTTCGGATCGCGCCCACATCAATAAAAGAGCAGGGATTCTCGTTCAGCTTCCACCCCGTGCGGTACCAGTAGTCGAGCGCCTGAGCCCGGGTGAAATCGTGGTGGTACGTCTTGATGTACCACATGTAGTCCCAATAGCGGGACGAGCCGATTTTCTCTTTCTCCAGAAACTCGAGCCGCGCGATCGCGTCGGACTGAGCGGCAGCGAGCACCGCCTTCTCCGTTTCGAGCGTCCCGATTCTCGCCCGGAGAGTATCCACCGTGGCAGTCAGCGCCTGTTTTTCAGACGAGAGGGTTTCAAGCCCCCGGGTGAGCGCGGTTTCACGGTCTTCGAGCGCCGTTTTTTCGGTTTCAAGGCGCGAAAGCTCATCCTCAAGCGTCTTCTGCGCCTCTCGGAAAGCGGTCTGCCGCTCAGTGAGCGCCGCAAGAGCCGCTTTCGTTTCCGCCTCAGACTGCCGGACCCGGTCCCGCTCCGCTTCCAGGCTTTCGAGCTGCTTCACCATGGCTTTCTGGATTTTGAGGAACTTGAACACGGCGTCGGTCCTTTATCGATAAACGGATGAGAAAACGGGGAAGGGGCGGAAACCCACGGCCCCCGTCGTTTCCCTGCCTGAGTTTAAAACAGACACGGGAATGGGGGTCTTGCGACGATCCCGGATAGGGGGCAGGCGGGAAATCGAAACGCGGCGTGAGACTCGGTTCAACAAATGTTGTCCGGATCCCTATGAATCCGCGGATATTTCCGCTATACATTACGTTATAAGTAACGTTTCGTTCTGCCTCGGTCCCATTCCCCCTCGTGTAAGATAGACCGGCAATGGATTGGTTCGGGAGCGAGCGAAAAGTGTCCCGGCCGCGAGAGGAGCGAGATGGAAAACGAAAACCAGCGGGGACCCCGGTTCCACACGTTTTACAGCAACAGCTTTGAAGTGCTGGAGAAGATCTTTTTCCAGATGGCGGAGCGGGACAGGAAGCGCCTCGCGAAGGATCGGAATGGATCCGCGTTCCCCGGGCTCTTCACGCCGATCACGGTGATTGTGCCAAGCCGTGCGGTGGGGAACCGCCTTTCCCGCGGGTACGCTTCGGGGTCGGGAGAGGGGATCTCCGCCGGGTTCAATTTCGAGCTCCCGGGCGAATGGCTGACGCCTTTCCTCGGAGCCCAGGTCGGGAGCCTCGCGCAGACCCCGGAACTCGAGTGGCTCGTCTGGAACCGGCTGCTCGAGGACGATTTTCTGAACGACCCCCGGTCGGAGAACGTCCGTCACTATCTCACCGATCCCCTCACGGGGAACCCGAGAGCGGAGGATGACACCGCCCGCATGGAACTCGCGGTCCGGGTGTCCGCCGCGTTCGCGAAATACGCGACGTACCGCTTTGACTGGATTTACCGCTGGATGACGGGCGAAGGGATTGAGCATCACCGCGTCCCCAACTTAAGAGAAGAGCGGGAACGCGTGGTTTTCAATGAGCACCCCGAGAACGCCGGGTGGGAAGAAGGCCTCTGGCGGTGGCTCGCGGAAGAGAGGGGGACAGACGACCGCCGCTGGCACGGAGCGGGGCAGCTCCTGCGGCTCGCGCACCGGCTCGCCGCGCCGACACTGGTATCAGACGACACCGCGCCTCTTCATATCTTTGGGCTCTCGGCATTGCCGCCCCTCATGCTCCCCTTCCTCTATCAGCAGAGTTACCACCGGAGTGTGTCGCTCTACCTCATGAATCCGTCCCCTGAATACTGGTTTGACGCGACGGGGGCGGAGGAGTCAGGGTGCCCGTGGCTGAGACGCAACGCCGGGCAGACCCGCGCGATCGTGGACCGACTCTGGAAATTCACGCAGGCCTCGAGCGCCCCGGTGGTGGAGGATGACGTGGGGTCCCCGAAAGAAACGGAACCGGAAACGCACGCGATGCCCTTTAACCCCGCGACCCCGATCCAGGACGCGGAGCTCCTCAGTTCCCCCGAGCCCCCCTTTATTGAGGCGGACCTCGCGAGGATTTCGGGGAGACCGATCGATCAGCGGGGGACGATGCTCGACCGAGTGCATGAGGCGGTGCTTCGGAACAACACAGCGTTCCTCGAGGATCTCGATCCCGAGGAGCTAGCCGAGTGGACCCGGCCCGAAGTCGGAATGCCATCCGTCCGGATCGCGTCCGCCCCGACGCTCGCGCGCGAAGTGGAAGCGGCGGCGGACTGGATTTACGCGCTGAAAGCTGAGCACCCGGAATTGACGTCGTCTGACTTCCTGATCGCGACGCCGGATCTTCAGACCGCGGCCCCGGTCTTTGACGCGGTGTTCTCATCGCTCCCGAAACCGATCGCGTACGGGATTGTCGGGCGGTCGCTTTTTGATTCCTCAGGTGCCGCCCAGGCCTATATCGCGCTCGGGAATTTCCTCTGCGGAACCGCGGATATCAATGCGTTCTCATCCCTCATCAGCCTCCCCGCGATCGCGGAAAACTGGGGCTTTGGTGTCGAAGACCTCGGTACGATCCGCTCGTGGCTCGATGACGCGGGGTTCCGGCTTGGAATCTCGGAAACTCACATCCGGAACCTCTCGAAGCTGCCCGGAAACCGCTATATCGATGACGGGACGGGGTGCGAGGGGACCTTGATGCGGGCGCTCGAGCGTCTGACGCTCGCCGCGATGGCGGGGGACGAGGAGTCGGAGCAGGACGCGTGGCTGGATGTCCGCCCGAAGTCAGGCGGCGGGTTCTCGACCCGGGTGACCAGCCGCCCCGAGCTCTTCCAGGCGCTCGTCCGCTTCGCGGACGGGCTCGACGCCGCGGAGCGTCTGATTTTTGAGCTCGAGGATCAGGGGACCGATGACTGGAAACCGGTGCTTCAGATGCTCCTCGATCAGTTCTTCCCGAAGGGCAAGAGCTGGTGGGCGGCGCCGGATCTCGAGAGCCTCCGGACGATTGTGGTGAGGGAGGCCGAAACCGCGCGTGACGCGGCGCTCCGCTCCGGCCGCGCCCAGCCGATCCGGATTCCGTTCCCCGTGATGTGGAGTTCCGTCACCCGGCGCTTCAAGAGCGGGTCGGTCCCGGCGCGCCCGACCGGCGCGATCGCGATTTCGTCGATGGACGCCCTCCGCGGCATTCCGTTCAAGGCGATCTGCGTGGTGGGGCTTGATGCCGCAAGCGGCTTCCCGGGCACGGTGCAGCTGGATGAATTTGACCTCATGGGGCTCCCGGGGCTGAAGCGCCGCGGGGACCGCGACAGCCGGCGGGACAACCGGAACATTTTCTTTGACCTCATTATGTCGGCCCGCAGCTGGTTCTCGGTCTTCTACGCCGAGGGACCGGAGAAGGAGCGGCCGCTTCCGCCCTCTGAAGTCGTGACGGACTTCCGGGGGTTCCTCGCGGATTTGGAAGCGAGCCGCGCCCTTGCGACCGGGACCGCCGCCCGGAACACCTGGGACGCCGAGGTGCCGCTCGCGCGGTACTCACGCCGGAATTTCACGAAAGACGCTGAAGCGAAGCACCTCCTCGGGTCGAGTGTCGACGCTTTTGACGCGATCCGGGAGGGCGGAGGAAACGCGGCCTCGGTGTCCTTTGTGGGGACCGGGGCGGCGCTTCCCGGGTACCTGGATCTCAGGCTTCCCGTCTCGGATCTCGGAGACTTCCTCTCGGCCCCGGAAAATTTCGCGATGAAACTCGTGGGGCTCAGGCGGGATGATGATTCCGGGACGACGGCCGCGGCGCTCGGGTTCCCGAATGACGGTCTCAGCATGTGGGCCATGCGGAAGGACGTGAGTGACGCCGTGGCGCGGGGCGAGACGCTCGAAAACTTCGTTGCCGTCCGGGAGCTCGATCCGGCGTACGGGACGAAAGCGGTCCGGAAGACCACGCTGCCGCTGGTGTCGGGCCAGCACTACCGGGCGGCGCGGCTGGTGTCGGATCTCGCGGCCGGTGAAACCGTCACGCTTCGCCCGTACGAGATGCGGATTGATGACCCAAGAGCCCCAAGCCCTCACTGGACCGTGGAGTTTCCGGAGGAACGGCTTTACAAAACGCCTTCCGGCCGGTGGGCCGCGATTGAAAGCTTTCTGTCTGATGGCGAAAAGGTGAAAGCGCTCCTCAGAGCCGCGGTGCGCGGTGTCCGTGTACCCGACACGCTCACGGTGCTTCTCGATATCAAAAAGCTTTCGGGGCTGAATGACAGCAAGTTCCCGTCTGCCGTCGCCATCCTGAAGGGAGCGGGGCTTCTTGAAAAGGGATCGGAGCCTGGCGGCGTCCCCGACGGCGTCACGCTTCTTTACCCGGGGACCGCGGAACAGGCGGAACTCGTGATCCGGACCTGCGTGATGTTCTTTGACATCATGAAGACGACCGCAATGATCCCGGCGGGGTCAGAGTTCGAGTCTTCTCCCTTCTTCCGCGGTGAGGAGGGAGCGAGAGACAAAAAGACGTCTTCAGACCTCCGTAAAAAACTGATCAAAGAAATGGAAAGTTATCTCAGAACCGGGAGCGACAGCCGGGAGGACGGTGCAGCCTTCAATGCCGCGGGGAAGGCGCTCGCGCTGGAGCTTTTGGCCCGGGCCGAGCGTCTGGAAGGGAAACCTGCCACAGACCTTTCTGAAGACTCGCCGGATGAAAGCCCTTATCTCCCCTTCACGACGGACTATATCGAATGACAAACCCTGAATTCCGCTTTGATGAGACTCCGATCTCGCCCCTCATGTTTATTGAGGCGAGCGCGGGAACGGGGAAAACGTACACGCTGCAGCGGCTTGTGCTTCGGTTCATTGTTGAGAAGTCGATCCCGATCGAGTCGTTCCTGATCGTGACCTACACCGAGGCGGCGACCGCCGAGCTCTCAGGCCGTGTGCGGGAGATTCTGGGGCGGGCGGTGCTCGGGCTTTCGCCCGGGAGTGAGTCGAAACTCACGGAATCCGAACGGAAGGAATTCGGGAAGCTCCGCGATAAGTGGACGCATGACGGGATCACGCTTGAAGAGGCGCTCGACCGTGTGCGCCGGTCGCTTGAGGAATTTGACCGCTGCGCGATCTACACGATCCACAGTTTCTGCCGCAAGATGCTGGAATCCTGGGCGTTCTCGGGCGGCAACCCCTTTGAGGGGGAGATCGGGGATGACGCCTCGGTCCAGGCTGCCGCGATCGACGAATTCAAGCGCCGGTATCTGAATGATCCGGCGTATTCGGACCCCGAGCTCGTGCGCCAGATCCTCGCGTTCGATATCGGGGGATTCCTTCGCTGGAAGCGGAGCCACCCGGAGGCCTCGGTGACGTTCCCGGACGCGGATCCGGCCCTGCAGCCGATGCTCGCCGACATGAGTGAGCATCTGGAGTCCCAGATCGTTGAGCGGAAGAACCGGCTATCCCTCATGTCGTTTGACGACATCCTGATCCGGATGGAAAAAACGGCGTACGAAAGCCTTGACTTCCGGAACCGCGTGCGGTCGCTCTATCAGGCGGTGCTGGTGGACGAGTTCCAGGACACCGATACGATCCAGTACCGGATCTTCAAGCGTCTCTTTATTGAGTCTGAGAAAGAAGGAGGACCGGCCTGCTTCGCGGTCTTCGTGGGTGACCCGAAGCAGTCGATCTATGGCTTCCGGGGTGCGGATATCGGGACGTATCTGAAGGCGCGGGACGAAGCATCCGCGGTCCTCCCGCCTTATACCCTCTCAACCAACTATCGGACGACGCCGGCTGAGGTCGCCGCGGTGAACACCCTTTTCACGGATCCCGCCGGGAACTCACGGTTCCCGGGCGGCATCGGCTACAGCCCGGTGAAAAGCACCGCGAACCACTTCCCGCTGTTTGTCAGGGAACGAGGGAAGGTGAAGCCGCTCCCCGCGTTTGAACTCTGGAGCGGCCGCTGGGTGGAAGGGCCCGAGACGTCAGAAGTCTGGCCCCGCTGCGGCAGCGCGGCTGCTATGCGGGAAACGGACGGGTCGCTGATTGCCCGACGCATCGCCTGGCTCCTCGATCCGGCGCGTGAAGTCTATGTCGGGAACCGTCTCGCGGATCCGAAGAGGACGCTCTCCGAATCCCGGATCCGGGCGGGCGACATCGCGCTTCTCGTTAAGAACCATAAAGACGCGTACCCGGTCGAATCGAAACTCGCGTCTCTCGGGATCCGGACACTGCATAAGAAACCGGAAGATGTTTTCGGGACGGATGAAGCGTACGAAATCCTTGCCGTGCTCCGCGCCGCCGCGAATCCGGAGAGCCGCACCGCGGTGAATTCCGCCCGGGCGACCCGGATCTGCGGCCGGACTCTTCCCGATCTTATGGGGGACGGGGCGGATGACCTTTATCTCGCTGATCTCGAGAAATTCCGGACGATGGCGGATGACTATCAGAAGCGGGGGCTCTCCGCCGCTTTCACGAGGCTCTTCTCAGCGTTTGAGACCGTGCGCCAGAATCTGGGTCGGACCGGGGGCGAACGGAGCATCACGAACTGGGCCCATATCGCGGAGCTGCTTCACGCGGCGGACGAACGGATCCGGAATCTCGAAGGGCTGCTTCGCTGGTATGACCTCGAAGTCCAGCGGGTGAATGGTTCGAACCCGAAGCCGTCCGCTCCAGACGGGCGCGAGATCCGGGTGGAGAGTGATGAATCGCTTGTTCGGGTTGTGACGATCCACTCATCGAAAGGCCTTGAATACCCGGTTGTGTTCCTTCCGGACTCGGGCAGTCTGAGCAACCGATTGCATAGGAAAAAGCCGATATCGTTTTTCCGGAATGGGGAGAGTGACTGGGAGGCGCTCTTCAATCCGAATGAGGACCGGCAGAGTGAAGCGAACGCGGAAGAGGATAACGAACTCTACCGCCTCGCCTATGTGGCGGCGACCCGGGCGAGCGCGCTCCTCGTTCTTCCGATTCTCCCTAACTGCGCGAAGAAGAAGCTCCAGTGGAATTTCAACATATCCGTCTGGACCGAGCTCCTCGGGCTGCCAGGGGGCAAGTTGTTCAAGGGAACGGGTATGAATGAGGCGCTCGAAACGTTCAGCGAGCGGCTGAAAACCGAGTCGCCATTCGCCTCCGGAACGCTGAAGGACGAGATGGCGGCGGAACTCCGGAAGGCGACGAGTGAAGTCGAGGATCCGGAGAAAAAGGCTCTGATGCTTGCCGCGGCCGATAGCATTGAAACGCTGACGCCGGAGGACACGGCAAAGGTCGTGAACGTGGAGTTTTACGCCGCGGACCCCGAGCTTCCGGATCCGATTGACCTCCGGGCGTCGCCGGACTCGGTGACCTCCGTTCTCACACCGCACCCGCTTTACCCCTCGTGGCATCTCACGAGCTACACGGGGCTTACGCGGGGGCTGGAACTTGAGACCGACGACCTCGCGGACGAAGGTTACGACATCGTGGGGGACACCCGGGCGAAGAAAGACCCGGGGAAGAATTCCCCCGCGTTCCTCCGGGGCGGGAAGGACACCGGTGACGCGGTGCATGGGCTCTTGGAAGCCGCGGTGAACGCCGGGCTCCACCTCGACCCCGCGTTCCTCGAGGGGAAGAAAGCGGGGCAGGATCGGTTCCACGACCTCGTGACCCACTCGAGGTTCCTCACTCTTCTTTCTGACAAAGTCCCGGATTCGGTCGGCTCGGATGACCCCGAGACCCGGGACGAGGTGAGATCGGACGCGGCGGAAGCCTGGCTCTTCGACCGGATCCGGGGGATCTTTATGTCGGGGTTCTCGAGCGACGGCTCGGTGTCTCTAAAGAATGCGCCGCTTGGGTGCGCGCTGCCTGAAGTCCCGTTCTCGATCCACGTCCGGAACCGGCGTCTCACGGCGGACCAGTTCTTCAGGACGCTGGTTGCCGCGAACGCGAAGCTCCCATCTGACCGCCAGCTCCCGCTCGTCCCGGTCGCGGCGGCCGACGCGAAGCGGAGTCTCGCTGGGTACCTCGAAGGCCGTATCGACCTGATGTTTGAGGAAAAGGACTCGGGGCTCTTCTGGCTCGCGGACTGGAAGACTGATCAGCCAGGGGACGAACGCCGTGGGGCGGCGGAGGACTATAACCCGGCAGCCCTCATGACCCTCATGCGGGAAGAGAAGTACGGGTGGCAGGCGCTGATTTATCTTGTCGCCCTCAGGCGCTATCTCGGACAGGCGTTTGATGAGACGCCGGATGAGGCCCTGAACCGGATCGGAGGCATGGCTTACGTCTTTATCCGCGGCTACAGCGGGAAGACGCCGCCTGAGACTCCGCCTTCCATCCTTCTCAAACCCGACGCGTCGCTTGTGCGGCTCGCGGATACGCTGCTTTTCGGAGAGGACTGACACCATGGCGCTTGATAAAGAAACCGATCTGGAAGCGGGATTCCGGGGAGAGGCGAAACTCCTCATCGCCGCGATGAAGCGAAACGGGGAGCTTCCCGAGAACGCGGAAGCGGCGCTGCTGCAAACCATGGCCGCGTTCGCCGCGGTGGAAGAGAACCGGGAGACGAGCGGCTCGGTCTGCGTGAGCTTTGATGACTGGGAGAAGGCGGGCGTATTGTCAGCTGACGCCCTGACCGACATTCTGACGGCATCCGGCGCGGCGGTCCCGATGGAAACCGCGTCCGGGAACCTCGCCGCGGCTCCGGGGACGCCTCTTTTCTTCGCTCCCTTCGTGATTGATGAACCGGGGGAGCGGCTCTATGTTCAGCGGCGGTTCGCGGAAGAGATGCGTCTCGCGCGCGCCGTGATCGACTACACAGGAAGCGCAACTGACGACCCGGGTGAAGGAGCGGAAGACGCTCTGGAGAAATTCCGCGAGGCGGATGAGAGAACCGGGCGGATGGATCCGGACCACGATGAAGCCGTGGATCTCGCGCTCCGCCATCGGCTCACCGTCATCACGGGCGGCCCCGGCACCGGAAAAACCACGGTGGTCGCCCGGATTCTTGCTTCCCTCCTCGCGGATAACGAGAGACTCGTGATCGCGGGCGCTGCGCCGACCGGAAAGGCGGCCTCAAACCTCGATGAATCGATCCTTGGCGCGATCCGCTGGATGGAGTCGGACCCCGAGCTCGAGGATTACGCGGAGATGCTGTACGAAGCGAAAATCCAATCAAAAACGCTGCACCGCCTGATTCTGGAACCGGTGAACGGAAAGAGGCTCTCGCGCGACTACCCGCTCCCCGCGGACGTCCTCGTGGTGGATGAGTGTTCGATGATGGATATTGACCTCGCGGACCGGCTTTTCTCGATCCTCGATCCCCGCCGCACGCGGCTCATCCTCTTAGGGGACAAGGATCAGCTGTCGGCCGTGGGGCCGGGCGCTGTGTTCTCAGACCTCTCGGACGGTGACGGGGCGCTCTCCCCCTGGATCAGCGCCTTTACGTCAAGCCACCGCTTTTCGATGACCTCCAACATCTACCGTCTCTCCCGTGCGATTACGCCTGAGGACGGGAGCCGCGCGAAGGTCTCCCGGATCCTTGAGATTCTGAGGCAGGGCGCGGTGACGGACGCCGATAACCCGATCGTGTGGCATGAGGAGCAGAAGCTGCGTTACGGCGCTCTCGTGACGGAAGAACTCGCCGCGTGGCTCGAGCGGGAATTCAGTTTCCTCCTCAAGCCCGGTGCCGCGGATCACTTCCCCGCGGTTCCCTCAGGCGACCCGGAGGACGATAAGGCGCTTGCGGCCTTCTGGACCATGGCGGACGCCGTTCGGGTGCTCGCCGCGATCCACGCAGGCACAAACGGCACGGACGCCGTGAACGAGTGGATGGAGACCCGCGTGAAGCGGGCCGTAAAGGCCGACCCCCTCGCGGTCCACTACCCGGGGCGCTTCATCATGGTGCGGCGGAACGACACCGCGCTTGGGCTCGCGAATGGCGACGTCGCGGTGGAGCTGCCGGGTGAAGCGGGCGGCATCGTCGCGTGGTTTGGAAACCGCCGTAAGGCGCTTCCCGCCGCGCTCCTTCCGGAACACGAAACCGCCTACGCGATCACGATTCATAAGAGCCAGGGGTCTTCGTACCCGAGGCTTGCCGTAACGCTTCCCGACGGAAACGAAGGCGCGGGGTCCCGCGAACTTCTCTACACCGCGGTGACCCGGCTCTCAAACGGCCGCGAGAAGAAAGGGGAACTCACGCTCTTCGCGACTGAAAAAGCCGTGAAGCGCGCGGTCATGCATGAGGTGAAACGAAGCGGCGGACTCGCGTCGCGGCTTAACGATTTCCTCCTTCTGAAATACAAATACATAGCCGGCTAAGCGCCCTGTTTTGTGATACAGCCATTTTGAGAGCGGAAACTATTTAGCCGGCTCATGAATCCAAAGGCCTAAGTTGTTTTTCTTAGTTTAGATCAAACCCTTCAGGGGAAACCCGGAAGGGTTTTCTTTTGCGGTATACCGTAGTCTGAAGCGGGCGCGAAAGCCTCCTGGTACTGATTTTTGTGTCCCGGAATTCACTATTTACCGTGTCGCTATAAATATTGAATCAGCGTTGACAGATATAACAGCGGTTGTCGTTTTGTTTTACGGGATGAAATTCAAATACGATATAAATCAATTAGATAATCGTAAACAAGGGAACATAACAACCGGGTTAACAAGGTTGTAAAATTTAGTCAATGTGGATATTCTGTACATTACGATCTATGTAAATTATTTTAGGGGTTCGATTTCCGTGTAGCTTTTTTTGGGGCGAATTATCACTTCAAGTGCAAAGCCTGAGAAAAGAATAGTGGCCCATAAAGCTTCCATAATAGAGATTGTCAAGATAACTATAGAGGGAGCTCATGAGCCACTATTATCATCTTACTCTTCGGGACAGAGTATTTATTTCGGCTTTAACGATTTCAGGCAAATCCCTGTCTGAAATTGCATGTGCGATTGGGAAAAATGTTTCTACGATCTCCCGCGAACTGAAGCGAAACAAGGCTGTATCGGCCCAGGATGGGGCTTCAGCTGCCTATGATCCCTGTGCCGCGCAGGCCCGATATCAGAGACAGAGAAAGCATTGCGGAAAGAGAAACATTCTGAAGTCTGACTCGTTGCTGACAAGGATTGTCTCAAATCTGCTGGTTAAGAAATTCTGGTCTCCGGAGCAGATTCAATACCGTCTCAGAAAGGAGCTGCCGAATCTAAGGATCAGCGCCACGACAATCTACCGAGGAATCAATTCTGGCTTTCTGGATCGCTTTGTGGATGGCCGAAAGATGTCCCGACACCTGCGACACCACGGTAAAACGCGTCACCGTAAAGGCATGACCGAGAGGCGAGGAAAGATCCAGATCACTCACAGCATTGAAGAGCGACCCCTGGAAGCTCAGAACAGATCTTGCCTGGGGGATTGGGAAGGCGATACCGTCATCGGAAAAAAGGGCGGAGCCTGCCTCACGACTCTGGTCGATAGGAAGTCCGGCTTTCTCTGTGGCGGGAAAACCGCTTCCAAGACTGCGGCCGATGTGTCTGCCGTAATTGAGAAATCTCTGTCAGATAAGGATCTGCGTACGATTACCGTAGATCGCGGAAAAGAATTTTCCTGGGCTGAAAAACTGGAGAAAGATCTCAGAACCAAAGTGTATTTCTGCTTGCCTCATCATCCATGGGAGAAAGGAAGTAATGAAAATACAAACGGACTTCTTAGAGACTTTTTCCCAAAAGGAATGAGTATCGATAAAATTTCTCAGGCAGAAGTTCAGAAACGGTTCAATGCTCTGAATTTCAGACCCAGAAAACGTCTCAATTGGAAGTGTCCGGCTGAAGTCTTTTATTCAGTAACTTTGCACTTGATTTGATAATTCACCGGAAAAAAGTGAGTTTTCCGGGGAAAACGGCGGAAGGTCGGTCGTCTTCCGACTCCCGGAACGAAACACGGAGTCCGTCGCGCCCCTGAATAGGTCGGCAGTGAATCAAACGTACCAGAGGCGGTACCTGTGTTTTGTCACGAACAGTCTCCGACGTCCGCTGTCGGACCGTGAGGAAAGGAGAACTGTCAATGCCTCAGTCAAAAGAAGGAAAACGGTATCTGCGAAGCGCTCTCGCGCTTGCCGTGGCAGGCGCTTTCGCTGCCATGCATCCGGCCTGGGCTGACGTCCCGGAGCTGGAAACAAATTCAGACGGCGCGTATATCAATGTGACCGCGGGGACGGGTACGGGTGAGACCCAGAGCGTCACCGGGGACGCGGTATCGATTACGAATTCAGGGAATGCCCACGCGCTGACCCTCACCGGAACCGGAAACACCATTCTCATTGATGGGACTGAGTCTGTTTCGATCACGGCGAATTCCCAATACGCCCCGATCTCGAACTTCTCCGGAAATCCCTGGGCGGAAACACCTTCGTCCTACTCCGCGGGCGGCACGATTGATATTGAGTCAGATGGCACAGTCACGCTCTCAAACACCGCGGGCGGTAATAATCAGGTCATCGATATCGAGAATGGGGACAGCGACACACCCCTCAAACTCACCGTGAATGGCGAAAAGACCGCGGCTCAGGTCGTGATGACGGGGAATGTCCTCACTCAGAACGAGAATACCGCTGCCGAAATCAATCTCACTGGGACGGATTCGAGCCTCACGGGGCAGGTGTACGCGAAGGACGGTGCGGCGATTACGCTGAATGTCGATCCGAAAACGGGGTCAACGGCGACCGTCACCGGATCCGGTCTCGCGGATGGCACGGATTCCGTGATGACCGTGAATGCGAATAACGCCGTGCTGAATGGCGGTTACTATGCGCTCGATGGCGGCACGACCACCGTGACGCTCACCGGGAACTCCGTGCAGACGGCCCCGGAAAAGACGTCGGGATTCTCCGCTGTCCATGGGTCTCTCCCGACACGGGAAGAAGAATCGATCTTTACCTGCACCAGTAGTTCCTGTGTCCGCGTCGTTATTTCTCCAGCTACGGAAATCAAAGCCGTTATTGGGTCTATCACAGAGAAAAATGTCGCGGGCGGCGCGATGTCGGGGTCTTCATTCACCGAAATAACTGAGTCTGGAACCCAGGTGACCGGCGATTTCGTGGCGGAAGACGAATCCACGATGAAACTTTCGATTGGCGGCACGCTGGATGGCGACGTGCTGTCGAAAGGGAATTCTGAAACAACTCTGACTGTCAGCGGCACACAGACTGGCGGCGTAGATGTTGAAAATGGTTCCTCCCTGACCGTCACGGTCGATGGAACTCTGAATGGCGACGCTGAGGCGAACCAAAACAGCAGTAATCCTTCACATTCGGATCTGACCCTTACGATCAACGGTTCGATGAACGGTATGGTCGAAGCCTGGGATTATTCAACGGGAGATGTCACCGTTTCAGGCTCGTGGGTCGGAGAATCCACGGCTTACTACACCGGCGAAAATTCCGTCTCGATCATAGGTTCAGGATCATGGACGGGTGACGGCTGGGCCTATTGCGGCGGAACGTTTGGTGTTTCAGTCGCGGATGGGGCAAAGTGGAGCGGTGACGCGTATTCGACGGACGTTGAAAACGGGGTCTACGCTCATCTGACAGCGGATATCGCGGGTACGTGGGAAGGAGACGCGAAATCCGATTACGGCGCGGTTCTGAACGCCAATATTAAAGAGACCGGTGTCTGGACGGGTGACGCGGTGTCGACAGACTCCTATGACGATAAAGCGTCAGAAGTCCATGTGGATAACGCCGGAGTTTGGAATGGCGACGCCAGAGCGGATGGGGCGAGTCTCCTCACGGTGGATAACAGCGGGACCTGGACCGGTGACGCAAGCACCGAGGATACCGGTTCCTCGATGACGATTACGAGTTCCGGCACCTGGAACGGCAGCGCAGCAGCCGCTTCAGGTTCTGTTATGACAATCGATGTATCAGGCGCGTGGACCGGGGACGCGAAAGCGTCTGACTCCGGTACCACGCTCACGATTACGGATTCGGGTGTGTGGAATGGCAGCGCGACAGCTGAATCCGGAGCCGCGGTGACGGTGAGCGATCTGAACCAGTGGACGGGTGACGCGACGGCGACCGGATCCGGCTCCACGATGGGTATTACAAATACCGGGGTCTGGAGCGGGAACGCTTCTGCTTCTGATGGCGCTTCTCTTACGGTGAGTAACCTGAAAGAGTGGACCGGTGACGCGAAAGCGACGGGGTCTGGCTCCACGATGGAAGTGACGGACGCCGGAGTCTGGAACGGAAGCGCCACGGTCGCGGATTCCGCCGTGATGACAGTCGGCGCTCTGCAGACCTGGAACGGAAACGCGACGGTCACGGACTCGGGGTCGAAACTCACGGTGTCGCTCCCGGGAACCTGGAACGGGAACGCGTCGGTCTCAAACGCCGGCCGCATGGATGTGGCCCTCAACGGCACGTGGAACGGCAGTGCCTCGGTCACATCAAACGGCATCATGACGGTTGACATGAATGGCACGTGGAACGGGAACGTTTCCGCGACGAAGGGCTCCGCTGTCGCCCTCAATATCAAGGGCACGTGGAACGGCGCGGTGGTTGAGGCGTCAGAAGACTCCACGGTCGATATCACGGATAACACATCATCCAATACGGAAACCAAGACTGAAACCACAGCGGATACGACAGAATCCACGTCGTCAACGCATGGGGTTCTCCGGTTCGCAAGGCTTCTCGCCGTGAATACCGCGTCGAACGACCTTACGGATACGTCAGACACCACAGAAGCCACGGGGACCGGCGATGCCGCGGATGCTGAAGAGGAATCCACTCCCGCACCCGGTGTCAGCGTGAATTTCGAGGGTGACAACGTGAGCTGGAACCTCACGGGCGATTCAGAACTCTCTGGCCTCAATATCGGAGACGGCACGATTTCGTTCCCGACTCCGGCTTCGGGTGAATCCTTTACGGGCACCACGCTTACGGTGAACGGCGACTATACGGCATCGAACGCGACGCTCAATATGTCTGCGTCACTCTCTGGCGAAAATTCCGCTTCTGACCTCCTCACGGTCACCGGAGCCGCGACGGGGGCGACCACGATCAATGTGACGGCGTTCCCCTCAACCGGCGAACCGAAGGCGGACGGCGTGGAACTCGTGTCTGTCACGGGGGATTCCTCGAACGCCACATTCACGATGCCGAGGACGCTGAAGTCCGGCGCCTATATCTATTCTCTCAGGAAGGCGGGTTCCGGCTGGTACCTCATGAACACCGTGGAGACGCCTGAAACCGTGTCGGGCACCGTGATCCCGGGGACCTCTGATCTCTCGGCCCACGTGATCCGTCCCGAGATCGCTTCCTACGCGAATAACCTCTACGCCGCGAACACGATGTTCGCGATGAAGCTTTCGGACCGCCTCGGCGAAACGGCGTACTCAGACGCGATCAAGGCAGCTGGAAAGAAAGCCGGAAGTTTCTGGATCCGGACCGCGGGCGGCCACACGCGGAACGTGATGGCGGATGGCGAAAACACGACCCGCGGGAACTGGGGTCTTGTGCAGCTCGGGGGTGACCTGATCTCGTGGCCCACCTCAGGGACGCACCGGATGCATGTGGGGCTCATGGCCGGTTACGCGCACGAAAGCAATAAGACCGGAAGCGACACGGCGGATTATTCATCGAAAGGCAAGGTCTCCGGGTTCTCGGGCGGTCTCTACGCGACGTGGATGAATTCGAACGCCACCGGGGACGGCCCTTATGTCGACGCCTGGCTGCAGTACCAGCGCTTTAAGAACACGACGTCCGTCGGGAACTATGCGGAAGAAGAGTCGTATCACTCGAAAGGCTTTACCGGAAGTCTGGAAGCTGGCTACACGTTCGCGCTGAAGGATTGGCAGAACGGCGCGGTCTCGAACGCCACGCGTCTCCGCCTTGAAGGTCAGGTGATCCGGATGGGCGTCAGGGCGGATAACGTTATCGACAGCACGGGGACGCTCGTTCAGGGCACCGGTGCCGGGAACGTGAGAACGAGGCTTGGCGCGACGCTCTTCCATCAGTTCACGAACACCGCGAAGGGCACCGCCGTGAAGCCTTACCTCACGCTCAACTGGGTCCACGACACGAAGTCGTTCGGCACCGCGATGGATGGGGTGCATGACACGATTGACGGCGGCCGGAACTTCGGCGAAGTGAAACTCGGGGTCGAAGGCCGGATCACGAAGAACCTCAACCTCTGGGCCTACACGGGGTACCAGGGCGGGGATCACGGCTACCGGAATGTGGAAGCGCTGGTTGGCGTGAAGGCGCTCTTCTGATCGGATAGGTGAGAGGGTTCCGGCCGCACCGGGACTCTGACCACATCAAACCCGAACCCCGCGGGGATTCAGTCTCCGCGGGGCTTTCTTTTCATGGAGCCTGACACCGGAACCTGTCATCCTGACCAATCCGGAATCGGCGGGAAGTCCGCGCTTTTAAACCGGGTGTCCCTCTATTTCCGTACATCAGTAATTCCGTTATTCCTTTTTGGGTACAAAAACAGATCGAATAAGGACGGGATTCTGTCTGAAATTCCGGGTTTTCGCTCTGAATTTCCGCTCTACAAATCAGCCTCACGTTTTTCAAAATGGCACGTTACTGAGATACGAACACCCGTTCACCCGGTGCTAGTCCGATCCGGTTAAGCCCCGTTTTCGACCTACTTTAAGTCCGGACGAAAGAATCCCCGTTTACCTCTCACGATCCTGGAATTTGAATGTCGAGGCTGCAGAGAAAAGGGTGGAATCCGGTAAAAGGAAGTCATTACGGCCCGAAAAACTGTCAAAACAGGGTGTCTTTTTTCAGGCAGAGGCATTAATCCTATGAATCGATAGGAAAAAGCGAATTCTTTGGGCCCAAGGTCCAATAGGTATGAAAAGAGATACGAAGAAGAGAGGACCCGGGTTACGTCTTTTGGGCTTTGCGGCCGTTACATTCTGAAATATATAATGAGAGGGCTGTACAACCCATATTGTTATCAGAAAGGATACTGCGATGATGAAAAGGCTCTTTCCCTGCCTTTCTTTCCAGCCGCGGTGTGTTTTCGCCGCGGTTTCCTCTCTTTCACTCCTCACCCCGGCCTGGGGTGCGGGTCTCACGGGGTCCGAAACGGACCCGATCGGGCTCGCGACGGACTCGGTGACGCTCGAAGGCGGCGCGGCTCCCGGGGTCTGGATACAGAGCGGGTCACACACGATTGACGCGCTCTCGGATTCAGGAACGCTTTCGGTCTCCGGTTCCCCCGGGATCTCGGTCACGGGGGACGGTTCGCTCCTGATGGTGAATTCGGCCGGAAGTCTCTCCCTCTCGGGAACTTCTGCCGCGTTGTCGGTTAGCGCCCTCGGCGCTTCGGTTTTTGTGAACGATCAGGAAAGCGCGTCTACCGTCTCCGTCACGGGGAATATCGACGTGACCGGGAGTCAGTCGATCGCGTACCTCACGCTCACCGGCCGAAGTCCGATCCTGCGAGGTAACGCGGCAGCACGGGGCGGCGGTTCGGTTTACCTGATATCCACCCCAGATACCGATTCGAAGAGTACCGTCAGCGGCGGTTTATCCGCAATTGGAGCAGATTCCATCCTCGATCTCTCAGGCTCCGGGAGAACAGCGTTCGAGGGAGCCCTTTCCGCTGCGGACGGCGGAAAGGTGCATATCGCGGCGGGGGATACCTCGTCCTTCACCGTAACGTCCGGCCTTGCGACAGGAGCCGGCTCTGCAATCGAGTCTGACGCCCGGGGAACCGCGGAGATAACCGGAAACCTCCGGGCGGAACTCGGGGCCTCAGCGTCCGAAAACCTTTATGAATCAGCGGCCGGGACCGGCGCGTTGTCCGCTTCCGGCACGGTTTCCGTGATCCGTCTCGGGCTCAGCGGGAAGGCGTCCTTCACGGGCACTGTGACCGCCGAATCGGGGGCAGCCGCTGAGGTGACGCTGACGGATACCGGGGTGATCGAGGGGTCTGGCACCGGCTCGAGCCTCGTCTTTCAATCGTCCGGCGCGGGGTCGGTGCTTGACCTCGATATCGGCACTGGCACAGCTGCGACCGGGGACCTCAAGGTAAGTGACGGGGCCGAAGCCGCGCTCCGGATTTCGGGTACCTGGATAGGAGCGGCACTCCTTGACACAGGCACCGCGAAAGTGAGTCTCTCGGGCGGCCTTTGGCAAATGACGGGGGATTCCGCGATCACCACACTTGTGGCTAATAAGAGCCGGATCGCGTTCCCCGCAGCCGGCTCCGGGGCTTTCCAAGGCACGACGCTCACGGTGGCGGGTGACTATCTCGCGTCCAACACCTCACTCTCGATGACCGCGGTTCTCGGAGGGGATGACTCACCGACCGACCGCCTCGTGGTGAACGGGAGCACCACGGGTGACACTTCGATCACGGTCACAAACGCCGGCGGCACAGGCGGGCTGACTGTGGAGGGAATTGAGCTCATCACCGTAAAAGGGAAGTCTGACGGCGTCTTTACGCTCGCGAACCGGGTGGCGGCCGGAGCGTATGACTATTCGCTGGTGACAAAAAAAGGGAACTGGTACCTCATCAGCACTGCGGACGGTACAGTCCCTCAGACCGATCCGACCCCGGCGGAGTCTGAAGAGACCCCGGTAACCCCGACTGGGGATACCGTCATTATTTCGACTCCTGCTCCGGCTGCCGGAACCGGAGAAGAACCGTCGGGCGAGCATACGGAAGACCCGGAAACGACACCGACCCCGGATCCCGCTCTAGGGACTGATCCGGCACCGACTGAAGTAACGCCATCCCCCGCCCCTCAGGTCACGCGTCACGCGGTGCGCCCTGAGATGGCGGGTTACGCGTCGAACCTCTACGCCGCGAACACGCTCTTCATTCACAGGCTTTCGGATCGGACCGGGGTGAGGGGAGCGGGAGACGGGAGCGGCTCAGTTTCAGGTCCTGGATTCTGGATCCGCACCGCGGGGAGCCACACACGGTTTGGAATGGCGGACGGCGAGCTCACGACACGATCGAATTCGGGGGTCGTTCAGTTTGGGGGCGATGTCGCGGCACACCCGATAGGTGAGAATTCAATTTTCCGGGTGGGACTCATCGCGGGGGCGGCAAGAGAACGTTCCCGCACCGGGTCAAACGTCACCCGCTACCGCTCTAAAGGCAGCGTGACCGGGGCGGCGGCCGGGGTTTACGCCTCACTCCTCCCCCAGTACACCGCCGGAACCGGTCCCTACGCGGACGCGTGGCTTCAGTATCAGCGTTTCTCGGCCTCTGTCACGGGGTCTGAACTTCCGAAAGAGACCTACCACGCCCGGGGACTCACGGGATCCGTTGAAATCGGATACGGCTGGAGTCTGGGAGCGTGGACTTCTGACACCGGGGTCACCCATCAGACCATTGGAAAACTCGAACTCCAGGCGATCCGGATGGGAGTGAGGGCGGGGATTCACCGGGATTCCGTGGGAACCGGGATTGAAAGCACGGGATCCGGGAACCTCCGGACCCGGGTGACCGCGGTCCTCTCGCATCGGATGCATCAGGAAGACTCCGGGTTCAGCCTCACGCCTTACGCGTCGCTCTCCTGGATTCATGACACGAAGCCGTTCGGTGCCGTGATGGATGGGGTTCGGGGCGTGATTTCGGGAAGCCGGAACCTCGCGGAAGTCCGCGCGGGAATAGAGGGTGAGGTCTCGAAATCCGTGATCCTTTGGGGGCACGCGGCGTACCGGGAAGGGCGGTCTTCCTTCCGAGCCATTGAAGCGCAGCTGGGGCTCCGGGTGAAGTTCTGACCGGGAGTCACCCCTCAAAGCGACCCGGGGGACAGAATCCCGCATTCTGTCTCCCGCTGCATAGCGGATGTCACCCGAAAAGTGTCAATTCCACCGGTTTTGTCACCCGTTTCCCCTCTCAGGCGACAAAACGGCGGGCTGAGTCAGATATTCAATCAATCTGAAAAACCGACACTGGATTTTTGAAACCCCCGGGTTTCAGTCACGGGAAAAGAGCCGCCAGGGACAGAAATCCGGGAAATGTCTCTTTCGGGACGACAATGTCACCCCAAAACAGTCATAAAACGTGAAAACTGTCCCCGGGGTCGCCTGAAAGGGGGGTTATGGCCGTCCCGCCTGGCCTCGGGCCGACGCGCCGCCAGTCGCTCGGCGGATGATTTCCGAGTAATAGGCTTCGGATGTCTGGTACCAATCCACGACACAGCCAATCGACCGGCATTCCTCGCGCCGCTTCCAGTTCTCGTTCTGGAACTTCTTAAAGACCGCGGAGTTTCCCGTCGCTCGCTTCGCCTTTTCGTAGGTCATCGCGAGATGGTCATCCATCTTTGAAAGATCCGGACTCGCGCAGATCAGTTTTTCAGAGTAGGAGCGGGCCTTCGTGCAGTCCCAGCTCACGGCGTTAGCGGAGGCGGCAGCGAAAAGCCCAAGAGCGAACGCCGCGATGATGGTTTTCTTCATGATTGAACGTGCTATACGAATTTATTTTTAGAAAAATACTTTTTAATGGTGAATTATCAAATCAAGTGCAAAGTTACTGAATAAAAGACTTCAGCCGGACACTTCCAATTGAGACGTTTTCTGGGTCTGAAATTCAGAGCATTGAACCGTTTCTGAACTTCTGCCTGAGAAATTTTATCGATACTCATTCCTTTTGGGAAAAAGTCTCTAAGAAGTCCGTTTGTATTTTCATTACTTCCTTTCTCCCATGGATGATGAGGCAAGCAGAAATACACTTTGGTTCTGAGATCTTTCTCCAGTTTTTCAGCCCAGGAAAATTCTTTTCCGCGATCTACGGTAATCGTACGCAGATCCTTATCTGACAGAGATTTCTCAATTACGGCAGACACATCGGCCGCAGTCTTGGAAGCGGTTTTCCCGCCACAGAGAAAGCCGGACTTCCTATCGACCAGAGTCGTGAGGCAGGCTCCGCCCTTTTTTCCGATGACGGTATCGCCTTCCCAATCCCCCAGGCAAGATCTGTTCTGAGCTTCCAGGGGTCGCTCTTCAATGCTGTGAGTGATCTGGATCTTTCCTCGCCTCTCGGTCATGCCTTTACGGTGACGCGTTTTACCGTGGTGTCGCAGGTGTCGGGACATCTTTCGGCCATCCACAAAGCGATCCAGAAAGCCAGAATTGATTCCTCGGTAGATTGTCGTGGCGCTGATCCTTAGATTCGGCAGCTCCTTTCTGAGACGGTATTGAATCTGCTCCGGAGACCAGAATTTCTTAACCAGCAGATTTGAGACAATCCTTGTCAGCAACGAGTCAGACTTCAGAATGTTTCTCTTTCCGCAATGCTTTCTCTGTCTCTGATATCGGGCCTGCGCGGCACAGGGATCATAGGCAGCTGAAGCCCCATCCTGGGCCGATACAGCCTTGTTTCGCTTCAGTTCGCGGGAGATCGTAGAAACATTTTTCCCAATCGCACATGCAATTTCAGACAGGGATTTGCCTGAAATCGTTAAACCTAAATTCCCGCTCTGTTAGCTGTATTTTTTAACAAAAGTCTATTGATTTTCCAAATAGAAAATTTAAAAAAAGGGTTGATTTATAGGTAAAACATACGTATAATATAGACATATATAATCTCTTTTGCAGCCCTTGCGATATGACTGATCACAATCCGATCCTTCCCGAAGATGCGCGTATTGTCCGAATCAAAGACACAGAGTACGTTGCAATCCATAAGTATTGGTGGGATAAAGAAAAAAAGCGGGGCCAACAAAAAAGGCGATATATTGGCAAGCTTGTTGATGGAAAATTTGTTCCGAACGCAGCTTATGCGGCAGAGCTGAAGCTGACCCGTGTCAAAAAGACCACTGATAAGCGTCAGAAATTTGATCATGACAAAACGTTCGGAACAACCGCACTCCTTACTCAAGCAGCAGAAACCTCGGGTTTAACTGATGATTTGAAGAAAGTTTATGGTGAGGGGAAGGCCGCCATGATGGTAAGCCTGGCGGCATATCAAATCATCAAAAACACTACTTCACAGCATAGATTCAAGATTTTTTCTGATACTAACGCCTTGCCAGCCGGTCTTCCAGACAATATCGAGTCTCAAAGACTAAGTGAGTTATCGCAGGATATTGGCTCAGATACAGCTTCATTAAATCGGCTCTTTGCTCTTCGGGCCAAGCGTCTTCCTGAAACAGAATATTTATCATTCGACAGCACACGAATCGCGTCTGAAAGCCGATCTCTGACAGATGTACGAAAAGGAATTAGTAAACGCGGAGGCTACGAAAACCAGATTGGTTTGGCGCTCCTCTACGGTCATAATTCTGGTGTTCCCCTGATGTTCAGGCGATTCGCCGGAAACGTGCCAGATATAGTCACTATGCATGACCTTCTGACTCGATGGGAAAACATCGGAGTCAGTAAAAAAATTATCTCAATTTTTGATCGGGGCTATTGCAGCCGTGAGAATCTTCGGCTGCTCTGCAAGAACAAGCATCACTTCATCATGGCTGCCAAAACTGATCACTCCTTCATCAGGGACGCCATCGAAGATAATCTTCCCGCTTTCTGGGATATGACGAACAACGTTCGCGGTCACAACCTGACCGCTGTTCAAACCCAGGTCACAATACCAGGCACGAAAGAGGACCCAAAATCATGTAGTGTTTGGGTGTACATCTATTACAGTCTTGCAGTTGCAAATAATGAGCAGGATAAATTTTTATCTGATTTGGTAACCTTTGAAGAAGACTGGATTAACGGGTTAGCCAGCCCTGATTCCAAACTTTTGAGATTCTATGAAACACCTGATAGTGAACCCGGTAAAAAGCCTCTGATCAGAAACAATGATGCTGTCAATGAAAAGGTCAGATACATGGGATTCTTTTCAATGATCAGCGATCGAAAACTTGAGTCGAAAGAAATCCTGGAGATCTACAGAACGCGCGACTGCATCGAGAAATGCTTTGGGGTTATCAAGACTGATGTTGGTTTTACAACTACAAGGGGACACTCCGACGTTTCTGTTAATGGACGTCTCTTGTTAGCCTTCATCGCTGCCACAATTGTTTCCTGGCTCATCAAAGCCATGAGTGTTGAAGTGAAAATAGGGAAGAAATCCTATGCACCTCTGCTTGACGAATATTCTCTCATGGAGCTGCTGGAAGATGTGGGGCAGATCCGTTTCTATAGCTCATCAATAGGAAAAGTTTGGCTCGGGGAAATTTTAGGTCGCCACAGACTCGTTTTTGAGCGACTCGGACTGGAAAACTGCCTCCTGAATCCCGCTATGTATAAGTAAATCGGGAATTCAGGGTTAAAGCCGAAATAAATACTCTGTCCCGAAGAGTAAGATGATAATAGTGGCTCATGAGCTCCCTCTATAGTTATCTTGACAATCTCTATTATGGAAGCTTTATGGGCCACTATTCTTTTCTCAGGCTTTGCACTTGAAGTGATAATTCGCCACCGTATTTTTAGGGGGATCTGACGGCGTTCCGATCAAATCAAGTAAACGTCCGTGCACGTTGATTCCATATTTTTCGAATAAAGCGGCGTTCAGATCTCTCAGTTGCAGAAGCGCGTGCCCATAATAAATTTCACCTAATAGCGTAGGCGTTGCAATCACGGGATAATACCCATCATTCTGAGCGGCATACGCCCATATCCTTTCCAACCCATGCAGAAGCGTTCCATCAGGACCGATGGGTTCAGCAGGCATCTCCTCATATGTCCAATGATGAGAAAGCATTGTTCTGATCGCCGCGCTTTTAATCCAGGCGAATTATCACTTCAAGTGCAAAGCCTGAGAAAAGAATAGTGGCCCATAAAGCTTCCATAATAGAGATTGTCAAGATAACTATAGAGGGAGCTCATGAGCCACTATCATCATCTTACTCTTCGGGACAGAGTATTTATTTCGGCTTTAACGATTTCAGGCAAATCCCTGTCTGAAATTGCATGTGCGATTGGGAAAAATGTTTCTACGATCTCCCGCGAACTGAAGCGAAACAAGGCTGTATCGGCCCAGGATGGGGCTTCAGCTGCCTATGATCCCTGTGCCGCGCAGGCCCGATATCAGAGACAGAGAAAGCATTGCGGAAAGAGAAACATTCTGAAGTCTGACTCGTTGCTGACAAGGATTGTCTCAAATCTGCTGGTTAAGAAATTCTGGTCTCCGGAGCAGATTCAATACCGTCTCAGAAAGGAGCTGCCGAATCTAAGGATCAGCGCCACGACAATCTACCGAGGAATCAATTCTGGCTTTCTGGATCGCTTTGTGGATGGCCGAAAGATGTCCCGACACCTGCGACACCACGGTAAAACGCGTCACCGTAAAGGCATGACCGAGAGGCGAGGAAAGATCCAGATCACTCACAGCATTGAAGAGCGACCCCTGGAAGCTCAGAACAGATCTTGCCTGGGGGATTGGGAAGGCGATACCGTCATCGGAAAAAAGGGCGGAGCCTGCCTCACGACTCTGGTCGATAGGAAGTCCGGCTTTCTCTGTGGCGGGAAAACCGCTTCCAAGACTGCGGCCGATGTGTCTGCCGTAATTGAGAAATCTCTGTCAGATAAGGATCTGCGTACGATTACCGTAGATCGCGGAAAAGAATTTTCCTGGGCTGAAAAACTGGAGAAAGATCTCAGAACCAAAGTGTATTTCTGCTTGCCTCATCATCCATGGGAGAAAGGAAGTAATGAAAATACAAACGGACTTCTTAGAGACTTTTTCCCAAAAGGAATGAGTATCGATAAAATTTCTCAGACAGAAGTTCAGAAACGGTTCAATGCTCTGAATTTCAGACCCAGAAAACGTCTCAATTGGAAGTGTCCGGCTGAAGTCTTTTATTCAGTAACTTTGCACTTGATTTGATAATTCACCCAAAAAATAGATCCAAAAGGAGCAATCAGATCGCTTTCTTCCTGTGGAATTTGAAGTTTCAACTCTTTCCATAGATACAAGACATGTTGCCGATCTTTGCTCATCTCATTCCCGAGTGCTGTATAAGGACCAAAGTTCGGTGGCGGTGAAAAAATCATCCCCGCAGAGTGATGGTCATAAAAGAGCCTGAGGCAGTTATTAACATAATCTCTGGAAAAGAGCACGCTGTCCCAACATTGCTTATCAAAAGACTCCGCCGCGAGATACGAAGTATGAGGAGCTTTCTTATCTTTTAGGCAGCAAACGTAGTCATATTTATCATATATATCTCTTGCCGCAATGCAGTAAGCCGAAAAATCACGTCCCTGATTAGGTTTAATGCGGCATTCGAAATCAAGATCAAATTCTCTAAAAAGCTTAGAGTATGTATCCAAAGTTTCCTGCCTAGAGGAAATTAAGCAAATATGCGCTGTTTTCGGCAGATTCAGGATATAAGGGAGATACCTGTTTGCAAGGTCCGGATAATACGCGGTGAATTATCAAATCAAGTGCAAAGTTACTGAATAAAAGACTTCAGCCGGACACTTCCAATTGAGACGTTTTCTGGGTCTGAAATTCAGAGCATTGAACCGTTTCTGAACTTCTGCCTGAGAAATTTTATCGATACTCATTCCTTTTGGGAAAAAGTCTCTAAGAAGTCCGTTTGTATTTTCATTACTTCCTTTCTCCCATGGATGATGAGGCAAGCAGAAATACACTTTGGTTCTGAGATCTTTCTCCAGTTTTTCAGCCCAGGAAAATTCTTTTCCGCGATCTACGGTAATCGTACGCAGATCCTTATCTGACAGAGATTTCTCAATTACGGCAGACACATCGGCCGCAGTCTTGGAAGCGGTTTTCCCGCCACAGAGAAAGCCGGACTTCCTATCGACCAGAGTCGTGAGGCAGGCTCCGCCCTTTTTTCCGATGACGGTATCGCCTTCCCAATCCCCCAGGCGAGATCTGTTCTGAGCTTCCAGGGGTCGCTCTTCAATGCTGTGAGTGATCTGGATCTTTCCTCGCCTCTCGGTCATGCCTTTACGGTGACGCGTTTTACCGTGGTGTCGCAGGTGTCGGGACATCTTTCGGCCATCCACAAAGCGATCCAGAAAGCCAGAATTGATTCCTCGGTAGATTGTCGTGGCGCTGATCCTTAGATTCGGCAGCTCCTTTCTGAGACGGTATTGAATCTGCTCCGGAGACCAGAATTTCTTAACCAGCAGATTTGAGACAATCCTTGTCAGCAACGAGTCAGACTTCAGAATGTTTCTCTTTCCGCAATGCTTTCTCTGTCTCTGATATCGGGCCTGCGCGGCACAGGGATCATAGGCAGCTGAAGCCCCATCCTGGGCCGATACAGCCTTGTTTCGCTTCAGTTCGCGGGAGATCGTAGAAACATTTTTCCCAATCGCACATGCAATTTCAGACAGGGATTTGCCTGAAATCGTTAAAGCCGAAATAAATACTCTGTCCCGAAGAGTAAGATGATGATAGTGGCTCATGAGCTCCCTCTATAGTTATCTTGACAATCTCTATTATGGAAGCTTTATGGGCCACTATTCTTTTCTCAGGCTTTGCACTTGAAGTGATAATTCGCCGCAAAGAAAACAGCCGCTATTTTCTTATCCCTCAGCACATCATCGATACTTTTGCTGTAATCAGAGGGAATAATCCGATTAAAATGAATATCCCTGTTTAGGACGCTTAGGCGGCACGTAGCAAGCAGGTCTTCAAAAATTTCGTCTATTGGATAGTCAAGTTCTTCAATTTTTTTAAGCACCTTACGAGGCGTGTCGCCTCCGGTGTGATTTGTCCAGATAAAAGAGGGACAATTGAAAAGTTTCCTTTTCACTAGAGGATATCCGGCATCTATATATTCTGTTACCTGATAAAAACTGGGATTAAATTCTCCCTTCGGCTTAAATACAGTATCCCAGCTGAATCCAACAGATTCCAGATATTCTGTGAACCTCGTTTCGTGTTCACTGATTTCTTGTTTCAGGTTCTCAGCCTCAACAAGCCCATCCCAATATGAGGAAAACTTTTCTGACAGAATGACTTTCTGTCTGATTACTATGAAGAAAGATTGAATGTGACGCCTAATATAAGAGTCTTTGTCTCCTGCAATGATCAGGGCGTTTTTGACTTCTTGACGCTGTGTCAGTCCCCAAAAATCACAAGGGTTATCTTCCATTCTCTTAAAAATTCCAGAGAAATGATACACGGGACCATAATTGCTGCAGTTTGTGAGGACAAGTTCGTCAAACTTCCGTACTTCCTCCCAGCCTAGAAACTCAAAAGCGGCTTTCCAGGCCCCGAAATCAAATCCCTTGTTTGCTCGCTGCAAGATGGTAATGCCAAGCTTTTCAAGCTTTTCTTTTCCCTCGAGGGAAAGTTTCCCATTGACGATGACAATAATCTTGTCCGCAACTTCCTGAAGCCCTTTCAGGTAAGTCAAGACATATTTTCTGACAATGCCATCTTTTTCCCAAAAAGTATAAAAAGCGAGTCTTTTCATTTAACGGTTATCTCTTAATTCAACCGAAGAGCAATCACTTGAGGATTGTCTACAGGAAATTAACTTTGGAGGAGATCAGGTATAGAGGAAATATGCCCTGTTCATCAATTAAGGCAAACAATTTTCATCATTTCAGAGTTTGCGGAACTTTTCCCGATACTTCCTCTTTCTCTCTTTATACCTGCCCCTTGGTCCACCGAAAGTCAGAAAAGAGAGAATCTTGTACTTGAGAAGTTTTGCTTTATAAAAGGACTTAAGGGCCTTTCTTTCGTCAATGGATAAAGAAGGCGAAGATCCGTTCGCGATTGTCTGCATCCGGGGAATAGAGAAAATCATTCCTCCCTTCTTCACCAGGTCGTAATAGATCGTGGATTCCGACTTATACCATTCGGTCCTATCCTTCAGCGTGACCGTCTGACCGATTCCTCGAATTGAAATTCCGACAAAAAGTTTGTTAATGGTGATCGGGAAGAAATTGTCTGACTGAAAATTGAGAATCTGAAGATACCAATCTTCAAACATCGTAATTTTCTCCACCTCTGAGGAAGACCATCGCCCTATGATTTTCAGTCTCGGGAAAATAATGCCAGAAAAAGGAATATGGTTTGTATAAATGGACTTAAACAAATCACTCGGCGGGAAATACTGATGGGGAACCGCGCGCGTCTGGATCAGTGATTCAGAACCAGGCAGCTTCTTTTCTATAAAGTGCTCTGTCCCTATAAAGAACGTTGATGCGGAAGGTGCTGAACGAATAGTGTTCGCAAGCCACTCTGCCGAGTTCGGGAACAGCCAATCGTCATCATCAACAAACCAGATGTAGTCAGACAGAATATTTTTGATCGCCTCACTGACCAGTAAAAACCTAGAATCTCTCAGATCACAGGGAAAATAATGAATTGGGAAACCATACATTTCCTTTTCTTTCCCCGTATTCACGTCTGTCACAACGTGGCACTGGAATAGATCGGCATCCTGTGATGAAGCAATAAAAGACCGGATGCTTGTGAGCGTCCGAAAAAGCTGCTCTGGCCTTTTAAACTGGGTTCTCACAACGATCGCGACATGGATACCGCTTTGCTTCCTGCCGATCCTGGCTGTTGCCTCTACCCAGTCAAAATCTCCTGATGGCTCTCTGACTTTGATTATGCCGTTGAGCGTTTCCAGATAGGTATTCTTTAAATTCGCACCAAGGTACCGCTGCGCTTCATCTGATTCCGCGAAGGAAATGAAAGACGCTGGATTATCCTTGTTGTCGTGATAGCAAAGCAATTCGGGGGAGACAAAAACACCAAGCCCGGCCTTGAGAGATTCAATGGAAAGCGCGAGATCGTAAAGCTGAAACCCAGATAGCGACGGCAGTCTTACGTTACGCTTTCGAAGTTCCGGAGCGTTAATGAGCATCGTATTCCCATCAATCATTCTTACCGGCAGAATCCGGGCCGAAAGGGTTGCCCCCTCGTGGGGATCAACCACATAACGGATGATATTAGACGCCCGATAGCCGTATGCATTATTCGCTATTCCGGCATTCCCGATTACACCCCACTCGTAATCCTCATCCGAAACCTTTTGAAGAAGCTCTTCAACCCGGTCCTCAAAATCCGAATTGAAATAGATATCATCATGAACCAGCAGTACCGGCTCACTTTCGCCCTCAATAATTGAGTTGATGACATCGAAGAGTGACTTTTCATTCCGCCGGACAACTATGCTTTCAGCTGCAAACGCGTGACGTTTAAGGAAAGCTCTTTCGGATTCTTCGGACCCCGCCGTGACAATGATCTTCATCTGTTCTCTCAGTCAGCAAATTGGTTGATTCCGCGGATCATGATGTGGCGATCCCGCTTACCGTCATAGGTATCCGTAATACGATCACGGATATTCGTGAGGTAGTCATCCATGATTTTCGTAAAAAGATAGGGATCCAATGCTTTCTTTAGAGGGCGAATTATCACTTCAAGTGCAAAGCCTGAGAAAAGAATAGTGGCCCATAAAGCTTCCATAATAGAGATTGTCAAGATAACTATAGAGGGAGCTCATGAGCCACTATCATCATCTTACTCTTCGGGACAGAGTATTTATTTCGGCTTTAACGATTTCAGGCAAATCCCTGTCTGAAATTGCATGTGCGATTGGGAAAAATGTTTCTACGATCTCCCGCGAACTGAAGCGAAACAAGGCTGTATCGGCCCAGGATGGGGCTTCAGCTGCCTATGATCCCTGTGCCGCGCAGGCCCGATATCAGAGACAGAGAAAGCATTGCGGAAAGAGAAACATTCTGAAGTCTGACTCGTTGCTGACAAGGATTGTCTCAAATCTGCTGGTTAAGAAATTCTGGTCTCCGGAGCAGATTCAATACCGTCTCAGAAAGGAGCTGCCGAATCTAAGGATCAGCGCCACGACAATCTACCGAGGAATCAATTCTGGCTTTCTGGATCGCTTTGTGGATGGCCGAAAGATGTCCCGACACCTGCGACACCACGGTAAAACGCGTCACCGTAAAGGCATGACCGAGAGGCGAGGAAAGATCCAGATCACTCACAGCATTGAAGAGCGACCCCTGGAAGCTCAGAACAGATCTCGCCTGGGGGATTGGGAAGGCGATACCGTCATCGGAAAAAAGGGCGGAGCCTGCCTCACGACTCTGGTCGATAGGAAGTCCGGCTTTCTCTGTGGCGGGAAAACCGCTTCCAAGACTGCGGCCGATGTGTCTGCCGTAATTGAGAAATCTCTGTCAGATAAGGATCTGCGTACGATTACCGTAGATCGCGGAAAAGAATTTTCCTGGGCTGAAAAACTGGAGAAAGATCTCAGAACCAAAGTGTATTTCTGCTTGCCTCATCATCCATGGGAGAAAGGAAGTAATGAAAATACAAACGGACTTCTTAGAGACTTTTTCCCAAAAGGAATGAGTATCGATAAAATTTCTCAGGCAGAAGTTCAGAAACGGTTCAATGCTCTGAATTTCAGACCCAGAAAACGTCTCAATTGGAAGTGTCCGGCTGAAGTCTTTTATTCAGTAACTTTGCACTTGATTTGATAATTCACCAGATTTAACCGCGGACTCCTCACCCTTCTTACCGAAGAATTTCCGGGAGATCAGGATGAAATTCCGAAGGCCGTAGTACTGCTCGTTTGAAATCAGATCATCACGTTCAAATCGTCCATTTGTGAAATGAATAATCTGGGCTGCCGGCTCATAAAGCACCCGATAACCTTTAAGCCAGGCTCTCCAGGAGAGATCGACATCCTCGGCGTAAAGAAAATAAAGCTCATCCATTCCGCCCACGGATTGGTAGAAATCGGAGTCAATAAGCTCAAAGGCGCCGCTGGCCCAAGGAGTTTCAAGGGTCTTCTGATCGTATTTCTTCGGGTGCTCGAAAGGCCATTGACGGCCCTCGACAATCGCGACTTTGTCTGTTTTCCGTTCAATCAGCCGGTCAATACTTCCGGGAAGTGGAACGCAGTCCGGATTGATCAGCACAAAACTCGGAGTTTTTTCAGACTCTTTAAAGAGAAAGTTGTGATTCTCGGCAAAGCCAGTACGACGATCAGTGGTTTTCGGAATATCCCTGACTTCGCAGCCGTACTGATCTCCGGAGTCAAGCCTTTTACCGGCAGCGTCGTAATTCATCGTCAGGAAAACAACTTTTTCCTTTGTGGCGGCAGCAAGATTTGGGATGATGCAGTTTCTGACATTCTCGATGTCGTCATCCCCATAGACGCATTGAACATTGATCGTCATTTTTTGAGAGCTTTTGACAAAATCTTGACGGCCAATTATACAAGCCTGAAAGTTCTACAACAGGCACACGTTCGGTTGATTTCGGCTGAGTAGACCGCAGAAAGGGGATGTTTTCTGCGTTTTTTTCTTGACCCATTTAGTGTTACTATATATAATATAGATAACATTATTGGAGCCAGCCATGTCCCGCACCTATACCGGAAAAATCCATGTCGGCCAGCGCCGCGTAACCCGCGCCAATGGGGATGTCTACGTCTACGAGCGCCACACGCAGTACGACCGGGAGACGCAGAAGACCGTCACGTTGAAAAACAAGCTTTTGGGCAAACTAGACCCTGAGACAGGCGAAATTGTTCCGACAAGGCCTAAAAGCAGGTCTAAGAAGGAGGCTTCCGCCTCCATCGAGCACGCCTGCCTGGCTGACATCCTGGACCTTGTCGCAAGGGAAACCGGGATCGACAAGGGGCTTGAAAGCGCCTTCGGGACGGCCGCGGCTCAGAAGATCGCCACCATCGCCCGTTACCTGATCGCCACGGACGGCGCGGCGATCCCCCGCATGGAGGCCTGGCAGGTCGGCCACCCGACGCCCTACGAGGAAGGCCTGGGCGAAAGCGCCTGCAGCGAGCTCTTCGACAAGGTCGGCAAGGATGGCGACGGGCAGCAGAAGTTCTTTGCCTCCCGGGCGGCAAGGCTCGAGACGTCCCCGAGCATCGCCTTCGACTCGACCACGGTTTCGACCTACAGCTCGGGGCAGGCCGAGGCCCGCCAGGGATTCAACAAGGACGGCGACGGGCTGGACACCGTCAAGCTGCTCACGCTCTACTCGGTGAATGACCGCCAGCCCGTCGCCTTCGCGAAGCAGCCGGGGAACGTGCCGGACGTCATCTCCATCCAGAACGCCATCCGCCAGCTCCAGTGCTTCGACATCGACAAGCCCGTCGTAGTTACGGACAACGGCTTCTACAGCCAGGCGAACATGGCGGAGTTCGCACGGAACAGCATGAAGTTCCTGACGCTCGCCTCGCCCTCCACCCTCTGGATTCGGGAGATCGTCGACGAGCTGCGCGACAGGCTCGACTCGGTGTCCTCCGTCTGCTCGTTCGACACTTCGGTCCATTGCGCCTCGAAAATGGTCATGAAGGAGCTGTCCGTCGTCAGGCAGAGGAGCCGCGGCGGCATTGCCGCCGGCGAGGCGGAGACCTTCAGCCGCAGGCTCTATGTCCATGTCTGCTATTCCAGGGACCGCGCCACAAAGGACGAGCAGAGGCTGGTGAACGACCTGTTCGAGCTCAAGAGGCTCGTCGAGGCTGGCGAGCAGCTCTCCCCCGCGGGCGAAAAGAAGGCGGAGAAGTTCCTCCACTGTTCGACCGTGGGCCGCGGCGGGAAGCTGAAGGTGGCCTTCAGAGACGAGGCCTTCCGCGAGGCCAGGAAGTATTTCGGTTTCTTCGCGCTTGTCTCCAATGAGGTCAAGGACGCCGAGGAGGCGCTGAAGTCCTACAGGCTGAGGGAGAAGATTGAGGAGCTCTTCAATGTCCAAAAGAATGGCATGGACGGGAGCCGCCCACGCGTCTGGCACCCTGACAGCCTTCAGGGCAGGCTCTTCGTGCAGTTTGTCGCGCTCGGCTACCACTGCTACCTCACCAAGCGGATTGGCGAGATCAAGGAGCGGCTCGGCACGGAAAAGGATGGGAAGACGAAGGCCGAGCTCGATCTGGAAGTCAGCCTCAAGAAATGGCTTGAGGCCAGGTCCCTGATTCAAGTCCTCGAGTGGTTTGACTGCGTGAAGACGACCTCCGTGATGACGCCGCGGGGAATGAGGCGCTGGAGCACCGAGTCCGTGAAGCGCGACCAACTGTTCCTGAAGCTGCTCGGCATTTGATGAGCCAGAGCCACGAAGGCTTTCGTGGCTCTATTGCAGAACTTTTGGGATACAAGAATGGATGTTCTATTTTCCGTACCACAAGAATAACTATTCTCTATTTTTTCATTATGTTTTGCGTATTTATCAGCGTAAATATAATTCAATACCCTTGAATATTTTTAAATAGCAATGTTAAATCATTATGTTACAACAAATCACACATCAATCGATAATCGTGAGTTTATGTAATAGCAAATACAAACGATAAGAATAGCGCTACTTTTCAGAACGCCTTTCACGCACAGTCTCCGCGCGAATCCATACATCACTCAAACAAAAACCCAGGCGGTTTTTTAGAACCGTCTGGGTTTTAAGAAAAGCGAAACTATCTGCGATTAAGCTTCCGCGGCTTCCGGATTCTTAATGAAGTCGAGAACCGCCTGGGCGTGGCCAGCCGCCTTCACTTTCCGCCATTCCTTCACGAGGTTCCCGTCTTTGTCGATCAGGAATGTGCTCCGAACAACACCCATCACCTTCTTTCCGTACATATTCTTCTCTTTGATCACGTCGTACGCCTTGCAGGCCTTTTCTTCCGGGTCAGAGAGGAGCGTGATCGCGAGGGTGTAGCGGCAGATGAAGTTCTGGTGGCTCTTTTCGGAGTCGCGCGAGACACCGACCACGTCGTACCCGAGCTTCTGGAACTCCGGAATCAGAGCGGTGAATTCCTTCGCTTCTGTAGTACAGCCGGAGGTGCTGTCCTTCGGATAGAAGTAGAGCACCATCGGAAAGTGATCTTCCATCTTGAAGGGCTTGCCGTCTGAATCATTGATCTCGAAAATCGGGGCTTTCGTCATGTCTGACTCCTGTAATTTGTGAGTTTTGTGCCCCGAAAGAGAGAAGCCTTCCGGGGCGCTCTGTGTCTCAACCATTATGGCGCAGAGGCGGGGAGTCTGAGAGCTTCAGTTCGGGTCTTTATTTTTATTTATTTTCAACAGCATATCTTTTTATTATCGCATTCTTATCCGAGTCTTAAAAGCGGATTTTCCTTGATGCGGTTTTCTTCGAAAAGAGCGATACTTTTCTTGCGATCGGAAGAATCTCCAGTCGGGCCGGTAAAGCCTCGAACTGCGAGCATCTCTTCCAGCAACAGCCCCAGGAAAAGTCCGCCTATATGGCCTATGACATCTACCCCCTGGGGCTTTTTCGTTGCCCGCGTTTTTCAGTGTTTCCGCTTTTTTGTAGTCTGAAATTCATCCGGCACTTTCCCGGAACTTCCGCAATTCCCCCTCGGTTCTACCCCTTGAGGAGGGTGAGAAACGGTGTCAGTTGTGAAGAGAATGTCTTTTGAGATGTCGCCCTGGGAAAGTCTCGTTTCGGACTGCATCCCGCTGTTTTTCCGTCCCTTATCCGGTCACACAGGCGATCTCTGATCCGTAGTGAAAAACGGCTCTTCCGTCCCTTTTCAGTTGGTGTTCGCTCTGCCCCCATAAGCACTAGATCTAGGTTTTATTAAGCGCGGATTAACATTCCCTAGTAAAATGCTCACTCACACACAGCTGAAAAGCCAATTCTCATCCTAACCACTCTGACAGTAGGTTACTCAATGCTGATAACTAAAAGAAGCGGTCAAACCGAAGAGTACGATCGCAAAAAAATCGCCCTTGCTATTACGAAAGCGTTTAAGAGCACAGGCATTGAACAACCCGACGATCTCGACGAGCTGCTTGATCTCGTGGAAAAGCAGATTCTCGTGACACCGGGCTGCTCCGTTGAAACTATTCAGGACCGTGTCGAAGAAGCTCTGATGCAGCGCGGCCACTACCAGGTCGCGAAGAACTTCATTCTGTACCGCGAGAAGCGGACGGAACTCCGTACCTGCCGCCTCGCGCTTTCTGTCGCGACGGGTGACAGCGACCTCGATGGCTGCCTCTTCGAGATCCAGAATGACTTCAAAGCGCCTGAGTATTCGCTTGAAGTCCTCACCGCGAAGTTCAATTCCCAGGTGTCGCCCACCGCGAGTGTCGACGAGAAGCTCGACACCCTGATCCGTTCCGCCGTGGAACTCACGACGCAGAACGCGCCGCGCTACGAGCAGATCGCCGGGCGGCTGCTCTGCCACAGCTTCAAGCGGAAGCTCGCGCAGCGTGAGCAGAACCTCGGTCTCACGGACTTCTATACGAAGCTCATGTTCCTCACGGAGCACGGCCTCTACGGGAAGTACATCCTCGAGAACTACACGAAGGAAGAGATTGATGAGGCCGCGGGCCTGATCGATGAGAACCGGAATAAGCTCTTCAACTACTCCGGCCTTCAGCTCGTGCTCGAGCGCTACGTGATCAAGAGCCACAATAACGAGATCCTCGAGAGCCCGCAGGAGCTGTTCCTCGGCGTGGCGCTTCACCTCGCGATGCCGGAAAAGAAAGATGTCCGGATGCAGTACGTGAAGCGGTTCTACGACATGCTCTCGAAACTCGAAGTGACGATGGCGACGCCGACCCTCGCGAACGCCCGTAAGCCGTACCACCAGCTCTCGTCCTGCTTCATCGATACCGTGCCTGACAGCCTTGCCGGCATCTACCGGAGCCTCGATAACTTCGCTCAGGTGAGCAAGTTCGGCGGCGGCATGGGGCTTTACTTCGGCAAGGTCCGTGCCCGCGGAAGCGACATCCGCGGTTTCAAGGGGGCGGCGGGCGGCGTCTCCCGCTGGATCAAGCTCGTGAATGACACGGCGGTTGCGGTGGATCAGCTCGGTGTCCGTCAGGGCGCCGTGGCGGTTTACCTCGATATCTGGCACCGCGATATCCCCGAATTCCTTCAGATGCGGACGAATAACGGCGATGACCGTCTGAAGGCGCACGACACCTTCCCCGCGCTCTGCGTCCCGGATTACTTCTGGCAGCAGGTCCGCGACAACTTCAACGGTGTCTGGTACCTGATGTGTCCGCATGAGATCAGCCAGGTCCGCGGCTACAACCTTGAGGACAGCTTTGGAGAGGAGTGGACGAAGCGTTACCTCGAGTGCGTGCACGATAATCGCATCACGAAGCGTGAGATCAGCCTGAAGGATCTGGTGCGTCTGTTCCTGAAGTCCGTGGTGGAAACGGGTACCCCGTTTATCTTCAACCGCGACCTCGTGAACGCGATGAACCCGAACGCCCACTGCGGTCACATCTATTCCTCGAACCTCTGCACGGAAATCGCGCAGAACACGGCTCCGATTCAGAGCGTGAGCCGCGAGATCAAGACCTCTGAAGGCACGGTTGAAGTGGTCACCACGACGAAACCGGGTGACTTCGTGGTCTGCAACCTCGCGAGCCTTAACCTCGGCCGCATTCCGGTGGATGAGCCGGGGTACCTCGAGCACCTGACGTCAAGCGTCGTCCGCGCGCTCGATAACGTGATAGACCTCAATTTCTACCCGACCCCGTACGCCGAGATCACGTCGAAGCGTTACCGCGCGATCGGGCTTGGCGTGAGCGGCTATCACCACATGCTCGCGAAGCACGGCATCCGCTGGGAGAGCGAGGAGCATCTCGCCTTTGTCGACAAGGTGTTTGAGCGCATCGCGCACTCCGCGATCGAGACGAGCGCTCTCAACGCGAAGGACAAGGGCACGTACGGCATGTATAAGGGAAGCGACTGGGACACCGGCGCGTTCTTCGAGAAGCGCGGCTACAACACCCCGTACTGGGATGACGTGAAGGCGGATGTCGCGAAGTACGGCATGCGAAACGGTTACCTCATGGCGATCGCGCCAACCGGAAGCACGAGCATTATTGCCGGGACGACGCCTGGCATCGACCCGATCATGAACCGCTACTTCCTCGAAGAGAAGAAGAACGGGCTGCTCCCGCGCGTAGCGCCGGATCTGTCGTCCGACACCTGGTGGCTCTACAAGAACGCGCACCTCATCGATCAGAACTGGTCGATCCGGGCCTGCGGCGTCCGTCAGCGTCACATTGACCAGGCGCAGAGTATCAATCTCTACATCACGAACGACTTTACGATGAGAAAGGTCCTTAACCTCTACCTCGAAGCGTGGAAGTGCGGCGTGAAGACGATCTATTACATCCGCAGCAAGTCGCTTGAAGTTGAAGAGTGCGAGTCCTGCTCGTCCTGATGGAGTGAAGTAAAGAAATGTTCAAGAAAAAACCGTTGTTCAACCCCCAGGGGGATACTGATATCGGCGCGATTCAGATCGTGGGCGGAAACCCGACGAACCTGAACGACTTCAATAACCATAAGTACCCGTGGGTCTCCGACTGGTACCGCCAGGCGATGAATAACTTCTGGGTGCCGGAGGAAATCAATCTCGCGCAGGACGTGAAGGACTACCCGAATCTCGAGGAGCCGGAGCGGAACGCGTATAACAAGATTCTGAGCTTCCTCGTGTTCCTTGATTCGCTGCAGTCCGCGAATCTCCCGAACATCTCGAGCTACATCACATCGAGCGAAGTGAACCTCTGCCTCAACATCCAGACGTTCCAGGAGTGCATCCACTCGCAGAGCTACAGCTATATGCTGGACACGATCTGCTCGCCTGAAGAGCGGAACTCGATTCTCTACCAGTGGAAGGAAGATAAGCATCTCTTGAAGCGGAACACCTTCATCGGCGAGCAATATAACGAGTTCCTGAATCACCCGGATGAGCACAACTTCATCCGCGTCGTGATGGCGAACTATATCCTCGAAGGCATCTACTTCTACTCCGGCTTCTCGTTCTTCTATAACCTGAGCCGAAATGAGAAGATGCCGGGGTCCGCGCAGGAAATCCGCTACATCAACCGCGATGAGAATACGCACCTCTGGCTCTTCCGGAATATCTTCCGTGAGCTGCAAAAGGAGCATCCGGAATGGTTTACGGACGACCTGAAGGCCGAGCTTCTCGAGATGCTGAAGGAAGGCGTCCGTCAGGAAATCGAATGGGGTCACTATGTGATCGGCGACAAGGTCCGCGGCCTCACGCCCGGCATGATCACCGACTACATCAACTACCTCGGCAATCTCCGCTGGATGACGCTCGGCTACGAGCCCTACGATCCGAGCCACGCTCAGGAACCGGCTTCCATGCAGTGGGTCAGCCAGTATGCGAATGCGAACATGGTGAAGACCGACTTCTTTGAAGCCCGAGTCACCGCTTACGCGAAGAGCTCAGCTCTGGTGGATGACCTGTAAGGCATCCGCTTAGAGCGAGACGGCGCTGTCTTCCTCCCTGGAGACAGCGCCTTTTTTATTGCACCGACGGGAAGCGCCAGCCCATTGAGTCAGAACCGTGAGGAGCGAAGGCAGATCCGTTTCATCAAACGTTTGTGCTCATATTGTTTACAAAGTGAGCACAATCGTTTATTGTCTTTGATGTTTGTGCTCATATTGAATACAATATGAGCACAAACGTATGGAGGATGGCATGCAAACATTGGATAAATTGAAGAAAAAGCACGAATACCTGACTCCCGAAATCGCAGAACAGGCGGGCGTTTCAAGATCCCTTTTTTATAAATTCATTCATAAAAATGATTGGGATCAGGTTGGTCACGGTGTATATGCGCCTAAAGGAACATGGATTGATGAACTGTACCTTCTCTATCAGAGGTGCCCTCAACTGGTTTTCTCTCACGACGAAGCCTTTTATCACTATGGATTATCTGAAAGAGAACCTATGGTCCACACTTTGACTATTTATAGCGGATACAACGTACATAGACTCGTAGCGGATGGTAAGTGTAAAGTCTACAGAGTAAAAAAAGAGCTATTAGAAATAGGAAAAACATTTGTCCAAGACTACTGTGGAAATGAAATTCCCATGTACGATTTGGAACGAACAATTTGTGATCTGTTCAGAAGCAGAAACTCTATTGAAATACAGGAATTCAACGCTGTCTTGAAAGCTTATTTAGCAAGGAAAGATAAAGATCTAAACAAGCTGATGGAATACTCCAAGTTATTTCATATAAAAAATATCATTCAGAAGTATATGCAGGTTCTATTATGAAATTTACGCCGGAACAGATTAAGGGAAGAATTCAAAATACTGCAAAAATAAATAATGCAGACCCTCGGACTTTAATGCGCTTGTTTATGACCTAAATTCCCGCTCTGTTAGCTGTATTTTTTAACAAAAGTCTATTGATTTTCCAAATAGAAAATTTAAAAAAAGGGTTGATTTATAGGTAAAACATACGTATAATATAGACATATATAATCTCTTTTGCAGCCCTTGCGATATGACTGATCACAATCCGATCCTTCCCGAAGATGCGCGTATTGTCCGAATCAAAGACACAGAGTACGTTGCAATCCATAAGTATTGGTGGGATAAAGAAAAAAAGCGGGGCCAACAAAAAAGGCGATATATTGGCAAGCTTGTTGATGGAAAATTTGTTCCGAACGCAGCTTATGCGGCAGAGCTGAAGCTGACCCGTGTCAAAAAGACCACTGATAAGCGTCAGAAATTTGATCATGACAAAACGTTCGGAACAACCGCACTCCTTACTCAAGCAGCAGAAACCTCGGGTTTAACTGATGATTTGAAGAAAGTTTATGGTGAGGGGAAGGCCGCCATGATGGTAAGCCTGGCGGCATATCAAATCATCAAAAACACTACTTCACAGCATAGATTCAAGATTTTTTCTGATACTAACGCCTTGCCAGCCGGTCTTCCAGACAATATCGAGTCTCAAAGACTAAGTGAGTTATCGCAGGATATTGGCTCAGATACAGCTTCATTAAATCGGCTCTTTGCTCTTCGGGCCAAGCGTCTTCCTGAAACAGAATATTTATCATTCGACAGCACACGAATCGCGTCTGAAAGCCGATCTCTGACAGATGTACGAAAAGGAATTAGTAAACGCGGAGGCTACGAAAACCAGATTGGTTTGGCGCTCCTCTACGGTCATAATTCTGGTGTTCCCCTGATGTTCAGGCGATTCGCCGGAAACGTGCCAGATATAGTCACTATGCATGACCTTCTGACTCGATGGGAAAACATCGGAGTCAGTAAAAAAATTATCTCAATTTTTGATCGGGGCTATTGCAGCCGTGAGAATCTTCGGCTGCTCTGCAAGAACAAGCATCACTTCATCATGGCTGCCAAAACTGATCACTCCTTCATCAGGGACGCCATCGAAGATAATCTTCCCGCTTTCTGGGATATGACGAACAACGTTCGCGGTCACAACCTGACCGCTGTTCAAACCCAGGTCACAATACCAGGCACGAAAGAGGACCCAAAATCATGTAGTGTTTGGGTGTACATCTATTACAGTCTTGCAGTTGCAAATAATGAGCAGGATAAATTTTTATCTGATTTGGTAACCTTTGAAGAAGACTGGATTAACGGGTTAGCCAGCCCTGATTCCAAACTTTTGAGATTCTATGAAACACCTGATAGTGAACCCGGTAAAAAGCCTCTGATCAGAAACAATGATGCTGTCAATGAAAAGGTCAGATACATGGGATTCTTTTCAATGATCAGCGATCGAAAACTTGAGTCGAAAGAAATCCTGGAGATCTACAGAACGCGCGACTGCATCGAGAAATGCTTTGGGGTTATCAAGACTGATGTTGGTTTTACAACTACAAGGGGACACTCCGACGTTTCTGTTAATGGACGTCTCTTGTTAGCCTTCATCGCTGCCACAATTGTTTCCTGGCTCATCAAAGCCATGAGTGTTGAAGTGAAAATAGGGAAGAAATCCTATGCACCTCTGCTTGACGAATATTCTCTCATGGAGCTGCTGGAAGATGTGGGGCAGATCCGTTTCTATAGCTCATCAACAGGAAAAGTTTGGCTCGGGGAAATTTTAGGTCGCCACAGACTCGTTTTTGAGCGACTCGGACTGGAAAACTGCCTCCTGAATCCCGCTATGTATAAGTAAATCGGGAATTCAGGTTATGATGGAGCGCTTTTTGGAGCGCCTTGCCAATTCGAAATATAAAGATAATTTTATTGGTGAATTATCAAATCAAGTGCAAAGTTACTGAATAAAAGACTTCAGCCGGACACTTCCAATTGAGACGTTTTCTGGGTCTGAAATTCAGAGCATTGAACCGTTTCTGAACTTCTGCCTGAGAAATTTTATCGATACTCATTCCTTTTGGGAAAAAGTCTCTAAGAAGTCCGTTTGTATTTTCATTACTTCCTTTCTCCCATGGATGATGAGGCAAGCAGAAATACACTTTGGTTCTGAGATCTTTCTCCAGTTTTTCAGCCCAGGAAAATTCTTTTCCGCGATCTACGGTAATCGTACGCAGATCCTTATCTGACAGAGATTTCTCAATTACGGCAGACACATCGGCCGCAGTCTTGGAAGCGGTTTTCCCGCCACAGAGAAAGCCGGACTTCCTATCGACCAGAGTCGTGAGGCAGGCTCCGCCCTTTTTTCCGATGACGGTATCGCCTTCCCAATCCCCCAGGCGAGATCTGTTCTGAGCTTCCAGGGGTCGCTCTTCAATGCTGTGAGTGATCTGGATCTTTCCTCGCCTCTCGGTCATGCCTTTACGGTGACGCGTTTTACCGTGGTGTCGCAGGTGTCGGGACATCTTTCGGCCATCCACAAAGCGATCCAGAAAGCCAGAATTGATTCCTCGGTAGATTGTCGTGGCGCTGATCCTTAGATTCGGCAGCTCCTTTCTGAGACGGTATTGAATCTGCTCCGGAGACCAGAATTTCTTAACCAGCAGATTTGAGACAATCCTTGTCAGCAACGAGTCAGACTTCAGAATGTTTCTCTTTCCGCAATGCTTTCTCTGTCTCTGATATCGGGCCTGCGCGGCACAGGGATCATAGGCAGCTGAAGCCCCATCCTGGGCCGATACAGCCTTGTTTCGCTTCAGTTCGCGGGAGATCGTAGAAACATTTTTCCCAATCGCACATGCAATTTCAGACAGGGATTTGCCTGAAATCGTTAAAGCCGAAATAAATACTCTGTCCCGAAGAGTAAGATGATGATAGTGGCTCATGAGCTCCCTCTATAGTTATCTTGACAATCTCTATTATGGAAGCTTTATGGGCCACTATTCTTTTCTCAGGCTTTGCACTTGAAGTGATAATTCGCCTTATAAATCTAAATTAGTCTCAGGGAATCCGTAGGAACCGATTTTTCTTAAGAAAATATAGAAAAATCAGTTCTTTTTTACTTGCATCATACGTATTCATATGATATAATAAATACGTATGAATAGAGAGGTTTATATGCCTACTAAAAGCTCGCTCCCTGATCCTCAGAATGTAGCTGATTACCCGGATAACCCCAAAGCAGTCATGGTCTCTGCCCGCGGAGTTATCCGCGTGGTTGAACGTCTGTATTACTGGGATAAGGAAAAGCATCGGGGATGCGAGAAACGAAATTATCTGGGCTACGTTGTCGGCAATCAGTTTTATTCCAATGATGATTACCACCGGCTCTTTAAGCGCGGCGGTGTTAAGCGGCTGGTTGAACAGGACGATGAATCCGTTAAATCTGGTTCACTCTCGCTGGATCAGCTGGGCTCTTTGGAAACAAAGCTGGCTGCAGAGTTTCCCGTTTATCACGCAATCGCCCAGGAGATCGGACTCACGGAAGATCTGGCTGCGGTTTGGGGTAAAGACAAGGCCAATGCGGCGCTTTCTATCGCGTACCAATGGCTTCATACCGGATCCAATGCTGCTTACCTTTATGAATCCTGGTCAGTCAATAAGCTGCTGCCTTATTCCAGGGGTATTTCCAGTAAGGAAATGAGTGAGTTCTTCGCCAGTCTGACAGAGGTTTCGGGCTGGAGAAAGGACTTCTTCAACGCCCGTATTTCAAGACTGCCAGACAAAGAAATGCTGTCGTTTGACGCAACGGAAATCGCTGCCGAAGCCGCTGAGATTTCCTATGCTCAATACGGCATGGGAAAAGAAGGAGGGTACCAGCGCCAGCTCGGATTGATTCTCCTGGTTGGTCATGAGTCGCATATGCCGGTGCTCTTCAGAGTGCTTCCTGGAAACATTACCGATGTGACTACGGTTCAGGACATGCTGTTCCGGTTTGATGAGATTACCGACAGCCGCAGAGTCTTTGGGGCGGTTGTTGATCGCGGTTATTTCTCTCTGGCCAATCTGGCCCGGTTTGTCGATGCAGGCAGCCGCGTCATTGTTGCGGCCAAGACTGATTCAATCTGGATTCAGGATGCCATTGAAACCGCTATGGAACACCTCTGGAGTAATGCCGCCCGTATTCCAGGCGAACATTGCTGGGGCTGGACGGTTCCCGTCCACCCCGGTTTTGAAGACGGGGGCAATCGTAAACTCTGGGTTCATGTTTATCGCAGTGACTCGAAATCTCACACTGAAAATACAGCCTTCTACGACGAACTGGAATCGTTTCAGAAAGAGTGGCTTCGGTGGCGGCCGAACCACGAGGGTGACAGCTCGGAAACGTGTCCTCTTCTCAAGAGCCGGTGGATGAAATATTTCAAGCCGGGGATTGGCATCCCCGGCAGGACGCCTCTTGAACAGGATAACGACGCGGTTGACGCTGCTACACGCTACTTCGGTATCTTCTGCAATGTCACCACGATGGAGTGTTCTGCCCGCGAAGCCATGACAACATACAGAGTTCGTGATCTCATTGAAAAATCATTCAAGGGCGGCAAGACAAATATTGAATTGGATGTCGTGAGAGCTCATGGCGAGGCAACGATGGAAGGACGGTTCATCATCGGCTTTGCTGCCATGTCGATTCTCAACCGGCTCTATGTTTTGATGAAGCAAAAAACGTATACCGAAACCAAGAGCGGACTCAAAGAAATGCCGGCGCTTGCAGACGAAATGACATTTAACGAGCTGAAAAACCGACTGGCCACGCCGCGGGTTATCTTTGACAGGAACGGGGTCGGTCATTGGCTTGAGGTTACCAAGCGGCAACATGGCATTGCCGCTCGGCTTGGGTTCCCTGATTTGTATACGATGATCCCAGATTGGGCTGAAAAATAACCGAAACTATCGACTACGTATTTTTCCAGCCCAATTTAGAAGAGTACGTTGCAATCCATAAGTATTGGTGGGATAAAGAAAAAAAGCGGGGCCAACAAAAAAGGCGATATATTGGCAAGCTTGTTGATGGAAAATTTGTTCCGAACGCAGCTTATGCGGCAGAGCTGAAGCTGACCCGTGTCAAAAAGACCACTGATAAGCGTCAGAAATTTGATCATGACAAAACGTTCGGAACAACCGCACTCCTTACTCAAGCAGCAGAAACCTCGGGTTTAACTGATGATTTGAAGAAAGTTTATGGTGAGGGGAAGGCCGCCATGATGGTAAGCCTGGCGGCATATCAAATCATCAAAAACACTACTTCACAGCATAGATTCAAGATTTTTTCTGATACTAACGCCTTGCCAGCCGGTCTTCCAGACAATATCGAGTCTCAAAGACTAAGTGAGTTATCGCAGGATATTGGCTCAGATACAGCTTCATTAAATCGGCTCTTTGCTCTTCGGGCCAAGCGTCTTCCTGAAACAGAATATTTATCATTCGACAGCACACGAATCGCGTCTGAAAGCCGATCTCTGACAGATGTACGAAAAGGAATTAGTAAACGCGGAGGCTACGAAAACCAGATTGGTTTGGCGCTCCTCTACGGTCATAATTCTGGTGTTCCCCTGATGTTCAGGCGATTCGCCGGAAACGTGCCAGATATAGTCACTATGCATGACCTTCTGACTCGATGGGAAAACATCGGAGTCAGTAAAAAAATTATCTCAATTTTTGATCGGGGCTATTGCAGCCGTGAGAATCTTCGGCTGCTCTGCAAGAACAAGCATCACTTCATCATGGCTGCCAAAACTGATCACTCCTTCATCAGGGACGCCATCGAAGATAATCTTCCCGCTTTCTGGGATATGACGAACAACGTTCGCGGTCACAACCTGACCGCTGTTCAAACCCAGGTCACAATACCAGGCACGAAAGAGGACCCAAAATCATGTAGTGTTTGGGTGTACATCTATTACAGTCTTGCAGTTGCAAATAATGAGCAGGATAAATTTTTATCTGATTTGGTAACCTTTGAATCTAAATTGGGCTGGAAAAATACGTAGTCGATAGTTTCGGTTATTTTTCAGCCCAATCTGGGATCATCGTATACAAATCAGGGAACCCAAGCCGAGCGGCAATGCCATGTTGCCGCTTGGTAACCTCAAGCCAATGACCGACCCCGTTCCTGTCAAAGATAACCCGCGGCGTGGCCAGTCGGTTTTTCAGCTCGTTAAATGTCATTTCGTCTGCAAGCGCCGGCATTTCTTTGAGTCCGCTCTTGGTTTCGGTATACGTTTTTTGCTTCATCAAAACATAGAGCCGGTTGAGAATCGACATGGCAGCAAAGCCGATGATGAACCGTCCTTCCATCGTTGCCTCGCCATGAGCTCTCACGACATCCAATTCAATATTTGTCTTGCCGCCCTTGAATGATTTTTCAATGAGATCACGAACTCTGTATGTTGTCATGGCTTCGCGGGCAGAACACTCCATCGTGGTGACATTGCAGAAGATACCGAAGTAGCGTGTAGCAGCGTCAACCGCGTCGTTATCCTGTTCAAGAGGCGTCCTGCCGGGGATGCCAATCCCCGGCTTGAAATATTTCATCCACCGGCTCTTGAGAAGAGGACACGTTTCCGAGCTGTCACCCTCGTGGTTCGGCCGCCACCGAAGCCACTCTTTCTGAAACGATTCCAGTTCGTCGTAGAAGGCTGTATTTTCAGTGTGAGATTTCGAGTCACTGCGATAAACATGAACCCAGAGTTTACGATTGCCCCCGTCTTCAAAACCGGGGTGGACGGGAACCGTCCAGCCCCAGCAATGTTCGCCTGGAATACGGGCGGCATTACTCCAGAGGTGTTCCATAGCGGTTTCAATGGCATCCTGAATCCAGATTGAATCAGTCTTGGCCGCAACAATGACGCGGCTGCCTGCATCGACAAACCGGGCCAGATTGGCCAGAGAGAAATAACCGCGATCAACAACCGCCCCAAAGACTCTGCGGCTGTCGGTAATCTCATCAAACCGGAACAGCATGTCCTGAACCGTAGTCACATCGGTAATGTTTCCAGGAAGCACTCTGAAGAGCACCGGCATATGCGACTCATGACCAACCAGGAGAATCAATCCGAGCTGGCGCTGGTACCCTCCTTCTTTTCCCATGCCGTATTGAGCATAGGAAATCTCAGCGGCTTCGGCAGCGATTTCCGTTGCGTCAAACGACAGCATTTCTTTGTCTGGCAGTCTTGAAATACGGGCGTTGAAGAAGTCCTTTCTCCAGCCCGAAACCTCTGTCAGACTGGCGAAGAACTCACTCATTTCCTTACTGGAAATACCCCTGGAATAAGGCAGCAGCTTATTGACTGACCAGGATTCATAAAGGTAAGCAGCATTGGATCCGGTATGAAGCCATTGGTACGCGATAGAAAGCGCCGCATTGGCCTTGTCTTTACCCCAAACCGCAGCCAGATCTTCCGTGAGTCCGATCTCCTGGGCGATTGCGTGATAAACGGGAAACTCTGCAGCCAGCTTTGTTTCCAAAGAGCCCAGCTGATCCAGCGAGAGTGAACCAGATTTAACGGATTCATCGTCCTGTTCAACCAGCCGCTTAACACCGCCGCGCTTAAAGAGCCGGTGGTAATCATCATTGGAATAAAACTGATTGCCGACAACGTAGCCCAGATAATTTCGTTTCTCGCATCCCCGATGCTTTTCCTTATCCCAGTAATACAGACGTTCAACCACGCGGATAACTCCGCGGGCAGAGACCATGACTGCTTTGGGGTTATCCGGGTAATCAGCTACATTCTGAGGATCAGGGAGCGAGCTTTTAGTAGGCATATAAACCTCTCTATTCATACGTATTTATTATATCATATGAATACGTATTATGCAAGTAAAAAAGAACTGATTTTTCTATATTTTCTTAAGAAAAATCGGTTCCTACGGATTCCCTGAGACTAATTTAGATACTCTGTGTCTTTGATTCGGACAATACGCGCATCTTCGGGAAGGATCGGATTGTGATCAGTCATATCGCAAGGGCTGCAAAAGAGATTATATATGTCTATATTATACGTATGTTTTACCTATAAATCAACCCTTTTTTTAAATTTTCTATTTGGAAAATCAATAGACTTTTGTTAAAAAATACAGCTAACAGAGCGGGAATTTAGGTTATCTGGATGTCATTAACAGCATCAGAGAGCTTCTAACCTTGATCTGATCCTATTAAACAAACAATTTTCATTTGCGGTGTATGGCATAAATAATCTTCTAGCCCTCATTGTTTGGACAATGACCATCTATTGACGAGAGAAGCGCGGTACCATATCCGCCGTCACTCTTTCCCGTATCTATTAAAATCGGGGGACTCTGCGGACAGAGAAGAAACCAAAAATCTCTCCTGCCCCGCCGTCCCTCTTTCTTATCAATCCGGACCGCACCGCTGTGGAACTCGAACGCATACTGATTACGGAACTCCGCTACTTTGGAGACGTCCTCCTCACCACGCCGCTCATCGGCTTTCTGCGGAAGAAGTACCCGAACGCGAGAATCGACGCTCTGGTGTATCACAGCACGCGTGAGATGCTGACCGGGAACCCGGATCTCGATAACGTCTACACGATCGATCAGAAGTGGAAGAAGATGGGCGTGAAGAAGCAGCTCGGAGCCGAAATCAATCTTCTGAAGACGCTGAAAGCGAATCACTACGACACGCTCCTTCACCTCACGACGCATAACCGCGGCATGTGGCTCGCCCGCATCCTGAAGCCGAAGCGGAGCATCTCCTGCCCGAAGCACTTCGGGGGGCTGAACTTCTATAACAAGAGCTTCACCCACATGGCGAGCCTTGTGCTCCCGCGTGAGCGCCACATCGCGCAGTTCAACATGGATCACCTTCGGGCGCTCGGTGTCGTGGTGCCGGAGGAAGAAGTGCCGGGCCTGAAGCTCACGATCCCGGATGAAGCCCGCGCTGAGGCCGCGAAACTCGTCGGTGGGCTCAAAGGCTATGTGCTCGTCCACCCAGCGGCGCGGTTCTTCTTCAAGTGCTGGACCGAGGAACGGACCGCCGAGATGCTTGATCGCCTCGCGAGCCAGGGTGAAAAGATTGTCATCACCTCGGGGCCGTCAGACGAAGAACGAACGATGATTGAAAAGATCGTCTCGCTTCTTAAAGTCGCGAAGCCGATTGTTCTGATCGGCAAGACCCCTTCCATGAAGACCTTTGCCGCGCTGATTGATGACGCGAAGCTCCTCATTGGGGTTGACTCCGCGCCGGCTCATATGGCGGCAGCCCTCCAGACCCCTGAAGTGATTCTCTTCGGCGCGACGATCCCTGGCCGCTGGAGACCGTGGGAAAACGACGCGAGCCGCGTCGTGATCAGCCCCGGGCGCTGCCACTTCTGCGAACAGCGCGGATGCGGCCGCTGCGGGATCAGTGAATGCATGCGGGAAATCCGGGTTGAGGACGTCATGGAAGCGGTGAATGAACTCCTTGAGCACCGCGATATTCCGGACGCCTATCGGAAAACGGTCTACGGACCGAACGATCGCTTCCCGACCTATTCCTGATTTCAAATCAAAAAAATCTAACAGTGAACCCCGAAGGTGTGAAAACCTCCGGGGTTTTTAATGCCTGCTTTAATGATCCAAATTAGTAATGCCGAAAACGAGTCATTCCGCCAGACTCTGTCGATACTGATTTTCTGTCTCTTCAAAGCCAATTCATCTTCAGAAAGCCTGGATCCACTGATTCCGAATCAGCCAAAGCGAAAATTATCCGACCCCCAGTCATATTGATCATTTACATTTTTTTCATAACGACTTATTATCTAGCGTTTTGTTCTACCGTTCACTTCATGATCTCTGATCATCTGCTTCACTCATGTCTCTTCGATCCGAAATCTGCGCGAGGCTGCTGCTTCCCTTAATTGTCACGCTTCTCACGGTCCTGGCGGTTTTCAAGCTTTCAGGAACTGACCTCCACTTCGCCAAATACTGCGCTGAGTCGACCCTGGTGTACGCGGCGGTTCTGCTCTTCCCGTTCATCATCCGCACCGCGCTCTGGGGCATCTTTCAGTTCATCGTCGCCCTTCAGATGTGCTCTATCGTGTCAACCAGCATCTATATCGTGCCGCTCACCGTGATGAACCTGTCGTCCCACAACGCGATCGGGGTTAAAGCGCAGATCTGGCTCGCTTTTATTTTCGCCATCGTGTTTTTCCCCTCCTTCTTCGCCATTTTTTCCACGAAAAACGTGAAAGTGAAGAAGAATATCTACATGGCGGCCGGATCCGTGGTCGGCGTACTGATGATCACTCTGGCATTCACTCAGAACAGCGTCCTGAAGAACACCAAGCATCTCGCTAAAGCCGTTCTTCACGACGTTTATTTCGTCCCCAAACAAAATGCCGCCATCCGTGAGCAATATCGGAAACCCGCTGTCGTCAGCCAGAGCCAGCTCGAGACCGCCGGGGCGGATTATTTCTCACCTGACACACCGATCAAAAATGTCATTGTGATTTTTGTTGAGGGATTTTCAGCTGAGGTCGTGGATTATAAAAATCATTCATCCCGCAATCTGACCCCCACGTATGACCAGCTGTATAAAAACAGCCTGGCATTTGATCATTATTACAACCACACCTATGCCACCTACCGAGGACTCCGGGGGCAGCTGTATTCGTTATGGCAATATAAAGCGGGTTTTTACCCGGACGTCGGTAACCAGGGGTTCGGTCAGATGGATCACGAGAAGATTCATAAACTGACTGATTCCGGTCTGGTGTCAGTGCCTGAAATTCTGAATCAGCATCACTTCAATACGTACTTCCTGTCAAACGAACTCCGTACGGGCAACATGACCTCGTACTTAAAGACTTTCGCTTTCACCCGGGTGTACGGCGCTGATGACTTAGGCTGGACGGGAGATCCCCCGCGGAGTGATAAATTCGCTTTCCAGAGCCTGAAGCAGGTGCTCACGAAGTACAAGAGCGATAAGCCCTTCTTTATCGGCATGTACACCGCCGGCACGCATCATGGCGTTGACAGCCCGGACCTGACGTACGGCGATGGGTCAAACAGCTACTACAACAAATTCCATAACCTCGATCACTGGCTCGGGGACTTTATTGCCTGGTTCCAAAGGAGCCCGTATTACGACAACACGCTTCTCGTCATCACCTCAGACCATGGAGTCGTGATTCCGACCCCCGAATACCGGCGGTCCTTCCATCAGAAGACTGAGCACTCGAATTTTGAGATTCCACTCATTCTGTATGGAAAGATGGTGAAGCCGCAGATTGTGGACGCCAAAGGCACAACCAGCATCAGCCTTGCCCCGACGCTTCTTGACGTGCTGGGAATCCGAAAGACGGAACAGTATTTCCTCGGGTGCTCGCTCTTTGAAACCCAGTGCGATGAGAGAAGCAGCCGTCTGATGCATCATTTCGCGGCAGGCACTGATTCTTTCCGCATCTCCGCAAACGAGCGCGGGAAATACATCATCAGCCCCGAAAAAGAAGATGCGGAGTTCCAAAAGATTTACCGCTTCACTAACTGAGATTCGCCGTAAACAAGGCGGGAATTCAGTCCTCGCCGAATTTCCCCATAGACAAAAGAGCCCTGAAGAGATTCTTCAGGGCTTTTTTCTGACGCGGACCGCTAAGAGTGCGGTCTTTGACTTCTTTTACTGCTGACCGCTTTCACGCTGCTGAATCATGCTGAGAGCGGCCTTCATGGCTCCCGCCACTTCCGGGCTGGTACCCGGATCCGAGATCAGCCGTTTCCAGAGCTGCTTCGTCTTCTGCTGACGGGCGGCGTTGCAGTACCTGTAGCCAACCATCATGGCGTACGGCGCGTCAGATTCGTGACCATCCCGCGCGAGCGCGTCACCGAAATTAAACCAGGCCGTGGCCCGATTCGGGTCGAGCGCCAGAGCGGCGATCAGAACGTAAGCGGCCTCCCCTGCCCGATTGTCTTTCATGAGCGCGAAACCGAGATTCTCGACCGCTTCCACATCGGTCGGATCCGCCTTTACGGCATCCGCGAACTTATCGACCGCGGCGCTGGCGTCTCCACTATGAACAAGCTTCAGACCTTCGGCGTTCAGGGCCCGCGCGGTCTTCCGGTCCCCCTTCGGAGGAAGGGGCAGCTCGCGGATCTGGTTCGCGTAGGTCTGAACGAACGGAGACCCTTCACTCATGCTCCCCAGCATCTTCGCGACATTCCCTGACGTCTCAGCAAGCGGATACGGTGCGATGGCCTCCGCGACATTCGGGGCAAGCCGCACAGTCGCCTGCTCAGGCTGCGGAGCCGAGTCGCTTTCCGAAGGCTTCTCGCTTTCGGAAACAGCGGGAGAGCTCGCGGTTTCGGCTAGCGCAGCGGTTTTCGGTGCGCGCGCCGGAGCGGACGCCGTCACTGCGGGACCACTCCCCGTCGTTTCCACCGCTCCAGGTCCCACGATACAGGCAAGGCCCGCGATTGAAAGAATCGGGAGAATGAACTTGTCGTTCGCCGTATTCGCGATGAACGGCTTCTCGGGGAGCTTGTAGCTCTTTGAGATTTCCGCAAGCTGCTCCTGAGTAGCGTGCGACGTATCAATATCCGCCGCCTGAACCTGCGTGAGAAACGCTTTCCGGAGTTTCTTCGAGTAGGAGCTCATCACGAACTTCCGGATCAGGGCATAAAGCGCGGTAAGAAGGAGAGCGGCTCCCATCCAGCCTGAGGCGTGCGCGGCGTCTTTCCCGAAGAGATACGCGATCGAGAAGACCAGAGTGAGACCAAACGGGATCCAGCCATAGTAAGACGACTTCTGCTTCTTATCGTCTACCGGAAGAGGATCTCCCGTGAACCGTGTGGGATCCACGCCGTCCACCCAGACCTTGTACTCCTTCCCCTCGTACTCAAAGACACTGAGACCAACCGGGAGATAAAGCGTTTTCGTTTCGTAAGACTGAGAGCCGCTCCAGTGCCAGTCTTTCTGCTCGTCGCCCTGCGCGTTGGCCTTCACTTCAGAGGCCACCAGGGCGGCAACCCGATCTTCGACATACGTCTGATAGGCTTCACGCTCCGAAAGCGCGAATTTGTCGTTCGGGAACCCCGTCATGAATTTGGCGTCATACGGCACGAGTTTCGACCGGTCCTGATCCGCGAGAAGATCAGCGCAGTTCCTGTCGACCTCGTTCCCCGCGTAGCCGAGGAGACTGAAGGGGCCGCTCACGGTGCCGCTTGCCGGACGCCAGTCCGTCACGGTGCGGCTGTTGCTCCCGGACCCTTCGCGCCGGTTATAGCCAAAGGACGCGGTCCAGTTCGCGTGGAATTCGCCGTGATAGAGGTAGAACGGCACGTACTTCAGCCACTGCTTCGTGATCGTCGCTTTCTGCACGAGATCATCCGGCGTGAACTGGCCCTGTGTCATATAGACACGGGTGGCGTTCGTAAGGGCGTCCCCCTGGATCTGAAGCGGGATGATGAGGTCGGTATCCGTAATATCTTCCGGATTCACGACCTGAGTCGGGATTCTCACCGTATTCCCGCAGTACGCGCAGACCAGCGTCTCGGTGCCGGGCTTATAAGTGAGTTCGGATCCGCATTTGTCGCAGCGGATTTTCAAGTCAGCCATGTCACTCAGCCTTTATTGAATTCGTTTTTGACGAGAATGTTCCGCTGATTGAAGAGCCGGAAGAGGGCCTGCGCCTTATCATTCAGGGCCTTCGCGTCGCCGAGGCTCGATTCGAGTTCGCCCACAGCTGCGACGATCTGCTTCTCAAGCGATTCGGACGCCGGATACTGCTTCGGGTTCGAGAACGCGGCGGCGTCAATCAGGCGCTCGAGGATTTTCTTATCCTCGTCATCCTTCGCTTTCGCCTGAATCGTGCGGAGTTCAGACGCGACCTGCTTATTCCACGGGAACGCGTTCGTTTCCTCGGCGAGCTTGGACACCTGCTTCATCGTGACATTGCTGAACACGAAGTGGCAGCCGAGCCCGAGCACCCAGAGAGCGTCGGTCGCGAGCGACAGCTTCAGGAACCCGCAGAGCGAAAAGACAAGTGAGAGCAGCGCGACCGCCGCGAGCAGCCCGCCAAAGAAAATCCCAATCCCGAGCCCCGCGAGCGCGGAATCCATCCCCTTCTTCCCCGGGCAGGTCGAAATAATGAAGAGATACGCGACACTCAGCGCCGTGAGGAACGCCGCGGCGTAGAAGTACCCGTTCCGAAGGTCAGAGGGCACCAGCACCGCGAGAATAAAGATCACCGCGACGAACGCGAGGATCGACAGAAATACGAACTTCAGCTTGATGTCGTTCATCCCAGAATCCTTTTCTTTTCAGTCGCAAACTCTTCTTCGGTCAGCACGCCCTGGGCGCGCAGTTCCCCGAGCTGCTTCAGCATCTCAATCTTTTCCTTGAAGCTGATCGTCTCAGCCTTAGGAGCGGCAGGAGCGGCTTCAGGAGCCGCAGGCGGATTCGTGTTGATCACCGCGCCGGCACCGGAACCCTGCGCCATCGGGTTCATCGCGCCGCCAAGACCCGTTCCGAGTCCCATCCCGACAAAGGCTCCCGTGGTCCCTTCGTTCTTCGCCGCGGCTTCCAGCACGTCAAAGCTCCGGACCTGCTGATAGTTGTTCCCGAGGATCCCGAGCTCGGCCCTGCGGGCGAGCGCAGCCTTAAGCGAGATCACAGAGGGGTCATCTTCCGGCACGCTGATCGACATCACGTCGAACCGGACAATCTCAATCCCGTACTGATCAAGCTCTTCCGCGAAAAGATTCCGGAGGCTATCCGAGATCTCATCGAGATACATCGAGATATCGAGCACTGAGATCTTTTTCTGAATGATCGTTTCAGAGATCAGGGTCTTCGTTTTCCGGATGAAGATGCCCTTGAAGTAGTTGTTGAGTGACTCGGCGTCAAAACTCGGGAGCGTTCCCACGAGTTTCAGGAGGAACTTCTTCCCGTCCCGGATCCGGATACCGTACTGCCCGAACGCCCGCACCGGCACCATCACGCCGTAAAGCGGATCCTTCAGCTGGATCGGGTCCGGCGTTCCCCACTTGAGGTCGAGGATCGCGGCTTTGTTGATGTACCAGACCTCAGCCGTGAAGGGCGACTGCCCTCCGAACGGGATCCCGAGGAGATTCCGGAGAATCGGGATATTCTGCGTCGAGAGGGTGTGGCGGCCTCCCTCATACGGCCCCTCGTAGACGCCGCCGCTGACGAGATACGCTTCCTGCGTCTCGTTAACGATCAGCTGCGTCCATGTGGAGAGTTCCTGTGACGGGAATTTCCACGCGAGAAGCTTCGGGTTTCGTGTGTCCCACTTGACTAAGTCGATAATCATTTTCGGTTTCAGCTTCAATGAAAAGGGGTTGATCGGGTCCGGGAACGATGATCCCGGAGCCGTATTCCAATGCTACTCCGGTTAGTACTGATTATCACATCTTTCAGGAACCAGAACGGGAGACATTCCACCCCCGTCTCTGTCGGTTCCTGCGTGCGTCGGATAGATTGGAACTCGGTATAACTTACCCTGCGATTTTAACCCGATTGACGGTGTTTAAAATTTGTTACATTTCACGGAAACCATCGTAATTCCGGGGTCTTCCGCGGTCACTCAAAACGAGAGAAAACTCCTCCCCGTTCCTCGCGGCTCTTCATCCGAGATCGAGACATAACTAATAGAATTGATTTCGTAATCTGACCCTGATATTCAGTTCAGTAACGGACGCGGAAATAACGTTTTCGCGCTCTTTTGTATTTCGGTCTACGGGCTAACGAAAATCGGTTTTCCGCTAACGAAAATGGATTCCGGGTTCGTGTTCAATTTCAGTCTGTTATTTAAGTCGCAAACTTCAGTTATCAAATATTATTTGATAACTGAAGTTGTTGATGTAATACAGAAACCGGTTCCCTCAGCCTCATCCCCTCTTCCTGTGAGCCGCCAGCTGCCCCCGCTTCTTTTCCGTTTCAAAAAGTTTCAGAAGACGGATTTCTTCTGTATTACGCAAAACGGATTGAGAACGATCTTCATTCGTCTGAAACCCCTGTTTTTCAGGGATCAACGCTATACAAAGTCACATTTTCCGTTCTCATATCATTCTTTCGGTCTGGATTTTCTAATCCTTTCGAGCTATATTGAACGTGCGCCAACTGGTATACCGGTATCCCATAAAGGGAAAAAACAGGCATACCGGCGACGGGAAGTCTGTGTATTCTGTGCTTTAAGCCTGTCCGGGCGTACGAACCGGACAGCGGTCTCAGAGCCTGCGGCCCTGATTCACACGCTGGCCTTCTGAGGCAGGAGAAACACGCTGACCGGAGTCACACACCTCCTCTCAGCTCCGCTGACAAGCCTCATAACCAACTAGAAGAGACACTATGGCTAAATTAGAACTGCCGTACGAGCAGGTCTTCGACCTGACTCACAAGATGTGCACCCGCATTTCGCCGGACGTCCTTTACCTGCTCACGGAAGCAGCGAAGAAGGAAACGAACCCCGCGGCGAAGACGTTCCTCGAAACGATGGTGGAGAACGAACGCCTCGCCGGGATCGAGGATAAGCCGGTGTGCCAGTCGCCTGGATACCCGTCTGTCTGGATCCGCTGGGGCGAAGCCTATGAGCCGAACCTCTCGAACCTCATCGATAACATCACGCGGTCCGTCGTCGACGCGACGAAGCAGGGCTACATCCGCCCCTCGATCGTGCATCCGCTCACCCGTTTCAACCCGGGCGATTCCACGGGCCGCGGCGTTCCGAATTACGAGCTCCGCTACGAGAAGGACCTCCCCTACTGCGAAATCATCGTGAGCGCGAAGGGCTGCGGCGCGGAGCTTCCGAATGTCGCGAAGATCCTGACGCCCGCGACGCTCGGGAAAGACTTCAAGGGCCTGAAGCAGCTGGTGCTTGACACGGTCACCGGAGCCCGGGGCCAGGTGGGCGCCCACGGCTACCCCTGCCCGCCGTTCTCGCTTGGTATCGGTCTCGGCGGCCAGATGGACGTCGCGGCGAAGCTCTCGCGTGAAGCCATCTCGACCCGCAACTGGCTTGACCACAACCCGGATCCGCTCTTTGATGAACTTGAGCAGGAGCTGCTCGCTGACATCAATAAGCTCGGGAACGGCCCCGCGGGCATCGGCGGCGACACGTCGGCGCTTGCCGTGAAGATCGGCTGGGCTTCCACCCACACCGCCATTCTCCCTGTCGTCATCAACTTCCACTGCTGGGTCGCGCGGCGCTTCGGCATCCGCTTCTACCCGGACGGTCACACGGAAGAACTCTTTCAGGTTGGAGAATAAAAATGGCAGTGTATGAACTGACGCTCCCCGTTGATAACGAGACGATTGAGAAGCTGCATGTCGGCGACATCATTTATCTGAATGGCCAGGTCTGTACGGCGCGCGATCAGGCGCACCTGCGGCTTAAGGCGCTGGATGAAGCAGGAAAGCCTTTCCCCGAGGACCTGAAGTGCGCGGCGATCTTCCACGCCGGCCCCGTGATGAAGAAGGATGAGGCGGGTCACTGGTATCTCTCCGTGATCGGCCCCACGACCTCCATCCGTATGGAACCGTACGCGGACTTCATCGGCCGTATCGGCGTGAAGATCCTGATCGGCAAAGGCGGCATGGCGGAAGGCACCCGGAAGGCGATGCAGAAATATAAGCAGGTCTACGCGCAGGCGGTTCCTGGCTGCGCCGTGGTGCTCGCGAAGGGCGTGACCGGCACGAAGGATCCGTACTGGTACGAGTGCGGGATGCCGGAAGCCATGTGGCCGCTTCAGACGAAGCATTTCGGCCCGTTCCTGATCACCATGGACTCTTACGGGAAGAGCCGCTATGACGACGTGCAGGCGCACGCCCAGGCGGTTGAGGAAGAAATCCTCAAAACGCTCTGGCCGCCGTTCTCCTCTTAGAATGACTTTCTGAGGAAGGACAAAGGAAAGCCCGGCAAACGCTTTGGACCACCCCAAAGAAGCCGGGCTTTTTTATAGGGTGAATTATCAAATCAAGTGCAAAGTTACTGAATAAAAGACTTCAGCCGGACACTTCCAATTGAGACGTTTTCTGGGTCTGAAATTCAGAGCATTGAACCGTTTCTGAACTTCTGCCTGAGAAATTTTATCGATACTCATTCCTTTTGGGAAAAAGTCTCTAAGAAGTCCGTTTGTATTTTCATTACTTCCTTTCTCCCATGGATGATGAGGCAAGCAGAAATACACTTTGGTTCTGAGATCTTTCTCCAGTTTTTCAGCCCAGGAAAATTCTTTTCCGCGATCTACGGTAATCGTACGCAGATCCTTATCTGACAGAGATTTCTCAATTACGGCAGACACATCGGCCGCAGTCTTGGAAGCGGTTTTCCCGCCACAGAGAAAGCCGGACTTCCTATCGACCAGAGTCGTGAGGCAGGCTCCGCCCTTTTTTCCGATGACGGTATCGCCTTCCCAATCCCCCAGGCGAGATCTGTTCTGAGCTTCCAGGGGTCGCTCTTCAATGCTGTGAGTGATCTGGATCTTTCCTCGCCTCTCGGTCATGCCTTTACGGTGACGCGTTTTACCGTGGTGTCGCAGGTGTCGGGACATCTTTCGGCCATCCACAAAGCGATCCAGAAAGCCAGAATTGATTCCTCGGTAGATTGTCGTGGCGCTGATCCTTAGATTCGGCAGCTCCTTTCTGAGACGGTATTGAATCTGCTCCGGAGACCAGAATTTCTTAACCAGCAGATTTGAGACAATCCTTGTCAGCAACGAGTCAGACTTCAGAATGTTTCTCTTTCCGCAATGCTTTCTCTGTCTCTGATATCGGGCCTGCGCGGCACAGGGATCATAGGCAGCTGAAGCCCCATCCTGGGCCGATACAGCCTTGTTTCGCTTCAGTTCGCGGGAGATCGTAGAAACATTTTTCCCAATCGCACATGCAATTTCAGACAGGGATTTGCCTGAAATCGTTAAAGCCGAAATAAATACTCTGTCCCGAAGAGTAAGATGATGATAGTGGCTCATGAGCTCCCTCTATAGTTATCTTGACAATCTCTATTATGGAAGCTTTATGGGCCACTATTCTTTTCTCAGGCTTTGCACTTGAAGTGATAATTCGCCAGATAAAAAATAAGAGAGTAACAACCATGAGTGACACCGCCACACCCGCTCTGCACCGCGAGAGCGACACGCTGTACCGTCAGATCGCGGAGATCTGGCGCGAGAAAATCGTGACCGGCGAATATAAACCCGGAGACGCGCTCCCGAGCGAACGCGATATCTCGGAGTCGCTTGGCGTCAGCCGCATCCCGGTCCGCGAAGCGATGAAGTCGCTTGAGTACCTCGGGATCGTGAAACAGGTGCGGGGGAAAGGCGTTTTCGTGCAGAAGACGGATCCGGGCGAAGTCCTCGCGAAGATCGGGCCGTTCCTCGCGCCGCCGGATGCCGCGACCCTCTCCGAACTCTTCGACCTCCGGATTCTTTTCGAAGGGTACGCGGCGGAACTCGCCGCGAAAAACCGGACCGACGCGGATCTTAAGACGCTTCAGGCGTCACTCGACCTGCTGAATGCCTCCATTAGGGATGAGAAGTCCGCTGAAGAAGCCTCTCACCGGTTTCATCAGGAAATCGCTGCGATGGCGGGGAACCGCCTCCTCATCATTCTCTGGCACTTCTTCGCGGAGCTCCTCGAAGCGTCCCGCCGCCTCACGCTCTGGAGCCCGGAGCGGAGGGAAGAATCGCTCACCTTCCATCAGGCGATCTTTGACGCGATCCGGGATCAGAGGGCGGATGACGCCAGGAATCTGATGCAGCGTCACCTCGCGAACGCGAAGCAGCGGCTCACCGAGCGCGAAAAGACGCTTGGGGCGGCTGAATAGCGGATTTTCCCCCGACATCCCCAAAAATCTGGTCACGCCGCCCCCCGCTCGCTACAATGCCGAGACAATACGGAAGTGATTGAAAAGAAGGGCGCTGCATGAGCATGAATAGAGAAGCCGTTATTGTCCGCACCGGGATTGTCGGGATCGTCGTGAATGTCCTTCTCGCGGCCTTCAAGGCCGCCGTGGGACTCACCGCGAATTCGATCGCCGTGATTCTCGACGCCGTGAATAATCTCACGGACGCGATCTCATCGATTGTCACGATCGGCGGCACGAAGCTCTCCGCCCGGAAGCCCGATAAAGCGCACCCGCTCGGGTTCGGGCGTGTCGAATACCTCACCGCGCTCATCGTCGCGGGGCTCGTGCTCTACGCCGGTATCACGTCAGCCGTCGAATCCGTTAAGAAAATCATCAATCCCGCGACGCCGGACTACAGCGCGGTGTCGCTCCTCATTATCGCGGTCGCGATCGCGGTGAAAATCTTCCTCGGGCGCTACGTTAAGGCGAAGGGGGAATCGGTGAACTCCGGGGCGCTGAAAGCCTCGGGGGCGGACGCCATGTTTGACGCGGTGCTCTCGGCCTCGGTCCTCGCTTCCGCCCTTTTCTTCATCGCGACCGGGATATCGCTTGAAGCCTATGTGGGCGCGGTGATCTCACTTGTCATTATCAAGGCCGGTATCGGGATGATCGTGGACACGCTGAACGACATCCTCGGGAAACGTGAAAACTCCGAGGTTACCGATCAGATCACGAAGATCCTCTGCGAGGAACCGAAGGTACATGGGGCGTATGACCTCGTGGTTTATAACTTCGGCCCGAGCAAGAATCTCGCCTCTGTCCACCTTGAGCTTCCCGACACGATGACCGTGAAGGAAGTGGACGCATTGACACGCCGCGTCGAATCCCGGGTGATGAAAGAAACGGGCGTGCTGCTCGCCGGTGTCGGCGTCTATTCGTACAACACTCATGACGACAAGGCGAAACGGATCCGGGACGATATCCGGAAGCGCCTTGCCGCTCACCCCTGGGTTGTGCAGAGCCACGGGTTCTACCTCGATGAAGCGAAGAAAGCGATCCGGTTTGATGTGGTGATGAGTTTTGATATCAAGCCGGAGGACGGGCTGCGCGAGATTTATGACGAGATGCGCTCCGCTTACCCCGAGTACAGCTTCCAGATCACGCCGGACGTGGATGTCTCGGTCTCTAAATAGAGCATCATTACAAAAGAGAACACCTTTCGTTACGGAACGCCTGTCGTACAGAAGCGGAACCGATTCTCTCTGTTCTTATTTTTATAATGGAGATAAAGGAAGGGATACCTGGGCGCTCTGCCCTCATCCCACCTGCATGTTTTTCTTCATGGAGGCTCCGCGTCATGAAACCCTGGATTCTCTTAAGCGCCGCGCTGCTCGGTGTGAGCCTCACGCCGGCAGAGACCGCGCTCGCGAAGGGCTACGACGCGTATTCGCTGCTTGATTCCGCCCGGGGCGTGATGGGCGGTTACAAAGCGCCGGCCCCGGAGAAACGGACATACCTGAATGTCGCTTATCCGAGGTGGGACACCGCGAGCATCAAGAACTTCCGGATTCAGTATCGGGAGCCCTCCTCAAGCTGCTGCCTCGACGACAAATACGAAACCATCACGACGTACGATAAATTCGGCGGTATTCACGATAAGAATGTCCGCCTCACCGCCGCGCGACGCCGGTACTGGAACGAAAGCTACATCCAAGGCACCGCCTATACGCGGACTCCGGAGTATCAGCTGGAGCAGCTGAAAAAGCAGGCGGAAGAGAATCAGCAGAAGCTTGAAGAGATGATCAAGAACAGCAAGTTCCGCGCCAATGGCGAAGTGAACGGAAAACCCGCCTACTACAACCCGGTGACAAGACAGAGCCTCACCGCGGATTCGGACGGGAAATATAAGCTGCGCGACTGGTAAGGACGGAGAGTCCGGGGTCAGCCGGGAATGAAAAACTCTGAGTGACTGTTTGCCGTATCCAAAGACAAGGGACCCTGCCGAGGTCCCTTTTTGTTTCCGCGAAACGCGGTTTTATGGCCTTCTTTGTCTACTAAATCCAAAAATTTCGTTATTCCCGCCCCAATAGCTTTCATCCAACAGGGATTAATAAATAAAAAGACCACAGAAATTCTGGTTTTTATAGGTATTACCGAAAATATAAGCAATTTTAGGTAGATCTTAAGTAGTTCCACCGGGGTAATATGGAATTCAGGAACTATAGGTTCGTTCCTATTTTTCCTTCACCGTTTTTGTCGAATAGGAGAGAGAACTATGGCAAATCGTCGTGAATTTCTGGCTGGCAGCATCGGCGGCGCGCTGTTTGGCGCTATCGCCCCGACCTTCGCTTCGGAACCCCAGAAGCTTCCCGAGAAGTGGGACTACACCGCGGATGTCGTCGTGATCGGTGCCGGCGCGACCGGACTCCCGGCCGCGATCGGAGCCCGTGACGCGGGTCTTTCCGTCCTCGTGATCGATACGAACTACGATATCGGCGGCCACGCGATTACGTCTGGCGGCAATGTGCCGCTTGGCGGCGGCACCTCCTTCCAGAAGAAGTACGGAATCAAGGATGATCCGGAAACGCTCTTCAAGGATCTGACGGACTGGAGCATCGTGGAGAGCGGCGGTCAGCCGGACTACCGCTATAACGACCGCGCGGTGCAGCACGCGCTCGCCTATAACGAGGCTCCGACCTTTGAATTTCTGCTGAAGAACGGCGTGAAGTTTGTCGACAAGGCACCGGACAATGTGGGCGGCCACGCGGTCGGCCTCAGCGCGAAGCGTGAGCATCACTGCATCTGGGCTGAAGGGCAGTCGGCTGAAAGCCCCGCGGGTGCCGGCGGCACGGACCTGATGAGAGGTCTTGAGAAGTCCGCCCGCGCGAAGGGCGTGAAATTCATCCTCAATCACCACATGGATGAGCTCTTCCGGGATGAGAAGGGCCGCGTGATCGGTATCCGCGCGTCCTATACGCCGAAAATCAATCCGACGACGAAAGAACCGCTGAAGAGCTTCCTCACGGACGGGAACATTGACACCACCGCGAAGGAAGTGACGGTGCACGCGAATAAGGCAGTGGTCGTCGCGACGGGCGGCAACTCCGGGAACGTGAACTTCCGCCGCATCTTCGATCCGAGACTCACTGAAGAAATCGCCTGCGCCGCGGGTGAATATTCGCCTCAGGATGGGTCCGGGGAACTCGCGGCTGTAGCGATCGGCGCGTCGCTCTGGGGCGCGGCGAACCAGGCGATGGACCGGAACGGGAGCCTCCGCAAGCGCCCGCTCGTCGGTGTGAGGACAAACTACATTCACTGGACGCCCCGCTCTCCCCTCTTCCCGCTCGTCAAATACACCGGTCTCTATATCCGGAACTGGCAGAACGCGATCATCGTGAACCAGGCCGGACGCCGCTTCTATAACGAGCTCGAGAACGGCTACCCGAACGGGTCTCATGAAGGGTTCTTTAATGATGGGAAGCCTTACGTCCACGGTGACTGGCGGAACACCACCCGTAAGCCTTATAAGCCCCGCAACTATATCGACGCGGCGCTGCAGATCAACGAGGGATCGACCGCTCCTGACTTTTCCGCGGGCCCCCAGTGGGCGATCTTCGACTCTGAAGCCGTGAAGCGTGAGCATATGAGGATCGGCGCGAATTCCGCGGACCCGAACCTCTTCTTCAAGGCGGACACGATTGAGGAGCTCGCGGAGAAGATCAACACCTCCTCTTGGCAGAAGTACAAGATCAAGGGATCGGTGCTGAAGGAAACCGTGGATCGCTATAACGGCTTTGTCGCGGCCGGGAAGGACGCGGACTTTGATAAGCCCGCTCCGAAGTTCCCGATCAAGACGGGCCCCTTCTACGCCGCCTGGGCGACCTTTGTCGCGCATGACTCCTACGCCGGTCTCCGGATCAACGAGGCCTGCCAGGTTCTCGACTTCCAGGGCAAAGTGATCGATGGGCTTTACTGCGGCGGCGAAAGCGCCGGCGGCTGCTCACAGCACGGTCTCGGCCGCTGCGTGACGCAGGGCTACATCATCGGTCAGCAGATCGCGAAGAGGAAATAAACCATGCGCCTGATACCTGCCTTACTGACGGCTCTTGCCGCCATCAGTCTGTGCGCCGCGGCATCGGCAGCCCCGAAGCCTGAGGAATGCCTGAAGTGCCACGGCGGCACGCTTGAAAGCCTTGCGGCTCAGACGAAGAACTACAAGGCTCCGTCAGGCGAAACGGTGAACCCTCATGTCTACATCGATAAGCTCGCCGCGAACCCGCATAAGAGCAAGGTCCTTCCGGACTGTCTCAAGTGTCACACGGATCACGGAATTCCGCCGGATAAGAGCAAAATCAAGCCGGCGAATGTAGACTATTGCTACGGCTGTCACCATATGGAAAATTTCCAGAAGTGCAGCAGTTCCGGGTGCCATGAAGGGCGTTAAAACCGCACGCTGACACGCTCTTCCGCACGGGAAGACCTCCATTCTCTGATTACTCACGGAATGGAGGTCTTCTTTTTTTCTGACACGGAAAATTGTCTGAGGAGGCGGGGTCAGTCTCTGACGCCGTCTTTATTTTTTGAGATCCGAGCGGTAGCTCGCTTCAAGGCCGAGCCAGAAGTGGGCTGGGAGGTCGAGAAGCGTCTCAAGCTTTCCCGCGATCTCTTCCGTGAGCGGCAGGCCGCCCGCGAGGAGCGCCTCGGCATCGGTTTCCGTTATCTCAAGCGCTGAGGCAAAGCTTGAGAGCGAGATCTGCTGCATCGCAAGCATCTCTCCGATCATTGATCCGGGCGGCAGAGCGGTTTTCTCGGGAATCGGTTTTACCTTCATTCTCTTTCTGCAGGGTTTCAAGTTGCTGGAGTCCGTCATCATAATCCGCGGGATTCAGGAGCGGGTTCGTTTCTTCATCCGGGCGTTTTCCTCTTCCACTTTTTTGAGGTCCTCGCGGTACAAGCCCTCAAGCCCGAGCCAGAACCCCTTATCAATGGATAACGCGGATTCCAGACGTGAGGCGATGTCCGGCGTCAGCGCCATGTCACCTTCGAGAAGCGCCTCGATCTCATCTTCTGTCATACCCATTCGGGAGAGAAATTCGGCCTTTGTGATCTCCCAAATCTCCAGCTGCTCCTTGATGGTTTCTCCTGGCGGAACTGCGATGTGATTTTTGCTGATCTGATACATATCCGGAACTCCGTCGTTAACGAAGTAACTATTTTAATTTCTTTATACGAAAATAGATGATGTATTTCAATCGCTTTCTGCCTACACGCCGCAGATAAATTCGTTATGCCGATTGGAGACCTCTGATGGCCGCCGCTGGCGATACCGGCTTTTATCGATTCAGGTCCCTAAAAAGAAAATCACGGGCTGAGAGACCTCTTCCCGAATCGGTCAAATCGGTAAAAGACCTTTTACCGATTTATCCGATTCCTGTTTTCTTTTTTACCGATTCGGGACTGAAACGGCATCGCGCGAACCGCAATCCTCTTAAAAACAAAACCGCTAAAAACGCTGAAGAGCCCTGATTTCCGCGGCTGATAAGAAGGTGCCGGCGTTTTTCGTCATCAATTCTGAAAAATGGTGACGTTTTCTCAAAAGCCGCTCGGCGAATCGAACAAATCGGCTAAAGACCTTTTACCGATTTATCCGATTCTCATTTTCTTTTTTACCGATTCTGCGGGCAAAACCCGATCCTTCTCTGTGGCCGAAAGGCAAAGATGACGGTCAGCTCCTGACCTCCCGCAGAGACTCTCCAATTCCTTTCATTCATTTCATGGACTTTGGATTTTCCATCGTTATGATTAGGTCTATCGTCCTAAAAATCCCCTTCCCGGTCCCCGGAGCCCTTCCCCGTGCAGTCTTTCTGGTTACTGCTATCCACGTTTCTCACGACGCTCACCTATGCGCTCGTGAAGCTCGCGCCGGAGGGGACCGCGTTTTATGACATTTTTCTTGTCCGCTCCGCCTTCATGGCGCTTGTGATCCTTGTGATCGCGGCGGTCTCAAAGACGAGCCTCAAAACCCGCCACCCCGGGCTTCAGTGTTTCCGGATTCTCTGCGGCGTCACCGCGCTCTGCGTGAATATCATCGCGGTGCAGCATATGTCGGTCGTCCTCTTTCAGACGCTCGTCTTCACCGCGCCGCTCTTTGTCGCGGCGTTCGGGATGGCGCGCGGCGTCCTTCTGAAGCGCTTCCCGGATCCGGGGCTGCTGCTCACGATCGCGGCTGGGTTTATCGGGGTGTTGCTTGTGATGCGCCCTGGCGGCGCTGACGGGTCACTCCCCTTTATCGCGCTTGGGCTCTTTTCCGGGCTCTGCTCCGCCGCGACCGGTCTTACGCTCCGGAAACTTGGGTCTCTCGGAGAACCCATCATTCGGACCGTCACTTGGTTCGCGATCGGGTGCCTCGCGGCCGGGATCGTCATGTTCAGTCTCTTCTCCGCGGAATCCGCGCTGTCTCTCTTCACCGAACCTGTGATGCTCGCGATCGGACTCACGACGGTCGGAAGCCAGCTCGCGCAGACTCAGGGCTGGGGCCACGGAAAACCGCTTCTCTCGGCGTCCCTTCAATTCTCCGCGGTGCCGTTTGCCGCGCTCCTCGGGTGGGCGATCACGTCTGATACCCCGCAGGCGCTCACCTGGGCCGGGATCGCGCTTATCACCGCGGCGGAGCTCGCATCCGGCCTCATCCAGTACCGGCTCATGAGCCGGAAACCCACCGTCATTCACCACACGCCGCTCTGACGCCGGAAGCCCTGAAACAGAACGCTTCTCTCCACCAGTAAAACGCGGACAAAAAAGGGGCTCCTTCCTGGGATGGGACTGGAAGGAGCCCTTCAAATTTGCTGCTCTTTACTGCTAAGGAGAGATGACTCTTAGTGGTCTAATTTCAGAACTTGTGGACGAGACCCGCGGTCACGCCGTAGTTATAGGCGGAGCCAACGGTGGTCGCGGCGAAGTCGTCATACTTGTCGTGCATGTAGCCAGCGCCGGCGTAGACGAGGGTCCGCTTGGAGAGCGAATAGTCGTAGCCGAGGGACACCGTGTAGCGCTTCAGTTTGCCGGCGGTGGCGTCTGAATGATCGGCGTCCATGTAGCCCACCGCGGCGTAGAACTTGCCGCCGAAAGCCGGAGCCGTCGCGCCGAGGTTGATGCCCCAGCCGTCTTTGGCGGTGGAGTTGCCGAAGACCGCGGCGCCTGAAACCGTGTCGTTAATCGCGGCCTTGCCGAGGTAACGCATATCCTTGAAGTACTGGCCGGCGAGGAACACCTTCGCGACATTGAAGTCGTAGGCGACACTCAGGTTCGCGGTGTAGCCCGCGTCATCCGGTGTATTCGCGTAGTGATACGTATCGACCACGCCGATCGTGCTGAAAGCGCCCTTCATGTAGCGGGCACCGATCGCGCCGTAGCGGGTGGTGGATCCGGTGTTTTCACGCCCCGTCGGGGTTTCGGACTTCATATCAATGCCGCCCGAATACTGCAGATGCAGGTCAAAGCCGTTCCAGGTCGGGGTGGAGTAGTTGATGACGTTATCAAAGCGCGCGAACTTGCCCGCGAACACGGCGTTGTGGCCATAGACGATGCCCCAGCCGGTGCTGAACGCGGAGAACTTCCCGCCCATGATGCTGGAAGACCCGGTGGAACCGGTGAGCTGCGTGAGGCGGCCGAACCGGAGGGTACCGAAATTCGTGTTCTTCGCGTAGAGGGACGCCTCACGGCCGAAGATCCGGTTGTCGTCCGACTCCGTACCGGTGTCGCTCGAGAAACCATTCTCAAGGATGAAGCCGACGGACGTCGTATCCGTAATCTTCTCCTCACCCTTCAAACCAAAGCGGCTCCCGAGGTAGTTGCCGCTATCCATCTGAACCGTGTCAGTGGACTTACCCGGGGCGGTCTTCTGATGCGTATAGGAAAGACCGGTATTCACGATGCCGTACAGCGTGACGGTCGGGGTCTCCGCGAAGGCGGAGCCGCAGAAAAACGCGGAAGCAATGGCCGCAGCGGCCGCAGTTTGCATGAAGCGCATGATGACTCTCTTCTCTTGAATGTTTTGGTGGTGGTTGCTGCTACACCCCGGCGGGTCCCTGGTTCTCTCCTAAGGTATCCCGCCGAAGTATCTCTATTATGCACCCGAATTAGGACTATGGGCTTAGGGCTTAGGGCTAACCTGCATACCGGCGATGTGGCCGAACACAAGGAGGTCCGTGAGGGCGTTGCGGCCAAGGCGATTGCCGCCGTGGACGCCGCCCGTGATTTCACCCGCGGCGTAGAGACCGGGGATCACGCGGCCCTTTTCGTCGAGCACCTGAGTCTTCTCATTGATCCGGAGACCGCCCATCGTGTGATGGATCGTCGTCGTGATCGGGACGCTGTAGAACGGAGCCTTGTCGACCGGCATGCCGATCAGGATCTTCGGCACCGGAAGCGACTTCGTGTTCTGGGTGCGGGAGGCCTCGTTATAGGCCGCCATCGTCTTCGCGAATTCGGCCTGGTTGATGCCGGCCGCCTTCGCGAGGTCAGAAAGGGTATCCGCCTTATAGGCGTAGCCGTGGCCGAGCGCGATCTGCATCAGGTCGTCACGCACTTTCTTCTGATCAATGGTCTTCTGATCGAAGATCGCGTAGACCACCTGGCCAGGCTGCGCGAGGATCCCGTGCGAGATGTCATCACGCCGCCCCGTCTCATCCACAAACCGGTCGCCGTTCACGTTGACGTAGGGGGTGTCAGAGGGCCGCCCCGCGATCGCGGATTCGAGTTCGCCGTTCTTCGGATTCCCATGCGGATGGATCTGAATCCACTTCATGCCGGTGAGTCCAGCCCCGACCTTCACGGCTTCTTCCAGCACCTCACCCGTGGTGCCAGGCTGGTTAGAGGTCGCGATCACGTTGATGTTGTTGTACTTCTTCACCATCTTGAGATTCGCGCCGTAGCCGCCCGCGGCGAGAATCACGTTTTTGCCATTGAAGGCCTGATTCTTGCCGTTCTTATCAACGGCGATCACACCCGTGACACGGCCGTCCTTCCCACGCACGATCTGCGTCACTTTCATCTGCGTGTAGATATGGCCGCCCGCCTTCGTCACCTTATCCGCGAGCGGCGAAATGTAGGCGTCGTAGGTCGAGATCGGGGTCTTCCCGTCCGCCTGACGGGGCCACTGGCCGCGGGGATAAATGCCGCCGATACCTACGTCCACCCAGTGGCGCGGCACGTGGTACCACTTCATATCGGACTGCTTCTCAAGCCACTCCATCGCGGCCGTCGCGTTCCGGGTCATCGTGAGAACGAGTTTCGGGTCGTTATGGCAGTCACCGCCTTCAAGCGTCTGAAGGGCGAAGAGTTCAGGAGAATCGAAGATGTACTTCTTGCCGGCGGCGTCATGCGCCTTCAGCTGATCTTTCACAGTCTTCTGAAGTTCAGCCACTTCCTTCGTGCAGGGCTTCTGATCGGTGTACTTCTTCACGATGTCGCGGACCGCCGGGGTCATCGGAAGGAGCTTCTCGGGTTCCGGATCCATCGCGGACATGTTGCCTTCAGAGCGCGCCGTGTTCCCGCCGATCATCGCCATTTTTTCAAGGACGATCACCTTCGCGCCGCCATGCACCGCGGTCGCGGCTGCCACCATGCCGGCTCCGCCGCCGCCAACGACGATCACGTCGGCCGAATGCACAAGCGTCTGCGCCGCGGCGGACTGCTTCCTGATCGCCTTGCGGTCGAGCATCGCGCGGTCCGCGCCCGCCTTCACGAGCGCTTCGCGGATCCCTTTCCGGAGCGCCTGCGATGTGATCGAGGCACCCGAGACGTTATCCACCTGCGCGGTCTGACCCGCGACCACCGCTTCCGGAATGCTCTTCACGGCAAGCGACCCGATCCCAGGGGTTTCTTTCTGATCGGTCACGCGGACGCTCTCAATCTTCGTCGCGCTCACCTTCACTTCGACCGTGATATTGCCGTTACGGCCCTGGACCGTCGACGTGTAGGTGCCGGCCGTCATCGCGGAGGCGCTCCCCGCGGTAAGGACTCCGGCCGCGACGACGAGCGCCGCGATCCGCTTCAGCGTTTTCGGTTCGCTGAAATTCTGAATGGCTGTCATTTCTTCTTTTCTCCTTTGGTTGTCTGAGGCAAAGGAGCGTTTCCTCTCAACCGCTCCCGCCTTTTCTATGGTTCGGAAAAAATTCTAGGGATCGGCTCCCTCTCTGAAAATCCGTTAATCTTCTCTTCTCAATGTCAGAAATCGAAGTGACTCCATGTCAGAAAAAACGGTACTGAAGAAAAAGGGAGTGTCAGAACGGGAGACGGACACCGCGGCCGGAGCCCTCCCCGCCTATGTCCGGGGGATCGACGCGGAGTCGCTCTACTTCTTTCTCACGCTCTACCGCGCGGGGTCGCTCCCGCGGGCCGCGGAGCAGATGGGGGTGAGCCTCTCATCCGCGAACCGGATGCTCGCGAAGCTGAGGACGTACTGGAACGACCCTCTTTTTACGAGAAGCGGGTTCCTGATGCAGCCAACCGAAAGCGCGAAGAAGCGCTACGCCCGCGTCCTCGGTCTGATGAACACCCTGGAAGACCTCCAGCATGAGGACCGGATTGATCCGCTGCATCTGAAGCGCACCGTGCGGCTCGCGACGTACGACAACGCCTTTACGCTCGGGATCGCGTCGGTATTTTCAGAGTTTGAGAAGCGCCTGCCGCTCGTCCGCTTCCACGTGACGCAGGCGGACGAACATTTGTTTGATGATCTCCGGGCGAATCGGCTGGATCTCGTTTTCTTCGCGCGCCAGGGACTGCACCCGCAGCTCCGCTCCATTCCGCTCGTCACGGAACCCTATGTCTGCGTTGTGCGGAAGGGGCATCCATTAACAAAAAAGGCTGTGAAATTCGGGAGCCTTGATAAGGCGGATCTCGATCCCTGGCGTCAGGTGCTGATCAACGCGCAGCCGGACCGCTACCGCGCCCCGAATAGCCCCGCGAACGGGTGGTTCAACCCGACGGATCCCGAGAAAATCGCGCTTGTGGTGCCCTTTTTCCTCTCGGTGCCGCTCTGCCTCTATGAAACGGATTGCTATGCGATCGTCCCGAAGGCGACCGCGGAGATGGCGTTTGACGGGAGGAAACTCGATTTCCTCCCGATCACGGATAAGGCCCCGAAACTCACGGTCTACATGGGGTGGCATGTGAGAACGCACACCGACCCCGGCATGCAGATCATCCGATCAACACTCAAGGAACTCGTCTCCGGGAAGCTGGGGCAGGAGAAGTAAAACCGGAAAAGAAAGCCTCGATGGAGCGGGTGACATCCATCCCGACCCTCGATTTTCCGAATAACTGTTTATTTCGCGCGGTCAATCCGGTTCACGAAATCGCGGATTTCTTTGAGTGAATCGATTGACTCCTGGAGTTCCGGGAGGCAGAGCGCGAAGTCGTGTGACATCCCGGGGTACACGGTGAGGGTCGTCAGGACGCCCGCTTCCCCCGCTTTCCTCGCAAGATCCTCGATTTCAGAGAGAAACACTTCATAGCTGCCCGCCTGAATGAGCATCGGAGGAAGCCCCCGGAGATCGGCGTTCACGGGGGAGAGACGGGGATCATCCACCGGCAGTTTCCCGGCGTAGGCGGCCTCAACCACGGGGCCGCTGAACGGCGTCCCCTCTCCGAGAATCAGGTCCTTCTTAAAGTTCGTGACGCGTGACACGCGGCTTGTTCCCATATCGGTCCAGGGGGACTGAAGGATCAGCGCCGCGGGCTGCGGAAGCCCCTTTTCTTTCAGCGCGAGAGCGAGTTCCAGCGCGAGATTTCCGCCCGCCGAATCGCCGACCACGATGATGTCGGACGGCCTGGCACCGGAAGCCAGAATCCCGCGGTACGCGGCAAGCGCTTCTTCCAGCACCGCGGGGTAAACGGCCTCGGGGGCGACCCGGTAGTCGAGCGAATAGACCGTCCGGGCGCCGATCAGTTTCCCCTGCGTCAACGCCGTGATGCGGTAGAGGTCATCGAGCTTCTGCACATACGCGCCGCCATGCAGCTGCAGGAGGATACGGTTCGTTTTCGCGGCCGGATAGTCATAGCGCTCGAGATCCGCCTCACCCGCCTTCAGCATCTGCTTCTCCCACCCGTCCGTGACGGAAAACGTGATCTTCACCTTCCCGGATCGAAGGTCATGCATCCGACCGCTGATATAAGTCTGCTGCGCCGCCCCGGTGAGGATTTTGCCGTCTGACGGGAGGTCAAAGGCCCCCGCCCAGGCAAAGGACGACATGAGGGACGCGCAGAGAGCGAAAACCGCGGCTTTCGCGAAACGATTCATCAAACGCATGGATATTCCTTCAAACGAGGCTGTCTCCGGACGGAGAGACGGCGGGGGTAAGTCAAGAGCTTTCTCTTTACATAGTAGGAAAACTAATACCAATCCGAGGAAAAAGAAACTTTTTTAAGGAGTCGCCTGGCGGCCCGCTGGGGTTTTCTTTCTGAAAGAGAGACCGGCATTTCCTCTCTTCCGATCACGGAAAAGACAGGGAAGCGCTCAGGATTCGCGGAGGGGATGCACACAAACCACCCCGGTCCCGGCTTCTTCATCTCCCCCCGACCCCTGCTGAAACCGGTGTCCCGGAGCCCGGGGCCCCCTGAGCGTGTAAAGAGGAAATATCTCTTTTGACGCAGGGCAAACGGAATTTCTGATCTACGGGGGGAGCTCCGGGTTAAGCCTTCCGCATCAGGCTGATTTTTGTATAATTCACGTCACTTGCTTCCCGCCACCATTCTCGCGGGGAGCGGGTATGTAACACTGGAAGACAGAATGGGGCTGCGTTTTTGCTCTCCTGCATGCATCTAGTTTCGAACAACCTCTCTTCAAGGCTGTCCCGCGACAAGACGCATTCTGGATTGCGGACAGACTTAAAGAGTTTTCGCTTGAACCAAGGTGAAGGCATGACTCACGACGCAACCCGTATTTACGCCGCGGCGGTTCCGCCCGGTCACATTTCCCGGATTCACTTCCGTCCGGTCACTGAAGTTTCCGCCGTTTCAACCCGACTGAATGCCTCCTGCGCCGCCGCGCGGTGTCTGCGTATGGGTTTCGAGCTCGCCTGAGTCTCGGTTCAAAAAAGTTTTTTCTTTTTCTCAAAAACACTTTTTCGGTTGAAACAGAAATGCTGGAAAGCTTTGGTGTCATGAATGCCGGGCTTTATGCCCTCGGAGCTCTCGCTCTCGCTCTCGCGCTCGTGCTCGCGCCGGGTCCGAATTCTATTTTCGTTTTCAAGACCTCGATTCAGTACGGGTCGAAGCCCGCGTTCCACGCGGCACTCGCGGTGTTCCTCGGGGACGCTGCCCTGATCTTCCTCGCGTACCTCGGGGTCGCGGCGGCGCTCGCCTCGCACCCGATGCTTTTCGCGGCGGTCCGGATCGCGGGCGCGGCGTACCTCGCGTACCTCGGGCTCTCGGTGCTGATTTCCACGTACCGCGGGAAAAAGGCCGGAAACGCGAAACCGGAAACGCTACCGGACTCCGTGAAGCCCTTCCGCACGGCGCTGGTGCTGTCGCTTACGAACCCGAAAGCGATTCTCTTCTACGTCGCGTTCTTTTCTCAGTTCATCAACCCGGGGTTTGACCGCACCTGGATCCCGTACCTCGTGATGGCGTCGATCCTTGAAGCGTTCAGCATCTGCTGGATGTCGACACTCGCGCTCTCCGGAGCCGCGATCCAGCGCTTTGTGAGCGGCAGCCCCCTGATGTCGAAAGTCGGAAACACGCTCCTCGGGAGTCTGTTCCTTGGGTTCGCGGGGAAGCTCGCGGCGCTCTGATTGGTTTTGTTGTTTGTCTTTTCTTTTTTGTTTTTGTTGTATTTAAGTCTATTGGGTGGACTTCTCCCGGCGGCTCATCAGAGCCTCCGGGATTTTTTTGCGCCCGGTTCCGGAGGCAGCCGGATCTGAGAACCCAAGAATGAGAAAAAGCGTCGGCCGGGAGCCAATCCGGCGCATAATCGCCTGAAAACCGACTGATAAAACCTGAGATGGAAGACCTGAAAGACTATCCGCGCCTGATTCCGACAAAGTTCGATGAAGAGGCGTATGAACTGATCAAGCTCCACTGCCCGTTCTGCGGGGCGGAGGCGAAGGACGGCTGCCGGCATCGGCTGCTGGTCCTTGGGGACACGTATTTTGAAGCGCTGTCCCCTGAATTCATCGCCTTTACCCGGCGGCTCTTTGGGTTTAAGGACGATGAGGAATTGACGCTTGGCACCCTCATCCCGATCCGGCTCTGGGGCACGGTGAAGCAAAATGAAGACATGGCGCTCGCCGCCGCCTACGCGATCAATCGGGTGCTTCCAAACGGCGACGCCGTGGCGTTCTTCCGGATCCGGAGCCGGGCGAGGCACGAAACCCGGTCCGCCGCCTTTATTTCGGACCGCGGTCTCGCGGAACTTCGGAAAGCACTCCGATGAAACCCCGTCACACGGTCAAAAAAAGAGAGTCCGTTTACACACCGGACTCTCTCTTTTTGCGGCTGACGGAAATACCCTTCACCCCGCCCGGGCGAAGAGGACGTTAAGCCCGAGAAGGCAGTAAATCGCGGCTGACGCGTTTTTCGTGCGGCGGGCGGCGGTGGCGCTGCGCTCCAAGAGTTTCTTTAACGCGGCCCCGGCCGCGACGAGCACAAGGCACCAGAGCGTCCCCGTCACGAAGAACGTGAGCCCGAGGAGCAGGAACGGAAGCGGCCCGTAGGTGTTCGTGGGGGACACAAAGGCCGGCATGAAGGCAAGGAAAAAGAGCGCCACTTTCGGGTTCAGGGCGTTCGTGAGGAACCCCTGCAGGTACGCGCCCCAGAGCCCGGTCTTTTTCGGTTCCGCGCTTTCCGTCGGAATGAAACTCCCCTTCTCCCGGAATGTCTTGATCCCGAGCCAGAGGAGGTACGCCGCTCCGGCGAGCTTCACGGCGAAAAACGCCTTCGGGCTCGCGGCAAGCACGGCGGAAAGCCCGAGCGCGACGAGCGTCGTATGAAAGAGGACGCCTGTCGAGATCCCAAACACCGACGCGACCCCGACCCGCTTCCCTTCCGCGGCGCTTCGCGTCAAGACATAGACGGAATCCACCCCCGGGAGCATATTGAGGAGCACTCCAGCCGCGAGGAACCCGGCGTAATTTTCAATGCCAAACATAAAGTGGGAATCTCAAAAGAATAAAAAAGACAGTCCGGACCCTGACGATCCTTCCGATAATTGAGATTCTATGCGCCAAAAAAGTCAGAAATAGCGTTTCATTCGCAGAAAATATCAATTTATTGCGCAAAAATCTTTTCTGACACCGAATTCCCCTTTTATAAGGAAACGTACCCGGAGTTTTTTAAACAGATACGGTTAAGCGGCGCTCACGGAAGTGAATACTTTTCTGGAAATCGTATGAAAACGGTGCTATAACGACGGTGTTCCGGCGGGCGGCCTCCGCGTTTTAAGCTCTTCTTCTGGTGATCGCTCCGGGCTCCCGTCCGGAAATTCCGTTTTCTTTCCCTCCCATTCCGTCACTTAAGGAGACCTCCCGTCATGCGACTCCGCGCTCTTGCCACAGCTGCCGCCATTGCCCTCACCGCTCTTCCCGCCTACGCGCATTTCGGTGTGCTGATGCCGGGATCAGAGCTCGTGAACCGCCCGAAGACGCCGCTCGAACTCACGCTCGCGTTCTGCCACCCGGTGGAACAGAACGGCATGAATCTCGCGAAGCCGGAAGCGTTTGACGTGTGGCAGAACGGGAAGAAGACGTCGCTTCTGAATACGCTTAAAGAAACCCAGGTCCTGAAGCACGAGGCGTGGAAGTCCACCTTCACGGTGACGCGCCCAGGGACGTACTCGTTCGCCTTCACGCCGAAGCCCTACTGGGAACCCGCGGAAGATAAGTTCATCGTCCACTACACGAAGGTCGTGGTGGGCGCGATGGGGGACGAAGAGGGCTGGGAGAAGCCGCTCGGGCTCCCGGCTGAAATCGTGCCGCTCACCCGCCCCTTCGCGAACTGGGCCGGAGCCGAGTTCCGGGGCCGTGTTCTCTTTGACGGGAAGCCCGCTCCTGAAGGGACGCCGATCGAGATCGAGTTCTGGAACGGCTCAAAAGCGAAGCTCCCGAACGATTATCTGATTACACTTCAGGCCGTGACCGGCGCGAACGGTGAATTCGCTTTCACCGCCCCGTTTGCCGGCTGGTGGGGATTCGCCGCGCTGGGTGACGCCCCGAAGATGGCAAAGGACGGCAAGATGAAGGACGTGGAGCGGGGCGCTGTGCTCTGGACTCACTTCACGAGGGTTCCGTCCCAGCTCGCGAAGTAACGCGCGTAAAACCTTTTCCGATTAGGGAAGCTCGAAGAAATGCATATCGCTGAAGGCGTACTTTCCGCCCCTGTCCTCATTACGGGTGCCGTCGTGGCAGCCGGTGCCGTGGCTTACGGTCTTAAGAAACTCGATCCCCGGCAGGTGATGATGGCGGCGATTCTCGGCGCGGCGTTCTTTGTCGCTTCCCTGATCCACATCCCGGTGGGACCGAGTTCGGTGCACTTATTGCTGAACGGGCTTCTCGGGGTGCTGCTTGGCTGGAGCGCGGTCCCGGTGATCTTTGTGGGGCTGCTCCTGCAGGCGATCCTCTACGGTTTCGGCGGTCTCACGGTGCTTGGGGTCAACACCGCGACGATGGGGCTCGGGGCGGTGCTGAGTTGGTATATCTTCGGCGGGCTCCTCTCCGTCCTTAAGCCGCTTGGCGCGAAGAAAGCGGCGGCGGTCTCGGGGTTCGTCTCCGGTGCCTGCGGTGTCGCGATCGCCGCGGTCCTCACCGCGCTCGCGCTCGCGTTTACGGACGAAGGATTTAAGGCGTCCGCCGTGATGCTGCTTGCCGCTCACCTCCCCGTGATGCTGATTGAGGGAATCGTGACCGCGGTCGCGGTGTCCTTTATCGCCCGTGTCCGCCCGGCGCTGCTCCCTGAAACCACGCGCCTCAAGCTCGCCGGGATGATTCCGCCCGCCGAGTAGCGCATAGCGGAATAACGAATTTATTTAGATTTAGTTATTTTCTACAAAGGTCCTTTGCTGTGAAACCGATTCTGAAGCACACCGCCGCGCTTGCCGCTCTTCTTACCCTGTCGTTCTCGGCCGCGGCGCACCGCGTGAATCTTTTCGCGTGGAGTGAAGGAAACGCCGTCCAGGTGGAGTCGAAATTCAGTGACTCGACCCCGGTGAAGGGCGGAAAACTCACCGTCACCGATACGGCGACCGGAAAGGTGCTCGCATCCGGGAAAACGTCTGACACCGGTACCTGGCGCTTCACACTCCCCGCGGGCTACCGCTCGGAAAAGGGCGTCACGGTCGCGGTCGCCGCGGGTGAAGGCCACGCCGCCACCTGGGAAATGACTCCGTCGGATCTCCCGAAGACGGTGACCGCCGCCCCGGCTCCGAAACCCGAACCCGCGGCGAAGCCCGCGGTGAAATCAGAACCCAAAGCTGAAGCGAAGCCCGCGGCCACGAAGGCCCCGGTGAAAGCGGAAGCGAAAGCTCCGGTGAAGGCTGCCGCTCCGGCCGCCAAGCCGACCGCTCAGCAGGTCGAAAACGCCACGGTCCCCGTGGAACCCGGTCTCACAAAGGACGAAATCACGCTGATCGCCCAGTCCGCGGTGGAAGAGAAGGTCGCGCCGCTGCGTCAGAAGATCGCTGAGCTCTCGAACCCGAACCCCTCCGCGAAAGACGTGATCGGGGGGCTTGGCTGGATCTTCGGTATCGCGGGTGCCGCGGCGCTCGGCTACAAGAAGGGCAAGGAAAAGGGCGAAGCGGAAGGCAATAAAAAGGACAACGCCGCATGACCACCGACGGCCCCGCTTCCTCTGTCCGCCACACGGATCCGAAAACCCGGTTCCTCGCGGCCGCGCTCATCTCTTTCTCCGTCGCCTTCGCGACCGGCATTCCGGCCGCGATCGCGGCGGTTTTGCTGTCTCTCGTTCTCATCGCGCTTTTCCGCCCGAACGCGAAAGAATTGAAGAAGCGGCTCCTCGCCGCGAACGCCTTCATTCTCTTCCTCTGGGTCTTTACGCCGTTCACGACGCCGGGAACGCCGGTGTGGTCGATCGGGCCGCTTACGGCGACAGACGCCGGTGTGCGCCTCTCGCTCCTCGTGACGCTTAAATGCAACGCGATCATCGCGTCGCTTTTTTCGCTTACCGCCGGGCTCACGCTTTCTGAATCCGCGATGGCGCTGCAGAAACTCGGCCTCCCCCCGAAACTCGTGATGCTTCTCCTCTTCACGGGGCGCTATATCGAGTCGTTCTCGCAGGAATATAAGCGGCTCCGGGACGCCGCGCGGCTCCGCGGCTTCGCCCCGAAAACAACGCTTTTCACGTATCGCGTCTACGCGACCCTCATGGGGCAGCTTTTCGTCCGAGCCTTTGACCGGGCGGAGCGGACGGGGGAGGCGATGCGGCTCCGGGGGTTTGACGGCGTGAACCTCCGGTGCCTCGAATGGGCCGGTACGTCAGACGCGCGGCAGAACCTTGCATTAATATCGTTTGCCGTGCTTGAAATCGCGATTCTCGCGTCACTTATGATTCTGCGGCCGTTCTGAAACAAAGAGCCGCTGATCCCTTGGACTGCTGATTAAATGACTGCCTCTGCCCCTATTTTTGAACTTCGGAATCTCGCGTTTTCGTGGCCGGACGCCATGGGAAACGCCGGCCGGGGGAAGCCGGTTTTCCGGGATCTCAACTTTTCACTCACGGACTCCGAAAAAATCGGCCTCTATGGACCGAATGGCTGCGGAAAGACGACGCTCCTCAAGCTCATCACGGGGCTCCTCACGCCTCAAGCTGGTGACGTGTGTTTCGAGGGAACCCCGGTGAAAACGGAAGCGGAATTCCGGAGCCTTCGCTGCGCAGTCGGCTACGTGCTTCAGAACGCCGAGGATCAGCTTTTCTTCCCCGAGGTGATTGAGGATGTGTCGTTCGGCCCGCTGAATCTCGGCCGCAGCCAGGCAGAGGCTCTGAAAGACGCCGAGGAGACGCTGGAAACCCTCGGGCTCTCCGCTTTCGCGCACCGGTCAAGCGACCGGCTTTCAGGCGGCGAAAAGAAGCTCGTCTCGATCGCGACCGTGCTCGCGATGAAGCCGCGCGCGCTGCTCCTCGATGAACCGACCACCGGTTTGGATGAAAAAGCGCGTGAGCAGCTGATCCACGTCCTCAAACTCATTAACCTCCCCCGGATCGTGGTGTCGCATGACTGGGACTTCCTCATGGAGGTCTCGGACACCTTCGCGACGATTGAGTCGAAACCAGAGGGCGGTCAGGTCGTCGCCTGCGGGAAACCGGAAACCCATATCCACCGCCACACGCATCCGGGCGGCTTTGAGCACCATAATCACGAAGAGTGAGTTTGGAGCTCATCGGATAAACGAAAGGCGCTTCATCTGAAGCGCCTTTCTTGTTTCTGGAACGATCCTGTCAGTCCTCGATCGGCGTGATCGTCCTCCGCACGCAGTCGATAAAGGCCTGCGCGGCTTTCGAGAGATACCGGTCCTCGCGCCAGAAGACGGAGAAGTCAAGCTCGGGAGATTTCCCGGCGATCGTGAAGAACACGACACCCGTCGGTTTCTGATTCCGGACCACCGCGTCCGGAATGAAGGAAAGCCCCACCCCCTCTCGCACAAAGGAACTGACGGCCGCGACGGTCTCCGTTTCCACAACGGGGTTCGGATGGACACCGGTCTCCTGCACCAGCTGATCGAAGTAAAGCCGCATCACCTGCTCTTTATTCAGAATGATGAAGGGCTCACCCTCCAATTCCTTGAAGCTCACTTCCGGGAACGGGGGCTCGAAGGGGTCGCCCTTTTTCGCGCGTTTCGCGAGCCTGTGCCCCTCGGGGACCGCAAGCAGAATCTTTTCCCGCTCCACCTTGAACCCGGTGAGACCGGGGCTCTTCAGCGTACTCGCGAGAAACGCGCAGTCCACTTCGCCGTTGGTCACCGCTTCCGCCAATTGCCCCGACGTGAATTCCCGGATCTGGATCCGGACCCCCGGGGCCTCACGCCTGAACGCGGGGAGGATGTGAGTCAGCACCGCGACTGTCCGGTTCTGCGTCGACCCGATCACGACTTCCCCGGATTTCACATCCCGCCGGTCCTCGTAATAGTGCTTCCGCTCTTCCTCAATCGCGTCGATCCGGCGTTCCGTCTCAACGAAATACTTCCCTTCCTCAGTGAGTGTCCAGGGCGACTTCGAGCGGTCAAAAATCGGGCAGCCGAGTGTGTCCTCGAGCCGCTTCACGTACTGCGAAAGCGAGGGCTGCGACACGAAGAGCCGCCTCGACGCGCTTCGGATCGAACCGCTTTCCAGAATCGCTTCAATATGCATCAGAGCTCGGCGCACGGGGCTTTCTCCATAGAATTAACTTTTATGTTTATTTTAACAGTCAGAAATAATATTAGATTATATAGGGTGATTTATGTAGTATTTATCTCTGTTCTACCAGAATAGAACGGAATCATTTTTCTCCGGCAGGGTCAGTTTTCTGCCGGATTTTTCTTGCCCGGAACTTTCTGATCCTGCCGTCCGGGGTTCCCGGCTCACGCCTGTCGCACTTTTTCACGTTTTTTTAACGGCGAATTATCACTTCAAGTGCAAAGCCTGAGAAAAGAATAGTGGCCCATAAAGCTTCCATAATAGAGATTGTCAAGATAACTATAGAGGGAGCTCATGAGCCACTATCATCATCTTACTCTTCGGGACAGAGTATTTATTTCGGCTTTAACGATTTCAGGCAAATCCCTGTCTGAAATTGCATGTGCGATTGGGAAAAATGTTTCTACGATCTCCCGCGAACTGAAGCGAAACAAGGCTGTATCGGCCCAGGATGGGGCTTCAGCTGCCTATGATCCCTGTGCCGCGCAGGCCCGATATCAGAGACAGAGAAAGCATTGCGGAAAGAGAAACATTCTGAAGTCTGACTCGTTGCTGACAAGGATTGTCTCAAATCTGCTGGTTAAGAAATTCTGGTCTCCGGAGCAGATTCAATACCGTCTCAGAAAGGAGCTGCCGAATCTAAGGATCAGCGCCACGACAATCTACCGAGGAATCAATTCTGGCTTTCTGGATCGCTTTGTGGATGGCCGAAAGATGTCCCGACACCTGCGACACCACGGTAAAACGCGTCACCGTAAAGGCATGACCGAGAGGCGAGGAAAGATCCAGATCACTCACAGCATTGAAGAGCGACCCCTGGAAGCTCAGAACAGATCTCGCCTGGGGGATTGGGAAGGCGATACCGTCATCGGAAAAAAGGGCGGAGCCTGCCTCACGACTCTGGTCGATAGGAAGTCCGGCTTTCTCTGTGGCGGGAAAACCGCTTCCAAGACTGCGGCCGATGTGTCTGCCGTAATTGAGAAATCTCTGTCAGATAAGGATCTGCGTACGATTACCGTAGATCGCGGAAAAGAATTTTCCTGGGCTGAAAAACTGGAGAAAGATCTCAGAACCAAAGTGTATTTCTGCTTGCCTCATCATCCATGGGAGAAAGGGAGGGTGTGTAATTTTTTGTGGGCGGCTCGTTCAAGGTTAATCGATGTAGGGGGTGATTCGGTCACCAAATAGCACAACCAATTCTCTCATAGCGGCACTCCAGTATGGAGAAGGCCGCACCCATCTTTTCTCTACTTTCCGGATTGCCAGAAAGAGAAGTTTCAAAGCAGCCGTTTCAGTAGGGAAAGCAGCTCGGGTCTTAATTACTTTTCTTAGATCCCGATTAAGGCTCTCTATGGCATTGGTTGTATAAATAAGTCTGCGGATATTTGGGGAAAAATCAAAGAAGGGGATCACCTTATCCCAGGAATCGATCCACTGTTTGGCGATGTAAGGGTATCTGAGCCCCAGTTCCGACTGTGCAAAAGCGTCCAGTTCCTTCCGCGCATCAGCCGCGTTTACGGCCCGGTAAATGGGCTTCAGCGCGCCGGCTACGGCCTTGTAATCCTTATATCCGACGAATTTCAGACTGTTCCTGATCAGGTGAACAATGCAGGTCTGCAGCAGAGTGTTGGGAAAGGCAGCTTCAAGCGCCTCCTTCATTCCCTTGAGTCCGTCTGTGACAGCAATCAGAATATCAGACACCCCCCTGTTTTTGAGTTCAGTGAAGACCTTAAGCCAATATTTTGCGCTTTCGTTATCAGCGACCCACATCCCCAAAACTTCCTTGCGGCCCTGGGCGTTTACGCCCAAGGCAAGATGGACCGCTTTCGGGGTAACAATGCCATTATCACCTCGGATTTTGACTCGAATAGAGTCAAAGAAAACAGTTGTATAAAACGGATCCAGAGGACGGTTCTGCCATTTTTCAACCTCAGGAAGGATGGCGTCCGTAACATCGCTGATAAATTCGGCACTGGTCTCCATACCGTATTCATCATAGAGAAAGCCTTGAATTTCCCGGGTTGAGAGCCCTCTGGCGTACAAGGCCAGAACCTTGTCCTCAAACCCCGCCAGCTGGCGTTTATGCTTAGGAACGACCCTCGGCTCAAACTCTCCCTTGCGGTCTCTGGGTACGTCAATACGGATATTTCCAAGGCTGGACGATTTGAGGGTTTTCGAACTATGCCCGTTACGCTCATTTTCGGTGACACGTTTACCGCCTCTTTCGTAACCGAGATGATTGGTCATTTCACCGTCAAGCATTTGAGTCAGCAGCCGACCGAGCATATGGGCCATAAGATTTTCCGCATCCTCTGCGGTATTAATCTCAAGCCCGGATTTCTTGGCGTTTTCTAAAATCTGTCCTGCAACACTATCCAAGGGGTCTGTCTTTCGTTTCATTTGAGGCTCCTCCAAGAGCAATTATCTCAGAGTCACCCACAAAATTTTCCTCACCCTCGAGAAAGGAAGTAATGAAAATACAAACGGACTTCTTAGAGACTTTTTCCCAAAAGGAATGAGTATCGATAAAATTTCTCAGGCAGAAGTTCAGAAACGGTTCAATGCTCTGAATTTCAGACCCAGAAAACGTCTCAATTGGAAGTGTCCGGCTGAAGTCTTTTATTCAGTAACTTTGCACTTGATTTGATAATTCACCACGTTTAAAGATCAGCGGGGAACGGTGCCTGCAGTAGCATAAGCGGAAATCCATCATTGAATCCTTTTTCAGCCGCTATGCATGAACCGTTTAAACAGAGTCCCGTCGCGAAATGCACGCGTCGGGCGCTCTTCGGCGGCGCGATCGCGGGAGCCGTCGTGATGACGCCCGGCTGCTCCTTCGTGAACCGCTTTGGCGAGATCCCCGAGGGGAAGCTCGCGGAGAGTATCCATACGTCCCCCAACTGGATTGACGGGGAATTCCGTAACCAGCAGCCCACGTCCGTCATGGTCGGAAAGGACGGCTTTGTGGAAGCCTGGTGGAAGTTTCTCACGAATTCCACGCCGGATCTGAAACCCGCGGCGCCTCTCCCCTGCACGCACACCGATCTCTCAGCTCTCGATCCCAGCCGCGATATCGCGGTGTGGCTCGGGCACTCGGGGCTCTATTTCCAGCTCGCCGGTCTCCGGTTCCTCGTGGATCCGGTGTATTCGGCGTACGCGTCGCCGGTGTCGTTTATCAATAAAAGCTTTGAGTTCCGGGGCGGCTATCCCTTTACCGCGAAGACCACGCCTCCAATCGACCTTCTGATCCTCACGCACGACCACTGGGATCACCTCGACTGCGAGACGATCAAGGCGCTCGACCACAAGGTGAAGCGCTACGCGGTGCCGCTTGGCGTGAATTCGCATCTCCTCGCCTGGGGCATTAACCCGGATAAGATCCTCGTTTTCGACTGGTACGACGCCGCGCGGTTCACGGAACCGAAGCCTGAGGTGGTGCACCCGTTCCATAAACCGGAAAAGCGCCTGCAGCCCGCTGAATGGAAATCCGGCGCGCTTCAGGCCCGCGCGATCTACTTCTTCCCGTCCCGTCACTTCTCAGGCCGCACGCTGAAGCGCGATCAGACACTCTGGGGGTCTTACGTGATTGAGGCGGGCGGCAAGCGCCTGTACCTCTCGGGTGACGGCGGCAACGGCCCGCACTTCAAGGAAATCGGCGACCTCTTCCGCGATTCGGGTGGCTTCGATCTCGCCTTTATCGAGGACGGTCAGTACAACGCGGACTGGGCGGAAATCCATATGGCACCTGAAGGCTCCGTCAAAGCCGCGACCGAAGTCGGCGCGAAATCCGTGATCCCGATCCACAACTGCCGCTACGCGCTCGCGCGCCACGCCTGGTACGATCCGCTGGAGCGGATCCGGATGGCGTCTCACCTCGCGGACTGGAAGCTCCTCACGCCGAAGGTGGGGGACGTGGTCCCGATCGGGGATCTCACGATCGAGTTCCCGGCCTGGTGGCGCGACGTTCCGAAGAGCGCCTCCTCGTAAAGTTCCGCAAAGCCCCCGGTGAGCGGGGGTTCCAGCGCACATTTCCCGCCGATTCCCCGTGCCGGCGCGCCTTTCCCGTGATACGATTCGACGGAAAAAGGAGTCCGGCTTATGGATTGGTACGAAAAAGGAATGGGGGAACGGTTTTCGACGTTCCACGCGGTGCTGCTCGCCATCTGGCTCGCGGTGCTCGTCTGGTCCGGCATCAATCCGCATGACCGTCTCACGTGGTGGCTCGAATGTACGCCGGGGCTGATCGGCTTCGCGCTCCTCGCCCTCACCTGGGGGAAATTCCGCTTCTCACGCTTCTGCTACGCGCTGATCGCGATCCACTGCGTGATCCTCTTTATCGGCGCGAAGTACACGTATGCCGAAGTCCCGCTCTTCACGTGGCTTGAGGGGCCGCTTCACTTCGCGCGCAACAATTACGACAAGGTCGGTCATTTCGCTCAAGGGGCGTTCCCCGCGATCATCGCGCGGGAAATCATCCTCCGGACGCGCGCCGCCCGCTCCAAAGCCTGGGCCGCGTTTTTCTCGATTACGGTGTGTCTGTCGATCGCCGCGCTCTACGAAATTTTTGAGTGGGCAACCGCCGAAATCATTCACGAGGAAGCGGACGCGTTTCTCGGCACGCAGGGCGACCCCTGGGACACGCAGAAAGATATGGCGTGGTGTCTTGTGGGTGCGGTCTTCTCGATGCTCTTCTTAACGGGAATTCACGACCGCTCGATCAGGCGGCTCGTCTCGCGCCGAAACGAGTAAAACTTCTTTTCATCCCCTCCTCTCGGATCCCAACCCCGTTTAGAATGGTGCGCACGTTCGGGGTATCAGGACACGCGGTCTGTCACGAAAACGCGTTCCTGATTGAGAAACACCCGTGGAACCTGATGCGGCTGATACCGTCGGAGGGAAACGAATATGCAGCGGTGCGGGAGCCGGGACGCTTTCCGGAATTAAGAGAACTCCCGGAAGGCGTTCTTTTTGAGAGACGTCTCAAGACCCCACCCTGCATACCGGCTGTTATTCCCTCCGTCTTTCTCGCCGCCTATAAAGAGGACTAGGAGCTATGGATAGCCGGAAGATTGAAATTACAGAAGACACCCGCGACACGCGGCCGGATGAGAGCCTGATGGCGGGGCTTGATCCCCTGCCCGCGAGCCGCCGCATCTATGTTGAGGGGTCGCGCCCCGATATCCAGGTCCCGATGCGGGAAATCACGCTCGAGGATTCCAGCCTCCCCGAAGGGAAAACCGAAAAGAATCCCCCGATCTTTGTCTACGATACGGCGGGTGACTTCGGTGACCCCGCGAAAAAGGTCGATATCACGAAGGGCCTCCCGGCGCTTCGCGAGAAGTGGATCGAGGAACGAGCGGACACCGAGGTGCTCCCCGGTCTCACGAGCCAGTACGGCGTCGAGCGTGAGGAAGACCACTCAACGCTCTCCTACCGCTTCCACCGCACCCGTCCGGTGCTCGCCGCGAAACCCGGGAAAAAAATCACGCAGCTCGACTACGCCCGAGCCGGGATCGTGACCCCTGAAATGGAATTCGCCGCGATCCGCGAGAATCAGAACCGCGCGGCTTACGTGAAGAGCCTTGACGCGGTCTCGCCCCGCTCCCGCCGGATTCTCCTCGCGCAGCACGCGGGGACCCCGTTTGAAATGCAGATGCCGGAAACCGTGACCGGGGAATTTGTCCGGAAGGAGATCGCCGAGGGCCGCGCCGTGCTTCCCGCGAACATCAATCACCCGGAATCGGAACCGATGGTAATCGGCCGCAACTTCCTCACGAAGATCAACGCGAATATCGGTAACTCCGCCGTGAGCTCCGGGATTTCGGAAGAAGTGGAGAAGCTCCTCTGGTCGATCAAGTGGGGCGCGGACACCGTGATGGATCTCTCGACCGGGAAGAACATTCATGAGACGCGCGAGTGGATCATCCGCAATTCCCCGGTGCCGATCGGCACCGTGCCGCTCTATCAGACACTCGAAAAGGTGAAGGGCGACGCCTCAAAGCTCTCCTGGGAGGTTTACCGCGATACGCTGATCGAGCAGGCGGAGCAGGGCGTTGACTACTTCACGATCCACGCGGGTCTCCGCTTCAGCCATATTCCGCTGACGGTGGACCGCCTCACCGGCATCGTTTCCCGCGGCGGCTCGATCATGGCCGGCTGGTGCATCACGCATCACGCGGAAAACTTCCTCTACTCGCACTTTGACGAGATCTGCGACATCCTCGCGAAGTATGACGTCGCGGTGAGCCTTGGAGACGGTCTCCGCCCGGGCTCCATCTACGACGCGTGTGACGAGGCGCAGATCGCCGAACTCCGGACGCTCGGCGAACTCGCGAAGAAAGCCCGCGCGAAGGCCGTGCAGGTGATCATTGAAGGCCCCGGCCACGTCCCGATGCAGCGCGTGATGGAAAACGTCGAGGAAGAGATCGAAGCCTGCGACAGCGCCCCGTTCTACACCCTTGGACCGCTCGTCACGGACTGCGCCCCGGGCTACGACCACATCACGAGCGCGATCGGCGCCGCGATGATCGGCTGGCGCGGCACCGCGATGCTTTGCTACGTGACGCCGAAGGAGCACCTCGGTCTTCCGGACCGTGACGACGTGAAGGCCGGCATCATCGCCTATAAGATCGCCGCTCACGCCTCTGACCTCGCGAAGGGGCTCCCCGGCGCTCAGATCCGCGACAACGCGATGAGCAAGGCGCGATTCGAGTTCCGCTGGGAAGACCAGTTCAACATCGGCTTCGACCCCGAGACCGCGCATGCGATGCATGACGAAACGCTTCCGAAGGACAGCATGAAGAAAGCGCACTTCTGCTCGATGTGCGGCCCGAAATTCTGCTCCATGCGGATCAGCGAAGAAGTCCGTGAATGGGCGAAGAAGGAAGGAATGACCGGCAAAGCGGCCGAATAATGGGCGCTTTTCCTTAGAGTCTCTACGACAAAAACCTTATCCGAAATCAAAATTTTGACTTTTCAAAATCGCTCGGGTAAGGTTACTTATACGTTTTTACTTGTTACAGGAACTTTTCCAAATGTCTAACCAGCTGTTCATCGTTGACAGCATGTGCATGCGACTGACGCGGCTCTCCAGAGCTAAGGCGTCTCGTTCTGCACACCCGTTAGAAAGATAAGTTCCGCAGAACAGAGATTCAACTTAGACAGAGCCGCAAACAAAATTGCGGCTCTGTCTTTTTTTATACGTGTAAATCGAAAGGGAAGAAATAAAATGGCAAATCGTCTTACTATCAAGGGTCAGGTCACTATTCCGAAGGAAATCCGCGATTTCCTGAATCTCGCGAGCGGCAACCAGGTTGAGTTCCGCATCGCGGCTGACGGCTCCGTCACCCTCACCAAGGCGGAAACCCAGACGAAGAGCACCTTCGCCTCCCAGCCCCACGAACAGGCCGCCGCTCCCCGCAAGACCCGCCAGGGTATCGACGTTCTGAGCCTCCTCTCCGGTGTCTGCATCTAAGACCGGATCGAAAAGAGACTTTCGCGAATAGGAGCAGCCAAAATGAAGTGTCACAGTAAAACGATCGATTTCCGAATGTGCCTCAGCCTTGAAGCGATCTTCATGGCGTAGAGGGAACGGCACAAAACTTAAGAGTTCCCTCGTTACTTCCTTCAAAGATTTACGCTTCACTCCATTACCGCAACATCAGGTTTCTTCAATCTGATAAGCGCGTTTCAAGATAGACCCGCGGCCCCCTGAATCCATGCGCGCGATTCCGGATGCCTCCCGTCTGAATCAACAAAAAGACAGAGCTTCGATTGTGAGCTTTCGTCTCCCAAAAGTTCTGCAATAGAGCCACGAAAGCCTTCGTGGCTCTGGCTCATCAAATGCCGAGCAGCTTCAGGAACAGTTGGTCGCGCTTCACGGACTCGGTGCTCCAGCGCCTCATTCCCCGCGGCGTCATCACGGAGGTCGTCTTCACGCAGTCAAACCACTCGAGGACTTGAATCAGGGACCTGGCCTCAAGCCATTTCTTGAGACTGACTTCCAGATCGAGCTCGGTCTTCGTCTTCCCATCCTTTTCCGTGCCGAGCCGCTCCTTGATCTCGCCAATCCGCTTGGTGAGGTAGCAGTGGTAGCCGAGCGCGACAAACTGCACGAAGAGCCTGCCCTGAAGGCTGTCAGGGTGCCAGACGCGTGGGCGGCTCCCGTCCATGCCATTCTTTTGGACATTGAAGAGCTCCTCAATCTTCTCCCTCAGCCTGTAGGACTTCAGCGCCTCCTCGGCGTCCTTGACCTCATTGGAGACAAGCGCGAAGAAACCGAAATACTTCCTGGCCTCGCGGAAGGCCTCGTCTCTGAAGGCCACCTTCAGCTTCCCGCCGCGGCCCACGGTCGAACAGTGGAGGAACTTCTCCGCCTTCTTTTCGCCCGCGGGGGAGAGCTGCTCGCCAGCCTCGACGAGCCTCTTGAGCTCGAACAGGTCGTTCACCAGCCTCTGCTCGTCCTTTGTGGCGCGGTCCCTGGAATAGCAGACATGGACATAGAGCCTGCGGCTGAAGGTCTCCGCCTCGCCGGCGGCAATGCCGCCGCGGCTCCTCTGCCTGACGACGGACAGCTCCTTCATGACCATTTTCGAGGCGCAATGGACCGAAGTGTCGAACGAGCAGACGGAGGACACCGAGTCGAGCCTGTCGCGCAGCTCGTCGACGATCTCCCGAATCCAGAGGGTGGAGGGCGAGGCGAGCGTCAGGAACTTCATGCTGTTCCGTGCGAACTCCGCCATGTTCGCCTGGCTGTAGAAGCCGTTGTCCGTAACTACGACGGGCTTGTCGATGTCGAAGCACTGGAGCTGGCGGATGGCGTTCTGGATGGAGATGACGTCCGGCACGTTCCCCGGCTGCTTCGCGAAGGCGACGGGCTGGCGGTCATTCACCGAGTAGAGCGTGAGCAGCTTGACGGTGTCCAGCCCGTCGCCGTCCTTGTTGAATCCCTGGCGGGCCTCGGCCTGCCCCGAGCTGTAGGTCGAAACCGTGGTCGAGTCGAAGGCGATGCTCGGGGACGTCTCGAGCCTTGCCGCCCGGGAGGCAAAGAACTTCTGCTGCCCGTCGCCATCCTTGCCGACCTTGTCGAAGAGCTCGCTGCAGGCGCTTTCGCCCAGGCCTTCCTCGTAGGGCGTCGGGTGGCCGACCTGCCAGGCCTCCATGCGGGGGATCGCCGCGCCGTCCGTGGCGATCAGGTAACGGGCGATGGTGGCGATCTTCTGAGCCGCGGCCGTCCCGAAGGCGCTTTCAAGCCCCTTGTCGATCCCGGTTTCCCTTGCGACAAGGTCCAGGATGTCAGCCAGGCAGGCGTGCTCGATGGAGGCGGAAGCCTCCTTCTTAGACCTGCTTTTAGGCCTTGTCGGAACAATTTCGCCTGTCTCAGGGTCTAGTTTGCCCAAAAGCTTGTTTTTCAACGTGACGGTCTTCTGCGTCTCCCGGTCGTACTGCGTGTGGCGCTCGTAGACGTAGACATCCCCATTGGCGCGGGTTACGCGGCGCTGGCCGACATGGATTTTTCCGGTATAGGTGCGGGACATGGCTGGCTCCAATAATGTTATCTATATTATATATAGTAACACTAAATGGGTCAAGAAAAAAACGCAGAAAACATCCCCTTTCTGCGGTCTACTCAGCCGAAATCAACCGAACGTGTGCCTGTTGTAGAACTTTCAGGTTCGTCTGAGACTCCTTTGAGCCAATGCCACTCTCCGCATGACTATGCGTCATGAGGCGGTTTTCTGCTGTCCGAAACTTTCAGACCGTAGACCCGCTTTCCCTTACCGTTTCAGCCGCGGACAGAAATTGACCCGCCCTTTGAACCGATTTCACTTGATTCATAAATGACGGGCGAGTACACTTTTTACGTACTCTTTTTACATACTTGATTTTCATTCGTGAACGTACGGAAGCCCAGAAGCAGGCGGCAATGGCTGTTCTTCAGAATTCCAGAGTTCATCCTGAAATCCTGAAACAGGTTCACGGGAGACATCAACTTCACAAGGAGCTGCGATGCTGCAGGCGATTCTGCATGGCAAGGCTGGCCGTATCGAACAGGACGGGGAATCTATCAGCTGGCGTGACGCGTTCAAACGGCGCGAGGATCTGCTGACTGCCGTCTTTTTTGGCCGCGTGCCTCACCTTTCGGACGATGCCTTGGGCGCGGTTCTGCGCTTTCTGCTCGGTGACGACAATCCGATAGATCCTTCCACCTTTGACAAGCTGGAGCTGTGGCCATACCTGGAATTGAAGCCTGAACATGCTGACCCTGAGCGGGAGTCTGAACATGTTGAGCCCGATGTGATGCTTCGCTTTGAAAACTCATTGGTGGTTATCGAGGTCAAGCCCTCATTCGGGGGCTATCAGTATCAGGATCAGTGGCAGCGCCAGACCAAAGCGGTGGTCGGCGATAACAGTTTTGACAAATATGCAGACCGGCTTTACTACGTGGCGCTCGCCCATACTCCTACCGCCCCGCTGACTCGCGAGGAGCTGCCCCAACGTTTTCGCCGAATGACGCTGCGTGAATGGGGATCGCTCCGCTACTTTCTGCAAACCGCCCCCGAGTTTGACTCCTGCCGACAGGATCGCGCCATTCGTGAAGAGTGGATGCGGGCATTTGAGCTCTTTGGTATGGCACCAGTAATACCCGAGTGGAAGCTCTTGTTTGCCTACTCTGCAAACGAGGTGAACTTGGGTTGCGGGGTGAAGTCGTTTCCCATCCTGACCTCACCGACTGAACACACTGCTGACTGGGCCGCCCTGGTCGACTATGCCGGGCCACTGCGCCTCTCTCCCCACGATTTCTCCTTTTTGAATCACTGACTTTGGCTAAGGATGCCGCTATGAACCTAAATTCCCGCTCTGTTAGCTGTATTTTTTAACAAAAGTCTATTGATTTTCCAAATAGAAAATTTAAAAAAAGGGTTGATTTATAGGTAAAACATACGTATAATATAGACATATATAATCTCTTTTGCAGCCCTTGCGATATGACTGATCACAATCCGATCCTTCCCGAAGATGCGCGTATTGTCCGAATCAAAGACACAGAGTACGTTGCAATCCATAAGTATTGGTGGGATAAAGAAAAAAAGCGGGGCCAACAAAAAAGGCGATATATTGGCAAGCTTGTTGATGGAAAATTTGTTCCGAACGCAGCTTATGCGGCAGAGCTGAAGCTGACCCGTGTCAAAAAGACCACTGATAAGCGTCAGAAATTTGATCATGACAAAACGTTCGGAACAACCGCACTCCTTACTCAAGCAGCAGAAACCTCGGGTTTAACTGATGATTTGAAGAAAGTTTATGGTGAGGGGAAGGCCGCCATGATGGTAAGCCTGAGGGTGAGGAAAATTTTGTGGGTGACTCTGAGATAATTGCTCTTGGAGGAGCCTCAAATGAAACGAAAGACAGACCCCTTGGATAGTGTTGCAGGACAGATTTTAGAAAACGCCAAGAAATCCGGGCTTGAGATTAATACCGCAGAGGATGCGGAAAATCTTATGGCCCATATGCTCGGTCGGCTGCTGACTCAAATGCTTGACGGTGAAATGACCAATCATCTCGGTTACGAAAGAGGCGGTAAACGTGTCACCGAAAATGAGCGTAACGGGCATAGTTCGAAAACCCTCAAATCGTCCAGCCTTGGAAATATCCGTATTGACGTACCCAGAGACCGCAAGGGAGAGTTTGAGCCGAGGGTCGTTCCTAAGCATAAACGCCAGCTGGCGGGGTTTGAGGACAAGGTTCTGGCCTTGTACGCCAGAGGGCTCTCAACCCGGGAAATTCAAGGCTTTCTCTATGATGAATACGGTATGGAGACCAGTGCCGAATTTATCAGCGATGTTACGGACGCCATCCTTCCTGAGGTTGAAAAATGGCAGAACCGTCCTCTGGATCCGTTTTATACAACTGTTTTCTTTGACGCTATTCGAGTCAAAATCCGAGGTGATAATGGCATTGTTACCCCGAAAGCGGTCCATCTTGCCTTGGGCGTAAACGCCCAGGGCCGCAAGGAAGTTTTGGGGATGTGGGTCGCTGATAACGAAAGCGCAAAATATTGGCTTAAGGTCTTCACTGAACTCAAAAACAGGGGGGTGTCTGATATTCTGATTGCTGTCACAGACGGACTCAAGGGAATGAAGGAGGCGCTTGAAGCTGCCTTTCCCAACACTCTGCTGCAGACCTGCATTGTTCACCTGATCAGGAACAGTCTGAAATTCGTCGGATATAAGGATTACAAGGCCGTAGCCGGCGCGCTGAAGCCCATTTACCGGGCCGTAAACGCGGCTGATGCGCGGAAGGAACTGGACGCTTTTGCACAGTCGGAACTGGGGCTCAGATACCCTTACATCGCCAAACAGTGGATCGATTCCTGGGATAAGGTGATCCCCTTCTTTGATTTTTCCCCAAATATCCGCAGACTTATTTATACAACCAATGCCATAGAGAGCCTTAATCGGGATCTAAGAAAAGTAATTAAGACCCGAGCTGCTTTCCCTACTGAAACGGCTGCTTTGAAACTTCTCTTTCTGGCAATCCGGAAAGTAGAGAAAAGATGGGTGCGGCCTTCTCCATACTGGAGTGCCGCTATGAGAGAATTGGTTGTGCTATTTGGTGACCGAATCACCCCCTACATCGATTAACCTTGAACGAGCCGCCCACAAAAAATTACACACCCTCGTAAGCCTGGCGGCATATCAAATCATCAAAAACACTACTTCACAGCATAGATTCAAGATTTTTTCTGATACTAACGCCTTGCCAGCCGGTCTTCCAGACAATATCGAGTCTCAAAGACTAAGTGAGTTATCGCAGGATATTGGCTCAGATACAGCTTCATTAAATCGGCTCTTTGCTCTTCGGGCCAAGCGTCTTCCTGAAACAGAATATTTATCATTCGACAGCACACGAATCGCGTCTGAAAGCCGATCTCTGACAGATGTACGAAAAGGAATTAGTAAACGCGGAGGCTACGAAAACCAGATTGGTTTGGCGCTCCTCTACGGTCATAATTCTGGTGTTCCCCTGATGTTCAGGCGATTCGCCGGAAACGTGCCAGATATAGTCACTATGCATGACCTTCTGACTCGATGGGAAAACATCGGAGTCAGTAAAAAAATTATCTCAATTTTTGATCGGGGCTATTGCAGCCGTGAGAATCTTCGGCTGCTCTGCAAGAACAAGCATCACTTCATCATGGCTGCCAAAACTGATCACTCCTTCATCAGGGACGCCATCGAAGATAATCTTCCCGCTTTCTGGGATATGACGAACAACGTTCGCGGTCACAACCTGACCGCTGTTCAAACCCAGGTCACAATACCAGGCACGAAAGAGGACCCAAAATCATGTAGTGTTTGGGTGTACATCTATTACAGTCTTGCAGTTGCAAATAATGAGCAGGATAAATTTTTATCTGATTTGGTAACCTTTGAAGAAGACTGGATTAACGGGTTAGCCAGCCCTGATTCCAAACTTTTGAGATTCTATGAAACACCTGATAGTGAACCCGGTAAAAAGCCTCTGATCAGAAACAATGATGCTGTCAATGAAAAGGTCAGATACATGGGATTCTTTTCAATGATCAGCGATCGAAAACTTGAGTCGAAAGAAATCCTGGAGATCTACAGAACGCGCGACTGCATCGAGAAATGCTTTGGGGTTATCAAGACTGATGTTGGTTTTACAACTACAAGGGGACACTCCGACGTTTCTGTTAATGGACGTCTCTTGTTAGCCTTCATCGCTGCCACAATTGTTTCCTGGCTCATCAAAGCCATGAGTGTTGAAGTGAAAATAGGGAAGAAATCCTATGCACCTCTGCTTGACGAATATTCTCTCATGGAGCTGCTGGAAGATGTGGGGCAGATCCGTTTCTATAGCTCATCAATAGGAAAAGTTTGGCTCGGGGAAATTTTAGGTCGCCACAGACTCGTTTTTGAGCGACTCGGACTGGAAAACTGCCTCCTGAATCCCGCTATGTATAAGTAAATCGGGAATTCAGGTATGAAATACGATCTTCAGCAAACCACCAAGCTGGTTACCCAGCTGCAGCAGGCCCACAGACTCGCGGCCGCTTTCTACATGCGTATCCTCCCGCTATTCGATACGATCGCCTATCAGACGCTGTACTCCGAGTTCTGGTTCTGGGAGCCCACCGAAACTTACACCCCTCCCCGCGATACATATCCCCCATCCGGCACTTCGGCATGGTGCTATCTGCCGCTGTTTGCTTCGACTCATGCCTACCGGGACAAGACATACAGCAAGGCAGTAAAAGGCGATAAAGCGCTGATTTTCCGCAACTATATCGACTACGATTTCCGCAGTGACTCAGACTTGCGTGCAGGTAAGAATACCAAGCCCGATCCTTTGGAAATGTCTGGCAAGGAGGCAGTGGTTGAAGTCAATCTGTACCGTTGCCTGCAGGAAAGCGACTGGAAAATGGTTAAAGAAGCTGACAGGCCCCCTCTTCAACCTGATTGGCAGCAAAGTGGCAAATGTCCTCAATTTGAGTTCTGCTCCATGCATTGGCCGCTCGCCAAGTTCCTTGCTGACCCTAATATCGTTACCAATTGGATCAAAGAGAAGAGTGCTATCGCCAAGCCGGTGACTGGTCCCGAACAAGCCTCGTAACCTGGCAGAGCCTGGTGACGTTATCTACGGTTCCCCGCCGAAGAGTCATCAGGCTCTGACAATCTCCCTTCATATCCGACGCGGAACTACACGCCGCGGTACGTATTCGTCCAGTCCGTGAACCCTTGATTCTTCGCCTGCAGCAGAAGCGGGAGAATCGCGTTTTTAAGCTTCTCGCTGAAAGCTTCTTTGTTTTCAAGCGTCGCGACGAACTGCTCCGCGTTCGGAATCACGTCGCGGTAAGACTCAATCACTTTCCTGAAATGCTGAGTCTCCCGGTTCGCGGTAAGCCCGATGAACTGCACTGAGCAGAAGTCATCAAGGTACGCCGTATCCGGAAGATTGTCGTTTTTGCTGCTGTTTGGGCTCCTGAACGTAGGTACCAGATTCCAGATCTGGTCATGCAGCACGAATTTCCAGGGGACAAAGTGGTCAACCGACATCGGTCCCAGGCTCTCAAGCGCGTCCTTCGTGAAGTGACGGAGCGTGTAGATGTCGTAAACATCGCCATCCCGCTCGATCGCTGAACGCCAGTAGTCCTTCGCACGGGAGAAATCAAGACTGTTCGGGCTGGTCGGCTGAATGAGCTTCTCTGAAATCGCCGGGACGCTCGGGTTCTTCTGCTGCAGGAACTGCGTGAGCTTGAAGTACGTGCACTCCGTGATGATCGGATTATTTTCGATAAAGTACCGCGTCCACTCAGGCGTCAGCTGAATGCCATCCTTACTGATCACGTAAGGCGTCCGGCCGGCGTTCATCGCTTTCTGGCTCAGGTCGCGCGTGAGGTTATCCTTCTTCGACTCAAAGGACTTCCCGAATTCCTTCCGGTACTCCGCGTACTGGTCATTGAACACCGCGGCGATAAAGCGCTGCGGAACATAGCGCGTCATCATCCGGATCTTTTTCTCCACATCCGGATTCTGGATCCCCATAACCGCGGCCACGATATCGTCGTACGACGAATCATCCGGCAGATGGCACTCTTCCCTCACGGCATAGATCAGTTCCGCGAGCTGATCTGAGTACCCGAGATTCAGACGGAAATAGATCACCGGGTACCAGGCGGCTGCCACCATGCGGGCCGTCATCTCTTTAAAGGAAACGAATTCGCGTTTGTTTTCAGACGCGATCCTGAGGAGCGCGAGCATCCAGACGTACTTGTAGCAGTTCGTCGTATTGGCCAGCATCTGCTCAAGCGTCCCCCCTTTCGGAGACGCCGTCGCGATCGCGAATGAAAACACGTTATCTGATGCCATGCGTGGAATGCCTTGATAAATTCCAGATGCGGATTGCCCTATTTTAGGGCGTACTGGTGCAGGAAAAGGAATGGGGCTTTCTCATGGAACCAACCACCCTGGAGTCGGAAAGAATCTCCCCGCCATCAGCAGGCTACAGACGCAGATCGTTCCCGGATATGTAGTCGGATTGCCACTTCGAAAAGCCCTGAATTTTTGCCTGCAGGAGAAGAGCCCCAACCGCGTCCTGCAGCTTCTCCCGCAGCTGCGCCTCGTGTTTAAGGAGATCAGCGATACTTTTCGCATTTGGCATCAGATCACGGTAAGCATCCATAATCGGATCCGCTTTTTTCTTTTTTTTGTTTTTTTCAATATTCTCGGGCTTTTCCCAATCTATATTGGCTTTAAGCCCCAGGATCTGAATATTGCAAAAATCATCCAGAAAATCCCTGTCAGGTAAATTGTCGCTTTTACTGCTGTTCGGTCTGCCAAAGGTTGGCACAAGATTCCAAAGCCGGTCGTGAAGAACAAATCTCCAGGGCACAAAGTGATCGATTGCCAATCCGCCCAGACGATTTAAAGCATTTTCGGTGAATGGGTTCTTCGTGTAGATGTCATACACCTGTTCATTCGACTTGATAGCCCGCTTCCAGTAATTTCTTGCGCTTTTGAATTCCTCGGTTTCCTTTCTCTCCGTCGGTCTTATCAGCTTTTCAGAAACAGCCGGAACGTTAGGATTCCTCCGCTGAACGAACTGGGTCAGCTTGAAATACGTGCTGTCCGTAATCATCTGGCTGTAATCCAGAAAGAACTGTATCCAGTCTGGCATCAGCGTTATGCCGCCTTTCTCAATCACATAGGGCGCCTGAGATTTATTACCCGCCTCTTGGCTGAAAATCTTGACATCATTATCTTTATGACCTTCAAAAGACGAGCCATACTGCCGCTTGCTTATCGCGAGCTGATCATCAAACAAGGATCCAATAAACCGAGAAGGGACATAGCGGGTCAACTTACTGAGTTTGCTTTTCAGCTCTGAATTCCTGCTTTGCAAAATTGCCTCAATGATTTCCTCATAAGAGGCGTCATCCGACAAGGCGCATTCTTTTTGAACGAGCCGAATCTTTTCCTCTAACTTATCTGAGTAACCAAACTTCAGACGGAAATAAACGACTGGGTACCAGGCGGCCGCGATCATGCGGGCAGCCATTTCCTGATTGGAAATAAACCCGGTTTTGCCCTCAGAAACGATTTTGACAAGAGAAAGCAGCCAATAATATTTATAGCTGGCGGAAACATCAGCAACCATCTGCTCGAGCTGGCGTCCTTTTGGAGACGCTATGTTCGCAAACGAAAAAGCGTTATCTGCTGCCATAGATGGATTGCCTTGATTTATACCGGATGCTGAAAGTCCCTATTTTAGGGCGTCTGGCGGTCTTTTCCTCTCGCTCTAGAAATCCGCCTCGTACGCGCCGCTCACCTCGAGCCTCGCGAGAAACGCATCCCTCATCGCGGCTTTCGGAATCACGGACGGGATGGGAGCTCCGGCAATCAATGGATCCGCGAGAACCAGGTCCCGCAGTTTCCAGCCAGAAAACTGCCCGTAGACGAGGTACACCTGATCGAGCCCCTCTTTCTCATCTGCCGTGAGTCCCGGGTCTCCGGTCTCCGAGGAGTTCAGAATCCTGAACCCTGGCTCTTTCCCATATTTCTCAAAAAGCGCCGGAATCACGGGTCCCATCTGCCACACTTCGAAATCCTCTTCGAAAAGCGGCTTTCCGGTCATCGTCAAAGAAAATCCCTGACTGTAATAGAGGAGTTTCTGAAGCACCGGAAGCGTCATGACGTCTCCTGACTCCTCATCCATTTTGGCGAGCAGATACCGGATCGCTTTCTCACAGGCTGTCATCACGGGATCCTCCCTTTGATTCATCCGCGTCACAGTAATGGTTTCTGAGCCGGGTCACCGGAATCCACTTCACGGAAACCGCTGATTTCCCGTGGATTCCAGAGAACCCTCTTTCCCCCATTCTGTCAGGAAAAAGCACGCCTTATTGACCCAAACACGTTTTGTTTCGATTTATCTATATCACTAAAGAGATAAGGATATTGACTTAGGCGGTTAACTGTCTTTTAATGACGTTGCAATCAAAAATTGACAAGTCAATTTGACAGGTTTGAGGGGAGAAACAGCGTGATGAATACCAAATCCATTCGTTTTGCCGCCGTGATGGCAGCCGTGATCGGAGCCTTTGCTTTCCAGGCATCCGCCGCGACCGTAACCACGACCGGCACCGGTGTTGGGAAGGACGGCGATATCAAGGTTCAGGTGACCTTTGACGCGAATAAGATCCAGTCAATCAAGGTCCTCTCTCAGAACGAGAACCCGGTTCTCGCGGAGAAGGTCTTTACAGATCTTAAAGACAACGTTGTCAAAACGAATTCCACGGATCTCGACGCCATCTCAGGCGCCACGTTCTCATCGAAAGGCTTTCTCGCGGCCGTGAAGGACGCGGCGAAGAAGGCGGGCGTGACGCTCACGAAGGACGGACAGAAGTCGCTTAAGAAAGCGGCCTCGATGATTCCGGCGAAGAGCACCTATGACGTGGTCGTCGTGGGTGCCGGCGGCGCTGGGTTCGCGGCCGCGATTGAGGCGAAGAACACCGGGGCGAGCGTCGTGATGCTGGAAAAGATGCCGACAGTCGGCGGCAACTCCCTGATCTCCGGCGCTGAAATGAATGCCGCTCGGAACTGGGTCCAGCCGAAACTCGGGATTCTTGATGACTCCGCCGAACGCCACGCTCAGGACACCTATATCGGGGGCGACAAGAAGGGCGACCTTGAAGTGATCCGCACGATGACGGGGAACGCGCTTTCCGCCGCCAAGTGGGCCCGCGACTATATCGGCGTCCGGTTTGAACCCGATAACCTCTTCATGTTCGGCGGCCACACCCGTAAGCGCGCCCTGATCCCGTACGGCCAGACCGGCACCGAATTCATCACGAAGCTCTACGCGAAGGCGAACGAACTCAAGATCCCGGTCATCACCAATATGAAAGCCGTGGAACTTATCAAGGATGCCTCAGGCCGCGTGGTCGGCGTGAAGGCGACGATGAATGGGCAGAATTACGAGTTCGACGCGAAGGGCGGCGTGGTGCTCGCGACGGGCGGCTTCGGTCACAATGCCGCGATGGTGAAGAAGTACGACCCGTCGCTCGATGAACGCTTTAAGTCCACGGACTCCCCGTCCGCGACGGGCGAAGCGCTCTACATGGCGGAACGCGCCGGGGCGGAACTCGTCAACATGCAGTACATCCAGACCTACCCGATCTGCGACCCGGTCTCGGGCTCGATTGAGCTGATCGCCGACGCCCGGTTTGACGGCGCCATTCTGATCAACCAGAAGGGACAGCGTTTCGTTGAAGAACTCGGGCGCCGCGACGTGATCTCGCACGCGATCCTCGCGCAGCCAGGCTCCTACTGCTGGGTTCTCTGGAACGACAAGATCGGGAATATTTCGAAGACCGTCGAGGCTCACCCGGACGAATACTCCGTCTTCACGAAGACCGGCACGATGAAGACCTGCGGTGACCTGAAGTGCATCGCGGAATTCACGAAGATCCCTTACTCCAACCTCAAGGCGACGATTGACCGCGTGGATTCGATGACGGGGCCGGGGAACGACAAGGACTTCCATAACCGCGGCGGCCTCGTCGATATGTCGCAGGGCAAGTACTACGTCGTGAAGGCCGTTCCGTCGATTCACCACACGATGGGCGGCATCCGCATCAATCCGAAGTCCCAGGCGCTCGATAAGAACGGCAAGGTGATTCCGGGGCTCTATGCCGCGGGCGAAGTGACCGGTGTCACGCACGGCACGAACCGCCTCGGCGGCAACGCCTACGCAGATATCCTCGTCTTCGGCCGCATCGCTGGTGAAGGCGCCGCCTGGGACGCCCTGAGTCTCGGGAAGACCGCGAAGTAACGGGTAAGAGAAAGACCGCCCGAAGGTCACTCCGGGCGGCAGGGGATAGCGGCTCGATCAAGCTTCACACCACCGTTTCCAGCCGCTCTCCCCGGCACTGTCCTTTAAAAAAGTTGCTGAGAACAACCTGACATAACAACAATCGCCACAGAGGAGTACATCAATGCCTTCTGAACAGCAGCTGACCAAAGCCATTATCAACATGGCGGTGGAAGCCTGGCATTTCAAGGAAGCTTTTGAGCAGATGATCGCGAAGGCAAAGCCCGAGGATCAGGTGCGCTATCGGAACCAGCTGAAGTGGTCTCTTCAGAGAACAAAGGAAGCGCTCGCGACCGCGGGGCTTCATGTCGCTGACATTCCGGAAGGAATGCCCTTTAATCCCAGTCTCAAGATCACGGCTGTCAATATGGATGAATTTGAGCCGGGGGATGACATCGTGATCGAGCAGGTGCTCGAACCCACGATTCTCACGGCGGATAACCGGATCGCCCATATCGGATCGGCGACGCTCGCGACGGCAGCGGAATTCAATGCCACGTCAGAACCCGCCTGACCGCTTTTAAAAGAACACTGACACCCGCCGCGATTCCCCTAAGGAACCGCGGCGTTTCTTTATCCGCTCTCCCACCGTTTCATAGATTCTGATAGTTACTGATAGATCCTCTATAGGAACTCATATTTCCTATTAAAAACGATCGCGGGTAATTGACCTCTCATTTTTCACCGTGCCGCGCTTTGATTTCCGCCCTCCCGTATTTCCCTTTCTTTTCAGCGGCATCACCCGGTTTTCCCCTGTTTCCGGGGATCTCCGTAAATCATTCTCATTTGATTAATTTTGATTTACTTGCTGGGTTAGCAAGTTTTTGTTGTCAATCTGTCATTCAAAAATCGGTTCGTTCTCCATAGAATCCGCCCCCAAGAGATGAATCTCATCTCGTCCAGAACAGCAATTCATAAATAAAACAACAGGAAAACAAAATGACCTTCCAACTGACTCGCCGAGCCCTGCTGCAGGGAGCCGGCATCACGCTTGCCGGAAGCGTCTGTCCGCTTACCGCCGTGGCGTCAGGTGTCAAAAAAGCGATTGACGCGATGCCTGACATGTATTGGGGTGCCTGCGTGGTGAACTGCGGCAACCGCTGCGCCCTCCGTGTCTTTACGAAGAACGGCCAGGTGATCCGGATCGAGACCGATAACACATCGAACCCCTGCTGCCCCCAGCCCTATCAGCTGCGGGCGTGCCTCAGAGGCCGCTCCATGCGGCAGCGCCTCTATAACCCCGATCGCCTGAAGTTCCCGATGAAGCGGGTCGGCGAGCGGGGAGAAGCGAAATTTGAGCGGATCTCGTGGGATGAGGCCTATCAGCTGATCGCCGATAACTGGCAGCGGATCCTGAAGAACTACGGCCCGGACTCCGTTTACATCAACTACGCGACGGCGCAGCAGACGTCGGTCAGCGGCTCGAACTGCTGGAAGCGTCTCGCGAACCTCACGGGCGGCTACCTGAATTGGAAAGGTTCCTACTCCTCCGCCCAGATCACTGCGGCCTTCCCGATGACCTACGGCCGCAAGGTCGCGTCCTCTCCCACCGAAATCGCCCACGCGAAGCTCTACGTGTCGTTCGGTGACAACCTCTCTGTCACCCGGATTTCCGGCGGCTCGATGTCCTGGCAGTTCCTGCAGGCGATTGAGAAGAACCACGTGAAGACGATCGTGATTGATCCGATCTGCACGGATACGGTGGCGGGGAAAGTGAATCAGTGGATCCCGATCCTCCCCGGGACAGACGCCGCGCTCTGCGAAGCGCTCGCCTACGAATTCATCACCCACAACTGGGTGGATCAGGAGTTCCTCGATAAGTACTGCGTCGGCTACGACGAGAAGACCCTCCCGAAGAGCGCCCCGAAGAACGGCGACTACAAGTCCTACATCCTCGGGAAGGCGGACGGCGTCGCGAAGACCCCGGCGTACGCCTCGGCCATTACCGGTATTCCTGAAGAAACAATCATCGCCCTTGCCCGCGAGATGGGAACAACAAAGCCTGTCTTTGTCGCCCAGGGACTCGGGCCGCAGCGCCGCGCAAACGGCGAGGAAACGGCACGGGCAATCGCGATGCTTCCGATTCTTCTTGGTCAGGTGGGTCTCCCCGGCACGTCAAGCGGCATGGAAGAGTGTGGCACCGACTGGTGGCCAATCGGAATCCCCCGCGGCAATAACCCCGTGAAAGCCTCGATCCCGAGCTTCATGTGGACAGAGGCGATTCTGCGGGGGCACGAGATGACGGCAACGCACGACGGTGTGAAGGGTGTCGACCGGCTGAAGAACGACATCAAGATGGTGATCAATTCGGGCGGCAACATCCTCATCAACCAGCATAGCGACTGCGGCCGCACGGATAAGATCCTCCGCGACACGTCGAAATGCGAATTCATCGTGGTCTGCGACAACATGATGACCGCGTCCTGCCGGTACGCGGATGTGCTCCTCCCGGATACCCTCGGAAACGAAACCGAGGATCTCGTCGGAAACGGCGACTCGATGGGTGAGACCGCCTTTATCACGCCGATCCACAAAGCCGTGAACCCGCAGTGGGAACAGCGGTCTACCTAAGAAATCTGCCGCGGGATCGCGGAGAAGATGGGGCTTGAAGCCGCCTACACCGAAGGCCGCACGCAGCGGGGGTGGATTGAGTGGGCGTACGAGCAGAACCGGAAGCAGAATCCTGAGCTCCCGGACTTCAAGACCTTCTGGGCCACGGGGCCGCATCAGCTCCTGCACCTCAAGTGGGACCGGATCGCGTTCTCGGACTTCCGGGCGGACCCCGCGATGCATCCGCTGAAGACCCCGTCCGGCAAGATTGAGATCTATTCCGAGCAGCTCGCGAAGATCGCGGAAACGTGGACGCTTCCGAAGGGCGACGTGATCACGGCGCTCCCGAAATTTGTCCGCACGTGGGAAATGGCGGGAGACCCAAAGGCGAAGACCTATCCGCTCCAGTGCTACGGCTACCACGGTCACGGCCGCGTTCACTCTTCCTTCCATAACCTCCCCTGGGTGCGCGAGGCCCACCCGGACCGCGTTCTTGTGAATCCGGTGAACGCCGAGGAACGGGGGCTCTTTGAGGGGCAGAAGGTGCGTGTGTTCAATGACCGCGGCGCGATTGAGATCGCGGTCCACATCACGCCCCGCATCATTCCGGGTGTCTGCGCGCTCCCGCAGGGCGCGTGGTACCGCCCGGTGAAGAAGAACGGGAAGACGGTGGATATCGGAGGCTGCATCAATACGCTCACAAGCCCCCGCCCGAGTCCGCTCGCGAAGGGCAATCCCTCGCACACGAACCTCGTGCAGATTGAACCGATCAGCGCCTGAACTGGAGAAACAACATGAAGCAGCTTGGATTTTTCTTTGACGCAAGGCGCTGCAACGGATGCAAAACGTGCGTAGTCGCCTGCAAGGACGCCCATAACCTGCTGGTCGGGCGGAATTTCCGCCACGTGCTGGAAGTGACGGATGGCAAGTGGTCGAAAGACCCGAAGTCCGGTGCCTGGAAGCAGAACGTCTACGCGTACTACCTCTCGATCGCCTGCAATCACTGCTCAGACCCCGCCTGCGTGAAGGCGTGCCCGACGGGCGCACACCACAAGCGGACGGAGGACGGGCTGGTCGTCATCAACACCGATAAGTGCATCGGGTGCGGGAACTGCGCGAAGGCCTGCCCCTACGGCGCGCCGGAGCTTGATGAAAAGGCTCACAAAATGACGAAGTGCGACGCGTGTCTCAACCGGCTCGAACAGGGCCTTCAGCCGATCTGCGTTGAGGCGTGCCCGCAGCGCGCGCTCGAATTCGGGGATATTGAGGAACTCCGGAAGAAGCACGGGAACGTCGACACGATTTACCCGCTTCCGCAGCCGGCCGCGACTCACCCGAATCTCGTGATCCACGCGCCGCTGAAGCATCCCTGATTAAAGAACTAACGAAAGCAAACCCCTTCTCTCCTTCACCGCGGCTCTGAGTCCACCAGGGCCGCGGCGTTTTTTTCCTGTCACACCGTTCCCTTCATACCGATATTTTTCTCTTATATTCCGAAGCCTTAAACGAAGAAACTTTGATTCAGTCCGCACCCGGGGTCAGAAGGCATTTCGTTTAGTGTTTTATTTAATAACAGCAAAATCCCATATACTGTCTATGTCTCGCTGAATCAATACCTATCAAGCAATCGGGGAATGAGAATGTCTTCAGAAACTGAGCTGACAAACGCCATCATCAGCATGGTGATTGAGGCCTGGCGGTTCAAGGGCAACTATGAGCGGCTGCTTACAGGACTTAAGCCGGCTGAACAGAAACGCTATCTGAATCAATTCAACTGGTACTTCAAAAAGGCGGCTGAGGGACTCGAGTCCGCGGGGCTTCGGGTCGCGGAATTCCCGGTTGGCATGGCATTTGACCCGGGACTCAAGATTTCCGCCGTGAATCTTGAAGATTTCCAGCCTGGCGACCCGCTCGTGATCAAGCAGATTCTGGAACCCACGATTCTGGCCTCCGATGACCGCATTGCCCATGTTGGTTCCGTCATTCTGGAGAAAGCCGCCAAATGAGTACGTATATTGGAATCGATCTCGGCACGACGAACAGCGCCCTCTGTTCCTATGACGGAGCGGAAACCCGGATCTGGAAGAGCCCTGAACAGAATGACGTGACTCCGTCCGCCATTTCCTATGACCGCCGCGGAAACCGCCTGGTCGGCCAGCGCGCCTATCAGGCCGCGGCCGCGAACCCCGATAATGCCGCAGTGCTTTTCAAGCGCCTCATGGGAACCTCAACCCCGATCCATATCCGGGCGCTGGGAAAGGATTTGACGCCTGAGGAGTGCTCCGCGGAGGTGCTGAGAACGCTGTTCAGCTACCTTCCGGAAGAAATCCGAAACGCGCCGGATCTCGGCACCGTGATCACGGTGCCCGCGGCCTTCAATCAGATGCAGCGCGACGCGACGACAGAGGCCGCCCGAATGGCCGGTATCGGCCGCGTGGCGCTGATGCAGGAGCCGGTTGCCGCCGTGATGAGCGTTATGAAGGCTCATCAGATCGATGGCACATTCCTCATTTATGACCTGGGCGGCGGAACCCTCGATATCGCGATCGCGCAAAGCACCGCGGGCCGCGTGAGTCTTCTCTCGCACGGCGGCATCGCGCTCTGCGGCGGCCGGGACTTTGATCGCCGCGTGAGGGAAAGCATCGTGAAGCCCTGGCTCACGGCCAACTTTGACCTTCCCGAAGACTTCTCGATTCATCCGAAATACCGCCGTCTGATGCGGATGGCAGCCCTCGCGGTGGAACGCGCGAAGATTGAGCTCTCAGCGAAAGACTCCGCCACGATCAGCCTCTCTGAAGCGGAGACGCAGTGCGCCGACGAGTGCGGGAGCGAAATCTATTCGACTGCGATCTGACGCGCGATGATTTCAACCAGCTGATCGCTGACTGCGTTGATAAGTCAATCACGGCGGCCCGCGAAGCGATCCAGAAGGCCGGGCTTTCGCCGTTTGATATTGAGCGGATCGTGTTCATCGGGGGGCCCACGAACTATAAGCCGCTCCGCGATAAGGTCTGTCAGGAGCTCGGTGTGGAAGGGAGCACGGAAGTGAACCCGATGACCGCCGTGGCGGAAGGGGCGGCAATCTTCGCTGAGTCCATCGACTGGACCACGAAGGATAATGCCCGGAAATCCTCGAAAGGCTCTCTTTCCACGGGAGGCGATCTCAAACTCACGCTGAACTACATCGCGAGGACGCCTGAAACGAGTGCCCGGGTCATGGTGCAGAGCGGGGAGCCGATTCCTCCGGGATGCGAATTCCAGATTGACAGCCTCGATACGGGGTGGACCTCGGGCCGCGTGCCGCTCGCGAACGGCGCCTTCATCACGGTGATGCTCCCGAAACCGAACATCAATATTTTCAGTGTTTCGGTTTTTGACGCTGAAGGCAACCCGCTGAAGCTCGCCCAGTCCTCCATCATGATCACGAGGACCGCGGCCACGATCGAAGCGATCCCGGCCTCCTATTCGATTGGGGTTGAAGTGCTCGATAAGGTCGGCGGGGATCCGTCACTCGACTTCCTTATCCGTGCCGGTGACCCGCTCCCAAAGAAGGGGAAAAAGGTCTTCAAGGCCGCGCGGACTCTGAAAGCCGGCTCTAACGAGTCCATCAACATCAAGATCTGGGAAGGTGAAATCGAAGACCCGATCACGGATAACCGCCCGATCGGCGTCCTGAAGATCGAGGGCGATGACTTTGAGAACGGGATCATTGAGACAGGCGCCGATCTGATCTGTGAGTATGAGATCGATGACTCAGGCACCATCCGTCTTGAGGTCTCGGTGCCAAGCGTAAGCGGTGTCTTCTCTGCCGGCCACAATTTCTACTCCCGCCAGGAAAGCGCCATCAACTACTCGGACGCCGCGGAGCTGGTCGTGAATGACGCTGACAGCACGCTGGAACGCGTGAAGCGGATCAGTGACGTGGTGATCGACCCGGAGCTTGACCGTCTGACACGGCGCCTCACCCGGGTCCGCAGCCTGAATCCCGATAAGGCACAGACTGAGGACACGCAGGAAGCGATGGAAACGGTGCTCGAGTCACGCCGCAAACTCGCCTCTATCCGGAAGGCTCACCTGAAGGAAATCCGCCAGGCTGAGCTTGATGATGAAGTCCGGGAGTTCAACGACTTCGCCCGCGCTGACGCGAACCCGACCGAAATTCAGTCGTTCGAGTATCAGCAGCAGGCCGCGCAGCGGATTATTGACCGCAATGAGCCGGGGTTTGAGGGATGCCTCAGACGGATCCGCTCGAACACCTTCAGGATCCGGTGGCGTGACCCGAAGTACGTGGTCTCGTACTTCCGCTACTACACCGATAACCCGCATTGGTACCGCGACAAAGCCCGCTTCCAGGAGCTGCTGAAGCGCGGCTGCGGCAGTATCGCCAATCGGAATTATGACGAGCTGCGGGAAATTGTCTATGAGCTGAATTCGATCGTATTCCGGGACGGATCGGATGACGCGGATCTTGCTTCAGACGCGAACATTCTCCGCGGCTGAAGCATAACGAAAGATCTGTCATTCGTTACCTGTCTTTTCCTCTGGCGGACTGATGCCCGCCGGAGGTCCGGAGATCGGTCCGGTAAGCCTCGTATCCGGCAATCCGGCCGCGTCACACCGATAGCGCCGGGGCTATCTCCGCATTATCATTTGTAACCACGAAAACAACCTCAGATCAGGGGAAATTTCATGTCAGAAGCAGAGCTGAAAAATTCCATCGTCAGCATGGTGGTCGAGGCCTGGCGTTTCGCCGGCGTCTATCAGCGACTCCGCGTCAAACTCGATTTCGCCGGGCAGAAGCGCGGTGACAGCCAGTTCCAATGGTTTTTCAAGAAAACGCTGGAAGGACTTGAAGCCGCCGACATGAAAATCGCGGAAATCCCGCTTGGACTCCCCTACGATCCGGGGCTTCCCGTGACAGCAGTCAATCTCGACGAATTTGAGCCCGATGATCAGCTGATTATTCAGCAGATTCTCGAACCCACAATTCTCGATTCCCAAAACCACATCACCCACATCGGTTCCGTGATTCTCGCAAAGGTAAATAAATGAGTTATTACATTGGCATTGACCTCGGCACGACTAACAGCGCCATCTGTTCCTATGACGGCAAAGAAACACGGATCTGGAAGAGCCCCGAACAGAATGACGTCACGCCGTCCGCGATTTCCTACGACCGCCGCGGCAACCGTCTCGTCGGTCAGCGCGCCTATCAGGCCGCTGCCGCGAACCCCGATAACGCGGCGGTGTTCTTTAAGCGTCTGATGGGTACCTCAACCCCGATTCATATCAAGGCGCTTGGCAAAGACATGACGCCTGAAGAGTGCTCGGCTGAGATTCTGCGGACGCTTTTCGGCTACCTCCCGGAGGAAATCCGCAAGGATCCTGAAACCGGAACCGTGATCACCGTGCCGGCCGCGTTTAATCAGATGCAGCGTGACGCGACCACTCAGGCCGCGAATATGGCCGGCATCGGCCGTGTCGCCCTCATGCAGGAACCGGTTGCCGCCGTGATGAGCGTGATGAAAGCGCATAACAGTGACGGCACGTTCCTCATTTATGACCTGGGCGGCGGAACGCTGGATATCGCTATCGCGGAAAGCATCGGGGCCGCGTGAACCTGCTTTCGCACGGCGGCATCGCGCTTTGCGGCGGCCGCGACTTCGACCGCCGCGTGATGGACAGCGTCGTGAAGCCCTGGCTCATCGAGAACTTTGAGCTGCCGGAAGACTTCGCGATTAACACGAAGTACAAGCGCCTGATGCGTATGGCCGCGCTCGCCGCGGAACGCGCGAAGATTGAGCTTTCCGCGAAAGATACCGCGACGATCAACCTCTCGGAAGCCGAAACCGGGTGCCTCGATGAAAATGGCGACGAAATCTACCTCGACTGCGATCTCACGCGCGACACCTTTAATCAGCTGATCGCGGACCGCGTCGAGCAGTCGATTCAGGCCGCGCGCGACGCCCTGGAAAAGGCCGGTCTCTCGCCCTTTGATCTGGAACGCATCGTGTTTGTCGGCGGTCCGACGAACTATAAGCCGGTCCGCGACAAGGTCTGTCAGGAGCTCGGTGTCGAGGGCAGCACGGAAGTGAACCCGATGACCGCCGTCGCTGAGGGCGCCTCGCTCTTCGCCGAGTCGATCGACTGGAGCTCAAAGGACAACTCCCGGAAGACCTCCCGCGGCCGTCTTGAAGCCGGCGGCGAACTGAATCTCACGCTGAACTACATCGCGCGTACGCCTTCCGCGACCGCGAAGGTCATGGTGCAGTCGAAGGACGAGATCCCCGCGGGGTACGAGTTCCAGATTGACAGCACGGATACCGGCTGGATTTCCGGCCGCATTCAGCTCACGGCGGGCGCGTCCGTAACGCTCACGCTCCCGAAGCCCGGCCTCAACCTCTTCCGCGTTTCCGCCTTTGATGCCAGCGGCAGCCCCGTGAAGCTGCTTCAGAACAGCATCATCATTACCCGGACGGCCGCGACTGTGGACGCCATTCCGGCCTCCTACTCGATCGCCGTTGAGGTGCTGGACCGCCTGGGCGGTGAACCCGCTCTCGACTACCTGATCCGGGCCGGTGAACCGCTTCCGAAGAAGGGCAAAAAGATCTTCAAGGCCGCGCAGACCCTCAAGGCCGGATCCGATGAGACGCTGAATATCAAGCTCTGGAGGGCGAGATTGAGAACCCGATCACCGATAACCGCCCGATCGGCGTTCTGAAGATCTCGGGTACGGACTTCTCGTCCTGGGTCATTCCCGCGGGCGCTGATCTCGAGTGCGCGTATGAGATTGAAGACTCCGGAAACATCAATCTGGAGGTTTCGGTTCCGAGTATCGGCGGCGTCTTCAATTCCGGCCGCAATTTCTACTCGCGTCAGGAAGGCGCCATCAATTACACGGATGCCGCGGAGCTGGTTTCAAGCAAGGCGGATGACACGATTGCCCGAGTCCATAAAATCCGCGAAGTGGTGAACGATCCGGAATTGGATGAGATCGCCTCAAAACTCAGCAGCGCCTCGAAGCTCAACCCCGCCACAGCCCAGGCCGAGGAAACCCAGGAGGCGATGGAGAACGTGCTCGAGGCCCGAAAGCGTCTGGCCGCTATCCGTAAGGCTCACGAGCGCGATATCCGCCAGTCTGAATTAGACGAGGCCGTGAAATCATTCCGGGACTACCCTCTCAAGTACGCGACTCCCGATGAACGTCAGGCGTTTGAGTACCAGAGGCAGGCCGCGCAGCGCGCGATCGACAGAAACGAGCCCGGCTTCAAGGCTAACCTTGCCCGGATTCACCAAAGCGCATTCGCGATCCTGTGGCGTTCTGATCCAGACTTGTGGTGAATATGTTCAAGAACTTCGCTTCAGAGCCTTATCGTTACGCGGATAAAGTCACGTATCACCGGCTGGTTTCCCAGGGCATGACCTGCATCAGCCAAAACGATATCGATGGTCTTCGTCAGGTCGTCGGCCAGCTCTTCCGGATCTACGCCTGGGATGACGGCGGAGAAGAAAATATCGCTTCGATGGCGAACATTCTGAGAGGCTGATAAAACCGCTTCCATAATGTCAGACTCCGGATCTCAGAGACGGGATCCGGAGTCTTTTTTTCTCCCAAAAGCGCGGACGATTGTGTCAGTAACCGTAGAGACTCGAGCGGCGGGATCTTTCCTGCTCTTCCTCAAGCTCATTCTCAAGTTCCTGGGTTCTCCGCCGCTGCTCATCGAGCTGCCGCTGCATCTCCTCCTCCCTCTCCAGTTCGCGGAGCCTCTCCTCCTCTTGTTCAGCTTCAAACTGAGCCTCAAGCGCTGCCTGACGCTCACGCGCTTCTTCCTCCGCTTCCTCCCTGGCCTCTTCTTCAGCCTCTTCCCGCTCCAGTCCGCTTCCTCTTCCGCTTCCCGGCCTCTTTCTCTCTCTGTTCTTCTTCGTACGACTCATCATCATCTGAATAGGCGCCTCCGGAGCGATACCCTCCTCCGGAATATCCGCATAGTCTTCATCGGAACTGAACACGCAGCCTTTCATCCAGACGATCAGAAGGATCACGGCAGCGATGAGCCAGAGTTTCCGATGCTTCTTGGCAGCCGGGACTGAAGCGAGGAAAAGAAACCGGGGAGTCGGGAAGCGGATACCGCCGTTCTGGGCTCCGGTGCCCTGAACGCGGCCTCATCCTCTTCTGTCGGCACATATCGGTTACGAGAAGCGGGATGCCTTTGAATCCTTCGCCTCCGCGGGTTCGAGACTGGATACGGTTTTTCTGCTCCGGGATGTGTCTGAGCCTGAAGCCGCCCCTTTCCCTTTCCTCATGCCGGCGATCGACTCAAGATCGTATCGGTAATGCTTTTCAGAACCGGAGAAACGAGAAGCTGGGAAAGAACCCGCCTCACGAGGAGATACCGCCGCGTCAACGCAGTTCAGGTCCGTCGCGAGATAGTACGCGAGCTTCCGCACCGCCGTGAAAAGGCTTTCTGTCTGACGGCAGGCCTCTCCTTTCGCTGGCGGAACCTCTGCAGCGGCAGCGTGACGCTGTTCAATTCACTGTCACGCGGTAAAGCATGGTGGCAAAACGCCACGGCGCGTTAAATGACCATTCTGCACTCCGCGGGAATCTGACGGAGCGCTCCGCGGCGGAATGCCATCTCTTTTTCCGCGAAACTCTGAACCGAGACCTCATAGCTTGAAAGGAGATCATCAATCAGACCGGGAATAATTCCCGCCTGCTCGCCTTTCGCGGGAAGAGTCCCGTGAGAATCCGCGCTACGCGCCGCGACTGAATGCTGTTAAAACGGGCTTCAATCGCTTTCTGATAGTCCCAGCGGATCTCTTTCAGCGCTTCGGGGATCCGGTCCGTGTCCTTCACTTCCGGGAAGTGAGCGCGAGACCGGGCACCGTTTACGAGGAGGGCGAGTTCCGCGATATCCTGCGACTCAAAGCTTTCCGCTATATCGCGAATGAGAGAGGAAAAGCCCGGTTCATTCGTTTCAGGAAATGAGGGAAGGGCCTGCGCAAGAGCATTCGCGCGCGCGATGCCGGAGAGCGCTCTTTAGACCACGCGCAGAGCACGGATCCTTCCGAGAAGCGCCAGGATTTCGTTCGCCTCTTCATCGCTTACGCCTGGCAGATACCGAAGCTCAGACTCCAGACGCTTTCCCTGGATTTGTGAGAATGGACCGGTATTTCGCTACTTCATCCGGATCCTCTGTCAGGGCTTTTTCTTCAGCTTTCTCAAGGATTTCAGACCGGGAGCTCGAAGGACTTACTCCCAGATAAACAAACGGATTTTCACGGAACGCGGTCATCAGGTTTCTCGGAACTGAGAAGATCCGGGCATTTTAATAAAAAACCTGTCTCTTTTTCATGAAATGCAGAAAATAACGAAGTTATTTATATTCGTAATTCAGAGTTGATCTGAAACCGTTTTACGCTGCCGATCATTGACCACAGGAAACAAAATAAAAAGAGAACCACGACGCAATTAATAGGCTGGCTAATAGCGGAATTTTTGAGGGCGAATTATCACTTCAAGTGCAAAGCCTGAGAAAAGAATAGTGGCCCATAAAGCTTCCATAATAGAGATTGTCAAGATAACTATAGAGGGAGCTCATGAGCCACTATCATCATCTTACTCTTCGGGACAGAGTATTTATTTCGGCTTTAACGATTTCAGGCAAATCCCTGTCTGAAATTGCATGTGCGATTGGGAAAAATGTTTCTACGATCTCCCGCGAACTGAAGCGAAACAAGGCTGTATCGGCCCAGGATGGGGCTTCAGCTGCCTATGATCCCTGTGCCGCGCAGGCCCGATATCAGAGACAGAGAAAGCATTGCGGAAAGAGAAACATTCTGAAGTCTGACTCGTTGCTGACAAGGATTGTCTCAAATCTGCTGGTTAAGAAATTCTGGTCTCCGGAGCAGATTCAATACCGTCTCAGAAAGGAGCTGCCGAATCTAAGGATCAGCGCCACGACAATCTACCGAGGAATCAATTCTGGCTTTCTGGATCGCTTTGTGGATGGCCGAAAGATGTCCCGACACCTGCGACACCACGGTAAAACGCGTCACCGTAAAGGCATGACCGAGAGGCGAGGAAAGATCCAGATCACTCACAGCATTGAAGAGCGACCCTGGAAGCTCAGAACAGATCTCGCCTGGGGGATTGGGAAGGCGATACCGTCATCGGAAAAAAGGGCGGAGCCTGCCTCACGACTCTGGTCGATAGGAAGTCCGGCTTTCTCTGTGGCGGGAAAACCGCTTCCAAGACTGCGGCGATGTGTCTGCCGTAATTGAGAAATCTCTGTCAGATAAGGATCTGCGTACGATTACCGTAGATCGCGGAAAAGAATTTTCCTGGGCTGAAAAACTGGAGAAAGATCTCAGAACCAAAGTGTATTTCTGCTTGCCTCATCATCCATGGGAGAAAGGAAGTAATGAAAATACAAACGGACTTCTTAGAGACTTTTTCCCAAAAGGAATGAGTATCGATAAAATTTCTCAGGCAGAAGTTCAGAAACGGTTCAATGCTCTGAATTTCAGACCCAGAAAACGTCTCAATTGGAAGTGTCCGGCTGAAGTCTTTTATTCAGTAACTTTGCACTTGATTTGATAATTCACCAGGGAAAATAACTTTCACCTGAGGCCTGCCAGGCGGTTTTCTAAGCCGTGATTTCCGCCTGGCCGCATCACCTGATTCAATACTGCGACAGACCCGGATCGGAGTAAACCGGATTCGGATACTCTTCTTCCACGGGCTGCTGACGTTTCTTTGACCTGCGGCCCTTCGGGAGAAGCTTATTGATTTCCGCCTCAATGGCGGTCTGATCCTTGTCCACCTGATTCTGAGCCGCTCTCATACTGGATCGGTAATAGCGGAAGCTGGAACAGGTTGAATTAAACCGATGAACCAGATCATTGAAGAAATCGATCTGGCGGTTGGTAGAAACCTTCGGCTTGATGTAGTCAATCTGATGCTGGAGTTTGAGGCACCAGGCAATTTCTTCCGTGTCGAAGGTGCTCCCGAGAGAAGATGCCGTTTCCCGATAGACTGGTGCCGGATCAGGTTCCTTTTCCGCGACGGTTTCAGGACGCGGCATCCTGCTCGCAGCGGCGGGGTATCCGAATTCACCGACGCATCGGTACTCCCTGAAGGTGTCCGCTGAACCAGTTTGGTGGCTGATGTGTCTGACTTTCTGTCATCCGGGGTATCTCCAGCCAGGGACGAAACAATGTACAAAAATAAGGCGATGACTCCTATGAAAACCACATTCCAAACACGTGATAAAGCGCAGCAATAAAGGCACCGCACCCTGAAAAAAATCTGCTGACAAGCCCCGGCTCTGCCCTCCGGCAGAAATTAATTTTTTGCTGCCTGCTGACGACAGCTTAGGTGCAGAGAAACGAGGCGCCAACGTACTCAGCCCTTGAACCTTTGGCGTCAGGGTTTAGTGACAATGCCGGCAGATCAGAAAGCAAAGTATCCCGGCTCGTCTCGCCATAAATCTCATTTACGCTTTCTGATCTGCTTTCACCAGATTTTTCTCTTCCGGGGAAGCTGCGAGCTCCAGGATTCTTTCAAGAATGGCTTTGGAGGCCCTGGGGCAGTGATGCTCGTTATTCATTTCCAGAGCGAGATGCCGTATTTCATAGAAGAGGCTGCCGCTAGGTGTATAAGTCTCTCCCTTCAGCGCATGAAATTTATCCAGAATCCCGATCACGGCTTTCCATCGCCGTACGAGGACTTGAAGCTGCTCCATCAGCGTCACCGCGACGCCAAAAATGGCGCCATCCTCTGCTGCGGGATCTGGGAAACGAGTGAGCCGGCGGCCGCGCTTTCTGCCTCACTGAATCCCTGCGCCTCGACCTCATAACTATTCATCAGATCATCAAGAAGCGAAGGAAAGACGCCAATCGACACGGCGGCGGTCCCTGACTTTACGTACGACAGCACCCGATCCAAAGTATCGATAATATCGGCGGTTTTTCGTTCATCCAGGCATTGATTAATGGCCTTGACATAGCCGCGGCGGATCTCCTGGAGGGCTTCTGAAACCCGGTCCGGATCACTGACCGCCGGGAATGAGCTGACTCTCGGGCTTATTGATCAGCTCCTCCAGCTCTTCAGTCGTCTGCTGATCGAAACTCCTGGCGGCTTCCCAGATAAGAGACGCCATACCGGCATTGTTCGTTTTGGAAAGCGCGGGAAGCACAGCAATCAGGGCATTGCTGCGAGCCACACCGGAAAGCTCCGCCTCAGACCACTTTGGAATCCCTTCAGGGTTTGATTTGATGGCGTCGCAGACCCTCGGGATCACCGCCCCGTTACCCCGGGAGAAACTGCAGTTTGCCTCCAGCCGCTTTGCTGGATTCGTAAGCACCGCACGGCATTGAGACACAGATCCGGATCCACAGATAGAGATGCCTCTTCCGCTTTTTCCAGAATTTCTCTTCTTGGGCTCGTCGGCGTAACACCCAGAATAACAAACGGATTTTCAAGCAGTCCTGCCATATCAAACTCCTTAGTCAAATACCGAACTGCTCCTCAAATTTATGACTCGTTAAATAAAAAACTAAGGGGCAAATGAAAGGAATAAGTTTCGGTACTCTACCGGGATCAGTTCTCTTCATTTTACCTGCCTGCTTGTTATTCCAGTGCCGGTTATATCTGCCCCTTATCCCCCAACGGTTAGGTCTGGCCGATATTCTGAAAATCTCCAATTCCGTGCGCCAGGCAGAAATCTCTCCTCTTTTCGTTGGCGAATTATCACTTCAAGTGCAAAGCCTGAGAAAAGAATAGTGGCCCATAAAGCTTCCATAATAGAGATTGTCAAGATAACTATAGAGGGAGCTCATGAGCCACTATCATCATCTTACTCTTCGGACAGAGTATTTATTTCGGCTTTAACGATTTCAGGCAAATCCCTGTCTGAAATTGCATGTGCGATTGGGAAAATGTTTCTACGATCTCCCGCGAACTGAAGCGAAACAAGGCTGTATCGGCCCAGGATGGGGCTTCAGCTGCCTATGATCCCTGTGCCGCGCAGGCCCGATATCAGAGACAGAGAAAGCATTGCGGAAAGAGAAACATTCTGAAGTCTGACTCGTTGCTGACAAGGATTGTCTCAAATCTGCTGGTTAAGAAATTCTGGTCTCCGGAGCAGATTCAATACCGTCTCAGAAAGGAGCTGCCGAATCTAAGGATCAGCGCCACGACAATCTACCGAGGAATCAATTCTGGCTTTCTGGATCGCTTTGTGGATGGCCGAAAGATGTCCCGACACCTGCGACACCACGGTAAAACGCGTCACCGTAAAGGCATGACCGAGAGGCGAGGAAAGATCCAGATCACTCACAGCATTGAAGAGCGACCCCTGGAAGCTCAGAACAGATCTCGCCTGGGGGATTGGGAAGGCGATACCGTCATCGGAAAAAAGGGCGGAGCCTGCCTCACGACTCTGGTCGATAGGAAGTCCGGCTTTCTCTGTGGCGGGAAAACCGCTTCCAAGACTGCGGCCGATGTGTGCCGTAATTGAGAAATCTCTGTCAGATAAGGATCTGCGTACGATTACCGTAGATCGCGGAAAAGAATTTTCCTGGGCTGAAAAACTGGAGAAAGATCTCAGAACCAAAGTGTATTTCTGCTTGCCTCATCATCCATGGGAGAAGGAAGTAATGAAAATACAAACGGACTTCTTAGAGACTTTTTCCCAAAAGGAATGAGTATCGATAAAATTTCTCAGGCAGAAGTTCAGAAACGGTTCAATGCTCTGAATTTCAGACCCAGAAAACGTCTCAATTGGAAGTGTCCGGCTGAAGTCTTTTATTCAGTAACTTTGCACTTGATTTGATAATTCACCGAGGTTTATATGCCTACTAAAAGCTCGCTCCCTGATTCTCAGAATGTAGCTGATTACCCGGATAACCCCAAAGCAGTCATGGTCTCTGCCCGCGGAGTTATCCGTGGTTGAACGTCTGTATTACTGGGATAAGGAAAAGCATCGGGGATGCGAGAAACGAAATTATCTGGGCTACGTTGTCGGCAATCAGTTTTATTCCAATGATGATTACCACCGGCTCTTTAAGCGCGGCGGTGTTAAGCGGCTGGTTGAACAGGACGATGAATCCGTTAAATCTGGTTCACTCTCGCTGGATCAGCTGGGCTCTTTGGAAACAAAGCTGGCTGCAGAGTTTCCCGTTTATCACGCAATCGCCCAGGAGATCGGACTCACGGAAGATCTGGCTGCGGTTTGGGGTAAAGACAAGGCCAATGCGGCGCTTTCTATCGCGTACCAATGGCTTCATACCGGATCCAATGCTGCTTACCTTTATGAATCCTGGTCAGTCAATAAGCTGCTGCCTTATTCCAGGGGTATTTCCAGTAAGGAAATGAGTGAGTTCTTCGCCAGTCTGACAGAGGTTTCGGGCTGGAGAAAGGACTTCTTCAACGCCCGTATTTCAAGACTGCCAGACAAAGAAATGCTGTCGTTTGACGCAACGGAAATCGCTGCCGAAGCCGCTGAGATTTCCTATGCTCAATACGGCATGGGAAAAGAAGGAGGGTACCAGCGCCAGCTCGGATTGATTCTCCTGGTTGGTCATGAGTCGCATATGCCGGTGCTCTTCAGAGTGCTTCCTGGAAACATTACCGATGTGACTACGGTTCAGGACATGCTGTTCGGTTTTTGAGATTACCGACAGCCGCAGAGTCTTTGGGGCGGTTGTTGATCGCGGTTATTTCTCTCTGGCCAATCTGGCCCGGTTTGTCGATGCAGGCAGCCGCGTCATTGTTGCGGCCAAGACTGATTCAATCTGGATTCAGGATGCCATTGAAACCGCTATGGAACACCTCTGGAGTAATGCCGGCCCGTTTCCAGCGAACATTGCTGGGGCTGGACGGTTCCCGTCCCCCGGTTTTGAAGACGGGGGCCATCGTAAACTCTGGGTTCATGTTTATCGCAGTGACTCGAAATCTCACACTGAAAATACAGCCTTCTACGACGAATGGAATCGTTTCAGAAAGAGTGGCTTCGGGTGGCGGCCGAACACGAGGGTGACAGCTCGGAACGTGTCCTCTTCTCAAGAGCCGGTGGATGAATATTTCAAGCCGGGGATTGGCATCCCCGGCAGGACGCCTCTTGAACAGGATAACGACGCGGTTGACGCTGCTACACGCTACTTCGGTTCTTCTGCAATGTCACCACGATGGAGTGTTCTGCCCGCGAAGCCATGACAACATCAGAGTTCGTGATCTCATTGAAAAATCATTCAAGGGCGGCAAGACAAATATTGAATTGGATGTCGTGAGAGCTCATGGCGAGGCAACCGATGGAGGACGGTTCATCATCGGCTTTGCTGCCATGTCGATTCTCAACCGGCTCTATGTTTTGATGAAGCAAAAACGTATACCGAAACCAGAGCGGACTCAAGAATGCCGGCGCTTGCAGACGAAATGACACTTTACGAGCTGAAAAACCGACTGGCCACGCCGCGGGTTATCTTTGACAGGAACGGGGTCGGTCATTGGCTTGAGGTTACAAGCGGCACATGGCATTGCCGCTCGGCTTGGGTTCCCTGATTTGTATACGATGATCCCAGATTGGGCTGAAAAATAACCGAACTATCGACTACGTATTTTTTCCAGCCCAATTTAGAATCTCAGAATCGACGACCCGCAGCTTTGCTGGCGATTCTCGTTTGGTTCCAAAGTGCGGTTTCATGTCACGCTCCAAAAACCTTTCCGGCACACCGCTGCTCTATCTCAAGCAACTGACCTTGAGTACATCACGGTCAACATGAAAATCGAAGCCGTTCAGCCGAAAACCGCAGACGATTACGCATAAGGTTTATTCCTCTCCGATCTCCTCTGTTCATCCGCGATTCTGCGTTGAGCCGCCGCACGCACCCCTCGCCTTCCGAAAACGCCTATGCCAAACCCTTTGGCAACTACGGTATCCGCCAGGAGCTGCTGAAAGAATTCAGCCGGAAGGAGTCTGAGGAAAAGGAGGAACAGGCAAGCTCTCTTCCGCGCCGAAATCCGCCGCGCCGTTACCTCGCCAAAACCGGAAGAAAAGCCTTCCAGAGCTGAAAGCACAATCACCGTTTAAAAAAGGATGGAAGAAGAACGGAACCAGCACGTTGAACACATCAAACAGACCGTTCATACGCGCACGGAAGAACAGCCTCTTCTTTCGAAATCAATGATCCCTGAGGAACTACCGCTCCCTACGGGGCCGAAGCCTGAGGAAGATCAAGGTCTCCCCTGCTGTTCATAAAGAAGTACCTGAACCACAGGAACTGCCGCCGGAAGACCTGTCACTGAAGATGAAACACCTGAGGTGTCTGAACCTATTCAGAAAAGAGACATCTGATGTGTCTCTCACTGAGCCCACAGCATCGGAAATGGGCTGAAGAGTCCGAGATCGGAAGAGGATGATTCGGATTTCGCGGAGGATCCTGCAAGCGAAACGGAGCCTGCTGAAGTGGCGGCTGACGAATGAGAATTCCGATTCATCTGTGGAGGATGCGTCTGATCGCGAAGTACGGGACATTCTGACCAAGGAGCAGATGCTCGAGCTCTTGCTTCAATTGGGTTCTATACCGACCCGGACGCGCTCTGACGCAAGAGACTGACGAAGAACTTCTGTTCACGGCGAACAGATTGAAGGCGAAAAAGCCTGGGACGCTGAAATCCGGCGTATTGAAGCTTTATCGCTGAAACGCGGCGGGTTATACCCGAAGAAACTCATTGAGACCTTCACGGCACTCATGCAGACTCACGACATGGTGGTGCTTGGAGGCCGCTCCGGTACCGGGGCAAAACGAGTTTCTGCCAGCGTTACGCTGAGGCAATCGGGGCGGACGTCACGATCGTTCCTGTGAAACCGAACTGGATGAGCACGGAGGATCTTCTCGGGTACTTCAATCCGGTGAACGGCACCTATGTGTCGACCCTCTTCCGTGACGATCTCCTCCAGGCCGCTGCGCATCCCGGAAAGATGCATCTCGTTGTGCTCGACGAAATGAACATCGCGATTCCCGAACACTACTTCGCGGATTTCCTCAGCCGCCTTGAAGACCGAACGGTTCCGGAACCTGAAATCGTGCTCCCTGGGATTCCGAAGAAAAAGGATCCAGCCCCCGCAAAGCGCAGTACGCGGTCTGCAAAGTGATCCTCTCGTTCCTAGGCGACAAAGGGTCAGACGTCACACTTCAGGATGTGCTCGGGGACCCCGATTACCGGGGGCTTCTCGCCGGCGCTCTGAAGGAATTCGGCGAAGCGCCGCTTCTCACGAAACTCGTTGAAATCGCGGAAGGTGCCGCAGATGACGGGAAATCCGGCCGAACGCTTAAGATTCCGCAGAATGTCCGCTTCATCGGCACAATCAATGTGGATGAGACAACGAACTCGTTCTCACCGAAGGTGCTTGACCGAGTTCACGTTCTGAAGATGGATGACGACCCGTTCGCGATGAAGGATGATGAGAGGTGCTCCGGCACCGGGGACGCAAAGTGGATTGATCCGGCGTCCTTTGGCATCCGGGGACCGTATGAAGATCTCGACAGCGCGGCGATGCGGGATCCGATCATCCAGAAGCTGATTGGGCTGCGGGAGTACACGAACCCTCTCAATATCGACCTCAGCATGCGTCTCATCAAGCAGGCGCTGCATCTGAAGAACTCGATGATGAAGGTGGGACTTGATCCGAACGGCGTGATCAGCGCCGTGATCCGCTCGAAGATTCTCCCCGCATGGTGTTTGACGCGGATTCGGGATCTTCCCGCGGCTACCCCGGAACGAAGGGCGAAGCGCTTCAGAAGTTCCACGCGTACCTTGAGAAATCGGTGCTCGATGACCGGCAGTGCAATGTAGAGGCATCTGACCTGCTGAAACAGAGCCGGAACGGCGATAACCAGGTCAACTACTGGGCGCTCTGATGTTCCACGCGTGCTACATCCGTTTTGTCAGACGGGAAAACAACGCTCCCCGGATTACGGAAAAGATCGGCTCGTTTGAGACCGAACTCGTTGTGACCGCGTTTAATCGGAACGAGTACGGGTCCTTGATTCTCCCGGCCTTCCGGTCCGATAACGCGGCCGCATCCCCGGTTCCGCTCGAGAATACGAGCGAAGCCTGGGACTCGTTTACGGATTGGGATGGAAACCGCTGGTGGTTCCTCTCCTGCTTCTATACGAACAGGAACCGTCAGACCGGAGAGACCGAGACGCTCCGCAGCTCCGCGATCTATAACTCGGTCGGATTCCTCCCCGTCGCGTGGACTGACGGCTCGGAATTTGTCCTTCACGTGGAATGCGAGCCATTTGATCAGGCGTCGCTTGACCGGATGCTCCGTGACTTCCGGGACGGGCTCTATGAGATCATTCTCGCGGGAAAAAATCCCTCACCGCGTCCGCTGCCGTGAGCACAGAGTCAAGCGGAACACCGAAAGAAGGCAGCCTCTACCAGTTTGAGTCTCTCGTCGATCTGGTGAACTCCATCGAATCCGTGATGGCGTCGCTTCGCGCGAAAATCGGTCTCCGGGAAGATCTCCTCCCGCGCGCGTGCCCGGCAGTCCTCCGCCACGCTGATCCGGAAGTATCTCAACCCCAACGCCCGGACGCTTCTCTCCCGCGAGCTTCATCACGACTGGAACAGCGGCGTGAATCAGTTCGTGCATTCTGTCGTCGAACGGACGCTCGAATTCGTGGAACTCGTGCTCGATCAGCCGCAGTCCGTAAAAGACCGGTACTTTGATCACGAGGACACCGAGACGCTCAAACTCATGCGGGAGAAGCTCCGCCGGAGCCGCGACCGCCTGATCAAGCTCGGAATCGGGACCGAAGCGCTGAACTTTAACATGGTGGTGTTCCAGCAGGATACGAAGTATTCGCACCTCTACCGAGCCCAGAAAGCGTTCTTCTCGAACCGCGTCGGCTTTGAATCCGTGGAAAGTCTCCACTATGCGTTCCAGCATTCGCGCCACTTCAGAATCACGCGCCTCGCGGAACTCTATGAACGCTGGGTGCTCGTGACGCTCGTCCGGGTTCTGCAGACCCGGTTCAAGCTGACGCTGCCGACCGGCTGGGTGAGCGACTTTATCCGCAGGGTGATCCGGGACGAACATAACATCCGTCTCGAATTCACGCATCCTTCCTGGCGCTATCGGATCCGTCTTACCTACGAGTACGAGCTCCCGAAACAAGGGACGCAGCGTTACGCCTTCCGCCCGGACTTTGTGCTTGAGCTGATCGATGAGTCGCGGCTTGAAAAACGTTTCCCGAAACTCATTCTCGACGCCAAATTCCGCACGGTCTTTAATGCCGCGGACTGCCGGCAGCTGCTTGAGGAACTCGCGTACCGCAAGGACTACCTGCAGGAGGCTCAGAAGACCTCCGACACTCCCTATATTCCGCGCGGGGCCGGTCTGAATTTATGGAGTAGGCAGCCGCCCGCTTAGCGCGTGACCGTCAGATTACCGATGGCCGCAACATGCTCTTCCTCGTATACCCAACGCCTGAAACCGAGCGTCCTAGCTACTTTGGCCTCATGGATCACGGCCGGGGCTGGGTACACGCGTTCGCGGACTTCGGAACCCTTCTCCGGAATAACGGGCTCGCGAAAGCGGTGCTCGAGTGGCTTCAGGCGCTGGAGCATGATTACGAGGCGGATTTCTCTCACCCCGATGAGCTCCTCTGTCCGGTCTGCGGCGCGAGCGGCGATCATCTTGTGCTCAGAGCTTCCGATTTCGATCATGACGGGCACCCAATCGAATGGAACATCCTGTACTGCAAGGACTGCGAGAACGTCGTGCGGCGGAAGCTCACGTGCCAGTGCTGCGGGCGGACCTCGCTCTTCGGGAACGCGCTGAAGTCCGACTACTACCGGCGTCGGGAAGGAAAACTCGTGTGCCCTGAGTGCGGCGAAACCGTGGAATAGCGGCGTAAACCGCTTAATAGCTTCTGATAGATCCTGATAGTAACTATCAGGATCTATTGGTATCTATCAGGACTTCACAGGGGAGGCGTCTTTCTACTAACAGCGGACAGCGGCTCTGCTCGCTATGCATATAAAAAAACCTGAGCTCGAAGCCCAGGTATGAAAGATCTCTGTTCTAGCTATACAGAGAAAAAGAAAAAGAGGGATGTCTTGGATATCGCTGCCCTGACATCCCTAAAAATTTCCCGTGCTTTGGCGGACGGGAAATCAAAGACTGCAAGTTACTTCGCAGCCCTAGGAGACGGATTCTTCTGCGGGACGCCGGAACGTACGCTCGGCGACCGAATCGATAACAACGCCACGCTGCGCGGGAAGTCCGGCGTTCGTGAGACGCTCGGGATGCGTGAGGACCGTCGCGCGGCCCGGGCGGCAGAACGCCGCCAGCGTGAGCCCGCCTTTTCCGCCGTTTCGACGGCAAGCCCAGTCGCCGCGGACACCGCGAGCAGCACTTCAACGCCGCAGCTCGCCGCTTTCTGAACCATTTCGTAGGAAGCGCGGGACGAGATCAGCACCACGCGGCTGTTCCACTCAGGAGCCGTGGGAGCGCGCATGCCGCGGGCTCCAAGGAGCTATCGAGCGCCACGTGGCGGCCGACGTCCTCCATGCAGCCGATCGTGCCGCCATGGTCATCGAGAAGGCACGCCGCGTGCGTGCAGCCCGTAACGTCGCCCACAAGCTGGCAAGCCTTCATCGCGGCGAGCGCCCGATCGAGATGCTGGAGATCAAAGGTCGCGGTGCGGGGAAGCGGCTTCACCGGGCGGATCACGTCATTAATCTGCTCAAGACCGCAGACACCGCAGCCCGTGCGGCCGGCGAGTGACCGGCGGCGTTCCTTCAGCTTCATGAAGCTTTCGCTCGACACCTCGAGCTCCACCCGAACGCCGCGGCAGGCCGGAACCACATCCATCCCGTAGATCTCGGAGCGATTCTGGATGATGCCTTCAGAGAGTGAGAAACCGACCGCGAACTCCTCAAGGTCAGAGGGGAGCGCCATCATCACGACGTGGCTGATCCCGTTATAAACGAGCGCCACGGGAACTTCCTCAGCCACGACATCCGGCACCGCTCCGAACGTGTCGAAGCTGCGCTTATACGCAGTTACCGGTCTTGCACACTGATTGAGATCCATGGCGCTTCCTTTATAAAAACCCTGACACTCACTGCGGTCAGTCTTTCCGTTCCTTTAAGCTGCTTTGCCGCCCCTTAGTTGAGGGGCTTCTCCTGACCGGCTTCGTAAGCCATCTGGAGATCACCGAGCTTCACGAGCTCAAGCTCGTCCGGAGTCCGGTTAAATTCATCCTCGTGCTCGAACACGGTCGGGGGATCTCACCGCAGTGGTCGCACACGTAGAGGCGGTGATCCAGGTCGTCCTTATCGTGGACATAACGGAGGTCACGCGTCGCGTTCGTTTCGCAGTACGGGCAGCCGATGCGGTTCCAGTACCAGGAAGCGCCGCAGGTGCCGCAGACGAGGCTGCGAACCGAGCCATTGAAATTCGTTTCAGAAATACGGGCCATCACAGGATCACCGCCGCAGATCGGGCAGTGAGGCTTGTAGCCGTATTTGCGGTCCTCAAGCGAATCCTGGTCAAGAGACGCGGCCTTCGATTTCGCCGCGTTCCCAATGAAGACGCGGAGCCCAGGAGAGAACCGGGAAGATGAAGCGCGAGAGCGTATCCGGATCCGCCCCATTCGCGTTGTCATAGATGTAATTCAGGAACTCCTGCGGACGGGTGCCGGCAAGCGTCGCGCGCGTGGTCATCCACGAGCGCGTCCCAGTCAATGCCCTCAAGCATCTTGAGGACCTCGGGATCCATATCCTTGCGACCTTTCCGAGGAGCGTGGAGAGAATCTCGCGGCACACCGCGGCGAGGCTCGCGCGGTCGATCGCGACCGGCGACTCCTGGAGCACCGTGCTTTCACCTTCTTCACGCGTTCAACGGATTCAGGGGTGAGATCAACGATTTCGAGCGAATAGCTATCCGAGAGCTCGCGGGTCTTCTCAAGCGTCTCAGCCGTCAGCCAAAGCACGTGAACGGTCTCCGGGCAACGCCCTTCGAAAGCTGCTCAACTGCCTGTTCAAGATTCTTATCCATGGTTTGAAACTCTTTTTAAGTTATTGGATTTGATGTTTTTAAACCGGGTACTTTAGGGGGTCTCGGGCAGGTACTGCCGCTCTGATCAAACTAGAGCTTTACTGCATGCTGCTTCTTACTTCTTTTCGGTGGTCACGCCTTCACCGGTGCCGAGGCGGGTGTTAGCCAGTAGCCCCAGTGGTAGGCGGCGTCAGCCTCAGAGACCTTGCCGTGCCCACCCCACATGAGGTTGGCAGTGCCCTTGTACGGCTGGAAGATGCCGGCACCAAGGTAGATGTGGCCAAGACCGAAGACGATGATCACGAGGAACCCGATGTGGATGATGTGAGCGGCCCAGATGAGGGAAGCCGACATCGCGATACCGGTGGAACCAGGGATCCAGCCAGCTTCAGCCCACATCACGAGGCCGGAGAGAGCCATCAGGATGCCCATGATCACGAGACCGCCGTCAGCCATACGCTGCGCGCCCTTCACTTCGTGCTGCGGAGGCATATGAACCTTCTGCGGGTTGAAGAGGTAAGGCACGAACTTGCGGGCGAATTCCCAGTCGTCCTTATCCCACTTGCCGAATGTTGTCTTGAAGAGGTGCGCGGCACCCTTCGGAGAACGAACGAGAGCGATCAGCGGGAAGAGGATGAACGGCACCGCGGCGATACGGTGCAGCATGCGCATCCAGTAGACGAACGTTCCGCCAAGAGCCTCGGAGATCGCCGGCGTGAAAACCGCGACGCCGGTGAGAGCGAGGAAAATGCAGGACACCGCAGCGACACCGTGGGTCACACGGGCGAGACGGGAGTGGCGCTGGATATAGCGAGTCATTTATTTTTCCTCCTTTTCTTCGAGGGCAGCCTTCAGTTCAGCGTCGGCCTTGGCCTGCTGTTCCGGAGTCCAGGTCTTCTTCGCTTCGTCGATCGTCAGATCATCGCGGTGATACTTGCGAGCCGAGATCCAGGAGAGCGCGAGACCGGCAACGGTCGCGGCCGCGGCAATGCCGCCGAGCGGACGGAAGAGCTTGTGGGAGTCGTACACAGCCTTCTTCTGCGGGTTGGTCGGGAGACCATAGGCCTCGTGACCGTGCTTGCAGACGTAGATCACGTGCAGACCGCCCATTTCGGTTTCACCGTAGACCTCAGCCTTGCTGAAGCCCTTAGCCTTCAGGACTTCAACGCGGGCCTTCGCCTTCGCGATCATTTCATCGCGGTTGCCGAAGCGGAGCGCTTCAGGCTGGCAACCGGGATACGCCTTCTCAAGACGGTCCATGCAGGCCGTGCACTTGTCGATCTTGTGATCGCCAGGACGGAAGCGCGGCACGTCGAACGGGCAGGTACGGCAGTACTGGCAGCCGTTGCACTTCTCGGTGTCGAAGTTCACGATGCCGTTCTGTCGTGGAACAGCGCGTGGCTCGAGCACACCTCGACGCAGGCAGCGTCCGTGCAGTGCATGCAGGAGCGGCGGCCGATAGCCCAGTTGGGAAACTTGTTGCCGGACTCTTCCTCGTGGAAGGTCTGGATAAGACGCGTATCGCCATTCAGATCCATCGGGCTCTGGAGGGAGCCAGAGAATTCCGTGACGTTGTGACCGAGCGGAGCGGGAAGTTCGTTCCACTGCTTGCACGCCACCTGGCAGCCCTTGCAGCCAGTGCAAAGGCTCGAGTCAAAGTAGATGGCGACATCATTAGGTTTTGCCATTATTTATCTCTAGTCTCTCTGATCAGGCCTTTTCGACGTTAACGAGGAAGCCGCGGTATTCCGGAATCTGGGAATTCGGGTCTCCGACGTTCGGCGTTAGGTCGTTCATCGTCCAGCGGTCGCTCGCGTAGCGGCCGATGAGAAGTGGTGCGGGCAGCCCAGGATGTGATGCGGCTTGCCGTCAACCATGACCGGCTTCAGACGCTTCGTCACCATGGCCTGGACGCGGACTTCGCCACGATTGTTCCAGACACGGACCAGGTCCTTGTTCTTGATGCCCTTTTCCTTCGCGAGTTCTTCAGACATCTCGACGAACGGACGCGGGCTGATTTCAACGCCACGGGCAGTTACGGGTCTGACCGCCAGCCTGCCAGTGTTCAACCACGGAGTAAGTCGTGGCGACGATCGGGAACTTATCCGGATCAGCGCGCTTCACGGACGGGTCGTTCGTGTAGATCGCGCACGGATTGTTCTGAGAACCGTTGATCTGGTTCTTCACCGGGGATTCCCACGGCTCATAGTGCTCGGGGAGCGGACCGTCGGCCATGCCGTGATTCGGGAAGAGACGGGAGTACTGTTCCCAGGTCATCATGAAGGCCTTGTTGTTCGGCGGAACACCTTGCCGTCCTTGGCAGCCACGAAATCCGGCACGTCGTAGCAGACCCACTTCTGAGCCTTTTCGTCCCAGGAGGTCACGCTTCGGGTTCCAGGGCTGGCCCTTCATGTCGGGCGCGCCGGTTATACAGAATGCGGCGGTTGGCCGGCCACACCAGGCCCAGTTCGGGAACACGCCGAGACCAGAGGGATCCTCGGTACCGGCGGTAAACCGGCTGCTTCGTGTGATCGAGCGGAGCGTCGTCGTTATTCCAGTAACCCACATAGATCCAGCAGCCGCAGGCGGAGGTGCCATCAGCCTGGAGGTCACCGTAGGTCTTCAGGAACTTGCCGGTCACGGTGTTGTAGCCATTCAGAGCGCGGGCAACGCGTTCCATGCTCCACTTGCCGTCAACCTTGTAGTCCCAGTTCACCTTCGTCACGGCCTCGGGGCACTTGCCGCCTTCCTTGCGGTAGAGGTCCTGAACGCGGGTGAAGATTTCGGACATCATCTCAAGGTCCCACTTCGCCTGGCCGAGCGGCGGCACAGCCTGTTCACGCCACTGCAGCATACGGCCGGAGTTCACGATGGAACCGGGGCGTTCGTAGATCAGGGCCGGCAGACGATAGATTTCGGTCTTGCAGGACTTGACGTCGAACCCGGGTTCCTTCCAGAAGTCGGAGGTTTCCGTCGGGACGATATCGGAGACAACCATCCAGTCGAGCTTCGCGAGAGACCGCGGCGGGCATTCGACGCGTTCGGAGCGAAGTGAGCGGGGTTCATGCCCCAGACGAAGTAGCCCTTCACCTTGCCGTCGCGCATACGGTTCCAGGTCGGAATCATGGAGGCGTCACGGTATTCGTGCGGGAGCTTCGGCATCCAGTCATAGCCATAGTCGTTCTCGACCGTGGCGTTTTCGCCGTACCACTCTTTCAGGATGGAGACCATGAACTTCGGCTTATTCGTGTAGTAGCCGTCAGCATAGGTTTCCTTCGCGAGCCAGTCAGCTTCGCGGGTAGTTGAGGTAGCCGGGGAGGCCGTCAGAGGTAGCCGCGATGTCGGTGGAACCCTGTTCGGAGCGCGTTCACGCCGCCGCCGGGGACGCCGACGTTACCGAGGAGCAGCTGAATCACAGCCATCGAGCGCAGTTCTGGGAACCAAAGGTGTGCTGCGTTTCGCCGAGCGCGTAGAGGATCGTGCCGACGCGTTCACGCTTGCCGGTGGACGTGTAGACCTGATAGACCTTCTCGAGGACTTCCTTATCGATACCGGTAACGGAAGAAACCTTATCGAGCGTGTAGCGGGAGTAGTGGCGCTTCATGATCTGGAACACGCAGTTCGGATCCTGCAGCGTCATGTCCTTCTTCGGCTCATGGACGGTCGGGTACTTGAACTTCGGGACACCGGGCTTCGTCACCCAGTTCATCGCGCCCTTCGTATCCCACTCGCGGTCAGAGGCGGTCTGATAGGACCAGGTCTCGTCGTCATACTTGTGGGTGTCGGGTTGTAGCCCGTGAAGTGGCCGGATTCCGGATCAAACTTGAAGTCCGGGTTGATCAGGCACGGGGCGTTCGTGTAGTTCTTGACGTACTCATCCTGCCAGAGGTTGTTGGAGAGGATGTAGTTCATCATGCCGCCGAAGAAGGCGATGTCGGTACCCGGGCGGATGCAGGCGTAAAGGTCAGCCTGAGCGGCGGAACGGGTGTAGCGCGGGTCAACCACAATCCAGGTGCCGCCCTTACGCTGAGCGCGTTCGATGTAGCGGGAGGAAAGCGGGTGGGACTCAACGCTGTTCGAGCCGATCGACATGACGACATCGGCGTTTTCGATGTCGCACCAGTGGAGGTCATGGAGCCGCGGCCAAAGGTCGGGGCAAAACCGGCCGGCGTGGAGGAGTGGCAGGGGCGGGTCTGGTTATCGATCTGCACGGAGCCAAGCGAGCGGCAGAACTTCTGCACGAGCCAAGCTCTTCCGTCTGCAGCTGGGCAGCGCCGATGGAGGCCATGCCGTCGTTGCGGTTCACGAGGACGCCGTCTTCGTACTCAACGAAGTTTTCGTCACGGGTCTTCTTCACGTGACGGGCGATTTCGTTAAAGGCGTCTTCCCAGGAGATGTCTTCCCACTTGTCGGAGCCGGGGCGGCGAACCTGCGGCTTCAGGAGGCGGGACTCGTTATGCTTCACCTTGCGGTCCGGCGTAACGACGTTGCGGAGGTTGAACATGGTCGCGCCCTTCGGGCAGAGACCGCCTTTGTTCACCGGATGATCCGGATCGCCTTCGAGGTTCACGAGTTCGCCGTTGCGAACGGAGCAGATCACACCGCAGCCGCCAGCGCAGTAGCAGCAGATGTTCGTGAATTCCTGGGTTGAAACGAGCTTGTATGGCTTCTTAGCCGTGTCGGCGGCAGCGTGCGCGAGGGACGGGGCAGCAGCGACAAAGCCGCTGGTGCCAAGAGCCATGCTGCGTTTGAAAAAACTTCTACGGGAGATCCCCATAAAAAGCCTCCTATTTGCTTTGTTTTTGTAAATCCCGTTCGGGCCGGGCATGTCACGCATTCTAGGGATCAGTTTTTTCAGATCCAATAGGGAGGCGGGACTAAGCGAAGGAGGATTTAGCACTACATACCGTGCATGAGGGATACAAGAAAACGCTATGAGATCAATGCGGTATTCATTTTAGGAATAACGGTAAGGCCCCACAGTGCACACATAAAATCTTTAATGTTTTCGGGGAATTCTTTCAGTTTCGCTTCAGTTTCGTAACACGCCATATATTGGGGATGCGTGTTTTGGCTACGTCAGAAGGCCTAGTTCCTTGGCCGGTACCGGCGTAGATACCGGTATACCGTTAGATGAAAATGATTCTCGTTACAGAAATTAGTTTAGCATAAAACTTTTTGAAAAGGGTACTTTTCGCGCCTGAAATGGACCTTAAGAAAGGAAAAAATGGGGCGTGAAAATTAAGAATCCCTGAAACACCGCGTTCATCTCCAGGAAAAGCCCGTTTTCCCCACATCTTCCGACCCGAAACGCGTTAAAGTGCGGGATAGATAACCTATTCACTGAATTTCGGATTTTCCCATGCACCAGCTTCAGTTTTTCAGAGCCTCAGGGCGGCTCCCGCGGCGGTTCTTCTGGATCGGCGTCCTGCTTCTCCTGATCCTCCTCTCCTGCGCGGTCTTTGTTTCCGTGCTTCTCGCGGGGGTAGCGCGGAGCGCGACAGGCTCGGAAACCGTGAGTTTCGGGTGTTCGCGGTGCTCGGCGGGCTCTCTATTCTCGCTGGTCTTTATTCGCTTACCTGCCTCATGAGTCAGAGGCTGCATGATTTTGGAAGGCCCGGTATTTGGGCGCTCGGGTTCTACGCGCTCCTCGCGGTCGGTATCGCTGGGATCCGGATTGGAGGAATCGCAGGGGCATTGATGATCCTCCCCTTCGCGGGCCTCGTCTTCTTCGGCACCGGCCAAGCGACCCGGCACACAATATCTATGGTGATCCGATATCAGCACCGCTTCCGACTGACCCGCAGCTCTGACCCTTTAGCCCCAGGCACACGGAAATCGAAATCATAAAAAACCTCTATATATATAGAGGAGAATATTCAGTAGACGAAAATCACTTGAAGGACGACGCAAAATGACAACTCAGGCTCCTGATCTGAATAGTCCCGCAGCTGCCCGCGCCGGCATCGCGGCCGGTGTCCTCGCCTATATCTCTGGGGCCTGATGCCGATCTACTGGCGGCTCCTCGGGAAGCGTCGTCGCTTGAGATTCTCTGCCTCCGAATTATCGGGAGTCTCGTCTTTATCTTCGGGTACCTTGCGGCAAAAGGCCGGCTCGGTGAGCTTTCCGGTGTGGTCCGGGGACTTCGCTCGGATAGGCCGCTCGCCCTCCTTCTCGTCGGGGCCGCGTTTTTCTCAAGCGCGAACTGGCTCGTGAATATCGTGGAGTGAACACCGGGCACGTGGTGGAGCTTGGGATCGGGATGTTCCTCACGCCTCTTATGTCGGTCGCTCTCGGCGTCGTGTTTTTCCGCGAGAAACTGACACCCATTCA